>NZ_AP043765.1:0-2177206 GCF_055391965.1 Salinicoccus siamensis
TTTGGAATCACTTGATTCATGCGCTTTTCTTGTGGCGCGGTCCTGCCTCCACACTTCAAAGTTCTCATGGTCTTCCCAAGTTGTGCACACCTCGATTACATCATATTCTTCGGTATTTTCTTTGATCAGTACTTCCATCAGTACAAAACCATCAAAAGTATGGACAGACTTTGCTGTGGAAAAACGTTTGGCTACATCTTCAACTCTTCCTTTTTCAATACGTATTTCGTTGACTACTTTAATCATTTAATCGGATAAGCCTCCTTGAGGATAATATATTGTATACTTAATATATCATGAATGGAATGATGCGTTACAGGGTAAGTCTTCCACAGATATGATACGCTTTCTATAAATGAGGTAGATTACTCTACTATTCTCAATATGGAAGAGTCATATCTGTGTCGAACTAATTAAATGAAGAGGTGACAATATGATTCTCACAGATGTAGAGAATAGCTATCAGGTTTCAATAGGAGAAGAGAAGGCTATAATACGAAATAATTCTGAAGAAAAAGGCTACTCAATAATTGAAAGTAAAGGACCCTTGGAAGCAAAAGGGTTTTGCGTCTTGAATAATGTCTATATCAATACTGGTATGGAAAAAGCTTTTGAAGCACGCTTCTTGAATCGTCAATCGAACCTTGCTACTGTGACAGGCTTTAAAGCACTCCGAGTTATGAAAGCTGAATCTGGCCCTTACTACGTCATTCTGACATTATGGGATAGTGCTCAGGATTTTCATAATTGGCAGGAATCGAGCCAGTATCAGAAAACACATAAAAAAAGAGGCACTTCTTCTGGACTGGATCGTGAAGTAGTGGCACGCAAGCACTCTTTCAATGTACGTTTCCATATACAAAATCAGTGATTAGACTCTAAGCGCTTTATATTTAAGCAAGCTTTCAGATTGATGATCATTGGTCGATTAGTTACAATATACCCTTGTGTTCATTTATACTACTATTCATCATTAATTAGAAAAGAAGTGCCATGACATGAAACATTTCCTTACCCAAATTCCCGTCTCCATGAGTGGATTGATACTTGGCCTAGTATCCCTCGGTCATCTTTTTTTCTCAATACATTATGATAGGATCGGATGGACTTTCACCCTAATTGGAATACTGATGATGTTTTTATTCTTCCTAAAAATTACTGTCACAGGCAGAGATACTCTAAAGACCCTGGACAATCCAGTCGTTGCAGCCATTTCTCCGACCTTCCCCATGTCCATGATGATGCTCTGCCATACACTAAGCCGCTTTACAGTACATGATTCGATCATATTGCTCATATGGTGGGTTGCTATAATACTTCATTTCAGCCTTATGGGATTCTTCACTTTATATTTCCTTGCACCTAGTAATATGAGATCGGAATACATCAATCCGGGGTGGTTCGTTACGTTTGTAGGTATCGGGGTCATCCCGGCCACATCAAGCAACTTTGGCCCAGAGTTTGGGGAGATCATCATTTGGTTTGCCCTTGCTTTCTATCTTGTACTTTTGCCGATTATCATAAGCCAACTGATTAAAAGGAAGGCCACACAATCGACTTTGCCGCTTATCGCCATTATTGCTGCGCCAGGTTCATTATGTTTGACCGGCTATCTATCTGTTATAGACCAACCATCGGAGAGTATCGTCTATATACTGCTCGCTCTATCGCAACTACTATATTTTTTCATTATCTTCATGTTGCCTAAGATCATGCGATATAAATTTCACCCAAGCTATGCTGCCCTCACATTCCCCGTAGTCATCTCAGCTACCTCAATCATCAAAGTGTTTCAACTGGTTGATGATGGGGGGCTCGCTAATGAAGTACTGAAATTCGCTTCGATCTTCGAATTGGCTTTAGCTGTAGTCATCGTAACTTATGTACTGGTGCGCTATTCGATTTTTATCATCCAATGCTATGGCAACGATAGAAACTCTTATAATTAATGAGCGGGTTATTCGTATACCAGGCATAACTAAGAGGGCTTATGGCGGCCCTTTTTTTAATTCTTTTTGAATTATAGATGGGTGAAGAAGCAATTTTGATTCATCCCCCATTTGAACATACACAGATGCATCAACGTTATTATGGCGTTATGGACCCCTATAATGTTTTATTATTTTAAACGCAATGTCTATAACACCATTGCTCATATGAATTGAATCTACCCTTGTATAGACTCTCCACAGAGATGATCTGTATATAATTATTTAAATTCGATTTATGAAAATGATCATTTAAAGTATAATGGGGATAACATATAAATGGGAGTGTATTTAATGGCGAATTCTATTGGTAACGGTTTCAATGGGGAAGCAAGTAAGGGAAGAGACATGACTTCCCGATACCTGGACCTTCTCTCCAGCAAGTTCGATAGCGAAGAAAAAGTAGTGACCGAAATCATCAATCTTGAATCGATACTGGACCTTCCAAAAGGAACTGAGCACTTTGTCAGCGACCTCCATGGTGAATTTCAAGCCTTTCAGCATGTATTAAGGAATGGGTCGGGTAACGTACGCGTTAAGATCCACGATGTCTTCAAAGACCGCATGACTGAAGATGAAATAAGTGATTTTGCAGCGCTCGTCTACTATCCTGAAGAAAAATTAAAGCTGGTCAAAGAGCAGATGGCTTCGAAACACGCATTAAATGAATGGCATAGAACCAAAATACATCATATGATTGAATTGATTTCCTACGCCTCTTCGAAATATACACGTTCTAAACTTAGGAAAGCTCTCCCAAAACAGTTTGTCTATATCATTGAAGAGCTACTTTACAAAAGTGATGAAGATACAAACAAAAAATCTTATTATGAAACCATCGTAGATAAAATCATTGCACTTGGGCAAGCAGAGAAACTCATAACAGGTCTCTCCTATACTACGCAACGCCTCGTCGTAGATCACCTTCACGTTGTAGGCGATATATATGATCGTGGCCCGGAACCCGATAAGATAATGGATACACTCATCGATTACCATTCACTCGATATCCAGTGGGGTAACCATGACGTATTGTGGATTGGCGCCTACGCAGGTTCTAAAGTGTGCCTTGCCAACATCATCCGCATCTGCGCCCGCTATGATAACTTGGATATCATTGAAGATGCCTACGGTATAAACTTAAGGCCTCTTTTGAACTTGGCAGAGAAATATTACGATGATAATCCGCAGTTCCATCCAAAACAGCACACAGACATTGCCCTCCCGGAACAGGAAAAGCTGCAGATCACTAAAATCCATCAAGCCATCGCAATGATACAATTCAAACTGGAAGCCCCCATAATTAAACGTCGTCCGTATTTTGATATGGATGAGCGCCTGGTACTTGAAAAAGTAGATTATGACAATCAGAAAATAACAGTTTATGGGAAAACTTATTCTCTGCAGCATACTTGCTTCTCTACAGTCGACCCCGATGATCCGACCCGACTTCTTGAAGAAGAGGCGGAAGTCATTGATAAACTGCTACTATCCTTACAACAATCTGAAAAGTTGAAACGACATATGAATTTCCTTATGAAGAAGGGGAACCTCTACCTTAAGTACAATGGTAATTTGCTCATACATGGGTGTATTCCGGTTGACGAAAATGGCGATATGGAAGCCATGGAAATAGATGGATCAGTCTATAAGGGACGGGAGCTGCTTGATAAGTTTGAATATTATCTGCGCAAATCATTCTCCAATCTCGAACAGACGGATGATCTTGCCACCGACCTTGTCTGGTATCTATGGACGGGGAAATATTCTTCACTGTTTGGAAAACGTGCAATGACAACATTCGAACGATATTTCATCGCTGACAAAAGCTCCCATAAAGAAGAGAAGAATCCTTATTATCACTTGAGGGAAGATATGGAGATGTGCCAAAAAATGCTTGCAGAATTTGATTTGGACCCTGTTAGCGGACATATAATCAATGGGCACACACCTATTAAAGAAAGAGATGGAGAGAATCCAATTAAGGCCAATGGGAAAATGATCGTCATCGACGGTGGTTTTTCGAAAGCTTACCAGAAAACGACAGGCATAGCTGGCTATACCCTTCTATTCAACTCATATGGCATGCAGCTAGTGGCTCACCAGCACTTCAATTCGAAAGAAAATGTGCTGAAGCATGGAGCAGATGCACTTTCCGTCAGACGAGTCGTTGATGAGGAAGTCGAGAGGAAGAAAATCAAGGATACAAATATCGGCATAAGACTGCAGGAAGAGATTGATATGTTACAAAAGCTGATGTCATATCGATATATCCGTTAACAATTACATTAAGTAAGCATATTTGATGACATTATTGCTTCAGTCTAAGAAACTATAGATTATGAAGGGAGATGTTGTTAATGATACAATATTTGTTAAATGCCTACATAGGCAAGAATGTCATTGAAGGTGGTCTGGCAAAAATAGAAAATGAAGGTCAAATGGGAGAGGACTTCGAAAAAGAATTTAATGTTACTCCAGACCAGATGAAGATTGCAGGCTATCTCGAAGCTATCGGCTCACTATTCCTGTTTGCGTCATTCCTCGGAAAATCATTTAATCGTATCGGTTCACTGATGATCAGTGGCGTCTTAGGTGTTGCGGTATTTAAGCACCTTAAAGCAGGCCATGGATTCGAAGGTAGCAAGAACGCTCTTAAATGGGCATCACTCAGCTTATTGAGTCTAATTGAAACATTCAGTAAAGAGCAAATGAAAAGATAGGAAAGCAGCTGCCATCAGCTGCTTTTTTTAAATAACTACACTGCTAGGCACTTGATCTAGACCACCAAACATCAGTAATTAAAGGGAGATGTTCCACGTGAAAAAATGGTTTACAGCCATCATCATAGCATTGCTCGCAATTGGTCTTTATTATGTAGACAATCAGATGGAAGATGGATTGTGGGCTAAGATAGAATACATGGTCCTCCCTGATCCCATGGTGTATAACGCTTATGAGAAAGGAGAGTGCACCTTTTATGTATTTGAAAAAATTAAAGAGGATGGCAATATGATAGGAGTGGACTGGTATGATGCTGGGATGTGGGCTTCGAATGCAACCGATGATGATTATAAAGTAGACCAAGAACCCGCTCCTGGAGCTGTGTTACAAACGGAACGTGGGGAACTGGGACATGTCGCTTATATAGAATCGGTAAAAAAGAATGGTTCACTCGTCATTTCTGAAATGAACTACAATACCCCTTATGAAATAACAGAAAGACTTATACCTGCTGAAAAAGTCGGAAATTATTCCTATATTCATCCAAAAGAAAATCCTCGTCCTAAAAGTATTGAAACATAGGAATTTGATTTCCCTGGCGACAGGCAGCAAAGTATTTAAGAATATATTTCATTTTCTTTATTTATAACGCTGTGCATTACTTAAATTTATAATGCGCAGCGTTATTTATTCTTTAAAAACGTTTATTTTGTAGTATTCTAAGCGTTTCTTCCCCGTTATCTCTTTCCTATTCAACAGATGGCGTTATAAATTTTACCCCTTTAGTTAAAACCGTTTCAACTTTTCCGAATCGTCCCCCTCGCCGAACTCCGGCACCTTCTTATCATCAAGTAGCCTGACTGGTCTGCTCCCCTTAATTTCGAACTTTCTATTTATTTACATTAATAGTAGAATGATAAGCAGCTCTTATGCTGTTCGCATCCTAAAAAGTCTTTTCCTATATAAAGGCTTATAAAGATGTTTGGATTCGTTTTCATAAGGGAAATACTTTATAAATCTGTCTAATAAGGGGGAATCTTATCATGCAGCCTTTCGATGTTTCTTTAAACGGCAGTACACATTCAATCGAAGAAAATACTACAGCATTGAATTATTTGAAAGACACTAACCTAGAACCACCGAACCTCTGTTATCATCCAAGCCTTGGTGCGATTGAAACTTGCGATACATGTATCATAAAAGTCAATGGGGAATTTGTACGCTCATGTTCCACAGAATTACAGCCTGGAGATGTGGTGGAAACACTTGGCGATGACGTGCATGAAGCACAACTTATCGCAATGGACCGTATACTCGGTAATCACGAGCTCTATTGTACAGTATGTGATTTCAACAACGGGAACTGTGAGATACATAATACAGTGAAAGAGATGAGAATCGAACACCAGGACACTCCCCATGAAACAAAAGGGGCGGAAATCAATCGAAATGCATTCTACCGTTATGATCCTGACCAGTGTATTCTATGTGGACGCTGTGTGGAGGCGTGCCAAGACCTCCAGGTCAACGAAACACTCCTGATTGACTGGACTCTCGAAAAGCCAAGGGTCATATGGGACAATGATACGACGATAGATGAATCATCCTGTGTAAACTGCGGACATTGTGCGACGGTATGTCCTTGTAACGCCATGATGGAGACTGGTATGGAAGGGGAGGCCGGCTTCCTGACTGGGATGGCGCAAGAATCATTCAGACCAATGGTCAACATAACTAAAGATGTAGAAACTGGCTATGGCTCTTTGATGACCCTTTCAGATATGGAAGCCCAGATGCGCGAAGAAAGAATTGAAAAGACAAAAACCGTATGTACCTACTGCGGAGTCGGCTGTTCTTTCGATGTCTGGACAAAAGGCCGCGAAATATTAAAAATAGAACCTCAGGAGCAGGCACCTGCTAACGGTATCTCCACGTGTGTTAAAGGTAAGTTTGGGTGGGATTACGTCAATAGTGAGGAACGTCTGAAAAAACCACTGATACGAGAGGGCGATGCCTTCCGCGAAGCAGAATGGGAAGAGGCGCTTGACCTTATAGAAAGTAAATTCAAAGAAACATTGAGTAAGAAGGGGCCAGATGCGTTAGCATTCATCTCTTCCTCAAAATGTACGAATGAAGAATCCTATTTAATGCAGAAATTGGGACGAGGTGTCATCGGTACAAATAATATCGACAATTGTTCCAGATATTGCCAATCTCCAGCTACTATGGGGCTATGGCGCACGGTCGGATACGGTGGGGACTCCGGTAGCATCACGGACATCGGTCAAGCTGAACTTGTCATTACCATCGGGTCCAACACAGCAGAATCACATCCTGTACTCGCAACACGTGTCAAGCGTGCCCAGAAACTCTATGGACAAAAAGTGATTGTCGCAGACTTGCGCAAACATGAAATGGCAGATCGTGCGGATTTGTTTGTCAGACCTGCACCCGGAAGTGACCTTGTATGGCTATCCGCTGTCACGAAATATATCATCGATCAGGGGTGGCATGACGAAGCCTTCTTGAGTGAGCATGTCAATGATGTCGAAGAGTACATCAAAAGTCTAGATAAATACACACTGGATTATGCTTCCGAAACCACAGGAATGTCGAAAGATGAACTGATTGAGATAGCCACCTCCATCCACCAGGCCGAAACCACTTCCATACTTTGGGCCATGGGTGTCACACAACATGGTGGGGGCAGTGATACAAGTACAGCCATATCCAACCTATTGCTCGTTACAGGAAACTATATGAAACCAGGTGCCGGAGCATACCCTCTGCGGGGACACAATAACGTTCAAGGAGCTAGTGACTTCGGCAGCATGCCGGACCGTTTCCCAGGTTATCAGTTTGTTACTGATGACGAGGTAAGGGCACGCTTTGAGAAGAGTTGGGGCTCTGAAATACCTAAGGAACCAGGCTTGAACAACCATGAAATGGTTGACGCCATGCACGATGGCAAATTAGATGTCCTCTATCTTAAGGGTGAAGATATGGGCATAGTCGATTCTAATATCAACTATGTACATTCCGCTTTTGAGAAGCTCGATTTCTTCGTAGTTCAAGATATATTCTTCTCAAAAACGTGTGAATACGCCGATGTTGTCCTCCCTGCCAGTCCGAGTCTTGAAAAAGATGGGACTTTTGTCAATACAGAAAGGCGTTTCCAGCGTCTCTATAAAGTTTTGGATCCACTCGGAGATTCTAAACCGGATTGGCAGATCATCGTCGAAATCGCTAATCGTATGGGGGCTGATTGGGATTATGGCCACCCTTCAGAAATCATGGATGAGGCCGCTTCATTAACACCTATGTTTGCAGGTGTAAGCTATGACCGACTCGAAGGGTATGATAGTCTGCAATGGCCTGTAGATGCAGATGGTACTGATACTCCGCTTCTATTCGAAGACAAGTTCCCCTTCCCTGACGGCAAAGCCCGCCTGTGGCCGGTGGATTGGACAAAACCAGTAGAATTTGGCGAAGACTATGACCTGCACGTCAACAACGGCCGTATACTCGAGCACTTCCACGAAGGGAATATGACCTATAAATCTGAAGGCATCACCAGAAAAACTCCGAAAGTATTCCTTGAAGTTTCACACGAACTTGCCAGGGAACGTAATCTGGAAGATGGTACAGTAGTCAGATTGACTTCGCCTTATGGCAGCGTCAAAGTAAGCTGTATCGTTACAGACCGGGTATTCGGCAATCAGCTTTATCTACCAATGAACAGTAACGGTGAAGGCGCAATAAACTATCTGACCAGCTCCCACTCCGATAAAGATACGGATACACCTGCCTATAAGGAAGTTTCCGTTAAAATGGAAGTTCTCGAACCGAAAGGGGAGAGCCCGATGCCTAAAATCAACCATCGTAATGGAAACCCTCAGCCTCAGATAGGGGTACGCGTGGAAGAGAAATGGGCAAGGAATGATTATATCTTCCCAGGTGATATCGTAAAGGAAAGAAGGTCGAATAAATAATGGCAAGAGCGACAAAAGTCATCCATAAAATGAAAGTCGACCCGGAAGTTGAGCATGATAAGGCATTGCACGAAATCGAAGAGTTGTTTATAGAACATAAAGATTCATTGAACGATGTTCTTGAAATGATGGAAAAAATGCGTGAACGTGAAATTTTCAATATCGCAAACGCTTCGCTTGGTCAGAGCAGTAAAATCGTCACTCGCCTTGTTACAGCCTTGGACGGTTCCAAGGCGCCTCATTCAATCCATAATCTGCTGTTACTTTTTGAACTGCTCAGTAGCCTCGATATGGATAGTCTGGAGCCCGTCGCCCATAAATTGAATAATGGGATTGCCCAAGCTGCCAAATATGACCAAAGTGACCGATCTTCCGGCTACAAGGAACTCCTTGGCGCGCTGAGAGATCCAGAGGTCCTGACAGGGCTGAATATGACATTGCAGATTTTAAAAGGGATGGGACAGAAAGAAGCTTCTAAAAAAGAGGATTCTATCACCGATTCCAGCAAAAGAAGCACGCGCGCCAGCAGATCAAATTCATCCATGAAATGGTACCCACTCGTATTAGGTGCCGCTGCTGTAAGTGTGCCGCTGCTTTTAAAATTTAAAAATTAACAGAGTCCCCTGCTTATTGCCAGGGGACTTCTAATGAATCAAGAATGTTAGACTGGAGGAGTGGCTGTTATGGACGTTTATACAGTGGGGCATTCCACAAATAGCCAAACCGAATTCCTAAAATTGCTCGCTTATGAAAAGATTGATTACATTGCTGATATACGCGCATTTCCCCATAGCCGTAAACATCCTCATTTTGATATAGGACAAATGAGCGAATGGCTCGAAGAATCACATATAACCTATCGGCATCACCCGCTTCTCGGTGGTAGAAAAGGCCTCTCCTCCGTAGTGGGGAGTAATCTGAACGATGGATGGCGCAACCAATCGTTTCATAATTACGCTGATTACACCCTGACAGATGAGTTTATGGAAGGGATTCAAGAAATCAAAATTAAAGCTGAGAATTATAGAGTAGCCTGCATGTGTTCTGAAAGACACCCTGCACGCTGCCACCGGCTTATAATCAGCAATTGGATGGCGGCAAACGGTTGGGGTGTGCATCATCTGATCTATGACAAGGACGCCCCCCAGGTCGTTGAACATAAACTTGGAAAGTGGGGCGCCATGCCTATTATTGAAGAAGATGGTACAGTCGTCTATCCTGCCGAGACCTGACCTTCCCATCCATTCACATACCTAATAAGTCATTTAACTAGGAGAGACTCTATGATTAAATTTGAAAATGTTACCAAGCGGTATGGCGACAAGTTAGCGGTTGAAGATGTAAGCTTCAACATTGAAGAAGGCGAGACTTTTGTTCTGATCGGCCCTTCAGGTTGTGGCAAGACCACCACTTTGAAGATGATCAACCGGCTTATTTCCTTATCGAATGGATATATTTATTTCAAGGATAACCCCATCAGTGAATATCCGGTCTATGAAATGCGGTGGGATATCGGTTATGTCCTACAGCAGATTGCATTGTTCCCGCACATGACCATCAAAGAAAATATCGCTCAGGTACCACAGATGAAGAAGTGGTCCACCAAGGAGATTGACGCCCGGATAGACGATCTGATGAATATGGTCGGGCTTGAACCGAAACAGTTTAAAAATCGCTATCCGGGGGAACTATCCGGGGGTCAGCAGCAGCGGGTGGGCGTCGTCCGGGCTCTTGCAGCAGATCCGCCTGTCATCCTCATGGATGAACCATTCAGCGCACTTGATCCGATCAGCCGGGAAAAACTCCAGGATGATCTTGTAGACCTTCAGAAAAAGATTAAAAAAACCATTGTATTTGTCACACACGATATCCAGGAAGCTTTGAAACTTGGTGACAGAATCTGTTTGCTCAGGGAAGGCAAAGTTGAACAGATCGGCACGCCTGACGAATTCATGTCACAGCCTGCCAATGATTTCGTTAGAGAGTTCATTGGTGATCTGGACAATTATCGTATGCAACAAGTGGCTTTAGGCGAATTAACTAAAGACATACCCCCGTTAGATGGGGAGGAAAATATCGGTGTTCCTGAACTTTCTGGCAATGCTTCCCTCCGGGACGCATTCGACCACTTGTCGGAAAATGACAGTGTAATCGTCCTTACTGAACAGGGCAGGAAGCGGGTCCGTCCCAAAGATGTTTTCAAGTACATGTCTAGCAACAAGGAAGGGGATCGCTAATGAGTACTTTTTTCGAAACTTTCAGCAATAGGAAAGGCGAACTCCTCACCACTTTGATAGAACACATCCAGATCTCATTCATCGCTTTACTTATTGCGGTCCTTATAGGAGTACCACTTGGCATCGCACTTACGAAAACAAAAAAACTATCGGAAGCAGTCATCAATACTGCAGCCGTCTTGCAGACGATACCTTCTCTCGCACTGCTCGGCCTTATGATACCATTGTTTGGCATTGGTAAAGTGCCGGCAGTAATCGCCCTCGTCATATACGCATTGCTGCCTATACTCAGAAACACATTCACGGGCATCGACGAGGTCGATGATTCTCTGGTGGAAGCAGCGAGCGGGATAGGCATGAAGCCAATGAGACGTCTGACAAAGGTTGAACTCCCCATTGCAATGCCTGTCATAATGGCTGGTATACGTACAGCCATGGTACTTATCATTGGGACAGCGACACTCGCCGCGTTAATCGGGGCTGGCGGTCTCGGGGACTTGATATTACTCGGAATCGACCGCAACAACACTTCCTTGATTATACTCGGTGCTATTCCTGCAGCATTGCTTGCGATATTCTTTGATGTTGCGCTTAGGATAATCCAGAACCTATCCTATAAGAAAATAACCATTACGCTCGGTGCAATACTTCTGGCCATGTTGCTGATCTCAGTAGGGCCGCTCTTCTCCCAAAAGGATGAAACAGTGACCATCGCCGGAAAACTCGGAACAGAGCCTTCCATCATCACAAATATGTATAAAATACTTATTGAAGAAGAAACAGACTATGCCGTTAAAGTCGAAGATGGACTCGGTAAGACCTCTTTCCTATTCAGTGCCTTGAAATCCGATGACATTGACGGTTACCTCGAATTTACGGGGACGGTCCTTGGCGAGTTGACTAAAGAAGAACTCGATTCCAAAGAAGAAGAAGCTGTCTATGAACAGGCTAAGTCCAGTCTGGAAGAAGAGTTTGACATGACGCTTCTTAAACCGATGGAATACAATAATACCTATACACTTGCCGTAAAGGAAGAATTTGCAGAAGAGAATGACCTTAAAACGATAGGGGACTTGAGAAGTATAGAAGATGAGATAAAACCTGGCTTCACTCTTGAGTTCAACGACAGGGCAGATGGCTATCCAGCAATAAAAGAAACGTATGACCTTGATTTCAACAATGTACGCACTATGGAACCGAGCCTTAGGTACCAAGCCGTGGAGAGTGGTGACATCAATCTTGTCGATGCATATTCAACAGATGCTGAACTCAGACAATTCGGGATGGTAATCCTGGAGGATGACCAGAATGTATTCCCTCCTTATCAGGGGGCACCTCTTTTCAAGGAGGCCTACTTGGAGGAGCATCCGGAAATAGTCGAGCCATTGAACAAGTTGGCAGGGAAAATATCGAACGAAGAAATGCAGGAGATGAACTATAGAGTTGCGGTGGAAAATGAAAATCCTTACCGCGTTGCAAAAGATTATCTTGTTAGAGCGGGCCTGATAGAATAAATCCGCCTAATCAGAATGCCTGCTGATAGATCAGTAGACATTCCATCCTCCCCACGCATTTCCCGGGCAACATCATATTCTTTCATATATAGGAGTGGTTGAGTTGAATGATAAAAAATCCATAAGCTCGGTCTTCTGGTGGGCTTTAGCCATCTGTATCCTCTTCGTAGCAGTGGGAGCAGCCTTACCTAAGAGACTGGAGTCATCTACGCAATACGTAACATCACTCATATCCACAAATTTCAGCTGGTACTATCTACTGCTGGTATTAGCCATACTTTTTGTGTGCATCTACCTTCTTTTTTCAAGGTTCAGCAGTATTACTCTTGGTAAAGAGGGGGAAGAACCGGAATTCTCTCTTCATTCCTGGTTCGCGATGCTGTTTAGTGCCGGCATGGGCATAGGATTGGTTTTTTGGACTACAGCCGAACCGATTAGCCACGCTTTCTCCTCATCGCCTATTGCATCCCCCGGATCGCAGCAAGCCATTGATCAGGCTATGCAGTTTTCTTTCTTCCACTGGGGCATACACGCATGGGCGGTATATGGGATAGTGGCGCTTGTGTTTGCCTATTTTAATTTTCATAAAGGCTATAAAGGGCTTGTGAGTGCCACGTTAACTCCTCTATTTGGAGAAAAATTGATGCAGGGTGCCCTAGGTACCTTCCTGGATGTGCTTGCTGTAATCGCTACAGTGACGGGTGTGGCTGCAACCCTCGGTTTTGGCGCTTTACAGATCAATCAGGGGTTCAATTTCCTTTTTGGAATTCCCGCTAATTTCCTTGTCCAGTTTCTCATCATAGCGGTAGCGACCCTACTATTCACATGGTCGACCTGGTCCGGCATCAATAAAGGCATTAAGATGTTAAGCAATTTCAATATGGTTATTGCAGTTATAGTACTGGTCGGCCTTTTCATTGTCGGTCCTACACTTTATGTCCTTAATATGTTCACCAATTCCCTTGGAAATTACATTTCTGGCTTCTTCGATATGAGCCTGCGGCTGCCCATGAACGATAGTGATGCATTTGCATGGCTTGAGAATTGGACTGTTTTCTACTGGGCATGGTGGATTTCCTGGGCTCCGTTTGTCGGCATCTTCATCGCCCGTGTGTCGAAAGGGCGGACCATCAAAGAATTCATACTGGGCGTTTTATTTGCTCCAACACTCGTATGCTTCATATTCTTTGCGGTATTTGGGGGTTCAGCAATCAATCTGCAGGAGAATGGCATAGCGGATATTTCAGGGTTTGCCACAGAAACTGCCACGTTTGCAATGTTTGAACATTATCCATTGGGCTTCTTGCTGAGTCTGCTTACACTCATCGTCATCGCTGTATTCTTCATCACTTCCGCCGATTCGGCAACATACGTGATCGGAATGCTGACGACAAACGGCAATAATTTCCCGAGCGGCTTAGTCAAGATCATCTGGGGCATCACCTTATCTGCTTTCGCCCTCATTATGATCTATACTGGCGGTACACAAGGGATACAGAATTTACTGATTATCGCGGCACTGCCATTCTCACTCGTCATCATCTTTATGATGTGGTCATTGTTCCGCTCCCTAAGGGAAGACCACCCGCGTTATCCATCTAAGGCTAAAGTCTTTGAAGACAAAGATTTGAAATCTAGATTAAAAAGAGAAGATTGAACGGCTGATGCTGGCCAACCTGAACACAGGAAACGATAGATTCCATCTAAACCCCCCCTTAAGTTAGTTTTTAACTTAAGGGGGGGTTTAGATGGGTTAGATACCTTCAGCATTCAAATGTAATACGACCAAGGGTATGTTTTCGGCGGTGGGCATTCAACGACGACCATTTCATCTTTTGTAGGGTGCTTCACACTCAATTTGGAAGCCCAAAGTGCTATTTGCTGACCTGGTTTATTTATATTTTGTCCGTATTTCTGATCACCATAAAGCGGTGTCCCTTGATTGGCTAACTGAACCCTTATCTGGTGGGGACGTCCTGTCTTCAATTCGATTTCAATCAGGCTGCCTTCTTCGTTGCTTTTTAGAACTTTGTAATCCATCACTGCCTGTTTAGCATCTTTTTTATCCGGCTTGACTACACTTACTATATTCTTTTTGCGGTCCTTCCAAAGATAATCGGTCAACCTTCCCCGGTTTTCAGGCAGATGTCCACGCGTTACAGCAACATACTTACGGTAGATCTGATGATTCCTCAGTGCTTCGGATAATCTTGAAGCGGCTTTTGAAGTCCTCGCAAACACAATCGCGCCTCCCACAGGGCGATCAAGCCTGTGTACCAGACCCAGATAGACGTCCCCCGGCTTGTTGTACTTTTCTTTAATGTACCCTTTTAATATATTCAGTAGATCCTCATCTTTCGAATCATCTCCCTGCACCAGTAGATTCACTGGCTTCTCAACAATAAGAAGATGATTATCTTCATACAGAACCTTAATATCCATACCCACACTCCCATTATTCTTATATGGCATTGATGCCGAATCATGCTTTTACACCGAGTAAGCCATGCCCCTCCAATGTACCATGCATTACTCAGATTACAATCCTGACTATTGTGGAATCATTCACTCGAGTATTAATTTAAGTGCCGATGCCAGTTTCTTATTATTGCGCTGTCACTTGCTTGCCCCGCCACTGGTTCATTCCCCCGCGTACATTTATTGCTTCTATACCTTTTTTCCTGAGAACTTTCGCCGCTTTCTTACTCCTCATGCCGGATTGGCAGATGATGTAGACTGGTTTTGAGTCATCTTTGTAATCAGATACTTTATTTAATGGCAGATTGATGGATTTTCTGATATGACCGGAGCGGTATTCCCCTGGAGTTCTTACATCGAGTAGCTTACTATTCCTTTGCAGTGCTTCAGCCAATTCTTCCGTGGAAACAGATTTTATTGGATTAAAGATTGAAAACATCTGTATCCCCCCTTTCTATTAAATATCATTATACCCTACCCGGTATTATTTTTACAACTGGCATCATTTTAAAAAACTGCTCTGGCAACTCAATTTGATGAACCATAGTTGTCTTAACATAAGTCTATCTATATTAACTGTGTCCCTACACTTAATCATTTCCTAATAGCCCGTCAATATATTGTTTTTTATTTTATTATGTTCATTGACATCATCAATTTTAAAGTTAGACTTAGAGTATGGATATGTTCAATTTATGTCTAAATAACCCTATGGAAGGAGAACGACTATGAGCGGCAATGATAATGAAAAGCAATTTTCAAGACGTGACTTTTTAAAGACCACCGGAGTATTTACCGGCGGAATCATTGGAGGTTCTTTACTCGGCGGGGTCGTTATGGATCAAACAGATCTATTCGATGATGAAGAAACCGCAACTTCCAATGAAACAACCGGATCCGATTCTGGTGCCGAAGATGGCAATGTGGCTGCGCGTACTTTCTTCAGCCGGAGTGAAGATTTCGAAACGTTGGCTGCAGCTACTGAGCGTATCTACCCTGAAGATGACAACGGTCCTGGGGCTATTGCCCTCGGCGTGCCTTACTTCATCGATCGCCAGATGAGTGGGTTCTACGGGCAGAACAGCCAAGATTACACAATGGGGCCTTTTAAACCGATGGCTTCAGACACACATGGACTTCAGGCAAAACTGATACGTGGGGACATATTCCTTTTCGGTTTGAGACGTCTGGATGAAGTAAGCAATGAAAAACATGATAAGGCGTTCCCGGATCTTGACGGAGCGGCACAAGATGAAATCCTGAAAAGTTTCGAAGCAGGGGATGTTGACATTAAAGGGGTAACTTCTGAATTCTTCTTTAACCTGCTCAGAAATATGACGATAGAAGGCGTCTATTCTGATCCTGCATATGGTGGCAATAAGGATATGCAAGGATGGAAAATGATCGAATATCCTGGACCCCGTATGGGTTGGACTAATGAAATAGAATCAAAAGAGTTCCAATCATTGGAGCCGGAAGCACTAAGGAAATATCAGGGAGGTGGCGTATAGATGGCCGAAAAGTTAGATAAGGTGGACGTCGTTGTAGTAGGTATGGGATGGGCCGGAGGCATCGTAAGCGCCGAGATGGCTAAAGCCGGGAAAAAGGTCGTAGCACTGGAAAAAGGTGCCGACAAAACCAGAGAAGATTATATTGGCGTCAAAGATGAACTGAGGTTTGATAACCGCTATCAAATAATGCAGGAACTCTCTGGCGACACCATCACTTCAAGAAATGAAATCGATGAAACCGCTCTGCCGGTACGCACGATGGAAGATATGCAGCTTGGAACTGGTGTCGGCGGAGCCAGTGTACACTGGGCTGGTGCCTCATACCGCTATTGGCCATATGAATTCGAAATACGGAGCCAGACGATTGACCGTTACGGTGAAGATAAAATTCCTGAAGATATGAATCTTCAGGATTGGGGCATTACTTATGATGAGATGGAGAAATACTACGAGAAGTGGGAATATACTGCCGGCATTTCAGGAGAGCAGGACCCAATGGCACCAGAGAGGAAAAAACCATGGCCAAATCCACCTCTAAAAGAAACACCTTCGCTGAAGCTTTTTAAGGATGCGGCAAAGAATCTCGGCTTACATCCTTTCCAGATTGCAGCAGGCAACCTCTCACAAAATTATGAGAATCCAGATGGGGAGCAGCTCAACGCCTGCATGTACTGTTCATTCTGTACACGGGCCGGGTGTGATTTCTCCGCTAAATCAGATCCTATCGCAACCGTAGTAAAAACTGCTTCAAGACATGATAACTTCGAACTGAGGACACGTGCGAATGTGCGCCGTGTACTGTACGATGATGATTCCAAGAAAGCAACTGGTGTCATGTATGTCGATGAAGCAACTGGTGACGAATATGAACAACCTGCAGATGTAGTCGTATTGGCAGCATTCGCATTTTCAAATAACCGTCTGCTGATGCTTTCCGATATTGGTGAACAATACGACCCCGAGACGAAAAAAGGGACGATCGGTCGTAATTTCAATGGCCAGTATAACTCTGCTTTCCATGGCGCACGTGGTTATTTCGAAAATGAGAAATTCAACCTTTATATGGGGGCCGGGGCACTCGGGGCTGCTGTAAACGATTATGCTGCAGATAACTTCGACCACTCGGACCTTGATTTCATCGGCGGCGGTGCCATTGAATTGAGGCAATATGGATTCGGAGCTATTTCAAGCAGTGGCCATGTACCGGGAGATACACCAAGCTGGGGAAAAGAGTACAAAGACAAATCACTCCATTATGCCTACCGCTCATTAGTAATATGGTATACAGCGATTACCATGTCCTACTGGCATAACTATCTCGATCTTGATCCAACATATAAAGATGAGTACGGTGACCCTCTCTTACGCGCTACTTACAAATTTGGCGATCAGGAAAGGAACATCGGTAAATTCGGTATCGAAAAATGTCACGAAATCATGGAAGAAATGGGTGCTGACATCATTGAAGATGGGGAAGTGCCAGATGAATTCGACCATGTATATTCCGGTGGACACTATACCGGCGGTGTCGTCATGGGCGATGACCCTGAAACATCTGCAGTAAATAACTATCTTCAGATGTGGGATGTAGATAACTTGTTCGTCGTGGGCGGATCTGCCTTCCCGCAGTTCGGCGGCCACCACCCGACACCTACCATCGGTGCATTGGCATATCGAGCAGCCGAAGGCATCGAAAAATATATGGAAGAAGGAGAACAACTTGCGACTGCAAGAGGCCGCAAGTATATCTGACCCTCCACGCCTTAAACTTTAGAGGGCGCCCTCAAACTGAATACAGATCATGTTATAATCCACATCCCGATGATGTGGATTATTTTTAATTTCAGACCAACTATCATCCAATTTTTCTATTTTCGGCTATAAAGTCCATTAAAAAGGGCAATATCGTATCTTTCGCATGATAATATTCAGAAATAATACAGTAAGATGTCAATATTACACTAACAGCCCTAAATTGTAATCTCCTTATTATTGGACTGTAACCCACTATCTTCTAATCCATGATATATTATTCACTGTCTTAGAAATAAACACCTTAATCTTGATGAACGCAACGGTAAGACTACGTTTAATATATACCTTTTTGGAGGATGAAATTTAATGAAGAAAACAATATTGACTACTACTATGGCACTTGGACTTGGAATCACTTCACTCGCTACTGGCCAATCTGCAGAAGCTTCTGCTCAGGACATCAACAAAGAAGAACTTGCGGCAATGGCTCAGAACGGCGCTGCTGAATTGAACAACGCTCCAATCCATGAAGGCGCATATGAGTATAACTTCACTCTTAACGGTGTGGACTACAACTTCGAGTCCAACGGTACACAGTACACTTGGTCTTATGGCAACTACGATAACAGCGTAAGCGTAGCACCTCAGCCAAAAGCACAGACTCAAGAGCCTGCACCAAAAGTAACTGAATCCTACGATACACAGGAAACAGTTCAAAACAATACTCAAGAGCAAGCACCTCAACAAACAGAAACTGTTGAAACTTCTACACCTGAACCTGTCCAAGAAACAGTTCAGACTCAAAAACAATCTGCTCCAAGCCCACAAGCATCTTCTAACGGTTCAGT
The DNA here is from genome assembly GCF_055391965.1 of Salinicoccus siamensis. NCBI lineage: Bacteria > Bacillati > Bacillota > Bacilli > Caryophanales > Staphylococcaceae > Salinicoccus > Salinicoccus siamensis. The sequence continues at coordinate 19,048 of NZ_AP043765.1, forward strand.
AAAAGAGCAATTCCTTGCTGCCGGTGGTACACAAGCAATGTGGAGTAACATCGTTATGCCAGAATCAAGCGGTAACCCGAATGCAGTCAATCACCTCGGCTACAGAGGCCTAGGTCAAACAAAAGAACACTGGGGTACTGGATCTGTTGAAACACAGACAAAAGGCATGATCAACTACGCTCAAGAGCGCTACGGTTCTGTAGAAGCAGCTATGGCTTTCCGTCAGCAAAATAACTGGTGGTAGGATGTAAGCTAGCATATATCAACCCTTATCGTATGGATGATTTCCATGTGGTAAGGGTTTTTTCTTTCTTACGTTCCAATCTTGCGCTGTACATATAAACTTTGTCCTCACGTCATTTATAAACTATAATAATGGTCAGATGTTGTCATAAGACAAATACCAATATGCCTATTCCCAGCCCGGAATATAAGGAGAGTCGAGATGAGTCCTAAAAAAGAAGATTATATTAAAGCACTTTTCGATTTGGGTGGCCAGGTGACAAAAGTGTCTAACAAGGAAATAGCAGAGCGTTTGGGTACATCCCCGCCTACAGTCACGGAAATGATGGTCAGTCTTGAAAAAATAGGGTGGACCGAATATTTTCCTTATAAAGGCAGTCTATTGACTCCCGAAGGGGCTGAGCGTGCAAAACACCTTATCCATAAACATCGTCTATGGGAAGTGTTTCTTGTCGATAATCTGGGGTTTGAAATTGATGAAGTCCATGATGAAGCTGAAGTTTTGGAGCATGCCACCAGCAATATTCTAGCTGATCGTCTGGAGAGGTACCTTGGACACCCTGAATATTGCCCTCATGGAGGTGCCATTCCATTGAATTTGATAGACAATCAGGAACATCATATCTACCGTCTGTCAGAAGCTGGGGATGAAGAAACATTGTTTATTTCCAGAATAGTCAATGAAAGTGATCTCGTATCCTATTTTAAAAATAAAAAGCTGAATGTCGGGGATAAGTTGACAGTCATCAGCCGTGACTTAGCCAATGATTCACTGTTGGTCAAGAATCTAACCCAAGGGATTGATATAGAGCTAAGCAGTTCCGCTTCGCAGTATCTGTTCGTAGAACAATCTGATAGCTGATCATTCTTTTCCATTAATGAATAATAGGTAGATTAAAACCCCGCCGATATCAATTTATGATATCGGCGGGGTAATTTATTAGTCCAATTCTGAAACAGTTACAAATTCATATCCTTCAGAAGACAAATATTCCAAAATATCAGGCAGTGCTTGAGCCGTTGTTCCATGAATATCATGCATCAAAATAATAGCGTCATCATGCATGTTAACCCTTATTCTCTTCTCAATTATATTAGGGTCCTTATTTTTCCAGTCTTCCGTGTCTATCGTCCAAAGCACTGGCTCCATGTCGATGAAATTATTGATTTCCTCATTCGTACTTCCATACGGTGGTCTAAAGACCGTAGGCTTCAACCCTGTCGCCTGCATTATCAATTGATTGGTCCGGGATACTTCAATATCGATCTGTTTAAAGGAAAGTGTGGTGAAATCTGGATGGTTCATCGAATGGTTGCCGATCTCATGACCTCTCTCCGCTACCTCTTTCGCAACATCCATGTAATACTCTATCCTTTTACCTTGCATAAAGAATGTTGCTTTTGCATCATATTCATCAAGTGTATCGAGTATATTCAAAGTATGCTCTGGATGGGGTCCATCATCAAAAGTAAGTGCCACTTTCTTTGTCTGTTGATCAATCGCCCGTTCAGTATATACTTCCGCTTCCGTATCCCGTTGCTCCTGTGCGCCATCGTCTACGTTAGACGTCTCCAGAAATCGGGTGTATTCTTCCTTCACAAGATTTTGTGCTTGATCGAAAGGTATCTTTACCTCGATACTCCCCGCAGCACCCGCTGCTATCTCATACTCATTGAACGACAAACCTAATCCTTCTTTTGTTATATAAAGATTATTGAAGTCATTATCCGGGGCTTCGATCCATTTCTTCAATTCATCTTCAAATAGATAGAGACTCAAGTCTTCGTCTTCTTCTGCGTATTCAAGAATATAATCATAAAATAATTTTCTGTTTTCTGCAGTATCATCGAATATATCCTGGCCTTCTATTATTTCTTGGTCTTTTACATCAGCCATCATTATATTCTTCCTCGTTTCGCCATTGGCCCCATATGTAAACATATATGTAGTAAAGTCGAATGTATAAAGATTGTCATTTATGCGCTCAGTTTCATAGCTGAGGTTGAAAATTGCTTCCTGGCCTGAAGGCGGCACTTCAAAATCTTCAAGTTGTTTATTGAAATGGTTCCTCTCAGCTTCAATATATTGCTTGATTGCATCATCAATCGAATCAACAGCGGTTTCGGGATATTGCGTGCTGGCGTTCAATGTTTCAGTGTCTTCAATTTCAGTAATGATATCTATCCCTGGATAATTCGATTCTTCGATAGACTTAGATTCTTTTTGTTCTGTCTTTTCCGGATTATTCTCTTCTCCCTGGGAGCCTTTTACGGAACTTGTATTCTGCTCCATCTTTTCGGGGGACTGGCATGCTCCCAGTATAATGATAATGGTAATTAGATACATTAATTTCTTCAATTCAGTCACCTTTCGCCCCGGTACGGGCCTATATTTTTATCTGGCTATCGCTCGATTAGATCTTTGCTCATAATAAGAATCAGCTCATATATCAATTGCCTTAAACACGCCATTTATGGTGAATGTTTCAATTAGACCCGCCATCTCTTCGGTCGATTCCTGACAGTCATTTTTAAGCCATTTCAAAAAAATGCCCATATGAGCATTCGTCACATATGTTATCAAGTAATCCGTAAACCCCTCCGAGTTCAAATCGACACCGAACTCCTCACTCTTCACTTTATAGAAGTTATACATATGACGGGAAAAATACTTCGCAAACTCTGTGGTGCCCACACTGTTGGCTACCGTCAACACGCGTATTCGATTTTCCTCAAGGTACTCAAAAACTTTCACGATAGTCTCTTTAACCTGACTTTCCGCAATCTCGCTGAAACTCTCTCCTACAATGTTGCCATACAGTAATTCTTCGATGTCTGAAACAAGTGCAACCTGAAAACTCTCTATCAATTCATATTTGTCGCTGTAATGGCTATAGAAAGTTCCCCTGTTGATCATCGCTTCGTCACTTATATCTTTTATCGTGATATTTTCAAACGGCTTCTCTTTCAGTAGCCTGATGATGGCATCATCTATGCTCTGTAATGTTTTCTGTACCCTCAGATCTTTCTTCAAAAATACCCAACCTTTCCAGTCTTTATGTCGGTTATCCCACACAATGGATTATATTAACCATTGAACAATCAATAAAACAACATATAATACTTTATTGTACACAATGTTCATTAATTATATTTTAGCATAAATAATGGAAAGGTGATTCAATGTTTCAAGATTTTAAATTTATCTTCAAAAAACCAATGCTTCTAACTTCCCTTCTCGTCATCTCTTTATTGCCCGTCATATATGCATCCATCTTTCTCGGTGCCATGTGGAACCCCTATGATCGTACCGGTGATATGGCTTTCCATATCGTAAACGAAGATAAGGGTAACGAAGATATTGATCTAGGCATGGAAATAGAAGAGGAACTTAAGGAGAATAATCAGCTTGATTGGCAGTTCACCGACTTGGATGAGGCCAAAAAAGCACTGCAAAAAGGGGATTCGTACGGTTATCTGCAGATTCCTGAAGATGCCTCCGACAATGCAATGACTTTTTTGAGCGATGATCCGAAACCAGTGGATATGGTGTTGAAAACGAATCCAGGGCATAATTTCATCGGCTCGATAATGTCTGAACAGGCTGGTTCCATGCTGACGGATACTGTAAAAACGAGCATCACTGAAACTTATACATCCACACTCATCGGCCAACTGAATGACCTCTCGGAACAAAGTGATGAAGCCAAGCAGGCATTGGCTGACCTAAAAAATGGCGCCCATGATCTCAATGATGGATTGATCGAAGCTGAAGAAAGTACTGCCCAATTGAATCAGGGCGCTGCTGAGGTTAATGAGGGGGCCGGTCAGCTCAGTCAGTCGTCAAAAGCACTTCATGATGGTGAAACGCAGTTCACAGGACAATTGGAACAATTCTCACCGATCCTCGGCAACAACGCCCAGATGGTTTTAGGTGCACAAAGAGAACTAGAGGAAGGTGCAGGGCAAATCGAAGCGGGCAGCTCGCAGTTAACCCAAGGGGCTAGTGAGTTGAATTCCGGTTTATCACAGCTTGAGTCTGGCACAGGGGATTTGGTGGAAGGTTCGGGAGAACTTGCTGGTGCACTCGATGAAATTGATACAAGGTTCAATGAGGTTTTATCCCAGTTGGATGAAAATAATATTGCCTTTACGGAAGATGGTGCAAAAGCCATTGCCGCACCCGTTAATCTGGATCATGAAAGTATTGTAGATACCCAGAATTATGCCCAGAGCTTTGCGCCGCTCATCATTGCAGTAAGCTTGTTCATTGGCAGCATCACCTTCAATGTCGTCTACCCGATGAATAAGATTTTCGAAGACAGACAATCTGTACTACGCCAGTGGGTGAGCAGAATCTCACTGTTCCTTAGCCATGCGTTATTGATGTCGACGCTGTTATATATTGTTATAGTCTGGATTATGCAGATTGAAATCGCCAGCCACGGGAAATTCTTCCTGGCCATGCTGGTGTGGTCGACTGCCTCCATTGCAATGATTGGACTACTGGTCATGATTTTTGGGAATTTCGGAAAGTTTTTAGGCATCGTACTGCTCATCATCCAATTATCATCAAGTGCCGGTACTTTCCCGATAGAGACCTCAAGCGATTTCTACCAGGGACTCTATCAAGTGGTACCGATGGCCTTTGTAGTGACCGGTTTCAGGGATGCAGTATTCAATCAAGGATTCGATTATAATTTCAGTACGGTAATCTATGTATTGCTCACGACGATACTGGCAGCTTCCATCCTCATATCATTAGTCCTGCTATTGAAGAATAAAATGCCGAAGTATGAAGAAAAAATAAATAAACTAAGCAAATTTGAAAGTTGATTCTAGCAGGGGCCTACTAAATGCAGTAGGTCCCTTTTAATTTACTTGAATGACTGCAGTTTTGCATATCTTCAGTAATTTCATTTGTAAAATCCAAGAACTTTTGTTATAGTGAATTAAGTTTAGGGAGCCCTAACTTAGGGATCCCTAATATTCGCTATCCCATTGGGATATAAAGCAATAGGGGGATCACGTTTTGGAAGAGTCACTCGTCGTTAAAGATTTAACAGTTTCATATTCTAATAAAATCGCCATAAAAAACCTTGATATTTCTGTTGATTCGGGCAAGCTGATCGGCATCATCGGACCGAATGGTTCCGGAAAATCAACATTTGTAAAATCAGTCCTTGGTCTGGTGCCGAAAGATTCGGGGGAAGTACAGATATTTGGAAAATCCATCGATAAAATCCGCAAGAATATCGCCTATATTCCCCAAAGATCAAATATAGATTGGAATTTCCCAATCCTGGTCAAAGATACGGTAATACAAGGCACCTATCCCAAATTGGGCTTATTCAGCCGCCCTAAAGAGAAGGAAAAGACGAGAGCCATGGAGGCATTGAGAAAAGTTGGAATGGAAGAGTTTGCCGATAAACAGATAGGAGAACTTTCAGGTGGGCAACAGCAAAGGGTGTTCTTAGCAAGGAGTCTGGCCCAAAATGCAGATATATTCTTCATGGATGAGCCATTTGTCGGAATCGACATCCATAGCGAGGAAGTCATCATCAAAATTCTTAAGGAATTGAGGGACCAGGGAAAAACACTATTCGTCATCCACCATGATCTGACCAAAGTAAAAGATTATTTTGATGACTTGATCTTGGTGAATGGGGGATTGGTTGCTGCAGGACCGGTTTCTGAAGTATTCACGCCAGATCTGATGGAGAAAACCTTTAACGCACCATTAGCTGTCTTAAAGAACATGGGAGGTAAATTATCATGAGTTTTTTGAATGACCTATTGTTCTATGATTACCTCCAGAAAGCATTGATCACTTCAATAATGGTCGGCATCATATCTGGTGTAATTGGCAGTTTTATCGTACTGCGCGGCATGTCGCTGATGGGAGATGCCATTTCCCATGCAGTACTGCCTGGCATCGCCATTTCCTACATGTTGGGCATTTCTTATTTCTATGGGGCTGTAGTAGCAGGAGTGATTGCTGCAGTGGGGATAGGTGGCATCAGCCAAAACAGCAGGATCAAAACAGATGCTTCGATCGGAATAGTGTTCTCAACTGCTTTGGCCCTAGGGATCATACTGATTACAAAAGCGCAGAGTGCAACAGATCTGACGCAGATACTGTTCGGTAACGTCCTGCACGTCAGGACTTCTGATATGTGGATCACTGCAGGGGTCAGCCTTCTGGTCATTATCATCATCGTGGTCTTTTATAAAGAACTGCTCATTGCAACATTCGATGAGACGATGGCACGGGTTTATGGATTGAATACCCGCTTCATCCATTATGGTCTGATGGTACTATTGACACTTGTTGCAGTGGCGTCCCTGCAGACAGTCGGAGTGATACTTGTAGTCTCACTACTGATTACACCAGCTTCGACCGCCTATCTGCTGACGAACCGCCTATCCATCATGATTGTGCTATCTTCAATTTTTGGAGCCAGCGCTGCAGTGGTCGGCATCTATTACAGCTATATGCATGATCTGCCTTCCGGCCCGGTCATAGCCATCGCTTCAGCCATCCTCTTTGTATTGGTGCTGATCTTTTCTCCAAAACAAGGTGTGTTGTGGCCAAAGCTTCGCAAGATGAAAAAATCATAATTGATGATCCATTATAAATTTTTAGGAGAGATTAAACATGAAGAATAAGATTACTTATCTGATCGGCCTGTTGATGGTCGTACTAGTGTTGAATGCTTGTTCAAATGAAAGCAGTGCCGCGAGTGAAGCGAATGAGGATGAAAAATTGAAAGTGGTCACATCCTTTACGATTCTAGAAGATCTCGCCCGTGAGATTGGAGGCGAGGATGTCGACATCCATAACCTCGTACCGACCGGCACGGATCCCCATGAATATGAACCACTTCCTAAAGACATGAAAAAAGCCACTGACGCAGATATTCTTTTCTATAACGGCTTGAACCTTGAAGGTGGTGGAAATGGTTGGTTCTTTAAAATGATCGATTCCGTCAATCAAGACCCAGACGATGTCTACTCCCTATCAGACCGCATCGAACCAATGTACATCACTGATGAAGAGACCCAAGCAGAAGAAATCAACCCGCATGCTTTCATCAGTCCTAAAGTAGGGATAAAGATGGCAGAGGATATGCGTGACGCTTTCATTGAAAAAGACCCGGAAAGAAAAGAAAACTATGAGAAGCGGGCTGACGAATATCTTAAACGATTGAAAGATGTAGAAAGGGATTACCAGCAGAAGATAGATGACATTCCGAAAGAAGACCGGGTACTTGTTACAAGTGAACGCGCCTTCCAATATCTTGCCAGTGATTACGGTTTGAAGGAAGGGTATATATGGGCGATTGATACTGAAGATACAGGCTCACCCAACCAGATAAATTCACTTGTTTCATTCATTGAAGAAAATGATGTGCCTGTACTGTTCATCGAATCGAACGTCGATCCGCGTCCGATGGAGACCGTCTCCGATCAGACGGGCGTTCCTTTTTCCGAGAAACCGATCTATTCAGATGAAATCGGAAAACCAGGTGAAGAAGTGGACACCTACATCAAGTATCTGAATTACAACATCAATCTGATTCATGATGAATTAAGTGCCGAGTAAAAGACATGGCCGCACGGCCATGTCTTTTTTATGGCTGATGGACCCAGATGATTTCCTTATTGAATTTCCCGGGAAATTGTCGGCACACCTCGGCAGTCTGGTGGCTCAAGCTCCTATTTGACTTTAAGGGACGAGTCGGCTAACATGGGAATCAATTGAATACGCAACACCACTAGGGGTGCTTTTTAGCTGAGACGGTCACAGACCGATCCCTTTGACTTGATCTGGATAATGCCAGCGTAAGGAATGTGGGATGGTCGGACATATCCTGTCTTCATACTAAACCCATTTCCTACGCTGGAAATGGGTTTTTATCATTCTAATAGGAGGATTATGATGTTAAGTACACAACTGAAGCAGGATGCAGAGCAGTTTATTGACGAAATTTACGGGGATGATTTCATCCAAGGGCTCATAAATGAAGATATTTCTCACGCTTCACTCATCCACTATCTCCAGGCAGATGCATTATATCTTGAGGAATTTGCAAATATTTATGCCATGCTGATCTCGAAGACCACTTCCAAGGAAATGATGGAATATCTTCTCGAAGAGATGCGCTTCATACTTGGGGGAGAGGTCGAGGCACATGAAATTCTGGCAAGAGCTGTAGGGAGGCCATATGCAGAAATCATAGAGGATGGAGAATGGTATCCTTCTGCCGATCATTATATTAAACATATGTACTATAACGCCTATGCTAAGGAAAATATCGCATTCACACTAAGTGCCATGGCACCGTGCCCCTACATCTATCAAAAGTTGGCGGAAAAGGCGATGGCGCAAAACGTATTCCAAGAAAACCACCAATACCGGGGATGGTTCGAATTCTACAGTGGTAACATCGATGAGACGGCTGATGTGATGTTCAAAGCCATCGACAAAGAAGCGGGGAAAATGAATGATTATGAAATAGGCCTGCTGCGCAAAAATTTCAGGGAGAGTGCGGAGCATGAGAGGCGTTTCTTCAATATGGCGATGACAAGAGAACACTGGGCGGAGGTGGATATGAATGTCTAGAATGCCCATTGCATTGACGGTTGCAGGGACCGATCCGACTGGCGGCGCTGGTGTTTTGGCTGATATCAAAACCTTCCATTCACGGCAGGTTTTCGGAATGGCCGCAATCACCGCCCTGACCGCACAAAATACCATCGGCGTCCAAGATGTCCATAATATCCCGGGACAGTTTCTACAGGAACAATTGGACAGCATCTTTTCCGACGAAGTGCCAGACGCCATGAAAAGCGGCATGATTGCCAACGAAGAGATGATGACAGTCATAAAAGAGTGTGTTGAACACCACCAAGTCCCCTATATCATCGATCCGGTCATGATTGCCACAAGCGGTGATCCACTCATAGATGAAGATGCTGCTGAATTCCTCAGAACACAGCTTTTACCCCTTGCTTTGACCGTTACACCAAACATACATGAAGCAGAGAAGATCAGTGGCCAACAAATCAGCAGTGAGGGGGATATTAAGAAAGCTGCCGATATCTTCCTGAATGACATCGGGGTGCAGAGCGTTGTAATAACAGGCGGACATCTGGATTCAGGTCCTACAGACTATTTATTTACTGCAGACAATGCAATAGAACTCAGTGAAACGCGTATCGATACAACTAACACACATGGCACAGGATGCACATTTTCAGCAGTGATGACAGCAGAGTTGGCCAAGGGGAAATCGATCGAAGAAAGTTTCCGTACCGCTAAGCGCTATATCACTTCGGCAATCAGATATAACCCAAATATCGGAAAAGGTAATGGACCAGTCAGCCATTTCAGCTATAAAGGAGAGTAATTGATGGATAATATAAATAGACTCAGAGAGATGAACCCGCTTGTTGTCTGCATCACAAATGATGTCGTCAAAAACTTCACAGCTAATGGGCTACTTGCGATAGGCGCTTCGCCACTTGTAGGCGGGGAAGTCGCAGAAGCTTCAGATCTGATGAAATCTGCTTCTGCACTCCTCGTCAACATTGGTACTGCAGACCAATCCAAACTACAGGTCATGGATGAGATGATGAAGGAAGCAAACAGGAATAACGTGCCGATTGTATTTGACCCAGTTGGATTTGGTGCTTCACGCTTCAGGGTGGAGATTACAGAGCAGCTTTTATCACGCCACGAAGTGTCACTCATTAAGGGAAATGCTGGGGAAATGCATGCGCTGTCAGGGGCTGAAAGCAATATGAAGGGGGTCGACTCGAAAGAAGAGACTCCTGTCGAAGAAATTGCAGGCAAGGCCTATGATCGGTACAGGACCCCTGTACTTGTTACAGGCGCGCAAGACGCCCTCATGACTGGGAACGGAGTTTCGATAATGGATAGCGGCCATCCCCTGCAGGGAAGAGTGACGGGATCCGGCTGCCTCCTTGGTGCAATCATCTGTGCATTCCTTGGCACTTCAGACCGGTTCGATGATCAATCCGTCATTGATGCAGTCAGCTATTATAATCTATGCGCTGAAAAGGCGGCTTCGGCCCAGGAACATCCAACCCCAGGCACTTTTGCCACAAAGCTGATCGATGAGCTGTATTTGAATGATGACAACTTGCTCAAAGAACGGAAAGTGGTGGCCAGATGATGAATAAAAACGCACTTGAACTATATTTTATCTGTGGAAGTTCCAATACGGATGAGAACCTCCTCACTGTGGTTGAGAAAGCTTTGGACGCTGGTGTCACAATGTTCCAGCTCAGGGAAAAGGGGAGCAGAGCCTTGGAAGGCGCGGAACTGATGGAGGCAGCTTCTAAAATCAAAGAATTATGCAATAGCTATGAAGTTCCCTTCATCATTGATGATGATTACACATTGGCTGAAGAAATCGGAGCCGATGGGGTACACATTGGCCAGGATGATATCGAGCCCCAAAATCTCCCTCCCTATTTTGACGATAAGATCATCGGCCTATCTGTAGGTAACGCAGAAGAATTGGCATCAAGCAACCTTGAAAAAGTCAGTTATATAGGCACCGGCCCTGTCTATGCAACACTTTCAAAAGCGGATGCCGGCAAGGCCATTAAGCCGAAAGGACTGGCTGACATGAGACGCCTGATCGGCGATATGCCGATGGTGGCGATAGGCGGCATCACCCCGGACAATTACATGGCCTGTCTGGAAAATGGAGCCGATGGTATATGCATAATCTCTGCCATTGCAAACGCACCGGACATAAATGCTGCCGTAAATCGGTTCTTATGATGTTTAAAAATAATAGCTGAAGGTCCGTGCGGACCTTCAGCTATTTGATATCATCGTTGAACTGTATTGCAGGATTCCGTCTATTCCCACTGGCCGCCCTGCGTCTATATCGATCCACGCCATAGCCCGCCGCTCCTGCAACAAAGGCCGGAAGCATCCAGCCAAGACCTTGTTCGAAGAACGGCGTTTGACCAAGGAGGAAACCAACAGTTTCTGATTCAATGCCGACGCTGATCAACACCTCATAGCATGCATAGACGGCAGTCACGAATACTGCAGCCTGATGCATCTTCCTGCTTTCCCCCGTTACGCGCTCAACTAAAGAGAGTACTATCAGGACTATCGCAACCGGATAGATGAATGCCAGTAGGGGAACCGCAAGCTTTAAGATCAGGTCCAATCCCAAGTTCGATACTAGCAGGCCGATTAGAACGAAAATGCCCGCGTAGGTGGAATATGCAATACCAGGGTAGATCTCGATTTGATACTTAGAGGATGTCCGGGTTGCTGTCAAGTATTTGAAGCCGAGTCATTTCCCGTTAAAAAACGCCCCTGGAAAGGGACGAAACGATAGTCACTCTGCCATACTGTCCTGCATAGCCATATTGATGAAACTTGTTCAACTGACATGATTCTTTGGGCTCCATCGTGAAATTCTTTTCGGAGACATGCTACTTTTCGCATCCTTTACCTTCATCCATGACGTCGGTGTCATCCAACTTATATAATCTAGCAGAATCTTGTCAGAAAAGTCAATATTATCGCAACATATATATTTATCCTACTAAATTCAGATAATTCTAACCAATGTGCTTTACAATGATAAATACTTGTAATACTGTGATGTTGATACATAAATAATTTAATGAGATAGGAGCTTACATATGTTTAAATTGACTGGTACCTTGATTGCAGTAATTGCCATCATACTGATCGCCATCATAGCTGCCGTCGGATGGTATATCTTCATGAAAGCCAGATACCGCACTGTACCTTCCAACGAAGCGCTCATCGTTACAGGGCCAAACCTTGGAGATGAAGCAAAAGAAACCAACATCTATAAAGATGACCAGGGCCGCTATATGAAAGTCATCCGGGGAGGCGGGCATAGGCTCAAGATGTTCCAGACGGGCACAAAAGTCTCCCTTAAATCATTCCAGCTACAGATATCCACGCCAAAAGTCTACACTCTGGAAGGAGTCGGGATATATGGTCAGGCGGTTGCGACTGTAAAAGTGGCTGATGACCTGGACGGCATCGTCAAATACGCCGAGCAGTTCCTTGGAAAGGAACAGGAAGAAATCGAGCACGAAATCTCTGAAGTACTGAACTCCAACCTCCGCGCCATCCTGTCGAAGATGACTGTCGAACAGATCAATAAGGACCGTGAAAGCTTCAACGAACAGGTCCGCGAGATTGCGCAGGATCAGTTGAACCGGATGGGCTTCAAAATCACGTCTCTTGGTCTATCCGACCTGAGGGATGATGAGAATTATCTTGAAAACCTCGGGCGTCCTCAAATCGCCCGGATCAGAAAAGAAGCTGAGATTGCAGAATCCGAAAACAGACGTGAAACTGAAATACAACAAGCCAAAGATAATGAAACCATTTCCAATGAACAGTATAAAAGAGAAATGAACATAGCGGACAGCCGCAAAGAGAAAGATCTGAAGGAAGCAAGAAACTTGGCTGAAACAGAGAAGGCGAATGCTTCTGCTAAAGCCTCCGGCCAACTTGAAGAAGAAGAAAGACGTCTCGAAGTGGAACAGCAGCGGCTCGAAATCCGTGAACAGGAAAAACAGAATGAATTGAAACTGTTGAAACTGGAACGGGAAAATGACGTTGAAATCGAGAGACAACAGGTTGAAGTGAGGAGGCAACAGGCTGAGGCAGATTACTATACACGGACCAAAGAAGCTGAGGCTAGGGCCGAGGCCCGCATCGCAGAAGGTAACGCCGAAGCACAAGTCATAAGGGAGAAAAGTCTCGCGGAAGCCGAAGCAATCGAGCGCCGTGCCAAAGCGATGTCTGAACATAAAGATGTCATCATCCTGGAACAGTTCATCAAAATAATGCCTGAATTCGCCAGAGCAGTCAGTGAATCCATGAGCAACGTAGAATCCATACGCATAATGGACAGCGGAGGTGGTGAACAGCTGAAATCATTGCCGAATACCGTCACGGGTACAATGGCTAAACTTCAGGAAAGTATGGGCCAGATGACTGGATTCGATCTGGATCATTTCCTGAATAATCTATCCGATGGCAAATCACAGATATTAGATGACAATGGTGAAAGTGACGAGGAACCGAATTCAGAAGATGTGAACGATACCCAATAGACCTTAATAAAGGTAATTTTCCCCGACATTTGTACACACAATTTCAGATAGAAAGGTCAGAAATCTTAATTATAGAGACTTCTGACCTTTTTTATTAATCTGTTAAAAATCATGATCGATACTCGATATATACTTACTCTATGCAACCTACTATTTTTTATTACAGACATATCTTATGGGAAGTAGATTTGATTTAGCTGAATCTCTATGATACGTTTAAGAATGTACTAGTTTTAAAGTATTGAAATAAAGTCAAGTGTAAGGACTGAGTTTTTTGAGCGTAATAGAAATCAAGAACGTCACTAAAGTATTTGGTACATATGACGAGGAAGTACAAGAATTATTGCATAATAATTCATCAAAAGATGAAATCATTAAAAAAACTGGTGCTACAGTTGCAGTCAAGTCAGCAAATCTAAGCATCGAAGCAGGAGAAGTCTTTGTTGTCATGGGACTATCCGGTAGTGGGAAATCCACCTTGATCAGGCTGATCAACCGATTGATTGATCCTACTGAGGGGGATCTTTTGATTAAAGATAAAAACGTTGCGCAGCTGAGCCCGAGTGAGTTGAGGGATTTCAGAAGGTCGAACCTGAGTATGGTTTTTCAAAATTTTGCGCTTTTCCCTTTTAAAAACATCTTGGAGAATGCGGCATTCGGACTTGAAGTCCGAAAGTTCCCAAAGAAGCAGAGGCGAGAAAAGGCAGAAGAGGCTTTGAATCTGGTAGGACTAGGAAATTATAAAAAACAGTTGCCGAATCAACTTTCCGGCGGTATGCAGCAACGTGTCGGATTGGCTAGAGCACTGGCCAATGACACGGATATCCTGCTTATGGACGAAGCATTTTCGGCCCTCGATCCTCTCATCAGAAAAGAGATGCAGCAAGAGCTATTGCAGCTTCAGCAAAAAATGCAGAAGACGATAGTATTCATCACTCATGATCTCGACGAGGCTTTGAGCATAGGTGATCGCATCGCACTGATGAAAGATGGAGAAATAGCACAAGTCGGGAAACCTGAAGAAATCGTCACAAACCCAGCAAATGATTACGTCAAATCTTTCGTTAAGGACATTGATCGTTCGAAAGTCCTCAAAGTAAAGCATGTCATGGAGCATACTGATGAAGAAAACCGTTCTGCTGATCTTCCTTCCATAAATTCTGAAGCCTTGCTTTATGAAACATATCCATTGTTCAAAGACGGAGTGCATGAGCTGACAGTGGAAGAGAATGGACAGAGCATCGGTATTTTGGAGTTCAATAAAGTATTTGAAGTATTGGCTCAAGGAAATGAGGTGGAAGACAATGCTGGATAATCTCCCTCGTCTCCCAGTAGCCCAGTGGGCATCAGATTTTGTCGATTGGCTCACCAGTTCCTTCAGCTTCGTATTCGATCCAGTCAAAGAATTTCTGGAAGGATTGATGGAGTGGATCATTCAAATATTGGAATTCTTCCCTCCTACATTATTTATAATCATAGTAATGGCACTTGCATTTATATTTATGAAGAATAAGATACTCTCTCCTATTCTAATTGGGGTTGGTCTTCTATTCATATATAACCAAGGATTATGGGCAAACTTGATTGACACTATGACCTTAGTTATCATAAGTGGCTTGATATCGGTAATTTTGGGCATTCCTTTAGGTATACTGATGTCTAAAAGTACTGGTTTCGAAACGGTCATGAAACCAATTTTGGACTTTATGCAGACAATGCCCGCTTTCGTATATTTGATTCCTGCAGTTGCGTTTTTCGGAATTGGCATGGTGCCGGGAGTGTTCGCTTCCGTCATTTTTTCAGCACCCCCTACAATTCGTCTGACGAACTTGGGAATCAGGCAGATATCTGCTGAGCTCATTGAAGCAAGTGATTCATTTGGCACCACCCCGATGCAGAAACTGATCAAAGTGCAATTGCCTTTGGCAAGCTCTTCAATCATGGCCGGGGTGAACCAGACGATCATGCTGGCACTTTCAATGGTGGTCATCGCTTCCATGATTGGTGCGCCGGGGTTAGGAACAGAAGTATTGAGTTCCCTACAAAGGGCTCAAGTAGGTACTGGATTTGTTGCTGGATTGGGAATCGTTATATTAGCGATTATTATAGATAGATTTACTCAATCAAAAAAATAATTTTATAGGAGGACATATTCATGAAGAAATGGAATCTATTAGTATTGACGCTTGTACTATCAATAGTACTTGCTGCTTGTGGCGGTTCAGGCGAAGAGGACTCTGCAAGTGAAGAGAGTTCAAGTGACAATGGCAATCTGGGTGAAGAAGAACTTACTTTATCTTATGTAGAGTGGGATTCTGAAATTGCTTCTACCCATGTAATGCAGAAAGTATTGCAGGATGAAGGCTATAACGTAGAAATCACACCTTTGGATAACGCTGTAATGTGGCAGTCAGTCGCCACCAACGAAGCAGATGCATCCGTAAGTGCATGGTTGCCTCTCACACATGGCGATCTGTATGACGAGTATGAAGATCAGATTGAAGACTTAGGTGCTAACCTTGAAGGCGCGGCTATCGGTCTGGTAGTACCTAAAGACTTTCCAGCGGAGTCCATTGCAGACCTGAGTGATCAGGCCGACCAGACGATTACAGGCATCGAACCAGGTGCAGGTGTTGTACAGGCCTCCGAGAGAGCTCTGGAAGATTATGATAATTTGAGTGACTGGGAAGTTCAAACGTCTTCCTCAGGTGCAATGGCTACAGAACTTGGTCAAGCAGTCGAAAATGACGAAGAAATTGTAGTAACAGGCTGGTCCCCACACTGGAAATTCCAGAAATACGACTTGAAATACCTCGAAGACCCTGAAGGTACATTCGGCGAAGCGGAAGACATTGTTACCATCGCAAGCCAAGAACTTGAAGATAAAAGCCCACACGCTTATAAAGTTCTTGATAACTTCAATTGGACAACAGAAGACATGGAATCAGTAATGCTCGATATAGAAGAAGGTACTTCTCCTGAAGATGCTGCAGCGAATTGGGTAGAAGATAACGCTGATAAAGTTTCCGAGTGGACTGAATAGTTTGACCCATTTAAGGAGGCATCCAATTTTGGATGCCTTCTTTCTTATATCCTTGATATCGAGGAGAAAGTACTACAGCAACTGACAGCCATTTTCAAAACACACAGTCAATTAATCATCAACTTCTTTTTTCGAGTAGAAAAACAGAACTGTCATTACAACTGCGCTGACTACAAATAATGCAATAGCCGATACAATGATATAGTTTTCGTCTGTAGGATTGCCACCCACAAAAATTTTCGCTGATAACTCCGGAAGACTCAAGGCAATGATCAGAAATGTATAGAACCACCGACCCGTCATCACCGTCCCAAAGACGAATATACCAAGCAAAGATAATCCGGCTATCATATTGCTTTTTGATGAAAGTGTCATAAATTCATATATCTGATAACGGTCTGCCAAGTAGAGTCCACCAACTAGAAGTGCCATGTAAATTACACCATACACTCCACATAGGACAACCCCCATCTTACTTATCTTTTCCGTTTCTAAATCGGTAAATCGGATGAAGATGAACTTAACAACCAGATAAAACAGAAATGGACCGAATAGAATCAACGAAATGTAATAGATGAGCATAGATACAGTATAGTCAAAATCTCCTCTGATCAGACTCGGTATAGTGAACATCCCCATCAAAAAAATAAAGATCAGAAGTATTTTTCTTCTCAAGTGATTAGTCTCTGGTAGTTCAATCGAAAGTGTCTTCAAGTAATTTTTTACAGAACCGCCAGTGACACTTTCCAGATCTTCTCCATTTTGTTCCGCCAGCATCAGATGGTCTCTTAACTCCTCTTCCAGGTCATCCCTGTATTCATCGTCTTTACCCCGCGCCATCATTTCAATTCGAAATTTCTTTAGGAACTTCTCCGATTTTTCACTTAACATCTTCATCTCCCCCAAATAAATTAGACATCCCCTGGTTCAACTTTAACCATTTATCCTTAAAATTTCTCAATTCTTCTTTACCGTTGTTGCTGATGCTGTAGTATTTACGTTTAGGACCACCACTATCCGATTTCACCATGCGTGTTTCAACATAACCCTTTTTGCTTAGCCTCAGAAGCACGGGATATATACTTCCCTCACTGATATCAGGAAACGCCTTTTCTTTAAGTTTCTCGGCTATTTGATACCCATAAGTTTCATCTTCAGCAATTAAAGCAAGAATTGCACCATCCAGCAGTCCTTTCATGATCTGATTTGAAACTGACATCTTTTCCTCCCTCCAACTATCTTATAATAAAATATAGTTCATTATAAGATAGTTGTCAAACATTAAAATATAGATCACCTTTCAAATTTATATCGTCATAACAATTCATTTTTTGAAAACCTTTTTATTTAGAGCTATACTTATAGAATTAGCAGTTTAAGATTCTAAAGCTTCAATGGGTATATACTTAAAAATCATATAGATGAGGACGTTTAAGATGAGTGTAATTTCACTGGAAAATATTCAGCCGGATGACAAAATCATAAGCAGAAAAATAAAGTTGAATGACCATCAGCTTTCTTTTATAGAAACAATTGAGGAATGCCTTGAAGAAGCGAGGGATTGCAGTGCATGGCGTCCTGTCGCCATCTATGCAGACGATGTACTGGTTGGGTTTGCCATGTATGGTTTTGTAGGCGAACCAAAAACAGCATGGATAGACAGGATCATGATAGATTCAGCCCAACAAGGCAAGGGGTTTGGACGAAATGCCATGAAGCATTTGATCGACGTTGTTATAAAAACATATGATGTCGGGGAAATTTATCTCAGTTTCGTAGAAGGCAACGATGTCGCCAAAGAACTATATGAAAAACTCGGTTTTAAATTCACTGGAAAATGCGATCCAAATGGAGAGCTGATTTATAGATATGAAGTAGATCTGTCTTCCCATCAGTAAGCGCAACTCATCAGGGTTATAAGGGTAGAGAAGTTTAGAAGGAAGTGAATATACATGGAACAGTCCAGAGTCGATTTTCTGTATTTGAATGAGAAGGATATGATTGAGGCGGGTGTACTCAATATGCACGCGTGCATCAAGGAAATGGAGGCGGTTTTCCGTCTATTGAGTAGTGGAGATTATGTAATGGGTGGGGCCAATGATAACTCACATGGCATGTTGATTGATTTCCCGGCCAACCCGGCACATGAAGGCATGCCAAAAGACGGGCCTGATAGGAGGTTCATGGCGATGCCCGCATATTTGGGTGGAGACTACAAAGTGTCTGGCTGTAAGTGGTATGGTTCAAACATAGCCAATGTAGACAAAGGCCTTCCGCGTTCCATATTGATGATGACTTTGAATGATGCTGATACAGGAGTACCCCTGGCATATCAATCCGCCAATCTGTTAAGTGCCTGGAGGACTGGGGCGATCCCTGGAGTGGGTGCGAAGTATTTGGCAAATCCTGATTCTGAAATTTTCGGGGTGGTAGGCGCAGGATCAATCGGCACCTCTAGTGCAGAGGCTATATTGGATGTATGTGAAAACATAAAAACAATCAAGATATTCGATGCTCATGAATCTACCGCACAAGCATTGAAAGATAGGCTAAGCAAAAAATTTTCCAGTCTTAATATCGAGATTACGAATACTCTTGAAGATACCATCAAAGAAAGTGATGTCATAAACCTGGCGACAGCTGGGGACGCAAATCCAAAAATCGAAAAGGAATGGGTCAAGCCTGGTGCGTTATTCACCGTTTCATCAAGCGGCGACTTCGACCCTAAATTTGCGATTGATGATATGAAACTGATCGTTGATAATTGGGCGATGTATGAAGCGACGATAGATGAAGACCATTATCCTTATTATAATCCGACAATGGGCGTGATCGGCAGACAGCTTCTGGATTGGATCGAGGAAGAAAAAATGGACTCCAGCATCATCACCGACATCGGGGATATCATCACCGGAAAGGTCGGAGGGCGGACATCTAAAGACGACATCATCTTATATGGCCTAGGTGGGCAGCCAGTCTATGATGTGGCATGGGGGTATAGGATCTATCAGAATGCCCTAAAAAAAGGCATAGGAACAAAGTTGAACCTTTGGGATGAAGCTTATCAGGCAAGGTAGCCGTATGATATTTCCAATACTCAAATATAAAAGTCGTATCCATAACGGATACGACTTTTATTTGTTGCTTAGATATTTATGCTTTTCCAGCCCACTTTTAGGCAGTTACCTGACCTTTCTTTCCTGAAGCGGTCCCTACAATCAATATGATGACCGCCAAAGCGATAAGAAGTGTAAGCGGCAACGTCCAACCGCCTGTTATATCATGCAAGGCGCCGACCAGTACTGGACCGACCGCGGCAAGCAGATAACCGAATGATTGGGCCATCCCTGATAGTGCTGCGGCCTCCTTGCCGTCTTTCGTCCTCAGAGTGAAGAACATCATGGATAAGCTGAAAGCACTACCTGCTGCGATACCGATCAGTATCGCCCATAGTGGCACCAGCAGCGCACCCCCTTGGAGCAATCCGGCTAACCCAATAATGAACAGAGCGCCTGTCATGAAACTCAACATAACCTGATTTTTCATCTTTTCTGCTACCACAGGTACAATAAAAGTAACTGGTATGATAGCAAACTGCATCAGGAAGACCATCCAACCGGCAGTATTGGAATCATAGCCATTTTGTTGGAGGATATCCGGCATCCATGTGATCAGCGTATAGAAAATCAAAGATTGTCCCCCCATGAATACCGTAATCTTCCATGCCAGAGGAGAGCGCAGTAAACTGTCTCCCTTCTCTTTCTTGACGGCGGCTTGCCTGCCTCCGCTTTCTTTAAGTTGAGGTAGCCAGATCAATAGGGAAGTTGCAGCTAGTATAATCCAAAGTGCAAGCGCACCCTGCCATCCAAGGCTCCCGGATGAAGCGAGGGGTACGCTGATTCCCGAACCGAGTGCACCGAATACATTCATGAAAATAGCATAGATACCCGTCATTAGGCCGATTTTAAATGGGAATTTCATTTTGATGATACCAGGTATCAGTACATTCCCTACTGATATTGCCAGTCCTATAAAAAAAGTTCCCAGGAAAAGAGAATTGACCCCTGAAAGCGAACGGACTGCAACTCCTACAATAAGTATGACGAGCGATAAGGCAACGGTCCGCTCCATACCGATCCGATTGGCGATTTTAGGGGCAATCGGAGAGAGTAGGGCGAACGCCAGTAGAGGCAATGTAGTGATGGCTCCGGCAACTGCGTTGCTGATTGCCAGGTCTTCTCTGATGAATGGAATGAGAACCCCAACCGAAGTCAGAGGTCCCCTTAAGTTTGCCCCCACCAGAATAATCCCTATGACTAGCAGCCAATTACGCCTTGAACCAAATTTGGACCCAATTTCGTTTTTATCCATGCAATTATTCCTCCATCATTTCAGAGACATCTTTTTTCAGTGCGCCTATGTACTCTTCGACATACACTGAAGCTGCCTTTTTATCTTTATTCTGTATTGCTGCAAATAAATCAAGGTGCAGCTCTTCTTCATATTTTAATGGTGTGTTCAAGTTTATCAGTGCTTCTATCGATTCCGAGATATTTTCTAAGAGCGGTTCATATAGATCAATCAACAATTGATTATCAGATGCCTGGACTATAGTCTGATGAAAGCGTGTATCCATTTCGATGAACTTTTTACGATCTTTCTTACGGACCGCCTGTCGGCAAGCCTCAATACATTGTTCAAGCGTTGCCAAATCTGTTTCATTTCTATATGTCGCTGCTAATTGCGCTGCCTGCTGTTCTAGAGCCAGACGAACATCAAGTGTATCCAGTAAAGCTGATTTTTTGATATAGCGCTTTAATGTCGCACTGAGCGCATTTGCAGAACGGACTATAGTGCCGCTGCCCTGCTTGGATTCGAGTAATCCTGCATGAACCAAAGCACGTATCGCTTCACGCAATGTATTTCGGCTGACATCAAATTCCCTCATCAACTCTATCTCTGGGGGAATCTTTTCATCTACTCGCCAAATGCCAGACACTATCAAGTCTTCCATCTGTATGGCTACTTGCTCCACCAGATGCACACGGTTGGTTTTATGTATCATATCGTTCTCCTTAAAATTTGTAGGATGATTGGTATAGTGGTCATATTATCACGACTTATAAGTAGTCGCAATGCGATTTATATAGCCGTAATATTCAGTCATAAAAAATACCGGCATGCCTACTGCGGCACGCCGGGGAAGTATCTTCATCAATTTATTTTTTTCGTGAATGACTTAGGTATGGCCGACTCAAATCGCATGGTTGCTTTAGTTGTTGGGTGGATGAAAGACATCGCATGGGCATGCAAGCCAATCCTGCCGATCGGGTTGATGCGGGAACCATATTTCTTATCGCCCACAATGGGGTGCCCAATCTCCTGCATATGCACACGGATCTGGTTTTTACGCCCAGTCTCCAGATTCACCTGCAACAGCGTAAAATTTCGATCGGACTTCAATATCTCATAATGCGTGACTGCCTTCTTTCCTTTGTTTGGATTCTTGCTCGAACGCATAATCAATGCCTTGTTCTCAGTCAGCCATGATGTGATCGTGCCGCTTTCCTTCACTTTTCCTTCGACCAACGCGATGTACATCCGTTCCGGCACAGCCTCTTTCCATGCATTTTGCAGTTTCTGCTGAATGTATTTGCTTTTCGCAAATATCATGATGCCGGAGGTCTCACGATCCAAACGATGAACAACAAATATCCGGTTCTTGGGATTGACCTCCTTCAGATAAGTTGCCAATTGACGATACGCGGTCAGCTGTTTTTCTTTATCTGATGCGATAGATAAGATCCCTGCATCCTTTTCGATTACAACAATATCATCATCTTCATGCAGAATCTTGATACCTTTAATCTTTACGTTCTTTGATGCTATTTTAGGAAGAATTTTAACATGATCGCCGTGTTCAAGCGGATCATTAAACTGCGTTGTGCCCTCCCCGTTGACGAAGACCTGACCATGACTCAAGTGATCCTTCACCGATTTCCTGCTGCGGGAGGGCATAGCTGCAAATAAAAACTTCAGCAACTCCGATGGTTCTTCAACAATCCATTCCAGCTCTTCTTGATTCGCATTACTTCTCTGTTTCATCATAAACCTCCTTGATACTTCTGGCCATAGACCTGAATAATTTACATCTCATACTATTATACTATCAATTTTACATGGTGTATTGTGCTCCTACCATGCGATAATCATTTTTAACTTAAATTCACTTTATACTTGTATATGGTCATTTTATCTCTATTTAACAAAATAATTGTTGTAATAATCCATAATTCATACTTTTTAGACCAATTTTAGTTTGAAAATTATAATATCCAATGTTTAAATTTATAATATTGAGGAGGATAATGATGGCAAATCAAAATACTAACGTTCCAGATAAAGGTTTCTTTGGTCATCCAAAAGGTCTGTCTACGCTATTTTTCACTGAATTTTGGGAAAGGTTCAGCTACTATGGCATGAAGGCCATACTGGCCTACTATATTTATTATTCTGTCACTAAAGGTGGCTTTGGGCTCGATCAGAGCACAGCACTGCAGATCGTTTCCATATATGGTGCTTTAATATATATGACCGGCACCATCGGCGGCTGGGTGGCTGACAGGATCACCGGTACGCGAAACGCCTTATTCTATGGTGGCGTCCTGATTATGATCGGACATATTCTAATGGCAATACCAGGCAATTTCACGCTTCTGATGGTTGCTTTACTGTTCATCATAATCGGATCCGGACTATTGAAGCCAAACATAAGTACAACAGTAGGCATGTTGTATGAGAAGAATGACTCCCGAATCGATTCAGGTTTCACCCTCTTCTATATGTCCATCAACATGGGCGCACTTATATCTCCATTGATTATAGGGTGGTTGCAGGTAAACGTCGGATTCCACGCAGGATTTGCTGCAGCGGCAATCGGTATGTTCATAGGGCTTGTCATCTATGTGCTCACCGGCAATAAATTTCTTGGGGACTTGGGTAAAGGCGTGCCTGATCCATTGAGTAAAAGCGATAAATTAAATGTAATGAAATATTTGACTATAGCTGCGATAGTCATTGCAGCACTCGTCATCGTTGCATACTTGACGGATGAACTTAAAATAAGTAATTTTTCCAATGTAATCACTTTAATCGGTGTATTATTACCGACCATTTATATTATTGTAATCTTAAAAAGTAAAAAAGTTGAAAAAAGCGAAAAGCGTAATGTATTCGCGTACATACCTCTCTTCATCGCTTCAGTCGCATTTTGGATGATCCAGGAACAAGGTTCGACGATTCTGGCTCAATTCTCCGATAAGAAGACAGAGTTGGATATGGCAAACTTGACTAATGGATTGATAGATTTTCAAATTCCAGCTGCTTGGTTCCAATCCTTGAATCCAATGTTCATCCTTATATTCGCACCAATATTTTCGCTTCTTTGGGTTAAATTGGGTAGATTCAATCCATCTACTGTAATCAAATTCGCCTTAGGCGTCATATTGGCGGCAGTAGCCTATCTTCTGATGATCATACCTTTAACAGGTGGACAGGAATTGATCAACCCTATATGGCTCGTCCTAAGCTTTATGCTCATTACACTCGGGGAATTGTGCATTTCCCCTATCGGACTTTCTACAACAACAAGGCTCGCTCCTAAGGCATTCACTTCACAGATGATGAGCGTCTGGTTCCTATCGAACGCCATGGCTCAAGGGCTCAACGCGCAGATGGTAAAGATCTACAGCGTCATCAGTACAGAGGATTACTTCCTGTATTCTGGACTTACTGCTCTAGGCATCGGGGTTCTCCTAATACTTGTAAGTCCAAAACTTAAAAACTTGATGAGTGAAACTTAAATAATTCTCATCAAAATAACCTATGAATATCGGACTTCTATACAGAGTTCTACTCAAAATACCCGCATTTTTTACATGTGGGTATTTCTTTTTACATAACGACGGTCGCACTAGCATTACTTACGTTATTACAGGATTATTAAAATCTTATTAAGGTTGATAATAAAGGATTTCAAAGGTTTTACTCTAATTTTAAGCGTTATAAAAAATAAATGATCAAGATATAAATAACGCCTTTATAATGTGCGTTTTCGACTACTCTAACTACCCGTATCCCTGTTTCAGATAATCTGGGAACGGGTAAAATAATAGAAAATAGAAACGTCATCAAGGAGTTGGTCCAACCATGATGAAGATTGAAGAAAGCAGATATCCGAATACTGTATATATCGAGATGGATGGAGAGCTGAGTGAGAGTGATGTGAGGAATGCAGAAGCATTCATCAATGACAAGTACGGGGGTAATCAAAAGCTCAGCGGTCTCATCTATATAAAGGATCTGGAAGGTACTGATGCAGATGCCTTCCTAAGCGGAAGTGCTGTCGACCTTAAACATTGGAAGCAATATAAAAAGTTTGCTTTTGTATCTAATCAACCATGGGTCGATTTAGGATCAAGCGTGATCAATTGGCTTCCCGGTATAGAAGTCCAGCACTTCGATAAGGCTGAAATCAATAAAGCTTGGGAATGGATACAGAGATAAAACATTAAAATTACTACTAGCATAACAAAAAAGCAGACGGGGAGTGTGTTCGATACTTCCCGTCTGCTTTTTTGTTATGCTAGTTACTTTATACAAGCAAGATTAATGTATTTTCCTATAAAATATGTATACTGATATGAAGAATATTTAGAGGCGGAGATATAATGAAGCAATTCTACAGCGATGTCATTCAATATAGAGGCTCGCATTATGATTTTGGCTATTATCAGGGCATACAGCTCAGAGACTCCTTGATACTCCCAAACCGTGAAAAGCAGTGGGGTCCTAAGAAAGACCGTCATTTCCTGATTAATTCTGAAAAATTCATATCTATCATCTCTCAATTCTCGCCAGCCATCCTTGACGAAATCTATGGTCTCGCAGATGCACTCGGCATGGAGATGGAAGAAGCATTTCGTCTATTTGGCGGCTATTATCTGGAATATGTCAGGAGCGGATGCTCGATCTTCACTGACAGTGACTTCATGGTACGCAACTATGATAGCCATCCCCGTGGATATGAAGGCCGTTATGTATTCTATGCCCCTACAGATCATGGGTATGCTACAATTGGACCTTCCATGCAGATTACAGGGCGAATCGATGGTATGAACGAGAAGGGCCTTGTGATGGGATACAACTTCACTCACAGTAAAAATTCGGATGATGGCTTCCTATGTAATATGATTGGCCGTCTGGTATTGGAAACATGTGCAAATGTTGATGAAGCTGTCGCACTATTGAAAGAGATACCCCACCGGCAATCGTTTAGTTATGTAGCCCTGGACCCCGATGGCATTTCCTATGTCATTGAAGCCTCTCCAAGGAAGGTCGTGGCCAGAAGATCTAATGTATGTACAAACCACTTCCATCTGCTTGAAGAAGAAAATCGCTACCGTCAAGAAGAAACACGCCAGCGTGAGCAGACGGTACAAGAACAGCAACAATACTCCACGAACCCCTATGAGGCTTTCAAAGTCATGAACAATCCGGAACACGGCGTCTTTTCCGATAAGTATGACGCCTCCGCGGGCACCATCCACACCTCAGTCTATTTTCCTAAAGCATCAAAAGCATGGTTCGTCATCGGACCGGACAAAAAACCTGTTATCTTTGATTTTAAGAAATGGCTCGAAGGTACAGATGTCAACGTGAAACAGATTAAAGGTACTCTTGACTATCATCGTCCATTCGTCAATATGGGTCTATAACACTTTCTGTATCAACCATCGATTTAAAAAATCCTGGGATGAATATATCATTCCAGGATTTTTGTACAAAATGAACACTTAAGAGTTTTGATATCTTCTTATTTTGCGAAAGAATCTTTCTAATAGCACGTTTAAATTTCTTGCCGCATTCGAGCCGCTTCTTCATCGCTTCAGCCACTTTGCAGTCAATGTATCAGCAGTAGCCATCTTCTGTGGGGTCCCTTCAAAAATTACTTCGCCACCATTCTTGCCTCCACCAGGGCCAAGCTCGATTATCCAATCACTTGCCGCTATGAAATCGACATTATGTTCAATGATGATGACTGAATTCCCCTGATCTACAAGACGCTGGAATACATTGAGCAGTTTATCGTTGTCCTGGGCATGCAGACCTAAGGAAGGTTCATCCAAAATATAGATTTGCCCTTCTTTTTTCAGATGACTCGCCAGCTTCAATCGCTGCACTTCTCCTCCGCTCAAGGAACTTGTCGTCTGCCCAAGGGTCAGGTATTCCAAGCCGACATCCATCAAAGTACTGATGCGGCTTATCACCTTCGGCCGTTCAAAAAAGTCTTTCGCCTCCTCGATTGTAAGGGCGAGAACTTCCACGATATTCTTCCCCTTGTACGAATGCGACAATGCCTCGTCGGAATACCTTGTGCCCCCACAAGCCTCACAAGTCACCGTTACAGGGTCCGCAAAAGCGACATCCGGCTTAGTGATTCCCTTACCATCGCAGACTGGACAAGCCCCCAAGGAGTTAAAGCTGAACAACCCGGCTGGCTCGCCGGTTTCCCGCGCATATATCGCCCGTATATCGTCCATGATCCCCATATATGTCGCCAGTGTCGAACGACTCGATACGCCAATAGGTGACTGGCCGACCATAATCGCTTCGGGATATTTCCCAGGAAATGCTTCCAACATAAATGAACTCTTGCCGGAACCGGAAACCCCACAGACGGAAACGAGGACATTTTTCGGGATATCGACTGTTATATCCTTCAAGTTATTCATTGACGCATGTTTGATGGAAAACGATTCTTCAGCCTGGCGCGGGTGGTCATTGACTTCAACTGTACGCTGGAGTGTCGTTGCAGCAGACGACTGCTCCAAGCCCTGTTGATTTCCCTGGTAGATGACCTCGCCACCGCGCGCCCCGGCATCTGGGCCCATCTCAATGATTTCATCAGCGACTTTAATAATGGATGTGTCATGCTCAATGACGACGACAGTATTATGCTGCATTTTAATCTGCTTCAGCATCTGTATGAGCAAAGCTACTTCTTCGGGGTGCAACCCCGCAGTAGGTTCATCAAAGATATATGTGATGTTGTTCAGGCTGCTGCCCAGGTGACGCGCTATTTTTACCCGTTGGGCCTCTCCGCCGGAGAGCGTCGCCATCTTCCGGGAGAGGCTCAGATAGCCAAGCCCCAAGTCTATAAGCTGTTTGATGGAGGGGATCGTCTGGAGAGCGATCGCAGAGCCGATGGGATCGTTGATTTTTTCAAGCTCTGTCAATAGTTCCGTCAGCTCGAATCCATTATAATCTGCGATGTTGAATCCATTAATCTTACATGCCAGCACTTCAGGATTCAACCCGGATCCTTGGCATGTCGGACAAGGCTTCCGGCTGGTCATTTCCAATACATCATCCAGTGAAGTCTGGGCAAGCTTTGATACATCCCGGTTGATGTACAGGCGGGTGAAACGCGGCAGCAAGCCATCCCACTCGTGGGGATGGGGGCCATCTTTAGTGTGGAAGGGAGCAAAAACACGCTCTCCTTCAGGCGGTCCATAAATGAAGAGCTGATAGTCCTCCTCTGAAAATTCCTTGATGGGAATGTCCGGATTGAATAATTCTCCTGTTATCATCCATCTACCTTGCCAACCAGATGGCGACAGTGGCTTGAATCGTACAGCGTACTCCCTCAGCGATTTATCGACGTCGACCAATTTATGGAGGTCGGGAGCGACAATTTCACCAAACCCGTTGCACGATGGACATTTTCCGAAAGAACTCTGGCTGGAGAAATCCGTTGCAGATTCAATCGGAGGCTCGCCGACGCGTGAGAACAAAAGTCTGATGAGTGGGTCGACATCCATATACGTACCGACTGTCGAGCGGGAATTGCCGCCGATCGGCCGCTGTTCGACGACGACCACGGAGCTGAGCTGCTTCATCAGGTTCGCTTTCGGACGCTCGTATCGAGGCATCTGATTTCTTACATACATCGGATAATTCATCGTCATTTGCCTTCTGCTTTCCGTTGCGAGTGTATCGAAGACGACAGAACTCTTGCCTGACCCTGAAATTCCTGTAAACACCGTAATCTTTTCCTTTTGGATGTTGAGATCGATATTCTTCAGGTTATTCGCTCTAAGACCACGCAAAATGATTTCGTCTTTTTCATTCGACATATTACCGCCCCCTCTGCTGTTTTGCCAATAGTTGTTGCTTGCATGTATTCTAGCATATATCACTTCGACAGCATATCGAATGAAATGGTTGAATCCTCTGGGTGAGGGGCCATCTCGTCTTCAAGTTTTACTAAATTGAGAGCAGGGTAGAGAAAAAAGCAATGGAGGGATGAAGATGGATTATAGACTACTAGGTGATTCTGGTCTGAACGTGTCCAAATATGCACTTGGAACCATTCCGTTCAGCGGAACAAAAGGTTTTGAAGCCGCAGGAGACATGGATCAGAGTACCGCAGATGCGTTGGTCGACTATGCCTTGGAACATGGCATCAACCATTTCGATACTGCGAACCTTTATGCTAAGGGTGATGCTGAAATTGTACTCGGCAAAGCAATCCGGGATAAACGCAAAGATATGGTGATTGCCAGCAAGACGGGTTTCCAATTGACAGATAACCCGAATGATGTCGGTGCGACCCGCATCAATATCGAAGCATCCATTGATGAGACACTCAATAGGCTCGGCACCGACTACCTGGACCTTTATTATGTTCATGTATGGGATGGCCAGGTTTCGGTTGAAGAAACAGTTCTGGCGATGAATGACCTCATCAGAAGAGGCAAGATCAGATATTGGGGCGTGTCCAACTATAGTGGATGGGCATTGGCCAAAACCCACACATTCGCTGTTGAAAATAATTTGATGCCACCAATTGCCCATCAGGTCTATTACACACCTGAATCCCGGGAAGCGGAGTATGAACTGCTGCCTGCAGCAAAGGAACTGGGCATCGGCAATACGATATGGTCACCGCTCGGTGAAGGTCTGTTGACCGGCAAGATTTCAAGAGACAGAAAAGCAGAACCAGGTACCCGCCAAGGTGAGGGTTGGGGAGAACCTTATGTCAAAGATGAAAAACTATTCTTTGATCTTGTCGAAATGCTTCAGGATGTAGCTTCCGATCATAACGCCACTGTTCCTCAAGTCGTCTTGGCCTGGTTGAGGGATAGACCGAATGTCGATTCTGTAATTCTTGGCACGAGGAACAAAGCACAGCTTGAGGAAAACATCGCGTCATACGATTTGCAGCTGACGGATAACCAAATCGTCCAGATAAACGACCTGACGCAACCCGAGCCAATCTATCCGCTATGGCACAGAGCCATGAATGCGATGGACAGGGCTTCTGATGCAGAAAAAACGTATCTCGAAGCATATAATAAGCTTATGAATCAGAAAGATAAAGATTTATAGGATTAAAATGAATGGCGACCTACCCCGACAAGGGGTTGAATCGTCATTTTTTCTATTATGTCCATTATATTTCCCCTAAATCCTACGCTAAGGTAATATAAGAGTGTAAAACCACTTAAGGAAGGGAAGTTCCCATGACAGGACTTATGAAGGATAAAGCGGGGCTGGTCACTGCAGCTGGTTCAGGCATCGGGCGCGCAAGCGCTGTTGCTTTGGCAGAAGCAGGCGCAAAAGTGATGGTATCCGATATCAGTGAAGAAGGCGGACGGGAAACCATCAAAATCATAAAAGACAACGGAGGCGAGGCACAATTCTTCAAATGTGATGTCAGTGATGAAACACAAGTTGAAGCACTGGTGAACGAAACCGTCTCTGCTTTCGGCAAATTGGATTTTGCCCATAACAATGCCGGCATCAACGCAGGCCAGGTTAAAATAGGCGATATGGACTCAAAAGACTGGGATAAGACCATAAAAATAAACTTATACGGCGTATTCTACTGTGTTAAGCACCAAATCAATGCGATGCTGAAGACAGGTGGCGGTGCCATCGTCAATTCCGCTTCAGGAGCTGGATTGGAGGGCGCGCCGAATATGGTTCCATACACTGCTTCTAAACACGGTGTGGTCGGACTGACGAAATCAGTTGCTCTTGAATACGGCAAACAGAATATAAGGATAAACGCAATTGCCCCGGGGGCTACTATCACTCCGGCCATCGAAGGGTGGGCGGAGAGTCATCCTGAACAGTACAACGGCGTGCTCGAATCCCTGCCTAGAGGTGAGATGGCGACCCCCCAGGACCAGGGCAACGCTGTTATGTTCCTATGCTCGGATTTGGCCAGACAGATCAGTGGCGTTACGATACCTGTCGATGGTGGATACACAGCCGGAAAACTGCAGCAATAGAATGTGTGAAACCAAAAAAGAAGGATAGATTCGTTGATCGAATCTATCCTTCTTTAATATTGGTTTGTGTACTTTTCATAAAAGTCCTTATAGGTCACCCTTTGATTTTGAAACCGCGATAACGGTTGAGTGCACCGATGAATTCCTGCTTCCTCGGCCGCGCCAAGTTACCAGGATGACCGGAGTAGGGCAAGAGCGCATCCAGTCCATTACGTTCCATATGCTTGTAGACCTGGTCGACGGCCTCGGATAATGTCAGAGTGTCATCCAGTACGTTGTGTCTGAGATAATCGATCATGACTGCGATACAGTTTGTCTGGCTGTCATCTACAAGCTGTTCCAGCCCTGCCAACTCAATCGGCTCCTTGCCATACATTATCGTAGTGCGCCCCTTTGCTTTCAGCCGATCATCTTTTCCGGATTTCGAGAACCCTGACTTCAGTGGAATCCTCTGGCTGATCTCGCTGAATTTCTCGTCTGACATATTTCCTTTTTTATCTGCATCTGACGCAGCAATTTCCTTTGCGGCATCCGTCACGTCTTTCAACCTGTATTCATCCATCATCAGCACCTGGTCCGCCACATCGAAATAATCACCAGAACCGCCTACTATCAGTATGGTCGATACATTTTCCTCATCGTACAATGGCTTTACTTTTTGCGAAAAAGGTGTGATGGGCTCTTTATCACGGGCAATGAGCTTCTGCATCCGGGCATCGCGGATCATGAAGTTGGTTGCTGAAGTATCCTCATCGATCAATAGAAGGCTAGAATCTGATTCAAGCGCTTCAATCACGTTTGCGGCCTGCGAAGTGCTACCACTCGCATTCTCCGTTGAAAAGGCGTGTGTATCTTTTTTCGCGGGCAAATTATTGATGAATGTACTGATGTTCACCTTTTCGATATTACGGCCATCTTCCGCTCGGATCTTCGCTGCATCACTCCGTGTAATGACCATCTCGCGGCCGTCCCCCGGAACATGATTGTAGACACCGCGTTCCAACGCTTGAAGCAGGGTAGACTTGCCGTGATAACCGCCCCCGACAATCAGGGTGATGCCTTCAGCAATACCCATACCTGTGACTGTCTTTCCACTTGGGAGATCGATCTGAACTTTGAGGTTTTCTGGACTTGAAAACGGCACTGCTCCTTGCAATGGCTTATCTGACACACCGCTAGTGCGGGGCAGGATGGCACCGTTCGCCACAAATGCCACTAGATTCTTTTGATTAAGCACTTGTCGAATATGCATCTGATCGAGCACCAGACTCACTTGCTTCTCAAGTCCTTTCTGGTCAAGGTTCTGATACAGCAGGGAGTCATCTGCAATTTTAGGCAGTATACCAGTAATTATATCCGCTGCTGCCTTGCCCAGAATCCTCCGGCCTGCAGCCGGCAGACCGACTTCGAAGCGTACTTCGAGCTCATGTTCACCGATGACGACAGAAGTCCGCTCCAAAATTTCTTCACCGGGGCGGTCAATCAGGATCTTGATGTTTTTACTGTTCATTTTAGCGCCGTTTTTATGTTTTTTAATACTCTCACCAAATGCACGTGTCAGAAAATCCGCTACTGCTATGATTTTGTCCTTTGAATCGAGCAATTCGGCTGGAATTCCTGCTGTATCACGATTCATTATAATCCGCATTTTGGATGGCGGGGCGTAAGGGTCGACCTGTACGTGATCGATTGCCAGCTTGAAGCGGTCGAACTGATAAGTCCCTTTCAACTGTTTATAGGTGCCGTACTTCTGGCCATCCAATTTGTTCAGTATGGATTTAAGCTGTTCAGCGTTCTTCATACATATGCGCCTCCTGGAAAATATATGTCTATTGTCTATTTAATATTTTAAATAGACCTGTCGTCTGATTAGGGTTGTGCCGTTATAGACGCAAGGGGTATTAATACGCCAGTCCTACGCGGCTCCTTATAAATCTATCATCCTGTATCTGGCTGTACGCAAACTCCGCCGTGTCAGGAACAGAAATCATTTTACCACCTTCAGGAAGATAGTCACGTTCTGCCCGATATTGACCCGTATATTCACCATCGGGCAAGTAGGTAGGGCAGACGATCGTCCAATCAAGTTGGGAGTCTTCAAGGAGGTTGAAGACCTTATGATGTTCCTCTGCTGCCCGTGTCGTTTTTCTTTTCGATTCGTTCGATTGATAACGTAACAGTCCGGGCTCTGTCCTGCTGTTCAATATCCCACCAGTCCCGATGGTGATGAGGCGTTTTAGGCCTCTTTCTTCCATACCTTCTATAACTGAAGGGAGGCCTTCTGAGAGGGTAGTAGTGCCGTCCGTACCAAGTGCACTGATCACCATATCTATACCGTTCATCGCATTCAGTATGTCTGACCTGTTCAGCACATTACCCTCGACAACTGTTAAATTGATGCTTTCCACTTGTATTTTCTCTGCATCACGCACCAGTGCCGTGACTTGGTGCCCGTCGTCAAGTGCATGTTTCAACATATGGCTGCCGACCCGTCCAGTCCCACCTAAAATTAAAATGTTCATTCCAACTCTCCACCTTTTCAATATTTTGCATCAGTTTACTTTAGAACTGATCATATATCCCTTTTTCATCTCTGCTCCTGAATATACCCAATTACATTCTCTTTGATGCTTCTGCCTGTTTCAAATAATCGTGTGCTAGAAGTTAAATATAATTTATCGCGAATTTCAAGTTTAACTTAGCCACCCGGGGATCATCCCAATCCAGAGTTTGTGAAACCACGCTGGTGGCTGGGCTTCACCTCCCCCGAGGGGGAGGTGAAGAAATTTACACTAGGCACTTTGTGCCATGTGTGTTTGATTGAGTGCCTTGGCGAAATGCTCATGCGGTGTCTGGTAACCCAGGATTTTACGTGGATAATCATTCATCCATCGTTGGATGCGCTGGATCTGTCGATCACTGACGGCAGAGATCGGCTGGCCTTTCGGGATAAACCGGCGAATGAATTTATGCTGATTCTCGCTGGTGCCCCGTTCATATGACGCAAACGGCCGGGCAAAGTAGACGTCTGTCACATGTTTCAAGGTGTCATGAAGTGCACTGAATTCAGAGCCATTATCCGATGTGATCGTCTTGAATAACGACGGCATGTAGTCGCCGGCACGGTCAACGAGCGATTCAATCGCCTCAGTGACGGGGTGCGCCGCCTTGCCATCTACTTTTAATAGTACTTCAAATCGGGTCTGTCGTTCCGCGAGTGTCAACAGCACCGCATCATCCTTGTGTTTTGCACCGATGACGGTGTCGATTTCCCAGTGACCGAATGTCTCTCGGGATTCGACAGCTTCCGGCCGGTCTGCGATGGACGGCCCCAGATCGCGGTTATGTTCACGATTCTTGCGCGTTTTTGAGTTTGTATTGCGGCGCATCTTCTCCGATAGGTTAATGTTCTTCGTGCGCATGATATGCCGGTCAATCCAGTGGTACAGTGTTGTCGTACACGGCATCAGCTCAGCAGGGAACATATCCGCCTGTTTCGCAGGACGACCGCATCCGGTGACCAGTGGTGATCCAGCATCTGTGCATCTGCCCAGTCGACAAATGCATCGGACAAGCTCCATTTTGGACGTCTGCCACAGTGAAGTCGTTGCATTTCATAGCGTGTTTGGGCATGGTCTGGATCATAGACATAATACGCGTAATCATATGTTTTTCCATTCTGTTTCTGACGCCGCATCTGCTGGACAGTGCCGCGATGGATTTCGTTATTGATCGTTTGCGGCGCGCGTCTTAAACGGCGGGCAATCGCACGATTGGAGTATTTCTCTTTCTTTAAAACCTCAATTTGAGCCCGTTCCTCTTTGGTGAGGTGTTTGTCTTTGATGGATTCAGTGTTATCATGAAGTTGCGTCATGTGATTTCATTCCTTTATTGAGTGTTGTGGTTAACTTTCAATATAACATGAAATTCACATGACGTTTTTTGTATC
The DNA here is from genome assembly GCF_055391965.1 of Salinicoccus siamensis. Taxonomy (NCBI): domain Bacteria; kingdom Bacillati; phylum Bacillota; class Bacilli; order Caryophanales; family Staphylococcaceae; genus Salinicoccus; species Salinicoccus siamensis. Next base: position 53,804 of record NZ_AP043765.1, read on the forward strand.
AAAGGTGGCTAAGTTCATTATAAAATCCACCAATTTATATACGATAACTTTTTATTCAATTAAACAAATAAGTGTTGATTAGCATAAGCGAGAAAGTACTCAAGCTAAAATGAGGGTGAAGATGAGAAGATTAATAAAGAAGTATGGCTATTCACCGGATCTTCAGAAGATAGCAGTTGATAATATCGTTGATCAAGCAGAGCTTATGGCAAATAGTCTATAAATATTTTCTGTTCTCATAAATAGTGTACTGGAGCTAAAGCTGTAGTACACTTTTCTTTATATCTCAACTTTCATATCATTATTATATTCCATATTTTTATCAGGCTCATCTAATTTCTTTAATATCATTCTTTATTCTGGTTTTTGTAAATGAAAGTGATATGTATTACTATTAACTGTTCTAAACTATATATTCATTCGTATCATTATAGTTTTAAATGATTAAAAAAACAAAAATACTAGCATCTTATAATTTTAATTCCAATTTCCTTTTTGAGTTTAATTCGATTGCTTCTCTACTTAAAACTTTCCTCGACATAAACAGTTCACTGGTGATTATGCCGAGCGTATTATAAATTTTTATCTGCTTGTACTTGTACCTTGAAGGAAAAATAACTTCCAATCATCCCCATACTTAATCCAAACTGAACTCTGGTGACTTACTTTATTTGTTGTTTTATTATGAAGTATATACGTACATAATCTACTCTCTGTCGAAAGATCCTGAAACATAAAGTCCATTGAAATATAAGCAGCATTTCCACTTAAAGATTCTTAGATTATTTCTAACACACTACTTATGATAACTCTCATTCCTAATAATCTTATTCACTCGGAATATCTGCTCAAGCAACATCACCTTCATCATTTGATGCGGGTAGGTGAGGGAACCGAAACTGATCTCCTGGTCGGAACGTTTTTGAACTGCTTTGCCGATTCCGTTGCTGCCGCCTATGATGAAGACGACGTCGCTTTTACCGGTGTTCATCCACCTTTGGTATTCTTTCGCCAAATTTTCACTGGTATAAGTCTTACCTTGGATTTCCAGCGTGACGACATGCTGATTTTCTTTGATTTTACTCAGGATTTTTTGCGCTTCTTTGTCTTTTATGATTTCTATATCTTTATCGCTTGCATTGTTTGGTTCTTTTTCATCTTGGATCTCGATCAGTTCGAGTTTGGCGTAGCCGCTTATGCGCTTACTGTATTCTTCGACTGCATGGCGCCAATACTTCTCTTTTAACTTCCCAACTGTAATTAGCGTAATTTTCAATTTGCGTCTCCTTTCTGATGGCTATGCTGTTGTACTTAGTCTATCCACATGTGCATATCTATTAACAGGTTTTAACGATTCATGGATAATACACATGTTTATACACAACTTTCCCACATATCCACATGAATTCATTAATTATTATACATAAAAAGAGATTATAATCATTAAATTTCTATAAATATAAATAAAACAGCCAGTTTTACACAACTGACTGTTTGCTTATCCACAATTATTATAAAGTATCCACAATAATCATAGGTTATGCACACCTTTTTTCATAATTGTGTGTATAACTTTATATTTGGTAGATCTTTGTCGGTATTGCTTTATCGGTATTGCTTATCGTTATATCATTATCCGTATCGATGTCGTAATGGTTCAATATCTGTTCGACACTCATTTTAGCAAGTTCTTTCATGTTATTATCAAGACTCAGATGACTCAGATATATGCGCTTGGTGCGGTCTGTTATAACGTCGTGCATCGCATGCGCTGCATCTTCATTGGAGACGTGTCCGACATCGGAAAGTATGCGTTGCTTGGTCATCCATGGATATCTGCACATCCGGAGCATATCTACATCATGGTTGCTTTCAAAGACGAAACAGTCACTGTCTTTTATAATGCCTTTCATCTGATCCGAGACATAGCCTGTATCGGTGATGATTGAAAGTTTTTTATCATTCTGCATAAATGTATAGAATTGTGGATCGATTGCATCGTGGGACACATTGAATGATTGGACATCCATCCCAAGGAGTTCCTTCTCCTCCAGTGGATTGAAGTGGAACTTCCTGTCACTCGCGACCTGAATATCTTTGGACTCGATGCGCTGCCACGTCTTCTCATTTGCATATACCGGAATGCCATATTTTTTGGAAATGACTTTCAGACCCTTGATATGGTCACTGTGCTCGTGCGTAATAAGTATGGCATCAACATTCTTGAGGGAGGTACCTAGTGAATTCAATGCTTCCTCCGTCCGCTTGCACGAAAGTCCCACATCTATGAGCAGGCTGCCTTGTTCTGTTTCGAGATACGTACTGTTTCCCGTGGAGCCACTGGCTAACACGCTCATTTTCATTCTGTTCACTCTCTTTCAATAATATCTTCTGTTTCGCTGATGGCATCAACATATACTGTCTTATCGACACCCTGGTCGTTGATATTCAATCTCCATTTCGGCCTGAGAAGCACTTGATCACCATCATTTAAGATGATGTAGTATCCGAGTCGGGCATCTTCAATCTCCGCTTCTCCGGAAATCCGCTCGTCAGTATACAGACTCGCGACGACTTTCTCGGGATCGCGGACAGCGACTGGCGAAGTATATTCATTCTCACTGATGTTTTTCAGGTAGCCCTGTTCATACTCCATCGCCTGCTGGCCATCCCCTCTGTAAAGCAGTCTTGCCGCTTCATTGTTGAAGATGGGCAATTCTTCATAATGCTGATTGAACAGCATATAGCCTTCATCACTCATTACATCATCATACTCATATTCCGAACCTCTGTAAACTTCTTCGGCCTTATGGTTTTCCAAATCCTCACGTGTCATATCCGGTGCATTTTCTCCGGCTTCAAAATCGTTTTTCAAAACATAGCCTTCATTCGTCGTTTCAACTGTTTCAGCTTCTACCTCTTCAGAGTCTATAAAAGTCGCCTTGACTGCAGACAGTATATTCAACTTGCGCGGCTCATGCTCGGGCAGCTGTGATAGATCTATATTCGTCTCTTCAAGGATATTGGGCCGGTTTTCTATCTTATGGATATCTTCCTGCTGCTTGTTGTAGTACATCATGATAAGGCCGATGTTGATTAGGAGGAAGACCAGGATATAGAGGGATTTCGTCAGCTTCCAATCCATCAGTGGAGGCCTCCTTCGTTGAACCGCATCCATTCATCGTTGTATTTTACATACCATTGCGGTGTGAAGTGCAGCAGATTGAGTTCAGTCTGCACATCTGAAAACTGCATATCATAACCGATCGTGATTTTCGATACTTTCTGAAGATCCAGATCTTCATTCAATGCAATCTGATAACGGACATCTTCCAGCCTTGCGAGGGACTTCATTTCATCATTCGGTACTTCTGCACTGATATTGAGTAGGGGACGTTGATATTCAAAAAGCGCATTATTACCGTATTTGGTCATAACGACACTTGATATTTCATCACTGAACACCGCATATCCGTTTAAGGTGTAGCGATAAGTCGATTCGTTGCCATCCGCTTCATAATCGAAAAGCATATGTTCAGCTTCTAAGCCACCATGCGAATTGAGGAAATCGAAGCTTCTTTGGATGGTCTGATGCGGATTTCTATTCGATGACAGCGACTCATCAAGGTTTGTGTAGACGAAATTATAGGTTTCGGGATTATATGTCGATAAGTTATGGGTCCCTTCATAGACATATACATCATCGTTTTTATTAACTTCGATTTCATCGCCCATGAAGAGGATATCATTCATCGTATCGATGCCGATCTGAGTCATCAGAAAATGCTCAATGGATACAGCACCCGGAGCTTCCGGCCCATAGATGGCAGTCTTATTGTTTGAGGTTTTCTGGTTGGTGATGATGCCAACGTAATCTTCGAAGGAATCTTCATATTCCTCCACGATCGACAACAGGTAGCTGCTATCGATGTCCGTCTCGGCGACGGCTACTTGTTCCAATGCTTCATTCAACATATAGAAAGTGACTTTTGGAGAAGCAATGTCTACTATAATCCGATCAAAACTGTAGTCGGGTAGGGCACCTTCGTAGGAGAACCCAAGCACTTGGAAAAGTGATTTGGATGGCATCTCGGATGGGTAGTCCACAATCAGGAATTCTTCATCCCCGTCTTCCTTAACATCAGGCGTCAGGCGATTTATATTATTGTATATATCAATATTCTCAATTTCTGTATCCTTCAGAAACTCCCGTACGCCGACAACCGCATCTTCTTTAATCGTACCTTTCACTGTATTGCCGTCGACCCATATCAATTGATAGGCCCGCATGACGCTGCCGAATTCCAGTGATTCCCCCTGACCGATGTTGGAGGTCGACTCGATCGATGTATCGACTTGCGAAAATTCGGGCTGGTAGCTCCAGACCATATAGGTGAGGATGGCACTGCTGATGACGAGAAGGAATAGGATTGTGGATTTGAGTCTTTCCCTATTCATCCCAATCCGCCTCCTCCAGCGTTTCACACGGCAGGTTGATGAAGATTGTTGTACCATGGTTCTCCACGCTGTTTGCCCATATCCTACCATCATGCGCTTCGACGATTTCTTTTGATATGGCTAACCCGAGTCCTGTCCCGCCCATTTTTCGGGCACGGCCTTTATCGACCCGGTAGAACCTCTCGAATATACGATCCACTTTGCTTGCGGGTATACCCAGTCCGTTATCTTTTATCCGCACGGTCAGACGGTTGTACAGACGGTTCTGTTTCACATGAAACTCGACTTTCTTGTTTTCCTTGCTTGAATACTTGATGGCATTCGATATGACGTTATCGAGTACCTGACCCATCTTATCCACCGCAATCTCTGTAAAGACGGCGGTATCCGGGATATCGCGCACGAATTCGACTTCATCCTTATGGGTCATTTCGAAGCGGTCGATGATGCGGTTTAGGAACAGGTTGAAATCTACAATTTCCTTGGACAGCTCTTCTGCTTCATTATCCATTCTGGAAAGTTGCAGTAGATCTTCGACCAGACGGATCATACGGTCTGTCTCTTCACGGGTCACACCAAGGAATTTGGGGGCGAGCGTTTCATTTTGCCAAGCGCCGCCCTGTAGGGCTTCTATATAGCTCCGCATGGATGTAAGCGGCGTCCTGAGCTCGTGGGAGACATTTGCTACGAATTCACGACGCTCAGTATCCACACGCTCCTGCTCCGTAACGTCATGGAGCACAGCGATGTAACCGTTGATGAATCCTGTATCCTTGACGATGGTCGAGAAATTCACACGGATGGTCGTCTCTTCATCATCATGATTGAAGAAGAGGAGCTGACTCTCATCCATCTCCTGGATCTCTTCAAGCATCATTTCATCGTCCAGTTTCAATACAGCAAGCATATCCTCTCCACGCGTATTTTCCGCTGTCTCCCCGATCATATCGAGCGCCATCTCATTGACGACGCGTATGCGGCCCCGCCGGTCCGTAGCGATGATGCCGTCGGACATATGAGTAATGACAGAGTCCAGGCGCTTTTTCTCACTTTCCGTATTGGCCTGGGCTTCTTGAACACGTTTCGATAACATGTTGAATGAACCTGCCAATTCACCGATTTCATCACTGCTGTATATCTTTACACGCGATGTATAGTCCCCTTCTGACATGAGGAGCGCCTGATTGCGCATATCCGTAATCGGACGGGTGATTGTGCGCGCGATGAAGATGCCAAGGATGCTCGTGATGATGAGGGAGATCATTGTGGCGATGATGAATGTATTGTTGATGGCCTGCAGCTGTTTGTATACTTCCTCTATATTGGACGAGGTATATATCGCCCCGAGTATCTGGCCTTCCTGGATGACTGGCTGATTCAACAGCCAAACGCGCTGGTTGTCCTGGTCCACGTTGACGTAGATTTCCTCGTTGCGTGTACCGGTGGTGATGGATTCCTCAGTCAGGGGCGCATCGATCCTTGTACCGACACTCAGTTCATTTGAGATCCGGCTTGTTGCGATAAGGACATTATCCGAATTGACATATCTGATCTCCTCTATTTCCGAGCGGTTGCCGTAATCGGCAAGCAAGGTCTGCACCTCTTCCTGGAACTGGGTACTATCGTCTCCATATTCCCTATGCAGCTCGTTGATTCTCGTGTCAATGAGACTCACCTGCGTTTCGATGTTTTCCTGGAAATTGCCGATCAGTTCCTTCTCGAGCGTGTTGGTGAAGTACAGTCCGATGATCTGCATGCCGATGATGATCAAAAGCACATAGATGATGACAAGTTTAATATGGAGGGACTGCAGATTTTTGAAAAACTGCTTCATTAAATGTTAACTCCTTTTTTCATCACCTTGGATATAGTAACCGACACCGCGTCGTGTCATGAGATACTCAGGGTGCGACGGATCATCCTCCACTTTTTCCCTGAGTCGTCTGACGGTCACGTCGACTGTACGTACATCTCCAAAATAATCATAACCCCATACCGTCTCAAGCAGGTGCTCCCGCGTCATGACTTGGGATAGATGCTGGGCAAGATAATTAAACAGTTCGAATTCCCTGTGGGTCAAGTCGATATCTTTATCGTATTTCTTTATTGCGAAGGCTTCCGGTATGACTGTAATGTCCCTGATCTGGATATTATTGGATTCCGGTTCTTTTTCTTTTGAAGCCGTTTCGACGTTACGCCTCAAGTTCGCCTTCACCCGGGCGATGAGTTCACGGGTAGAGAAGGGTTTCGTCACATAATCATCCGCACCGAGTTCCAATCCGAGCACTTTATCTATTTCGGAATCTTTTGCGGTCAACATGATGATCGGCATATCGTGCTTCTTGCGCACTTCCCTGCACACTTCCATGCCATCCATGCCTGGGAGCATGATGTCCAAAAGTACTATATCCGGCACCACGTCCAAAATCAATTCCAAAGCATCGTTGCCGTCATAGGCACAATGCACTTCATATCCTTCTTTTTCAAGGTTGAATTCCAGAATATCCGCAATCGGTCTTTCGTCATCTACTACAACAATCTTCTTGGGCATTTCTTTCCCCCGCTTTCATTACAAGGTTTATAAACACACTCGTATCCAAACTAAATGTATCACTTTTTCGAACGCATTTCCATCAACCATAGCAAAAAAGCCATCAGCAAGAAGCGCTGACAGCTCAGATGGACGGTCCCGACGGGAATCGAACCCGCGATCTCCTGCGTGACAGGCAGGCATGTTAACCGCTACACCACGGGACCAGGACTATGTGAAATATAATATAAGTGACCCGTACGGGACTCGAACCCGTGTTACCGCCGTGAAAGGGCGGTGTCTTAACCGCTTGACCAACGGGCCATATGTTTTAACACAAACATTATTATACCATGAGGCAAATTTACTTTTCAACTCAAATTTTCATATTTTCAAAAGAATATCCCGCGGTCATACCGCGGGATCAGTTCTATTGCCAGAAATTCTTGAGGAGGTTCGTCTGGTTGCGGTCTGGTCCTACAGAGAAGATTGAGATATTCACTCCTGTAAGGCGTGAAATCTCCTCCAGATAGTGTCTGGCGTTATCCGGCAGATCTTCCAGGCGTTTGATGCCTGTAATGTCTTCTTTCCATCCCGGCAGTGTTTTGAAGATTGGTTTTGCATGTTCCAATTCCTTCAGTGTAGCCGGATACTCAGTCATTTCCACTCCGTCTATTTCGTAGGCTGTACATATCTTGACTGATTCCAGGCCACTCAGCACATCTATGGAATTGAGCGACAGGTCGGTGATGCCACTGACACGGCGTGCATGGCGGACAACGACGCTGTCGAACCATCCGACACGTCTCGGGCGACCTGTTGTAGTACCGTATTCCCGTCCTATTTCACGGATATGTTCTGCGTTGTCATCAAACAGTTCAGTAGGGAAGGGGCCGTCTCCAACGCGTGAAGTATAGGCTTTGCACACACCCACTATGTTCTTCAGAGAAGTTGGGCCGACGCCGCAGCCAACCGTGACATTACCTGCAACGGGGTTGCTTGAAGTGACGAATGGGTATGTACCGTGATCGATATCGAGCATGACACCTTGCGCACCTTCAAACAGGACGTTTTGACCATTCTCAAATGCATCATCGAGTATTTTGGCAGTATCAGTGACGTAAGGCGCGAGGCGTTCTGCCGCTTTACGGTAAGGTTCGAATATTTCATCGAATGTATAGCCTTCACGTCCATAGAGTGCCTTGAACATGTGGTTCTTAATCCCGAGGTTCTCTTTCAACCTTTTGCTGAAAGTCTCTTCATCTATCAGGTCAGCCATACGTATGCCGATACGCTGCGCCTTATCTACATAACACGGGCCGATGCCCCTTTTGGTCGTGCCGATCTTATTCGCTCCGCGTGCTTCTTCTTCAAGCTCGTCCTGAAGCAGATGGTAGGGCAGGATGACTTGGGCACGGTTTGAAATCCTGAGGTTGTCCACTGAAATGCCGCGTTCGATTAAGCCGTCGAGTTCCTTGATTATGGAAAGGGGGTCGATGACGACGCCGTTACCGATCAGGGAGATTTTATCTTTATAGAATATTCCGGAGGGCACGAGGTGGAGCTTATACGTTTCGCTACCGAATTGAATCGTGTGGCCTGCGTTGTTCCCTCCGGAGAAACGTGCGATGATATGCGCTTCTTCAGACAGGAAATCTGTAATTTTACCTTTTCCTTCGTCGCCCCATTGGGTTCCGACTACTACTGTTCCAGACATAAGTTTGCCTCCAATTTATCATTGATATACCGTACTTATTCTAACAATAAGCTGAACATAATGCAATTAAAAATACGAACGTTTTTATAGGGTGCCTATAAAAACATTCGTAATTAGTTCGGCGGGATATAGCCGTCATCATAACCTCTATTGTCTTGGTCGAAGAAACTGCTGTAGGATTTATTGAAGATCAGCTTGACGGTACCCGTTGGTCCGTTACGGTGCTTGGCCAGGATGATTTCAATCTCGTCCTGTTCCTTTTGCGCGCCTTCAGCCTCCTCTTCACCATCGCCCCGCGTATAGTAATCCTCCCTGTACAGGAAGGCGACGATGTCGGCATCCTGCTCAATTGAACCGGATTCACGCAAGTCACTCATCATCGGCCGCTTGTCCTGCCGCGTCTCCACACTACGGGAGAGTTGGCTCAGTGCTATGACCGGACATTCCATCTCGCGTGCCAATGCCTTCAGCATACGTGAAATCTCCGATACTTCCTGCTGGCGGTTATCGCTGCGCTTACTGCTCGACCCTTGGATCAGCTGAAGGTAATCGATGATCACCATATCCAGACCATGTTCCTGCTTCAGACGCATGCATTTCGACCGGATATCGTTGACACGTATCCCTGGTGAATCATCTATGAAGATCTTCGATTCTGCGAGACTGCTTATCGCAGTCGTGAAATTATCCCAATCATCATGTCCGAGATTCCCTTGACGCAGCTTCGTCGCATCAATCATGCCCTGGCTTGAGATCATCCTTGAAACAAGCTGATCGGCTCCCATTTCGAGTGAGAATATCGCCACAGTATAGTTCTCGGCCGAAGTGCCGGCATGGCCTGCGATATTCAAGGCGAAGGCCGTCTTACCCATGGAAGGGCGGGCGGCGAGGATGATCAGATCATTGCGGTTGAATCCTGATGTCATGAAGTCAAGGTCCCGGTAGCCGGTCGGGATACCGGTTGTAGTATCCGTCTGGCCCGCTCTGGCCTCGACCTGCTCGTAGACTTCGTGGACGACTGACTTCATCGACTTGAAGCCTTCATTCCGCCGGCTTTCAGATATCGACATGATCCTCGACTCGGCTTCAGTCAGCAGATCTTCTATCTCTGCATCCTCCGAAAACCCTTCATTGGCGATTTCTTCAGCTGTCTGGATCAATTTTCTTTTGAGGGCATATTTCGCAACGATATCAACATAGAAGGCCGCATTGCGGCTTGTGGGCACCACATTGGATAATTCCGCAAGATAGCGCGGGCCACCGACGGAATTGAGCACTTCCATGCTTTTCAATTGATCGATCAGGGTGACGACATCGATATTCTGATGGTTTTCACTCAGTATGCCCATAGCCTGATAGATATGCCGGTGTTCCGAACGGTAGAAATCTTCGGGATCCAGTGTCTCCGCAGTAGAAATGAAGATTTCCGGATTGATCAATATCGCACCGAGGACAGATTGTTCCGCCTCCATGTTATGGGGCATCTGCTGATGTATATCCAATATCAATGCCTCCCCGGCTGATTATTCTTCGACGACATGCACTTTGATTTCAGCAGAGACTTCCTGGTGGAGTTTTACATTCATCTTGTGGTAGCCAAGGCTCTTCAATGGCTGTGACATATCGAGTTTCCTTTTATCCAGTTTTATGCCGTGCTGCTTCTCATAGGCTTCCTTCACCTGTTTTGAACTGATTGAACCGAACAGGCGGCCGTCTTCGCCGGCCTTAGTCTTGACTTCGACTTCTTTTTCTTCCAGTTCTTCCTTCAATGCTTTCGCATCTTCCAATTCCTGCCTGGCTTTTTCGGCTTTGGCTTCTTTTTCTGCTTCTAGTTTTGCCAAGTTGCCAGGTGTGGCTTCTTCAGCCAATCCTTTTTTAAGAAGGTAGTTTTGGGCATAGCCTGTCGCCACTTCCTTCACTTCACCTTTTTTACCTTTATTCTTTACATCGCTCAGAAAGATCACTTTCATTCTTCTTCACTCCCGTTATAAAGTATATCGTCTATTGTTTCTATCAGTTCTTCGTAAAGTTCATCCATCGTTTTATCTGTGACGCGTGTTGCGGCGTTGGACAAGTGTCCACCTCCGCCCAGGGCCTCCATGACCAGCTGGACGTTGACTTCCCCGAACGAGCGCGCAGATATGCCGATCGACTCGTCTTCCCTTATCGCCATGACGAATGAAGCCTGGACGCCTTCGATCTGCAGAAGCTGGTCGGCAGCCTGGGCGACTGTGACCGGATGATAGGTCATCGATGGATCGGCTTTGACTATGGCGATGCCATTGTCCCTGATTTCAGCGGACTTGATGAGGTCGCTCCGCGCAATATAGGTGTCTATATCGTCCTTCAGGAAGGTCTGCGCCAGTACAGGATCTGCGCCTTGGCTCCTCAGGAAGCTCGCCGCATCGAATGTCCGCGAACCGGTACGTAGCGTATAGTTCCTTGTATCTACAATGATGCCGGTCAGCATGACCGTCGCTTCCAGACGGGACAGCTTCTGCTCCTTATTCTGGTACTCCAGCATCTCCGCAACCAGTTCACTCGCACTCGATGCATAAGGTTCCATATACACAAGGAGCGGATTTGAGATGAAATCATCGGAGCGCCGGTGGTGGTCGATGATCACTTTCCGTGTCGCCTTGTTGAGGAGCACTTCATCCAGCACCATGCTCGGCCGGTGGGTATCGACGACCACAACCGTCGTCTTCGAATTCATCTTTTCCCACGCCTCTTCAGAGGTCACGAAAATCTCCATCAGATCTTCCCGCTTCTCGAGTTCATTCATCATCCTCTGGAGTGTTTCATCGATATCTTCATCATTGAGCACGATGTTCGCTTCTATGCCATTCATGGAAGCCAGTTTGGCCACGCCGATTGCAGAGCCGAGCGAATCCATGTCCGGATGCTTGTGCCCCATGATGAGCACGTTGTCACCTTCGAGGAGAAGGTCACGTAGGGCATGCGATATGACGCGCGCCTTGACCCGTGTCCGCTTCTCCATAGGATCCGTCTTGCCGCCGTAGAACCTGGCGTTGCCGTTCATCGTCTTGATGGCGACCTGGTCCCCACCACGCCCCAATGCGAGGTCAAGGCTCGACTGGGCGAGTTCGCCGACTTCGATATAATCATCGGAACCTTCGCCGATGCCGATGCTCAATGTGATCTGTGCACCCAGTTCCTGTGTACGGTCACGCACTTCATCCAATAGGTTGAAGCGCGTATCTTCCATTTCGTTCAGACTTTTTGAATTCAGCAGCACGATGAAGCGATCCTGTGAAAACCGTCTGATGTAGATATGGTGATGATTGGCCCAATCGTTGATTATGTTCGTGATATTGTTGTTCAATTCACTCTTTAGGGCCTCGCTCATGTTCTGGGTGACCTCGTCGTAGTTGTCGAGGAAAAGTATACCGATGACGGGCTGCTTCTCCTCAAGTTCCACCTCCCTACGACGCTGATTGGTGATGTCGATCAGATGGAGGGCCTGAAACTTTTCGTCCCAATAGATCTTGTAGTGCTTATCATTATAGGTCGATTCCGTCGTCTGTATATTATTTGCCTTCAATGTGGTCATGACGTTCGGGAACAGGCGGTTGATCGGTACATTCAAGTTCTCTTTCGAGATTTCCTTGTACATGTAGTCATTCATCCACTCGATCTCATCTTCATCATTCAGTATGATCAGCCCCATCGGCAATTCATCGATCGCATACTGCTTGCTGCCTGCGATATCCACCACCATCTGTCGGAAGCGGGTTTCGTTGAGGATGACCGATCGGTAGAGGTACAGGCTGAGAAGTGTCAGGAGAATGGCGCTTACGATCAGAAAAAGCAGACCGGTCCTGAAATGGTTGGTCAGGACAAATATATTCATGACCAGTATATGGAACGCTGCTATGGCGAATGGTATGAATACCATTCTCTTGTCCAGCACATTGTACATTCCCATCACTTCCTTTTTGCCAGTAATAGTTTCCTGAACCTGAAGATCATTTCAAATATGCCGATAAGCAGCGTAATTGGCCTGAGTATGGCAAACGGCACCAACAATCCAATCGATAGAACCTTGTTAAGCTTCTTTTCCCTGAAAAAGAAATAGAGGAAGCTTAGTCCATGGAGAAACAGGGCCCATTCCATCACAACCATTACGTTTCCGATAGTCGATTGCGCTGCACCTTCAGTTGTAAAGAATGATACTATAAACAGTATCAAAAATAAATGCAGCACGAACCTTGGGAATATCCATTCCTTGAAGGAACGGTATTTCCACAGCTTCACATCTGTCGAAGCGTGGAGGACACGTTGCATCAGAACGGTGTAGAGCGCAATCAGGAACGACAGTATGGTGATATGCGCGGGCAGATTGATGAACAACTGGTCCATCGTACTCTGGATGAGGCCGCTATCAAGTGCGGATGATGCGATGGAACCATACATCTCAACTTGTTCAATGTACCAGTTACGGATATTCAGATAGGTTTCTGACAGTGGCTGGATATACCCAAGCCCCTGGAGAAGATTCAATCCCCCGATCGTACTGATCATAAGTGCAGCCGTCAAATAGAAAAGTGTGACTTCCTGCGAATCTTCATTTTTCAAAGTCCTATGGAGGACTGTTGCCACTATATATAATACCACAAACCACAGCCAAGAATCTGGCGAAAGCAGTAGGATGGCAGGTATCAGGAAACTGATGAAGGTCAGCCAAAAATGGTAATTGGACTGACGTTTCAACCTGACTAGGAAAAAAGCTGCGAATGGCAGCAGGACTGCTCCAAAAAGCAGGCTGATGTCTGTGAGGGTGATGAACACAAAGACAGTGAACAGCACCAGCATAAGTTGAAGCATCGATACTTGTCTATTCAAATTTCTGCGCCTCCAAAAATAAAATAAAGCCCCTAAACGAATAGGAGCATCCATTAGTACTATTATAACGCTTCAAGTTTCTCCTGACCATTCATATACGGTCTGAGTATTTCTGGAATCGTAACCGAACCATCTTCATTCTGATAATTTTCCAAAAGTGCAGCCATCGTTCGTCCGACCGCAAGTCCACTGCCATTCAACGTATGCAGGAACTCGGCTTTAGTTCCTTTTTCGCGCTTGAACTTGATATTGCCACGGCGCGCCTGGAAATCGGTCATGTTGGAGACTGAGCTGATTTCTTTGTAGTCCTCATAACTCGGCAGCCATACTTCGACATCGTAGGTTTTCGAAGAGCCGAATCCGATGTCTCCCGTACAGAGTAGCACAGTACGGTGCGGAATCTCCAACAAATTCAATATATTCTCTGCATGCGCGGTCATCTCTTCAAGTGCCTCCCAGGAATCTTCAGGGCGTTCTATGCGCACCATTTCGACCTTATTGAACTGATGCAGGCGGATGAGGCCGCGGGTATCCCTTCCGGCAGATCCTGCCTCACTCCTGAAGCAAGCTGTCTGGGCAGTGAATTTAGTGGGCAGCTGTTCATCAGACAACGTTTCATCCTTGTAGAAATTCGTTAAAGTGACTTCTGAAGTCGGGATTGTATACATTTCCATGTCTTCTATCTTGAACAGGTCATCTCCGAACTTCGGTAGCTGTCCGGTCGCGTACATGGCTTCTGCGCGAATAATCTGCGGCGTCATCATTTCCCGGTAGCCATTTTTATTATGCACATCCAGCATGAAGTTCATCAATGCACGCTCCAGCCTTGCACCGTCTCCAGTATGGTAGACGAAGCGCGCCCCGGAAACCTTTGCGGCACGCTCGAAGTCCGCCAGTTCCAGGTCAGTCAGCAGATCCCAGTGCGCCTTCGGTTCAAAATCGAATTTGCGGGGCGTCCCCGTCTTGCGGATTTCCACGTTTTCTGTGTCATCCTGTCCTTCAGGCACATCATCGTGGATGAGATTCGGCACCCGGCTCATCTTATCATTGAAGCTTGCTTTGACGGCCTTAAGCCGCTCATCGATGTCTTTGATCTCCTCACCGACATCGCGCATGGCCTGGATGGCATCATCTGCGTTTTCTTTATTCCGCTTCTTCAGCGCAATTTCTTCAGATGCTTTATTGCGCTTGCCCTTCAACTCTTCGGTCTTCTGGATAAGTGCCCTGCGGGAGTCATCCAACTCCAATATCTCATCTATGATTGCAGGATCTTCGCCACGTTTCCTCGTCTTTTCCTTCACACGTTCCGTTTCATTACGGATCAATTTGATATCAAGCATAAGTTTGACCTCCATCTATTTTGAAATAAAAGAAACCACGCCCCGGAAAGGGACGTGGTATACGCGTTGCCACCCTAATTTGATGCTGTGCATCATCTTGAACATTTAACGGTACAGGATACCGGCCACTCTTTAGCCAAGGACGGAAATTCATGTTCGCCTGCAGTCATTTTCACCAACCATGACTTCTCTGTGAACAAGCTATACACTACTGCTTCCTTGCAAGTGACTGCTATTCAACTTTTCTTCATTCTATTATGAACAGGGCGTAAATGCAAGTCCATCAATTCGTAAGGAGTCCCGGCTGCCTGTAGACCACCTGACCTTTAGCGAGGACGGTACGGGCATGGTTGACCCCATAGTGATAGGGGATATATTCATGGTTCGGTGCGTCCCATAGGACGATATCAGCGTCATCCCCCACTTCGAGTGTCCCTTTGTCCACATCAATCGCGTGGGCCGCATTGACAGTTACCGCATTCCATATTTCGTTGGGTGTCATCTTCAGTTTGAGGCTTGCGATCGCCATGATCATCTGCAGGTTGTCGGTTACGCAGCTTCCCGGGTTATAATCGGTGGCCAGACTTACGGCACCGCCGTTTTCTATCATGCCGCGCGCATCTGCATATTCCTCCTTGCCGAGGTAGAATGTCGTACCCGGCAGCAGCACCGCTACGGTATCACTGTTACCAAGCTGTCTTTTGCCTTCATCACTCGCTGCGACCAGATGATCTGCGCTGATTGCATTCTGCTCGATGGCGAGTTCCAGACCCCCAAGCGGGTCGATTTCATCAGCATGTATTTTGACCCTCATGCCTTTTTCATTTGCCGTTTCCATGTACTTCCTCGACTGGTCGATGGTGAAGACGCCCGTTTCACAGAAGATATCTGCAAAATCCGCGTAGTCTTTCACTTCATCCAGCAGATCGATCATTTCATCCAGGAAGGCATCACTATTCGCTCCTTTAGGGATGGCGTGCGGTCCGAGGAATGTGTGGCGCATCGTCAACGGGAATTTTTCAGCTATTTCCCGGGAAACTTCCAGCTGCTTCAATTCGTTTTCCCGGTCAAGGCCATATCCGCTCTTACTTTCTACAGTCAACACCCCGTACTGGATCATACGGATGATATTCTTTGAAGCTTTATCGAACAATTCCTGATGCGTTGCCTTTTTTGTCTGTTCGACCGTATTGAGGATGCCGCCGCCTTGTTCCAGGATGGTCAGGTAATCCACTCCCTGGCGTTTTAGGGCCATCTCATGTTCGCGGGAACCGCCATGCACCACATGGGTGTGGGGATCGACAAGGGCAGGGGAGGCGATCATACCTGAAGCATCGATTGTTTCAGATGCTTGATAGTCGTCCGTTTCTGCACCACGGTAGACCACCTTATCATCTTTGATGACAATCATTGCCTGGTCGATGATTTCAAGTTCATCCATCTCTTTGCCTTTTAATGGTCCGGCGCTCTTCTTCGGCAACAACAGTGATTTTATATTTTTGATGATGATATCATTCATTATTCATTCTCCTCCAACATCGGTATTTGTACACCTTTCTCTTGCGCAGTATCCACCGCAATGTCATACCCTGCATCAACATGACGTGCGACACCCATGCCAGGATCGCTCGTCAACACGCGCTCGAGCCGTCTTTTTGCATTTTCAGTGCCATCTGCAACAACCACCATCCCAGCATGGAGCGAGTAGCCCATGCCTACGCCGCCGCCGTGGTGGACGCTGATCCATGATCCACCTGCTGCTGTATTTACCAGGGCATTCAGTATCGCCCAGTCACCGACGGCATCACTGCCATCCTTCATACTCTCCGTTTCCCGGTTGGGGCTGGCCACAGATCCACTGTCCAGATGGTCCCGTCCGATGACTACAGGTGCTGATATCTCACCATTTGCGACCATTTCATTCAACGCCAGACCCATTTTCGCCCGCTCCCCATATCCTAACCAGGCAATTCTGGAAGGCAGACCCTGGAAGGCGATCTTCTCCTGGGCCATATCCAGCCACCTCAACAGTTTTTCGTTATCCGGGAACAGTTCGCGCATCTTGTCGTCCGCGGCTTTAATATCTTTCGGATCACCGCTCAGTGCTGCAAAGCGGAAAGGCCCTTTGCCTTCACAGAACAGGGGACGGATGTAGGCTGGGACGAATCCCGGAAAGTCGAATGCATCTTCAACGCCTGCATCATACGCCACTTGGCGGATATTGTTGCCGTAGTCGAAGACGATGGCACCTTTTTTCTGGAATTCCAGCATGGCCTGTACATGGGCCGCCATCGAAGCGGATGAGAGCCTCACATATTCCTTAGGGTCTGCATGCCTCAACTCAGCTGCCGCTTCCAGGCTGTAACCTTCCGGCACATACCCGTTCAAAGGATCATGGGCAGAAGTCTGATCGGTCACTATATCTATCTTGAAGCCCCGCCTTAAAATTTCATGATGGATTTCAGCAGCATTGCCGAGCAGGCCGATCGATAACGCCTCCCCCTTATTCTTCGCCGCTTCAGCCATTTGAAGTGTCTCATCGAGAGAAGAGGTCTTTTTATCGAGATAACGGGTATCCAGCCGCTTATCAATACGCGTCTCATCCACTTCCACACAAATGGCTACCCCTTCATTCATCGTGACAGCAAGCGGTTGGGCACCTCCCATGCCACCAAGGCCTGCGGTCAGAGTGATTGTGCCACGCATCGTACCGCCATAGTTCTGATTCGCCAGTTCGGCAAACGTTTCATATGTACCCTGGACAATGCCTTGGGAGCCGATGTATATCCAACTTCCCGCCGTCATTTGACCGTACATCATAAGGCCTTTTTTATCGAGCTCATGGAAATGGTCCCATGTCGCCCATTTCGGCACTAGTACAGAATTTGACATGAGGACGCGCGGCGCTTCTTCATGTGTCTTGAATACGGCCACTGGCTTGCCCGACTGGACCAGCATCGTTTCATCCTTCTCCAGATTACGCAACGTGCGTTCAATCGCTTCAAAGGCTTCCCAGTTCCGCGCCGCCTTGCCGATGCCGCCGTAGACGACCAGATCCTCAGGACGCTCCGCCACTTCAGGATCGAGGTTGTTGTACAACATGCGTAAAGCGGCCTCCTGCTCCCATCCCTTACATTCGATTTCCAGACCTTTTTTTGCAGTTATTTTTCTAGACATATTCCGCCACCCCTTTGATTTGTTTAAGTTCTTCAGACAATACTTTAATATCCTTACTGAAATTGCGGTCCTGATCGATGAATGCGGCATGGCTGCGGTATTCATCAAATTTTTCGCGTGTTTTCGGCGACAGTTTATCGTGCCCTTTAATTTCAACGGCCGTCAATGCGATGAACAGTTCGATTGCGATGACGTTCCGTACGTTATCGATGATATCTCTGGCATGCCGGGCGCCTATCGTACCCATCGACACATGATCTTCCTGATTGGCCGAGGAGGGGATGGAGTCGACGCTTGCCGGGTGGGCGAGTGTCTTATTTTCGGATACTAGGCTTGCTGCTGCGTACTGAAGGATCATCGCCCCCGACTGCAGCCCTTCTTCTGGACTCAAAAAGGCAGGGAGATCGCCATTCAATGCAGGGTTGACGAGCCGTTCAATGCGTCTTTCAGAAATATTGGCGATTTCACTGACGCCGATTTTGAGCAGGTCCATCGCAATCGCAATCGGCTGACCATGGAAATTCCCGCCAGAGATGACTTCCTCTTCTCCAAAAATCAACGGGTTGTCGTTTGCCGCATTCATTTCTATCTCAATCTTTTCTTTTACATAAACCAAGGTCTGCAGGGAAGCACCATGTACTTGCGGGATGCAACGCAGCGAATAGCCATCCTGTACACGCACTTCGCCTTGACGCGTCGTCAGTCGGGAACCTTCGAGCAGGCCCCGCATACGTGCTGCGGCATCGGTTTGTTCCTTATAGCCACGTGAACGGTGCACCTTCTCATTGAATGCATCTGTAATGCCATTCAACGCCTGCAAAGTCAGAGCGGATATCCATAGGCTGTCGTCCATGATCTTTTCCGCTTCGATGTAATTGATGAGTCCTTGGGCCGTCATCGGCTGTGTGCCATTGATAAGTGCCAACCCTTCCTTCGCCTGCAAGGTGAGGGGGGTTAGGCCAGTTTCTGCGAGTATTTCTGATGATGGTCTGAGGGTTCCCCGGTAGAAAGCTTCGCCTTCCCCAATCAGGGCGAGAGCGAGGTGGGAAAGGGGGGCAAGGTCTCCAGAAGCACCAAGGGAGCCCTGCTCAGGCACTTCCGGAATGATGCGCTGATTGATGAAAGCTTTTAATTGGTCCACCAACTCAACGGTAACGCCGGAGTATCCTTTTAGGAGAGTATTCAACCTGAGGACCATCATGGCGAGCACTGTCTTTTCAGCAAATGGTTTTCCCATGCTGCAGGCATGGGAGCGGATCAGGTTGACTTGAAGGTCGGTCGTTTTATCCTTTGAAACTCTGACATCGCAAAATAGGCCAAACCCCGTCGTGATGCCGTAAATGGTCTTTTCCTCCTCGATGATGCGCTCCACGGTCTTCCTGGATGCTCTGACATTCTGATACGCCTCATCCGAAATTTCGACTGTGCTGTGGTCATCCCTCAGAAATGTCTTCATCTTTTCGATGGTCAGTCCATTTCCGTCCAATGTTAAAACTATCATAATGCTGCCTCCTTTTAGCAATAAAAAAAGACACAATCATCCCATTTGGATGGTTAGTGTCTCTAATGTCTATTGTCTATGACAAATATTCGATCTTATATATGGTTGATGCCAAGTCCGAGGGTCTCATGCTCCTTGCCTTTGATCGGCGCACCGATCGTGCCATAGAAACATACGGCAATCCACTCGCCTTCAGCGTCCTCAGTATAGGGACGGCCCCTCACTATCGAGAAGGTCAACCCGACTGTGCGCATGATTTCGCCGACGCTCAGCTTTCCGCGCGTGACCCCTTCTGCCGCTTCAATGATGGCGTGATAGAGCGCATGGGTCTCACGATAGACTTCTCCGTTGATGATGCCATTGCGTTTCGCTGCAGTTTCAACGGAAGAGATGACTTTCTTGAGATCCATTGAGCCGACTTTCCCGGTAGTCACCTGAAAAGATGCATATTCCGGCATCAGCTGCTGGGCTGTTTCCTGATCCACTAAAGCAGTGAGTGTAGCGTATTTACCGAATGACTGTTGCATTTTATACCTCTTCATTTCATTTATGGTGGTTCACTAAATTCTCTGATAACTGACTTCATTATAGCGCTTCCATTCACAGAGTGCAATTCTGCATATAAAAATCCCTCCTGCCATATGGCAGGGGGGATAGGCTGGAGCTATTGCCCATCATCTGTTTCTATTTCTGTTGAGTCTGTTTCTTCTGAGCCTTCATCTTGTGCTTCAAGTTCTTCATCTTCTATTTCTTCCTTCACTTTGGCGACGGTCGCCACTTTCTGGCCTTCGGCCATCCGGATCAGTCTGACACCTTGGGTATTGCGGCCTGTAGTCGATACTTGCTCCATCAACAGGCGGATGAGTACACCATGATCCGTGACGATCATCAAGTCTTCATCACCATCGACTGCAGCAATATAGACCAATTCGCCGATGCGTTCAGTCAGATTGGATGTTTTGACGCCCATGCCGCCACGCCGTGTCACACGATACTCGGTTTCCAGAGTCAATTTACCGTAGCCATTATCCGTTACGACAAGGATCGACTGATCTTCTGCCAATACATCAAGTCCCACAAGATAATCGCCCTCACGCAGATTGATCCCTTTTACACCGGCTGCAGTCCGTCCCATGGAACGGATCTGATCTTCAGGGAAACGGATCAGGTTGGCCTGACGCGTACCTAGGATGATCTCCTTGGAACCATCTGTCAGACGTACCGCAAGCAGTTCATCATCTCCACGGAATGAAATGGCGATTTTACCGTTTCTGTTGATCCGTTCGAAATTATCGAGTGGAGAACGCTTTACGAGCCCGTTGCGGGTCGCAAAGACGAGGTATTTATCCGCGGTATCCTCATCCTTTACGCTGATCATGGTACTGATTACTTCATCCTTATCGATCTCAAGCATGTTGACGATCGGTATACCTTTGGATTGACGGGACATCTCAGGTATCTCATAGCCCTTCAGGCGATAGACCCGTCCTTTGTTTGTGAAGAACAGGATGTAGTCGTGCGTGCTCATCGTCACGATCTGGCTGACGAAATCATCTTCAACCGTATTCATGCCCTGGACCCCACGGCCGCCGCGGTGCTGGGCGCGATAGGTGGAAGAGGGCAGCTGTTTGATGTAGTTGCTGTTGCTGAGCGTGACTACAATTTGTTCTTCCGGTATGAGATCCTCGTCCTCGATGTCGGATAGATTGCCGAGGGTAATTTCAGTTCTGCGTTCATCACCGTATTTATCCCTTGTTTCAATCAACTCTTCCCGAATGATGCTTAGCAGTTTCTCATCATCTGCAAGAATCGTCTTCAAATATTCAATGGTCTTCTGGACTTCATTGTACTCATTTTCGATCTTGCTTCTCTCAAGCCCGGTGAGACGTCTTAGACGCATATCCAAGATCGCCTGAGACTGCCGTTCAGAGAGGTTGAAGCGTTCCATCAGACCGGTCTTGGCCGCTTCGTCATTCGCAGCTTCCCGAATCAGTGTGATGATCTCATCGATGTTGTCGAGCGCAATCTGGAGTCCTTCCAGAATATGCGCGCGGTCTTCAGCACGTTTCAGGTCGAACTTCGTGCGTCTGGTGACGATGACTTTCTGGTGCTCCAGATAATGTGCAAGCACTTCCTTGAGGCTGAGTATCTTCGGCTGGCCATTGACTAGGGCAAGCGTATTGATCCCAAAACTGGTCTGGAGCGGGGTCTGCTTATAGAGGTTGTTCAAGATGACGTTCGCATTTCTGTCCTTGCGGATTTCGATGATGATCTTGACGCCTTCTTTCAAGCTCGTCTCATCGCGCAGATCGGTAATGCCTTCAATCTTCTTATCGCGTGCCAGTTCCGCAATTTTTTCCACGAGACGCGACTTGTTCACCTGGTAGGGGATCTCCGAAACCACGATGCGCTCCTTGCCGTTTTTCATCATTTCTATTTCACAGCGCGCACGCATGATGACCGAGCCACGGCCGGTCTCATATGCCCGTCTGATGCCGCTTTTTCCGACGACCAGTCCAGCTGTCGGAAAATCCGGTCCCTTGACGTATTCCATCAGCTCAGGAAGTGTAATTTCCCCATCCTTTGAGTAGGCGAGGACGGCATTGATGACTTCCGTCAAGTTGTGCGGGGGGATGTTGGTCGCCATGCCAACCGCTATACCGCTCGTTCCATTGACGAGCAGATTTGGAAAGCGTGACGGCAGCACGACAGGTTCGCGTTCATTGCCGTCATAGTTATCCTGGAAATCGACCGTATCCTTATTGATGTCACGCATCATCTCCATGGAAATTTTGCTCATTCTGGCTTCGGTGTAACGCATCGCCGCTGCACCGTCCCCGTCCATCGAACCGAAGTTGCCCTGGCCATCGACCAACGGATAGCGGTAGCTGAAGTCCTGCGCCATACGCACCATCGCTTCATAGATTGAGGAGTCGCCGTGGGGATGGTATTTACCCATGACATCCCCGACGATTCTGGCTGATTTCTTATATGGTTTTTCAGAAGTCATACCGTTGTCATGCATGCCGTACATTATCCTGCGGTGCACTGGCTTCATGCCATCCCGGACGTCCGGCAATGCCCTTGACACTATGACACTCATGGCATAGTCAAGGAATGAGGTACGCATTTCTTTGCTTATATTGATTTCTGTCACTCTGCTCATTCAAAAATACCCTCCACTGTTTAGACGTCTAGATTCTGTACGTACAATGCATTATCTTCGATGAAGTTGCGACGGTTTTCGACGATGTCGCCCATCAGCATCTCAAATGTCTGGTCGGCCAATACCGCATCATCCAAAGTCACCTGCAACATGGTTCTGAATTCCGGATCCATTGTGGTCTCCCATAACTGATCCGCATTCATTTCACCCAGACCTTTATATCTCGAAAGTGATATTTTAGGAGTTTCCTTCAATTCTTTCCTGAGTTCCACAAGTTCCCTGTCGTCAAAGACATAGTGTTTGTTCTTGCCCTGTTCCACTTTGTAGAGTGGTGGCTGTGCGATATACACATATCCCGCTTCAATCAGCGGCTGCATGAACCGGTAGAAGAATGTGAGGAGCAGCGTACGGATGTGTGCCCCGTCGACGTCCGCATCGGTCATGATCACGATTTTGTGGTAACGGGCCTTCGACAAGTCGAATTCCTCTCCGATGCCTGTACCGAGTGCAGTGATCATGGCACGGATTTCGTTATTGTTCAGAATCCTGTCGAGGCGGGCCTTCTCCACGTTCAATATTTTACCGCGGAGCGGCAGAATCGCCTGAGTGGTTGAGTTCCTGCCTGATTTGGCGGAGCCGCCAGCCGAATCCCCCTCCACGATGAACAGTTCGCTCTCTGAAGGATCCTTGCTTGAACAGTCGGCGAGCTTGCCGGGCAGGCTGGATACTTCAAGCGCTGATTTTCTGCGTGTCATTTCGCGTGCTTTCTTAGCAGCCACACGGGCACGCTGGGCTGTCAGACCTTTTTCGACGATGATTTTGGCTGGGCCGGGATTCTCGAGCAGGAAGCGCTCAAATCCCTCGCTGAACAGCTGGTCGGTGATCAGCCTAGCTTCCGAGTTGCCGAACTTGGTCTTTGTCTGACCCTCGAACTGAGGATCCGTATGCTTGATGGAGACGACAGCGGTCAAGCCTTCGCGGACGTCTTCCCCGCTCAAACGGTCTTCGCCTTCTTTGATGATGCGATTTTTGAAGCCGTAATTATTGATCACTTTCGTCAAGGCACGTTTGAATCCGTCTTCATGCGTACCGCCTTCGTACGTATGGATGTTGTTGGCGTAGGACAGCAGTGTGGTGTTGTACCCATTGTTGTACTGGAGGGCAATCTCCACTTCCACTTCGTCCCTTTCGCTGTGCATATATATCACTTCATCATGGAGCACATCGCGCGTTTCATTCATCTGTTCCACATAGGACATGATGCCGCCTTCGAAGTAATACTGATAGGAGATATCCTCTTCGCCGCGCTCATCCGTCAAATTGATCTCAAGGCCTTTGTTCAGGAACGCCAGTTCTTTAGTCCGCTTCTGGAGTACTTCGAGGTCATATTCCAATGTTTCCGTAAAGATCTGACCATCCGCCTTGAACCGGATTTCCGTACCTGTCTTATCGGTCTCTCCAATGACTTTGAGGTCAAAATCAGGGACCCCCCTTGTATAGCTCTGGTGATGAATCTTACCGTCGCGGTGCACATACACTTCAAGTGTTTCACTCAGCGCATTGACCACGGATGAACCGACGCCGTGCAAGCCACCTGAAACCTTGTATCCACCGCCGCCGAACTTACCGCCGGCATGGAGGACGGTCAGTATGACCTCTACTGCTGGTCTGCCCATCTTCTCCTGGATATCCACCGGGATGCCGCGGCCGTTATCGGTCACCCGTACCCAGTTATCTTCTTCAACCGTGATGTTGACGCGATTGGCATGTCCTGCCATCGCCTCATCGATACTGTTATCCACTATTTCCCATACTAGATGGTGGAGCCCTTTTGCAGCTGTAGATCCAATATACATCCCTGGACGCTTACGGACTGCTTCCAATCCTTCCAATACCTGTATCTGACTGGCACCATATGTGTCCATGTTCTTCTCAGCCATATTATCATCCTCCATTAAACTTTCACCTTGCCGTCTTTTATTCCGAACGCTTCCATATCGTCCATGATCTCATGGTTGATATCGCTGATTGATGTTGTAGTGACAAATGTCTGTACCTTATCCCGTATCGAAGTCAACAGATGGGATTGCCTCGTTTCATCCAGCTCACTCAGCACATCATCGAGCAGAAGAATCGGATACTCGCCGATTTCTTCCCTGATGAGTTCAAGCTCCGCTAATTTCACCGATAGGGCTGTCGTTCTCTGCTGGCCTTGGGAGCCGTAGGTCTGAACATCAAAGTCATTGATGTAGAAAGCGATGTCGTCACGGTGTGGACCGACCAGGGACTGTCCCCGTTCGATTTCCCGTTCAAGCATATCCGTGAATATCTGCTTCAATTCTGCTTCCAGCGCTTCCCTTTCCGTCTCCTGATACTTGACGTTCGGCTTATATTCCACAGAGAGCACTTCCCGACCGTTCGATATATCTCCATGAATCCTCCGGGCATGCTTCTCGATCGTCTCCACGAACTGTTGCCTTTTTAAAATAATTAAACTTGCATAATATGCAAGTTGTTCATTCAATACGTCGACCATAACCCGGTCGGCATCCCTCTTCTTCAAATAATTGTTCTTTTGGAGGAGTACCTTCTGGTAACCGCTCAACATGCTGATGTAGACCTTTGAAATCTGGCCGCATTCCATATTGATGAACTTCCGTCTGATCTGCGGGGAGCCTTTGACGATATTCAGATCTTCCGGGGCAAAGAGGACCACATTCAAATGTCCGATATAGTCGCTCAATTTGGAGACTTCCATATGATTCACCTTAGCACGTTTGCCCTTTTTGCTGACACTCAACGAAAGCGGGAATGTGCTGTAGGAAGTCGTAATCTGTCCATTGAGGTACGCTTCTTCCTCTCCGAAACGGATGAGCTCCTTATCTTTTGAAGTGCGGTGGCTCTTGGCCAACGCCAAAAAATGGATCGCTTCCAACAGATTCGTCTTCCCTTGGGCGTTTTGTCCTATAAATACATTCAATTTCGAATGGAAGACAAGATCCAATTTTTCATAATTCCTGTAATCCCCGAGATTGAGGCGCTTCAGGATCATTTGGTGTATTCGATCCTGAACTGGCCGTGTTCGCCAAGATCCAGCGTATCGCCATCATGGAGCTTTTTGCCTCTGCGGTTTTCAGGTTCTCCATTCAACAGCACTTCATTCTCCTGCAGGAACCATTTGGCTTCTCCGCCCGTGCCTATGATCCCTTCATGCTTGAGAAATTTTCCCAATGTTATCAGTTCATCGAACCGGATGCTTTTCATACACTCATCCTCCTTAATCTCACCTCTATATTATACTACATTTTAACTTTATTTTCACTCCAGAGGCCCAAATAAAGCGATTTGAGAGTTTTATCATGCATTTAGGGTTTTCCTACATAAAAACAAAAAGGCGACTGAGAAGCCCGTTTTTTTAAATTCTGGGCCTCAGTCGCAAATTTCAAGCTATAATTCTTTAATTTAATATGTCCTGATCGGCAAGATCAGCTGCACAACTTCATCTGATTCAGCCGCTTCCAGCGTGAATGGGCGCATCGTCCCGAAGAACTCGATGGAGACTTCGTCATCGTTGATGGCCTTCAGCGCATCCATCATATATTTCGAGTTGAAGGATATCTTCAAATCTTCCCCTTCAACTTTACCGGTATTGATGGCCTCGTGCACCGTACCGACTTCCGGCGAATTGGAGGAGAGTGCGACGCTGCCGTTTTCAACCGTCATGCGTATGACATTATTGCCGCCTTCCCTTGCAAGTAGGGAGACGCGGTCGATGGCGTGATAGAACTCACTGTTCTTCACTGTCACCTTCGTTTCATAGTTCTCCGGGAAGAGTCTGGAAGTATCCGGGTAGTTGCCTTCTAACAACCTGGAGATGAAACGCATATTGCCGTAGCTGAACAGTACCTGGTTTTGGGAAAAATGTATTTCCACTTCCTCATCAGAGTCGGTGATGATCTTGTTGAGTTCCGTCAACGACTTGCCTGGGATGATTGCATTCATATTCTCCATATTGAACTGCTCGCCCTGAAGTTTCCTTAAAGCAAGCCTGTGCGAGTCTGTAGCTGTGAATTTGATGCCATCTTCACTGAATTGCCAGTTGATGCCTGTCAGTACGGGACGTGTTTCAGACAATGATACTGCAAAATTGGTCTGGGTGATGATCGTCTTCAATACTGCAGAAGGGAGTACGACACTTTCCTCATCATTCACTTCAGGCAGCAATGGATACTGGTCTGGATCATTACCGCTTAGATTGAACTCGGACTGCGAAGCAGTAATCTTCGTCTGGAACTGATCATTGGTTTCAAGCGCTACAAAATCTCCAGATAATTTCTTGATGATGTCCACAAAGAATCTGCCGGACAGTACGACAGTACCCGGTTCTTCGATTTCAAGTATTTCCTCATTATCAATTTCAGTCGGTATGGTGATTTCTATGGAAATCTCCGAATCACTGCCTGTCAATATAAGTGATTCTTCTTTCACTTCCATTTTGATGCCATTCAGGATAGGTAGGGTGGTACGTGGAGAGATTGCTTTAAGACAGTGGTTCAACTGTTCGATGAAATATTGGCGGTTGATGCTGATTTTCATGAGTATAGGCTCCTTATATATATTTAGTAATAATTTAAGTAATAACAGTAATAGGCCCTGTGGGTTTGTGGATAAGTATCATGACCCCTTGATGTGCAAGTTATCCACATGTTGATAAGCTGTGGGCTGGAATGTAACATCCATCCACATTCTGCACAGGTCTAGCTGATCCTATTTTCTATTTCCTCGAGTTCCTGCTTGAAGGTTTCATCTTCACTCACCATCTTTGATATCTTCTCATGGGCGTGGATGACTGTCGAGTGGTCACGGCCCCCAAAAACTTCTCCGATTTTAGGGAGGGAGTAATCCGTCAGCTCCCT
The DNA here is from genome assembly GCF_055391965.1 of Salinicoccus siamensis. Taxonomy (NCBI): domain Bacteria; kingdom Bacillati; phylum Bacillota; class Bacilli; order Caryophanales; family Staphylococcaceae; genus Salinicoccus; species Salinicoccus siamensis. The sequence continues at coordinate 81,475 of NZ_AP043765.1, forward strand.
GGCCAGATACATAGCGATCTGACGGGGGAAAGCAATTGATTTGGTCCGTTTTTTGGATTCGAAGGCTTCAATCTGGATATCATAGAATGAAGCCACGGCCTCTTGGATATCGGAAATGGTGATTTTCTTTGACTTCGATTGAGTGACAAGATCTTTCAAAGCTTCAGAGACCATTTCTGGCGTCAACGGCTGATTGACGAGCTTCGAGTATGCTGCTACTCGGGTCAGTGCGCCTTCTAGTTCACGGATGTTCGTATGGATGTGATTGGCGATATAGATCATCGCTTCATTTGGGATTTCAACTTTTTCTTCTTCGCATTTTTTACGCAATATGGCAATGCGCGTTTCAAGATCAGGTGGTGTAATGTCGGTGATCAGTCCCCATTCAAAGCGGGATCGCAGCCGGTCTTCCAAGGTCGGGATTTCCTTTGGTGTGCGGTCACTTGAGATGACGATCTGCTTATTGTCTTCATGTAGGGCGTTGAAGGTATGGAAGAATTCCTCTTGGGTGGACTCTTTGCCGGCAAGGAACTGTATATCGTCGATCAGCAGCACATCAACATTGCGATAGCGGTTCCTGAATTCCTCGGTCTTATTGTCACGAATCGAGTTGATGAATTCATTGGTGAATTTTTCACTCGACAAGTAGGCGACTTTGGCATTTGGACGATGCTCCAGAACATAATGCCCGATGGCGTGCATCAGATGGGTTTTTCCAAGCCCGACGCCCCCATATATGAATAATGGGTTGTACGCCTTAGCCGGTGCTTCGGCAACGGCGAGTGAAGCGGCATGGCTGAAACGGTTGCCGTTGCCGATGACGAATGTTTCAAAAGTATTGTTGACATTCAACTGGGTGTGGACTGGGACTTCGGGCTCAGGCTTCTTCTCAGTTACAGTCTGCATCGGGGTTTCTTCCTCTTCGGTTGTGATCCGGATTTCTGGTTTCTCCCCCATGACTTCATACAGTTGCTCCTGGATCAGTCCACTGTAGTTCTTTTCAAGCCAGTCCCTTTGGAACTGGGTATCTGCCTTGATGACCGCCTTCTCGTTGTCGAGGTGGACCATGCTCGTTTCCTGAAACCAGGTTTGGTAGCTGGCATTGGCAATCGTACCCTTTATCCCCTTCAGCGTATTTGACCAGATTTCTTTTATACTACTCATACATTCTGTCCTCTTTTCCTATTCACATAATCACAGCGTGTGGATAACGTATTCCACAGTCTTGAACAACTATCCACAAGTTACACACAGACTGTGGACAAGTACAATTGACAGGACAATTTTTCCACAAAATCATATTCAAGATTATAACGAATAATTGAGATGATATCAACATTTATAATAAGATACCCACAATCTCCACAGTTATCCACAAGTTAATTAGCAACATGTGTGAACCTGGGGATAACTGTGGAATAAGTGTGTGGACATAAATATCCACAAGGAAGTTATCCACACTCCCTATCAACAAAACCGTTATCCCCAGCACGCTTTCTGACCTTCCGTGGTGAAAAATGTATTGAAATATGACTGTCCATCTGTTATTCTTTAATAGTTACAATTTTAGAAGCAATCCACAGGCAATAGCATTATGGAGGTGTATTTAATATGGTAAAACGTACTTACCAGCCAAATAAACGTAAACACAGCAAAGTGCACGGTTTCCGTAAAAGAATGAGTACAAAGAACGGACGTAAAGTTTTAGCCCGTCGCAGAAGAAAAGGCAGAAAAGTTCTTTCAGCCTAAATCCTCAAGATCATCTAAAAGGTGATCTTTTTTTGTGCATATGGCGTGCTATTTTATGAAAAAAGGTGTATTTTGTATAATAAAATATCATATGTAAGTGAGCGTAATCAGTGATGAAAAAACGATTCCGAATAAAAAAAGAACATGACTTCCAACTTGTCTTCAAGAAAAGGAAGTCTTTTGCCAATAGACAATTTGTCATCTACTTGTCAGATCATCCGAAAACAAATCATATGAGGGTGGGCATCAGTGTCTCCAAACGCCTGGGGAATGCAGTTAAACGCAACAAAATCAAAAGGCGTATCCGTGTTTTTTTCCAGAAGCACCAGGATAGGCTCGAGCCAAAGGAATATGTGGTCATCGCCAGACAGCCTGTGAGCAACATGGACTATCATGAGATGGAGAAGTCCTTGGTGCATGTGTTGAAGATCGCCAAATGCATAAAATAAGACGGGGGTTGCCACCATGTTTAAAATCTATGAGGGTGAAACTGTTGCACGCGCAATTGCTGAGGGCCTCGAAGAGTTGAAGGTATCTGAGGATGATGTGCGGATTGATGTGGAAGATGAAGGAAGGAAAGGGCTTTTTGGCTTCGGGAAGAGGGAGGCGGTCATCAAATTGACAGTCATCAATCCCGAGTTGAAGATGTACGGTTCCATCGAATCCTTAATAGCGAGAGACTTGGGACCAAAAGACACTGAGGTCACGGCTTTATCTGAAGAATCGCCTGTCGAGGCTCATGTCCCTGCCGAAGAAATGGATGAAGGACAGGCTGAAGATGACAGAAAAACAGAAGAGGCGTGCACTAAGGAAGAAGCTGCTTTGCTCACGCAGGATTACATCATGCAGGTAATCAAGGAAATGAACATCGATGCAGAGAGCAGCGTGAGCGTGGCACAGAATGAAGTAGCCATTGAACTGACTTCTCCCATGGCCGCGAAACTCATCGGCAAAAGAGGCAATACACTCAATGCCCTGCAGGAGGTTGCACAACAATTCTTCAATACGATATACAAAAGTTACGGGGCCATAGTAGTGGACGTTGAAGGCTATAGGGAAAAACGCCGTGAAACCTTGGAGAATCTGGCTGTGAACATGTCAAAAAAGGCATTGCGCAGCGGACAGCCGGTCCGGCTGGAACCGATGCCTTCCTCAGAACGAAAAATCATGCATAACGTCTTGAGCCAGGAGAAGGAAATCAATACGTATTCCGAAGGCACTGAGCCGAGGCGTTACATTGTTATAGAAAAGAAGTAAAGGAGCATTGCATCATGCAATTAGAAACCATATCCAGCATATCGACTCCGGTTGGTGAAGGTGCAATCGCAATCGTGCGTCTGTCGGGGGCGGATGCAGTTGAAATCGCAGATCACCTCTATAAAGGTGCGAAAAAGTTGGATGAAGTCGCGTCCCATACAATCAATTATGGTCATATAGTAGATCCAGATACGAATGAGACGGTTGAAGAAGTGATGGTCGCTGTTATGAGGGCTCCCCGCACCTATACACGTGAAGATATTGTAGAGATCAATTGCCATGGCGGCATACACACCGTCAATCGTGTCCTGCAACTGACTTTGAAGAACGGCTCCAGAATGGCCGAGCCTGGCGAATTCACTAAACGTGCCTTCCTGAATGGACGTATCGACCTGTCCCAGGCCGAGGGTGTGATGGACTTCATCCGCTCGAAGACGACTGAAGCGTCAAAAGTGGCCAATCAGCAGATGCAGGGCAGGCTGAAAACCTATATAGAAGGATTGCGTCAGAGGATCCTTACGGTTCTGGCCCAGGTCGAAGTGAACATCGACTATCCTGAATACGATGATGTGGAAGAGGCGACAACTGCCTTCTTGAAAGAAGAATCCGCCAAAATAGAAGCGGAAATTGAGAAGTTGCTGAAGACCAGCGCTCAGGGCAAGATATTGAGGGAAGGGCTCAGCACTGCCATTGTCGGCAAGCCGAACGTCGGGAAGAGTTCCCTGCTGAATTATCTCATCCAGGACAATAAGGCGATTGTTACGGAAGTGGCCGGGACCACCCGGGATATATTGGAAGAATACGTCAATGTCAACGGTATTCCGCTCAAACTGATTGATACGGCAGGAATCCGCGATACGGATGATATCGTCGAAAAAATCGGGGTCGAACGCAGCAGACAGGCTCTGAAGGAAGCAGAACTGATCCTTTATGTATTGAACAACAACGAACCTTTGACTGCAGAGGATCTCGAAATATTGGATTCCTTGGCAGACCAGAACGTCATCATCATCGTGAACAAGCTGGATCTGGAAGCGAAACTTGACACGAGCACCCTTCACTCCAGGTATCCCGAGATGCCGATCGTCAGAACATCAATCGTCGAAGGCACCGGAGTGGATGATTTGGAAGATAGGATTGCCACTTTATTCTTCGAAGGTGATATTCAGTCGGCTGATTCCACCTATGTATCGAATAACCGTCATATCCATCTGCTTGAACAGGCGAAGGCTGTCATTTCGGATGCGATAGAATCGGCAGACATGGATGTGCCGATCGATATTGTCCAGATCGATCTCGTCAAAACGTGGGAACTGCTTGGAGAAGTTATCGGGGAAGATGTCAGCGAGCAGCTGATCGACCAGCTCTTCAGCCAGTTCTGTCTTGGAAAATAAAAGGAGGAAAATTATGCCACATAATGTGAAATATGATGTTGTCGTCATCGGTGCAGGCCATGCAGGTGTAGAAGCGGGGCTCGCTTCTGCCAGAAAAGGGCTGCGTACGCTGATGCTGACCATCAACTTGGATAGCATCGCTTTCATGCCATGCAACCCTTCAGTTGGTGGACCGGCAAAAGGGATCGTCGTCCGAGAAGTGGATGCACTGGGTGGTCAGATGGCCAAAGTGATCGACAAAACCCATATACAGATGCGCATGTTGAATACAGGCAAGGGGCCAGCCGTCCGGGCGCTACGCGCACAGGCGGACAAAGTGCTCTATCAGCAAGAGATGAAACAAGTGCTGGAAAACGAGCCGAACCTCGACATCCTGCAAGGAATGGTGGACGAGATCATCGTTGAAGATGATGTTGTAAAAGGGGTCAGGACAAATATCGGTACAGTCTACGATGCAGATTCGGTCATCGTGACGACCGGCACCTTCCTGCGCGGCGAAATCATTCTCGGGGACTTGAAATATTCCAGTGGCCCCAACCACCAGATGCCGTCAATTCCGCTTGCAGACCAGTTGAAGGACCTTGGATTTGAAATTGTACGATTTAAAACCGGTACACCGCCACGCGTCAACTCGGATTCCATCGACTACTCCAAAACGGAAATACAGCCTGGGGACGATGTTCCCCGCGCCTTCAGTTTCGACACGACCGAGTTCATCATGGACCAGCTGCCGTGCTGGTTGACTTATACATCGGAGGATACCCATCTCATCATCAACGACAATCTTCATCTTTCCGCAATGTATTCCGGAATGGTGAAGGGTACTGGCCCACGCTACTGTCCATCCATAGAGGACAAAGTGGTACGCTTCAACGATAAGCCACGTCATCAGATATTCCTCGAACCAGAAGGCCGTTCTACGAAAGAGGTCTATGTGCAGGGACTTTCCACAAGCATGCCCGAGAATGTCCAGCGCGAAATGCTGTCGTCCGTACCAGGACTTGAAAACGCCAGAATGATGCGTGCCGGCTATGCCATCGAATACGATGCGCTTGTGCCGACGCAATTATGGCCGACACTTGAGACGAAGAAAATCAAAAACCTCTACACGGCAGGACAGATAAACGGTACAAGCGGTTATGAAGAAGCGGCGGGCCAAGGGCTTATAGCGGGCATTAACGCCGCAAGCAAACTGCTCGGTGAAGAAGAATTGGTGCTGAGCCGTTCTGACGCCTACATCGGCGTACTGATCGACGACCTTGTGACGAAGGGCACGAATGAACCGTATAGACTGCTGACTTCGCGTGCAGAGCACCGTCTTTTGTTGAGGCATGATAACGCGGATATGCGCCTGACTGAAATCGGTCATGACATCGGCCTGATTTCAGATGAGAGATACGCGGTCTTCAAGGAGAAGAAGCAGAATATAGAAGATGAACTGGAACGTTTGAAGAACATCAGGATAAAACCGAATGCACACACGCAATCTGTTATTGAAAAAAGAGGCGGCACACCTTTGAAAGACGGCATCCTCGCCGTCGATCTGCTGAGGCGTCCTGAGATGGATTATGCATCCATCATGGAGATTCTTGGAGAAGCGCATTCAATCAGCCAGGAAGAATATGAACAGGTTGAGATACAGCTGAAATATGACGGCTACATCAAGAAATCGCTTATGCAGGTGGATAAAGTGAAACGAATGGAGAAGAAAAAGATACCTGCTGATATCGACTATGACGCGATACACTCCCTGGCCACTGAAGCGCGCCATAAACTGAAGACGGTCAAACCGCTCGATATCGCTCAGGCGTCGAGAATTTCAGGAGTCAACCCGGCGGATATTTCGATTCTGCTCGTCTATATAGAACAAGGCAACATCAAGCGGGTGCACGCATGAACGAGCGGGAATTCATAGATGCATTGAAACAACAAGGCATAGAGTTGAGCGATGTCCAGATCAACCAGTTCAGAAGGTATTTCAATATGCTGGTCGAATGGAATGATAAGGTGAACCTGACTGCAGTGACGGATGAAGCAGGGGTATATCTGAAGCACTTCTATGATTCATTGACCCCTCTGTTCCATATCACCATAGCTGAAGAGGCAAGTATATGTGATGTGGGGGCAGGTGCAGGATTTCCAAGCATCCCGCTAAAGATAGTCAGACCAGACTTAAAGGTGACCATCGTGGATTCTTTGAATAAACGCATCATCTTTTTGAATGAACTGACTGCAGAGCTCGAACTTGATAAGATTCACCTGGTCCATGACCGGGCGGAAACGTTCGGCCAAGGCTCTCAGCGCCATATGTTCGATATTGTGACTGCCCGGGCTGTAGCCCAGCTGAACGTCCTTGCAGAATTGTGTCTGCCCCTTGTCAGAACAGGTGGGCATTTCCTGGTCCTTAAAGGTAAAAAAGGGATGGAAGAGCTCGAGGACAGCGATTTTGCGTTAGAGCTGCTGGGGGGTGAAATTATGGAAACCCATAATTTCACGCTGCCTGAAGAAGACAGTGAGCGTTATATCATCGACATCAAGAAAAAGAGGAAATCACCCAGGAAATATCCCCGTAAACCAGGGACTCCAAATAAATCTCCATTAAAGAAATAGGCAGGTGACATGTGTGAAAAAACCATTTTCAAGACTTTTCGGTCTGATGGATAAAAGTGAAAACCAGCAGGAGGAGGTCTCACTCCAACATCTGCCTATGGAAAATATTGTCCCGAACCGGTATCAACCGCGGACTGAATTCGATCGGGATAGAATACGGGAACTGGCTGACTCCATTGAAGAACATGGGCTGCTGCAGCCGATAACCGTACGCCCAATCGAAGAAGGTATGTATGAAATCATTGCAGGGGAGCGCAGATTTCGGGCACTGAAGATGCTGAACCGTGAAGAGGCGGAAGTGATCGTCAAATATTTGACGGATACTGAGTCTGCAGCAATCGCCCTGATTGAAAATATCCAGCGGGAGAACCTCTCCAGTATAGAAGAAGCCAGAGCCTACAAAAAACTGCTCAAGATGGATGGGATCACCCAGAAGAACCTTGCTCAAAACTTGGGCAAAAGCCAATCCTTCATTGCGAATAAGCTCAGGCTGCTGAAACTGTCCGAACCAGTCATCGAAGCGCTCCAAAGGCAGGAAATCACAGAGAGGCACGCACGCTCGTTGCTGAGTCTAGAAGATGACCAGCAAGGCGAGGTGCTAGAAGACATCAGAGCCCGTAAGTGGACCGTAAAAGATACTGAAATGGCGGTGAAAAAGAAGATTCAGCCGGCTAATGATGAGATGGACTTCAATCAGGATGCCTCATTCGCCCTCAATGGCCTGAACCGTGAAGTGGAACGCCTTAAGAATAAGGGAGTGGATGTTTCCTGCGAAACTTCTGATACTGCCGATTTTAAAGAGATGACAATCAGAATATATAAATAGACACTCACATATGTGGGTGTCTTTCTCACGTTTTAATTATCACATCCGAGTGAGAGGCATCCTGGACGGGAACTTCATCATTCAGTGACTGTGACATATAAGCAAGTGTGTCGGACAGCAACAATTTTTTTTAGATTACGGGGGCGAAATGAAAATGGAAGAAATCAAGATTTCCGATATCAGACGTAACCCTTATCAGCCTCGCATGGAATTCGATGAAGAGAAATTAAGTGAGCTGGCGGATTCCATCAGGTCGCATGGCGTAATACAACCAATCATACTCAGGAAATCCATCAAAGGATATGATATCGTCGCTGGAGAACGGCGTTATCGAGCCAGTCGAATGCTTGGCCGGGAAACGATTCCGGCAATAGTTAAAGAGATGACGGACGCGGAGATGATGGAACTTGCCATCATAGAAAATCTGCAGCGAGAAAATTTGAATCCCTTGGAAGAAGCTATGAGCTACAGGGAACTGATGACAGCCCTCGACATCACCCAAAATGCAGTGGCCGAAAGACTGGGGAGGTCAAGACCCTACATAGCAAATATGTTGCGGCTGCTCAACCTTCCGCATACAGTGAAGATGTTGATCAATGATGAAAAACTCTCAGGTGCGCATGGTCGGACACTGCTTGCTCTGAACGACGCTTTGCAGATGGAACAGGCAGCGCATCATGCCGTCAAAGAGAAGATGAGTGTGCGGGCACTTGAATCCTACGTAAAAAGTCTTCAACGAAAGCCCGTAAAGCAAAAAAGAGAAAACAGTAAGCCGCGTTTCATCGAGAAACAGGAGAATTCCTTGAAGGAACGCTTTGGTACCACGGTGGAAATCAAGAAATCCCGCAAAAAAGGGACGATTTCATTCGAGTTTAAAAATGAAGAAGAATACAGAAGGATCATCGCACTTTTAGAGAAAAAATAAAAAAAGAAAGTGAAGGTGGAAACAGTGTTCGGCAATATATTGATGACAACAACAGAAAAAGATCCACTCACATTCATCGAAGAAATCATGGCAACAATCAAAGATCCAGATATATGGACGGATCTCGCTTCGAAGGTCATTTGGTCGATCGTTCTAGTTATCGTAGCAATGATTCTGATCAGAATCATCAATCGGACAATTGAAAACTTTTTTAAAGTGAAGTCAAAATCCCGCTTGAAGGGCAATGAAAAACGCAACCAGACATTGATCAACGTATTGGAGAATGTAGCAACCGTCTTCATATGGTTCGTCATTGTCATGATGATATTTGAAACGTTCAACCTTCCGGTGCGCACCCTCCTTGCCGGTGCCGGAGTCGTTGGTCTCGCCATAGGTTTTGGGGCGCAGAGTTTGGTGAAGGATATGATAACCGGCTTCTTCATCCTCTTGGAGAATCAGTTCGATAAAGGCGACTTCGTACGGGTGAATACATCAGGCACGACTGTTGCGGAGGGAGAAGTCATTTCTCTCGGACTGCGTGCCACGAGGATTCAAGGCTGGGAAGGTGAACTCATCAACCTGCCGAACAGTACCATCAATGAAGTTGTGAATTTTTCTAGATATAATGCGATATCGATGCTCGATATCAATGTATCCGTTTCAGAAGATCTCGATCGGGTGGAACGAATACTTGAGACATATTTTGCCGAGCATTGGGAGGAAGAAGAAATGCTTGTGGCCCAGCCAGAATTGTTAGGTCTACAAGGCATAGAGAGCGGTGAAGCGATTATACGTGTAATGCTTGAGACCCAGCCTATGGAACATTTCGGTGTGACGCGACGTGTGAGGAAGTCGCTCAAAAATCATCTCGAAAGTAAAGGCATCTACATTTCAGTACCTAAAATGGACATACAGGATTATGATGGTAAAATGGCTAAAGATGAAGGTGACAGGTATGGCAAAGAATTATGATCTGAATGATATCGTTGAAATGAAGAAACCGCACCCCTGCGGCAGTAGACTCTTTTCTATTACGCGGATGGGTGCAGATATAAAAATCAAATGCAATGAATGCGGACGGGTCATCATGATGACGCGCCGCGACTTCGAGAAGAGAATGAAAATGGTAAGAAAAAAATATGAATCGTAAAGGTGATATCAGATGGCTCTGACAGCAGGTATAGTCGGATTGCCGAATGTCGGCAAATCCACATTATTCAACGCAATAACTAAAGCAGGTGCACTCGCGGCAAACTATCCATTCGCTACAATCGATCCCAATGTCGGCATCGTGGAAGTACCAGATGAAAGATTGAACGTTTTGACGGAAATGGTCGAACCTAAAAAGACTGTTCCGACAGCATTCGAGTTTACGGATATTGCAGGGATAGTAAAAGGGGCTTCAAAAGGCGAAGGCCTCGGCAACAAATTCTTGGCCCATATCCGCGAAGTGGATGCCATCTGTCAGGTGGTGCGGGCATTCGATGACGATAATGTCACCCATGTGTCCGGAAAAGTGGATCCGATCGATGATATTGAAATCATCAATATGGAGCTCATATTTGCAGATCTTGAAAGTATAGAGAAAAGACTGCCAAGACTGGAGAAGATGGCCCGTCAAAAAGACAAGGATGCGATGGCAGAGCGCGATCTTCTGAGCAAGATCAAAGAAGGATTGGAGAATGACCAGCCGGTCCGTGCATTGGATTTTACGGAAGAAGAGGCGCAAATGGTCAAGACGCTCCACCTTCTGACACAAAAGCCGATGCTCTACGTCGCCAATGTCTCCGAAGAGGATCTTGGTGGACTGGAAGAGAATGATAACCTGAAAAAAATCCGTGAATACGCAAGTAGGGAAGGGTCTGAAGTCATCGTCATCTCAGCGAAGGTGGAAGAGGAGATAGCGGTACTTGAGGAAGACGAGAAAGAGATGTTCCTGGAGGAATTGGGCATAGAGGAATCCGGTCTGGATAAGCTCATTAAAGCAACTTATGACCTGCTTGGGCTGGCTACGTATTTCACGGCTGGAGTCGAAGAAGTGCGCGCCTGGACATTCAGGGAGGGAATGTCTGCACCGGAATGTGCAGGCATCATCCACACCGATTTCCAAAAAGGCTTCATCCGTGCGGAGACGGTAAGCTATGATGACCTTGTCGAAAACGGCAATATGGCAAAGGCCAAGGAAGCGGGCAGAGTGCGCCTGGAAGGTAAAGAGTACATCATGAAGGATGGCGACGTCGTCCATTTCAGATTTAACGTTTAAAAAGATTGTAAAATGAGTCGATGACTGGTATAATTTCAGATTGTGAGTAATGAAAATTATTCCTTGCCTATTTCCAAGGAAATAGGCCGCTAAAGACCATAAGGAGGTGTAGAAGATGAAAGCATATGAAATTCTATATGTGATCCGCCCGAACATTGAAGATGATGCGAAACAAGCGCTTGTTGAGCGTTTTGATAACGTTTTGACTTCACAAGGTGCGGAAATCGTCGAATCAAAAGAGTGGGGTAAACGTCGTCTCGAATATGAGATCGAAGATTTCACTGAAGGGCTTTACCACATCATCAAAGTAAATGCAGATGTGGAAGCAACAGATGAATTCGAACGTTTGGCCAAAATCAACAATGATATCATCCGTCATATCATTGTCCGCGACGAACAAGCAGAAAAAAAGTAATAATACAATGGAGTTGATTACATGCTGAACCGTGTTGTACTGGTCGGGCGTCTTACAAAAGACCCTGAACTGAAAGTCAGTCAGAATAATATCTCTGTAGCAACCTTTACTTTAGCAGTCAACCGCCCATTCACAAATGCGAATGGCGAGCGTGGCGCTGATTTCATAAACTGCGTCGTTTTCCGTAAGCAAGCAGAAAACGTCAACCAGTATCTTAAAAAAGGCAGCCTAGCAGGAGTTGACGGCAGGTTGCAGAGCCGTTCCTATGAGAATAAGGAAGGACAGAGAGTATATGTGACTGAAGTAGTGTGTGATAGTGTACAGTTCCTGGAACCTAAAGGGCAAGGCAGTAATCAACAAAATAATAACTCAGCAGACAGCTATCAGAATGCGTATGGAAATCAGTCCACTGGTTCAAGACCTGCTCAACGTTCCCGTCAGGATTCGGTTGAGGAAAATCCATTTGCCAATGCAGATGGCCCGGTCGACATCAGTGATGATGACCTACCATTCTAAAAAGTGCCCGATTCAACGGGTGACTGATTAACGTGTGAGAAGTGTGTGTGTGTATAGAATATAGTGTGGATTCTATACGTGGGGCATTCCGGAAATCCGGGATGCCTTTTTTATTTCACAATATTGCCGAGTAGGGCATTCTATACACAATCATAAATGGTTATAATGGCAAGTAAGGATATGTCAGGATAGGAGATTTTCTATGGGCCGTCGTTTTTTTGTCTTGATCATCATGATTGTAATTCTATCAGCCGCATGTAGTGGGGGGGAGAAGTCTCAAACCACGCTTACTATTTCAGTGGCAGCGAGTCTCAGTGCTCCGATGGAAGAACTGGAAAAACTTTATGGGAACCAACATCCTGACGTTGAAATCTCATTCAACTTCGGTGGGTCAGGGACATTGCAGCAACAGATTTCCAAAGGGGCGCCTGCAGATCTATTCATCTCGGCGGCGTCGGATAAATTTCAGCTGTTAACGGACGAGGGTAAAATCGATGAACAGAACAAGACGGTATTGCTCGGAAACTCTCTGGTATTGGTCGTACCTGCAGAAGGGGAAGAAGTATCGATCAGTTCCCTCGATCAGGTGGGCAGGATCTCCATCGGCACCCCGGATTCCGTGCCAGCCGGCCGTTATGCTGAAGAAGCCTTGAGGAGCATGGATATCCTTAAAGATGTTGAAAATAATATCGTCTATGCAAAAGATGTCAAACAAGTGTTATCTTATGTAGAGACAGGTAATGTGGCAGCTGGCATCGTCTACCGGACCGATGCATTGGTGAGTGATGAGGTGGAAATCGTGCATGAATTCCCTGCTGTTTCTCACACGACGATAGAATATCCCGCTGGTGTCCTGAAAGAGGCCCCAAATTATGAAGCTGCAGTGGAATTTTATGAATTTCTCCAGACGGATGCAGCATTGAAGGTGTTTGAAAGCTATGGATTCACTATTAAATAGCATAACATGGGAGGCATTTTTCGATCCCATCAGACTCTCTATAAGGGTATCGCTGATTGCTTTTATCATAGTAGTCATTTCAGGCACCCTTATGGCAAAGTGGATGACATCACGCACGCTTCCCGGACAATCCATCATTGAAACGCTCATCATGTTGCCGCTCGTGCTACCGCCGACAGTCGTTGGCTTTTTGTTGATTGTCATTTTTGGCAATGATGCGCTGCTCGGATCATGGATAATTTGGCTGTTTGATCAGCCTGTCATCTTTACTTGGTATGCTGCTGTCATCGCCAGTGCAGTAGTGGCGTTTCCACTCATGTACCAATCGGCAAAGGCTGGTTTTGAGAATGTGGATCATGATATAGAAGAAGCGGCTAAGGTGGATGGTGCGGGCCGTTTCCAGACCTTTTTCCATATTTCGGTTCCACTCGCTTCAAAAGCACTTTTTGCAGGCGGCGTACTGAGTTTTGCCAGGGCCTTGGGTGAATTCGGCGCCACCTTGATGTTTGCAGGAAACATCCCAGGGCGTACACAGACAGTGCCGACAGCAATATACATCGCCCTCGATTCAGGGAAGATGACGCTGGCATGGATGTGGGTCATTACAATCGTCATCATCTCTTTCATCATGATGTATTTTGTCAGGGTCAGAAATCGGTGAATCGTCCCGTCCCATAATCGTGTAATTATATTCGTCAAATGATATAATCCACCAATTGACATAAGAAACAATTGTGTGTACAATATAGCATGCACATACACTTACACACGTTCATCAGGAAATAACGAAATTATAGATGTGAATTCATGAATGCGGTAGCCACACACTGCTGCGTCATCCATTCAATCTGTAGAGGAGGAAAAAATCATGGCAGGTCCAAGAAGAGGCGGTCGCCGTCGTAAAAAGGTTTGCTATTTCACAGCTAATGGAATTACACACATTGACTATAAAGAAGTAGATCTCCTTAAAAAGTTCATTTCAGAACGTGGTAAAATTCTTCCAAGACGTGTAACAGGTACTTCTGCGAAGTATCAGCGCCAGCTTACAAAAGCAATCAAACGCGCACGTCATATGGCATTGCTTCCATATGTTAAGGAAGAACAATAATATAAGTTAAGTAAAAACCCCTTGATGCCATTGGCATCAAGGGGTTTTTACATGCTTGAATTTTTTTCAGGTGAAGTGAATAAAGAGTCTTCCGAAACTAATGCTCGATGAACGCAGAGATTATCAATAAGCGCTATTCCTAATCACAATGGCGGTCGTTTATAGTCAAGTTACTGATAAGCAAGAAGCTCAAATAAAATTCTTGTTGGGAAAAGTGTAATTTTAAAATATGCTATCCATTAAGTTGATCATTAACAGATATCATCACAAGGTCGTGTAGATTCTTTCGGAACACTTCTTCGTAATGATCTAGGAACGTATCAGTATTCTTTCTCATAAACTCATAAACATCTGAATCTTGTTCAGATACCAACTGATTAAAATCATCTTTCGTCTCTTTAACAGTCAGTTCTGCTGCTTTAGGGACTAACTCATCAAACTTGATTGTAACATTTTCCATGTCATCACCACCTCCCTTTAAGAAGAGCACCAATTGATATCAAAAGGTTTCCTCTCTTTTAACGTCCGACTGTCCAGCCTCCGTCTACTTTAATTTCAGCTCCCTGCATATAGTCTGATTCGTCTGAAGCCAGAAAAACTGCTGCGGCGGCTATTTCATCCGGCTTGCCGGCTCTGCCTGCAGGAATATCTTTTAGCCTTTCATCTTGGATGCCTTCAGTCATAGGTGTCTCAATGAAACCTGGAGCGATTAAATTGGATTTGATGCCTTTATGGCCGAAATCATAGGCCAATTGTTTGGTGAAGCCGCTGATTGCGTGTTTACTCGTTACATAAGTGTTGCCACCCGCACCAGCGACAAATGTCGATTGCGATCCGATATTGATGATGGAACCTTTGCCCTTTTCTAAAAGTATGGGAATGATTGCTTTTGTGACAAGGTATGGCCCTTTGACGTTTACATCCATCAATTTATCAAAATCCGCTTCATCCGTTTCAATGATGTTATTGTAGGCATCATGGATGCCTGCCCCGTTATACAGTACATCAATAGTGCCGTATTCCTTCACTATTCTATCAACACCATCTTTAACCGAAGCTGTATTTGTTATATCCATTTGTACGAAGATTGCTTCTCCGTTTTCTTTTTCGATATCTGTGACGAGGCTCTGGCCGTGCGCTTCATTGGTTCCGACTATAGCGACCTTGGCACCTTCTTTTGAAAACATTTTAGCAGTAGCTTCTCCAAGCCCTGATGTACCGCCTATGACTACAGCCACTTTGTCGTCTAGTCTTCCCATTCTTTTTTCCTCCTTGATTATTTTAAAATCTGATTATCTCTAAATGAATCTGAAACCCTCTTCGATACCCATCTATCGGTAGTGGGAATGAATACCCCCCCACGGTTTGGCATCGTAGGGGGGGTAATCGTTAAAATCCATTCCTCTTATCATTCTCGTCTGTGCGCCTACGTTCTACAGATTCGTCATGGGAATCTGGTGTCACAGTTTTGTCGACATGTACCTCTTGTGTACCGGTCGCATTTTTATCATTATGCCCTGTGAACGTCTTTTGGGAATTAGGTTCTACAGTTTTATTGACGTGCATTTCCTGTGTCCCAGTCTGGTCCCCGTCTTTTTCGTCAGTATCCGGATTTGACGATGATTCCTCTTCAAGTGAACCTTCCATATGATGGGTGTCGACTAAATCTTGATTACGAGGTGTTTCAGTCATCTCTTCATCTAGGATACGAGTTTTATCTTTCTCATTCTCATTGTCGTCCAACTTGTTTGTGGCATAGACAGCGCCTGGAGTCGAATCAGGTATGTTCGGCGTGTGCCCTTTATCGACACGGTTTTCATCCGTTTCGAGAAGTGGGTCTGTTGGAGCATCAATCGTGGCTCCTTTTTCTTCGTCGCTAACGTAAAGCAGGATTTTTCCACTATCCAGTGCTTCTTTATATTCCTTTTCTTCTTCAGTGCTGAGATTCAATTCAGTCATTACGTGATCTTCAGGACTTTCGGATGAGAACCAGGCGACGATTTTATCCCAAGTGGTCCCGTCGGCATTCTTGTAATTGACATCGTTGTAATTTACAGAAGCCCCTTCGATATTCTGGCTGGAAATCACCGTCATCTGCTTCTCTTTGATACCTTCTTCCTTCAACCCTTCGATTCTACCTGTCAATTCCTGTTCGTTCAAAAATGTTTCAATCTTACGCATCGTCCATCCCTCCATCTTATTGGGTTCAATCATCATCTAATTATACTGGAATATAAATTGACTGAAATATATCCTGCTATTTAGTAGGTTTTTCATACAATATTCATATACCCTGCACAATAGGGCATAAACTCACCTTCGTAATTTGATGGACGCATAACCTCATGCTGTGGAATAATATCAAAAAGGGGTGACATTCATTGGAAAGTATCGGAAGTAGAATCAGGATGAGAAGAAAGATGATCGGATTGTCCCAAACTGCCTTAGGCAGAGGGATTGTCTCCCAGTCAGTAATCTCAAGGTTGGAAAATGATCAATTTGATATATCGTTGGATAAATTGATGCGTATAATGGAGCGATTGAATCTAAGCCTCCATGATGTGTTCTGTAATGGGGAGAAGACACCTGCAAAAATGATACAAGAAGCTTTGGATACAGAAAGAAGGAGACAGGATTTCACCAAAATTAAAAGTATATTGGAGAAGCACAATCAAAAAACCTGGAGTCAGACACCTGATCTCGAAGGATATAGGCATTGGCATGAAGGTTTGGTGGAGTATTCTAAAGGACATCTAGAAGTGGCACAGGAGAAGATTTCCCGGGCAATAGAAAAGAACAGGACAAATGAATGGATGTATGAAGCGGTGGCGGAAATGTATCTGGCTAAGGGGAACATCCACCATCTGATGGGGAAAGAAGGTATTGATTTCTATAAGGAAGCTGAGTACTACTATCAGAAGTCAGGGCGGAAATCCTATAGGTTAATCGTGAAGATACTCTATAATTTGAGCACTGCGTATTATAGGCAGGGGGAGTACGGCAAGGTTCTGAAATACTCGGATAAAAGTATAGAAATTCTGAACAGATATGAATCCACTCATCTCATGTGTGAGACGCTCTATAACCGGTCGATGGCCGAATTTCAATTGGGTAATAAAACAGAGGCTTTAAAAATCATTGATGAAAGTAAACATATATTCAGAATGGGAAGGAAGTTGGAAATGGCGCAAAGATTGAATAATTATTCTGAAGAGAATATTTTAGGTAACTAGCTATCTTATTCATAAAGCGCGACTTAAAATATGGATAGGATGCTTAAAGCATCTAAATACAAGGGGGAATTAACATGAAGGATGTCCATCAGAAAAATTCTGTTGTGTCATGTGTTCTGGATAATCTAAAAAAGAAGTGTGTGCAAGAATCGAGAAGGGACCGGGCGAATGGGTACAGATGTCTGGATTGTATCTTCTAGATGAACGGATTGAATAATAAGAGCATTCGATTATTGATTTTTAATCAGTTCAAACTGTTTAGTATACTTGAGCCTTCCAATAAGGAATCCTATAAATATTATATGGATATTCTTACAGAAGGGATCATAAAACACTATCCTGATATTCTGGAGTGCATCTGCAGTGAAGGGGATGAAGTGCAATCAGAAATTTCGGATGAAGTCGATCTCCTGATTGAAATGTTCAATAAGATTGAAAGTGCAGTCAACTTCATGGAAAAAAGCCAAAAAAGAATCATAACCGATAAATATCATGTGCATTTCAATGGCTTTGATCCTGACAATAACAAGGAAATTCAGCATTATACATACTTTAACTTTCTGAAGCGGTACGGGGAGGTGTGTGGGGAAGAAAGGAGTGATGCCTTCAATCTTTCACTGCATCACTATAGGTGGATGATTAAAAAGTATGAACCATATATGCATTCCAACACTCTTTCTGTGAAACAGATAAAACGCATATGTCTGAAGAAAGGGGATGAGTCACAAGTTTTGAGACCCGTCTACCGCGATTTTTCAGAAGCAGCTGTAGGCCATGGTATGCATGTCATAAAAGAACCTGAATTATACCTGCACGATAATTAAAATATAAAAAGTACGATTCGGTCCATAACCGAATCGTATTTTTATTCTAAGTCTCTGGTACTGTCCTTGAAATCAGCCTCTGCACTCTCTGCACTCTCTGTCCTTTCGTCTTCTTCTTCTCTCTCTTTCTTTTCAAGATCAGAATAGATGAGCAGATAGTTGCCTTGGCTTATTTTGAAAAGGTACCTCTCAATTTCGTCCTCGTCCAATTCAAAATCATGGAGATAGCGTTCGGCAGGTTCATTTCTGGATAATATCTCCTTAAGCCCTCTCTCATCGGGCACATGCATATGAAAGTGGACTTCCATATATTCGAGTGCATCGAACTCAAGATCATCCCTTCCGAGGAGATGTATATCGTCTTCATAGTAGTCTTCGGCTTTCAACTGTGTAATCCGGTCTAATACCGACTCTTGACTATCGTAGAGTTCAAAAAAATTCACAACGGCCACCTCATATCTTCTATTAGCTTTTTATGATGTTTTCCCTTTGTAGCGAACTGGTAAACTTAAATGATTATTATTTAAATTTTCGGTATTTTCCGCATATCAGCAAATGCATTGTTTATGTTGCTGCTTTTTGCTATCATAAATAATTAAATATTTTATTTCATATAATCATAATGATATGGATTATGAGTTTCTATGCTTTACCTTAAATGAAGCTACTATGGAATATCAAGTGAATGTCCGAATGGGGCTGTTTTTTCATTGTTCCTATCATATGTGTTTTATTGAGGTGCACTAATTCAAATAGGAGGCAATAAAATGTGGGAAAGTAAGTTCGAAAAAGAAGGTTTGACATTCGATGATGTGCTGCTTATGCCGGCACATTCAGAAGTACTGCCTAAAGGAGTGGACTTGTCAGTCCAACTCTCGGAGAAGATCAAGCTCAACATTCCAGTATTGAGCGCAGGCATGGATACCGTCACAGAATCTGCAATGGCTATTGCCTTGGCCCGCCAAGGCGGCCTCGGTGTCATCCACAAAAACATGTCGATCGAACGCCAACGCGACGAAGTCCAAAAGGTGAAACGCTCAGAAAATGGTGTCATCACCGATCCATTCTTCCTGACTAAGGAGGAACAAGTCTTTGCGGCAGAACATCTGATGGGAAAATACAGAATTTCTGGTGTGCCTATAGTAAATGATCCCGATGAAAAGAAACTGATCGGCATCATCACCAACCGTGACCTTAGATTCATAGAGGACTACTCCAAGCCGATAGATGACGTCATGACGAAGCACAATCTTGTCACTGCCGGTGTTGGCACAACGTTGAAGGAAGCAGCCCAGATCCTTCAAGACTACAGGATTGAAAAACTGCCCCTAGTTGATGAAGATAACACATTGAAAGGCCTCATCACGATAAAAGATATCGAAAAGGTTATAGAATTCCCCCAAGGTGCAAAAGATGACCAGGGGCGCCTATTGGTGGCTGCAGCCATCGGTATCGCAAGGGAAACCGACAAGCGCGCTGAAGAGTTGATTTCAGCAGGTGTCGACGCGCTCGTCATCGATACGGCCCATGGCCATTCAGAAGGTGTGTTGAATTCAATTGCAGATATACGCAAAAAGTTCCCAGACATCACTCTTATTGCAGGTAATGTGGCGACTGCCGAAGGTACGAAAGCACTGATCAATGCAGGAGTGGATGTAGTCAAAGTAGGCATCGGTCCAGGTTCAATCTGTACAACGCGTGTCGTTTCAGGTGTCGGGGTCCCTCAAATCACAGCCATCTATGATGCTGCGACGGAAGCGCGTAAACACGGTAAAGCCATAATCGCAGATGGCGGCATCAAACTGTCCGGTGATATCGTCAAAGCACTCGCTGCAGGCGGCCACGCTGTAATGCTCGGAAGTCTTCTGGCAGGCACAAGCGAATCCCCAGGTGATACTGAAATATTCCAGGGCAGAAGATATAAGACTTATCGCGGTATGGGTTCTCTCGGCGCGATGGAGCAGGGCTCAAAAGACCGTTACTTCCAGGAGGATTCTGAAGCTAAGAAATTCGTTCCAGAAGGTATAGAAGGCCGTACAGAGTACAAAGGCCCACTTAGTGATACAATCTATCAGCTGATGGGTGGCCTCAGGTCCGGCATGGGTTATACTGGATCTGCAAACCTTCAGGAATTGAGGGAAGAATCCCAATTCATTAAAATCACAGGTGCCGGGATGGTCGAAAGTCATCCACATGATGTGCAGATTACTAAAGAATCCCCAAACTATTCTAGATAGGAGCACTGTTTAAAGATGGAAATGGCTAAAGAACAAGAACTGATCCTGGTAATCGATTACGGAAGCCAATACAACCAGCTCATTACACGACGCATCAGGGATCTTGGCGTCTATAGTGAGCTCCATAACCCGAGCATCACACTCGAAGAGATAAAAGAGTTGAACCCACGCGGCATCGTCCTCTCCGGTGGACCACGGTCCGTCTATGCGGATAATGGCTGGACCGTCGATCCCGGGGTATTCGATTTGGATATACCTGTGCTTGGCATCTGTTATGGCATGCAGCTCATCACACACCTTAATGGTGGAGAAGTCGTAGCCTCTGACGAAAGAGAGTTTGGTGCGACCAATATCACTTTAGACTCTGAAGTGGCATCTCCATTATTCAAAGGACTCAATGAAGTTGAGACTGTCCTTATGAGCCACAGTGATAAAGTTACCCGCATCCCTGAAGACTATACAAAGATAGCTGAAACATCGAATTGCCAGTACGCTGGTATTCAGCATAGAGATAAGGATATCTACGGAGTGCAGTTCCATCCCGAGTCCAAACACACGGAGAACGGAGATACATTCATCAAAAACTTCATCCGGGATATCTGTAAATGTCATGGTGAGTGGACGATGGATAATTTCATCGATATCGAAATTGAAAAGATTCGTGAAACAGTCGGCAATCGGAAAGTGCTTTGTGCCATGAGTGGCGGAGTCGATTCCTCCGTTACAGCAGTATTGATGCACAGGGCAATCGGCGATAACCTCACGTGCATCTTCGTCGATCATGGACTCCTTAGAAAAGGTGAAGCGGAAATGGTTATGGAACACTTTGGTGAAGGTTTCAATATGAACATCATCAAAGTGGATGCGAAAGACCGGTTCATGAACAAACTTAAAGGCGTCAGCGATCCAGAACAAAAGCGCAAGATCATCGGCAACGAGTTCATCTATGTATTTGATGATGAAGCATCCAAACTTAAAGATGTGGACTTCTTGGCGCAAGGCACACTGTATACGGATATCATCGAATCCGGTACGGAAACTGCCACGACCATCAAATCCCATCATAATGTAGGTGGCTTGCCTGAAGATATGCAGTTCAAGCTGCTCGAGCCACTCAACACATTATTCAAAGACGAAGTGCGCGAGCTCGGCATCGAGCTTGGGATTCCTGAACACCTTGTATGGAGACAGCCGTTCCCAGGTCCTGGCCTCGGCATCAGAGTCCTAGGTGAAATCACCGAAGAGAAGCTTGAAATCGTCCGTGAAAGCGATTGGATTCTTCGCGATGAAATCGCCAAGGCAGGACTCGATCGGGAAATATGGCAGTACTTCACTGTACTTCCAGACATCCGTTCAGTTGGTGTTATGGGTGATTACAGAACATACAACCATACCATCGGCATCCGGGCCGTTACAAGCATCGACGGTATGACAAGTGAATTCGCGAAGATCGATTGGGATGTGCTCGAACGCATATCCAAACGCCTCGTCAATGAGAGCGAGCAGATCAACCGGGTCGTATATGACATTACAAGTAAACCACCTGCCACGATCGAGTGGGAGTAGAGGAGTAAGGAATCAAGAGCGACTTTGCTTGATTTAGAGGGATTTGGTTTGTTTAGGCGAAAGTTTAAGCAAATAGTTCCCTGCCATTTACCCTTGCGAAGTGAATTTTTGACCAATATAAGGGAATTAAAAGACAAGAAAAAGGAGCTAAATCCCATGGGATTTAGCTCCTTTTTAGTTAATATGATTTATTTTAAAAAATTATTCTTCATGAAAGCTTTGTGGAAAACCAGTGAGTTTTCTTTTGTGATATAAAAGAGGTGCTTTATCTTGAACATCAATATTAAAAACTTCACCGATTAAAACGACATGATCTCCAGCCTCCACCTTTTTAAAAACTTTACATTGCAATGAAGCCATCACATCAGAAATAATCGGCAAATCTTGTTCAGATAAACGCCACTCACACTTGCTGAATCTGTCTTCTTCACTTCCAGCAAATGTAGAAGCTATGTCTGTTTGGTTGCTTGCTAAAATATTGACTGCAAATTGATCAGTTTCCATAAACTTATCAAAAGTTGAAACAGCGTTGTCGATTGACCATAAAACAAGGAGCGGGTCTAATGAGACGGAGGCGAATGAATTCACTGTCAATCCGATGGGTTCATCATTTTCATCAACAGTCGTTACAACGTTGACACCAGTTGGATAATTAGACATTGCTTCTTTAAATGAATTTACTTTTTCAGTATAATTTTGCATGTTATTATCTCCTGAACTAAAAATTAAATTGCAGTTTGATGCAAGTTTTTCCACAAGTTAATTGCAAAAATAATCGTAGCAATAACGATTAAGATACCACCAACACTCATTGCTGGAATTCCTAAAGCATTGTTGCCAAGACCAAAAGCAATTAAGCCAATTAACATGATAGGTAATCCAATATTGTGAAGCCAAAAATGAGTTTTAGCCAAAATGTTTTCTGTGAGATTAGGGAAAGCTTGATAAATTAAGCCAAATAACGTCATTGAAACCCAACCTAATAAATTGACATGTGCGTGAGTAGAGACGAATTGATACAAACCTGCCATCCCCATAACCATGCCTAATACGACACCAATTACAAAGTATAAACTTGAAATTTTAATAAGTTTTATTCCCAATTTTAAGCACTCCTTAAGTTATAATTACATTTTAGACACGGTAGCTGAAATTTTATTTAACACTTCTATGCATTTTTTTATACCACCATCTTATGAAAGCCTTTACACAACATGTCTATACATGATATAATTACACCGAAATATAATAAAGGGGAGAGTGAACA
Source organism: Salinicoccus siamensis (assembly GCF_055391965.1). Lineage (NCBI taxonomy): Bacteria > Bacillati > Bacillota > Bacilli > Caryophanales > Staphylococcaceae > Salinicoccus > Salinicoccus siamensis. The sequence goes on from NZ_AP043765.1 coordinate 104,623, forward strand.
GGATGGCAGTGAACAGAGATGATGTTAAAGCGATAATCGAAGCGATCGGCGGCAAGGAAAACGTTAATGCTGCTACGCATTGTGTGACACGCTTGCGGCTTGCATTGGAAGATGAATCGAAAGTGGATAAAGAAAAACTCGACTCCATAGATTTGGTTAAAGGGTCATTTGCGGCCAATAACCAGTTTCAGGTAGTTATTGGCCAGGGCACAGTGAACGAGGCCTTCAAGATCTTTGAAGAGGAGACTGGCAGAGGCGGCGGCTCTAAAGATGAAGTGAAGGCTGCAGCTGCCCAGAAGATGAACCCACTTCAGCGTTTCATCAAAGTGCTTGGCGATATCTTCATCCCGATTCTGCCGGCCATCGTAACGGCGGGTCTGCTTCTTGGTGTCAACAACCTACTTACAGTAGAAGGTTTGTTTTGGGAAAATGAATCCGTCATAAGTCAATTCCCAGGCATCGAAGGTATCGCAAGCATGATCAACTTCATTGCAGTCGCGCCATTCATCTTTCTGCCTGTGCTGATCGGCTGGTCGGCCATGAAGGTGTTTGGGGGCAATCCTCTGCTCGGGATTGCTTTAGGTGTCGCACTGTGTCACCCGGATCTTGCCAGTCAGTACGGTCTATTTGATGCGGAGGCAGGGGAGCTTGCTGAAATTCCCACATGGAACTTCTTTGGACTTCAGATTGAACAGTTAAACTATCAGGGGCAGGTCCTCCCAGTGCTGGTCGCAGCATGGCTGCTTGCCAAAGTGGAGAATTTCCTCGATAAACGTATCCATGATATGTTCAAGTTGCTTCTGGTTGCACCGATTGCGCTGCTTGTTGTCGGCATTCTTACATTCACACTAATCGGACCGGTCACGTTATTCCTGAGCGGCATCATCTCAGACAGCATCGTATGGTTGTTTGAATCTGCAGGAATATTGGGCGGAGCAGTATATGGATTGTTCTATGCTCCACTTGTCATTACAGGACTTCACCATATGTTCCTTGCGATGGACCTTCAGCTCATCGGAACTACTGGAGCGACCTATCTATGGCCAATTCTCGCAATCTCCAATATCGCCCAAGGTTCTGCAGCATTCGGCGCATGGGTCATCTATCGTCAACAGAAGAAGAAAAAAGAAGAAGGTCTGGCCATGACTTCTGGCATCTCAGGCTGGCTTGGGGTTACTGAACCCGCAATGTTCGGTGTGAACCTCCCCCTTAAATATCCATTCCTTGCAGCAATCCTGACAACTTCAGTGGTCGGCGGAATATTCGGCATGAATGGTCTGACGGCGGCGAGTGTCGGAGTCGGCGGGGTGCCAGGCGTCATCTCAATTACTGAAGGTTTCTGGCTCCTGTTTACAATCGGCATGCTGATTGCGATTGTCGTACCATTCCTGCTTACCCTACTCTTTTCAAGATTCGCCAAAGAGAAGACCAAGGATATGGTGGATGAATAAAAAAATTAAAAGGAGTTTTTATAATGACGTCTAAAGACTGGAGGAAATCGGTCGTTTATCAGATCTACCCGAAATCATTCAATGACACGACCGGAAGTGGTCGGGGGGATATCAGAGGTATCATCGAGAAGCTTGATTATTTCAAGTTTCTCGGTGTGGATTATCTCTGGTTGACGCCGGTGTATGAATCGCCGATGAATGATAATGGTTATGACATCAGTGACTACTATGAAATCAATCCTGAGTTTGGCACCAAGGAAGATCTGAAGGAACTCCTCGCTCGGGCCCACGATAAAGGCATCAAGATTATGATGGATATCGTCATCAACCACACTTCCACCCACCATAATTGGTTTGTGGAATCAAAAAAATCCAGAGATAATGAATATCGTGATTATTATATATGGAAAGACGGCACCTACGACGCCCCTCCTACGAACTGGGAATCTAAATTCGGCGGCAATGCATGGACTTATGACGATGATACGAACCAGTATTACCTGCGCCTCTTTGATGTGACCCAGGCAGACTTGAATTGGGAAAATGAAGAAGTACGCCGTAAAATCTACGATATGATCAACTACTGGATAGACTTTGGAGTCGATGGGTTCCGCTTCGATGTCATCAATCTGATCTCCAAAGGCGAATTTCAAGATGCTGATGGGCCGGGCAAGGAATTTTATACGGATGGCCCTAAAGTTCATGAATATATAAAAGAGTTGAACCAGGAAACATTCGGAGGCAAAGATATCATGACGGTCGGGGAAATGTCTTCGACGACCATAGAACATTGCCTGAAATATACACGTCCAGACAGAAACGAGTTGAACTCGGTGTTTACATTCCATCATTTGAAGGTGGATTATCCGGGAGGAGAAAAGTGGGCCTTGGCCGATTTCGATTTCCTGCAACTGAAGCGGATCTTGATGGAGTGGCAGGAAGCAATGGACCAGGGAGGCGGATGGAATGCAATTTTCTGGTGCAACCATGACCAGCCCCGGGTCGTCTCCCGATTCGGAAGTGACGCCACTGAAGAAGATAGGGTGCTCAGCGGTAAGATGCTTGCGATTGCACTGCATGGCCTGAAAGGTACTCCCTACATTTACCAGGGGGAAGAGATTGGCATGACAAACCCGGGCTTCACCCGCATTGATCAATATTGTGACGTCGAGAGTTTGAACGCATATACATCAATGAGGGGAAAGGGTATGAGCATTGACCTTGTCATGAAAATTCTCGCTTCAAAATCGAGGGATAATTCACGCACGCCGATGCAGTGGAATGATTCGAAGCATGCTGGCTTCACGGAAGGATATCCTTGGATAGAAGTTGCTGATAATTATGGGACCATTAATGTAGAAAAAGCATTGGAAGACGAAAATTCAATTCTCCATACCTATAGGAAGCTAATTCAGTTGAGGCATGAAAGAGATATTCTGACCTATGGTGATGTCAGACCACACCTCATGGGCGATGATGATCTATTTGTGTACGAACGCCTATATGAGGGCGAGCGCATTACAGTGATAGCCAACTTCCGTAATAGGGATGTCGAGTACCCGCCAGATGTTGAGCGTGGAGGAGAAGTGCTTATCTCCAACTATGATAAGACAGCAGATGTGCTCAGGCCTTTCGAAGCGTTGATGATTTATGGACAAGACAGCTAGAAAAAGTTAATATGTATATGATTTATATACATCCTAGGAATGGCCGGTGAACAGAATGAACATAAACAAGTATAATCATATATATCAGGTGCTATCGAGTGACATCGCTGAAGGTAAGTATAAAGTGGGTAGTGTACTGCCTTCAGAACACACCCTTGTCAGCATGTTCGAGGTCTCCCGCGAAACAGTGAGAAAAGCACTCAATCTGCTTCGGGAAAATGGATATATCCAGAAAGTGAAGGGGAAGGGTTCAGTCGTCATCTTCAATCCTGCCATGGATTTCACTGTTTCCCACCTCACAAGTTTTAAAGAAATACAGAGCCTGAAGACAACCCAGTACTCTACTAATGTTGTCGAATTGGAGCAATATCTTGCACAAGATTTTCCGAAAGTCATGGATGCGTTAAAACTTGAACCTGATGAGAAGGTTTGGCAGCTTATCCGGGAACGCAAATTCAACGGCAAGACGCACATCGTTGATACTGATTTCTTCATGGTGGGTATAATGCCCGGACTTACAAAGGAAATTGCAGAAGACTCCATCTATGAATATATTGAAGGTAAATTGGGGCTGACAATCGCCTATTCCCATAAGGAAATCACCTTCGACCCGATGAACGAAAGGGATCTCGAGTTGTTTGGAAACGCTCTGCCCAGATATACTGCGACTGTTCGTTCCATCGTTCACTTGAGTGACGCCCAACCATTTCAATATAATATCTCCAAGCATCTGGCCAATGAATTCAAGTTCATCGACTTTTCACGCAGGTTTCATGGAGAGTAGCATTTATCTTGCATTCGATGGTTGATTTTGATATTATATAACGTGCCGTGCTAAGTGGGGAGGTAGCGGTGCCCTGTACCTGCAATCCGCTCTAGCAGGACTGAATTCCGCTTCTGAGGGTATTCGGTGTGAGGACTGCCTCAATATCATCAGTGTTGAGATTCCGGTCCTATGCAATAGAACGTCACGAACTATGTCAGGTCCGGAAGGAAGCAGCATTAAGTGGCCCATTCTATGTGCCGTAGGACAGCCGGAGTTGAGCTGATGTTTTGAGTAACGCTTGTGCCGAAAATTCAAGGAAGCGGTGCACGGTTACATAATGTATGACTGCATCTGATGATGCAGTCATTTTTTAATGTTTTCCTTTAAAGGTGGACAGTGTTTATATATGATATAATTATTGGCATGGAAGAATCATTACGGAGGTGCTGCTGAATGGAATACCAGGCGTTATATCGGGCATTCAGACCGCAGAAATTCGAAGATGTCGTCGGTCAGAAACACGTAACGAAAACTTTGAAGAATGCAATAATCAGGAATAAGGAATCCCATGCCTATCTGTTCAGCGGACCGAGGGGCACGGGTAAGACCAGCATTGCGAAAATATTTGCAAAAGCATTGAACTGCAACTTCGGTACTGATGGGGAACCGTGCAACGAGTGTGATATATGCATGAGCATTACAGAAGGCAGTGCGAACGATGTCATTGAAATAGATGCTGCAAGCAACAACGGTGTAGATGAAATCCGGAACCTCAGGGAAAAGGTGAAGTATGCACCTTCTGAAACAAGATACAAAGTATATATCATAGATGAGGTGCACATGCTGACGACGGGTGCATTCAATGCCCTTTTGAAGACTTTGGAAGAACCACCCGGTCACGCCATATTCATATTGGCGACGACTGAACCCCATAAAATACCAGCTACCATCATTTCCCGAGCCCAACGCTTTGATTTCAAGTCAATTGAAATGAGGGAGATTACAGAACGACTCAAGTATGTGGCTGAAAGCGAGACGCTGGAGTACGAGGAAGAAGCAATCGAATATATTGCACGCGCCTCAGAAGGGGGCATGCGGGACGCGTTGAGCATCATGGATCAGGTCATCGCCTACAGCAATGATGTCATAACGTTGGACGATGCCATCATGATCACGGGCGGAATCAAATCCGAAGAGCTGAACACTTGGCTCAAAATGATTGACCAGCGGGATTCAAGGCAGGCATTCATCAGATACCATCAGTTCATCGAAGAGGGTAAGGACCCTACGCGGCTGGTTCATGAATTGGTCTACTATATAAGGGATATTATCCTGATGAAGCATGAAGGCGATATCGACGAGGATACTGCCTTTGTGCACACTGAGGATAAGATGTTATATGAAATGATAGATGTGCTCAATGATGCCATGGTGATGATGCGCTTTTCCGTCAACACCAGTGTACATCTTGAAGTAGTCATCGTTAAACTGATTCAGGTACTCAACCGTAATGACCAGGCGAACGTACCTCAGGCAGTCGACCTTTCGCACATTGAACAGAGATTGGCTGAAATCGATAAAAAATTGGCGGATCAGCCAAAGGATACACCAAGAACGCAAACGGCAGAGCCACCAAGAAAGACATCAAACCAAATGGCTAAAGGGTTCTCGCTTCGTCAGATAGAAAAAGTGCTGGATCATGCCAATAAAGACGATCTTGTTAAACTTAAAGATGACTGGCCCAAGGTCTATCAGCATGTCGAGGAAAAGGGATACCATGCGCTCCGCTCACTCATTAAAGATTCAGAACCCGTTGCTGCGAGCGATACACATGTATTGCTCAAGTTTCAAAGCGACCTGCACAGTGATCTGATAAACAAGGATGAGAAGAAAAGGAAGGAGTTGGAGGAAGTCATTCCTTCCATTATAGGGAAGGATGTAAAGGTGGTTGGCGTCCCCGACTCCAGCTGGCTGCAGGTTAGACATGATTATATCCAGGAGAAGAAATCGAACCGGAAAAAAGAGGGACCTGAAGCTTCTATAACAAAAGAGAAGAAACCTTCCGATGTCGCCAAGGAGATATTCGGCGATGATATAGTGGAGACCCGTTAAGGATATCTGTTTATAAAAGCTTTCATTTCGTATATACTATTATAGAAGAAATTTAAAACTAATTGGAGGAGAATATATATGGCTGGCGGAATGAACAATATGCAAGGCATGATGAAGCAAATGCAGAAAATGCAAAAGAAGATGCAGGAAGAACAGGAAAAACTGAAAGAAGAAAAAATTGAAGGTACAGCTGGCGGCGGCATGGTCAAAGTGACTGTTTCCGGACATAAAGAAGTATTGGATGTCGAGGTGCAGGAAGAGGTTGTGGATCCTGAAGACATCGAAATGCTCCAGGATCTGATCGTAGCCGCAACCAACGAAGCAATGACGAAAGCGGATGAACTTACAAGCGAGCGTCTAGGAAAACATACTAAAGGCATGAACATTCCGGGAATGATGTAGATGCATTATCCAGAACCAATATCCAAGCTGATAGACAGTTTCATGAAATTGCCGGGCATTGGGCCGAAGACTGCCCAGCGTCTGGCATTTTATGTACTTAATATGAAGGAAGACGACGTAGTCAATTTTTCGCGGAGCCTTATGGAGGTGAAAAGAGACCTCCAATTCTGTTCTATCTGTGGACATATCACCGATGTAGATCCATGCTACATCTGCCAAGATAAGAGTAGGGATCGTTCCATAGTATGTGTCGTTCAAGATACGAAAGATGTTATAGCTATGGAGAAGATGCGTGAATATCAAGGGTTGTACCATGTCCTGCATGGGGCAATAAGTCCAATGGATGGCATAGGCCCTGAAGATATCAATGTAGCTACGCTAATAGAACGCTTGAAGGATGAACAGATAAAAGAAATCATCCTGGCCACGAACCCGAACATCGAAGGCGAGTCGACAGCGATGTACATCTCGCGACTCGTAAAACCGATAGGGGTTAGGATAACGCGTCTAGCCCACGGTCTTCCTGTAGGCGGAGACTTGGAGTATGCAGATGAAGTGACACTGTCGAAGGCGATAGAATACCGGACGGAACTGTAGAAAGGTCGGGGGTTTCAAAACAATTTGAAGCTCCTGGAACTTTTTTAAAAAAACCCCTTGCATTAATTGAACAGACCCTGTATAGTTATATCTTGTCGGACGAAACACATACCGACACAACAAACGTTACTATTTAGTTAAAAAAGATATAAATAAGTGTTGCATTCCAAAATGCGACATGCTATAATAGTAAAGCAGTCAACGAGAGAACATTGAAAACTGAATGACAATATGTCAACGTTAATTCCAATAAACCGGATGGTTAATCCATCCAACTTGGGCGACAAGTAAAACCGCAACGAGTCAGAGCACTCCAATTATGGAGAGTTTGATCCTGGCTCAGGATGAACGCTGGCGGCGTGCCTAATACATGCAAGTCGAACGCGCAGCCCCGGAGCTTGCTCTGGGGTCTGCGAGTGGCGGACGGGTGAGTAACACGTAGGCAACCTACCCATCAGACTGGGATAACCGCGGGAAACCGTGGCTAATACCGGATAACCCTGATCCCCGCAGGGGGATGAGTTGAAAGGCGGTCTTTGACTGCCACTGATGGATGGGCCTGCGGCGCATTAGCTAGTTGGTGGGGTAAGGGCCCACCAAGGCGACGATGCGTAGCCGACCTGAGAGGGTGATCGGCCACACTGGGACTGAGACACGGCCCAGACTCCTACGGGAGGCAGCAGTAGGGAATCTTCCGCAATGGACGCAAGTCTGACGGAGCAACGCCGCGTGAGTGAAGAAGGGTTTCGGCTCGTAAAACTCTGTTGTCAGGGAAGAACGCCGGTGGGAGTAACTGTCCATCGGGTGACGGTACCTGACCAGAAAGCCACGGCTAACTACGTGCCAGCAGCCGCGGTAATACGTAGGTGGCAAGCGTTATCCGGAATTATTGGGCGTAAAGCGCGCGTAGGCGGTTCGTTAAGTCTGATGTGAAAGCCCCCGGCTCAACCGGGGAGGGTCATTGGAAACTGGCGAACTTGAGTGCAGAAGAGGAGAGTGGAATTCCATGTGTAGCGGTGAAATGCGCAGAGATATGGAGGAACACCAGTGGCGAAGGCGGCTCTCTGGTCTGCAACTGACGCTGATGTGCGAAAGCGTGGGGATCAAACAGGATTAGATACCCTGGTAGTCCACGCCGTAAACGATGAGTGCTAAGTGTTAGGGGGTTTCCGCCCCTTAGTGCTGCAGCAAACGCATTAAGCACTCCGCCTGGGGAGTACGGCCGCAAGGCTGAAACTCAAAGGAATTGACGGGGACCCGCACAAGCGGTGGAGCATGTGGTTTAATTCGAAGCAACGCGAAGAACCTTACCAAATCTTGACATCCTCTGACCGCCATGGAGACATGGCTTCCCTTTTGGGCAGAGTGACAGGTGGTGCATGGTTGTCGTCAGCTCGTGTCGTGAGATGTTGGGTTAAGTCCCGCAACGAGCGCAACCCTTATCATTAGTTGCCAGCATTCAGTTGGGCACTCTAATGAGACTGCCGGTGACAAACCGGAGGAAGGTGGGGATGACGTCAAATCATCATGCCCCTTATGATTTGGGCTACACACGTGCTACAATGGACAGGTTACAAAGGGCAGCTACGCCGCGAGGCCAAGCGAATCCCATAAAACTGTTCTCAGTTCGGATTGGAGTCTGCAACTCGACTCCATGAAGCTGGAATCGCTAGTAATCGTGGATCAGAATGCCACGGTGAATACGTTCCCGGGTCTTGTACACACCGCCCGTCACACCACGGAAGTCGGTAACACCTGAAGCCGGTGGGCCAACCTTTATGGAGGCAGCCGTCGAAGGTGGGACCGATGACTGGGGTGAAGTCGTAACAAGGTAGCCGTATCGGAAGGTGCGGCTGGATCACCTCCTTTCTAAGGAATATAACGGAACGCCCCGTTTTGGGGCGGCGGAATTGGCGTTTGACATATTGTATTCAGTTTTGAATGGTCTTCATTGACGATTCAACCCCTTGCACATTGAAAACCGTATAGAAGCAATGCGAAAAATGATTTTAACCGAAATCAAGCGTAGAAACCGAGAACTGAAGAGTTCATAAAACACGCGTTGTGTCGCAAGAAAGCGAAAGTGGACATCCACTGCAGCTGGACTGGGACACACTCACAAATTCATTGCGATTAAGTAATGAAGGGCGCACGGTGGATGCCTTGGCACCAAGAGCCGATGAAGGACGGAACCAACACCGATATGCTTTGGGGAGCTGTAAGTAAGCGTTGAACCAAAGATTTCCGAATGGGGGAACCCCGCACATTAGTGCGACTCTCAGGTGAATACATAGCCTGAGGGAGGTAGACCCGGGGAACTGAAACATCTTAGTACCCGGAGGAAGAGAAAGAAAGATCGATTCCCTGAGTAGCGGCGAGCGAAACGGGAAGAGCCCAAACCAGTCATTGACTGGGGTTGTAGGACACCGAAAAAGCGGCTTCGAGCGAGCAGAAGCGACTGGAAAGTCGCACCATAGGGGGTAACAGTCCCGTATGCGAAGCGAGGAGGCGTGGCGGTGTATCCTGAGTACGGCGGAACACGAGAAATTCCGTCGGAATCCGGGAGGACCATCTCCCAAGGCTAAATACTTCTTGGTGACCGATAGTGAACCAGTACCGTGAGGGAAAGGTGAAAAGCACCCCGGAAGGGGAGTGAAATAGAACCTGAAACCGTGTGCTTACAAGTAGTCAGAGCCCGTTAATGGGTGATGGCGTGCCTTTTGTAGAATGAACCGGCGAGTTGCGATTGCATGCGAGGTTAAGCAGCGAATGTGGAGCCGTAGCGAAAGCGAGTCTGAATAGGGCGTCTAGTATGGGGTTGCAGACCCGAAACCAGGTGATCTACCCATGTCCAGGCTGAAGTCCAGGTAACACTGGATGGAGGGCCGAACCGACTTACGTTGAAAAGTGACCGGATGAGGTGTGGGTAGCGGAGAAATTCCAATCGAACCTGGAGATAGCTGGTTCTCTCCGAAATATATTTAGGTATAGCCTCGTGTTAGCATCGTGGAGGTAGAGCACTGTTTGGACGAGGGGCCCATCCCGGGTTACCGAATTCAGACAAACTCCGAATGCCACCTATGTGATGCACGGGAGTCAGACAGCGGGTGATAAGGTCCGTTGTCGAGAGGGAAACAGCCCAGACCACCAGTTAAGGTCCCAAAATATATGTTGAGTGGAAAAGGATGTGGCGTTGCACAGACAACTAGCATGTTGGCTTAGAAGCAGCCATCATTTAAAGAGTGCGTAATAGCTCACTAGTCAAGTGACGCTGCGCCGAAAATGTACCGGGGCTAAACATATTACCGAAACTGTGGATCAATGATATTGATGGTAGGAGAGCGTTCCGGTGGCAGTGAAGCATGATCGTGAGGACATGTGGAGCGATCGGAAGTGAGAATGCCGGTGTGAGTAGCGAAAGACGGGTGAGAATCCCGTCCACCGAACGACTAAGGTTTCCAGAGGAAGGCTCGTCCGCTCTGGGTTAGTCGGGACCTAAGCCGAGGCGAAACTGCGTAGGCGATGGATAACAGGTAGAAATTCCTGTACCGGTGATGTGTGTTTGAGCGATGTGGTGACGCAGGAGGAGAAGCAGAGCGTGCGGAAGGAAGAGCACGTCCAAGCATCGAGTCGTCAGGGTAGGCAAATCCGCCCTGTGTAACGACGAGGTGTGATGGGGAGCCGAAAATAGTAGGCGAAGCTGTGGGTTCACACTGCCAAGAAAACCCGCTAGTGAATACATTACCGCCCGTACCGCAAACCGACACAGGTAGTTGGGAAGAGAATTCTAAGGTGAGCGAGCGAACTCTCGTTAAGGAACTCGGCAAAATGACCCCGTAACTTCGGGAGAAGGGGTGCTCATGAAAATGAGCCGCAGTGAATAGGCCCAAGCGACTGTTTATCAAAAACACAGGTCTCTGCCAAACCGAAAGGTGACGTATAGGGGCTGACGCCTGCCCGGTGCTGGAAGGTTAAGAGGAGCGCTCAGCGTAAGCGAAGGTGCGAATCGAAGCCCCAGTAAACGGCGGCCGTAACTATAACGGTCCTAAGGTAGCGAAATTCCTTGTCAGGTAAGTTCTGACCCGCACGAAAGGCGTAACGATTTGGGCACTGTCTCAACGAGAGGCTCGGTGAAATCATAGTACCTGTGAAGATGCAGGTTACCCGCGACAGGACGGAAAGACCCCGTGGAGCTTTACTGTAGCCTGATATTGAACCTCGACCTCACTTGTACAGGATAGGTGGGAGCTGAAGATACGTGGACGCCAGTCTACGTGGAGGCACTGGTGGGATACCACCCTGGTGATGTTGAGATTCTAACCCGCACCCGTAATCCGGGTGGGAGACAGTGTCAGGTGGACAGTTTGACTGGGGCGGTCGCCTCCTAAAGAGTAACGGAGGCGCTCAAAGGTTCCCTCAGAATGGTTGGAAATCATTCATAGAGTGTAAAGGTATAAGGGAGCTTGACTGCGAGACAGACACGTCGAGCAGGGTCGAAAGACGGACTTAGTGATCCGGTGGTTCCGCATGGAAGGGCCATCGCTCAACGGATAAAAGCTACCCCGGGGATAACAGGCTTATCTCCCCCAAGAGTTCACATCGACGGGGAGGTTTGGCACCTCGATGTCGGCTCATCGCATCCTGGGGCTGTAGTCGGTCCCAAGGGTTGGGCTGTTCGCCCATTAAAGCGGTACGCGAGCTGGGTTCAGAACGTCGTGAGACAGTTCGGTCCCTATCCGTCGTGGGCGTCGGAAATTTGAGAGGCGCTGTCCTTAGTACGAGAGGACCGGGATGGACATACCACTGGTGTACCAGTTGTCGTGCCAACGGCATCGCTGGGTAGCTATGTATGGTCGGGATAAGTGCTGAAAGCATCTAAGCATGAAGCCCCCCTCAAGATGAGATTTCCCCATTAGATCCCTCAGAGATGATGAGGTGGATAGGTTCGGCGTGTAAGTGTGGCGACACATTGAGCGGACGAATACTAATCGATCGATGACTTATTCAAATGAAGAAAACCGTGTATGGTCTTCTGCGCAACGCATTGCTTCTATCCGGTTTTGAATGTCCAAGGGGCATTCAAGCATGCCATATTGTCCGGTGGCAATCGCGGAGAGGTTCCACCTGTTCCCATGCCGAACACAGCAGTTAAGCTCTCCAGCGCCGATGGTAGTTGGACTGACGTCCCGTGAGAGTAGGACGCTGCCGGGCAGTATGTACATAATTACATTATGGATGCGATGAACCGCATTGAGACCTGTATAGGTCTCTTTTTTTTATACCTTTATATTGAAAGGATCGGTTTGATGGTACTGTATCGGACAATTACAAAACTATTAGAAGATGAAGCCATTTCTATGCATGTGCCAGGTCATAAAAACAATACGATTGGTCAGCTTGATGCCTTTGACTTCAGATATGACATGACAGAGATCAATGGACTCGATGATTTGCATGAAGCAGATGGAATCCTCCGTCAGCTTAATGAAAAGATTGGTGGAAAGTATCCAGGCTATATTTCTCAGATGATGGTAAATGGCACGACGAATGGTATTTTATCTGCGATATATGGGCTCAAACACTTAAATAAAAAGCATTTCATTGTGTTGGAAGGCGCCCACAAGTCAGTTCATCATGCACTGGAAATTGCTGAAGTCTCACATGAAGTCGTTTCAGAAGATGCTTTTTTCTCCCATAGCTTTATGGAGCGTGATGTTGCTGTCATCACTTACCCTACATATACCGGAGGATGTTTTGATATAGGCACACTTATAGGTCATGTGCATGCAGGGGATGGTGTGGTCATCACAGACGAGGCACACGGCGCCCATCTGGATATTACGGGAGCCTTTCCATCGTCCTCTATGAAGTATTCCACAGACATCGCAGTACAGTCCTACCATAAGATGCTCCCTGCCTTGACGATGTCATCGGTCATTTTCATGAAACCCGAGTTTTATGAAGCGATCCTTAAATATATAGATTACTTTGAAACGTCCAGCCCTTCCTATATGCTTATGCTTTCGATGGAACATGCCCATGATTTTTATATATCCTACTCAGATGAACAGTTCCACGAGAAGAGAGGACTGCTGATCAATAAGCTTCGCAGAACGAATTTAGAAGTAATGGAGATGGATGACCCTGCGAAACTGCTCATCAATCACATTGACCACTCACCCTATACCATTTACGGTGCCTTCGTCGGCGCTTCCATCTATCCAGAGATGGTCACAGATGAAGGGGTGCTTCTTTGTCTGCCACTCTTCCATGAAGGTGACCGTTATCCATTTGAGTGTCTTCTGACGCGCATCGAATCACTGGTAATCCAGGATGTGAAAAGTGATTCTTCACTGGATCTCTCCTTCTTGAGGGGCAAAGTATGCCAGAGGACCATGATTCCCTATCCCCCCGGCATTCCGATTGTTTTTGAGGGAGAAGTCATTACCAGTGGGCATCTAAAATCGATTACACATGCTTTAATGAATCATGTTAGAATAGAAGGTATAAAACAAAATATAGCGTACTATACGGGTAAGGAGAAGCAATGAGTCATTTCATTACGTTTGAAGGTCCGGAAGGCTCCGGTAAGACAACGTTGATTTCAGCAATCCATGCTCATTTGTCGAAGACGCATGAAGTGGTTACGACGCGTGAACCCGGGGGTATCGGCATCAGTGAAATGATCCGGGAAATACTTCTCTCCAAAGGCAATGATATGGATGAACGAACAGAAGCATTATTGTTTGCAGCTTCAAGGCGGCAACATCTTGTTGAAAAGATACTGCCGGCACTCGAAGATGGTAATATCGTATTATGTGATCGTTTCATCGACAGTTCAATCGCCTACCAAGGAGTTGCGCGTAATATAGGCTCTGATGCTGTTATGGAAATCAACCGTTTTGCGATAGAAGATCACATGCCTGATTTGACACTGTACCTCAAACTGGATCCCAAATCCGGTCTTGAGCGCATTAAACGCAACAAGCGTGACGACAACAGACTTGATGGCGAAGAATTGGATTTCCATGAAGCAGTGGTCATGGGGTATAATCAATTGAGAGAAGAATATCCCGAAAGAATCCGAATGATCGATGCAGCACAAAGCCCTGAAAAGGTTTTTGCAGACGCAATGGACATAATTGAACAATATCTGAATCAAGAGGTGAACCAATCATGAAAATGGTAATTGCAATCGTACAAGATCATGACAGCCAAAGGTTGGCTGATCGTCTAACTAAAAATGATTTTAGGAACACCAAGCTTGCGACTACAGGCGGCTTCCTGAGAGCTGGAAATACAACTTTCCTATGTGGTGTTGAAGATCAGCGCGTCGATGAATTGCTTCAGCTTATCGATAACACATGTGGAAACAGGGAGCAGACGGTCGCGCCCGTCACCCCTATGGGTGGAAATGCAGATTCCTATATTCCATACCCTGTAGAAGTGGAAGTCGGCGGTGCGACAGTATTCGTATTGCCTATTGAACAATTCGAAAGATTTTAAGTGAAGCAGTAATGACAGCTGAAAACTATACTGTTGAATACCAATTGGATAAAATCATAGAAAACGACAGACTCAGCCATACCTACATGTTTGAAGGCGATGCCATAGAAACCTTAAAACGTTACAGTGAATATTTTGCCCTCAATATACTCGGTGACACAGCCCGTAATGCCAGATTGATTTCTGAAGGGAATCATCCCGATTATTTTTATCTTGCGACTGCAGAGACAGCCATAAAAAAGGAAGCTGTAGAGGATCTTGTGCGCAGGATGAACCGCAAACCAACCGAGTCGGATTATAAGGTGTATGTGATAGAGGCATTTGAAAAGCTGACGCCGCAGGCTGAGAATAGTGTCCTTAAGTTTTTGGAGGACCCTCCAGCCAGAACTGTGGCCATCCTCCTGACGATAGATAAAAGCAGTATATTGCCGACTATCCATTCAAGGGCCCAGCATATCCATATTCGAGGGGAACGGGCTGACCGGATTGGAATGCTTGAGGATTTGAATGAGGCGGAACTTCAAACAGTGGATGTACTGGCTCTCAATGCCGAACATGTAAAAGAACTGGGGGAAGTGTTCTCCCGTTTACGCCAGACGGCGATGGATTTTTCGAGAAAATGGATTGGGGGGCATCCACTCGTATTGATTGAAATAAAATCAATGCTGGATATCTGCCAAAACAGAAAAGATCATGCGCTGTTGCTGCAGTTGATTGATGGATTCGTACGACAATGCATGCATGAAGTACTGGAGCTTGAAGATTTTAGGCCATACGGCAACAAAACGGGAAACACTGGGGTAGGACAGCGTGTAGAGCGTCTGGCGCGTATGCTGGAAGAGATACAGACTGCAAACCGTATGTTGTCGTCAAACGTGCATCCTATGCTTGTGTTTGAGAGTATGGTCATATGCTCGAAAGGTTGAATGATTATGATAGAACTCATTACTGCCACGCAGTTGGATTATTTTGAAAATATATATTTGGAAGTTAACGGAGAGTCGACGGAGCGCGATGATTATATCGTCGCTGAGACAAAGCGCGGTATGGAAATGTTGCGGGTGGTGAAGCCGAACTATCAAGTTCCTGAAAATGATATTGTGGAACCGGATGGCAAATTCATCCGGGCTGCGACTGATAAGGACATGGAAAAGTTCCATGAGAATCAATCCAGTGCAGAAGAAGCCCTTCAATTCTGTAGAAAAGCCATTTCTGAAGAGGAATTGGATATGCAGCTCGTCAATGCCAAGTATACACTGGAGCGCAAAAAACTCATATTTAATTTCACTTCGGATGAACGTGTGGATTTCCGTAACCTTGTCCGGGTTCTTGCGAACCGTTTCAAGACACGCATCGAACTCCGCCAGATCGGCGTAAGGGATGAAGCGAAGTATCTCGGGGGCATTGGTCCCTGTGGCCGTGCACATTGCTGTTCGACCTTCCTCGGGGATTTTGTGCCGGTCAGCATCCAGATGGCAAAGAACCAGGATCTCTCGCTCAGCCCCACCAAAATATCAGGCGCGTGCGGACGTCTGATGTGCTGCTTGAATTATGAGGATGAATATTATGAGAATGCACGTGAAGCATTACCGGATGTTGGTCAGATGATAGAGACGCCTGACGGTAGAGGTTTGGTGATCGGCATGAATATTCTGGACCTTGTGGTGAAGGTGAAATATAAAGATGACTATATACGTGAATTCCATTGCGACGAACTGGACGCAGTAGGCGGGGTGCAGTAATGGAACGCGAACGCCTTTTTATGCATATAAGCAAGATGGAAGCAGATATGGACCTCATGTATGAAGATCTTCAGACTTTGAAGGAGCTTTCTGTCCGACTCGTTGAGGAAAATGTCAGTCTTCAGATGGAAAAGGAAAATTATGAGCAGTTATTGGCGAAAGAAGCCTCAGAGAAAGGGGCATCCTTCAAGCAGAACACATTGAATAATCTGTATGAGGAAGGGTTCCACGTGTGCAGCGTCCATTTCGGTACGCATCGCCACGGGGAAGATTGCCTGTTTTGTCAGGGGTTTCTCCAACATCGAAACAACTAGGCGGCTTCGGCCGCTTTATTTATTGGAGGTGGACATATGTTGCAGGAAGGCGAAAGGGTGGATGAATTATTCCGGGAATCCATGCAGATCATCCAGAGTAGCGAGGTCTTTTCATTTTCAGTGGACGCGTTACTGCTGGCTGATTTTACGAGGTTTTTGAAACGGGATAAACGTATCATCGACCTGTGCTCAGGGAACGGCATCATACCGCTTCTTTTATCCCATCGCACAGCTTTACCGATAGATGGATTGGAGCTGCAGCCCCAACTCGTAGATATGGCCACAAGAAGCATCACCATGAACGGTAAGGCAGAACAGATCGACATCCGGATTGGTGATCTTAAAGAGGTCAGGTCACTCTACGAACATTCCTCCTATGACGTTATTACTGTGAATCCCCCTTATTTCACAAATGATCAGCCCCTTAAGGAAAAGGGGCCGCACAGCATCGCACGTCATGAGATACATATTGATCTTGAAGGAGTCATAAAAGCAGCGCGTTTCCTCATCAGGAACAAGGGTAGGCTTCATATGGTCCACCGGGCAGAAAGAAGCATGGAAGTCGCGCATGAACTGTCAAAGGCAGGATTTCGTGTGCGGCGTGTCCAATATGTCTATAATGATGGTTCTGCACGAACCGCCCTGTTCGTTCTGATTGAAGCGGTATTTAATAGCCATGCCTATGCAGATATCCTGCCACCTCTTTATATCTATGATGAGCAAGGTCGTTATACCGATGAAATGATGACGGTCTATTATGGCTGAGCATTTCGTTTACATCGTGGAATGTCGTGACGGTACATTGTACACAGGTTATGCAACAGATGTGTCCAGAAGGATCAAAACGCATAATGAAGGCAAGGGAGCCAAATATACACGGAATAGGCGCCCGGTCCATCTGCTCCACAAAGAAGTGTATGAAACGAAGAGTGAGGCCCTGAAACGGGAATATGCCATCAAAAAATTATCAAGAAACGAAAAATTGAAGCTGGTCAGGAGGGAATGACATGCATCTCTATATCACGGGAACACCACTTGGGAACCTTGATGATATGACTTTCCGTGCAGTCGATACGCTTAAGAAAGTCGATGTGATACTGTGCGAAGATACTCGCAACACCCGTAAGTTGACGAACCATTTTGAAATCGGAACACCGCTCAAGGCATATCATGACTTCAATAAAGAGAGTGTTGAGGATCAGATTATTGAAGAGATGAAGGATGGTCGCACTTTTGCCCTTGTCAGTGATGCTGGTATGCCCGTCATCTCGGACCCTGGCTTTGAGCTTATATCAAGAATGCAGGCGGAGGGGTTGGATTACGTCATCGTCCCTTCAGGAACTGCTTTTACGATGGCCCTGGTCGCAAGTGGCATCTCCTCGTATGAATTTACCTATTTTGGTTTCCTGCCGAAGTCGCGGAGTAAAAAGAAAAGCAAAATTCAGGAGATAATGACACGGCAATCGACTTCAGTCCTCTATGAATCACCGCACAAGATCAAAGATACGCTCGTGGAGATGAACGAGATAGACCCTGGGCGTGTAGTCAGCATATCCAGGGAAATCACTAAAAAATTTGAACAGCATGTCCGAGGACCGGTGGGAGTGCTCCTGGATAAGATGGAAAAGGAAATACCGCTGAAGGGAGAATTTGTCATTGTAGTGGAAGGCGCAGCTCCTGCGGAAGAGACCTTTGACATTCCCATAAAAGAACATGTGGAGGTGCTGGTGAAAGAAGGACTGACACCGAAACAGGCGATCAAGAAAGTGGCGGAAGTGAGAAGTTTGAAAAAACAGGATGTATATGATGAGTTTCATGATATAAAAAAATAAGCGGCCCAAGGCCGCTTATTTGATTAATTCATCTTCGATTGGATTTCTTTGATGAGCTGTTTTGCACCTTCTTGACTCAAGATGATGTGGCCGTCAGCCAGGCGCATATTCTGCTCGGAAACGTCTCCTGTTACTGCACATGTCATCTGTGGCTTATACTTCTTCAAGATGATCGTATCGTCATCTGTATATATTTCAAGTGCGTCTTTGACTTCGATATCAAGCACACGTCTGAGTTCTATAGGTATGACGACACGTCCGAGTTCATCTACTTTACGTACAATGCCAGTTGATTTCATAACTTTTTCCTCCATTTTCTCATTTCGCAACCGACTATTCATTCCACCTCATAATTATGAGAAAACATTACGGGGAAGAATTCAGTTGCAGACAACTTTATTTCAAGGAATGCATCTAGTCTATAAGGAATGCATCTAGTCTATTCGATTGCCACAATTCTGATTTAAAGTCAATAAACACATTTATTGGTTTTGTCTAATTCTTGATGATTATAGCATATCGACGCTGTGTAAGCCAATATAAAGTATCCATTTCATTGAAAAGAATCCTTGAATTAGTTATATTTAAAGAATGAACAAATAGGAGGAAGAGCATGGAAAAACCAACTTACTATATCACGACACCGATATATTACCCAAGCGGTAAATTACATATTGGTAATGCCTATACAACAATTGCATGTGATGTCACTGCGAGATATAAACGCATGCGCGGCTACGATGTCTATTATCTTACAGGTGCTGATGAACATGGCCAAAAAATTGAACAGAAAGCCGATGAAATGGGTATCTCGCCGCAGAAATATGTAGACGATATGGCAGATAGTATGAAAGCGCTCTGGTCCCTTCTTGAAATCACCCATGACCAGTTTATCCGTACGACGGACGAAGGTCACAAGATAGCCATCCAGAAGATATTCGATAGGCTGTATGAACAAGGTGACATCTATCTAGGGGAATACGAAGGGTGGTATTCCGTCCAAGATGAGGAGTTCTTTACGGAAACACAGCTGGAGGAAGTATATAAGGATGAAGCGGGCAACATGATCGGTGGCGTTGCGCCAAGCGGTCATGAAGTGGAACTTATAAAAGAGGAAAGCTATTTCTTCAGGATGAGCAAATATGCAGCGCGTCTTGAGAAATATTATGAAGATAATCCAGGCTTCATCCAACCTGAAGCGCGCAGGAATGAGATGCTGAATAACTTCATCCGACCAGGATTGGAAGATCTCGCGGTGTCACGTACGACATTCGACTGGGGTATCCCGGTGAAATCAAATCCTAAGCATGTCGTATACGTATGGATTGACGCGCTGTGCAACTATATCACTGCTTTAGGCTATACTTCTGATGACGAAGGGATGTTTGAAAGGTACTGGCCTGCGGACGTTCATATGATTGGTAAGGAAATCGTAAGATTCCATGCCATCTACTGGCCGATCATGCTGATGGCTCTCGACCTGCCCTTGCCTAAAAAAATTGTAGGGCACGGCTGGCTTGTGATGAAAGATGGCAAAATGTCCAAATCCAAAGGAAACGTCATCTATCCTGAAATGGTGGTCGAGCGCTATGGTCTTGATGCGCTCCGATATTACTTGATGCGTGAAGTTCCATTCGGCTCAGATGGTGTATTTACGCCGGAAGCGTTCGTCAACCGCACCAACTATGACTTGGCCAACGATCTCGGCAACCTGGTCAACCGCACCATTTCCATGATCAATAAATATTTTGATGGTGAATTGCCGGCATACGACGGTCATGGCGGCCCGCTGGACGAAAACCTTGAACAGACGGTGTATGATAACGTCAAGCTTTATGAAGAAGGCATGGAGGAAATGGAATTCAACAAGTCGCTCAGGGCAGTCTGGACCATCATCAGCCGTACAAACAAGTATATAGATGAAACCGCACCTTGGATACTTGCGAAAGACGATTCTGAAAGGGATGCACTCGGCAATGTCATGATCCATCTTGCAGAGAACATACGGATCATCGCCATCCTGCTGAAACCCTATCTGACGCATGGCCCGGAAGAAATCTTCAGGCAGATGAATATAACGGATCCGGAGCAGCAGACTTTCGATTCGATCATGGATTACGGCAGCATAAAAACTGCAGGCAGGATGGTCGAGAAGCCAAAGCCGATCTATCCGCGATTGGGTGTAGAAGAAGAGGTGGCGCATATTAAAGGATTGATGACGCCGAAGGAACCTGAAGAGCCGGCTTCAGAAGCGGCTGAAATTACGATAGATGACTTTGACAAAGTAGAAATGAAAGTCGCTACAGTCATCAACGCCGAAGGGGTCAAAAAAGCGGATAAGCTCCTTAAGATCCAAGTGGATCTTGGAGAAGAGAAGCGTCAGATTATTTCTGGCATAAGGGAATCTTATGAGCCTGAGGAAATCGTCGGCAAGAAAGTGCTCGTCGTGACAAACCTCAAACCGGTTAAGCTGAGGGGAGAACTGTCCGAGGGAATGATCCTGACAGCGGAAAAAGGCAATCACCTTACATTGATCTCTGTACCGAGTGGCATTGAAAACGGCAGCATAGTCAAGTAGACAGGAGGGTTATTTATGCTTATAGATACACACGTTCATCTGAACGCCGACCAATATGATGACGATCTGGAAGAAGTGTTGGAGCGGGCGGAATCTGCTGGCATCGAAAAGATGGTGGTGGTGGGTTTCGACCGCAAGACGATTGAACGGACCATGGAGTTGGTGGAGCGGTACGATAATGTCTATGGTGTGATAGGCTGGCATCCGGTTGACGCGATCGATTGTACTGAAGCGGATCTGGCATGGATCGAAAAGTTATCCGAACACGAGAAGATAGTCGGCATCGGTGAGACGGGCCTTGATTACCATTGGGACAAATCACCTCATGACGTCCAAAAGGAAGTATTCAAAAAACAGATCGCACTCGCAAAACGGGTGGGTCTGCCGATCATCATCCACAACCGCGAAGCCACAGAAGATTGTGTGGAGATCCTCAAATCTGAGGGAGCGCATGAAATCGGAGGCATTATGCATGCTTTCAGTGCCTCACCGGCAGTGGCAGATGAAATCATTGATATGAACTTCTATGTATCCTTAGGCGGACCTGTGACCTTTAAGAATGCACAGGAGCCTAAAGAGATTGCGAAGCATGTCCCGCTGGAGCGTCTATTGGTCGAAACGGACGCACCGTATCTTGCGCCGCATCCATACCGCGGCAAGCGTAATGAGCCTGCACACGTCAAATTGGTTGCGGAAAAGATTGCAGAACTTAGGGAGATTTCCTATGAAGAACTGGCTCAACAGACTACATTGAATGCCGAACGTCTTTTTGGCATATAGATAAAATCACCGCCCGGCGGTGATTTTATTTTTTGCAGTGCAGATATGATATTATGGAAAAGAGGTGCAGACATGGAGAAACCAGTCATAAAGGAAGTCATCATCGTGGAAGGCAAGGATGATACGAGGCGGTTGAATGAAGCTGTTTCCTGTGAAACGATCGAAACGAAAGGTTCGGCCATAGATGAGGTCGTACTGAAGGAAATAGAAGTGGCATTGAATACACGAGGGGCCATCATTTTTACAGACCCCGATTACCCCGGACAGAAAATCAGGAACACCATTCTAGAACGCTTCCCGGACATCAAAGAAGCATTTGTCTCCAGGTCCAAGGCAAAGGGCAGGAATGGTGGCATAGGCATTGAGCACGCTTCAAAAGAAAGCATCATCGAGAGCCTATCGAAGGTCTATACAAGCGTATCTGACTCTACGCCCCACATCACGATCAGTGATATGGTGGGCTGGGGGCTTTCCGGCAGTAAGGAAGCCGCTGTAAAGCGCACTCGCCTATGTGAAGAATTGAATATCGGTTATGCAAATGCTGGTCAGCTGAGGAAGAAATTAAACCGGTATGGCATCAAGCATGAGCAGATCGAAGATATATTAAAAGCAGTTGAAGGGGAATAAGATGAAGGATATCGCAACAGCGGGAAGAACGAAGCAGATACTGGACAAGCATGGATTTAAATTCAAGAAGAGTCTCGGTCAGAATTTCCTTGTGGATTTGAATGTAATCAGGGAAGTGCTCGATAAAGCATACATTTCAGATAAAACAGGAGTCATCGAAGTGGGGCCTGGAATCGGATCACTGACTGAGCAGTTGGCCAAAAGGGCGCAGAAAGTAGTGGCATTTGAAATAGACCAGCGGCTGATACCGGTGCTTGATGATACGCTATCGCCCTATTCCAATGTAAAGGTCATCAATGAAGATATATTGAAAGCGGATATCGAGGCCGTCATCCAAACAGAATTCGACGGGTGTGAAGAAGTCATTGTAGTGGCCAACCTGCCATACTATATTACAACACCGATACTGATGCACTTCCTTGAGCGGAATCTGTCGATTTCACGCTATTATGTCATGATGCAAAAAGAGGTGGGCGAGCGCATCAGTGCCCGTCCGAACAGTAAGGCGTATGGCTCGTTGTCGATCGCCATAGATTATTTCACAGAAGCCAAAGTCATCCGCAATGTGCCGAAGGGGGTCTTCATGCCACCCCCGAATGTCGATTCCATCATCGTAGAGATGACTGCCCGGGTACGTCCGAAAGTGGCCGTCGATGACGAGGGAGTGTTCTTTGCGTTGACACGTGGCGCGTTTGCACAAAGGAGAAAGACGATATTGAACAACTACTCGATGCTGTTTGAAGAGGGGAAAGAGAATAAAGGTAGAATCGAAGCCATGCTAAAACAGGCGGGTGTCGATCCAAAAAGGCGGGGTGAGAGCCTTGCCATCGAGGATTTTGCACGCATATATGAATCTTTGAAATCTTATCCTGAATTGAAATTGGCGCATAAAGCATAAAACTGTCGCAATTACTATGAAATTTTGACAAATTTATGTAAACTTGCTATAATGGGTCTAGTGAGGTGGGCCAAATGCCAAAAACTTTGATCGACATCAAAAAAATTCTTGATTGTCAATTGGGTAATCCAGTTTTACTCCGTGCAAATGGAGGGCGCAAGAAATTGATTGAGCGACGAGGTGTTCTTAGAGAAACGTACCCTTCTGTATTCGTCGTGGAGTTGGACCAGGAGGAGCACAGCTTTGAAACAGTGTCATATACATACACAGATGTATTGACATCCAATGTTGAAGTGACATTCTATAACGAAGAGAAAGAAGCATTTGTAATCCAGTAACTGAACGTAGTTGCCATCCCTGGTGGCAGCTTTATGCATGATGATAAAAATAACGGACAGCCGTCGGCTGTCCGTTATTTTTATTTTATCTGATCGTTTTTAGACCTTTTGACCAGTTTACCGTAGTAGTGATGACATTCTCCACTGTAGCATTATGGACCTCATTCGGTTTGAATGTCTTCATGCCTTCAAAGTCGGTGAACAGGCTGAAGGCCCCAAAAGGTGTTACAGTCGCAACATTAAGGTTGCCGAGTATTTGGCGCAGTGACAGGGAAGCTGCTACGCCAAGCGTCGAGCCATAACCGATGATGCCTGCGGCTTTGTGTCCCCACTCAGGCCCGATGTAGTCAATGGCGTTTTTGAGTGATGAAGTGATGCTCTTATTATATTCTGGAGTGACGAATATGAAGCCATCCAACTCGTCAATCTTTTTTGACCATGCATTGACGGTATCTTTAGAGTAGGATTTGTTCGCCATCGCCGGTGGCAGATCCTCATTGAACATCGGGAAATCATATTCCTTTATATCCACAATCTCGAATTCCGCTTCCAGCTCCATTTTTTCTGCAAAATCTCTGACCCATTCTGCTACCTGCATATTGACCCTGGCAGGACGTGTACTACCAGTTACGATACCTATTTTAACCATTACAATTGCCTCCATAATGAATTGTTATCTTTTTCCACAGTGTACTATTCAAAGATAACTGTCGTTTATAATAATATCTCAAATTCGTATTAATTCAACTTTTTTGTCTGTGCAGGGGAGTGTTGCGGTCTCATATATCATAAAGTCATATTTTATATATGTTTTTTATGATAAACTGATAAAAAAATGACCGTATGATGGAAGTGAAATTATGCATTTTGAAACGGCACCCGCCAAAATCAACTTGACCTTGGATACACTATACAAAAGAAAAGACGGCTACCACGAAGTGAACATGGTCATGACGACAGTCGATCTCAATGATCAGCTCGCGTTCGAGAAGCGTAATGACCGAAAGATCGTCATCCATACGGAACATCGGCACGTGCCGCAGGATAGGAGGAACTTGGCCTATCAGGCTGCTGAACTGATGTTTCGTGAGTATGGTGTTGAAGCAGGCGTTACAATAACAATCGATAAGAATATTCCCATCGCTGCCGGTCTTGCCGGAGGTTCTGCAGATGCTGCGGCAACGCTCAGGGGCATCAACGCCCTTTTTGGGCTTGGCGTAGATATCGACACCCTGGCCCAGTTAGCCAGCAAGCTGGGATCTGATATTCCGTTTTGCGTATACGGAGGGACAGCGTTGGCAACAGGCAGAGGTGAGGAGATAGAGCGCCTGCCGAAGCCACCAAAAGGTTGGGTCGTGCTTGCCAAGCCAAAGATGAAAGTGTCGACAAAAACAATCTACCAAGCATTGGAACCAGGGAAGAACCCACCAGTTTCAGCAGCTATGGCAGAAGCGATCGAAGCAGGGGACCACGAAAAGATGATGCGCCTGATGAAAAACGATCTGCAGGAAGTGACCGTAAAAAATTATCCCGAAGTCAGCAAGCTTATAGATACGATGCTGCGCAATGGTGCTGAAGGTGCCATGATGAGCGGCAGTGGCCCCACCGTTTTCGGACTGGTCCAGAAAGAACGCCAGGCGATCCACCTCTATAATGCGATTAAAGGATGCTGTAACGAAGTTTATAAAGTCAGATTGTTGGGATGATTGCTAAAAACCGAACTTTTATGTTAAAGTCACTATATTAAATACGGTTTAGGAGTCATTTTATGAAATTTAAACGCAGTGAACGGCTGGTCTTCATGACCCAGCATCTCACTTCACATCCGAATCAGTTGATTCCACTGACCTACTTTGTGGATAAGTTCAGTCAGGCTAAATCTTCCATCAGTGAAGACATCAAAATAGTCAAAGATGTCTTTGAAACAGAAGGCATCGGACTGGTTCAAACTACTGCAGGAGCCGGCGGAGGCGTGACATTCCGTCCAAAGATCGATCATGTACGCTCAGCGGAGATCGTTGCCCGCTTCATGGAAGTGCTTAAAACTAAAGATCGCCTCCTGCCTGGAGGATACCTTTACATGTCGGATATAATGGGGGATCCCCATATGATGTCCGACATAGGAAAACTGATCGCCACAATGTATGAAGGGGCGACCATCGATGCCGTCGTCACCGTCGCCACAAAAGGGATATCACTGGCAAACGCTGTGGCAAGGGAACTTAATGTATCGGTGGCGGTCATACGCAAAGACAATAAAGTGACGGAGGGGTCCACTGTTTCCGTCAACTATGTATCGGGATCGACGCGTAAAATAGAAACGATGGTCTTATCAAAGCGGACTTTGAAGGAAGGGGCGAAAGTCCTTGTAGTCGACGATTTCCTGAGGGCAGGCGGGTCTATCACAGGCGTCATCAACCTTATGGAGGAGTTTTCGGCCCAAGTCGTCGGTGTAAGCGTCCTCGTTGAAGCGAAGCAAGTGGAGAACCGCAGATTCAACGATTATACATCATTGCTCAAAGTATCTGAGATTGATGAATTCAACCAATCTTTTGTAGTGGAAGAAGGCAATTGTCTGGAGTATATTGAAAATGGCACCAAGGAACATCAGTCATAACAATAAAAGGAGTTTTGAAGTATATGGAACCAATCAATGCAAAGAAAGCACCGGAAGCACTCGGTCCCTATAGCCACGGCGTCAAAGTAGGCAACATGTTCTACTCATCGGGACAGATCCCGCTCAATTTGGAGGGGGAGGTGGTTTCCGAGGAAGTACAGGCCCAGACCAAGCAGGTTATGGACAATGTTGGGCATGTCCTCGAAGCCGCAGGCCTCGGTTATGATAATGTGGTCAAAGCAACTATTTTCATCAGCGACATGAATGACTTCCCACAAATCAACGAAGTTTACGGGCGCTATTTTACGGGTAAACTACCAGCAAGATCATGTGTAGAGGTCAGTCGTTTACCGAAGGATGTCAAAGTGGAAATAGAAGTCATTGCATCTGATGTGATTTAACAATATGGTTGACTGAAGCAGTACACATAAGATCCAACAATAATTATTATTGGGGGAAGCGGATAATGAAGATAACAGACGTAAGACTGCGTAAAGTAAACAACCAGGACACCCGGATGAAAGCACTTGTATCAATCACGTTTGAAAGTGCCTTTGTCGTCCATGACCTCAGAGTCATAGAAGGCAACAACGGCCTCTTCGTCGCAATGCCGAGCAAGCGTACACCGGATGGAGAGTTCCGTGATATCGCCCACCCGATCAATTCTGAAATGCGGCAGCATGTGCAGGAAGAAGTGATGCGGGTATATGAGGAAACGGAAGACCCTGAGCCTGCAGGGGGAGCATCCGACGAAACGCCAGAATCAATCGTAGACCCTTCTGAACAGGAGGCGATTCGGCGCGAAACGGACCCTGATGAGGTTGGGGAAGACCAGAAAAAAGAAGAAGAATAGCCTTAACCCGCAAAGTAGTCGCTTTGTGGGTTTTTTAGGTTGTGAAAGTATAGGGATGATGGCTGTTAAACCTTGAAACTGGACGGTTACTAAAATATAATTGGATATAGCTATAAAATGGGGGGACATTATGCAGACGAGAGCGATAATCTTGGCAGCTGGAAAAGGTACGCGGATGAAATCAGAGAAATCTAAAGTGCTGCATGAAGTGGGCGGAGTCCCTATGATCCAGCACGTCATCGACAACTTGAGGAAAGCAGGGATAGAAGAGATTCATGCTGTGCTGGGACATGAAGCACAAGCTGTGCGGAATCGTCTTGATGACGATATCAATACTACGATCCAAAAAGAACAGCTTGGAACTGCCCATGCAGTACAGCAGTTGCATGAAGCGCTTGGCGGAACCGACGGACAGACGATGGTCATATGCGGAGATACGCCGTTGATCAGCGAGACGACTATGCAGACATTCATGAAATATCACCTGGATTCAGGTGCAAAGGCGACGATTTTATCAACAAGGACCCAGATACCCTATGGTTATGGCAGAATCATACGGAAGGAGAATGGGTCGGTCAGAAGGATTGTGGAGCAGAAGGATGCAAATCCCGCCGAGCAGGAAATCAAGGAAGTGAGCTCAGGCACCTTCATTTTTGATAACAGACTGCTGTTTGAAGCATTGGAAAAAGTCGATAATGATAATGCACAAAATGAGTACTATCTGCCGGATGCCATAGCGATAATGCGCGACAGGGGTGCCCGTGTGGAAGCATATCTCACACCGGATTTCGAAGAGGTGCTCGGGATCAACGACAAGATGGCGTTGGCGAAGGCGGAAGAGGTGTTGCGCGAGCGGATAAACACGCAGCATATGCAAAACGGTGTCACCTTGATAGATCCGAAAACCACTTATATAGATGCAGAGGTGCAAATCGGCCCTGATACCATCATATACCCCGGGGCAGTGCTCAGGGGGCAGACCAGAGTTGGAAAAAATGTAGTCATTTCTTCAGGCTCTGAAATCAAAGACTCGTTCATCGACGACGAGGTGGAGGTCAAGCATTCAGTCGTGCTTGGTTCTAAAGTCGGTAAAGGCACAACTGTCGGCCCATTCGCCCAACTGCGCCCAGGCTCTGAACTCGGCAAAGCAGTCAAGGTCGGCAATTTTGTCGAAGTGAAAAAATCACGCCTTGCGGATGAGGCGAAAGTGTCGCACCTCAGCTATATAGGAGATGCTGAAATTGGTGCGAGGTCGAACATCGGCTGTGGTACAATTACAGTGAACTATGACGGCAAAAATAAATTCAAGACTGAAATCGGCGCGGACGCCTTCATCGGGTGCAACTCCAATCTGATGGCGCCGGTGAAGATCGGGGACCGCTCCTTCATAGCCGCGGGATCGACGATTACAGACGAAGTGCCGGAAGATAGCTTGGCCATTGCGCGTAACAGACAGACGACAAAAGAAGGATACTTAAAAAAAGACAATTAATTGGAGGATCAACATGTTAGCTTCTAGCAATCAATACAAAAACTCGAATCTGCGCCTCTTCTCCCTGAAGGCCAACGAACCACTTGCAAGAGAAATTGCAGACCATATCGGCATTCCCCTCGGCAAATGTCAGGTCAACAGGTTTTCGGATGAGGAAGTCCAAATTAATATAGAAGAGAGTGTCCGTGGCTGCGACGTCTTCGTAGTACAGTCCACAAGCCAACCGGTCAACGAACATCTGATGGAATTGCTTATCATGATTGATGCACTGAAGCGCGCCTCTGCAGCAACCATAAATATTGTAATGCCCTACTATGGTTACGCCCGTCAGGATAGAAAGAGCAGATCCCGTGAACCGATTACAGCAAAGCTTGTTGCAAACTTGATAGAAACAGCTGGGGCGGACCGCGTCATCTCACTCGACCTGCACGCACCGCAACTCCAAGGTTTCTTCGATATTCCGATAGATCACCTTATGGGTGTCCCGATCCTCAGTGATTATTTTGTAGAGCATAAAGATCTGGACTTTGAGGAAGTGGTTGTGGTCTCCCCAGATCACGGTGGCGTGACCCGCGCCCGCAAGATGGCAGATCGCCTGAAGACACCGATTGCCATCATCGATAAAAGACGGCCGAAACCGAATGTTGCAGAAGTGATGAACATTGTCGGAGAAATCGAAGGCCGGACAGCAATCATCATCGATGATATCATCGATACGGGCGGCACGATGAAATTGGCAGCTCAGGCGTTACTGGATAAAGGCGCCAAGGAAGTCTATGCATGTTGTACACACCCTGTATTGTCAGGCCCGGCGATTTCAAGGATCGAAGACTCTGTCATCAAGGAACTTGTGGTCACCAACTCCATTCAAATGCCTGAAGAGAAAAAGAGCAGCAAGATTGTTGAACTATCAGTCGGCGAGTTGATGGCTCAGGCAATTGTACGTGTCTATGAAGAGGAATCGGTAAGTATCCTGTTTGACAATTAACTGAATATCACAAGATTTTTTACAAACACCATGATAATATGCTATTATTATCCATGGCTATGTGTTAAATTAGGCAATGCTAAAACAACTGTCTGTAAATGAAAGGTGGAAATATACCATGGCAAAATTGGCCTCAAAGCATAGAGAAGGCAAAGCAAAACGTTCAGAAGTTACTGAACTGCGCAGAACGGGACAAATCCCGGCGGTCATCTATGGCTATCAAGTAGAGAATACTCCAGTTGCAGTCGACGAGAACGAATTCATAAAAGTAATACGTGAAGTTGGACGTAACGGTGTCATCGACCTTGATATCGAAGGAAACACAACTAAAGTGATGGTTACTGAATATCAATTCGATTCCCTGAAGAACCAGATCACGCACATCGACTTCATCGCAATCAACATGAAGTCTGAAGTTACGGTTGAAGTAACCGTTGAAATATTGGGTGAAGCAGCTGGAACTAAAGAAGGCGGCATCGTTGAGCAGCCGATATTCGAAGTTTCTGTAACAGCAACTCCGGACAACATTCCAGAATCCATCGAAGTCAATGTCGAAGAAATGGAAATCGGAGATACTCTCTACGTCTCAGATATCCGTGAAAAAGGCAACTTCACCATCGAAAACGAAGATGATGAAGCGCTCGTCACAGTGGTACCTCCTCAAAAAGAAGAGGAATCTGAAGAGGACGAAGAAGCAGCTGAAGGTGAAGAAACAGAAGAAGCTGCAGAAGAGAAAGACGAAGAATAATAATGTGAATGAACATGGCGGTGGATTTCCCATCGCCTTTTTTCACGTTGTATGAGGTGAGTATATGAAATGTGTCATCGGTCTTGGAAACCCCGGGAAAAAATATGATGGTACGCGTCACAACATTGGATTTATGGTCATCGATCATCTGGCGTATGACCTTGGCATAGAACTGTCGAACAAAAAGTTTAAATGCCACTTTGGTGTGGGTTACCATAAAGGTCAGAAAGTGATGCTGGTAAAGCCTCAAACTTTCATGAATCTAAGCGGTGAAGGTGTCAGACCCCTCCTTGACTATTATAATATCGAGACGGAGGATATCCTGGTGCTCTATGATGATCTGGATCTTCCTGTCGGCAGATTACGCCTGAGGCAAAAAGGGAGTGGCGGAGGCCATAATGGCATAAAATCGCTGAACCAACATCTTGGTACCGAAAAGTACAAAAGGATCAGGATTGGCATTGACAGGCCGGCTCCCGGCTCCTCGATTCCGAATTACGTATTGGACAAATTTCCGAAGGCTGAGCACAAACTGCTCGATAAAGTCATTCAGCGGTCTGGAGCGGCTTCAGCTGCATTTGTTACAGATCCCTTCCAGGAAATCATGACAGAATATAATGGTGATGTAGATGAATAAGAATATATCCCGGCGCATCCAGGAAGATGAACGCTTCTTGGAAGTGGCGAATCATCGGGATGCCCTCAACATGATGGTGACGGGCATCAACGATGACTTTAAGCCTGCCCTGTTGTACGAACTCGCGCAAGCCGAAAAGCGTCCGATTGTAATATTCGTTCAGAATAACCATCAGATGGAAAAACTGGCCAATCCCTTGATGGACATGATGGATAATGTCCATACGTTCCCGGTAGGCGATATCATGGTGGAAAACCATGCCAAACAAAGCCCTGAATTCATGAAGTCGCGCATGAGCAGCCTATTTGCTCTGGCCCACAATGAACCGGGCTTATTCGTCGTGCCTGTACA
Source organism: Salinicoccus siamensis (assembly GCF_055391965.1). NCBI lineage: Bacteria > Bacillati > Bacillota > Bacilli > Caryophanales > Staphylococcaceae > Salinicoccus > Salinicoccus siamensis. The sequence goes on from NZ_AP043765.1 coordinate 135,919, forward strand.
CGGGCTCCTCAAGCCGGTCATGCCCAAAGATAAACTCCTCAGCTATGAAAAAACCATCAAAATCGGCAGTGTGATCGATTATGACCAGTTCATAGAAGACCTTGTAAGCCTCGGGTACAGGAGGATGAATCAGGCAGTCCATTTTGGTGAATTTGCGGTGCGCGGAGACATCATAGATGTCTATATGTCAGAGCAACTTGTAAGGATCGAGTTCTTCGACGATGAAGTTGATTCACTCCGCTCCATAGATCCTGAAACGCAGCGCTCCATCGAAAATATCGATGCAATCACGATGGAGCCCCATGCAGAGCATATCATCGAGCGGCAAGAGCGGGAACAGCTGCTCGAAAGGATCGAAAAGCTGTACCAGGAGACACGCGAGCAGCTCGACCAGGCAGGGAAAGAAGCACTTGATGAATATTATGATACCGTCACGCATCCAGATCAGACGTTCAATCATCTGGTCCAGTACAGCCATCTGTTGTTTGAACGGCCGATATCCATCATCGACTATATTACAGAGGATCACCGTGTAATCGTCGACGAAGTGAAGAATATGGCTTCAGCGTACGAGGCGGAATTCACATCGGTAAGCAGCTATTATGAGTCGATGATTGCCGCAGGGCGGATGTTCAAAGGTGGCGGGAACTTCCTTGAAGGCCAGTATGAACGCATGCTGTCGATAAAAGGTGCGACCTACTTCACTCTATTCACTAAAAGCATGCCCGTCGACATCGGACATATCGTGAAGATTTCGGTGCGTCCGACTGAAATCTATTACGGCCAGTATGATATTCTGGCGTCCAACCTGAACCGCATGCTCCAGGATGACTATATGGTAAACATCGTGCTCCGGGACGAAGATGAGATCATGAAGACACGCCAACTTCTTGAAGACTTGAAGATACCGAGCTATATCCGGGAGATTCCCGTGGACTCCGGGATCGTCCTTACGGAAGGGGCACTCCCTAAAGGCTTCATATTGCCGTTCATGAAGGTGGCGGTGCTCGGCTCACAGGAACTGTACAACAAGACCAGCCGAAAGAAGAAGCGCCAAAAGAAGCTTTCCAACGCCGAAAAGATCAAATCGTATCAGGAGTTGAATGTAGGCGATTACGTCGTTCACCTCCACCATGGTGTAGGCCGTTACCTTGGCATTGAAACGATGGAAGTATCCGGCATCCATAACGACTATATGAAACTCCAGTATAAAGGGACCGACCAGCTGTACATTCCGGTCGATCAGATGGATCTTGTCCAAAAATACGTGGCGAGTGACGATGGCCAACCTAAAATGCACAAGCTCGGCGGTACGGAATGGAAGAAGACGAAAGCGAAAGTTGAAGCTAACGTCAACGAGATAGCGGATGAGCTGATCAAGCTCTACCAGGAGCGCAGTCAGGCGAAGGGTTACGCATTTGCCGAGGACAATGATATGCAGATGTCCTTTGAGGAACGCTTTCCATATGAACCGACGCCCGACCAATATGCTTCAGTCAATGAAATCAAAAAAGATATGGAGGCCGAACAGCCGATGGATCGTCTGCTCTGTGGGGATGTCGGCTACGGCAAGACGGAAGTTGCGATCCGGGCCGCCTTTAAAGCCGTCCAGGATGGCAAGCAGGTGGCTTTTCTGGTTCCGACCACGATCCTTGCTGCGCAGCATTTCGAAAGCCTGATAGAGCGTATAGAGGACTTCCCGGTGAACGTGGCGATGATGAGCCGCTTCAGGACGCCGGCCCAGCTGAAAAAGACAAGGGAAGGGCTCAAAGAAGGCACCGTCGATATTGTGGTAGGCACACATAAGATACTGTCGAAAGATGTCCAATTCAAAGATCTTGGCCTGCTTGTCGTAGATGAGGAGCAGCGTTTTGGGGTAAAGCACAAGGAAAAGATCAAACAATTGAAGACGAATGTGGATGTGTTGACGCTGACGGCCACGCCGATTCCCCGCACGCTGCATATGAGTCTGTCGGGTGTCAGGGATCTGTCGGTCATCGAAACGCCTCCGGAGAACCGCTTCCCCGTCCAGACCTACGTCCTCGAGTACCAGGCGGACTTCGTCCGGGAGGCGATAGAACGGGAGATGGCCAGGGATGGCCAGGTCTTCTATCTGTATAACAGGGTCGATACGATCTATCAGAAGAAGGCGCATGTGGAAGCACTCGTACCTGATGCCGAGGTCGGTGTCATGCACGCCAAGATGAATGAGAAAGAGATAGAGGAGACCATGTTCGCCTTCGTCAACGGTGAATATGACGTCCTGGTGACGACGACGATCATTGAAACGGGCGTCGATGTACCGAATGCCAACACATTGATCATCGAAGATGCAGATCGCTTCGGCCTAAGCCAGCTCTACCAGCTGCGGGGCCGTGTCGGACGGAGCAACAGGATCAGCTATGCCTATCTCTTCCATCAGCCGGACAAAGTTCTGACTGAAGTGGCCGAAAAACGGCTGGAAGCGATCAAGGAATATACGGAACTCGGAAGCGGCTTCAAGATTGCCATGCGGGATTTGAATATACGGGGTGCCGGAAATCTGTTGGGTAAACACCAGTCCGGGTTCATAGACTCGGTAGGCTATGAACTCTACTCCGAGATGCTAGAGACGGCGGTCAAGGAAAAACAGGGAATGGAACCTGAATCAGAACCTGTGAACATCCCGATCGATGTGACATTGGATGCCTACATCCCGGCGACCTACATTCCGCATGAACAATCGAAAATAGACATATATAAACGCCTAAGGCGTGCTGAATCGATAGAAACGATCCGTGATGTCGAGGATGAGCTGCTCGATCGCTTCGGTGAATATCCGGTAGAGGTGGAGCGGCTCCTGCAGCTGGTACGCATCAAAGTCTACGCCCTTATGTTCGGCATCTATCAGGTGAAGGAGGACAAACGCCACTTCTATCTATATGTCTCCAAAAAATCGACAGAACAGATTGATGGGGAGAAACTATTTATGGATACCCAGGAATTCGGACGCATCATGAAAGTGGCCGTACAGAACGGTGAAATGAAGATTACGGTCCAAAGCCGGGATGTCGCCCAGCTGGTCAAGATCCTTGAAGTGATACAGGAAAGCAGAATGGAGGAAGTCCTATGAAAAGAATAGAAGTGATCGGTCTGGGCAGTTCGAATCTTGCCCAGATGCCGCTTGGCATCTGGCAGCGGCTGACGCAGGCAGAAAAGATCCATCTGCGCACTAAAGACCACCCGGCAGTGCAGGCACTGGAAGAAGCGGGCATGGTGCTGGTGGATTTTGATGAAGTATATGAACAGCATGACTCCTTTGAGGGGACGTACCGGCATATAGTGGATACGCTGCTTGAAGCGGCGACGGAGGCTGATGTATTGTATGCGGTCCCGGGACATCCGCTCTTTTATGAAACGACTACTGAACTGCTCATGCAGCACGCGGCGGCAAATGAAGTGGAGTTGAAGATAACCGGCGGGCAGAGCTTTATCGATGCAGTTGTCACGGCACTTGAAATACCTGTGAATGAAGGCTTCCAAGTCATAGATGGCATGAACATCACCACCAAGGACTTGAACCACCGGCAGCATACCCTGGTCACACAAGTGTATGACCAGCATAGCCTCGGGGAAGCGAAGCTCTCCCTCCTGGAATATTATCCGGCCGATACAGCAGTGCAGGTTGTAGATGCAGCAGGCAGCCCCGAGCAGAATATATATGACGCGCAACTCCACGAAATAGACCATGGCGGCATAAAAGGTAACCTGTTGTGCCTGTATATCCCGAAAGTGGATGACGAGCGTCTCGACATGCGTGACATCGACTATATGGTCGAGGTTTTTGATGTGCTCGTCGGGGAAGATGGATGTCCGTGGGACAAGGAGCAGACGCACGAGTCGCTCGAACGGCACCTTATAGAGGAAACATATGAAGTGATAGAAGCCATCGAAAACGGGGACGATGAAGCCATCGTGGAAGAATTTGGTGATATCCTGCTTCAGGTGGCCCTGCATAGCGCAATCGGCAGGAAAGACGGCTTCTTCGATTTCTATGATGTGCTGGAGAGCCTGACGGCAAAGATCATCAGACGCCACCCTCATGTCTTCGGGGAAGAAGTTGTGGAGACCCGTGAAGACCTCGACCGTGTCTGGGCTCGGGCGAAGCAGAAGGAAGGCAAGCGCGAAAAGATCAAACACGAGAAAGCATATGGGGGAATTGTCTTGGACTGGATGAAGGAAACGATTCATGAAGGTAAAGCCCTGGATGAGATTCTGAAGGAAGGAGGGTATAAAAATGAGGCTTGATAAATTCCTGAAAGTAGCCAGAGTCATCAAGCGCCGTACATTGGCCAAGGAAATCAGTGATGACGGCAGGGTGAAAGTGAATGACCGGGCGGCAAAAGCGGGGACTGTCCTATCCGTCGGCGACATCGTCGAAATTGAGTTTGGTCGTAAAATTGTAACTTTGAAGATCATGGAGCTCGGCGCTCATGCAAAGAAAGAAGATGCCGAGCGTATGTATGAAATAATAAAAGAACAGAAAATTGAAAGAGATTCTGATTTCCTCTAGCAAACGGCGTCCTTATGGTGTATTTTAAAGGTAGAGTACGGACAAATTAAGGGTGTGTTGCCGTGAGTAAAGTTGTTAAAGTGATCAACAATTACACAAAAAGGCGCGAGAAAGAGAAGAAAGTGGAACGGGCGCAGGACCGCGTCGTCAAAAAACGTACGATGGTCATCGGCAGTCTGCTGCTTCTTGTCGTGGGCGTGATGCTCCTTATCGCCTTCAATCAGAAAAATGAGAATCAACTGCTCCATGAGGAGCGGGTCCAGGCCCAGGTGGTTTTGGAAGAGCGCATTGAAGAATCAAAAGATCTGGAACAGCAGATCAAGCAATTGAATGATGATGATTATATAGCGCGGATCGCAAGAAGTGAGTTCTCCCTATCGGAAGAAGGGGAAATCATCTTCAACCTTCCTGATGTTAACGAACAGAATGGAACAAAAGAAGAGCCGGAAGAAAATAAAGAACATGAAGAATAATCATTGCATATTGTAATGATTATTTTTCTATTTAATGGTATGATGGTAAGAGATTAAATGCTAATTGGGAGGATCATATATCAAGATGTCAGTTGAAGTGGGCAGTAAAGTAAAAGGTAAGGTCACAGGTATCAAGAATTTCGGTGCGTTCGTACAATTACCGGGAGGCAAGACAGGACTTGTGCATATCAGTGAGGTTGCAGATCAGTATGTGGAAGATATCAACGAACACCTTAGTGTGGGCGAAGAAATAGAAGTGAAAGTCCTATCCGTTGGTGACGATGGTAAAATCAGCCTGTCCATCAAAAAGGCAAAAGAACAGAAACCTAAACCCAAGCCGCGCAAGGAATCATCTCCTGAGGATTTCGAGAAGAAGCTCTCAAGCTTCATGAAAGACAGCGAAGATCGCCTCTCGACAATCAAGAAGCAGACGGAGTCACGCCGAGGCGGCAAAAGATAGATATATAATCAGACGATTCCTGTAATCGTCTTATTTTATTTTAAGAAGGATGAGGCTATGGAACTCTTCATACCCTGGCATCAGGATGAAACGGTGGGACTCGCCATATCGGGTGGAGTCGATTCGATGGTGCTCTATCATCTGCTGCATACGCGCTATCTAGACAGGCAGGAGAAGCTTGTGCTTTTTCATGTCAACCATGGTCAGCGTGAGGCATCGTTGTATGAGGCGGAGTACATCCGTGATATGGCCATGCGCGATGGCCATCAATTTGAAATGATTACTCTGGATATTCCGGGATCGTCATTCAATCAAGAGGTGGCCAGGGCCGAACGTTACCGTTTCTTCGACAGAATGATGAAAAAGCACGGTGCTGGGATACTGGCTACTGCACATCATCTTGATGATCAGTATGAAACGGTGCTGCACAGCCTTTTGTCCGGGCGTCATCTTCCGGGTGCGATGGGGATTCCGGATGTCAGGCAGTCGGGCTCATATGAAATCGTCCGGCCGATGATCGGCATTTCCCGCAGAACGATTGAAGCCTATTGCGCCGAGCATGCGATTACATTCTTCGAAGATGAAACAAACAGCGCCAGCGACTATACACGGAACTACATCCGGCACCATATCATACCGCCGATCAAGGCGAGCAACCATCTTGATGCGAAACATCTTCTCCAGATCAAGGAGGACATGGGGGCGATCGACGCCATGCTTTCGGAAATGGCAGAGGATTTCCTTAGAGGGCAGGAGAGAGACCTCGATCGTGCCCGCTTCAATGGCCAGCGTGCCATTCTGAAGTTCTACATCCTGGTGAAATGGTTGAAGCAACATGATGCCACATTAAGAAGGCGCCATGCCGAAGAGATTATTGGGATCGCGGCATCAGATATATCGAACGCTTCGTTCGATATCGGTGATGTACGGCTCGTCATCGCATATGACAGGATGACGGTCACATCCGGAGAAGTGCCCAAAGAAGATACACTGGCGATCGATCGTGATGGCAGATACATGTTCAATGGCTACAGGATAACCGCCGCTCTTCACCCAGATTATTATCCACTTACCGTCAGGACAAGGCAGACAGGAGACCGGATGCACGTGCCGGGTACGGGGACAAAGAAACTATCCCGCATCTTCATCGATAAGAAGGTCCCTGCTGACGACAGGGAGGAGATGCCGGTCATCCTGGATCAGGATGATCAAATCATTGCACTGGGTGAAATTTATAATATAATGGATGACAAGGAAAAAGATAGTCGATTACTTATTGAGAAGGAGTTTACTGATGAGCCTAAGAAATGATATTAGCGAAATTGTATTATCTGAAGAAGAAATACAGGATATAGCAAGACGGCTCGGTAAGAAGATTACTGAAGATTATGAAGGAAAAACCCCGATACTAGTCGGACTGCTGAAAGGTTCGATTATGTTCATGGGTGATTTGGTCAAGTACATAGACACGCATCTCGAAATTGATTTCATGGATGTCTCGAGCTATGTGGGAACTGAATCTTCAGGGGAAGTCAAGATATTGAAGGATCTATCGACCTCTGTGGATGGGCGCCATATACTGGTGGTTGAAGACATCATTGAGACGGGGACGACGTTGAACTCCATAGTCGATCTGATCGAATACCGCAACGCAGCATCACTTGAGATTGTGACCCTGCTTGATAAGCCGGTAAACAGGAAACTTGAAGTGGATGTCAAATATGTGGGCACTGAAATTCCGGACGGCTTCGTTGTGGGATACGGACTTGATTTCGATGAGAAGTACCGCAACCTGCCTTATATCGGTCTTTTGAAACCGGAATTATACAAGTCGGTAAAATAAATCAAAAAAGTGGAAGATTGCTATGAAATTATGGTACTATTCCTTTTAGTTGTATTAGAAATGGAGGTTTACGGATGCCTAAGAATATAGGCCGTAACATCGTGCTGATATTGATTTTATCAGTTATAATGTTTGGTATATTTCAAAGTTTTAATGGTGATTCAGCTCTTGAAGAAGAGCTTCAATATGGAGAATTCCTCGAGGAGCTGGATGCAGGCAACATAGAATCGCTCACGCTCCAGCCCGAGCAGAACGTATATCTCGTCGAGGGGCGTCTGGCAGATCAGAATGAGCAGGAGTCTTTCACTTCGGTCATTCCATATAACAGCACGTCGGACCTCGATCAGATACTGGAAAGTGCAAAAGCGCAGGAAAGCTTGGACTTTACCATTGAACCTGCCGAAGAGCAGAGTCCTTGGACAAGCATGCTGTTCACTTTCATTCCGCTATTGCTTATCCTCTTCCTCTTCCTGTTCCTGATGAGTCAGGCACAAGGTGGCGGCGGTGGCGGCGGTGGCCGTGTGATGAATTTCGGCAAGAGTAAAGCGAAGCTCTATGACGAAAGCAAGAAGAAAGTCCATTTTGATGACGTCGCAGGGGCAGATGAAGAAAAGGCTGAACTTGTGGAAGTCGTCGACTTCTTGAAAGATCCACGCCGCTTTGACCGTATCGGTGCACGTATCCCTAAAGGGGTGCTGCTGGTTGGACCACCAGGTACCGGTAAGACATTGATCGCAAGAGCTGTAGCAGGGGAAGCGGGTGTACCGTTCTTCTCCATCAGTGGTTCCGACTTCGTCGAAATGTTCGTCGGTGTAGGTGCCTCCCGTGTACGTGACCTGTTTGAAAACGCCAAGAAGAACTCCCCATGCATCATCTTCATAGATGAGATCGATGCTGTCGGACGCCAGCGTGGTGCCGGTGTCGGTGGTGGACACGATGAGCGTGAACAGACATTGAACCAGCTGTTGGTGGAAATGGATGGCTTCGGTGAAAACGAAGGTATCATCCTGATTGCTGCAACGAACAGACCGGATATCCTGGACCCTGCACTACTTCGTCCAGGCCGTTTCGACAGACAGATTCCGGTTGGTCGTCCGGATGTCAAAGGCCGTGAAGCAGTACTGAAGGTACATGCTAAAGATAAGCCGCTAGATGAATCCGTCGACCTCGGTGCAATCGCAGCCAGAACGCCTGGATTCTCCGGCGCAGACCTCGAGAACCTTCTGAACGAGGCAGCTCTCGTGGCGGCAAGATCCGATAAACGCAAAATTGATATGCGGGACATCGATGAAGCGACAGATCGCGTCATCGCCGGACCTGCCAAGAAGAGCCGCGTCATCTCCGAGAAGGAACGCAATATAGTCGCCTATCATGAAGCGGGCCACACCGTCATCGGCATGGTGCTTGACGATGCCGATATGGTGCACAAAGTGACGATTGTACCGCGTGGCCAGGCTGGTGGTTATGCAGTGATGCTTCCTAAGGAAGATCGCTACTTCATGACCAAACCTGAACTCGAGGATAAGATTGTAGGGCTGCTCGGTGGCCGCGTATCCGAAGAAATCTCATTCGGTGAAGTATCCACAGGTGCCCATAACGACTTCCAGAGATCCACAGGCATTGCGCGCAGCATGGTTACGGAGTATGGTATGAGTGAAAAGCTCGGACCGCTTCAATTTGGAGATTCGAACGGCCAAGTATTCCTTGGTAAAGATATGCAGTCAGATCCGAACTACTCTGATGATATCGCGTATGAAATCGACCAGGAAATGCAGCGTATCGTCAAGACACAGTACGAGCGCTGCCGTCAGATATTGACGGAACACCAGGAACAGCTCAACCTGATCGCGGAGACGCTCCTTACTGAAGAGACGCTCGACCGTGAACAGATTGAAGGACTCTTCTATCATGGTGAGCTCCCTGTTCGTGTCTATGACGAAGATCAGGAAGATAAAGAAGAAAAACCAGGTTCATCTTATAAAGAGGTGAAGGAGAACTTGCACCACTCGTCAGAAGATGAGGAAGAAGTGGTGGAGCAGGAAGAAACTTCACAATACGATGGGCCAGACGATGACAAAGGTTATCGCAATGGACAAGATGCATCTGTCGATGATCGAAATGATCGTAGACAGAACTAGATGGCAGAATAACTGAAGAAATTGATGCCAAAGTCGCCTGAGGGCGACTTTTGGTGATTTATAGGAGGAAATTGGATGGACCACTTGGTCAGAGGAATTGGAATGAATGATGAAATACGTATTTTTTCAGTGGATACTACAGAAACGGTAAATGAAGCAGTAAGCAGACACGGGGCATTGCCGACGGCAGCTGCCGCTCTTGGACGCTCCATGACTGCAGGATTGATGATGGGATCAATGCTTAAAAATGAAGAGAAGGTCACACTGACGCTGCAAGGTGGCGGGCCGGTCGGCGCCATAGTGGTCGACAGCAATGCCAAAGGAACCGTGCGCGGCTATCTCAGCAATCCTGAAGTGCATTTTCCACTTAATGATAAAGGTAAGCTTGATGTCAGTCGTGCAGTGGGCACAGATGGCTATTTAAGTGTGGCGAAAGATATCGGTTTGAAGGAACACTTTACGGGCTCGACGGAAATCGTATCCGGAGAGATTGGAGAAGATTTTTCCTATTACTTCTACGCAAGTGAGCAGGTGCCTTCCATCGTAGCGCTTGGGGTGTTGGTCAATCCCGACAACTCAATCAAGGCATCGGGCGGATTCATCATTCAGGTGATGCCGGGTGCAAGCGATGAGACCATCCGCTACTTGGATCAGCGTGCGAAAGAGATGACCCCTGTGTCCAAGCTGATTGATGCTGGATTATCCCCTGTAGAAATCATAGATGAAGCGATAGGCGCAGAGAACTGGAGGGTGCTTGACGAATCACCGGTGAAATTTGAATGTAACTGTTCAAAAGAACGTTTCCTCAATGCCATCGCTTCACTTGACCCAAAAGAGATCATCACGATGATACAGGAAGATGGCGGAGCGGAAGCGGATTGTCATTTCTGCCGCAACAAAGTATGGATTGAGAAGGAAGAACTGCAGGCGCTCCTGACCCATTAAAATTGATTGGATACAGATAAAATGTTATATTATCCATAGTCAACAACTAGGAATAGGGGAGTGTTTATATGGGCAGACTTTATAACAATATTTCTGAAGTGATCGGCAATACACCGCTTGTAAAGCTGAATCGACTGACCGATGACGGCATGGCGGACATCTATGTCAAGCTCGAATTCATGAATCCGGGCAGTTCCGTCAAAGACAGAATTGCACTGTCGATGATCGAGCGTGCTGAAGAAGAAGGCGTGCTGACTGAGGACACGCCCATCATTGAACCTACCAGCGGCAACACTGGTATCGGACTTGCGATGGTCGCCGCAAGTAAAGGGTATAAGACGGTTCTCGTCATGCCTGACACAATGAGTAAAGAACGCCGTAACCTCTTGAAGGCATACGGTGCAGAACTCATCCTCACACCAGGCGCTGAAGGCATGAAGGGTGCCATCAAGAAGGCAGAAGAGCTTGCCGATAAGCATAGCTATTTCATGCCGCAACAGTTTGAGAACATGGCCAATCCAGAAATACACGCAAAGACGACAGGCCGCGAACTTGTGGATCAGTCCGAAGGACTTGATGTCGGTGCATTCGTAGCCGGAATCGGAACAGGAGGCACGATATCAGGTGCCGGTAAAGTTCTGAAAGAGAAATATCCGGATATCGGCATCTATGCGGTCGAGCCGGAAGATTCTGCAGTGTTGAGCGGCGGTGACCCTGGCCCGCACAAACTGCAGGGCCTGGGCGCAGGATTCATCCCAGGTACGCTGAATACAGAAATCTATGACGAAGTGCTGCAGATCGGTAACGACGAGGCGATGGATTGGGCGCGCAAGCTTGCCGCTGAAGAAGGCATACTGGGCGGCATCTCGTCAGGTGCAGCCATCAAGGCGAGCCTTGACGTGGCGAAGAAGCTCGGCGAAGGCAAGGCAGTCATCACAGTATTGCCGTCAAACGGGGAGCGTTACCTTTCCACCCCACTATTCAACTTTGAAGATTAGAGGAATTGAAGAAATACCATGTCCGACATAGGATATGGTATTTTATTTTGTCTTTGGGAGGATTATATTTCATGCTTGAGTTATGATATACTACACCTAATATTGTGGAAAAGGGTGAGTGTATGGAGCGCCTTCAAATCATGGGCATATTGAATGTGACGCCGGATTCCTTCAGTGATGGCGGCCAGTATAATTCAGTGGAGGATGCTGTCGCCCGTGCTGAAAAGATGGTTTCAGAAGGTGCCGACATCATCGATGTCGGGGGCTATTCGACCCGTCCCGGGCACAGCACAATCAGTATAGAAGAAGAAATCGAAAGGGTCGTCCCTGTCATTGAAGCGATTCGCGGAATAGGTGCGGATATAGCGGTCGACACATTCAGGAGCGAAGTTGCAAAGAGCGCCCTGGAGGCTGGTGCGACGATGATCAATGACCAGTGGCGGGGCCAATACGATGAAAAGATATTCGATGTCGTGAGCGACTACGACGTCCCGATTTTTCTGATGCACAATAATACCCATGGAACGTACGGAGATGTGGTACGGGATATGATCGGGGAGCTCGAGACTTCCATTAAGATGGCCAAATCCCGTGGCGTCAAGGCGGACAAAATCTGGATTGACCCCGGTATCGGGTTTGCGAAGACGCGTGAAGAGGAGCTTGAAGTCATGCGGCGCCTAGAGGAGCTGGTGGCAACAGGTTATCCTGTACTTTTGGCCACAAGCCGTAAACGCATGATCAAGGAATTGATGACTGAAGAATTGCCGGCTGCCGAACGTGACGAAGCCACTGCCGCAACGACGATCTATGGTATCGATAAAGGAGTCAGGGCGGTGCGCGTCCATAATGTCCGGCTTAATCGGAAGATTGCTGACGCCTACATCAAGCTCAAGGAGGATCTCGATGGATAACATTAAGATAAATGGCATTAAAACATATGCGTATCACGGGGTATTTGATGCGGAGCGTCAGCTGGGACAATTCTTCATCACAGATGTCACCATGCACCTCGATCTGACAGCCGCCTCCACGACGGATGATCTCGATCTGACGGTCAATTACGGCGAAGCCTATAAGTTGATAGAAGATGTGATTGCAGGGGAACCTGTCAACCTTATAGAATATTTGGCGGGAAAGGTGTCGCAGACCTTGTTTGACCGATATGATAAAATAGTAGGAGTAGAAGTGACGATAACTAAAGTGAACCCTCCAATTGAAGGGCACTACGAAAACGTCAGCATCACTCTGAATAGAAAGCGGGAAAATTAATGGCGGTTGTATATTTAGGATTGGGAAGCAATATTGGAAAACGCAGCGATAACCTGGAGATGGCCATCCAAAAACTTGATGAGCAGCCAGAAGTGGAAGTCGTAAAACGTTCTTCGATAATCGAAACCCTGCCATACGGAAAGACGGATCAGCCTGACTTTTTGAATATGTGTCTGATGATCAAAACCCGTGTCTCACCACTTGAGCTTCTGGAGCTGATCCACATCATCGAACATGATATGGGGCGTGTCAGGGAAGAAGTCTGGGGGCCCAGGACAATTGATATCGACATACTGCTCTACGAAGATCTGGAGCTTGAACTGGATGAGTTGACCATTCCGCACGTTGAGTTGCATAAGCGTGACTTTGTCCTTAACCCACTCTCAGAAATCGCCGCAGATGTCGTCCACCCCACTTTCGGCAAGACGATCGGCACCTTGAAGAAAGAGCTTGAAGCAGGTGGGCACAATGTTTAAAATCGGTGATGTTGAGATAAATAACAGGGTCGTCCTTGCCCCTATGGCTGGGGTGTGCAATGTGGCCTTCAGATTGACTGTGAAAGAATTCGGGGCCGGCCTTGTATGTGCGGAAATGATCAGTGATAAGGCTCTTCTGTTCGGCAATGAAAAGACTAAGCGCATGCTGTATATCGATGAAAATGAACATCCGATGTCACTCCAGATATTCGGCGGTGAGAAGGAGACGCTCGTCGAAGCGGCGAAATATGTGGATGAGAACACCTCAGCTGACATCATTGACATCAATATGGGGTGCCCGGTATCCAAAATCATCCGGTGTGAGGCCGGTGCGCGTTGGCTACTGGATCCCGAGAAGATATATGACATGGTCAATGCTGTCGTTCAGAATGTCTCCAAGCCGGTGACCGTCAAAATGAGGATCGGATGGGATAGCGCGCATATTTATGCAGTGGAGAACGCAAGAATGGCCGAAAAAGCAGGCGCCGCTGCGATCACGATGCACGGACGTACCCGCGAGCAGATGTACGAAGGGCAAGCGGATTGGGAAATCATCCGCCAGGTCAAGGCGGCGGTGGACATTCCTGTCATCGGCAACGGCGATGTCACGTCGCCGGAGCTGGCCCAGAAGATGCTCGATGAAACAGGGGTCGACGCAGTCATGATCGGCCGTGAGGCGCTTGGTAACCCGTGGATGATCTACCGCACGGTGCATTACTTGGAAACAGGTGAACTCATCGGGGAGCCCGATCTGAAAGAGAAGATGGATGTACTTAAACTGCATATGGACCGTCTGATCGACCTTAAAGGTGAGAAGGTGGCACTTATGGAGATGCGCAAACATGCTTCTTGGTATATGAAGAATATAAAGGGCAATGGCCGGATAAGGAAAGGGATCAACCAATCTGAAACGAGATCCCAGCTTGTTGAAGTGCTCGATGAATTCGTAGCGGAACATCAAGCAAACAATACAGAATTAATAGTATAGGAGAGAGAAACTGTGAGTGAAGAAATAAACGACCAGATAAATGTCAGAAGAGAAAAAATGCAGCAGCTTATCGATCTTGGCATGGATCCTTTCGGTTCGAAATACGAACGTACAGCATATTCAAGTGATCTGAAGGAAGAATGGGATGCATTCTCTAAAGAAGAGCTTGCTGAAAAGGAAGACCAATCTGAGACGATGATCGCAGGCCGCCTGATGACCAAGCGTGGTAAAGGTAAAGCCGGATTTGCGCATATCCAGGACATCAACGGCCAGATCCAGATCTATGTCAGGAAGGATCAGGTGGGTGAAGCCGATTTTGAAATATGGCAGCAGGCGGACCTTGGAGATATCGTCGGGGTCAAAGGTGTGATGTTCAAGACCAACACGGGAGAACTATCCGTCAAGGCACAGGAGTTTACGCTGCTGACTAAGGCACTGCGCCCATTGCCTGACAAGTACCATGGCCTAAAAGATGTTGAAGAGCGTTACCGCAGACGCTACCTCGATCTGATTACGAGTGAAGACTCAAAAGAGACGTTCATTAAACGCAGTAAAATCATCCAGGAGATGCGCAACTATCTGAACCAGCGCAATTTCCTTGAAGTCGAGACACCGATGATGCATACGATTGCAGGCGGGGCACAGGCACGGCCTTTCGTGACACACCACAATGCCCTTGATATGGAGCTGTTCATGCGTATCGCAATAGAACTGCATCTGAAGCGCCTGATTGTCGGAGGTCTCGAAAAAGTCTACGAAATCGGCCGTGTGTTCAGGAATGAAGGCATTTCAACGCGCCACAACCCGGAATTCACGATGATTGAATTGTATGAAGCATATGCAGATTTCAACGATATCATGGACCTTACGGAAGAGATGGTCGCCCATATCGCCAAAAACATCAATGACACGACAGTCGTCGAATATGGCGGTGAAGAAATCGATCTGACACCAAGGTGGAAACGGGTGCATATGGTCGAGGCGGTCAAAGAGAAGACGGGCGTCGACTTCTACAGCGTAGAATCTGATGAGGAAGCCCACGCACTCGCCAAAGAGCATGGTATCGAAGTACGTGATAATATGCAGTATGGTCACATATTGAACGAGTTCTTTGAACAGAAAGTGGAAGAGACGCTCATTCAGCCGACATTCGTCTATGGCCATCCAGTTGAGATTTCACCACTGGCTAAACAAAACGCCGACGATCCAAGGTTTACAGACCGCTTCGAGCTGTTCATCGTCGGGCGCGAGCACGCCAATGCATTCACGGAACTCAACGACCCGCTCGATCAGAGAAGGCGCTTTGAAGCTCAAGTTGCCGAGAAAGAAGCGGGTAACGACGAAGCGCATGACATGGATGAAGACTTCCTGGAATCGCTTGAATACGGCATGCCGCCTACAGGCGGGCTCGGTATCGGCATAGACCGCCTGGTGATGCTGCTGACCGATTCTGCATCCATCCGGGATGTGCTGCTGTTCCCTTATATGAGGCAGAAATAGTAATGGAATGTACTCCAGAAAATTCTGGAGTGTATTTTTATTCCATTTAAAATGTAAAGAAGGTTGACTTTATGGTGCCAAATGGAGTATGATGGAAAAGGTTGATGGTGAAATGATCATCCAGGAGAATTAGCTCAGCTGGGAGAGCATCTGCCTTACAAGCAGAGGGTCGGCGGTTCGAACCCGTCATTCTCCACCATTTAAGTCCATACTCAGCCGCTCTAGCTCAATTGGCAGAGCAACTGACTTGTAATCAGTAGGTTGGGGGTTCGATTCCTCTGGGCGGCACCATTTTACTCTTGACGTACCAGGAATTAATTGATAAAGTAATATCTGTTAAACTTATTTGCGGAAGTAGTTCAGTGGTAGAACACCACCTTGCCAAGGTGGGGGTCGCGGGTTCGAATCCCGTCTTCCGCTCCATTTTTTATTAAGCGGTTATGCCGTTTTATTTTTTTTGCTTATGCGCCCGTAGCTCAATTGGATAGAGCGCTTGACTACGGATCAAGAGGTTAGGGGTTCGACTCCTCTCGGGCGCGCTCAATAACCACGGGAAGTAGCTCAGCTTGGTAGAGCACTTGGTTTGGGACCAAGGGGTCGCAGGTTCGAATCCTGTCTTCCCGACTCTTATTTTCATATTTACATCATGGGGGCTTAGCTCAGCTGGGAGAGCGCCTGCTTTGCACGCAGGAGGTCAGCGGTTCGATCCCGCTAGTCTCCACTTTCATTTTCAATTACATAACAGGGGCCTATAGCTCAGCTGGTTAGAGCGCACGCCTGATAAGCGTGAGGTCGGTGGTTCGAGTCCACTTAGGCCCACTCAAAAGACATGGAAATATCCATGTCTTTTTATTTTGCACCAATTGGGCTGATTTGCGGTCGTTACGCCTCAAACCCCTGCTTCCTCGAGGAAACGATCCAGTATGTCGATTATCTCCCGGGTGTCCTTTTCCCCGATGCCCACGATGATGGTGTCTCCGAGGTCCCTTTCATAGGAATAGACGTTGCCATGGACCAGTCCATGATTGTCTGCCGCTTCTTCAAGATCCATCCCGGGGATCCTGATGATGAAGTGCATGCCTGTATGTTCCCCGTGTATTTCAACATCATGATGCGCTGCAATCCATGCGGTGATGGACTCCATCTTCTTCCGGTAGACTTTCCGCATCCTGTTGATGTGACGGGTCAGGTAGCCCTGTTCCATGAAGCGGGCGACGATGTGCTGCATCTGCCGGGGGACATTGCACGAGAGCTCCTTCTCATAATAAAGCTCTGCAAGTGAGGCCGGCAGCACCATGCAGGAGAGCCGAAGGGAGGGATAGAGGGATTTCGAAAATGTACTCATGTATATGGTGCGGTCGTTCTGGTCGAGCCCCTGGAGGGAAGGCAAAGGGCGTCCCGTATACCTGAACTCACTGTCGTAGTCGTCTTCGATGATGAAGTGGTCATTGCTGCTCGCATGGTTCAGCAGCTGGATGCGCTTCTGGAGGGACATGACGGCTCCGCTCGGGAACTGATGGGAGGGTGTGACGTGGACCACCGGATGGGCGAGGTCCGCCACCTGATTGATATCTATGCCATCTTCAAGCACCCGGGCCGTGTCCATGCCACTGTCGAGCCGATCGAGCACTTTTCTAATGACCGGGTAGCCGGGATCTTCAATCGTCATCTTGGGATACTTCAGCAGATACAGTACCTGTTCGAGCAGGAATTCCGTCGAAGGACCGATGAAAACCTGGTCTGTGGAACATGTGACCCCCCGGTTGATGTTCAGGTAATGCCTGATCTGCTCCTTCAGCACAGTTTCCCCACTTTCCTCCCCTTTATTCAGCAGTTCGTCATCTGAATAGACTTCCCGGGCGATCTGCTTCAGGACATCGCTCTGGACGAGTGTCGTATCGATGGTGCCAAGGGGGAGGGTGTAGGTTTTCTTTTCGGGTCGTCTGATTTCCGGTGCGGTGGCCGATGCCACCTGCTTCAGCTGTTCAATCGCGGATACATAGAATCCGCTCTTCTCCCTGCTGTAGATCAGGTCTTCATCCAGCAGCAGGTTATAGGCATGTTCGATCGTCGTCTGGCTGATAGAAAGATCCGCCTTCAGCTGCCTTTTGCTTGGAAGCTTCTCATCGTTTGCGAGTTCTCCCTTCAGTATCTGCTCCTTCAGTGCACTGTATAGTTGTTCGAAGAGTGGTGTCTCCGACTGCCTGTCCAAATTGATCAGCATCATCTGACCTCCTAAAATTATTCTGAACTGATACTTCTAAGTATTCAGATTTAATTTTATACTATTCCAATATAATATCAATAGAAGGAGTCGTTATAGATGCAGCAGACAGGTACTGAAAAAGTTAAAAGAGGAATGGCGGAAATGCAGAAGGGCGGCGTCATCATGGATGTCGTCAACGCAGAACAGGCGAAGGTCGCCGAGGCGGCAGGAGCCGTGGCAGTCATGGCACTGGAGCGTGTGCCATCCGATATCCGTGCAGCAGGCGGTGTGGCAAGGGCATGTGACCCGAGGATCGTCGAAGAGGTGATGAACGCCGTCTCCATCCCGGTCATGGCGAAATGCAGGATCGGCCACATCACGGAAGCCCGTGTACTGGAAGCGATGGGCGTCGACTACATCGACGAATCCGAAGTGCTCACGCCAGCAGATGAAGTCTTCCACCTGAAGAAGGATGATTATAAAGTGCCGTTCGTATGCGGCTGCCGGAACATCGGTGAAGCGGCAAGGCGCATAGGAGAAGGTGCAGCCATGCTCAGAACGAAAGGGGAGCCGGGTACAGGCAACATCGTGGAAGCGGTGAGGCATATGCGCATGGTCAACCAGCAGGTCCGCCAGATTACTGTAATGAGCGATGACGAGCTTATGACCGAGGCGAAGAACCACGGTGCACCATATGACATCTTGAAGGAGATAAAGGAACTGGGCAAACTGCCGGTCGTCAATTTTGCAGCCGGAGGCGTGGCGACACCACAGGATGCGGCACTGATGATGGAACTTGGTGCAGACGGCGTATTCGTCGGTTCCGGTGTATTCAAATCAGACAATCCTGAGAAGTTCGCCAAAGCGATCGTGGAAGCAACCACCCACTATCAGGACTACGAACTGATCGGCAAGCTTGCTAAGGAACTCGGTACAGCGATGAAAGGCCTCGACATCAACCAGCTCTCCCTCGAAGACAGGATGCAGGAGCGCGGCTGGTAATGAGGATCGGTGTACTTGCCCTGCAGGGGGCTGTGAGGGAACACCTGCAGATGGTTGAGGCATGTGGCCAGGAAGCGGTCGCCATCAAGCGTGTCGAAGAACTCACGGACATTGACGGCCTCATCCTTCCCGGAGGTGAGTCTACAGCCATACGGCGTCTCATGGACCGCTACGGCTTCACAGAAGCATTGAGGGAAAGCGACTTGCCGATGTTCGGGACCTGTGCCGGTGTCATCCTGCTCGCTGAAAGGATCATCGGTCAGGAGGGCGGACATCTCGGCAAACTCGAAATCACCGTCGAACGCAATTCATTCGGCAGGCAGGTGGACAGCTTCGAGGCCGAACTTGATATTGAAGGCATCGGGGAAAAGGCGCTTGCCGTCTTCATCCGGGCGCCCCATATCGATGCTGTCGGTGAAGGCGTGCAGGTGCTGTCGAAGGTGGGGGAGAAGATCGTCGCAGTGCGTTCCGACCGCCATCTCGGCATCTCTTTCCACCCTGAACTGACGGATTCGCTCGTCTTTCATCGCTACTTCATCGAAATGGTGCAGGAAAATATGACAAAAGAAGTATTGGCATAAAATTAAGGTGCAGAGCTCAAAATGAGTTCTGCACTTTTTTGATTTGAAATTAATCAATTCCCTTTATCCATCATATTGACAATATTTATAAAAGTCATATAATTGGTGAGGTGTTTTCATATCATCTTTATAACAGATGACTCCCGTATGGGGAGGGAGCCTGTAATATTATCCATAGTGAACGGATTTCTAAACTGATGGGGATCAGGGGAATTATCGAGAGGAGTGCCGCGGCATGACTGCCGTCCTTAAAATGGTGCTTTTTTTATTCTAGGAGTGTTCTGATGAATCGTTTAACATTAATTTCCGGCCTGATGCTTTTTTCATTGTTCTTCGGGGCGGGCAAACTGATATTCCCTCCAATGCTAGGACACCAGGCAGGTGTGGACATGTGGCCGGCGATGGCCGGTTTCATCGTCACTGGTGTATTGCTGCCGCTTCTGGCTGTTATTGTCGTGGCCTATTTCGATGAAGGGGTGGACCATAAAGCCTGCCCGTCCTTTGAAGCATTGAAGCATGCGGTTGGAAATTATATCAATAAGTATAATAATGAAAGATACCAATGGGGGTTAAAAAGAATGACCCCGGTACAATACCGAGGTCATCTACTCGCAGCATAACGCTTTTTTTAAACTGTCTAAATTATGGGTTACAGTTCAATGCTCCCCCTTCCTTTTTTGATTTCTATTCTTCTTCCAGGACCGCATCCAGATACTCCCTGTTCACGAGCCCTTCGACATCATCGGATGGAATATAACCGGCTTCCATGCTGATGGTCGCCATCTCCTGGATCACATCTTCGTTGATTTCATAGGCCGGGTTCAGACGATTGCTGGCTTCGAGTGTTTCATCGAAGTCGAGGGCATTACCCGTGATCTCTTCTATGTGGTCGACGAAGATCTGCACCGCCTCTTCATTGTTGTTTTCAATGAAATCGATGGCTTCCAGGTGTGCCCTCAAGTAGTCCTGTGTGAGCTCCGGATTGTTTTCTGTAAACGTGTTGTTTGCTGTAACGACCGTTGTCGTCAAGTCGGTCCCCCATGCAAACTCTTCTTCATCAAGCAGGATGGATGCATCAGCCTGGTTTTCAAGGAATACACCCCAAGGCTCCTGGGTGGCTGCTGCATCGACATCACCCTGAAGGAAGAGTGTGGAAGTGTCGGCGGGTGCCTGTGGCACGAGGCTCACTGTGCCGCCTGCGTCTTCAATGTTCAGACCGACTTCCTGAAGCTCCTTGCGGAGCATGATGTCCTGAGTGGAGCCGATGGTCGGTACTGCGATCCGCTTGCCGTCCAGGTCTTCAACACTTTCGATTCCCGAGTCTTCTGCTGTTGCGAGTACGGCGCCTCCATTGACCGCGCCTGCAATGATTTCATGTCCTGCGTTGCGCTGGAATGTCGTCGTGGCAGGTGTCGGACCGACGGTTCCAATGTCGAATTCTTCGGTCGACAGAGCCTCCATGAAGGCACTGCCATTCGGGAATGTCATCGTATCGATGGTTATGTCCTCTCCGAAGGCTTCTTCAAAGTAACCATTCTCCAATGCGACGATGGTTGCGATATGCGTAAAGTTCGGGAAGTACGCAATGCGGACTTCCTCTGCCGTGTCTTCGGCACTGCTGTTTTCTTCGCCGCCGCATCCTGCGATGATGAGGAGCAGCAAGGCAGTGAGTACAGGTAGAAATTTTTTCATATTGGAATTCCCTCCATGCTGATTTTAGGTACCGATACCCCAGCGTCTTGAGACGGACCGTTCCATTCTCAGGAAGACCTGGTTATCGATGATGGTGCCGATGATGCCGATGACGATCATGATGGACAGTACGAGGTCCATTGCCTGGATTGACCGTCCGAGGTCCAGCAGGTGGCCGAGCCCGCCAGCCGCACCGAGCAGTTCACCGGCCATGATGGCTCGCCATGCGAATGCCCATGCAACACGCAGCCCCGATATGATGTGGGGGATGGAAGCGGGTATGATGACGGTCCGCAGCAGATGGGTGCCTGAGGCCCCGAGCGTTCGTGCAGCATCGATGTAGATGCTCGGGACATTTTTGAATCCGGCGCTCGAATTGACAGTCATCGTCCATGTCGCCCCGATGGCAACGATGAACAGGATGGCGACATTGCCGAGTCCGAACCATACGATGGCGAGTGGAAACCACACGATGCTCGGGATGGACTGGAGTGCCGTTACGAAGAATCCGAGTGTATCATCGACCCATTTGTAGCGCGCGATGAGGAATCCGAATGTAAGTCCGAGTATGACAGCAATGAAGAATCCGATCAGAAGCCTCCCAAGGGTGATGCCGGTGGCTTCTAAAATCTGTCCGGAAAGTATACCCGTGATGAGTGTCTTTATTACAGTCACCCCGCCTGAATCATTGGGGATGATCAGGGGAGGAAACATGAATGTCGGGAAAAGCTGCAGTTTAGATATGACTTCCCATATCGCTATGATCATGATCACGAACGTTATCCGTCTTAAAACGGTAGTCATCGCCGAACTCCTCCTTCAGTACTTTATTCATCTCTTCTTCCAGTTCGGCCATGACACGCTTCTCCATGTCGACGATGACACTGTCTGAAGGGTTGCGTGGCCGGGAGGCCTGTACTGTGAATGATTTCTTGATGGTGCCCGGCCGTGTACTCATCAGGAGGACGCGGTCGGATAATGTCAGGGCTTCCCTGATATTGTGGGTGATGAATAGAATCGTCTTGCCCGTCTTCTGCCAAATGTCCTGGAGTTCCTGATGCAGGACGAGGCGTGTCTGTTCATCCAGTGCCGCGAATGGCTCATCCATCAGCAGGACGTCCGGGTCCATGACGAGCGCCCGTGCAATAGCCACACGCTGCTTCATGCCTCCGGACAGTTCATGCGGATAGGCGCCGGTGAAATTGCCGAGGTGGACCATGCGCAGGCCATCCATCGCCTTCTCCTCAGCCTCTGACTTGCTCATCTTCTTGATCTTCAATCCATATGTGACGTTCTCAAGCACTGTCATCCATGGAAAGAGTCCGCCTTCCTGGAAGACTACGACCCGATCGGTGCCCGGGCCGGTTATCGGTGTATCATTGACCCTCAGCTCCCCTGAAGAAGGGTGGCTCAACCCGGCGATCAGCTTCAGTATCGTCGATTTGCCGCACCCTGAAGGTCCGAGGAGGGAGACGAATTCCCCTGCTTCAATACTGAAATCGATGTCCTGAAGCACAGGGAGAGTTTCATTCTTTCCTTTGGTGAAGGACTTGTTCACGTTCTTCAAATCCACTTTCATTGCATATCAACCCTCTGTATTATTCTGACGTTAATTATATGAATTATATATGAGGAATACTTCAATTACAAGTTCCCAAGTAGGAATTAAATCATCAATTTCTGAAAACATAAAAATCCCCTTGAAAACTTCAAGGGGACGGCAACTACCATTCTTCTATTTCTCCACGGACCTTGTAGGAAAGGTTCTCTCCGTGGCGCGCTTCGAGCCGGGCTTCCACATCTCCAAGGGAGACGCCCTGGTGCTTGAGCAGCACGAGGGTATGGTAGAGGAGGTCGCTCGTTTCATCGATGAGCTCCTCCCGATCACCATTCTTTGCCGCGATGACGACTTCAGTCATCTCCTCGCCGCATTTCTTCAGGATCTTGTCGATGCCTTCATCGGTGAGGTATTTCGTGTAGGAGCCTCCCTCAGGATTCTCCACTTTGTGGTCGACGATCTTTTCAAGCGTCTGCAGATTGAAATGATCGTCGCCGAAGCAGCTCTGTGTGCCGAGGTGGCAAGTCGGGCCCTTCGGTTCGACCTGGATGAGAAGGGCATCCGAATCGCAGTCCAGTGCCATGCTTTTGACGACCTGGATATTGCCGCTCGATTCCCCCTTTTTCCAGAGGCGTTCCTTTGAACGGGAGTAGAACCATACCATTCCTTCCTCGAGAGTCTTCTGGTATGCAGTTTCATCCATAAAGCCATTCATCAGGACCTGTCCGGTACGTATATCCTGCAAAATGGCGGATAGGAGGCCGCCCCCTTTTTCGAAATCCGGTTTCATGTGATCCTCACCTCTATATCGCTAGCTTTCAATTTTTGTTTCAGATCTTCTATTTCAACTTCTTCATTATGGAAGATGGAAGCGGCCAACCCTGCAGAAACATCCGTTTCATTGAAGAGTTCGACGAAATGTTCCGCCTTGCCGGCGCCCCCGCTCGCAATGATCGGAATCTCGACTGATTCATTGGCTTTAGTCAGAAAATCGATGTCGAAACCTTCCTTTACTCCGTCATGGTCGATGCTCGTGATCAGCAGCTCCCCGGCGCCGAGGGATTCACATTGCGCAATCCACTTGAATGCGGGAATCTCAGTCTTTACGGATCCCCCGTGGGTATGGACGAAATAATCCCCGGCTTCAGCATCGTATTTCACATCGACGGCGACACAGATGCACTGGCTGCCGAACATCCGGCTGGCTTCTTCTATCAGCTGTGGATTTTTGATCGCCGCAGAGTTGATGCTGACTTTGTCGGCCCCTGCATTCAGAAGATCGCGTATATCTGAAACGGATGAAATGCCGCCGCCTATAGTAAGGGGGATGAAGAGTGTTTCAGCTGTATTCCTGATGACATCAAGCATCAGATCATGGCCCTTCTGGGTCTTTGAAATATCGAGGAAGACGAGCTCATCAGCCCCGGCTTCATTGTAGCGGGTGGCGAGCTCGACCGGGTCCCCGATATCTCTTAACCCGACGAAGTTTATCCCTTTGACGACCCGCCCCTCTGTCACATCAAGACAGGGTATGATACGTTTTTTGATCATGTGATATCCCTCCAGAAGTCATCATTGTGGCTTGCCTTGCCGACGATGGCGTCATGGATGCCCATCGCTTTAAGCGCATCGAGGTCTTCCTTGTTCCGGATGCCGCCGCTTGCGATGACGGTGTGGTGCGTCAAGTCGTTGATGCGCCCCGTATTTTCAAGATTCGGGCCCTGCCCCATGCCGTCTTTGGCGATATCTGTATAGATGATGCCCGCGAGTGCCAGATCTTCAATTTTTTCTAGGTAATCATCGATCGTGATGCCGCTGTTTTCGGTCCAGCCATTTACATAGATGTCGTTCTGTCTGGCATCGATGCCAACGAAAATCCTGTCCGGGAACTTCTCCACTGCCGACCTGAGCCATTCCATATCCATGATGGCCCGGGTGCCGAGGATGAAATGATCGATGCCGATTGCGTCATAGTGCTCAATCGTGTCAATGCTTCTGAGTCCGCCACCAATCTGGATCGGCAGGTGGGTCTCTCGTTTCAACTTCTGGACGAGCGTCGTTTCCGTGGCGTCCTGCTTCAAAGCACCCATCAGATCGACGATATGGATGCGTGAAACTTGCTTGAAGCCGCTGTAGAATTTAACGGCTTCTTCAGGTGTGCGTGCCATCGCAGACTTTTTGCCGTAATCTCCTTGTGTGAGGCGGACATTCTGTCCATCGATGATGTCGATTGCCGGGATGATGTTCATCTATATGCCTCCTTCAATGGCCTGTTTGAGGATTTCGAGGCCTGCGCGGCCTGACTTTTCCGGATGGAACTGGATGCCGGTGATATGCCCTTTTTTGACGACTGCCGGAATGTCGATGCCGTATTCGGATGTTGCAATGACGGTATCGGTCCGGGTGGCGATATAACTGTGGATGAAATAGAGGTCCTTGCCATCCAAGACTTGGCTGTGGCTTGAGAGCGTATTCCAGCCAAGGTGCGGCACCGGATGCGCTGTCTCCATACGCACGATATCGCCGGGCAACAGGCCCAGCCCCTTGACGTTCCCTTCGGTACTGTGTTCGAAAAGGAGCTGCATGCCGAGGCATATCCCGATCAGTGGCTTATTTTCAGCCAGTTTAAGGAGTGTCGGCTTAAGGCCAGAAGTCTCGATGTGTGTCATGGCATGACCGAAATGGCCGACGCCGGGCAGCAGAATGGTGTCACATTCCTTCAGCACTTCGTAGTCGCTTGAAAAGAGGCTCGGGTAGTCCAACTTATCAAGGGCGTTTTTGACGTTTTGTATATTGCCGAGTGAATAGTCGATGATGCCGATCATTCGATGACACCCTTTGATGAAGGGACGCCCATGCTGCTCGGCTGCAGTGCGGCGGCAAGGCTTCTGGCGAATGCCTTGAAGATGGCCTCGATTTCATGGTGGGTATTGCCGCCCTTCAATAGGTCGATATGGAGTGTCATGCGGCTGTTCATGCTGACGGCATTAAAGAATTCCATCACAAGCTCAGTGTCGAAGTTTCCGACTGTCGACTTTGAAAACTCCGCCTGGAAATTGAGGTGCGGGCGGCCGGAGAGGTCGAGTATCACGCGGGCCAGCGATTCATCCATCGGAATATACGTGGTGCCGTAACGCTGATAGGATGCCTTCGCCGTATACAATTCGCGGATGAGCTGCCCCAATATGATGCCGACATCTTCCACAGTGTGGTGTGCATCAACTTCCAGGTCACCCTGTGCTGAAATCTCCATATGAAGGCCCGAATGGAATGAGAGGAGGGTCAGCATATGGTCGAAGAAGCCGGAGCCTGTTTTGATGGAAGAGGCGCCGGGTGACTTTTCCTCATCGAGTGCTATTGAGATTGCCGTTTCTTTTGTCGTGCGTTCCTTGCTGATCATGTCGATTGCTCCATTCTTTGATTAGTTGGTTGAACCGGTCATAGTCTTCATGCTTTATGATGGAGTATCTGACCGCCTCATCGAGTGGTGCCGTGTCGTACATCCGTGGCTGATAGCCGCGCGTCTTCATGAAATGGCCGAGGTCGCGTGCATGCTCACCGTATGTGAAGATGAAGTTTGTGGAGGACTCGAGCACGGCCACTTCATCGGAAATATTGCCGAGGGCAGCCGCGAGCTGTCTTTTTGACTCCAACTGGTACTCGATGAATGCCTCGAGTGCCTCACGATCTTCGAAAATGCGGCTGGCGATGTTCAAAGACAGCGCGTTGACGGGATACGGGTGGTTGATCCGTGTAATCCTCCTGAATGCTTCCCCTTCGCCGATGGCGATGCCGATGCGCAGTCCGGCCACTCCGAACATTTTGCTCAATGTGCGGATGATCAGTACATGCTGGCCGGTCGGGCGCACATATGGCGAGGCGAATTCATAATAGGCTTCATCAAGTATGAGGTAACCACCATGTGACGCCATCGCGTCCGACAGCCGCTGCAGGTCGTCCGGGCTGAACATCTGCCCGGTCGGATTGTGCGGCACCGATATGAGGAAGAGGGAAGGCCGTTTCGCCTCCACTTCCCCTATGACTGCCGAGAAATCGAAAAGGAAGTCGTCATCGCACGGGATGGTGTGGACAGGTACATCTATTTGACGGGCGTATTCGTGATACATGACAAAATCAGGTTCGAGCGTCATGACGCCGCCTTGGCCAAGTGTCATGATCGCCTTCTGGATCCATTCGTCAGAGCCGTTTGCGACTTCGACGGTATCGCTGCCGATATCATAATAATCGGCGTAGAGGCGCTTGAAGCGGCCTATCTCGACGCTCGGATATTCATTTAAAGCAGTTTCTCCTACAGCTTCCATCAGGGCTTCATGGCTGAGCGGTGGCAGGGGGCTCGTGTTGCGGTCCATATGAATCATATCGTCACTCCATTCGGATATCCAAAGATTGGTGATGGGCGTTGAGGCCTTCGCGCTGTGCTATGATTTTTGCCGGTGGTGCAATTGTTCCGTAAGTGTCTTTTTCGATGGAGATGACAGCATGGCTCGTCAGGAAATCATTGATGTTCAAGCCATGGCTGAAGCGGCCTGTGCCATCCGTCGGAAGTACATGGGAAGGCCCTGCCGCATAGTCGCCGATCGCTTCAGGTGAATAGTAGCCATTGAAGACGGCGCCGGCATACTTGATGTTCGATATGATCATCTCAGCATCTTTATGCTGGATTGAAACGTGCTCTGGGGCCACATCATTGATCAGGCTGATTAGGGACTCGCGTGAATCGACGATGCGGTAGTGGTTGTGGGCGATGGATTGGTGGATGATGCTGCTGCGTGACTGCTGATCCATCAGCGCGTCCATCCGTTCTGCAATCCGATCGATGA
This sequence comes from Salinicoccus siamensis, assembly GCF_055391965.1. NCBI lineage: Bacteria > Bacillati > Bacillota > Bacilli > Caryophanales > Staphylococcaceae > Salinicoccus > Salinicoccus siamensis. The sequence continues at coordinate 163,441 of NZ_AP043765.1, forward strand.
CCGCCGGGTCCTCACTGAGGAGGAATGTCCGTGCGTTGGCATCGTGCTCCGCCTGGGCGAAAATATCATACACGATGGCATCGATATGCACAGCATCGTCCACATAGATCAGTATTTCACTCGGTCCGGCGATCATGTCGATGCCGACTTGGCCGAACAGCAGGCGTTTGGCGAGTGCGACATAGTAATTGCCGGGTCCTACGATCTTGTCGACTTTTGGAATCGATTCGGTACCGTAGGCGAGTGCTGCAATCGCTTGGGCGCCGCCTGCCGTATAGACATTTTCTACCCCACATGCGTAAAGTGCGGCGAACGTGATGTTGGTCGACTCGAAAGTCGGGGTGACGGCATGGATCTCCTGAACGCCCGCTGCAATCGCGGGCACGACTGTCATCAGTACGCTTGAGGGATAAAGGGCAGTGCCGCCCGGGATGTAGACCCCGACCTTTTCAAGCGGGTGATAGACATACTGGAATTCTCCCTCTGCTTTATCTTCATATTTGATGCTGAGCTGATACTGCTCAATCCGCCGACGGATTGTTTCGAACGCCTCTTTTTCCTCATATGACAATGCATCATAACTTTCCTCGAGCCTTTCTTTAGGCACTTTGAAGGACTCCGGTGATTGTCCGTCGAACTGTTCGGTATAGCTTAGTAGCGCTGCATCCCCTTCTGTACGGACGCGTTCGATGATCTCCATGACCCCTTTGTAGCCTTCGAATCCGGCCGTCTCCTGTTCTTTTTTGAAGTTGGCCTTAAACGCCGCTGCATTCATTCAATCACTCCAATCTCAGTCAGGAAGCCATATATTTCATCTTCCTTTGTATAGAAAGTCCGTTTGTTCGCAATCAGGCGCGCATGGATATCCATGATTTTTTCATATTCGACCAGGCCGTTATCTTTCAAGGTGCTGCCTGTCTGGACGATATCGACGATGCCGTCCGACAAGCCAAGGAGCGGCGCGAGTTCCACCGAGCCATTCAAGTGGATCAGGGAAATATCCTGCTTCTTGTTTTTGAAGTGCTCTTTTGCGATATTCGTATATTTCGTTGCGATCACTCCGAAACTTTCCTGGCCGGGCAGAGCTGCTACAGAGAAATGGCAGTCCCCAAACGGCAGCTGCGACACATTCAATATGTTGAACGGATTCTCGGTGATGATGTCCGAGCCGACGATGCCGAGGTCCGCGACACCGCTCTCTACATAAGTCGGCACATCCGGTCCCTTGGCGAAGATGAATTTGACATTGTTCACTATCGTGTAGAGTGAACGCGTCTCATCTTCGAGTGCAGTGCTGTAGTCGGCGAGGTCATTTTCACTCATATATTTCAGGAAGTCTTTGAAAAGGCGCCCTTTCGTCAGTGCCACAGTTATCATAATAACCCTCCATCGGATAGGTTTACAGCAATGCCGAAAGCACTGCTGTTGTATTCCCCGCCGCTTAGGAGCGGGTGGTCATGATCCAGGAATGCCTGGAAATAGAATCCGTTGTAGTAGGACTGGGGAGAGCGGAACGACAGGTCCAGCATGAATTTCATTCCATACTTCTCCAATGTCTGCCTGAGTCTCGCGATAAAGCGCATGATGTCATGTTCTGCAAACTCTTCAGTGACCAGATCAATCTGATCGCTGACTTTTGCAGACAGGAGTGCATAGAGTGGATGCTCCACTCCAAGACGTTTCCTCAGCTCGGATAGGTTCTTCTCATGCACAAGATGGCGTATGTCTCCGTCCAGTCCATATTTACTGAGGTAGAGGTCGAGCAGCGCATCATCGTTGACCACGATGGATTGGAACGACTGCGCATATCTATCGGTGATGAAGGACAGGTGCATATCGATGCTTTCCAGAATTTCATCATTGGCAGGGCGGTACAGTTCCACTCCTGCCTGATACACTGTCGTGTAATCTCGTACGACCGGACCGAAGTAGCCGAAGAAGCGCTGGTCAAGATGGTAGTTTTCGCTATAGTTCAGCAATGAACGCGTCCAATCGCTCCGTATGGAGAACAGCTGCTCATTGCGTTCGAGGATGATGGCCGAGGGATGATGGTGTTTATCTTCAATGGTGAAAGGCTCGACCATGTTCATATCCACCAGCCTATAATTTTCGGCGTCTAATAATCGGGTGTAATCCAGGGCAAATTCCAATCGTCGTGTGACCAGATCATTTTCCATGCAAAATCTCCTTTAATGCTTTAGCGTAATAAAGAATAATCAATAAGTCTGATAATAACAAAATATATGGATGGTGACAAGAGATTCGGGTACATTTTGTTCATCACTTTAAAATGCTAAAGTGTTTTGATATGATGAACATATTCAAATGGAGGGAAATATATGCAGATAGACAAGTTGAGGGGCCAGGAACTCGATGATCTGTTCGAAGGGATATTAAAGCTTGAAACGGTGGAGGAGTGCCATCAATTTTTTGATGACCTATGCACGACAAACGAAATGATTTCCCTTAAGCAGCGTTTCCAGGTGGCGAAGATGATAAAGGAAGGACAGACATACTCCAAAGTGCAGGATAAGACAGGTGCCTCCAGCGCTACAGTATCACGGGTTAAGCGGTGCCTGGATTACGGCAGTGACGGGTATCATACGATCATCGACCGGATGGATTGAGGCGACAAAGTGTTGAAATGATAAAAAGGCCTTGCTGTACTCAGCAAGGCCTTTTTTATGATGCCATCCCCTAAACGGACACCTCGTCATAATCATACTCTGCCAACACGATTTATGCGTAATAGAAGCAGCACTTTGGAGACAATCATCAGGACGGGCAATTCGATGAGCGGTCCGATGACCAGAGCCAATGCAATCAACGGCTGATCGGGAAAAGCTGTGACGGTAATCGCCAAGGCGACGGGGGAATTCCGTGCGATGATGGTAAGGCTCAAACTTGCCGTATCTTCGTAGGAGAACTTCATGCGTCTCCCCACCACTTGCGCAAGCATGAAATTGATGAAGAAGAAAAGCAGAATCGGGATGAGCAATATGTAGATGATTTCAAGGTTATCGAGCAGATGGTTCCCCTGTGACGCGAACATGGCCATGATCGCCAAAGAGAGGAAGATCATTTGCGCATTTGTAAAAAATGGAATCAGCCTGTCACTAAGCAAGTGTGCTTTCTTCCTCAAGGCATAGCGGGTCAGATGGGCGAGGACGAAGGGCAGGACCAATACCACCACCATACTCTGTCCGATGATCGATAATGGAACAGGCTGGATGGCGCCTGCAAAAATATACAGATAGACGGGCAGAAGCAGCATCTGGAGGATAAGGTTGACCGGCAGGATGGTCGTGGAGAGGGCAGTATTGCCTTTGGCGATGGCAGTGAACATCAGATACCAGTCCGTACATGGCGTGACCATCAGCATGATGAAGCCAATCCATAGGGTAGGATGATCGGCGAGAAACAGTGCACCGAGACCCCATGCCAAAATAGGCGACCATATGAAGTTGATGATGGCACCCGTGCCTAAAAACCTCATATTTTTAAAAGCGTGTTTCAACCGGGCCAAAGGAATCACCAGAAATAACCCGTAAAGCATAAAAAACAGGAAGGGTACAATGAAGTGTCCAGCATACGCTTCAACCACAGTGAATTGCCCGAGCAGCAGTCCGATGACTATGGCGGAGAAGATGGAGATCGTCTGATATTTTTCCAGCATGTTCATGGGAACACCCCTTCACTATCCATCAGATGAGCAAGTAGGCGATGATGGATACAAAAATATCACTAGGAATAGTTTACGCATGATCCTCACCTCATTCAAATGATTATTATATGCTGTGTAGTGTACGCTGAAAGATGCGGTTTGGATCACCAATGCAAGTGGCGCAGCTACACTATCTAGGTGGTTATATATAGCCCACAACGCATGGGTCGAAAATGTGATGAGTCGTAGAATCAGATTACCTGCTTTAGTTTAATATCTGATTATTCAGACATTTAATTGACATATTTTGTATGAATGTTATATTTGAAGTTAAGGAGGTCATTAAATGGGACAAACTTGGATTAAACTGTCCGTAGTCTATCTGGTCATCGGCATTTCAGTCGGGTTATTCATGTCATGGACGCTTCAATTGAATTGGGCTGCAGGACATGCCCACGTCAACGTCGTGGGATGGTTGTCGACCCTTGGGATCGGCGCAGTCCTGTCCATCTATCCACACCTCGCTAAGAACGGTCTCGGTATTGCCACGTTCTGGCTGTATCATATCGGTGTACCGTTATTTCTGTTCAGTACATTTTTTGTCCAGGTGAACCCTGGTGTCGCCCATATCTTTACGTTTACCGGCGGGCCGATGTTCCTGCTGGCCATCATTCTATTCGGAATCAATCTGTTTTTGAACCTGAATGTACCGAAAGAGGAATAAGCGCTTGCATTGAAATCAGTGTCTAATTGGCAGAAGCAGCGGTGCACAAACAGATGCGATAATATCTGCCGCTATATGAAATTCTATAGCGGCAGGTTCCTCTTTTTGAATATAAGGAGTGTCAGGACGCATGCGATTACACCGATTGATCCGAGAATTATCGAGGACATGAGAATATCCGCCTCGTCATTCGCAATCCGGCCAGGTTCATAGAGTGAGAATGGAGTGAAGTTGCGGATCCAATCGATATCCGTCACTATCTTTCCAATCATATCCATGCCGTAGAAGAGGAATGTGATGCCGCCTGCCAACGCAAAGGCATTCCTTTCGTCATTGAATAGCGCTGAAATGAGGAGTGAATAGCCGCCCACCGCAAAGAAAAGCAGGAATCCGACAAAGTTGATGTAGAAGAACTGGTCGAATGCGATGTTGCTTTCTATATCCACCAAAAACTCCGCGGCAATATATCCGCCAGCGAACGTCATCAGATGGATGAGGACGAGTCCACTCACGAAGACCAAAATCTGCGTCGCGATGATCTGGGTGCGGGATACGCGTGTTGATAACAGGTAGGCCATCGAACCGCGGTCGACGAGCCTCGCGATCAGCTGGATGGCGCTCATCACACTGAATATGCCCAAAATAATCAGGTAGAAAAGCCCATAATATTCTGCTGAGATGAACTGGCCATAACTGCTCAACGACTCCAATCCTAGCGCCCGGAGCAGTGGTTCGGGGAAGAGTTCGATCATCTTGTCGAATTCTTCCATATTATCGTTGAGCAAGGGGAACATTAAGGTCATGAGCGTGACATATATGGCGGACCCTAAACCGAAGCCGAGAAACATCTTCAAGTTGATCCTCATCATCTGTGTATAGAAGGACATATTCATGACTGCACCTCTTCCTTGCTGTAGTAATCCATGAAGATCTCTTCCAGACTCTGGTCATCTGCACTGATGTTTTTAACGTGGTATCCCGACAGAGTATTGATGAATACATCATAATTCCCCTGCAATTCTATCTTCACTGTAAGCTCGTCCACTTTTTCGGTCTTCATTTCAGATTCGAGGAGGGACGCCACTTCTTTCTTATCCGTCAACGTCACATTGAACGCCTTCCGCTGCATGGATTGCAGCTCATGTATGTTTTCGGTGGCGACTATCCTGCCATTCCGTATAATGGCCGCCCGATCGCACGTGCGTTCGATCTCAGCGAAGCTGTGTGAAGACATCAGAAATGTTTTACCACGTGCCTTTTCTTCCATGACCAGATCGATGAACAGGTTCTGCATTAAAGGATCCAGTCCTGACGTCGGTTCGTCCAGAATATAGATGTCCGGGTCATGCATGAACGTCGCCACAATCCCGACCTTCTGTTTCGTCCCCTTCGACATTTTACGGATGGACTCCTTCGGATCGAATTGGAGTTTATCAATAAGATCGGCACGGCGCGCCTTATCATGCACACCTTGGAGTCCTGCCATCATATTCAGGAATTGATGCCCCGTCATCCCATCCAAAAAAGCAATTTCACCCGGCAGGTAGCCGAGATGACTGCGTGCTGAGGATTGTTGATGCCATGCATCCAGCCCTTTGATCTTAGCGTAACCTTTTTGCGCCTTCATATATCCCATCAGATGCCGGATTGTCGTGGACTTTCCGCTGCCATTCGGCCCGAGAAAGCCAAAAACCTCACCGTCCTCAACATCGAAAGTCACATCGAAAATACCCTTTCCATTGGAAAACTCCTGAGTCAGATCTTTTATTTCTATCATCATGCTCACCCCTTGATTGATGGAATCGAAAATCATCTGTTGTGTTAATTTTACACCACCGCTTGAGCAGAGTCATTAATTATAGGGGAGGGGTCGATGATCTTGAAATATAGGAGTAATAAACCACATTTATATCTCCTTGAATTTGGAAAGTGATATTATTAAAGAAAAGACTAAGTGAGGAAGATTAATATGTTAAGAGAGGTAGAACTTTCAGAGAAGGACATCCAAGCTTTTATAGAATATGTAGACAGTTTTTTGGAAATATGCAAGAACTCTCTGGGACGGAAATCGAAAGATAAACGCGGCAGAACTCTTGATAATTATGTTGTTGGAGGTACTAAGAAGCCCATAATCGTTTCAAGGGACAAGTATAAAGTTCAACGATCTTTTGCTCATGGCAATAACTCATTGAATGCCTATCCATACGTCAATATATGGTGGCTCAGCCTGTTTTACGATTGGCAGGGTCAACAATGGGGACGGAAAGCCTTCTTCCTTTCCACAAAGCAGGAGTACTCAAAGTTGGATAAGACCTTACCCGAACCTAATGGAAGAGGCCTTCACTCTTACTATAAAAAGTGGTATGTCGCTGAAGACGGTTTGAGACTAGAAAATCAAAAAGATTATGAAGACATGCTTAAAAATATGATTATGCTGTATAACGATTTTACTCAAGAATCTGGTGCTGAGAGTAGTACACGGGAACTAAAGGAGAGATTATTGAGTTCAAAAAATATCATTCTTCATGGACCGCCGGGGACTGGTAAATCTTATATGGCAATGGAATTAGCCAAACAGATAACGGGGGACAATGAAGATCAGGTGGAATTTGTCCAATTCCATCCGAGTTATGATTATACAGACTTTGTGGAAGGCTTAAGGACAAAACATTATGGCAACAATGAGATTGGATTTGAAATAATGCCGGGCACTTTCATGAAGTTCTGTGATAAGGCAAGGTGTAATCAATCAGCGATGGATAACTTTGATGAGGCTTGGGAAATGTTACTCGAGGAAGCGAGAGAGAAAGAAGAACTATCTATACCATCTCTAACAGAAAGAAATATGATTAAGTTCCAATTATCGGCTAAAGATACGCTTCGATTTACGGACATAAAGGCAGGCACTTTAACTAAGCAGAATTTATATAATGTCTATAGAGGAGAGCAGGGACGTCCTTCTAATGCATATGATAATTATATGAGGGCAGTGCTTGAGTATATGAAAGAAAACCACGAGCTTCAAGGTTATGGAGAAGAGAGTGAAAAGAAATATGTTTTTATAATCGATGAAATTAATAGAGGGGAGATATCTAAAATATTTGGGGAACTCTTCTTCTCTCTTGATCCCGGGTACAGAGGAGAAAAAGGAGCCGTTATGACCCAATATCATACATTGCATTCTGGAGCAGAATATCCATTCCATGAAAAGTTCTATGTGCCTGAAAATGTCTATATAATCGGAACCATGAACGATATAGACAGAAGCGTGGAAAGTTTCGACTTTGCTATGCGCAGGCGATTCAGATTTATAGAGATCGAAGCAAAAGATAGTCTGAGCATGCTGAAGCAATTGGATGAGAGCCGGGTCACAGTAGATGATGTAGAAGAGCGACTGACAAGTGTAAATGAGAAGATAGAAGACATTCCAGGGTTGGATAAGGCTTACCATGTAGGGCCAAGTTATTTCTTGAAGCTGAAAGATGTAGATTATGACTTCGAAGTGCTATGGGATGAGTTCATACATCCATTGCTTAAAGAGTATTTGAGAAATCATATGGATGCAGAAGAACATTTGAATCAGCTCAAGGAGGCCTACTACCTCGGTAAAGAGGAGGAGTAGTATGGAGCGCCAACATATAATCTTAAAAGATAACTCCCAAATGAAGCTCAAGGATGAATTTACTGAAAACAGTGTTATTCGATATCTACAGAACAAGACTATGGGGGAGTTAACAAAATCTGGCATGCTTATTTTCCCAAACAATGAAGAACAACATATTGATGACGATCGAAAAGTAATAGAAACAACTCAAGAGAAGTTGAAGTCATCCAATTTGCTGGGGTTCTTTGGTAACAGTGGGGATGCCCTCAGTATCGTCAGTAGATTTGATGATAGTAGGAATAACTATTTTCTGCAGTACATGCTAAGCAAAGTATATGGAATTACACCATTAAATTTTTCGACCGGCATGAAATCGAACACGGGTTTCTTAGATTTCATGGTGCTTCTCTTCCCTTCAATTTTAAATAAAGCATTGGCGAAGGGAATCTATAAAGAGTATCAGGTGAAGCGGCATAATAATTCTGCCTTAAAAGGTAAAATTGAAGTTGCACGTCACATCAAAACTAACGTTCCGTTTACTGGCAACATATCTTACACAAATAGAGAATATAGTTATGATAATCCGGTTATTCAACTTATCCATCACACTATACAGTTTATAAAACACCATAGACGTTACCATCGGATTCTGACAGCGTCACATTCTACATACGAAAATATAAGAATGATTGAAAGTGTCGCAACATCGATTAATGGCTCTATGGAAAAACTGATTGAACTCAACAGGCGTAATGTAGTCAAACATGTCTACTACAAGGAGTATGAACAGTTACAGAAACTATGCATTGCCATCCTCGAAAGTCAGAACATCCTTTTCACAAGTGACAGCAAAGAAAAATTTTATGGGCTCGTATTGGATGGAGCATGGTTATTTGAAGAATATGTGAACACTATATTAGGTGATTTGTTCTATCACCCAAGTAATACAGATGGGACAGGAGCAAATTATCTGTTCTCAGGCGGTGCTGGAAAAATCTATCCTGATTTCATATCACGTGATGAGGGAAGAATTATCGCTGATGCAAAATATAAGCCAAGCCATAACATATCCGGTCCCGACTACCACCAGATTTTATCCTATATGTATCGGTTTGACTCGATTGAGGGTTATTATATCTATCCACACTCAATAATGGAAAATGCCAGGGAGCCGAAGCGGTCTATGGAACTTTTGGAAGGCGTAAACTTTGGAGCCAAAAAGGGGAGTGGGAAGCGAAAGCAAAGTGTGACAGTAACGAAATTGGGGATAAGGGTGCCTATGGAGGTAGAGAGCTACGAAGAGTTCAAAAATATGATGGCAGAAAGTGAACAGAAATTGAGGGGAGATATTAATATATGAGCAGGTCGAGCAAAGTCCCAGAATTCCTATACAGCAAATGAAGTGAAGATTTTTTCATTTCTTGATAAGACTTATTGGGCTCTACGATAAGAAGTCAAAGCGAATTGGATGGAGGGGATGAAGGATTACTATGATTGTGAGGAAATGACTTTCCTTTTCTTGATCCTCATGATGTTGTGTGGTATAATATACTATTATAATATCAGAATAAATCCATATAAAAGGTGGATAATCCATTGGAAAAACTAAAAGTAGTCGAACTGTTTGCTGGTGTAGGTGGTTTTCGGCTAGGACTAGAAAATACTGAATTGAATAGATTTGAAGTGACCTGGGCCAATCAGTGGGAACCGGGCAAGAAAGTGCAGCATGCCTTTGATTGCTATGCCTCCAGGTTTGAAACAGGTAAGCACGTAAATGAAGATATAGCTGAAGTGACTGACAGAGAAATGTCAGAAACAAATGCGGATTTGATTGTGGGAGGCTTCCCTTGCCAAGATTATTCCGTGGCGAGATCTTTGAACGGTGAATTGGGCATCTCAGGCAAAAAAGGTGTGCTTTTCTGGGAGATTACTCGTTTCATACAAAACACCATACCTAAGTATGTATTGTTGGAAAACGTTGATAGACTCCTCAAATCCCCCTCCAAGCAACGGGGAAGAGACTTTGCGGTTATGCTCTCAACCCTACATGAGTTGGGATATGATGTTGAATGGCGTGTAATCAATGCAGCAGAGTACGGTAATGCCCAGAGAAGAAGAAGGATATTCATATTCGCTTATCGTCGTAATATGACTTACGGTAAGGAGATGGCTAAATTAAATGGGGAAGATTTTCTTTATAACAAAGGGATGTTCGCTCGGGCATTTCCTGTAAAAGAGGAACCCTACAAGAACAGAGTGGCTGAAACCGAAATTTCAGGAGACATCGTAGATGTATCGGACAACTTCTCATTTGAATTCCACAATACAGGCATCATGAGGAACGGGGAAATCACAACTATCCACACGATACCTGTGGAAGAGCCTGCAACTCCTTTAAGAGAGATCATAGAAGAAAATTATGATGGGAAATATGTTGTAGATGGAGAAAAATTGGAGAAGTTCAAATATCTCCGTGGCCAGAAGAAAGAAGAGAGAACCGCTAAAAATGGGCATAAATACTTCTATACGGAAGGTGGAATGAGTGAAAGTGATTCACTTGATCTCCCAGGGAGGACAATGCTTACCAGTGAGGGGTCAATAAACAGAAGTACTCATCTGATTAAAATGGATGGGAAATACAGGACACTGACCCCTATAGAAGCAGAGAGGCTGAATGGGTTCCCGGATGGATGGACAGATACGATGCCGGAACGCACAAGATACTTCTGCATGGGTAATGCACTTGTTGTCCCCCTCATAACAAGGATGGGCAATGAAATAGAAAAGATAGATATTGAATACCCTGAAAACATAACACAATTGGAACTTCTGTAAGCCAAAGCATCCGCTTTGGCTATTTTTATTATTCTGATAAAGATATGGTAAAATCAGGATTAAAGGAGGGGTAATATGGCTTTCGAATATGAAACCATAGATGATCTTGTCAGCTATGCACGGGAAGCGGAAGGCGAATACCTTAAAGACATAGACAAGAAGGGGATGCTGGAGAATACAAATGTGAAGGGGAAAGTCGGTACAATCATAGAGGCAAGCTACTTTGGCTATGAGGTGAATTCCAAACCTGAGCCAGACTTTGCAGACGTTGGTGTGGAACTGAAAACCACTGGCCTGAAGAAGTTAAAGAATGGTCAGCTATCTGCCAAGGAACGGATGGTCCTTAACATCATAGATTATAGACATGAAGCAACAGTTGAATTCAATAAATCCAGCTTCTGGAAAAAGAATGCAAAGTTGTTGATATTCTTCTATACATACACACGAGATGAAGAAGGTAAGCCCGATTATCGAAACTTCCAGATAGTGAAGACGGTGCTACATGAGTTTTCTGAGACTGACCTGGAAATAATAAAGCAGGATTTCCAGAATATAAAACAAAAGATTTTAAACGGAGAAGCGCATAGGCTATCTGAAGGGGATACCAACATATTGGGTGCGTGCACCAAGGGGGCCACGGCAAAATCGGTCAGAAAACAACCCTTCTCCCCCATTCCTGCGAAACAGAGGGCCTACTCCCTCAAGCAGGGATATATGACAGCACTGGTAAGAAAATATATTAAGAATGCAAAATTGATTTCATTCACCAGCCCAGATGAATTAAAAGATCAGACATTTGAAGAATTGTTGCATGATAAATTTCGCCCTTATATCGGTAAAACAGCGGACGAAATAGCAGAAGAACTTGACTATCAATTGAGTGAAGCCAAGAATAAGCTTGCTCTGCTGACCAGCCGCATCCTGGGTATCCAAGGCACCGCCTTACATCAGATAGAAGAATTTTCTAAGCTCAACATTAAATTCAAGACGGTCAAAGCCACCAGTAGTGGCATAACTAAAGAAAGTATGTCATTCGGCAATGTGAATTATGAGGAGATACTTGAAGAAAATTGGGAAGAATCCAGTCTTAAAATGGAAATGGAGTCGACTAAATGGCTGCTTGTCGTCTACCAGGAAAATGAGCAGAACCTCCCAGTATTGAAAGGCATAAGACTCTGGCATGTACCAAAAGATTTGTTGGATGCTGAAATCAAGAAGTTCTATAACGAAGTGAAGCATATATTGAATGAAGGATTTGAAGAATGGCGTGTAGGTGGACAAACGAGGAATAATTTTCCTAAATCGGATTTCAATGGCATATGTCATCTGAGGACAAAAGGAACCAATAGGGAAAAGAGTATGGTGACCTTGCCTGATGGCCAATATATACCGGGACATGCCTTCTGGTTCAATAACAGGTTCGTAAGGAGCTTGGTCAAGGATTTGATTACTTGATAAAGATTGTAGATTACGAGATGTAGTGACTGGCCTCATTAAATGGTGTCGTTGATCTAAGAGATTAATGTATGACCATCCGCCAACAACAGTAAGAATCTCTGGAGGTGTGATTTCATGGCTGATAGGATGACTCCTGAGCAAAGAAGCAAGACGATGAGTGCCATAAAAGCAGTATCAAAACTGGAATCGATAGTCGCAAGCGAGTTATGGAAGAAAGGATATCGCTTTAGGCGAAACACGCGTGAAATGTTCGGAACCCCCGATATATCCATAAAAAAATACAAGATAGTAATTTTCATTGACTCCTGCTTTTGGCACCAATGTCCAATACATGGCAATATGCCCAAAAGCAACACAGAATTCTGGAGAAAAAAATTTAAGCGCAATAAAGAAAGGGATGAGGAAGTAAATCAATATTACAGAAATGGTGGATGGAACCTAAAAAGAGTGTGGGAACATGAAGTCAGAGAAGATTTGGATAAAACGGTTGAGGAAATAATTGCATTCATAGAAAATGCAAAAGAACGAAGCAGATGAATATATAGCTATTCATCATATTATCTGAATGAAGGGCGTGACGATGTTATGAAATCAAACTTCATAAATGATAGTAATAATGAGCAGATGGTCGCTAAGTGGTTGGATAAATATTTTTATCCCAAGATGGCCAGGCTTGAAACTGGGCGCTTTAGTTTCATATCTAGGAGAGCCGACGAATTCGAAAGAAAAGAAGAGGAGATACAAAAGAAAGGTATCGATATAGTCTATAAAACCCAAAATGAAAAATTGTTCTGTGTAGACGAGAAAGCACAACTGGACTATTTGAATAAAAAACTGCCGACATTCGCCTTTGAAATAAAATTCAAAAGGAGGAACAACAATTTTTCAGAAGGGTGGTTTATAAGGGAAGATTTAAAGACAACCCATTATCTGTTGGTATATCCAAATAGTTCTGTGATAAAAGATGCCCGACAGTTGGGAAATTTTGAGGATATTACCAATGTTGAATTGTTATTAATAGAAAAAGATAGGCTTTGGAACAAATTGAACTCCTATAAGGTGACAAAAGAAAGTTTAGTGAATGAAAGTGATCAACTGATCAATCAAGAAGAGGTGGGAAAGAAAACACTACAAACTTCCACATCAAAGAACATCTATTTATATAGGACATCTCCTTCCCACAAAGTAGAAGAGCCGATTAATATAGTTATAAAAAGGAAGATATTGGACGAGGTTGCTGATGCAATATGGTTGGTCGATAAGACTGAAATCAAAGAAAGAAAAAAACCCAAATACTATTATTGATATTTATTTTATCAGGATACAAACTGAATTACGAAATTCTAATCTGTCTTATGTATTGATTTAAAATAGTAAAATGACATAATATAGTGGGACTTTATACATAAAAGGCGAGCATGAATCGAAGTGAAAGTGAATTCCAGCTTACTAAACAAGGCTTTTTTGACGGACTCTACTTACGTAGTAACAATCTTCAATTCAATAAAGTAGATTATCATTCGTTAATCAAGCGGATTTATTAATACTAAATAGCAAGTACCTCACCTTCAATGTAATCGATAGCTGACCATTAAAAAATGGCTAGATACCACAGATGAAATTAAAAACTGTGATATCTAGGCGATAGTAGCGTAATTAGAATCTCTATTCTTTTTATTACTCCATTTTAATGACAAGTCTTGCATCTTCACCTTTTTCCAGACGGTCGAATCCTTCATTGATATCTTCCAATGGCAAGGTATCTGACAGTAGATCATCGACTGGGAGTCTTCCCTGCTGATAGAGTTCCATAAATCTCGGAATGTCGCGAAGTGGAACACAGCTGCCTACATAGGAACCTTTTATGGTTCTTTCTTCTGCCGTCAGAGTGACTTGCGGGAATGAGAGGTTATGCTTAGGGTCGGGCAGGCCGGTTGTGACTGTCATGCCGCCGCGTTTGGTTATTTTATAGGCGACTTCCATCGCCGGCACGGCGCCGGCTGTTTCGAATGCATAGTCGACTCCTCCTGAGGTGCTGGTTTTGATATCCTCCACAACATTTTCATCAGAAGAGTCGAATACATGGGTGGCGCCTAATTTTTTGGCGAAATCAAACTTGTTTGGATTGATGTCCAAGACAATGATTTTGCCGGCACCGGCCAGTTTTGCCCCCATGACAGCATTGAGTCCAATGCCTCCAAGTCCGATTACGGCGACCGTGCTTCCCGGTTTTATCTGGGCCGTGTTTATGACTGCGCCAATACCGGTGATTACGGCACACCCGAAAATGGCCACTTCTTCTAAAGGTACCTTCGGATCGACTTTTACAACAGAGTTTGCTGATACAACCGCATGAGTGGCAAAGCCTGAAACACCCAGGTGATGATTCACTTCTCCATCATCGTTGTGGAGTCTTCTGCCCCCATCAAGCATTTCTCCCTTTTCGTTGGAAGCTGCTCCATTTTCGCAAAGGGCAGGCCTCCCTTCCTTACAAGGGAGGCAATAGCCACAGCTTGGTACAAAGGTGCAAACGACATGGTCTCCGACTTCAAGATCTGTTACATCTTCTCCGACCTGCATGATTTCCCCGGCCGCTTCATGGCCCAGTGCCATTGGAGTCGGTCTCGGGCGGCTTCCGTTTATCACGGATAAGTCTGAATGGCATAGACCGACTGCTCCTATTTTAATGAGGATTTCATTTTTTGTAGGTTCATCCAACTCCAGAGTTTCAATTTTTAACGGCTTGCTTTCGGCGTACGGTTTAGACAACCCCATCTCATGCAGAACTGCTGCTTTTATCTTCATGTAATCCTCCTTTAAAAGATTGCTTATTCGTAGTATCCTTCGGTGGATTTTCTGAACCCTTCGAATTGATCACCATCGTGACCGAACCATATCTGAGCGTCTTTCTCTTTTGCCATACGTTTGATCCTCTCAACAGAGCGCGCCCATCCGATGGAATCATATAGGATGCCGGGCGGCTTGATTGGAGATTCCATGCTTTCTTTTGTATAGATGG
This sequence comes from Salinicoccus siamensis, assembly GCF_055391965.1. Classification (NCBI taxonomy): domain Bacteria; kingdom Bacillati; phylum Bacillota; class Bacilli; order Caryophanales; family Staphylococcaceae; genus Salinicoccus; species Salinicoccus siamensis. The sequence goes on from NZ_AP043765.1 coordinate 178,745, forward strand.
CATCAGATGCGAGGATAAGCGTACCGAGTTCGCCTGTTTCGACTTCCAAACCGATCATGCCCCAGGCGTGGCCGCTGCCGAAATTCAAGACTTTGACGCCTTTGACGATTTCGAGGTTATCTTCATAAGACTTTATGGTCTTCCATGTCAGGTCATTCTTGATCCAGGCATCGATATCTGCCCAGATATAAGCTCCCTCCTTCTGATTTCTCGCATATGTCTGCATCGTACCGTTCAATTCATCGTCATGTACGATCACTACAGCGTTCGTAAAATATTCTAGGCAACCGGCGTGGTCGAGGTGGAGGTGGGAGGCGACTACATAATCGACTTCTTTAGGGTCTACATTGATCTGCTCGAGCCTGTTTGGGAGATAGCATTCTTCGCTTGCTGAGTAGGGGAAGGCTTTCTGGGTCTGCTCTATCCATCTGCCATCTTTCCCCATGGCGTTCGGGTTACAGGCGGTATCGAAAAGGATTTTTGCTTCGGGATGGTCGATGAAGACAGTGTAGATGGGGAATTCAATCATCTCGTTCGGAGCGTTGGGATTATCGAGCGTGGCTTGATTGGAGTTGGCGATCATCAGATTCTTATCCATCTTTAAGGTTCCATTGTCCAAAACGTACAGTTTGAGTCTGTCTTGATTTACATTTGCCATACATATCACCCCAGTTTCATATAGTACTCCAATTATATTTGTAAACGTTTTCAAATACAACTATTAGTGATTGGAAAACAAAAAGCATCATCCATCTATGTAGATGGATGATGCTTTTCTGCTTATTCGTCATCACGGGCTTTAATCCACCCTACACCTCAATCACCGTCAAAGCATCGGCAACTTCCGTGGCCAAATCGTCCGTCCGCCATTCACGCTGGTAGCCGAGGCATGGGCAGATGTAGTGGATGCCGCCGTCTGTGATCTGGTGGCGGAAGTGGACGTGCCCCATGATGCTGTAGCGTATGGGGAATTCTTTGTAGAGTGGGTCGAAGTCGGATGTGCCGATGAATGCGTTGAAGAAGTCGAATAGGCGGTGGGGTGTAGGGACTACAAACCGTGGATGGGTGACGACGTGCGTCATCAGGATGATGTTGCGGTTGCCGACGCGCTCGAGGTCCTGTTTTGCGGATTGTGCAAATGCTTTTGATACCGCTGGGTCGTCCATCGACCAGTTGGCGCGGATTTTATCCTGCCAGGTGCCGCCGGAGAATTTCCCCGTCGCGATCTTTTCCCGGGAAAACCGTGGATCTGCGTAGGAATAATCATACCAGCCGCTGTTGCCGACGATGGCCCACTGGTCATCTATAATCAGCGGGGCATCTATCATGCTTGTCGGTTCTTCTTTATAGAGCTGATGGATTTCAGGGGTGGATATATGGCCTGCTTCGGGTTGCCAATAATCATGGTTGCCGGGGACGAAGCGGATATCGATTCCTGTCTTGTCCATAAGCGTATAGACGAACTCAAGGGTGATGCGGTAATCGCTGGCGATATCGCCTGCTATGAGCAACAGTTCTATTTGCTGCTTGTGGATTTCCCATGTCAGTACATGTTCAAAATCCTGGATTGTATAGCGGGTCTGCCTACGATCGATATGCAGATCTGCAATGACGCCTATTCTCATATTAATCGCTCCATCAAATTTTTATCTCATAGGCAGTATCAGGTAATTCATCAAGCAAAGTCAACTGAAGGTATCTATAAAAATGAAAAAAACAGGCCATATGGCCTGTTTTTTGTATGCATATAAATTGTCATTTAAGCGAATATGCCGACTACCGCAGCTGTCAGCACACTGACGAGTGACGCCCCGTAGACGAGCTTCAGGCCGAAGGTGGCGACTTTATTGCCGCTTCCGTCATGCAGTCCCTTAACAGAACCTGCAATGATGCCGATACTTGAGAAGTTGGCGAATGATACAAGGAAGACTGAGATCATCGCCTGGGATTTTCTGCTGAAATCGTCTGCAATCGCAGTGTAGTCGAGCATTGCCACGAACTCGTTGGTAATGAGCTTCGTCGCCATCAGGCTACCTGCCTGCTGCGCTTCAGCCCAAGGGATTCCGATGAGGAATGCGAGTGGCATGAAGATGTAGCCGAGTACGTCCTGGAAGGTGATTTCCATGCCCGGGATGAGCAGGAAGACCTGGTTCAGAATCGCAATCAATGCGATATAACCGATCAGCATGGCCGCAACTGTCATGGCAACTTTGGCACCATCCATGATGTAGTCGCCGAGGATCTGGAAGAATGACTTGCCGGCGTCTGGATTGTCATCGACATCGGCCTCGTCTTCAGCGTCGGTTACGTCGTATGGATTAAGGATGTGCACAATCACGTAAGTACCGAACAGGTTAAGGACGATCGCCGTCACGACATACTGTGGATCGAGCATGGTCATGTAGGCGCCGACGATGGATAGTGACACTGAACTCATCGCCTGTGCCGAAAGCGTATAGAGACGGTGTTTCGGCAGGTGCGGCAATTGGTTCTTCAATGAAATGAACACTTCTGATTGTCCAAGGAGCATGGATGCAGCTCCGTTATAGGACTCAAGATACCCCATTCCGGTTATTTTCGTAAGCAGTATACCGAGTCCGCGGATGATGAGCGGCAGAATCTTCGTATACTGCAGGATGCCGATCAGGGCGGAGATGACGATGATCGGAAGGAGGACGTTGAAGAAGAATACGTCAGCGACGCCGCCGTCTTCACCTACCGTCAGATCCCCCATGACGAAGCCGACACCTTCAGCCGCGAATCCGAGTAGGGCGTTGAACCCGTTGGCCAGACCTTCTATGAGGAACTGGCCTGCGCCAGTGGAAAGGAGGACGAATGCAAAAATCAGCTGGACGCCAAGCAGGATGATGATGTTCTTCCATTTTTTGAACGCAAGCTTGCGGTTGCTGCTGACGAGCCAAGCCAGGAAGAATGTAAACAGGATACCGATTATTCCCATTAGAATATTCAATACTTTCACCTCGTAGAGTTATTTTTTAAGCCATTATATTACCGTAGTCTGAATGAATGACTGTATGCGTCTGGAACGATGGATATGTATCCTGGTTAATTATAATGCAAACGTTTACAGAAATAAAGGGCGAATCCATGGAACTTTCCATTTGCTATATTGATTCACAGCCTATATAATCAAAGTCAAAGAAGGTCAAAAGAGGTGATGAAATGCGTAACATGTCAGATATAATTGAACAGTACCTCAAAAAGCTGATAGAGGAGTCCGGCACTGAGGTCGTCGAAATAAAACGTGCGCACATCGCAGAAAAGTTCGATTGTGTGCCTTCGCAGCTGAACTACGTAATAAAGACGCGCTTTACCAACGAGCACGGTTACACGGTTGAGAGTAAAAGGGGTGGCGGCGGGTATATAAGGATCACTAAAGTCGAGACGCATTCCAAAGCGGAATACCTTGCCCATCTGAAGCAGCTGGTCGGGAATCAGCTGTCGCAGCAGAATGCCAAACATATCATCCAGTCGTTGTATGAAAACGAAGTGGTGACGCAAAAAGAGGCGAAGATCATAAGTGCAGTAATGGACCGTGAGACATTGATGCTCGAGCTGCCGTACCGGGATCGTCTGCGTGCGAAGATACTCAAGAGGGTGATGGATGTCATCCTATACAGTGAGGAGTGATGGAATGAAGTGTGAGTCATGCAACGAAAGGGAAGCAAGCATCCATATATCGAAAGGCGATGGACTGGAGAAGAGCGAGCGGTTCCTGTGCGAACAATGTGCCAATGCATCATTCGAGAATGATTTCAGCTATCCGGATGACACCTTCAACATCCAGAAACTGCTCCAATCGCTGTCCCAACAGCCTGCGTTGCATCAGCAGCAGAAAAAACCGCTGCAGTGTGGCACTTGCGGTTCCACGTTGAACAGCATCGTGCAGGCCGGGAAGTTCGGCTGCCCCGATTGCTACCGCACATTCGAGGCGCGCCTGCCGGATATCGTGGCCCGTGTGCAGGCCAATCAGACTGAGCATGTCGGCAAGATGCCGGAGAAGTCGAAGGAATACTTGAAGACGAAGCGCAAGATGGAGCAGCTGAAGGCCAAGCTCCAGACGCTCATCGACACCCAGGAATTCGAAGAAGCGGCCGTCGTCAGGGATGAGATACGCGCTTTGGAAAGGTTGGGTGAAGATGATGGAATATAAAAACATCAGCCCATGGATGCATGACGTCAAAGAGCAGCCGGTTGAAATGTCGACCCGCATCCGTCTGGCGCGCAACATCGATCATATCCCCTACCCCCATATGATGCAGAACAGTAGTGGGATCGAGCAGATCGTGGAGCGCCTGGACGGGGTGCTTGAGGGGTACGACCAGAAGGATATGGCGGACCTCAAGTTTGAGGATAAGGCGCTGCTGGTCGAAAAGCATCTGGTGAGCCCCCTGTTCACCAAGCAGGGAGTGAAGAACTACACCAATGAAGACGAGTCGATCTCCGTCATGGTGAATGAAGAAGACCATCTGCGCATCCAGGCGATGGGGTCAGGCCAACACATGATGGACATCTACCGGAAGGCCAACGATATAGATGACAGGATCGAACATGAGCTGGACTATGCCTTTGATGAACGGTACGGCTACCTGACAGCCTGTCCGACGAATGTCGGCACAGGCCTCCGGGCTTCTGTGATGCTGCATCTCCCGGCGCTCACTTCAAGCAAACGCATCCAGCGCATGGCTGGAAATTTGAGTCGTTTCGGTTTCGTATTAAGGGGAATATATGGAGAAGGTTCGGTGCCGCTCGGCCATATCTATCAGCTGTCAAACCAGTTGACGCTCGGGCAGACGGAGGATGAGATCATCACCACTCTGGACGAACTGAAGCAGAGGATCATCGAAGAGGAGATTGAGATGCGCTCATGGCTTGAAGATGAACATCTCCTGGACGTAAAAGATGCGGTCCACCGCTCGCTCGGCCTTTTGGGACATGCCTATAAGCTGTCTTTGAACGAAGCGGCGAAATGCTTGAGCGACATCAAGTTCGGAATCGACCTCGATCTGATCGAACTCCCACATTTTCATTTCCAGAAATGGATTCAACTCATCCAGCCGGCATTCATCAAAATGCGTCTGAATGATAAAGAAGGCACATACACATCACTTGAGCAGGCTGTTGAAGAAGAGCGTGCAACGATGATGAGATATTTAATAGGAGGGGAATAAAGTATGCTATTTGGACGACTGACAGAACGTGCGCAGAAAGTATTAGCGTACGCACAGGAAGAAGCGATCAACCTCAAACATTCGAACATCGGGACAGAACATCTTCTGCTCGGTCTTGCGAAGGAAAATGAAGGCATTGCGGCAAAAGTGCTCGTCTCCTTCAACATCACAGAAGAAAAGGTCAAAGAAGAAGTATTCAACCTGATCAACGAAGGGACGGAACCATCGTCTTCCATCCATTACACGCCGAGGGCCAAAAAGGTGATCGAGCTATCCATGGATGAAGCGCGGAAACTCCACCATAATTTCGTCGGCACGGAACACCTCCTGCTCGGCCTGATAAGGGAGAGCGAAGGTGTGGCAGCACGCGTGCTGGCCAATCTTGACTTGAACATCACAAAAGCACGGGCGGCCGTCATCAAGATGCTCGGCAATCCGGATGCGTTCCAGCAGAAGGACAATCTGAAGAAAGACCACAATACACCAACGCTCGATTCCCTGGCGCGTGATCTGACACAGATTGCACGTGATGAGATGCTCGATCCGGTGATCGGACGCTCCAAAGAGATCACCCGTGTCATCGAGGTGCTGAGCAGAAGGACGAAGAACAACCCTGTCCTCATCGGTGAAGCGGGTGTCGGTAAGACGGCCATCGCTGAAGGAATGGCGCAGGCCATCGTCAAAAATGAAGTGCCTGAGACGCTGAAGGATAAGCGTGTCATGTCATTGGATATGGGCACGGTCGTTGCGGGTACGAAATACCGCGGTGAATTCGAAGAGCGCATGAAGAAAATGATGGATGAAATCCATAAGGCCGGGAACGTCGTGCTGTTCATCGATGAACTCCATACGTTGATCGGTGCGGGCGGCGCAGAAGGTGCCATCGATGCATCCAATATCCTGAAGCCGGCATTGGCACGCGGTGAGCTGCAGTGCATCGGTGCCACGACGCTTGAAGAGTACCGTAAGCATATCGAAAAAGATGCGGCACTGGAACGTCGTTTCCAACCTGTCCAGGTGGATGAACCGAGTGTTGAAGATGCGATCCTCATCCTTAAAGGACTCAGGGACCGCTACGAAGCGCACCACAGGATCACGATTACAGATGAGGCGCTTGAAGCGGCGGCTATCATGAGTAACCGTTATGTACAGGACAGGTATCTGCCGGATAAGGCGATCGACCTGATCGATGAGGCATCCTCTAAAGTGAGGCTCAGAAGCTACACTTCCCCTCCAGATCTGAAAGATCTTGAAAGCAAGCTCGAAGCCGTCAAGAAAGAGAAGGATTCCGCGGTGCAGAGCCAGGAATTTGAAGCGGCGGCAAGTTATCGGGACAAGCAGAGCAAACTTGAAGCAGAACTCAAAAAGCGTGAGGATGACTGGAAGAAGGAACAGGGCCAGGCTTCTCAATCTGTCGAAAAGGGCGACATCGAGCTGGTCATCAGCGGTATCACCGGCATACCGCTGGCTAAGATCGCAGAAGAGGAGTCGGAGCGCCTGCTGAACTTGGAGAGTATCCTTCACGACCGTGTAATCGGTCAGGAAGATGCAGTGGCCTCCATCTCGAAAGCGGTCAGACGGGCCCGTGCAGGTCTGAAGAATCCTAAGCGTCCGATCGGAAGCTTCATCTTCCTCGGTCCAACGGGTGTCGGTAAGACTGAACTTGCCCGTGCGCTCAGTGAATCGATGTTTGGCGAGGAAGAAGCCATGATCCGCGTCGATATGAGTGAGTACATGGAGAAGCACTCCGTCTCCCGTCTGGTCGGTTCGCCTCCTGGCTACGTCGGCTATGATGATGGTGGACAGCTGACAGAAAAAGTGAGGAGAAAACCTTATTCCCTTGTCTTGTTTGATGAGATCGAAAAGGCGCACCCTGACGTATTCAATATGCTCCTCCAAGTGTTGGATGATGGACGATTGACCGATTCGAACGGCCGCACCGTCGATTTCCGCAACACGATCATCGTCATGACATCAAACGTCGGTGCCCAGGAACTCAAGGACAACAAGTTCGTAGGATTTGGCACGACAGACGATAGCCAGGACTACGATACGATCAGAAGCACGATGATGAAAGAACTGAAAAACACATTCCGTCCGGAATTCATCAACCGTGTGGATGACATCATCGTCTTCCACAGCCTCGAGAAGAAGCACCTCAAGCAGATCGTCTCGCTTATGATCGATCAGCTGAGAGACCGTCTCGGTGGCCAGGATATCCATCTTGAAGTGACGGATTCGGCCAAGGAGAAAATCGCTGACGAAGGCTATGATCCGGAATACGGTGCAAGGCCGCTTGCACGGTCGATACAGCGCCATATTGAAGACCGGCTCAGTGAGTCCCTCCTATCCGGGGAAGAGCTTGAAGGCAAGGTCGTCACAATCGACTATAAAAACGACGAATTCGACGTGAAAACTAAAGACGCAGTGGCAGCAGAATAGATGCATAAAGGCCGGGCGGGCCCACCGCCCGGCCTTTTTCTTCATACTTCCACGCTTAATGGCAGTTCTGATGGCTACTACTTTAAAATTACATGTAATAGTTATACACTATATAATAATAAAATCGAACTACAGGAGAGGCTTATATATGGCGAAAGCGAAAAATGTTTTTGAATGCATGGCCTGCGGACATGAATCGCCGAAGTGGATGGGCAGATGCCCGAATTGCGGTGCCTGGAACCAGATGGAGGAAAAGATCGTCCATAAGGAAACAAAGGGTAGGGGAACTTTCGGCAAGGTGGAAACCGACACCAGACAACGCAGCCAGAAACTCGAACGGGTCAAGAAAAGCCACACCCCGAGGACGAAGACGCAAAGCCCCGAGTTCGACCGGGTGCTCGGCGGGGGGATAGTGAACGGCTCATTGATCCTGATCGGTGGGGACCCGGGGATCGGCAAATCGACCATCCTGCTACAGACGGCCCTGGCTCTATCCGAGAATCACGAAGTGCTGTATGTTTCAGGCGAGGAATCGACGGAACAGATCAAACTCCGGGCAGACCGACTGCTGGAAGCGAGCGACAACCTCAATGTCTACAGCGAAACCAACCTCTACTACATCCATGACGAAATAAAGCGGCTGGATCCCGATTTCCTCATCATCGATTCGATCCAGACCATCTTCAACCCAGACGTGACGAGCGCCCCGGGCAGTGTGGCGCAAGTCAGGGAGTGTACCCAGAGCCTCATGAATATCGCCAAAAGCGGCAATATCGCAACCTTCATCGTCGGACATGTGACGAAAGATGGACAGATTGCGGGACCTAGGCTACTTGAACATATGGTGGATACGGTCCTCTACTTTGAAGGGGATCAGCATCATACCTACAGGATGCTGCGTGCCGTCAAAAACCGCTTCGGGTCGACGAATGAGATGGGCATGTTCGAGATGAAGAACGAAGGGCTCAAAGAAGTGCTCAACCCTTCTGAAATATTCCTTGAAGAGCGTTCCAAGAATGTACCAGGTTCGGCGATCGTGGCTACCATGGAAGGCACACGGGCACTGCTGGTTGAGGTCCAGGCACTCGTGACGCCGACCCATTTCCACAACCCGAGGCGCATGGCGACCGGCGTCGACCATAACCGTCTTTCACTCCTTATGGCGGTACTCGAAAAAAGCGAAGGGCTGCTTATGCAGCAGCATGATGCCTACATCAAAGTGGCCGGCGGCGTCCGTCTCGACGAGCCTGCAGTCGACCTCAGCATCGTCGTCAGCATTGCTTCAAGCTTCAAAGGTGCTTCGATAAGAGGGGACGACTGCTTCATCGGAGAAGTCGGATTGACTGGCGAAGTCAGACGGGTCACCAAGATCGATCAGCGCCTGCAGGAGGCTGCCAAACTCGGCTTTAACCGCGCGGTCATTCCAGCTTCGAATATGAGCGGCCTGAATGTACCGGATGATATAGAAGTCGTGAGTGTGCGTAATCTGAAGGATGCCCTGAAGATGGCGATATCCAAATAAAACAGGAGGTGAATGGTTATGTTGAGGTATCTGCTTTATGTATTGTATGTATTGATTGGAATTTCCCTGGGCGTCTGGCTGATGCCCCTGATATTTGAAATTCTGCCTTGGGACATCCCGCTCATATTGGATAATGTGCTCGTCTTCGGGCTTTCGGGTCTGCTTCTTTTTCTCGTCTTCTTCTCATGGACCCTGCCGAAAGTCGAAAGCCTTATAAGACGAAGCGAGGGCCTCATCCTGAACCGGAGTCTTGCGGAGATTGTGTCCGCCACATTGGGGACGCTTATCGGACTGTTGCTTGCTGTTTTGATATCCTTATTGATAAATGCCATGGACATTCCTATAGTCCGCGATATCGTCCCGTTTGTAGTGGCTGTAATCCTCGGATACCTCGGGTTCCAGATCGGGCTCAAGAAATTCGGTGAGGTGCTTGATTTCCTGCCGGGCAATTTCTCCAAAGCTAAAGAAAAAGAATATAAGAACTCCAAAAAATTCCTTGATACGAGTGCGATCATAGATGGTAGAATAGTGGATGTAGCAAAAACCGGGTTCATAGAAGGTGTGCTTGTCATCCCGCAGTTCGTGCTTGATGAGCTTCAATTGATCGCTGACGCAACCGACCCGATCAAGCGTGACAAGGGACAGCGGGGCTTGGATATGTTGAATGCCCTGCAAAAGCAGAATGCCGCTGATGTTGAAATCAGGGATGTCGAGTACGACAAGCTTGATGTCGACCATCAGCTGATTGAAATCGCAAAAGCTGAAAAAGGTGCCATCATAACAACGGACTACAACCTTAATAAGGTGTGCCAACTCCATCAGATAAAAGTGCTCAATGTCAATGAGCTGTCAGATGCCATCAAAATGGCCGTCATCCAGGGTGATCGGTTCAGCCTGCTTGTATCAAAGACGGGTAAGGAAGAAAACCAGGGCGTCGGGTATCTGGAGGACGGCACAATGGTGGTCGTCGAAGATGGCAAGGCAGATATCAACAAAACCATCACCGTGGAAGTCGTCAGTGTGCTCCAGACCAATTCAGGACGTATCGTGTTTGCAAAGAGAGTGAGGAAATGATGAAATATACAGTAATCATCCCGGCTGCCGGCATGGGAAGCAGGATGAACACGGATTACAACAAGATCTTCATCCCCCTCGGTGAAGTGCCGGTCATACGCATGACCGTGGAAAAATTTGAAGCGGATCCCGACTGCAATGCCATCTATCTGGCCGGCCGCAAGGATGAAATCGGCACCCTTCATGAAATCTTAGCGGGGTGCACAAAAGTCAGGGGCATAATCGAGGGCGGGAAAGAGCGGCAGCACAGCATATACAATGTGCTGGGCGCGATTGAACCGGCAGACTACGTATTCGTCCATGACGGCGCCCGGCCATTTGTCTCAGAAGAGACGCTTACCCATCTGAAGGAAGCGGTGCCGGTCCATAAGGCGGTGATCTGCGGAGTGAGACCGAAAGATACACTGAAGCGCATAGATGGAAGTACCGTCGAGGCGACCATCGACCGTGACCAGGTGGTTGCGGTCCATACCCCTCAGGCATTCGATTACGAACTGTTGATGTCTGCCTACCGGAATGCGTTGGAAAATGAATTGTCGGTCACTGATGATTCCATGATGGTGGAGGCGTTGGGAGTAAGTGTCCACGTCACCCCATCGACATATGATAATATTAAGATAACGACTAGGGAAGATCTGAAAGTGGCACAATCCATCATGAATAAGGGGGAGGGATGACATGTTTAGGATTGGACATGGCTTTGATGTGCATGCATTTGAAGAAGGCCGCCCGCTGATCGTCGGCGGCATTGATATCCCGCATGATCGTGGGCTGAAAGGCCATTCTGATGCAGATGTACTGCTCCACACCGTTGCGGATGCAATACTCGGGGCGCTCGCACTCGGCGATATCGGCAAATTTTTCCCGGATACGGATGAGGAATTCAAGGATATGGACTCAAAAGTGCTGCTTGGCGAAGTGGTGGAAATGATGCACGAAAAAGGATACATCATAGGGAATATCGACGCTGTCATAATGGCGGAAGAACCGAAATTCAGACCCCATATCGATGCTATGCGCGATGTTACCGCGTCTCTTCTTTTGACGTCGGTGGATAACGTCAACATCAAGGCGACGACGACCGAGAAACTCGGATTCACAGGCAGGGGCGAGGGCATCGCTTCTGAGGCTGTAGTATTAATAGAAAAACGGAGGAATGACCATGAGTAAAGTAAGAGTAAGATATGCACCGAGCCCAACGGGATACCTGCATATCGGAAACGCACGATCTGCACTGTTCAACTATCTGTTTGCCCGCCATTACGACGGTGATTTCATCATCCGCATCGAAGATACCGATACGTCGAGGAATATAGTAGGTGGCGAGGAGTCTCAGCTGCATTACCTCAAGTGGCTTGGACTCGAGTGGGATGAGAGCGTCGACCGTGATGGCGGCTACGGCCCATATCGCCAATCGGAACGGCAGCACATCTATCAGCCGATCATCGACCAGCTGCTTAAAGAAAATAAAGCGTACCGTTGCTACATGACTTCAGAGGAGCTTGAGGCAGAACGGGAAGCGCAGATCGCCCGCAGTGAAATGCCACGCTACGGCGGCCAACATGCCAACCTCACACCCGAAGAGGAACAAGCCTTCATCGATGAAGGCAGGGAGCCGAGCATCCGCTTCCGTGTGCCTGCCGACAAGGCATATAAATTCGATGATATCGTCAAAGGTGAAGTGTCCTTCGATTCAAATGGCATCGGCGACTGGGTCATTGTGAAGAAAAATGGCGTACCGACCTATAACTTCGCAGTTGCGGTCGATGATCATATGATGGAAATCTCGCATGTGCTCAGGGGAGATGACCATATCTCCAACACACCGAAGCAACAGATGATCTATGAGGCGATGGGCTGGGAAGAACCGAAATTTGGCCATATGACGCTCATAGTCAATGAAGAGAAAAAGAAATTGTCCAAAAGGGACGGTTCCATCATCCAGTTCATCGAACAATATAAAGAACTTGGCTATCTGCCGGAAGCGCTCTTCAACTTCATCGCCCTGCTCGGATGGACGCCTGAAGGGGAAGAGGAAATATTCTCCAAAGAAGCGTTCATCGAATTGTTCGATGAAACGCGCCTGTCGAAGTCACCTGCTTTCTTCGACAAGCAGAAACTGACTTGGATCAACAACCAGTACATGAAAGAGAAAGACACGGAGACCGTTTTTGATATGGCCTTGCCACATCTTGTGAAGGAAGGGTTACTTGAAGAGAATGCATCTGAAGAGTCGCTGGCCTGGGCCCGCAAACTTGTTGCCCTGTATCAGGAGCAGATGAGTTTTGCAGGAGAGATTACAACGCTGTCGGAACAGTTCTTCAAAGAAGAGATCGAGTTTGACGAGGCAGCGAACGAAGTGATTTCACAGGAGCATATACCTGAGCTGATGGCGGCACTCCACGCCCGTTTCAGTGAGCTTGAAACATTCACTCCTGAAGCGATCAAAGCCGCAATAAAAGATGTCCAGAAATCCACGGGCTATAAAGGCAAGAAGTTTTTCATGCCGATCCGTGTCGCCGTGACCGGCCAGACGCGTGGACCGGAACTGCCGGACGCCATTGCGCTCATCGGTAAGGAAAAGACTCTTACCAGAATTCAGAAGCTGACATAAAATAAGCAAACTTGTTGCACCCTGTGAATCAATACCTTATGATTATTACAACAGAGACCCCGAGTATGGTCATTGAGCGGAAATAAGAGATTATCCGGCTGCTGAAAGGATAACCGCCTATCGATCAGAATTGCCCTCTGTAATGTTGATATGAATATTCAAGTGGCAGTTGAAGCTGCAAACAGAGTGGAACCGTGCATGATGCGCCTCTGTCCATATATGGACAGAGGCCATTTTAATATAGGAGGATGACATATGTTCGGCAGAATGAAAGAAGACATCGATATGGTCATGGAGTTGGATCCGGCAGCAAAGAGCAGATTGGAAGTCTTCTTATCTTATTCAGGTTTACACGCGGTATGGAGCCATCTGTTGGCCCACCGTCTTTATAGAAAGAACGCCACCAGTCTGGCTCGGATCATTTCCCAGATCAGCCGGTTCTTTACAGGCATCGAAATACATCCGGGCGCGGAGATCGGGCGGCGTCTGTTCATCGATCACGGCAGCGGTACGGTGATCGGGGAGACGTGCCGCATCGGCAATGATGTAACGATCTACCAGGGGGTCACGCTCGGCGGCACCGGCAAGGAAGAGAAGAAGCGGCATCCGGACATTGGTGATTTCGTGCTGATCGCCACCGGGGCGAAGGTGCTCGGCAACATCCGCATCGGGGAATGTTCAAAAGTCGGAGCAAATTCGGTAGTGCTGAAAGACATCCCGCCACACTCGACAGTGGTCGGCATTCCGGGCCAGGTCGTCAAACAGAAGGGGGAGAGGGTAAGGCGGGGACAAGTCTTTGAACACAGCAGCCTCCCAGACCCGCTCCAGGAGAAGATATGTGCACTGGAGGAAGAAATAAAAGAATTCAGGAGAGATATTGAAAATGGTAAAGATATTTAATTCGCTCACAAGGCAAAAAGAGACGTTCGAACCGCTCAAAGCAGGCAAGGTCAAGATGTATGTATGCGGCCCGACTGTGTATAACTATATCCATATCGGCAACGCCCGCCCCGCCATCGCATTCGACACCGTCCGCCGCTATCTGGAATACAAAGGGTATGAAGTCAATTACGTCTCCAATTTCACAGATGTTGATGACAAGCTGATCAAGGCGTCCAATGAGCTGAAAGAAGAAGTGCCTGTCATCGCGGAGCGTTTCATAGAAGCGTTCTTTGAGGACACAGGTGCTTTGAACGTCAAGAAAGCCACAGCGCACCCTAGAGTCATGGATCATATGGAGGACATCATAGAATTCATCAAAGTGCTGGTTGATAAAGGGCATGCCTATGAATCGGAGGGGGATGTCTACTTCCATACACGCTCGTTCGAAGATTACGGCAAGCTGTCCCATCAGTCGGTTGATGACCTGAAAGTCGGAGCGCGCATCGACGCGGGTGAAAAGAAAGAAGACCCGCTTGACTTCGTGCTGTGGAAGCAGGCGAAGCCGAATGAAATAAAGTGGGATTCGCCGTGGGGCGAGGGCCGGCCGGGTTGGCATATCGAGTGCAGCGTCATGGCAAGGCGCCATCTGGGTGATACAATCGACATCCATGCAGGCGGCCAAGACCTGACGTTCCCCCACCACGAAAATGAGATTGCCCAAAGTGAATGCATGACCGATGAGACGTTTGCAAACTATTGGATGCATAATGGCTACATCAATATCGACAACGAAAAGATGTCGAAATCCCTCGGCAACTTCATACTGGTCCACGACATCCTGAAAGAAATCGATCCGGATGTGCTGCGCTTCTTCATGATCAGCGTGCATTACCGCAACCCGATAAACTATAACAGGGAACTGGTGCAGGCTGCGGAGAACGGGCTCAGACGCATCCAGTCAAGCTATGCGAAGGCTAAAGAACGTCTGGACAGTGCAGTGGGCAATGAAGGGGACGAAGCGGTGCATGGCATCATAGAACAGAACCTCGAAGTATTCGAAGCGCACATGGATGACGACTTCAATACCGCCAACGCAATCAGCGCCTGGCACGATCTGACATCCGAATTGAATAAATACATGCGCCGCCAGACGACCTGCAAAGAGACGCTCATGCGCTTCATCGAGGCGTTCGACAGCTACAGCGAAGTGCTTGGTGTTGGCTTGGAAGAAGAACAAATATTGCTTGATGAAGACATTGAAGCACTAATAGCAGAACGCAACGAGGCGCGTCAAAGCCGTGACTTCAAACGCGCCGATGAAATCAGGGATGACTTGAAGGCGCAAGGCATCATCCTGGAAGACACCAAGGAAGGTGTGAGGTTCAGGCGTGGATGATCGCAAGCTTGAAACGATGCAACCCTTGTCGCTTGCTTTTGTGGGTGACGCCGTCTATTCCGTCTATGTGAGGAGCCACCTTTTGGCTGCCAGTCCATACTTGAAGCCGGATGCGCTCCATCAGGCGGCCAACCGGATGGTGAATGCCTCCGCGCAGGCACGGGCGCTGGATCATCTCCGGAAGAATGAGTTGACGGAAGCGGAGTGGGACATTGCCAGAAAGGCGCGCAATAAATCAAGTGCCACAAGGGCCAAGAACGCAACCATAAAAGATTACCGCAATGCTTCCGGGCTCGAGGCACTGATCGGGCATCTCCATCTTTCCGGCAATACTAGCCGGATCGATGCGCTTATGGCCATCATATTGGAAATCGGGAGGGACAAAGATGACTAATGGAGTGATTGCAGGACGTCACGCAGTACGGGAAGCCCTGCAGGGAGAAACGGAGATCAATAAGGTTTTCATCCAGGATTCCGTCAATAAAGGACAAATCAAGGATATACTGGATGCCGCTAAGAGAAAGAAGATAGTCGTGCAGACAGTACCGAAGATGAAGCTCGACGGTATGACTGATGAACGGCATCAAGGTGTTGTGGCGATGGGCAGCCCGCACGAATATATGGCGCTTGAGACGCTGCTGGAAAAGGTGGCGGGCAAACGTTCAAACGTGATTATCCTGGATGGTCTGGAGGATCCGCATAACCTCGGGTCGATACTCAGGACATGTGATGCGACCGGTTTTGACGGCGTGATCATACCAAATCGCCGTTCCGTCCAACTTACAGATACCGTCGCAAGGACATCCACCGGGGCAATTGAACATGTGCCGGTCGTAAGGGTGACGAACATCAACCAGACCATCGATACTTTGAAGGACCAGGGGTTCTGGGTCGTCGGCAGTGAAGGCGGAGGCAACATGGATTACAGGGAAATGTCGGCAGATATGAATACCGCCTTGGTGGTCGGGAGCGAAGGCAAGGGGATCAGCAGAAAGACTCTGGAAAAATGCGATTTCATCGTCCAGATCCCTATGACCGGTCATATCACCAGCCTTAATGCATCGGTCTCAGCAGCCTTGCTGATGTATGAAGTGTTCCGTAAACAAGACGCTGGGCGTGAATGACATGAGACGTAAAAAAAGACGCATCCTGATCGTCGATGGCTACAACCTCCTCGGGGCCGACCCGGAACTGCACAAAGAGTCGCTGCAGTCGCTCCAGCTGCCGAGGGAGAAGATATTGGCCGCTCTCGCGGAGTACCAGTCGGTGGTCAATCAGGAAATCATCTGTGTGTTCGATGCCTATGAAGTGCGCTCGAAGGAGAGTGTGCGCGATTTTCATGGCGTCACCGTGGTCTATACAAAAGAGAAGGAGACGGCGGATGAGTACATCGAGCGGTTTGTACACGACCACTACCATCCCCACCTATCGGAGATCAGTGTCGTAACGAGCGACCTGACTGAACAGAATGCGATATTCGCCCTCGGCGCCTACCGGATCTCATCCCGTGAGATGTGGCTGAACTTGGCGGAAGCTGAAAAGAATATCAGTGAAAAAATAGATGCGATTAACGAAAAAATGCCCAGACAGAAACTGGATATCCGGCAGGATGTTCAAGCGAAACTCGAGAAATGGCGGCGCGGACGTTTTTAGCATATTGAATATATTGATGATTCCTCTTATCCTTGAGTAAAGTTCTGGGGGGGATTGGTCATGTATCATATCACTGCATATCAATTTTATATTCGTGAGCGTGGGACGGCCGATGACATGGATCAGCTCGCCTGCCGTGTGGATGCGGGTGACGCTGCCGCTTTTGATATAATGGATGAAAGGATCAGGCCATATGTCAGGCGGCTGACCTATCGCTATACCGAACACTTTCAAGACCGCGAGGATATGGAGCAGGAGATGATGGAAGTTGCGCTCAAACTATGCAGCCGCTATGACCATACCCGCGGCAGATATATGCATTACCTCTACCGGACGCTCCGCTTCGAAATGATGAGCAGGTCGAGTGCGCGCGGACTCAGGCGCTGCCGGGAACGGGCATCCATCGAAAAGATGTATGACGAATCAAAGAGCGGCGAGCGGGAAGCGGATCCGATCAACATGATGGTTAAGGAAGAGCAGCTCCAATATCTGCTGCATAAAAAAGGCATCTGTTCACCTCTGGAGCAGAAAGTCCTGCAACACCTCGACATGGGGCACAGCATCGAAGATGTGTGTCTGGCCTTTGAACTGGACAGGAAGGCGGTGCTCAATACACTGCATCGCATCAGGCGAAAAAAAGAGCTTCTAAGCCATGAGGGGTGGGAAGGAGGGCCATTTGACAACACGGCATGAAATCGGTATAGTGAATTAGAATTGAAATGAGGAAGCTATGATGAAAGTGGCACTAACATGCACTGGATGCGGGTCGCGCAATTATAGGACGACTACCGAGCACAAGGAAAGACTATCCATCAGGAAGTACTGCAAAACGTGCAACCGGCATCAGACTCATAAAAGTTCCATCTGATACAGGAGGAAACAACCGATGGCAAATGATAAGAATTTCCTGCAGAATGTTGTCAGCGAGATGAAGAAGGTAAGCTGGCCGACCGGTCAGGAAACGGTCCGCTATACAGCGGTCGTCATGTTCACAGTGATATTCTTTCTGGCGTTTTTCTACGCGCTGGACCTGGGTATCTCCGCACTCATAGACTTAATGTAACCAAAGGAGAGATACTATGTCTGGAGAAAAGAACTGGTATGCAGTACATACTTATTCCGGATATGAAAATAAAGTGAAGAAGAACCTTGAAGCCCGGCTCGAATCGATGAACATGCAGGATCAGATCTTCCGCGTCATCATCCCTGAAGAGGAAGAGACGACCGTCAAGGACGGCAAGCGCAAAACGGCAATGAAGAAGACGTTCCCGGGATATGTGCTCGTCGAACTCATCATGACTGATGAATCCTGGTACATCGTCCGGAATACTCCAGGGGTTACGGGCTTCGTCGGTTCCCAAGGGGCGGGCAGCAAGCCGAATCCGCTTCTGCCGGAAGAAGTGAAGTTCATCCTGAAACAGATGGGCATGGCTGAACGCACCGTCGATTTCGAAGTTGAAGTCGGCGAGTCCATCAATATAGTCGATGGGCCGTTCAAAAATCAGATGGGCGAAATCCGCTCCATCGATGAAGAGCACTATAAGCTGACTGTACTGGTCGAGATGTTCGGGCGTGAAACCCCGGTCGAAGTGGAATTTGACCAGATCGAGAAATTGTAATAACTCACTTGCTTTTTTAATGGAATAGTGGTATATTATCATGGTCGAAATTTTTTCGGCCATCTTTTTTTATAGATGCGAGTGGGAGGGTGAAAACTGACATCCTGTGACCACATCACGATAACGAGGAGGTGCACATCGTGGCTAAAAAAGTAATCAACATTGTAAAATTGCAGATTCCTGCAGGTAAAGCGAATCCAGCACCACCGGTAGGTCCGGCATTGGGTCAGGCTGGTGTGAACATCATGGGATTCTGTAAGGAATTCAACGCACGTACACAAGAACAGGCGGGTCTCATCATTCCGGTTGAAATTTCCGTATTTGAAGACCGCTCATTCACATTCATCACAAAAACACCACCAGCAGCAGTTCTTCTCAAGAAAGCTGCAAACGTTGAAAAAGGTTCTGGAGAGCCAAACAAAAACAAGGTGGCCAGCGTAACTGAAGCGCAAGTGCGTGAAATCGCTGAAACTAAAATGGAAGATCTTAATGCAGCAGACGTCGAAGCGGCTATGCGTATGGTCGAAGGTACAGCCAGAAGCATGGGCTTCTCTATAGAAAAATAATTTGACTGAACATGAAAACAGAGTATTAATACAAACGTGGGAGGATTACCCGCTATAACCACAAGGAGGAATAGAAATGGCTAAGAGAAGTAAGAAGTATCAGGCAGCTCTTGAAAAGTTTGACCAAAACGCATCTTACAGCATTGAAGAAGCAGTCAAACTAGCTAAAGAGACAAGCACTGTCAACTTCGATGCCTCTGTTGAAGTAGCATTCCGCCTGGGTATTGATACGCGTAAGAATGACCAGCAGATCCGTGGAGCAATCGTCTTGCCGCACGGTACTGGTAAATCACAGCGTGTATTGGTATTCGCTAAAGGTGAGAAGGCTAAGGAAGCAGAAGCAGCAGGTGCAGATTTTGTAGGAGAGGACTACATCCAGAAGATCAATGAAGGATGGTTCGACTTCGACGTAATCGTTGCAACACCTGACATGATGGGCGAAGTAGGTAAACTCGGCCGTGTGCTTGGACCTAAAGGTCTCATGCCGAACCCTAAGACGGGTACTGTAACGATGGATGTTACGAAGGCAGTCGAAGAAATCAAGGCAGGTAAAGTGGAATACCGTGCAGAAAAATCCGGTATCGTGCATGCAGCGATCGGCAAAGTATCCTTCGATGAAGATAAGCTTGTCGAGAACTTCAAAGCAGTCCATGACGCGCTTGCAAAAGCGAAGCCAGCATCTTCAAAAGGTGTATACTTCAAGACCACTGCAGTTTCTTCTACGATGGGTCCTGGCATCAAAGTGGATCCTAGCATAATCAGGGCCTAGAACGACCCTAAAGTATATATTGACAACTGCATCTGTATTATGTATAGTTGCAGTTGTATTTTAATACTACCTAAGACAGTAGGAGCCGTCGTGCTTAAAAGTCCATCCTACCGAGGCAAATGATTAAGACTTGAATGATATTCAATATAAATTCAAGCACTTTTTGCCGAGGGTAAAAGGTGCTTTTTTTATTGCACCGGATACACAAACAAATATGGAGGTGTAACTATGTCAACAGTGATTGAAGCTAAACAGCAACACATCGATGTCATCACAGAACAATTTAAGAACTCTGTATCTACTGTACTTGTAGACTACCGTGGCCTGACTGTTTCTGAAATGACTGAGCTTCGCAAACAGCTCCGTGAAGCGAATATCGAATTCAAAGTCTACAAGAATACGATGACACGCCGCGCGGCAGAAAAAGCTGAGCTTACTGAAATCAATGAATTCCTGACGGGACCAAACGCTATCGCATTCTCAAACGAAGATGTGATTGCACCTGCGAAGATCTTGAACAACTTCGCCAAAGATCATGAAGCATTGGAAATCAAAGCAGGCATCATCGAAGGTCAATTCACACCGGTTGAAGATGTCAAAGCAATTGCAACGCTTCCAGACAAAGATGGACTCGTATCCATGCTGCTTTCCGTACTGCAAGCTCCAGTACGCAACTTCGCCTATGCAGTTAAAGCTGTCGGTGAAGAGAAGGAAAACGAAGAAGCTTAATAAACTATACCAATAAATGGAGGAATTATAATGTCCCAAGAACAAATCATTGAAGAAATCAAAGGTATGTCCGTACTTGAACTGAATGACCTTGTCAAAGCAATAGAAGAAGAGTTCGGCGTTACAGCTGCAGCTCCAGTGGCAGCAGCAGGCGCTGGTGCAGGCGAAGCGGCAGCAGAAGAGCAGACTGAGTTCGACGTTGAACTTACAGACGCTGGATCTTCTAAGATCAAAGTCATCAAAGTTGTTCGTGAAGCGACAGGCCTTGGCCTCAAAGATGCTAAAGCAGTCGTTGACGGCGCACCTAAAGTCGTCAAAGAAGGCGCTTCTAAAGAAGACGCTGAAGAACTTAAAGCACAACTCGAAGAAGTTGGCGCAAGCGTAGAACTTAAATAATCTTATTCAGATATGTAGGGAGGCTCATTTTAAACGATTGTTTAAATGAGTCTCTTTATTTACATAATGACGGCGCATAAATATAGGAGTGGTGTGATGAGCCATTATTTCACCGGACATGATTCGGAACATAATTATAAAGAAATAGAGTACGCATACCAAGGTAAGCGCTACACATTCAAAACGGACCGTGGTGTCTTCTCCAAGGATCGCATCGATTATGGCAGCGCAGTACTTATTGATGCAGTCATAAAAGATAGGAGCGCTGATGCAGGAGGAGACTTCATTGATATGGGGGCAGGTTATGGTCCGATTGGCATCGTCATTGGAGATGTCCTTGACGCAACCCCACTGATGATTGAAGTGAACCCGGACGGACTTCTGCTCTCCAAGGAGAATGCTTCCCGCAATAGAGTTGCGGCCGAAGTGAAGGATCGCAGTGAATACGACGCCCATGCCGAAGCCTTTAAGCCAGACTTCTACGTGACGAATCCTCCGTTCAGGGCAGGGAAAGACGTGGTGCTCGACATCATAGAAGATGCCGCCGGACGTCTTGAAGATGGTGCATTCTATATGGTCGTCCAGAAAAAGCAGGGGATGCCTTCATATCGCAAAGCCATCCAAGAAAGTTTCGGCAATGTTGAGACGCTTGCGAAAGATAAAGGATACTACGTCCTGAAGGGCGTCACAGGCCAATTTTAAATTTGACTTGACTTTTTTTCTGTGATATAGTTATAGAATGTAAAAATATAATGTCAATCAGTATGCATTTTTTCAGTGCGGATTGAATGGAGCGTATAAATATAGTTGATTAATAGAAAATGGGGTTGGTTTCGATTCCGTTTTCTTTTTGTCTTATTAACTGTTTAACTGCTTCGGTGAATGTTTTACGTAATTTTTATTAGGGGTGAATCTGTCGATGAGTGAACTGATTCAATATGGAAGACACGCTACACGCAGAAGTTATGCACGAATCGAAGAAAAAATGGATCTGCCGAACCTGATCGAAATCCAGACAAAATCCTACGAATGGTTCCTGGAGAAAGGCCTTATAGAGATGTTCAAGGACATTTCTCCAGTTGAAGACTTCACAGGTAATATGTCACTGGAGTTCGTCGACTATAAACTCGGCGAACCTAAATATGATGAGGATGAGGCAAAGAACCATGATGCAACCTATTCTGCGCCTTTGCGTGTGAAAGTCCGTCTGATCATAAAAGAGACGGGTGAGGTTAAAGAACAGGAAGTGTTCATGGGTGATTTTCCTCTGATGACTGATACCGGCACTTTCGTCATCAATGGGGCGGAACGCGTCATAGTATCACAACTTGTCAGAAGTCCATCTGTCTATTATTCCGAAAAAATCGATAAGAACGGCAAAAGAGGGTTTGGCGCGACAGTGATCCCGAACCGCGGCGCTTGGCTTGAATATGAAATAGACGCCAAGGACATCGTATACGTGAGGATCGACCGTACACGTAAACTGCCTATGACTATACTTCTTAGAGCACTCGGATTCTCTACCGACCAGGAAATCATCAATATTCTTGGAGATAATGAATACGTCAGGAATACGCTTGAGAAGGATACTACCGAAACGGTAGATCAGGCACTCCTAGAAATCTACGAACGACTTCGCCCAGGCGAACCACCGACTGTCGAGAACGCGAGGAATCTTCTATATTCCCGCTTCTTCGATCCAAAACGTTATGACCTTGCGAGTGTAGGGCGTTATAAGATGAACAAAAAACTCCATCTGAAAGACCGTCTGTTCAACCAGGTGTTGGCTGAGCCGATCGTCGACCGGGAAACAGGAGAAATTGTAGCAGAAACAGGCACTACAATCGACAGACGTACATTGGACGGCATCATGGATGTCCTTGAATCCAATGCGAACCTGGAAACATATCATCTAGAGAATGGACTGCTCGATGAGCCGATTGAAATCCAATCCATAAAAGTTGAAGCGCCGAACATGGAAGAGGGTACCACAACCATCATAGGAAACGCATTCCCTGATGTTGAAGTGAAGTCAATCACACCTTCTGACATCATTGCTTCCATGAGCTATTTCTTCAACCTGCTTCATGGAGTGGGACACACTGACGATATAGACCACCTCGGTAACCGTCGTCTCCGCTCTGTAGGGGAACTGCTCCAAAACCAATTCAGGATTGGTGTTTCCCGTATGGAACGTGTAGTGAGGGAGCGCATGTCGATTCAGGACACTGAATCCATCACACCACAGCAACTGATCAACATCCGTCCGGTAATCGCCTCCATCAAGGAGTTTTTCGGAAGTTCACAGCTGTCGCAATTCATGGACCAGACGAATCCACTTGCTGAATTGACGCACAAGAGACGTCTATCTGCGCTTGGACCCGGCGGTCTGACGCGTGAGCGTGCAGGAATGGAAGTACGTGACGTACACTACTCCCACTACGGACGCATGTGTCCAATCGAAACGCCAGAAGGACCGAACATCGGTCTGATCAACTCCCTGTCCAGCTATGCGCGGGTCAATGAGTTCGGCTTCATCGAAACTCCATATAGAAGAGTCGACCCAGAGACGAACAAGGTCACAAGTGAGACACACTACCTGACAGCTGACGAGGAAGACAGCTACGTCGTCGCCCAGGCGAACGCGCTCCTTGAAGAAGATGGTTCATTCACCAACGAAGAAATCGTCTGCCGCTTCCGTGGTAACAACACGAAGATGGCGAGAGAACGCATGGACTACATGGACGTATCCCCGAAACAAGTTGTTTCTGCGGCGACGGCATGTATCCCATTCCTGGAAAACGATGACTCGAACCGTGCTTTGATGGGTGCGAACATGCAACGTCAGGCTGTACCACTCCTGATTCCGCAGTCCCCACATATCGGTACGGGCATGGAGCACGTGGCTGCACGCGACTCTGGTGCTGCAATCGTCGCACGCTACAAAGGCCGTGTAGAACGTGTAGAAGCAAAAGAAATCCACGTGCGTCGGATTGAAGATCAGAATGGAAAAGAAGTTGAGACGGACAAAGATGTATATAAATTGTCCAAATTCATCCGTTCGAACTCCGGAACATGCTATAACCAGAGGCCGATTGTCGCTAAAGACGATATCGTCGCCAAAGGTGAAATCCTTGCTGACGGGCCGTCAATGGATAATGGCGAGATGGCACTGGGCCAAAACCTGGTGGTCGGCTTCATGACTTGGGACGGCTACAACTATGAGGATGCCGTCATCATGAGTGAACGCATGGTCAAGGATGACGTCTATACTTCCATCCACATAGAGGAGTATGAATCAGAATCGAGGGATACGAAACTCGGACCTGAAGAAATCACAAGGGACATTCCGAACGTTTCCGATAATGCGCTGAAGAAACTGGATGACCGCGGCATCGTACACATCGGTGCTGAAGTCAAGGATGGCGATATCCTCGTCGGTAAGGTCACGCCTAAAGGTGTAACCGAACTGACAGCGGAAGAGCGTCTACTCCATGCGATATTCGGTGAGAAAGCACGTGAAGTGCGTGATACTTCACTCCGTGTACCGCACGGTGCAGGCGGCATTGTGTTGGATGTCAAAGTCTTCAACCGTGAAGATGGTGACGAACTCTCTCCAGGGGTCAATCAGCTCGTGCGCGTCTACATCGTGCAAAAGCGTAAGATCAGCGTAGGTGACAAAATGTGTGGACGACACGGTAACAAAGGTGTCATCTCCAGAATCCTGCCTGAGGAGGACATGCCTTACATGCCGGACGGCACACCAATCGACCTTATGCTCAACCCACTTGGGGTACCATCGCGTATGAATATCGGACAAGTGCTTGAACTCCACCTCGGTATGGCTTCCCGTGCCATGGGTGTGAAGATGGCATCCCCAGTATTCGACGGTGCGAATGAGGAAGATGTATGGGAGACGATGTCAGAAGCAGGACTTGCCCATGACGGTAAGACCGTCCTCTACGACGGCAGGACGGGAGAACCGTTTGAGAGCCGCATCTCCGTTGGTGTCATGTACATGCTCAAGCTTGCCCACATGGTCGACGACAAACTCCATGCGAGAAGTACTGGACCATATTCACTTGTTACACAGCAGCCACTCGGCGGTAAAGCCCAGTTCGGTGGCCAGCGTTTCGGGGAAATGGAAGTATGGGCACTGGAAGCATATGGTGCCGCCTATACCCTCCAGGAAATCCTGACGGTCAAATCCGATGATACCGTCGGTCGCGTGAAGACCTACGAAGCGATCGTAAAAGGTGAAAATGTCCCTAAACCCGGCGTGCCTGAATCATTCCGTGTGCTGATGAAGGAGTTGCAGAGCCTCGGTCTCGATGTCAATCTGCTTGATGAGAATGATGAAGAAATCGAGATGCGTGATACAGAAGAGGACGAAGCGCCTAATCAGATGAATTTGAGTGCGGAGCCAAAAGCAGCGACTGAAGATGTCACTGAATGATGATTGAGCTTGATAAAACTTTAGGGAGGAAAGCTCATTGATAGATGTAAATAGATTTGAATATATGAAAATAGGTCTGGCTTCATCCGAAAAGATCCGTTCATGGTCTTTCGGTGAAGTGAAAAAACCTGAAACGATCAACTATAGAACGCTTAAGCCTGAACGAGACGGCCTTTTCTGTGAAAAGATATTCGGCCCGACGAAAGATTGGGAATGTAGCTGCGGTAAATATAAGCGTGTAAGGTACAAAGGCATGGTCTGCGACCGCTGTGGTGTGGAAGTGACACGTGCCAAGGTCAGACGTGAGAGGATGGGGCACATTGAACTTGCTGCCCCTGTCTCCCACATCTGGTATTTCAAAGGCATCCCCTCCAGGATGGGGCTGCTGCTTGATATGTCCCCACGCTCCCTGGAAGAAGTCATCTACTTCGCGTCCTACGCAGTCATCAAGCCAGGATCTACCGGCCTTGAACCTAAGCAGCTGCTGACTGAGCGCGAGTACAGGGAATATTATGATAAGCACGGCAATACATTTACAGCCAAGATGGGTGCTGAAGCCATCAGGGAACTGCTGATGGATGTCAACCTCGAAGATGAGCTCGCCCAACTCAGAAAAGAGCTGGAAACAGCAACAGGCCAAAGGTTGACCCGTGCAATCAAACGTCTTGAAGTCGTTGAATCATTCAGGAGCTCAGGAAACGATCCTGCGTGGATGATCCTTGACGTACTGCCGATCATCCCACCGGAAATCCGTCCGATGGTCCAACTTGATGGCGGGCGTTTCGCCACAAGTGACTTGAACGACCTCTACCGTCGGGTCATCAACCGTAATAACCGCCTCAAGCGTCTCCTTGACTTGGGAGCGCCTGGCATCATCGTCCAGAACGAAAAACGTATGCTCCAGGAAGCTGTTGATGCATTGATCGATAACGGCCGCCGCGGTCGTCCGGTGACTGGTCCGGGGAACCGTCCGCTCAAATCCCTCTCCCACATGCTGAAAGGGAAACAGGGACGTTTCCGTCAGAACCTGCTCGGTAAACGTGTCGACTACTCTGGACGTTCAGTCATCGTAGTTGGTCCAAGCCTGAAGATGTACCAGTGTGGACTGCCGAGGGAGATGGCTCTCGAACTGTTCAAGCCGTTCGTCATGAAAGAGCTTGTTGAACGTGAAATGGCGACCAACATCAAGAATGCCAAAGGTAAGATAGAGCGCATGGAAAATGAAGTGTGGGATGTCCTTGAAGATGTCATCAAGGAGCACCCGATACTGCTGAACCGTGCACCGACACTTCACCGCCTAGGTATCCAGGCGTTCGAGGCGACGCTCGTCGAAGGACGTGCGATCAGGTTGCATCCATTGGTTACGACTGCCTATAACGCAGACTTTGATGGTGACCAGATGGCAGTGCATGTACCGCTATCGAAAGAAGCTCAGGCCGAGGCCCGCACATTGATGCTGGCTGCCCAAAACATCTTGAACCCTAAGGATGGCAAGCCGGTTGTAACGCCTTCACAGGATATGGTGCTCGGCAACTACTACCTTACACTTGAGAGGGAGAACACAAAACGCGAAGGCCACATCTTCAAGGATGCGGATGAAGTTGTAATGGCTTATCAGAACGGCTATGTACAACTCCACAGCCGCATCGGCGTGCATACCGACAGCTTCGCGGCAGAGAAGGTTTCCAGGGAGAACCAGGGCAAGATACTCATGACGACGACAGGAAAAGTCATCTTCAATGAAATCATGCCACCTTCCTTCCCGTACATCAATGAGCCGACAAGGGAAAACCTTGAAGTGAAAACTCCGGACCGTTATTTCGTCGCTGCATCGGAACTTGGTGAGGGTGGATTGGCGGAGCGTTTCAAAGAGGTGCCACTAGTCGATCCGTTCAACAAGAAATTCCTTGGACAGATCATAGCGGAAGTGTTCAACGCTTTCCATATCACTGAAACTTCCGTCATGCTCGACCTTATGAAGGATCTCGGCTTCAAGTATTCATCCAAAGCCGGAATCACTGTAGGTGTGTCTGATATCGTCGTACTTCCTGAGAAGCAGGAAATCATCGATGAGACAGAAGAGAAGGTTGAAAAGGTCCAGAAGCAGTTTGCACGTGGACTGATCACAGAAGAAGAACGCTACGGCACGGTCATAGAACTGTGGACGCGTGCAAAGGATGATATCCAAGCACGGCTGATGCAGTCACTTGATCGCCTGAATCCGATATTCATGATGAGTGATTCAGGTGCCAGGGGTAACGCATCCAACTTTACTCAACTGGCCGGAATGCGTGGTCTGATGGCCAACCCGTCAGGGCAGATCATAGAACTTCCGATCAAGTCCAGCTTCCGTGAAGGACTGACGGTCCTTGAGTACTTCATCTCCACGCACGGTGCACGTAAAGGTCTGGCCGATACTGCACTTAAGACGGCGGACTCAGGGTACCTTACAAGACGTCTGGTCGATGTTGCGCAAGATGTCATTGTCCGCGACGACGACTGTGGAACTGATAAAGGGCTGCTCGTTTCAGCGCTTACAGAAGGTTCAGAATTGATTGAGCCACTCATCGACCGTCTCGAAGGGCGTTATGCCAAAGAGACAGTCAAGGATCCTGAAACGAAGGAAATCCTGGTCCACTCAAATGAACTGATCACAAATGAGATAGCGAAAGCGATTGTGAACAGTGGCGTCGAAGAAATGTACATCCGCTCAGCCTTCACATGTAATACACGCCACGGCGTGTGTGAACGTTGCTATGGTAAGAACCTTGCAACCGGCGAAAAAGTAGAAGTGGGTGAAGCAGTTGGTACTATCGCTGCACAATCCATCGGTGAGCCGGGTACACAGCTTACAATGCGTACATTCCACACGGGTGGGGTCGCAGGAAGCGACATCACTCAAGGTCTGCCGCGTATACAGGAGCTCTTCGAAGCACGTAATCCAAAAGGTCAGGCGATGATTTCAGAAATCCGCGGAGCGGTGACTGATATTGAAATCGTCAAAGATCGCCAGCAGGAGATCAAGATCAAAGGTGAGCAGGAAACGAAGACGTATACTGCCCCAGCGACAGCACGTCTGCTTGTAGAAATCGGCGATAAGGTCGAACCGGGTGAGATACTGACTGAAGGTTCGATCGAGCCGAAGGAACTCCTCGCGGTCGCAGGCCTGAACCGCACGCAGGAATACCTGCTTAAGGAAGTTCAGAAGGTATACCGCATGCAAGGTGTTGAAATAGATGATAAGCACGTTGAGGTCATGGTCAGACAGATGCTGAGGAAGGTCCGTATCATCGATGCCGGTGATACTAAGCTCCTCCCTGGCGCACTGGTCGACATCCATGCCTTTACGGATGCCAACCGTGATATCTTCAAGAAGCGCAAACGTCCGGCAACCGCAAAACCGGTACTGCTCGGTATCACCAAGGCGTCACTTGAAACAGAAAGCTTCCTTTCTGCAGCAAGCTTCCAAGAAACGACAAGAGTGCTGACAGATGCTGCAATCAAAGGTAAACGTGATGAACTTCTCGGTCTCAAAGAGAACGTCATCATCGGTAAACTCATACCGGCAGGTACGGGAATGCCGAGATACCGCGATGTGGAAATCGATGTCGAACATCCTGAGTCTGCAGAGCAGAAGGAAGAAATTCTTATTGAAGAATAAAAACAGGATACCCGCTCTTTTGAGCGGGTACTGTTTTAAAATAGTGTGTTGACATCCCTATTCAGAGATGCTACTATAATTAAGGTTACTCCATATTGAATCTTTACGATTGTTATGGGGAGATAAAATGTAAAATGTAAGAATTATTTCTTACACATTTTTTTATACCTTTAAAATGAGCCACCTGGATGTGTGGGATTAATTGAAGAGAGGAGGAAAACCATGCCAACGATTAACCAGCTTGTGAGAAAACCTCGTCAAAGCAAATCACAAAGCACAGACTCACCAGCATTGAACAAGGGCTACAACAGTCTTAAGAAACGTATGACGGACGAAAATGCACCACAAAAAAGAGGTGTATGTACGCGTGTCGGTACGATGACTCCTAAGAAACCGAACTCCGCCCTCCGTAAATATGCACGTGTGAGACTTTCAAACACTATTGAAGTGAACGCATATATACCTGGAATCGGACACAATCTCCAAGAGCACAGTGTTGTACTCATCCGTGGAGGACGTGTAAAGGACCTTCCTGGTGTACGCTACCACGTTGTACGCGGTGCGCTTGATACTTCAGGTGTCAACGACCGTAAACAGAGCCGTTCACTATACGGTACTAAACGCGCCAAGAAGAAAAAATAAAAATATAAAATGATATAAAATTTTTGAAAGGAGGATGACTATGCCACGTAAAGGACCAGTCCCAAAAAGAGATGTATTGCCGGATCCGATCCACAATTCCAAGCTTGTGACTAAGCTCATCAACAAAATGATGGTAGACGGAAAACGCGGTACTTCCCAAAGAATTCTTTACTCAGCTTTCGATCTTGTACAGGAACGTTCCGGCAGAGATGCAGGGGAAGTTTTTGATGAAGCGATCGAAAACATCATGCCAGTACTTGAAGTCAAAGCACGTCGTGTAGGTGGTTCAAACTACCAAGTACCTGTTGAGGTGCGCCCAGAACGCCGTACGACTCTCGGCCTCCGCTGGCTCGTAAACTACTCGCGTCTGCGCGGGGAGAAGACTATGGAAGAGCGCCTGGCAAACGAAATTCTTGATGCTGCCAACAATACTGGTGGTGCTGTCAAGAAACGTGAAGACGTTCATAAGATGGCTGAAGCAAACAGAGCTTTCGCACACTACCGCTGGTAATAAGAAGGTTGTGCAACAGCCTATCTATTCCATTCCCGGAAGGAGAAAAAGATATCAATGGCAAGAGAATTCTCTTTAGAAAAAACGCGTAATATCGGTATCATGGCCCACATCGATGCCGGTAAGACAACAACGACTGAACGTATCCTCTATTATACCGGCCGTATCCATAAAATCGGTGAAACGCATGAAGGTGCGTCACAGATGGACTGGATGGAGCAGGAGCAGGAGCGTGGAATCACGATCACTTCCGCTGCGACGACAGCACAATGGGACGGCCACCGTGTCAACATCATCGATACACCAGGCCACGTAGACTTCACAGTAGAAGTTGAACGTTCTTTGCGTGTACTTGATGGCGCGGTGACGGTACTTGATGCCCAGTCTGGCGTTGAGCCGCAGACGGAAACTGTCTGGAGGCAGGCGACAACTTATGGTGTGCCGCGTATCGTCTTCATCAACAAGATGGATAAAGTCGGTGCAGACTTTGAGTACTCAGTAAGTACAATCAAGGATCGCCTTCAAGCAAATGCGCATCCAATCCAATTCCCAATCGGTTCTGAAGATAACTTCACAGGGATCATAGATTTGGTTGAGATGAAGGCATTTAACTACAACAATGACCTTGGTACTGATGTTCAGGAAATTGAAATTCCAGCTGAGTACAAAGAAAAGGCAGAAGAGCTTAGGGAAGGCCTCATTGAAGGACTTGCCGACGTAAATGAAGACATCATGGAGAAATACCTTGGCGGAGAAGATATTTCTGTTGAAGAATTGAAAGCTGCAATCCGTCAGGCAACTTGTGATGTTGAGTTCTATCCTGTACTTTGCGGTACTGCGTTCAAGAACAAAGGGGTTCAACTCCTTCTTAATGCTGCAATCGACTATCTTCCGTCCCCACTTGATGTGAAACCGATCGTTGGTCACAGAAAAGATGATGAAGATGAAGAGGTTATTGCTAAGCCGGATGACTCTGAGTCATTTGCAGCACTTGCCTTTAAGGTCATGACTGATCCATTCGTCGGTAAATTGACTTTCTTCCGTGTCTATTCAGGTACCCTCAGCGCAGGCTCCTATGTTCAGAACACGGCGAAAGACAAACGCGAACGTGTTGGTCGTCTCCTTCAGATGCACGCCAACTCCCGTCAAGAAATTTCCACTGTCTATGCAGGCGACATCGCTGCTGCGATCGGCTTGAAAGATACTGGAACAGGGGATACGCTCTGTGACGAGAAGAACCAGGTCATCCTTGAATCAATGGACTTCCCAGAGCCGGTTATCCACCTCTCTGTGGAACCTAAATCCAAAGCTGACCAAGACAAAATGTCCAGCGCACTCGTCAAACTTCAGGAAGAAGACCCTACCTTCACGGCACACACCGATAACGAAACGGGTCAGGTCATCATCGGCGGTATGGGTGAACTCCACCTTGATATCCTCGTAGACCGTATGAAGCGTGAATTCAGAGTGGATTGTAACGTAGGTGCGCCAATGGTGTCCTACCGCGAGACGTTCAAGAAGCAGGCAGCTGTTCAAGGTAAGTTCGCGCGTCAATCCGGTGGACGTGGCCAGTTTGGTGATGTTCACATCGAATTCACACCTAACGAAGTAGGCGGCGGATTCGAGTTTGAAAACGCGATCGTCGGTGGTGTGGTTCCACGTGAATATATTCCATCCGTCGAAGCAGGACTCAGGGACTCCATGGAGAACGGTGTGCTTGCAGGCTACCCTATGGTAGACGTCAAAGCAAAACTCTTCGATGGTTCCTACCACGATGTCGACTCCTCAGAAATGGCCTTTAAGGTTGCTGCATCATTGGCACTCAGGGAAGCTGCCAAAGTATGTGACCCGGTCATTCTCGAACCAGTCATGAAGGTTGAGATCGTAATGCCTGAGGAGTATATGGGTGATATCATGGGTGATGTCACAAGCCGTCGCGGACGTGTTGAAGGTATGGCTGCGCGTGGTAATGCGCAAGTCGTCAATGCTTTCGTGCCACTTTCTGAAATGTTCGGTTATGCAACGAATCTGCGTTCCAACACGCAGGGACGCGGCACATATACAATGGTATTCGATCACTACGAAGAAGTTCCAAAATCAATTTCTGAAGAAATCATCAAGAAAAACAAAGGTGAATAATCAGCTCGCTTGATTTTTGGATCATAATCATTTATAAGTGGTTTAGAAACACCTCGGGCGGGCACGTCCCGTTTCCGAGTTTCAATATAAATATAAACAATTCTTTTAAGGAGAGGTATACAAATGGCAAAAGAAAAATTCGACCGTTCCAAGACGCATGCCAATATAGGTACAATTGGTCACGTTGACCACGGTAAAACTACACTCACAGCCGCTATCGCAACAGTTCTCGCTAAAAGAGGATCAGGCGAAGCGCAGAGCTATGCTCAGATCGATAACGCACCGGAAGAAAAAGAGCGTGGAATCACGATCAACACTTCCCACATCGAGTATGAAACTGAAACACGCCACTATGCGCACGTTGACTGCCCAGGTCACGCTGACTACGTCAAAAACATGATCACTGGTGCAGCTCAAATGGACGGCGGTATCCTCGTCGTTTCTGCAGCAGATGGCCCAATGCCACAAACTCGTGAGCACATCCTGCTTTCACGTAACGTTGGTGTACCAGCACTTGTTGTATTCCTCAACAAAGTAGACATGGTAGACGACGAAGAGCTTCTTGAACTCGTAGAAATGGAAGTGCGTGAGCTTCTTTCTGAATACGACTTCCCAGGCGATGACATCCCTGTAATCGCAGGTTCTGCTCTTAAAGCGCTTGAAGGTGTAGAAGAATACGAAGACAAAATCTTGGAACTCATGAATGCAGTCGACGAATTCATCCCGACTCCAGAACGTGACTCCGACAAGCCATTCATGATGCCTGTAGAGGACGTATTCTCCATCACAGGACGCGGAACAGTTGCGACTGGCCGTGTAGAACGTGGAAGCGTTAAAGTTGGTGCAGAAGTTGAAATCATCGGTATCAATGAAGAGTCCACTAAAACAACTGTTACAGGTGTTGAAATGTTCCGTAAGCTTCTTGACTATGCAGAAGCTGGCGACAACATCGGTGCGCTCCTCCGTGGTGTAGCACGTGAAGACATCCAGCGTGGACAAGTACTTGCTGCTCCTGGATCCATCACACCACACACTAACTTCAAAGCTGAAGTTTATGTACTTTCAAAAGAAGAAGGTGGACGTCACACTCCATTCTTCAACAACTACCGCCCACAGTTCTACTTCCGTACTACGGACGTAACTGGTGTGGTAGAACTTCCTGAAGGTACAGAAATGGTTATGCCTGGCGATAACGTTGAAATGAACGTTGAACTCATTTCTCCAATCGCGATCGAAGACGGTACACGTTTCTCCATCCGTGAAGGTGGACGTACTGTTGGATCAGGTGTTGTAACTGAAATCATCAAATAATATATTTGAAGATATTAGAAGCCAGGGTTTTTCCCCTTGGCTTCTTTCATATATGAAAAAGCCATCTCGAAAGAGATGGCTTTTTTTATTATTCACCAAATTTAAGAACGATGCTGCAGAGGGATTCCACCCCGGCCTTCAGGCCATCCTCATCGATGTCGAACAATGGATGGTGATGAGGATGATTGATTCCTTTTTCCGGATTACGGACGCCAGTATAGAAATAGCAGCCAGGCACCTTCTCAAGGTAATATGCAAAATCCTCACCACCCATGGAAGGAGGGTTTTCTTCAATGATTTTTACATATGCTGCATCTTCGAGGGAATGGCGGGCATGGTCAAGTTGCGAGTTATTGTTGAGCAGCGCAGGGTAGCCATGCTGATAGTCGAGATTGCATGTGACCTCGAAACTTGATTCGCTGCCTTTTATGATGCCATCCATCCGTCTCAGTACATCATCTTTTACACTTTGCTCGAATGTACGTATCGTGCCCCGCAACTCCACTGCATTAGGGATGACATTGAAAGAAGACCCCCCGTTGAACATGCTGGTCGTCACAACAGCTGACTTTAAAGAATCGACGGTGCGTGAAACGATGGATTGGAGCTGCTGGACCAGTGATGCCCCTGCAACGACGGGATCGATCGCTTCATGGGGTTCCGCCCCATGCCCCCCACGTCCTGCTACAGTGATCGTAAAGGCATCTGCTGCGGCATATGCGAAATCTTTTGTGTAGGATAGCGTACCTGTTGGATAGAGGGAAGAGACATGTGTCCCGAATATATAATCGACACCATCAAGTGCCCCGTCCTCGATCATCGCCTGTGCACCCCCGGGCAGCATCTCCTCTGCATGCTGGAAGATAAAGACGACATTGACCTTCAGGTCATCTTTACGTGCCGCGAGTATACGCGCCGTCGTGATGAGCATTGCAGTATGTGCATCGTGGCCGCATGCATGCATGACCCCCGGCACGGTGGACCTGTAGGGCACATCCTTTTCATCCTGGATCGGCAAGGCATCAAAATCAGCGCGCAAAGCGACAGTCCTGAAGTCATCATTAATATTCAATCGGGCAACAAGACCATTACCGCCCACATCCCGGCGGATATCTAGGCCAAGATCGCTGATCTGATTATAGATATACCCTTTTGTTTCTGCTTCTTTAAAGGAGAGTTCCGGATGCATATGCATATGCCGGCGTATATGGACCATTTCCTCGTGCAGCCTCTCTATATCCTGCTGGAGCTTCATCATATGACCGCCTCCTTAGCGAAGTAGTTGAAGACGGATTTCACCATGACAGAGACAGCATTCGTCAAGCCCTTCTCATCGATGTCGAACTGGCCGTGATGATGCGGGTAGTCGGCTTTGAAATTAGTGTTGCGGGTACCGGTATAGTAGAAGGTGCCAGGCACCCTCTGCAGATAGTAGGAAAAATCTTCCCCGCCGAGATCCGGTTCCAATTCCTGTACTTCCTTTACTGTAGAGATGCCAGTCGCCGCCTGGAGCACGAGATCTGTCTTGTCGGTATCATTGACCACTGGAGGATACCCTTTCATATAATTGAGGTCGTAGGTTATTCCTGTTGTGGTCACAAGGCCTTCAAGGCACTTTTTAAGTTCGTTGATCATCACCGCCTGTGTCTCGTGGTTGAAAGTCCGGATAGTGCCTCCGACTTCAACCGTATCGGGAATGATATTATGCTGATGTCCGGCATTGAACATTGTGATGGATAGGACGACAGGCTCCATCGGCTTGGATTTTCTCGTGACGATGTACTGCAGCTGATTGCAGAAGGTAATGGCTGCAGCGACAGGGTCGATTGCAACATGCGGTTTTGAGGCATGGCCGCCGCGCCCGTGTATCCTAATGGTGAAGTCGTCCGGCATACCGGTTGCTGTACCGTATTTGTAGCCGATTGTGCCGACATCGAGGCCACTGCTCACATGTTGTCCAAATATGGCGTCCACTCCATGCAGACAGTCATCCGCAATCATCTGTATGGCACCTCCGGGATCAACTTCTTCAGCGTGCTGGAAGATAAAGACCACATTGCCGCGCAGCTGTGCTTTATTTTCAGAAAGGATGCGGGCTACGGTGAGCAGTACTGCGGTATGGGCATCATGGCCGCAGGCATGCATCACCCCGGGTACGGTCGAACGGTATGGCACGTCCTTCTGGTCCTGGATCGGTAGGGCATCAAAATCAGCGCGCAATGCGACTGTCGGCCGCTCCGGGTCGATTATCAGGCGACCGACAACACCTCTGCCGCCGACGCCTTCTTTTGTCTCTATGCCGAGCTCCCTTAAGTATTCTGCGATATATGCGGGAGTCTGGACTTCATGGAAGGACAGCTCCGGGTACATATGGAAATGGCGTCTCAATCTGACCATTTCATCGTAGTGATCTTCCGCCAACTGTTCTATCACTCTTGTTTCCATTCAATCACCTGCTCAATCTCGAGAATTTTCATGAACATCGATAATCCACTGGTCATCGCTTCTTCATCCAAGTCGAACATGGGATGGTGGTGGACATAATCACTCTGCTTGGCTGCATTGCCCGATCCCGTGAAGAAGAAGGCGCCCGGAACCTCATTGATATAGTAGGAAAAATCCTCGCCTATCATCATCGGCTTGGCAGTCTCAAATTCAAGCCCCATGGCAGCTGCGGCTTCTTCGATGATATCTGCTTCCCTGTTGTGGTTAACGACTGCAGGATAGCCGATATTATACTCAAGTTCAGCGGTCGCCCCACGTTTCCTTGCTGTGTGGTCAACTTCTTTTTGGAAGATATCCTGGATGCGCTCCTTGATGGACTGCTCGAAAGTCCTTACCGTACCGATGAGCTCAGCCGTGTCCGGGATGACGTTAAAGGCATCGCCGGCGTGTATTTTACCGACGGTGACGACTGCATTGTCCAAGGGTGATATCTGCCGTGATACAGCAGTCTGCAGACTGGTGATCAGCTCTGCTGCGATGACTACGGGATCGACTGCTTGGCTTGGGTGTGCTGCATGACCCCCCCGACCCTTTATCTTTATTTTGAACATATCCGGACTGGATATGATGGGGCCTGGTCTCGTCTTGATTGTATGGGTCGGATACTGGCTCCAGTAATGTTGGCCGTAGACCCTATCTATGCCGTCCAGGGCACCATCCCCGACCATCGCAACTGCGCCACCTGGCTGTATCTCCTCAGCGAATTGGAAGATGAAGGATACGCTGCCTTTAATGGCGTGCCTATTTTCATAGAGGAGGTCGAGCAGTGCAAGCAATGTACTCGTATGGGCATCATGTCCGCACGCATGCATGACACCGTCCACTGTAGACCTATAGGGCACATCTTTTTCGTCATGTATGGGGAGGGCATCGAAATCAGCACGGATGGCAATATGTGGATCTCCGCCATTGCCGAGTGTAGCGAGGATGCCGCCTTCCCCCACCCCTTCACGTACTTTTAGATCCGGATACTTCTGCAGACGTTCCAATATGTATCTGTAGGTCTGTTCTTCATGGAATGAAACTTCCGGATGCATATGCAGATAGCGTCGTGTGTCGATCATTCCGGGTAATGCCGCTTGTGCCATGTCCCGAATCTTCATAATTTCAACCTCCTTGATCATGTCATATAATATTATCAAATTTTCTAACTTTTTGAAACTTAATAAAAACATCGTTTCAATTCTAAGACAGCTTTTAATTATGATATGATATGGGAAAGAGGAGGAGATTGTAAATGTCTAAAATTTTGGATGAGTACCTTGCATCAAATCTGCAGGAATTGAAAGATAACGGACTCTATAATGAAATCGATGTGGTTGAAGGGGCCAATGGACCGGAAATCACGATTGGCGGCAAGAAGTTGATCAATCTATCTTCCAACAACTATCTCGGCCTTGCGACGGACGAGATGCTAAAGAAGGTTGCGAAAGAAGCGATCGATACCCATGGTGTAGGCGCAGGCGCCGTACGTACGATCAACGGTACCCTGGATCTGCATGTGGACCTGGAAGAGACTTTGGCTAAATTCAAAGGCACTGAAGCGGCAGTTGCATTCCAATCCGGCTTCAACTGTAACATGGCAGCAATCCAGGCGGTCATGGGCAAAGAGGATGCGATTTTGTCTGATGAATTGAACCACGCTTCAATCATCGACGGGTGCCGCCTTTCCCGCGCAAAAATCATCCGTGTGAACCACTCCGATATGGATGATCTCCGCAAAAAAGCCAAAGAAGCTGTAGAATCCGGCCAATACGGGAAAGTCATGTACATTACGGATGGTGTATTCTCGATGGATGGCGACGTAGCATTGTTGCCGGAAATCGTGGAAATCGCCAAAGAATTCGACCTCATCACGTATGTGGACGATGCACACGGTTCAGGTGTCATGGGCAAAGGTGCAGGAACTGTCAAGCACTTCGGCCTTGAGAAGGAAATCGACATCCAGATGGGTACACTGTCAAAAGCAATCGGTGTAGTCGGCGGCTATGTTGCAGGCAGCCAGAATCTGATCGACTACCTTAAAGTGGCAGCCCGCCCATTCCTATTCTCCACATCACTGACGCCTGGTGATACGCGTGCGATAACTGAGGCAGTCCACAAGCTGATGGATTCTACAGAGCTACACGATAAACTCTGGGAGAACGGTGATTACCTGAAAGAAGGCCTTAAGAATCTTGGCTTTGATATCGGTAATTCCGCAACACCGATCACACCTTGCATAATCGGTGATGAAAAGACGACACAGGAGTTCTCGAAACGCCTCATGGAAGAAGGCGTATACGCCAAATCGATCGTCTTCCCGACTGTGCCTAAAGGTACAGGGCGTGTAAGGAACATGCCGACGGCAGCACACACTAAAGAAATGTTGGATGATGCGCTTGCTGCATATGAAAAAGTAGGTAAAGAACTGAACGTAATCTCATAATTAAGGAGCACGGCGATGGAACGGATCATTATTACCGGTGCGCTCGGGCAGATCGGCACTGAGCTGACTTTAAAACTAAGAGAGAAATACGGGGACGAAAATGTTCTGCCGACGGACATCAAAGAACCTGAGAGTGACGAATTGAAAGGTAAGCCTTTTGAAATCCTGGATGTCAGGGATAAAACGCGGATGGATGAAATCGTAGAGGACTTCAAACCCGATACGATTATGCATATGGCCGCGCTACTCAGCGCGACTTGCGAAAAGAATCCGCAATTTGCTTGGGACATCAATATGGGAGGACTTGTAAACGCCCTTGAGACCGCAAGGGAGCGGGATCTTAAATTCTTCACCCCAAGTTCCATCGGTGCTTTTGGACCATCGACTCCGAAGGAGAACACCCCGCAGGTCACCATCCAGAGGCCGACCACAATGTATGGTGTGAATAAAGTATCGGGTGAACTGCTGTGTGACTACTATCATGAGAAATTCGGTGTGGATACACGGGGCGTGAGGTTCCCGGGACTCATCTCCCATGTGAAGGAGCCCGGCGGCGGTACAACCGATTACGCCGTTGAAATCTTCTTTGAAGCCATCCGGAATGGACAATATACATCGTTTATAGATAAAAATACGAATATGGACATGATGTACATGGATGATGCCATCGAGGCGATCATCAAGCTGATGGAAGCGGATGCTTCGAATCTGGAACACCGCAATGCCTTCAATGTCACAGCGATGAGCATCAATCCTGAGATGGTGGCGAATGAAATCAAAAAGCATATACCTGACTTCAAACTGTTCTATGATGTAGATCCTGTACGTCAGGGAATCGCAGAGAGCTGGCCGAACGCCATCGATGCGACGGAAGCTGAACGGCAGTGGGGATTTGCACCACAATACGACCTTGAAAAAATGACTGTAACAATGTTGGAAGCAATACGAAATAAATGATAAGAAGGCATATTGCCTTCTTATTTTTCTGATTGGGGCAGTTT
The DNA here is from genome assembly GCF_055391965.1 of Salinicoccus siamensis. Lineage (NCBI taxonomy): Bacteria > Bacillati > Bacillota > Bacilli > Caryophanales > Staphylococcaceae > Salinicoccus > Salinicoccus siamensis. The sequence goes on from NZ_AP043765.1 coordinate 218,253, forward strand.
AATGACGCGTATAATTTTGTTTGATAAAGATGGCACACTGATGGATTACCATAAAATTTGGACGCCTTACGCCAAAACCACAATCGAAGCCTTTGCAGAGGAATTCGACCGTCATGACATCAAGGATGAACTCGCCCATCGCCTAGGACTGATCAATGGGCGCATCGCCCCGAACTCCATACTGGCAAGCGGAACGGGCCAGAATATACAAGATTGCTTTGAACGCTATCAGAGTGGCGCCGGTGAATGGATGAAGACCTTCTACGAAGAGAATCTCGATCTCCTGCGCAATAATATGGAATTGATCGAAGGAGCCGCCCCTGTGCTCAGTCGTCTTGCAGAAAATGGTCATGTAAATATCATCGTGACCAGCGACAGTCGCTTGAGCACAAAGTATTTCATCGAAAAATTTTCATTGGAATCGGTCATCCATCACATTATAGCGGGAGACGATTCGCCCTATCATAAACCAGACCTGCGCATACTTGACCCGCTTATAAAAAAGTATGGCTACACCATTGATGAGATGGTGATGGTGGGGGATAACCGGGTGGATACGATGCTTGGGTATGAAGCAGGCCTCCGGACGATCGGCGTGCTGTCAGGCACTTCGCGTAGAGAGGACCTGGAAGGTGCCGATCTGGTGTTGGATAGTGTAGCGGATATCATTGAAGATGGGCGTTTCATCCTGGAGAATAGGTGGTGAGGGTCATGCACGAGGCATTTATGGCGTCGGCAGTGGAAGAAGCGGAAAAGGCAAGGGAGATCGGTGAAGTTCCGATCGGGGCAGTGATCGTCCGTGACGGCCGTGTCATCGCACGGGGGCACAATCTCAGGGAAACCTCACAGAACCCATTGACCCATGCAGAGATGATCGCCATTGAGCAGGCGAGTGCAGTAGTGGGATCATGGCGGCTTGAAGCCTGTACACTCTATGTCACTTTGGAACCTTGCGCCATGTGTTCAGGTGCGATTGTAATGAGCCGCATCCCCCATGTAGTGTACGGGGCGAGAGATCCTAAAGGTGGCACAGTAGACAGTCTGATGCGCCTTTTGGATGAACCGCGTTTCAATCACCGTGCAGAAGTGACCTCCGGTGTATTGGAGGATACATGCAGTGGCTTATTGACTTCGTTTTTTAAAAACCTCAGGAAAAAACATAAAAAGTAGAATGTTGAATGAATTTTCTGATAAAATGAATTTAAAATGATAAGGGAGTTTTAGAGCGCTTATGGTCAAATTAATCGCATTGGATATGGATGGGACATTGTTGAATCCCCACCATGACATCAGCCGCCGGAATATGGAGGCGATCAATGAAGCGATGAAACGGGGAATACAGGTTGTCGTGGCGACTGGGCGTGCCTTCTATGAAGCACATGGCATCATACGCCAGCTCAATACGCCGCTGCCTTATATATGTCTGAACGGAGCAGAGGTGCGCAACGAGTCCCATGAAATATTGGCAACGAATGCGCTGAATGCCGAACTGGTCCATAAGGTGGCGGACGTGTTCCGCTCAGAGGATATTTTCTATCAGATCTATACCGATCGTGCCATCTATACGGCAGATGTGGAACGTGATATCCAGATTTTCATGGAACTTGCCGGGGAAGAAAATAATCCTGCCAGCGAGAAAAGGATCAGAGGATTCATGGAAGAACGCCTGAAAAGCGGCACCTTGGTGGAGACTGACGACTATAGGACGATATTCGAGAATGAGGAAGAGAACATCTTGAAACTGCTCGCCTCTTCACCAAGCAAACCAAAACTTTTCCGGGCGAGAAATGAACTCTACGATATCGGTAATCTGGCGGTATCCTCTTCATCTGAAGGCAATATAGAACTGACCCATGAAAATGCACAAAAAGGCATTGCACTCACCGATATCGCCAACATCATGAATATTGATATGAAGGATGTCATGGCAGTCGGGGACAACCTCAATGACATCTCCATGCTGAAACGGGTTGGTACGGCAGTGGCAATGGGGAACGCAGCTTCCGAGGTGAAGGCCATCGCAGACAAGGTGACGGAAAGCAATACCGAAGACGGTGTCGCCATAGCCATTGAAGAGGCGCTTGACCTACTTGAAGAAAAGCAGGAAGCCCAGGCTGGGGACTTATCCGAATCATAGAGTCTGATGCTTTGCTCCGGCTCAGCACCGATATCAGAAATGCCCGATTTCTCATAAGGAATCGGGCATTTTATTAAATCTTATACGCTCTGGGGAGTGGGTTCTGAATGACTTTCATCTGATTCCCCGTCCATCTCCTCCACCTCCTGCTTGGCAGTCGCGTACATACTTTTCGATTTGGTGATGAGGTCTTCGTTGAAGAAGATGCGCACTACCGCAAGCATCAGAATTGCACTGATGATGTTGATGACCCAATAGAGCTCGAAATCATAGAGGAAACCATAAAAGATGGCACCGACCGGCATGATGCTCATGGAACAGAGGTTCATGGTCGAAAACACCCGTCCCTTGAGGTGTTGGGGGGTGACGAGCTGGACGAATAGACTGATCGGTATATTGATGAACTGTAGTGCCATGGCGACGCTGAGGCCGATGCCTCCGATGATCAGCACAAGCGACACGATGTCTCCGCCAAGATATAGGGGCAGCAGGTAGACGACGACCAGGGCGGCAAATGCAGACAGTCCCCTCTTCATGAGCAGAAATGGATTATCAAGTTGCTTGATTCTGGCAACCGCCACGCCACCTGCAAGTACGCCAAGTCCTCCGATGGCATTGACGATACCGACAGTTTCCGGCTGGAGAGACAGTTCATGGATAATCATCTTTTCAGGGAAGATCGTAATGACTCCAGCCATGAAGTTTATCAGAGCGGCGATGAGCAGGAGGGATTTGAATACTTTATTTTTGGCTATGAAGATGAATCCTTGGCTGATGTCACGCTTGAACCTGCTCCCTGTGCCCTCCTCAAGGTTATTTTCCGCTTCGGTGTAGTAGAGCTTGAAGTCGAGAAGAAAATCGAGAAAAGCGTTCCGCAGGGTTGAGGGCACCATCGAAGATATAAAGGATTCCCACTTCACAAAAGAATTCTACATGATCCGCGATATCATTTTTGGAGATGGCCGGGGCAGGACGCTGAAGTGGGAGTAGAGACCGGTCTGCCTTTCATAGGAATCATTGAAAATGGAAGGCATAGGCGCATTTGATTTCTACTCTGATGCTACATATAAATGGATGTCCACCATCCATTGCCTCAGATGTCACGATTTTTCTGGTAAGGGAATACCATATAAAAAAGGACATGGCAGCTTAACGCTGTCATGTCCTTTTGTGCGTCCCATCGCTTCTATATGAGGGGGGCGTTTATTTTTGGTATGACATCCTGCTGAAGGCGTCATGCTGGTGGATGCTTTCTTCATTGCGGCATTCAAGTTCGAAGCCTTTGACCCAGTCAAGCTCCACCAGATCATAGGCGATCAGGCGGATGAGGTCCTCTACAAAGCGTGGGTTTTCATAGGCACGTTCTGTGACCATCTTTTCGTCCGTACGCTTCAGTATCGGATAGAGCTGGGAGGATGCGTTGATCTCAAGCAGCTGATACAGCTGCTCCTTATGATCTTCCGGCAATTCGGCTTCTGGATCGATGTCGAGCAGCACTTTTACGTAGCCGCGCTGATTATGCGCACTGTATTCACTGATTTCCTTTGAGCAAGGGCACAGTGTAGTGACCATTGCCGTCATGCCCAGTTTTTTCTGCTGTACGCCATCACCGTCGATCTTCAAGGCGTATTCAACATCAGCATGCGCCATGCCGCTCAGACGGGTGCCGGGGCTCGGTTTAGGGAAATACCATTTACCTGTTCCGGTAATTTCCGCTTCTTCCTGATGCATGCGCGTACGCAGTGTTTTCAATACATTTCCGAGAGTGGTGAAGTCGAGTGACACACCGCGATCATTCTCCGTCTCCAGCGATTCAAGTATGCGGCTCATGTTGATGCCCTTTTCATCGCGTCTCAGACTTGTAGCCAATTCGAAGGTGCCGACCGATTGGTAGTCACCGATGACGACTGGATAGCTCAAATTATTTATGCCGACCGAGTCGACCTCAAACAGAAAATCCTTCTTTGAACTTTGGAGATCGGCCATGCATTCCTTCTCTGTAGGCTTTTTTCCTTCTATGGGATCGACGGATCCGAAATGCTTGAAACGGCCTTCTCTCGTAGTGAGATCCAATTGTTCCATGTCTCTTCTCCTTAATCTATATCATAACTGTAGAACACTTCATTCTTCATCCACATCTGGCGGGCTGCTTCACTTTCCGCAGTATTTCCGGCGAGTGTCTTCAGAAGTGGACCGGTCTGGGATTCATGGGCGGCCATGATTTTCTCCTTGCGGTCTTCGTAACCTGAAATATCGACCGAAATATCGGGCTCCCCGAGATCTTTGTATGTGTCGTTGCTGAATGCGACGAGTTGGAGCGCCGGACGTTCTGCAGGCGCCATCTCCTTTACTGCTGCAACGACTGCTTCAGCCGTTGCTTCGTGGTCGGGGTGGACGGAGTAGCCCGGATAGAATGTGATGATCCTTGACGGGTTCAATTCATCAATCATATCTTTGACGACGCCCTTCAAGTGACCTGGCGCTTCGAATTCCAACGTCTTGTCGCGGTAGCCCAACAGGCGCAGATCATCCAGGCCAATCAGTCGCGCGCTTTCCTGCACTTCTTTTTTTCTGATTTCATGCAGTGATTCGCGTGTTGCAAATGGCGGATAGCCGAGGTTGCGTCCCATATCGCCGAATGTCAGGCAGGCGTATGTGACGGGCACGCCCATATCCACGTAGCGGCTCATCGTCCCGCTGACGCCGAATGCTTCATCGTCGGGGTGGGGGAAGATGACGAGTACTTGTCTTTCCTTTTCCATGTCCGTGCCTCCTATTTCAAGAATTCCTGGGTTGAGATTTCCAATGCACTGGCGAGTTTTCCATCGTAGTTGAAACCATGCATGATAAATTCATTGTTGTCATTCACTTCGTAATGAGTCAGGCCAAGGACGTATATCCAGCCCTCATTGTCGAGCTTGAGGCCTACGCGGTATTCACCATTTTCGCCGCCGCGTATGCCACCCTGGACGTATGTCACCTGGACGTTGCGGAGGAACATGCCAGCATTGAAGACTTTCTCGTCGAAGTGGCTGGCGTACATGCCTCCGGTAATTTCGACATGTACAAACACTTTCTTGTTCTGATAGCTGTCCAGCAGCTGCTGGACCTTATCCTGATTGATTTTTTCCATATCTGTGAAACGCTCCTTAAATTAAAGCCTTGGGAAAGCATTTCCCCTCTATATTTGTTCGTCTGTAACATCAATTTTTTCGACGGTATTGAGTGCACCGTGGCGTACGACACCGACATGTTCATTCATCTTCCAGCCGTTTTTGATCGCTGCAGTGACGAATGCCTTTGCATTCTTGATCGCTTCCAGAGGATCCTGGCCGTTCGCAAGATTTGCAGTGATGGCCGCGGCGAAAGTACATCCAGCGCCATGGTTGTAGGAAGCATCTATCTTGTCGCTTGAGAGCAGGTGGTATTCATTGCCATCATAATAGACATCCACTGCTTTGTCGCCATCGATTTCGGAACCACCTTTGATGATGACATGATCGGCACCTTTGGAATGGATGACTTCAGCACATGCTTTGGCCTCATCCAAAGTTTTTGGTGTCTTCCTCCCTGCCAGCTGCCCGGCTTCGAAAAGGTTCGGTGTGACGACTGTTGCATGTGGAAGAAGGTGTTCAATCATGGCATCCACAAGTCCTGGATTGAGGACTTCGTCATCCCCTTTACATACCATGACCGGGTCGACGACGAAGTGGTCGGCCTGGCTGTCGAGAAAGGCTTTCTTACTGCGTTCTATCACTTCTTCAGAAGGCAGCATGCCTGTCTTGATTGCATCCGGGGAAATGGATAGTGCCGTTTCAAGCTGGTCATCCACGACTTCCAGCGGAATCGGATTGACGCCGTGGGACCATGTTTCGGGATCCATTGTGACAATGGTCGTCAATGCAGTCATGCCGTATGTTTCATGCTCCTGGAAAGCTTTCAGGTCAGCCGCAATTCCTGCGCCGCCGCTTGTATCTGAACCCGCAATAGTGAGCGTCTTTTTAAGTGCCATGATTTAAATTCCTCCAATGTGTCATTAATAATGGTATTTTACTATATAAGGGAGTGTATTTCTAGAGAGATGCTTGTATAGATGATATAATTAAAATTTAGACAGAGGTGAAGAGAGATGGAATGGAAAGATGTATTTGAAATGATTAAGCAGGAGAATGATTTCTCCTCACTTGAAGAGACACTTGAAGAAAAATATCGCACGGGCCCCGTATTCCCGCCCCGTGAAGAAATATATACAGCTTTCGAACTGACGCCATTCGAAGCGGTGAAGGTCGTCATCATCGGCCAGGACCCCTACCATGGTGAAGGCCAATCCCATGGTCTTGCGTTTTCGGTCAATGAAGGCGTCAAAGTGCCGCCCTCCCTGCGCAACATGTATAAGGAGCTGGAGTCCGACCTCGGTATCAAGCGGACCAAGGGCAATCTGAAGGATTGGGCAGAAGAAGGTGTGCTGCTGCTGAACACCGTGCTTACGGTTGATGCCCATCAGGCACATTCGCACAGAGGTCTTGGATGGGAGAAGTTTACCGACGGCGTTATACAGAAAGTTTCGGGGAATCTCGAAGATGTCGTCTTCATACTGTGGGGCAAGCCAGCTCAACAGAAAGAAAAATTGATCGATACGACCAAACATCATGTCATCAAATCGACGCACCCAAGCCCACTCTCTGCATATAGGGGCTTCTTCGGCACACGGCCGTTCAGCCGGACCAATGATTACCTGACATCCCGCGGCCGGGAACCTGTGGACTGGAGTGAACGGTAATGAGGCGTGAAATCATCGCAGAACTCAAGCAGGAGCTGAACCTTATGGAAACAGCAGGCGGGCAGCATGAGTTCGACAAACACGTATATGCCATGGAACGACTCCTCAGTCTTCTGAAGACCGGAGAGGATGCGGGTGATGCACATCCTGAAGCGAATCATACGGTCCCGGGCTCGATGTCCGAAACAGACCGCAGGATGCTGGAACAGATGGGCGGCAGCGTGCCCCACTCAACCCGGCAGGAGACAAAAGGCCGGCAGCTTGAGACAGAAGACGGCTCAGGCAATGGAGAATCACTGTTTGACTTTTAGACTTAATACGTAAGGAGTAGGCAAAATGAAACTTTTCATCATAATGGGTGCGATAAATGCATTCATTTCAGTGGCGTGCGGTGCCTTCGGGGCCCATGGACTCGAGGGTAAGATAAGCGAACATTACATGGATGTATGGGAAAAGGCTGTGTCCTACCAGATGTACCATGCCCTTGGCCTGATTGCCGTTGGAATTCTGGTCCAACTGACTGGCGCCCCATTCCTCGGGACAGCAGGATGGCTGATGCTGCTTGGCATCATCTTCTTCAGCGGTTCCCTCTATATTCTGGCAGTCAGCGGTATATCGATCCTCGGTGCCATCACCCCCATCGGCGGTGTATTGTTCCTGGCAGGATGGGTATTCCTGATTGTCGGTATGATCAAAATATAAAAGACAACATGACCTCCGTGTAAACGGAGGTTTTATCGTATGGGGATAAAATGCGTCAAAGCATTAGTCCATCAGTTCCAGTTTAACATTTGATATACAGGTTATATACTTATATATATGACCATATGTCGAGGGGAGATGCGCATGAACAGTGTTTTGAATGACCACCAACCCATATTCCATCAGATCGGAAAATGGATTGGCGACCAGATCATCGATGGCATATTCGAGCCACATGACAGGATTCCTTCAACTAATGAAATTGTCCACCTCTATAAAGTGAATCATCTGACCGTGGCGAAAGGCGTGAATGAATTGGTGGAGGAAGGTCTGCTCTATAAAAAGCGGGGCGAAGGAAAAAGTGATCCGCCTCACAGACGCTATGAATGTACTTTCAACGCACACCAACGAATCGATCCGCTCGGCGGTGGTGCTTGAACCTCTAGATGAAGCAGACCGTAAGGCTGCAAGGCAACAGCATCTCTACATTGCGCCATTGAAGGTGCAGGAACTCTTCACCATATTGACTGCGACCAAGGAGGGATAAAATGGACAAGATGAAACTGGCGACGGCCGATTTCTCGAAGGAGATGGCGAAGTGGGCCGTGTGGTATATGGTTGTTATGGTTGCCCTTTATATATTGCTGATGCTTTTTATAGATGACTCCGGAATCAACGGCATGTCATTCTTCTTTATGGCATCTGGGGCCAACCGCATATTCATGTTGGTGGTAGGCATTCTCACAGTATTCGTGTTTCTGGAGCGTGCAATCCAGCTTGGATTGACACGGATGACGTTTATGCGGGCGGTGTTATGGACAGGTGTCATCTTCACCGTAACCCTTGCATCAGTGGCTGGCATCATATCTTTGATTCTAGGCGTGATGCCATGGTTCGGTACACAAACCACCGCATCAGGTATGGGTGGTCCTGTCTCCATGGTGCTTGGCCATCTGCTGGCCGCCTATCTGTTCTACCTGGCAGGATTCATCATCAGCATCGGATTCTACCGTGGGTGGTTCGGTGGACTCATCGCCATTGTACTTGGTGTCGGCATCGCTGTAGCGATAGAATCATTATGGACATTCCGGACCGAAGGGGTGTTGTTCGAGCTGAACATGATCAGTGGCGCATCAGGCAACATCTTCCTTACCCTTGTGTTCAGCGGACTGCTCATATTGTTTACAATCGCCTTAATCCAATCACTCATGCGCTCGTTGCCTATAAAAATCAAGTGAAAAAACAGCCTCCCAAGATTTTGGGAGGCTGTTTTTTATGGAAAGAATCATATCATTTCGTTTTTTTACGGTTCTTGAACTTTTTGATTATAAATGGCAGTGCCAAAGGGATCAGCCTACGCAGTAGACGGGCCATGCTCATTCCTCCCAACTTGATGGATGTGTTTAATAATATATAGCCATCAATATGATGTTTTAAACTTTATCTGAAGAATGACAGCAAGGAATCCGCTGGCAGGTGCACACCGACATAGAAGTCTCCGAAGTCGCCATATCTCGCTGAAACCTCATCGAACCTCATCTCATAGATCAATTTCTTGAACTGGAGCATCTCGTCAGAGAAGAGCGTGACGCCCCACTCGTATTCATCGAGTCCGACAGAGCCTGTGATGAACTGCTTCACCTTGCCGGCATATCCACGTCCGATCATGCCGTGGGAACGCATGAGCTCACGACGTTTTTCCATATCGAGCATATACCAGTTATCCTCACCCTGGCGACGTTTATCCATTGGGTAGAAACAGATGTAGCGTGATTTTGGAACTTCCGGGTAAAGGCGTTTTTTGACATACTCATTCTGATACGGATCTTCATCCGATTCCTTTGCCAAATAGTTGCTCAGTTCGATGATCGACACATAGGAATAGGCAGGGATGAGGAAATCGCTGATCTGCAGTTTGTTGAATTCCAATTCCAGTGCATTCAGTTCGTCGATTGTCGGCCTCAGCATCCATAGAATCAAATCTGCCTTCTGTCCAGTTATATTGTAGAAGGCATAGCTGCCTTCCTTCTTATCATGAACTTCCTCCTGACGCTTGAGGAAATCTTGGAGCTCCGTGACGAGCGTCTCCATCTCATCTTTTTCCAGTAGGCGGAGGGAAGGCCAGTCGACACTGTAGAGCAAGTGGAGGCTATACCAACCGTCAAGTGTTTGTGCAGCTTCGTTCATTAGTGTATCTCTCCTTTTTTGATATCTCTCCTCATTTTACTCCATAAGAAAACGTTTTAAAAGCATGCAAGGATGAAATGATGTGACAAAAAGAGTATAATATTGCGTATGTAAAGGTAATCAAGGAGGATATTATGAGTAAATTTCTAAAAGACCTCAAGTCGAACCTGGAAGGCAAGAATGTCAAAATCGTCTTTCCTGAAGGGAGCGACAAAAGAATTCTTACTGCAGCAGTCGAGTTGGCGGATACGACTTATGTCCAACCGATTGTGCTCGGTGCCAAAAAAGAGCTGGATGCATTGGCAGAACAGGAAAACCTGGATTTGGGCAAGGTTGAGACCATCGATCCTACAGATTACGGAGAAAAAGATGCCTTGACCGATGCATTCGTCGAGCGTCGTCAAGGAAAAGTGACGGCAGAACAGGCTGATGAGATCCTCAACGATGTCAATTATTTCGGTACGATGCTCGTCTACACGGGACGTGCTGAAGGATTGGTATCCGGAGCGATTCATTCGACACCGGATACGGTCCGTCCTGCATTGCAGATCATCAAGACAAAACCAAGTGTCTCCCGTACAAGTGGTGTATTCTTCATGATCCGTGAAGATGAACTCTATGTCATGGGTGACTGTGCAATCAATCCCGAACTCAATGCTGAGGAATTGTCGGAAGTGGCTGTGGAAACGGCTAAAACCGCAAGGGATTTCAAGATGGAGCCCCGCGTCGCCCTGCTCAGCTTCTCAACAAGAGGCTCTGCCAAAACCGAGGAAACAGAGAAGGTGAAACTGGCTACACAATATGCCCAGGAAAAACTTCCTGAGGTGCCGATTGATGGAGAACTCCAATTTGACGCGGCATTTGTTCCAGGTGTGGCAGAGAAGAAGGCACCAGACTCTCCGCTAGAAGGCCGCGCGAATGTCTTCATCTTCCCTTCGCTTGAAGCGGGTAACATCGGCTATAAGATTGCGCAGCGTCTCGGCGGATTTGAAGCATATGGCCCCATACTGCAAGGATTGAACCAGCCGGTCAATGACCTGTCGCGCGGATGTTCCAAGGATGAAGTCTATAACTTGGCGCTGTTTACAGCGACCCAAGCCTTGAATCAGCATGACGATTGATGGATTGAAGGCGGACTGGCAATTTGTGCCCGTAGATGCAACCCCCCATCCGTTCATGTCATTTGCCATGGATGATGTACTTCAGGAAATGGTATCGCAGGATGGCATACCTAAGGTCAGGGCATGGGTCCATGATCCTTTCGTCATACTCGGGCTGCACGATGCCCGTCTGCCCCATCTTCAGGATGGGCTCAACTATCTGGAGGAGGCTGGATTCCAATATATCGTACGCAATAGCGGGGGTCTCGGCGTCGTCCTTGATTCCGGCATCTTGAACATCTCACTGATCCTGCCGAAATCGACATTGCCCCAGATAGATGATGGATATGATCTTATGCTGGACCTGGTCAGGAGAACCTTCTCCGAAGCAGAAGTGGAAACGGGCGAAATCGTCCACAGCTACTGCCCTGGCAGCTATGATCTGAGTATCGGGGGGAGGAAGTTCGCAGGCATCTCGCAGCGCCGCATCAGGGATGGTGTCGCCGTGCAGATCTACCTCTCGATTGCGGGCAGCGGCAGTCGGCGTGCGGAAGTGATGCGCCGGTTCTATGCATTGGGCATAAAGGGCGAAGGAACGAAGTTCACCTATCCGGATGTCCACCCAGAAGATATGGCCTCCCTCAATGAACTTCTCGGCACTGAGATGTCGGTTGATGAGGTGCTTGAGGCCATGATCGACATACTGAAGGAGCATGGTGCAGTCACGCCGCTGCCAGAGATGGATGAAGCGCAGAAAGCCCGCTATACCCATCATCTCGAGCGGATGAAAACACGCAATAAAGATATCCACGTCCTGGAACAGAAATGATTGAAGGCAGGCTGGTTGGCCGGCGCCTTCTTTTTTATGCGGAAATAAGGTTTAATCGACCGCGGCAAGTGGAACAGTACCATAAAAGGAGTGGATGATGTGACTGCAGATGAAAACAAAAGAATGACGACAAGGGAAGAAGAAGAGAAGCTTAAAAAAGAGAAGAATAAATCCGGCAATGAAGTGACGGAAGAAGTGCCGGCGGATAACCCGCCCCAGCAAGACAGCAAGAAGGAAGCAGAAAGGGAGAAGGATGTCCAACAGCAAAAGGATAAGAAGAACCCGCTGGAGAACACCGACGCCCCTTAAGGAAACCCATCGTTGGGCTGCCGTATTTCGGTAGCTCATCTTTTTATGGTAAAGTATCATTAAAGGCAGTTGAAGGGAGGGTGGCGGGATGTCACAGGACGAATATGGAAAAAAGCAGCTTGTAGAAGAAAAAGTCTTCAAAGACCCGGTGCATCGATATATTCATGTTCGTGACCAGGTGATATGGGATCTGATCAAAACCAAGGAGTTCCAAAGGTTGAGGCGGATCAAGCAGCTGGGGACACTGTACCTGGCATTCCATTCAGCCGAGCATTCACGGTTCAATCACTCACTCGGCGTCTATGAAATAGTCAGGCGTATGGTAACCAACTTCCAGGAGTTTGAAGAGTGGAATAACGACGACCGTTTGCTTGCGCTTGCGGCGGCCTTGCTTCATGACTTGGGCCACGGTCCATTTTCCCATTGCTTCGAGACGATCTTCGATACCGACCATGAGGCGTTCACCCGTAAGATCATACTGGGGAATACCGAAGTGAATGCCGTTTTGAAGAAGGTCGGCATCGATTTCCCATTGGAAGTGGCCCAAGTGATCGATAAGACCCACGAAAATAAGCTGGTGATCAGCATGATATCGAGTCAGATCGATGCAGACCGGATGGACTATCTGCAGCGTGATTCGTATTACACCGGCGTCAGCTACGGGACCTTTGATATGGAGCGCATACTGCGGGTGATGAGGCCGAGCAAGGATGAGATCATCATCAAGGAGAGCGGCATGCATGCGGTCGAAGATTATTTGATGAGCCGTTACCAGATGTATTGGCAAGTGTACTTCCACCCGGTCTCACGTGGTGGAGAGGTCCTTTTGAATCTGATATTGCGGCGTGCAAAACATCTGCATGAAGAAGGCTATCAGTTCAAGCAGGCACCAAAATACTTCATCCCGTTCTTTTCCGGGGAAGTGAGTGTCGAAGATTATTTGAGATTGGACGAAATGGTGGTCAATTTCTATCTCCAGGAATGGATCCATGAGGGTGACCCTGTGTTAAGCGACCTGTCGCATCGACTGGTAAACAGGGACCTCTTCAAATATCTGCCATTCGACGGTTCAGTCATCACCTTTACCGAACTGCAGCACCTGTTCGAGAAGGCCGGTATCGATCCCGAGTATTATTTCTTCAGTGACTCCTATTCGGATCTGCCATATGATTACGACCGTCCAGGCTCCAAAAGCAACCGCTGGCCGATCCATATCATGAGGAATAACGGGGAACTGAGGGAGATAAGTTCCCAGTCCGCCATCATAAATAGCATTACCGGTGTGCACCGCATGGATTCGAAGTTGTATTACCCCAAAGAAAAGATACTGCAGATAGAAAATCTTGAGCTAAAAGGCGAAATCATCAATTTACTTAATGAATTGGCATAGGAGTAGGATATAGAATGGCTAATGAATCCAATGGCAAGAAAAAGGGATTCCAGTTCAACATCATCAAAAATGACCCGCTTGACGGGCACAAAGGTCAGAATATCGGATCAATCAGCCTGGAGAATGTGGCACCCGTCTATGTGAACGCAGATACAGGTGAAACATATATCGATATGGGAGGTCTCCATGGCCGTGCGGAAGTGGAGCGCCGTGTGAAGTGGGTAACTGACAAAAGCGAAGTGGAAGGCGAGGATGCCAAAAACTTATGGCTGGTCTGGGTGGCGGTTGAACGCAAGGAAAACGGCCCACAATACAGTGGCATAGGTGCTTGCTTCGAAATGATAAACCGCACGAAACGCCGGGCCTACAAATTGATGCCTGAGCATGTCAACATGCTGGACCGTGCCGTGAAGGGGAAGATCGACTTGGGTAAAATGGACGGCTTCAGCCGTACAGCCCTAAAGAAGTTCCTGATTTCCTATAACGAAGAAATGTGGAATAACGCAACCGAGCTCCAGGAAGAAATGAAAAATGACTGATTTGTGACGATACTGTGTCAAATCTATAAAAAGATTGCAGATTCTGTCATTGGAATATAGAATATATATAGTTATATGAGATATAACTAGGACACTTGTGGCCGGGAGACATCCCGGCCACTTTTTTGTTATTCAGTCTATAATGGAAGTGTCGTTAGTTAAAATCATTTTAGGGAGGTGCTTATCCATGAGGGACCTTAAGATACACCTGGATAAAGAAGTGATCCAGAACTACATCGATCTGCTTATCGACGATCCGCAGATGTTTTTGGATGAATTTAAGCTGTTGCACAGCAACGAACAGTATCAGATCATCGAGGAGATGGAAGCGCAGCATCAGAAGGCGCTTTTTGGACTGCTGCCGCCTGAAGACTTTGCCAAGCTCTTCAAATGGTTTTCATATACGGGGCAATCGCGGCTGTTCAGCCGTATGTCCGACGAATATGGCAGGGTGATGCTCGAGCACCTGCCTTCCGATGATGTGCAGCGCTTCTTCTCCAAAATGGATGAAGCGCGCCGCAACAGATTGCTCGAAGGATTGAGCGAACAGAAACGCAGCCACATTGAAGAGCTGCTGGCATACGAAAAGCATAGTGCGGGAAGCATCATGCAGAAGGAGTTCATGACTGCCACGCAGGAAGAAAGCGCAAAAGAAGTCGTGGAAAGACTGCGCCATGTTCCGAGGAATGAGGGTCTCCATTCAATCTATATTGTAGAGGACGAAAAATTGAAGGGGCTTGTTTCCCTGCGTGAGTTGGCGATGGCAGAAGATCACCAAACGATGGAAACACTTAGCGAAAAGGTCATCATAACAGTGAATGCGGATGAAGATCAGGAAGCTGTGGCGCATATCATGCAGGACTATGATGTAGTCACCATCCCGGTCATAGACAGCGCCAATCGTCTGCTCGGCATCATCACCGTCGATGACATCATCGACATCATCGAGTTTGAAGCAACGGAAGATATGAGTGAACTCGCCGCTTCCAGGGGCACCGTCGATCTGGAGGTCTCCCCCTATCAAACGGCCAAAAAGAGGGCGCCTTGGATTGTCCTGCTGATGTTCCTCGGGCTGTTGACCGCCAATGTCATCGGGGCTTTTGAAGAGACTTTGGAAGCGGTCGTGCTGCTGTCCCTGTTCATCCCACTCATCATGGATGCAGCAGGGAATACCGGGACGCAGTCGCTTGCTGTGATGGTGCGCCTGATCTCAACAGGCGGATACCGTGACCATGGACTGTTCCGCATCCTCAGGCGCGAACTTGCCACAGGTGTCCTGGTCGGTCTGGCAAGTGGTGTGACCATCGTCTTGTTGATTACGGTATTGTATCAGGAAGTGTGGCTGGCGTTCGTCGTCGGCATGTCCCTGCTGATCACTTTGAGCATCTCGACCATCATCGGTACCATCCTGCCGGTCATCATCAGCAAGCTGAAGATTGACCCTGCCGTAGCAAGCGGGCCATTTATCACGACATTGAACGATGTGATCGGCCTGACCATCTACTTTTCGATCGCCACGACCCTCCTGCAGATATAGGCAGGGTGCGCGGGGGTATGTTATAATTTACAGTACTTGAAGGAGATAATATGAATAACATTAAAGCAGAATACCAGGTGGACCAAACCGTCACGATGAATGATGAAACAAAGCGCTACAGCCAGAAGGTCGATGTTGAGGTGATAGAGCGCAATGACATCTACATGCGCTATGCCGAACAGCTTGATGAGCATGCTTTGGATGTCATCCTCCGGGTGGGTGATGGTTTTGTAAAGATACAGCGCCGCGGCGTCATCAATATGAACTTCCATTTCGTTGAAGATGAAATGACGGATACATTCTATGAATCCCCGGCCGGCAAACATCATCTGAGAATCAGGACAAAGTCGCTTGAAATCGGTGAGCAGGCCATTGAGATCCATTATGAAGTGCATGACTCCGGAGACAAGCTTGGGGATTACCATTATAAAATCAGGAGAGTAGGGTAAAACGATGGATTTGAGACAGCAGTTGAAGAGCTCGATCGAAGCAGCAGTTGAACAGGCCGGGATAGTTGAAGCCGTCCCTGAGGTCAAGATAGAGGTACCTAAAGATAAGGCGAATGGTGACTTTTCCACAAACGTGGCAATGGTGCTCACTAAGCAGGCAAAGCGCAATCCACGTGAAATCGCCCAGATCGTCATCGATAATCTGGACCGGGAAGCGGCAAGCGTCAAATCTGTCGAGATAGCAGGGCCCGGCTTCATCAACTTCAGGATGGATGAAGCTTCGCTGACGGCCATCATCAAGCAGATTTTATCAGAGAAGGAGGATTACGGCCGGAGCGAACTGGAGAGTAAGGAGAGGATCCTGATTGAATTCGTCAGCGCGAATCCGACCGGGGACCTTCATATCGGACATGCGCGCAATGCGAGTGTCGGAGATACGCTCGCTGCCATCATGGATTTTGCCGGTTACGATGTTACGCGCGAATACTACATCAACGATGCCGGAAACCAGATTGAGAACCTGGCCAAATCCATCGAAGCAAGATTCATGGAAGCACTTGGCCAGGAACTGTATATGCCGGAGGACGGCTATATGGGCAAGGATATTAAGAAGATGGCCGAAAAGTTGGCAGAGGAGTCCCCGGAGCTTGCGGAAACTACCCGTGAAGACCGTATCAGGATGTTCCGTCAGATGGGCGTCGACTACGAAATGAAGAAGCTGAAGCAGGACCTTGAAGATTTTAATGTGCACTTCGACAACTGGTTCAGTGAATCGATGCTTTATGAAAAGGGCGAAATCGATATGGCTTTGGAAAAGATGTCTGCCAATGGCTACACTTATGAAGCGGATGGAGCATTGTGGCTTAGGACCACAGATTTCGGGGATGATAAGGACCGCGTGCTGAGGAAGCAGGACGGGACTTATACTTATCTGATGCCGGATGTGGCCTATCATTTTGATAAGGTTGAACGGGGCTTCGACAAGCTGATCAACCTTTTCGGTGCCGATCATCATGGCTACATCAAACGTCTGAAAGGATCTCTCGGTGCACTTGGTGAAGATCCAGAGCGACTTGAGATTCAAATCATGCAGATGGTGCGCCTGATTGAAAACGGCGAAGAGGTCAAAATGAGCAAGCGTACCGGCAAAGCGATTACATTGAGGGATATCATTGATATGATCGGTGTCGATGCCAGCCGCTACTTCCTTGCGATGCGCAGTCCGGACACCCATTTCGACTTCGATCTGGAACTTGCCAAATCGGAATCAAGCGACAACCCGGTCTATTACGCACAGTACGCCCACGCGCGGATCTGTTCAATATTGCGTCAGGCGAAGGACGCAGGCCATACATTAGATGAGTCTGCGGACCTTGATGTCATCCAGCATGAACAGGCGCTTCTGGTATTGAAGAAGCTTGCCGACTTCCCGAACATCGTCCAAAATGCGGCGGAAAACCGTGCGCCCCACCGCATTCCGAATTATATCCAGGAACTTGCTTCGGCATTCCATAAATTCTATAATGCAGACAAAGTATTGACGGATGACCGTGCCCAGACCGCCGCCTATCTCCTTATGATAGAGGCAGTGAGGCAAGCACTCGCCAATGCACTTGGACTGATAGGTGTTTCTGCGCCTGATAAGATGTAGACGGGTCCCCCCTGCCTCCCGGCAAGGGGGATCATGTGTCGTGAGGCACGAAAAAAACCAGAAGGAGTGGTTCTATGATGAAAAGATGGAAGGTCCTTCTGGCCATGACGCTGTTCATCCTGACGGGATGCAGTGGTACGGAAGAGGATATCGAGTCGGGCTTTGAAGATAGGCGCATCATCTCGCTGATGCCAAGCAACACGGAAATACTGGTCGAGCTTGGCCTGGAGACCAATCTCGTTGGCGTAACGAGCGAAGATAACTATCCTGAATCAGTGGCGAATGACGCGTCAATTACAAAGTTCAACACTTTTGAACTTGATGCCGAGAAAATGATCGCCCTTGAACCGACCCACATCCTCGGCCATGAATCTTCATCACCCTATTATGAAGATACTCTGAAACAGGTTTCTGAAAGTACCGGAGCGGAAGTGCTTGTAGTGGAGGAAGCCAAATCGATTTCAGGCATATACGACTCCATAAAGGCCATCGGTGAATTCATCAATGAGAAGACGGCGGCCGAGTGGTTGAACGATGATATTGAACGGAAGGTCAATGTCCAGAACAGCGTCTTCGAAAATCGAGATGAAGAAGCTCGGGTATTCATCCACATTTCAAGCGATCCTGAATTGTATACAGCGGGAACGGAAACATTCATAGATGACGCCCTATCTGAAATACATGTCGAAAATGCTTTTGATGATATCGACGGCTACGCGGCAATCAGTCCCGAAGCAGTCATTGAACGTAATCCAACCGAGGTGGTTTCCATCATGGGGCTTGGCGATGAGGAATTGGAGGAGGCACTCAGTGGCATCCCGGGCATTGAAGGACATGAACTGGATGACCCCAAAAATCAGTGCAACATCGAGCCTGACCTCCTGGCACGTCCAGGTCCGCGTATAGCGGATGGATTGAGGGCGGTGGGACGCTGCATCTATGAGTAGGCATATCTGGATTCTACTGTTGGTGCTGATCATCAGCGGGGCGGTGTCCCTGTTTGCAGGTTCCGTCGGCCTGGCGACCCTGGAAGTTGAACAGCAGCATACGATCCTCTTTGAAATCCGGCTGCCCCGTATGTTGTCTGCCATGATAACAGGGGCTGCTCTGGCAATGAGTGGTGCAGTCTTCCAGATTGTCCTCAGAAACCCGATGGCGGATAGCTTTACATTAGGCATGGCGAATGCCGCAGTGCTTGGCAGTGCTATGGCGGTGGCAGGCATCATGCCTTTTTTTATGCGTCCGATATTGAGCATATTGGCGGGCATGATTGCGATGGGTATTGTACTTGCTGCAGCGAAGCGCATAGATACAGCGTATCGTCCGGAAACATTGATCGTCATCGGTGTGCTCCTTGGAGCGATGATGAGTGGCGTGCTCTACATCATCATTCTGATGGCACCGGAACAGACCGAATCAATCGCCCGCTATATGTTCGGTTCATTATCCGGATCGCGTTATCAGGAGACGCTGCTGACGGGGGTGTTGACTATAGTGGGGGTGGTTTTCCTCTATAGATATGGACACGCGCTCGATATGTTGAACCTCGGGGATATCAGGGCATACAGTTTGGGCGTCGATGCCGCAAAAATCCGTCCCTTCCTCCTTATAGCAGCTGCCGTTCCACCTCTGGTCATCATCAGCTACACGGGATTGATTGCCCTGGTCGGCATCATCGTCCCGCAGATGCTGCTCTACTTCAAGCCGATGCGATTTCGTCCGTTGCTGGTACTCTCATCCCTCTACGGTGCGATCTATGTCAATATTGCTGATACAATCGGCCGTACTGTCATCGCGCCCCTGCAGATACCGACTGGTGTCATGGTCATGATTTCGGCTGTACCGCTGTTCATCTTTTTGATGTATAAGCGTGTGCTGACCAAAGCTTAGGAATGATTATGCAAACGATACTTTACATGCTAAAATAGAGAAAAGGCTGTATATTCAGTCTTTTTTCTATTTTAAGGGGGGATGGCAGTGGCAGAGAAAACACAAGTGGAAGATATATTTAAAATCCGCTCCGTGACGGCACCTAAAATCGGCGCTTTTGGCATAACGGCACTGGTGACACGTCTCGATGAAGAAAAGAACGACTATTTCACCCACCTTTATAAGATGGATGAGGACCGGGAAAGGCAACTTACATATAACGAAGAGCGGCTGTCGAACATCAGGCATTCGGCAGATGGCCGGTGGCTCCTGTTCATCACCAAGGTGGATGATAAGAACCAGGTCTTCCTGCTTGAGACATCTGGCGGAGAGAGGATGCAGCTGACCCACGAAAAGGAAGGGGTTTCACATGCCGAGTTCTCTAAAGGAGGCGGACGTGTATTCTACCAGTCTCTCCATAGTCTGAAGGAAGGGGAGGCGGGTGACACAGCTGATGAAGACAAAAAACCTGAACCTGTCGTTATTGATCGGATGAAATATAAGGCGGATGGCATCGGTCTTATGAAAGAAAAGTATGCAAACATCAAATCGATCAGTATCGACTCCAAAACGGTGGAGACGCTCCTTGAAGGAGAGGAGAACCATACGCTTCTGGAAACGTTCGATGATGGTTTCATCTATGCGACAGACAGAAGTGAAGACAGGGATTTCAACTTCAGTGAGAGACTCTTCATCAGGAGGGGCAGGGAAGACACTGAAATACCGACGCAAAAAGGCGGAGTGTTGCAAGTCGAAGTCTCCCCTGATGGCCGGCGGCTCCTTATCGTCGAGATGGGCCGGGAATATGAAAATGCCACACACGCAACACTTCATCTCTATAATCTGAAGTCAGGCGACAAGTTGCATGTGACAGCAGGGCTCGACCGACCAGTCGGTGATCATCTCGTGGCCGACACGCAGCAATCCGTGGAAACGGATATTGCGAAATGGATCTCCAATGAACGGTTCCTTTTCCTTGTTTCCGATCATGGCAGTGTAAACCTTTACGAAGGAAATATAGAAGGGGAGATAAAACCGGTGCTGGAAGGCAGGCATCATATACATGGGATGGACGTGGGGCCGGATTTTGCCGCCCTGACGATTGCGGACCATACCTCCCCGGGAGAATTGTACCGCTACGACTATGCGACCGGAACGCTTGAACAATTGAGCCGCATCAACGCCGACTATACGGAAAAGACCCTCATCATCGAACCGGAGGATATCGTCTACAATAGTTTTGATGGCACGGAAGTGCATGGGTGGTTCATGCCGCCAGTCGGCTTCACTCCGGACGGGGCGCATCCGATGATCGTCAATATCCATGGCGGCCCACATGCATTTTATGGACATTCATATTTCCATGAAATGCAGGTGCTTGCAGCTGCCGGGTATGCCGTACTCTTCGTCAATCCGCGCGGTTCGCACAGCTATTCGCAGTCATTCGTCGATGCGGTACGGGGCGACTATGGTGGCGGCGACTACAAGGATATCCTGGCAGGTGTGGATTTCATCACGTCCAGGTACAAATGGATAGATGCCGATAATATTGGAGTGACGGGCGGCTCCTATGGCGGTTTCATGACGAATTGGATCGTTGGGCATACAAACCGTTTCAAAGCTGCGGTGACGCAGCGCAGTATATCCAACTGGATCAGTTTCCGGGGAGTGTCGGATATCGGCTATTACTTTACAGATTGGCAGATCAGGGCAGAATTTAATGATATCGATAAAATGTGGCATCACTCTCCAATCAGATATGTGGATGCCGTCGAGACGCCATTGCTTATACTGCATAGTGAACAGGATTTGAGATGTCCGATTGAACAGGGCGAGCAGTTATATATCGCATTGAAATATAGGAAAAAGCCTGTCCAGTTCGTACGGTTCCCGGAGGCGGACCACAATCTGTCACGTACCGGCAAACCGAATCTGCGAATCGATAGGCTGAAGCGGATCGTCAATTGGTTTAATGAACATATGGACTAGAATTCGATTTTATGAATGCAATGATTTCCCGGGAAATCATTGCATTTATGTTTATCAGGCGGCAAGGGCCGAACGATGAAATGGAGATTGGAGGATATGGAATGACAGAGAAGGAAAAAATGCTCAACGGAGAGTATTATGATCCGTATGACGCGACACTTGTGCATCTGCGTGAAAATGCCCAATATCTGATGGATCAGTACAACCATCCGGGCGGAGGCGGAAAGACGCGTCTTTTGGATATGCTGTTCGGATATCATGCCGACGGTGCATCAATCCGGGCGCCTTTCTTTTGTGATTACGGCATCAATATCAAGGTCGGGCGCAATTTCTTTGCAAACTACAACTGCACATTGCTGGACGTCGCTAAAATCACTATCGGGAATCATGTGAGTCTAGGCCCTAATGTTTCACTGATAACAGCGACCCATCCCCTCGATCCTATGAAGAGGCGGGAAGGGCTGGAATTGGGCCTGCCGATTACAATCGGTGATGATGTCTGGTTGGGTGCCGATGTCACGGTGAACCCTGGGGTATCGATTGGAGATAATACGGTCATCGGTGCAGGTTCAGTCGTCACGAAAGATATGCCCCCGAATGTTGTGGCGGCAGGAAATCCTTGCCGCGTGATCAGAGCGCTTGCCGCTTCTGATGAATAAAGGACCCTCAAGCATTTTGAATGTGTGGAGATGTTTATTATAATGGTAAGGTGAAACATTATAATTCATCAGGAAGGATGTAGAGTATGACGCAGAAATATGAAGATAGAGTGGCACGCCTGACGGCACAGGTGGATGTAGACATGGTGATGATCACCGACCCGATGAACGTATTCTATTTCACGGGCTGTTTCATCGAACCGCATGAGCGTATGTTGGCACTGCTCGTGGATACGAAGACGAAGGAAACAGCATTGATGTTTCCGGCGCTCGACCAGGAAGTGGTGAATGATACCGCGACCGCAGATGTGCATCTGCCATATAACGACGGGGAAGAGCCATTCAACCAGTTGTTCGAGCATATGCTGGAGGCAGAAAGCATCGGCATAGAAGGCGGCCATGTCACGTACAACCGCTATCAGAAACTACTGGAAAACTATACGGCGGACCAGGTTGTTTCAGTTGAAGACAGCATCAATTCACTGCGCGGGCAAAAGGATGAAGACGACAAGAAAAAACTTCAGGAAGCGGTGGATATCACAGAAAAAGCGCTATATGATTTCGTGAAGGAGCCGGTGGCCGGCAAGACGGAAAAGGAGATAGCAGAATTTCTGCTTGAACGTGTCAAAGCCTATGGCGCCATCGATGTATCGTTCGGGCCGCTTGTACTGACGGGCGAAAAATCAGCGATGCCCCATGGTGAGCCGGGGGACAAGGCAGTAGAGCCTGGACATTTCCTCCTTATCGATTTTGGAGTGGTGACCAAAGACCGCTATGTCTCGGATATGACGCGGACCTTCATCATTGGTGAGCCAACAGAAGAGCAGCGCTCGATCTATGAATCCGTGCTCAAGGCGAATGCTGCCGGTATAGAGAAGTCACAGGTCGGCACACCGATGCATGAACTGGATGATGCAGCCCGGAGTTCAATCCATTCAGATGGCTATGGAGATTACTTCACCCACCGCATTGGTCATGGACTGGGCCTTGGACTACATGAAGCGCCATCCCTTGATGCCGAAAATACGGACCTGCTGGAGAAAGGACATGTCATTACGATAGAGCCCGGCGTCTATAAGACAGGGTTCGGCGGTGTACGTATAGAAGATATGCTGTATATTGATGAGGAAACGGAAGTATTGACTACATTCCCTAAAGCTATGGAAGCTATTACGCTAGAAGCATAAGACTGCGCCCGCCCGGATGAAGGGCGGGTTTTTTATATGGGACGCCTTGTGCGGCGCGAGAGGCGCGACTGGAGGGCAAGGATGATTATACCCATGAGCAGCATGATCATGCCCACCCAGGACAATAGTGACAGCACCTCGCCTACAAGTAGTACGCCAAGAAGTGCGGCCGTAAGCGGTTCTGCCAAAGCCATGGTGACTGCGGAAGAAGATTTCACATGCTGCAGGCCGTAGGAAAAGAGGAAATAGGCCAAGCCTGTAGCTATCAGACCAATATAGAGGGATACGGATAAACCATTTGCCGTCATCAGCCAAGTTTGATCATTGGAGAAGAGGAAAGGTGCCAACATGACAGCGCTGAGTGTAAACACTACCGCAGCACTGGCAACGGGTGGGTGGGTCTGGACAAGCTTTGAGTTCAGGATGGCATAGCTTGCGAAGGAAAAACCTGCCCCAAGCCCTGATAATACTCCGAGCGGGTCGACCGTCACCGCCCCTGAATTGAGCATAAGGAGCAGACATCCCGCTACCGCAAGGAAAGTGGAAAGCCACCAGATACGTCCCGGACGGGTTTTATGGACAGCCCACTCTATAAAACCAGAGAATACCGGCGCGCTGCCTATTGAGGCGACCGTGCCGACAGCTACCCCGGTCAAAGTGACCGCATTAAAGAAGAAAGGCTGGAAGAGTGCCATGGCCACACCAGTCATCAATACAATATGGATGGGCCATCCCCGGCGCTTTAGCTGGCCGGTCGACATGGCAATGACGAGCAGGATAAGACTGCCGATCAGAAGTCGCATGGCCCCGAGTGAAATACTGTCGACATCATTTGGCAGCCAAGTTTTTGCGGTCCCCACCGTGCCCCAAAGAACTGCAGCCATCAGAATGAGGAGCGGTGCTAAGCTTCTATTCATTGATATTCCCCTCCAACACTTTCAGAAATATACATTATAAACAATATACGCCATAAAGCCATTTATTTGAAATATTTAGAAAACATCCTGTAAAATCCATCACTGGAAGCTTCCCGATCTCCTACGAGAGGCTAGTAGAGCATCTCGTATAGAGAAAGTGCGTCTATCATGTTTAGACCCCCCCTAATTGGGTATAGATAAAAGATAAATCAAGGAGGGACTATTGACATGAAAGTACTTGTAATAGGTGCGAATGGTCAGGTAGGCCATCAGCTTGTTGAGAAATTGAAGGATAAAGGCCATCAGCCGGTAGCGATGGTACGCAAGAAAGAACAACAGAAAGTATTCAAAGATAAAGGTATCGATACAGTTCTCGGTGATCTTGAAAAAGATTTCTCCCATGCATTCGAAGGCGTCGAATCAGTTGTATTTGCAGCCGGATCAGGCGGCGATACCGGAGCTGACAAGACAGTAGTCATCGACCAGGAAGGTGCCATTGAAACAGTCGATAATGCGAAGGATGCAGGCATCAAACATTTCGTCATGCTCAGCTCCATGGGGGCTGACCAACCGAAAGAATCTGATGAGAAGATGAAATTCTATCTGTATGCAAAACATCGTGCAGATGAATACCTGAAATCTTCAGGATTGGACTATACAATCTTAAGACCAGGAATGCTTAAAAACGAAGCGGGCACTTCCAAAGTGAGATTATTTGAAGGCGGTACTGAGATGGGCGAAGTACCAAGGGAAGATGTCGCGAATGTATTGGCCCATATAGTGGATGCGGCTAAGCCTGAAAATAAGACCTATTATGTATTGGAAGGCGATACGCCTGTTGAAGACACATTGAAATAGTAATTAGAAAACCTGCAGTCCGGGAGAATCCGGGTTGCAGGTTTTTTATTGAACACAAATTATTACATGCTGTCGGTGGCCAGCTCATCTTTCTCTGTCTGCCCACCATAATATTTTGTGAGAAAAGCGTTCTTCTCTTCATCCGTGATTTTGTGTATGCCGATGCCTGTGGCGGCAAGCAGTATCGAAATGAACGGTGCCACCATATTGAATATTGCGTAGGGTGCATACTCCCAGGCAGCGACCCCGAGTACTCCGTAGATGAACACGCCACATGTATTCCACGGGATGAATACTGAAGTCAGTGTACCACCGTCCTCCAGGGAGCGCGAAAGGTTTTTGGAATGCAGGTTCTTCTCGATGTAAGTACGGAGAAACATCCGGGAGGGCACTACTACGGAAATATACTGTTCTGAACATGTTGCATTCGTCGCGAACGCCGCAACGACTGTGGAAGTGACCAGACCAAGCGTCCCCTTAGCGATCTTTATAATCTGTTTCATGATGGATTGCAGCATGCCACTGTATTCAAGTATGCCGGCGAATGTCATTGCGACTATCGTCATGGAGACGGTGTACATCATCGAGTCGAGTCCTCCATTGTTGAACAGTTCATTGATCATCTCATTGCTCGATTCAATGACGTATCCCCCCTGCAACGTTGAAATGGCCGTCCCGAGATCTCCCCCCTGCACGAAGAGGTGGCATAGGAAACCAAGTACTATACCGACAATCAATGCCGGGATGGCGGACATCTTGAAGGTGATGCACAGTATGACGGCAAGCGGTACAGCGAGCAGCCAAGGGGAAATCAGAAATTGATTGTCAAGCGATGTCATCATGTCTGATATCTCACCGGC
The DNA here is from genome assembly GCF_055391965.1 of Salinicoccus siamensis. Lineage (NCBI taxonomy): Bacteria > Bacillati > Bacillota > Bacilli > Caryophanales > Staphylococcaceae > Salinicoccus > Salinicoccus siamensis. Next base: position 244,262 of record NZ_AP043765.1, read on the forward strand.
GTTTGCACTGCCATCCCCTCCAAATTGGCGGCCGAGGAAAAAGAAGACTGTGAGTGCAATGATGAGGCCTGGTATGGTCGAATAGAACATATGCTTGATATGTACAAAAAGATCGGTGTTCGTCAGACCGGAAGCAAGGTTGGTCGTATCGGACATCGGAGACATCTTATCACCGAAATAAGAACCGGATATAACAGCACCTGCAACCATGGCAGGTGGGATGCCCATGCTCATGCCGATTCCCATACCAGCCACACCGACGGTTGCCATCGTCGACCATGAACTGCCGATAGACAATGCGACGATGCCGCATAGGATCGTAATGGTCACCAGAAAAAGGGAGGGGCTGATCAGGGCAAGGCCGTAGTAGATCATGGTGGCGACAATCCCACCGCCAATCCATGAGCCGATGACCAATCCAACCAGTATGATTATGACGATGGCAGGTAGGGCCAGACGGATCCCCTTATACATCATTTCTTCTACTTCCCTCCATTTGAACCCATGAAGCAACGCCACAACTGCAGCTGAAGCAGTTCCAAAAATAAGCGGCAAGTGGGGATCTTGCCCCAGCCATATTACAGCAGTGGCCATTGCGAGGATCATCAATAGCAGAGGCAGAAGTGCCATGAAGAATGTAAAGTCTTTTTTGTTGTTTTGTGAAGCCATTTGATCACCATCATTCCATATTAATAATTCTTCTAGATTATACTATAAAAACGGTTTCATAAATAACTAAATAAAGTATCTTTTGTCAAAAAGTATTATAAAAGGTGAAGGAAGACGACAAGACTTTTTTTCTAGAGAGCATCTTATTTCAATATCAATATGAGTGCGAAGAATATTATGGCCCCGATCAGAATGCGCTGCAGAAGCCTGTCCGACATGATGCTGGCATATTTTCCACCGAAGGATCCGCCTATCGCTGAGCCGATGGATAAGGCAATTGCGAATTTCCAGTCGATCATATCATTAAATATGAAGACGAGCAGCGATATGGAAACGTAGATGGTGACGACGAGCGTTTTGATGCCATGCACTTCGGCCATCGGTATTCTGGGGATGAGCATGAGGAGGATCAGGCTGATGAAGAAGCCGACACCAGCCTGCAACGTTCCTCCGTAGAAGCCGATCAGTGTAAAGGCAACCAGAAGAAGCGGAATGGAAATCTTTAGATTTAAAGCCCCCTTCATGTAGCGCTGTGGTTTGATGATGAGCAGAACTGCAAAAATCACCATGAAGGTCGCCAGCAGAGTATCGAAAGTCTCATCGGCGATATTGACGGCAATACGTGCACCATAGACTGATGCGATTGTTGTCGGGACTGCCAACATCAGACTCAAACGCCAGTTCAGATGCCCATTTTTATGGAATTGATAAAGTGCAAAACAATTTTGGACAAGTATGGCGATACGATTGGTTCCGTTCGCCACGGTCGATGGCAGGCCAAAAAATATGAGCATCGGTAGCGTCAGCATGGAGCCACCGGCTGAAACGATATTGATGAATCCGATTGCGATACCCACAGCCAGTACGGCAAAAAGTATCAATATTTCCATGTTTTTCAGCATCCTTTCTGTGTCGGCGACGGCCTTGGCCCTACACTATATTCAAGTGCATGATTCAGTTATTCGTTTCCAGATCATTCATGTAGAAATTGGTGTTCCGGCGTACCCGGCGTATGGATAGGGTCACCCCGCTGATGATCAGTATAGCGCCGATGACTTCAGTAATGAGGATATCAGTGCCAAGAATCAGCGTCGACCCCGACATGGCGACGAATGGTTCAAGATTCATCAGCAATGCTGCGTTCGCTGCCCCAACTTTAGGCATTTCGCGATTCCATGCCATGTTTGTAATGCCATGGACGATGATGCCGCTTGCGATGAGCAGAAACCACATCGTCCAATCAGCCGACCATAACCGCCCATAATCTGCAGCGGGGAGGAAGGGCAGCAAAAGGATGAGGCCAGAGAGGTTGGACAGCAGTGTAATCTGTATGGCATTGATATATTTTGACATCCATTGGATGAGGATCATGAATACTGCAAACGTCAGCATGGTCAATACTATGACGCCTTCCCCCCATCCGAAGACAATGGCCGTGCCGTCGAAAGTGCTGAGTACCACTCCAACGAGAGCTAGCACTGCGCCCATTCAGAACTTGACACCTCTCCGCTCGCCGAAGACGAAAATGGTCAGCACGGCTGTCATGACGGGGGCGAGTGCCAGAATCAGGGCAGATGTTACGGGGCTCGCTGTAACCAGGCCCAAGAAGAATGTGTATTGGTTCATGGCGATTCCGACGATTCCCGATAAGACGATGACCACCCAGACTTTAGCGGGAACTTTAGGCATGCGGAAATAGCGGGAAGCAAACAGCCAGAGGAAACCATTTATGGCAATCAGGCGTATGATGGTGATGCTGTAGGCGTCGAAGTGTTCGACCAGTATCTTCCCGATGATAAAGTTGCTGCCCCATATGATGACGGAAAGGAACAGAATCGGGTAGGTCCACCACATCCTTTCATCTATTGGATATTTGCTATGGGTTTGTGCCATGGTTTCCTCCTTCCATTGCGATTGAGTGTAATAAGCATAGTATAGCAGATGGCCGTGAGTCGGTAGAGGGGGTAGGCAACGCAGATGCATGAAAAAATGTCTGGCCGCTCAAGTTTAGGCGGTCAGACAGTCAATTGCTACATATTCATTTTTTGGACCGGGTTCGCAAAGAACTCCTGTGTTTCCGCCTTGATCACTTTATAGAGGAAAAGAAGTCCAACCAGGTTCGGTATCATCATCAGTGCGTTCGCAGTATCAGCGAAAGCCCAGACAGTGGAAAGGTCTGCTACTGTCCCGAGGAATGTCGCTGTGATGTAGATGACACCATAGGCCGCAATATATTTCAGGCCGAATAGATACTCGAAACATTTTATACCGTATACATACCAGGCGATGATTGTAGAGAAGCCGAAGAATACGACTGAGATGGAAACGATGTATTCCCCTATGGCACCAAGAGAGGAGCCGAATGCAGCACTGGTCAAGGCACCGGCTTCAAGGTTCGGATTGTGGCTCACGCCTGAAATGAGGCCGCCAGAAGCATCCCAGAAGCCAGTTACGATAAGCACAAGGCCCGTCATGGTACAGACCACAATCGTTACGATGAAAGTGCTTGTCATTGCCACAAGCGCTTGTTTAGCCGGATGGGTGGTTCGTGCGTTACCGGCAATCAGAGCGACTGTACCCAACCCCGCTTCGTTCGAGAAGATACCTTTTGAAACGCCGTGCTGCATAGCCTGCATGACCACGATTCCCGAGAACCCGCCTGCAGCAGATACTGGTGTGAACGCATGCTTGAATATCAATCCAAATGCCGGAATGATCTGATCATAGTTCAGTGCCAGAATCAGGAGGGCGCTGACGATATAGAGGACGGCCATGACCGGCACAAATACGCCGGCGACGTTACTGATGCGCTTTATGCCTCCAAATACAATCAATCCGACCAGGATGACGAGGATGACACCTGTCACCCATCCAGTTACATTGAAACTGTTCTCCATGACATCGGCGATTGTATTGGATTGCACACCGTTGCCGATGCCAAGTGCGGCAAAGGCTGCAAAGAAGGCAAAAAGGACGGCCAGCCATTTGAATTTTGAACCGAGCCCTTTTTCTATGTAGTACATCGGACCACTGGAGTACTCTCCATTCTTATTTTTGACCCGATACATCTGCGCGAGCAGCGCTTCGGAATATTTAGTGGCCATCCCGAGCAGACCTACAAGCCACATCCAAAACAGGGCGCCCGGACCCCCGAGTGTAATGGCAGTGGCGACACCGGCTATGTTGCCGTTTCCGATCATGCCGGCTAGTGAAGTCATCAATGTCTTGAAGTTGCTGACATCACCTTCAGCGTCATCATCCGACTTGTCTTTAGTGAACGCCAGTTTGAATGCATATCCAAGCTTGCTGAACTGCATCCCCTTTAGTTGGAGGGTCAGAAACAGGCCGGTGCCGGCGAGCAGTATCAAGCTTGGCGGTCCCCAGAGTATCGCGTTTATTTCTCTTAAGATTTCTAGCATATTTCCACTCCCATTATCCTGAAAACGCTCTCATATTTTCATAAGAACCATCATTTTTATATTACAGTCCATCCACCATAACAAAAATCCATCATTTGTCTATTGTAATTATACTTCTTTAAAATAATTTTTTTCTTTTAGTGAATTAAATATTAATTTAAAAAAATTTCATAATTTTCAGTTTTATATAGCGCATCGTGTACCCAGGGGGGAGTACGGAAAAAGGTGATAGGGGCAGCTTCTGCTTAAAGTGTTTAGAGGGTCACGGAAAAGTGAAAATAACCATGAGGGCAAATATGAAACGATAAAACGGAAGGAGGCGTGATATGAAGACAGCAGCGGAGATCATCATCGATCTGATAGAGCGGTTCGATGTCCATGATGCAGGAAGGAAACGGGCACACGGTATCGGCACACTGCATCGTGCAGCAGTACACTTGAATGCAGAGGGAAAGAAGGTATTCGGGGATGTGGAGTGCGCAACAGTCAGGCTGTCAAACGCAGCTACCTCCAAAAAGATACCTGAACAACTGGTCAACATCAAAGGATGCAGCATCAGGTTCCACCACCCCATACGGGCTATTGACATCATCGGTGTCAACTTCCCATATTTCCCATTCAGCACCTCTTCCGAGGTCATCAATCTGATGTACAACATCCATCTTTACGTGGAACGGAAAAACGTGAAACGATTTCTCAACATTTTCCGTGCAGGTGGCCTGTACAGCCGTCTGGATTCTCTTCTTGCGGAAATGCCGAAGCGGACGGATATGGGCCATAAATATTATACGACCCATAGCTACGGCAACGATACGCTGAAATTCCGCATGGATTATGACCCGCAGAGCGCCAATATCGAACTCTATTCGGAAATGGACCCACATACAACAGAGCATCGCCCGAAGAAAACCACACATCTTGGCAATATGTCGATTGGAGAAGAAAAGGTTCAAGGCATAAAGTTTTTTGATACGATGAATGCGCCATTCGGTCGCGCACCTAATGGAGAAATCCCTTATCTGCGCCACTTCCTCTATAGGCGTTCCTTCTTCGGAAGGTTGCAGGAGACGAAGCTTGGTATAGAGCAATATCGGTTGCTGAAAGAACTCTGGGCTGAAGAAAAACATTATGTACTCCTTAAAGATCCAGGCATATTTGACCAGATCGAGAACTTGTTCAATTCATCCACCGGGATTGCAGCCGGGGATTTTGAATGCCTTCTTGATCAGGCATATGGTAGAGACCATACCGCAGAAAAAATGGAAAATTTCCTGGAAAATATCTGGCCCCACTTCGCGCATAGAGCCGATGAACAGGAAGCCGGAGCCTACCATAGACTGCTCGATGAGCCAGAAGTGTGGGAAGTCTATGATTTCGTGGGCTTTATGTCTTTAAAATATGAGGTGGCGGAGCTATTGGATTCTGTGGTTGTAAAACTGATGGGAAGAAAAGAATATCAACATATGCAGAAAGGAAAGATATAGATGAACCAGGAAAAATTTGAGCTCAATGATGGCAGTGCGTTGCCTAAGATTGGACTCGGTACGGTCGGCATCAAAGGGGCCGCCGGGGTCAACAGCATGTTGACGGCAGTTGATGGCAACGGGTACCGTCTTATCGATACTTCCACCAACTACCTCAACGAAGGGGCAGTGGGGGAAGCAGTCAGGCGTGCCGAAGTACCGAGGGAACAGCTGATCATCAGTTCCAAGCTTCCAGGCAAAACACACGACTATGAAAAGGCGGTCAAGATGATTCAGGAATCGCTCTATCGTATAGGTCTCGATTATTTTGATAAGTATCTGATTCACTGGCCTCTGCCGATGCAGGATAAATATGTCGAGGCATGGCAAGCTCTGATTGATGCCAAGAAGTTCGGATTGATCAAAACCATCGGCGTTTCCAATTTCCTTGAAGAGCATCTCGACCGTCTTATTGATGAGACAGGCGTCACTCCGGCAACCAATCAGATTGAGCGCCATCCATACTTCAACAACAAGGCGTTGGTCGAGGCCAATAGGAAACGTGGCATAGTAACCGAAGCATGGAGTCCGTTCGGTAGGGAGATCAACGATGTGTTGGACAACCCAAAAATCAAGGAGATAGCCGATAAATACGAAAAATCACCTGCACAGGTGATTGTAAGATGGAATCTGCAGAACGGTGTCCTCGTCATACCAAAATCGGCCACGTCCGCGCATCAGAAAGAGAATCTTGATGTTTATGATTTTGAACTTTCACAAGCGGACCTTGAAGCGATAGATTCCCTTGATAAGGGAGAAGAAGGCCGGGTTGAGGGTCAGCATCCTAATGAATACGAAGAATATGTATAGCGATAAAAAGAACTAGAAGAAGCGGCCAAAAGCTGCTTCTTCTAGTTCTTTTTAATTTCTTCGTATTTTCTGAACCACTCGGGGAATGCCTTTTTAAACGCAACCGGCTTAAATTCTCCAGAGATTTTCTTGACGACAAGATGTGTCGTCGTCCCTTCGGCACATATATTCCCCGAGTCGTCTATAATCTCAAAACCATATTTTGTCCTCATGCCTGTATTTTCTTCCACCCATGTACGGACAAACGCACGGTCTCCATACTTCAACGCTTTTTTGTATGTGATATCCACATTGTATACAGGGGCGTAGAATCCTTCTCGTTCCATAGCGGTATAATCAAATCCGATATCTTCGACGAGCTGCATTCGTCCGAGTTCCAGCCATTTTACATAGTTGGCGTGATAGATGACGCCCATCATGTCAGTGTCCGCATATAATATCTGTACTTCTTTTTCTGCCACGTGAAAATGATCCACTCGAGACATCCTTTCAATTATATTTACATGCATATTATACCATTCTTAAGGCTTGTTTCGGCAATCGGCTCGCGATTCCCGAAGATGACATGATATTCATGTGTTTTTATGTAGACATAAGCCCGGTATCGCCAGAATGAAATTTTAAATCGGTAAAACGTTTACATGTTTGACTTCAAGTTTTACAAGCGTTAGAATTGGTTAGTCTAACTAACCATTAGGGGTGTTGCGGATGAATCCTGAACAGGAATTCTTCGAACTGTGTATCAATATCTATAGGCCTTATACCGGTGAAGCCAACAAAATACTATCAGCCTATGACCTTTCCAGCGCCCAGTGGCAGATCCTAAAGGATATTGCCAGACATGGCGAAACAACGCTCGTCGATGTAAGTAGAAGAAGGCAGATAGAAAAATCCACCGCCAACAAAGTGATTACATACTTGCTTGAACTCGATCTGATTGAGTCGACGCCCGGCACTGACGATCGTAGGCGCAAGAACCTGAGTATGAGTGCTTCGGGTGAACGCCTATTCAAGGAAGTGCGCGCCCGTATGGCAGACATGCAGAGAGAAATACTTCAGGATTTTGATTCTAAAGAAGTGGACATGATGATAAAAATGTTGCGGAGAATCAATATATAGAAAGGATATGATGGCTTGTCCCGGGAAATGCATCAGGAAAATAAGATTTGGACGAAAGAGTTTCTGGCCATATTCATGTACCATTTCATCATTATGTTCTCAATGTACATATCAATGGTGACGATAGGCAGTTTTGTGATAGATAATTATAATGCATCAGCCAGTACGGCTGGTCTGGTGGCGAGTATTTTCATCGTCGGGGTTCTGATCGGCAGGGCGCTGACGGGGCAGCAGATCAATACAGTCGGTGCAAAGCACCTCCTCTACATCGGAACAGTGATGTTCTTCGTCACCTATAGCCTCTACTTTATAGAGGGAGGGCTCGCACTGCTCATCATCACGCGTTTCCTCAATGGATTCGCAACCGGTCTGATCAGCACTGCGCTCAATACGTTGGCGACCATTTCGGTGCCTGAGAACCGCAGGGGCGAAGGCATCAGCTATTTCAGTCTGAGTTTCGTAGTCGGTTCCGCCATCGGGCCTTTCCTCGGCTTCTTCATGATGGGCATCATGCCATATAATATGATGTTGCTGATCATCGCTGTAGCTGTACTTTTGGTGGCTTTCACCATACCGATGATTCGGACGAATAATATCAAGTCCCCATCCAAACCGACATTAAAAGAATTTAAGGTGATCGACCGGCAAGTCCTTCCGATGGGCGTTTCAATTTTCTTTATGGGGCTTGCCTACGCCGCCATACTGTCATTCCTGAATCTGTTCGCCAAAGAAGCCAATCTTGTCACTGCCGCAAGCTTCTTCTTTATCGTCTATGCCATCTCGATAACGTTTACACGGCCGTTCACCGGTAAGCTGATGGATAACCGGGGGGCAAACATCATCCTCTACCCGGCATTCGTATTGATGGCCATCGGCTTCTTCATGCTTGGGGGCGCCACGACGGGATGGGCGCTGCTTACGGCCAGTGTCTTGATAGGCCTTGGTTACGGGAACTTCCAATCGATTGCCCAAACCGTCTGCGTAAACATTGCCACACGTGAGAACGTTGGACTTGCTACAAGTACCTTCTTCATTATGATGGAGATCGGACTCGGCTTCGGTCCAGCATTCCTAGGGCTGCTTGTACCATCATTTGGCTACGGTGGTGTCTATCAGCTCCTTGTACTCTCTATACTCCTCGCTATGGGAATCTACTTCATGGTCTATGGCAGATATGAAAGCCATAGACGAGAAGAATCGAATCATGCACGATAAAAATCACCCGCCGGCAATGCCGGCGGGTGATTTTTATCAACTAAGATCACTTTGTGGAACTTGCTTAATTCCACCATCTCTTTCCGCATCATTGCGGATGTAGGTAAGCGTCTTGCCGGTCACTCCGAACAGGATTGTCATAATCGGACTGAGCAGGCAGAAGAAGGCGAATGGCAGATATGAAAGTGTAGGGACACCCAGCACACTTGCAATGAAGACGCCGCACACGCTCCACGGTACAAGGGGATTGATGACGGTGCCTGCATCTTCTGCAACCCTTGAAAGGTTCTTGTTTTCAAGCCCCACTTTCTCATATTGCTTCTGGAACGTCTCGGTCGTCAGCAAAATGGATAAGTATTGTTCGCCGATCAGTATATTGATGCCGATAGCATTGAGGGCCGATCCGATGATGACTGATTTCACATCCTTCAGTGTTCTCTCCACTGATGCGAACAATCGGGGCACGATGCCCAGCTTAAAGAGCAATCCACCCATGCCGAGGGCGAGGAGGACAATGCCGATTGTGAAGAACATACTCTCCATGCCGCCACGGGTCAAAAGTTCATCGATCTCCGCCACGCCGGTTTCAGAAACAAAGCCGCCGAACAGAATATTGAATATCCCTGTAAGAGAAGGCGAGGTATGTAGAGTCGACAAGAGGAGCGCACTGACGATCCCGGCTGTGAGTGAAAGCAGTGCTGGCGCACGCAGCATTGAAAAGACAAGAAGAACAGCCAGTGGTACTGCTGCGTTATACCAGCTTATCAGACCAGTATCAAGTAAACCTTGCTGGTAGACTTCCATTTCACCAAAGTTGACAGAAGATATATCCGGAGATAATAAGGCGAACAGAATAAATGTAATCAGGAAAACTGGAATGGTGGTCCACATCATATTTTTAATGTGATCAAACAAATCCACTTCCAATATACCGGATGCCATATTAGTCGTGTCGGACAAAGGAGACATCTTGTCGCCGAAGAATGCTCCAGACACAATGGCCCCGGCCGTCATGGCTAAAGAAAGGTCCAATGCACTGGACACACCGATAAAAGCGACCCCGACGGTACCGACAGTCGTCAGAGAACTGCCGACACATATACCGATGATGGCGGTTACGATGAATACGATGGAAAGATAGAAATAAGGGGTCACCAATTCAAAACCGCCATATATAAGCGTTGGGATGGTACCGCTGTAGATCCATGAAGCAATGAGCATGCCTATCAGAAAGAAGATGAACACAGCTCCCATCCCTGACTTAGCACCTTCAGAAAGTCCTTCTTGAAGTTTCTGGTGGGGGACGCGTTTGACGGTTCCGTAGATGACGAGCAGTATGATAGAAAACATCAATGCCATGTGAGGGGTAGTTTCAAAATGGATGATGCTTGTGCTGATTATAATGATGATGCTGATGACTGTAATGAGTGCTTCCAGTAAAGATGGTGTCTGGGCAGGTTGAATGCGGAACATCTTTGAACCTCCTATATAATTGGACTATGCAATAGAAACATGTTAACAGGTTTTTTTATGAAAATCTCGATTCATTCCAATTACGTTTAATTAAGAATATTCCCAACATTGTGATATAATCCCCTAAACTGAACTCAACAATAGGGGGGATGACTTATGAAACTTTTAACGTTCTATAAGGAAGGCAGACTTCAGCCGGGAATCTTGACTGAAAAAGGCATCCTGGATATTTCAGGGGCATACCCCACGATGATCGAAGCGATTGAAAGGCATAAGGGACTCGATGATTTCCTTGATTTCGCCATGGAAGCAGAGACCAACTTCTTTATAGAATTGCATAAAACTAAACTTGGCCCCTCAATAGATTGCCCGGAAAAGATCATTTGTGTCGGGCTCAATTACCGGCAGCACGCTATTGAGTCAGGAATGGCGGTGCCAGATAACCCCATCCTCTTCAGCAAGTTCAGAAACAGCTTGTCCGGCGATAAAAACATTGTGAGAATCCCGTCAGAAGCCAAGCAGGTGGACTATGAAGCGGAGCTTGCCATAATAATCGGCAAGAAGGCCTGCAAGGTCAGTGAAGTCGAAGCTGAAGATGTAATATTCGGCTACAGTGCGGCGAACGACCTGTCGGAACGTTCGTTCCAATTTAGAACTTCGCAGTGGCTACTTGGCAAGAATTTGGACGGATTCTGTCCAATCGGTCCATACATCGTCACAAAAGATGAAATTGAAGACTCCGATAAACTCAGGATCAAGTGCACAGTAAACAATGAAGTGCGTCAGGACTCAAATACCAATGATATGATCTTCAAATGTAAAGCGCTTGTCAGTTATATCTCCCATCACATGACGCTTACACCGGGTGATGTCATATTGACCGGCACTCCTGAAGGGGTCGCAATGGGGCACGGGGGAGAAGTACAGCCATGGTTGAAGGCAGGCGACGAAGTGGTGGTGGAGATTGAACAGCTCGGCCGGCTGACAACATATATCCAAACAGAATAATGGATGTGTCACAGGAAGGTCTGGGTGTGATGTTTGATTTTTGGTGCAGGCATATGCATGATATGGGTATAACAGAACATAGGAGGCAGACATAATGAGAGTACTCGTCATAGGCGCCAACGGCCAAATTGGCCAGATGGTCGTCAGTCGACTGAAGGAAAAAGGACATGAGCCTGTAGCCATGCTGCGTAAAGAGGAGCAGGCACAAGCTTTTGAAGATGATGGCATCGACACGGTAATTGCAGATCTCGAAGAGGATTTTAGCCATGCTTTTGAAGATGTGAATGGAGTAATATTCACAGCAGGATCTGGTGCTTCGACTGGAGGCGATAAGACCATCCTGATTGATCAGGAAGGTGCAATTGAAGCCATTGACCTCGCAAAATCACATGAACTGGATCATTTTGTCATGGTCAGTGGTCTTGGTGTTGAAAATCCCCGCGGTGTAGAAGGTGAGATACGCCCCTACCTCCACGCCAAGCACCGGGCTGATGAACATCTGATCGATTCCGGAGTCCCCTACACGATACTTCGTCCAGGATTATTGAAGAATGGAGAAGGTAAGGGCACCGTCACTTTCTATGAATACAAAGGAGAAACCAAGTCCGGTGAAATCATCCGTGAGGATGTAGCTGATGTGCTGGTTAAAATAATCGGCTATCCACCAGAGGATAAGATCTATTATGTGGTTAAAGGAGAGACTTCAATCAGTCAGATTCTATAAATACATTGGCAGTCATCTGAGAGATCTCTCGGGTGACTTTTTTGAGGTGATGAATGTCTTAGGTTCTTAAGTATGGGGCTGGGTTTTGTGTATATTAAAAGAAACGATATAATATAGGGGAAGCATAGGAGGTTTCATCATGAAACAGTATATGATCGGGCTCGATATCGGCACAACTGCGGTAAAGGCTGTCTTATTCACCACTCGGGGTGAATACATAGATAAGGAGACCCAACACTACCCGCTGCATACACCGGATGTCTACACGGCAGAGCAGGATCCGGACGAGATTCTAATGAAATCCATGCGTGCGCTGAATGAACTGGTGGAACGGAATGGATGCGGTGACGAGATTGCCTTCGTTTCCTGTTCTGCTGCCATGCACAGTATAATCCTTCTGGATCATTCAGGTGAACGGCTGACGGATTGCATCACCTGGGCAGACCGGCGGAGTGAGGATACGGCGGAGAAATGGAATGGTGACAAAGGGCTTGCCATCTACAGGCGTACAGGCACCCCAATCCATCCCATGAGCCCGTTCATCAAGCTACTTCATTTTAAGGAGGAGACGCCTGAAATCTACAGTCAGATCGGCAAGGTCGTGGGCATCAAGGAATATGTGCTCCATCATTTGACGGGAATATACGAAGTCGATAAATCCATCGCCAGCAGCACAGGCATGATGGACCTTGAAACGTCGCAATGGGACAGTGAGGTGCTTGAACTGCTGGATCTGACACCAAAACAACTCCCGGATATCGTCAGTACAATCAAGGTGCATCAAAGTATCGGACGGAATCTTGGCCAGACTGGTCTGGCCAAGGATACGAAAATCATTCTCGGAGCGAGCGATGGTGTCCTCGCCAATCTCGGTGTCAATGCCATACAGGAGGGGGATGTGGCAATCACCATCGGTACCAGCGGGGCGATCCGCACAGTCATTACAGAACCCCGGACCGACCCCAAGATGCGGACCTTCTGCTACCATTTGGTGGGAGATCGCCATGTCATCGGCGGGCCGGTGAATAATGGCGGTGTCATCCTGAGGTGGATACGTGACGAACTGTGCCAAGAAGAGGTGGGACAAGCGGATGCCTATAATGAAGACCCTTATGAAGTCATGACGCGTGCAGCGGATAGTGTTTCACCGGGCAGTAACGGCCTCATCTTCCACCCTTACCTTGCAGGGGAGCGGGCCCCTTTATGGAATGCAAAAGCGGTCGGTTCCTTCTATGGATTGACTTTATCCCACGAGCGGAGCCATATGATCCGGGCAGCTCTGGAAGGTGTAATCTACAATCTCTACAGTGTATATCTGGCGCTTCGTGAACAGATGAATGAAGTGAAAAGCATCAAGGCGAGTGGAGGATTTGCACGCAGTGAAATGTGGAAGCAGTTGATGGCTGATGTATTCGGGGAGCAATTGACTGTACCGAAATCCTATGAATCAAGCGCTTTCGGTGCCTGTCTCCTTGGTCTTTACGCCCTTGGTGAAATACGTGATTTGAATGAAGTTGCAGACTTCGTCGGTGAAAGCGATGCATATATACCGGAAGAGAAGGTATACTTGAAGTATCAGGAAATCATGAGCGTATATATCGAGCTTGGTCGGGCACTCGAACCTTTCTACGATAGGATGGACGAAATCAGATAACGGAGGTGGAACGCATGGAACTGCATGAATTCTTCTCATATTATATGGAAGAAAATGAATTGGCTCGCGCCAACCTCATCAATGACGGAGTGTTCGTGACACTCGCTTCATTGGTTGACTTTAAAGTGGCGGAAATCAAATTGATGGACGGGGACGCCTCCATTACTGATATGGTGACGATGACCGAAATAGCCCTTATCCGACAGCTGATCGATATTGAGCCGCCAGAAGGGTTGCACCGGGTGATCTATAGGGTCGATGATTACCCTATACTCATCGATTTTCAATATATACTGGAGGCTGGCGAGGGGCACGGCGTCATTCATCATGACATTGTAGAGGCGCTCTATAAAGCATTAAAAGAAAATCACACTATACCCGCCCATCCGATGTATATCGACAAAGATGAACCCCTCGACCAGGATGATGTCGCAATGCTTGACCGCATCTACCGTGGACCAATCTACTGGTTATATGACAATATCACCTGGCGTCAGTTGCGCCGGATGCTGAAGCGTCTGAATGCAGAGCCTGATGACCATCAAAAAGAGGACTACCTGCGCCATTTGACATCTATCATAACCAACCCAAAATATCTTGAGGGCATCCTGCTCCAGCTGAATACGGCGGATTTTGAGCAGATCAAAGACAATGTCCAAAAGGGATTCAATGTATATGAGGCGAGCTCAAGGTGGTCGGATGCCCGGAACCTCGGTCTCCTCGTCAAAATCCATGCTGATCATTATGTCATGCATGAAGCTGTCAGATCAGCATTGGAGGAAGTATCATTTGAAGCAGTCGAAGCTCATCGGAGAAAATCTGGCTCGCCGGTTGGGCGCCCGCCTGGTGGCGATTTCAATGCCTATGTCCTCCATGCGCAGATTGAAGATATAGACTTTGAAATTTCCCGGGAAATCATCATGCCGGCAGGCAGCAACTGTTTCGAGCTGCATCTGGTCATCCAGAAGGCGATGGGATGGCGGCAGAAGCACGATGCTTTGTTCGAAGCGGGGACATTGACGTTAGATGCAACAGGAGAGCCGTTGGGAAGTGATGGGCGATTGCCGGCCAGCTATATTCAGCTCGATGCGATGTTTGCACATCATGAGACCATCCGTTACATCTATGGAAAAGATTATCGGGTGACGCTCGACATTGAAGCCAAGACCCATATCCATCGGCCGATACCGAAGGTCCAAAAGCATCATGGGCCCGCCCCGATAGAGAATATAGGTGGTGCAGCACACCTTGCAGACACTCTTGAAGTGCTGGCTTCGGCAGATCATCCTGATTATATAAGGACTTATGAAAAGGTGCGGGCGACCAACTACAGGGAACGGTATCCTGTAACGGCCATCAACAATCAGCTTGAAAAAATGTTCAGGAAGTCATATCCGATTACGGAGTACAACATAGATGAGATAGAGTGACGAGAGGAGTAGCTCATATGGGAAAACCAAAAGTCCGGAAGTTGTTTACAGGTAAAGTAAAGACCATGGGAGATCCAGACGCAGAAAATAAGTTCGATCGGGAATGGCAAAGTGCCATATTCAAGACAGAGCGGCATGAAAAAGTATATCTTACAGAAACTGGGTTTGACACGGATTCAGTGGCAGACAAGAGGAACCATGGGGGGCCAGAGAAGGCGGTCTTTGCCTACCCAGTCGTCCACTACGCTACGTGGCGCCACGAGCTGGGGGTCGATATCGAAGCAGGTGGCTTTGGTGAGAATTTCGCAATTACGGGAATGGATGAATCTTCCGTCTCGATAGGCGATACATACAAGGTGGGAGGTGCAGTCATCCAGGTTTCGCAACCGCGCCGTCCCTGCTGGAAACCGGCACGACGCTACAGGATTATCGACCTTGCTCTGCAGATTCAAAATACGGGGCGTACAGGGTGGTATTTCAGGGTGCTGCAGGAAGGGTATGTACAGCCCGGCGACACTTTGGAACTGATTGAGCAACCATCTCCCGAATGGACAATCAATGCATGCAACGAAGTCATGTATGACCAAGTGGATAATGTCGGTCTTGCCGAAAGTTTAAGTGCATGTGAACATCTTGCCCCAAATTGGAGGAAGACACTCCAGAAACGCCTTTTAGGTAAAGAGGGGAGCAGTACGAAGCGGGTATTCGGTCCGAACAAGTGATGAGCAGACGGGGGATTAATGGTGTTTGATTTCAGAAATTTTCAAGCATTCTTTTAAGTTGACTATAAATAATGCATAAATCTTTAAAAAAGTTTTCTAATGCGGTAGAATTCATATGGAAACGGTTTTAGTGCTTTAGGATTGGGGTGCCCATCACAAGTACTGAACCAATTAAATTAAGGGGGAAGTCATTCATGGTAGTACCATACAGTGCAGAACCAGCTACGGATTTTACGAAAGAAGAAAATAAAAAAGCATTTAAAGATGCTTTGGAGCAGGTGAAGAAGGATTTCGGCGTCAAACGCCCATTGATCATTGGTGGAGAGCATATCGAAACTGATGATCAGATCACTTCCTACAACCCTTCGAATAAGGAAGAAGTCATCGGTCATGTATCCAAAGCCACGACTGAACACATTGATTCAGCAATGGAAGCAGCAGAAAAAGCTTTCGAAACATGGAGCGAGTGGGATCCGAAAGATCGTGCGGAGCTGTTCATCAGAGTGGCTGCGATCATCCGTCGCCGCAAACATGAATTTTCTGCGTTGATGGTTTATGAAGCAGGGAAGCCATGGAATGAAGCTGATGGAGATACGAACGAAGGCATCGACTTCATAGAGTATTATGCCCGCTCGATGATGGAGTTGGCAGACGGTAAACCGACACTTGACCGTGAAGGCGAACACAACCATTATTTCTATCAGCCTATGGGTCCTGGTGTGACAATCTCACCTTGGAACTTCCCGTTCGCGATCATGACAGGGACAACTGCAGCACCAGTCATTGCAGGAAATACAGTACTGCTTAAACCTGCAGAAGACACACCATTGATTGCGTATAAATTGATGGAAGTGCTTGAGGAAGCGGGACTTCCAAAAGGTGTCGTAAACTTCGTTACAGGTGATCCGGCTGAAATTGGGGATTATATGGTCGATCACCATAAGACGCACTTCATCACATTTACAGGATCCAAAGCGACGGGTCTGCGCATCAACAAGCGCGCAGCCGAAGTACAGGAAGGACAGGATTTCCTGAAGAGAGTCATAACTGAAATGGGCGGTAAAGATACAATCATCGTCGATAAGGATGCAGACTTGGACTTGGCGGCGGATTCCATCGTCAATTCAGCATTCGGATTCTCCGGTCAAAAATGTTCTGCCGGTTCCCGCGCAGTCATCCACAAAGATGTATATGATGAAGTATTGGCTAAATCCATTGAACTGACAAAAGAATTGACTGTCGGCAACCCTGTAGATGAAACTTATATGGGGCCGGTGATCAACAAGAAGCAGTTCGACAAGATCAGCGAATATATCGAAACAGGCAAAAAAGAAGGTAAATTGGAAATCGGTGGAGAAACTGATGATTCCACTGGATACTTCATCAAGCCGACAATCTTCTCAGGTCTGGATCCAAAAGCCGTCATCATGCAAGAAGAGATTTTTGGACCAGTTGTAGCATTCGCTAAAGCAGAAGATTTCGATGAAATGCTTGAAATCGCCAACAATACTGAATACGGCCTTACAGGTGCAGTCATCACGAATACCCGTGAGAACTGGATTCTGGCATGCCGTAAATTCAATGTCGGAAACCTCTACCTCAACCGTGGCTGTACTGCAGCTGTCGTAGGATACCACCCATTCGGTGGATTCAAGATGTCCGGTACAGATCAGAAGACAGGTAGCCCTGACTATATGCTCAACTTCCTGGAGCAGAAAGTTGTATCAGAAATGTTCTAAACCAATATAAATGGTAAAACGGTGGATGACTTTCCAGTCATCAACCGTTTTTTTATCCGCTATTTTATTGCTGGCTTTCCTGCGTATGGGATTCTGCCTTGAGATGGCCATCTTCAAGCGTAAGTACGCGGTCTGCGTACTCGAAGATGCATGAATCATGCGTAATCAGTATGCCAATCATACCGCGGTCTTTAACGATATCCCGGAGCATTTCGACGACTTCTATGGCGCGTGCACCATCAAGGCTTGCCGTAGGTTCGTCGGCCAGGAGCATCTTGGGCTTGTTCATCAATGCCCGCATGATGGCAGCGCGTTGCCTCTCACCACCTGACAGCATGCCTGGGTAGCTGTTGAAACGATGGCTGAGGCCGATTTCTTCGAGCAATGCCTTACTGCGCTTACGGGCCTCTTTTTTATTAAGTCCATTTTGCTCTGCTACGAAGCTAAGCTGTGAGACGATATCCATATAGGGTATGAGATGGGAGGATTGGAATATGAATCCGATGTCCGAAAGACGCATCTGCGTCAGTTCCTTTTCGCTAAGATCCAAGTAATCGACATCGTCTAACTTGACCTCTCCATCGGTGTGGGACAATAGGCCACCGAGTATCGACAATAAGGTCGACTTGCCGGAACCTGATGCGCCGCTCAAGATGATCAGTTCACCGCTTGAGGCACTGAAGTCGATTCCTTTGAGCACGTCGGTTTTCGCATCTCCCGTGCCAAATGTTTTCTTCAATCCATGTACTTCCAATGTCATATCATTCACTTGAGATCGCCTCCAACGGATCTATTCTTATTACTCTGACCAGTGATAAACCAGCACCGATGAACGCTACCACCAGAAACAGTGCCGAGACCAGTGCCATCAGATTGGTGTTCAGATAAAATGGCATATCGATTGGAATGATCATACCGATTACAGAAATGCTGATCAGCGACAACACGACGCCAGTCAACGTAATCAGTATGACTTGAATCAGGATGGATACGGCCAATGTACGGGAAGATGTTCCGATTGCCTTCAATATGCCGAACTGGGAAGTCTTCTGGATGGTGATGACATAGAAGAAGGCCGCAAGTACGATTGCCGAGATGACGAACAGAAAGACAATCATCAAGTTGAGCGGCTGCTGTTCGGCCTGATAGCTTGGAACGGCATTTTTCAGTTCAGAAGCGGAAACCATTGCCACACCAGACGCGTCTTCAATCGTTTGACGTTCCGCTTCACTGCTGTCACCGATTATCAGTGCAGCAGTCCGGGAATCCAACTCGTTGATTGCTTCAGGTGTCATAAAAGCCATCGAGTTATGGGCAAACATGATGTCTTCGGCAAATCCGCTGACTTCGTATGTCTGTTCATCGGTTAATGTAACGTCATCTCCAACGCTGAACCCCTCTGCCTTCAATTTTTCATTCAGAAGAAGTTCGGATTGCGATTTCGGAAAACTTCCTTCCTTTACAGCTGGTTGTTTCGACTGGTCGGTTGCTGCAATGAGCAGACTGATTTCCGAGTCGCCTGACTCTATCTTCTGCATCGATAACTTCAGAGGAGTAGCGGATGTCGTCACCTCTACGGCATCAACTTGGTCTTCAGACAGTCTTGAGCGCATGAGGTCATTTTCCACGTCCTCTTCTATGACAAAGTATTCACTGTCCAAGGCTTCGATTCCTGAAATGTTTTCGCGTGCCAAGCCTTGTGCCAATGCGGAAACGAACAGTACCAAAAAAGCGAGTAGGAACAGTATGGCAGTCACCATGATGTACTTGAACTTATAGAATTTCAGTTCTTTTAAGGCTAATTTCATCTTAATTCAATGCTCCCTTTCGGTTTGTATTGACCATAGTCTATCAGGGCGATATAAACCGGATGTAACGGCAATATAAACAGAAAATAAACTTTTTAAGGAAGATGGAAATAAAAAATGAGCACCCTTTTAAGGGTGCTCATTTCTGTCATCAAGCTACATCATGCTGCTGAACCAGAGACCAAGCGCAGTTCCGATGTAATTGCCAAGGATATAGCCGAGTGTGCCGACGATGAGGATCGGCCCGACGAGCCGTGTCCAGCCGCGTGAAATGGCCATGGCAGCCGCTGTTGTAGGACCACCGATGTTGGCATTACTTGAGAGGATGATTTCCTCAAGATCGAATTTGAATAGTCTGCCGAACGAGAACGAGACTATCATATTGATGAAGACGATGATGGCGGCGAACAACAGGATGAGTGGCGCGTTTTCGATGATCAGCGGGATGGACGCCGGCACTCCGATAACGACGAAGAAGATATAGATCAGGAAAGTGCCGATTTCCTGGGCTCCATTGATGCGTTCAAAGTATTTCGGGATGAATGAGACGAGTAGCAGCGTCAATGTTGTCAACATCAGATAATCGTCTCCAATCATCGCCCTTAGGGCACTCAAGAAAATGTTCGCATCTTCGGGTATGAGGAAGCGGAACATTTCTGCGAGCTTGAACGAAACGGCGACGATGACGAATGAAGAACCGACAGCGAGAGCGATGTCATTCAGTGCGATTTCCTTACGCTTCCAATAGGAGGCGGATGTCGTCTTATCCCCTTCATCTTGTGCCTCTATCGCATCGATGTGGGGAGTATTATATTTTTGGCGGAAAAACCCGATTGCTGGAATCAGTATCAGTATGAAGAAGTAGACCGCCATCAGCAGATTATCTGCAACAACCGCTGAAGAGACCGTTTCGCCGGGCACATCGAACCGCGTCGCCAAGGCAGCGAAGTTCACACTGCCTCCCGTATAGGAACCTGAAATCATAGCAGCGATATGGGGGAGGCCTGGTATCAGATCCTTCAGCAGGATGAACGCAACGATGGAGCCGGCAACGGTGCCAATCGAGCTGAGCAGGAAGATCATCAGCAGACGGCCGCTTTCCTGCCAAATTTTACGTAAATTGGACTGGAAGAGCAGAAGCGGGATGGATAAAGGAACGACGTACGTCCACACCGAATCGTAGACAGGCGACTCGACGGGGATCAGTCCTGTGTTCGCCATCAGCATCGCTCCGACAAGCGCAATGATCGCACCTGACAGCTTCGAAGCCCATTCATAGTGCTGTTCCAGCCATATGCTGACAGCCGCCCAACCCACGAGAAACGCCCACAGCAGCCAAGTTTCGTCGGGTGATATCAAAGCATTAATAATACCAAACTCCTTTTTAGTGCCAGTCGTCCTGGAGACTGCATCAGCAACGCATTTTGGATGTATATAGCTGAAATTATATAATAAATGAAAGGTGATTTCTAATATGTAGGATATGGAAAAAGAAAAATCCTCCACCCGCTGAAGGTGGAGGAATCAATGGAGCCAAGGGGATTCGAACCCCTGACCTCTACACTGCCAGTGTAGCGCTCTCCCAACTGAGCTATGGCCCCGTTTGTGCTACAACAATATTCTATATGATAACGCCGTAATATACAAGCCCATTTGTTGTTGAAAAATCCATTTTCGATTTCTGGGAAAACAAGTGTCGGCTAAGGTCTACAGAATTCCAACTATTGAAAAAATATAGACATGTCTGACAATTGATTGTAGTATAGTTATGTAAAACTGTATACGGAGCTAAAGTGTGTTCTATAGTTCTCCTAGGGAGCAAATGCAATCGTCAGCACTGTCTATACAGGTCCTGCTAATAGAGAGGGATAAGATGCACAAAAGCCACGTATAAAATAAAACAGTTGTGGGGTGCATAGTATTATGGAAAAGAAGAAAGGGTTTTTCTCAAAACTGCTGGATATAATAGAAAGGGTCGGCAATAAGCTGCCTGATCCATTCATGCTGTTCATCGGACTGGCGGTCCTGATGATTTTCATTTCCTATGCCTTCAGTCTGGCAGGAGCCTCAGTCGTTCACCCTGGTACAGGGGAGGACACCCCAATCCGGAATCTGCTGTCCGGCGAAGGGCTCCAGTTTATTTTGACGTCAATGCTTGAAAACTTCACCGGATTTGCACCACTCGGCCTGGTTTTGGCAATGATGCTCGGTATCGGCCTTGCCGAGAAGGTTGGACTGCTCGATTATGCAATCCGCAAGACGATCTTGAAATCCCCACCATTCCTTCTTACATATACGGTGGTGTTTACAGGTATTTTGGGTAACTTAGCCTCTGATGCCGCAGTCGTCCTGATCCCGCCTCTTGGGGCCCTTGTATTCTATAAGGTCGGCAGACACCCGTTCGTAGGCCTTGCAGCCGGCTTTGCTGGAGCCGGAGCCGGATTTACCGCCAATCTGTTCATTGCCGGTACAGATGCCCTCCTTGCAGGGATTTCGACGGAAGCGGCGGCCATCATCAATGAAGATATTGTCGTTACAGCAGTGGATAACTGGTACTTCAACATAGTTTCCGTCTTCCTGTTGACCTTCGTAGGCGGATTGCTGACTTCAAAATTCGTTGAGCCGCGCCTCGGCAAATATGAAGGGGAGGCTCTGGAAGATGAAGATGCAGAAGAGCTTCCGAACGCAAAGAAAGGGTTTTTGGCTGCATTGATAGCCGGGCTTCTATATTTTGCGGTCATCCTCACTGTCGTCATGCTTCCAGACAGTCCATTAAGGGGCGAGGGTGGAAGCATAATCCCATCACCTCTGATTGACGGCATTGTTCCATTAATCTTAATATTCTTCATTGTCATTGGTACAGCTTTTGGTCTAATCACAAAAAAGATAAAATCCGGCAAGGACATCACTCATTACATGACGGAATCCATAAAGGATATGGCAGGCTACATCGTGCTGGTCTTTGCAATCGCCCAGTTCATCGCCTATTTCAACTGGTCGAACCTCGGCACGTGGGTGGCCGTCAATGGTGCTGAATTTTTGCGTGATATCGAGTTCACCGGTTTCGGATTGGTCGTCGGATATGTCATCTTCACCGGCCTGATGAACTTTCTCATCACTTCTGGTTCTGCCAAATGGGCCATTGAGGCACCGATTTTTGTCCCGATGTTCATGCAGCTCGGCTATGATCCGGCATTTACACAAGTCGCCTACCGCATCGCCGACTCGTCCGTCAACATCATCACACCGCTTTTCCCCTATATGGTCATAATCCTCGCCTTCATGCAGCGGTATGATAAAAATGCCAGCATTGGGACATACATCTCGTTAATGCTGCCCTATTCCATCACGTTCCTTGTGGTATGGGTCATTCTGCTTGCTGTGTTTTATTTCACAGGCATACCATATGGACCGGGGGTCAGCACATACCTGGAAAATAGGCCGTAATGAATATAGAGGGAGGAAAATGAAATGGAACAGCTCGAAGCACAACTGGTGAGGTGGCGTCGTGATTTCCACCGATACCCGGAACTTGGTTTTCTTGAGATGCGTACTGCCACTATTGTGGCGGAAACACTTGAAAGTCTGGGATTTGTAATTCAGATCGGGAATGAAGTCATGGATCCTGATTATTGCATGGGCAAACCCGGCTTTGAAGAAACCGCACGCCATCTGGAATGGGCCAGGGAGAATGGCGCAGTGCTCAAGTATCTTGATGCAGTTTCTGAAGGCTATACCGGTATCGTCGCAACATTAGACACTGGGAGGTCAGGGCCGACTGTGGCTTATCGGGTGGATATGGACGCACTGCCGATTACTGAGGCAACAACAAAAGACCATGTGCCCATGGCAAAAGATTTCAGATCGACTACACCTAACATGCATGCGTGCGGCCATGATGCCCACACAGCCATTGGCCTGGGGTTGGCCACAAAGATCATGCAGCAGAGAGACCAGTTCTCGGGTATCATCAAAATAATCTTCCAACCGGCTGAAGAAGGTACGCGAGGGGCGCGCTCCATGGTCGAAGCCGGTGTAGCCGATGGTGTCGATTACTTCATCGCCTCGCATATAGGGATGGATGTACCAGATGGGCATTTCATCGCTGCAAACGACGGCTTCCTGGCCACATCCAAGATGGATGTCACTTTTACGGGAATCGCCTCCCATGCCGGGAGCCGGCCTGAAGAGGGACGGAATGCCTTGTTGGCTGCGGCTAACGCCGCAACAAACCTCTATACGGTGCCACGGCATTCTGATGGTGCTACCCGGATCAATGTCGGCGAGCTGCATGCGGGCAGCGGCCGCAACATCATTGCCGATCATGCCGCCATGAAGATTGAGACGCGCGGCGAGACATCTGAAATAAACGATCATGTCAAAAGGCAGGCCCAGTCCATCATTGAAGGTGCGGCTAAGATGCATGGGGCAGAATACGATATCGAGCTCGTTGGAGAAGGGGAGAGCGCGGAATGTTCGCCTGAAATAGCCCAGGTCCTAAAAGAAGCTGCGGAGGCAGAGGGGCTTCACAGTGTAATGAAGAGCGACGCGAGTTCTGGATCTGAAGATGCGACCTTCTTCATCAATGCTGTCCAACAAAACGGCGGACAGGCCACCTACTGCATTTTCGGAACTGAGCTTGCGGCGGGCCACCATAATGAAGCGTTTGACATCAATGAAGGAAGCATGCTCCCTGCTGTAGAAGTTCTATATGAATCGGCTGTGGAACTCTCAGGACGATAAAGTGATCAAATAGCAATATATCTTTAGGGCTGAAGCATAAAAGTACCCTGTCGGGACGTTCCGGCAGGGTACTTTTTTACATGCCCACAAATAGCCATGCGAAGAGATAGATGATTGGGAAGGAGATTATTGTCCGCAACACAAAAATCATGAGGAGCTCCCAGACTGATACTGGTATTTTGGATTTGAGCAAGAGTGCACCCACTTCGGAAAAGTAGATGATCTGCGTCAGTGACATCACGGCAATCAGGAACTTGGTGAATGTACTTTCGATGCCGGAACCGATGACCGAAGGCAGGAACATGTCGGTAACGCCGATAATGAATGCAGGAGCGGCTGCGGCTGCTTCAGGCACATTAATCAGTGATAGGAAAAGCTGGACCGGGTAGCTCAACAGTTCAAATACAGGCGTATATTCAGCAACGATCAGAGCCATTGTTCCTATGGCGATGACGACCGGAATCAATCCTCCATATATATCGATGACATTGATGGTGCCGTCCCGCACGATGCTTTTGGCGCCATCACTTTCGTCCGCCCTTCTGTACGCCCGGGTGGTAGCTGTCTTGACCATGGTGTCTTCAAATCCGCGATCGTCAATCTGTTTGCCCGTCAACTCATAATAAGTATCTTCCCGGCGTGACAAAGGTGGTATCCTGACCATTATAAAGGCCGTAATGATGCAGGCGACCGCCATTGTGAAGTAGAATTGGAGGAAATACTCCTCGATGCCGATGAATGTCGCAATGACGAGGCTGAATGGTATGGACAGTACCGAGAAGTTCGTCGCGATGTTCAACGCTTCGCGTTTTGTATAGAAGCCATTCTCATACTGCTGTGTGGTGATCATGACACCAACCGGACTGCTGCCCATCCAGGATGCCAGCGCATCGATCGAGGAACGGCCCGGCACTTTATACAATGGACGTATTACAGGTTCCAAAAATGTGCCGACAAACTCCATCAGCCCGAAGTTCATCAATAAAGGCATGAGGAAGGCGGCCAAAAGAAGCCAAGTGGCGAGTATCGGCACCAGATTGAACATCATCGTACCACCTGTCAGTTCACTGGTGATTGCTCCGGGGCCAAATCCGGTCACCGTCATGATGGCAAAAAGTGTACCGATGACGCGCAACATGAACCATAGCCAGCTGAGGACGAAGATATCCTTCAGTTTGGGTGAGTTTCTGAAACTGTTGCGGTTGATCAAGGTGGCGTAGAACGTTATCAACAAGAAGAGGGTCATGATGACCGTCAGGATGCCCGCAATTTTCCCTTCGAGCCCGGTCAATATGTAATCTGCAAAAATACCAAGTATGATGGTCCACTGGTCGTTGACATAGACGGGTACAATGAATAATAGTAGGGCAAGAGTGGATACCGTCCACGTTTTTACTTTAGTCTGAGTTGAAAAATTCATGAGATATCCCCTTATGTATAAATTGATAGCGCCTCCAATGATAATTTAAATTGTCGAAAATGTCCATATATTCTGTTATAATATATAGGTGAATATTTTTGAAAGAGGGATAGCATGCCACAGGCGAATAAGCATATGAAGCATATAGAAGTGCCCGGTACGAGGCAGTTTGCAAACAGGGTGGATGAATTTCCAGATGCAGTCGATCTGACACTCGGCCAATCGGATTTCAGTACACCGGAATCCGTCAAGGAAGCGGCCATCGAAGCAATCAAAAATAAGGAAATGAGGTATTCCCATAATACGGGGCTGCTTGAACTGCGGGAAGTGATAAGCAGCTATTACAAGGAGAAGTATGGCGGAGAATATGATCCGCATGGTGAAGTGCTGGTCACTGTCGGCGGCAGTGAGGGCATTGATGCCATATTGCGTGCCATACTGGACCCGGGGGATGAGGTGCTGGTCCCTGCCCCGACCTACCTTGGCTATGAACCGATCATCGAATTGAGCGGTGGGGTGACGAAGTTCATCGATACGACGAAAGATGGCTATATTGCCACGCCGGAAGCGATAGAGGCGAATATCACCAAACGGACGAAAGCTGTCATCCTGAACTATCCAACCAACCCGACGGGTGTTACCTATACAAAAGAACAGGTCGACCGCTTGGCGGAGATGTTCAAGCAACATGATATATTCGTCATCACCGACGAAATCTATGCTGAAAATACATTGGAAGGCGAGCATGCCAGCATGGCAGCCTATCCGGACATCAAGGACAGGGTGTTGGTCGTCAACGGACTCAGCAAATCCCACGCGATGACAGGATGGAGGATCGGGTATGTCGTCGGCCATCGTGACATCATGGAAGAGGTCATCACCGTGCATCTCTACAATACGATCTGTGCGGCGATACCGAGCCAATACGCCGCGATAGAAGCCCTGCGCAATCAGCGGCATGTACCGGCGGAAATGAATGAAGCCTATATTAGGAGACGGGATTATATCTACGGGAGGCTCGTTGATATGGGGCTTGAGGTATCGAAGCCGACCGGTGCGTTCTACATCTTCCCGTCCGTCAGCAAATATGATGAGGATTCCTTCAGGTTTGCAACAGATCTGCTCGAAACGGTACAGCTGGCAGTGGTCCCAGGTCGTTCATTCTCCGAATTCGGGGAAGGCCATATCCGTTTGTCATTCGCCTGCAGCATGGAGGAATTGACCGAAGCGGCAGATAGACTGGAAAAATACATTAAAATGCGTGAAGCACGATAAAGAGCAGCCCGCCTACCGGACGATCATCCGGTAGACGGGCTGTTTTATTGGCGCGGCTCTTTGAGCAGGAACGTCAGACTTAAACCGAATATTGCCAAGGCTGCCATCACAGCCAGGGCATAGGAAGTGCCCAAATATGTCCCTTCATTATAAGGCGCGTCCACCACAGACACCGTGATGCTGATGATCGAAGTCAATATGATGATGCCAAACGCCATGGCAAATTGGCGCACCGTATTGACGATTGCCGAGCCGTGCGGAATATCTCTCCCGCCGAGTTCCGACATGCTCACTGTCACAAGTGGCATAAGTGTAAGGCCAAAGCCGGCCATGAACAGGCAGAAATGAGCCATGATCCAGTAGGGCGAATCCATCATGCTGACAGTGTTAAGCAGTATGAGGGAGATCGCCGTGAACGAAAACCCGATCATCGCGATACGCTTACCGCCGTAGCGGTCATAGAGGTTGCCCGAAATGAAAGTCATGACAGACAGGATGACCGTCCCCGGCACGAGCAGGAACCCGGACAGGAATGCACTGGTGCCGAGTGCATCTTGGGCAAACATGGGCAGGATCGTCTCGGTAGACAACAGCAACATCATATTGATGAATATCAGGATGATGGCGAGCGTGAATGTCCTGTTCCGGAACAACTCCAAGTTCATTACCGGCGTGGCGATCTTAAATTGTCGGCTGCTGAAGAATAGTATGCCCAAAATACCTATAAGCATGGGGATAAGCGACAATGGGCCCAGGAATCCGTAGACACTGATATTGCTTAAACCATATATGAAGGAAGAAAAACCGATGGCGGATAAGATCACCGAACGGATGTCAAGCTTTGACTTGTTCTGTTCGAGCACGTCCTTCATCAGAAGCAGTGCGAGTATGAAAGTGATGGCGATGAAGGGCAGAAGCACCCAGTGTAGGGAGCGCCAATCCAGATAGTCGATGATGATGCCTGAGATCGATGGGGCGGAAGCGGGAGCGATGTTGGTCACGGCTCCGAGCAATCCCATGGCGAACCCCCGTCTATTGTAAGGGAAGACGATGAGCAGGATCGTCTGGATCAATGGTAGGATGATGCCTGCGCTGATTGCCTGGATCACCCGGGACGCAATCAGAACACCAAAAGTCGGCGACCAGCCACCGACAGCCGTTCCCAAAAGCAAGCAGCTGAGCGAGAATATGACGAGCGTCTTCGACGAAAAGTTGGTCGACAGGTAACCTGACATCGGAATGAAGATGATGGTCGTGAGGATGAAGGCGTTAGTCAGCCACTGGACCTCGGTTGCGTTGATGTTGAACTCTTCCATTATCGTCGGGAAAGCCGTAATCAATAGAAATTGGTTGAAGGTAAGCAGAAATGCTGCTGAGATGACCACTGCAACGACGCCCTTACTCTGTATCTTATCTTCTGCCACGCAGGTCACCCCATTACCACTAAGTTTTGTATTCATTGTGGCACAGAGGGGGATAAGGGTCAAAACAGAGTGGCGATATCCACGCGCCATGGCGAACAGGAAAATGCAGTTTTACGATGTAAATTGTAAATAATGTGGAATGTTGTGTCTGTTGATGCTACAATTATAAAAGAAAGCGCTTTCTAAAATGATCAGGGGGTTTTAAAATGTCCAAGAAGATTTTTGAAATTGACCTATCGAAGAAAATGCATGAACAGAAGCATCCCGGCCACAATCGATGGCATCCGGATATCCCGGCAGCCTTCTCAGTTGATCCTGGTGAATCTTTCAAGATGGAGTGCCTGGATTGGACGGATGGCCAGATCAGCAACAATGACGACCCTTCGGATATTGAGAAGGTAAATTTGAAGCGTGTGCATGTATTGAGCGGCCCAGTGTACGTCAATGGAGTGGAACCTGGTGATCTGCTTGTTGTCGATATTTTGGATATTGGGACGTTCAACAGTCATGAATGGGGATTCAACGGCATATTCGCTAAAGAAAACGGGGGAAGTTTCCTGGCCGAGCATTATCCTGAGGCGGCAAAGTCCATATGGGATTTTGAAGGCATCTATGCGACATCGCGGCACGTGCCGAACGTCAAATTTGCAGGCATCATCCATCCCGGTCTGATCGGCGTAGCGCCCTCACAGGAGCTGCTGGATGAATGGAACAGACGCGAACAGAAGCTCGTTGATAAAGATCCTAAACGTGTGCCACCGCTTGCCAACCTTCCCGATGCCGATTCGACCGTCCTCGGTACATTGAAGGGGGAAGATTATGATCGTGTGGCCAAAGAAGGGGCGAGAACGGTGCCGCCGAGGGAAAATGGCGGGAACTGTGACATCAAAAATCTTTCCAAAGGGTCCAGGGTCTATTTTCCGGTATTTGTAGAAGGCGCCAAACTATCTGTAGGCGACCTGCATTTTTCCCAGGGTGATGGCGAAATCACCTTCTGTGGAGGCATCGAGATGCCCGGGTGGATTGAACTTAAGGTCGATGTCATCAAAGGCGGCATGAAAAAGCATAATATCGAAAAGAACCCTGCGTTCCAACCTGGTCCAGTGATGCCGCACTACAATGAATATCTTGTATTCCAAGGCATTTCAGTCAATGAATTCAACGGGACACAGGAATATCTGGATGCGAATACCGCCTATCGCAACGCATGCCTGAATGCGATCGAATATTTGAAGACATTGGGCTTTACCGGCGAACAGGCCTATATGCTGCTTGGCTCCGCTCCCGTCCAAGGCCATGTTGCAGGCATTGTGGACATTCCGAACGCCTGTTGTACATTGTCGCTTCCAAAAGAAATATTCGATCAGAGCATCATTCCGGAGCTCGACTGATGCCAAGATATACATTCGAATGCAGGACATGCGGCAGCTATGAAACATGGAAGCGGAGCACAGAAGATCTTGCGGGCGATCAGTGTCCTGAGTGTGGGTCCGAAAGTAAAAGGGTGTTCCAAGTATTCAGAACAAGTTACCTCGACGCTAAAGTGACAAGGCATATCGAGCAGGGTATGACGCCAAAAGTTGTAAAGAAGACAGAACTACCGCAACGCAATAAAAGACAGGGAGAGAGGAATCCGAGGCCTTGGATGATGTGAAGCAATATATATGAGATAGGAGAGTATAGTAGATAAAAAGGAGAAGACTCTTAAGCTTCTCCTTTTTATCTGAAAATATAAGAGCAACAGCACAGACTTAAAAGTACTACTAGGAAGTCGGATAGTATCGCTTACAATATTTTTAAGTAACAACACAAAATTTCTAATCTCCACCTTGATGTTTTGTTAACATCCCCTCTCTTTTAGGTATCAGTGATGAAATGGTGCAGTCCCATGTATCCACGCTGCTCGCGGCCACGGCAGAGATTAAACAAGGCTTTGATTGAATAATTGTCTGAAATGACTCCAGTCTTTATGGGGTCGTTTTTTTATTACGCACACAAATCATTCAAACATCCATTTGAATATATTCATTGACACCTTTCCTGCATGCAATTAAAATATAATCAAACGATCATTTGAATGAGGTGTGGACATGAATGATACTTTAAATAAAGCAGTACCCGATACATGTGAAACATTCTGTTATGATGAAGCGCTGGTCAATCGCATTCAGCCGCGTGTCGAAGAGGTGGCGGGTGTAGAACTGATCTTCAAATCGTTGGCGGATAAGACGCGTATGAAGATTGCCTATGCACTTACTTTGGAAAATGAACTCTGCGTCTGCGATGTGGCGAATATAATCGGGGCGACGACGGCCTCCACTTCCCATCACCTAAGGCTTTTAAAAAACATGAATATAGCGAAAAGCCGGAAGGAAGGGAAGCTGGTGTTCTATTCACTGGCTGATGATCACGTGCACCAGTTGATTTCAATCGCCCTGGTGCACTCAAATGAAGAAACAGTTAAAGAGGAGGCCGGCAGATGAAGCAGGCACTAAAAGAACGTGAATCAGAGAAATCAGCGTGCTGCAGTGGAGGGGCGACAGAAGTAAAAGATGAAAGTGTAGAGGGAGAAAGCTGCTGCTCATCTACTGCAGAAAAGGCTGAAGAAACTTCCAGCTGCTGTTCTTCCACTCCGGAAGCGAGTGGGAACATCTCGAGTTGCTGCGGTTCAGGGGATGACGAAAGTGCTGTGGCTTCAGGGAAAGAATCTGCTGCTCCTCTGAATTCTGTAGAATACCGTATACAGGGGATGGACTGTCCTTCCTGTGCGGCAACCATAGAGAAAAGCTTGAAGAAAAGACCGGACATTGAATCGGTCCAGATCAATTACAGCACCGGAAAGATGACAGTAGCGGCAAATGGAGCAAGCGCTCATGATGAGATTCCAAAACAAGTCCACAAATTAGGTTTTGAAGCCTCGCAATTGTATAGAGGGCGCGGCACTGAAACGTATAAAGTGGAAGGGATGGATTGCGGTTCCTGCGCGATGACCATCGAAAAGCATCTCGGCAAAAATCCGAACGTTGAAGATGTGAAAGTTAATTTTTCCACCGGCAAGATGCACGTCAACCACTCACTGCAGCCGCGGGAGATCATCAAAGAGGTGAAGCGGGCAGGGTTTGATGCCACATTGGAGGAAAAAGGGCAAAGCGAAACTTCTGACATAAAACGAAAAGGTATACCGACGACCACATTATCCGGTACATTCCTGATTCTTGGCTTCATATTATCGTTCACTGGTACGCCAGAAAACATAGTGACGCTGCTTTATGCAGCTGCCATCGTCATTGGTGGAATGAAGCCGGTCAAGAGTGCATACTACGCCATCAAGAGTGGCTCATTGGATATGAACGTCCTGATGGCTTCTGCCGCCATTGGTGCGGCGCTTATCGGCGAATGGTTTGAAGGTGCGATGGTCGTGTGGCTGTTTGTTTTAGGGAATGCCTTGCAGAACAGGTCCATCGAACGGACACGCGATTCCATCCGTGGACTCATCAATTTGGCACCATCGGAAGCGAATGTCAAAAGTGGGGACACCCTTATATCCAAACCTGTAGAAGAGATTGATATCGGCGATGTCATCGTCATCAGGGCGGGCGAAAAGATGCCGCTTGATGGTGAAGTGATGGCAGGTTCTTCGAGCGTCAATCAGGCTCCGATTACAGGGGAATCGCTCCCTGTCGATAAAGGGCGAGGAGATACCGTTTATGCAGGAACAGTCAATGAAAGCGGCTCGCTTGAAGTCACGGTGACGAAATTGGTGGAGGACACGACGATTGCCAAAATCATCCACCTCGTCGAAGAAGCACAGGAGCAGAAAGCCCCGACGCAAGCCTTCGTCGACCGTTTTGCGAACGTATATACACCAATTGTCTTCATTCTTGCATTGCTGGTGATGGTCGGACCGCCGCTGTTTGGATTCGGCACATGGGGCGAATGGCTCTATAAAGGCCTTGCACTGCTTGTTGTCGCCTGTCCATGTGCCCTAGTCATATCGACACCTGTAGCAATCGTTTCGGCAATCGGTAATGCGGCGAAGAACGGCGTGCTGATTAAAGGTGGCACATTCCTTGAAAAGGCAGGAGCCATCCAGGCGATTGCATTCGACAAGACAGGTACATTGACTGAAGGACAGCCTAAAGTGTCCCAAGTCGCTTCTTTCGAAAAAGATTCCGAAGCCCTCCTCAGCATCGCCCGCACGATAGAAGCACATTCCACCCATCCGATCGCCAAAGCGATCATCGACTATGCTGAAGAAAGAAATATCGGCACCAAGCCCGGTGAAGATTATAGGACCATAGCCGGTAAGGGTGCCCAAGCCACGATAGACGGTTTGGAGTATTTTGCAGGAAACCCTAAGTTATTCAGGGAGATGGGTGTACAGCTCGGCAACATGGAGGAACAGATTGACACATTGCAGGCGGCAGGCAATACTCTAGTCGTAGTGGGGACGCGTTCAGAAGCACTCGGCTTGATTTCAGTCACCGATACGATCCGTGATATCACAGTCCGGTCGATAGAAAAACTCAAGAGTATGGGCATGAGCGAAATGGTCATGCTGACCGGCGATAACGAGGGCACCGCAAAGAATATTGCAGGTGAGACAGGCATCGACCGCTATTTTGCAGAATTGATGCCTGAAGATAAAGTTTCAGCTGTGAAGCAACTTCAGGATGAGGGACGCTTCGTTGCGATGGTCGGAGACGGCATCAATGACGCTCCGGCACTCGCGACCGCAGATCTCGGCATTGCCATGGGCGGTGCTGGAACGGACACGGCAATGGAGACGGCGGATATTGTACTAATGGCGGATAACCTTGAACAACTGCCGCACACCATCAGCCTGAGCCAGAAAGCATTGCGAATCATCAAACAGAACGTCTGGTTCTCACTGCTGACGAAATTCGCAGCGCTGGCATTGATATTCCCAGGCGTATTGACGCTGTGGATGGCAGTGTTGAGTGATACGGGCGCAGCACTCATTGTCATATTAAACAGTATGCGTCTGCTCAGACAGAAATAGTTGGAAATATAAAAGGAGAAAGCCGGTGGCTTTCTCCTTTTTGTGTTCAATCATCTTCATTGATCCTGCTGATGCTGCTTTTGGCCAGCCCGACCATCACCATGTCATCCATTGGTGGGTTATGGATGCCGGCGCGCACGTTGCGGTAATGCAGCTGGAGGTCGCTGTCTTCTGACAGGCTCTTTGCTCCGACGACACGCATCGCAAGATCGACAGCATCAACTGCTTTGTTTACGACTGAGGTTTTGACTGCGCCGAGCGTACCACCCATCTCAGCACGCATCTCATCATCACTTTCGTCCCACTGTCTGGCGACGGAGTAGAGGAAATGCTCGGATTCCATCAGCATCAATTCAATGCGCCCAAGTTTTTCCTGGACATTCGGCAGTTCTGAAATGGTGCCTTCAATGCTGTTTGGTGAATAGGACTTGGCGAACTGTACAGCAGAACGCTGTGCGGCCCGTGCGATGCCCAAGTAGCAGGCGGGTATATGGAGGAGCCATCCAGCGGGTTGCTTCTTACCTGGTGTCCGGTAGGATACAAGGTCATCCTCTTCGACTGCCACATTTTCCAACAGGAGATCGTGGCTGCCGGTCGCGCGCATGGCGATGGAATTCCATGTTTCCTCCACTGTGACACCTTCGAGGGCGGTATCGACGGTAAAATTGCCAACCTCGTCACTGCCTTCGATTGTTGCACTGACGATGGCATATTTAAGTATCGGGGACAGTGTGGCGAATGTCTTGCGTCCGTTCAGGATCCATTTGCCATTCTTTTTCTGTGCTGTCGTTTCGGGTCTACCTCCGCGCGTCGGACTGCCGGTGGCCGGTTCCGTAGCGATATTGTTGACTAAGGCCCCATCATTTAAGACATCCTGGACGACACTTCTGTATTTTTCGGTATCCCACGCACGCTTCTCACCGATGTCCATGATGATGCCCATATGCCAACCGATGGCCAGTGCAGTGGCGCCGTCATACCGGGCAATGATTTCCTGGTGTCGCATCAGTTCCTCGATCGAAATGCCTCCGCCGCCATATTCTTTCGGGATGGATAATTTGTGATACCCGATTTCTTTCAACGCTTCAAAATTCTCGAAAGGAAAGCTGATATTTTCATCATGCATCCGTGACGTCTCTTTGAAGCGTTTAGCCGTCTCACGAGTCAGGTCTAAACGGCTACTTTGATCCGATGCTTGCAGTGTATCCATATAATGCGCCTCCTATAAAACATACCTTGAAAATAAGATTTAAATCATCATACCACCATTGTACTTCTCAATTGAATAAAATAAAGCACTTTGCTTATTCTTCCATTTTCTTATCTTGGTGCATACAAATGTTTCCAAGGCACCCTGTCACGAAGACGGAATGTTTGGGAATGGACTGAAATATGATATTATTATCAAATAATACAGACTTTTCAGTAAAGTGGGGATATCATGGCAATCGATCCAAAAATCATAGAAGAAGTAGTGGTGTTCAGGCGTGAACTGCACCGCAATCCAGAGTTGAGCAGCGGGGAGCATGAAACATCGAGGCGGATCCGGCAAAGACTCGATGATATTGGAGTACCGTATACATGGGGGTATGCTGGTACCGGTGTGCTTGGGGTCATTCAAGGGGAGAAGCCCGGGCCGGTCATCGGACTCAGGGCGGATATTGATGCATTGCCTATAAAGGAAATGTCAGGCGAACCATTCTCTTCCGAAAAAGAAGGTGTGATGCACGCGTGCGGTCATGATGCCCATACAGCTATGCTGTATGGCACCGCCAAAAATCTGCTTAATCGAAGAGAAGAAATCGAAGGGACCATCCTGCTGATCTTTCAGCCTGCTGAAGAGCAATCGCCGACAGGCGGATCGCAGCGCATGATGGATGACGGGGTGTTTGACGAGTACAAACCGGAAGTGTTGATCGCCCAGCACGTCTGGCCACAGTTGCCGCCGGGTGAATTCGGTGTCATGGCCGGACCGATCATGGGCAACTCGGATCGCTTTAAGATAAAAGTGACGCGGTCAGGCGGCCATGCTGCAATGCCCCACGACACCACCGATGCCATAGTGGCGACCAACCAGATTGTCACGGCACTCCAGACGATAGTCAGCAGAAATGCAGATCCTTTCGATCCGGCTGTCGTGACAATCGGCAAATTCAATGCTGGATCACAATATAATGTCATCGCTGAAACTGCCTTATTGGAAGGCACGATCCGCACCCAAAGTGCGGCTATGAAGCATAAAGTCAAGAAGCGGTTCTTTGCAGTCGTGGAAAATGTCTCGGCTGCCATGGGAGCAGAAGTCGAAATCGAGTATTTCGACGGGTATCCGGCAACTGTGAATGACCGTAAATGGGCGGATCAGGTCCATACGACGCTTTCTGGCCTATACGGTGAAAAAGCGTTGCCTGTCGTCAAACCGAGTCTTGGGGGAGAAGACTTCAGCAGATTTTTGCAGAACTATCCAGGTGTATACTACTGGCTCGGGAGTTCAACCGGGAACACCCAGAAACCACTTCATAATCCTTCATTCAGATTTAATGAAGATGCGATTCCCTACGGGATAGAAGGCATGACAGAGATTGCCCTGGATACACTCCGGACATTGAAGAAAGACAAGTGATAAAAAATCCCCGACCATCAGCCGGATACATTCGGCTATGGTCAGGGGGAACATTAATTATTTTCGTCTTCGTCTTCACCTTCGTATTCTTCTCGCTGTGCTTTTTCCTTCTCCTTTTCCTTCTCACGCTGCTTTTTGATCTTTTCATGGCGCTGGCGCTGTCTGTAGCCATATGTGCTGTCGAGCACAACCTGCTCGTCTTCGAAAGCTGAGCCGAGTCCCCCAATGAGGGTCGAGATGCTGGCTGCAGTCCAGGCGATGATGAGAAAGTCGAAGATGGCGATGTCACGTGATAACTGGGTTTCGAGTCCACTTGGCGGAACCAGCATGAAGGTCGTCGCCAGAAATAGGATGAGAAGAAGAACATAATACATCATGACGGTTAGGAGTAATGTAAAGAAAGTCGAAGCATTGTTCATTTTGCGTATGAATTTGTTGTTATTTTCATCTTTCTTTTCCCAAAGTTGATGGGCCATGATGATCCATCCGACAAGTGCCAGGATGGCTGCACACATAAGTAGGAACAGTCGTATTACACTGTACTCATCGCTTAATTTCCATAATGTTGGAAACACCAAAGCATATGATCCAGTCGTAAAGGCGATGATCAGTATCTTCAAAAATGATGGGAACATCTTCCATGGCTCATTGGCGAAAACCATACCAGAAATAATGCGGAGCATGCCACTCATGCGCGATTTGACGGTATAGCGGACGGCAACCCCAGCGTCTTCCTCGATGGGCCTTTCACGGATAAGGGGTGAAAAACGTTCGAACAATCGACCCCCGATAAGTTCGCGCGACCCTTTATTGCGCAAAGCATCGTATTTCTGTGGATCTTTCGAGTCGATATATTCCTGTGCCTCTTCACGTGATGAATCAGATGTACCGTAATAGATTTCATTCACCAGCTGCAATATGGCTTCCTGTACCCGTTTCTCCATTTTGGTGAAGCCGAATCCCGGTAGGCTGATGAAGCCGACATTTTTATCTCTCAATGCTTCGGCGACCACTGGTTTCTCGTCTTCAAAAACTGGCAGATCAGTCAAGGCGATGGCGTAATCCCAATCCCCCTGGTCCTTCTTATCCGACACAGCTTCTATGACCTTATATGAATCGTTCGTCCCCCCCGTGAGAATATCCTCCTGATAATCGACATACCACTCATATTCATCTGTAATGTAATATTCGAGCATGCCGGGCAAGTTATCTATAAGGTTCGCACTGACGCGGCCGGCGATGCCAGGTGCTGTGAATAGTGCGATGCTGATCCTCTCCATATATCCAGCTCCTATCATTTAAACATTCTTGTTATTTATATAACCATAATGACAAAAAATATGTTTTATGTATATAAATTTTCGGCTTTTTTCGGGATTGTTCCCATGGCCATTTTACGGAAAGCGGCAATAATAATCCCCCACCCCAGATAAGCTCCAGAATGGGGGCCTACGCCTCATCATTTTAGGTTTTTTCTGATATATTGGATGATTTTACGCAGCTCATTTGGGTGCGGCCGGCCGAATGGGCTCGTCTGTTTCTGCTGATACATCAATCTACCGCCTTCATCCGTCAGGAAATAGGCTGGTTCAGGATGTCTTCCATGATCTTCATAGGGGGCGTCTTCCCCATGGTAATGTATACCATATTTATCGAGGAATTCATAATCATCATCGACGAGCACTGGGAAAGTGAACCCATGATCGTCAATCATTTTCTCTAGATCTTCCTTGTCGTCGTGCGTGATGGTGATCAAATTGATGTTGTGCTTGTCGAAGTAGCTTTTGCTTGATTCGAATTCATCCAATTCTTCCACGCACGCCGGGCACCATGAACCGCGGAAGTACACGATGAGATGCCAATGGTTCCCTTTTTCCGCTAAAACGTCGGAAAAAGTCAATGTTTCTCCTTCTAGCGATTCGAGTGAGAAGTCAGGGAATTGTTCATTCAGTTTAAATTGTGGCATTATTGCTCCACCCCTTTCCATCAATTCATATTACAGGAATCAGGATTGAACTGTCCAACTCTCTGCCTATTGGTTTTTCGATGGAAGAATAGGGTAGAAGTCCATCATCAGATACTCGAGGAGGCAATTATGATGATAAAGGCATTGGTGTTCGATGCGTACGGAACACTATATGATGTACATTCCCTAAAGAAAGCTTGTGAAAAATTTTTTCCGGAAAAGGGGAAATCAATCAGCATAGCATGGCGTAAAAAACAGCTGGAATATTTCTTCCAGCGTCAGCTGATGGGACGTTATCGGCCTTTCGATGAACTTACCGAAGATGCTTTAGTGTTTGCCTGTAAAGCAGAAGGCGTAAAGCCGTCACAGCAGGAAATCAAGACATTGATGGATGCCTATCTGGAGCTCGAATTGTTTGATGAAGTCGAAGATGTGCTTGCTGGATGCAAAGGGGTGCAACGCGTCATCTTTTCGAACGGATCTTCCAATATGATCGAGCCGCTTGTTTCCGGTTCGCAGATCGAACCGCATATCGACAAGATCATCAGTGCAGATGGCGTAAAACAATATAAGCCGGCTGCCCCTGCCTATGCCTATGCCCTTGACCAGCTTGATGTCAACCGAGATGAGGTGTTGTTCATGTCCTCCAACAGCTGGGACATTATGGGGGCGGCAAGTTTCGGTTTCCATACAGCATGGATCAATCGAGGACGCAATCAGCCCGACACCCTGGATATACAGCCTGAGAAGGCTTATACGGATCTTAGAGGCATACTTGAGTGGCTCTAAGCGTAGAAGACACAACAGAAGCAGCCTCATCCAACCGGATGGGGCTGCTTCTTTTCAGATATATATAACTGGAGCAATCCAGTTTAGTATAATTTAGTGGATCCGCCATCGACCATAATAGTCTGTCCAGTGATGTAGTCGGAGTCTTCGCTGGCTAGGAAGACAGCTGTTTTGCCGATGTCATTTTGAGGATCGCCAAGTCGGCGCAATGGAATGGCATTGACCATTTCTTCATATTGCTCAGGATCGCTCTTGCTCCATGCTTCAACACCTTCAGTTTTGGCAATCGGTGAGATGATGTTGACATTGATGTTGTCAGGCCCCCACTCGTTGGCTGCAACCCGAGTCATGCCACGGATGGCTTCTTTGGCTGCTGCATATGCAGTCTGTGTCGGCTGCCCGTTTATACCGGCGCCGGAAGCAAAGTTGATGACCTTGCCTTCACTTTTCTTCAAGTATGGGTGACATGCCTTCATGAAGTGGAAAGTCGGGTAGAATCCCGTATTGAATGACAGATCGAACATATCGAGTGTCGTATCCATCAGCATGGCTTGTTTGGATGCATGCGCATTATTGACGAGGATGTCGATGCCGCCAAATTTATCTGCAACACTGTCGACGATAGATTTGACATTTTCTTCTTTTGAAATGTCTTTGATGATCAACATGCCTTCAGTGTATTGGTTGATTTCCTCGAGTGTCTACTGTCCTTTTTCTTCATTGATGTCCACGATGGCGATGCGGGCGCCTTCTTTTGCCATAGCAAGTGCGATTCCGCGTCCGATTCCGGACGCACTTCCAGTGATGATACCTACTTTACCTTCCAGTCTCATGATCAAGCTCCTTTTAAATGATATTTTTCAACGGTCGTCATCCATCAGATGATGGAGCAGTTTCTTCTGTATGCTGAGATACTCGTTGAGTTCGTCATCGGTGAGTACAGAGTAGAGTGTCTCCCGCATCTTTAGCCCATGTGCATGGGCTTCTTCCAACAAAACCCTGCCGGCGTCTGTTATAACGAGCTTGCTGACACGCCTGTCGTTTTCTTGGGTACAGCGCCTCGCGTATCCTGACTGTATCAGCTTATTGGCGATGCCCGTCATGGCCCCTGTAGTATAGCCGAGGACGCGCGCGAGACGGGAAGGCATCTGGGGGCCTTCTTCATCCAGGCGGTTGAGTACGATGATCTGCGACACGCTGATGTTACGGTTGAATGTCTTCAAGTAATGGACGATCGCCTTATCACTCAGCATTTCTGAAGTATGAATAAGCTCGATAAATGTGGAATGCTTCATGATTGACACCTCCTTTACTTAGAAATTCTTCCTTGGAACCATTGTAGCATAAACTACCTTATAAATAAGATATTTAGCACTAAGATATATATGCAGCAAAAACCGCCTAGTTTATAGGCGGTTTCTACTTTTAGTATTGTGTAAGATACTCATCAAGTTCCCAATCGGTGACTTGCGCGCTGTACATCTTCCATTCAAGCGATTTGTTGTCGTGGAACTGCTTGTATATATGGCTGCCGAGGGCTTCTTGAATGACAGTGTCCTCGTTAAGCGCCTTAAGTGCAGTATAGAGCGTCGTCGGGAGGTCTTCTACATTTTCAACTTCCCTTTGATGCTTCGTCATCTCATAGATGTTTTCATCTACAGGCGTGTCGAGCTCGGTCTCGTTTTTGATGCCGTCGAGCCCGGCATTCAAGATGACGGCGGTTGCGAGATACGGATTGGCGGAAGGGTCGAGGGAACGCACTTCCGCCCGTGTTGCCGCTCCACGTGTG
Source organism: Salinicoccus siamensis (assembly GCF_055391965.1). NCBI lineage: Bacteria > Bacillati > Bacillota > Bacilli > Caryophanales > Staphylococcaceae > Salinicoccus > Salinicoccus siamensis. Next base: position 284,624 of record NZ_AP043765.1, read on the forward strand.
GAAGGTATGCGGAGGAGTGGTGAACGGTTATGTCCACTCCAGGCGATGTAACGAGGCGCCTCAAAGCCTGATTGGATACGCTTATAGGAATTGACAAGCGGATTGCATATAGCAGTATAGCCTCTGGCATGATCAAGCAGTCCGGCCATAAAGTGACGCATTTCCTTACTTAAGCCAAACTCATCCTTCTCATCATAGAAGACATTCTCGCCATCTCTGAATAATGAAACGTTGTAGTGCATACCGCTGCCGGACTGGTTATCGATTGGTTTTGGCATGAATGTGGCATGCAGATTATAACGTCTGGCGACAGTTTTAGCGACAAGCTTGAACGTCTGTATATTATCGGATGTGGTGACTGCATCTGAATATTCGAAACTGATCTCCTGTTGGCCGGGGGCATTCTCATGGTGGAACATTTCAATATCAAAGCCCATCTCTTCAAGTGTGCGCGATATTTCCCGGCGGCATTCTTCACCGTCATCCATCGCGGCTAAGTCGAAATAGCCACCTTCATCACTTGGCTCGGTTGTAGGTTGACCGGCTTTATCCAGTTTGAATAGGAAGAACTCCGGTTCCGCACCAAGGTTGAACTTGTCATAGCCCATCTCTTGCATTTCACTGACTACACGCTTTAAATTCGAACGGGGATCTCCTTCGAACGGCTGTCCATCAATGCAGTAGACATCGCAGATCAGTCTACCGATCTTAGTATCGTCTTGTGACCAGGGGAAGATGACCCAAGTATTCAGGTCGGGCTTAAGATACATATCGGACTCCTCCAGGCGCACAAAACCTTCAATAGAAGAACCGTCGAACATCATTTCTCCATCCAATGCCTTATCCAGGTGGCGGTAAGGAATTTCCACGTTTTTGATGTGGCCTACAATATCAGTGAATTGAAGCCTGATATACCTCACATTTTGTTCCTCAGCCATCTTTAGAATATCTTCCCTCGAGTACTCGGTCATAAAATTAACACACTCCTATGTTATTTGGTGTCGACATTATATTCGACACGCTTCTATACATATTTACCTCGACAGTGGGGTGTCCAAACATTGAGACAGGGTTTCTATCGAATAATTCTGTTGGCTGAAAAAGGGCTTAGGATATTCGAGATGTTATCTTCCCAATCGAATGTTTTTAGAATATTAAAATAAGCATTGTGATGTTCTTTGACATTTGGAATAATGAAACTATTGTCAAAAATCTAACTAAAAGGACGGTGTTTTATGGAAGGTAATAAGAAGAAAGGCCTATTCAACCGCTTCCTCGATATCGTCGAGCGGGTCGGTAACAGACTGCCCGATCCGATTGTATTGTTCATCATACTTATGTTCATTATCCTCGGTGCGTCATTCCTCGGGGGTACAATGAATTGGGAAGCTGAAAACCCGGCAGATGGCGAAACGATCCAGGCTGTGAATCTGCTGAATGGGGAAGGCATCGTCCGCATATTCACTGGCGCAATCACGAACTTCAGTGAATTCCCGCCGCTCGGCATGGTGCTGGTCGTTATGATCGGCATCGGCATCGCCGATAAGTCCGGCTACTTCGAAACAGCAATGAAGCGCGCGATCGAAGTTTCGCCGAAAGCACTCATACTCCCGGCCATCATCCTTGTCGGCATACTCGGCAACGTCGCCGGTGATGCAGCACCGATCATCCTGCCGCCCATCGCGGCGATGGTGGTCATGAAGCTTGGCTACCACCCATTCGTCGGTCTGGTCATGGCTTATGCGGCCTCCCTCGGTGCATTTGCCGCCAACCTTATTCCTGGTATGACAGAGGCGCTGGCGATTGCGTTCACAGAACCTGCGGCCCAGCTGATTGCGCCGGATTATACAGGCAACATACTGATGAACTACTATTTTACGGCAGTCGCAACTTTCTTCCTGCTGTTCATCGTCTATATCGTAACCAAGAAAATCACAGTGCCCCGCCTCGGTACATATGAAGGGGTGGAGACGGCTGATCATCAGCCGCTTGAGAAAAAAGAGATTATAGCGCTGCGTTGGGCCAATATTTCCGCGTTACTGACTTTCATTGTATTCATGGTTTTTCTATTGCCGGAAAATGGGATTTTCCGTAATGCTGAGACTGGCTCAATCATCCAGGAATCTCCTTTTATGGATTCGATCATTTTCATACTGACCATCCTCTTCTTTGTGCCTGGTCTGGTCTATGGAATGAAGGCGGGCACCGTACGGTCGACCAGGGATTTCGGCAGCATGCTCGGCTCGGCGATGGGAACGATGGGAAGCTACATCGTGCTTGTCTTCTTCGCCGCCCAGATGCTCGCTTATTTCAGCTGGAGTAATCTGGGGCCGATCATTGCGATCAAGGGCGCGAATTTACTGGAAGCGGCGAACGCTTCCGGCATCCCGCTCATCATCGGTTTTATCCTATTGGCTGGTCTCGTCAATCTGCTCATAGGCAGCGCTTCTGCAAAGTGGGCGATTCTGGCCCCGGTCTTCGTCCCGATGTTCATGCTGCTCGGTTTCGACCCAGCCTTCACCCAGATGCTCTACCGGATCGGGGATTCATTTACGAACCCGATCACTCCGATGCTGCCGTACCTGCCGCTGTTACTGGCTTTTGCGCAAAAGTACGATAAGGACGCGGGGCTTGGTACTTTGCTGTCAGCGTTGCTGCCATATTCGATCGTATTATTCTTTGCCTGGACGATCCTGCTGATTGTATGGTATTTGATCGGCATCCCTCTGGGTATTGATGGACCAATCTACTTGCCTGAAAAATAAATATCAAGGAGTAAATGGAAATGAATGTCAATCAACAGATAGAAGCAGTTATGGGAGCAGTCAAAGAATGGAGAAGGGAGATGCATCGTCATCCGGAAGTGTCGTTTCATGAGGTTTGGACGAGTGGATACATTGAAAAGGCACTCTCTGAAATGGGGGGTATTGAAGTATCACGGCCGACTGACACAAGTGTCCTCGGCGTGATAAAGGGTGCTCATCCCGGGAAAAAGATTGGCCTCCGGGCGGATATCGATGCGCTTGAGATCCAGGAAGAGCGTGAAGACATCGATTTTGTGTCTGAAAATGAAGGGACGATGCATGCGTGCGGCCATGATGGCCACGCCGCCATTTTGCTCGGGGCAGCAAAAGTGTTGAGCAAAAACGTTGATCAGCTACATGGCACCATCTATCTGATTTTCCAGCACGCTGAGGAAGTGCCGCCGGGCGGGGCGCGCGAAATGGTGGCGACAGGGCTTTTCGATGAACTCGATTTCATTTATGGCCAGCATCTTTTCACACCGATTCCAACCGGCAAGATTGGCATCACCAACGGTGCAGTCACATCCAATTCAGATACTTTTGAGCTTAAGATCCAAGGGAGCGGCGGCCATGCCTCCCAGCCTGAAAACGCAATCGATCCGGTGGTGATCGGCAGTCAGATCGTCGCCCAGTTCCAGAGCATCGTTTCGCGGATTACTTCCCCCTTGGATTCCGTGGTCATCTCTACGACGAAATTCAATGCAGGCACCGCAAAAAATATAATCCCTGATACTGCGATGCTTGAGGGCAGTGTCCGTACTATAGATGGAAATACACGGGAGTTAGTTAAAGAGCGGATGGAAAAAGCCATCGAAGGTGTATGCAGCATGTACAATGCGACGTTCAATTTCACCTTCAACTACGGCTATTCTGCTGTCATCAATAATCATGATATGACAGACCAGGTCAGAGAGATTGCAGTGGCGGAATTCGGTGGAGCCATCTTTGAATATCCGATGGCTATGGGCGGAGAAGATTTCTCGGCTTTCTCACAGAAGATTCCAGGGACATATGCCTTCATTGGTGCAGGCAGCCGCGAGAAGGATATGGAGTATCCCCACCACCACCCTAAGTTCGGCATCGATGAAGACAGTTTCAGCGACGGGGTCAAAATGATGGTCCTTGTCGCCTTGAATATGGGAAAACACTAAAATAAAGCAGCCCCTCCGCACGTCGATGACGCATGGAGGGGCCGCTTTATTTTCGTCAGGAATTCAACTTCTTTGGGAATCCGATGGCGATGGCGATAAGTCCAGAGATAAGCAGCATTGCTGGATAGATGGCGAACGGTATAAGGGCAATGGGTGAAATGCTGGCCAGCCCGGCCGCTGCAAGCATCTGTGCACCATAGGGGATGATGCCCTGGAATGCCGAGGCGAAAATATCGAGGATGCTGGCGGATTTCTTACGGTCGACCCCGTACTCATCAGCAATGTCACGGGCGAGGGGGCCTGTGATGATGATGGAAATTGTATTGTTGGCGGTACTCAAATCGGTCACGCTGACCAGGGTGGCAATGCCGAACTCAGCCCCGCGCCTAGTATGGATCCTGTCCGTAATGAAGTGGAGCAGGTAGTCGATTCCGCCGTAATGCTGGATCAGTGCGATGAGGCCGCCGATCAGTATCGTAATGACGGCAATCTCCTGCATGTTGCCGATGCCCTCGCCGGCAGCGGCGATCAGCGAAGTCACTGTATAGGAACCGTCGGCAAGACCGACAATTCCTGCAAACACGATGCCGCTCAAAAGCACGAGCAGTACATTGACGCCGCTCAGTGCGATGATGAGGACAAGCAGATACGGTAACACCTTAAGTAGGCTGTAACCCCCATCGCTTCCGGCAGTTGCAGATTGGCCGGACGAAATGAACCATAGTATGATCATCGTAATTATGGCACCGGGCAGGACGATCAGAAAGTTCGTCTTGAACTTGTCCACCATCTTCACCTCCTGGGATTGGGTGGAGACGATGGTCGTGTCAGAGATGATGGACAAATTATCCCCAAACATTGCGCCACCTATGACCGTCGCCACAGTCAACGCCAAAGCAAGGTCGGTTTGGCCTGCAATGCCGACGGCGATGGGGACCAGCGCGGCGACCGTACCGGTCGATGTGCCCATCGAGATGGAGATGAAGCATGAAATCACAAACAGGCCGACGAGCAGAAGGCTGCTTGGCAGAAAGGCCAGCCCGAAGTTGACGGTCGAGTCGACGGCCCCCATATTCTCTGCAACTTGTGAAAAAGCGCCGGCAAGCAGGAAGATGATGACCATCAGCATGATGTTTTCCTGTCCGGCACCCCGGGTGAGCACAGCGATTTTATCGTTCAGGCGTTCTTTTGGCTTGAGCAGCATGGCGGCGATGATGGCGATGATCACCGCGACGGTAATCGGCATGGCATAGAAGTCCTGCGCCACGATGCCCGTTCCAAGGAAAAGCAGTACGAAAACGAGCAGGGGCAATAGTGCGAGGGGATTACCGCGGGTGTTTTTTGTCATAATCTATCACTCCAGATGGTTGGTGGTCTGAGAAAATAAAAAGCCCTCTACATATGGAAGAAGAGGGCAATGATATCTCTTCTTATCTTTCAAGCATGATGCTTCTGGAATTGGCACAGTCCCTTGGGTGTTGCCGAGGCTTCATAGGGCCAGTCCCTCCACCTCTCTGGATAAGAAATTTCTCGATTTAATTTTAATCCACTCTACCTTTTTTTAGTTGGAGTGTCAATAGTGTGCGGCTGGAACCATATGATGGGCCCCGGGCCTTCATCGTCTGTTTTTGATGAGCTGTCTGTTCTTTTCCTTGAATATATCGTTATGGGAAGAGACCATGCCTTCTGCCGGCGCATCGGATTGAAGGAATTTCTTGGCGTGGTTCGCGGCTTGTGCCGCCTCTGTAAAACACCCTGCAATGAGGTGTACTTTATCGTCGTAGGTGATCTGGTCGCCACATGCAAATAATCCCGGCACAGGTGTATCGACGATATCATCAGTCAATATCATCTGGTGCTCGTTTAATGGAATTTTTCCCCTTAGCGCGTCGAGGAATGTGCAGTTTGATTCATATCCATGGCTGACCAGGACATCGTCGACATCAATCATGTGGCCGTTGGACAGGCGGACAGCGGCAATTTCCTCTGTTATCTCATCAGGGATGAGGGCGTCGATCTGGCACTGCGGACACATATGGAGATTTTCTTTTTGGTGGAGGGAGGCGATCATCGCCTCGTGCCCCTTCATCTCTTCGCTCCGGTAGACCAAGGTGACGGATGACGCGATATTGCACAGCGCTTCTGCCCAGTCAATGGCAGTGTTGCCGGCGCCAGAGATGAGGATGTCACGTCCCTTGAAACGATCAAGGCGCTTGACTGTATAATGGAGGTTGCTGAATCCACCAGACTCCGCACCTTCGACTGTAAGTTTGACGGGCGAGAAGATGCCCCGGCCGGAAGCGACGATGAGCGTGCGGCTGAATAGCGGTCCTTTGTCTGTAGCCACCTCGAAATAATCCTGGTGTTGATGGATTGCTTCACATGTCGTAGACACATGGATTTCCGGATCGAAAGTCTTTGCCTGATCAATCATCTGCTGGCGGATCTGGTCGGCAGGCGCAGGCGCGACGCCTCCGATATCCCAGACCATCTTTTCGGGATAGATGTTGAGTTTTCCTCCGAGTTCGGGGTGATGATCGATGAGCTGTACGCTCATGCCACGCAATCCTGCATAGAAACTGGCATATAATCCAGCTGGCCCGCCTCCGATTATGAGTGTGTCGGAAATTTTCATAATATTTCACCCTTAGTCATTGAAATTTGCTTCTTGGTCATTTATTATAAAGTCATTGAGAATGATTATCAATATACAGCACTTAAAAATTTGATATAGGCGGGTACATATATGAAGAAAAGGCTTGGATTACTTATGGTTTTCATTGTAATGTTGATGGCAGCATGCGGAGGCGGCACCTCCTCGGAATCAGACTCTAATGGAGAAACATCTGACGCGAAAGAAGAAACTTCAGAATCCGGCATAGAGGATAAAGAAATGGTTTCCTATACGACCGATGCGGGCGAAGAGGTCGAAATACCTGAAGACCCCCAACGCATCGTCATTTTGGCGACGAGCTATTTCGGCAATCTGATGCAGATGGACGCGAACGTAGTGGGCGTGCATGAGCGCGTTACAGAAAGTGAAGTGTTGAAACCTTATACTGAAGACATAGAATTGATTGAGGAAGGAAACGTCGAGCAGGTCATGAGCTTGAATCCTGATTTGATTATCGCCTTCAACTCAGACCAGAACCTCGACAAACTGAAATCTGTGGCACCAACGATTCCAATCGACTATGCGAAGTGGAACTACCTGGATATCCATAAAGAACTGGCAGACATTACAGGTAATCAAGACAAGGCGGAGAAATGGCTGGAAGAATGGGATTCCAAGACGGAAGAAGCCCGACAAAAAGTTGAAGAAGCCGTGCCTGAAGGCGCCACCGCCACAGTCATGGAACAGTTTGCCAAAGACATTTATGTCTACGGTACAAATTGGGGCCGCGGTACAGAAATCATCTATCAGGAGCTCGATATGGAAGTCCCTGAAGCAACTCAGGAAGAAGTAGTGGAGACAGGGTGGAAAAAGATATCGGCTGAAGAAGTGGAGAAATATGCAGGGGATTATATATTTGTCGGAACGGGAGATTCCGGTGCAGATAATGCATACCGCGAAACAGAAGTGTGGAAAAATCTCGACGCTGTTCAAAATGATCAGGTAATCGAATTCGATTCTCCGACATTCTATTACAACGACCCCTATTCACTCGAACACGAGTTGGATGTCATCGTTGAAGAATTGACGAAAAAATGATGGGCAGGTGTCTCACATGACGCATGTAGAACTGAAGGATATAACAATCGAGCTTAATAACCGGACGATCCTGGACGATATTGATATGGAACTGATGGAAGGGAAGATTACGACCATAATAGGGCCGAACGGATGTGGCAAATCGACCATGCTGAAGACGATTTCGAGAATCATTTCTGCAAAAGAAGGCGGGGTCTACATCAATGATATGGATATCCGTCAGATGAAATCCAAGGACATCGCCAAAAAGGTCAGCATCCTATCCCAGAAGAACAGATTGCAGTACGATGTCAAAGTACGCGATCTTGTCAGCTTCAGCCGTTATCCACATCTTAAGCGGTTCCAGGGTTTGAAGCCGGATGACTATAAGATAATCGATTGGGCATTGAAGGAAACAGGCGCCATTGAATTTGAAGGCCGTATGATGAGCGAGCTTTCAGGAGGACAAGCGCAGCGTGTATGGATCAGCCTGTTGCTTGCCCAAGGAGCGGATGTACTGCTGCTTGACGAGCCGACGACATATCTTGACATCCACCACCAGCTGGAAACCTTGAACATCGTCAAAAGGTTGAATGAGGAGACGAAGCAGACGGTCGTCATGGTGCTCCATGACATCAATCATGCCATCAAGTACTCCGATCATCTAGTAATAATGAATGAAGGGAAAATCATCACAAGTGGACATCCAAGTGATGTCTTGACGAATGATATCCTAAACGAAGTCTTCAATATAAATGGTACAATCGCCATCGATCCCGCAACTGGAAAACCGATCATGACAGATTATGAACTGTTCTGCGAAACGGTAAAAGGTGTCCAGGATGGATCGTAGATGGTACCCACTACCCATCTTTATGATGGGTATTATTTTGTCCTTCTTCCTCTCGATGATGTATGGCACCAATGCATACAGCCTGGGGACCGTGGCGCAGGTCATCTTCAATCTGGATATGACCGACCAGGTCCATCAGATCCTCTATGAAATACGCATGCCGAGAGTACTGGCGGCTCTGGTTGCTGGTTTTATGATAAGCATATCCGGTCTGATACTGCAGTCTGTGACGCATAATGACCTCAGTGAGCCGAGCATACTTGGCATCAATGCAGGGGCAAATCTCGCAATCATCGTTGCCGCGCTCGCACTGCCGGCACTCCCCTTCATCGGAGTGATGGGTGCCGGATTCATTGGGGCGATGTTGGTGGGGATGGTCATCCTCTCAGTCACCCGCTCAAAGTCTCCAATGCATCTCATCCTTGCCGGGGCCGGGATCAGTCTCTTGCTTTACGCTGTAACAGATTTTCTTGTCATCACCTTCAACCTAGGGCAGTACATCGCCTTTTTCACGGCCGGAGGGGCAGCTGGGCAATCGCTCTCCAACATAGCTCTCATCCTGCCAGCTGCGCTTCTGTTGACGGCGGTGCTTCTGTTTTTATCAAAAGAACTCGACATACTGTTGTTTGGGGATGAAATGGCGACTTCACTCGGTCAGAATCAGGCATTATATCGGCGCGTTACGCTGACGCTTGCCATCATGTTGGCAAGCATGGCGGTAGCGATGGTTGGAAATGTCGTCTTCCTCGGACTACTCGTGCCACATATCGTCAAGATGATATTCGGCAATCTCCACCGCTTCACCATCATCTATACCGGTATGACGGGTGCGATGGTGTTCGCCATATCGGATATGCTCGCACGTATATTCAATGAGGCCCCCGTCAACGCAATCATTGCCATGATTGGACTGCCATTCTTCATCTATATCATCAGGAAGCGGGGCGATCAATATGCGTAATCGGACAAAGTTCATCCTGGTCATCGGATTGCTTATGGCTATCGTGGTGCTCCATCTTCTGACCGGCACGTACAGTCTAAGCGTGGATGATCTATTCAATCTTATGGCTGGGCATGCAGGAGATGATATCAAACTGGTACTGTTTGAGTTCCGGCTGCCGAGAATCATCATCACGCTGGTCTGCGGGGCGGCCTTGGCATTGAGCGGGCTCATACTCCAGGTCATTTCCAAAAATGGGTTGGCTGATCCTGGAATCATCGGCGTCAATGCCGGAAGTGGCTTCGGGGTTGTACTATACATTCTGTTCGTCAGTGGTTCGATGACACAATCGCTCTTCGCTCTGCCCCTGATGAGTTTTCTTGGCGGATTATCAACCGTCCTCATCATCTTCTTCCTGTCATTCATCGGTGGCACATTCAAAAGCAACATATTCATCCTCATCGGTATTGCCACAGCAATGGGTGTAACTGGTTTCGTATATGTCTTTACATCCATGTTCGATGAATCACAGATGGAGATGCTCAACCGTTATTTTGCAGGCAATATATGGGGGGATACTTGGCCATTCGTCCTTGTTTCAGTGCCATACATCATGATTATAACCGTTATCATCTTTTTTAGGATAAGGGAGATGGAGATGCTGAATCTGGATGATGAGATGTTGACGGGGCTCGGCATGAACGTAAGCCGGGAGAAGGTGATGCTGATCATCTTGTCCGCCATGCTCTCGAGCCTTGCGGTAAGTGTCAGTGGGGCGATCAGTTTTATCGGTCTGTTGGCCCCACATATTTCCCGACTGGTATTCGGTCAGAACATGAAAGTGTTATTTGCTTCCACCCTGATGATGGGGGGTGTCCTGTTGACGGGTGCTGACCTGCTCGGCAAAGTGTTGCTGGCCCCGGTCATCATTCCGACGGGCATCGTGGTGGCACTGATTGGAGGTCCGTACTTCCTGCGGCTGTTGTTGAAAGCCAGACAGATCTAAACGGGCATGTTAAGATGGTCAAAAACATTTAGAAAGAGTGATGGAGTGAAATATTTTGCGGCTTTATCTCCCATGAAAGACGAAGAAAAAAGTAAACAGTATCGTGAGCAGCATCTGGAATTCATCAAGGAAAAGCGCGAGGAAGGCAGCGTTCTGATGTTCGGCCGTTTCACTGATGGTGTAGGGGGGCTTGTCATCTACAAAGGTGAATCAAAAGAAGCGGTGGAGGCACTTGTCTCTCAGGACCCTTACTTTATGCACGATGCCCGTCATCTCGAACTCCACGAGTGGGACATGCAGACAGATTATACAATCAGCTGAATGGCGATATAGGAACGTCAGGTCTTGGCTTAAGCCATCCAGGCCTGGCTTTTTTGTCGAAATTAAGAACGAGCATCGTCGGTGGTGCAAAACTATAATGCTAAAAGCTGTAACATAAGTGTGAAAGATGTATCATAGGGAATATAGAGCATAAGAATAGTGGAGGGAGGGGAAATCATGAAACAGAAATTACTTACAAGTGCAGTCCTCCTGATGAGTCTGATGATGATTTTCACAATTTATGCGCCCCAAAACACCTCGGCAGCCAGCCAGAGCCTCAATAATATGCTGGAGATCCGAAGTGATGATGGGGTTTATGATGCAAATGAAGCCCAAGCGATGATCAACCGGCTCAATCGTGTCGACGAACGTATCCTATACCATACAAGTTTGGCGGGGGTAAAGATCATATTGACCGATATGCCCCTTACTGAGCTGCCGGAATTCCAATACTTGTCCGGTGTCACACCCAATGGTTGGGAAGGAACCGGATCCACATGGGATGATGTGCCCGGAGCAGGAGGATATACGACAGCTGCACGCATCGGCTACAGTAATCCAGGCAACGGCCACTCGACGATCAACCTTGAGCTGCACGAATATGGCCACGCTGTGGACGACTTTGCAGCAGGGACGACACTCAGCGAATCACAGGAATTCCTGAACATCATGAGCCAGGAGAAAAACAGCCTGTTCCATGACCATGAAGTGCCATCTTATTTCGATGCACCAGGGGAGTATTTCGCTGAAGCATTCGGCATGTATTATCTGGGAGGTAATGCGAACGCAAAACTCGCAAACCGCGCGCCCCAGACATATCAGTTCATTCATACCCTGCATAACCGCCTGATCAGCATCCAGGGTGCAACAGGCAACACCACCCAGTTTGCATGGGATGCTAACAGTAATGCCGCCTATTATGAGATCTACCGGAACAACCAACTGATTGATACCACCACAAAGAGTTCCTATAAAGATACAGGACTTGAAACCTCGACCAGCTACAATTATTACATTCGTGCGATGGGGGCGAACGACAATCCATTATATACATCGTACTATAGGACGGCAACGACCGGTAATCAGGCAGATGCTCCCGAGGTAGACCGGACAGGACTTGAACAGATGGTGGCAGAAGCAAAAAAGGTCCCGCTCGAAAAACGTTCTCCAGCACTCCAGACCGCCCTTGAGAATGCTGAAGAGCTGCTACAGACCGAAAATGTGGAGCAGTCACAACTGGATGAAACGGAACAATCGCTCAAATCTTCCATTTCGGACAATGAAGATGTCCAAGTATCGAAAGATAGTAACGAGGAATCTTCGTCTACAGATGAAAATGGAGAAACTTCAGATTCTAAAGACACTGAAAAAACCGATGAAGAGGAATCTTCTGAAAAGCCAGAAGACGAGGCAACAGAAGAATCTACATCTGCCACCGAGCAGTCTTCGGCAGAGTCTTCCGGAGAAACTGGAGAGACTGAAGAAGATACTGCTGAAGCACAAATGGCATCGGAGGAAACAAACGAAGACTCAGAAGAAGGCAAGGCTGAAGATGAAACAGAAGAAGAGAGTGCCGAATCAGTTGATACAGACAAAGAAAGTGCCCAAGCAAGCGATGGAGATTCATCGAATGTAGTATTAATATTTGGTTCAATTCTACTGTTTATACTTGGTCTCGTGGCCGCAATCGTATTATGGATGAGAAGGAATTGATATTAGAAGACGAGTGCCAGAATTCTGGCACTCGCTTTTTTTCTCGTATCATATGAATGAAATGTGATATTTTAAATATAGAGAAGGGATGGTAATACTTCCGTCAGCAATATATTTATTCGATAGAAAGTCTCTTGAGAAGAATAAGTGAAATGTTGCAGGAATCCCGCAATACCAATGGACTTAAACATTTAAATACATCAAGGTCAAAAAACAAACTATGTATTCTTTAAAACTATTAAATTCTCTGTTTAGTAGTACAGGCCGTAAATATAAGCGCATGCGGAAAAAAATGAAATTAACCCGAATCGACAACATCAAAAATGCCACATTCGCCAATCACATTGTACCCGAGGGATTTACCACCAATTCATCCCCTTCTTTAGTGACGCCCAATTGACTGCCTTATACAAGACCGCTGTGAATCGTTTGGCCACATTTGATCTAGATGCCATCCAACAGAACGATGCCATCACCTATGGCCTGGAATCCTCGGTTAAAGCCCTCCGTCGGTACCACCGGGGCGAAGGCGAGCCCGTCTATAATCTCTATGCCTATACCAATGCGGCCGATTTTAGAACTGCGATGGCCTGATCAGGATGTTACGATCAGGCCAGACAGACAACTGATATTTCGGATATTATTCGATTACAGAGGGGACATCCGACATAATTTTTCAGTTCAAAGGATTCAAAAAGAAAAGGAGGGGCATTATTGAAGTTAAATAAAACGCTGTTTTTTTCATATCTCTTGATATGGATTATCGTGGGCCTGATCGTCTTTGACAAAATAGTGCCGATGATTGTGTTTATCATCATTGGCGGAGGATCCACCGGGTTGATTATTGCGACTAAAACAAAAAAGAGTGAGGCCACTACCAGAATATAGAGTCAATATACACCCGGTTTTATATAAAGGAGATACAGTATGAAAATTATTGACCCGTCTGTACAGAAAACCAATTTAGCAATACAAGTCTTTGTTCTTTGGTATTTGAAGCTCATTACATTTGGAAGGTCTAAAAAAATAAATAAGCGATATGAAAGAGTATTGAAGTCTTTCAGCGAAATCCGTACCCATGATAAGCTCTAACCTTATTGGCAAGTGAAGCCGGTGTGTGATCATAAAAAGCAATATATCAACATGATAGATGGCTTGAACTCTGGCAACAATCGACAAAAAATCCACTCATCACGCAAGTCGACATCAGACGGATAAAACACACTGACAACAAAAAAGAAATCTCCGAAATTGCCAAATACAGTGCCAAAAACAGCGACTATCTCCAAGACGAAACCGTATTTGACACATTCTATAACACACTTTCCGGCAAACGCCTCATTGTATATTCCGGCCGCTTTAAAGACGCCAATACACTCTATGAAACCAAGGAACTCGACCACTATAAAGATATAGATCCAATCTACTACATCTACCAAATTTTTTATCACTGGGGTAAAACTGACTACATCGAAACCGAACGCAAACTCATGAATCAAGACATGCAAAAAGAAATCAATCAGACCCTATTAGACGAATCAGACATCGAAGAATAACCGACACCCCCGCACCGAAATACACACCTAAACGCCCCCATTTACTCTTGACCTCCCTAACCCTGCACGTGGGTATAGGGAGGTCAAGAGTTGAGTATAGTAATTTATTACGAAACGAATTGGGGGAGAATGTCGGTGGCTCAATCGGTGCGGGTGTGTTGTGTGATTCTAAATAAAAAAACGGCTTTACCCCTCAATTACCCTTCGATTTCCCTAGTTTTAGAATTTATTTAGAATACACTCTTGAAGCGAATTATCCCAGTGCAGCATGCGGAATTTTTGATAAAAAATGACGTGTGCGTAACTGGGCAGTACTGAGATTTGAATTCAAACCGAACTGAGAGTTAGACACCATTTCAGAGTCCAAATAAGCGTATATGAGCGTTTAAATCATTTTTTGGGTGTATGTTAGTAAATCAAGAAATAAACCAAGACCACCACTCTCGAACCCAATCTTTTGAGTGTAAGGGTTTAAAAATAGAATTCTATTTTTAAGAAATGCCTTCAGGTAGAGTGAGTTTTGTTTAAAATTAACGATAAGTATGAGCGAATAGGAGGATGACAATGTCCAAAAGTATATTGAGTTTCAAACTAAAAGAATACCGAGAACATAATAACCTTACACAAGAAGATGTTGCGGAGTTATTAGGTGTGAGTGACAAATCAATTTCAAAATGGGAATTGGGGAACGGCTATCCAAGTAAGAAGAACATGATAAAACTATCAGAGTTATTGAATGTATCACTGGAAGTGTTGGTCATTGAAGAACAAACTGTGGACGACAAATTGAAGAGAAGCGTTAAATATGGTCTGGTGAGTTATTGTATAATTTTTGCATTAACAATATTGATTAGAGGGATTAAAGATACTAATCGTTATCAAGAAATATTAAGTAGAGATCTTGATGAAATCATTAAAATAGTACTTATTAATTTTGGACAGAATATTTATATTGCCATTGTACCGGCTGTGATTATTGGTCTGGTATGTTACTTCTACATCATTCCGCGGCAGCAAGTCGATTAAATAACCCCATGAGATTTGCTTCAATTTATGATTTGGAAGATGGATTTCCAATTATTTTTAGAGTGTATTCCATTTAAAATGAAATACAAAAGCTGAAAATCAGTAAACGTAGTAAGAGCATAAGGAGGTTTTTCCGGATTTTCATCCTACAAAACCTCAAAACCCTTGATATGTCGGCAGTGCCGACAATATATTTTTCCGTCCGGATTTTAACCAAATGTACCTGTTTAAGTACATGAAAACAGCTATTTTTTGATGTAATATTACAAATGTACCTGTTGAGGTACATCTAAATCGGAAGGAGATTGATAAAAGTTGGCACGAATTGATGTAAAAGATGTTGATGAACATTGTACCATTTCGAAGGTGTTTTATATTGTCTCAAATAAGTAGGTTAGTCTAATAACTAGTGGCGGTCCTTCGATTTTTTCTATGGGAAAATTCCCAGTAAGAAGTTCAAAATGAGTATTGATAGGATAGTAGGAATTAGAATCGAGACAATTCCTAAAATATTTATCTTCTCGTTTTCGCCGATTGTAAAATTAAGCTAGACACATAAAAAGGTCACGCATGATACACTCAAATGGTTTTCCGACCAAAGAAATCATAGGAGTGATCATGCATGACCCATACCCATATTACCACGGATGAACTGGTAATCATAGAAGCCTATTTCCATCACGACACACCGATTTCTCATATTGCGAAACGGATTGGCCGTGCCCGTCAGACCTTCAGGCGAAATATCTCTGAAAGAGCAGCTGACTATCCCACCTTCGATGAAGAATTCGGTCACCTAGAAGGCGATACTATCGTTGGTGTGCGTCATAAAAGTGCCGTCATCAAGCTGGTCGAACGGCTATTAAAAGCCATCATCACCTTGAAGCCTGAAGGTCGGACGGCCAAAGATATCGAAGCCGCCATCAACACATGGTGCCACTGGGTGCCGAGAAACCTATTCAAGTCCATCACCTTCGATTGTGGCAAGGAATTTTACAACTGGCGGGCACTGAGCAACCAGCATGATTGGGCCATCTATTTTGCCGATCCGGGCACACCATCACAGCGGGGACTGAACGAACATTCAAATGGATTGCTCAGAAGGGATGGCCTGCCTAAAGATATGGATTTCAACATGGTCGACCAGACATTCGTCTCATCGGTTGCGCCAGGAGAAACCATATCCCGAGAAAATCATTGAACTATCGTACACCATTGGAAGTCTTTTTGAGTTACATGGGTGAAAAGCAACTGTCTAGCTTATTTTGACAAATGAAATCTTGTAATTTCCAATCCATTTTAATGATTTTTCATTTCCAATTGATGAATTAGATGAGTAATCATATCGTTATTCGGGGTTTTGATCCCATATTCTTTTCCATATTCAGAGATTTTACCATTTAGATAATCTACTTCTGTCTGAACACCTTTTGCCAAGTCTTGATGCATCGATGGATAATGCAGTCCCGCCGCACTGTCAGGGAATGCCGCCTTGATTTTTTCTAATGAAGCATCAAAATCTAAATTTACACCACGAGCACCTGCAACTTCTATAATTTCTTCAATTATTGGGGTGATCATTTCAATTACGGCACCGTAAGCGGCAAATTCCCCAATCCTTTTATCCAAAATTGAACATAAAGGATTTAAGACACTATTTAAGGTTGCTTTAGCCCAAATAGAGTGTTGAACATCCCTACTTATAATAGAGTTTAGGTTAGCTGTGTTGAATATATCGTTGATTTCCTCTGTCATTTTTGACGCAATGCCATCTGCTCTTTGAATCTGGATGCCACCTGATCCTGTTAATACAATCTGTCCCGGCCCTTTGAGTCCAGCGGTCCACATCGTCACTGCCAAGTATATGCGATCCTTGGACACATACTTGGCTAGACGGTCCCCATGGCCTAATCCGTTCATCATAGTGAGGATTGCTGTTTCTGCGTGTATTGAATTTTTTTCATACAACGCTTGCAGCATGTCTTCTGCATACATGGCTTTAGTTAAAATAATGATTAAATCATATGATTCATCTATATCTTCCAATAATTTTGCTTTTACAGGAACTTGATATACTTTATCCTCTGTGTGTACTTCCATTCCTTTTTCGTTAATGGCGTTGACATGTTCCTCCCATCTATCTATGAGTGTTACATCAACGCCTGATTCGTGAAGCTGTATCCCTACTCTACCGCCTAGTGCACCTGCGCCTGCTACTGCAATTTTCATTTACTATACATCCTTCCATATTATGATTCTGCTTCAAAATAGAAAATAGTTGGCTTATATATCTTAAGTATTTTGACGAAGAGATAGTGGAATAGGAGTGCTGAAATTAAAGGGACAATAACGTATGCAAAGATTACTTTAAATATGACACTCCCAATGCCGCCATCTAACAAAGCCATGGACTGAATTGGACCTACAAAACCCACAAGTCCGAATCCCGCTGATGCAGGGGTGCCCTGGATGTTAAGTAAACCAGAGACAAGCCCCGACACTGCTGCTGTTAAACTTACTGGTAGCAGTAGGATTGGATAGCGGATCATGTTCGGCATCATCATCTTCATCGCCCCGAGTATAACTGCGATGGGCACCCCTATTTTATTTACTTTATACGTGCCAATGAACAACATAATTGCAGCTGAAGCGACTCCAATTGCTGCGGAACCCGCTGCAACCCCCGAGATGCCAATTGCGTATGCAATTGCCACAGTAGAGACAGGTGAGATAATTACTATTGAAAACAATACTGATATAAGAATAGACATAATTATAGGCTGTGTAGTTGTAATACTATTAATCAGTAGCCCGAGTCCAAGTGTAATTGTGTTTACGTATGGTAAAAGTAATATACCAGCTAATCCCGCAATCCCCCCGCCAATAATGGGGAGCAGAATGATACTGAGACTCCCGAGTTTATCTTTGATGATTAACATGATTCCAACTGCAATGGCTGAAGTAATCATCGTGTTAATGAGATCCCCAATTCCTGTTATAATCCAGCCGGAATCTGTGAATTCAGCAGCACCTGATCCTACGAAAGCAGCCGTTCCCACGACGACTGTTTGTAATGGAGTCATACCAAACTGCATTGCAATCAATACACCGGTCAGGACAGGAATAGTAAATTGAATACCTACGACCACATTTTGAAGCGTAGTAAAAATATCTCCGTATTGAGCAAGGTACCCAAACAGCCCTCCGAGGATCGCATTTGGAATTAGACCAACAACAATCGCAAGGGCCACCCCATTGAGTATATTAAACAAGAATTTTTTTGGTGTTATTCTTTCTTTAGCTCCATCCATGTAATTCCCACCTTCTATTTGTGATTTATTTCACGATAAATATACCATTTACCATGCTGTCTGGCAATATCCTGAATTAAATTCTGAATTATCAGTTCTCTCGTTTAATAAATACCAACCCCTGGTAAATCAAAATAATATTTGCGTTACAATAAAAAGAGAACAATTATTAGAAAGGAAGATTTGAATGGAAGAAAATCAAAAATATTATGGCTATATGAAAAAAATTGGGGAGTAAGTGAAAATCGGTCTTATAGACGGCAAAGCGATGAGAGGAAAATTGTTGTTTGTCAGTAAATATGAATTTTATCTAGAAATAGAAGGAAAAGAAGTTACGATATTCAAACATGCTATATAATACGTTATGTAACCAAAAATAATTATTTCTCTTTTCAATAACATGATATATATTTATACCGGTGCCCATTTTCTTTGAGTAAACGGATTTGTACCAATTGTCTGTAACCGTCAAGTGGTTCTGGGCTCTTACGCTAAGTTGGGGAGAAACGGGTATGTATCAGTAAAAAGGAATGGTGACCATGTATGATCATTTCACTGATTTAGACCCTCGCTTGACTGTACTCTCCTATGTGAAAACAGAGGATATTGTATCATATGTCATTACATTGGATACGCACACAGGCCGTTGTCCCCACTGCCATTCCACCACCTCTCAGCGACACAGTGCCTACATGCGGGTCATAGATGACCTGCCCATCCAGGGGCGACGCGTTCAACTGTATCTGAAAGCCCGGAAATGGTTCTGTTCGAATGCATTATGCGCCACAAAGGTATTTACGGAACGCTTTGACTGGCTGGTCCCTTATGGCCAGCGGACGATTCGTCTGGATGAAGCACTGCGGACCATTGCTTTCTCCAGCAGCTGTGTCCAAGGAGAAACTGTCACCCGGCAGCTTGGGATGCCGGTCAGCCATGACACACTGCTGCGCCTGATTCATAAAACAGAGATGCCTGTTCCGCAAAGCCCCTTTTGTGGGCATCGATGATTTCGCCTGGCGAAAAGGGTATCGGTATGGCATTCTGATCTGCGATGCCGTCACACATCATCCGATTGATCTCCTGCCCGACCGGGAAACGGCCACATTGGCCCAATGGATTCAGGGGCATCCGGAGCTGACCCACATCACCCGAGATAGATATGTGCGTTTTCAGGACATCATCACGACCCATGCCCCGGCCGTCATTCAGATCCATGACCGGTTCCATCTGATTCAGAACCTCTGGACCCTACATGATCGGATTATAAGGAAAGTGTTGCCGGTACGCATTGACCTCGGCATGCGATCACCGCCGCCAGTTCCTCCGCCTCAGACCAAAGCTGAGCATCACCGCTTGGAAAATGCCCAAAGGAAATGGGCACAGGCCCGGACACTCCAGAAGTACCATGCACAAGGGTATTCAATCTCCCGGCTTTCCCGGCAGTTCAATCTACACTGGAAGACGGTCGAGCGATACCTTGGGATGACAGGGGTGCCGGACACGACCCGCCAGAAACGGTCCAAACTGCTGGATGCCTTTCACAAATCGGTCATTCACTGGGAGGCGGACGGCGATTCCGTTCGGGCAATCTATGAAAAACTACTGAAGATTGGATATAAAGGGGCCTACGGTTCAGTGAAAAATTTTGTCGCCGATCTTCGAAAACGGAAACGGGTGGCGGCCCCATTGGACATTGAGTATCACAGCCGTCGTGACATTCGGCGCATACTGTGGCAGAACCACCTTGAAGTGGACGCCGAGCGCGACATCATCAACCGTATCCTCCAACAGTACCCAAAACGCCAGCCCGTCTATGCGTTTGTGGCTGGTTTTCGCGAATGCATTGCCGAGAAGGATCATGTCGGATTTACTGAACTCATCCTATTTGAACAACAACGCCGTGACCCTCTGACGAAACACTTCATCCGGCGGCTGCTCACTGATTTCAAGCCCACGGTGCATGCCCTGATGTATAATGAAAGCAATGGTTTCGTCGAGGGGAACGTCAATCGGCTGAAGACCATCAAACGGATTATGTATGGCCGGGCCGGTTTCAGGCTGTTGAGACAGCATATGCTTTATCGTCCACTATAAATTTAAAATTTTGGCTATGTTCATCACAATCTATATATAAGCATTCCCCAACTTAGCGTAAGAGCCAAAATATGAATACCATACAAATAAAGTAGATGCGAAACGAAACACTAAGGAGAATGGGATGGAAATTCACGATTTCTTATAATTCTCTAAAGCAAATAAAGGCAATATGAGCTACCATAATATTTTTTAAGTTCTGCTATTATATAAAAATGCTATTTAACATAGTGTGCATTTAGATAGATGTAAAATAATCGGTGTTTAATGCGAATAACTGTAGAAAGTACAAATATAAAGTTCTCAGAATAAAAGTATAGCCTATTGAATAAATAATGGCCGTTTTCTGAATTTTTAAGGTAAAATATACGTATTAATCTTTCTTAGGAGGAATTTCAATGAAACTACTTTCTTCAAATGTAGTAACAACAGTTATATTACTTATACTTCTAGCGTTAGTTATATGGAATTATATTGATATATTCACCTACTTAACAGTGTCAATTATTGTAATTATTGCTTCGATAATTGTAGATTATAAAAAAAATAGAAAAAAGTAAATTCATAGGTTATAATGCAATTATCATATAAGAGGTGTTGTTAGTTATGAAGAAGAAAGTTTTATGCTTGATGATTTTTTCTTTGATTTTGTATCCGTTCTCAGAAACATTTATTACTCTTGGCGGTCAGGAAAAAGTACAAACTGCTGAAGCAAGTACAGAAGAATTAGAAGGAATAAATGAAGATGTGGTTTTCGAGGAAATGAATTCAAATCAATACGTTTATACTTATAGTAATGAGGGAGAAGATTATAAGAATATAGAAGTATTTGTAAGTGAAACGGAAGTCCATTCGGAAATTTATATGCTTAATAAAGAAACTCAAGAATACGAGCTGGTTGATTCAATTATTACAGTCGTAGAAAAAGATACCGTTAAACAAACCTCTGAACAAACAAACGAATATAGTGAAGTTCCCATAGAAGCAATGTCAGTAAATTTAAAAGATAGTATGCATTTTGAAGAAAATCTTTACCAGATTGCTGCCTCATCATGGAAGTACAATAAAACCTATACAGGGTCTAATAATCTAAAGCTACAAAGGTTTACAGTTGGTGCAATTGCAATAATAGTAGCAAGTATTACAAAATTACCGCAAACAGCTAGAACTGTAACTCAAGTAGCTAATCTTTACTTTCAGATAAATGCAAGCAAAGTAAATGCAAGCAAA
The DNA here is from genome assembly GCF_055391965.1 of Salinicoccus siamensis. Taxonomy (NCBI): domain Bacteria; kingdom Bacillati; phylum Bacillota; class Bacilli; order Caryophanales; family Staphylococcaceae; genus Salinicoccus; species Salinicoccus siamensis. Next base: position 306,320 of record NZ_AP043765.1, read on the forward strand.
GCATACTACAAAACAGTTGTATATAAAGATTCAAATGCTCCCCGTAATAGACCAAACTTTAAACATGTTACTACTTTCTACAAAAACTCAGCTCGAACGCAAGTATTAAAATCAAATGTAGTACGTCTAGCATGTAGCAGTACTTGCAATAGTTAAAAAATGAGTTGATCAATATCACCATAACAGAGTCCGAAACCATAATATTTCGGGCTCTGTAATTATATAATAATGTCATTTAAACTAATACAAATTTCCTTATATCATATGTCCGGCAATAAGGGTAGATCTATACTTGAATGTAGATGCATCGGTCAAGCTGGTGGCTCTCAATACACTGGAGCTGCCATACCGTTGCTTCAATTGGTCAATTGTGTGGTTCAGTTTTTCCTCTTTTAGATCCTTATCTGTATCAAATAGTGATATCTGCATGACTGAATCCGGTAAGAAGTTCGTTAGAGATACATTAATCGTCCTATACGAACTATGTGGGTCAGCCACTTTATTTAATTGGCTCCATATCAGTTGAATAATCTTATTAGAGTTGTTTGTTCCTGCCTTTATTGTAAACTGCTTTCGATAAATCTTTCCATCCTTTGTGCCAATAGAGAAAGAAATCGTACGTGCAAGTTGTTTATTTAACCTGATACGATAAGTCACTTCATCAACGTGTTCTATTAAAATCACATATAGTTCGGTAAGCGTATAATCTCGGAGTAGAATCTGACTTTTAGCGATCGAAGGGCGATGTGCTATGTGTTTATCTCTGATAAAGCTCTCATCTATGCCATTGGCATGAAGATGCCAATCGACCCCCACGATACCAAAATCTCTCTTCAAATATTTCCAGGAATAGTTTGCTAAATCTCCAACACTATAAATGCCCCTCTTGTTAAGGTTCATTTCACTTTTCATATTAATTCCCCATAGTTTTGACAGGGGTTTAATCCCCCACATTTTTTCTTCTACATCTTTATAACGCCATTCCGTGATGCCATCCGGCATTTTTTTTGCTTCAATATCCAATGCCACTTTGCTTAGTAAAAGGTTATCGCCAATACCAATGGCACACTGTATTTGTGTCACTTCATAAATTTCATTTTTTAAGTGCTTTGCAAATGCTTTTGGTGTCTTGGAAAACAGATGGTAACTATTAGTAATATCCATAAAAAATTCATCAATAGAATATTGGTGTAACCGTCAAGTAGAACTCAACACTTTATCCCAAATAAGATTCAACAGTTCATCCAAATTAAGACTCAACACTTTTTTCTTCAAATAACGCTCTTCTGTATTTCATTCTGATACTGTCTTGATTCTCATCGAAGGTAATGATTTCACTTCGATGAAGGAGGCGATCTAAGATCGCCGTGGTCAGTGTCGTGTCTCCCAAAAATTTTCCCCATTCGTTAGGCCCCTTATTCGATGTTAAGATGAACGCTGTTTTGTCATACATATCATAGATAAACTGAAAAAACAGTTGGGCATCCTGCGGTTCATAAGCCATATACATGATGTCATCGATAATAATTAAATCTGAAGATTCCATACGTTTATATCTGGTTTTTGACTTACTGAGATATTCTCGTGTTTTAAGGATATAGACCAGATGATCCATCGGTATAAACGTTACCTGGTAGCCTTCATTGACAGCGTGAATACCGAGACCGGTGGAAAGATGGGTCTTACCTACGCCAGGCGGTCCCATCATAATTAATGTAAAATGGTCTTCAATCCAGGATAGCTCCTTTAATACATTCAGTTGCTTGTCCCCAATCGCTGATTGTTCAGACAGTTTAAATTGCTCTAATGTTAAGTGTTGCGGAAACTCTGCCCATTTCATCAATTTAATCCGGTTCTTTTCTTCCCGACAGTCCAGTTCATACCCGAGGATCTGATCCATCAATTCATAGTACGTCCAATTCTGTGACTCTGCCATCCGAAGCATATTCGGCAGCTCTTTTGCGGTTTCTGCCAACCGGAGGGTGCGACATTTCTGTTGTAAGTCATCATAAGTGTTCGTCATTTCATTGACCGCCCTGAAGGACTTTTAAATAGATATCTGGTTGACGCGCGGGGGCAGTCATATCTTTGTACTTCTCATTAATGACAGGCTGCTTAGCCCTGTGTTTACCGTGTTGAATGTCCAATGAAATCGCAATATCTCTGAGATCATTCGCACTGGTCAATCTCAACCGGTTTAATTCTTTCACCGCATCATTAATATGTTGTGGATATTGCTTGGCGGACTGGAGTACAATTTTCAATTGATCAATCGTATGTCTCGGATAATGTGTATGCAAGGTCCGAATCAATCCGTCGGCCAGTTCTGGATCATCCAAAACTTTAAACACTTGTGCGACCAGTTGGTCTCTTTTCGTTTGAGACCGATGTCGATGACCAGGGTCTGTAATCACCTGACCTTTAATGTCAGACACTGTATGTACCGCAATCGAATCACCCGTTGGATGAAGCGAAATACTCAATTTTCCATCTGTGACAGAGACATACGCAATGTTTTCATTTCCACTTTGATACGTCCCGAGAGGCACACTATATCGGTTGCCTTCAAAGCGAATGACATTGTCTTTATGAATCGTTCTTGTTATATTAATAGATGAAATGTTGTCAAAATGATATTTCCCAGAGACCGTTTGAAGATGCTGCTTTTCGAGGGCGTGCACTTCAAAGGGTCTTTTCTTTATATTGTGATGGACTTTATAATTCCCCGTTCTTTTTAGCCACTTCAAAGCGTCCTGCTGCCATGTATTCAAGTTGTCGAAGATGCGATGTTTGGCAAAATTGTTTTTTACATATTTAATCACTTGTTCGATTTTACCCTTTGATTCCGGATCACTTTTTCGACAGAGTTCGACTTTAAACCGTCTAAATTGATGGTATTTCGTAAATGATTCGGTCAGGATTAAATCGCCCGCATTCTCACTCACCGCCAGTAAACGGTCCTGATCATAGACAATCTCCTCAGTCATCCCGCCAAAATAATGAAATGCATTTTCCTGTATTCTAATTAAATCACTGGTCCGAAACGGTCGGTCTAACCATTCCACATACTTAAACCGGGAATGCGATAAGATGAATCCGGTGACATACAATTTCTGTCGCCCGCCTGACGATGTGTCCACGATAATCTCTCCAAAATCGACTTGTATTTGCTGACCGGGTGGAAGCTCATCCACCGCACCGTATATTCGATTCGCTGCCACTTTCGGGATGTGATAGTGTTCCCTTAAGTGATTGACGTAGTTTCGGACTGTATTTTCAGCCAAGGATTGAATATCAAATTTATCTTGCAGCCAATCGTATATTTGCGCACTGGTCACATCTGGATGTTCTTTTAACCATGTGAGTATTTCACTTCTGTAAGGATCCAGTTTTTTCGTTCTGTTTTGTAAGGATGCCATAAAGTCAGCGAATGCATCGGGTGTCATATTCAAATAATCAATGACTCTATTTCTTGATATGTTTAATTTCTTTGCGATTTTACTATTTGAAAACCCCATATTTTTTAATCGGTGTATCTCTTGATAAATCATCCATTTTTCCACTCCATGTTCTCTCCCTTTCAATATACTCTGTCTCAGTATACCGAAAAGTGATTTCTAGTTTGTAAATTGTTGTGTCTTATTTGGAGAGAGCTGTTGAGTCTTAATTGTGGAAAACTGTTGAGTCTAGTTTAGCAGTTACAATTGGTGAAAATCTTCTGCAGGAACATACTTTAAGGCAATTTGAGAGATTAATGTCGAATATTCTATATAGGTCTGCATTGAAGGATTGATAATATATATGTCGTTCCTTTGAGGGATCACGTATAATCGTGAGCCAGTTTTTATTCCTAATTTCTTTAATTCGGGTGTAGCAGCTAAAACAACAGATCCTTTCCTTTTTGTGTTTCCCACAACAGCTAACTTAGTTTTTAACGGGTCTAATCCTTTTAGAATACAGGATACACTTGCAAAAAAACTTTTCTGATCAATACAAAGAATGTCTCTACTGCTGCATAGATCATAATTGTACATAACTCTCCCCCTCTAGATAGAACGTGTGTTCCCGTATTTATTAGGATTATAGCATTAGTTGATTTAAATTTAAAATTTCTTATATAGCCATAGTTGAATTTAGAAGAAGAATCAATATAAATTACAACAAAGAAACAATTACTCCATTTTTCTTTCTCCCAATCAAAAGTCAAAATGATCTAAGTTCCGGAATTTAAAATTATTAAGTTCAGCGCCACACCAGGTATTCCACCGGTACCAATAGCTTTTTCAACCAGCATAGTTTGTAAATAAAATTAAAAATAGCCTACCATAAGGTAGACTATCTAAGTTGAGGTATTTCTCTAACACTGTTTTTCTTACGATTAGTCAATAGATTACAAGCATATATTCCATATTTTTCATCCCTATCCAGCGGGGCGCCCCGCTGGATAGGGATGTCGGCATGCCAAATAGGCCCTGCTTTTTCAGTTTTTTCGGAGCAGGGGCTGTGGTATACTTGAGTTACGAATTGACGCAGTGGTGGGTGGCCACAGCGTAATCATATCGCTGTCCAACGGTGACAAGATGGAAGAGGCACTTCAAAAACTTGTTCACACAGGCGATGCAGGCAACCTTATGGTGTTTACCATGGGGTTGCTTTTTTAGTTTCCGATAGTAGTCCACCAGATGGTTATCCGCGTGCCTCTGGTTCCGGATCATATTCTCGATCATGTAGTACAGGATTTTCCTTAGATGCTTATTGCCGCGCCGATTGATCTTATCCTTGTACAGAAGGATGCCGGATTGATGGCGGCGGATGTCGATGCCGGTATAGGCATTCAGCTGATTGGCCGTGTCGAACCGGCGGATGTCTCCGGCTTCAGCGATGATACGGACCGCTGTAATGTCTGCAATCCCTGGAAAGCTCTTCAGGATATGGTATTCCGCCTGTTCCTGAGACATGGCGACCATTTGCTGGATGAGCCGGTGCTTCAGCTCCAGCAGGGTCTGACAGCGTGCAGCATAGTTTCTGAGCTGTTCAATTCGGACGTCATCTGTAGACAGTGCCGGATAGGCATCTGCGGCCGCCGACATCAGCTGATCGGCTTTCTCTTCTGCGCGTTTTCGGGACTGGCGCTTCCCGGTGCTGCCGAGGATCATATTCTTCACTTTCGTTCTGGACAGCACAATCACCCGATCCGGATGCGGAAACAGTTGGAGGATGGAAAGATACAGGTCGGAAGTTCGGGTAAAGAGCTGCTCCAGTTCCGGGAAGGTCATCTGAACCAGGGCATGCATCCGGGTTCTCAGTCGGACAATCTCCTGCTCCAATTCAGCGTAGTGGCGGGAGAGGCTGCGCATTTCTTCGTAATACCCTTCTTGAACCTGCTTGTTGCGGGGCGGATGGGTAAAACAGGCCTGGGCGAGTTTATGGGCATCACTCCGGTCCGTCTTGTGCATCCGCATGGACAGGCTCTGCATCTTGGCCGCCAGTGGATTGAGCAGCGCATACTCGAACCCGCATGCCTGCATGAAGCGTTCCAATGCCTTTGAGTAGACCCCTGTGGCTTCAAATACAATATCAGGCAGGACGCCATCCTGTTTCCGTTGCGTCTCAATCTGGATCCGGACATTATCAAAAGCCGATCTGGTATGCGTGATATCCCCTTCAAATATACAGTGCTGCCAAGCATCATAGACGACCATGTAGCTGTGTCCCATACTGACATCAAATGCGATGACACTTTTCATTTGGTTCTCCTCCTTTGTTTTAAGCAGAAGTGACCACGTATCCTCATCGATTCCCTTTTCTCATACTCGATCTCGAAGATCCCACATACTGAACCTGATTCAGATAAGGATAGTGGAGCTGGCCCGTTTTTATTCCGGATTCTAAATCCTAAAACCTCGTCGACCTGATCTCCACTCCTACTATATGAAAATAGTACCACAGGACCTGGCCGGGTCCTGTGGTACTAATCTTAGTATGTTTTTATTGTTTGCATAGTCCTAATTGCACTCTTGATGCAAAGTGTGCAGCTGCACCAGCGGCGAAAGTTCTTTGTACACTGGTTAAACTACTATCTCCGGCACGGACAGTCATGGAACCAATAAGTGTTATATCACAACTACATTTTCCCCATCCTTCTCTGCTATAACAGTTGTCATGAGCTTGACAGACATAATCTATAGTATCTATAGGCATACCTGGGGAATTACCTAATCCACAATAATTACCATATCTATGCCAGGCGTTTGTAGTTACCAAATCTTCTTCAAATTTTTTAGCACTTTCGAAGGCAGCTTGTTCTCCCTGGTTTAGATCTTTGTTTTTGAACAAGACTAAGTTTTTACCAGCTTCGACATCAAAATTAGAGAGACCACTTTGCAAGGCAATTTCTTTATTAAATATGTATTGCCCATTTTCCAATGTGACATATTCCATTAGTTTTTCATAATAAGCGTAATTCTCATTAACCAGATTTTTTTGAGCTTGTTCATCTTCTAAGATGCATAAGCCTTCCTCATCTGTGCTTTCGGTATTTGCAAGCGCTTCCTTTTGAAGATTTAAAATTACTCCTAGAGCAGCAAAAATAGCAAAGAAAAGCATGATTTTTTTAAACATAGTAAGTCTCCTCAAGTGATTTTAGATAAAAATAAACATTGAAGCAACAACAAAGAGCGGTAAAAGGTTGATACCAATTATAATAATGCTAAGTGTTCTTTTATTTGTACCATTCTCATCAAAAATCAAAGAAATAATACCTAAAGTTAATAAAATAAACGTTGTTAGAACTGGCACACCAAATGAAACTAAAAACCAATTATTCGTGTCTTCTACTACTCCGGCAAGATAAACATATACTAAATTCAATATTGAGATAACTATTAATAGTTTCTTCACTCCGCCCCCTCCTTAAATTATTAGATACCATATATAATAAAATAGTGCCTTTAACTTTTACGGTATCTGAGATTATTAATATAATAAAGAAAATTTACATAATTTTTACAAAAGAATAGTTTCTATTTATTGCATTTTTTTATATAGAGATTTGATTATTAAATATCGGGAGTTTCTTCTTCAAGTATCTTGACCAGTTTATAAAAACTGGTCTTTTTGACTCCCGATTCTTTCATCGCTTGAACTGCCGTTATTTCTTTCGCTTTCCATTTTCTATAAACTTCTCGAAATTCCTCTGAAACATAAACTGCAGGTCTGCCGAATTGAACGCCATTCTGTAATGCCAGATCGATTCCTTCACGCTGTCGTTTTCGAATACGTTCTCGTTCTTCTTCTGCCATCCACGATAGGATCTGTAAAACCAAATCCGCAATAAATGTCCCCATACTGTCTTTGTACTGTGTTGTATCCAGTAACGGCATATCCTGCACCACAATATCTGCTTCGATATTTTTCGTTAGGTCATTCCATTCCTGCAGAATCTCTTCTTTGTTTCGGCCAAACCGATCAAGTGAATGGATATATAAGATATCTCCTTTTCGGATTATACGTTTCAGTAACTGGTAATTCGCTCGTTCAAAGTTTTTGCCACTTTGCTTATCTAAATAAATATCCCGTTCATTAATGCCCTGACTTTTCATGACTTCTTTTTGACGGCCTTCGTTTTGATCTTTGCTGCTGACTCGTATGTAACCAAATTTACGTTGTTCCATCTATAATGGACCCAGGATTTTAGACGCGAAAGAAGGAGATGTTAAGGTAGGTATATGAAACGTAAAAGATATACACCCGAATTCAAATCCCAAGTTGTGTTGGAAGTCTTGAAGGAAGAAAAAACAATGAACCAGATCGCTTCGGAACGTGGCGTCCATGTGAACCAGCTGCATAATTGGAAAAAGCAGTTCCTACAGGAGATGCCACAGATTTTTGACAGCCAATCCAAAGATCTGGACAGAATGAAAGCCGACTATGAAGAGAAGCTAGAAAGCCTCTATGCGGAAGTCGGAAAACTCACCACGCAATTGTCGTGGGTCAAAAAAAAATCTGGCATCTACCACGACTAGACAGGAACGCATGGAAATGGTGGACTGGGCAGCCACTGATTTTCCCATTTCGGAACAAGCCAGACTACTGAGTCTCAATCGATCCAGTCTCTACTACAAACCGGTGACGCCCTCACCGGAAGAGGTAGCCATCAAACACCGGATTGATGAGCTCTATACCCGATTTCCATTCTATGGATCACGCCGGATTACCGAAAAACTGAAACATGAAGGCATCGCCATCAACCGTAAGCGGGTCCAGCGGCATATGCGGGAAATGGGCATACAGGCCATCTATCCAGGGCCCAACCTGAGCAAGCGCAATCTGCAGCACCGTATCTATCCCTATCTGTTGAAAGGTCTGCCCATCACCCGTCCCAATCAGGTGTGGAGTATTGATATTACATATATCCGACTTCAGAATCACTGGGTGTATCTCACCGCCGTCATCGACTGGTATTCCCGCTATATCATCAGCTGGGAACTGGACCAAACACTGGAAATGGACTTTGTTCTGGATACTGTGCAACGGGCACTGGCAAGTGGGACGCCCGAAATATTCAACAGCGACCAGGGCAGTCATTTCACCAGTCCTAGATACATCGAGCTCTTGAAATCACAGCCGGGCATCCAGATCAGTATGGACAGCAGAGGGCGTGCATTGGATAACATCATGATTGAGCGTTTCTGGCGGAGTCTCAAGTATGAAGAGGTATATTTGAAGGACTATGGGACGCCAAGGGAGGCACGGCAGCATATCCGTGACTATATGGCATTCTACAACCACGAGCACCTGCATCAGTCATTGGACTATCAGACACCAGGCACCATTCATATTCATTAGATGCGCCCCCGCTCCTCCTTGAACAATTATCTTTCCGATGTCAGAACCTATCAAGGGCAGTACGCCTTGACAGAACCTGATCTCGGAAAAGCGGGGAAGGAACAGAACTGAGGCCCCACCTTATTTTCGTAAAATCCGTGTCTTGACAATGGGGTCCACTTTAAAAGTTGGCGTATTGTAAAAAGATTGTCTATAATAAAGAGTGTACAGAGTAATGTAGAAGGAGGATAAATATCATATGGTTAATAAGCAGACTACTTTTCAAGCACCTTCTCTTAATCTATTTGGTGCAGGAAGTGTAAATGAAGTCGGTAAGCGTCTTAAAGATCTTGGTGTGAAAAAGTCCCTACTAGTTACAGATGAAGGATTGCATAATTTAGGTTTGTCTGAAGAAATTGCGGATATTGTTCGTGAAGCTGGGGTGGAAGTTGCTATTTATCCGAAGGCGGAACCAAACCCAACAGACAAAAACGTTGAAAAAGGTTTGCAAGTTTTTAGAGAAGAAAATTGTGATGGTATTGTCACCCTAGGTGGCGGTAGTCCTCACGATGCTGGTAAAGCGATTGCACTTGTGGCATCAAACGGTGGAAAAATCCATGATTATGAAGGAGTCGATGTTTCCGAGGAGCCAATAGTTCCATTAGTTGCTATTAATACAACGGCAGGAACTGGAAGTGAATTCACATATTTCACTATTATTACCGATACAGAGCGTAAAGTTAAAATGGCAATTGTTGATAAACATGTAACACCGACCCTTTCCATTAATGATCCAGAATTAATGGAAGGTATGCCTGCTGAGTTGACCGCAGCGACAGGTCTCGATGCATTAACTCATGCAATTGAAGCGTATGTTTCTATTAATGCAACTCCAATAACAGATGCACTCGCTATTCAAGCGATGCGTATTGTTCCAAAATATTTACCTCGTGCGGTTGCAAATGGCCAAGATAAGGAAGCACGTGAGAAAATGGCTTATGCTCAGAGCCTTGCGGGGATGGCATTTAACAATGCTGGTTTAGGATATGTACATGCAATTGCACACCAATTTGGAGGTTTTTATAACTTCCCGCATGGGGTATGTAATGCTATTCTACTACCACATGTTTGTCGATTTAATCTTATTTCAAATATTGGGCGATATGCAGATATAGCTTCATTCCTCGGAGAGAATGTTGAGGGATTGAGTGATTATGATGCAGCTGAAATTGCTATTAATACAATTGAGCGTCTTGGACAAGATCTTGATATACCTTCAGGATTTAAAGAGTTGGGTGCGAAAGAAGAAGATATCCCGACATTGGCTGAAAATGCTATGAAAGATGCAACTGCATCAACAAACCCCCGTAGACCAACACAAAAAGAAGTTGAACAAATTATTAAAAATGCAATGTAATAAGCCAACCCCCTTTGGCAAGGTCAAAGGGGGTTTTTTCGTTTTACAGAATTTCGTTTGCCAAAAAAAGCTGGACAATTCCTTATCCTCTATGCAACTGAATAACATTTCCAGTGGTGTATGGTATTCCAATTACCTTATCGGCATGTGGTTTCTTCCTACAGTGACGGATGTGACAAATTCTTGGTCGACGGTATTGAAAGCCATATCTTTAAGCAGGTCCCCTTTTCTTAACAACCCATTGCAATGCGCATTCAATCCCCATTGAGACGGTGTCTCTGGATCGGCAAAGTGATGGGCAGATCATACTGTTTCAACAATAGTACATATTTATATATTAGCTTTAATTTTTAGGGGAGTAAAATCGGATTACCCCAGCCGGTCTGCTTTACTGAATTCAGTCAACTCCTTCTCTTTATGCAACATATCGACAAATACTTTTAATGCTTTTGTTTGGAACGGGGAATTTGTCAAAATGAAAAAATTTCTGGCTAAAGGCAGCCCTTTTATATCGACGGTTTTTAAATCCCCATTACGCAGTTCTTTTTGTACAGCCCACTCAGATAATAAGCTAACCCCTGAACCTGCCTCAATCATCTCTTTAATGGCTTGAGTACTGCCGAAATTCATAATTTCCTTCGGTGATATATCAAGCTGATGAAACAATTTTTCTGCAGCCTCTCTTGTACCCGATCCTTTTTCACGTAAAATCCACGTCTCATTTTCCAAATCTTTGATTTGAATTTCTGTCTTTTGTTTTACAAGCGGATGATGGGAGGCAGCGACTAGAATCATGGTGTCTTTGGCGAACTCCTTTGTACTCAGATGCTCATCTTGATTGGAATGTCCTTCCACGATGCCGACATCCAGTTGATGACGAAGAACGGAGTGGGCTATTTCTGCGGTGTTACCGATGACAACGGCGGGTTTGACTTCAGGATAGATATCTTTCATTTTTGCAATGATATGTGGAAGAACGTACTCTCCAAATGTATAGCTCGCACCGATTGATAAAGGGCCACTTGCTTTATTGACAAGGTCATCCACCAACAGATTCATGCGAGAGTGCAGACCTGCAATTTCCTTTGCGTGATGATAAACAATTTCTCCTGCTTTATTAAGACGGACATATTTATTTGACCGTTCCAGTAATCGGACATTAAAATCCTCTTCCAATGCTCGGATATACTGGCTGACCGCGGGCTGTGTCATATGCAGCTCTTCGGCAGCTCTGGAGAAGTTCTTCTTCTCTGCGACAGTGATGAAAACTCGTAATTGTTGATCCATCTTATCATCCTCTCTTCTGTTCATTTTACTATAACAGATTACTTATCATTATTATCATAGATAGTTATTTTTATTATACCTGTCCATGCTTTATTGTTAGTAAAGGAGGTGTTTTTAGATGGGATTGCCAAACAAGCAACGAAACTCTGGGGACAAGGAAAAGCAGTTTGCCAATCAAGCAGCTTGGTTTGGTGGGATTGGATTTACATTCTTCATTGCATTGATTGGATTTTTAGTGGCGTTGGTTCCAGGATTTGATAGAGTGGGGCAGCTTGCCTGTGCGATTATCATTGCTGTCATCTATCGTCAGATATTTGGATACCCTGAGGCAATTCGATCAGGGATAGCATTTTCCTCCAAACGGTTACTCAGAGTGGCAATTATTTTATATGGGTTGAAGCTGAGTATTGATACAGTATTGAGTGATGGATTGGGACTTTTAGCAATTGATGCAGGTGTTATCATTTTTGCCATATTTGCAATGATTTGGCTTGCTAAAATATTTAAAGCGGATAAGAATATTTCTTTGTTACTTGGCGTTGGCACAGGCGTATGTGGTGCTGCCGCAATTGCGGCGGTTGCTCCAATCATAAAAGCAAAAGATGAGGATACTGCCATAGGGGTCGGTATCATTGCATTGATGGGGACCATCTTTGCAATAACTTATACGATATTGCGTCCAATCCTTCCGCTCGATGCGATACAGTATGGTGTCTGGTCGGGCACAAGCCTGCATGAAGTTGCACATGTTGCTTTGGCGGGAGCACCTGCAGGGGAGGATGGACTGGCGATTGCATTACTTAGTAAATTAGGACGCGTCTTCTTACTTGTTCCGCTGTGCTTCATCTTGATTACAATTTTTCAAAGGAAAAATAAGGGAAATGTTGAATCTGAAGCAAAGGTCGAATTTCCTTGGTTCCTTGTGGGTTTTATCCTTTTCAGCCTTTTGGGCAGTTATATTCTAGGTCCAATCATTCCATTTCCTGAGGCTGCAAGGCAAAGCGTCTCAGTTTTAACAGAATGGCTACTGACTGCTGCAATGGTCGGTCTTGGGTTAAATGTAAGTTTGAGAGATTTACGTAACCGTGCCTTAAGACCATTGGCTGCAATGACGGTCACTTCGATCATATTATCTGTAGTCGTCTACTTTATCGTTTAAAAAGAGTAGGGCTCTGATTGCAGGTATATAATTCATATCAGGTGTGGCGATAACATCCTGAGAATTACGTTGAGATGGCGAAGGACTGCCTGTATGCATCTAAGTTAGCACTCTAGTTCTTAAGTATTTCAATGAGCCCTTTTGCCGGAAAAGCATTTTGAGTGTATCGCGTGTGACCCTTTTTAGGTGTCTAGCTTAATTTTACAATCGGCGAATTAAAAGGAAAGGGAGGTCTTTGTTAACTATAATCCGAATAAGGGACAGCTAATAAAAAACGCCATTATTCGTTTTATAGTTCACTTTTCTTATCTTGATTTTCAGAAGTGCTGGAAGGGAGCATTAATCGCCATACACCAAAATGGGCAGTCTCTCAAGGAAGAAACTTAATAAATGTTCGCAAAGCAGAACGACCAATACTAATGCGGTGGCCGAAAGCCTCAACAACGCGGATACCCATTTTCCTCTTTCCTAATGTCCCTTGCCATTTAGAACATTCACACAAAATGAAGTAGAGTGAAACTGGTAAAGTTATCATGAAAAAGCCTGTAAGTTCAGCTATTACTGGCGAGTTCGAAAACAGTGGCTCGATATAAGGTCGGAATACAAACGAGATGGTTCCCACAACAAATATTCCGTCTACAGCGCTAACAACATAATCTAAAAAGAACGCATATATACGTTTTTTAAATGGCGCATAAGACATAGAATCCTCTTCTTTGAAAAACCCTTAATTAAATGACATATATCGATAGATTCCATCTGCCCCTTGACCTTTATGGTAGTCTACATATAAAGATGAATATATTTTTAATCTTATGAATACTATAAAATATTAATGGTGTATATGAACCGATGTATAGATTTTTAAGATTCCAACCACGAAAAGTTCCCATAGTGGCTTGACCTGAAAAGAAAGGAAGATATGGAAATGCAACTGCTGATGATTGTACTGCCGGTCTTTTTGATATTTGGAGCAGGGTATATTGCCCAAAAGATATTGAAGATGGATATAAAATCTGTGTCTGCCTTATCACTCTACATATTACTGCCGATACTGACATTCAACACGTTCTACACGAATGACATCACGATGGACTATTTCCACCTGTTTACCTTCACCCTTATAATTACAGCAATTCTAGGCGGTGTGACGATTGTAATCGGCTACTTCCTGAAAGCTGACAGGGAAGAGATGGCGGCAATGCTGCTGGGCACTCTTTTTCCAAATAGTGGGAACTATGGTTCGCCTGTTGTATTGTTCGCAATTAGCGCAACGGCATTCGACTATGCCATAGTGCTGATGGTGCTGCATGGTTTCCTGATCAGCACAATTGGGATATTCATCGCTTCCTTCGGGACCGGGGCTTTGATAACTGTACGGGAAGCGATCGTGAACGTATTTAAGATTCCGGTCATCTATGGTGCCCTGGCTGGCATTCTGCTTCAGGTGTTTGACGTGACAGTTGGTGATAAACTCATGGAAATGTCAGAAATGACAGGGGATGCCGCGATTCCCGTAGTGATGCTCATACTGGGTATGCAGCTGGCCCAGATTACTAAAGAAAAATTCAAAATGAAGAATATCACGGCGGTAACGATTGTCAGGATGATTATTGCACCTTTAGTGGCAGCTGTACTGGTCCTGTTCATGCCTGTCGATGATACGATGAAGATGGTATTCATTATACTCAACGCGATGCCAGTGGCCGCCAATTCGACGATGCTTGCGGTTCAATTCAATGTAAAGCCCAATCTTGTCTCCTTTTCTACATTGGTCACTACGTTGATCAGTCTTATTACGATACCGATATGTCTATATCTGATTGGCATATAAAATAAGAATAAGGGGAGGACAATCAGAGTTTTTGCTGATTGTCCTCCCCTTATTGAATTCATCTAGCGCATACAATGTTCCATCACTTTTTCAAGCAATTTTGGAGTGATTTCAAAGGCATTTTTCCTGTGTAGCCGTTCAGTCAGCTTGTGCGGGTCTTTGCCGAACGGTCCTATATTGATGAAGGGGGTCTGCAGTTTCTGCATTTCTTCGAATGGAATGCTGTAGGTCCTTCCCCATACAGGTGTGTTGGATTTGTATGATTCCCAACTGTCATCGTAATTATCATATGTTACATAACTTAAGTCTGATATACCGTTGAAATAGTGGATTTCCCTCGGTTCGATATCATGATTTTCCATCAAAAAATTATTTGCCAGTGACGCGAGACTTCTGACCAGTGGTTCTTCAGACGCATTGACTGGTGGGTAGAAAGGCGGCGCAAAGAGTGTCACGGCGAGTGGCGCGAGTTCTTTGCAGTAGGTGACCATCCTGTTGGCAATATGCAGGGATTTTTCACGGTCATCAAGATCACTGCGGCCCACATATTCAGAGATGATCGACTCAACTTTCTCTGATCCATATTTATCGGTCATATAATCATGAAGTGCTTTATACGACAAGGTCCTGATGGTGCCAACAGGACGGACACCCTCTCTGTTGCATAAGCTTTCATAGTGCTTTTGGCATTCATCCATGGTCTCTTCCACAAGGTTATGGTACATATTGAATATATCGGCAGCATTCTGTTTCATGGTGAATACATTATAGAGAGTCGCTACATGATTCGATGTTTGGGCAGAGTAGTCTTCTTTCAAGTCATAATATTTAAGTGTGATGGGAAGAGGCGTCTTTTCACCATACTCCTCTTCAGAAAATGCGTCGCTGAATTCCATCTTCTGACTCATGAAGGCGGCCATATAGTGTGCATTCAAGCCCCTCAGCGGTTCGCCGACATGCGTTTCGACGCCATAGAAAAGGGCAGAGGGCATTATTTTGCCGATGGAACCGGAATAGAAATAATAATTGGGATCATCGGGATATTGGGTGAAGCTAGGCTCACTATTTAAGAACAGTGAAAAATCAAGATCATTTTCAATACGGATGCCATCCAACTTTTCGACTGCAGCACGCATGCCTGCAGAATCCACCTCTTCATCAGGCACGGTCACGAGCAGAAGGTTGATTGGCCAGTCTTCTTCTATTGCCTTTTCAATCAGATGGATATGCAGTGCGAGACCTGCTTTCATATCCATGGCGCCTCGTCCAAATAGGTATTCATCGGATTCGATATCCTTCTGTACTTCTTCAGGAAAGTCGTCGATCCTTTCTTTAAAATGTTCGATGAGTTTTTTCGGTTCAAATGCAAGTTGGCTGTTGGAACCGAATTCCTTTGTATGGACAGTGTCGAAATGGCTGATCAGGACAATTGTTTTTTGGGCATTCGGATTCTTATACAAGGCACTCAGGGCATTACGGCCCTTTCCGGCATCATGCAAGGTAATAAAATCAGGGTTCGCCGTGTAATATTCGAGACGGGATAATTCCTCCCTTAAATTGAAGGGGAACTGTATTTCCCCTTGTGTGCCTGAGCGACTCTCCCAGGAGACTAGGCGACACAGGAGCGCTTCTAATTGTTCAGGTGATTGCCAAAGCATAATCTTCCTCCTAAATATGGGTGTTCTAATTTTCATTTTCGTTGTAATAGTTTAAAAATCTTTTTTCTACATTACTTAAGTGAATAAGCATCTTATTTTTTGCTAGTACAATATCCTGTAGCTCGATGGCCTTCAATATCTCTATGTGTTCCTTATGAGCCTCTTCTGCACTTTCCGGCACGGTCTTGGAAAGGATAAGAAAAGATCTGCTAAGGTCATCATTGATTTTTTGAAGGAGATTTCTTATTTCCGTGTTGGTGTTGACTGACACGAGCGAGAGGTGGAATTCTTTATCAAGTCTCATGAACTCAGCGTATCTATTGTTTTCTATTGCCTGCTTCTGTAATTCCAAATTTTCTTTCAGATTACGGATCATACCAGAATCAATTTTCATTACCGTCTTTTCAATATTATAAACTTCCAAGAGATTGCGTAATTCCATATATTCAAGGGACATCTCTTTAGTAAAATCGGCAACGACAGCAGGCGCCCCCGTCCTCTGTATAATCAACCCCTCTGAAGCAAGGCGCATCAAAGTATCGCGGAAAGGTGTACGGCTGATGCCGAGTTGTTTTGAATATTTTTCTTCTGGCAAGGGATCCCCGGCTCTTAATTCACCAGTAAGTATGGATTCCTTCAATATTTCAAAAGCCTGGTCTGAAAGGCGGGAACTTTTGGGAATTTTTTTCATATCAAGCATCCTTTCATCTCTAAAGTGCTACTGCTGGATGACGATTCTTCAAAGTGTCGCCATGAAGCGTTGCATGCGATCCATTCCTTCTTCCAGGTTGGCCATGGAATTAGCGTAGGAAATTCTGATGAATCCGGCTCCCTCATCCGAGAAGGTGGAGCCGGGGACTACAGCAACATGCTCTTCTTCGAGAAGTCTAGTTGCAAACTCCAGATCATCCAGTCCTGTGTGTGAAACATTAGGGAAGATATAGAAGGCGCCAGTGGGGACATTGCATTTGAGGCCCATCGTTGAGAGCCTGTCATGTATAAAATCTCTGCGCGCCTTATAGGTTTCATTCATATCTTGTGGGAAAGATCGCGTATGGTCTAAAGCTTCTATAGCAGCATATTGACTTGGCAGGGATGCACAGATCGAATTGTTGAGGTGGACACGAAGAACATATTGGATCAGGTCTGCAGGGCCGAGCACGTAACCGAGGCGCCATCCTGTCATGGCATGCGATTTTGATAATCCGTGTATCAAAAATAGCCTGTCCCGGATTTCCCGAAATGAACCAAATGATGTGTGTTCGCCGCTGAACGTATTCTCACTGTATATCTCATCTGAAATGATGAAAAAATCCTCATTCATTATTATGTCGACTAATGCTGCGGTTTCCTGCTGTGATAATGACATTCCGGTTGGGTTCGAAGGATAGTTGAAAATAATGGCTTTAGTCTTATCTGTAATCACTTCGATCAGTTTTTCAGGAGTGACTTTAAAATTCGAGTCTGAAACGTCGATATAGACGGGTACACCTCCATTTAGGCGGATGAGCGGTTCGTATCCTGAGTAGGAAGGCGAGGGGAGGATGATTTCATCTCCTTTACGGATGATGGTACGAAGAACTGAATCGATGGCTTCACTTGCACCGTTGGTCACCACAATCTCTTCAGCAGAATCGTAGTGGAAGCCGTAAGTATCAAAGAAAAAGCTTGAGATGCTCTCCCTGAGTTTCATCAAACCTGCGTTATGTGAATAACCAGTCTTACCTTTCCTTATTGCTTCAATGGCTGCTGACCTGATGTTTTCTGGAGTAGGAAAATCTGGTTGTCCTATTGTCAGGTTTATGCCGTCACTATAGCTGCTTACTTTGTTGGCAAACACTCTTATTCCAGGTATTTCCAAGGTTTTTGCAATATCGTTTATCACTCGAGTCATTCTTCCACCTCCTGTATTGTATACAGTATACAATTTCGATTATATTGGCATATATTAGTAAAAGCAACTTTTATCGAAAAAATAAATTATATAAGAAAGCGCTCACACTTAAGTTATCACACTTTTCGCAATAGTCGTTGACAACTTTTTTAAACTGCTGTAATCTTTTTGTATACAGTATACAACTTATTGAAAACGTTATCATTATAAAGGGGATGGAATGATGAAAAAGTTATCGGGTATTGCGGCTACTTTAAGTTTGGTTTTTATATTGACAGCGTGTGGAGGAAGCGGAGAAGAGTCATCAGCTAGTGGAGGTAGTGACGAGTCTGTGACATTACAGTTAGGTCATGCCTTGTCGCCCGGGACGCCTGCTGCAGACAAAATTGATGAAATGGCAGAAACTATAGAGGAAGAAACCGATGGTCGAGTCGTATTCGACATCTACCCGGACAGTCAGCTAGGCTCTGAAACGGAAATGTTAGAGCAGATTCAAGTGGGGTCGATGCAGGCTGGCGCAATTATGGTCGGGTCCATGCAGACGCTGGATATGAAGATGGCAATCGAGGACCTTCCATATATGTGGAAAGACGTAGAACATGCACGCGAAGCCTACAAAGGCGAGTTCGGTGAAAAACTGGCGGACATCGCTTCTGAGCAGGGTCTCACCCAAATCGGTTATCTCGAATGGGGCAAAAGGCATATAACGAACAATGAGAAACCGATTGTCGAGCCAGAAGATCTAGAAGGCGTCAATATCCGCGTTGCGGAAACAGCACTTAGAGTTGATGCTTTTGAAGAGGTGGGTGCTCTGCCTACAGTTATGGCATTCAGCGAAGTCTATGGTGCGCTTCAGCAGGGGGCGCTTGATGCACAGGAAAATCCATTGTCTGTTATAAATGCAGCTAAATTTTATGAAGTCCAGGATTATCTGTCATTGACGGGCCACTTCTACAATACAGTGATGATGATGGTCGAAACGGACACTTGGGACCAGATTTCAGAAGAAGATCAGAAGCTTATAAAGGAAGAAACGTCTAAGATATCCGAAGAAGTCACTGAAATGAACGATAGCATGGAGAAAGAGTATCTGAAAGAATTGGAAGAAAACGGCATGCAGATCAATGATGATGTGAATACTGAAGCTTTCCGGGAAGCTATGCTTCCAGTTTATGATAAATGGGAAGAAGAGGTATTTGGCAAAGAGCTGATGGATGTATATAGAGAAGCATCTGGATGGGAAAAGTAAAATCCATCAATCTTTAAAGGGGCGTAAATAAAAATGGGATTTACGAAAATGCTAGTAAAGCTGTTGACATGGATGTGCATTATAACCATCACATTACTGACGTTCATCGTGTTATTGCAGGTCGTCACCAGATTCTTCGACTATTCCCTACCGGGCACCGAAGAATTATCCAGGCTATTCATTGTATGGTTGACTTTTCTTGGCAGCAGCCTGGCCATCTATGAAAAGATGCATCTGGCAGTAAATTATTTTGTCAATAAATTCAAGACCAAGTATCGCAAGATTTTTTATATTCTGGTCAACGCTTTAATAATAGTATTTTATGCAGTACTGACGTTTTATGGATTTAAATTATCCATGAGCGCGATGTCACAGACATCATCGACTTTGCAGCTTCCAGTCGGAATCTCGTACTTGGCTATTCCGGTCAGTGGATTATTCTCTCTCTACTTCATAGTAATAAACTTGACTAGTTCACCTACTGAAGAAGAGGAGGGCATGACATCATGATGATTATTCTCATACTACTCATCTTTTTTGCCCTTCTCTTTGTAGGTATGCCAATTGCTTATGTCATAGGGTTAGTGTCTATTGCCATGCTGATGTTGAATGGGGTTTCACTCGAAATAGTCATCCAACGCATGTTTGCTGGAGTGGACAGCTTCTCATACTTGGCGTTGCCTCTCTTCATTTTAGCTGGAAATATAATGGGCAAGGGCGGTTTGACGAAAAGACTCATGGCACTTTCCAGTGCTGTGGTCGGGCGTTTTACTGGAGGTACAGCGATAACGACAGTGGTCACCACCGCTTTGTTTGGGGCAGTTTCTGGGTCGACTGTGGCAACAACATATGCTGTCGGGTCAGTGCTTGTACCCCGCTTGCAGGAAGAGAAATACAGCAATTCATTTATCGCCAGCATAATTGGACCAGCAGGAGTATTGGGGCTCATCATACCGCCAAGCATTACAATGGTGATACTTGGTATTACAGCCAATATTTCAATCGGTGATTTGTTTATTGCCGGTCTCATTCCAGGCATCATACTGACAGTTGCTCTATCAATATATGTGGCGGTGATTGCGAAGAAAAAAGGATATGGAGAAATTCCTGCAGAAACTCCTAAGGGGAAAGAGTTCTGGGTAATAGCATGGCGTGCATTTTTCCCTCTGCTGACTCCAATATTTATCCTTGGTAGTATTTTCAGTGGTTTTGCAACAGCTACTGAGGCAGCTGTCATTGCCGTTGCGTATGGTTTTATCCTCGCACTTGTATACAGGGAACTTAACTTCAGGACATATAAGGAAATAATGGTGTCTTCTGCAGTTACTTCTGCAACCATTCTTATCATAATCTCAGCAGCCAATGCATTTACGTATGTATTGACAGCCAATCAGATACCGATCATGATCTCGAATTTCTTTCTGGATTATGCTACATCCCCATGGATGTTCCTGATTATTGTTTCGATAATTTTGTTGATACTTGGTACTCTGACAGAAGTGACATCCCTGATTGTGCTTTTGAGTCCAATATTCATGCCGATAGCGACACAATACGGAATCGATCCAATCCATTTCGGTATGGTGCTGATCATGAATTTCGCTCTGGCAAACATCACTCCGCCCGTTGGTTTGTCGTTAATCGCTGGGTGCAGCATTACAGATAGGCGGATGGGTATAGAAGAGACATTGCCATATATTCTTCATGTATTGGCGATTGTCGGTATTATGGTTCTGATCATAATATTCTTCCCACCGTTATCAACATTCCTTCCAGGACTGTTCAAATAGGAGAGATTAAATGATTTTAAAACCAAGTGAAACCACACATTTTGACAACCTTCATGGTGGGACAGGCAGTGTAATTATTGAAAAGACATTGCAGCCTGGCACAGTCGATGGCTTGGACCTTTTCGCAAAAGTTACAGTAGAGATTGGTGCAAACATCGGGTATCATGAGCATATTGACGACTCGGAAGGCTACTATATTTTATCCGGAGAGGCAGAATTCATGGATTCAGATCAATCAGTGAGGAAGGCATGGCCTGGAGACCTTTGCCTGATTGTAAAAGGAGAGTCCCATGGCATAGTCAATATAGGGAAAGAGCCGCTGATTTTTCTGGCCGTTGTCTTTTAGAGATTGAAATCGAATAGATGAACGGCAGGCGTAGTGATATCATGCAGCCTGCCGTTTTTAAATACTCTGGATGTGCTTCATGAAATGGGAGTTACTGCATCGGAAAGTTTTATATAAAATTGATTTGGAATATTACAAAAAATAATAGGAGGGTGTCCATGACGATTGTGGAACAGCTTTATACGGCTTACGCGACGAATGAACCATTGGAGCTTGGAACGCTTGAAATTGAATCAGAGGAGGAAGCTTACAGTATCCAGGATGAAGTGTTGAAGATGAAGGAGGAGAACGGGGAAATCCTCATGGGATATAAAATCAGCCTGACGAGTCAGGAGACCCGTAGTCTGTTCGGCAGTAAGACGCCGCTCTACGGAGCAATGACTGATGTAACCGTCCGGAGGGGGATCAGTTTGAAGGATTATAATATACCACTGCTCGAGATGGAACTGGTGTTTCTGATTGATGAAGAAATTCTGTCGACGGACTCCGCCGAAGAGATAATGGAGAAATGCCGGGTGGCCCCTGGTGCAGAGGTGCCGGATGGGCGTTATAAGGATTGGTTCCCGAACACCAGCTTGACTGAAATCATTGCGGACGGCGCGGTGAACGGTGCAGTGATATACGGAGAACCAGCCCGCTATGGCTACGGTGACCTTGATGATATCAAAGGTGTACTGCGTCGTGATGGGGAGGCCCTGAAGGAGGGACGTTCGACTGAAGTGTTCGACCATCCGGCGAAATCAGTAAAGTGGCTGGCGGAGTCTCTTGCCGGTAGAGGGAAGAAGCTTGTGCCGGGCATGTTTGTCTCTTCTGGAACTTTCAATCTTCCGGTTCCTCTTGAGCCAGGAAGTTACGAAGTGGAGTATGAAAAGATAGGAAAAATAGCTTTTGAAGTTACTGTGTAATGGATGATGCAATCAAAATAAAGGCATCTACAATTTTACAACCCAGCCAAAAGGATCTTCAATCCGTCCGTACTGGATATCTGTCAAATCATTGTACAATTCCTGAGCTGCTGGCCCAACCTGATTGTCGTTAATGATATAGTCGACGCCATGGATGTTCAGCTTGCCGACCGGGGAAACAACGACGGCCGTACCTGCGCCGAATACTTCCGTGATTCTACCGCTCTCCAAATCTTCAGCGAGCGTATCGATGTGGATGGCTTCCTCTTTGACTGTGTATCCTTTATATTCCGCCAGTTGGATGATGGATTTCCGGGTGATGCCAGGGAGGATGGAGCCATTGAGTTTTGGAGTGATCAGTTCGCCGTCACGGATGAAAAAGATATTCATGCTGCCGACCTCTTCGACATATTTCTGCTCGACACCATCGAGCCACAGCACTTGTTCATAACCAAGTTCGTTGGCTTTCTTTTGAGCTAACAGACTTCCCGCATAGTTTCCGCTTGCTTTCGCAAAACCGACACCGCCGCGTACAGCACGTACGAAATCATCTTCCACATAGATGCTGGTCGGACTGAGTTGGGCGCCGTAGTAGCTGGCCACAGGGGAGAGGATGATATTGAACTGGTACGTTTCCGATGGCCGGACGCCAAGAAATGGTTCGTCCGCGAAGACAAATGGACGAATATAGAGCGATTGGCCGGGGCCACCGGGTACCCAGTCGCGCTCGAGCTTGATCAATTCATAAAGGGCATTGAGTGCATTTTCTTCATTGATTTCCGGCATAGACAGACGGGAGAGGGATTTATTCATCCGACTGAAGTTCTCATCTGGGCGAAAGAGCAGTACGTCATCTCCGTTCTTGTATGCCTTCAAACCTTCAAATACCGATTGCCCATAATGTAGTGCCTGACAGCTCGGTGAGAGCTGCAGATTTTGATAAGGGAGTATGGAAGGTTCAGACCAGCCATATTCAGGGGTATATTTGTTCGTAAACATGTAATCCGTAAATACTGTACCGAATTTTATCGTCGATACATCTGGTTTGTCCTTGAGGTGGTTGGCCCGTTCAATCTGCAATGTCTGTGTCATTATAATTCCTCCCTTAATTATTGAGCGGTTAGTGATTTTTCAGTTTGCGTCGTATCTCTTGATTTACCTCTGTAGAGCGCCCTTACATAGAGTCCTCCAGTAGCAAGCACTGGTATCAATCCAAGGAGAAGTGATACTTCATAATTCATGCCGAGTGTTCCCGGGGCGTAGAAGAAATAAGTGCCCACCACACCTGTCATGAACAATGCAGGAATACCCGCAATGAAATGGAACTTCCCTTCCTTGATCAAGTAGGCTGTGGCCACCCATAGCATCGTGGCTGCGACAGTCTGGTTCGTAAAACCAAGATACCTCCACAAGAAGGAATAGTCAATTGTAGCGAGTAGGAATGCAGGAACAGCGACCAGGGCGGTCATCAGGAACAACTTCATCTTCCCTTCAAATTTCACAAATTGTCCAATCGCTTCGGTGAGCATCATGCGGGAAGAGCGAAGTGCAGTATCGCCAGTTGTGATCGGCAGGATGACTGCGCCAAGGAATGCAAGGATGGCACCTGACGTACCGAGGTAGCCGATTGAAATCGAGTCGATGACGCCAGCAGGTCCGCCATTGGCCAGTGCAGCGCCGAGTCCATTAGTTCCGCCGAAGAAAGTCATGCCGGCCGTAGCCCAGATGAGTGCAATGATGCCTTCGGCAATCATCGCACCAAAAAAGACTTTACGTCCTTCAGATTCCTTTCTGACTGTGCGCGCAATGATGGGGCTCTGGGTCGAATGAAATCCTGAGATGGCGCCGCAGGATATCGTGACCATCAGAAGTGGCCAGACAGGCAGCGATTCCGGATGGGCTGTCTCTAATGTCAAATTGGGTACTTGTGCTCCGGAAAACAATAATCCGCCAAATACTGCAGCTGCCATGATGATCAGGATGGCACCAAAAATCGGGTAAATCCTGCCTATTATTTTATTTATCGGCAGGACGGTGGCTGTAAGGAAATAAGCGAAAATGACCACCAACGCCACAAAGAATGGGATGGCTCCTCCGGTCTTGAGTGAAATCAATTCTGCTGGTCCTGCTGTAAATGCGGCTGCCACGAGGATCATCAGTGCCAATGAGACGACATAGATGAAGACTTTAACGCCTTTGCCGAGATACCGCTCTACAAGTGCAGGGAATTGTGAGCCGTTGTGGCGGATGCTGAGCATACCTGAAAAATAATCATGGACCGCGCCGGCGAATATACAGCCTACGACGATCCAGATTAATGCAACGGGCCCATACAATGCGCCGGCGACTGCTCCGAATACGGGGCCAAGCCCCGCTATGTTGAGGAGTTGGACGAGCCATCCCTTGATGGGATGCATTGGAATATAGTCGACACCGTCGGCGCTTTTATAAGCAGGTGTGTCATTAGTATCGTCGATCACAAATATCTTCTCAATAATCTTTCCATACACCATATAGCCGAGAATTAGAAGAAGAACTGAAAAAGTAAGTGTCCACATAATCGAATGCCTCCCTTTATTGGAAAATTGTTTATATCTTATCAGTTTCCAAAAGGAATAGCAACATCTTTTCAGATAATTTAGATTTCTTTTTGGATATTAAAATTAAATTCAAATTATATAGGAGTCGTATAAGGAAATTCTGGTTTTAAAAGTTTTTTCCATGATGTATCTTTTCATTTTTTCATGTAGGCTGAAGAGGGTACATTCCATTTTAAACAATATCTTGTGAACTGGTTCATGAAGAAATGTAATTTAAGGGGGAAATTATGAAAAAGATAAAATTGACTGTCATTCCAGGGGATGGCATCGGTAGTGAAGTGATGCCCCATGCCTTGGATATACTGGATGTAATAGGGGAAATTCACGGTGGACTGGATTTTGAATACGAGCATTTCGATTATGGATGCGACTATTATCTTAAGCACGGGAAAATGATGGCAGATGATGGGATGGAGCACCTGGCTGAATCGGACAGTATACTACTTGGTGCGGTGGGCGATGCTTCCAAAGTGCCGGACCATATCTCTTTATGGGGGCTGCTTCTGAAAATCCGGCAGGAATTCGAACTGGCAATCAATGTCAGACCGGCGAAGGTGTTTAGGGGCATCGATTCGCCTCTGTCTGCGCCGGAGGATTTCGATCTGGTCGTCGTACGTGAGAATAGCGAGGGGGAATATAGTTCTGTAGGCGGGCGCATGTACCGGGGAGACGATGAGATTGCGATCCAGAACAACGTCTTTTCAAAAAGGGCGACAAAGCAGGCTATGGAATATGCATTCAAGCTTTCTGCAGGGAGGAGCCATCATGTAACGAGTGCGACGAAGTCGAACGGCATATTTCATGCCATGCCTTTTTGGGATGAAGTGTTCAGCGAAACGTCAGCACAGTATGAAGGTATTAGAACTTCCCAACAGCATATCGATGCACTCGCCGCTTCTCTCGTGACCCACCCGCAGCGCTACGACACTATAGTAGCCAGTAATTTGTTCGGGGATATCCTTACCGATATCGGTGCAGCAATAATGGGGAGTATCGGCATTGCGCCATCCGCAAATCTGAATTTAAATGATAAATCTCCATCAATGTTCGAACCAGTCCATGGATCAGCACCGGATATCGCCGGGCGGGGCATTGCCAATCCCATAGGTCAGATTTGGACGGTTAAAATGTTGTTGGATCACCATGGCGAAGAAGAGATGGGTTCTATGCTGCTGAACACTATGGAAAGTGTGACAGCGGATGGAATTCTTACACCAGACGTAGGTGGCGGTGCGTCAACTGATGAAGTGGCAGGTGAAGTGATCAAGAGGCTGAAAAGAAAGATGTAGAAAGATGGCTGGTTTACCGGCCATCTTTTTTAATTCAAATTGAACAACTTTTATAATTATGATACTATTCAGATTAATGAAATGCGACTCATGCGCTATGCCTAAGGAGAGGGATAAATGGAAGATGGAAAAGAATTGAAGTCAATACTGAAAGATTGGCGGTTACATGCCGTTGTCCTCATCATTGTAGTCATTACGGAAATAATTGGACAGATATCAATCCCGGTGGGCCCAGGAGCCATTCTGTTGCTGCCGATGCTCTATGCGTTGGTCATCGGTTTCGGATTGTATTTCACTCCAGTGGTCTCGAAGGTGCAATCCATCAATGCCGAGCCTCTAATCGTCATGGGAGTAGGGGTGCTCATCGCTAAAATAGGAGTCATCATCGGTCCTCAGGCAAAAGAACTGATTGCGGTCGGTCCCGCCTTGCTGCTCCAGGAATTCGGCAACCTTGGGACTATCCTGGTCGCACTGCCTGTGGCAATATGGCTCGGCATGAAGCGGGAGAGCGTGGGGATGACGCATTCAATCGGCAGGGAACCGAATGTGGGGCTTATTATGGACCGTTATGGTTTTAATTCACCTGAAGGGCGCGGGGTTATGACGATGTACATATTTGGCACGGTATTTGGAGCCATCTTCCTCGGATTGATTGCAGGCCTTCTGGCAACGGTGACGCCGATCCATCCACTTTCGTTCGCGCTCGCTTCAGGCGTCGGCAGCGGCAGCATGATGGCAGCCGGCAGTGGTACATTGATTGCTGCGTACCCTGCTTTGGAAGATCAGATCATCGCTTTGGCGGGGGCGAGCAATCTGATATCCCTTGCTACAGGGCTATACGTCAGCATGTTCATCGGACTCCCTCTTACCAATAAAATCTATGCTGTGATGGACCGGAAAGAAACGGGGGATCGAAGCGAATGAGGAAAATCATCGATTGGACTTTGATATTATTGATTTTTGCAGGGATAACTCTGCTTGGAAATATGATTGGCTATGATATCTACTCATGGGGAGCGGTTCCTGGCATCCTAGTCCTGATCTTGATTGCATTGGCGGGGATGGCCATGGAAGAATATATCCCGGTAAATATCCCGGCAGTGGGCTACATTGCCCTGATCGGCATCATCATTTCACTCCCCGGGTTTCCGGGGTCTGAACAGGTGGTCGCTTGGACGAATGATATTGAATTGTTGGCTATTACTACTCCAATACTCGCCTATGCAGGTATCTCGATAGGACGCAACTGGGCCGATTTCGCCAAAATGGGATGGAAATCCATTGTAGTGGCGATTTTGGTCTTCATCGGTACATTTCTCGGCTCTGCTCTGATTGCAGAAGTTGTACTGAGGATACAGGGCATCATATAAAAATCACGCACCTCGTGGAGGTGCGTGATTTTATTCCTTATTAGATGCTATAAATTAGGTCAGATCAACTGTTTCAGCTTCCGTCTCGTCATCATTCATTATTTTAGCGGTTTCAATCTCTATTTCTATGGCTTGAAGATTATCATTGCCTTTTAACTTCTGATAAGTCTGCCCAATTTTAGCGAGTGTCTCGTCGACATCAGGTGTGACATCTTCAGGCAGTTTTGCCTTACCTAAGATTTCCACGAAGCGTTTTGTCTTATCCGTGCTTTCTTCATAACCAAGAAGGATATGTGCATAAGGGTTCTTTTCGAGATCTTCTACTTTGTAGGTGTCTTTCGTCGTGTACGTGTAGAGTGTAAGCCCATCATTATAGAAAGTCATATATCGGCTCATGGGTTTGTCCTCGCGTATTGTGGCCATCGTACCTATTTTGTTGGAATCGAGTATTTCTTTCAGCTTATTGGTGAATTCTGTCTTATTCATGGATAAACCTCCAATTAATATTCATTCTCCCTCCTTATACCCATCTACAGAAAATAATAATCACGGTTGGTTGTTGACGCACAATTGAAAGTATAAAAAATTATATGCTTCTATTCGTTTCATATATATACTGCAAAATATGGTATGATTGTCTGACAATCGTGAAAAAGATTTACATATTAAGGAATGATTCGATGGGAAAAGAAAAGCTTTGGACCAAAGATTTCATCATAGTCTTCATCTTCAACTTCTTCATCATGCTGGCGATGTTCCTGCTTATGGTGACGATAAGCGGCTACGCGGTAGAAGAGTTTAATGTGTCCACCAGTACAGCAGGACTCGTATCGGGTATCTTCATTGTTGGTTCGTTGGTTGGACGGATATTGACCGGTCATCAGCTTAGTCTGATCGGTGCAAGGAAAATCATGTTCATCGGTACGATCATGTTCATCATTACATATGGCCTGTACTTTGTTGCCGGGAATCTCACCTTGCTGCTGTTCGTGCGTTTCTTCAATGGTCTGGCTAATGGAGTTGCAACCACTGCAGTTGGAACAATTGCAGCACTCGCCTTGCCGAAATCTCGGAGGGGCGAGGGCATCAGCTATTTCAGTCTGAGCTTTGTGATGGCGACCGCCCTTGGCCCCTTCATGGCTTTCTTTTTGCTTCAGCACATCACCTATCAGATGTTGTTCGTCATCGTCTTCACGCTGGTTCTTATTGCCAGTTTCTTCACAGTTTTCATCAAGACGGATAATACGACGATAGACCTGTCCAAAGAGCCTAAGCCCAAATTCCAGTGGATCGACAGGAAAGCGATGCCGATTGGTCTTGTTGTTTTGCTCATCTGCATGACATATTCCACTGTGCTGTCCTTCATTGCACTGTTTGCGGAAGAGCAGAACCTCGTTTCCGCTTCAAGCTACTTCTTCCTGGTCTATGCACTGATCATATTGGTCACCCGGCCTGTGACTGGAAGGATCATGGATCAGGTTGGGGCAAACATCGTCACCTATCCGGCTTTTATAGTGTTGGCGATAGGATACCTTGCGCTCGGTCAGACTACATCTGGCATGATGCTGTTGATATCCGGCGTACTGATTGGATTGGGTTATGGGAACCTCCAATCGATTACACAGGCACTCTGCATTAAAGTGGCGGAGGCCAAGGATGTGGGTCTCGCGACATCCACTTACTTCATTGCACTGGATTTCGGCCTGGGGGTGGGGTCCTACATCCTGGGCGGTTTTGTACCGATGTTTGGCTACCACGGCCTGTACAGCATGATGGCCTTGCTTGTCCTGGCCGGAGCTGTAGTATACTACTTGGTATATGGTAGGTATGAGAAAAGGGGTACAAGAACTGAATCATGATGCAAAAGAGATGATCAAGTGAGTAACAGTCGTAAACGCTCAGCAGGAAGCGTTACAAGAAAAGGGTTCATACTGATGACGGCAGGCTTAGCACTTATCGCTGGCCTAATCTATACAGGGATGGACCCGAACATAGGTTGGAGTGCCGGCAGTGCTCTGTCAATATTGTTATTGGGACTTATCCTTTGGGCGTTCGAACCGATTCCATTCGGAATGACAGCGATGATCATAATGGTTCTCCTCGTCGTCCTCAATTCCGTCTCGATCGATGTCATGCTCTCTGGGTTTTCCTCACCTGCTGTATTTCTTGTGGTAGCAGGAGTCATGCTGGTGCAGGGAGTGGGGGAGACATCTTTGATACCGCGCCTGTCATACGCATTGGTCTATCGTCTGGGGCGCTCCCTAAAAGGGCTCTTCATAGGTATCTTTGTACTGATCCAATTCATGGCTTTCTTCATCCCTACAAACAGTGTCAGGGCGACTTTATTGTTGCCGCTTGCGACAAAGGTCGTGGATACGGTGGGGGCGGACGGCAAATCGAACTACAACCGTCTCATCATGGTCGGCATCGCCTTTGCCACGAACCTTAGTGCAGTCGGTGTATTGACTGGGGCAGTGAGCAATATTTTAGCGGTCGAGCTGCTCAATTCATATACGGGCTACAACATCACCTACCTGCAATGGTTCCTTTATGCGTTGCCACTTTGGGTGCTGTTGACCATTTTGATTCCGTTGGTGCTTCTATGGTTCTATCCGCCTGAAGATATGGATACAGAAGTGCTGCATAAGGAGATGGAAATCGCATACAAGGAATTCGGTCCCCTTTTACCAGATGAGTGGAAATGCATCATTGTGTTGGGGCTGACAGTTCTGCTGTGGGCCTTGGAGGCGGTGCATGGCTTTCACCCGGTTATCCCCGCCATGCTCGCCGTCGTCCTGATCACTTTGCCGAAGATCGGATTTGTGTCATGGAAACAAGTTGTCGACATCAATTTCGATCTGATCCTTTTGATTGGGGCATCTTTGTCGCTTGGATATGCATTAACCGAATCGGGAGGACTCGATGTCTTATCGGAGATACTGCTGACGGATTCCTTGATACGCATTTTTTCCAATCCGTGGCTTGCCATGGTGGCAGTCATCATCATTTCCCAACTCTATCATATGGTGGTCACCAACATTTCAACCGCTGTTGTGACTCTCGTACCGATCGTCATTACAATTTCGGTGGAAGTCGGTTTGGATCCGCTGATGATGACATTCGTTACAGCCGTCACGTTGTTATTCGGATTTATCCTGGCCATCCAGTCGATGCCGAACGTCATCATCTATAATGAGGGACGCATCAGTCAGAAAGATTTTATCAAACCAGGCATTGCCATTACAGTCGTCAGTGTACTGGCTACGATGGCTACAGCATTTACATTTTGGAACCTATTCGGATTGTGGCCATAGAAAAGCCGCCTATGCCAATCAGCATAAGCGGCTTATTTATATTGAGATGATTATACACGTTGAGGCGGTGCCAACCAGTTTTCGGCCCATTTCTGCAGTTCGGCCATGAAAGGTTCCATTGCACATCCTTTTTCTGTAAGGATGTATTCTATCCTTACCGGGGTTTCCGGGTAGACTTCTCTTTTGACCAGACCCTCTTTCTCAAGCGTCTTAAGACGTTCCGAGAGGACACGTCCACTGACACCGATGGAAGACTCGAGGTGGCAGAAACGCTTCGGCCCTTCGAGCAGCTGGTAGATGATGAGTCCTGTCCATCTCTGACCGAGAATACCCATGGCGCTTTCAAACTTTGGACAGATCGAATAATCCATATCATCACTCCTTGAGAGCCAGTATAACTCTTTTTGGGCGCGCATCACAACTAAATGAACCATACTTCAGTTAAACAATCCATAAGCACATTATAATGGTCAGTCGGATCCTTGCACTTGATGAATGCCTTCTATATATTGGAGTGTAGAAGAGAAAGTGGGTGGGTGACTTATGGTAACCATTGAAAAAGCACTGAATAATAATGTGGTGATCGGCAGAGATGAGTTCGAAGAGGTCGTGCTGATCGGCAGAGGTATCGGTTTTGGTAAAAAAGCGGGGGATGCGCTTGATATTGAGGATGCCGATAAGATCTATAAGCTGGAAGGTCAGCAGGATACAAGCCGCTATCAGACACTGCTGACGATGGCAGATGAAAAACTGTTTCAATCGACGCTTGAAGCGATTGAATTGATTGATGATATGACGACGATGACCATCAACAACCGCATACTGCTTTCCTTGACGGACCATCTGCTCTTCGCCATGAAGCGGCTAGAAGAAGGGATCGGCATCACCAACCCGTTCGTCAATGAAACGAAGGCGCTCTATCCGAAGGAATATCACATTGCCGAGGCCGTCGTCGACATGTTCGATAAAAAGTACGGCATCCGGCTGCCGGAAGCAGAAACGGGATTCATCGCCCTCCATGTCCACTCTTCCATCTATAACCGTTCACTCCGTGATATGAACCTTTTGTCCGAGGTCGTCCACCAGGCGATCGTCATCATTGAACAAGGTCTCGGTACCGAAATCGATCAGACGTCCATCCAGTACGATCGTTTTGTAAGGCATATCAGCTTTTGTGTGCAGCGTGTAATGAACGGGGAGAGTGTCCCCTCCCAAGATCATTTCGACTCATTGTTGAAAACTGAATACCCAACGTGCTATAATATAGCTGTAAAAATCGTGAAGATGATACAGAATAAATTGCAGCGGAAAGTCTATGATTCTGAAGTCGTTTATCTTACCATGCATATACAGCATTTCAATCATTATTCCAAATAGACGTGTTACCGTAAGGGCATGAGTCTACAAGGGATGGTTTATTCAACCATGCTTTGTAAACTCATGCCTTTTTTCTGCTGATTCTTCGCCTTACAAATACACACATTCAAAAAGGAGGACATTATGTTCAAAAAACTATTTGGACAGCTTCAGCGTATCGGTAAAGCCTTGATGCTGCCGGTCGCAATCCTACCGGCTGCCGGGTTGATGCTCGGGATCGGTGCTGCCATGCAGACTGACGCGATGGTCGATCTGCTGCCATTCTTGGAGGCGGGATGGATCGTTGCGCTATCCAACATGCTGCAGGCAGCAGGTGGCGTTGTTTTTGATAACCTGGCATTACTATTTGCGCTTGGTGTAGCAGTCGGACTTGCGAAAGGCGATGGCGTTGCCGCTGTCGCAGCTTTTGTCGGCTACATGATAATGAACGTGACGATGGGTCAGATTGCTCAGGTTACGCCTGAAATGGCTGCCGAAAATCCAGCCTACGCAGACGTGCTCGGCATCCCGACCATACAGACTGGGGTGTTCGGCGGTATCATCATCGGTGTGATTGCCGCATGGGCCTACAATAGATACTACAACATCAATCTGCCGGATTTCCTTGGCTTTTTTGCCGGCAAGCGTTTTGTGCCGATCGTCACCGCAGTATTCTCCTTCCTGATAGGTTTGTTGATGTTCATCGTCTGGCCACCTATCCAAGAAGGTATGAACTCGGTATCCCTTTGGTTGATGGAGGAAAACACTGCCATAGGCGTGTTTGCATTTGGTATGATCAAGCGGCTCCTCATCCCATTTGGACTGCACCACATATTCCACGCACCTTTCTGGTTTGAATTTGGTACGTACACGAACGTGGCCGGAGACATTGTGCGCGGTGACTTGAACATCTTCTTCGCCCAATTGCGTGATGGGGTGGAATTGACGGCCGGTAACTTCATGCAGGGTGAATTCCCGGTCATGATGTTCGGCCTCCCTGCTGCAGCTTTGGCGATGTACCATACAGCGCGTCCGGAACGTAAGAAATATGTTGCGGGTATCATGATTTCAGCAGCGCTTACAAGCTTCTTGACAGGAATTACAGAGCCACTGGAATTCTCTTTCCTTTTTGTAGCGCCATTGTTGTATGTCATCCACGCAGTATTGGATGGACTCAGCTTCCTTATCCTATTCATGCTTGATTTGCATCTGGGCTATACATTCTCAGGTGGCTTCATCGACTTCTTCCTGTTCGGTATCCTTCAGAACCGTACAGAATGGTGGTGGGTGATTGTTGTGGGACTGGTTTACGCTGTCATCTATTACACGGTGTTCAGAGTCCTGATTCAAGCGCTCAACTTCAAGACGCCGGGACGTGAAGACGATAGTGCGGAAGTCGCAACTTCCACAGCACAGGAATTGCCATTCAGTGTGCTGACGGCGATGGGTGGCGAAGAGAACATCAAGCATCTTGACGCCTGCATTACGCGACTGCGTGTAGAAGTATCCGACACGACCGCTGTAGATGAAAGTAAACTCAAATCACTCGGGGCCTCAGGTGTGATGAAGGTCGGCAATAACATGCAGGCAATCTTCGGGCCTAAATCAGATCAGATCAGGAACGACATGCAGCGCATCCTCGACGGAGAAATCACTTCTCCGGCCGAAACGACCGTCACAGATTCCACAGCAGAAGAAGTGGAGGCGGCAGCCGGCGAGGAAATGATGCAGGATAACGATAAAGATATCTATTCCCCACTGGAAGGTGAAGCGGTTGAACTATCTGAAGTTCCAGACCAAGTATTCAGTGAGAAGATGATGGGTGATGGTATCGCAGTCAAACCGACTGAGGGCATCGTCCGTGCACCATTCGATGGTGAAGTGGTGACGGATTTCCCAACCAAGCATGCGCTTGGACTTAAGAATGCAGGTGGACTTGAACTGCTTGTCCACTTTGGCCTGGATACTGTGAATCTTAAAGGTGAGGGCTTCGACCTCAAAGTGAAGACGGGAGATGAAATCAAAAAAGGCGATGTGCTTATGGAAGTGGATCTCGAGTACATTCGGGAACATGCAAAGAGCGACATCACTCCAATCATAATTACAGGGCCGGCAGGCGTTGAAATCGCAGCAAGAGAGCTTGGCCCAGTAACCAATGAAGATGTCATCATCAATGTCAAATAACGGCAGAAAGGAGACGGTTCAGACCGTCTCCTTTTTTATTGTTTAAAATTGTCAATCAGGGTACTATCATATACAATTGAAGTGAAAAAAATTTCAGAAAAAGGGGTGTCGAGTATGATTTCATTTCCAAAACCGGCAGTAGAACAATTCTTCTCCTCCTACAACATCAACAATTTTACGGTGAGCCCCGATGGAAAGAGGGTGCTGTTCAGCACGAACCTCGATGGTAAAGTAAACATCTGGGCCATGGATGAGCCGGATACATACCCTTACCTTTTTGGGAAAAAGGACGAGGCGGTCAGCTTCATCAAGTTCGATCCCAAGAACCGCTATGTGCTCACTGGATACGATAATGATGGAGATGAGAACTTTCAAATCTATGCGTTAAGTCCAAAGGGTGGTCTGCCCGAGCCACTGATCACCGGCAAACGGGATGAGAAGTTCTTCTTTTCCAAGACATCGAGGGACGGTGATAAGATATACTATGGCACTTCCAAAGGGAACGAGAATTACTTGAATACAGCTGTCTATGATCTGGAGAATGGAGAGAGCCGGCTTCTGCACGAAGGGGAGGACGCCCCCACCTATCTGGTGGATATATCAGCTGATGAGACCAACAGTGCCTACCTTCAGGTACTGTCCAATACGTATATGCTCGGCTTCATCAAAACATCTGCAGGAATCGATTACATTACACCTGACGAAGGCGTTGCCCATACCGTCAGTGGG
Source organism: Salinicoccus siamensis (assembly GCF_055391965.1). NCBI lineage: Bacteria > Bacillati > Bacillota > Bacilli > Caryophanales > Staphylococcaceae > Salinicoccus > Salinicoccus siamensis. The sequence goes on from NZ_AP043765.1 coordinate 341,527, forward strand.
ATGACGTTTGTGAAAGATGATGAAGTGTGGTTTGCCACCAACTACGGCAGTGAATATACTTATCTGGCTAAATATAATTTGACGGATAAGGTATTTTCGAAAGTGATGGACTTCGGCAAGGAGTCCGTGGAAGGTCTGCAGTTCGACAGGCACCACAACATGCTCTACATCCACACAGAGCAAGGCGTTTCAGATCGGTTGTATTATTACGACTTGAACCATGATATGTCAGATGAAATCAAAGCGCCTTTTGATGTCATACGTCAACTCTCCGTCACAAAGGACGGTACACTATACGCACTTGGAGGCAGCGCCACGGAGCCTTTCAACATCTGGAAATATAATAAGGAAAAATGGAGTGCGCTGACAAAAAACCATGTGCCGGGGGTCACCTCCAGAGATATGGTGGAACCTGAAAGCATTTTTTACGAATCTTTCGACGGCCTCGAAATAGAAGCCCTGCTATTTCGGGCGAAGGAAGAAAACCGTAATGGCTACACGATATTCTGGCCGCATGGGGGGCCTCAGGCAGCAGAACGCAAATTTTATCGTGCGATGTTCCAGATGCTGCTGAACAGAGGGTATAACATATTCTGTCCCAACTTCAGGGGCAGTACCGGTTATGGTGCCACGTTTGTGACATACGTCGAACAGGACTGGGGAGAAGGCCCGCGGTTGGATAATATAGAAGCAATTAAATGGTTGTTTGATAATGGTATCTCTTCACCCGACACACTTTTCCTTGTCGGTGGCAGCTACGGGGGGTATATGGCACTTCTGCTTCATGGCAGGCATCCCGAGTACTTTAAGGCTGTAGTCGATATATTTGGGGTGTCGAACCTGTTTACTTTCTATAATTCAGTGCCGGATCATTGGAAACCAATCATGAAGCGTTGGATAGGAGATCCGGAAGAGGATAAGGAACGGTTCGAAAAAGATTCACCGATCACTTACCTCGATACGATGTCACGCCCTATGCTTGTCATCCAAGGGGCCAGGGACCCGCGCGTCGTCAAAGAGGAATCCGATCAGATTGTAGAAAAGTTACGTGATGCAGGAAGAGACGTCGAATACCTTGTCTTAGACGATGAAGGGCACGGCTTCTCCAAAAAAGCCAATGAGATAAAGGTGTATGAAACGATGTTGCGGTTTTTGGAGTCGCATCAGTGAGGTTTGTTCCTCGCTAATAGACAAGAGTATTTTTAACTCAACAATGGTCATGAACATTAATGAAAATGAAGAATACCCCGTAGAAAGGTCGTTGACCGCACTACGGGGTATTACTAATTAATGGATGAAGTTGTGGCTCGCTGCACTGCTTGCACTGACTGTTCTGGTTGTTTTGTTTCCAACGCCGCCGGACCAGTTCATTTCTGAAACCACGATTGAGCCATCAGCGTTCACCGCTTCTACAACAGCCACGTGGCCAAAGGAATACGAGCCGTTTTGGAAAGCAGCAGATTGCATGATTGCCCCTACGGACGGAGTGTTGTTGACCTGTAGGCCTTCGCTACGCGCAGCACTCGCCCAATTTTTTGCATCGCCCCATGAATTGCTGACAGATGCGCCCATTTCTTTACGTCTTTCGAAGACATACCATGTGCAGTCTCCAGTCATATAGTAGTTGCTGCCGTATGAACCGGACGCAACTGAAGGTGCTGGAGCCTGTGGAACCGGAGCTTGGACTTGAGTTGTTTCTTGTGAATTTACGTTCTGAGTCGCAACTTCATTATTGCTGGTATTTTCAACTACTGCAGGTGTTTCTTGAGATGATTGATTTACATTTTGGTTGTTTTCATTAGCAGATTGTTGAACATCTTCTGTTCTATTCTGATTTGAAGTTTGGGCAACATTAGATGATTCTTTCTCATTATTTTGATTTGCAGGCTGGGTTGCGGCTTGCTTCGGCTCAACCTGTTGGCTTGCATTATCTGAATGGGTTGTCTGGACAGACTGCTCTGCAGCTTCCGTGTTGTTCTGACTTTGTTCAACAACAGCTGGTGCTTCTTTTTCATTATTTTGGTTTGATGGCTGGGCTTCAGTTTTCTCTGCTTCGACTTGCTGGTTTACAGTGTCAGCCTGACCCTGTGTGTCCGCTGCATTACTTTGTGTTGTTGCCTCTGTTACAACAGGTGCTTTTTGTTCAGCTGGAACGGCGTCTGCAGAAACAATCAGCGTTTTGCCTGCGTAGATCATATCGGAAGACAAGTTGTTCCACTTCTTGATCTGTTTATAGTCGACATTGAATTTCTGGCCGATTTTGTAAAGCATGTCCCCACTTTTAATTGTATATATACCTTGATTGTCTTCTTTAACGTGCGTTTCTTCTTTCTTCTCATCCATTTCAAGAACTTCCCCAGGGACGATCAGGTCACTGGAAAGGTTGTTCATTTCTTTTAGGTTTGATACGGAAGTGCCGTTTTCGTTAGCGAGCCCCCACAGCGTATCGCCGCTCTCAACGGTGTAGTCGGCGGCCGAAACGTTATGTGATGCAACTCCTGTGAGTGTAGTTACTGTCGCAATTGATAGCAATGTTTTTTTCATGATAAGACAAACTCTCCTTGAAAATTTTTTCGTCCACGACTAAAACTGTTTCTTAATTGAGGTGTATTTATATGTATCATTGAAATATATCCAGGATGGAACGGTTAAAGATTCATGGCGATTCACAATTAGAAATTCTAACACGAATTGTAGCTTTATTGTTAAATGTCATATATATGTAACTGTAAAGAAAGACTTGAAATATACTGTAATATTCAACAACTGTCTAAAAAGTCTCTAAATATCCCGTTCCAAAAAAGTTGTTAATGCCCGTCTATTTGGGTATTGTCTAAAAAGGGGGATGAGCCATGGTACGAAACAAGGGGAGACATGATGGGACGGAGTATCCGCTACAGAGGAATGAGTACTGGTACGGTTTCTTGTTCGATATGTTTTTGGAATCACTGGTCCTCATCTTCCGTCTCATCGTAAAGGTATTCAGCATATTGTAGAGGGTGAAATTATGCATATCGCGATTGCGGTAAGTACAGGAATTTTATTTTTGTTGCTGATCGGCATCGGTTTTGACAATTGGCCGATCGGCGTTGGTGCCGGTTTGTTCTTTGCTGTGACGAACTATTTAGTATTCAGGCAACAGGAGAACAATAGATGAATCCAGAAGAAAAACGTCTGGATTCATTTTTTAGTCATTACATGTATAAAGCGCACATTTAGTTTGATTGCGTATAATATGATCTGAAGATTCTGGTGGCGAATAGTATAGGGTAGTGGCCCTACATCAAGAATATGCCATTTATGGCTGACGAAAGAAATAACCAGGCCTTTATGACCTGGCTTTTTAAAATTGACTTTAATACCCATAGGGGGTATAATTTAATTATAATGAATAGGATGTGATCACTATGGGTGAACATATGCATGACTACACCGTCGTTCCAAGGACGGATGAAGAGAAGGCGAAGACGCTCAACCGCCTCAAGCGGATTGAAGGGCAAGTGCGCGGTATCCAGAAGATGGTGGAGGAAGATCGGTACTGTGTCGACATATTGGTCCAGATCAGTGCCATCCAGTCAGCGCTTAAAAATGTGGGATATTCAGTGACGGAACGTCATATGAATCATTGCGTGACAGATGCAATCAATAAGGGAGAAGGAGAGGAATCAATAAAAGAATTGATGGCTGTCCTTAAACAATTTTCAAAATAGGGGGTGTCAGACGTTGAATGATGAGAGACATGTCGAATTGAACGTAACAGGCATGACTTGTGCCGCCTGTTCGAACCGCATAGAAAAGGTTCTGAATAAGATGGACAATGTTGAGGCCTCAGTCAACCTGACTACGGAAAAGGCAAGCATCAATTTTGATGGGGGACTTGTTGATGTTGGTGACCTCACCAGCAAGATTGAGAATCTCGGCTACGGGGTCGAGATGGAACATGCTGAATTCGATATAACGGGCATGACATGCGCCGCCTGCTCCAATCGGATTGAAAAAGTGCTCAATAAGCAGGAAGGGGTCAGCTCGGCGACAGTCAATCTGGCGACAGAAAATGCGGTTATCGAATATAATCCTAATGTGCTGAGCGAAAAAGATCTGATAGGCCGTGTCGAGAAACTCGGCTATGGTGCAGAGCCGAAGCGAAGTGCAGAAGACAAAGTGGATGCAAAGGATAGGCAGCTGAACCGGTTGAAGATCAAATTGATCATCTCTGCATTGCTTTCCGTTCCATTGCTCATAACGATGCTTGACCACCTGTTCGGCATCCAGCTGCCAAGTCTGCTGATGAACCCATGGTTCCAGCTGGCGATCGCGACACCGGTGCAATTCATCATAGGGTGGCAGTTCTATGAAGGAGCGTACAAGAATCTCAAGAGTGGAAGCGCAAATATGGATGTCCTTGTGGCAATGGGCACCAGCGCCGCCTATTTCTATAGTGTGTATGAGACAGGAGTCTGGGCAACGGATCCGACTCATAGTCCGCACCTTTATTTCGAAACAAGCGCTCTAATCATTACATTGATCCTTTTCGGTAAGTATCTTGAGCACAATGCCAAATCCAGGACGACGACTGCTATTTCCAAGCTGCTTGATATGCAGGCAAAGCAGGCACGTGTGATAAAAGAAGGTAAGGAAGCCATGATTCCGGTTGAGGATGTCGTGGTTGGAGATCGCATTATCGTCAAACCGGGTGAGAAGATACCGGTTGATGGGCAAGTTGTCAGAGGCCGGACTTCAGTTGATGAATCGATGATCACCGGTGAGTCCATTCCAATCGAGAAGGAAGTTGAGAATGGGGTTGTGGGCTCCACATTGAATGTGAACGGTACGATTGAATTTGAAGCGACACGAGTAGGTAAGGATACCGCTCTCGCTTCCATCGTCAAAGTAGTCGAGGAGGCACAGGGCAGGAAGGCACCGATCCAGAGGATGGCGGATGTCATTTCAGGATATTTTGTGCCCATAGTTGTTGGGATTGCTGTCCTGACGTTCCTTGTCTGGTATATTCTCGTCCAGCCAGGCAACTTTGAACCGGCATTGATCGCCTCGATAGCAGTGCTGGTCATCGCCTGTCCATGTGCTCTGGGGCTTGCGACACCAACTTCCATCATGGTCGGAACCGGCAAAGGGGCAGAGAATGGCATTCTCTTTAAAGGTGGGGAACACCTTGAAAAGACCCATTCATTGGACGTCATCATCATGGATAAGACCGGAACCATCACAAAAGGCAAGCCGGAAGTCACCGACTTTTCTGGTGATGATGAAGTGCTCGCTCTGCTTGCTGCAGCTGAAAAAGGCTCAGAGCATCCATTGGCTGAAGCAATAGTTGCACACGCAACAGAGCGGGGCATCGATATTCCAGAAATGGATGATTTCACTGCCATACCGGGCCATGGCATCGAGGCAACGGTAGAAGGCAGGAAAGTACTCGTCGGTACACGCAAGCTTATGACTGACAATGATATTGCCGACGACAACATCACAGAGGAAATGACCCAGTACGAATATGATGGCAAGACAGCAATGATTGTAGCGGTAGATGGTGAAATCAAAGGTATCGTAGCGGTTATGGATACTGTTAAAGAAAGTGCTGCAGAAGCAATAAGGCAGCTGCAGGAAGATGGCCTTGAAGTCGTCATGCTCACCGGGGATAATACCCGCACGGCAGAAGCAATAGGCAGATCGGTCGGAATCGACCAGGTCATTGCAGAAGTATTGCCAGAACAAAAGGCGGAGCAAGTCAAACGCTTCCAGGAAGCGGGCAGGACGGTAGCGATGGTCGGTGACGGCATCAATGACGCGCCGGCATTGGCTACAGCGGATATCGGAATCGCCATCGGTACAGGCACGGAAGTGGCGATAGAAGCGGCGGACATCACTATATTAGGTGGAGAATTGACACTCATCCCTAAAGCGGTGAGGTTGAGCCACAAAACAATCCGCAACATCAAGCAGAACCTCTTTTGGGCTTTTGCATATAATAGTGCAGGCATACCAATAGCAGCACTCGGCCTGCTTGCACCATGGGTGGCAGGTGCTGCCATGGCCTTCAGTTCTGTAAGTGTCGTGACGAATTCCTTGAGGTTGAAACGGGTAAAGATATAAAATGAAGATATGCGTAATATGGGAGGAGATTCATAATGGCTCAAAAAACAATAAAAGTTGAAGGTATGACATGTGGACACTGTAAAAGTGCGGTAGAAGGTGCCCTCAATGAACTTGACGGCATCACTTCAGCGAATGTGGATCTTGAAGCAGATAAAGTAGACGTTGAATATGATGACCAGAAAGTGACGGAGTCCTCAATGGTTGAAGCGATTGAAGATCAAGGATATGATGTGAAGTAATGGGATACCCTGTTCCGGCATTCGGAGCAGGCTTTTTTTGCCCAAAATGAATCGGGATATTAAACATTTCCACTTATGAGTGGTAAAATGGTGAAAATAAATTTAAAATAGGTAATTAAGACATTTCTAGGTTTTATATATATGAGGAGGAAAATGAATGATCGTTGCGATCATTATACTGCTGTTTACTTCACTGTTTTTCTCGGGCAGTGAAACGGCCTTGACGGCAGTCAACAAAATGAAACTTCAATCGATGGCGAAAAAGGGCGATGCGAAAGCGGAACGCCTGCTCAGATTGGTTTCAAAGCCGGGCGTATTCATCACCACGATACTCATCGGCAACAATATAGCGAATATCTTGCTGCCTACATTGGTAACTACATTGGCGCTTGAATACGGCATCAGTATAGCGATCGCTTCGGCAGCTTTAACCATTACGATCATCGTCTTTGCGGAGGTCATACCCAAATCGGTGGCGGCAACGTTCCCGGAGCCGATTGCCATGCGTGTGGCACCCATCATCATGTTCTTTGTACTGATATTGAAGCCTGTGACGGTAGTGTTGAATTGGTTGACGGATACCATTGCGCGACTGTTGTCGAAAGGTGAATTGAAGGGTGCAGCCACCGTCTCGAAAGATGAACTCCGTGCGATCGTGGATATCGCGGATTCGGAAGGTATGCTTGCCAAAGATGAATCCTACCGGATCAAGGGGGTACTTGATTTCAGGCATCTTAATGTCAAAGACGTCCTGACTACTCCGCGGACGGAGATGGAAGCCATTTCCGCAAATGCATCGTTTGAAGAGGTCAGGGATTTCGTCATTGAGAATATGTTCACCCGTTATCCGATCTATGGTGAAGATATGGATGATATAATCGGTGTCTTCCATTCCAAATATCTTCTTCAATGGTCGGTGGAACCTTCAAAGACCTTGTTGGATTACTGTGATAATGATCCCTTGACCATCCATGAATTCCAACCCGTTGAATATGTGCTCAGGAAAATGACCAAGGAAAGGCGGCATATGGCCGTCGTGATTGATGAGTTCGGCGGTACGGAAGGAATACTTACCCATGAAGATATCATAGAAGCGATGCTTGGTTTTGAAATAGAAGATGAAACGGATCTTCGCAACGATGCACTCGTCGAAAGCCTTTCGGATGAGGAAATTGTCTGCGACGGCAAGATTACCCTTCACCGCCTCAACTCCATTTTTGATACGGAGATACCGGAAGATGAAGATACCCTTTCAGGATTCCTGTTGAAAGAATTCAATGACTTTCCGGTCGAAGGTGACATCCTTGAGCAGATAGGATTGAAGTTTGAAGTGCTCGTCATGGAAGATCAGATGATCCGTAAAGTCCATATTGTCAAAACAGCGGAGAATGAAGAAGAATGATGGAGGGAAATGAGTATGAAGATTGCTACGATCGGAACGGGTTTCATCGTAGACCGTTTTCTTGATGCAGTCCGTCAAGTGGAGGGTGTGGAGGCTACAGCCGTCTATTCACGCCGGACGGAGACGGCCGAGGCATTTGGACAGAAGCATGACATCGGGAGCAGGTTCACGGATATGGATGCCATGCTCAAGGAAGAGGCGCATGATACTGTCTATATCGCATCGCCCAATAATCTACATCACGCATATGCCAAAAAAGCCATTGAAGCAGGCAAGCATGTCATATGTGAAAAACCATTCACATCGACAGCTGCAGAATTGAAGGAGCTGATTGACCTGGCCGGGCAGCAGGACGTCTTCCTGTTTGAAGCAGTGACAGGCATTCATCTGCCACACTTTAAAGCAGTTCAGGAGAATATGCGGCGGATAGGGGACATCAGAATCATCCAGGCCAACTATTCGCAGTACTCGAGCCGCTATGAACAGTTGAAGCATGGTCAGGTGACCAATGTCTTCAACTTGGATTTTTCCGGTGGCGCGCTTGCTGATCTTAATATATATAATCTCCATTTCGTCATCCGGTTGCTCGGCCGCCCGGACGAGGTAGCCTATCTGCCGAATAAGCATGATAGCGGAGCCGACACTTCGGGTGTCTGTGTACTCAAGTATGATGGTTGTGTTGCATCATGCATCGGCTCAAAGGACACGACAACGGATAATAGTGTGCTGTTGCAGGGGGACAAGGGCTATGTCCGGGTCAATGGCTCTGCAAACATCATGGATTCTGTGGACGTAATCACAGAAGAAGGTAAGGCGCATATTGATCTGGGGCAAAATGACAATAATATGGTGGCGGAACTTGAAAACTTCAGGGATATGCTCTCATCGAAAGATCGGGGAACTGCTGCTGAGCTGCTGGAGCATTCCATGAATGTGATGGAAGCATTCGAAGCGGCAAGAAGCAGTGCTGATATAAAATATCCTGCGGATGAAAAATAGGATGACGGGTGGGGGTATAGAGCCTCCCCCCCCCCTCAAATAAAGGACGGCCTGCAAATCTTGATTTCTGAGATTTGCAGGCCGTCCTTTATTTACGCACTTATCCAACTGTCATGTGATTACTACGGCAGCATATGGCCAGCTGCTTTGTAGATCTGATACCATTCTTCACGGGAGAGTGATACATCAGGTGCTTTCATGATCTGTGATAGCCTATCGGTATTCGTGGTGCCGATGATCGTCTGCATATTTGCCGGATGCCTCAGGATCCATGCAACTGCAATCGCATTTTTCGTCACACCATGTGCCTCTCCGACTTGTTCCATGACTTCATTCAGTGTTTTATACTTAGGGTCGTCCATAACGATGCCATCAAAATATCCGTAGTGGAATGGAGACCATGCCTGGATGGTCACATCATTCAGACGGGCATAGTCGAGCATGCCACCGTCGCGGTTGGCTGCACCTTCAAACGGCGTATTCGTCTGCATGTTGCTGTTGATCATGTGTGGTGCGGCCACACCGAATTGGATCTGGTTGGTAATCAGCTTCTGATCAACATATTTTTGAACGAAATCGAATTGGCGGGCGTTGAAGTTACTCAGACCAAAGTGTCTGACTTTGCCACTTTCCTGCAGACGATCGAAAGCCTCGGCAATCTCTTCGGGCTCCATGAGTGCATCGGGCCGATGGAGCATGAGAAGATCGAGATATTCGGTATCAAGCCGTTCCAGTATGCCATCGACGGAATCCAGTATATGGGATTTTGATAAATCGTAATATTCGCCTGATTTATCGCCTTCCGGAGTGGAATTGCGGATGGCGCACTTGCTCTGAATGAGAATATCTTCTCTTTTTATGCCAGATTTCAGAGCTTTGCCGAATTTGTGTTCGCATTCACCTCCACCATATATATCTGCATGGTCGAAGATATTGATGCCGGCCTCCATTGCTGTACTGATGTGACGATGCAAAGCGTCGTCTGTCATACCTGCAATACGCATGCAGCCAAGTACTATTCTTGATGCATCAAGATCTGAACCACCTAATTTTATTTTATCCAAATTAATCACCTCGCCACTATTTTATCACAATCTATTCGAAGTACCGTGAATCTTATTGACTTTGAAATTTGGTTTGAATATTCTAGAAGAAGGAGGAAGATTTTCATTTTCACTAAATATACATAATTTCAGGGGGTAGCATCAGATGAATTCTGTATTCAGACGTTTGTTTTTCCTATTCTCGCTTGTGGCATTGGCAGTCGTCGCAGCATGTGGCAGTGACGGGGCAGAAGACACAGCACAAAACGACGGGGAAGGTCAGGAAGGGGAAGTGGAGACACTCTCCATGGGCTTCATTCCTTCAAGCGATGCCGGAAATATCGCAACTACCGCAGAACCGTTGGAAGAATTCCTGAGTGAAGAGCTCGGAATCGAAGTGAAGGCCGAAGTGATGGTCGATTACAGTGGACTGATAGAAGCGATGCGTACACAGCAAGTTGATATCGGTTTCCTCGCACCATTCAGTTTTGTGCAGGCTGAAGAGCGGGCGGATGTAGAAGTCATATTGAAATCCATCCGGAATGGTTCCGAATCATATGCAGCACAATACGTGGTGAATGCGGATTCCGACATTGAAGACATCGACGACCTGGTGGCTACAGAAGATCTTGTATGGGCATTCCCAGATACATTGTCGACTTCAGGTTACCTGTTCCCGGCCATGCAGTTGAAGGATAAGGGTGTTGATGATCTGGAGAACCATTTTGATCAATTATCTGTAGGGGGACACGATAACGCGATCACTCAAGTTTATGATGGCCAAGCCGATTTCGCAACGACATTCGACGACGCCCGTACGACGGTGGAAGAAGATCTGCCTGACGTGATGGATAAGGTGAAAATCATCGGCCACACAGAGGATATCCCAAACGATACGATTTCTGTGCGCTCTGAATTACCGGACGAGATGAAGGAAAAAGTGACCGAGGCATTCCTCAGCATGAACGACAATGAAGAAGTCTTGGAAACGATGTACGAAATCTATGAATGGGACGGCGTTGCAAAAGCTAGCTCAGAAGACTATGATATCGTCCGTGAAGTCTATGCAGAATTCGAAGATCAGCTGAACGAATAATAAGCAAGGGGGCTAGGCCCCTTTTTTTGAGTGCAATCTATATAGGATGGTGACTCCATTGATAGAGTTCAAAGATGTTTCCCTGGTCTATCCCAACGGCCACAAAGGGCTTAAGAATATCAACCTGAATATCCAGGAAGGTGAATTCGTTGTAATCGTCGGCATGTCAGGAGCCGGCAAATCCACCCTCATCCGGAGCATCAACCGTATGGTCACCCCGACTTCGGGTGAATTGATCATCGGTGGGGAGAATATATTGAAGTTCAAGGAACCCCAGTTGAGGAAGCTGCGGACCAGGATTGGCATGATCTTCCAAAGCTACAACATCGTCAAAAGGATGAGTGTGCTGCGGAATGTCCTTGCGGGCAGACTGGGGCATATCGGAACAGTGAGAAGCATTTTCGGGCTTTTTCCACAAAGCGATATGCGTCTTGCGATGGATAACCTCAAGCGCGTCGGCATTGATGAGAAAGCCTATGTCAGAGCAAGCAATTTAAGTGGGGGGCAACAGCAGCGTGTAAGCATCGCCCGGGCTTTGACGCAGCAGCCGTCGATCATCCTGGCCGATGAGCCGGTGGCGAGCCTTGATCCACCGACTTCCCATAAGGTCATGAAGGATCTGCGGCGTGTAAGCCGGGAAGATGGATTGACCACTATCGTCAATCTGCACTTCATCGATATGGCGATGGAGTATGCTGACCGCATCATTGGTCTGCGCGATGGGGAACTGGTTTTTGATGGCCCCATTTCAGAAGTCGATGAGCAGACATTCGAAGAAATATACGGTCGTCCGATTAAAGAGGATGATCTGATCGGCAATGAGGAGGAGACGGATGAAACAGCAAAGGAATGAACGGATCGTTTTGATGCCAAGGCGGTTCAAATTCTTCATCCTGGGTATAACCCTGCTTGTTCTGATGCTGTATATGGGAGCGGCCTATTTGACGCAATCTTATCCGACACGGGTGATAGAAGGATTCCCGATCATCTTCCTGTTTGTGGTCAATGATTTATGGCCACCCAGCTGGGAATATTTTACAAGCGTGTTGGACCCATTGCTCGAAACATGGAACATCGCCTTGTTCGGCACGACTTTCGGAGCAGTGCTTGCGATGCCGGTCAGCTTTATGGCAGCCGCGAACATCAACCGCAATAATACATTCTACCGAGTCGTCCGCTTCTTCTTCAACATATTGAGGACAGTACCTGAGATTATATTGGCCGTCTTATTTGTGGCGCTGGTGGGGATTGGTGATGTTTCCGGTATCCTTGCATTGACCGTCCTGACCATCGGAATCATCGGCAAACTGCTCAGTGAAACGATTGAAGCAGTCGACCCGGGTCCAATGGAAGCGATACGTGCATCCGGCGGGAATACACTGCAGGTCATACGCTATGGCGTCATCCCACAGATTCTGCCGCAGTATGCGTCATACACACTGTATTCGCTTGAGATCAATGTCAAAGCATCTGTCGTTCTCGGTTTTGTCGGGGCTGGTGGCATCGGCATCATCCTGAGGCAGCAGCTCAGCATGTTCAACTACGAAAATGTTGCGGCAATCATCTTTGTCCTGTTCATTACAATATCCCTGATAGACTTTATCAGCAACAGGTTAAGGGAGCGTCTTGAATGATGAAAAATAAAGAAAAAATCAGAATGAAGGAAACTTTCGGCAAAAAAAAGCGCATGTATATGTATGCCGTCCTATTCCTGCTGCTGATCATCTATATCATAGCCCTTATATCGACGCCTTTTGACGTCAACAGTTCCTCCGTATCTACGTTGGATACCTTGAGGCGGCTATTCATTGCACCCCTTGTGGAGCCGGAACGTTATGGACAGTATCCAGAATATATCGGGTATATGTTCGAAACCATAGCCATCGCCTATGCGGGCATCATGGTGGCAGCCATACTCGCTGTACCTGTCGGTTTCCTTGCCGCCCGCAATGTCGGCGGACGTTTCTCCTATATAGGGAAAGCGCTGCTGAACGCGATACGCGCCATACCTGAATTGATTTTTGCGATTATCTTTGTGGCAGCTGTAGGCATCGGGCCTTATGCGGGGGTACTTGCAATCAGCATCAATTCCATCGGCATGCTCGGCAAACTGTATGCAGAGGTCATCGAATCGATCGATAGGGAGAACGTGGAGGCGATAAAGGCAAGCGGGGGTAACCGTGTCCAGTCCATGTGGTTCGGCATATTGCCTCAAGTACTGCCAGAGTTCGTATCGTACGCGCTCTACAGGTTCGAAATTGACGTGCGGGCCTCGACGGTTCTTGGAATCGTGGGTGCAGGCGGTATCGGGGCACCACTCATCCTGGCGACTTATCAGCGCAATTGGGAAGATGTCGGCATGATTCTAGTAGTGGTAGTGGTATTTGTAAGTCTGATCGACATCGTTTCCAGTTCGATAAGGAAACGTCTGGTATAAGAAGCTTCTCCTTAATCGGAGAGGCTTCTTATTTTTTCTATCGGATCCAGGTTAGTATTTCAAGGGATGCCGATATGGCTTATAATTAAAATAAAATCGAGGTAATCAATATGAAACTTTCACAAGTTATAATTGGCTTCTCCATTGCATTGGCCCGCTTCCTATATAAAGAAGATAAAAAAATCGTGACGACGCACTATATACATGAGTCCGAGAGGGTGCCAGAAGCATTCGACGGCTATAAGATCGTCCAAGTATCAGACTTCCATAATGCGTATTTCGGCAGGCGCTCCAAGACGCTCCTTGATCAGGTGAGAGCGGCGGATGCAGACGTCATATTCGTGACTGGAGATGTGATTGACAGACGGACGCCGAACCTTAAGCGCGCCGTCCATCTGTTGCATGAGCTGACCCATATCCTGCCCGTCTACTACGTTACGGGTAACCATGAGGCGCATTATGTGCATTTTGACAGGTTGGAACAGGCCATTGAAATGTCACAGGTAAGGAACATCAGCAAAGGAAGCGAGAGGCTCTATATCGGTGATGATTACATCCGGCTGATCGGCATGGAAGATCTCTGGTTCTACGGAAATGAGGAAGAGCACGCGCTTTCTGATTTCTTTGAAGCAGACTTGAGACAGAGGCTCAATAATGAATCGGATGCCTTCACCATCGTGCTATCGCATCGCCCTGAGCTGCTTGATTTATATGGCAGATATGAGATTGACCTGGTATTTACCGGCCATGCACATGGGGGCCAGATCCGTCTTCCGGTAGTCAAGGGATTATACGCCCCCCATCAAGGAGTCCTGCCGAAATATACGGAAGGTGTGCATGAGAAGGATGGGACGCATATGGTCGTCAGCCGCGGTCTCGGCAACAGCCGTTTCCCGTTCCGGGTCTTCAACCACCCAGAAATCGTAGTGATGGAACTCAAGAGGAAACAGGGGGGCATGGACAGGTAATCTGCTGGTTTGTGTCATCGTCGCACCCGCACGTGTTGCCGAAACGATAAAAGGGCGCCCGGTGCAGCATTCTGCACCGGGTGCCCTTTTATGTGTAACATCAGTCGTAGAAGATCATATCGACGGCATCTTCCGCTGTAACAACTTCCGTCTTTTGTAGGTATTGTTCCATTTTACCGAAATCGACCGCTGCCCCTATACCAGGTTCCTGACTGACTGTGACGATGCCGTCCTCGGCTGAAACTTCTGGCGTGATGATGTCTTCGTGCCAATATCTGCTGGAGGAAGCGGTATCGCCTGGTAAGGTGAAGTTCGACAATGTTGTGATGGCGATGTTGTGAAGACGTCCGACACCTGCTTCAAGCATGCCGCCACACCACAGTGGAATGTCATGCTCCAGGGCGAGGTCATGAATCTTTTTGGACTGTGTAATCCCACCGACACGTCCGACTTTGACGTTGATGATTCGGCAGCTGCCAAGCTCTATGGCACCAGCGGCAGCCTCGTAGGAGTCGATGCTTTCATCGAGGCAGACAGGTGTGCTGATTTCCTTCTGCAGCTTGGCATGATCGATGAGGTCGCCAGCAGCGAGAGGCTGTTCGATCATCATGAGGTCGAATGCATCCAATGCTTTCAAAGTCTCCATATCATCGAGGGTGTAAGCGGAGTTGGCATCCACCATAAGTGGAATGTCACCAAAGCGCTCCCTTATCTTCCGAATCATCTCGACATCGCGGCCTGGTTTTATCTTAACCTTGATGCGTTTATAGCCTTCCTCGACTTTTTCCTTTATTCTTTCGAGAAGTCCTTCATCCGTGTCTTCCAGACCGAGGGAAATGCCGACTTCCACTTCGTTCTTTCTGCCGCCGATGGCTTCAGATAAGGTTATGCCTTCCTGCTTTGCGTAAAGGTCCCACACAGCGCCCTCAATCGCCGATTTGGCCATATTATTCCGCTTGAATGGTTTGAACAGCTCCCAGACTTCATCAGGATGTGCAATTTCATTTTGGATGACGAGCGGTGCAAAGTATTTTTTCATCGCAATGAGTGAAGCGTCCATGAACTCTTCCGAGTAGAGTGGGTCTTCTCCCGATACACATTCACCGAATCCTGAACGTCCTGCGTCATCAATCGCTTCAACAATCGTGATGAAACGCTCCTGTTGCGTGCCGAAGCTTGTCGTGAAGGGGTGTTTCAATCCCATCAGCAGCTGATGCAACTTGATTTCTTTAATCTTCATTAAATTATTCCTCCTATAGATTGAGTTCCTTCCATCGCACTAAGTGTAATTATATAGATAATGCGGGGGACACGCCATTTTTATGCTAAAAGCTATGTAGTCCACTATGCAACTGTAGAGTGATGGATATTTGAATTTTCCAGCAATTAATAATATATTATAGGGAAGATCGCATTGACATTCAATGATATACATAAAGGAGTTTTAGTTATGATAGAAGAAAAGATGATGAAGGCCTTTTGGCATCTGCATGAACATCCAGAAATCAGCTATGAGGAAACGGAAACGACGGAATACATATATAACCTGTTGGAAGCAGAAGGGTTCACGCCTGTCCGATTCAAGAATACGACTGGGCTTTATTGTGATATGGGTAATTTCGACAAAGGTCCCGTCATCGGTGTGCGCGCTGATATCGATGCCCTCTATCAGGAGGTTGACGGTGTAAAGCAGGCGAATCATTCATGCGGACATGATGCCCACATGGCAATGGTGATCGCTACCATGCTGAAGATTAAAGATGACCCAGTCCTTGATTCGAAAGGAGTACGTTTCATCTTCCAGCCTGCAGAAGAGGTCGGCACCGGTGCCTTGGCGGTGGTAGATGAGGGCGTTGTAGATGACTTGGATTACTTTTTCGGCATTCATCTGCGGCCGGTGGAGGAAGCGCGTAACGGTTATGCAGCATGCAGCATCGAACATGGTGCAGCATCTTCCATCGAGTTTCGCATCACGGGCGACGATGCACACGGTGCGCGGCCCCACCTCAACCATAATGCCATAGAGATTGGTGCCGATATCGTCAATATGCTGTCGAAGATCCATATCAATCCGGTCATCCCATCTTCAGTCAAGATGACGAAATTCCTTGCGGGTGGGAAATCATTGAATATCATACCCGGCAATGCGGAATGTGGCATCGATATGCGTGCCCAGACGAATGGGCAGATGACAAAATTGAAGGAACGCGTATATGATGTGCTGAAAACCATCGAAGATTTCTATTCTGTAAAGATAGAAGATGTCGACTACTCGGGCATCGTTGCCAGTGAGAGCCATCAGGATGCCATTGATGTATTGCGCAGATCGATTGTGGAAACGTTGGGTGAAGAGAAGTGTCTAGAGCCGATCATCACGAGTGGCGGAGACGATTTCCATTACTATACAGTGAAGCTGCCGGAACTTAAAGGGGCCATGCTCGGACTGGGCTGCGATCTCAAACCGGGCCTTCATCACCCGCACATGACTTTCGAGCATTCTGCATTGAAGAATGGAATGGAGATATTGCATAAGGCGATCATCAACGCCGAATAGTCCCGAAAGAAGGCGATGGCATGAAGAAGGTATTCATGTTGGGGGTGCTGATGCTTGCGGCATGCGGTACGGGAGAGAGCGGTACATCTGTTGAGAGCGAAGCTGAGGATGTTGCTACGGACTTGAAAGTACCCTGGATGGTGGTTGAAGCGGGGGAAGGGTTTATCGTATCTGAGCGGGAGGGTGGCCTGAAGCAAATTACAGAAGGCCGGGTCACAGACCAACCGCTTGAACTCAATATTCCAATCCATGCGAGTGGGGAAGGTGGATTGCTTGGCTTTATACTGCATCCCGATGACCCCGATACCGCATTCATCTACCACACCTATTTTGATGGGGGTGAAAAGAACCGTGTAGTCGAATTGAAACGGGAAGAAGGAACATGGAGGGAATCGGACGTCCTTATAGCCGATATACCCGGAGGCCGTGTCCATAATGGCGGGCGGATGGAAATAGGACCGGACGGCGATCTTTACATCACGACCGGCGATGCAGGTAATGGTGAATACAGCCAGGATATTGAAAGTCTTGCCGGTAAAATACTGAGGATTGGTCTAGACGGTTCCCTGCCTGAAGACAACCCATTCGGCAATGAGGTCTACAGCTATGGACACAGAAACCCCCAAGGCATCGCCTGGAACGATGAGGGGACGATGTATGCAGCTGAGCATGGTTCGGATGGGCATGACGAAATCAACAGGATAGAGCCAGGGGCGAATTATGGATGGCCGCTGGTTGAGGGGGACGAGGAACAGGAAGGGATGAAGGTCCCACTCTATCATACAGGGAATGATACGTGGGCACCTTCAGGCATTTCCCATGCCGCGGGGACGCTCTATATTGCGGCATTGAGGGGGACTAAGATCATCGCCCTTGATCTGGAGACCTTGGAAACTTCCACTCAATATGATGAAGGGAGCCGCATGCGCGATGTGCATATCAAGGATGGTTCCATCTACGCCCTCACCAATAATACAGATGGCCGGGGAGATCCTGGAGAAGGAGACGACAGATTGATTAGAATAACTATGGATGAATAAAATAAACACCTCCAAGACAGCTGTCCTGGAGGTGTTTACACTTATACGCTGCGGTATTCTTCATCATCTTCATCCACGATTCCGAACGCTTCTTCTTCAAGTTTCCGGTTGTAGAGGAAGAGTATGACTATAGCTGCGATACCGGCGGTTACAAAGTTCAACAGTGCAAGCAATGCTGCAGTGCCGATATTTTTCGTATATGCCGCAAATACCCCAAGGAAAGCAATGGACTCAATCAGCACATAGCTGACTGCGATATCGCCGATGGAGAGTCCCATGATATATAGAACGATACCGGCGATGGCGAATACGATACCGAGCGTCTTAGGCTCGAATTTTCCGCGGTCCAGAACATGTCCATCGAACATCTGTCCACCGAGGTAGAATGTCCCGAAAGGAACAAAGGCGAGTAACGGGATATCCAAATTCTTCTTCTCAGCGATGCGGTAGAGGAAATAACCTTGCAACAACCATTTGACGATGCCGAGGAGAAACAGGAATAGCACAAGTAATATTCCGATGATGGCGAGTCCTGCAAAAAGTCCGAACAATTCCATGTGAAATCACATCCTTTCTTAAATTATACCATAGGGGAAAGGTTCTATCGAAACGAAAAGCAGACTTGAAGTCTGCTTTTTTTACATATTATATTTACGGAAATTTCTTTTGTTTATCTTCTCGGCGCTGCGGTATGCATCGATGACTGCATAGAGCCATACGAGTGGCAGGAACAGATAGCCGATCAGGATTACTGTAAGGGCACCATTGATGAGCTGGAGGATCATGATGATGACCCCTTTTAAAATCTGCCCGTTGTAGATTTGTCCAAGGCCATTGATCAGAGCACTGAGTACTGCTGAAACACCTGGACTTTTTTGTGTAGGCAATGCATTCACTCCCATTTTTTGAGACTTTTATAATATACCCTTAATCTTCATCCCTAAACTTCTCTTCGCGTTCCCGTCCGCCAGGCATTCTGAACGGCCACCAGTTGCCGCGTCGGAAGGTGATGACGAACGCAGGGACCAGAAGGGGCAGTACAACGAATGCGTATAGCAAAAGTGCGAATATGATGATGCTTGCGACTTGTATCAATATGATCATACCAGAAGGCAGGAGTGCAGCAAATGTTCCGGACAGTATGATGACAGCAGTGATGACCACACCGCCCATACGCCTGATGGACTGTTCGATTGCGCCTCTGATAGTACGGTCTGTGAGTTCCTCCCTGAACCGGTCTATGATGAATATTGAATAGTCGATGCCGAGCGCCGCGAATATGATCAGACTGAAGAATGGCACGGCCCAATTCAATTCGCCATATCCGAATAGGCCAAGTAGCCATTGTGTAATGGTTACTGATGCGAAGTAGGTGATGAATATCGAACTGATCATCGAAATCGGCAACACCAGGGATCTGAATATAACAGCCAAGATGACGAACAAGGTCAGGATGAATATGGTCACGACCCGGTTATAGTCATCATTGGATATTTGGTTCAAGTCCCGGTTCATGCTCGTCACTCCCGAGAAGTAGGACTCGGTCTCTTCCCTGTCAAGACGTTGCAGTTCCCCGTCTATCGCATCTTCGACCGAATTTAAAGTGTCCATGGCCTGATGACTATACGGATCGTCTTCCAATATCACATTCATGATCAACGCTTCATTGTCACCGAAGGCGTACTGATCGACTGCATCTTCGATGTCCGGATTGTCGATGAATTCCTGAGGCACATGGACGCCTGTCTGATCGACTGCTTCATTGTCATTGATTTCCGTCATCAGTGAAGATACATCTTCAAGACCATCCCTGATTTCCCGGATGCCTTCCGAGGAGTCGGACAAGCCGTTGGCAAGTTCCGTCAATTGCTGGCTGGCAGCTTCCTGCTGCGCGGTGATTTCTTCGTTGGCTGCAGCAACTTCGTCCGACAATGTCGTCAAACCTTGCTGCACCTGACCCAATTGCTGCGCTGCCCCTTCGGCATCGCCTGTTTGGGTCATATATTCAGTGATCTGGCTGAGGTTGCTGTTTATGTCTTCAATACCGTCACCGAGCGCAGAGAGATCTCCGCCTTGTGTCTCAGTATTGCTCAGGTTGCTGCTCGCTTCATCCAGACCATCGGCTATTTCGGCCAGTCCATCCTGCATATCGATGATGCCTTCATTCGCCTGCTCCAACTGGCTGCGGACATTGAGGCCTTCTATCGCTTCACCGGATGGGCGCGTGAGTGTCTGGACTTCCTTTACCCCGTCAAGATTTGAAACAGTGGAGGCCACAGCATCAAGTCTTGATAGGTTTTCCGACTTGAGCATATCTTCTCCGGTCGACAGGATGACTTTAACAGGGAAGAGCTGGCCTTCATCGAAATTTTCACTTACAACATTAGTGGCATGGACGGTGGAATAATCATCATCGAGCTCTTCGATGGCATCGAAATTGACTTCATCGTTATAGAACAGAGCAACCGCAATCAAGATCGCAAATACTGTGAAGATGATGCGTGTTGGATACTTCAATGAGAATATTCCAAGCGGTGTCCATAAGCGGCTCTCCTTGAATTCCGTCTTCTTGATGTTCGGCCAGAAGATATATCTGCCGAGCAGATACATGAGCACGGGCAATAATGTAAAGAGGGCGAGCAACAGGAATACCACCCCTAATGCCACGCCTACAGCTGAACGGTAGATTTCAAAATTGGCAAAGTACAGGACACCGAATACGATGGCACCTGAGAGGCCGCTGATGAATACAGTTTTACCAGCTGTGGAGAAAGTGCGTATGACCGCGTCATATTTATCGTGATGTTCAAGTTCTTCTTTAAAACGGTTCAGCAGCAATATACAGTAGTCCGTACCGATGCCGAACAGGATAACGATCAGGAAACTCTGGGTCTGTGGCGAAATCGGAAAGCCGAACCATTCGACGAACCATGCAACGAAAGACTGGCCGATCAGGTAGGCGATGCCGACGACCATTACAGGTACGAACGGAGTGACGATGGACCTGAACATGATCAACAGTACAGCGACCACTATGATTACTGTAAACATTTCAGTGGATTGGATGCCTTCCATCGCATCCTGTTCGACTGTATTCTGGATGAGCTCATTTGAAGTCATGGAGGTTTTTGCTTCAGTCGTGTTCGCTTCTTCGATTGATTCTGCAACATTGCTGATATCATCGACTGAACCTACATAATCCATCGGGATGATGGCGACACCATTATCTTCATTGATGAAATTCTCTTGTACGTCATCCTCAAACTCGAATGGGTTGACCACATTATCAACGTCATCCATAGATTTTATTTCTTCAATGTAATCGACGATATCCGCTTCGTTTGCCGAGACTTTCCCATCAAATTCGAGGACGAGTGACATCGATTCCTTATCCTGATCGTATTTTTCGAGGAATTGCCTAGCTTGTTCACTTGGTGAGTCGTCCGCTAGCTGGACGTCCCCTTTTTCTGTTGCCAGTTGCGTCAAGTTAGGGGAAAGGATAAAAGTAGTGATGGCGAAAATCAGCATCAGTACGGTGACGGGCCATTTGAACTTAAGTATGTGTTTCATCGGGGGTGCCTCCTGGTATATATTTTAAAATTGTCATGGTCGCGTGATAGAGCTGTTCTTCCTCTTCTTTCGTTAATATGCCGATGTCAGTGCCTATTTTATGATGGATCTTATCCAGAAACTCCTCCACCAGTTGTTCGGACTCTCTAGTCATATAGATCAACTTCGATCTTTTGTCGTTGGTCATTTTGTTGCTTTCGCTCCTGACCAGATTCTTCTGGACAAGTTTCTTTACTGTATGTGTGATGGCACTGCGTTGCACATTAAGTTCCAGGGCCAGGTCCGAGGGGGTGGCATGCCCGTTCAGATAGATGAACTGCATGATATCCATCTGGGTCTTTGATATGTGCATACGGGTTATCGAGTCGGTGACATCATTGAACACTTTTGTGTAGCCGTAACCATAGATGAGCTTGAGGTTATGTATAACATCACTTTTTTTGGACAAATTTCACCCCTCCTTATTTTAGTTGAGAGTGCTAAACCAATCGAAGACTTCAACAGTCTACCATGTAATAAAGGACAGGGTCAAAGTATATGATGTGACAGTTTTTAGAATAGAAAAAGGACCTCCGTAGAGGCCCCCTTTAAAAAAGATCATCTATCCCAGACGCGGTGTGATTTTACGTCTTCCAAGTATTGCTTGAGATTCTCATCAATATTCGTAACACCCTTGTCATCGGCTGTGAATGAGAGCGCCTTGAATATATCGCCGTCATCTGTGCTGAAGCCGATCGCCTTCTTATGCTTGAATGCAATCTCGAGGTTTTCTACAGCTTCAGGATGCAGGTTTTCATGTCCCTTCAAAATGATCACAGCATCGAAAAGTACCGAATGGACCGTATCGAACGTTTCAGTCATGACATCATCACCTATTTTACGTATCTTATCAGAGATGAAAGTGACTGCTGTACCCTTATCTTCCAGTTTTTGCTGCAGGGTCAACATTTTTTCTGTCGGTACATCGGGCGTTATCATGATGCCGATCTCGCGCGTTTCAAGAGATGAAGGTGTGTTCGCCATACTGAGCGCTGGAGAACTTTTCTCATAGTTTGATTCTTCTATCGTATCAGGCAGTTCGACCCCTATTTTATCCACTACGTATTCAGTCATTTCCCGATCGATTGGATTGAGGAGGTTATTTACGGCATTCTGTCTGACGCCGAGATCCTTACATTTCCCGAGTTCAAAGCTGAAGGCATCAAATATATGCTGCTTCTCATGGGCCGTCATGGAATTGAGGAACATTTTCGCCTGGCTGAAGTGGTCTTTGAAACTCTCACTCCGTGCCCTGATTTTACGGCCTTCGACTTTCTCGTCATAGTGCTCATAACCACCCTCTTCCGGAGATGCCGGTTCCGGTTGATTGTTGTTGAGGTAGTTCTTGTGATAGGAAGTTTGGCCCTTTGTAACATTCATCTGATTATAGCCTTCCCTCTGGTTGTTTGCGAAAGGACAGATCGGGCGGTTGATCGGAATCTGATGGAAGTTCGGCCCACCGAGGCGGATCAACTGCGTATCAGTATAGGAGAAGAGCCTGCCCTGTAGAAGCGGGTCATTCGAGAAGTCGATGCCCGGCACGACATGTCCTGGGTGGAAGGCGACCTGTTCCGTCTCTGCAAAGTAGTCGTCGACATTCTGATTCAATGTCATTTTACCTACAATCTGGACGGGGACATCCTCCTCGGGCCATATTTTGGTCGGATCTAGAATATCGAAGTCCATATTGAATTCATCTTCTTCCGGAATCAACTGCATGCCAAGTTCAAATTCAACCGCATTGCCTTTATTGATGTTTTCCCACAGATCTTGGCGGTGGAAGTCCATATTCTTCCCATTGATGAGCTGTGCTTCGTCCCATACCACCTGATGCGTGCCCAATTTCGGTTTCCAGTGGAATTTGACGAAATGGCTCTTGCCTTCAGCGTTCACCAATCTGAATGTGTGGACACCGAACCCTTCCATCATCCTTAGGCTTCGCGGGATCGCGCGGTCGCTCATCAACCACATTACCATATGGGCACTTTCGGTATTTTGTGATACCCAATCCCAGAATGTATCGTGGGCGGAGGCTGCCTGAGGCATTTCATTATGGGGTTCTGGTTTCACAGCATGGACCATGTCTGGAAATTTGATGGCGTCCTGCATAAAGAAGACGGGCATATTATTTCCGACAAGATCGAAGTTACCCTCTTCTGTATAGAATTTTGTTGCAAATCCGCGGACGTCACGCGGGATGTCCATGGAACCACGGTTCCCGGCAACTGTTGAAAACCTCACGAAGACAGGGGTTCTTCTGCTTGTATCTGTAAAGAGTCCTGCCTTTGTATATTTTTCCAATGATTCATACAGCTCGAATTCACCGTGTACTCCGAACCCTCTGGCATGAACCACACGTTCAGGAATGCGTTCGTGGTCGAAATGTGTCATCTTTTCGCGGAAATGGAAGTCTTCCATCAACGTCGGGCCACGTTCACCGGCTTTCAGGGAGAATTCATCGTTGCTGACTTTAAGTCCCTGATTCGTTGTCATATGTGCTTTTTTGGTATTATCGATCGTGTTCTTTTGGAGATCTTCCTTCTTCTTGTTCATTAATGGTTACGCCTCCTTGAAAGATTGAAATGATACCTTGCCCCTCCACTATAACAATCCCACATGCGCTTTGCATACATTTACTATATCGGGTTTTTTTGTATTCAAAGCGGGTATAGTAAAAGGTCGTGCACATGTTGGCACGACCTTCTACTTAAAGATATTCTTCAATTTTCTGTATCAATCCATCGTTGAGAGTGCTGTGTTTGGCAAGGAACGTCTCTAATCCCACCTGTGCAATCTGTTCATCTCTTTCTTTGACTTCAGGGTCATTGGGATTGTTGAATTCCAGTGCATACACAGCAAGCTCTGTGAGAGCATTGCAACTGAGATTGTTCTTCTCCAAGTAGATCAGCGGCTTCATGATACGATCGCCCGCGCTTAGTTTGCGCATCACACCACGTCCAACACGGTCCAGATCATCGGATAGATGGGGGTTTTTGAACCGCGCAATGATTTTTTCTATATATGAGAGCTGCTGTGCCTCCGTGAAATCGTAATTTGAAGTCAGATAGAGCATTGTTTCATTCAGGACATTCCTGAGGAATACTTCGACTTTTTCATTGGTCATCGCCTCGGCTACAGTTTTGAAGCCAAGGGTCTTGCCATAATAGGCTATCGCTGCATGACCGGTATTGACCGTAAACAGTTTGCGTTCGATAAAGGGTATCAGATCTTCTACATAAGTGACCCCATCCAGTCTCGCCTCTCCTATCCAGCTCATCAGTATGCTTCAAGATTTCCTTTTTAAGTGTATCTGTGGCAAGGATGGCGTTTTCGCAGGCAATGAATGCAGCGATGTTCGGCATGATCATACTGCTTAAAAATGAACCGAAAGCTTGAACTTTACGTGAAAGACCTTTTTTTCTTCAGACATTAAAGCCACCCCTTTTTAGATGATTTATAGTATAACTAAATCATAAGGCGAAAAGGTAACGCTTACAATATAAACAAAACGCAGCTTTGGCACACTGATATTGCCAAAACATATGTTAATGATCAATGGATGAAGGATGGCGTGGTATAATTGTTTGGATATTCGAGTATGGTGGGGTCATATGCAAAAGGAGAATAGTAAAAGGGGTGGTCGGTATGGAAAGCAGTAAAAAGGGAGCATTGTTTGCCCTGAGTGCCTATCTGATATGGGGGTTTCTGCCCATATATTGGAAGCAGTTGGAACATGTTTCTTCGTACGAAGTCATTGCTCACCGCGTATTCTGGTCGTTCATCTTCATGATTGTATTCATCCTCGCGACGAACCGTATGCATCTTTTCTATAAAGATCTGAAGTTCATATTCCGGGACAAAAAGAAAGTGGCGGCATTATTCGCTGCCTCAGTAGTCATCACCTCCAACTGGCTGCTATATATCATTGCAGTCAACAGTGGCCATATATTGGATGCGAGCCTCGGCTATTACATAAATCCCCTCATAAGCATTCTCATCGGGTTCGCAGTTCTTGGGGAACGATTTTCAAAATCTCAATGGGTCGCCATCATAATCGTCTTTCTGGGAGTCGCCTACATGACGGTAGGTCTGGGTTCTGCGCCGTGGATATCACTTTTCCTGGCTCTGTCCTTCAGTATCTACGGATTAATCAAAAAAGTAGTCAATATGGATGCCGTCTTTGCTATGGCTGTGGAAACTTTTGTTTTGGCGCCGGTGGCGCTATTCTATATCCTATTCCTTGAAGTCGGCGGGGAGGGGCATTTCGGATTCGATCAGGATAGCCTGGTCATGATGGGGACAGGCGTCGTCACTGCCGTACCATTGTTGCTGTTCTCGATCGGTGCACAGCGTATCCGACTGTCCCTAGTGGGTATACTTCAGTATTTTGCACCGACTGTAATGCTTCTGCTTGGGGTCTTCATGTATGGTGAGGCATTTACCCGCATACATGGTGTCGCCTATATATTGATATGGGGCGGGCTCGGGCTGTATACATTCACCCGCTTCAAGGAAATGCGACGGGACACAGGACGCAAGCCGAGACGGCGCGTCACACACTAGCATATTGTTAGGGGAAGCATCTATAGTCATGATATGATTTATTGAAAATGAGTTTTCTAAGGAGTAGGGGATATGAAGTTTTCGAAATATCTGTTTGCCGTTCCGATTGCAGTTGCGTTACTGACTGGTTGTCAGGGGGAAGAGGAGAAAACAGATCAGACATCAGGAGAGGCCGGGGTCGCCCAAGAGGAAACGACCGAAGGGAAGCAATCAATGGACACCACAGATGATGCAAACCGGACATTGAAAGGAATCGAAACAGATGATTCCGCAATTGCCGACTTGGTTGAAGAGGCCCGGAATATAGAAAGTTACCAAGCCATGGTGGACCTGGAGGCTTTGGTGGACGATGAATCCTCCCAAACTCTTGATGCGGACGTAAAGTATAAAGAGGGGACGCCACCGTCTTTGCATCTTAAGTCAGAAGGGGAGGACCGGACCATCTCGAAAGATGGTGAAACCTACTACAATAACGGAGACGATTGGGTAGACATCTCAGAGTCCATAGAAATAGAACAGCTTTTTCATGTAACATACAAAAATGCCGTCATCGCTTTTTCTGATATTAAAGATGAGATGAAGCTGACTGAAGAGGAAAATCAGCTGATCTATACATTTGAGGGGGAAAGCACTGAAATCTTTGAAGTGTTTGAATCACTCTTTGCAG
The DNA here is from genome assembly GCF_055391965.1 of Salinicoccus siamensis. NCBI lineage: Bacteria > Bacillati > Bacillota > Bacilli > Caryophanales > Staphylococcaceae > Salinicoccus > Salinicoccus siamensis. Next base: position 368,255 of record NZ_AP043765.1, read on the forward strand.
CTGAATTCAGTGCCATAGATACCTCCAATCCGAATAATGAGGTGGAAGTCGTCATCGACAAGGAGAATTCGCGCATAAAGTCCATCCAGTATGAAGCGACAGGAGAAGATGCAGAAGGGCGTTATGAATTATCCGGAGAGGTCGAGTTTAAATCATTCAATGATATAGGTGCGATACAGTTGCCTGAGTCAGTCGACTAGTCCAGGTGCAGAGATGGTATGAGAAGGTAATGTCACCTGTGCGGGTGACTTAAGGAAGTAAGAAGAGGCGATTCTCATGGGATCGCCTCTTCTTATTTTTTAGCTCCAATGACTCGGTTTTCCCCCTCGTCATCATTTATTTTACATCCTTCAGTTAAAACGACTCCTTATTCAGTATCTTTCTTCAGCTCGACGAACCTGACATATTCAAGGGTAGAAACGTGGACGGAGCCATTCCTATCTTTCTCGATCAATTTCAGTTCCTGGGCGAAATCATCTCCGACAGGTATGACCATCCTGCCGTCTGGGGCGAGCTGGTCAACCAATGCCTGAGGTGTTCTTTCGGCGGCCGCGGTGACGATGATGCGGTCGTAGGGAGCATATTCCAACCACCCCTGGTTGCCATCGCCGTAATGGAAATGGATATTGGAAAACCCCTCGGTCCGGAGTCTTTCTTTAGCACGTTCATACAATGCCTCAATGCGTTCAACAGTGTAGACGTTTTTTGAAAACTTTGCGAGCATGGCGGTCTGAAAGCCTGAACCGGTGCCTATTTCGAGCACATCATGTTGTGGTGCGAGCTCGAGCGCAAGCGTCATGGACAACACAAGCGAAGGTTGTGAAATCGTCTGGCCGTGGCCGATCGGGCACGGCATGTCGGCTCCTGCCAGATGTCTTTGCGTATCCATATATCTACTGCGATCAAGCCTGTTGAAAAAGGATTCTATTGCTTTTTTATCATGTTTCAAAACACTCACCCCTTTTAGTTGATGGGCGTCAGATACATTTCAATGAAATCACGCTGTTCTTCGATGGCAGGCGGAAGGGAGAGTTTCTCTCCAAGGGCATCGATGGGTTCGTCAATATCGAAGCCCGGCCCTTCTGTCGACAATTCTACAGTTATCCCACCGACCGTCGTGATATATAGGGCCTTGAAGTAATAGCGGTCGACGATGCCTGAATTCAACCACTTTTCATGATCAACCTTCTCCTTGATATTGAGGAGGGCTGCTTCATCGGCGACACGTAGGGAAAGGTGGTGTACGCTGCCATATCCTTCTTTTTCGAGCTGGCTGGTCCGCTTTTCGATAAGGTATAGAGAATCGTCGCCGAACTTCATTTCGACGGCTGTGTCCTCGTTTTTGTAGGGGTGATCTGAAACGCCGCCCAGCAGTTCGAAGAATTGGACCATGGGTTTCAAGTATTGGATGCTCAGTTCCACAGCACCAATCGACGTCAAGGCATGGGCTTCAGGAATCTCCGGATGAGTATTCGGAGATTTCGGCCCCTGCTGATCCACCATAAGGGCGAGACGTTGTTTTTCATGATCTTCGAATTTCATGACGGTCTTGCCGAATTCTTCCGTGATCTCTTCATAGTGGATGTTTTTCCCTTCGAACCGGGCTTTGAAGAATTCGAGCGCCTCCTTGGAAGGGACCCTGAAGTATGTGCGGCTGATGCCGTTGCTGCCTGATTGGTACTTCGGTGCCCCGGTTATTTCAAAGAAAGTGATATCCGTGCCCGGATGGCCTTCATGGTCTGCGTAAAACAGATGATACATGCTTGTGTCATCCTGGTTTACGGTCTTTTTGACGAGTCTGAGTCCAAGCACATCTGTATAGAATTTGTGATTATCGATGATGTTGGCAGTAATCGCTGACACATGGTGCAACCCTTTTGGTATCATAAAAAATCGCTCCTTCCACTTATCACTGATATTATATAATATATGGGAAGTAAACTCTAATAAAGGAGGTTGCCGGAATGGAACATTTATTTATAAAAGCTAAAAACGAGAAAAGGAATACACTGATACTTTTTCATGGCAGTGGCGGTCGTGAAACGGATCTTTTGGAGATTGCAGCTATGGTGGATGGCTCAGCCAATATACTCGCATTCCGCGGGAACGTTGATGAAGAAGGGCGTGCGCATTTCTTCGCTCGACAGGGGGCAGGATATGATGAAGGTAGCCTTAAGGCAGAAGGGACGGCCATAAAAAAATTGGTGGAGGATCTGGCTGAAGAATATGGTTTGGATCTCAATCAGGCGATATATGTCGGCTACTCACATGGAGCGGATATGGCTTCACACCTGCTCATGCATCATGATCTGCCGGTGGCGGGCGCCATGCTGATGCATCCATCCTACAATGGTGAACAAGCGGCAGAGGTCGATCTGAGCGGAAAGAAGATCCTTCTGACAGCAGGGGCCAGGGACGTCCAGACGACTGCCGGTGAAGCATATCAGTTGAGACGGCACCTCGAACAAAAAGGCGCCGAGGTCAGCATCAAGCTGACGGACGGCGGCCACGAGATAGACCCGGAAGAATTGATGGAGGGGCATGTCTGGTATCTGGGAGTGAAGTAGCCCCTGATCGATCAAAGGTATACGGAAGACAAATAGTGCGAGAGTCCATCTTCGTCGCACGTATATGCAGTGACATCATCTGCAGCTTCAAGGATTGAGGGCACCGAGTTTTTCATTGCGGTACGCTTGCCGGCTTTGTCAAACAAAGGAAGGTCGTTCATCGAATCCCCCACGACATGCACATCCTCATACGACAGTCCGTATCGACCCATTAAAGTTTCAAGGCCTGTGGCCTTGTCGCGTCCCTTCAACATGATTTCGGCATTATGGACACTGGTGGTATAGAGGGCATAGTCCGATTCGTCTTGCTGCGCTCTCAGATGGTCGTACCAGCTGCCGATCTTATCCGTGTCTGTACTGAAGAAGAATATCTTTACGACATGTTCGAATGATAGGGTCGGCACCCATTGAACTGTACTTTCGAGTGTCTGTTGGGCGTAGAGGTATTCAAAATGCTTCATCGTCTCCGGCTGGGGCCGGCTGATGTCTGCGGCCGAATACTCTTTATCTTCAAGCAAGGTACGACTTGAATTTTCAAGCGTGTGGATTTCGTAATAGATCTGCCGCCTGCGTGCAGCAGCTATCATATCTGAAACGAAGTCAGGGTCGAATGAAGCAGAATCAATCAACCGACCATCTACATAGACACCCATGCCGCTTGCTGCAACATAACCGTCAAGTGGACAGTCTCCGGGAGTAATTTCTGTAATTTCGTAATGCGTTCGTCCTGTCGCGAAAAAGATGAGCATCCCCGTTTCTTTGAGTGCTGCCAATACCGCAACGAGGGATTTTGGGAAGCGGCCACTGTGGTCGAGTATCGTGCCGTCCATATCCAGAACCAATGCTTTCATGAAATGATTCTCCTTTTATGCTGAAGTTGAATTGTAATGCCTTCTTATTGCGAAATATATTTTTATAATTATAGATTCAGGCGGGGTGAAGAAGTGGTGCGAACGGATTTGAAGAAGCCGCTGATGGACGGATTGACCATCGGCATGGGTTATGTGCCGGTTGCTGTAGCCTTTGGCATAACGGCAAAACCGGTCATGTCCTTTTTTGACGCGGTGCTGATGAGTTTCATGGTATATGGAGGCGCAAGCCAATTTCTGGCCCTCCAGATGATGTCTACGAGCGGTGCAATAGCCATTGTATTTGCCGTATTCATCCTCAATTCAAGGCATTTTGTCATGTCGTTCAAGGTAAACTATGATTTGAAGCATGAATCCTTTTTGAAACGTCTGTTCCTATCTTCATATGTTACGGATGAGGGCTTTGCAGTGACCGCCAACAGTACTCCAGAACAGCGTCATTTCAGCAGCTATGCAGTCACTTTCCTCACAGCCTATCTTTTTTGGGTGACGTTTTCTGCCATTGGTTACCTGGCGGGCGAATGGATGAGCAAGGGGTGGGTTGCAGCCAGCGGCATCGCTTTATATGCACTGTTCATCGCACTGCTCATTCCAGCTGTGCGTATCCACTACCGCTTCGGCATCATCGCCATGGCAGGCATGATCATCCATTACATAATGGGGCAGCTCTCCTTCGTGCCATCCGGCATTGCCATCGTGCTGGCGATACTCATTGCAGCAGCACTCGGATCGATACTTGAAAGAGCGGAGGTGTCCAGATGACCCTACTGGTTGTTGCCATGTTTGCTGTGACGATTATAACACGTATTCTACCGGCATTTATAATCGATGGCTTCCCATTGCCGGAATGGCTTGTAACATATTTGAACTACATCCCTTATGCCGCACTCGGCGTGCTTATCTTCCCGGGTATATTAGATGCCCTCGAAAATCCATTGCATGGTCTTTTGGGAGGGGCGTTCGCCATGTTGCTGGCGTTGTTTCGGGTGCCGCTTTTCTTTATCGTGCTAGGCACAATCGTGTTTGTCTATCTGATAACTTGAGGGGCCTTAGATTTCAGCATATCCATTTGCTGTGCCTAAACCGGCATGGCAGCGACCGTGGCGGGACCTGATTGGTTACCAAGGAAAGGGTCATGTGGTAAAATGAAGGGAATAATCAAGGAGCGAAGGAGTTTTAATGTGAAAAGTACAAAGAGCCATCTAAAGTCGTACAATATGAATGATCTGAAGCGTCTTGCGCGTACCATTTCAGTGAAAAACTTCTCGAAATATAAAAAGGATGATCTGATTGATGCCATAATCGAGCGTCAACATACTACAGAAGCGGCAGGGTACGCGTATAAATACATCGATGACCATTCTTTTGAAGCCTGGAAGAACACGGGAGGCCGTGGGCCTACCGAGTCGCGATATAATTTGGAAGAACTGTTCGGGCTGTATATATTGGGCTATGCCTTTGAAGATTCTGAACAGGAGGATAAGTTCTTTATTGCAGAAGGAATACCGGAGCTGTTCGCTACGGTAGATAATGAAGTGAATAGGGAAGCGCGGCTTAGAGTCCAACGTAAATTGAAGCTTATAAGAGCTGCTCTTCATCTTTACGGTATTGTGAGTTTCAGTCAGCTCCAACACCTATTCAAAAAATATTATGATATGGAAATGACTTCAGCGGAACTGGTGAGCTTCCTTGGAGAATCACCTTATGATATTTCAATTGATGAAGATAATGAACAGATCATCATTGATGACATGAATTATGCACAGTATGAAATGGTCAAAAAACTCCAGGGAAATCTACCTTACTACGAGCCGGAATTCGGCAAATTCATCAAGTTCAGCGATCCCAACTATATCGATGAATCGAAAGCCCATCGTGCACTCAAAGAGTGGGTGAAGGATAATGTCGATGTACCGAGGGACAAACATTACAGTGTATATATATCACTGCTTCAGCTGATTATGCAGGGGTCTAAGAAAGATGATATCCTCCAATACTTGATGACCTTGAATGTCGAGTTGCAGAATGCTGGCAGCCAACGCGAATTGATGGATATGATGGCTGAGATCGTTGAAAACACACGCCACTTCAAATATCGTGGCCACAAGGAGTCGGAATTGAACTCCCAGACAGTCGTCAAGGAAGTCAAAGTGGGTCGGAATGACCCTTGTCCATGCGGCAGCGGGCGTAAATATAAGAAATGCTGCGGCAGATGAAGGTCCGGTATTTAGCGGACCTTTTTCTACACAGTCAAATAATTGAATATTCAAAACAAGGGGATTTTAGATGAATCATTATAGTTATCCGTATAAAAACTCGAGATACAGCACATATGCAAAGAATGGCATGGTGGCCACCACTCACCCATTGGCGACGGATGCGGGGATTGAAGTGATGAAGCAAGGGGGTAATGCAATGGATGCGGCAATTGCTACAGCAGCGACATTGACTGTAGTAGAGCCGACGAGTAACGGCATAGGCGGAGACGCATTCATGATTGCATGGATGGATGAGAAGTTGTACGGCATGAATGCCAGCGGCCGCTCCCCGAAAAGGTTGGAGATGGCGGAAGTCAAGGCAAGGGGGTTTGATGCACTACCCAAGTTCGGTTGGTTACCGGTAACAGTACCAGGAGTGCCGAAGGCTTGGGCCGCACTTATCCGTGATTTCGGCAATCTGACTTTGAAGGAAGTGCTCGCACCAGCAATACGTGCTGCTCGTGACGGTTTCGTCATCACACCGGTAGTGGCCAGATACTGGCAGGCGGCTTATCAGACCTACATTCGGGAAGTGGATAACCACGAAGAATTGAAACCATGGCTCGAGACTTTTGGCACTGCGTCAGCTGGCATCATCAAAACTTTGCCGGAGCATGCGCAGACATTGGAAGATATTGCCGCTACTGAGGCGGAAAGCGTCTATACGGGAGAACTCGCAGAAAGAATCGTCCAATTCAGTAATGAGACGGGCGGTCTAATCGAACATGACGACCTGGCTGAATTCGAAGTGGAATATGTCCAGCCTGCAAGCATGGCTTATAAAGGTCATGTTATCCATGAACTTCCCCCGAACGGTCAGGGCATCACAGCATTGATGGCCCTTGGCATGCTCAAGGATGATGACCACCCTGCTTTAGATGAGCGCACTTTTCATCATCAGATTGAAGCGATAAAATTGGCATTCGCCGATACGACCAAACATGTAGCGGATGCCGATAACATGCGCATCAAGGTTTCCCAACTGCTGGATCAGCAATATCTTCAGGATCGTCGAAGCCATATTACAGAAATGGCAGAGGAACGGGAACATGGGGACCTGCCTGAGGGAGGGACCGTCTACCTTGCCACAGCAGACGGTGAAGGTAATATGGTGTCCTATATCCAAAGCAACTATATGGGCTTTGGTTCAGGTGTAGTGGTTCCCGGTACCGGGCTCGCCATGCAGAATAGGGGGCATAACTTTTCCATGGATCCGGAACACGCTAATTTCATAGGTGGCGGCAAAAGGACTTTCCATACGATTATACCGGGTTTCATCACCAGGGAGGGAAAGGCGGTTGGTCCATTTGGCATAATGGGTGGCTTCATGCAGCCGCAGGCCCATCTACAGGTGGCGATGAATCTGATCGACTACGGCATGAATCCCCAGAGCGCCCTCGATGCGCCAAGATGGCAATTCAAAGCAGGGCTCGAAGTTGAAGTTGAAGACCGTTTCGACACAGATATCGCCCGCAGTCTGATCAGGCGGGGGCACCGTATCAAAGTGAATCTTGAACCCAATAGTTTCGGTCGTGGGCAGGTGATCTTAAAGAACTCTGATGGGGTGCTTATCGGAGGAACTGAGTCGCGTACGGATGGGGCCATTTCATCTTATTAGTTGAAGGGACCCTGGAAGTCATCTGATATATTAAAGCAGGCCCCCTGGGCCTGCTTTAATATAAATCTAGAATTGTTTATTGAAAAAAGGTCTGCCGATGGAGTTCTTGTCGAAGTAACGGTTGTATGAGACATTTCTATAATCGCTTACCAGTACTTTGATATCCTCTCCGAGCGCCTCATCTGGTACGAATGCATCTCCTATATATGCACCGCTTGAGGTGATGCCAGTCACACCTTTCTGATAAAGCAGTACCAGCATATAGTAGTAGGGTGTTGTCTTATATTGGCCGTCTGCCAGCAGTTTCGGTACGAGGAACATGGGACTCAATAAATCTGCATCACTGGTGTCGCCCCTATCATGGTTCTGATAGATGAAGTAGGGGGCCTGGTTAGTATGCCCCTGTAATTGCGCTCCCTTCCCCCTGAGGAAACTAGGCGCATGATCTCCATAAAATATCAGGTTTACATCGTACTTCTTGTCTTCCATATCGGCGATCAGCTTCTCGATTGCAGAATCGGTTTTCACCAGCTGCCTGAAATATGATTTTGCATATTCTATATAGTCACCATACTTGCTTGCAGTAGGCTCCTCGGAGAGTATGCCAGGCTTTAGAACCGGCTCATAGGTGATATCTTCGAGAACCCCGGGTGAATAGGGCGAATGATTCTGCATGGACATGACATTCAACATACGGTAATCATCCATCTTCTTGTCCACCAGGTCCGTAAGATAGCGATCGCTTGCCCTCCCTGTTCCTTTAAGCTTCTCCAAGTCGCTCATATCCTCTTGGCTGAACAGCTTGGAAACTCCCATCTTGTCGTACACATCAACTCTGTTGTAGAGACTGTAGGTATAGGGGTGGATCACGGCATTCTGTTCGACCAGTGTAAGTATAGATGAACTGCCACTGGATTTTTCGAAGTACTCGATGTAGGGCGAAGTGACTGTAGGCTGCTGATGGAGTTCAAGCGACATGCTGGTCAGTATCTCAAATTCTATATTTGCTGTTCCTCAAGCTTTTTGATGAATGGTGCAGGCATCTTGTTCTGTATCAGAACCTCATTCTGCCAAAAGCTTTCGCTGAGATAAATGATGGTATGTTCGTCGGTGATATCATTTTTTCTGGCATCGTTATATTCAGCGGATTCTTTTTTATACTTTTCTGAAATGGCGTCGATATTCGACCTGGAATAATCATCTGGAGGTTCCATGAAGTTCCTCGAAATATTGATCAGAAAATTTGGGACGAAGCCTACCCTTTTAATCTCTTTAATCGGATTGAAGATATATGAATCCTTCTCTTCAATCCCGAAATATTCATAGGAATATTTTTCAGTGTCCGTATAGAAGATCACTGAAGCAATTATGATTCCCACCAAAGCTGTAATTCGAATGATCCTGAATCTGGATAGCCCCAATTTTCTATATAACTTACTTTCCAGATAAAATAAAAAGAATGATGCCAACAGAAGAACGGTGACAAGAACAAACAGCATCTTCAGGTCGACTATATTCGAAAGTTCCCTGATGTTGATGACTTCTTTGATTTCGTTATAGTTGACCACTTCGCCGCGTTGTTCGAATTTCAACTTATTGGCATAATAAAAAAGAAATAGTGACAGATTGGAGATCAATAATGTGGTCAACGGTTTACCGATCAGGCTGTAGACCAGCAATATGAAAAGGAATATGATGGATATCCCCTGAAAAGTGTGTTCATTGATTTCTTCAACCGGCACAGCCTTTCCATCATATAAAATTGTGGGGAAGGCCTGAATCCAGTATCTGCTGTTGAGCAAGAATACTGCTAACAGGCCTAGAAGGAATGCTGAATTTTTTACTAGTCTCATAATTACTTCCTTATATTGAATTTAATCCGGGATGAAAAGTTAAAAGAGTCTCAAACTCCCCTTGAAGGGGGAATTGAAAGTAAATGACTATACTTTTAGTTGCCGCATAATAGTATATAATCTAAAGCAAATAAGCATCCAAGTCAATAATTCTTAATAATTTGAATAGTTAGACATAAGGGGGGCGTATAATGCACTTTAAAATATTCTGGGTGTTTTTTAAAGTCGGAATGCTTGGGTATGGTGGTGGCCCGTCGTCCATCCCGCTTGTCCATAAAGAAGTGGTCGATACACACGAATGGATGACGGACGAAACGTTTCAGGATGCCCTGGCCATAGGTAACGTCCTGCCTGGTCCCATCGCCACCAAACTAGGAGGGTACATCGGTTACCTGCAAAAAGGGTGGCTCGGCATGGCCAATGCCGTATTGGCCACAATTCTGCCGACCATCATATTGATGATTGTACTATTGAAGCTGTTTACGGAATTTAAGGACCTCGAGTGGGTACAAGGCATGAGCAACGGGGTGATGCCGATCGTAGGTGTCATGCTGTTTGTGTTGACGTATGAATTTCTGGCCAAGGCAAAGGCGAAAACGACGTGGCACTTCCTCCTCCTGTTTACAGCTCTCGCATTCTTCATGTTGGTGGTGGTAGGAATTCATCCTGCCCTGATTATTCTGCTCATTGTTGTTTTCAGCCTGTTCAGAAGGGAGGGGAGAGTATGATCTATATACATATATTCCTGGCTTTCTTCATCCCCGGAGTTCTAGGTTATGGGGGTGGTCCCGCTTCCATTCCATTGGTGGAGCAGGAAGTCGTACAGAATTATGAGTGGATGGATTCCCGTGAATTTGCCGAGGTTCTGGCACTTGGCAATGCCTTACCCGGCCCGATTGCGACCAAAATGGCCGGCTTTATAGGTTATGAAGTTGGAGGGCTGGGGGGATCGGTTGTTGCAGTTGCTGCTACGGTCTTGCCTTCACTATTGCTGATGATTTTTCTCGCGGGACTGCTCTACAGATTGAAAGGCACACAGAAATTCGAAACTCTGACCACACTGATTCGACCGGTGATTGCAATCCTTCTTGGGTGGATAGCATACGAATTCATCTTCAATGCATATGATGCCTCCGGAACTGTACACACAGCGTTTCTGGTTGCTGCCAGTTTCCTGCTATTGATGAAATTTAAAGTCCATCCCGCACTTGTAATCATTTTTGGCTTGGTTTATGGTGCGCTTCTGTTGTGATATGTAGGAGGATAAAAAGCCAAAAACAGGCTATCCTATTTTTGGCTTTTTTTGAACTTATTCAGCATGGCATCAAGGAAAGTACGGACGCCGTCCACGCCCATCAGCAGTAACATAGAAATATAGAGTACAGCCATCAGTGCGAACGCAAGCATCAGGCTGACGTCACTTCCGACGACAGGATTGATAAGGGCCAAAAATCCATAAGATGACGCAGCAGCAAAAAGTGCAGCGGCTGTGATCCGTAACGCAGTCGGTATAAGATGTGTCAGATTAAGCCGACCGAGTTTTCTGCGGAGGCTCCGTGTCAGTAGCAGAACGGTCGTCAGTGCAGAAAGACTGGTCGCAAGAGCTAGACCACCTATCCCGAGAATCGCTGCCAGCAGGAAGTTCAGGGCAATATTGATGCTCACCCCGATTGTGCTGTTGAGCATAGGTGTTTTTGTATCCTGCAGTGCATAGAAGGTCCGGGTTAAAATCAAATTGACACCTGTACCGGCAAGACCAAGTGAGTAGAAGAAGAACGCTGAAGTCGTCAATGTTACGGCGGTTTCATCGAAGGCACCGCGGTCGAACAGGAAACGGACAATAGGCTCTGCGAATATCATCGCACCGATTGTGGCAGGAATTATTAGGATCAGCACACCCAGTATGGTCTGGTTCAAAGTGTGCTTTAGCCCCGGCATGTCTCCTCGGGCTGCCTTTTTGGATATGTCTGGATAAAACACTGTAACGAATGAGGAGACGAAGATACCGAGGAAGGATACATTCAAAGTGCTGGCATAGTTAATTGAGGAAATTCCACCTATGGAAATCCAGGATGCAAGTGAACGATTAATCAGACGGTTCAATTGACTCACACCGGAACCAAGGATGACCGGGAAAGCCAATACAGCCATTTCTTTTATATGTTCATCCCTTGGATGCAACACCCGCTGGAAGCGGAAAGAATATCTATAGGCAAAGAACACGATGATCAGGAACTGGATAAATAGTGCGACTACATTAGCCACGGCTAGAATGTAGATCAGTTCTAACCTGCTGCTCAGGATTATGGCCACAATCAGCACCAGATTCATGGGAATGCCTATCAAGGAAGGGACAGCAAACATCTTTTTATAATTCAGGTAGGCACTTAGAATCCGGGTGATGAGTGTAAAGTAGATGCCGAATATGCTGAAGCGGGTGAACATTACTGCAAGTGCCAATGTTTCTCCCTGGAATCAGATTGCGAATACCTTAACGAGCTGTTCAGTAAAAATAAGAGCGAGTATGACGATGAATGTAGTGGAAATCAGCAATATATTAATTAGATTGTTGATATATTCGAGCCCCGCCTTGTCGCCGGACTGCTCTGTTATCCGTGAATAGAGCGGTATGTAGCCGGTCGAAATGCCTGCTGCCACCACACCAAAAACGACAGTTGGGATACTGATCGATAATAGGAAGACATCACTGGTTTCGTTTGCTCCGTAGAAATAGGCAAGTGTCAAATCCCTTAAGAACCCAGAGACTTTTGAAACGACGGTCAGCACCATCAACAGAAAGATGGCTTTTCTCATATGGCCACGCTGTGTGGATTCTGTATCAATCCATGATTTGCATACATAATGTTCATAAAAAAACTCCTATTGATCCATACTTCCAAATAGTAAAAGCATACAATATGTATTTTAGCAGAAAATGGATGGCGGGTTTAGAGCCATAGGCCACGGAGATATGAATTATCGGTTTGGCTCGAGTTTGAATCCGCAATCCGATGTGTGCAGTTTTAAGGCATAGAAAAGGTCTGGAAACGTCATTCCAGACCTTTTCTATGTCACTATATGCTGTATCTTTTGCCTGATCAGCCGTGGTGTCTCTTCAATGATGTCCTCAATTTTGCAGGAGCCATCGCACAATGGATGGACAGAAGCGAAAGCCCTAGTATCAGCATCGGTTATCTGACCGGAGATGAGGTGGCACGGCTTTTGATGGCGATCAGCGAGTTGTGCCACAGTCGCAGGGACTTTTCCGTGCACTGAAGAAGCATCGGTTTTGCCTTCACCTGTAATTACCATATCGGCTTTCATTATTGCATCCTCCAAGTGGATCATCTCAGCAACCAGAATGCCTCCCGGTTTCATTTCTGCCCCGAGATTCATCAGCATCCATCCAAGTCCACCAGCTGCACCTGCACCACAGCAGTCACTGAAGTCATCTTGGAAAACATCTGATGTTTTGTCAAAGAGGTGTGAGAGCAGTGACTCGAAGAAAGCGAATTCCGATTCCTGCACGCCTTTTTGGGGTCCGAACGCACGGGTAGCTCCTCGGACTCCGAACAATGGATGGGTGACATCGGATGCGATGGTTAACTTTACACCTTCCAGGGGCTGGAGTGATTTCAGGCTGATTTCGTCAACATGTTCTATGTCATGAGTGAACACGCCAACTGGCATGCCGCTTGTATCCACTGCGGCGCCTCCTAGAGCGAGCAGCATCCCGTAGCCGCCATCGTCTGTTGCAGAACCACCCAAACCCAGTATGATGTGTTGTGCCCCACCATCAACCGCGTCCAAAATCAGTTCGCCGATGCCGAATGACGTCCGATCGCCTGGGTGTGAACTGCCGACCAGATGAAGGCCACACGCCTCGGCCGTTTCAATTACTGCAGCCTGTCCATTGCGGCAGTAGGAGGCTTCGACTGTCTGACCTTCCGGCCCTGTCACATTGATGGTGACCTCCTCATAATCCTCATTCCGAAAACATGTAAGGAGGCCATCTCCACCGTCACTCATCGGTTTCAAAATGCTGTGATGGCCCAAATCCGTGAGGGCCTCTCCCATGGTTGCTGCAATCTCATATTGATTGAACGTCCCTTTATAGGAATCTGGTGCTACAACAATATTCATGATATCTACCCCAAGGTAATTCCGTAATGGTCAAGGACATGGTGCGGTACAAAGAAGCGGGCAGTCTTCAAAGGATCGACTACCTGATTGATCTGCGCCTCACCGACCAGACTCATGAGCATGGTCATTTCAGACAGACTCAAGTCTGTGTGGGGGCGGAGTAATGCAATCATTTCCTTGACGGATTCGTCGACTGCGGTGTCGAGACTTTCGCTCGATACTGTCATGTATACACCATCCGCATCGACGACGATCGGATGGCGCGTTTTTATATTGTGTGCTTTATCGAGGGTCACTGTGATCGATGCTCCCGTCTCAAGTCCACTTACGCTCACTTCACCATCCCCCATCTTGGCGTGGACATCTCCAAGGCCAAACAAGGCCCCCTCGTGTGCAACAGGTAGATAGAGGGTGGCCCCAGTCGTGATCTTCTTACTGTCCATATTGCCGCCGTGTCGGCCCGGTGTCCCATTATTTACTGCTTCTCCCTCTGGTGCCACTCCGATGACGCCGATCATCGGGTTTAGGGGAAGAGACAGGCCATTGAACGAAACAGTACCTTCCGATGTATCAATATCGAACATTTTGGCCTCCATCTTCTCCATATCATCCCCCATGACGCCAAGCCCAGGGCCTGTCAACATGACCCCTTTTGGTTCAAGGGTGATGTCTTCAATTGTGACTTTGAGCACATCTCCGGCTTGGATGCCATCTATATGGATAGGGCCCGTCGCAGGATTGATGCGGTCCCAGTCCAACTGGTCCAACACGGTATCACTGGAAGTGATCTGTCCGAGGAAGCAATCGTTTGTCTCAATCGTTATCGTATCCCCAGCATCAACCCTTAAAGCAGCTGGATTATCTTTTGACATCGCATAAAATAAGTTTGATTTATGCAATGAATGTTTCATGATCATTCTCCATTCTAATATGCTCTTTTATACTGCACAGGGATGAAGGCGTCATCCTCTGCATTTTTGGACTGGGAAGCGTTGAGCACCCAATAAGGATCGCGCAGCAGTCCACGGCCGATGGCGACGAGATCTGCAGATTCCGATGCGATGGCGTGCTCAGCCAGATTGACATCATCGAGAAGACCGACTGCTATGACAGGGACTGAAGCAGCTTCTTTCACCGCTCTGGCATACTCGACAAGGTAGCCGGGGAAGGCCCCATTGAAACGCTCTGGTGAAGGCTTACCTTCTCCTCCAGCTGAGACATCGATCATATCAACCCCAGCTGCCGCATACTCGAGCGCCAGGTGGGACCCGTGGTCGATGTCGTAACCACCATCTGCATACTCGACAGCTGAGAGTCGTAGCATGAGCGGCATCCCTTCAGGCATGACAGATTTGACTGCTTCAATGACCCTGCGTCCAAATAGGCTGAAATCTTCACCATATTCATCGGAGCGCTTGTTGGTGAGTGGAGATTGGAATTGATGGATGAGATAACCGTGGGCAGCGTGAAGTTCGATGGTGTCAAATCCAGCCTCAACTGCACGTTGGGTCCCCCATTTGAATGCATCGATAATCTCTTCCGTCTCTTCTGCCGTCAGTTCATGTGGCTGATGGAAGTCCGGGCTATATGCTTCATCCGTACTTGAAACTGGAGTCTCCGTATCCTGAGCCTTGCGCCCTGCGTGAGCGAGTTGGATGCCCACCTTTGCCCCGTGGCGATGGCAAGCGTCGACGATTCGTTTGTAGTGGGGCACATGACCGTCGGACCAGATACCTAGACAATGGTCGGTAATGCGACCCCGTGCTTCGACATTGGTCATCTCCAACATGATCAGACCAGTGCCGCCGACCGCCCGCGAGGTGTAGTGCGTGAAGTGCCACTCGTCAGGTATGCCGTCAGTCGCGCTGTATTGGCACATGGGGGCCATTACGACCCTGTTCTTTGTCGTTAAAGCCTTCAGTGTGTAGGGTTCAAAAAGTGATTTCATCCAATTCCTCCTCAGTGGTTAACTCCATTGTATTAAATTTAGAGAAAATTTCAAATATAAAGAGGTTTTGAATTTAGCAGTTTTGAATAATGCTATATTTAATGACAACTGTAATAATTCCACTGGGTTAGAAGGATATTTCAAAACGCATATCAATGTGGTGTTCAGAATTGTACTGATAGCAAGCGCATTGCTTCTGACCGCACCGGAAACATATACTAACCTCATCGGTGTAGCAGCTGCAGTGATCATATTGGTGATGAATCGCATCAAATGGAAACGGGAAAGGCACACGGCATCATAGATTACAAAAACAGGCCCTTTAAGGGCCTGTTTTATTTTCCTTCGTTTTTAAACTGGATGATTCTCTTTTCGATGTCGTTCCTTACTTGGCGGAATGCTGAATATATTTCTTCTTCACTGCCTTTGGCTTTGGCTGGGTCTTCAAACCCCCAATGCAGGTGAATGACGTCCGATGGCGTGACAGGACAATTATCGCGGGCATCCCCACAAAGGGTGATTGCATAATCTGCATGGTTCAGAATTTCAGGGTCTATGATGCTTGACTGCTGACCAGTGATATCAACGCCGGCGTCTCTCATGATGCTTACCGCCCTTGGATTCATTCCATGGGCTTCGATGCCTGCTGAATGAATCTCATATTCATCGCCTAAATATTTGTGGGCAAAGCCCTCTGCAATCTGACTTCTACATGAATTTCCGGTACATAAAAAATAAATGATGGGTTTTTGCATGGTGACACTCCTTTAGTTTATGAGATGATGAGCAGCCATAGGTATAGGCCGGATAAAGTTATGAATAGAACGGGAAGCGTCAGGATGATGCCGATTTTGAAATAGTATCCCCAGGAAATATTAACCCCTTTCTTTTTGAGCACATGCAACCACAGTAGTGTAGCGAGCGATCCGATCGGTGTAATCTTCGGACCAAGATCAGAGCCGATGACATTGGCGTATACCAGACCTTCCTTAATGGAACCTTGGGCGCCTGATGCAGTTATGGCCAGGGCATCGATCATGACGGTCGGCATATTATTCATGACCGATGACAGTATTGCAGCTGTGAAGCCCATGACCATTGTGGCGGCAAATAACCCATGTTCTCCGGCTGTAGCTAGAAAACGGCCGAGTAGGGCAGTCAGCCCTGCATTTTGCAGACCATATACGACAACATACATGCCGAGGGAGAAAAGGACGATATCCCAAGGTGCACCCTTTACCACATCTCTAACGGGCACAGCGGGACTGTTTCTTCCCATCATCACAAAAAAGAATGCTATGAGCCCGGCAATGATAGAAACAGGGATGTCAAACGGCTCACTCAGGAAATATCCGATGAGCAGCAAGGCGAGTACCACCCACGACCAGGCGAACATTCTCTGGTCACGGATGGCTGCAGAAGGGCGCTTCAACTCAGATACTCCGTAATTGGACGGTAGGTCTTTTCTGAAAAAGAGCCACAGTACAAGAATGCTTGCCAGGATAGAGAACAGATTGGGAATAAGCATCCTTGAAGCGTATTCGATGAACCCGATGCCAAAGAAGTCTGCCGAGACGATATTCACCAAGTTACTGACGACGAATGGCAGGGAGGCGGTATCGGCGATGAATCCGCTTGCCATGATGAACGGCATGATCATCTTCTCCGTGAAATTGAGGTTCCTGACCATCGCCAGAACGATCGGTGTCAGAATCAGGGCGGCTCCATCATTGGCAAACAATGCAGCCACTATCGCGCCCAGCAGGACGATGTAGATGAACAGCTTCAATCCACTGCCTTTGGCAAAACGTGCCATATGTAGTGCAGACCATTCAAAAAATCCGATTTCATCGAGTACCAATGAAATCAGTATGACAGCGACGAAAGTCAGCGTCGCATTCCAGACTATGCCCCACACGGTTCCGACATCCCCAAAGCTTACGACGCCGAAGAGCAAGGCTGCAACTGCTCCAGCAACCGCCGACCAGCCGATGCCGAGACCTTTAGGCTGACGGATGACAAGAAACAACGTGATGAGGAAGATCAGGACTGCAATTACAGAATTCACCATCAGCAGCATGCCTCCCTTGTGCATGAAGCGAGCAGACGGTCGGCATGTGCATCAAGGCCAGGTGTCGTCGCCAATAATTTTGATAGCATTTCCATGAATGGACTATCAGGGTTCAAGGAAAGATGGGTCCAATACCCATCTTTCCGTTCCGTAATCAAGCCGAGTGTCCGCAACCTTTTCAGATGCTGGCTTACAGCAGGTTGGCTCATATTGAAGCATTCTGTGAAATCACAGACGCAACATTCCTTCTTATACATCATCGCAACCATCGATAATCGTGAATGATCGCCCAGAACTTTGAAAAGTTCCGCAACATTATTAATATCAACTGTCGTTTCCATTGGATCGCACCTCAATCATATAAGTTTTTTATTATGTAATGGGTTGAATTATATAAGATTATGGTTATATGTTCAACAATGATCTTAAAATGAAGTATATCGGTGGATTTTCATTTTCATTACTTTTATCATGATATATAGAATGACAATTCAGAAAAGTCAGGAGGCGTTAAAGGATGCAATCAAATATTTATGGCAACACCCCTCCGATGTTGGGGGCGAAAAATCTTACAAAGACTGACGAATACGATACGGATGTACTGATCTACGGTGTACCGTGGGAAGGGGCCTGTACTTGGGGAGACTACACGGGGTGCGAACTGGGGCCGAAGCAGATCAGATTGTCCTCTGCGCGGTACAGCACTTACTTGCCCGAGCTGGATCACATTAATGTGGAAGACCATTTGAGCCTTGGGGATGTTGGTGACGTCAGCGTCATACCGCATGATGTGCCGGGCACCATGGACCGCATTGAAGCATTCGCCGAAAACCTGTGGCGCTCAGGTAAGTTCCTGGTAGGTCTCGGTGGCGACCACGGCATCACATATCCTGTCGTCAAAGCATTGACCAACACCGGCAAAAAGGTGGGGATCATCCATCTGGACTCACACTATGATAATATGCCTCACTATGAAGGAGACAGGTTTGCCAGGAGTACACCATTCATGCGCCTTTACGAGACTGACGGAGTCAGGAATGAGAGTCTTATACATGCAGGCATCAAGGGTCCGAGAAATAAACCGGAGACAGGGGCCTATGCTCAGGAAGCGGGAGCCGTGACGCTGACAATCAATGACATCAAGGGGGCACATGACCTGAAAGCCTATGCGAATGAAATATATGATATGGCAGCACAGGAGGTGGATGTCGTCTATTTGACGATCTGCAGCGACGTATTGGACTTTGCCTTCAACCCAGGAGGTCCCGTCGATGGCAATGGGCTCACATCCCATGAGCTGGTGACGATGATCTATGAATTCGGCAAACGGGGATTATGTGGAATGGATTTTGTCGAAGTGTACCCTCAGCAGGACGCGAACCAGAACTCAGCGCACTTTGTATCAACAGCGGTTTTATATGTGCTGGCGGGCCATGTACACGGTGGACATGTTAAATAGATGAACGGGCGATGGGAGACTGTCTTCTGTATCCGAAGGGGTGGAAGCATTGAATGGACAGAAAATGATTGAAAAGCTGAAAGTGATCGGGCCAGGTGCAATCATCACGGCTTCGTTCATCGGTCCGGGTACCGTGACGACAGCCACACGTGCAGGTGCAGGATTTGGATTCGCCCTCCTGTGGGCAGTAATTTTTGCGATTCTGGCGACAATCGTCCTCCAGGAAATGGTCGCAAGGATCGGTATGGTGACAGGCGAGGGACTAGGGGAAAACATACGCGGGTTATTCGATAATGTCATATTGAAATTCGCTGCAGTCTGGCTGGTCATGATTGCGGTGTGCGTAGGGTGTGCTGCATACATCAGTGGCGACCTGCTCGGCACTTCCCTCGGTGTCTCCTATTTATTTGGAATACCGGAGAACTATGTGGCGCCGGTCATTGGCATCGTCATACTCACTCTTGGATTGAGTGGAAGCTATAAAATCATTGAAAAGGTGATGATTGGCCTAATCGTCCTAATGAGCATCACCTTCATCACGACTATGATAGTATCAGCATCTGATGTCGGCGCGATATTGAAGGGGGCTTTCGTCCCCGGTATACCAGAGGGATCGATCCTGATGATCATTGCGCTGATCGGCACGACGGTAGTACCGTACAATTTTTTCATACATGCCTCGACGGTCAGCGAAAAGTGGGACAGTGCGGATGGTTTGAACGCGTCCAGAATCGATACAATCCTTACCATCACCGTAGGTGGGTTCATCACTGCAGCAATACTTATTACTGCAGGCGCGCTGATTGAAGGTCAAGAAGTGACCAATGTCGTCGAATTGGCAGCGCCACTCGAGCCCCTGATGGGTGACCTTGCGCCATTTTTCATAAGTGTCGGGCTATTTTCGGCAGGGTTATCCTCAGCAATTGCCTCACCGATGGGGGCAGCGGTGACGGTGAGCAGCTTCATGCGTTGGAAGGGTGGTTTTGACAACAGGAAGTATAAGATTGTCTTTGCTTCTGTGATCAGTCTCGGTATCGTGACTTCAGCCATCGGCTTCGAACCTCTGGAGGTGCTGCTTTTCGCCCAGGCATTGAACGGGCTTATACTTCCAATCATTGCCGTGCTGATCATGATCATCATCAATAAAAAAGCAGTGATGAAAAAGCATGTCAACGCCTTATGGCTGAATGTCGTTGGCTGGGCTGTGACGGCAGTGGTTTCTTTTCTTGGGTTCTATAGTCTGATTGATGCGGTTACTTCTTTGATGTAAGCGCATGGCTGTCACTGGAAGATGAAATTGCTTATAATGATGGTTAACACATTGAAAGGGTGGGAATATGAAAGTTAATGCGAAATGGACAGGCGGAATGGCCTACAATTCTAAAGGTGACAGTTCCGGCTATGATGTCACAATGGATGCCAGCAGCAGTGTCGGCGGTAATGACAGTGGTCCGAGGCCAATGGAAATGGTGCTGCACGGTGTGGCCGGCTGCATGGGCATCGATCTTAATGTCATCATGAGGCACAGCATGGATAAGGTGGAAAGCATTGATATAGATATTGAAGCCGAGCGTGCCGAAACTGAACCGAAGCGATTCACTGATGTCACGATTATAGTCAGAATCAAAGGGGACGTCACTGAAAAGGTGGCGCAGCGTGCAGTGAATTTATCAGCCGATAAATACTGTTCAGCAATCAATTCATTGAATGCCACAGTTTCTACAAAACTCGAATTAAATGGGGAAATGAAATAAAGAGGAGGAGCGTCCGGACGCTCCTCCTTTTACTTTCCGTAAAACTCAGTATCTTCAAGGTTTTTATGCTGGAGGATGATTTCTGTAATCGTGTCCTCCTGGTTATATTTCATCATGACATACTGCTCGTTCGAATCGTCGGCATCATATATCATCCAGAAATCGGAAACCTCATCACGCGTCGGCCAACCGAATGTCTCGACTGCCTCCTGCTTTGTAAAATTCTCGGGGAAAATGATGATGCCATCGATCTTGAGTTCGCTTAAATCATCGGTTTCCTCCCTTTTTTCAGGGAAGTTGAAGCCGATATGATTATAGTGGTAATAGACACCATCAATGCTTTGACCGCTTCCAATCGGTTCTCCCAGTATGCGCGTCATATATTCGTAACTGGAGCGGAGTGAAATCGTCCTGTACTCATAATTGGCTGAGAACAAGTTTGAGACGAAGGCATCGCGCGTTACATCGATGGGTGTTACTTCTGTGGGTTCTTTTTCGCTGGAGACTTCTGTAGCCTCTTCTGTTGATTCTTCACTAGCAGATTCTCCGGTTTCCTCCGTAGCGCTCTGGTTTGAATCATCTGGAATGAGCAAGCCTACACATGACGAGATGAATAGTGGAATGGCGAGTAGGACAATGATGAATTTCATTTAATCCCCCTCTTTTGTCACTTTTTTCTTTGGAAATGGCTTCTGACGTGCTTTTTTGCTCTTAGGTGGTTCTTTTGGTTTACTGAAATATGCTTCTGTACGCTCCCGTAGCTTTCTTGGCATCATGACATAGATGAAATCTTCAGAAAGCATCTTCGTTTCTCCGTTAGGTGTAATCAACTCATCATTTCTTATGATGGCGATGACGAGGACATCAGTCGGTAAATCCAAGTCTTTGATCTGCACGTTCTGGTGGGCAGAATGGGAAGGGAGTTCAATCCCGTATATATCGTTCTGTGTCTGGCCCAATGCCAGCAGTTCGACCGAATAGGCCGGGGCTTCCGTTTCCCCTTCGTCAAATCCCAGCCAGCGGGCTACTGGTGTGATGGTGCTGCCTTGCAGCAAGGCAGAGAACAAGACGATAAAGAAGACTACGTTGAAGACGAGGTATCCGCTCTCGATGTCACTGACTAGTGGATAAGTCGCTAAAACGATCGGCACAGAGCCGCGCAGACCAGCCCACGAAATGAATATTTTCTCCTTGAGGTCGTACCTGCTTGCAATCAAAGTGAGGAAGACGCCGATCGGTCTGGCGATGAATATGAGGATGAGTGCCATAAGGATCCCCTGGAATGTATAGTTGATCAATTCCCCAGGAAAGGCAAGCAGGCCGAGCATGATGAACATGACAATCTGCATCATCCACGCCAATCCTTCATTGAAGCGTAGTATGGAATGTTTATAGGTAAGGGGCCGATTCCCCATCAGTACCGCCATGACATATACAGAGAGCAATCCACTTGCACCGATGACTTCTGTAACACCGAAGGTCAGCATCGCAAATCCAAGGGAGAGCACTGGATAGAGTCCAGAAGCTTCGAGGTCGATCCGGTTGATGACGAAAACCGCAAGCCGGCCTATAATGATACCGGCTATGATGGCAACACCCATCTGCCAAAAGAAGGTAAGTAAGAGATATAAAACATTGCTCTCTCCTGGCATTTCGATGACCGATATGATGGTGACGGTAAGGAACACAGCCATCGGGTCGTTCGTTCCGGATTCCGCTTCGATTGTAGAAGATAGTTTTTCCTTGATGTTTTTACTGCCGAATACTGCAAACACTGCGGCGGCATCAGTCGATCCGACGATGGCCCCGAGCAGCATCGATGTCATGAAATCAAGGTCCAGGATCAGATAGGCGAACAGACCGAGTATGAAACTTGTCAGCAATACGCCGATGGTCGCAAGAAGTACCGCTGAACCAGCCACCTTTTTGATGGTCATGATATTGGTTTGCAGACCACCTTCAAAAAGTATGACGACAAGTGCTATCATACCAATCAGTTGGGTGAGTTCCACATTATCGTAGTAGATGACCTGGTTCAGAAGTATACCTATGATTATGAAGAGTACAAGCGAGGGGACACCGAGTCTGGACGAAAAACGTGTCATCACAACGCCCAAGACCAGCAGTATGGCAATCAACAAGATGGGATAGTCTAGCTGGACATCCATCAAAAACCCCCTTTCACCTGATATTTGTATATATAATTATAATTGAGTACCAACTAAAATACTAGCGGAGGAACAGCTTATGCTGAAAATCGATCATCTGGAAACGATGCAGGGGAACTTCAGCCTTGATATTGAAAACGTCACATTTCATAAAGGCGTAAACATCATCCTAGGGCCTAACGGGAGTGGCAAAAGCACGCTTCTGAAGGGGATGCTCGGCTACGGAGGTAATCATCTGTTGAGCCGAGAGATTACTTATCATGGTTCGGCTTTAGGAGAAGTCTCCGGCATCATGTCATTCCTGCCGCAGGAAAACCCCCGCTTCAGGATACGGACCGGGGAATATCTGATCATGACTGCATCTGCAGATAAGGCCACAAAGGAGAGGATGGCTGAAATCATCAGGCGTTTCCACATCAGCCATCTTCTAGGGCGTTCGATAGAAGAGTTGTCAGGCGGGGAATTCAAAAGGGTACAATGCGCTCAAATCGCTCTGGAGGATAAGCCGGTCATCATGATCGATGAGATAGAACAAGGGCTCGATCTGCGCCATCAGCACGAAATGATGAAGTGGCTGAAGAAAGAAGGACGAAAAAAAATAGTCATCACCACCATGCACGAAGCACAGCTGGCAATGACGTATGGAGATACGATCACCCTCCTCCAGGCAGGACACGCGGAAGGGCCACTGCCTGCAGCGCAGGTGACGAGCGGGCAGCTCTCAGAGTGCTACAATATCAGGTTGACTATGGAACGGCATAAAAATGCCGTGTCCATCTATCATACGCCACTATAGAGTGGCACCCAGTGCCCCTGAGTATTCGCCGTTGTAAATGACGTGCGCTTTTGCACCTTTCAGCCCGGCATAGCGGTGGATGATATCTTTCATCACTGTGTTGTCGAGCAGGGTGGAACCGATGAAGACGATATCATCTGTCTCAAAACCTTCAGCAAGACTAATTCCGATGGCCGTCACAGTTTCAGCGACAAGGCCGATGACAGCCTGGACTTTATCAGCAGGCTGCAGCGCCGAGACTTCCCCTGAGAGGACATTGCCGAAGTTGCTTGCGGTCAGGTCACCCGGAATCGGCGTTGGGCGTCCGGCATAGATGTGATGGACTTTGAGGTCGATTTCATCCCGGCTGCCCTGGGCACCCAGCTTGATGATTGCATCATAGTCATGGATGCCGGCAAGCAGTGTGGAAAGGCCAATCAGCGTACCGCCGCCCACTCCGGACCCTGCAACCCTCTGTTGGCCGGAAGGGCCGGCATGATGAAAACTCGTCCCGGTGCCCACATTCAAGTAGATAAAATGTCCAAGGCGGACGTCCTGCTCATCCATCAGTTTGAGCAGTCCGCGGTATGTCGCTTCAAATTCGACCGATATGGCTTCATGATGCTTCAATTTTTCTGCCATATATGCAGACTTGCCCCCCGTCAGGTATATCTGATCATCTGTGTGTTGCGTGTTCAGTCGATCGATCAACTGATCCACTTGTGCGGACGGCCACCTTTCAAATTTCCGCTCATCATCATCGATGTATGCGACCTTTATCAGTGTGCCTCCTGCGTCTATTCCAATTTTCATAAAAGCCTCCAAAAAAGAATGTCATTGGTTGTATTATACCAATGACATTCCGACTTAGTAACATTAAATTCAGGCTCTTGTGCGATCTTTGCGTTGACGGCGCTTCATCGAATCATTTGGTTCTCGTCTGAGTGATTTGGAGACTGCGATGATCATGGCGATGAGGACAAGTCCAAACGGCAGACCGGCCAGCAGTGAAGCGGCTTGTAGGCTTGTCAGGCCGCCAGCGATGATCAGGGTGACTGTAAGGAAACCAAGCAGTACTCCCCAGATGACTTTAAGGCGTGTACTTGGCGAATCCGTGTTCCCTGAGGTCATTCCCGCCACGATGAATGTTGCCGAGTCTGCTGATGTGACAAGGAATGTAAAAATCAGCAGTATTGCGAGGGCTGAGAACAATTCAGTCAGCGGCAGCTGATCGAACAATGCGAAAAGTGCTGCAGTATCATCTTCGAGTACGAGTGCTCCGATATTTGTTCCATTGAACAGATCAGAGTAGATCGCCGTACCACCCAGGGCACCGATCCAGAGGAAGGAAAGTATCGGTGGAATGATGAGGATTCCCATTACATACTCGCGTATGGAGCGCCCTTTGGAGACGCGGGCCACGAAGGAACCGATGAACGGACTCCAGGCGATGACCCACGCCCAGTAGAAGACCGTCCACTCCTGCACCCAGACTTCACCGGTATAAGGTTGCATGCGCAACGAATACCCGACATAGTTGGATAGGTAATCACCAAGCCCCACAACGATGCTCTCCATGATGAACGTGAAAGGACCAACAGCCATTATGAAGATGGTGATGACAGCGGCAAGCAGCATGTTAAGGTTGCTCAGCCATTTGAT
Organism: Salinicoccus siamensis; assembly: GCF_055391965.1. Taxonomy (NCBI): domain Bacteria; kingdom Bacillati; phylum Bacillota; class Bacilli; order Caryophanales; family Staphylococcaceae; genus Salinicoccus; species Salinicoccus siamensis. The sequence continues at coordinate 393,400 of NZ_AP043765.1, forward strand.
GCCGCGTTTCAGGCCGGTCGTCGTCGACAGTATGAAGAAGCCTGTCATCAGGGCAGTAAGTATGATTTGGGTCAACGGCCCCGATGGGATGCCGTAGGCTATGTTCAGCCCCCCGTCCATCTGCATGATGCCAAGGCCAACTGATGTCGCCATCCCTGTAACAGTGGCGACCACGGCAAGTATATCTATGGATTTCCTCAGCTTCTGGTTATAGTCATTGCCGAGTATCGGTTCGAGCGAGGTGGAGACCAGGCCGTCCTTCTTCTTGCGGTATTGGTTGTAGCCAATTGCAAGGCCGGCTACCCCAAATATGGACCATTGGGAAATCCCCCAGTGGAAGAATGAATAGCCCATGGCCATGCGCGCCGCCTCCACGGACTCAGTCTCTCCACCCGGAAAGGGTGAGATCATATAATGGCTCATCGGTTCCGCGACACCGAAGAACACGAGACCTACACCCAATCCGCCGGAAAACAGCATGCCAATCCATGAACGGAAAGAGAATTCAGGTTTCGAATTATCTCCCCCGAGCTTGATGCGGCCATATGGCGAGAGCGCCAGGAAAATCAGGAATAGAGCAAATCCAAATACTGCAATCATGAAGAACCAACTGAATAATCCGGCAATCCAGCCATAGACTGAGCTTGATGCAGCTTCGAACTTGCCAGGTATGATTGTTGCCACCAAGGCAGCAGCGATGATGATTGAAGCGGCGGTCCAGAACACCAACCCTAGGCTTGACCCTTTTTTTGGCTCCAGGTTCTTATCCGGTCGTTTCTCTTTTTCGAATTTGGAACTTTTCTTCGACTTATCCCCCTTTTTGGGATTACTGTCCAAATTGCCATTGTCCAAAATTTCTCCCCCTAAAATATCTTATTGTATACCGTTGTACCCCCGTTGTGTCGAGACTAAACACCATTAAAACATTGAATATCAAGCTGACTATTTTTATACTGGAAAGGGTATAATAGTTATCATAACAAAATGACATTACATGTCAAAAAGGGGTTTTGGATTATGGACGAGATAAGTATCCGGCCGTTTCAGGAGAATGATCGGGAGACTCTAGCGGCTTTCAGGTTGAGTGAACAGCAACAAGTATATTCCAGCTTGCCGACTGATGTGGTCGATGATGCTGTTGATGACCCTGATCGTGTACCTTGTGTGGTATTGAACGGGGAAGGAACGATCATCGGATTCTTCGTGCTTCATAAGCATTACCAGCATGAAGGTTACGACACACCACACGAAGTGGTCTATATAAGGTCGCTGTCGATTGATGAAAAGCTGCAGGGCCGCGGATATGGAACGCAGGTGGCGATGCGGCTGCCCATCTATATACAGGAGAACTTTTCGAATTTCGATCACCTTTACCTTGTCGTGGATGCTGAAAATACAGCAGCCTGGAACCTTTATGAACGAGCCGGGTTTACACATACGGCAACAAAGGAAGATGGTCCGATAGGAAAGGAACGTCTTTATTACCTGGATCTGGATAGCAAGTATGTACATAACATCAAACTGGGGAGAGATGACGCTGTACAGTTGCCGGCCATCAAAATCGATATAATCAGGAACCAGAAGGAGACCATCGGGGAGATAAAGGGCAAGGTCAATGGGGCGGAGCTTCGGATTACGCATCTGCATGTCAAGGCGGAGGAACGTGAACGCGGTGTTGCCTCAAGTGCGATGCGTCAAATTGCGACTTTCCTCAGACGCGATATGCCAGAAATCAAGCAACTGACCATTTTGACCGATGATGCAGCAGGGTGGCATAAATTGTTTGAAAAAGGCGGATTCGTCATGATGGAAGATGAAGGTGGACAGCAGAAATTCGTGAAGTATGTAAACTATTGAATAAGTGCTTGATTCATGTTCCAATTACATGTAAGATATCCTGTGATATTCGAGACTGGAAAGGATGAATGAGATGAGACTGGATGACTACTCCAAGCAGATGCTGGATGAAAACTCCTTTATCGAAATGGCACATATATACCTTGAAGATGTAGGGAAAGAAGTGAACTTGTATGATATTGTCGACAAGTTCAAGGAGTTGGGCGGATATTCAGATAAGGAGATCGAAAACCGTATTGTGCAATTTTACACGGATTTGAATACGGATGGCCGTTTTCTGAGTACAGGCGAAGGCTTGTGGGGACTTAGGGATTGGTACTCGGTAGATGACATATCCGATAAGATCGCACCAACAATCCACAAGATCGAGCTTGCCGTGGAGGATGAGCCGATTGATGGAGATGTCGAAGAAGATATCATTGATCAGGATAAGGAACTCGTCGAAGATGATACAGAGGACCTCGACTCCCCATTGTCAAAAAATGAAATTTCAGGCGAGGAGGAAGTCGACGAAACCATCGATGAAGATATAGAGTACGATGATACGGATGAACTTGAAGACTCCTACGAAGATAAACCCGATCTCTAGAAAAACAACTTCCAGTTGACATTCAGGTTAAAAGTGATATTATTTTTATTGGGCTCCCTGAAAAAGGGATTGTAAAGAACGGCTCCTTTTCACCAAGTGTGGAAGGGAGCTATTTTTATTTTTCACAGGAGGAAGTGCAATGACTAAATATATTTTTGTGACCGGCGGGGTTGTTTCTTCTCTGGGTAAAGGCATTACGGCAGCGTCGCTTGGAAGGCTTTTGAAAGATCGTGGCTTTTCGATCACAATACAGAAGTTCGATCCATATTTGAACGTAGATCCAGGGACCATGAGCCCATATCAGCACGGAGAAGTCTTCGTCACAGAGGACGGAGCAGAGACGGATTTGGATTTGGGGCACTATGAACGGTTCATCGACATCAATCTCCATAAATACTCAAACGTCACAGCGGGAAAAGTCTATTCTGAAGTGATACGCAAAGAACGCCGTGGGGATTATCTCGGCGGTACAGTCCAGGTGATTCCACACATCACCAATGAAATAAAATCCCGTCTGATTCAAGCGGGCGAAGAATCGAATGCGGATATCGTGATAACTGAAATCGGCGGTACGACCGGAGACATCGAATCACTGCCTTTCCTGGAGGCCATCAGACAGGTGAGGAGCGACCTTGGACGTGAGAATGTCATGTACATCCATTGTACATTGCTGCCATACATTAAAGCGGCGGGTGAAATGAAGACCAAACCGACCCAGCACAGCGTCAAGGAACTCAGAGGGCTCGGCATCCAGCCCGACATGATCGTCGTGCGCTCCGAACACGCCATGGGCGAAGATCTGCGCGATAAGATTGCACTCTTTTGTGATATTGATAAAGATAGCGTCATAGAAGCGAGAGATGAGTCAACGATCTATAATATAGTGATCAGGCTGCAGGAGCAGAAAATGGACTCACTCGTCATCGATAGGCTTAAGCTTGGTAAACATAAGGAAGCGGAACTGACAGACTGGAAGCACCTGCTCCAGAACCTGGAAAATATCGATAAGAAGGTGACCATCGGTCTTGTCGGTAAATATGTGACGCTTCAGGATGCATATTTATCGGTAGCGGAGTCGTTGAGGCATGCTGGCTATGAGCGTCAGGCCGACATCGACATCAAATGGATCAATTCAGAATTCCTGACACCGGAAAATCACGAAGCTGAGCTCGAAGGCGTCGACGGCATCCTGATACCAGGTGGTTTCGGTGAACGTGGTGTGGAAGGGAAAATATATGCACTCCAATATGCACGTGAGAACAACATCCCGCTTCTTGGCATATGTCTCGGCATGCAGCTTGCCACTGTGGAATTTGCACGCAATGTAGCTGGTCTTGAAGGTGCCCATTCAAGTGAACTGGATGAGGACACTGCGCATCCTGTCATCGATCTGATGCCGGACCAAAAAGATGTCGTGGACCTCGGAGGTACATTGAGGCTCGGCAGCTTCCCTTGTGAAATCAAAGAAGGCACTAAAGCGCGCAAGCTCTATGGCGTTTCGCATGTAGATGAGCGTCATCGCCACAGGTATGAGTTCAACAACAAATACAAGACGCAGCTTGAGGAGAAGGGCATGATATTCTCCGGCACTTCTCCAGACGGCAGGCTCGTTGAGATGATTGAACTTAAAGACCATCCATACTTTGTCGCCGTCCAGTTCCATCCTGAATTCCAATCCCGGCCGACACGGCCGCATCCCCTGTTCCAGGGGCTTATCAATGCATGTTTGGATTAACATGCTAAAATACCGTCCAGCTGAGATAGCTGGACGGTATTTTTCATTTTCATGCAGTCAGGATGATGGGGGAATCCACCATTATACGTTTTGAGACACTGTAAAAAAACAGGTTCAATACGCTTCATTCGTCATTTCGTCCACAAGGACGTACAGATGATCATATAGGTATAGGAATGCAGAAATATAAGGGTTAACAATTTTGTCGAAATCAGGTGTCGGAACCAGGGGACGCGGGGAGGATAAGTCGATATAATGGTGGAGTGAGTCCAGTATTTCTGCTTCATGCTTATTATAATTCGAGATGAGCACGAATTCCTTGTCCGCTTCTCCAAGCGCATTGACCAACTGTTTGACGGGTTCATCAAACTGGTCTGCTATAACCAGGGTCCGGTCCGGGGCGTCCAAGGATTCGACCGTTTCGAATGGTTTGGCCTTCGGCAGGGAGAGTGCCCCTTCCAGAAGGTATGATTGGATGCCGGTGAAATCGTGGAAAGTGGCCAGCCGGACTTCCCCCTCGCTGCCGACAGCCTGGGCAATCAGGCGTGCCGCCATTTCGATTTCTTCTTCCTGGGCGTTTATATGATTATATATATTCGTCAGTTGAGTCTGTAGAATCTTATCCATAAGATCACTCCATTCATGGTAGTCAGTATTTCAATGGTACCAAATCATTACCCGAAATAAAATGTATTTGCTATAATCACAGTTATGCAATAAAGCAAACAATCCACAGGAGGAAAATTAGATGCCTTTAGTATCAATGACGGAAATGCTTAATAAAGCAAGAAAAGAAGGATACGCAGTCGGCCAGTATAACGTCAATAACCTGGAATTCGCCCAAGCGATCCTGACAGCTTCACAAGAGGAGAATGCCCCGGTCATCCTGGGCGTTTCAGAAGGTGCGGCGAGATATATGAGCGGCATGACAACTGTCGTCAAAATGATTGAAGGGCTTATGCATGACCTTGATATCACAATCCCTGTGGCCATCCACTTGGATCATGGCTCGAGCTATGAAAAATGTGTCGAGGCGATTGGTGCTGGATTTACATCAGTCATGATAGATGCTTCGCATGGCCCATTTGAAGATAATGTCGCGACAACAAGGAAGGTCGTCGAGTATGCCCATGAAAGAGGCGTCTCCGTCGAAGCCGAACTCGGTGTCGTTGGTGGCCAGGAAGATGATGTTATAGCCGACGGTGTAATCTACGCCGATCCTGCAGAGTGCCGGGAACTGGTTGAGAGGACAGGCATCGATTGTCTTGCACCTGCACTCGGTTCGGTACATGGTCCATACAAGGGGGAACCGAATCTCGGATTTGCGGAAATGGAAGAAATCGGCAACCAGTCCGACATCCCATTGGTGTTGCACGGTGGTACGGGCATTCCGACTAAAGACATCCAAAGATCAATCTCTCTTGGAACCGCTAAAATCAATGTCAATACCGACAACCAGATTGCGTCAGCACAGAAGGTCAGGGAAGTACTGGCCAATGATTCTGAAGTATACGATCCACGTAAATATCTCGGGCCTGCAAGGGAAGCAGTCAAAGAGACTGTACGCGGTAAAATCCGGGAATTCGGCACCTCAGGTCAAGCGTAACAGGCCATGAAAAGCCATCCACCAAGGATGGCTTTTATTTGATTGTTGAAGCAGATACGTATACAGTTTGAGAAGATCTGACAGCCATTGCCGACTGGGCATGACTGTTTTATAATGAATGAATAACCTAAATGGAGGTGCCTTAAGTTTATGAAATACTTTATTGATACAGCAAATATGGATGAAATCAAAGATATACACGAATGGGGCGTATTGCGCGGTGTTACGACCAACCCATCGCTTGTGGCCAAGGAGAAGGACATATCCTTCCATGACCGTCTTGTGGAAATATGCGAATTGGTTCAAGGGCCGGTAAGCGGCGAAGTGATTGCGCTTGATGCAGCAGGCATGATTGAAGAAGGACGTGAACTCGCAAAGCTTCACGAGCATATCATAGTCAAAATCCCGATGACTGACGAAGGGATGAAGGCGGTGAATGTCCTGTCATCTGAAGGGATAAAAACAAATGTGACGCTTGTATTCAATACTGTCCAGGCGCTTACGGCCGCCCATGCTGGCGCAACTTATGTGTCTCCATTCATCGGTAGGCTGGATGATATCGGTCTCGATGGCATGGATCTCATCGCGGACATCCGACACATCTTCACAATCCATGGAATAGGGACGGAAATAATCGCTGCCTCCATCAGAAATGAAGGCCATGTCCATGGTGCAGCGGCAGCAGGTGCAGATATTGCTACAATTCCTTATAAAGTATTGAAGAAACTCACAAGTCATCCACTGACTGACAAAGGCATCGACCAGTTCCTGAAAGACTGGAACAGCCAAAAGGGCCAGTAGGCATTCTAAATTAAGGAGAACGACTATGGTTAAAGAAGTGATAAAAGTCAGAGGGGGTAGGAAACTCTCCGGCGAAGTAGAGATCAGCGGGGCGAAAAACAGTGCGGTCGCCCTGATACCTGCGTCATTAATGGCGTCAGACGGCGAAGTGGTCCTGGAAGGTTTGCCGGAAATCTCCGATGTAAAGACATTGATGAGCCTTCTTAATGATCTGAACATCACCACGGAACTCGACGGGACAACATTATGCATCAATGCTGAAAAAGCAGAAAATATGCCGTTGCCAAATACAAAAGTACAATCCCTAAGAGCCTCCTATTATATGATGGGGGCGATGCTTGCACGGTTCAAGAAGTGTGTGATAGGACTCCCGGGAGGATGTCCACTCGGTCCCAGACCGATCGACCAGCACATTAAAGGATTTGAAAAACTTGGTGCCAAAGTGACGAATGAACATGGTGCCATGTACCTTGTCGCAGAAAAGTTGAAAGGTGCGAGAATATTCTTCGACATGGTTTCGGTGGGGGCGACAATCAACCTTATGATTGCTGCGAGTAGTGCAGAAGGAAAGACGGTGCTTGAGAATGTGGCTAAAGAACCGGAAGTCGTCGATGTAGCTTCGCTGCTCAACAATATGGGCGCTGATATCCGAGGCGCTGGAACAGACACCATCAAGATCCATGGGGTGGAATCACTCCATGGCACCACCCACAACATCATCCCAGACCGCATAGAAGCGGGTACCTATATGATTGCAGCGGCAGCGGCAGGAGAGGACTTCACGGTAAAAAACATCATCCCGACCCATATGGAGTCACTTACGGCGAAGCTCGAGGAGCTGGGGGTGCAGATTGAACTGGGAGATGATTGGGCGACCATCAGCAAACCTGAAAGTTATCGGCCGATTTCAGTTAAGACCCAGGTCTACCCAGGATTTGCGACTGATCTGCAACAGCCTCTAACCCCAATACTATTCATGGCGGACGGGATAAGCAAGATTACAGAAACGATTTACCCGGCCCGTTTCAGACATGTCGATGAACTGAGCCGTATGGATGCAAAAATAGAACAGAGAAGCGGATCGGCACTGATTTTCCCATCAAAGTTAAACGGGGCCGACGTCTACGCAAGTGATCTTCGTGCTGGAGCGAGTCTTCTCATCTCAGGCCTGATCGCTGAAGGTGTGACAACGATCCATAATGTGAATCATATAGATCGTGGCTACACGGATATCGTCAAGAAACTGAAGGATCTAGGTGCTGCCATCTGGCGTGAGGAGATAAAAGAAAACTGATTATTAAAGGCCCGGACAACTGTCCGGGCCTTTAATCGGAGAATGAAGGCGGGCCGTATCGAACCTTTATCTTTGGCACCCTCTAGTGTAGAATATGTAAAGGTAATTCTCCCTGGAAAGCCTCTGTAGCACGCCCTCAATCAAAAACACCCAAATCATCTACTTAAAAATGAAAGTGACGTGAATATATGGCTGAAAGAGATGAAAATGGACTTAAGTATGAGTCCTTTGATGCCCTATACAAAAAAAACAATACAAAAGAACTGACAGTGCGCGCCAAAGAGCTTGGGCTCTCCAACTACAGCCGGCTGAACAAGAAAGAACTGGTCCTTGCCATCATGGAAGCCCAGATGGAGAAAGACGGCAACTATTATATGGAAGGGGTACTCGATGACATCCAACCGGATGGCTACGGTTTCCTGAGGACGGTCAACCTCTCCAAGGGGGAGAAGGACATATACATTTCTGCTTCCCAAATCCGCCGCTTCGAACTCAAAAAAGGCGATAAAGTCACAGGTAAAGTACGCCGGCCGAAAGAGAACGAGAAATACTATGGGTTGCTGCAGGTCGACTTCGTCAATGACCATAATGCAGAGCAGATAAAAAAACGCCCGCACTTCCAGGCACTTACACCGCTCTATCCTGATGAGCGCATGCATCTGGAAAACCGGCCTGAGGATCTATCGACGCGAATCATGGATCTTGTCACTCCGATCGGTTTCGGTCAGCGGGGGATGATTGTCGCCCCGCCTAAGGCAGGTAAGACTTCCCTTCTTAAAGAGATCGCCAATGCGATCACCAAAAACCATCCCGAATCAAAATTATTCATTCTCCTCATCGGCGAACGGCCTGAGGAAGTGACGGATCTCGAGCGGTCTGTCGAAGATGCGGAAGTTGTGCATTCGACCTTCGACGAACCGCCTGAACACCATGTCAAAGTTGCTGAACTGCTTCTTGAACGTTCGAAGCGGCTCGTGGAGATGGGCGAGGATGTCGTGGTGCTGATGGATTCCATCACACGGCTTGCGAGGGCGTATAACCTTGTGATCCCACCAAGCGGCCGGACATTATCCGGCGGCCTTGACCCGGCAAGCCTGCATCGACCGAAGCATTTCTTCGGTGCGGCAAGAAATATAGAAGCCGGAGGCAGCCTGACCATCCTGGCTACAGCACTGGTGGATACAGGCAGCCGCATGGATGATGTAATCTATGAAGAGTTCAAAGGAACCGGCAACATGGAACTGCATCTGGACCGCAACATGAGCGAACGGAGGATCTATCCGGCAATCGATATCCGGCGCTCGAGCACCCGTAAAGAAGAACTGCTTCTCGACAAGGGGCAGCTCGAAGTATTATGGCAGCTCCGGAACTTGTTCACAGACTCCCCGGACTTCACCGAAAGGTTCTTGAAGATATTGAAACAGACCAAAACAAATGAGGAATTTTTCGAGGTGCTGCGCCAGCGGATGCTGTCTTCCCATTCGACCGGCCGCCCAGTCATCTGAATTGAACAGAACGGTTGATTCTTTCTATTCCAACGTGTATAATGCAAAAGTATCGAAGTGGGTAACCCACTAATAACTCTGTTCCAGATGGTTCAGGGCAAAGGAGCTGAAAAGGTAATGAAACAAGGAATTCACCCGGAATACCACAGAGTGACTGTAAAGTGCTCATGTGGCAACGATTTTGAAACAGGATCAGTTAACAGCGAGGACATTACAGTAGAGGTTTGTGCTGAATGTCATCCATTCTATACTGGACGTCAAAAATTCGCATCTGCGGATGGCCGTATTGAAAAGTTCAACAAAAAATTCGGTTTCAAAAGTGCAAACGAATAAGAGTATCCAAACTGTATCGGGTCATATTCCGATACAGTTTTTTTATTTCCGAATATGATATAATTAACGAGATTAAAGAGACGAAAAGGTGAAAATATATGTTCGATCAACTTGAAATAATTGAAAATCGCTATGAGATGCTGAATGAGCTGTTGAGCGACCCGGAAGTGGTCAGTGATTCAGATAAACTGAGAGAGTATTCGAAGGAGCAGAGCGATCTGCAGAAAACCGTCGAAGCATTCAGGGAGTATAAGCAACATAAGGAGACCATTGAAGAATCGCGGATGATGATGCAGGAGACGGATGACAAGGAAATGCTTGAAATGCTTAAAGAGGAGATTTCGGATTCCGAAAAGAAGATTCCTGAACTCGAGGACAGATTGAAGTTGCTTCTTATTCCAAAAGATCCGAATGACGACAAGAACGTCATCATCGAGATAAGGGGCGCAGCAGGAGGAGACGAAGCACAGATTTTTGCAGGCAACCTGTTCAGGATGTATTCACGCTATGCAGAAGAAAACAACTGGAAGATAGAGGTGGTTGAGGCGAATGCCAGTGATCACGGTGGATACAAGGAGATCAGTTTCATGATCCAGGGAGATGCAGCATTCTCAAAACTCAAGTTCGAAAATGGTGCGCATCGCGTCCAGCGGGTGCCTGAGACTGAATCTGGTGGCAGGATCCACACTTCTACTGCAACTGTTGCTGTATTACCGGAAGTGGAAGATGTCGAAATAGATATCCGCAATGAAGACTTGAAAATAGATACTTACCGTTCAAGTGGTGCAGGGGGGCAGCACGTCAATACAACTGACTCAGCAGTGCGGATCACCCACCTTCCTACAGGAACGGTAGTGACTTCCCAAGACGAAAAATCACAGATCAAAAACCGTGAACGCGCCATGAAAGTCCTCAAAGCACGTGTATACGACATGATGCAACGCGAGGCGGAAGCAGAGTATGCAGAGAAACGGAAGAGTGCCGTCGGTACCGGAGACCGTTCTGAAAGGATACGCACATACAACTATCCACAAAACAGGGTCACAGACCACAGAATAGGACTGACGATCCAGAAGCTTGATCAGATTATAGAAGGTAAGCTGGATGAAATAATCGAAGCGCTCACAATCGAAGAACAGACGAGCAAACTGGAAGAATTGAACAATGCCTCCCTATAGTTATCGGGATATGGTGAGGGAAGCAGAGGCTTCTCTAATCGCGCATGGTAAAGAACCACGCATAGCCGTTCTTCTGCTGGAGGATCTGCTTTCGATGGATACGACGAGTCGTCTTGTGGACGGCCATCTCGAAGTGCCGGATGCAGCAAGGGAACTATATCAGCGAGCGTTGGAGAGGGTGGAGCAAGGGGAACCCCACCAATATGTCTCGGGGACGGCATGGTTTTACGGCGAGGCGTTCAAAGTGAATGCCCATACGTTGATACCGCGCAATGAAACCGAAGAGCTTGTGGCCCTGGTGCTCGACAAAGAGAAGGACGACGGGCGCACGATAGTGGATATCGGTTCGGGCACAGGCGCAATCGGAATCACTCTGGGCAAGGCATGGAAAAAGAATGAAGTGATTTTAACTGATCTATCGGGCGAAGCCCTGCATGTGGCTGCGGAGAATGCCGAAAGACACGGGGTTAGTCCGCAGATGTTGTCAGGGGACCTCTTTGCTCCACTAATCGAATGCGATATCAAAGTGGATGCCATCGTCTCAAATCCTCCGTACATCAGTCGATCAGAGCAGAGATATATGGACGACTCAGTAGTTCTGCACGAACCGGAATTGGCACTCTATGCTGAGGACGACGGGCTCGGCCTGTATAAAAAAATGATCCGAAAGCTGGCCAGTGTTTTGAAACAGGGCGGGCGCGTCTATTTCGAGATCGGCTGGCAGCAGGCTGAAGCTTTGAGTCGCTATGTAACGGAATGTTGGCCGGGTACGCAGCCTGAAATTATAAAAGACATAAACGGAAACGACAGAATACTTCACTTCAGGTGGGAGGGGTAGTATGGACACAAAAATATGGGAAATTGAAACGGGTCAACTGGATACAGTTGAAACTTCTGAAAAGATGGAGGAAATAAAGACCGCATTCGAGTATGGGGAAGTGATCGGAATTCCCACAGAAACGGTCTATGGTCTGGCGGGTGATGCACGAAATCATGAGGCAATACAGAAAATATTTGCGGCTAAAAACCGCCCCGGTGACAATCCGCTTATAGTACATATATACGATGTGGCACAATTATCCGAATTCACTGAGCCGCTTGATGTCAAAGTGGAAACATTGATGGAACATTTTTGGCCAGGGCCGATTTCGTTCATTCTGCCGTTGAAGGGGAATATGCTTGCAAGCAATGCGGTGGCAGAACTGGACTCGGTGGCAGTCAGGATGCCAAGCCATCCGGTCGGTCGTGCATTGCTTCGTGAAGTCGGTTTTCCTTTGGCTGCCCCAAGTGCGAACTTAAGCGGAAAACCTTCCCCTACAGATTACAGTCATGTTATCGACGACTTGAACGGCAAAGTTTACGGAGTAGTCGCAAGTGAACCGGCTACCTACGGATTGGAAAGTACGGTGCTCGATTGCACTAGGTTCCCCTATCGCATCGCACGGCCCGGAAGCATCACCCAGGATGATCTGGAAGGTGTGTTGGAGGAAGTGGTGGGCCGGCATGAATCGGCCGGCAACCAGCCGATTGCACCAGGTATGAAGTATAAGCACTATGCACCTCACCAGCCGCTTGTGGTCATCGAGGGTGGGCTTCGCAACAATACACATCTACAGATTGAAGAAGGACAAAAAATGGGTGTCATTGCGCCAGAAACAACGAGGGAATATGTGCCCGAAGGCGCGGAGTTCATCAGTCTGTGTTCTACGGAACAGGCCTATCGGGAAGCCGCACGCAACTTGTACGCGGCGTTAAGGAAGATGGATAAATCCGATGTGGACATCATATATATTCAAGGTTTCCCGAAAAATGCCGAAACAGAGGCGTTGATGAACCGCATTTACAAAGCGACCGGCAATGAAATAATCAAGGGAGAATCGTCATGAGGATAATTTTCGTCTGTACCGGCAACACTTGCAGAAGTCCGATGGCAGAAAGTTATGCAAAGGCCAGATTCAAGGACAAGGATATTGTTTTTGAATCGAGGGGGGTGATGGCTGGTGATACAACCATCAATGATCGCTCAGCAGCAATCATCGACCGTGAAAACCTGGAGCGGCCATCTGCACCCCATCAATTGACGGCGGCAGATACCGCCGATTCATTGTTGCTTGTCATGACAGCCAGCCACAAAGATGTAGTGGGCAGACAATTTCCAGAAGCAGATGTGCGGATGATCAGCGAATATGCTGGGGAAGGGGTAGAAGACGTCATGGATCCCTACGGCGGAACGATGGATGATTATGAGGTCACTTTTGTACAACTTAAAAAATTCATTGATGAATTTGACTTGTGATTTGCTTATGAAGCCTTTTCTCTGTAAGCTTTTATTATATAATGTAAACGAGGTGAACCGTATATGAAAGTTATTATTGCTTCAGACCATGGCGGTTTCAATCTGAAACAGTCAATTGTTGCGAAACTTCGTGAAAATGACGTTGATTTTACGGATTTCGGTCCCGATTCCGACGCTTCTGTGGACTATCCGGACTTTGCACGACCTGTTGCAGAGAAAGTGGCTGCTGGTGAATACGACCGGGGCATACTGATCTGCGGCACTGGTATCGGTATGAGCATAAGTGCAAACAAAGTCAAAGGCATTCGCTGTGCTCTGGTCCACGACACATTTTCCGCACGTGCCACCCGAGCCCATAACAATTCCAATATTCTGGCGATGGGAGAACGTGTCATCGGTCCCGGCCTTGCAGATGATATCGTAGATGTCTGGCTGGCGACAGAATATGAAGGAGGTAGACATGAACGAAGAGTTTGCAAGATTGAGGAATGACCTGGACGCATTGGTCTCACAACTTGAAGCTGTGGACTTTTTCAGAGCAGGGGAAGATGTGCTGATTGGTTGTTCAACATCAGAGGTGATGGGACACCGCATCGGAGAAAACAGCTCAGAGGAAGTTGCTGCATTGATATTTGATGTGTTCAGCGAAAAGGCTGGACAGCACAATGTCAATCTTATGTTCCAGGGTTGCGAACACATCAACCGTGCAATCACCATGGAAAGGCACGTCGCCGAAAACAGACTTTATCCGGCTGTCAGTGTCGTGCCTCACCGCTCGGCAGGAGGCAGTCTGAGTGAATATGCCTACCATCACTTCGACTCCCCAGCGGTTACTGAACATGTGGCAGCAGATCGGGGCATTGATATCGGCCAGACCCTGATTGGAATGCATATCAAGCCTGTAGCCGTTCCACTCAGGGTCGAACAAAAGACGATAGGGCAGGCTAACGTCACAATCGCCTACTCAAGACCTAAGCTTATTGGAGGGCCACGCGCACACTATTAACCTAATTATTAAGGAGAGAGAACATGTCACTTATCGAGTCTCAAGATCTTAAACTTTTTGAAGCAATGGAAGATGAGCATAACCGTCAAAAGAATAATATTGAACTGATTGCCTCTGAGAATTTTGTGTCAGAAGCAGTAATGGAAGCACAAGGTTCAATACTCACCAATAAATATGCAGAAGGCTACCCCCACAAACGATATTATGGCGGGTGTGAATATGTGGATATCGTAGAAGATCTGGCTCGTGAACGTGCGAAGGAACTGTTTGGTGCCGAGCATGCAAACGTACAGCCCCACTCAGGTTCACAAGCGAACATGGCTGTCTATATGTCTGTCCTAAAACCAGGGGATACTGTACTTGGCATGAACTTGAATCATGGGGGTCACCTTACGCACGGCAGCCCTGTGAATTTCAGTGGTAAGCTCTTCAACTTTGAGGAGTACGGTGTGGTAAAAGATGGAGAAGTTTTGGATTATGATGAAGTGCTGGAAAAAGCCAGAGAGCATAAGCCTAAAATGATTGTGGCTGGGGCGAGTGCCTATGCACAAGAAATTGACTTCAAGAAATTCCGTGAGATAGCTGACGAAGTAGGGGCTTATCTGATGGTCGATATGGCACATATCGCCGGGCTTGTCGCAGCTGGACTCCATCAAAACCCGGTGCCATATGCTGATTTTGTCACTTCGACGACCCATAAGACGTTGAGAGGACCGCGTGGCGGCCTCATACTCACTACAAGCGAACATGCCAAAAAAGTTGATAAACTGATCTTCCCAGGCATCCAGGGAGGGCCACTCATGCACATCATCGCCGCTAAAGCAGTAGCTTTTGGTGAGGCGTTGAATCCTGGTTTCAAGGAATATCAAGATCAGGTGCTGAAGAATGCAAAAGCATTGGCTGCCAGACTGGCTGACGGCGGGCTGCGCATCGTCGGCGGCAAAACGGATAACCACCTTGTACTTGTAGATGTCAAAAGCTTTGGCCTTACTGGTAAGCAAGCAGAAGAAGCACTTGACGAGATCGGCATCACATGCAATAAGAACACCATTCCGTTCGATGAGGAGTCACCGTTCGTTACAAGCGGCATCCGTCTGGGTACACCAGCGATGACGACACGTGGGTTCAAGGAAGCGGAGATGGAAAAAGTGGCGGATATCATCGTAGAAGCGTTGACAGCGGTCAAAGAAGGCCGGCAGTTCGAGGAACTCAGGGAAAGAGTGACCGGACTTACTGATGGTTTCCCACTGCATAAGTAAATCCAAATTGCCGGAGCAAAACATTGCTCCGGCACAATTGAGAAAAAAGGAGGAAAAATATGTCTAAAGTACAAGTAATGGAGCATCCATTAATCCAGCATAAGATGGGATACATCAGAGATAAAAACACATCCACTAAAGAGTTCAGGGAACTGGTGGATGAGGTCGGTATGCTGATGGCATATGAAGTGACCCGGGATCTTTCCCTTCAAGACGTTGAAGTAGAAACGCCAGTCACACGGACTACAGAAAAGCGGTTGAGTGGAAAAAAACTCGGTATTGTACCAATTCTCCGAGCGGGTCTTGGAATGCAGCAGGGGATATTGAAGTTGATTCCATCTGCGAGGGTGGGCCATGTCGGCCTATACCGGGATCCGGAGACGTTGGAGGCGATAGAATATTATGCGAAATTCCCTGGTGATATTGAAGAACGGGATATCTTCGTAATCGATCCGATGCTCGCAACAGGGGCTTCTGCAGTTGAAGCGATTACAGCAGTTAAAAAGCGCGGCGCGACTAAAATCCGGTTCATCTGCCTGGTGGCCGCTCCTGAAGGTGTGGATGTTTTGAAAGAAGCACACCCGGATGTGGACATCTACATTGCAGCGCTTGATGAGAAGCTCAATGATGCAAGCTACATCGTACCGGGGCTTGGAGATGCCGGGGATCGTTTGTTCGGCACAAAATAGATCATGAGGAAAAAGAACATGAAAAAAATTATGACGGTTTTCGGCACGCGGCCGGAAGCAATCAAGATGGCACCTCTTGTATTGGCGCTTAAAGACGATCCCGAACTGGAACCGATAGTCGTCGTTACGGCACAGCACAGGGAAATGCTCGATCAGGTACTGTCGATCTTCGGTATTACACCTGACTATGATTTGAATATCATGAAACAGGGGCAGACACTCTCTGAGGTGACAGGTCGTGTCATTACAGGGCTTGAGTCAATCATTAAAGAAGCGGAACCAGATATGATGCTCATTCATGGGGATACGACGACGACATTCGCAGGAAGTTTGGCTGCGTTCTACAGTAAGGTGGATATTGGGCACGTTGAAGCGGGCCTCAGGACCCACAATAAATATTCGCCTTTCCCGGAAGAAATGAATCGACAGATGACAGGTGCCCTTGCAGACCTGCATTTTTCACCGACAGAAACATCAAGAAACAATCTGCTTGAGGAAAATAAAAAACCAGAAACGATTTCAGTCACTGGCAATACCGCTATAGATGCACTGAGGACGACAGTTGACACCTCATACCAGAGCGACATCATCAGCAAGCACAAAGACAAAAAGGTCATCCTGCTCACTGCGCATAGGAGAGAAAACATCGGTACACCGATGGAGAATATCTTCAGTGCAGTCAGGGACATCGTAGAGACGTTCGCAGATGTTACAGTGGTGTATCCAATGCACAAAAATCCTAAGGTGAGGGCCATAGCAGATAAGCACCTCTCAGGCCATGACCGGATTGAACTGATTGAACCGCTGGACGTGGTCGATTTCCATAACTTTGCAGCAAACAGTCATATTATACTGACGGATTCCGGAGGCGTCCAGGAAGAAGCGCCATCACTACAAAAACCAGTGTTGGTGTTGCGTGATACCACAGAGCGTCCCGAAGGCATAGAAGCAGGGACTCTAAAGCTGGCGGGTACAGAAAAGGAAGACGTCTACAGACTGGTGAATGAGCTTCTCACGGATGAGGAAGTATACAAAAAGATGGCTCAGGCCAATAATCCATATGGGGACGGTCGGGCTTCTTTAAGGATCTGCGAAAACATCAAGTACTACTACGGCATCCTCAATGAAAAACCAGAAAGTTTCAAAGCATGACCAATTATGTCTATAATATGTCAGAATCAAACTGAAATTAAATTAATATGTCCATAATATTGACATAAAAAAAGCACTCCTATATCATTACAAGAGTAATGTAACGGTTTACAATGAAAGCCGTATAATACACTAGGAGACAGTGTTAAATTGCCATTTCTGAGACGATTTTCCCACCACTTTTTAAGGTTTCTGCTTTTCCCCCTTGTCATCAGCTTACTCATCTACCTGTTTACATCATCAACTTTTGCAGCAGGGTTCGCCCTAGGCACCCTTGCGTCCATATTGATGTTGTTCAATTGGTATTACAACCTTGATAGGGCTTACGGGGCAGTAGATGGAAAAATCAGGACTGGGACGGCGGCAAGACTTGCCATTGTAATTGTTACATGCTTATTCTGGGTGCGTTTCCCGGATATATTCAGCATTTTCGGTATAGGGTCGGGGCTCATGCTCAGCTATGTCATGATCCTGTTTCGTACTGTTAAAGAATTGACGGAGTGAAAGAGGTGAAAAAATGGAGCACGGAAATCCAATATGGACTATAGATGTTTTGGGTCTTCCAATTACATTCAACCTGTCTACAGTATTGATGATAGTAATTTCATCGCTCATTGTATTTCTAATCGCTTTCTTTATGACGAGAAATCTGGCAGTGAGACCGACTGGAAAGAGTCAGGTACTTATGGAAGTACTGATGAACTTCGTTAAAGGTATCATCTCGGGCAACATGGCCTGGAAACAAGGAGGAAGATTCCACTTCCTTGCCCTGACATTGATTTTATACATATTTGTATCAAATATGGTTGGGTTGCCTTTTGCCTTTGTTGCGCCGGATGCCGATCAGACACTGTGGTGGAAGTCGCCGACTGCGGACCCAGCAGTAACTTTGACTTTGGCTAGTGTGATGATAGTCATGACGCATTACTACGGCATAAAGATGCGTGGCACGAAAGCATACATCAAATCTTACGTAGAACCGGTGTGGTTCATGGCACCGTTTAAATTCATCGAAGAATTCACATACAATCTGACACTTGGCTTGCGTCTTTACGGTAACATCTATGCAGGTGAAATATTGCTTGCACTCCTAGTCATGGTAATGACTTCAGGCGCTATAGGATTCATCGGCGGATTCATTCCAATGATGATCTGGCAAGGATTCTCAATCTACATTGGTGCAATCCAGGCATTTATATTCGTTATGTTATCAATGGTCTATCTTTCCCATAAGGTGAACGAGGATCATTAATATAAAAATCAAATTTTACTTTCAAAATATTTTAGGAGGAACTATTTCTTATGATGAATCTACTCGCAGTAGGTATCGCTGCTGGTCTTGCAGCACTTGGCGCAAGTATCGGTATCGGCCTTATCGTTTCTAAAACAGTTGAAGGGGTCTCCCGCCAGCCGGAAGCCCGTGGCCCACTCATGACAATCATGTTCATCGGTATCGGTGTTGTTGAGGCCGTTCCGATCATCGCAATTGTTATCTCATTCATGCTCATGTTCATGTTCTAAGAACCGTTACATCTGGCGAAGTCTTCTTTTAAGATTTCGCCGTCTTATTATGTAGATTGTAAAAAAGATTGAAACTCTCGCGAAAGGAGTGTACATAAGTGGAATTTCTTATTTTAGGGGCTACGGAGACGATCCCATCAGCAATTGGGAGCAGTTTGGTACAGCTTGTAACTTTCCTCGTACTTCTTGGCGCACTTTCATACTTTGTCTGGAAGCCGTTGAAGAAAGTGATGGACGAACGGGAGCAGCTGATCCATTCGGAGATAGATGAGGCTGAACAGCGCAGAATAGATGCTGTCAAACTCAAAGAAGAAAATGAAGCTGTACTCAGAGAGACACAGACTGAGATTTCAGCAATGATGGATAATGCTAAGAACCAGGCCAAAAAAGAGCAGGAAGCAATTATCCATGATGCGAATACGCGTGCGAATCAGATGATGGAGACAGCTAAAGCGGATATTGAGAGAGAAAAAGAAAAAGCAATCCGCGACATCAATGATCAGGTCGGCGAAATTTCCGTCTTGATTGCAGAGAAGATGATTGCTAAAGAAATCAATCAAGATGATCAAAAAGATCTGGTTGAAAGATACCTTCAGGAAGCAGGGGGTAAATAATGTCCAGCTCAGCAAAGAAATACTCTGAGGCGCTGTTCAGTGCAGTCGAAGAATCGGGACAGCTTGAAGCAGCCCGCAGGGATTTTGATGAAGTGATGAAAGCTTTCAAGAACACTCCTTTATTCATGAAGTTCGCGGAAAACCCGCGCATCCCAAGGAATAAGAAAAGGGAAGTCCTTAAAGAAGCATTCAATGATGTTGTCGAACCTTTGCGAAACGCATTGCTGATTCTCTCGGATCGCAATAAATTAACTGAAGTGGCATCTGTCTACAACTCCTTCGTCGCTAGATATAACCGTCATCATAATCAGGAGAATGTTGTGATCGAGTCCGTCTACCCACTCTCTTCAGAAGAGATAGAAAGCATTGGAAAAGTCTTTGTAAAAAGAACAGGTCTTTCTAAACTGCTTATCGAAAATGAAGTGAATGAAGAACTGATCGGCGGAATACGGGTGTTCATCGGAACAAAAGTATATGATGGCTCATTGAATACTAAACTGTCGGATTTGAGAAGCAAATTAAGAGAAAGTACTAATAGCTAATTAAGGAGTGACAATTGATGGCAATTAAAGCTGATGAAATAAGCGCTCTCCTGAAAAGTCAGATCGAAAACTATGAAGCAGATATGAAAGTAACAGACGTTGGTACAGTCATCCAAGTTGGTGACGGTATCGCACTTGCTCATGGTCTTAACGATGCAATGGCTGGAGAACTGCTTGAATTTCCAAGTGGTGTTCTGGGGCTTGCCCAGAACCTTGAAGAAAACAATATCGGTATCGTAATCCTCGGACCATCTGACGACATCAAGGAAGGCGACGAAGTGAAGCGCACTGGCCGCATCATGGAAGTCCCTGTAGGCGAAGAATTGATTGGACGGGTGGTAAACCCACTCGGCCAGGCTATCGATGGCAAAGGACCAATCGGCGCGACTAAGACTAGACCGATCGAAAGTCCTGCGACAGGCGTCATGGCGCGTAAATCAGTTGATGAACCTCTACAGACGGGAATTAAAGCGATTGATGCACTTGTCCCAATCGGCCGTGGCCAGCGTGAACTGATCATCGGTGACCGTCAAACAGGTAAAACTACTGTGGCAATCGATACAATCCTGAACCAGAAGGATCAGGATATGATTTGTGTATATGTAGCAATCGGTCAAAAGGAATCTACGGTAAGATCTACTGTTGAAACGCTCCGCCAAAATGGTGCACTCGACTATACGATCGTAGTAACAGCTGGTGCTTCCATGCCAGCTCCGCTCCTTTATATTGCACCATATGCTGGTGTATCCATGGCGGAAGAGTTCATGTTTAACGGCAAGCACGTCCTCATCGTATATGATGACCTGACTAAACAGGCGGCGGCTTATCGTGAACTGTCATTGCTTCTGAAACGTCCACCAGGCCGTGAAGCCTACCCAGGTGACGTATTCTATCTGCACAGTCGTCTGCTCGAACGTGCGGCGAAACTCAACGATGAATTGGGTGGTGGATCGATTACGGCATTGCCGTTCATCGAGACGCAAGCAGGGGATATCAGTGCGTTCGTCCCTACGAACGTTATATCCATTACAGACGGACAGATCTTCCTGCAGTCAGACCTATTCTTCTCAGGTGTAAGACCAGCTATCAACGCCGGTCTATCAGTATCCCGTGTTGGTGGTTCTGCACAGATTAAAGCAATGAAGAAAGTTGCGGGGACATTGAGGCTCGACCTCGCTGCATTCCGTGAACTGGAAGCATTTGCCCAATTCGGTTCGGATCTTGACGAAGCGACTGCTGCAAAGCTCGAACGTGGTAAACGTACTGTTGAAGTACTCAAGCAGGGTGAAAACAACCCACTGCCTGTAGAGCGCCAAGTCGCCATACTCTATGCACTTGTCAACGGTCATCTGGATGAGATTCCTGTTGAAGATATTACAAGGTTTGAAGACGAGTTCCTCAACTGGCTCGATTCAAACGAACCGGAATTGCTGAAAGGCATAAAAGAAACAAAACAGCTTCCGGATGATGAAGCATATAAATCAGCAATCAACAGCTTCAAAAAGCTGTTCAACTCTTCCAATTAAGAATTGTGAATATAGAATAAGGTGGTGAATTCATGGCTTCACTAAGAGAAATAAAAGGTCGTATAGGATCAACCAAAAAAATGAGCCAGATCACTAGCGCCATGCACATGGTGTCCAACTCTAAATTGAGGCGGGCCGAGGAGAACACGAAGAAGTTCCAACCTTATATGGATAAGATACAAGAAGCTGTCCAGGCCATTGCTTCAGGCGACAATACAAGTTCCCACCCTATGCTCAGGGAGCGTCCGGTCAAGCGTACCGGCTATGTCATCATTACGTCAGACAGCGGTCTTGCGGGTCCATATAATGCGAACATCATGAAAGAAATCACTAGGCTGATCAGTGAGCGTCATAATGACAACCCGGAATCCTATGATCTCTTCGTAATTGGAAGAATGGGCTACGAATTCCTTGAGAATCAGGGCTACAGCATTACAAATCACCGCATTGGACTTGAGGATCAGCCTGACTTCAGCAGTGTCAAAGAAATTGCGCAGCAATCAGTTGCACAATTTGCGAATGAAGACGTTGATGAACTCTACATCATCTACAATAAATTCATTAATGTGCTTGAGCAGAAAGTCAACACAAGACAACTGCTGCCTTTGTCCGAGAGTGCGGTTATGGCCAATGAAACACAGGCGTCCAACCTCTCAACATACGAATTTGAACCGGATAAGGAGTCCATACTCGAGACAATCCTGCCACAATATGCAGAAAGTCTGGTTTACGGCGCACTCCTCGATGCAAAAGCGAGTGAGCATGCGGCGCGTATGACGGCGATGAAGGCTGCAACGGATAATGCGAAGGAACTGGTTGATGATCTGTCACTGCAGTATAACCGTGCCAGACAGGCTGCGATCACTCAAGAAATCACAGAGATAGTCGGCGGTGCATCAGCACTTGAATAAAGAAAGACTAGGAGGAAATCGAATGACTTTAGGTCAAGTGGTTCAAGTCATGGGACCTGTGGTTGATGTGCGTTTCAATGAAGGCGAGTTGCCGGAATTGAATAACGCATTGTACATCACTCATGAAAAAGGAAATGAAGAAGAAACGATCGCCCTGGAAGTTGCCCTCCATCTCGGAGACAATGTCGTCCGGACGATTGCGATGAGTTCCACAGATGGACTGCAGCGTGGAACTGAAGTTAAAGATACAGGCAGCCCCATCTCAGTACCGGTCGGTCAGCTGACGCTGGGCAGAGTGTTTAACGTGCTCGGCGAACATATCGATCTTGGGGAAGCTGTACCGGCTTCTGAAAGAAGAGACCCGATACACCGTCAGGCTCCAAAGTTCGAAAATCTCTCCACTAATGTAGAAATTTTGGAAACAGGAATCAAAGTAGTAGATTTACTGGCTCCTTATACTAAAGGTGGTAAGATTGGACTGTTTGGAGGCGCGGGAGTTGGTAAAACTGTTCTGATCCAGGAACTGATCAACAACATCGCCCAGGAGCATGGAGGTATCTCTGTGTTCGCAGGTGTCGGAGAGCGGACTCGTGAAGGTAATGACCTTTACTATGAAATGAGCGACTCCGGTGTTATCGCGAAAACTGCGATGGTGTTCGGCCAGATGAACGAACCGCCAGGCGCGCGTATGCGTGTAGCCTTGTCGGGTCTTACTATGGCAGAATACTTCCGTGATGAGGAAGGTCAGGATGTACTGCTCTTCATCGACAACATCTTCCGCTTTACTCAAGCGGGCTCCGAAGTGTCTGCTTTGCTCGGACGTATGCCTTCAGCGGTTGGTTATCAGCCGACATTGGCAACTGAAATGGGACAATTGCAGGAGCGCATCACATCTACCAATGTAGGATCGGTGACGTCCATCCAAGCAGTATTCGTACCTGCGGATGACTATACTGACCCAGCACCAGCTCAAACATTCGCGCACCTGGATGCGACTACGAACCTTGAACGTAAGCTTTCTGAGATGGGTATCTACCCGGCGGTCGATCCGCTGGCATCTACTTCCCGTGCGTTGACTCCAGCAGTAGTGGGCGAAGCGCACTATGAAGTAGCAAGGGATGTTCAGGCGACCATCCAAAAATACCGCGAACTTCAGGATATCATTGCGATTCTAGGTATGGATGAACTTTCCGAGGAAGATAAGCTTACTGTTTCCCGTGCACGTCGGATCCAGTTCTTCCTATCCCAGAACTTCCACGTAGCAGAACAGTTCACAGGCCAAAAAGGTTCATACGTGCCTGTAGAACAGACAGTCAACGACTTCAAGGAAATACTTGAAGGAAAATACGACCATATCCCGGAAGATGCATTCCGTCTTGTCGGCGGCATTTCCGATGTGCTGGATAAAGCACGCGAGATGGGTGTAGAAGTCTAAAATCGGGAGGGTTAGCAAATGAGTACAATTGCACTGGATGTAGTTACACCAAACGGCTCGGTTTTCAGTGAAGAAGACTGTGACATCATTATACTCCAGACTAAACAGGGTGAGCTCGGTGTCATGGCCGGCCACGTCCCGACGGTTGCTGCACTCAAGATTGGCAGTCTGCGTGCGAAGATAGGCGGCCAGTATGAATATATGGCTGTAACGGAAGGCTTTGTAGAAATCCGTTCTGAAAAAGTGACGGTTCTTGTGCAGGCGGGTGAGTTTGCTCAAGACATCGATACAGACCGTGCGATCGCTGCAAGAGATCGTGCCGAAGCACTCCTTCAGCAGTCACAGGATGAAAAAGTCGATAGATATCGTGCTGAACTTGCGTTGAATCGCGCAATCAATCGATTGGATGTATCAAAACATAAGTAAGGATTCTGCCCGGGCTCTGGCCCGGGCTTTTTTTAAGGGTGATTATAATGTTATTTTCCCAGCTAGCATTCATGCATATCGTATTGCACTTGTTGTGCGTAATCTTTGCCTTTTGGGTACTTGGCGCTCTGAACGTAGATGGGTGGTTCAAAAAAGCGGAGACAGGCCGAATAAGATTGTTCTTTATATTACTGGCAGTTCTTTTAGGAAGTGGCTTGAGCAACTTTATAATGGACTTCTTCAGACTGGTCCAGGAAGCAGCACTGTTGTTTTGACATTTAATTTGCAAACGTGTTTATACATCTCTAAAATAGTGAATAGTATACGAAGTATTAAATGGTAAGTAAAATATGGAGTGAATAAAATGGATTCTATAATAGTAAAAGGTGGGAACAAGCTTTCAGGTTCCGTTGAAATTGAAGGTTCCAAAAATGCTGTACTGCCGGTCTTGACTGCTTCTCTATTAGCAGAAGAGAGCGTATCGAGGCTACATAATGTTCCGGAATTATCTGATGTCGGGACTTTAGCCGCCTTGCTTCGCCACTTGGGGGCTGAAGTGGAAATTGAACAAGGGATTGTTTCAGTGGATGCCAGCGCAGAGCTTTCGTGTGATGCACCTTTCGACCTCGTAAGCAAGATGCGCGCGAGCATGCTTGTCATGGGACCCCTGCTTGCACGTTACGGGTACTGTAATGTAGCTATGCCAGGAGGATGTGCCATCGGTTCAAGGCCAGTGGAACAACACATCAAAGGCCTCGAAAAGATGGGGACTACTTTCCGAACTGTAGATGGTAGTTTCGAAGGACATGTCGATGGCCGTCTGAAAGGTGCTAAGATTCACCTGGATTTTCCTAGCGTTGGCGCAACCCAGAACCTTATAATGGCTGCAAGCTTGGCTGAGGGGACTACTGAGCTCGAAAATGCAGCTCAAGAACCCGAAATTGAAGATTTGGCCCATTATATTAATGAAATGGGCGGTAATGTAAAAGGTGCAGGTACTGCCCACATTAAAATTGAAGGTGTCGAATCCCTAAAAGGAATAGACCATACCGTCATTCCTGACAGAATTGAAGCAGGCACTTTTATGATTGCAGGGGCGATAACACGCAGTGAAATCACGCTGAAAAACGTTGTGCCCGAGCATTTGAGTGCACTGATTTCCAAGCTTGAAGAAATAGGTGTACGGATAGAGGCTACAGAGGACGGTGTCAAAGTCATGCCGGCCGAGAACCTTAAGCCCATCCGGGTCAAGACGATGCCCCACCCTGGTTTTCCAACAGACATGCAAAGCCAGATGATGGCATTGCTTACGACCATCAACGGTACAAGCGTCATGACGGAGACGATATTCGAGAATCGTTTCATGCACGTCAATGAGTTCAGAAAGATGGATGCAGATATAGAAGTAGAAGAAAACCATGCATTCATCAAAGGTGGCGGCAAACTTACCGGGGGTCGTGTAAAAGCGACTGACCTCAGGGCCGCAGCTGCATTGATTCTTGCAGGTTTGGTAGCAGAAGGGTATACTGAAGTTACTGAATTGAATCATCTGGACCGTGGTTACGTAGATTTCCATGGCAAGTTGCAGAAGCTTGGAGCCGATATAGAGCGCACAGATGAGCAACACACGAAAAGTGTGATAACTTCTAAATAAAGAGGTAGTGTTATGGCCGAAGAATCAAGAAAGCTGGTCCATCGCAGATTTCCGTTGATTGTCAGAATACTGCTTTATGTATATGTGGCAATTATCGTGTTCTTTGTGGGCCTTATGATCGGATATGGGATATTGAATAATCCAATGGAAGTATTTCGTCTGGAAACATGGGAACACATCATCAATATGACTAAGGAATGATACAATGCTAAGTTACGATCAGATAAAGGCGATAATTCCGCACCGCCCACCTTTTCTGCTAATAGACAAAGTCACTGAAGTAGAACCGGGTGTAAAGTGTACGGGAGTCAAACAAGTGTCCGGTAATGAGCCATTCTTTCAAGGGCATTTTCCTGAGTACGCTGTGATGCCAGGTGTTCTGATTGTGGAATCATTGGCTCAGGTAGGTGCAGTCGCGCTTCTACAGGAGGAACAGTTCCAAGGAAAGCTTGCCTTTTTTGCAGGCATAGATAAATGTAGGTTCAAAAAGCAGGTCAGACCTGGGGATACTCTGGAACTGACAGTTGAAATAACAAAAATAAAGGGTCCTATCGGCAAAGGGGAGGCAGTCGCTACAGTAGATGGGGAGATTGCCTGTAAATGTGAAATTACCTTTGCCATACAAGACCAAAAAACATCCGATGATTAATCATCGGATGTTTTTATTTCTTTTTTAGACTCCATGATGGATTTGAACTCATGGAGCAATGTCTCTTCTTCATACCCTTCACTCAACAGATGGGTGAGTACATCTTCAGCATACGTTGGTCCTTGTACGATTATCTTGCCATTGAATATTAAGGATAGTGCCTGATCCAACTCATTCATTTCATTGAACGTTCCTCTGAATCTGGCCGGTTCGTTTGAATGTCTCGTAATCGTAACAAGAATTTCAACTTCCGTTCCAATCATCTCCTTTAGAATATCCTTAAAGTCGGGAGAAGTGGAAATCTCGATCAACCAAGGAGCCTCTCCCTTCTCCTTATTGATTATGATGCCATCGATGATATCCAGTATTATATAATTCTCTTCATGTTCCAGCTTCAATTCAACTACCTTGAAAGACTTCATACCAGTTCCTCCCTTCATATGAATCGTTGATGCAATTTTTTTGAAATCGCACCACCTTGCGTTTCAATATTTATTTATCATCACCATATTCATTCTAATTGTAAAGGAAATGGCTGTAAAATCAAATTTCAGCCTTTTGCAGAATATTTACTTTAGGTTTATCTTTGGGACAGGAAGGAGGTGAACTAATGATGAACAAAGTCTTGTTGGTGGGGGAGCTGGTGCGTAATGTGACGGTACAGAAAACGGTGAATGGCAGCATCAATTCATTCATCATTGCAACCGTCAGAGTGCCCAAAGATGAAAGGAAATCAAAAGAAGTACATTTCATTTACTGTAAAGCCTTCGGAAAAGCACTACCTAAAGTACTCACAGAAGCTGCTGAAGGTGATATCCTGTGCGTCAGTGGTCAGGTCGCCACCACGGTCCATACAACCCAAGAAGGTGAAAAAGAATATCGGATGGAAATATGGGCTGAAAGCATTAAACATATCCCGGATAAGATAAGCCGACAAAAAGACATTACGAATCCTTCACGCATGATAGGGGAGGCGGTAAAGCATTATGACCAGTGGGACTACATCGGTGAAAGGACAGTCCATACATTAGAAAGCTCCGATGATTCAGGCAAGGCACTTTTGAAGGACCGCCACCTGGAGTCTTTGGAAAAAGTTTTGAATGAACATAAGAATGACAGTCATACATTGCAACTTGTGCCAAACGAAGATTCAGATGAAAAGAAGGAAAAAGCCTTTACCTGAACAGGTCCAATTGATTCACACTATCTACACTCACACTACTCACCATACCTTGCTTAAGGCCGACTACTGCGATCGGACTTAAGCAGGGTATTTTATATGAAACCTTTAGAAGATGAATAAATTCTGAAACCTAGAAGAGGTATAAATACACTATTTGTGAAAAAGGTCTTACAACAAGAAGTGATATTGTAATCTGATTGTAATGAAAAACGCTTTTCTTTATATTCCTGTAACCTAAGAAATGTTTAAATCTGATATAGTACTATTCAGCTAATAAGAAAACATTATTCCGCTTAAGGGAATACGGAGGGTATACTAATTATGAAGAAAGTACTATCTATCGGTGCAGCAGTTGCTGTATCCGGCACACTCGCTTACAGTGCAGAAGCAGCAACTCATACAGTAGATAAAGGAGATACTCTTTCCGAAATCGCGCATCAGAGCAACACAACGGTCGACGCGATTAAATCAGCCAATAATTTGACTTCCAACCTTATCTTCCCAGGTCAAGAGCTTGAAATCACAAAAGCAAATGATTCAGGAGATAAAGAAGCAGGAGTTTATAAAATAAAATCAGGAGATACTCTTTTTGA
The DNA here is from genome assembly GCF_055391965.1 of Salinicoccus siamensis. Lineage (NCBI taxonomy): Bacteria > Bacillati > Bacillota > Bacilli > Caryophanales > Staphylococcaceae > Salinicoccus > Salinicoccus siamensis. Next base: position 421,754 of record NZ_AP043765.1, read on the forward strand.
GATCGCGCAAAAATTTGATGTTTCCGTTTCAGACTTGAAGACATGGAACAACCTGTCATCAGACCTCATCATTGCCGGCAAGACGCTTTCAGTCTCCGGAAGCAATGTATCTCAAGCGCCTGCTCAAGCGCCAGCGGTTGAAGAAGCACCTGCTCAAGTGCAGCCGGTTGAAGAAGTTCAGCAGAATGGTTCAGCCGAAGAACGCGCATCAGAACAAGTGGCAGCCGAAGAACGTGCAGCAGAGCAAGCGGCAGCTGAAGAACGTGCGGCAGAGCAAGCAGCAGCCGAAGAACGTGCAGCAGGGCAAGCAGCAGCTGAAGAGCGTGCGGCAGAGCAAGCAGCAGCTGAAGAACGTGCGGCAGAGCAAGCAGCAGCTGAAGAGCGTCAACAAGCTAAAGCACAAAATGTGTCCACTTCCAATAATTCAAGTTCACAGAACTGGGGAGCATTAGCGCAGTGTGAATCTGGCGGCGCTCCGGGCATCGTAAGCGCAAATGGCCTTTATCATGGTCTTTACCAATTCGATGTTCGCACTTGGCAGTCTGTAGGCGGAAGCGGTCTGCCATCCAATGCATCGGCAGCAGAACAAACCAAAAGAGCTCAAATCCTTTATGATCAAAGAGGATCCCAGCCTTGGCCTGTATGTGGTTCAAGACTCTAGGAATGAACCTTCCTGACCAGACCTAGCAATCGCTAGGTCTGTTTTTCGTTGGAAACTCAGAATATAAATAGAAGTATCATTAAATTGTCACTAATGGATGTGTAAGATTTTATAATATGTTTTTTTAGACATTCTTTTATGTTACAATTTCTTTTATGTGAGACAAATTATGAGGTGAAGAAATGAGTAAAAAATGGCTCTTCCCGCTAATGATCGGTCTGGTGCTTGTGCTCTCCGGCTGTGACTATTCCCAGGAAGAAAATAGAAATGGGTTTTTCTTTAATACTTTCGTCCGTCCGATGGATAGTCTAGTTCATTGGCTTGGTGAAAACCTGAACAATAATTATGGCTTGGCTATTATAGTCGTTACCTTAATCGTTCGCTTAGCAATATTCCCATTCATGATGCGTACATATAAAAATCAGATGATGATGCGCGAAAAGATGAAAATCATTAAACCTGAAATGGAAGAGATTCAAAAGAAAGTCAAAGTTGCCACTACTCAGGAAGAGAAGATGGAAGCCCAACAGGAGATGATGGGACTTTACAAGAAACACGGAATCAACCCGCTCAATATGGGTTGCTTACCTATGTTGATTCAGATGCCTATCGTCATGGCGCTATATTTCTCCCTCAAATTCCCATCTGAAGGTGGAATTACCGAATATCCATCTTTCCTTTGGATGAATTTGACTGAGCAGGATCTGTTCATGGTGGCCATTGCCGGAATCGTCTATGCAGGACAGGCATTTGTTTCCATGCAGTTTGTATCTCCAGAACAGCGCAAACAGATGCAGCTATTCATGTACATCTCTCCAATTATGATCATCTGGATTTCATTGATTTCACCTTCGGCCCTCCCACTTTACTGGGCAGTCGGCGGTCTTTTCCTGATATTCCAGACTTGGGCAGGTAACACTTTCTATAAAAAGAAGGTAGCTGAAGAAATGGCCCCTATCATAGAAGCACATGAACGGGAACAGGCAGAAAAAGAGAAGCGCTTGAAGAGTGCTAAAGTAATGCCGAAGAAAAAACGTAAAAAGAAAAAATAATGCAGTGAAAAAGGCATGATATCTTTTGGATATCATGCCTTTTTATTTGGATATTAAAGGATGGGCGAAATGAGGTTCGCAATGCCTTCCTTTATACGAATCCATTTATTTCTGGAGTCGTATCTTTCAACGGTAAGCAGAGAACAGTCCTCAATATCTGCTTCATAGATGAGTCGGTATTTGGTTGCTTCATTTTTATCGTATATGAAAGCATTGACTTCGAAGTTCAAAAAGAAGCTTCTGGAGTCGACATTTGTCGTCCCGACACTCAACACTTCATCATCGACCATCATCACTTTCTGATGGAGGAAACCTTTCTCGTAAATATGGACGTGGGCCCCCATCCGTGCTATCGCACCTGCATTGGAGTAGGTGCCCCAATAGACGAACGGGTGATCAGGTTTGTCAGGGATCATCAGATGTACTTCGACTCCGCTCAATATAGCGATTTTGACTGCCTCCAAGAAAGATTGGTCTGGAATGAAATAGGGTGTCTGGATATAGATGGCTTCCTTTGCGCTGTAAATCATTTTCATATAGCCGTATTTGATCTGCTGCCATCTTTCATCGGGGCCACTTGAAGCCACTTGCATAGGCGTGTTGCCATAATAGTGGTTTATTTCAGGAAAGTAGCGATTTTCCCTGAACATGTTATTGCGTTTATCATGTGAATTCCAGTCCAACATAAAGCGCAACTGGAGAGATTTAACAGCATTCCCTTCAATCCTCAAGTGGGTATCACGCCAATAGCCGAACTTTTTATTCAAGCCAATGTATTCATCCCCTACGTTGAAGCCGCCTACATACCCGAGAGTGCCATCTATTACTACAATTTTACGATGGTTGCGGTTGTTCATTCGTGGATTTATAAGGCGGAGCATGCTCGGGAAGAAAGCTTCAACCAGACCTCCAGCTTCTTTCAATTCTTTAAAGTTGCTCAACCGGAGGGTTCTGGAACCTATATCGTCGTAGAGAATCCTGACAGAGACTCCCTCTCGTTGCTTTGCAAGCAATGCTTTATGTACTCTTTGGCCGATTCCATCCAGTTTTAAGATATAGTATTGGAAATGGATATGGTCTTTCGCATTATAGATATCTTCAATCAGCTTTTCGAATTTCTCATTGCCGTCGGTGAAGATATCTATTTTGTTGTTGATGGTCATGAAAGACTGGTTGTTATCAAGCAACATATGGATTATTTTCCTATGACGGTTTGTGATGTCGTTTGCGAAAGACATACGGTTGTTCTGTAGATCACTGAGTTGCTCATCAACTAGGTGCTCAAGACCCACTTTGTCTGCTTCATTGATCTGGAATAACTTCTGGTTGTATATTTGGCGGCCGAAAAGGATATAAAATATGAAGCCGATGATCGGCAGAAAGAAAAGGACCATAAGCCAAGCCCATATGCTCTGCGCGCTGCGTCGTTCCAAAAATATCAGCCCTATGGCAAAAAGGAGGTTGATTCCAATTATGATAAGGGTGATGGTACTCAACACTTTTGCGCTGGATAGGAATTCAAATATAGCTAATTCCATATTTTCACCTCACTTGTATTCTATTATAAACCAAGATTATTTAAAATTCTGTAACATTTATTTTTTGATTTGTATGGCAAAAATATAAATTTCGCGTTAAAATAAGAGTAAGTTGAAAAACGGGGAGTGTCATTATGTACAAAAACGACCGTTCTAAAGTGAAGCAAGTTGTCACGATGTTGAGTGAACTTGGTGTTAAAGTAAAGGTTTCGAGATCTAGACTTGAAATCATGAACGGTATTGCACATAAGGAACAATTACGGTTGAAAGAACAGAACATCTAAAATAACCGCAGCTACTAAGCTGCGGTTATTTTATGCTTTCTTGTCATATTGATGGAAATAGATGCTCATTATGATTCCAATCGCCAACATGTTAGCCCAGAGCCCACTTCCTCCATAACTGATGAAAGGCAAAGGGAGTCCGGTAATCGGCAATAGTTGTACAGTCATGCCGATATTTTGGAAAACATGAAACATCAGCATGGAAAGGTAGCCGATGATGAAATAAGATGAGAAACTATCATCAACGACTGTTGCAATCCTGAAGAGGTGGAGCATAAGCATAAATATAAGTACGATGACGGCAGTGGCACCGATAAACCCGAATTCTTCACCGATGATCGTAAAGATGAAGTCCGTATGGTTTTCCGGAATGTAGATGATGCCATCACCAAAGCCTTTCCCATCAATGCCACCAGAACCGATCGCCTTTAATGAGTTGCTGAGCTGGAAGCCACCTTCGGCCATGTATTCCTCCGGCCGCAGCCAAGAGTATATTCGCTCGAACTGATAAGGGTGAATGCCTAGGTAACGCTCAAGTATGTCCGGCCTGTAGATGATGCCAAGAATCAAGGCACCCCCGATTGTAACTGCTGCAATCAAGGTCGGAACAATAAGCCACCAGCTGATGCCTGAGACGATAATCATTCCGAATAGTATCGCCAGCATGACCAAGGTGGTGCCCAAATCATTTTGGAATAGTATGAGCAGCATCGGCAGAATGGAAGTTGCGGCGATTTTTATAAGCAGTTTAATATCTGCACTCAGATCATTGGTTATCTTATATTTATTATGCTGGTTGATGACATAGGCCAGAGTCAATATGTAGATGATCTTGACGATCTCGGATGGCTGGATGCTGAAGAACCCGAATTGATACCAACTTTTGGCACCATTTATAATCGGTGTAATCGGGGAAACAGGCGCGATGAAAAGAATGGCAAGCGATAGGACGCCGGCAGTGTATATGAGCCAGATATACTGCTTCAGCCATTTGACGGGGATAAAAGTCAGCACGAAGACCATCAGGAAACCAAGCAGATAAAATAAAGTCTGCCTAAGGGCGAAATCGGTATTGTATTGTCCGCTGGTCATTGCAGAACGGATCATGAAGACGCTGACGGTCCCAAGGACTACAATAAGCAGTAGCAACAGCCAGTCCATCCTGAAGAATATATTGGCATTTTGTCTTTTGTAATTATTGTTTTTTTCCAAAAAATTCACCTAACCCATTATGGAATCATGACATTTAGTATACACTATTTTATGATAAAATTAAGCGTATTAACCCAATATGAATTTGATGAACACAAAAATAAAACGATGATGGAGTTGTACAGTAGTTATGATTGAGACAACAATAGGGACAATCGCCAATTTCTGTGGTGGACAGATGAATGCTGCTGCAGAATCACAAAAGGATAGAATCATAAAAGGGGTATCTATAGATACAAGGACGCTGCAAAAAGGCAATCTGTTCATCCCCTTCAAAGGAGAGAATACGGATGGCCACCGTTTTATGGAGCAGGCTTTCGATAAAGGGGCGGCGCTCAGCCTGACAGAACAAGCGTCATCACAGTCTGATTCATCCTTGCCGCTCATCCATGTTCCAGACGGTTTGCTTGCTCTGCAGACCATTGCACAAAAGTACCTTGAAGAAGTGTCTCCCAAAGTCATCGCGATTACGGGATCGAACGGAAAGACAACCACGAAGGATATGGTCGAATGTCTGCTTTCCCCACACTTCAAAGTGAAGAAGACGATCGGCAACTACAATAATGAGATTGGTCTACCATTGACGCTGCTTCAGCTTGATGCTGACACTGAAATCTCCATATTGGAGATGGGGATGGACAAAGCAGGCGACATCAATCTGCTCAGTACAATGACACAGCCCGATATCGCAATCTTGACCAATGTGGGGGAGTCCCACATCGAAAAATTAGGCTCGAGGAAAAATATCGCCCGTGCAAAGTATGAAATTGTGGATGGCTTGAAACCAAACGGCACCTTCATCTACTCGAGGGATTACCCTTTACTTGAGGCATTGGTGCAGCGTGACGCCCCCTATAATCTAAAGACAGCAGGGGAGCAGCCGAGCAATGATATTAGGATAATGGATGTTTCAGAAACCCGGGAGGGCACCCATTTTGAATTAGGCCCAGGGAATATGGATGTCCAGATACCACAGCTTGGTGTCCATAACGCCGCCAATGCTTCGATGGCCCTACTTGCAGCAGAAGCTGTGGGCCTTTCCATGAAGGACGTCAAGGACCAATTCCAGACACTGGTCGTAACGGATATGCGCATGGAACGCATGATTCATCAAAATGGGGCAGTCATCATAAATGATGCCTATAATGCAAGTCCATCCAGCACCAAAAGTGCGATTGATACTATAGGTCGCATGGATTCTGACAACCGCATCCTCGTCCTTGGGGATATTTTGGAACTTGGAGAGTATTCGGCGCCGCTTCATCTGTCGATAGCACAACATATCAACAGCTCGGACCATCATTTTGATCACATCCTGACTTATGGGGAGGCGATGAAGGCTGTTCATGATAATGTTGACATTGATAGCCGGTCACACCATGATGATATAAAATCGTTGGCCACCGCACTTAAATCAGTGATGACGCCTGAAAGTGTCATTCTATTGAAGGCATCCAGAGGAATGGCGTTGGAGAGGGTGAACGACTATATCTAGATCCATCGGTCTGCTCTTTCTCCACGGCTACACTGGAGGACGGTATGAATTGGAACCTCTGTTCGATTATTTGAAATCAAGGTATGAATTCGACTATGAATTTCCAGTCTATCCAGGACATGGAACAGTGCTCAATCTCACTGAGCCAGATGGTGATGCCTGGTATGCTGAGGCGCTGCATGCATATAAAAACCTTAAAGAGCGTGTAGATTCAGTCTACATCATCGGTTTTTCGATGGGAGGCGTCTTCGCCAGCCATATCGCACAGCATGAGTCTATAGACAAACTCGTGCTCATCGCTCCGGCTTTCGAGCATATCAGGCTCTCAAGATTAGGGCGGTTGAACCTTACTCCAGCACATTTCAGTGAACATATGAAAATGCACCTCTACCAGAAGATCAGAAAGCGACTCAAAGATATTCCGTTTAAAGCGTATCAGGAGTTCAAGCGGATTGTTGAGGCGAAGTCCGGGAGCTTGGAAGAGATCAAGACGGATACATTGATCATCCATGGTACACTGGATCTTCTTGTGCCTTCGATATCAAGCATTGAAGTGAGCAGGCAGATACCGTCCGCCAGACTAGAACTGATAGAGGGTGCGCCGCATCTTTTTGCATTTACAGAAGCGCATCAGCTTGAGTTAAATATATTCACCGAACGCTTCCTTTTCCCGGAAGAGATAAGACTTGTATAATGACAATAAAAATGTTAATATTGAGTAGTTATGCGTAACGAAAATGAGAAACGATAAGTCAAAGGAGACTCTAATTTGAAGTTTTTTAAACAATTAGGTGTCAGTGATGAAACCTTGAAATCACTGGAAGACATAGGGTTCGAAACACCAACCCCAATTCAGGAGGAAAGTATTCCTCTCGCGCTCGAAAGAAGAGATATTCTCGGGCAGGCAAAAACAGGTACTGGGAAAACAGGTGCTTTCGGCATTCCGATCATTGAAAATACCGAGAAGCAGGGCGGCACTCAAGTGCTGATCCTCACACCGACGCGTGAATTGGCCGCACAGGTGAGCGACCAACTCAAGAAGTTTGCCAAGTACAAAAAACTTAGTGTATCCACTATATTTGGCGGGATGAGCATTGAACGCCAGATCAAGGATTTGAAGAGAAAACCAGAAATCATCGTGGGTACACCTGGCCGTATCATCGACCACATCAAGAGAAGGACATTGAAACTCGATAGCATCCATACACTTGTCCTCGATGAAGCGGATGAAATGATGAACATGGGATTCATAGATGACGTCAAGTTCATCATGTCCGAGATGCCTGCGGATGACAGGCACACATTGCTGTTCTCGGCGACGATGCCACCAGCAATACAAGAGTTGGTCAAACGGTTCATGAAAGACGCAAAAATCGTCAAAACCATGAATCAGGGTGGTGCAAGCGACCCGCAGATTACCGAGCATTACACTATCGTAAAAGAGCTCGAAAAGCTTGAAGTCTTTACTGACTTCCTAGACGTCCATCAGCCAGAACTGGCAATCGTCTTCGGGCGTACAAAACGCCGCGTTGATGAGCTGACGAGTGCGTTGGTCGCTAAAGGCTACCGCGCTGAAGGACTGCATGGCGACATCACGCAATCGAAACGTCTTGAAGTCCTGAAGAAATTCAGGAACAATGCCTTGGATATATTGGTTGCCACAGATGTTGCAGCCAGAGGCCTCGATATTTCAGGCGTATCCCACGTCTACAACTTCGATATCCCTCAAGATTCCGAGAGCTATACGCACAGAATCGGCCGTACGGGACGTGCGGGTAAAGAAGGTGTGGCACTCACATTCGTCAATCCAGTAGAAATGGATTATTTGAGAATGATTGAAAATGCCAAAAAGAAAACGATCTCTGCGCTCAGACCGCCTCTTAAAAAAGAAGTGCTTAAAGCACGTGAAAAAGAGATCTATGAGAAGATGGATCAATGGAAGGCCAACAACAACAATGCACATACTCTTGAAGTGGCGGAACACCTGCTTGAGCAAGGTGAAGCGAAGGAAATCGTTGCAGCACTGCTCAATGAATTCCTGTTCAACGCATCAGATGACAATATCCAACTGTCATTCGAAAAACCACTTACACGAAAAGGTGGCAATCGACGCGGAGGCAAGCCTTCAGGTGGCAAGAAGCCATTCAAGAAAGGCCGTGGCTATGATAACCGCTCAGGCAACAAGCGTCAGGGCAACAGACCACCACAGAACAACAACAAGCGCCAAGGCGGCCGCACATTTAAAGATCACATCAAATAATTCCATACCCCTGTCCAATGGACAGGGGTGTTTTTTTTATATTCTACGTAGTATATTTAAAGGATAAGGCTAATCGTCATAATGTATAATCGATATATAAGTGGAGGCAAACATGAAAAAAGTGCATGATGAAGTAGTTCCATATATGCAAAAACGTTATTTGGCATCTTTCACCCTATGGTTGCTCATAGGGATTGTGGCCAGTGCCCTTACCTTTTATCTTGAATGGAGTCATTGGGTATACTTTGGAACGGGCGGGGTGCTTATCATGTTATTGATAATGGGCATCTTCATAAGACCGTTTGTCTATAGAAAAGTGACCCGTTATGAAATCGATGAAGGGCGCCTCGTAGTCAAAAAGGGGTTTTTCCGCATCGCAACAAAAATGGTGCCGATCCAGAGAGTGCAGGGTGCCAAATTGGCAACGGGCCCGATTTCCAGAAGGCATGATTTCGCCATACTGGAAGTATCAACGGCCAGTTCGAACATGGTGATGCCCCCTCTGAAATTGCACGAGGCACGGGAGATGAAAGCAACCATCATACAACAGGTGAAGGAGGCACATACAGATGTATAGCCCGCAGAAACTCCACCCAGTCGCTTATCTTGGCAGTATCGTCAATGGCGTCAAAAATCTCTGGATTCCATTGATCATAATCCTTTTCAATTCACGTGACGTCATATTCTCAGGTGAAGTCTCGCTCAAATATATTGTCATTTTTATCGGTGTACTGGTTCTTGCCATCGTGCTGTTCGGAGGTATGGATTTCCTGAATAAATATCGGACACGGTTTTGGATAGAAGCGGGCAAATTCATCTACAAGGACGGGGTCATTACCAACCGGGAGAAAGAACTTGATATAGGGAGGATACAATCGATTGATTTCAGCGAACCCATATTCCATCGTATGTTCGGTGCTGTGAAATTGGAGATCATCACTCCGGGGGACGCCATTCGTATTGATACAATGAAGAAAACCCAAGCCGAATCACTGCAGAGAATACTCTATGATGAGAAGTCACAGGCAGAAGGTGAGGCGATTATCGGTGCTTCGAGCGACTGGCCTCGGCATGAAGCGGAGGACCCCCAGGAGTTCACGGAACTTTATCTGATGAGTAACCGCTCGCTCCTTCTGATGAGCATGACCAGCGGCGCTTTAGGTACTTTCCTTGCGCTGGCATTCGGCTTCATCAACATCATCGGAGCGGACTTTTTGCTGGAGCGCTATTTCGACTATTTTGAAGGGGCATTCAAGAGTGTCTTGTGGGCTTATATGCTTGCAGTAGGTTCCTTCATTCTTGTGGGATATGCAATAGGCATACTCATCCTTATGATCAAATACCATAAATACACGCTCAAGATGAAAGACGATGATCTTGTCGTCGAATATGGGTTGATTGAAAAGAAACATCAAAGCATCAACATCAACCGGGTTCAGAACATTATTGTAAGGGATTCGATCATCCGTAGGATGATCGGCTATTATTCATTGGCTGCAACGATTACGAGTGATTCCCTGGAAGGGGACGATGTCGAAGGCAAGGTTGAAATCCTGCCCTTCATAAAAAGAGATGACCTATATAGGATTACAGAACAGATTTTCCCGAATTATCATATAGAAGTCCCTCCACGTATCGTACCGGTCAGGGGATACAGAAGATACTTCCAAGTGATGGCTTTAGGCATCTTCACCATCAGCGCCATCATCCATTATTTCTGGTTTGACTATATGTGGACCATTGGCTTGGCACTACTCACCATTGTCGCCCTATCTGGTTTTTACAGTGCCCATAACAGTGGCTATACAATCCGGGATGAAGAGATCAATCTGATGACCACATCGTTTTTCAAGCGTTCGCACTATATCATCAAATCGGATAAATTGATAGAAGCGGAATGGGCGTATAACCCGTTTCTTAAGCGGTCTGAACTCGGGATTATAACGCTGGTCACCGCCGCGGGGATGATGGGGTCCCGGGCGACCTTGAAGTTCATTGACCAAAAAGATGTGGATACTATCTGGCAGTGGGCTGAAAGGAGTGCTTCCAATGAAAAAGATATCACCGAAATCGATCACGGTGTGGCGGATTCGTGAAGGGATTGCCGCGTTGATTGCATTGCTGGTGGCGGTTGCCGCAACGATACTGCATTTCTATATATGGGAATGGCTGCCATGGTGGGTGCCGCTCATACCTTTTGTGATTTTCATCTACATCAGCCTGATCAATGTATGGTTGATGCCGAAATTGAAATATAAATATTTCCGTTATGATGTTTCTCGCGATGAAATACGTATCCATAAAGGAATCATCTTCAAAGAAGAACTTGCTGTACCGCTGTTCAGAGTACAGAATATTGATACGACAGTTGGTCCGTTGATGAAACGGTACGCTCTCAAAGGGGTTACCCTGAGAACATCTGCAGCACCTATCCACATACCTGAACTCGAGTCGGGTGAAGCTGACCATCTGCGCAATGATATCAGGACACTAATCAATGAAAAGACAGGGAGAACCATATGATCAGAGGCCTAGGCACCGATATAATTGAAATCGAACGGATCAAAGCCGCGGAAGATAAAGGCGGACGGTTGTCGAAGCGGATTTTATCTGAGGAGGAAATGGAAGTCTACAGGACATTAAGCAGCGAAAAGAGAAGGATGGAGTATCTGGCTGGGCGCTTTGCGGTCAAGGAAGCATATAGTAAAGCTCTGGGCAGTGGCATAGGGGAACGTATCACTTTTTCAGACATCACTTGTCTGAATGATGAGGTGGGAAAACCCTTCATAAGCGGAGAGGAGTGCGCACATGTTTCAATTTCTCACTCCAATCATTATGCCACTGCCACAGTGATACTTGAAAATAAGGGATGAGGAGATTGAGATATGTCGGAAAAGTACTATAGGGATACAATTGTCGATGTCGATCTGGCAGCTATCGGACACAACTATAAAGCTGTGAGTGGAATGCATCCTGATAAGACTTTCATCGCAGTCATAAAGGCGAATGCATATGGGTTGGGCAGCACTGCTGTTGCAGAGTACTTGTCCCATATTGGTGTGGATTTCTTTGCAGTCGGTACGCTGGATGAAGCGGTCGAGTTGAGGATGCATGGCATCAGGGAGAAGATACTCATTCTCGGACCGATCAGGCCGGAAGATATGAACAAAGCCATAAAGCACCGTATAGCTGTCACCGCCCCGAGCTATGAATGGCTTAAAAGAGCGGAGCAGGCTATCGAAGATGATGATGGAAAGGGTGTCTGGGTCCATATCAAGGTGAACAGTGGCATGAATCGACTGGGTGTATCCAACATCAAAGAGGTTAATCAGATGATTGCGTTGATAGAGGCCTCTCCTTACCTTACCTATGAAGGCCTGTTCAGTCACCTCAGTTCAGCGGAGGTTGATTCGGAACGCCCCTTCAAAGAGTACGGAACATTCAAATCCATTATTTCGCAAGTTAAAAAACCTCAGTTTGTGCACGTCCAAAATTCAGCAGGTGCCTTTCATCTTGAGGCAGATGAATGCAATGCCATGCGCATCGGCCTCTCCCTATATGGATATTATCCGTCTGACTTCATAGCGGGGATATCACCTGTCGAGCTGAAGCCGTCCGTCGGCCTGGTGACCCATGTAGTGGATACACATGTGCTGCAAGAAGGAGAGGGGGTCAGTTATGGATTGAAATATATCGCAGATGAGAAAGTGACCATAGCCACGCTGCCGATCGGTTATGCGGATGGCTTCCTTCGTTCACGCACAGGTTATAAAGTGGCTCTGGAGGACGGCACATCCTGCCCGGTAGTCGGGACCGTATGTATGGACTACATCATGATCCGTGTTCCTGACCATGTTGAATTGGGGGACAAAGTACATATCATCACTCCAAAACGGCATTCCGCACAGTCTATGGAATCCTACAGTGATTATGTGGATACGATACCTTACGAATCTATGTGCAAGCTCGGCCGCAGACTGCCGCGTATTTACCATGGCACAGACGGTAGTCGCATCAGCAATGAAGTTTTAAAATAAACTAGTAATGATTTTTTATACATGTTATCATTATTATGAATAGCGATGTAATAGAGGAGTGGTCTAGTAATGATGAACACGACATTGTGCAGCAGCACAGTACTCTCTCTTGAACATGGATATACAGAGATGAGTGAGATCAACCTTTCCATTGCGTCTGAAAGTCACGAGCTTGAATGTGAAGCACAAAAATGCAACGAAGATTTCCTCGTTTACAGTAAAGATGGTGAATAGATGAAGAGAGGCGAAGTATATCTTGCTGATCTTTCACCTGTGCAAGGTTCTGAACAGGGTGGTAAACGTCCAGTAGTGATCATCCAGAATAATGTCGGCAACTACCACAGCCCCACTGTGATAGTTGCCGCAATTACTGGCCGGATCGACAAAGCCAAGATACCTACACATGTGGAGATTTCAAAGGATACATATAATCTGGACAAGAATTCGGTCATATTGCTCGAACAAGTCCGTACAATCGATAAGAAGCGACTTAGGGAAAAACTTACATATTTGAATGAAGAAAAGATGAAAGAAGTGGACAAGGCGTTGATGATAAGCCTTGATCTCCTGCCGAAAAAACCCAGGAAATCCAAGAAAATGAAAAGCTGATGGACTTTTGTGTACAAAAGTCTTTTTTCAGTATGAGGTGAAATCATGACGTATATTGATAATATTGTAAATAAATACAGGGAAATCATCCAGCTTTACCTTTATGGGGGAGATGCAGACAAAGCTATGGATCTGTGCCAATCATTCAGCGAAGAAGTCATTGAAATGGACACCTCACCTGAGGAGATTGTTTCGCTTCATATGGAGCTCCTTGACGATATGGGAATAGAAGATGGCGCCCTCATAAAGCAATCTTTAGACATCCTGCAAGAAGTGATCATCTCATTTGGATTTACATACAGGGATTATAGATCCATGATGAACAAGCTTAAAATCCATGATAAGGAAATGGACGTCGCAGCCAGTCTGCAGGAAACGATGCTGAAGACCGAAATCCCAACGTTTGACACGATGGAAATCGGCGCCATCAGCGTGCCCGCCAGAAAAGTCAGCGGAGACTATTTCAACATTATCGACCATAATGACGGCATGCTCAGTTTTGCGATTGCTGACGTCATAGGCAAGGGGATACCGGCCGCAATTGCGATGAGCATGATAAAGTTCGGCATGGATTCTTATGGTTATTCCCAATTGCCGAGCGACAGTCTGAGGAAACTGAACAGGGTGGTCGAGAAGAACGTCAATCAAAATATGTTCGTCACCATGTTCTATGGTTTGTATGATCATAGCACAAACCGGTTCTATTACTCTTCGGCAGGACATGAGCCTGCCCTGCTATATAGGCACGATACGGATGAATTCGAAGAAATTGATGCCAAAGGGGTTGTCCTTGGAGTAAAGCGGCATGCACGTTATGAGCAGAAGGAAGCACGGCTCGGGCCCAAGGACATGATCATCGTATTTACTGATGGTGTGACGGAACTAAGGAAGCATGACGATACATTCATCGAGCTCGACTATGTAAAGGATATGATCAAACAAGTGAAGGATCATCATCCACAGGATATTGTCCAGTATATCTATGAATCACTCATGCGTGTCCAGAACCCGCATAAAAAAGATGATCTGACGTTATTCATATTAAAAAATAATAAAAATTAGGCTTTATGTGTTTAGAAATTTCATATACGGGTAAAGCTTGAAGTGTTTATGTATTTAAGTTGAATGGGAGTGGAACTTAATGAATCTCAATATCGATACAACAGAGAGAGAACAAGAATATGTGATTGTGCTTAAAGGGGAACTAGATGTCTATACTGCACCTGAGTTGCAGAAAATCTTGGAACCCATCCGCCAGTCGGGCAGTCACGATATCAGAATAGATTTAACGGATGTCGAATATATGGATTCTACGGGTCTCGGCATTTTCGTCGGTACTTTAAAGGAATTGAACCAACACGATAGAGAACTTTATGTCACTGGAGTGACAAAGCGGATATTAAGGTTGTTTGAAATTACAGGTTTGAGAGATCTTATGCATATCAACGAAGCGTCGGGGGTTGAATAGTATGGCAGAGAATTACGATTATATAGAAATGAAATTTCCTTCGAGCGCCGAGTATGTAGGATTGATACGATTGACATTGTCCGGCGTACTTTCAAGGGTAGGAGCTACTTATGATCAGATAGAAGACTCCAAAATTGCTGTGTCAGAAGCTGTCACCAATGCAGTAAAACACGCCTATGATGAAGAAAAGGGTGGAGAAGTACTGATTGGTTTTGCGATATACACTGAAAAAGTGGAAATCATCGTTGCAGATCACGGTCAGAGTTTCAATTATGAAGCAGTAAAAGAGGAACTGGGTCCTTATACTGAAGATGACAACATCAACTACCTCAGAGAGGGAGGCTTGGGACTATTCCTGATTGAAACACTAATGGATGAAGTCTATATTAAAAAAGATCCTGGCGTCACAATCAGCATGACGAAGTTTATTAATGAAAGTCAGGTGCATTCGAATGGAGAAACAATCGTCAATCGATAGAAAATTAACACCGGAAGATATTAATGAACTGATTCGCAGCCATCAGGAGAATGGGGATGATGCGGCTCAAGCGAGATTGGCAGAACACTACAAGAAACTCATCGAATCTCTTGCCTATCGCTATTCAAAGGGTCAAAGCCATCATGAGGATCTTGTGCAGGTCGGCATGGTTGGGCTTCTTGGCGCAATCAAAAGGTTCGATGTATCCTTTGATCGACGTTTCGAAGCATTCCTAGTCCCAACAGTCGTTGGTGAAATCAAAAGGTATCTGAGGGATAAGACATGGAGCGTGCATGTCCCGAGGAGAATCAAGGAAATCGGCCCCAAGATCAAAAATGCGAATGACGAACTCACCAATCGATTGGAACGGTCTCCAAAGATAAGTGAAATTGCAGATCATCTGCAAGTTTCAGAAGAAGACGTGCTGGAAGCGATGGAAATGGGTCAAAGCTACAATGCATTGAGTGTCGATCATTCCATTGAGGCAGATAAAGACGGATCCACGGTAACGTTGCTTGATGTCATGGGACAGTCCGATGACAACTATGATCTGTCAGAAAAAAGACTGATCCTGGAAAAGGTGATTCCGATACTTTCAGACAGGGAACGGGAGATTATCCAGTTCACCTTCATGGAAGGTCTGAGTCAGAAAGAAACGGGAGAGCGCATCGGCCTCAGTCAAATGCATGTATCGCGACTTCAGCGCACCGCAATCAATAAGCTGCGCCAGGCAGTGAGTGAGAAAGAGTAGAATATCTACCCCCCATCCTTAAGGATGGGGGGTTTCAGTGTTATAATATATAAGGATCAACCAGATTTAAAACAGGAGAGATAAGATGAACGAAACGCTGATCAAAGAACTTGAAAAAACAACAGGAAAACGGGCAAAAGATATAGGGAATGTGCTCGGGCTTCTACAAGAGGGGAATACCGTCCCGTTCATAGCACGCTACCGAAAAGAAATGACCGGTGGTATGGATGAACAAGAAATTAAAGCAATTTCAGACCGCTTTTCATATCTCGAAAATCTGGAGAAGCGTAAGCAGGAAGTGCTTAGACGCATTGATGAGCAGGGCTTCCTTACTGCAGAACTGGCACAGGACATAAAAAAACAGACCGTATTGAACAGGGTGGAAGATCTCTACAGGCCATTTAAGCAGAAGAAAAAAACGCGGGCAACCGAGGCAAAGCGTAAGGGCCTGCAGAACCTGGCTGAATTCATCAAGAGCCAGACTTCAGAAAACGTGGAAACAGAAGCAAGCCGCTACTTGACTGAAGAAGTGGGTTCTGAAGAAGAGGCCATCAAAGGGGCCCTTGATATCATTGCTGAAGATATATCAGACAACCCCAAATATAGAGCGTATATATTGAAGGTGTTCAAAGAGAGCGCAGATTTGATGACCAAGAGGAAGAAGAATGCTGAAGATGAACAAAACACCTTCGAAATGTACTATACCTACAGTGAGCCCATCGGTAAAATCGTACCGCACAGGATATTGGCGATCAATCGGGGTGAAGAATTGGGTGTGCTTACTGTAAAATTCGATTACGATATAGAACGTTTCAAGAGATATATCGGCAAACAGACCATAAAAGAAGGTTCAGCCACCGGACGATATATACAGACAGCTATTGAAGACGCCCTAAAACGTCTTATCATCCCTTCCATCGAACGGGAAGTCAGACAAGAATTGACCGAAAAAAGTGAGCGGCATGCTGTGCATATATTTGAAGAGAATTTGAAGCGGCTTCTGCTCCAGCCACCCCTGAAAGGCCATGTTATTCTTGGTGTGGATCCGGCCTTCAGAACAGGGTGTAAACTTGCAGTAATCGATGCTGCCGGTCAATTCCTTGATAAAGATGTGATTTATCCGCATCCGCCACAATCTAAGCAGGATGCAGCGAAAAACAAGCTGCTCAAGATGATAGATGAGTATAAAGTTACGCTTCTGGCAATCGGTAACGGTACGGCCTCGCGCGAAACCGAGCTGTTCATCAGTGAGCTGGTGCAATCTGAGGATTTAGATGTCAAATTCATTATCGTCAATGAAGCTGGGGCAAGCGTCTATTCAGCTTCTGAGGTGGCACGTGAAGAATTCCCACACTTCAATGTTGAAGAACGGAGTGCTGTATCCATAGCCCGAAGGGTCCAGGATCCGCTCAGTGAACTGGTCAAGATTGACCCTAAGGCAATTGGAGTCGGGCAATATCAGCATGACGTCAACCAGAAGTTTTTGAATGAATCGCTTAATTTTGTCGTTGAAACTTCAGTGAACCAAGTGGGAGTCGATGTAAACACGGCTTCGCATGTTTTGCTTCAACATGTGGCGGGATTGTCTCCTGCCATCAGTATGAATATCGTAAAATACCGCGAAGAAAACGAAGGCTTCAAGTCGCGCAATGAAATCAAAAAGGTGCCCCGCCTTGGAGCAAAGACTTTCGAGCAATGTGTCGGTTTTCTGCGTGTGGCAGAAGGAAAAGAACCACTCGACCAGACACCGATTCATCCCGAACGCTATAAGGAGACTTATAAACTGATTTCCCTTATCGGCATGACCGAGTCTGATATCGGCACAAAAGAGCTGGCGGAAGCGTTGCATCAAGTGAACTTGGAAGAGGTGGCCGGAGATCTCGGAATCGGTCTTCCGACACTGCTTGATATCGTAGATAGCCTGAAAGCACCAACGCGTGATATCAGGGATGAGTACGAGGTGCCTCTATTGAAATCTGATGTGTTGAAGATGGGAGACTTGAAAAAAGGCATGAAACTATCTGGAACAGTCCGTAATGTCACCGATTTTGGCGCATTTGTTGATATTGGTGTAAAACAGGACGGGCTCGTACACATTTCAAAATTGACGAAAAAATTCATCAAACATCCAATGGAAGCAGTCAGTGTCGGAGACATAGTAGATGTCACAGTAATTGACATAGATGAAGGAAAAGGCAGGATCTCATTGAGCATGAAATAAAAATATCCCGATCGAAATGATTCGATCGGGATATTTTTATTTATTATTCATTACTGTCCATATCTACATCTTCAATGTTGATGCCCATTGCTTTTGCAACACCTTCACCGTAAGCCGGGTCGGCTTTATAGCAGTTTCTGATATGGCGATGTTTCACTTTGTCGGAAACTCCGCTCATCTCACTTGCTGTGTTAGTGAATATACGTTGCTTCATTTCATCAGATTGGAGGTTGAAAAGTTTGCCTGGCTGCTCATAATAGTGGTCGTCATCTTCACGGAAATCGTGTTCGTAAATCAAACCATCCATTTCGAGAGGTGGCTGTTTAACGCTTGGATCGTCTTCATATTGACCGTAGCTGTTAGGGTAGTAGTTTGTGTGTGAACCTAAGTTGCCATCAACCCTCATTGCACCATCACGGCTGAATGGGCAGACACCTGTTGCGCCTTTAGGGGAGTTCACAGGAATCTGGTGGTGGTTTACACCAAGACGGTAGCGCTGAGTATCTCCATAGGAGAAGAGACGTCCTTGAAGCATTTTATCTGGTGAGAAGCCGATGCCCGGAACGATATTGGTCGGGGCGAATGCTGCTTGCTCAACTTCTGCGAAATAGTTTTCAGGGTTGCGATTGAGTTCGAATTCACCAACCGGGATAAGTGGATACTCATCTTTATACCATACTTTAGTCAAATCGAATGGGTTGTGGTAGTGGTTTTTGGCCTGTTCTTCGGTCATGACCTGGATGTACATCTTCCATTTAGGGAAATTGCCATCTTCAATTGCGTTGAAGAGATCCCTTTGGGAGGATTCGCGGTCTTTCGCAATTACTTCTTCAGCTTCTTCGGCTGTCAGGTTTTCGATACCCTGTTCTGTACGGAAGTGGAATTTCACCCAGACGCGTTCGTTGTCTGCATTCACCATGCTGTAAGTGTGGGAACCGAATCCATGCATGTTTCTGAACCCTTTAGGGATGCCGCGATCTGTCATCAGTATTGTGACTTGATGCAGTGCTTCAGGAAGCAATGTCCAGAAATCCCAGTTGCTCTCGGCATTGTGCATATTTGTTTTAGGATCGCGTTTAACGACGTGGTTCAAACTTGCGAAAAGTTTAGGGTCGCGGAAGAAGAATACTGGCGTATTGTTTCCAACCAGATCCCAGTTACCTTCTTCAGTATAGAACTTAAGTGCAAAGCCACGGATGTCACGTTCAGCATCTGCAGCACCACGTTCTCCGGCTACCGTAGAGAAGCGCGCGAACATTTCTGTCTGTTTGCCGACCTCGCTGAATATTTTAGCCTTTGTATATTGTGTAATGTCGTGTGTTACAGTGAAAGTACCGAATGCCCCAGAACCCTTCGCGTGCATCCGTCTTTCAGGAATTACTTCACGGTCAAAATGCGCCATCTGTTCAAGGAAATAAGGATCTTGCATAACTACTGGGCCACGCGGTCCTGCAGTCATTGTATTTTCCCTGTCACCTACCGGAGCTCCAAAGAGAGTAGTCAGACGATCTTCGGATGCACCTTTGCCTTGCTTCCTAGGTTGAGTGCCACCACCGCTGCGGGCAGTACCAGGCTTGTTGCCGTTATTTTCAAAGTCCATAGATGTAGTCCCTCCAAGAAAATATTATAATCTTGTTTAGAATGATTATAAATAAATAATAACATAGTGAGAAAAAAAAACAATCTTTATGCATGAAAATTACTACTAAAGAAGTATCTTCGAAATTGATAATCAATTGTCTGCTGAAAATCGAAAATCATCTGCAATTGAACTCTAGTCTATAGCTGATGACTCTACAGAAATTTAAAAATATATTCTATTGCATTTTTCTGAATTCTCATGGTAAGTTTATATATGATAGGTTCAGCGCACAGACTACTGTGAGGAGGGAGGGCATATGAAGAATTTTATAATGATATTCAGCTTTGCTCTTTTAATTCTAGTAGGGTGTAGTGACGGGGAGTCAGAGTTGGCAGGTAAGAAATTGGGATTGACCAATTATGATCCGACCATCACTGAGGAAGAGAAAAAAGATAAGGAAGTCATCTTTAATTCGCACATGGCAGTGTTCGATTTTGAAACAGACGATGAAGTAGTACTTGAGTATCTGGGAAATGAGTATCAAGGACATTATACGCTAGATGATGACCGGTTGGCCATTGAACTAAAAGATGGGGGAACAAGCTTAGCCATGACCTTTATCCAGTTTGAAAAGAATGATGCTGATTATTATAGTTACAGTGGTGAAAGTGATGAAGTTAAATTAGATGAGGGCGGGGAAGTGTCCCAATTAAAGAATGTCTATGAAAGTTATATGGGGGTTAATGAATCCTACATATTCATTGAAGAATCTGAAACGGATTGATACTGGGAGTAAATGAGTAGAATGCACCAGAAGATATGTAGAATGTAACATAGGCAACCATTCCAAAACCTTGCCTTATGACTGAAGTTAGTTTCCGCATGTTAGAAAGGTCTTATCAATATGATGTATGTGAGTAATGGTAAGGAAGTCCAATTCCAAATCGGACACTTATATAGTAGAAACACGGTTATTATGAAGAAAAGACGACCAGTGATTTAGCGACATCCAAAGCTTTTTAAAAGAAATATAATAAAATCAATAAAAAGCGTTGACTTCCAAAACAAAACCCGTTATTATAAATATCGTTGCAATATTCCTTTGGCCCGTTGGTCAAGCGGTTAAGACACCGCCCTTTCACGGCGGTAACACGGGTTCGAGTCCCGTACGGGTCATTCTCTTAAAAAAGTTTTAAAAGGTTGTTGACTTTTTAAAACGGCTGATATACAATAGAGTATGTCGCTAAAAACAAAAGATATTATAAATGCGGTTGTGGCGGAATCGGCAGACGCGCTAGGTTGAGGGCCTAGTGGGAGTTAATCCCGTGGAGGTTCAAGTCCTCTCAGCCGCACCATTTATTTTTGGGATAAGCAACTTTATAATGCGGGTGTAGTTAAATGGTATAACCCCAGCCTTCCAAGCTGATGTCGTCGGTTCGATTCCGATCACCCGCTCCATTAATTTTTTTACAGTCAACGAGAGAACATTGAAAACTGAATGACAATATGTCAACGTTAATTCCAATAAACCGGATGGTTAATCCATCCAACTTGGGCGACAAGTAAAACCGCAACGAGTCAGAGCACTCCAATTATGGAGAGTTTGATCCTGGCTCAGGATGAACGCTGGCGGCGTGCCTAATACATGCAAGTCGAACGCGCAGCCCCGGAGCTTGCTCTGGGGTCTGCGAGTGGCGGACGGGTGAGTAACACGTAGGCAACCTACCCATCAGACTGGGATAACCGCGGGAAACCGTGGCTAATACCGGATAACCCTGATCCCCGCAGGGGGATGAGTTGAAAGGCGGTCTTTGACTGCCACTGATGGATGGGCCTGCGGCGCATTAGCTAGTTGGTGGGGTAAGGGCCCACCAAGGCGACGATGCGTAGCCGACCTGAGAGGGTGATCGGCCACACTGGGACTGAGACACGGCCCAGACTCCTACGGGAGGCAGCAGTAGGGAATCTTCCGCAATGGACGCAAGTCTGACGGAGCAACGCCGCGTGAGTGAAGAAGGGTTTCGGCTCGTAAAACTCTGTTGTCAGGGAAGAACGCCGGTGGGAGTAACTGTCCATCGGGTGACGGTACCTGACCAGAAAGCCACGGCTAACTACGTGCCAGCAGCCGCGGTAATACGTAGGTGGCAAGCGTTATCCGGAATTATTGGGCGTAAAGCGCGCGTAGGCGGTTCGTTAAGTCTGATGTGAAAGCCCCCGGCTCAACCGGGGAGGGTCATTGGAAACTGGCGAACTTGAGTGCAGAAGAGGAGAGTGGAATTCCATGTGTAGCGGTGAAATGCGCAGAGATATGGAGGAACACCAGTGGCGAAGGCGGCTCTCTGGTCTGCAACTGACGCTGATGTGCGAAAGCGTGGGGATCAAACAGGATTAGATACCCTGGTAGTCCACGCCGTAAACGATGAGTGCTAAGTGTTAGGGGGTTTCCGCCCCTTAGTGCTGCAGCAAACGCATTAAGCACTCCGCCTGGGGAGTACGGCCGCAAGGCTGAAACTCAAAGGAATTGACGGGGACCCGCACAAGCGGTGGAGCATGTGGTTTAATTCGAAGCAACGCGAAGAACCTTACCAAATCTTGACATCCTCTGACCGCCATGGAGACATGGCTTCCCTTTTGGGCAGAGTGACAGGTGGTGCATGGTTGTCGTCAGCTCGTGTCGTGAGATGTTGGGTTAAGTCCCGCAACGAGCGCAACCCTTATCATTAGTTGCCAGCATTCAGTTGGGCACTCTAATGAGACTGCCGGTGACAAACCGGAGGAAGGTGGGGATGACGTCAAATCATCATGCCCCTTATGATTTGGGCTACACACGTGCTACAATGGACAGGTTACAAAGGGCAGCTACGCCGCGAGGCCAAGCGAATCCCATAAAACTGTTCTCAGTTCGGATTGGAGTCTGCAACTCGACTCCATGAAGCTGGAATCGCTAGTAATCGTGGATCAGAATGCCACGGTGAATACGTTCCCGGGTCTTGTACACACCGCCCGTCACACCACGGAAGTCGGTAACACCTGAAGCCGGTGGGCCAACCTTTATGGAGGCAGCCGTCGAAGGTGGGACCGATGACTGGGGTGAAGTCGTAACAAGGTAGCCGTATCGGAAGGTGCGGCTGGATCACCTCCTTTCTAAGGAATATAACGGAACGCCCCGTTTTGGGGCGGCGGAATTGGCGTTTGACATATTGTATTCAGTTTTGAATGGTCTTCATTGACGATTCAACCCCTTGCACATTGAAAACCGTATAGAAGCAATGCGAAAAATGATTTTAACCGAAATCAAGCGTAGAAACCGAGAACTGAAGAGTTCATAAAAACACGCGTTGTGTCGCAAGAAAGCGAAAGTGGACATCCACTGCAGCTGGACTGGGACACACTCACAAATTCATTGCGATTAAGTAATGAAGGGCGCACGGTGGATGCCTTGGCACCAAGAGCCGATGAAGGACGGAACCAACACCGATATGCTTTGGGGAGCTGTAAGTAAGCGTTGAACCAAAGATTTCCGAATGGGGGAACCCCGCACATTAGTGCGACTCTCAGGTGAATACATAGCCTGAGGGAGGTAGACCCGGGGAACTGAAACATCTTAGTACCCGGAGGAAGAGAAAGAAAGATCGATTCCCTGAGTAGCGGCGAGCGAAACGGGAAGAGCCCAAACCAGTCATTGACTGGGGTTGTAGGACACCGAAAAAGCGACTTCGAGCGAGCAGAAGCGACTGGAAAGTCGCACCATAGGGGGTAACAGTCCCGTATGCGAAGCGAGGAGGCGTGGCGGTGTATCCTGAGTACGGCGGAACACGAGAAATTCCGTCGGAATCCGGGAGGACCATCTCCCAAGGCTAAATACTTCTTGGTGACCGATAGTGAACCAGTACCGTGAGGGAAAGGTGAAAAGCACCCCGGAAGGGGAGTGAAATAGAACCTGAAACCGTGTGCTTACAAGTAGTCAGAGCCCGTTAATGGGTGATGGCGTGCCTTTTGTAGAATGAACCGGCGAGTTGCGATTGCATGCGAGGTTAAGCAGCGAATGTGGAGCCGTAGCGAAAGCGAGTCTGAATAGGGCGTCTAGTATGGGGTTGCAGACCCGAAACCAGGTGATCTACCCATGTCCAGGCTGAAGTCCAGGTAACACTGGATGGAGGGCCGAACCGACTTACGTTGAAAAGTGACCGGATGAGGTGTGGGTAGCGGAGAAATTCCAATCGAACCTGGAGATAGCTGGTTCTCTCCGAAATATATTTAGGTATAGCCTCGTGTTAGCATCGTGGAGGTAGAGCACTGTTTGGACGAGGGGCCCATCCCGGGTTACCGAATTCAGACAAACTCCGAATGCCACCTATGTGATGCACGGGAGTCAGACAGCGGGTGATAAGGTCCGTTGTCGAGAGGGAAACAGCCCAGACCACCAGTTAAGGTCCCAAAATATATGTTGAGTGGAAAAGGATGTGGCGTTGCACAGACAACTAGCATGTTGGCTTAGAAGCAGCCATCATTTAAAGAGTGCGTAATAGCTCACTAGTCAAGTGACGCTGCGCCGAAAATGTACCGGGGCTAAACATATTACCGAAACTGTGGATCAATGATATTGATGGTAGGAGAGCGTTCCGATGGCAGTGAAGCATGATCGTGAGGACATGTGGAGCGATCGGAAGTGAGAATGCCGGTGTGAGTAGCGAAAGACGGGTGAGAATCCCGTCCACCGAACGACTAAGGTTTCCAGAGGAAGGCTCGTCCGCTCTGGGTTAGTCGGGACCTAAGCCGAGGCGAAACTGCGTAGGCGATGGATAACAGGTAGAAATTCCTGTACCGGTGATGTGTGTTTGAGCGATGTGGTGACGCAGGAGGAGAAGCAGAGCGTGCGGAAGGAAGAGCACGTCCAAGCATCGAGTCGTCAGGGTAGGCAAATCCGCCCTGTGTAACGACGAGGTGTGATGGGGAGCCGAAAATAGTAGGCGAAGCTGTGGGTTCACACTGCCAAGAAAACCCGCTAGTGAATACATTACCGCCCGTACCGCAAACCGACACAGGTAGTTGGGAAGAGAATTCTAAGGTGAGCGAGCGAACTCTCGTTAAGGAACTCGGCAAAATGACCCCGTAACTTCGGGAGAAGGGGTGCTCATGAAAATGAGCCGCAGTGAATAGGCCCAAGCGACTGTTTATCAAAAACACAGGTCTCTGCCAAACCGAAAGGTGACGTATAGGGGCTGACGCCTGCCCGGTGCTGGAAGGTTAAGAGGAGCGCTCAGCGTAAGCGAAGGTGCGAATCGAAGCCCCAGTAAACGGCGGCCGTAACTATAACGGTCCTAAGGTAGCGAAATTCCTTGTCAGGTAAGTTCTGACCCGCACGAAAGGCGTAACGATTTGGGCACTGTCTCAACGAGAGGCTCGGTGAAATCATAGTACCTGTGAAGATGCAGGTTACCCGCGACAGGACGGAAAGACCCCGTGGAGCTTTACTGTAGCCTGATATTGAACCTCGACCTCACTTGTACAGGATAGGTGGGAGCTGAAGATACGTGGACGCCAGTCTACGTGGAGGCACTGGTGGGATACCACCCTGGTGATGTTGAGATTCTAACCCGCACCCGTAATCCGGGTGGGAGACAGTGTCAGGTGGACAGTTTGACTGGGGCGGTCGCCTCCTAAAGAGTAACGGAGGCGCTCAAAGGTTCCCTCAGAATGGTTGGAAATCATTCATAGAGTGTAAAGGTATAAGGGAGCTTGACTGCGAGACAGACACGTCGAGCAGGGTCGAAAGACGGACTTAGTGATCCGGTGGTTCCGCATGGAAGGGCCATCGCTCAACGGATAAAAGCTACCCCGGGGATAACAGGCTTATCTCCCCCAAGAGTTCACATCGACGGGGAGGTTTGGCACCTCGATGTCGGCTCATCGCATCCTGGGGCTGTAGTCGGTCCCAAGGGTTGGGCTGTTCGCCCATTAAAGCGGTACGCGAGCTGGGTTCAGAACGTCGTGAGACAGTTCGGTCCCTATCCGTCGTGGGCGTAGGAAATTTGAGAGGCGCTGTCCTTAGTACGAGAGGACCGGGATGGACATACCACTGGTGTACCAGTTGTCGTGCCAACGGCATCGCTGGGTAGCTATGTATGGTCGGGATAAGTGCTGAAAGCATCTAAGCATGAAGCCCCCCTCAAGATGAGATTTCCCCATTAGATCCCTCAGAGATGATGAGGTGGATAGGTTCGGCGTGTAAGTGTGGCGACACATTGAGCGGACGAATACTAATCGATCGATGACTTATTCAAATGAAGAAAACCGTGTATGGTCTTCTGCGCAACGCATTGCTTCTATCCGGTTTTGAATGTCCAAGGGGCATTCAAGCATGCCATATTGTCCGGTGGCAATCGCGGAGAGGTTCCACCTGTTCCCATGCCGAACACAGCAGTTAAGCTCTCCAGCGCCGATGGTAGTTGGACTGACGTCCCGTGAGAGTAGGACGCCGCCGGGCAGTATGTACATAATTACATTATGGATGCGATGAGCCGCATTGAGACCTATATAGGTCTCTTTTTTTGTATAAAAAGGATATGATTAAGTAGAAAGGAAGATGGTTGAAGCATGGAATTCAGCATTGAAGTCACTGGTCTAACTGAAACTGAAAAACTGGCTAAATCTTTGACGAAATATATAAAAGAAGGAACTGTCATTCTCCTCTCCGGTGACCTCGGTGCTGGAAAAACCACTTTCACCCAGTTCGTGGGGATGTATTTAGGTGTGAAGCGCAGAATGAGTTCTCCGACTTTCAATATCATAAAAAGCTATCAGGGAAAACTCACAGTGCATCACATGGATTGTTATCGACTCGAAGGCAGTGATGAAGATATGGGGTTCGATGAATACTTCAATGGTGAAGATGTTGCGATCATCGAATGGCCTGAGTTCATTCAAGATTTTCTGCCACCTGAGTATCTGGACATTAACATTGAATACGTCAGTGAAGATGATCGCCGTTATCACTTTAAAGCATGCGGAGAGCATTACATTAAACTATTGGAGGACCTTGAAGATGATTACGCTAATGATTGATACCTCAAATAGACCTTTATCTGTGGCCATTAATGAAGATGGGCGTATGGTCGCTGAAATAAACACGACGGTAAGAAAAACACATTCAGCAACAATTATGGTACATATCAATCATTTGCTTGAATCTTCAGGCTATAGACGCAATGATATCGACCGTATTGTAGTGGCACGGGGGCCAGGCTCCTATACTGGGGTAAGAATTGGCGTGACCATCGCGAAAACATTGGCCCAGGCTCTCGGAGTAGAGTTGTATTCCGTCTCTTCCCTCGCTGTCATAGCTGCCTCCAGCGGCGCTAAGGGCAATGTTCTTCCGATGTTCGATGGAAGGCGGGGAAATGTCTACAGCGGACTGTATCATGTATCTGAACATTTTGAAGAGGTGGAGGCAGCAGGATATAAATCTTTGAAGACTGTTTATGAAGAAATGGAAAAGCATGAAGAAGTTTGTTTACTGGCTGATGGAAGTGAAGCTTTCACTGAAAATTTACCTAAGTATATACATGCTGTACCGCGCATCACCACAGTCGAACAGTATCCTGAAATTCTCAGAAGAGAAAACATTCATGAGATGGTTCCCGAATACCTCAAAATATCGGAGGCTGAGAAAAATTGGATAAATCAACAGCAATCATAAGACAGATGACGCTAGAAGACGTAGAAGATGTGTACAGCATAGAATGTGCCTCATTTCCCAACACATCCTGGAGTATCGAGGCTTTCAGGCGTGAATTGACGGCAAATGAATTCGCTACATATTTCGTCATCGAACATTATGGGGAAATAGTAGGTTATTGCGGGACTTGGATCATCATTGATCAGAGTCAGATCACTACAATCGCCATCGATAGAGGAATGCGGGGCCATGGTTATGGCAAAGCCCTTTTGCAGCATGCTAAAGCGTATGCAAAAAAATCCGCTGAAATCCTATCGCTCGAAGTGAGCGTGGATAATGAACGGGCAATGACCTTATATGAGAATGAAGGTTTCAAATATGGAGGCATCCGGAAGGACTATTATGGTCCAGGCAAGGATGCCCACGTGATGTGGGTGAATTTGAATGAATGAAGATATAGTCATCTTAAGTATCGAAACAAGCTGTGATGAAACAGCGTGCAGTGTGATAAGAAACGGCAATGAAGTGCTATCCAATATAGTAGTCAGTCAAATCGACAGCCATAAAAGGTTTGGGGGTGTGGTGCCCGAGGTGGCTTCCAGACACCATGTGGAAACCATTACGGTAGTAATTGAAGAAGCACTTGAAGCAGCACGGATGACACCTGCAGATCTATCTGCCGTTGCAGTTACGGAAGGGCCAGGGTTGATAGGGGCACTGCTGATAGGTATCAACGCAGCTAAAGCATTTAGTTTTGCCCATGGTCTACCGCTTATTCCTGTCCATCATATTGCAGGGCATGTGTACGCCAACCAGTTGGATGAAGAACTGCGCTTTCCGCTAATGGCGCTCATCGTTTCAGGAGGGCATACAGAACTGATCTACATGAAAGATCATCTGTCCTTTGAGGTCATCGGTGAAACGCGTGATGATGCAGTGGGGGAAGCCTACGATAAAGTTGCGCGGGTCATAGGCTTGCCCTATCCCGGCGGACCACATGTCGACCGGCTCAGTAAAGAAGGACATGATATCTATGAATTTCCACGGGCTTATCTTGAGCCAGGGAGTTATGATTTTAGTTTCAGCGGCGTGAAATCGTCCGTCATCAACACACTTCATAACCAGAGGCAGAAGGGCCAGGAAGTGAATGCAGCGGATGTAGCAAAAAGTTTTCAGGAAAGTGTTGTAGAAGTGCTGACTGTTAAAACTTTGAGGGCAGTAAAGGATTATGGAGTAGAAAATTTGATAGTAGCTGGTGGCGTCGCAGCCAATAGTGGTCTGCGCGCGCGTTTTGAAGAGAAATGCCAAGATGAAGGTATAAAATTAAGTGTGCCACAGTTAAAGTACTGTACAGATAATGCAGCGATGATTGGCGCTGTAGCCTATCACCTCTATAAAAAGGGTGCTTTCGGAACATTAGAGCTAAATGGGCGCAATACGATCGATATAGAAGAATATACAATGTAGAAATGCCTATATGGATGGACATCCATATAGGCATTTTTTCTGGTAGTATAGTTTGTCAATACGGAACGTTTGTTTTATCCACGGCTGTGGATAACTTGTTGATGAAAATGGTTTATCTGCTAATATCAAGCATATAATTGTGGGTATATCTGTGGTTAAGTAGTCCCTAATAGTTATCAACACTGTGGATAACTATGTGGAGTAACTGGTATAACAGCATTTAGGGTGTGTACAATATCGTGGGTAAATCGCTTATGGATAAAGGTGGGGAATGACGAACATACGTTCATCATTCCATTGCTTCCAATGTTTCCGACAATGAGGCCCATTCTTCCATAAGGCGCTCGAGTGCTGCTTCAGAGTCAATCAATTGCTTGTTGAACTCCGCTGCTTTCTCATAATCTCCATAAACCTCTGGCAAGGCAAGGGTCTCTTCAATGGATTCAATTTCAGCTTCTTTCTCTTGTATTTCTTTTTCGGTTTTAGTGATACTTTTTTTTGTTTTTTGAATTTCATTACGCTTTTGCTTGTGCGCTTCATAACTGTTAGTGTGCTTTACCTCATTCTCTTCTTGTTCGATTTTTATCTGCATTGCCGCCCGTTCTTCTTTTTTATGCTGATAATAACTGTAGTCTCCGTTATATATCTCGGTGTGCTGATCGCCCATTTCTACGATTTTATTGGCAATGCGGTTGATGAAATAGCGATCATGCGAAACAAATAGTAGGGTGCCGGGGAAATTCTGCAGCGACTGCTCCAAGACTTCCTTGCTGTCGATATCCAAGTGGTTCGTTGGCTCATCAAGTATGAGCAGATTATTTTTTTCAAGCATCAATTTCGCCAACTGGATGCGGGCCTTTTCCCCGCCACTCAAATCATTGATTTGTTTCATGACCTCATCTTGGGTGAACAGGAAACGCCCCAACACTTTGCGGACATCACTTTCGTTCATGTTTGGGTATTCATGCCATAATTCTTCAAGAACGCTTCTCCCGGAAGTGAATTCTGCCTGCTTCTGGTCATAATAACCGATCGATACGTTGGCTCCGTAGATGATTTCCCCATCATGCCGTGATAATTTTTTGGCGATCGTCTTGACTAGGGTTGATTTTCCGATGCCATTTGGGCCAATGATTGCGAGACGGTCGCCTTTATCGATGTTCAGATTGATGTGACTATTCAAAGTCTCTTCATAACCGATGGCGAGATTTTTGATCCTGAGCACATCATTGCCACTTTCCCGTCTGATGTCGAATGAGAAGTCTGCACTTTTCGTGTCCATTCTAGGCATGTTTATACGTTCCATGCTCTCTAGCTTCTTCCGGCGGCTCTTCGCCATATTGCTTGTCGAAGCACGGGCAATGTTTTTCTCTACAAACGTTTCAAGCTCTTTAATCTCCTTCTGCTGGTGTTCAAAGGCCTTCATCTGCAGTGCATGGTTTTTTGCCTTTTCCTTTACATAACCTGAGTAGTCGGTGTGGTAAAGTGTGCCCCTATGCATCTCGACTTCATATATCTTGTCGACTGTACGGTCTAAGAAGTAGCGATCATGGCTGATTATGGCTATGGCGCCTGGGAAGCTGTTAAGATACTGCTCGAGCCATGCGACGGTATCCATATCCAAGTGGTTGGTCGGCTCATCAAGAAGGAGCAGATCAGGCTTGGAAAGGAGCATCTGTCCGAGCGCAAGGCGTGTCTTCTGGCCGCCGGAGAAAGCTTCTACGCTCCGATAGAGGTCCTCAGGCGCGAACCCGAGACCGGTCAGAACTGTCTTTACTTCTGAATCTATCGTATATCCGCCTTCAGCTTCGAAGATATTCTGCACTTTCTCGTATCTATCGAGTTGGGCTTGATAGTCTGCATCATCATAGTCATGTACAGCAAGCCATTCGGCAATCCTTTCCATTTCCTTTCCCGTCTCGAGCAGTCTCGAGAAAGGGCGCAGCATTTCCTCTCTGACATTATGAGTGGACTCGAGTGTCATCTGTTGTGTCAGATAACCTATTGAAATGCCTTTAGGACTGGTGATCTGGCCTTCATCAATACTCATCTCACCGGCCATCATCTTCATCAAAGTCGTTTTTCCGGCACCGTTCTTACCGACAATGCCGATTGTCTGTCCTGTTTTAATTTCCAGATTCATATTTTCAAAAATCATATCTGTACCGAAAGATTTTTTTACGTTTCCTAATTGCATCACTATCATCATAAATCCCTCACTTTCCTCAAGTTTACAATATATAACGTAAAAAAACGATGAAATCAGGTGACTCTTATGGCACCATAGGCGTGCAATTATGATATAATATATCAACAAAGTGCAATAGAAGAGGTGTACGAGATTTGAATAACAAAAAGAAAATCCCGAATGCAACGATGAAGCGCTTGCCCCTGTATTATAGATTCTTCAAAAACTCCGAAAAATCAGGGGTAGATCGGGTTTCTTCGCGGGAAATCAGTGAAGCACTGGATATAGATTCTGCAACAATTCGGCGTGATTTCTCCTATTTCGGTGAACTTGGCCGAAAAGGTTACGGATATAACGTCAAGAGCCTGTTGAAATTCTTTATGGAACATATCCAGGGTAACCAGAAGCGGAATGTGGCCATCATCGGTGCAGGTAACTTGGGTAGTGCATTATTGAACTATAAATTCAGCAACATAAATGATAGAATGAACATAGTTGCTGCATTTGACAATAACAGTAGCATCGTTGGAACAACAATCAATGATACTACAGTCCACCACTCGGATGAAATTGAAAAGATGGCTGAAGACCATGGTATAGATGTTGCGATTCTGACATTGCCTGCGGAAGTCAGCCAGGAGATGGCTGAACGTCTTGAAGCGGCCGGAATCAAAGGCATTCTTAATTTCACACCGATGAGGCTGGATGTAAGCGATGGAATCTATGTACACAATATAGATTTGAGTGTCGAATTGCAGGCACTGTTCTTTTATATGAAACATATCTAGGAGGGATACTGTGCTCGAAATGTTCATACCGACTACACTTATGGTAGTAACGCCAACGAGTATGATTGTAATTGCGGTTGTAGCGCTCATCATATTCGGACCTAAGAAACTGCCCCAATTCGGAAAAGCCATGGGCTCCACTTTGAAGGAATTCAAAGATGCAACAAAAGGCCTTGCTACAGATGATGACGACGACGAAGAAGAAGAGAAGAAGAAATCCCAGAAGAAAATCGAATCTGAAGTATAAAGGTCTTGAGGTGGCGGAAGCCGCCTTTTTTTAAAGAGGTGGAAAATCGATGAATGAATTGGAAAAGAAGGAAATCACTGAGCACCTTGATGAATTGCGCAAACGGCTTATGATCGTCATATACTTTTTTGCAGGCGCAATGCTGGTCGGGTTTTTCCTTTCCAAACCGTTAATATACCAGGTTCAGGAAGCACCGTGGACCGAATCCATACAGATGCACGCATTCCAAGTGACCGATCCGCTTAAAATATATCTGATGGTCATCATGATCATCGGTTTTGTAATCGTACTCCCGGTAATACTGTATCAGATATGGGCCTTTGTATCGCCGGGGCTCTACAGCAATGAGAGGAAGCTGACGCTATCCTACATTCCAATCGTCATGCTGCTTATGCTTCTTGGCATGGCTTTCAGCTACTTCATACTTGTACCATACATCATACAATTCACCTTTGAACTGTCAGAAGATATGGGAATAGAGACGACGATCGGCATCAATCAATATTTTGGTTTCCTGTTCAGGACAGTCCTGCCATTCGGTCTGATTTTCCAAATGCCGATACTGGTACTTTTCCTGACTCAGCTGGGGCTGCTGACTCCAATGTTTTTGAAGAAGAACAGAAAGTATGCCTATTTCATCCTGTTGGTTGTAGCAGCTTTGATTGCGCCACCTGATTTGATGACCCATATCATGTTGACGATCCCGATGATTGTCTTATACGAAATCAGCATCTATATTTCCAAAATCGGCTACCGTAGACATTTAAAGGCAGAGCAAAAGGCAATTGAAGAATCATTGGACTAAGATTTGGGAGGTTTTTTGAGATGGCATTGGATTCAGATGGAAGGATGTTCAGCCATCCATCGGCTGATGGACAGCTTGATACACATGTCCCAAAAAACGTGTCGCATGAATGGCGACAGCGTTATCATGTGCAACCCCCTACAGGGGCCTTGAATGGCCTTGCAGGCCTTGTGTCGGATGATGAGGGGTATCATTTGTTCTATGAATGGATGCCCGTATATGGTCAGCGAACGAAATGTCTGTATCATCTCACATCAAACGATATGGTGACATTCGATGACCAAGGCGTCATAAAGATGTTTTCGGACGGCGACTCACCAGGGTCTGCCATCGTTGCCGACAATCAAGATGGGCTACATCTTTTCTACACTGGCCTACAATCAGGTAGATGCATTCAATATCGTTCCGTATTGGACGCCCAGAAAGAAGTCAAGGCAACTGAAGCCATCATAAAAGGGACGCCAAAGGGGTATCTGCCGATAATGAACGCGCCGTTTGTATTTCATAAGGAAAGGTATCGCATGATGCTCGGATCCGGTACTGAAGACGAGTTTGGACGTATACTCCTTTTCAGCGGTGACAGCCCCTCCGCCTTCCAGTATGATGGGCCTTTGACTACAGAGCTTGATCAGTTCGGTTTCATGTGGACCCACCCTGAATACTTCAAGGTGAGTGACAAAGATATATTAATCTTCAATGTCAAAGGCCTGGATAAGTATCAGAACAGCTATTGGAACATTTATCAATCGGGCTACCTTGTAGGGGACATTGATTTTAATGCATTGCATATGACACATGGCGCATTCCATGAACTGGACCACGGATTCGACTTTTATGCTCCTAAAACCGTGATGTTTGAAGGGAGAAGGCTGTTGATCGGATGGATGGGCACAGAGGAGACGGACTATCCAACAGATGGAGAGTGGGGCCATTGCTTGACTATACCTAGAGAGGTGGCTGTTCAAGGGTCGCGTGTGATGCAGAAGCCTTTTTTCGGATTGCGCAAATATAGAATGAACGAACTGACTGCTGAAGGTTATTTCGATTATCATCCAAGAAAGATTAAAGACTTCTATGGCCACAGCTATGAATTGGTCCTCGATATACTCGAGAATAACGCAAACCGCATCCACATCGATTTGCGGGTAAGCAGGCGCGAACATACAAGCTTGATCTATGACAGCGAATCGCAGGTTTTGACATTGGACAGGACCTTCAGCGGCAAACTGCCCGGCAATGTTGATGGGACCACCCGGAAAGTCCAACTCGATGCCCCGTTATCGCACCTTGATATTTTTATGGACATCTCTAGCATAGAAGTGTTCGCCAATGACGGAGAAGCGGTGATGAGCGCGAGAATATTTCCCTCGAGTGAGTCTACAGGAGTGGAATTTTCCACTGAAATAGGAGGGTGCCATGTCAAAATGGCAAGGTATGATATAAAGTCAACCAATGGTGGTTAACGCTTCGCTCCGCATCATGAAATAAATTTTATTATTGAAGGATAAAAACTTTCATTTCTTCTTATAATATTTTGATTATTTTGTTATCATTGGGAGTAACAACGTAGGCGAGAGGGGAAAAACTATGTTTTCGGTATTAAGTCAGATTCGTAAACGGTTTGAATACATGACACCTGTGGAGCAGCGCATTGCTAATTTCATGCTGGAAAATCCAGCTAAAGTCATCAACATGCCAGTCAAGGATATCGCTAAAAACAGCAGTACGAGTGATGCTGCCATCGTCAGGTTTTCAAAGCGGATTGGTCTTGCAGGCATCAAGGAATTGAAAGTGGAACTTGCCAAAGAGTTACATACACTTGAGAAAGAGAATATTTCAAGAGTGATCGATCTGGAGCAGGATACCCATCGGGAGATTTTCGATAAAGTTTTCAAAAACACCATCCAGGCACTCTATAATACCGAAAAGATAGTGGACCGCGATGCAATCAAGCAAGCGGCGGAACTATTTGCAAAATCCCGCAATACCTTCATATTCGGAGTGGGCGACGCAGCGAGCGTCGGTACCGAGTTCGAACAGAACCTCCACCGCATAAACATCAATGCTTTCTTCACCACGGATAAATACTTCTGCATGACCCGCTTATCGAATGCGACTGAAGATGATGTACTATTCCTCATCACTCTATCAGGTAAGACCCGGGAAGTGGTGGAAGTGGTCAAACTCGCCAAAAAGTTGGGCATCAAGACAGTCATACTGACCCAGAACCACGCCTCGATCGCTAAGCGTAATTCAGATGTGGCAATAGAGATTACGGAGGAAGAGAACAATATTCAGTATATGAATATGACGAGCCGTATCGCACAGCTTGCGATATGTGATGTGCTATTCTTCTATACGTGCCGCCAACTGGGTTCGAAGGCTTATGAAACGATTATGAAGACATATGATATCACACATTAGCCCCTCATTGAGGGGCTTTTATTATGGGGAAATTGAAATGTCAAGCGGACATCTGACTGCAACATATCTGCAATAATCTTTAAAATAAATCAGCCATTATTAAGGTTGTGTAACAAACTTCCATTTTTATAGATGCCGATGCATTCTTCTAATATACTCGGTCTATGACATTAATTGTTCAAAGAACGTAGAGGCAGTTTGGAGGCATTGAATTGATAGATAGAACAATAAGGCTGGGCATTTCATCGCTTTTGATGATATCCACCCTGTTTGCCATTAATACAAATGCTGTCATGGAGGCAGAACAAGTAGATGAAGATGCGGAGGGAGGCCATGAAGCGCCATCTGCAGAAGAGGCCCCCGGGCAGGAAGATATGATAAAAGACACGCCTGATCAGGAAGATGCAGTGCAAGCGCCGGAAACACCTGCCGTCGAACCTGAAGAAGGGCTACTGATACAGACAGAGCCGGAACAGAGTCAGGAAGAAGCAATTCATAAGCGTGCAGCAGAGGACAAAAAAGAAGCGGAATCTGCTCCCTCTTCAGAAGAAGAGAGCGGAGAAATATGGGAAAACACACCGGATACATCTGAACCTTCCACAGGAGAAGCCCCGCCCATCGCTGATTCAATAGTGGAAGATGCTGAATATATGATAGAAGAACCAGAATCAACTTCAGAGGAACCAGCTGCTCCAGAACCAACTGGAGGTGTAGCGGAGAATAGAGAAGGGTCAACTGATAGACCCAAAGCCGAACCCTCGAACGAAGAAGAATCTGAAGATGCCGGAATGCCTGCTGCCGAAGAGAAGGGGACTGTACAAAGCGGGGTGAGAGATGGTGACAATGCACCTTCTCCGAAGAACCCACCCCAGGACAGTACTAGAGAAACAGAACAGTATGATGAAAGCGCTCCTGCCAAGCAAAACATTACAGGAACTGCCTCGGCACCTAAGTTCTATCGTTATGACCATGGTGATATACTGGAAGGTATTTCATTGCACCCAGGTGCTCCTGTTGAAGAGTTGAACTTGTTGGATGAACGGGTCAACAAACTGATGTGCTCAAGAATCCTTAGAGCTGACTAAGCTGGAACACCAAAATTGTTGAAGTTGGCAGTAGAGTGAATGTGCAGAAATGGTCTGCATCATACGTCCATAAAAAAAGATTGAAACGCCCATTTCGATGAGAAATGGGCGTTTCAATCTATAGTGCACTGTCATCAATCGAATTGAGATAGCCTTCCGCTTCTTTAACGACCGATTGTAGGCAACCATCTTCAAAAGGCGAGATGAGATTTGCTTCTTCAACCAGTGCATTGAACGGCAATGAGCCACCGAGACGGCACAGGTTGATGTAGTCGCTCCATGCGCCATCGAAATCCTCATTGGCACGCTTCCAGAATTGCATGGCACAGACTTGTGCAAGGGTATAGTCGATATAGTAGAACGGATCGCTGAAGACATGCCCCTGTTTATGCCAAAAAGCGCCACTTGCAAGCGGTTCTATGCCATCGTAATCACGATGCGGCAAATACTTGTCTTCGAGTTTCTGCCATTCTTGTCGCCGTTCTGCTGGAGACAGTTCAGGATGCTCATAGACGATGTGCTGGAATTCATCTATGGCAACTCCGTAAGGCAGGAAAGAAATGTTATCCGCCATGTGCGTGTATTTGAATTTATCAGTATCCTCCTTGAAGAACTGTTCCATCCACGGATATGTGAAATACTCCATGCTCATGGAATGGATCTCTGCAGATTCAAGAGTCGGGAACTGATACTCCGGCACCTCGAAGCCGCTTGACATATAGCTTTGGAACGCATGACCCGCTTCGTGCGTCAAAACGGTCACATCATCAAGGGTGCCGTTGAAGTTGGAGAAGATGAAAGGGGAGGAGTAGTCTGGTATGAAAGTGCAGTACCCGCCGCCTTCTTTTCCTTTTTTGGCCTCAACATCAAACAGTTCGCGCTGCCTCATGAATTTAAAGAATTCACCAGTTTCCTCGGATAATTCAAGATACATATTTTCGCCCGCCTGCAGGATATCTTCGGTATCCCCTTTGGGCACAGCATTGCCCGTTGTAAAATCGAATGATTCATCGTATATCTTCAGTTTCTCGACGCCGATCCGCCTACGTTGTCTTTCCTTAAGTTTGGTGACGAGTGGCACAACATGTTCTGCAACCTGATTTCTGAAGTTCTGCACCATCTCACTGTCATAATCGATGCGGTTCATGCGGATGTAACCCAGTTCAATGAAATTTTTGTAGCCGAGCTCTACCGCAATCTGATGGCGGGTCTTGACCAGTTCGTCATAGATCTGGTCGATTTTATCCAGATGCGTCCCCATGAACCCCTGGACCGCTTCAGTGGCTGATCGACGGATTTGACGATCGGTATGCTGGGCATAGGGGCCAAATTCGGATAGGTTGAGGACTTTTCCATCAAATTCGATTTCTGCTGAAGCGAGCAGTCTGGAGTATTCCGAATCAAGCTTATTCTCTTGCTGAAGGAGTGTCTTCACCTTAGGGTCGAATCCCTTGACGGCTTTTTCAGCCAATGAGAAAAGTTGTGTGCCATAACGCTGTTCCAATTCATTTCTATGAGGACTGTCCATGAGCGCCTGATAGTACTTGAAATCGATCTCCTGGATGGTTGGCCCGTATTCATCGAAGAAATTCCGTTCCTTGTCATAAAAGGCATCCCTTGTATCTATTGTAGAACGGATAAGGGCCAGATTACTCATCGTGGAGAGGTGATTGAAGTAGGTGTTAAGACGATCGATGACCTTGGCTTGGGCGTCTGCTGAGTCCTTTTCCTTAAATTCTTCAAGTAGTGCGTCAACTTCTGCTGCTATTCGTTTGATGTCCGGTCTTTTATATTCATATTCCGAAAAAGTCTGTACCATCAGTTCATCTCCTTATCAGTTTCTAATGATATAGTAACATAAATTCCATTATCTTCTGTATGTTCAGATAATGGAATTTAAGGGTACACATCTATAACGAACAGAAAGGAGAGATAGCATGGCAGGATTTGATGAAGCACTGGAAAATCGCCTGGGGGAATTGACGCGGGAAACGAAGAAGCGGGGCATTCCGCTGATGATTGTGATAGAAGGACCTCCGGCTTCCGGGAAGTCGCGGCTGGCAAATGCTTTATATATGGCACTGGATGCAAAATATACAAACTTCATGGCCACGCGCCCGCCCAGGGACATCGATCTCAGATACCCTTTCCTGCAGCGGTTCTGGAACCATCTGCCTAAATCCGGGGATATCAATATCCACTTCAGAAGCTGGTATGCCCAGTACATCAATTATAAATCGTATGGCATCAAGGAAAATGTTCGCACGGAATATGCCGACATCAGACAGGATATGGAGAATTTCGAACAGATGCTGACAGATGGTGGCTATGAAATCATCAAACTCTATATCGACGCCCCAGAAGCAGTCAGGGCACGTCATATACAAAAGCTGAAGGATAATCCGATACTTAAATGGAAGGCTGAAGAATTTGAAGAGCAGCTGGATAAAACAGACTATCTTAAGGAGATGAATCAGTTTTTGGACACGCCAACCGGATCTCCATGGGAAGTCATCGATTTCGAAGACAAAGAAGGCGCAGTCAATACTTTGTTCTCCACAGTGGTCAAACGTCTTGAAGCACGCCTGGAGAGAGAAGACCAGACACAGGAGGAAGTAGTGGATGGTGATTTTACAGAAGATTATGAGGCAGAGTTCTTTGACTTTAATTTTGAGGATGAAAAGATCAGCCGTAAAGACTATAAAGCCATCCTCCCTGATCTGCAGTCGAGGATGAGGGAAATCCAATTCCAGCTCTACAAGGAAAAGGTCCCGCTCATCCTCGTCTATGAGGGGATGGACGCCGCCGGCAAGGGTGGAAACATCAAACGCATCCGCGAGCATCTGGATCCGACCGGCTATACAGTCAATGCAACCGGCGCACCGACTGATGTGGAGCTGCGTCACCATTATCTGTGGCGGTTTGCTGCAGGACTCCCGAGAAGTGGCCATGTAGCCTTCTATGACCGGAGTTGGTACGGCCGCGTGCTGGTGGAACGTATTGAAGGACTGGCTTCAACGCAAGAATGGCAGCAATCCTACGAGGAAATCAAAGCTTTCGAGAAATCGCTGTACAATTCAGGCGCGATCATCATCAAATTCTTCCTGTCGCTGGATAAGGATGAACAGCTTGAACGGTTTGAGAGCCGTGAGGATGACCCGGCCAAGCAATGGAAGCTGACCGATGAAGATTGGCGGAATAGGGAGAAATGGGATGAGTATGTCGAGGCGTCGGAAGACATGATCAGAAAAACGCATATCGCTTTCGCCCCGTGGCATGTGATTCCGGGAAACAATAAGAAATATGCGAGGATCACTGCGTTGAAAAAAGTGATTGAAACATGTGAGGCAAGGCTCGGAAGCGATGCGAAACCGGGTGATTGAGAAAAACATTTGAAAATTTAAAGGCATGGGGATGAATGTCATATGCCTCGGAATATACGAACACCCCGGACCATTAAAGTCCGGGGTGTCATTCTCAGAATAGAAGCGGGAAAATGATGTTGAGGCCATTCCGCATTTCTTCAATCTGCTCTATATAATCCTTGAATGTCAGCTGCAGTATGACGACGATACCGTTCATGATCATATGGACCATGATCGGGACCAGCAATCTGCCACTGATGACATATAGGAAACTGAATGTGTATGCCATGACGACATAGATCAGTATATGGGTGAAATCCCAATGGGCGATGGCGAATACAAAACCACTGAGCAAGCCGGCTACAAGAAAACCGACGATTCTCGGTCCTGGAATCACTTCGTAGATTTCAGCGAATATGGCCCGTCTGAAGACGTATTCTTCCAGGATGGGACCAAACAGAGCAACAACAAGAATCATGTAGGGGGCATTTTCTATCATATCCACAATGCCCATCGTATTTTCACTTTCCATTGGATTACCGAGTATATTGGTGTTGATGAGACCGGCGATTATCTGGGTGGCGTAGGCCAGGAACACACCTCCGACGATCCAGGCGAAAGTCACAGGTATATCTGATTGGGGGCCACGCTCTATACGGTTTTTGTTGCTGTGGAGCCTTCCTACAATAATGACTGCCACAACTCCCAGGGCAAATGCCCCAACCTGATAAGGGAGTACGCCGCTAAGCAGTTCTTCTTCTGTAATTGATGGATTGATGAACGCCATGATCATTGATACGGGTACAACCGCAAATTGCACGACGAGGAATATGACGATGATTAATGCACTATATAGCTTTCTCAAGATAAGCCCTCCATTTTTCAATACTGCTATTCTACAATAAAAAGGAATATGGTTAAAGCAAAGAGAAAATACTTGCATTATTGACCAACTTTGATTATTATTTAATTGTTGGCACTTTGAATGCTCGAGTGCTAAAAATATCTGTACTATTTCAAAGGAGGGCTTTTACGTGTTAAAACCATTAGGCAACAGAGTCATCGTTGATTTGACCCAAAAGGAAGAAACTACAAAAAGCGGCATCATTCTGACGGAATCCGCCAAAGAGAAACCACAGGAGGGCACAGTCGTAGCAGCTGGACCTGGTCTGGTTCTGGATAACGGCAACCGTGTCGAGCCTGAAGTAAAAGAAGGCGACCGTGTGATGTATTCCAAGTTTGCAGGTACTGAAGTGAAACATGAAGGCAAAGATTATCTGATCCTTTCCGAATCCGATATCCTTGCTGTCATCAACTGATCAAAATGAAATGAACTAAAGAAATATCCATATAAAGAAACTATGCAGGAGGAATGAAAAGTAATGGCTAAAGAACTGAAATTCTCTGAAGATGCAAGACAGTCCATGCTCGCTGGTGTCGACAAACTGGCGAATGCTGTAAAAGTGACATTGGGGCCAAAAGGACGTAATGTCGTTCTGGACAAATCATTCACATCCCCGCTCATCACCAATGATGGCGTAACAATCGCAAAAGAGATAGAACTTGAAGACGCCTATGAAAACATGGGTGCGAAACTTGTTGCAGAAGTGGCCAACCAGACGAATGAAATCGCTGGGGACGGCACGACGACGGCAACAGTCCTGGCCCAGGCAATGATCCAGGAAGGTCTTAAGAACGTAACAAGCGGAGCCAATCCGGTTGGTATCCGTTCCGGTATCTCCCAGGCAGTCGAAGTGGCGGTAGAGGAACTGAAGAACATCTCCCGCCCAGTACAGGATAAAGAATCCATTGCACAAGTCGGC
Organism: Salinicoccus siamensis; assembly: GCF_055391965.1. NCBI lineage: Bacteria > Bacillati > Bacillota > Bacilli > Caryophanales > Staphylococcaceae > Salinicoccus > Salinicoccus siamensis. The sequence goes on from NZ_AP043765.1 coordinate 463,272, forward strand.
GCAATTTCTGCGGATGATCCGGAAGTCGGCGAGTACATTTCAGAAGCGATGGAAAAAGTCGGCAATGACGGCGTCATTACAATCGAAGAATCCCGTGGATTCAAAACTGAACTTGAAGTTGTTGAAGGGATGCAGTTCGACCGCGGCTACACATCTCCATACATGGTGACGGATTCCGAGAAGATGATTGCAGATCTCGATAACCCTTATATCCTTGTGACAGACAAGAAGATCTCCAACTTCCAGGATGTTCTGCCATTGCTTGAACAGATTGTCCAGCAGTCCCGTCCGATCCTCATCATCGCTGATGATGTAGAAGGCGATGCCATGGCGAACATGGTACTCAACAAGCTGCGTGGCACATTCACTGCGATCGCAGTCAAAGCACCTGGTTTCGGAGACCGTCGTAAAGCAATGCTTGAAGACATCGCCGTACTGACTGGTGCAGAAGTCATCACAGAAGATCTCGGTCTGGACTTGAAGGATGCAACGGTTGATATGCTTGGTACAGCTTCTAAAGTCAACGTGACCAAAGATAATACGACAATTGTAGAAGGGGCCGGTGAGAAAGATAACATCGAAGCGCGCATCGGTCAGATCAAGTCTCAGATTGAAGACACAACGTCAAGCTTCGACAAAGAGAAGCTTCAAGAGCGTCTTGCTAAGCTATCCGGTGGTGTAGCAGTCATCAAAGTAGGTGCTGCCACTGAAACGGAAATGAAAGAACGTAAGCTCCGCATCGAAGATGCCCTTAACTCCACACGCGCTGCAGTTGAAGAAGGCATTGTGGCTGGTGGCGGTACAGCACTGGTCAACATCTACAATAAAGTATCTGAAATTAAAGCCGAAGGCGATGTGGATACAGGCGTCAAAATCGTATTGAAGGCGCTCGAAGCACCAATTCGTCAAATCGTCGAAAACGCTGGCCTTGAAGGCTCAGTCATCGTTGAACGTCTCAAGACTCAAGAAATCGGCATCGGATTCAACGCTGCAACCGACGAATGGGTCAACATGATCGATGCAGGTATCGTCGACCCGACAAAAGTAACACGTTCCGCATTGCAGAACGCAGGTTCAGTTGCTGCCATGTTCCTGACTACTGAAGCGGTAGTGGCCGACATTCCAGAAGAGAATGGCGGCGGAGACATGGGTGGCGGCATGGGCGGCGGCATGCCGGGCATGATGTAAGCCAAAGTAAATAATGCTTGATATAACGGGGTTTGCTGATGAGCAGGCCCCGTTTTTTTATGGAAATATAATATTCATTTTATAAGACTAGCTGTTCAAGTTTTCAGCGTCTCTGGTTTGGCGTACATAAAAGGAATAGGACGCGAAAGATTGTCGGCCTACATACTTTAAAATGCAGTAAATCTTGTGGGAAATTGCTTCAGTTGTTGAACAAAGGAAACTTTACTAATATGATTTCTTGAAATTCATACTGGCATAGCTTAGGCAAATCTTGTTGAACTGAATGGCGATTATCGTCAAATCGCTCATAATTAGTATAAGGATTTACTCCACATTGATTATCTGTCATAACTTGATTCCCACGGTTGATATCGGGTTTATTGATCGTTTCCTTAAAGCATTCAGCTATATCCATTTAATAGTAAAAAAGGAGCCCAATGATAAAAACCGTACTCTAAAAATAAGAGTACGGTTAAAACCCCATCAATTATGTGCTTTCGGTTCATTGTATAAACAGTAGACTGCCTCCTCAGACATAAAATCAGTATCAGGAACGTCCATAAGAGTAGCTGAATGATTTTCCGGATTGAACCATTCGCTGTACTTTATTCAAACGAAGCGACTCATATTTCGCCAGGGCTCTTACTGCAGCATCCCCCTTTACGCCTTTTGCAACACACTTGCCTAATTCAACAGCATCCTGCAGTGATGTGTTAAATCCACTGGCAGTTATCGGTGCCGGCACATGGGCAGCGTCGCCAATCAAAGCAATTCGTTCCTTGACCAGATTGTCGGGCATGTATTCCTTTATTGGTATGCCGAGGAGATTACGTGTGTGGATGGCATGTAGTGTGGCAGATACCCATGGTTCTGGCCATTTTTTACTGGCTTGTTCACTAAGCTTATCCAGTGTTTCCTGCGGAATATCTGCGCCCTTAAGCGAATGACGCACCACCGACCCATCTACACATCCAAGTTTGCGAAGCAAATCATTTCGGGTATTATCGTAAAACGTCGTTCCAATTCCTCGACCCTTTGAACTTGATGAGCCTTTCTCTTTATTAAATATTGATCCGAAAAAGAACCCTCCATTTCCTAAATGGGAAGAAACTTCAGAACCGAAATATTAATTAATTCTTCCATAATCGCATACAATTATGGAAGAAAACCATACAATGACACATCATGATAAGCTATATGATTTTGACTTTGGACTTTAAGGTTCAGAGTGGCTCGAGCCACCCTTTTTTGCTTCATCGAAAACAGATTTAATGCGACTACAAATCCACATGCATTAGTGACTTATGACAATAAGTCTAATGTGTTTATATCTTATTTGCGTTCTAAAGGTAACAATGAGTTATGTTAAGTATTTTGTATTGTTAAGAAGAAGAAAATGATGTTGAAGCCAATGATAGCAAGGGATCCCACCAGAAGGGAATCCGGAATCCCACCAAAAGGGAACTAATGATACTGAATTTAACGATACTGAAATAAGTGATATGAGTGATATAGAAACAAATAATTATTCTCATTCAAATAATGCAAGTCATACATTCAGTCATGGATAAAGTATAATGTTGTTCAATACTCTTAAGATGCTCCGCACATATTGGAACGGAATATCTTAAAGAAGTAGATTGTACATCTCAATCAGAATTATGACGTATAGTATCAAGATAAGAAAAGACTAATCCAAAACGACAAAAAAAGAACTTCAAAAAAACTCTTTTTGTTTAAAATTCTAATGTTATAAAATATATTTTATCACCCAAAATATAGGAATAAATATAGAAGGATAGGAGTTTGAGAGCGTAAAATAGTTTGTGTAAATGAATAAATAGAAAAAGGGAGCCCTTTTCTTGTAGAATCAAGTTACCACACCAAATCCCAAGAAAAGAGGTCTCCCCTTATGGATCATTTTACATCAGATATCATTCAAGCTCTAGTGAAAAAGGAAGACGTATCCGAAATCTTCCGCAATCACCTGGAAACAGCGGTGAATACATTGCTTAAAACCGAGCTGACCGCATTTCTGGACTATGAAAAATATGATCGCGTCGGCTTCAATTCCGGAAATTCCAGAAACGGTGCGTACGCCCGTACCCTACATACCGAATATGGGGATCTACAGATTGATATCCCCCGGGATCGGAATGGCGATTTCAAACAACAGACCGTCGCCCCCTATAAGCGGTCCAATGACACGTTGGAGTCCTTTGTCATCCATATGTTTCAAAAAGGGGTGACAATGTCTGAGATTTCGCATCTGATCGAGCGCATGTATGGGCATCACTATACCCCCCAAACGATTTCGAACATGACTAAAGCGGTCGCAGAAGAAGTCGAGGCCTTTCGTCAGCGTTCCCTGTCCAATCGGTATGTCTGTGTGTATCTGGATGCTACGTTCCTGCCCGTCAAAAGAGAGACGGTTTCGAAAGAAGCTGTCTATATCGCTGTCGGCATCCGTGAAGATGGCTCAAAGGAAGTCCTGGCATATACGGTCGCTCCAACGGAATCCGCCTATGTGTGGAAAGAATTGATCGAAGACATCCAAGCGCGGGGTGTCGAAGAAGTGCTGCTTTTCATATCGGATGGACTAACAGGCATCAAAGACAGTATTCACTCGGTCTTTCCAAAAGCCAGATACCAGACGTGTTTTATTCATGTTGCGCGCAACATTTCCCACAGGGTCCGTGTATCGGACCGCAAGGAAATCTGTGAGGACCTGAAGTCCTTGTATCGCGCCACGGACAAAGCAGACGCTGAACAGGCTTTGGATGCGTTTATAGAGAAGTGGAAAAAGTCCTACGCCAAAGTCACGCAATCATTGAAAGCCAATCCGGATCTGTTCACCTTTTATGATTTCCCTGAAGCAATCAGGAGGAGCATTTACTCCACAAACCTGATTGAGTCATTCAATAAGCGAATCAAACGGTACAGTAAGCGCAAGGAGCAGTTTCCGAACGAAGCATCGCTTGATCGTTTTCTCGTCACTCAATTCGAAACTTACAACCAGCAGTTTGCGACACGGTGTCACATCGGTTTTGACCAAGCACGGGCCGAACTAACTGAAATGTTTAGCGAGTAACACACACTATAAGAAAAGGTATGCATTCATTTACACATAATTATTGACGGTCCCAGGAGTTTTTAAATTATGAATGAAAAAGCCACATATTCTCTTAATATATTGGTTGGCATTTTCTTCTTTATTTTTTATATTACAATTGTTAATGCCATACTTAATCAAGATATTCTTAGTTTCCCCTTTGTCATACTAACAATATATTTTTTTATTTCTATCTTCACACTAACTCCAGTTAGTACAGAACTTGGAGAAAAGACTAAAGATTGGAATCCTATTATTGCTAGTTATTCAATGATTGTTGCCTATTTGATATCCCCAATATGGGTATTAATAAAATCTTTCAAAAATTAGGAGTGATTTTTGTATAAGAAAATAATGCTTTCTCTAGCGATAACTTTAATCGCTTCCTCCGGAATTTTATCTAATGTGACTATGGCATCAGAAGTTGAAAATTTTACTGAAGAAGAAGTAAAAGAAGTAGATCGTACATCTCAATCAGAAATGTGACGTATAGTATCAAGAGAAGTAGAAACTCGTTTCCTGAATGTAAATATCCCGAAGCAAAAACTTTAAAAATAAAATTTTCAATTTTTTTGATTTTATAGGAGTGAGAAAATGGAAAATAAAATTATGAGATGGCTTAGTTTTATTATAGGGATATTCTTCTTTGCATTCTCCATAGTTATCATTGACTCAATTTTTTACAATGGCAGTTTTTTAGATTTCCCTTACATTCTACTAACTATCTACTTTTTCATTTCGACCTTCACTTTTCCTCTGGTCAGTATAGAGGCTGGTGAAGAAGCTCAAGACAAAAATATTTTTGTCAGAAGTAATTCCTTAATTGTTGCATATATTATCGCTCCAATTTGGATTGTATCAAAATATTTCGGAAAGTAGAGGGGAAAATATGTACAAGAAAATAATGGTGGATTTTATAATCAACTTAGCCACCTTTGATGCAAAAAACGCCATGTGAATTTCATGTTATATTGAAGTTAACCACAACTCTCAATAAAGGAATGAAATCACATGACGCAACTTTATGATACCACTGAATCCATCAAAGGAAAACACCTGACGCAAGATGAACGGGCACAAATCGCAATATTGAAGAGAGAGAACTACTCCAATCGTCAAATCGCAGAACGATTGGGCCGTGTGCCCCAGACCATCAATAATGAAATCAACAGAGGCACTGTGAAGCAGATGCGCCGTCAGAAACAGAACGGTAAAACGTATGATTATTACCATACCGTTTACGATCCCGACTCCGCACATGCCGCCTATATGGAAAACCGCAAACGCTGTGGCCGGCGCCCGAAATGGAGCCTGTCGGATGCCTTTGTGGATTGACCGACAGATCCTACGCACCAAGAACATGGCTCTGACCGAGAAGCTGCATCGCAACACAAAATCAAAACGTCGTAAAGCACCGGGTCACAAACGGAAAATGGAGCCATCCATCCGGATGCAGTGAATACCCGGGAGACATTCGGCCACTGGGAAATTGATACCGTCATCGGTGCCAAGCATAAGCATGATGCGGTGCTGCTCACACTCGCCGAACGGCAGACGCGGTTTGAAGTCATCCTGAAAATCGATGGTAAAGCCGCCCAGCCCGTCACGCAAGCAGTGGCATCACTGGTCGAGCGTGCCGGTGCGCATATGCCGTCACTGTTTCAAACCATCACGTCGGATAATGGTTCGGCGTTCAGTGCACTGTATGACACACTGAAAGCAGTGACCGATGTGTACTTCGCCCGGCCGTTTGCTTCACATGAACGGGGCACGAGCGAGAACCAACATAAGCTCATCCGCCGGTTCATCCCGAAAGGTCAGCCGATCTCTGAAATCAGCGACCGCCAGATTCAGAGGATCCAGCGATGGATGAATGACTATCCACGGAAAATCCTGGACTATCAGACGCCGCACGAGTGTTTCGTTAAAGCATTCAAGCAGACGCAATCGGCCCAGAGCGCCTAGTGTAAAATCGCCTCCGCCCCCGCGGGGGCGGAGGCACACTCATCACCATAGCACGTTCACAATATCTTGGATGTGGATATCGCAAGGTGGCTAACTTAAACTTGAAATTTACGATTATAATTTAGGATAAAAAATTATGATATTGATAAGCTAATCATTTTGTAGCTTAATCTTCTAGTCTCTCTTTATTTTTATAATAATTTATTATTCCTTCTGCGCACCGATAAGCGAGAGCACCTACCGTTCCAGTCGGGTTATTACCGGAATTATGCACAAAAGTGCTGGATCCTGCCACAAATAGATTATCACGATCCCAGTGCTGCAACCATGTGTTCACCACACTATTATCAGGATCTGTACCCATTGGAGTACCACCTGAAATATTTGTTGATTGATAAGGTACAATATCATAATCACCAAGGTCATCATTTTCTACTTCTATATGTTTTGCACCCATTTTTTCTACAATTTCTTTGCATTTTTCTGTTAGATATTTGTTCCTTGCATTATCTTGTTCTGTCCAATTATAAGTAAGCATTACTTGTGAGTTACCGAATGCATCCTTATAAGTATCATCTAAATCTAAATAGTGATTTTTGTGTGGCCCAGTATGAGCCATTGTATAAACCGTCAAAGTTCTGGCAAAATTATTAATTGATTCCTCTTTAAATTCTTCGCCCCATTGAGGAGTATCTTTGGGAATTGTATTCGTTAGAATAGGACGGACACCTGTTTGAGTGAAATGGATTGAACCACCGTGAATAAAATCAAGATCATCATGGTCAAAGTTATCTCCATTAAAATCATCTAAAAGCATGCCGAGAGCGCCTGCTCCCATGAATGTATTAAACTTTTCATCAAAGAAACCAGTAGCACCCAAACCCGTTTGATAACAATAATTACTGCCAAGTGTACCCTCTTCTGTTTCAGGATCATATTGTTTTCCAATATCAGAAACTCTAAGTAACTTATAGTTATTGAATAAGAAACTCGTTAATACAACTATATCTGCTGGTTGGAAAAATTCTTCACGTGTTTCAGTATCTATAAATTTAACACCGGTCACTTTTTCATTGTCCTCTTTGTCAGTAACTATTTCAGTCACATTGGAGTTATATCGGACTTCATGATTGCCAGTTTTTTCTGCAGTTCTCAAAACAGTAACATCTGGTGTTGCTTTTGCATCATATTCACATGCAAAACGTTCACAGAATCCACAATATTGGCATTGGTTTAAAGTTTCACCGTCAGGATTCTCATAATTCTGTGACATGTTAGCAGAAGGCATCATAATAGGGTTTAATTTTAATTCATTAGCAGCTTTTTCAAACTTCTCTAAAATTGGAGTCTTAACCATTGGAGGATTCGGATAAGGATTAGAACGTTTCTCACCCAGCGGATTCTTCTCACCGCTTATCCCAGTTGTTTTCTCAAATTTATCATAATACTTCTCCATCTCATCAAATGTAATGCCCCAGTCTCTGTAACGCAATCCAGAGTCTATACCAAGTTTACTTTCACCATATTTTTCTTCTGTCATAGTTTTTATTTTAAAATCATAGGCCATATATCGATCAGTTTGACCATTCCAATGTGTACCGGCTCCGCCTCGTCCGTTACCAGGTAAAAATGAACCTAGACGACGTACAGGTAGTGCGCGTTCATCAGGATTATTTCTAAACGTCAATGTTTCTATTGAAGTATCTTGCATCAACTCATAGCGTTGAGCATATTTTAGTTCATCATGCACATGCTGGTAATCATCTGTGTCACGATAGGGTCCTCTTTCTAAACTTTTTACCTTTAAACCTTCTTTTGAAGTTTCCGCTGCTATAATACCGCCTGTCCATCCTGCGCCTATGGTCACAACATCAACTTTGTCCAATTCTTTTACCATTTTGTAAACCTCCTAAATAATTAAATACTTAGCTAAAATTAGGTTTAGGTTCGATATCTTCAAATCCATCACTATCGATGACATCTAAATAGGAATGTTGATGACCAGGGAACTGCTTCATTTTCCATCCAGCCATACCTCTATTTCCTCTATAAATAGGATCGGAATATACGCCTTCTAATGTAGCTTCACGTAATAATTTAAAGAAGAATCCCGAAGTAGCTGTACTCCTAGGGACACCGAAATCTACTTCATCTTTTTCAAAATCTTTTAAGATATCATCTTGTTGTTTTCCATCTAATTTACTGAAAGAATCATCATGACGTTGTTTTGCCTCGTCTTGAAGTTTTTCAATCCCGAGTCGGAAATATGATGCTCTGTTTAAACTGGATTGATAACCCTGTGTGGGTTTTCCTTCATAGAATGGACCCTGCATATATTCTCTAGAATTTAAACCGTACGCTCCTGCAAGTTGTCCATCTAAATAATATGCTGCTCCAAGTTCTTTGGCCCCTGGGCCAATATCAGACTTTGGAAATATCCTTTCCATTGCTGCTTCAATAGTTTCAAACTCTTCGTCATTACTGAAAAAAATACGTCCTTGATCTGGGATATTTAACTTGTCTTCAGATTCTGTTGAGCCTCCCGTGTCACTATCTTTAACTCCTTCATTAACATCCACATCGCTGTCGATATTAAAACCGACTAAACCACCTAATAAACTTCCACCCACAATACCACCAGTAGCAATTCCTGTTGTTTTCAAGAAATCTCTTCTTGAGAATTGTTTTTCATCAGACATAATTTTACCCCCCATATCTTTTCATAAATTACAGTAATTGTATCATCTTTTTGATTTTTTTGAAAGTTTATCAATGACGGCATTAAAGATGGTTCATTTTCAATTCTTTAAATGACATCTTTGCATTGAATAAGGGTTCAAATAGTAATCTGATAAACTAAAAAAGCTTATTCTTAATGCTAATAGCGCATATCTTGAATAAGCTCAGTAAAAATATCGCCTTGATAAATGCATGGTAATAATAAATATACATACCTCGCCGATTGTAAAATTAAGCTAGACACATAGAAAGAGCCACTCGTGATACACTCAAAATGGTTTTCCAACCAAAGAAAACATAGGAGTGATCACGAATGACCGACACCCATCTCAGCACGGATGAACTGGTCATCATAGAATCCTACTTTCATCAGAACATCCCTGTTTCAAAAATCTCGAAACGGGTCTGCCGGGCCCGACAGACGGTCCATAATGTTGTGGCTTTTTTCAGAGCCGGCCACAGCGCATTGGACTACTACCAGCGCTACAAGGCAAACAAGCAGCGCTGCGGCCGGAAACGGACAAGACTGCCAGCGGACCAACACGCATATGTGACAGGAAAAGTGGCCCAGGGCTGGACACCGGATGTGATTGCCGGCCGGCGTGACCGTAAGATACAGTGTTCCAGCCGCACATTGTACCGCATGTTCAAGCGTAAGGACTTTGATGTGTCCACATTGCCAATGAAAGGCAAAAGAAAACCCAACGGTCATAAGGAACGCCGGGGGCGACAGACGGTCCGGCGCAACATTTCAGAAAGGGTGAACGACTATCCAGCGTTCAATAAAGAATTCGGCCATCTGGAGGGCGACACTATTGTCGGTGTGCGACATAAAAGCGCCGTCATCACGCTGGTTGAACGGCTATCGAAAGTCATCATCACATTGAAACCTGAAGGTCGGACGGCCAAAGATATCGAAACTGCCATCAATAGGTGGTGTCACTGGGTGCCGAGAAACCTGTTCAAGTCCATCACGTTTGACTGCGGTAAAGCATTCTCCAACTGACAGTCGATGAGTAATCGAAATGACCTGGCCATCTACTTCGCCGATCCGGGCACACCGTCACAACGCGGGCTGAATGAACATTCCAATGGTCTGCTCAGAAGGGATGGACTGCGTAAAGATATGGATTTCAACACAGTCGACCACGCTTTTATCGCATCGGTCGCTGCAAGAAGAAACCATATACCGAGAAAATCATTGAACTACCGAACACCATTGGAAGTATTTTTGAGTTACATGGGTGAAAAAGAACTGTCTAGCTTATTTTGACAAATGAAACCTTTAAGAATTTCTTATCTAATATTGTATTGTTATCATTTTTTATAGTGTACAACGACTATAATTTTCTACTTAAATATTATTTTCCTCGCTACTTAGACGTAAGATTGAGTTTTTTCCAACCATATAGGCTGCGTAAACCCCCATAATTGCCATTGCCGCCCAGCCCGTCACGCAGGCAGTGGCATCGCTGGTCGAGCGTGCCGGTGCGCATATGCCGTCACTGTTTCAAATCATCACGTCGGATAATGGTTCGGAGTTCAGTGCACTGTATGACACACTGAAAGCAGTGACTGATGTGTACTTCACCCGGCCGTTTGCTTCACATGAACGGGGCACGAGCGAGAACCAACATAAGCTCATCCGCCGGTTCATCCCGAAAGGTCAGCCGATCTCTGAAATCAGCGACCGCCAGATTCAGAGGATCCAGCGATGGATGAATGACTATCCACGGAAAATCCTGGACTATCAGACGCCGCACGAGTGTTTCGTTAAAGCATTCAAGCAGACGCAATCGGCCCAGAGCGCCTAGTGTAAAATCGCCTCCGCCCCCGCGGGGGCGGAGGCACACTCATCACCATAGCACGTTCACAATATCTTGGATGTGGATATCGCAAGGTGGCTAACTTAAACTTGAAATTTACGTTTATTATTTTTATAGTATGTTATTATAAAGCGGTGGATTTTATAATATATACCATTAAAGGCACATGTTAGACTACTCGACAACTCTTAAATGTACTTGTAGAACGAAATCAAGCAAGAAGCCAGCATCACATGCACATCGCTAATCTATTTTCCATAGATTAGCGTTTTTTTAATTTCATTAAGATGCTTTGACTCCATGATAATAATAAATCAGCAACAACTCCTATATGAGCTCATATTATAAATTTTAGTTAAGATTCGTTAAAAAATAATCAGAAAATTGTTTTTATTCAATATTTATTATGTTATAGTACACTTAAATACAGTATTACTGTATTAAATTTAAGTGTAGGTGTAGCTATGAAAGAGGTATCTGAAAAAATTAGAACTCTAAGGAAAGAGAAGGGGAAAACTTTAAAGGAGTTGAGTGACGATACTGGACTGTCTGTCAGTTTCTTATCTCAAGTAGAAAGGGGGGAGTCTTCACTAGCAATTACCTCGTTAAATAAAATTGCAGAAGCACTCGGGGTACATGTCACTGCTTTTTTCACCCCACAGTATACTGAAGACTTCAAGATTAGTCCTCAACGAATGGAACCTTTCAAACTTGAAAAGTCTGACCAGGAATTTTTACGAGCATCAAGTGAGTTTGAAAACAGAAAACTGGATAGTTATTTTATAACAGTGCCCCCAGGGAATCAAAGTGAAGTCAGTAGCCATGATGGAGAGGAGTTGTATTATCTTACTGAAGGTGAGCTCAATTTCTATGTAAATGACAAGAAGTATGGCTTAACCCAAGGGGAAGTCATTCATTTCCCTTCAAAGCTTAATCATTATTATATCAATGAAAGTAAAAAGATAGCGAAGATATTTTGTGTGCTTACACCCAAATTATTCTAGGAGGAATCACATATGAGAGTTGCTACAGACATTGGCGGTACTTTTACGGATTTGGTGGCTGTTGATGATGATGGAAAAGTTACGGTTGGTAAGTCAGACACGACTCCCGGAAATTTTGAAAAAGGGATTTTTGATGTTATTGAGAAGGCAGATATCAGTTTGAAAGATGTAAAAATGTTTTTCCATGGTACAACCGTTGTTATTAATGCATTAACAGAGAAAAAAGGGGTTAAGACGGGCCTGATTACAACAAAAGGTTTTAGAGATGTTTTAGAAATCGCAAGAGGAAATAGACCTGACTTATTTAACACTAAATATAAAAAGCCGGGACCAACTGTAGACAGACATCTTAGAAAAGAAGTTTCGGAAAGACTCAATTATAAGGGAGAAGTGCTAAACGAATTAGACTTGAAAGAAGTCGATGAAATAATTGATTACTTCAAAAAAGAGAATGTGGAAGCTGTTGCAATTTCACTTCTACACAGTTATAAAAACAGCGACCATGAAGAACGTATAGCAGAACATATTGAAGAAAAATGGCCGGAAGTTTATGTGACTACTTCTCATGAATTAAGTAAAGAATGGAGAGAGTATGAAAGATCATCGACTGCTGCATTGAACGCATATGTCAAACCAATAGCCAATCAGTACTTGTCTAACTTAGAAAATAAAATGAAAGACCAACGAACGGAGAATTTCAATTTTATTATGCAATCAAATGGAGGCACAAGTACGTTTGATGTGGCAAAGACATCCCCGATAAACATGGTAGAGTCTGGTCCAGTTGCTGGAATATTTGGAGCTTCTATCCTCGGTGAAATATTAGGTGAGAAGAACTTAATCGTACTCGATATTGGGGGCACTACTGCTAAATGTTCACTTATTGAAGATGGAAATGTAAAAATTTCAACTAATTATCATTTAGAACAAACAACTCAGTATGCTGGGTATCCTGTGAAAGTCCCAGTGGTTGATATAGTAGAAATTGGTAATGGAGGAGGGTCTATTGCTTGGATTGATGATAGTGGCTCAGTCAAAGTTGGCCCGAAATCAGCTGGAGCGCACCCAGGCCCTATCGCTTATGGTAAAGGGGGAGAAGAGCCTACTACCACAGATGCTAATGTATTGCTTGGACGACTATCGTTGAAAAACTTTGATGCAAGTACTGAGATTGAGAACATCGAGAAAAAGTTCCAAGAGAAAATAGGTAGACGTCTCCAATCCGACACAGAACAGGTAGCGATGGGAATTGTAAAGATTGCTAATTCTAATATGTTGAATGCCCTCAAACTCGTATCTGTCAGAAAAGGCTATGATCCACGTGATTTCACTATGGTAGCCATTGGAGGTGGCGGCCCGATGCACTCTCAAGATCTTGCAAAAGAATTGGGTGTGAAAAAGGTTATTATACCAGCAACTTCTCCTGTTTTTGCTTCTTGGGGCATGTTGATGTCTGACTTGAGACACGACTATTCACAAACTCTACTTATGGAATCTGGGAATGCTGACTTTGACAGATTGAATAAGGAATACCAGAAAATTATAGATCAAGCTAAAAAAACATTGAAACAAGAAGGTATGGACGAAGGTAACGTAGTTATCTCTAAAAGTATAGATATGCGTTACAAAGGACAAGAGCATACTGTAGAGATTTCTGTACCATACGAGAATTTAAATCAAGACAACTTAGACTCAGTAATTCAGGATTTTCATAACAGTCATGAAAGACTATACTCATATACTTTACCGGAGAATGGAACTGAAATAGTCAATATCAAAGCCAAAGTCCTTGGGAAACTTGAGAAACCAAAACTCTCCAAAGAAACACCGATTAAAGGTGAAAAACTGAAAGAGGAACGACAAGTTTATTTTGAGGATTCTGGGTGGACTAATGTAAAAGTATATACAAAAGAGTTTCTTTCAGAAGGGGAACGGGTGAATGGTCCTGCAATAGTAGAAGAAAAAACATCGTCTACTATTCTCAATGATGGAGATTCACTGGTTAAAGACGCATATGGCAATATGATTATTTCTATTAGGGGGAATGAAAATGAACTATAAGACTGACCCTTTCACTTATGAAGTAATAAAAGATTCGCTGATTTCTACAGGAGAAGAGATGTTTATCGCTTTGGCAAAGACATCTATGAGTCCCATTATCTATGAAGTCCTCGACTACGCATGTGGAATGACGAATAGTAAAGGTGAACTGGTAACTCAAGGGAATGGTGTGACTGGATTCATCGGAATGTTGTCGTTTATGGTCAAGGAAACAATCAACAAGTATAAAGATGATATCCATGAAGGCGATATCTTTCTAATAAACGATCCATATAACGGGGGAGGATCACACCTCTGTGATGTAGGGGTTGTCATGCCAGTATTTGATAATGGTAAATTAATCTCTTTTGTTGCCAACAAAGCACACTGGACTGAAGTAGGTGGCAAAGATACAGGGTCCATGTCAACAAACTCAATAGATATTTTCCAAGAAGGACTTCAATTCCCGTGCCTAAGGTTATTTGACAAAGGGGAAGTAAATAACCAGATCATTGATCTTATAGAATCGAATGTGAGATTCCCGGAATTATCAATTGGTGACCTTTGGGCTCAAGTTGCCTCTTTAAGAACTGGTGAAAAAAGATTAAAAGAACTTTGTGCTAAATATTCACAACAAGCCATTTTAGAGAGTATGGAGCGTTTCTTAGATCAAGGAGAACAGCTTGCCCTTAAAGAAATAGCAACTCTGCCTAAAGGAACGTTTGAAGTCGAAGACTTAATTGACGATGACGGTATTACCGATGAACAGCTTAAAGTGAAATTGAAGTTGACGATCACGGATAATGAATTTATTTGTGATTATAGAGGATCATCACCACAAGTTCAAGGTCCAATAAACAGTTCCTTCACTGGACTTGTATCTTCAGTAAGAACGATTTTCCTAGCCATTACAAATGCAGATCAAGATGTAAATGATGGAGCCTTTAGACCTCTCAAAATCATTACAGATGATAGATCAGTATTTTCTGCCCAACGACCTGCACCAGTGTCTATGTACTGGGAATCCATGCTCTATGGTAACGAATTGGTTTGGCGAGCGATGGCTCCTAAGTTGCCACATAAATTGACCGCTGGACACTTAATGTCAGTATGTACGGTTATCATGGGTGGAAAGCATCCTGACAAGGAAGGAAACTTCTTAATTGTCGAACCATCTGTTGGGGGATGGGGAGCAGCCAATGATTCCGATGGAGATACTGGTCAATTCTGTATTCTGGATGGAGAAACCTTCAATGTTCCAGTCGAAGTAGCAGAAACAGCATACGGGGTTATAGTGGATGAATATTCAATGCGAACAGACGGAAAAGGGGCCGGTAAACATAGAGGTGGCCCGGGTGTTATCAGAACATATAGAGCATTGACTGATAATCAATTCTTTACTGCAAGCTTTGGTAGATTCAAGACAGATGTATGGGGAGCAGCAGGAGGCAAAGATGGTTCCAACAATGAATTTTATATTGAAAAAGCAGATGGAACAATTGATGGACCATTTGGGAAGTACAATCAATATAAACTAAACACCGGTGACAAAGTTGTTTTAAGAACTGCAACTGGTGGGGGATACGGCAATCCAACTGAAAGAAGCAGAGAAAAAGTAGCTGAAGATATTAAAAATGGCTATATCACTTTGGAACAAGCGCAGGTTGATTACGGTTACAGTGAGGGATAAGTATGAAGATAATTAATAAAGAATCAAACGTTTTGAAAGATGAGTTTTATATGGAAGCAATGTTTCCCGAGGCTTTCGATGGTAAAAATATGGACGCCTCCCTTAACTATGTTGAAATAGCAGGAAAAACCACAGTGCCGGTTGAAGGTTACAGCATTCATGAACACGACGAATTATCTTATATCGTAGAAGGAGAATTAGAAGTAGAGATAGATGGTCAGATACAAGCTGTAAAAAAAGGGGATTTTACTTTTATACCTAAAGGGGAAGCACATCAATCTACGAATATTTCTAAGGATAAATGTAAAATAGTAAGTCTCCTGATCTAAGGAGGAAGTTATGACTGAAAACAAAAATTCACACGGCATGGGAAACGATAATCCAATAGAGAGTGTAAGAATGGATAAAAGACAACACTGGCTTACACCAGCCGTCATATTTGGAGGACTCGAATTTACCATCCCTGTACTGATGGTTGGAGCGACATTGGCAGGAGCCTTTGAACTTACTCAAATATTTTGGATTATTATTGCAACCATGGTATTAATTCAATGGACAGGAAATGCGATACAAGGCTATATAGGAGCAAAAACGGGCAGGCCTTCGTCTGTAATTGCCAAAAATAGTTTTGGCGATTTTCAGGCAAGGTTGATTGCAGGGGGTACAATCTTCTTGGCATCCCTTGGTTGGTGGGCTCTACAGACTGCAGTAGCAGGGAATGCAATATCAGCAATGTTTGGTATAGATTATGAGACTCAGTGGGGGATATGGGCATTAATCACTGTCGTTGCCGGTCTGCTCTTTGCCATACCATCCATCATTGGTTACAAGTCCATGAAATGGACAGACTACATTGCAGTACCGGCAGGTCTTCTTTTGGTAATCGGCGGAATCTTCTATGCTCTTCGTAATAGCAGTTTTAGTGAGATGATGGAATGGAGTCCAGAACCAACAATGGGAGTGCTAGCTGCAATGAGTCTTATCATCGGTGCAAATGTTTCTCAATGGGTAATCGCAGCTGACTACACAAGATATGCAAAACCGACTTGGAGAGATAACATCCTGATTCCACTCGGAATAGTCGCCATTGGTATTCCTCTTTTTATGGTGGGTGCGATCATGTCAGTTGGGGTCGGAGAAGCTGATATCGTTGCGGTAATGGTGAATCTTGGATTCCCAGTTTGGGGATTTCTAGTCTTATGGTTTGCTACTTGGACCAGTCAACTCGTCAACAACTATAGCATGGGGCTCGCATTTTCGAATCTTCTTAATGTCAATACCAACAGGGGAAGACAGATACTAACATTCCTAGGGACATTGATTGCAATCGGAGTTGCTCTGGCAGGCATACTGGATTATTTCGAAGATTTCTTATATATGACGGCTCTAGTTTATCCTGCCATTGCTGGTATCCTGTTTGCTGATTTCTTTTTCCTAAGGAATCAAACTTGGAAAAACGTAGAAAGCTGGAATTTCATGGCGACGATCGCCATTATAATCGGTATTGTAGTTGGATATCTGACTCAATATGTTTATAGTTGGGGACTGCCTGCAGTCCAATCCTTGGTTGCAGCCATGATTGCTTATTACCTGCTTATGCGTCTTAAAGCTAAAATTAAACCAGATGACTTCACTCCAGAAAAATGGTTATAAACTTCAATACCGTAAAAACTTATGTGCATTCTTGTACTTAACACTAAAAGTTGAACTTTTGGTTAAGCGATCTCCTCAAAGGCATGCCTTCTGTAATCTATAGAAGGTATGCCTTTTAATTTTGTCTTAATTTTATTATTGCTGTAAAAGGATATATAGCGATGAATGGCTGTTTACAAATCTTCATAAACCATGAATGTCTGTCCTTGGAATATTTCCTACTTGAGCAGTCAGAAGAGTTTTTCATAACCAAGGCAGAGTCATCCGGCAAATTATAAAATTACAATATATACAATTATATATGAACTTTATTAGCTTTCTTATATTCTCCTTAAATGAGGAGGGGAGGGCGTAAAAATTTATTATTCTTAGTTAACCTCTTTTTTATTACTCTTTCTTATTATAAAAAAGGAAGTTCATTATTTAAGTGGTCCTTTTTAATGGAGTGAAAAATGGAATGTATATGGAAACCTGTATTGTAAAATGATACAATTTAATTGTAAGCGCTTTCCTGAAATGTCACAGGAGGTTTTACAATGTCCAAGAAGATTTTTGAAATCGATTTGTCGAAGAAGATGCATGAGCAGAAGCACCCGGCCATAACCGATGGCATCCGGATATTCCCGCAGCCTTTTCAGTAGATCCGGGAGAGTCGTTCAAGATGGAATGCCTGGACTGGACGGATGGACAGATCAGCAACAATGACGACCCTTCGGATATTGCGAAAGTGAACTTGAAGTGTGTGCATGTATTGAGTGGACCGGTGCATGTCAATGGTGTGGAACCGGGCGACTTTCTGGTCGTGGACATTTTGGATATTGGAACGTTCAGCAGTCATGAGTGGGGATTCAACGGCATATTCGCGAAAGACAACGGCGGCAGCTTCCTGGTGGACCATTATCCTGATGCGGCGAAGTCCATCTGGGATTTCGAAGGCATCTATGCGACATCGAGACATGTGCCGAATGTCAGGTTTGCCGGCATCATCCACCCGGGGCTGATCGGTGTCGCACCGTCCCAGGAACTGCTGGATGAGTGGAACCGGAGAGAGAAGGAGCTGGTGGACAAGGATCCACAGCGTGTGCCATTACTTGCCGAACTGCCGGACGCCGACTCCACGGTACTCGGTACATTGAAAGGGGAAGACTATGACCGTGTGGCGAAAGAGGGCGCAAGAACCGTCCCGCCAAGGGAGAACGGCGACAACTGTGACATAAAGAACCTATCTAAAGGTTCCAGAATCTACTTCCCTGTCTTTGTGGAAGGCGCAAAGCTGTCCGTCGGCGACCTGCACTTCTCCCAAGGTGACGGGGAAATCACCTTCTGCGGCGGCATTGAGATTCCGGGATGGATCGAGCTCAAGGTCAATGTCATCAAGGGTGGCATGAAGAAGCATAAGATCGAAAAGAACCCGGCCTTCCAGCCAGGTCCCGTCATGCCACATTATAATGAGTATCTTGTATTCGAAGGCGTCTCCGTCAATGAACTCGACGGCACGCAGCAGTACCTCGATGCCAACACCGCATACCGCAACGCCTGCCTCAATGCCATCGAGTATATGAAGACACTCGGCTTCACCGGCGAACAGGCCTATATGCTGCTCGGCTCCGCACCCGTCCAGGGGAACATCGGAGGCATCGTCGATATTCCGAACGCCTGTTGTACGCTGTCACTGCCGAAGGAAATCTTCGATCAGAACATCATACCGGAGATCGACTGATGCCAAGGTATACATTCGAGTGCGAGACATGCGGCAGCTATGAAACGTGGAAACGGAGCACCGAAGACCTGGCAAAGGATAAGTGCCCCGATTGCGGCAGTGAAACGCGGCGCGTATTCCAGGTCTTCAGAACCAGTTATCTCGACAGCAAGGTGTCGAAGCGGATCGAGCAGGGCATGACACCAAAAGTCGTGAAGAAGGAAAACCTTCCGAAAAGCAATATCAGACAGAAAGAGAAGAATCCGAGACCGTGGATGGTTTAAGCATCATTTGAGAGGCGCTTCAATGTGAACGAAGTGTCTCTCAAATGTTTTTTAACATATAGCATTGAAGATATTATAATATCGAGCTCATTGTTATCAAGATTATGTAAGAGTATAATAAGATTAGAATAAAAGAATAGTTTTTGAGGTGAGATGAGTGAAAGTAAAGCTCTTTTATAGAACTCAGAGAGAAGTAGCCATAGCCGTCAATAATATAATCAATGCCTATTGGGAAGAAGTGATTACAGAAGAAGAGCTTATAAACAATCTAGAAGCTCTTTACATCAACAATGAAAAAAAATAGTGAAAAATAATGATTTTACTACAGTGCTTAAACAACAATGCGGGAAAAGAAGATTGGAGATTGTGGATCGAGTTATACATATGCAACAAGAGCTGCAGTGAGTGAGAAGAGGTGTACGCATGGAAAAAGAGTTAGAGTATAGTGTTAATCTGACAGGTGTTTCATTCTTGCTATACGAGTTGAAACAAGTGATAAAACTTGAAATAGATGGCTTAAATATTTACGAAATAAAAGATAAAGTTATCCAGGAAAACATCTTTGAATATAAGTTCACTTCAAGCTTGAAGCGAATAGCACCTACCATTGTTAAAAGAATGGAGGTATTAGACGAGACTTTAAAAGAAATGGTCTTAAAAGAACCTCTAGAGACAGGTAAAGCAATCAACCTATATGCAATTATGAAAACGGATAGGTTATTTTTCGAATTCATGGATGAAGTCATCAAAGAGAAGTTGGAGGTTAATGATTTCGTAATTGATAAAAAGGACATTAATGAGTTCTTTACATCAAAAGCGGAGCAGGAAACAAAGATAGCAGGATGGACAGAAAACACTTATAACAAACTGAGACAAGTGTATTTCAAATTATTGTTCGAATCTGGAATCTTAATTGATAAGAAAAGCGGTACGATAAGGCAACTTCTTATAGATGAAAACTTACGTGATCATATAAGAAATATAGGAGACATCGCTTATTTGAAAGCGATGGGAGATGATGAGGTTTTATTATGAGCAATATTTATAAAAGGTTGGACAAAATCATACCGAAGATAAAAGAGGAAAAGTTTATAGAAGGTAGAGGTTTGGGGAATGAGATAAGTTTTTATGTTTTTGATTACGAGCCAGAACATGAATTGGTTGTACGAGATTATATTCTACATATTAAAAAAGAATTCAGTCATGAGAATTCAAATCGAAAAGTCATAGAGTTTGATCTCTACAAAATGATGATAGAGATAGCAAAAGAAAGAGGCATTTTTGATCGAGTTTTTCAAATGGAAGAAGAACGTGGAAAAGATGTATTATTTCGTGCGATGACGAACTTTGCAAAGCCTGAAATATTTTTGGACAAAATAGAGGAACAAATTGAAAACCATAATGTTGTTATTCTTACAGGTGTAGGAAAAGTGTATCCATTTGTGCGTTCGCATAATATTTTGAATAACCTTCAAGAAGTAATTGAGAAAACACCAGTCATTATGTTTTTTCCTGGAAAATATGATGGCTCATCACTACAATTATTTGGAAAATTCAAAGACGATAACTACTACAGAGCATTTCGGTTAGTGGATAAATTATAAGGGGGAGTTAACTTGCAAATACGCGATATGTTTGAAAAAGATATTGAGAGAAGCTTAAAAGGTGTTATAAAAGTTGCCCAAAACGATGAAGAAAATATTCACCAGGAATTAGATGAATACGTTGTAACCAAAGAATTACAGAAGCATTTTTCTAAATTTTATGATAAATACCAAGAAGGTATTGATGGATATACGGATAAAATGGGAGCATGGATCTCAGGTTTCTTTGGATCAGGTAAATCGCATTTCCTAAAGATATTATCTCATCTACTTGACAATAGAGAAGTAAAGGGGAAACATGCCTTAGATTACTTTGAGGACAAAATACAAGATACCATGGTCTTAGCTAATATGAAACGAACAGCAAGTGTTAAAACCGATGTCATATTATTCAACATTGATTCGAAAACTTCTCGAAATGCAAAGTCAAAAGATGATGCAATTCTTAAAGTATTTATGAAAGTATTTAATGAGCATCGTGGGTATTATGGTGATATTCCAGGAGTTGCAGAAATGGAAAAATACCTGGATCAAAAAGGAGTCTATGATGATTTTAAAAATGAATTTGAAAAATTATCGGGTGAGCCTTGGGTTGATCGTAGGAATACCTTTGACTTTGATGCTGACTATGTTATCGGTGCATTGACGACTGTAACATATATGTCAGAGGAGTCTGCGAGGACATGGTTCGAAAAAGGTGTATATAATTATGAACTGAGTATTGAGAAGTTTGCCAAAGATGTCCAACAATATATTGAGCAAAAAGGAGAAAACTTCCACTTAGTGTTTCTTGTTGATGAAATTGGTCAATATATTGGTGATAGTCGTCAACTTATGCTAAACCTCCAAACCATTACGGAAGACTTAGGTACATATTGTAAAGGTAAAGTATGGATTATAGTAACTGCTCAAGAAAGCATTGACAGTTTATTGAAGGTAAAAGGGGATGACTTTTCTCGAATTCAAGGGCGTTTTGATACCAGACTGTCACTATCATCAATTTCAGTTGATGAAGTCATTAAAAAACGTATCTTGGCGAAGAAACCTTTTGTAGAAGATACATTGAAGCAGATATATCATTCAGATAATAACAATGCAAAGCTAAAAAACCTTGTTTCTTTTAAAGAAAGTACGGCTGATTTGCGTGGGTACGATGATGACAAAGAGTTTGCAAATGTTTACCCATTTGTTCCATATCATTTTAAACTGCTACAAAAAGTATTTGAGCAAGTTCGTAAACATGGATCATCAGGTAAGCACTTATCCGAAGGGGAACGTTCCATGTTATCGGCGTTTCAAGAATCAGCACTTCAATTTAAGACAAAAGAAGAAGGTACGCTCATTCCTTTATATGCTTTCTATGAAACGATTCGTGAATTCCTAACACCTTCCGTAGCAAGAGTAATTGAGGGGGCTTATGAAAATCCTGCACTAAAAGATAATGTTTTCACTATAGATGTTCTAAAAGTGTTGTTCATGATTAAATACATTGATGATTTACCTGCAAATATCGATAACCTTGCTACGTTAATGGTAACAGAAATTGACGAAGATAAATTAGAATTAAAGGAACGCATCAAGGAGTCATTGAGAAAACTTATTTCTCAGAACCTTATTCAAAAAAATGGTGATGTATATATCTTTCTAACTGATGATGAACAGGATATTAACCGAGATATAAAGGGAACCAAGGTTGAAGAGGAAATTGTTAAACGTGAGATTGCTAACTATATTTATCAGGACTTGTTTGACGATAAGAAGTTTAGATATAAAAATAAACACTCTTTCAGCTTTAATCGCAAAATGGATGAAAAGAATTATGGTAATCAAACAGCTCCAATAGGAATCAACTTTCTTTCACCCTTATCTGACTTCTATCCATTGTCAGAGCAAGAAATAATGATGAAAACATCTGGAAATGATGAACTTTGGATACGACTTCAAGGAAATGAAGGTTATGTTGAGGAAATGGAAGAAGCGATTAAGATTGAGGAATATCGCAAACAGAAAAACATTCAACAAATGCCTGAAAACATGCAAAACATCTTGAATAACAAGCAGGTAGAGGCTAAGCAAAGGAAAAGACGTGTAAAGGAATTACTATCAGAGGCTATTCGTTCAGCACAATTCTTCGTTAATGGAGAGAGTGTGGATATAAAAGGATCTACTGTGCGAGAAAAGATTATGAATGGTATGAGCCATTTGGTGGAGAATGTCTATACGAAATTGGAGTATATAAAAGTACCGATTGAAAATGATAATGATTTATTGGCCCTTGCTCGAAGTGATGATCAACAAATGACATTGGATGTTAAAACAGACTCAAATGATTTAGCAGTCCAAGAAGTGAAAGATTTTATTAATTTACAGCATGAATTTAGTCGTCAGGTTCGTTCGAAGATCTTGTTGGATCATTTTAGTGCAAAACCTTATGGTTGGCGTGAACATGATACGGCGGGTTTAATTGCCACCTTATTAAAAGATCAATTTATACGAATAACGCATAATGGTGAATACGTGGAACCTGAAAATAGGAACATTTTAAGTGTGTTGATTAAACCATCTGATGTAGATAAAGCGATTATCACGAAGCGTGTGAAGGTTGATGATACGTTACTACGAACTGCTCGTAACATTGCAAAGAATGTATTTAACAAAACTGATCTTCCTGATGACGAAGATGGCTTAGTTCAAGAAACCAAACGATTAATCGAGGGACAGGTAAAAGAAATCCATTCCTATAAAAAACGATATGAAGGTCGTAAGTATCCAGGAGAAAGTCTGTTAGATAAAGGCTTAGAATACTTTGGCGAATTTAACAATCGTATGGACAATGCTTCATTTTTATCGAAATTAAAAGAGCTACAAGATGAATTGTTAGATTGGGAAGAAGATATTACATTGGTTTACAGTTTCTTTGATAATCAGAAACAAATTTTCGATCAAGGGTTAGATGCCCTAACTCAATATGAAGAAAACAATCATTACCTTGATAGTGATGAAACGCAAGCAACGGTGCAGGAGTTAAAGGACATCGTAAATGATCCAATTCCTTATAAGAAAATCAAGGACATTCCTGAACTTGCCCATAAAATTGATGATGATATCAAGAATGTTTTAGCTAAGAAAAAACAAGACGCAAAAGAAGCGGTTAAACTTGTTTATGATGGACTAATGCTAAAGACAAATGATTATGGTGTTACTGAGGAAACCAAAACAAAGATTAAGCAGTCATTTGAGGGCTTATTAGATAGCGTTGAGAGCTTTGCAAACATATTCAAGGTAGATGCTACTATCACACAAAGTAATAGCCTAAAGGAGAGATATGAGCGTACTATCGAACAAGAAATTAAGGCTAACCAAGAGGAAGAAAAAGGTGATGGTGAGGGTGTAAAAGAACCTGAACAACCTAAAGTTTCTGTGCAACGAGTAAGGGTTAGAGACTTAGTTTCTGTTAATAAGCTCCAGACTGAAGATGATGTAGATAGGTATGTGAATTCACTATCCAGTAAGTTAAGACAAATAATTAAAGAAAATAAAAACATTGAGTTTATTGATTAGAATAGGAGGATGAACGGATGAATAAATCTGCATTACGCTCCTTTGCTACGAATGCTCGAAGAGAGCTTTTGAATAAAGTAAAAGCAAAAGCGATGAAAATAGGTATTACAGAAGAAAAAATAAAACAAGCAGATATTGAAAGCTCGGATGCAATCTTTATTGATGGCAGACAGCTTTCAAGTGAAGAAAAAACTCAGAGACAAAATTTAATAAAGCGGATAGAACAAAAGGGTTTTAATCAAGTAATGGAGGAAGTAGCCTATACTTGGTTTAACCGTTTTACAGCACTAAGATTCATGGAAGTAAATGAATATTTACCATCTAATGTAAGAGTGTTATCATCATCGAATCCAGGAGACCCAATTCCTGATATTATCAAAGAAGCGATGTCGTTAGACTTTGATATTGATAAAGAGTGGGTGTATGAGAGAAAAGTAAAAAACGAAAATGATAAGCTATTTCAATACTTAATTATTAAGCAATGCAATGATTTATATGATTACCTGCCGTTTATGTTTGAAAAAATTGATGACTTTACGGAAATCTTATTTCCAGAGGGCTTATTGTCAAAAGACTCATTTCTAAGACAAATGACGGATATAGATATAATACCAGAAGAAGATTGGTCAAATGTTGAAGTTATAGGGTGGCTCTATCAGTATTATATAGCCGATGAGAAAGATCGAGTTATTAAAGCAAAGAAAAAGTACAAAACAGAGGAAATACCCTTTGCGACACAATTGTTTACCCCTGACTGGATTGTTCGCTATATGGTTCAAAATTCATTAGGACGTTATTGGGTTGAAAATCATCCAGAAGATAGAGAGTTAATCAAAAATTGGGAGTTTTATCTTGAAAATCCTAATCAAGATGAGAATTTTGAAGAGGAAATAGCACTGTATCTAAACAATGAGTTAAAAGTAGAGGAGATTAAGTGCTTTGATCCTGCAATGGGCAGTGGACATATTCTTGTTTACATGTTTGATGAATTATATGAAATCTATAGCAGAAGTGGATACTTAGAACGTGATATTCCAAGGTTAATTATTGAAAACAATTTATATGGCTTGGACATTGACGAACGTGCTTACCAATTAGCCTGCTTTGCAATTGTAATGAAGGCTATGAAATACAACAAACGATTTTTAAGAAGCATTAAACGGCATGGATTAGAGATGAACTTTGCTTCATTAGAGGAAACAAATGAGTTGAATGATGAAGATGTGGCATATATTGCAGATGAAAATTCAGGAGGAAATTTCAATAAGGTTAAAGCATTTATTGATCAATATAAGAACGCTAAAACCTATGGATCGCTTATTAATAATAGTACGGTGACAGAAAAGTTTATAAAAGATAGATTGGAATATATTCAAAATAATCCTGCCAAGGATATATTTGAAGAAGAATCACGTAAAAAGGTTCTAAATATATTACCAAAAATAATTAAACAGGGAAGTGTATTAATTGATTCTTATGACATATTGGTAACAAATCCTCCCTATATGGGTAGAAGATATATGAATAAGGAACTCTCCGATTTTGTAAAGGAAGTTTATCCAAATTCTAAATCGGACACTTTTTCGGCGTTTATGGAAATGTGTTTTTCAAAAGTAAAATCTAATGGACAATTAGGTTTTATTACTCCTTTTGTATGGATGTTTATTTCTACATACGAACAATTAAGAAGTATTGTTGTAAAAGAGAAAAACATTTCATCCTTAATACAATTAGAATATAATGCTTTTCCAGAGGCCGCCGTTCCTGTAGCTACCTTTACTTTGAGAAACTATAATGCGAGCGTAAAAGGAGAATATATTAGCTTATCAAATTTCACTGGAATTGAAAATCAACCCGTAAAATCATTAGAAGCTGTTAGAAATCCAGATATAGATTACAGATATTCTGTAATTAGCTCAGAGTTTCAGAAAATTGTTGGATATCCAATTGCATATTGGACAAGCAAACTCTCCCGTAATATCTTTTTAGAACTTGATTCATTGAAAAAAGTTGCAGAACCAAGAGTAGGGTTATTTACATGCAATAATGATAAGTTTTTGAGATTGTGGCATGAAGTTGACATCAAAGATGTAGGTTTTGGAAATGAATCTCATGAACAAGCTCAAAAAAGCCAAAAAGTATGGTTTCCATACAATAAGGGTGGTAAATACAGAAAATGGTATGGTAACAATGAGTATGTAGTTAATTTTTATAATAATGGAAGGGAAATAAGTGAATATAGAGAGAAAAAGGGACAATCCTATTATCTTCCTGGTAATAAATCATATTTTAAGAGTGGTGTTACCTGGTCATTTATAAGTTCGACTAATTTTGGTTCAAGGTTTTTCCCTAAAGGGTTTATTTTTGATGTAGCAGGTTCATCAATATTTCCAAATGAAGATGATATTTATTACATTACAGCGTACCTTTGTTCCAATGTGACTTTTGAATTCCTAAAAGCACAAAACCCCACAATGAATTTTCAGGTAGGAAATGTAGCCAATTTGCCAATTAATATTGATGTAGACCAAAAAACAAAGGATAATATTACAGACTTAGCCAAGGAAAATATAGATATTTCCAAAAATGAATGGGATTCTTTTGAAACTTCTTGGGACTTCCAAGGAAGCCCATTATTGGGTTTTAAAAACGACTCTTTAAAACAAGCAGTTGAAAATTGTAAAAATCTATCTTCGAAAGCAATTGAAAGGTTAAAAGTTAACGAACAAGAAATCAATAAAGCCTTTATTAATATTTTTGGTTTGCAGGAAGAGTTATCCCCTTTAGTCAGTAATAAAGATATAACTTTACGAATGATAGAAGATGAGCAAGCCATTAAGTCTTATATATCTTATGCTATTGGTTGTATCTTTGGTCGATACTCTCTTGACCAAGAAGGACTCATTTATGCGGGTGGTCAGTTTGATAAAACTAAGTATCAGAAATACAAAGCTGACAGTGACAATATTATACCAATATTACCTGGTACCTATTTTGAAGATGATATAGTTTCACGCTTTATAGATTTTGTCAAAGTTACCTTTGGTAAAGAATCATTAGCAGAAAATCTTGATTATATTGCTGAAACATTAGGTAAAAAGAAAAATGAAACTGCAAAAGAAACAATACGTCGTTACTTCATAAATGATTTCTTTAAGGATCACCTCCAAACTTATAAGAAACGACCTATTTATTGGTTATTTACGTCAGGAAAACAAAAAGCATTTAATTGCTTAATTTACATGCACCGTTATGATTCTACAACATTAGGTAGAATCCGCACTGATTATTTGCATGAACTTCAAACACGTATGGATGCGGAGAAAGACTCCTTAATGAATATCATTGATGGGGATTCTACTTCCAAGGAAATTAACCAAGCCAAAAAAGATCTAAAGTCATTAGAAAAAAAGATAGAAGAACTGAAAGACTATGATGAAGTTCTCCACCATATGGCAGATCAGCAAATTGAAATTGATTTAGATGATGGTGTAGAAGTTAATTATGAGAAGTTTAAAGAACTATTGGCAAAAAAATAGATCTGTATAATGAAAGAATATACCAGTA
This sequence comes from Salinicoccus siamensis, assembly GCF_055391965.1. NCBI lineage: Bacteria > Bacillati > Bacillota > Bacilli > Caryophanales > Staphylococcaceae > Salinicoccus > Salinicoccus siamensis. The sequence continues at coordinate 491,204 of NZ_AP043765.1, forward strand.
TTATCTGGTATATTCTTTGTAAGTAGTGGTAAATAAAGAGGTGGTATTTCATGGAATTGAATGAGATTGTTCAAACACTAAAGCAAACATATTCTAATCCTCTAAGCGATCACCAAAAAAGAAGGATTATCTTTTGGTTAGATAAAGATCAAGAATTTTTAGATGTAATAGAAGAAATGGAAATTCCTGATGTTACAGTCCATAGACTGACAGAGAAAAATAGCTTTCAAACGAAATACCTGTTGGAAGAGGAAGATGCAAGCACTAACTATTTAATATATACAACAGAGGAACTCTTAACGGAAGATAACTGGCTTATTGATACATACCTCTATTCGCAGTCATTTTATGCAGATAAGGTATCAATCATTATGCGTGATATAGGGATAGACCATTCCCTAAGAGCCATTGTAAAGAAGTATAAAAAATTCTTTGGTAGTAAAGAGCGAGTACGAAAATTAAAAGCCTTTGGTATAACCCAATTCACAGAAGAAACATTTGAGATCGCCCTTATGAGTGTACTGTGTAATGTGAAAACACCTAATTTTGAAGATGTGTTGAAAGCTGTTTTGATGGATACTATGGATGAAGAAGAAAATAAATTTATCATTGAGATGGAAAAGTTCCTTGATGTGATGGCATTTTGGAAGTATGTAAGTAAATATTATGGTTTTGAACAATCTAATCCATCATTAAAGAAACTAATGACACACTTAACGGTTACTACACTTAGTCATTCGGTTAAAGAAGAGCATCTCCTTAATGTGAAAGATTATATAGCTCACAGTAATCGAACAAACTCACTTGTTTTCATTGATCGGTGGATGCACCACAAAGATAACTCTGCAAGCTATGATGCATTAGTTAGGCAAATTGAGAAGGATATAAATTTACGTGATATAGTCCAACAAATGAACATAGACGAATTTAAAAAAGATGATGTTTTCCCTTATTTTGATCAAGCGATTATCCAGTATATATATAACGGTTTGAAGTCACAACACGAAGATTATGAAGAATACAAGAGTCTTATTCGTTTGCGAAGGGCAAAGCATTTTTATCCAGAATATCAATATTTTTATGAAGCTCTATATAATGCAGTAGATATGTATGCTTTCAAAAAAGAATATCCAATGGGTATCCCTAAACAATCGATGAAAGACATGCACAAGAGTTACATAGACCATTATTACATAATGGATACTTTATATAGACGTTTTTATAATGCTTTTGACCAAGCTGAACAAGATGATCGCTTAAATGAACTACAAAGACTGATTGAGTATGTATACACGAATTGGTTTATGAGTGAATTAAATACTAATTGGTCAAGTTCTATTCAGGAAGAAATAAAAGGTGAATGGGCAATAGATGGCGTAGTAAAACAGCAAGATTTCTACCAAAATTTCGTTTCTTCAAAAGTACGTAATGGCGATCGAGTATTCGTCATTATTTCTGATGCACTTCGATATGATATTGGGGTTGAAGTTGCAGAGTACCTAAATGCAGAAACCATGGGTAGTAGTCAAATAGAATCCATGCTAAGCGTTCTTCCTTCTGTGACAAAGTTAGGGATGGCATCTCTTTTACCACATCGTACATTAAAGTTTGATTCAAACCAAAATGTAATTGTTGATGGTAAAGCATCACAAGGAACCACAGAACGTAAAAAAATTTTACAGGATGCAGTTAAAGAAAGCACTGCCATAAGTTTTAAAGAATTAGATACCATGAGCAAGAATGATAGGAGACAATACTTTAAAGGAAAGAAAGTTAATTATATTTACCATAACTCTATTGATGCTACTGGAGATCATGCTTCAACCGAAAGAAATACATTTAATGCTGTAGATAAAGCAATTGAGGAAATATACAAGATTGTAAAAATCATTAGTGATGAGCTGAGCGGTACGAACATTTATATTACTGCAGATCATGGTTTCATCTATCAAAGAAATCCGCTTGAAGAAAGCGATAAAATTGAGAAGGTTGATTTTACAATTAATGAAATGAAAAGTCGCTATATTTTATCTGATGATCAAGAAACTGTAGATGAATTGTTACGAATCCCTCTTAAAGGAATCATAGCGAATCAACAAGAATGCTATGTTCCGAAGTCGACAATCCGTTTCAAGATGAAAGGACAAGGGGTTAATTTTGTTCATGGAGGAGCCAGTTTGCAAGAAGTAGTTGTTCCTCTCATCACGTTTAAAAATGCAAGAAAAGGTCAAGCTCGTAGTAGAGAAACGCAACAAGTGGACATCAAACTAACGAACACTGCACGAAAGCTGACAAATAGCATCTTTCAGCTTAATTTCTTCCAGACAGAAAAAGTGGAAGGGAAGATGACTCCAAGAACTGCTAATATTTTTATGGTCGATGAACAAGAGCAAAAAATATCTAATGAAGAAGTTGTCATTGCAGATAAAATGACAGATAAACCAGAAGAACGTATGTTTAAATTGCGATTTGTCCTTAAAACGCAGGATTATGATAAAAACAAAACATATTATTTAATTGTGAAAGACATGAATACAGGAGTAGTTTTAGAACGCATTCCATTTACTATTAGCTTAGGCATCAGCAATGAATTCGACTTTTAAGGGAGGGGAGTGAAGCAATGGAGAATCAAGGGTTGTCAGATGCAATATCGTTAGATAGAAAACTGAATGACGTTTTTGGAGGAAGAGTGGTCAGGAAGGATTTAACTAAGCTGATTAAAGAGGGAGCCAATGTTCCTGTTTATGTGCTGGAATATCTTCTTGGCATGTATGCGGCTACTGATGATGAAGAAAGTATTGATGAAGGAGTTAAGCGTGTTAAGAAGATCCTATCTGAAAACTTTGTTCGCCCTGATGAAGCTGAAAAGATAAAGTCAAGAATACGAGAAGTCGGTCAGTATTCAATTATTGATAAAATTACAGTAAAGCTGAACTCGAAAAAAGACTATTATGAGGCTGAATTTTCGAATCTTGGGTTAAAGGGTGTACCTATCTCTTCAAACTATATCAAAGAGTACGATAAGCTCCTTGCGGGCGGAATTTGGTGCATGTTGAAGATGGACTATTATTACGATGAAGAACAGCGTGATATGAACCCGTTCAGCATCAGTAATTTGAAGCCAATTCAGATGCCTAACATGGATGTAAATGAAATATTTGAAGGGCGTAAACAGTTTACCAAAGAAGAATGGATTGATGTATTGATTCGTTCTACTGGTATGGAGCCGACCCAAATTGATGACCGAGTAAAGTGGCATTTGTTGCTTCGACTCGTACCATTGGTTGAAAACAACTATAACATGTGTGAATTAGGCCCAAGGGGAACAGGTAAGTCCCATGTTTATAAAGAAATTTCTCCTAACTCTGTCCTGGTTTCAGGCGGGCAAACGACAGTCGCTAATTTATTTTATAACATGTCTTCTCGACAGGTTGGCTTAGTGGGGATGTGGGATACCGTAGCTTTTGATGAAGTGGCAGGTATTAAGTTTAAAGATAAAGATGGTATTCAGATCATGAAGGACTTTATGGCCTCTGGATCTTTCTCCAGAGGAAAAGAAGAAAAGACAGCCTCAGCCTCCATGGTTTTCGTTGGGAATATTAATCAAAGTGTGGATTCTTTAATTAAAACCTCCCATCTCTTTGCTCCTTTTCCTGAAGAAATGGCTAATGACTCTGCTTTCTTTGATCGAATGCACTACTATCTGCCGGGGTGGGAAATCCCTAAGATGAGACCTGACTTCTTTACTGACAAATATGGGTTCATTGTAGACTACATGGCAGAATATTTTAGGGAAATGCGAAAGAGATCTTTTGGGGATTCATTCGATCGATTCTTTAAGTTAGGAAATAATCTAAATCAACGTGATGTAATTGGGGTAAGAAAAACGGTATCAGGCTTAGTTAAGCTATTATATCCAAATGATGAGTACACGAAAAAAGATATTGAAGAGATTTTACAATATGCTCTTGAAGGTCGCCGTAGAGTTAAAGAACAGCTTAAAAAGATCGGTGGCATGGAATTTTATGATGTCATGTTCTCTTATATACAAAAAGATACCTTGGAAGAAGAATATGTATCTGTGCCAGAACAAGGTGGAGGTAAGTTAATACCTGAAGGTCTCGGAAAACCAGGGCATGTTTATACTGTGGGTTATGGCGAATCTGATATGATTGGTGTATTCAAGCTTGAAAACCAAGTCGTATCAGGATCGGGCAAGTTTGAAAAGTCTGGCGTTGGATCGAATAGAGATGTAAAAGAGAGCCTAGATACAGCTTTCCGTTACTTCACTTCAAATAGTAAAAGTATTAGTGGCACGATTAGTATAAAGACCAAAGATTATTTAATGCATGCCACTGATTTGCAAGGAATAGGTTTGACTAATCAATTAGCAATTGCGGAACTAATTGGACTATGTTCAGGGGCAATGGAGAAACCTGTACAGGAGAGTTTAGTTGTATTAGGAAATATGACTGTCGGTGGAACAATCAGCAAAGTAGAGAATCTTGCCAACGTTCTTCAAGTATGTGTGGACTCTGGAGCCAAACGCGTCTTAATTCCTGCTGCTTCTGTTGCTGACTTGCAAACGGTTCCTTCTGATTTACTGATAAAAGTAACTCCTATGTTTTATTCAGATCCTATTGATGCTGTTTTTAAGGCTTTGGGAGTTGGATGATCGATAATTGGTATGAATTTTTCCATTAATGGATGCTCCGATCAGAATGATGTTGTGATGTTCTTCAACATAGCTTCAGTTGCCAAACGTAAGATTTGAGCCTTGTCTAACTTCCGGTCCTGGTAATAACGAATATTTTCAATACATGCTTGAGTATCCCTTAGTTCAGGTGACTTTATCAAACGATCAAGCTTACTATTTTGTCTGCGTGCCCACTCCATATCAACGAGTAATCCAAAACGATCTTCAAATGATAGTTCCTTATAATATTCAGGGTTGTTTAATTGCTCATTAAAAGTTTCCGCCATTGCCGTCATACGCATGTCATTGGGGAATTAAAAAAGGTAAAAATGATCGTTATATTATCATGGAATACTTAACTCATTATCCTTTCCGCGAAGTCACACAATCAGAAATCCACAACATTGAAGACGGCACAAAAGAATTCTTACTTACTAAGTTACAGGATGTAGATGCAGGTAAATATGATAATTCAGGCGAGCTTTTTTGAAGGTATATCGCAAAGAAATTTTAGGAGTTAAGATACTAAAGTTAATTTTATTCATAATCCATGGAGCTATAGGTAGACTGTTAATATAAGCTGAATTTTTACGTTAAATCTGAAAATAATAAATATGATATAATAAAGGTGTGAAATAGGATGAAAAGTGGAAAACTATATTTACTTTTCCAATTAATTTAATGGGTCTTATATTAAATTGCTAGGGGGGATAAGCCTATGCCGAAAATTACTACTTTTGTTTATGCAGAGGAAATTTCAAATACAAGAGATAATAAGCTTAACATCGTAAACCCTTTAAATGTATTTAGGCCAGCCTTTGTGCCGGGGATGTTTTCGTTCTCCGTGGTAATAGGTATTATTGGATTGGATGTAACTCAAGGTAAACACACCCTTCGAATTAAATTCTATGGAGAAGACCAGAAAGAAACTCCTTTAATTGATACTGGTTATGTCCCTCTAGAGGATGTACCTACTGGACCTCTTTCATTGCCATCAGAACTTAGGGGCATGATGGGGAGCATGGACTTCAGAAATGTAGTTATGAAATCAGAAGGTGTATATATTACGGAAGTTTTTGTGGATGGTGACTTGTTAGGTGAGTTCCCAATACATGTATTGGCAGGTGAATCGGTATGAGTGCGTTACTACAGGTCCATAAAGAGAGAGTAGGAAATTTTATTTCAATAGAGAATTTTCTTAATAGTTCTGAACTAAAGATACCTAATGTTTTTGTGGGACAAGCCGAGGCTGTATCTCATGCTTTTCGCGTTCCTAAACAATCTATGCTTAGATTATATGAAGATTTAGGTACAGATCTCAAGTGTTTAAATAAAAGTGGGGAATTTAACCAGGTTATTGTTTCTGTAATAAAAAGTGGAGTTAGCGAATACCATAACGTAAACTACGCTTTTCAAGAAAGCCTTCAGGAGGCACTGACAGTGACAACTAATAGTGAAAATCACCCTCAAGTTGATGAAGATTTCCAATATGGAGTAAAGGCATTGGAGTTTGCTGATAAAGATGACATATATGCATCGACAAATGTAGGAAGTATAAGAATTTCGAAACTCAATAAAAAAGAAAACGTTTTAATCGAGCCAGACAAAGAAGATTTTGAATTTTTGTCTGATCTTGATGAGTTGTAGGTGTTTTCATATGTCTAATAATTGGTTTGAAGTAGTAATGGAAGATAATAATACAATGGAACAAGGGGATATAATTAAAGAGGTTAGTGTTCTCGAACCAACAATTGAGTTAATACAAGGTAAAAGTAAAGATATAGGGACTATAGAGCACGAGAAGGTAATAATCTTAACACAGTCATGTGACTTAGCGAATACCAAAACCCCTTGGATTCACGTTTCGCCAGTGGTATCATTATCAGAAATGCAAAGGCAATTCAGTCATTTAAGAGATAATAATGCACTAGAAAGTATTAGAAGAGGTAATCAACCTAAGTTTCATATGATTAACGAATGCATTCTTGAAAACTATGAATCTGAGAAAGCGATAATTGATTTTAGAAATGTTTTTACACTTCCTTATAGTTTTATGAAACAAAAAGCTGAGGAACAACAGGGTAGATTGCGCCTACAATCCCCTTATAAAGAGCATCTTTCTCAAGCTTATGCTCGCTTTTTTATGAGGGTAGGTTTACCGAATGATATACCAAAATTTGAATAAAGAATTCAAAACCTCTTGCGATCTGAAAGAGGTTTTTTCATTTGCAAACTAACGGAATCTTATATTGAAAATATCCATCATCCTATATACAATAAGAACAAACGTTCGAATTTAGGAGGGTTTAGATAAGCAAGCCAAGTGATCGAGGAACCATCAAATGGACCTCATTGATGCTGCCGGAACATATAGAAATGCTCAAGGGAGTTTGGGATGTTTGGGAAGAAGCTAAAAGAATAGAAAAACCTGTGCGCTGGATGAACAGCAGATGCAGGACCACTTATTTGCTCTTGAAAGGGCAATGAATGATAATCACAATGGATTGAATTATAGTTACGTGCCAATTAAGGTGAAAGGCATGAATGGAAGTACTCAGATGATCAGCTGCATTGGCCAGGAAAATAAAGAAGATATCATGATTAAGTTTCATGATATCTTCGACATAATATATTATGAATTAATCTCTTGTACAATTTTTTGATTAACTAGATAAATGAGTGTTTCTTTTTTTCTATGGAATATATGTTCAACCTCATCTGGAAATACGGTTACTATAATTTCGCTTATTTTTGTTAAAATTAACAAAAATAGGTTTAAAAGTTTTGTTAAATCCTTATCACTTGTAGATTGGTTAGTCACTTCTTTAAAGTAGAGGTTGATCTCCATGTTTGCTGAAGTATTACTGTGAACAAAATTGCTGCTATAAGTGTACTTATCTGAAAGTAATGAAATAACTTCAATTATTTTTTGAAATAACACTTGATTACTATATATTTCATTTGTAGGATATTACTGTAAATTAAGATGGAGAGTTTTTATTGAAACCTTTTGGGTTTAGTCTCTTTTATGAAATCCTATTACCACGGTTACATTTTTAATGTCACAGAAAATGTAACGAAGAAGAAAAGTTTTCAAAAGTTGAGCATTAGCGGATTAGCAAGTACGGGGTTATTTACCAGTGTAGGAGGTTATTCTGAAGTTCAATAATTATATCCTATTTACAATTCAGAAAACGGTATCATATCACTTTTGTGGGTACCTATCGGTAGTAATCAAACTTGGTAATCGTGACTGGCAGTGAAGAGGCCAGCGGTTCGATGACTCTATGCTAAATTTAGTAGGTAAAATCCAAAACGTAAGAGCCAGAATGGTTCTTACGTTTTGGGATTGTTGTGCAACAAATACTTATAATAATTTTGCAGAATAAGTGTCAGAATGGCATACTCATTGACATACTTTTTCTCACTTTTGATTATATCCCTTTAATCATGATAAGGGAGAGATGCCTTTTGAAACTTAAAATTACATTTGATTTGGACATTATTTTTTCTTATTTATCTTAGGGAACCTATGGGCGGCATGATTTCAGTTTGGGCGGTCACCGTATTCGGAGAGATCTCCTGGCTGTGGAACAACATGGTGGGTGCAGTCGTTGCCATTGGCGTAGGGTATCTGGTCAGCATGGTGACTCCGGCGCCCGCTGCCGAGAAGATTCAGGGGCTGACCCTCGGTAAAATCCAGGAGGGCATTGTCACGCGTGCCGAAACGGCAGAATCTGTTGATGTAGTCGAGGAGGAGAAGGAGACGACGAGATGGCCCATCTATCTGGTCATCTACTTCTTCATAGTCATCGCCTTCCTCCTTTATCTGCAGAATATGTAGGAGGTAAAATCATGATCAATTATTTGAAGCCGATGATCGAAAAAAGGGAAGCGACGATGAAGATGAATGGCCACCTCTACTCGAACTGGTGGAAGAAGATCAGGCGGGCTGCAAAGCTGACGGCAATCGAGCAGGTATACCTCCCGTTCTGGTGCTTCAACTACAGCGCCACTACACATGCGGTGCCGGATGGCATGGAGGGACGGATTGCGATTGAACCCTTGAGCCGCATGAATGCCATCCTGCCGATCGACTATGACATTGATGTTGCTGATGGGGAGCATTTCCCCGTGCAGAAGTCTATCGGTAAGGACAGTGCAAAGGATATCCTCTATTGGGAACTTTTTGCCAAGGAAAAACGGCGAGAGAAGATCGAGGTGGCGATTCTGGACCAATGGCTGGTGTATGTCCCCTATTGGGTCGGCTATACGAAAGACCGGGACCACCAGTACGGCATCATCGCAGTCGATGCATTGAACGGCAAGGTGGATCTTCCGATGAAGGATACAGTGATTTCCTATATATGCAGTGTCGATGAGAATGAAATGATATGAATGAGGCAATTGAAGAAGGACGCCGGGAAGATTTTTAAGTCCTCCCAGCGTCCTTTTTATGACTTTATATTTCTGTTGTTCCACATACTCTAAGGATAAAAATGATATATTTAAGTGGAATATAACAATATTCAGGTTGAGAGGTGAACAAAGATGACAGAAAAACTTTTTACATATGAAGAGTTCCAGTCTCTGATCGATTCTTCCTATGATGGTATCCACATCACCGATGACAAGGGAGTGACGCGTTTCTACAATAGGGCGTGCGAGGAGATAGAAGGTATAAGCAAAGAGGATATCATTGGACGGAGTGTCCAGGAATTTGTCGATTCGGGCGTCTATCCGGAATCGATCACTCTAGAGGCGATCAGGCAGAAGAAGCGTGTGAATATGTTCCAACATATAAACGGTTGTAACCGTCAAGTAGAACTCAACACTTTATCCCAAATAAGATTCAACAGTTCATCCAAATTAAGACTCAACACTTTTTTCTTCAAATAACGCTCTTCTGTATTTCATTCTGATACTGTCTTGATTCTCATCGAAGGTAATGATTTCACTTCGATGAAGGAGGCGATCTAAGATCGCCGTGGTCAGTGTCGTGTCTCCCAAAAATTTTCCCCATTCGTTAGGCCCCTTATTCGATGTTAAGATGAACGCTGTTTTGTCATACATATCATAGATAAACTGAAAAAACAGTTGGGCATCCTGCGGTTCATAAGCCATATACATGATGTCATCGATAATAATTAAATCTGAAGATTCCATACGTTTATATCTGGTTTTTGACTTACTGAGATATTCTCGTGTTTTAAGGATATAGACCAGATGATCCATCGGTATAAACGTTACCTGGTAGCCTTCATTGACAGCGTGAATACCGAGACCGGTGGAAAGATGGGTCTTACCTACGCCAGGCGGTCCCATCATAATTAATGTAAAATGGTCTTCAATCCAGGATAGCTCCTTTAATACATTCAGTTGCTTGTCCCCAATCGCTGATTGTTCAGACAGTTTAAATTGCTCTAATGTTAAGTGTTGCGGAAACTCTGCCCATTTCATCAATTTAATCCGGTTCTTTTCTTCCCGACAGTCCAGTTCATACCCGAGGATCTGATCCATCAATTCATAGTACGTCCAATTCTGTGACTCTGCCATCCGAAGCATATTCGGCAGCTCTTTTGCGGTTTCTGCCAACCGGAGGGTGCGACATTTCTGTTGTAAGTCATCATAAGTGTTCGTCATTTCATTGACCGCCCTGAAGGACTTTTAAATAGATATCTGGTTGACGCGCGGGGGCAGTCATATCTTTGTACTTCTCATTAATGACAGGCTGCTTAGCCCTGTGTTTACCGTGTTGAATGTCCAATGAAATCGCAATATCTCTGAGATCATTCGCACTGGTCAATCTCAACCGGTTTAATTCTTTCACCGCATCATTAATATGTTGTGGATATTGCTTGGCGGACTGGAGTACAATTTTCAATTGATCAATCGTATGTCTCGGATAATGTGTATGCAAGGTCCGAATCAATCCGTCGGCCAGTTCTGGATCATCCAAAACTTTAAACACTTGTGCGACCAGTTGGTCTCTTTTCGTTTGAGACCGATGTCGATGACCAGGGTCTGTAATCACCTGACCTTTAATGTCAGACACTGTATGTACCGCAATCGAATCACCCGTTGGATGAAGCGAAATACTCAATTTTCCATCTGTGACAGAGACATACGCAATGTTTTCATTTCCACTTTGATACGTCCCGAGAGGCACACTATATCGGTTGCCTTCAAAGCGAATGACATTGTCTTTATGAATCGTTCTTGTTATATTAATAGATGAAATGTTGTCAAAATGATATTTCCCAGAGACCGTTTGAAGATGCTGCTTTTCGAGGGCGTGCACTTCAAAGGGTCTTTTCTTTATATTGTGATGGACTTTATAATTCCCCGTTCTTTTTAGCCACTTCAAAGCGTCCTGCTGCCATGTATTCAAGTTGTCGAAGATGCGATGTTTGGCAAAATTGTTTTTTACATATTTAATCACTTGTTCGATTTTACCCTTTGATTCCGGATCACTTTTTCGACAGAGTTCGACTTTAAACCGTCTAAATTGATGGTATTTCGTAAATGATTCGGTCAGGATTAAATCGCCCGCATTCTCACTCACCGCCAGTAAACGGTCCTGATCATAGACAATCTCCTCAGTCATCCCGCCAAAATAATGAAATGCATTTTCCTGTATTCTAATTAAATCACTGGTCCGAAACGGTCGGTCTAACCATTCCACATACTTAAACCGGGAATGCGATAAGATGAATCCGGTGACATACAATTTCTGTCGCCCGCCTGACGATGTGTCCACGATAATCTCTCCAAAATCGACTTGTATTTGCTGACCGGGTGGAAGCTCATCCACCGCACCGTATATTCGATTCGCTGCCACTTTCGGGATGTGATAGTGTTCCCTTAAGTGATTGACGTAGTTTCGGACTGTATTTTCAGCCAAGGATTGAATATCAAATTTATCTTGCAGCCAATCGTATATTTGCGCACTGGTCACATCTGGATGTTCTTTTAACCATGTGAGTATTTCACTTCTGTAAGGATCCAGTTTTTTCGTTCTGTTTTGTAAGGATGCCATAAAGTCAGCGAATGCATCGGGTGTCATATTCAAATAATCAATGACTCTATTTCTTGATATGTTTAATTTCTTTGCGATTTTACTATTTGAAAACCCCATATTTTTTAATCGGTGTATCTCTTGATAAATCATCCATTTTTCCACTCCATGTTCTCTCCCTTTCAATATACTCTGTCTCAGTATACCGAAAAGTGATTTCTAGTTTGTAAATTGTTGTGTCTTATTTGGAGAGAGCTGTTGAGTCTTAATTGTGGAAAACTGTTGAGTCTAGTTTAGCAGTTACAACGGTAAGCTGGTCATGGCGAGTGCGACGCCTTTTTATGAAGGTGCACAGATGAAGAGAATCATCGTAAACTCACGGGATTTCACTTCCCTCAACACCTTGCAGAGTGACCTCGAGGATACGAAGAGAATCAGCAGGAACTATCATATGGAACTCGAGCAGATAAAGTACAGGGAGATAGACAGTGACCTGATCGCAAGGGATTCTGAGATGGAGAAGGTGATCAGGATGGTCATGCGTGTGGCGCCGGTAAAATCCTCGGTATTGATTCAAGGGGAGGCGGGGGTGGGGCAAGAGTGTCATTGCACACCTCCTGCATAGCTACAGCCGGGTGAAGGATATGCCCTTCATGAAGTTGGATTGCGGAGCGATTCCTAAGGTTCCTTTTCGTATCGTTTCTATAGTATGTTCAAAATACTTGAGTGACTCTGTAAATGTTTCTTTATGTGTCTTTTATAAATTTGCTCTGTAATAAACAATTCTACAGCCACTATATTGTCTAACATATTCTTAGGTGATTTGTCAGGTGGGCCAGCTTGCGTATCTAAAATATCTTCCTGCATAAGAAACACCTCCTTATTATGATTATTCTTTACATAACAAGTATATATAATTGGAAAATATTATATATATTTACCGTGTAATTATAAAATAACATAAGGCGTTGTAAAATACAATTTATTGTTAGAATATTTAGAAAATTAACATATTATACTATAATGGTATTTATAAGGAGGACAACACATGTTTATTTTTGATTTTTCATTTAAGAATTTTTTGAAAAATTATAAAGTTACGGCTTTATTAATTTTTCTTGTTTTGTTTAATGGTATTATTACATTGGTTTTTTATGGTAGTTATAATGATCAGAGTGTTGAAAAAATGGGGGCATTGGTTGATTCGAATATTAGAGAATTAGAGCTTTGGAGACTTTTCACTTACTCTTTAGGCCATATGAGTGTCTTACATCTAATACTTAATCTTCCTATGATTTATTTCTTAGGGAGGCCGTTAGAAAAATATTTTGGAAGTCTTAACTTTATAGCTGTTACTATATTTATTTCCTTAATTACAGGAATTCTAATAACTATGTTTCATTATGGGATTTACCCTCTTAGTGGAAGTTCTAGTTTTGGCAGTGGTTATTTAGGAATATATTTTTTCTTTATATTATTTTATTCAGATAAATTTCATAAACAAGATTATAGTTTTCTATTAATGATTATCGGATCTTTTGTTATATCAACTTTTGTAATACCTGATATTTCTATTGTAGGCCATATTGGAGGATTTCTTGTTGGGTTTATAGTTGCTGTTATTTTTAATACATTTCGTAAAAAAATCAGTTGAAAGTTAAAATTGAAGTCTAATCAAATCATGCGAGTTATTTTAATTTTGAATTGTATAGAGAGCGTAAAATAGTTTGTGTAAATGAATAAATAGAAAAAGGGCATCCTTTTCTTGTAATTTCGTTTGTCAAAATAAGCTAGACAGTTGCTTATCACCCATGTAACTCAAAAACACTTCCAACGGTGTACGGTAGTCCAATGATTTTCTCGGTTTGTTGTTTCTTCTTGCGGCGACGGATGAGACGAAAGCCTGATCGACCGTGTTGAAATCCATGTCTTTGGGCAGTCCGTCCTTTCTGAGCAATCCATTGGAATGTTCATTCAATCCCCGTTGAGACGGTGTCCCCGGATCGGCAAAGTAGATGGACAGGTCATTCCGGTTGCTCATTGACTGCCAGTTGGAAAATTCCTTACCACAGTCGAAGGTGATGGATGGATTGGAAGTGTGCCGGACGATCCAGCTGGATGACCGGAGGGTGCCGATCCTCATGCTGACGGGCAGGGGGAGAGCTACGACATCATCCATGGCCTCGGCATCGGGCCGGATGACTATGTCGTGAAGCCGTTTGATTCGAACGAACTGATTGCACGAATGAAATCGGTGCTCAGGCGCTCCGTCCATGCGGTCGGAGTGGAGGAAATCATCGAGATGGCAAACATGACCACCATACCGGATGAACACAGGCTGGTGATCAATGGCGTGGAACTCTTCATGCCGCCGCGTGAAATGGCGCTGCTGCATTTTTTCGCCACCTGGCCGGACCAGGTCCTATCGAGGCAGCAGCTGGTGGTGAAGAAGATGGCAGGGCGCATCACCGGGGCCGACAGGAAGTTCGCAACAGAGCTTCTGGAAGAGGTAGGATTGGGCGATAAGCTCAAGAAATACCCATCACAGCTTTCCGGTGGGGAACGCCAGCGTACCGCAATCGCGCGTGGTTTCATCAATGACCCGAACATCATACTGGCGGATGAGCCGACGGCAAGTCTCGACAGCAGCCGTGCCTTCGATATCGTCGAACTGATTTCAGATGGGGCGGAGAAGCGGAACAAGGCTGCAGTCATGGTCACCCATGATGAACTCATGCTGAAATATCGTGACCGTGTCTATGAGATTTCCGATGGTGTACTTAAAGAGATGGAACAGACGGTATAATAATATATAGGAAAAGGAGAAGATCAGCTGATCTTCTCCTTTTTGATGGCTATATCTTCTGTTTTTCATTCTGATTATTTTCGACCCTGCCGATTGAACTCTTTGCGAGTCCGATGATGACCATGTCATCCATTGGCGGGTTGTGGAGTCCGGCACGGACGTTCCTGTAGTACCGCTGCAGTTCATTGTCGGCCGACAGGCTCTTCGCCCCGACGACGCGCATGGCGAGGTCGACGGCCTCGACGGCCTTGTTGACGATGGATGTCTTGACGGCGCCGAGTTCGCTGCCCATCCTGCTTCTTTCTTCTTCATCACTTTCATCCCACTGCCTAGCGACGGAATAGAGGAAGTGCTCGGATTCCATCAGCAGCATCTCGATGCGGCCGAGCTTCTCCTGGACGTTCGGCAGCTCTGAAATGGTGCCCTTGATGCTGTTGGGGGAGTAGGTGGTCGCGAATTCGAGTGCCGAATCCTGCGCAGCCCGTGCAATGCCGAGGTAACAGGCCGGAATGTGCAGCAGCCATCCGGCGGGATCCTTCTTACCGAGTGTACGGTAGGAGACGAGGTCTTCCTCCTGTACGTGCACATCCTCCATGATGAAGTCATGGCTGCCGCTTGCGCGCATGGCGACGGAGTTCCAAGTCTCATCGACACGGACACCCTTCAAATTACTGTCTACGAGGAAGTTTCCGACTTCATCACTGCCTTCGATCGTAGCACTGACGACGCCGTACTTCAATATCGGCGACAGTGTGGCGAATGTCTTCCTGCCGTTCAGGATCCATCCGTCGCCTTCTTTCCGCGCCGTGGTCTCCGGCCTGCCGCCGCGTGTCGGGCTGCCGGTTGCCGGTTCGGTGGCCAGGTTGTTGATGAGTGCACCGTTTTCGATGACATCCTGGACGACCTTCCTGTATTTTGCGTCATCCCATGTCTTCTTCTCGCCGAGGTCCATGATGATGCCCATATGCCATCCGATGGAAAGCGCGGTGGCCCCGTCATATTTCGCAATGATCTCCTGATGCTTCATCAGTTCACGCAGCGTAATGCCGCCTCCACCATATTCCGATGGGATGGACAGATGCGGATAGCCGATATCCTTCAACGCTTGGAAATTCTCGAAGGGGAAGGTGACGTCCTCATCGTGCTGCTGAGAAGTCCCGCTGAAATTCTTCGCAGTTTCCTCCATCAGCTGGAGGCGTTCATTCATTTCAAGTTCATTTAATGTCTTCAAAGTGATGCTCCTCTCTTCAATCCTATATGTACTGTCATAATCATTTTATTATTCCACCAAACATATTCTTTTTCAATAGATAAGTGCAATAATACAACTTAAATTCCTAGTTGACAAGTCGGAAATAATAGTTACAATGAAGCATATCATTTCAATTTTCTGATTACATAATGGAAGAAGGTGTGTCATGTGCTGAACATAGAGAATCTGGACTTGTCCTTCGGCGATCATAAGGTGCTGGATGACATCAGCCTCGAAGTCAAGAAGGGTGAGGTGATCACATTCATCGGACCGAGTGGTACGGGGAAGACGAGCCTGCTCAGGTGCATCAACCTGCTGGAGAAGCCGGAGAGCGGCCGCATCACCCTCGGTGGCGATACATATGATTTCAGTTCGATTACAAAGAAGGAGACGCTTGCGCTTCGCCGGAAGACGGCGATGGTATTCCAGCAGTACAACCTTTTCAAGAACAAGACGGTGCTCGAGAATGTCATGGATGCCCAGATCGTGGTCCAGAAGAAGCCGAAGCAGGCAGCGCATGACAAGAGCATGGAGGAACTCACGCGGGTCGGCCTCGAAGCGAAGGCGGATGCATATCCACATCAGCTCTCAGGTGGTCAGCAGCAGCGGGTGAGCATCGCCCGGGCACTCGCTGTGGAGCCGGAAGTGATCCTTTTTGATGAACCGACTTCGGCACTCGACCCTGAACTGGTTGGCGAGGTGCTGAAGGCGATCGGTGAAGTTGCGGATTCGGGCATGACGATCATCCTCGTGACACACGAGATGTCATTCGCCAAAGACATATCCGACCGTGTCATTTTCATGGATCAGGGCAGGGTGGCCGAAGTAGGGCCGCCGGAACAGATATTCGACCATTCTGAAAATGCACGGACTCAGCAGTTCCTGCGCAAGTTCTATACGACGACCCATTAAAAATCATAAGGAGGCATACATATCATGAAAAGGTTACTTTTATCAATTTCATTTGCAGCAGTGCTGCTGGTGCTCGCGGCATGCGGCGGGGAAGAAGAGAGTGCAGAGGGTGCTGAAGAAAGCGGGGAAGTGAGGACAGTGGAAGTTGCGGTGTCCTCTTCCTCCCGTCCGCTGAGCTATGTCGGTGATGACGGAGAGCTGACGGGCTACGAGCCGGAACTGCTGCGTGCCATTGACGAAAAGCTTGAGGGCTATGAATTCAACATGGAAGGCGCGAGCGACAGTGCGGGTGAAATCGGACTCGATACCGGCCAGTATGACATGCTTGCTCAAGGGTTGATCTTGTCTCCGGAAAGGGAGGAGAGCTATCTGGTTCCCGACGAAAGCAATGGACCGAGCCTGATGAAGATTTTTGCGACAGGCGATCAGGAAGGTGAAATCGAAAGTCTAGATGATCTGCAGGGCAAGAACGTCGTACCGGTCACACCGACAGGCGGCGTCTTCAATCTGCTGAACGGCTACAATGAAGAACATCCGGACAACCAGATCGAGTTCGATACATCGGACGGCGGCATTCCGACATCCGACCGCCTGCAGGAAGTGAATGATGGCGTGTATGATGCGCTCGTCCATCCATCCAACCTGGGTCAGCAGGAAATCATTGAAGAGGCGGGTCTCGACATCCATGTGACGGAACCGGTGGAAATCAATCCGACATACTTCCTGATCCATGATTCCGAGGAGAATACTGAACTGCGTGACAAAGTCAGCGAAGCACTGGCCGAACTGAAGGAAGAAGGCACCGTGTCGGAACTGTCCAATGAATTCTATGGGGAAGACATTCTGCAGTACGAAGAGTAGAAATGGCAATGAATGAAGAGGAGGGGTAATCATGGATGTACAATATATGCTGGAGATACTTCCACAGTTCCTGTCTGTGATTCCCATAACGCTCCTGATCGTTGTACTCGCCGCTGTATTCGGTTTTCTACTCAGCATTCCTGTTGCGGCGGCACGGATCAGGAGGATTCCTGCCCTGAGCCAGCTGCTCGGGGCATACATATCATTCACCCGGAGTACACCCATACTGCTGCAACTGTTCCTGTTCTTCTTCGGACTGCCGGTGCTGCTGCAGCTGATCGGATTCGACATAAGGAACATCGGTCCCATCACCGCAGCGACGGTGTGCCTGATCTTCTTCAATGGAGCGTATATGTCTGAAGTGCTGCGGCCGGCTTATCTGGCGATCGATAAGGGGCAGCATGAAGCGGCCGAGAGCCTCGGCTATACACCGTTCCAGAAGATGAAGCGGGTCATCATCCCGCAGATGGGCCCTATTGCGCTCCCGGGCCTCGGCAATGCGATCATCCACCTCATCCATGACAGTTCCCTCGTCTTCGCCATCGGTGTCGTGGACCTCATGGGCATGGCCACGATCATGAGCGGGGATACATTCGGCATGAAGCAGGTGGAAGTCTTTCTGACGGTCGCCCTCATCTACTGGGGCATCTCCATGATTTCCGAGCAGATCATCAGAAGGCTCGAACGCAGGAAGAAGCGGATGCTGAGAAGGACGGGCTACGAAATGAAGAAGAAGGAGGCGGGCTACAGTGTTTGATATCATAGTCGTTTTCGAAAGCTTCGTTGAAATCCTCAAAGTCGTGCCGAAGACGCTGCTTCTGGCGCTCATCATCCTTGTTCTTTCATTCACGATCGGTGCTACGATTACGTACATCCAGAGTTTGAATATACCGGTGGTAAGGCAGGTCATCGGTGTCCTGCAGTCATTTCTCAGGGGCACACCGAATGTCGTGCTCCTCTACCTGGTCTATTATTCATTGCCGCTCGTGATCGCGTGGTTCCTCGGGCTGTTCAATGTCACCTTCGACCCGACAAGTCTGAATTCCACGGCCGTCGTCATCGTGACGTTCAGCATCTGCTACTCCGTCTTCCAGTCCGAAATCATCAGGGGCGCGCTGCATTCATTGGATAAAGATCAGATAGAAGCGGCACAGTCGCTCGGCTACAGCACGACCCAAGTGTTGAGGAAAGTCATCATTCCACAGGTCATGATGGAGGCACTGCCCGATACGATGAATGCATTCCTGATCATCATCAAGGCGCTGTCACTCGCCTTCCTCGTGACCGTCGTCGACATCTTCGCCCAGGCAAGGCTCATCGGGGCACAGAGCTTCAGCTATCTGGAAGCCTTCGTCGCCGCTGCCCTTGTGTACTGGGGCATCTGTGTCCTGCTTACGTACGTCATCGATAAGCTGGAGAACAGGATGCGGAGAGGGTATGCGTAGAAAAGAGTGTAGCCGTCGACTAGTGATATGCTCCCCGTTAAGTAGACAGGTAAAAAGACAAAATAGTAAAAATCCCACTTCTATAAAAGTGGGATTTCGTTGTTTATTTGGCTTTCATCAATAAGCTTTCATTCTCCGTATCTTTAGTTAACACTGTCATAATCAATAGAACTGCAGTTGATAGTGGTAAACCGACCATGATGGGGTGGACCCCAAAAGGATGGCCTAGAACCTGCCAAATGACTGCTGAGCCAAGCCCTGTCCACATTGCGGATAGGCCGGCGATTCCTGTCGGCTTTTTCCAGAACAGGCCAAATATGACTGGTGCCAATAAACCGGAAACCGACATTGCAGTACCCGTTACCATCAGGTTGACCAATCCTGGAATGGTTAGGGTCAATACAAGTGCAATGGCAGACACTATGAGTACAGAAAATCTGCTGTAGACCAACATCTTCTTATCCGTCTTATGTTTCACATTCGGGCGGATAAGGTCATTTACAATGGATGATGAACCTGCAATAAAGAAAGAGTCCGCACTTGATATAACGGCTGCAAGCAGGGCAATGACCATAATGACTACGATGGAAAAAGGAAATACATTTTCAATGACATTGTAGTAGACGAGTGTGGGGTCGATTGTACCGAGATTTAAACCAAAACGACTGAATACCCCGATTGTCATTACAATGGAGCCGAGTGCAACCGCAATGATCATTGAAATCCAATAGCCGCTTCTTGCTGTTTTAATGCTCTTCGCGGCCCAAATGCGCTGCCATACATCCTGCCTGATGAATTGGTAGAATGCCAAGGTCAGAAGGTAGATCATGATTTCACCAGGGGTGATATTAAGTGGATTCAACATGTCACTTTGGTTTGCCGTGCCGGCACTTTCAGAAATATCTTGCCACCCGCCGGAATATCTAAGCACCATGATAAATAGCAGGATGATGCCTAATGTCAAAATGGTGCCTTGGATGACGTCCTGCCAGATGACGGCTTTCAGTCCCCCTACATATGTCTTTACGGTCAGTAATGCCCACCCAATAAGGATGCCTAAAGTCATATTCAAACCGATTGTCAGATTCAATATGGAGGCAATGGCGGCAAACTGCATACCCGTCATGGCACAGTAGGAAAACAGAAAACTGATGACAGTAGGGATACGCGCTTTCTCCCCATAACGCAGGGCGGTATAGTCTCCGACTGTAATCATGTTGTGCTTCTCGCCCAACTCTCTAATTGGCTTAAGAAGGAATAAGGATAATATTATAACGGCAAAGAGCATCGTGATATGTATCCATTGTTCTCCCATACCTAGACTGTAGCCATTTTCCATATACCCCAGTAATGTTGCTCCACCAATACCGGTTCCGACGAATGTCAGGATCAATGGAAAAATGGAAACGGATCGTCCAGCGACATTATAATCCTCATATGTCTTGGTTTTGCGTTTCATATACAAGGATAATGCAAATAAAGCGATGAAATAAATTAGAATGACAAGGCCTAAAACTATTTTCTCATTTGTGTTGAACATATAAGACTCCATCTAAAGCTATTTTTAATGTAAATCAATCATTCATTTTCAATTTTGATATAGAAATGCATATTACGTTGTTTGATGCGCCATTTGATTTGCAGATAACAAGTATCTTTTTATATACGCTCACCTATATCTGCAAGCAACCGATAGGCATCTTTGCGCGCTTCCAGTCCGGGGATCAAAGGAATCAGCAATACTTCATCGGCCCCAAATTGAGCGATCAATTCACTTAGCGCTTCCTGCACACTTTCCTTATTTCCGACGATGATACGCTTTCGGTTTGCTTTAATCATCGCCTTATCCTTTTCAGAATATGGATAGTTCAGTGCTGTATCTACGGAAGGGAAGGTTTTTAATTCACTAAAGTTATTCTTGCCGAGCAGCCAGAGGTCGAGTGCTTTACCGTAAGCCTCTGCTTCTTCTTCAGTCTCAGCGATGGCGACAAACGGTGCAATGGAGACCTTTGATTTTGGCATAGATCGGGAAGTTTTGAATGTATCCCGATAGATGTTTACAGCTTCCATCCCAGCTTTTAATTTCTCAGGTCCGATGAAGGGAAACAAACCAAAAGTGTATCCAACTCCATGTCCCGCGGCGATTTCAGCACTTTTAATGCTTGTCGATAATGCCCACATCTGCGGTACGGTCCCAATGGCTGGATTGGCGGTGATATTGTGGAAGCGGTGTGCTTCGTCTACTGTCCCGCTTAAATAATGAATCAGATCGGTAACGCTTTGTTCATAGGGGAATTTGCGTTCTTTGTTTTCATTCAACGTCCGATTGACGAGCGGGGTGCCGATCGTGTTGCCGAACCCCAGATCGATTCGGTTGGGATGGAAAGCTTCCAAGAGACGAAAATTTTCAGCCACTTTATAAGGGCTGTAATGCGGCAGCATGACGCCTCCAGAACCAATACGGATGGTACCTGTGGCATCAGCCAGCCGCATCATGAGCACTTCTGGCGAACTGTTGGCGAAAGCGGGGACATTATGGTGTTCCGCCACCCAAAACCGTTCATACCCGAGTGATTCAGCCAACCGCGCGAGGGTGACGGTCTCCTGCAGAGCTTGAGCGGCATTTTTACCTTCGTCAATTTGTGCGTAATCGAGAACGCCTATCTTAACCAATTGGACCCTTCTTTCCGGTTGTTGATATTGTTTACTTCACGGGAATGCTTAAAATGACACGAACCAAATCTTCAGCTGTTATGTCACCAAAGTAGTCCGGGATATGAAAGCCTTTCAGAGCCTTCAATAGATCGTCTTTCCATAAGCGTATGCCAGCAAGTGCTTCCTCAATTTCCTTAACATCCTTTTTGCCGAAGAAATCCCCTGTAATCTGTATATCGGTTATCCGGGCACGGTCGACGCTTAGGCCGAAACTGATCGTACCAATTGGAAAACGCTCTGACACCTCGTACTCGAAATGTTGGAACCGTCCATAAGTCCAGTCCCAATTTCTGTACTTTTCAACAGCAAGACGGTCGATGTGCTCCCAATCGTCTTCTGTTAATACATAACGTTTTGCCTGGTTGATATGATCAATGTCCAGCAGTTCACATATCATGTGATCGGTGAATTCCCAGACTGTCATGGATTGATATTCCGGTGCAAGGTGAGGGCGGATGGCATCAACCCGG
Source organism: Salinicoccus siamensis (assembly GCF_055391965.1). NCBI lineage: Bacteria > Bacillati > Bacillota > Bacilli > Caryophanales > Staphylococcaceae > Salinicoccus > Salinicoccus siamensis. Next base: position 513,379 of record NZ_AP043765.1, read on the forward strand.
CTTCTGACGGACTTGATGCCATGTGATTGAATTTTTTTCTGATTGGGGTTCAGTGCAGCGACCATTGCTTCATAATTCGGATTGAGCAATAAGGAATAGCCTGCGTAGATGCGACCGTTCTCGAGCGTCATGGCGGCACCGGATATCTTCTTCCCATCTATCGTCAAATCATTTCGGCCCTGCTGTGCTAGATTTTCAAATCCCAATTTCTCTAAAGCCTTGATGGCTGGTTCATATAACTTGCCGTAATTGTTATAGATATTGTTGTCGCCATCGAAAAGGAAACAAAAGCTCATATTCCAATCATCCAGGTAAACGGCGCCACCACCGGTATCGCGGCGGAGCATCTGGATATTGTGTTCGTCCATATAAGGCTGATTCACTTCTTCATAGGCATTCTGAAATTTCCCTATTTGGACGACAGGATCCATCATGTAAGGAAACAGCACGTCATCGTCCAGGAACAAATGGTCTTTCATATATACTTGGATGGCCATGGAGATGCTTGGATCATAGATCCACTCACCATTACGTTCGGGCATGACTAAATACATCAGCGACCCCCCAATCCATTACTTTCAGCGATGGCGTGAAACACGTCCTCAATGTCCTCATCAATTCTTACGGTCCTTGGGCGAATTGCATGCGGAATGAAGTAATCTTTTTGGTTCATCGTGACAAAGAGGGCTTTTGGATTATCCTCTGTCATTCGTTGAAAAGGATGCTTGATGAATTGAGGAGTTGTATTTCCGACGCCGATTTCCAGGTATAATGTGCGTTTACCTTTTGTTTGTTCCAGGAATTGTTCATAGCGCCGTCTTTGTTCGTGGAAGTGTGCATCTTCCACCATACCCTTTTCTTCGGTACGTTTATTCACTTCAAGGGGCGCACCGCACTCCGGACAATAAGGGATCAGATTTTCTGGCACCTTCATATCACGCTGTTCTTCAACCATCTGACGGATAAGTGCTTCATTTTGATAGGTCTGTTGATGGCAATGTCTGGTGCATTGCCATAAGCCGTATTCCCCTTGGATACGAAAGACTTTGTCCATGTCGAAGTCGGCTGCATAAAAAGCATTATCTGCATTCGTTGTAATGATGTGATAGTCTTTCCCGGCAATAATCTCCATTAAGTCGACATACGCTTTTCCAGTCGGCTGATCAAAGAAGTTCAGCAATGAAAAGCGGCTCTGGAAAGCCCAATATTCCTGCACATCCTCAAATTCAAACAGGCTTGCCTGCAGCATATCAAAGAGGCGATACTTCTTTATGAAGTCTGGAAAAGCATTCGTAAAACGCTCTCCGACGTATGTAAATCCAGTTGCTGCAGACATTCCTGCACCGATACCGATTACGACTGCTTCAGACTCTTCAATTAAGTTATGTAACATGTCCGCTTGGGACATGTCTGATGTATTCGATAACGTGTTCCAGTAATTTTCTATTTGTTGCATCATGATCACCTATTCTGACTGCTCAAAGAGCGATTGGTATATACGAAAATCTTCATCTTTAAAAACGTTAAAGATAACGTCAAGTTCACTTCCTGTTTCTTCCAAATAAGATTTGACGGTGTGTACAGCAATTTCAGCGGCACGTTGATTCGGGAAATTAAATTCACCTGTCGAAATGCAGCAAAACGCAATGGTAGACAGATGATGTTCATCCGCCAAGGTAAGTGATGAACGGTAAGACGAAGCCAACAGCCGTTCTTTTAACGGAGAAACGCCCCGTCCATCAATGAAAGGCCCGACCGTATGGATGACAAAATCCGCCGGCAGATTGTATCCTTCAGTTATTTTTGCTTTTCCTGACGGTTCTTTTCGACCACGGGCCTGGATTATACCCGCACAGGCGAGGCGCAGTTGGACACCAGCCCGTGTATGGATGATGTTGTCAATACATGTATGATTCGCTTGGGTGCAGCCGATAAATCTACTGTTGGCAGCATTGACGATGGCATCTACCTTTAAACTGGTAATATCCCCTTGCCAAATGTAAAGTTGCGGCTCTACAGCTGCAAGGTCACTGATTGTCGTCAACGGCCGCTCATGATTCCACTGGGTCAAAAAAGCGTCCTGAACTTCAATGAACGCATTATCCACCGGTTTTGGCGCCCTGATGTTACATAACCCTTGGAAGAGACGAAGCTTTTCTTCGAACGAATCTTTTTAAATTGCCTCAATATCTGTGCTTGTATTGCCTTTTTCACGCATCAGATAATCGATCAAATAATCAAGTCGCACTTTCTGATCCATATATTTCTCTCCACGTTCTCCAATAAGCGTGAAGATGAATATGGTGCAGACACCCTCGATAACCGGATACGTTTTGGAATTAAAGTGCTTGAAGCTGTCCAGCGGGTGATTGAAGCGGAGGCGCCCGAAGGATTTATCCTTGGTTACCGCTGCACCCCTGAAGAAACACGCGGAAGTGAAGTGGGATATACTGTCGAAGAATTCTTGTATTTTATAGACCGGGCAATGGAAGCAGCCGACATCCATTATCTGGCTACGGCAAGTTGGGGGAAAAACATCTATAAACAAACAATTCGACAAGGGGCGCATAAAGGTGAATTGATGAATAGGGTGGTCTATGACCATATTGCTGGACGGACAGCGGTAATGGCGACTGGCGGCATCAATTCTCCTGATAAGGCACTTGAAGCAATAGAATATGCTGATATGGTGGGTGCGTCCACGCCATTTGTCACAGAACCTGAATTTGTCACTAAAATAGCAGACGGGCGCGAAGACGATATTGATCTGGAATTCACCGAGGATAGGATTAAAGACCTCGCCATTCCCAAGCAGGCATTTAAGGATATGATCGAATTGATGGATATCGGTGCTTCTTTATCGGAGAAAACCCGTAGTGAATTAAACAAATTGCGCAAATGACCTTCAATAAAAACACCTTCGGCGTGGTGCGGTGAGCATCATGCCGAAGGTGTTTCCATGTGGAGACACATGTATTAAAGTGAGTTAAGAAAATATAATTAGAAATGTATAGTCTTCATGTTTTACATATTATCCCCGACCCTTACTGATAGATGGACTTTACAACCTTCTTCCCATTCTGCAATTGGTGATAGAAGATAAGTGCCGTAACAAGTACGAGGGGCGTCAACATCACTTTCCAAAGAAGTGAATCCTCCACAGCGGTCAACTTCATTTGATGTATGAGAACCTGCATAAACTCCATGATAAATACATGGGATACATAGATACCCACCGCATTGGCACCAATTTTAGTGAAAATAGAATTTTTCCCCATCTGCTGATGTTTGAGGGCCAGCATGAATAGTGTCATGACCAATGGAATGGTGAAGAAAAAATAATTCTCCTCTTTGCCCTCGTATAGCTTTAATGTAATGAAACCTTCCAGTACTTGCATGCATGAAAGGACTACCAGCGAAATAACGACAGACCAGGTCGGTATTTTCAGAAGGATTGTGTTGAATGATGAACTGTACTTGGCAACGACACCACCGAATGTTACATAGAATAGGGCGAAAAAGATGCCCTCCCTTGTATTAAAAGGGACATCATAAAGGAAAGAGTATGCTTGACCAAACAGACCGAAAAGGTGCAACCCTATACTGATTATGAATAAGACCCCAACCAACCGCATTTGTACAAATAAGAATAGCAGGAGCACCGCATATATGAGTGCCGGCAGGAACCATAGGTGGTAGCCAGGCGCGCCTTCCCCGAAGTATATAAGACTCCACAGGTTGAAGTGGCTTATAGAGCTTGTGAACATCTCGAAGAGTGTCCCACTATTATTTTCCCCCTCAATAAACTTCACACCTAATTCAAAAACAAAATAGAAAGCGAACCATGCCACATAAAGTTTGATCAGTTTACCAATATACTTCTTGAAGTAATGAAATTGGGCTTGTCGGCTCCCACTCTCGTTTTCTTGATGGATCCATTTTAATTTCTGTACAAATAAATATCCTGACGCTACAAAGAAGAAAGGCACTGCAAACCGTGCAAACATATTGATGAAGAAATTCGCATCGTCACCGTCAATCATTCCGATATGGGCACCTTGAACTGTCTTCGAGTGGATGGCCACAACGAAAAATATCGCAAACCCCTTCACATAATCAATCATATAATTACGCTCCACTGGTTCTCTACCTCTCTTTTTCCAATATCCATGAGGAATGACGCCCCTTCGCTTCCTTCTACCATATGCTGTTGATCAATACTGCCTGCACTAAAGTATCGGCGACAGCCATCGAAATACAGTGATAATCAGCTTGAAAACGGGTGCGTCATTTCCTTTAGTATCTGTTGAGCGGTATTCTATCACGAAAGTGTAGACTTTACTGTTACAGGAACATTAAGAATATATAACGGCGCTCAGATGATGGATGGAGAAGTGGATGCGTAATTCAAGGTGCCTATAAATGAGTATCCTTTTAAAGTTTCAATTAAATAATCAGAGCGTGCTTCAGACTGCACTTATTTCGACAGAGCAAAATACTTCTCACCCAGAAATTCGTGGGATTCGTACTCTATCGTCTCAAGGGATGCTTCTACGAAAGAAGCGACCTCCTCTTTCGAAAGTCCATACATCTCTTCAATCTCCCTTGAGAACAGGAATGTCTCCCTCTCAAGCAGAGTCGATAGGGCTGGCTGTTGCCTAGGCTCAGGGGAAGCGGCGCCCATCACTTGTTCCAGCCCATCTACATAGGATTCGAAAGGCCGGCCACCGACAATCTTTACGCCTTGGTTGTCGGCATTGATCATGATGATGGTAGGGAACCCCCGTGCGCCCAACTGTGCAGTAAGTTCAAAATCTTCCTACAGCAGGTTATGGGCTTCGGATCTTTCCGATTCCGATACAATCGAGCTGCCATCTAATCCCATATCATTTACGACATCGATCAATACGCCTGCGTCAGAAATATTGCGGTCATTGACGAAAACTGCTTCCCGGACGCGACGCAGATAGGCAGTGGCCATTTTATCCGAATGATTGCGCTGTATGACTTTAAATACGCGGGAAGCCGGGAAGGAGGACTGGACGGGATCTTCAATCATGACATTGCCATCGATCGGCATGCGCGTCTGGATGCCGATCGATGGCAATGTCCCGCGACATCGGCTGGTTTATATATGCCGTTTGCAGGGTCGATTGGACCATCATGCCATTTCTCAAGCAGATCGCCCATGACTGTATGGAAGTTGAAGAGGTGTCCGTATTGTTCAGTGAATCGGCGGAAAACGGGTTCCTGAGCCCAACAATGGGAACAGATGGGGTCAGTTATATAGTAGACATCAAGCGCGTTTTTCGTCTGGCTGAAATCGATGAGGCCGGTATCTTCAGCTTCTGTTTCTTTGCATATACCAGTTTCCAGGTCACATATCATATTTTTATTGTTATCCATTTGACATTCTCCTCTGTGGAACTGAATTATCGCTGACAAGCCCGATCCTCTATCGGGAAAAATGCGGTGCGAATGTATATTTTGCCTATATAGTAATTGTATAAGATAATTAGGTTACCTGAAACCAGTATATGAACAATTATGTCGGTTATCCAACACACTGGCGATAATGTTGGACGATAGGAGGATATCGATTTGCCGCAACCAAAAGTGGATCTTCGCATTCAGCGCACCCGCAAATTCATTATGGATGCTTTCATGACGCTTTCAGAGCGGAAAGATTTTAAGGATATTACTGTAAAGGATATTGCCACCGGAGCCATGATCAACCGAGCGACATTCTACTATCACTTTGAGGATATATATGATTTGCTGGAAAAGATGCTGTCGGAAGTGCTGCTTGTGAATCTGGACTATATAAACTATGAAGGAGAGGCGCTCGATGAAGATACACTTATCCGCATATTTACAGCAATCACGGACTTTCAGCAATCTTTAGCCAACAGGTGCCATAGAGGTTACGAAGAGACCATCGCCCGCATCATACGTGAGCAGCTTGAAGTCATCTTCTTCAAGATGCTGGCTAAGCAAAATGGCGCGTCGGACGAGGCGGGATTGAAATTGACTGCGGTCATGCTGAGCTGGAGTATGTATGGGGCTTCTGCCGAGTGGAGGAGAAGCGGTCGGGATATGTCACCTGAGACATACATCAAATCATCTCTTCCTTATTTGATGCATGGGCTGGATTTTAAATCGAATTCCGGTGCTTCCAGGCCATAGAAACATATCGGCACAGAATGTACTATATTAATAGGCTCTCCCTAATCATGTGTGCTTGACATTGAAAAAAGCAGAATCTTCCTCTAATGTTTAAAGTACCAACCCAAAACATTGATAGAGAGGAAGTTCTGCTTGTATAAACAGTTTACTACAGATATCCTGCACCTACCAACCTTTATATTGAATAATGAAGGAGAACGTGTGAAAGATGGCTGGGTTCTCGGCGTCGAGCCGAAGCCACAGAACCATCTCTGTCCGTTATGCTTCCAGGAAAGTATCAATCATGCCAGAAACAAGAATCGCTTCCTGCGTCACGCCTGGGTTTCTACCCGGGAAACCATCTATATTCGTGTCCCGGTCCACCGCCAGCGTTGTGAAGACTGTGGCATCACCTGGACGGTCGAATGGCCGGAGGTTCCCGTGCGTGGGAACGTGACGACGCATTTCAAACAGATGATTGCGAGAAAATGCATCGGTCAGTCCTTCGAGGCGGTAGCCAGAGAGATGGCCGTGCCACCATCGACCGTGGCTTCCTGGTTTTACACCTATGCCGAAGAAACATTGGCACGGCCGGCTGATTACGAAGCACCGCCAGCGCTCTGCATGGATGAATTCGCCCATAAACGGGGCCACACCTACAGTGTCGCTCTTCAGGATGCACACACGGGCCACGTGTGGCAGACGCACCCGGGAAAGAGCCGGGAGCGTATCCAGGAAGGGCTGCGCCGGTATCCGTTCCAGGCACCTGAAGTCATCGTTACGGACCTGGCTCCCGGCATGGCGCAGACCGTCCACGAGATATGGCCGGAGACAGCCATCGTTGTCGACAAGTTCCACGTCATCCAGTTGTTCACGCAGGCTCTGGATCGTGCGAGGAAGCTGGAAGGAAACAACGGGACCAGCCACAAGAACATCAGGCATCAGCGCAGGCTTTTGATGGCCCATCCCAAACACCTGAAGTTAGAAGAAAAAGAGACGTTACGCACTTGGCTCGGAGAAAATCCTGAGTTGAAAAAGCAGTGGGTTGCGCTTCAGAAGTTCCGGGACATATATTGTGCCAAAAGCTACAAGAAAGCGCAAAAAGCCCTTGAAGACTGGTGCAGCCACTACCTTTTTGAAGGAGCGAACGCCACAAAGTCTATAGTCAAAACCGTCTTGAAGTGGAAACAGGAGATTCTGAACCACTTCACCTACGGACTGACAAACGCACGACTGGAAGGTACCAATAACCTGATCAAAACGCTGAAACGACGCAGGCCCGAATATGTATCATTTCGATCTCCGGATCCGTATGGAGTGTCGTCCCCCAGCTTAGAAATAAAAAGAGATCCTACGTTAGAGGAAGAAATCAACACACTTCACTGGGGAGAACCTATTAATATGATTTTTCATCCGGATGACGGGACGCTTGGACAGAGCTTCCACCATCCGGATTTTTATATGTATAACAGCATCAACTATTTTGGACAAGCAGATGACGCTGGGTCATGAATGGAATCAAAAAGTTTAAAACATGAAAAAAGCATAAATTATGTTTGAAGGGCGAAAGCGAGTGGGATAGTAAGTATAAAACCATGTTGGAAAGGAGTCCGGCCATGAAGAAGCTTGGTTTACTTATTTTATCGGGCTTTACTCTGATGTTGAGCGGCTGCAGCGGGATAAATGTTTTGGATCCGAAGAGTTCCACTGGGAAGGACCAGGCCTACTTGATCTGGCTCAGTTTGGCCATCATGACCCTGGTACTGGTTGTGGTGTTCGTCCTTTTTGCATATTTTGTCTATAAATATCGTTATTCCAAAGCGCGGAAAGACTATAAGCCAGTGGATGTGGACGGCAACCGCAAGCTTGAATTGACCTACACGATCATCCCCGTCATTCTGCTGATCATTCTTGCGGTACCGACTGTAAGGATTACACTGGAGCAATCACCGGATACTTCAGCCTCCCAGACGCCGGAAGATGGAACCACTAAAATTGAAGTGACTGGAAGGCAGTTCGAGTGGGAATTCAAGCATGAAAATGGCGCCGAGGTGAAAGACGAGCTTGTCCTGCCTGAAGATGAAGATATCGAGTTCAATCTCCATTCCGAGGACCTCATCCATTCATTCTGGATACCGGAATTGGCTGGAAAAGTAGATGTTTTCCCGAATAAAGAACTGACTTACATCATACGGGACGTTGAGCGTGGGGAATACGAAGGGAAATGCGCCGAGTTTTGCGGCGTTCAACATACGAATATGACTTTTTCCGTCAAAGTGATAAGTAAAGAAGATTATAGAGCGTATATAAATGATCTTAAGTAGAGGAGGCGTTTGAATCATGGAGATATCTATATTCGGATTTTCTATATCTGCACCATCCGATGTCATTGCAGCCTGGATATCCGCTGTGATATTAGGTGGTCTTATAACATTCTATGTAGTCAAAACCAATAAATTCCCCCTCATATGGAGCTACCTCCGGACGACCAACCACCGTAAAATCGGTACACTCTACATATTATTCGGATTTCTGTTCTTTGCACGTGCCGGACTGGATGCACTTTTGATAAGGCTGCAGCTTGCTGTGCCGAATAATGAGTTCTGGTTGTTCCAGTTCGAAAAATATGACCAGCTGTTCACCACCCACGGTACAATGATGATATTCTTTGCAGCTATGCCGATGCTGCTCGGATTGATGAACGTCGTTGTACCGCTTCAGATCGGGGCACGTGATCTCGCCTTTCCTTTTCTGAATGCTGTAGGCTTTTGGCTGTTCTTTGCAGGTGCCATGATATTCAACTTCTCATTCTTCCTGAACAGTGCACCAGGAATCGGTTGGACGGGTTATGCGCCACTCTCCACTTCCATATTCACACCTGACGTCAATAGTGACTATTATGTATTCGGGGTCCAAGTGTCAGGTCTCGGTACAATATTCACTGCGCTGAACTTGATAGTGACAATCATCAGACACCGGGCACCGGGCATGAAATGGTTCAGGATGCCACTCTTTACCTGGGCGACATTTGTGACCGCCATCATGATTTTGCTGGCATTCACCGTGTTGGCAATCGCGCTTTATCTACTGATGTTTGATCGTATGTTCGGCACGAAATTCTTTTCTGGCCCAGATGGCGATCCCGTCTATTGGCAGCATCTGTTCTGGATTTTCGGTCACCCCGAAGTATACATCCTTGCCTTGCCGGCGTTCGGAATATTTTCGGATATCATCCCTACATTCGCAGGAAAAAGGATATTCGGGTATTCCTCCATGGTATTCTCGATTGTCCTGATCGGCTTCCTGTCTTTCACTGTCTGGGCCCATCATATGTTAACGGTGGGGCTCGGGCCGTTACTTAACACTTTCTTCGCGATTACGACGATGACGATTGCCGTACCGACCGGCATCAAGATATTCAACTGGCTGTTTACATTGCAGGGGGGTCTCATCAGATTCACTGTGCCGATGCTTTTCTCCCTAGGCTTCATCCCATCGTTTGTGATGGGTGGGGTTACAGGCGTCATGCTGTCGGTCTCCGCTGCAGATTTCCAGTTCCACGATTCGCAGTTCGTCGTGGCGCATTTCCACTACGTTATCCTCGCATCGACGATACTTGGGATATTTGCCGGAATCTACTATTACTATCCAAAGATAATGGGGTTGAGACTGGATGAAACCTTAGGCAAGTGGCATTTCTGGCTCTTTTTGATCGGATATCATCTAACATTTTTCCCGATGCATATTACGGGTCTAAACGGCATGCCAAGGCGGGTGTTCACGTATGATCCGGGGGATGGCCTGACCGTAACCAACTTCATGAGCACAGTAGGTGCCTTCTTGATGGGGGCTGGCATATTATTCTTCTTCTGGAATATTTTCAAGACACATCGTAAAAATGAACCGGTGTCAGACGACCCCTGGAACGGCAGAACGTTGGAATGGACCGTCCCATCCCCTTCGCCGGAAGAGACATTCGATCCGATGCCTGTCGTCGAAGGAATGGACCCGTTATGGATAGCGAAAGAGGAAGGGCGTGAGATGAAGACCACGACAGATCACAGAAGTGCACCCATTGCCAAGGATTCCATCCTACCTGTGCTGATGGCACTTTCATTAGCCGGACTCACTTTCTGTATGATCTACCAATGGTTCATCGCCACAGCGATTTTTGCAGCAGGGTTATTCGCGCTCTTCATTGTCCGTTCATTTACAGATGAGAAAAAGGATCACTATGGAAAGGGGGAGGCTTCCTGATGGAGATGAATGTTAATGAAGCGGAACTATTCCGCGATAAGCAGATTGGCTTCTTCATATACTTAGGTGTTGAAGCGTTGATGTTCCTGACACTTTTTGTGACGTACTTCATTTTCACGCCTTCTTCCGAGGGCCCCCATCCATCTGAGATATTCGATGCGCTGACAGTGACCCTGTCATCCATATTCCTACTCTCAAGCAGTGGCACGCTCTATTTTTCTGAGAAGGCGTTATCTTCAGATAAAAAGAAGAGTATGCTGATCTGGTTGAGTGTCACGTTCCTATTCGCGGTCATCTTTATGGTATTTGAAATATCAGAGTTCAGCCATTTCGTTTCTGAAGGGTACACGACATCAACGAGTTCCTTCTTGAGCTCATATTATGTACTGGTCGGACTGCATGCCGCACATGTGCTGTTCGGTTGTTTCTGGATGGGGGTCCTGTTTATACAAAGGTTTCTCCCTCAGTTCCCGAAAACACTCTATTACGAAAAGTTCAAGATATTTTCCTATTACTGGCACTTTGTCGATCTGGTATGGATTTTCATCATCCTGATTGTTTACTTAAGGTACCTTGTATGACTGCTTGGAGATGCGAATAAACTGATATAAATTATTTTTCAGCATATGAATGAGGTGGTTTAAATGCTCAGCATCATTTCATGGATTGCCCTCAGCATCGGCGCAATCTCTTCAATAATCATCATAGTGGATGTCTTCAGACACCCTCAGCACATGACGATCATGAATATCGTCTGGCCAATCAACGGGTGGTTCTTCGGCCCAATAGCCCTGTGGACATATTTCAGATGGGGACGCATAAACGCCAAAAACCTGGAGCTCGAGGATAAAAGAGGCAATGGCGCAAAAGTATTCGTATCCACCAGCCATTGTTCGGCAGGATGTACACTCGGGGACGCTTTGGGCGTGCCCATCGTCGCATTGGGGGCATTGACGATAGCTGGATCGACATTATATGCCCACTTTACCGCCCAGTTCATCCTGGCTTATATTTTCGGTATACTTTTCCAGTTTTATGCCATCTACCCGATGAACAAGAAGGCCGGAGTGAAGAATGCCTTCGTCTCTGCCATAAAAGCAGACACATTATCGTTGATCGCCTTTGAAGTCGGCATGTTCGGCTGGATGGTGCTCGTCAACCTGGTTATTTTTTCAACCCCGCCGGCACCCAATGAAGGGACGTATTGGTTCATGATGCAGATTGCCATGATTCTAGGATTCCTGACGAGTTATCCGGTCAACTGGTGGCTGGTCAAAAGAGGAATCAAGGAAGCGATGTAAAGTTTAGGCCTGCCGATCTGCAGGCCTTTTTATGTCTGCCATTTCAAATTTACCTAATTGCTGAATATTTAGATTATAACCGTTAAATTAGGGCATTTCTTTGATATAATAGTTTTTAGAAATCGGTAAAGGATGGAATTTTATGCAGATTATAATGGTTTTGGCAGTTTTCGCGCTCGGACTTTTTGGTTTCAATAAACTGATGGGCTATAAAAAGGATAATATTGTATTTGACTTTGAAGATCGTTATACCAATCAGGAAGCGTATGTGAAAGCTATACTTTCGGAACTTGAAAAAGAGGGGAGGGAAGCCACTTATCAGGGAGATGCCACATTTATGGTGGATGGCCGGCGCTATACTTTAGTGGAACGTAATATCTCCATGGGCCCCGGCATATTACAGAGGACAATTCTGCAAGCTGAGAAATAAGAGTTGCGCGACAACACTTTCGTTATGACTTTTTAATATTAAAGTAACATGAAAAAAACATGTAAATAGTTATGAAATCGTTGACATAATTTAAGATTTGGATTAATATTGCTTCACAAGTTAAAAGAAGTGGAATTAGAGACCACGCTATACCATTATTCATCTTTTAGAAGACGAATATGGACTTTAGTGTGCTTTTTTAATGCTTTGATTGTATTTTTTAATCATATTTAGAAAAGAGGAGTAAATATGAGGAATTTCTTCAAACCGCCTAAAGCTAAGGAAAGGCTCCCTGAAGATCAGGTGAATTCTGATTACAAGAAGCTGAGATTTCAAGTGTTTATGGGAATATTCATAGGATACGCAGCTTATTACCTAATACGTAAAAACTTCTCACTCGCTATCCCATATCTGACAGAAGAAGGATTTACAAAAGGAGAGCTCGGGCTTGCACTTTCCGCAATTTCCATCGCTTATGGAATAAGTAAGTTTGTGATGGCCACCATATCGGATCGGAGTAACGCCCGAGTGTTCTTGGCTACAGGATTAATATTATCAGCGATTATAAACTTATTGATGGGATTCGTACCATTTTTCACATCAACAGTTACCATCATGTTCATTCTGTTATTCTTGAATGGCTGGGTCCAGGGGATGGGATGGCCACCCTCCGGTCGGGTGCTCGTTCATTGGTTTAGCGTAAGTGAAAGGGGCGGCAAGACAGCTATCTGGAATGTTGCACATAACGTAGGTGGTGGGTTGATGGCGCCACTTGCAATCGGTGGGGTGACCATTGTCTCCACTTATTTTGGTGCGACCTACGCAGGATACGAAGGCGTCTTCATCTTGCCTGCTCTTGTGGCAATTGTCATAGCGGTTGCTGCGTTTGCTTTGATTCGGGATACTCCGCAATCTGTAGGATTGCCACCGATTGAAGAACATCGGGATGACTACCCCAACAAATCAAAGAAGACATTTGAGACAGAACTGACCACGAAAGAAATTCTATTTAAATATGTTTTGAACAACAAATGGGTATGGGCGATTGCGATTGCCAATATCTTTGTCTACTTTGTCCGTTACGGCGTCCTTGATTGGGCACCGACTTACTTGAGTGAAGAGAAAGGCTTCAGCATGAATGAATCCGGTATTGCCTATTTCCTTTATGAATGGGCTGGTATCCCAGGCACATTGCTGTGTGGGTACATTTCAGATAAAGTCTTTAAGGGCCGGCGTGGGCCAGCAGGTGTGGTCTTCATGGTTGGGGTGCTTGTCGCCGTACTGGTATATTGGTTCAATCCAGCAGGAAATCCGTTGATTGATAACTTTGCCCTTATAGCAATAGGCTTCCTGATATATGGACCAGTGATGCTGATCGGCTTGCAAGCCTTGGATTTTGTACCTAAGAAGGCTGCTGGAACAGCAGCAGGTTTGACCGGATTCTTCGGTTACATAGGTGGTGCGGTATCAGCTAACGCAATTATGGGATTTGTCGTACAAGGTTTCGGTTGGGATGCAGGATTCCTCCTGCTGACGGGCTCTTGTATACTTGCAATCCTACTGTTTGCGGTCACTTGGAATGTCCGTGGCCAAGAAGTAGTGAAAGGTTAAAGTGTCTATATAAAAAATTTCGCTATAAAAAAAGATTCCTTTGAAGTTTCTTCAAAGGAATCTTTTTGGTTTTGGAGCATTCCAAAACATTGTGTCATTATTTGCTTGCAAAGAATTTCTCTGCTTTTTCAAGGAATGGTTCCTCTTCAGGAGTCATTTCGTATTCCTCTACGATCGCGTCGACCGGGCAGACTGCTACACATGCTCCGCAGTCGATGCAGATATCCGGATCAATATAGAACTGATCCTCACCTTCCTCGATGCAATCGACTGGACAGACATCTACACACTCTCCGGATTTCTCTTCCATACATGGTTGAAGGATGACATAGGCCATTGGTATCCCTCCTTACTCTATATAAGATTCGCGCGCTGCATAGCGTAAAAAAATATGGAACAAGATTCAAGATATAAAAATCAATGTCTAACTGTGATCATGTTGGCTGTCCAATCTATATTTCAATAATACGGTAAAAAATAGGGGAGGTCAATTAAGAGTCCAATTATCCGACTATTGTCTGATATCAAATTGTAAGCGGGATTCATCAATCTGTTTTTTGTTTTTAAAGGTGCGCTCAATGAAGGTCACCCTGTTGTCATGATCAATGAGGAGTACCGTTGATGAACGTGTCCCATAACCATCTATATCTATGAAGGCAGGCGAAAGGCTACGCTCCAATTCCTCGGGAAAACCGGTATCGGGTAGATTATCCATTGCTTTATCTTCGTTCGCAAGCAGTCCGAAGATAACTTCCGGATCAGCTTGATGTGCCGAGTCCAGATGAGACTTCAAGCCTTTTCTGCCATTCACGACTTTTGGCCAGGGTGTATCAAGATGATGGTTGCTAAGCCCATGTACACCATCCGCCACCTGCAGAATGGAACTCCCATCATTATTAAGGTAGAACAATTCGTCTGGGTTTCCAACGAGAAGATTAAACCCGGCATAAGCATGTTTCTCGTGTTCCAGTGCTTCCAAATATGATTGTGGGGAAGTGTCCTGAGCGAGGAAGTTGCGGATGAGGTCTCCCCTCGATTTTTTCTCTCCTTGCCCCTGTTCTTCCTTAGACCTGATATTGGTGACGGCAGCTATGCGCCCTGACTTTGTAATGCCGAGCCATGTGCCGCCTTTTGAGAGATCGCGTCCGGCCAGAATATCAGGGTGGTCTTCCCAGAAATGAGCAGGTGCAGTCGGACGGTCGTATGCTTCGTCCCGGTTTGCGCCGACTACAAGCTTATATCCGGGATGTTGATTCTTTTGGAATAGTATCAGACACATGTAATCACTCCTTTGACTTGATGCTATACATTTATCATAACATGCTGTTGCGGTGCATATGACGATTGATATAATGAAGGAAATGGAAATAAGGAGAGTTTGCATGAAGAAATCAGTGTGGCTGGTGCCAGTGATCCTGCTTGTCATGGCGGCAGGGGCTTATCTGCTCATCGCTTCCGGATTTTTCCAAAAGTCTGAAGAGGAGACTGTGGAGCGTTTCACGGAAGCGTTTGAGAACGGTGATTATGAGGCGATTTATCCGCTTCTGACGAAAGAAGCCAAAGACAATTATGGGAAAAAGGAAGTCAGCGGCAGAACAGCTGATATCTATGAATCCCTGAAAGTCGAAAATGTGAAATTGAAGGCGCTTGAAGCTAAGGATACTGAAAAGGAGGGCGTCAAGTCACATGTGGGGACGCTCGTAATTGAAAGTACATATGGAAACTTGGAACGCGGGTTTGATATCCCGTTAGCCTACAATGAAGATGAGAATGATTGGTTTATAGACTGGTCTCCAAACATGATCATTCCAGGGCTTGATGATGGTGAAGTGGCAATGGCGTTCACAGCTGGAGAACGCGGTGAAATATTGGCCAGTTCCGGCACGCCCCTTGCATCAAATGGCATAAAGGAGACGGTCGGCTATGTTGCCGGTGAGACGGACGAAGAGAAGATAATGGAAGCGTCGGATGTCCTCGACATGGACGAGACAGCATTGACGGACGTCACGGAGCAGGGATGGATAGAAGAAGGCCAATTTGTTCCGCTTAAAGATGCACACCGCTTCAATAAAGAAGAAAAAGAAGCATTCGATTCCTATGGGTTATCCGTCCAGGAGTATCCCTCGAGGGAATATGCGTTGGATGAAGCGGCATTCCATCTCATCGGGTATGTGGGGCCTGTAACAGCGGAAGATGTTGAAGAGAATGAAGGGTATAGAACGGGCGACATGATCGGCAAGAGGGGGCTCGAGCAGCTTTACGAAGAACAGCTCAAGCCAAAAAGGGGCTACACCATTTCGATAGTCGATGATGCAGGCAATACAGTTGAGACATTATTCGACGAAAAGGCGAAAGATGGAGAAGATATCACACTCACCATAGATGAAACCTTGCAGTCGACAGTATATAGTAAACTATCTTCAGATTCCGGTGCGAGTGTTGCAGTGGACCCTGAGAATGGTGATATTTTATCTGCAGTAAGCTACCCGGCTCCGAGCCCATATGATTTCATGTTCGGGATATCCGCTTCAGATTATGAGAAGCTCGAGACGGATGAAGACCAGCCGCTGCTCAATAAGTTCAACCGGGCAGCCTCCCCTGGATCGACCCAAAAGCTGCTCACTGCACTGATTGCCATGAACACAGAGGGGTTCAATCCAGACGACAGCATGGAAATCAATGGGAAGGGTTGGCAGAAAGATGCTTCATGGGGCGGTTATGAAGTGAACCGCTATCATGTGATGAACGAATCCTTCGATCTGAAGAAGGCTCTGACGTACTCCGACAACATCTATATGGCACGGACTGCACTTGAAATCGGCTCCGATCGCTTCATTGAAGGCATGAAAGATCTCGGCATCGGCCACGAATATGATACAGATTATCCAATCTATACAAGTCAGGTCTCCAATGATGGTACGATCGATAGTGATATTCTTCTTGCAGATACAAGCTACGGGCAGGGGGAACTGTTGATTTCTCCAATCCAGATTGCAACCATCTATGCAGGAGTGATTAACGGAGGAGATATTCACATACCGCATGTTCTGGCAGACTCCGAGACGGAGACGCTTGCTGAAGATATTGCGCCACAGGAGGACCTCGACTATCTGGAATCGGCGATGCGTGATGTGGTCACGTTGAACCACCCTGATGATGCAGAACGTGATTATGCCCAATTTGCCGGTAAGACTGGCACGAGTGAAAATAAGGCTTCTCAGGATGCAAGAGGAGAGGAGACTGGCTGGTTCATCGGTTACGATCAGAATGAGAAGGATAGGATGCTCAGTTTATATGTAGAAGAAGTGGAAGATAGGGGCATGAGTGAATATACCGCGAAGAAATTCGCTGAAATATATGATGAATTGAGAGGACAGTAGATAAAGTGTACTATAGAGCCTTCTTTAATCCCAAATCCGGGCTTAAAGAAGGCTTGTTTTCATCAAAGGCATAAAAAAAACCCCATCTCATTTGAGATGGGGTTTCCATTAACGAACCTAAACTACTAAAATATTACTTAAAATATTATTAAAGTTTAACGATGTTAACAGCTTGTGGTCCACGCTGACCTTCTTCAATGCTGAATTCTACTGCTTGACCTTCGTCAAGTGTTTTGTAGCCTTCGCCTTCGATGTTGGAGAAGTGAGCGAATACGTCGTCTCCGCCTTCAACTTCGATGAAACCGAAACCTTTGTCTGCATTGAACCATTTAACTGTACCTTGTGTCATATAAATGACCTCCAAATAAAAAATTTAATAATATCTTAAGTGCGAAAACATAAAAAAATTCACACATTACAAAGAGTACCGGCTAAAATCACGATTACTATTTGTAACATGTGAATTAGATACTGAGTTGTACTTATAAGACTTATTAAGGTAACTATACATCATAAAAACGATATTGTCTATAGTGAAGGGTTACTTATTTAAAAAAAGATTTGGCCCTCCCGATCAGGAGGGCCTGGAACCTTACTTTTTATTTACTGAAGCATCATAGATTGTATCTACAGCATCCTTCAGCTTTTTATCGAATTCTTCGTCAGATTGGTTGACATTGAGGTCTGCTGCCAAAGCGCGGGAGAAACTTGCAATCAAGCCATCGTTTTCACGGAGCTTTTCATTGGCTTCATCCCTTGAATAGCCACCTGACAACGCTACGACCCGAACCACCTTGTCGTGGTCGATGAGTGGCTTGTATGCGTTGGCCTTTGTAGGGATGGAAAGTTTGAGCATCACTTCCTGACCATCTTGGAGCTGATCAAGGTGCTTTTCAATTTCTTTCCTCAATATCTCTTCGGATTGTTCCTTATTGTCGCTGTAGACGTTCACTTCCGGTTCGATGATCGGCATCAGACCGGCATTGAGAATCTTATGGGCGACTTCAAACTGCTGTTCGACGACTTCTTTGATGCCTTGTGCATTCGGCTCAAGTATATTTGAGCGCATCTTCGTGCCGAAGATGTTGCGTTCGTTGGCACGCTTCAGCAAGTCGTCGAGTTCTGGCATTGGCTTCATGAGCTGGACACCATCTTTTTCGTCAGCCAATCCCTTGTCCACTTTGAGGAATGGGACGATGCCTTTCTCTGCAAGATAATCAGCTGTATACTTGCCTTCAATTTCCCGGTCCATAGTCTGCTCGAACAGGATGGCCCCCAGAATCTGATCAGAATTGAAGGAAGGGGAAGTGATGATGCGCGTACGCATTTCATGTACAAGGTCGAACATTTCAGCTTTATTGGAATAAGCATCCTCCTGCACGCCATATGCGAGCAGTGCTTTTGGTGTACTGCCGCCACTCTGGTCGAGTGCTGCGATGAAGCCTTTTCCATCTCTTACTTTTTCGAGCTGCTGTTGATTCATGAATTCCACTCCTTTTATTTTTCGTGTTCTTTATACTATTCCCAAAAACGGGAAGTGTATAACGTATTTCACTATACATCATAATTCTGTATCATAAATGGTATCTAGTCAAACATTATCGTTCCCTTTGGGCGGAGGATTTTTGGGCGTGCAAAAGTGGAAACGATGGAGTAGGGTGTTTACTGTATATGAGAAATGACTTTACGGGAGCATACTGGAAGGAGAGGTCTGATGAAGACGAAAGTTTTTGCGCATAGAGGTGCGATGGGCGACTACCCAGAGAATACATTGCTTGCCTTTAAAAAGGCACTGGACGCAGGTTGTGATGGTCTGGAAATCGACGTCCATTTGAGCAGGGACGGGGAAGTCGTGGTCATACATGACGAGGATATCGCACGTACAACCGATGGGGAGGGGGCAGTACGCGATATGACATTGGAATCGCTCAGGAAGGTGAGTGCCGGTGTTACGTTTTCCGACTATAAATACTATGATCGTGAAGTATGGAAAAGGGAAAAAATTCCTGCCTTGAATGAAGTGCTCGCGCTGTCGGAGGCATACAATGTGGAATTGAACATCGAATTGAAGACGGATGTCATACAATATGAAGGAATTGAAAGAAGAGTGTTTGATATCGTCGAAGCGTATGGATGCCAAGAGAAAGCGATCTATTCATCATTTAATCTATCGAGTCTTGCACGCATGAAAATGATTCACCCAGACGCCCGGCTTGCGTGGTTGACGAAAAAAGTGCCGGAACGCCCGGAGGATTTTATGGAGGATCATTCACTCGAAGCCCTCCATATCAGTTGGAAGGCGATACTTGAGCAACCAGAACGGATAAGTGGGATCGGAGAAAGGATAAGGGCGTGGACGGTCAATGATTGGGAAACGGCGGCACACCTTATCGGACATGGTGTGGGGACGTTGGTGACGGACTATCCAAAAGAAATGAAGGAGATACTCTGGAATGTAGAAAAGTAGGACCGAGTCCTACTTTTTTAAGTCGCCAAGCATATCCACCATCAGTTTTTGCAGGGGCAGTCTGCCGAGCAGAGCCCACTTCGGGAGATGGGACAATCCAAGTTGCCTTTGATGTGTATACATATAGATATTTGCCGGAAAAACGGCCCATAAAAATGCCTGCATGGCGGTCAAGTGCTTATTCCTGACTTTACCGCCCAACATCAATATGCCGAAAATGACTTCAAGAACACCTGTAAAGTAGGCGATGAAAGTTTTGAACGGTATGACAGCGGGGACAATTCCGGCGAATTTCCCGGGCTTCAGGAAATGGATGATACCTGCTGTAAAAAATATGATGCCCATTATAATCCTCTTCATGGTGTTGCTCCTTTACTGTATGGTTTCCATCATTATACGCCTGTTGCGTCGGCATTGTAAATTCGATGGCTGTGAACAGGTTGAAGCGAGGGAAATATAGAAGGTATAAGCGGCTCCTCCACGGCTTTTTGGAAGCGGTTTACAGGAGGTATTAAAAAAAGTCATATAAAATTCAAATAATCTATTTACACTTGCCAACCATGTGGTATAATTTCCTAAAATAAAGGACGAGGGGTTACGCAGATGGAAGCAAATTTGGTAGATTTCATGATACAGATGATGGCATTGGTTACAGCAGGGGGATTCTGTTATTTCGTATACAAATTGAATAATGATGGGTCAGGAAAAGGCACAGAATAGCATCACCCCCTTCAGAGCAGAAGCTCTGAAGGGGGTTTTATATCTGTAGAAGAATGATGCCGGTAAGGATCATGAGGGCACCTGCAATACGTCTCTTATCTAGAGCATGGGGCGGTATGCCGAACAATCCGAAATGATCGATGAGGAGGCCGGTCAGCATCTGACCAAAAATGACGCTCATCAAGGTCAAAGTCGTACCAAGGTGGGGCATGAGGATGATATTGGTCGTGATATACACGGCACCGAGCGCTCCTCCGATAAAGTGCCAGGCACGCAACCGCGCACCTTCCTGATTCGTGAGGGCCACTTTAAGATGTCCGGCACTGAGGAGGGACAGCAAGAGAAGGGCCAAAGTACCTACGGCGAATGAGATTAATGACGCCATATAGAAGGAACCGACTTCATACCTCAGCAGGCTGTTGACCGCCGTCTGCACCGGAGGGATCGAGCCCGTCATCAATCCAAAGAAGAGCCATATATTCGAAGGGCTGTCGTCATGTCTCGCTGATTTCCTTTTATAGTTCATGAAAATGATGCCCATAATCATGATGGCGATGCCGGCAATGCGCCTGATGTCGAGTGGCTGAAGCGGTGCATCGAACCAGCCGAATGTATCGATTAAGAGGCTGATGATCATTTGTCCTGCAACCGTCATGATCACTGTAAGTGCCGCTCCGATCCTCGGCAATAGGATCATATTACCAGTCAGGTAGACGACACCCATCAGGCCGCCGAGGAACCATATATATGAGAAGTCATGTGACGATAGGAAAGCGAATGAGAGTTTACCCGGATTCATGACGGCATTGAGGCCGATCAGCAGCAATGTACCTGTCAAAAATGAATAGAACGAAGCCATTATAAGGGAGTGTGTGAAGTGCGACAGGCGATTGTTTACAGAAGTCTGCACAGGAATGAGCATACCGGCTAATATGCCAAGGATCAGCAACAGGACCAAAGGAAGTCCCCCTTTTCAAAAAGTCATCGCCAAATGATATCATAAATATGTAAAGATTCGGGGAAATCTGGTAGTCTTGAGCCAACAAGTTGTAAATTTATAGTGAATACATATTAAAGGAGCTAAAAAAATGGATGTTTTGAGTGCAATCAAAAACAGGCGCAGTACACCGAAGTTGAAAGAGACGCCGGTGGATCCAAAGAAGATCGAAAAGATATTGGAGGCTGCGGTCTGGGCGCCGAACCATCATATGACGGAACCCTGGAAATTTTTTGTGCTCAGCGGGGAGGGCAGAAGACCGTTCTCCCGTGTTTTGAAGGAAGTGGCGAAAGGGCGTGTCGACGATCCAGAATCAGAGAGCGGGCAAAAGCGCATTGAAAAAATCAGCAGAAAACCATTCGCTGCACCGACCGTGATCGTAGTCGCACTGTCTCCAAGCGGTAAGGAAAAGGCGATATATATAGAAGATGTCTGTGCTGTTGCCGCTGCTTCACAAAATATGCTGCTTGCGGCCCATAGTCTGGAACTCGGCGCAATATGGCGCAGTGGGCCGATCTACAATACACCTGGCGTCAAAGAATACTTCAATTTGAGGGAAGATGAAGAGATACTTGGTGTCATCTTTATAGGGGAGCCTGAAGTGGAGAAGAAGGCAACCCGCACACCGTACGAAGAGAAGACCACATGGATCGACTCCGACCAGTGATGTTTGACGGCGATCTCTTGGATGATGATCATATAACCCTAAAAAGAGATGGAGCAGAAATATGAAGCGTATTTATGAAATGGTCCTGGAACGAAGCCTATTATTCATCATTTTGATAATCACCATCTCGATCTTCGGCATCTACACTTTTTTGACCGTTGAACAGCGGGAAATACCGGAGACTGAGGTTAATATCATCAATATCACTACCGCATGGCCGGGGGCCGATAAGCAGGATGTCGAAAACAACATCACCGAGGTCATCGAATCACGGATATTCAGTGTGGCGGGTGTGGAGGATGTCTCCTCCGTTTCGCAGGATGGTATATCAGTCCTTAACCTACAGCTGTCCGACTCGGCAGATGACGAATCCGCATTGAATGAAGTGAACAACCTTATGGGAAGCCTGGCTGGTAGTTTCCCTGAGAACGCGGCCGAACCCGAAGTTGAATCCATCAGCAATGCCTTCCCTCTGCTCAGCTACCAATTCCATAGCGGGGATATGGCGAACCTCTACGATGTAAGAGGCGATATAGAGAAGTTGAAGCGCGAAGTGGCCCAGATGGATGGCATCGATGGTGTGACCGTCAAAGGGTACACGGATACGGAATTTGAAATCGATTTGGATCGGGAAGCGATGGCGGCAGCCGAAGTGAACCCAAATCAGATATTGAGCGAAATCAATGCCTCCCTCAATCCGGTCATTCTCGGACAGGAAGAGAATGACGGCAACATCATCCGTCTATCCTTCGAAGATGGTACACCGCTTGAAGTGCTCAGACAGGTCAGAATCGGCACAGAAAGCACGCCGCTGACCGAAATCGCCAACATAGAAGAAACTATGGGCAATCCGGAGGACATAGTGGAATATGAAGGTGACAGGGCCGTATCCTTTACTGTCTTTTTGTCGAAGGGTCAGGATGTGCCTTCTGTATCAAAGGATGTAGAGGCGGTTGTCGACGAACGGGTATCTGAATTACCGGACACGGTTGATGTGACGACATTGTCTTCAGAACGCGAAAATGTAGAAAATATATTCGTCGGCCTCTACTTGTCCCTTGGCATCGCCCTGGTCGCAGTCATTTTGAGCACATCTTTGGGATTGTCACTGATCGGCTCAACCACTGTGATGGCTACCGTACTATTGTCGGTGGTCATCGGCATCATCCCGGTGCCATGGTTCGGTGTGGATCTGAACCAGATATCCATCATCGGGCTGATCATCGCGCTTGGTATACTGGTCGACGATTCGATTGTAGTGAACGATAATATCGAGCGCCGATTCACCTTGGGGGATGATCGGTTGGATGGTGTCTATAACGGCGTCAGGGAAGTGGCACCATCCGTCATCTCATCCACACTTGCCATCGTCTTCACATTTACACCGCTTCTATTGTTGTCTGGGGCCAACGGCGAGTTCATCAAAGCGCTCCCCAGCATATTGATCACCACAATGATCGTGTCCACAGTTTTGGCACTGACTTTCGTGCCGGCTGTACGCTATCTCCTTAACCGTAAAAAAGCACCCGCCCACCCGGGACTTTTGGGCCGGTTGTTTGCAAAGGGCGGAGACCTGTACGCCGATAAGATCCTCCCTGCAATCATCAAGCGCCCATTGATCACGTTTTTCGCAGTGCTTGTCATCGGCATACTATCAATTGGCCTTGTGCGTTTCACACCGTTCGAATTCTTTCCTGAAGCAGACCGCTCCGAAGTGACGGTCGACTTGATATTTGATGAGGAACAGACGATTGATCAGACACATGATGATGCAGATGAAGTCGTGGACTACATGACTGGGGAAATGCCGCACATAGAAGCGGTGTCGCTGTTCACCGGCACAGGCCTGCCGAACCTTTTCGGTGCTTCCCTTGACCAGTCCGGTGCGAATACAGCCCAGGTGGCGCTGGAAATAGACAAAGAACAGATCAGTGCCTCGGAAACGATCAACAAATATGAAAGCCAGCTGCGCGAGGCGTTTCCGGAAGCGACAATATTCATGGATACCATCGTTCAAGGCCCACCAGCCGGTGCACCGATTACAGTTGAAATCTATGAAGAGGATCTGGCGCTTTTGGCCGAGCAAGCCACTGACTTGAAGGCAACGCTTGAAGAAGAGGGGGCTCTTGTCACGACGAACCTCGGTGAATCTGTACCGACGATCAACTACAGCATCGATTACAAAGCGCTTGAAGAAGATGGGATATCCGTATCACAAGTCAAGAACGAACTGAATATGCTTTCCCAAGGCATCCCGGTACAAGACATCATCGTAGAAGGGGAAAAGCGGAGGACAACATTGAAATATTCGAATGCCTCTGAAATAGAAGATGTGGACATCATCAAGATGACGGGGGAGCAGCCTGAAACATTTCCGCTGACCGATTTCGTGGAAGTCGAGGAGACGGAAGACTATAAGTACATCCATCATCAAGATGGGGACCGGACAGTCGAATTGAAGGTCTATGCCGATGATGAAGCGGCCGCAGAAGACGCGATCAGCTCCTTCGGTGAGCAGCTTCCCGATTCAAGTGAGCTCATAGTCGGCGGTGAGACATCCGACCAGACCGACTTCTTCGTGGAAATCGGAATATTATTTGCGGTCATACTGGTACTGGTGTATCTGGTTATCGCCATTGAATTCAACTCGATCGTCATGCCCCTGATTATAGTGTTCAGTATATTCCTGGCCATCAGCGGCGGCATCATCGGTCTCTTTGTCACGCAGACACCAATTAGTTTCCTTGGTGTAATGGGGATGGTGTCACTATCCGGCATCGTCGTCAGGAACTCTGTCGTATTGCTTGATTTCATAGAAGCAAGGCGTAGGAGTGGCGCTTTCGCTATAGAAGATGCGATCTATGACAGCGGGCGGGCACGGTTCAAACCGATTGCGCTGACGACGCTTACGAGCATCATCGCCCTGACCCCGGTCGCACTCTCAGGCGATGTACTGTTTGTACCGCTGGCTGTAACCGTCATTGCAGGCATCGCATTCTCCACTGTGCTGTCATTGATCGCCACACCAAGCCTCTATTACCTCTATTATAAAGTGCGTTACAGAAAAGGTTGAAAAAACGCCGGATGACTTTTAGTCATCCGGCGTTTTGGCTTTTCATCCGCGTTTCTCGTGCGTGAAAACGATTGTAGTCCAAAGGTTCAAAGGCAACTCTTGAAGTCGTTCCTTGAGCTGATGGCGTATATCATCCATAGTTCTGATGTCGATTGGGCTGCCCCGGGGGACGACATAATCGACTTCTATATATAGCTTACTCCCCATTTTCTGGAGCCGCATATCATAGGAATCAAAAGAATAGGTGTTGCCGAGTTCAGAAACATGGCCGGCCACTTCTTGTGAAATGACATGTTCAGGCGCCATCTCAAGCAATTCCCTCAGTGCACCATACATTTCCGCCAGCGGTACCTTTATGAAATAGCCGGCCACCAACAGCACCATCAGTGGGTCCACAAACGGTACGATGAAATCAAGTGGTGTAAATGCAAGCCCCCATCCTACGATGAAACCGGCAAAGACACCGAGGCTGAGCAGTGCATCCATATGCCATTGGTTCATTTCCGCCGCAATCAATTCATTATTTTTGCCATGTTTCCTGAAATAGAAATAGGCAATGAAACACCCGACCGTAGAAATGAATGCATAGATAACCCCCGAGGACATGGCGACTTCATTTCCACCTGTAAACAAAGTGGCGAGTGCCTGGACAAGCGAAATGACGATCAGTACAAGGAGGCCGAAATATTTGATGACGATCGTCAATGGGATGAAGCTTTCCTTGCCGAAGGGAAACCGCTCTGGGTCTTCTTTTTTGATGAACCGCAGTGCGACCATGGAAATGAATGAAAGAATGACACTGATGAACGAGTAGTACCCGTCAAACTGTATCATCTGGCTCTTTGCGATGATACCCCACACGATACCGAGTACGGCAAAAGCGATGGCGCCAACAATCGATATGATGATGAGGCGTTCTGCATAATTTTGTTTCATATGTAGTCCTCCTTTCTTATATTCCTTCCCATTATACTACAAATACGGCTCGATTAGCACTGAACGTCTCTATAACAGGGCACCGCGCCTTTACGGTAGGCCCCAAGGATGTTGATGTATCTGCCGGCTTTCCCTACATCATTGAGGGCACGATTTAGTACATCACCCGTACCGGTCTCGACATCGATGAAGAAGCCGTAGGAGAACGGTTTATGCTGGATGGGCCTGGAAGTGAGGTTCAACAGGTTGATGCTGTGCGTGCTGAATATGTTCAGAATCTCATTTAGAGAGCCGGCACTATGATCCGTTTCGATATAGAGGGAAGTCTTGTCTCCACCGGCGTCCGTAATCCGTCCTTTCCTGAAAATCAGGAAGCGGGTTGTGTTTAGCGGATTGTCGCTGATGTTTTCGCTGATGATATGCATATTATAGAGTGCAGCGGCATGGGCTCCAGCTATGGCAGCCATAGTGTCGGCCCCGTCGTTCTTCACCATCTGTACCGCTTCTGCCGTATCAGAGTATTGATGGGGCTTCATTTTCGGATGGTCATTTAAGTAGCCATGGCACTGTTCCAGCGCCTCCGGATGCGAGTAGACATGCTGGACTTGTCCTACGTCCATCGGCACCTTGGAGATGAGGGCATGATCGATCTTAATGTATATTTCATCCACAGCACTAACCTCGAGATATTTCATAAGGTCGATCGTCCGCGTAATCGGGCCGCTGGTGGAATTTTCAACGGGTAGGGCAATGTAATCGACCACACCCCGCATCATGTCGTCGACAAGTGATTTGAAAGTTGCATACCCTTTAGTCGTGTAGGGCGCTTCGCCCATGAACGCCTTGCATGCAAGGGCACTGTAGGACCCTTCTGTACCTTGATATCCAATCAGCATAATAATCCACTCCTAATATGATAATAAAAAAACCATCCTATTCTCCTGTGCCAGGAAAATCCGGATGGTTTTGGTATGATGCACCCAGCCATACGGATCGCCCGATGGCCGAAAATGGAAATGCCCACTTCAAATAGCCACCTTGGATTCAGGGCGTCCACATCCGTGATGGCACATGGACGCTATCTAAAATGGCTGAAAAAGAAAACATTCGATTGATCTGATGTGTACATTTCCATAGGACACACTCGCTTCATCAATAATGCATCCATGTTACCAACCGGCTTACAAATTGTCAATATATTCAGTAAAATATTGACATCATCAGATTTAAATCAAATATAAATTGAAGAAGTCAGACGCACTCTGTGATAATATTAAATTGTCATTCTAGAATATGATGTAGTGCAATGTAACGAGGAGTGTTCATATGGAAAAAATGAGTATAGGTATATTATATGGCGGGCAGTCGACGGAACATGAGGTTTCCATGCGTTCTGCTGCGAGCGTACTGGAAGCCTTGGATAAAACGAAGTACGATGTCAGCCTGATCCACATCACGAAAGAAGGCGAGTGGCTGCTCGCCGACCACAATAAGGGAATTGAAACACTGGTGGACGGTGAGAATGCTGTACAGTTATCCATCCTGCCGTCACAGCAGTTCACTTCACAAAATGGTCCTTGCCATTTTGATGTCATGCTGCCGATACTGCATGGTACTGCAGGGGAAGATGGCATTGTGCAGGGTGTGCTTGAAATGATGGGGATACCGTATGCAGGGTGCAACGTGAGGAGTTCCGCTGTGTGCATGGATAAGGATATGACGAAGCGCCTGCTGAAATTGGAAGGCATCCAAGTTGCAGACTGGGTGGTGTATCGATATGATGAAAAAGAAGATGTCGATTTCGATATCGCAAAAGAACAGCTGGGTCTGCCGATGTTCGTCAAACCGGTAAACCAGGGATCATCAGTCGGGGTGTCGAAAGTGACCGATAAAGCATCATTTGACGAAGCAGTCGCTCTGGCTTTCCAATTCGATACGAAAGTGATGGCTGAAAGTGCGGTCAACGGCCGGGAAATCGAAGTGTCCGTTTTGGGTAATGCGGAACTGACAGCGTCGGTACCAGGTGAAATTGTTGCAAACACCGACTTCTATTCATACGAGTCGAAGTATGAGGATGAGGACGGGGCAGCCCTTGAAATACCGGCGAAACTGCCGCTCCAGACATCTGATGCGATAAGACGGACAGCACTTGATGTATACCGGGCATTGGATTGTGAAGGGATGGCGCGTGTCGATGTCTTCCTGACCGACCAGGACGCGGTCATCGTCAACGAAGTGAACACGCTGCCCGGTTTCACAAGCATCAGCATGTATCCTAAGCTACTTGAAGCTTCAGGCATTGCCTATCCGGAATTGCTGGATCAGCTGATCAGCCTGGCCCGTGAACGGTCTTCAAGGGAAAAGGCATTGAAGACGGATTTGACGTAATCTCGGAATGGTATATGAATATCAATCACAACATTAAAACAGGATTGGGGATGGGAAAAGTGAAGAAGCAATTGGCGGAGAGATTGATGCGGTATGCGAAAATTGATACGCAGTCGGACGCTTCAAGTAAAAGTGTGCCTTCTACAGCTAAACAGTGGGAACTGATCAGGCTGTTGGAGACAGAATTGCAGGAGATGGGGATGCACGAGGTCGAGGTGGATGACAATGGCTACCTGATGGCGACTTTGCCGGCTAATGTAGAAGGTGCACCTGTAATCGGCTTTTTGGCCCATGTGGATACGGCGACAGATTTCACCGGCCAAAATGTCAATCCGCAACTTGTCGATTATCAAGGTGGGGACATCGTCCTGAATGAAGCAAAAGATATCGTCCTGTCCGTGTCCGAGTTTCCGGAGCTCGAAAATTACATAGGGCATCAACTGATGACCACTGATGGAACAACGTTGCTTGGTGCGGACAACAAGGCTGGAATTGCAGAAATCATGACTGCCATGGAGCATCTCATCAAACATCCTGAAATCGAACATGGCACCATAAGGGTCGCATTTACACCAGATGAGGAAATTGGACGGGGCCCCCGTGATTTTGATGTCGAGCGGTTCGGTGCAGACTTCGCCTATACAGTGGACGGCGGTCCATTGGGCGAGCTTCAATATGAGAGTTTCAACGCAGCATCTGCCGTCGTTACATTCACCGGCAACAGTGTACACCCTGGTACAGCGAAGGACAAGATGGTGAATGCGGGGCGCATGGCAGCAGAATTCATCACTCGCTTCGATCCAGAAGATACGCCTGAACATACGGAAGGCTACGAAGGCTTTTTCCATCTCACCAATGTCACCGGTGATGTTGAAGAAACAACAGCGTCCTATATCATCCGGGATTTCGATGCGGCGCGCTTCGAGGAACGGAAAAAGGAAATGAAATCCCATGTAGAAGCGCTCCGGGCCCAGTACGGGGAGGACCGTGTACATTTGGATATGGCGGACCAATACTATAATATGCGGGATAAGATCGAGCCGCGTATGGAAATCGTAGACTTTGCCAGAGAAGCTATGGAATCGTTGGATATCGAACCGGTCATCCAGCCAGTAAGGGGTGGGACGGACGGTTCACAACTCTCGTATAAAGGTCTGCCCACACCGAATATATTCACCGGTGGCGAGAATTTCCACGGAAAATTCGAATATATCTCCACTGACAATATGGTAAAAGCTGCGTCTGTGATCGTCGAAATCAGCAGGAATGCCGCTTTACAAAAGTAACGTTGCGCTGTAGAATATCTTGATAATGATAAGTACTTTTGCCGCCAGGCAGAAGTACTATTTTATGTTTTAGAAATGAAAGAGGGATAAATAATGGCTAATGAACAGCACCCCAGTTCAACAATCAAGCGGCTGCCATTGATGGCTGTCCTTGTCTCAGGTGCTTTTGCTGCGATATTGAACCAGACGCTTTTAGCCACTGCTATCCCACCGATTATGGAGGACCTAAACATAGAGGCCGATCTGGCCCAGTGGCTGCAGTCGATATTCATGCTGGTCAACGGTATCATGATTCCAGTCACAGCATTCCTGATCAATAAATTTACGACACGGGCACTTTTCTTTACGGCGATGGGACTGTTCGGTATCGGTACACTGGTTGCCGGCCTCTCCCCAAACTTCGGAGTGCTGCTGATGGGCCGCGTGCTGCAGGCATCTGGTGCCGGGATCATCATGCCATTGATGCAGACCATCATCTTCCTGATCTATCCGCTGGAAAAAAGAGGGCAGGCCATGGGCATATTCGGACTTGTCATCGGCTTTGCACCGGCCATCGGTCCGACGCTTTCGGGCTGGTTTGTGGAACAGTACCCTTGGCGCGGATTATTCTTCATCATCCTGCCGATCGTCATAATCGACTTGGTTGTGGCATACTTCATACTTAAAAACGTTACGGAACGGACAAATCCGAAACTGGACGTGCCGTCGATCATCCTGTCGACATTCGGATTCGGCGGCTTGCTCTACGGCTTCAGCATCGCTGGAGGTGCGGGATGGACGAGTGCGCCGGTACTTCTGTCAATCGGCTTTGGCGCCATAATCCTATATCTGTTCATCAAACGCCAGCAGAAGCTGGAGCAGCCGATCCTTGAATTCAGGGTGTTCAGGAATAAGATTTTTGCCCTGACCACAGCACTTGGCATGATCGTCTTCATGTCAATGATTGGTGGGGCGGTCATTCTGCCGATACTCATGCAGGACATGATGGGCTTCACAGCATTTGAATCCGGATTGATGCTCTTGCCGGGTGCCTTGATCATGGGAGGGATGAGTCCTGTCACCGGCAGGCTGTTCGATAAATTCGGCGCCCGCTGGCTGGCGATCATCGGCTTATCGCTCGTAACCTTGGGATCGCTCCTATTCACCTTCATCCGGCCGGAGACATCATTCTTCTACTTGACGACAGTCAACGCATTCAGGATGCTCGGTGTCTCGATGGTGATGATGCCTTCCACCACGGCAGGCTTGAATCAGCTCTCTTCGAGACTGATTCCACACGGCACCGCCATGAACAACACGATGCGCCAGATTGCGGGTGCGGTGGGGACTGCCTTGCTTGTATCCATCATGACGAATACGCAAGTGCCATCTGAAGGTATGCAGGGCATGATCCAAGGGGTGAACTACGCGTTCATGTTCGCGACGTTCCTCTCAATAGTCGGACTGATTCTGTCATTCAGGTTGAAGAGTCCAAAAGCATGACGATGAAAAAGGCTAGCCCCATTGGGGGCTGGCCTTTTTTAATCCTCTTCTATTGGACGTGCTTTTGTTATGCCGTCTTCCAGGATTTCATCCGTGGTGACCCGCTTAAGCATAAAGGATAGGCCAAGTGCCACCAGAAGCATCAATGTGGCGATCAGGAAGGCAAAATTTATGCCGTCCAGCATGGCCTGATTGATGACGGCGTCGTCAGTTGAGGAAACACCTTGCAGTTTTGCATTCATCCTGTTCTGCATGACGGTGATCAAAAGTGCTGTACCGATGGCACCAGATACCTGGTTCAACATGCTGTTGATGGAAGAGCCGTGCGGTGTCAGTTTGGGTGTCAGCTGGTTCATCCCGTTGGTCATCACCGGTGTCATGACGAGCGTCATGCCGAATGCCCGGATCGAGTAGAGCATGATCAGAAAGCCATAGCTGGTGTCGAAGGTCAGCCGGCTGAAGAAGTAGGTGGTTACGACGGTCAGGAGGAGACCGGTGATTGCGAGCCGCTTCGGCCCGAACATGTCGAAGAGCTTACCAGAGGCTGGGCTCATAAATCCCATGATCAGGGCGCCCGGCAATAACAGGAGTCCTGTATCGATCGGCGATATCCCCTGGATGTCTTGGAGGTAGATGGGCATGAGGATCATGCCTGAGAACAGTGCCATATTCATTGTGCCGATGAGGATGGAGGATAGGGTGAACATCGGAAACTTGTAGACTGAAAAATCGAGCATCGGCTGTGCCATATGGGTCTGTTTACGTACATAAAGGAAAATGCTGATGAATCCGATAACGAGCGTGATGATGACGTCGGGACGCGTCCACCCACCATTTCCCGCTGAACTGAAGCAATATAGTATGCCGCCAAAACCAAGCGTGGATAGGATGACTGAAGGAATATTGATCTTTATGGCATCTTTAGTTTCTGTTTTAGGGAGTTTGAACCATCCGATTGTAAGGACGATCAGCAATACTGGAACCATCATGAAGAACAGCATATGCCAGGAATAGCTTTGGACGATAAATCCCGATAGTGTGGGCCCGATGGCCGGCGCAAAAAACATGACCAGGCTGAACAAGCCCATGGCCGTTCCGCGGCGGGCAGGCGGAAAGCTCGTGATCATGACGGTCATCAGCAGCGGCATCAATATTGCTGAGCCTGAAGCCTGGATCATCCGGCCAATTAACAGGACATAGAATTCGGGCGATAGTCCGGCCACGAGTGTACCTGTCAGGAAAAGCAGCATGGCAGCCAGGAAAAGTGTTTTGGAACTGAAGCGCTGCATCAGGAAAGCGGTGGTCGGAATGACAATGCCACTGACAAGCATATAGGCCGTGGACACCCACTGCACAGTGGAGGTCGTGATATCAAAGTCATTTTTAATGGACGGCAAGGCGACATTCAGAAAAGTGTTGGAAAGCAGTGCGACGAAAGCACCGGACAATAGTATGAAAATCAAACGGTAATCCGGTTTCTGTTGTATGTTTTGTTTCATGGAATCCCTCTATTTCTCTAAAATCAATAGTCCTATTATATTCCGATTTACGAAATAAGCAAGGGATTCCACTCGCTATAATCTGTTGTCGATGGTGATGTAGATATAGAAGCCGATCGTAATGCCGAGCAGCAGTGAAACGGGTATGGCAAAACTTCCGAATGACGGTGCCAGTGAGGTGATCAGCCAGTAGATTGCCAATGTAATGATGCCCATCAGAATGAGGTTGAGCAGAAAACGTGTCACTATATAAATCTCCTTCAAGTTTATTTGGATTAGATCCCCATCATGGAGTTCTGGAGGTGAGGAGAGGATATGGAAATTCATCCACACTATCGATTATATAGGAAAAAACGATGAATTCAATCAGCTTGCAGCACCAGCTTCTGGATGAAGGAAATTCGCATCATTGATTTGAATCCCGCCTTTCATTTGATAAGAAACCACTTGGAATAAATACCCCTAAAGGGTATAATAAAAGTGAAATGAATACAAGGAGTGATTAGAATGACGGATCATAAGGATAACAGCGCATCACACGATCATCATGACGCCCATCATTCACATGATCATGGAGGACATGACCACGGAGGACACGACCACGGAGATATGGTGGGCGAATTCCGCAGGAAATTTTTCATAATACTTGTCGTGACGATTCCTATCGTACTGCTGTCACCGATGATACAGGGGTTCATGGGGGTCGACTGGCGCTTTCCGGGAGACATGTATATCGTAGCCGCGCTTTCGACATTCGTCTATTTCTATGGAGGTTGGCCTTTCATCAAAGGCGCCGTGGACGAACTTAAAGGAAAAGAACCAGGCATGATGACGCTGATCGGAATGGCGATTTCCATTGCATTCTTCTACAGCATGGCAGTTGTCTTCGGGTTCAACGGGGAACAGATATTCTGGGAGCTGGCGACGCTGGTTCTGATCATGCTGCTTGGCCATTGGATAGAAATGCGCTCCATCAGCAACGCATCACAGGCGTTGGAATCGCTGGCCTCACTGATGCCGAACACCGCAAACCGCATTTCTGCTGACGATGAGGTGGAAGAAGTCGCGGTGGATGATCTGCAGACTGGCGATCTGCTGCTTGTCAGACCTGGCGAGAAGATACCCCTGGACGGTAAAATCGTTAAAGGGACTTCCCAAGTGGACGAATCAATGCTTACAGGAGAGTCCGTACCGACTGAAAAGACAACTGATGATGAAGTGATTGGCGGATCCATCAATAAAGAAGGCTCCCTTACGATCGAAGTGGAAAAGCTGATGGATGACTCCTACCTGAATCAAGTGATTGAAATGGTGAAGGCGTCGCAGGCCTCGAAGTCGAGGACGCAGGATATTACGAACCGGGCCGCCAAGTGGCTGTTCTATATCGCATTGGCAGCTGGCATCATTACATTCTTCGTATGGATCAGTATCGGAGCAAGCATTGATACTTCAATCCAAAGGATGGTTACCGTGATGGTCATCACATGTCCGCACGCCCTAGGGCTCGCGGCACCGTTGGTCATCTCAGTATCCACCGCCCTGTCGGCTAAACATGGGCTGCTTATACGCAACAGGCCACAGTTTGAACAGTCACGGAACATCGATGCTGTAATATTCGATAAGACGGGTACACTGACCGAAGGTGAATTCGGGGTCACCGATGTTCAGACATTCGGCGACATGGATGAAGATGCGATGCTGAGCTTCGCGGCAACTGTGGAAAATGATTCGGAGCATCCCATTGCCCGAGGCATAATCGACGAAGCAGACAGACGCTCACTGGAACTGTATAAAATGAAGGATTTCAATTCCATAACGGGTGTAGGAATTGAAGGGACGATCGACGACAAAAATGTGAAGGTCGTGAGCCCCGGATATGTCAAGGAACAGAAGATGGAATTTGATGATGATAATTTCAATACTTGGTCAAGCCAAGGGAAGACTGTGGTGTTCCTGGTCATCGACGAATCGTTGGCAGGTGCCATCGCTCTAGCCGACAAGATAAAGGAAAGTGCAAAAGAGACGATCGACCAATTGCACAAGCGTAATATAAAAGCCATGATGCTCACCGGAGATAACCAAAAAGTGGCGGATTATGTAGCCCAGCAGATTGGCATAGATGAAGTCTATGCGGAAGTGCTGCCGGATGAAAAAGCCAAGAAGGTGGCGGAAATAAAAGAACGTGGATTGGTCGTCGCAATGACGGGGGACGGCATCAATGATGCACCGGCGTTAACTGAAGCTGACGTCGGCATTGCGGTAGGCGCAGGTACCGATATCGCAATGGATAGTGCAGACATTATACTGGTTGAGAGTAATCCAAAAGATATTCTGGGTATATTCAGCCTATCTAAGAAAACCTTCAACAAAATGGTCCAGAACTTGGTATGGGCGACAGGCTACAACGTATTTGCGATTCCGTTGGCAGCTGGGGTGCTCGCGCCATGGGGCATTGTGCTGAGTCCTGCTGTTGGTGCGATATTGATGAGTTTGAGTACAATCATCGTCGCCATCAACGCCCAGCTCCTGCATCGCTTTGAAATGGAATGATGCACCGTGTTGGATATAAAGAAAGCGTCCATCCTGAAAGGATGGACGCTTTATCAATCAGTGGCACTTTACTTGGACTCAGGTGAAGCCAGTTCGCTTTCGACAACCCATTTATGGTTCTCGACTTCCTCATCGGTATCGGTGGTTGTAAAGTCGACCATGTATACGGTCGTCTGCTTAGCCGAATCGATTGTGGCTTCAGCACCTTTCATACCGACCATATGCTGTGCATTCATGACGACCTCATCACCTGGTTCAAGCGGTGCATCACCCGGGTCTTCCAGTTCTTCATGGATCACCCATTTATGGTCTTCAACCTTATCCCCACCATTTGTAGGGATGTATGAAACTGTGTAGACCGTCGTATCGAAGGCACCCGAGATGGTTGCTTCAGCACCATCCATGCCTGACATATGATCAGCCTGGATGATGGCAGTGCTGCCCACTTCAAATTTTGGATCATCTGCTTCCTCTAAATCATCAGGTACTTCTCCTGTGCTGGACATCTCATCTGCAGAATGCTCCATGCCGCTACTTTCTTCAGACTGTGGTTCAGTTGTCTGTACTTCGTCGCTGCTTGTATCAGCCGCTTCACCGCAGGCAGTCAACGTAAGGGCGGTGAAGATGGATAGGAAGCCCAATGAAATTTTGTGCTTTAACATGCAATCCCTCCGAATATATTGATCTAATATACCTTACCCGCGTATTTCGCATTTTATGTGCTTTTTTCAAAAAAAGAAAATGGAACCCCGGGCGGCACAAATTACCTTAGCTTTTGATATATTATGGCTAAGGGCATAAATCGAATGGAGGGTATGAAATGATGCATGGTTATGGCATGGGCGGATTTTTCGGTTTGGGTCTTTTCGATCTGATTGTCATCATTGCGCTCTTCCTCATATTGATCTGGGTCATTAAGGGGAACAATAGAAACAATGATCGGCAGCCAGAAGATCGCGCGTTAGGCATACTGAACGAACGTCTTGCCAAAGGTGAAATTTCAGAAGAAGAGTATGAGCGTTTAAGAGAGAAAATTGGAAATTAACGGCAAAAAACATCCGGGTGCCCTCTGTATGAAGCATCCGGATGTTTTTGTATGAGCCCGCAGTCTGAGTGTAATGTACGTTGCATCAAGACGTCCGGCCCCAGCTAAATGTCACGGCTCATCAATACGGTCTTCAGTATATGGCCATCGAAATCATCGTCATATTCCTTGACCATCCTGAATCCTTTGGTGTCGTAGAATCGTCTGCCGATCATATTTTCTTTTTCCACTTCGACATAGATGGTGGTCATATCTTCAATCTGTTCCACCCCGTGTTCCAGCAATAGAGTGCCGATTCCTTTATTCTGGGCGTCCGGATGCAGATAGATGGCGTTGAGCATGGTCTTTCCGTCTGCGTCAGGTGGAGTGAATTCGGCAAAGCCGATCACACGCCCGTCCTCTTCAGCTGCGAACATATGGGATTGGGTGAGTTTATGGTGCATCATGTCTGTGCTGTAGGCCAGGTCTAGAAAACGGTTCTGGATATCGAGCGGGATGATTCCTTCATATACAGCATGCCAGCTGGCGGTGGCCGTCTCCTGTACAGCTTCAATATCTGAACTCGTCATTTCACGAATCTTTGGGTTCATGGTGTCCCCTCCATATCTGATGTTTTATTCCGCTCAGGTAAAGTCAGTGCAGCGGAAGGCGCTGCTTACATGCGTCCTTTCATCATACCATGCCAGTACATGGCCGGCAGGCCGTATTTCTTCATGATATACATGCTCCTTCTTTCTTTAGCCTGGTTGAAGGGAAAGGTTTCGGAAGGGACATTATCATATTTGAATTCCGCCATGACAAGTGAGCCATAACCTGTGACCAGGGGACATGAAGTGTAGCCATCATACCGCCTCCATGGCGCATTGCCCTTGATCAGGGCATGCAGGTTGGAGACGACTACAGGAGCCTGCTTTCTGATGGCCGCTCCTGTCTTTGAAGTCGGCAGGTTGGAGGCGTCTCCCAGGCTGAATATATTTTTGAACTTCTTATGCTGGAGCGTAGAGGCGTCTACATCGACCCAACCCGCTCCATCGGCAATCGCGCTGCCTTTGATGAAGTCGGGTGCACTCATGTAGGGCACGACATGAATCATATCATAGTCCAGTGTCTCGGTTTCTCCGGTCTCCACGTGTTTGAATGTGGCTTTTTTGTTGGGGCCATCAATTTTGACAAGATCTTTTTTAAAACCAGTCCGGATGTCCCGTCGCTCTATTACCGCATCCAAGGTCCTGCTGTACTTTTCAACGGGGAAGATGGAGGGGTTGGCTGACCTGAACATCACTTCAGAGTCATCGCGTATACCTGTCCTCCGGAAGGCATCTTCCGCAAGATACATGATTTTTTGGGGTGCCCCTCCACATTTGATGGGGGAGGCCGGGTGGGTAAAGAGGGCGCGCCCTCCTTTGAAGTTGCTGATCATTTCCCATGTGTATTGGACATGCTCATAGGAATAGTTGCTGCATATTCCGTATTTTCCAAGCCCATCTGCCAATCCTTCAATTTTATCCCAGTCAAGCTGAAGCCCCGGACAGACTACAAGATAGTTATAGTGCACTTCAGTGCCCGATTCCGTTTTAACGGTTTGTCCATAGGGATCGATTTCACTGGCAGGTGTCTTGTACCATCTGACGCCTTTAGGAATCAGGGTGGCTTCCTTGCGTCCAGTCTCTTCCTTCGTCACTTCACCCCCACCGACCAGTGTCCATAGAGGCTGATAATAGTGATCTTCTGCAGGGTCCATGATTGCGATATCCAGAGTATGCGACAGCCGTTTTAAGCGGGCAGCCATTGTAATGCCGGCCGTGCCCCCACCGATGATTAGAATTTGATGATGTTCCATAACAAGTCCCTCCAAAATATAATGAGTATCTGAAGACTGTAATTGAGAACGTTTACTTAGAAACATTATCTCCTGTGCGGAGTAAAAATGCAATCCAACTGAAAAATGGAAAATTCGAGATGTTTATATGAATAAAACAGCAGTGAACGGGTATGTAATGTATAGATGACAAAAACACAAAATGGAGGTTCAACATCAATGGCTAAAGAACTACTACTTTTTGAATTGAACACTGTACGTGACTGGACTATGAGCGTATTTGATAAAATTAACGAAGAAGATATGCACCATATCCCTGAAGGCTTCAACAACAGCCTGCATTGGCAGTTCGGACATGTCGCAACGATGATGGAAATGGTTACGGCTGCTGTCACGGATAAAAATACAGATACGCATAAAAAGTATGCAAAGTATTTCGGAACAGGGACAAGTCCTGATGACTTCGACGATGATACACCAGATACCAAAGAGATCGAAGCATTACTGCGCGGTCACATGGCACGTCTTGAAGATGTAGAAGAAGAAGTGCTTCAGGAGGATCTTCCACGCGAGTTCATGGGCATGACCAAGCGTTATGAACAGGTTGGATTTGTTGCACTCCATGAAGCGATGCACGTAGGTAAAATGCAGGAGATGAAGCGTGTACTGGACAACAGGGGCGTATCCTAAAATAGTCCAATAAGATATTGAAGGGCCGACATCCATTTGGATGCCGGTCTTTTTTGTCTGATGGTATCAGAGGTTCAGAAGATAAAAAAAGCCGGCCTTAAAAGGCCGGTGTGCAAATATTATTTTCCGAGTTTATCTATAACTGCCTGGGCAGCAGCTTCAGCTGAAGCTGGATTTTGTCCTGTGATGAATTGGCCATCTTTTACGACATGTTCCTCCATTGCTTCCCCAACTACGAATCCTGCGCCGTTTTCCTCCAACTTGGATTGGAGTGCAAAGGGCATATCGTCGTAGAGTTTCATGGCTTTCTCTTCTTCATTTGTGAAACCTGTGAGTTTGACGCCATCGACCACATATTTGCCATCTTTAGTCTTGGCATCTGCAAATGCTGCAGGGCCGTGGCAGACTGCTGCAATCGTGCGGCCGTCATCTTTGAAGAACGCAAGGATATTCTGAATATCCGCCTGCCCAGGGAAGTCGTACATTGTGCCGTGCCCTCCGGCGAAGAAGATTGCATCGTAGCCTTCATAGACCATGTCCTTGACACGTTTAGTGTCCTGAAGCAGTTTGATGATGTCTTTCTCGTTCTCGTCCTGTCCATCTTCCAGGGAATTTGGATCGAGCGGTACTGCGCCACCTTTTGGAGATGCGAAATCCACTCTATAGCCTGCTCCCTGGAAGACATGATACGGTTCAGCCGCTTCGCTCAGCCATAGTCCTGTCGGTCTGCTGTCGTCGTTGTTTATCGTCCCATGGTTGGTCACGATGATCAATACTGATTTACTCATAATGATATCCTCTCCTTTCTATTTGATTTACCCTTATCATGTTATACTTAATCTTAAATGGAAACTAGAGTTTGAAATGGGTCCATTTATCAATCATATCTTCGTATGGGGGTAAAGAAATGAAAGTCGATTTTGGCAATGTAGCGGACAATTACCTTAAGTATAGAAATGATATCCCAGAACGTCTGATACCTGAATTGGAAATGCGTGAAGTCGCCATTTCAGGCAGCAAAGTGGCAGAGCTTGGAGCGGGTCCCGGTCTACTCAGCAAAATGCTCAGCGCACGAGGCGCCGTGATCGATGCTGTGGAGCCTTCCCCTGAACTGATTGAAGCTGGACGGAAACATATTGGAGATGAGCTGGAAGTCGTCTTCAGGGAAGGGTATGCTGAAGATACGGGATTGATCGAAGAAAACTACGATATCGTTACAGTCATGCGCGCCTGGCATTGGTTCGACCGGGAAGCGACGATTAAGGAAGTGCAACGAATCCTGAAGCCCGGTGGGTATCTGATCATCATGGATTCAGGGTTCACCTCCGCATCCAAAATCGTCAAAGAATCGATGAAGACGATACAGAACTACTCGCCAGATAGACAAATCCGGCCAGCAGGCACAAAAGACAATACGACTCAGATGATCAACAGTTTTCCGGTTGAGTGGTTTGAGGAATGGAAAACTTCACGTTTTGACCTGATGGAATTGTTCAAGATTGATTACGATGTAAAGTTCACCAATGAAGAGTGGATCGGCAGACTGTCCTCTGTATCTTGGGTGGCAGGCATGAAGGAGAAGCAGCGGAAGAACACATTGGCGCGGGTAGCCTCATACCTGGAAGAACACTTCCCTGATACGGTACACACGATTCCCCATATACTCAGTGTCGCCATACTAAAGAATAAAAATATAAAAAATGACTGATGAATGCATCGCTTTTGTTTTATGGATGATAGCAGGGAGGGAAAGGCATGTGGCAGGTTAGATCGTTTGAGGAATTGGATGTCGCGACACTGGAGGAGATATACCGCTTGAGGACTTCCGTGTTCGTCGTCGAACAGGAATGCCCCTATCAGGAAGTGGATGGCAGAGATCCGGAATGCACCCATATCTATAAGAAGGATGAATCGGGCATCGCAGCCTATTTGAGGATTGTGCCGGGGAAACCGATTGCGATCGGTCGGGTCATCGTCAGGAAAGACCATAGGAAAAAAGGGCTCGGTAAAGCGTTGATGGAACAGGCGATGCACTATGTAGGAAAGGTGCACCCAGGTGAGAAGGTCTATCTGCATGGCCAGGCCCACTTGGAAAGGTTCTATCAGCAGTTCGGCTTCAAGAAGACTTCGGAAGTGCATCTGGAAGATGGCATCCCCCATATCGATATGACGTACCAGACGGATCAGGCATAAGGCCTGATCCGTTTTTATTATGCAAGTTGTGAATTCAATGCATAATTCCAATGGAAGAGGGGGAGTGTCCGCGAGGAAAATTCTTTTTTTCACGCTGCATAAATGTCCCTAAGATAATCTATATTCAGAAAATACCAGTTCAATGCATTTATCCGCAAAGAAACCGATTGCATATGCATAATGATTCAAATTAAGGCATAAGGTATCTATTAACGTAATATTAATGAAATTATATTACATATTTTTAAAATTTTATTAGAATTGTTTAAAAATTATCAATAGATTTATTTTGGTAAAAACATCACAATATACTTGATAAAGTACTGATATAATGGTATATTATATACATAAAGAAAGATAATTAAATATTTATATATAAATTATATTACAAATTTACAGGAGGAATTTTTAATGTTCTCAACTGATCGCATTACTGCCGAACTTCGCCTTGAAGAGTACAAGAAAATAGCTGAAAGCTATTCTCACCTTGCTGAAAAGGAAGAAGAGAAGGAACCACGCACTAAAAGATCAATCTTTACTAGATTTCTGACTAGAATAACTGCATAATAATACAAAAAAGGTCGTCCCTGATAAGAAGAGGGACGGCCTTTTTTGTATTCATCATGATAGATTGAGCTGCCATGTGACGCCAAACTGATCCTGTATCCAGGCGAATTGCCTCGAAAATCCGTATTCATCCAAAGGCATGTGTATGGCGCCTTTCTTTTTGAGCTTTCTGTAGTAGAGGTTGATTTCATCAGAGGACATGCATTCGATGAAGAATGACATGCTGGGAGTGAATGTGAATTCTGCAGGTGTCTGGCTGTCCATCACCATGATCAGTTGGCCCTGTATCTGGATGGCACCCTGCATCACTTTGCCGGCCATTTCAGGGGTATCTTCCCCATAGTGGGTCAGCATGCGTATGTGTGCATCCTTGAATGTTTCTTCATAGTAGCGCATGGCCGCTTCGGCACTGCCTTGGAACGTGAGGAATGGAGCGATTGATTTCATGGAAACTCTCCTTTAGTTTACTTCATTATATCAAAGGACTTGATGGTGTACATGAAACGTTTTCCATAAAGGAGTTGAAGATATAAAGGACATGGTGCAGGTGACGGTATTAGACTAGGAATAGATTGATGGATCCATGTTTTTTATTCCCTCAACCCAGAGGTTAGGAATATGGTAAAATTCTAATTGTTGAAGTTTTATAGAATATGGAGGGGAGGATATGG
Source organism: Salinicoccus siamensis (assembly GCF_055391965.1). Classification (NCBI taxonomy): domain Bacteria; kingdom Bacillati; phylum Bacillota; class Bacilli; order Caryophanales; family Staphylococcaceae; genus Salinicoccus; species Salinicoccus siamensis. The sequence continues at coordinate 555,573 of NZ_AP043765.1, forward strand.
ACAAATTGAATTTTGTTCATACATGATCATATGTTTAAAAAAGAAGAGACAATTTCCTTTTTGACAGAACTGCTGTCGATCAACAGCCCGTCGGGGTATACGAAGCATGCGGTGGACTACGTGCGTGAGACGCTTGAAGAAGTGGGCTATGATACGGAGACAACGCCGAAAGGCAATCTGATCGTCAGTGTGGCAGGTCAGGACACAAAACGCACCCGCGGGCTCAGTGCCCATATCGATACACTCGGCCTGATGGTGCGTTCAATCAATGATGACGGTACACTGTCCCTGACCAAGATCGGCGGACCGCTCACACCGACACTTGATGGTGAATACTGCGATATCATCACACGTGATGACAAAGTGTTTACAGGGACAATCCTATCCAAGTCGCCATCGATCCATGTCTACAAAGATGCAGCGACTAAAGAGCGTGATATCGATAATCTCATTGTAAAGCTGGATGAGCGTGTGAGCAGTAAAGAAGATGTAAAGGGATTGGGTATCCAGAACGGGGACATCATTGCCTATGATCCGAAAGTCGTCGTCACCGATTCAGGGTTTGTAAAATCCAGGTTCCTAGATGATAAAGCATCTGTCGCCATCCTGGTCAGTGTACTGAAGGCCCTGAAGACAGAAGATATTCTGCCTGCCACAAATCTGAAATTCATCTTCTCCACCTATGAGGAAGTCGGTCATGGGGCGTCATGGATACCAGAAGACATCACAGAACTTCTCGCAGTCGATATGGGATGCATTGGGCTGGACCTTGAATGTACAGAGTTCGATGCGTCCATCTGCGCCAAAGACTCCTCCGGCCCCTACGATTACGGTATGACTACAGATCTGATCAATCATGCAAAACGTAAGGAGCTCAACTATGCCGTTGATATTTATCCGATGTACGGCAGTGACGCATCTGCAGCCCTACGCGCCGGCGCAAACATCAAAGGTGCACTCATCGGACCAGGCGTTGCAAGCAGTCATGGCATGGAACGTACACATACGGAGGCCATAAGGAATACATTTGAGCTGATTATGGCGTATATATAAGATCAGAACTCGAAACCGATCAGGGCTTGCACAAAAGCCTTAAGCAGTACAAATCCCCCCGACCGGCACGGTCGGGGGGATTTCTTTGGAACTACGGACTTATTTTAGATGTTGAAGCATTGTGATGACTGGTGCTTCTTAAGTCTCCGCAGTCAATTCATCGAGGTGCGGATCATCGAAGATATCTTTGTCCAATGAGCCATTCGTCTGGGCGGTGATGGTGCCGGCTGTCATGGAACCACTGACGTTGAGTGCCGTTCTGCCCATGTCGATAAGCGGCTCGATGGAAATCAGGACCGCGGCAAGGGCGATCGGCAGGTTCATCGTCGACAATACAATGATGGCGGCAAATGTCGCACCACCACCGACACCAGCGATGCCGAGTGAGGCGATTACCGTAACGGCGATCAGTGTCACGATGAACTGCGCGTTGATTTCAACCCCTGCTGCCGGTGCAATCATGATGCCGAGCATTGCCGGATATACCCCGGCACAACCGTTCTGCCCAATGGATAGGCCGAAGCTGCCGGAAAAGTTCGCAACGCTCGCCGGGACACCGAGGCGTGTCCGCTGGGTCTGTATATTAAGCGGCAAGGTGCCCGCACTTGAACGTGAAGTGAAGGCGAAAATCAGAGTCTCGAGCGTCTTCTTCAAATATTGTACAGGGTTGAGTCCCGTCAAGGCAATCAGGCCAAGGTGGACCAGGTACATTGTAATGAGTGCCGCATAGGAAGCGACGACGAACACTCCCAGATCGTATATTGCGGCGAAGTCTGAAGTGGCGACGGTGGATGTCATCAATGCCAATACACCATAAGGCGTCAATGCGATGATGATTTTTACGAGCTGCATGACCCATCCATTGACGGCGATGATGCCGCTGCGTATCTTCTCACCGTTTTCCTGATCCCGGTCCATAAGGCGGATGAGGCTGACGCCCATGAATACGGCGAAAAATACAACTGCGATAGTGGAAGTCGCGCGCTCTCCTGTGAAATCAAGGAAAGGATTGGCAGGCAGCAGGGACAACAGTTGTTCTGGCAACGTCTGCCCTTCAATTTCTGACGCAGTCGATTCGAGTGCGATGGAACGGTCATTCTCTTCTTCGCCAAGGTTGAAGTTGGATGCGTCCAAATCGAAGATGAGCGCAGCAGAGACGCCGATAGTGGCAGCTATTGCTGTTGTACCGAGCAGTATCGCAATGATTTTGATGCCTGATTTAAGGAATTTCTCCTTCATATCCATTTTGGCGAATGCACCAAGTATGGAGATGAATACAAGCGGCATGACGATCATCTGGAGCAGTCTGACGAACCCGCTGCCGACAATCGCGACCCAGTCCATCGTATGGGTGATGACTATATTTTCAGTGCCATAGATGAGCTGCAGGGCGGCGCCGAATACGAGGCCGACCAACAGGCCGAGCATCACGCGATAGGAGAATTTCACTTTTCTTTGCTTCAGTATGACCAAAGCCCCGATCAGTGATAGAAATACAACAAGATTTATGATGACCAATAATAGATTCAATTGAGGGAACCCCTTTCGATATGAATAGTATCATCATAAACGAGTAATCCCTACTTGTAAAGTAGGAATTACTAAATTCTTATTGTATTAGTCGGAATTCATCAGATATAAGTGCCGTGTCGCCCGTGACGCGAGGACATAGAGGATGTGCACTGAATCTTTATAGCTTGAAGCATCCGTCAGAATCACCGTATTATATTCGAATCCCTTCGATAGATAGTACGGCAGGATGATGAACGACTGGTTATAGAGGGTATCCGTCTCCCCGAGGTTTTTAAGGTCCGGGAAATCATCCTTCAACTGTTCGAACCATGCATCCGCCGATTCCCTGGAAGGGGTGATGATGGCGACTTGAGGATGTGATGCCGACTGCAGGATGCTGCGGACGCTCGCGAGTTCATCCGTCGTCTCGACATGGTGGACGGGCGCACCGTCGATTGAGGCCGACTGTATGGAATCTGGTATGAGAGTGTTCAAGAAGGCATTGATCTGATTGGTCGAACGATATGACCGTTCAAGTGCCTTCTTGACATGATTCTTGGCGACGAGCGCATCTTTACGTCCGGGATGGATCTGCTGGTTCGGGTCGCCGAGGCTCGTGAATGTGGCATTCCTATAGAAATGGCGGAGGACATAGTACTGGATATTCGAATAGTCCTGCACTTCGTCTACAAGAACATGCTGGATTTTTCTATCGGCGCGGCCGAGCAGGCGGATGAACATATAGAGCAGTGGTGCGATATCTTCATATTTGAAATGGTTTTCCTTGATCGATTGGATCGTCGGATTGCGGAATGCCTTTTCTCCGATGGAGTTGACGTACAACTTCTCGAAGTGGACGAAGCGGTAGAGTGAAATTTGGCGATGCACAGTTTTAAGCTGGGCTTTGGCATGCTGGTGTGCCTCGTTCTTAAGTTCGTGGCGTTCACCGATGTACTGGTTGTCAGAAAGCAATGTCTCAAACCGCTCGTTCGTCAGGCTTGCCACCCTTTCCGTGTAGAGGTTCAAAAGCCGCTCGCGGATCAGCGACAGGCGGCGGCTGATCGGATGATGCCCCAACTCGTTATAGAAAAGGTGCTGTAGCTGCTCTTTTGTGAAGAAGATGCCGTCTTCACCCTTCAGTTCACGGAATTCCATGCCTGTCTCATGAAGACGGTTCATGAAGCGGTGCAGCGATTCAAAGTAGTGGAGGGAGTTCTTATAGGCATAGATGTCATGACCCTGGTCGGTCTCCCTTAACCGTCTGATGTTTTCGTAGACCGTCTCGAACCGGCGGCCGCCAAAATACGGGAAGCGGCTGATGAGGCGATAGAACGTCATGTTCTTCACATGATTCTCGCCCAGTTCAGGCAGTACATCGGAGAGGTAATCATTGAACACTTCATTGGGTGATACGAGAAGGATGTTACCGGGGTCGAGCTTGCCCTTGTGCTGATAGAGCAAAAAGGCGATCCGCTGCATCGCAAGGGAAGTCTTGCCGCTCCCCGGGGGGCCATAGACGAGGGTGTCCTGCGATAGCGGCAGGCGGATGACATCATTTTGCTCCTGCTGGATGGTGGAGACGATATTCTTCAGTTTGGACTGCGAGGAATCGGTGATCATCTGCTGCAGTATTTCATCTCCGATATACATATCGCTGTCGAACATGTTGACCAGCGTACCATCTTCTATGATGAACTGGCGGCGTTCCGTGACAGTCGCATCGATCCGGCTTCCGTCCGGGATGATATAGTCGAGTTCCCCGGTCGTATTTTCATAGAACAGGCCTGCAACAGGCGTGCGCCAGTCGTATATCAATATGTCGTCATCGCGGTCCTTGATGGTGCCGGTGCCGATGTAGAGCGGCTCCCCATCGACGACGATTTTTCCGAAGTACGGCTTCGGCAGCATCCGTCTGGTGCGTTCAAGCATTGTATGGATATAGTTGAAGTTCATCTCGGTCCTTCTGATTTCAGGCAGCATCTGGACGAATTCCATGACGTTGCCGTCAGCGAAATCAACAACGTTGGATATATTCTCGTTGATGTCCTGGCGTGTGTCGAGTATGCCTTGTGACACCGTATCCTGTCTCCTTTTCAGGTCGGCATGGAAGACCTTCAGGAAGCTGGTGATGAAGGTGAGGTGGTGCGCTTCTTCTTCAAATGATAGATTTTTCAAGAAAACCCTCCTTTATCTCGACATTCATCATATATCGGTTCGGCTTCAATTGCCAGTCTTAAAATCGTAGGTGTGCTGTGCTACAATGGAGATGTCGAATTGATTTAATTTTATAAATTAGAGGACATTGACCATGAAGAAAATTATTGTTTCAGGTTTGGTTGCAGGCATCGCGTCAGGCGTTCTGCTTTTTCTTGTATGCGCCTATGTCGAGTACAGTGCGGAGATAGAATTGATGACACTGTTGTTGAACATTGATTTCGTATATGATGGTGAACTGCATCTGTTAGTGGAGACAGCAATTCATCTCGTTGTCTCCATCGTTCTCGCGACCGTTCTGAAAGGTTTCCATATATACCGGCCGTCCCTCTACATGCCGGCTATGGTGACAGCCTGGGCTTCTACAGTAGTGCTCTACTTCATATTGCCTCAGGCGGCAGTCCAGTCCATCAATTTGGAGGGGCATATCGGGTTTTTGTTATGGGTCATTTTTCATATCGGCTTCTTTGAACTCCTGCATCTGTTTTTTAAACGTGGTATTTAATGCTTCCTCCGGAATCTGCCGGGGAAGCATTTTTATGTCCATTGATGGGTATACAGGTAACATGGATCAATAATGGAGAGGTGATGAGGATGGACAGGAGCAAGGCACAATCATTATTGGAAGAAGTGATGGCGATCCGCACACAGGTCAAAGAAGAAGGGGAGTCCCTTTTTGATAGATGGCGTACAGCATCGATGCGTCCAGAATATGAGATGAGCGCCCGCAATCTTGCCTATTATATGGCATTCAGGAAGCATGACAGGCGCACGCTCCAACACTCGCTCATACCATGGGGCGTCTCTTCCCTAGGCAGATTGGAGGCCGATGTGATGGGCACGCTTAATGCGGTCGTACGGACGCTCGGATTCATTGCCGATCGAGATGTCGGCGATATCGACTACCGGACATCTTCCTCGCTTTTGGAGCGCAACCAGGCACTGAAGGAAAATACCGCTCAGCTGTTCGGAGAAGTCGGGGAACGGGACACCCGCATACTTGTGACGATGCCTTCCCAGGCGGGAGATGATTATGGGCTTGTGCTGAGCCTGGTTGAAGCCGGTATGGATATGGCACGCATCAACTGTGCACACGACGAAGAAGATGGGTGGCTCGGCATGATTGAACATATCCAGCGTGCCGAGGAGGAGACCGGCAGACAATGCCGCATTCTGATGGATATAAGTGGACCGAAAATACGCACCAGACATCTGCTGACTTCAAAACGGAATCCGAAACTGAAGGAGGGCGAACGTTTTCTGTTATCGGTCAAGACTGCCATGACGCTGCCTAAAGGGATTGAGATTGCGCTCAATACTTCCGTCCCTGAAGTCATCAGTAAAATCGAGCGGGGCCAGAAGATCAAGATCGATGACGGGCACATTGAGGCAGTGGCGACCGATATTCTGGATGACGGGGTCATCTGTGAGGTGGAGCGGACGGTCAAAGAAGGCGGTGTCAAAGTCAAGACGGAGAAAGGCATCAATCTGCCGGATCTTGATTTCAAGCTGCCGGTCCTGACGAAGAAGGATGAGAGGGATCTTGATTTTGCTGCGCAACATGCAGATGTCATCGCGTTTTCATTCATCAAGGACGCTGGAGACATCGAAATGATAGAAGAAGCCTTGGATTCAAGACTTGAAGGCGAGCGCCGCAAACTGCCATCAGTCGCGAAGATCGAGACCCCGGAAGGCATACGGAATCTGCCTGAAATCATACAGAAAGCGGCAGGGGCCCGGCCATTCGGTGTCATGCTCGCGCGGGGGGACCTTGCGGTTGAAATCGGCTACGAGCGGCTGAGTGAAGTGCAGGAGGAGCTCCTGTGGATCTGCGAAGCGGCCCACGTCCCCGTCATATGGGCGACTCAAGTGGTGGAGTCCCTCGTCAAGACCGGTATTCCGACCCGTTCCGAAATGTCGGATGTGGTCGCCGGTTCGCGCGCCGAGTGCATCATGCTGAATAAGGGCGACTATATCGTCGAAGGGGTCGAGGTCGTCTCTGATATTCTGGAGAAGTTCGAGGACCATCATTATAAGAAAACTGCCATGCTCCGGTCGCTTGGCATCGCCCGTGACGCGTTTGAATGAATCTTTTGGGAGGGGTAATCCCCTCTCTTTATTTATGAAAACGTATTCATTGTCAGAATTAGCTGTTTTTTCTGAAAATAGAGTTTAATTTATCCAAGTTACCCCGTATACTACTTTCAAAGAGGAGTAAGGGGTGAGAGGTTATGATGGAAGAACCGATAGTTGCGACCGTCATGTTGTTTGCTTTAATCGCTTTAGGAGAAGTGATCTCCGTCTTGACGCGGGCTCGTATACCGATGTTGATGACGGCGATGCTGGGATTTTTGATTTTGACATGGATTGGTGTATTTCCGGAAAACATACTGGAATTATCAACCTTGCCGGCTTTAGGTGCGATACTCATCGGACCACTGATTGTACATATGGGAACTTTGATGCGCTTTTCGGTTCTGAAGAAGCAATGGCGTGCTGTAATAATCGCCCTTTCCGGGTTGGTCGGAGCCTTGGTGCTTATATTGGATCTTGTTACGTTGGTGTTTGACTTTGAAACTGCAGCAAGTGGCGTCGGTCCCGTTTCGGGTGGGGTCGTGGCACTTCTGATTACAAACGAGACATTGACGAATCTCGGATTATCCAGCCTGATTGTTGTACCAGTACTCGTCCAATCCTTCCAAGGGGTCATCGGGATGCCCCTTGCCACGGCTTTCATGAAACGGTATGGCCGCACATTCATGGCTGGGGAATGGGCAATGCAGGAGAAAAGTATTGGGTTTGAAGAACCTCGCGGTATTTCGCGGTTCAGTCTGATGAAGAATAACACAATCAAGCTGTTTGTCATTTTCCTGTTGGGGATGCTTGGCGTCATCATCGGCGACCTGACAGGCATCCACTATACATTGTTCTGTCTACTGTTCGGTATCCTGGCATTGAATTTCAATCTGTTGCCGAAAAGTGCGCTTGAATCCGCGAACTCGTTCAGCTTTATGATGGTGGCGCTGATATTCGTCATCATCGGCACAATGGGGGGCATCACCCCGCAGGATGTCGTCACCAACATCCCGGCGGTCGCCATGATCTTAGGGCTTGGCATCATCGGCATCATCGGTGGGGGGTTCCTTGCTTCGAAGCTTGTCGGATGGCATCCATATAAGGGTGTGCCGGTCGCATTGACTGCCTTGATCGGTTTTCCGGGGGACTATCTGATCTGCGAAGAAGTCGCCCGCAGTGAAACGAACAACATAGAAGATCAGAATAGACTATTCCAGGAGCTGGTCACGCCGATGTTGATCGGTGGATTCATCACCGTTACGACAGCGTCCATATTCATTGCCACATTCGTCATGAGTCTAATCTAAAATATTAAAGCAGGAGTGTAGATAATGAGTAAACTATTTATAAAAAATATTAATCTGATCGATGGTACAGGTTCTGAAGTAATCGAAAATGTAAATGTTCTGGTGGAAGACGGCCGGTTCAGCGCAGTCAATGCGGATGCGGAAGTGAAGGATGCGGAAATCATAGAAGGCGGTGGGCGATACATGCTGCCGGGCATGATCGATACGCATGTCCATATGATGACAGAGTTCAAGCCGATGGAAGAACGGCTGGTCACGCCATTTTCCTATAACTTCTACCAGGCAATGGGGTACTTGAAACGTACGCTTGATGCCGGTGTCACTACAGTGAGAGATGCACTCGGCAGTGACCTCGGTCTAAAGCGCGCCATAGATGATGGATTGGTGGCTGGGCCGCGCATGCAGATCAGCGTGAACGCCCTGACCATCACAGGAGGACATGGGGACGGCTACAACTATTCAGGCATCAATACAGACCTGTTCCAACCACACCCCGGCATGCCGGCAGGTATCTGTGACGGGGTGGAGGAAGTCAGGAAGAAGACGCGTGAAATGTTGAGGGCTGGGGCGGATATCATTAAAGTCCATGCCACGGGTGGTGTATCGAGCCCGACGGACCACCCGAAATTCACCCAGTTTTCACTTGAGGAGTTGAAGGTCATCGTCGAAGAGGCGAAGTTCAGGAATGGTGTGAAGGTCATGGCCCATGCCCAGGGCTTAGAAGGTGTCAGGCAATGTGTGGAAGCGGGCATCCACTCCATTGAGCACGGCATCTTCCTGGATGACGAGGTGTGTGGATTGATGAAGGACCAGGGCACCTATCTTGTCCCCACGCTGTTGGCGCCGGTTTCCGTCCTCGAGTTCGCCGAAGAGCTGGGGATGCCGAAGACAGCCATTGAAAAATCGGAGGAAGTCATTGAATACCATAAGGAAAGCTTTACACGTGCCTATAAAGCAGGCGTCAAAATCGCAATGGGCACTGATGCTGGAGTGTTCAAGCATGGCACTAACCTAAGGGAGCTCGAGCTCATGGTCGAGTGTGGCATGACACCGATGGATGCGATCGTCGCTTCGACGAAGACGGCGGCAGAGTGTATGGGATATCCGGACATCGGCCTGATCAAAGAAGACTTTGTAGCTGACTTCATCCTGGTGGAAGATAATCCGCTGGAAGACATCGGATTGCTGAAGGATAACAGCAAGGTGACGGTCGTAGCCAAAGAGGGCGTCGTCCATAAGAATATATTAAATTAGACGTAAGCCCCGGGCAATGCCCGGGGTTTCTTTCATGCCAGGAACAGGGTGGATGTTTCAACGGTCAACTGGGTATATGGGATTAAGGAAGGCGTGCTTCCATGCTGCAGACAGTATTGACGGCCGCGGTTTTATACGTGGCTACCGCCATCGATCTGATCGCAATACTGCTGATCTTTTTTGCCAGGGCAGAGACGGATAGGCAGATCAGACAAATCTATATCGGCCAGTATGTGGGTTCATTGATACTGATCATGGTCAGTCTCATCTTAGCCTATATGCTCGGTTTCATACCTGAAAAATGGATTTTGGGGCTGCTTGGACTCATACCGATATACTTCGGGGTAAAGGTCTTGCTGGCGGGTGATCCCGATGAGGCGGAGCCAACAGCGCATTTAGATAAGAAGGGGATGGACAGGTTAACAGGAAAAGTAGTGATGATCATAATCGGAAGCTGTGGCGCTGATAATACCGGGTTGTTCGTTCCATATTTTGTGACGATCGATGCAGGCGGTCTGGCTGTCTCTCTAATGGTGTTCCTCATTTTCATCTTTCTGCTGGCCTTCACTGCGCATGGCATAGCACATACCGACCTGGTTGGAGAAACAATAGAAAAGTACGGTACATGGATTATGGCGCTCATATATATTGGCCTTGGGGTATTCATCCTCTATGAAAATGAAACGGGCAGACGCTCTTTTTCTTTCTCTGGTGAAAAATATTTTCTAGCTGCATATCAATTTTGAGCAAATAAAAATTGGGTCGTTGGACATGTGGCTGAAGGAAGCATCTAAAAAGATTCAAACGATATAACGCAAGAAGGGACGGTGTGGAGCCGTCCTTTTTAAGATACTCTGCAATGGTCCTAACGATTGAGCAACGTGCCAGTCACTACATAAAAAATAATGCGAGCATTGGTCATTGCGCCGCTTATCTTTTTACCCTATCATATATATTGATTACCATAGGCAATCAAACGGGCTGTAATGGCCGGATTGGAGTAATATATGAAAAAAGCCGCAGTCATCATCAATAAAAACTCGGGTAAAAAAAAGAAACCGCCCATTGAATACCGGGTGCTCGATGCATTGAACAGTCAGGGCTATAAAGTCGACATCCACTACACGGATGGAGCGGACGCAAAGGAAATCGCGATGGCTGTATCAGATGTCGATCTGATTGTGTCAGCAGGCGGCGATGGTACGATTGGTGAAATCATCGATGGCATGGTGGAGAGTGGGTCAGATGCACCGCTTTCCATCCTGCCGGCAGGGACCGTCAACGATTACACCCGCGCACTAGGTCTGCCGCTTGACATGGATACCGCCATAAATAACCTGAGATCCCCCCAAAAGACTATAGAAGCGGATGTCATCAAGGGCAATGACCGCCATATCGCCTATTTGATCGCGCTCGGTGATTTTATGGAATCTTTCACCCGTGTAGGCTCGACCGCTAAGAATCGCTTCAGCATCTTCGCCTATCTCTATGCCGGATTACGTGCGCTCGTCACAATGAAGGCATATCGTGTGAAAATCGAAACGGAATCGGAAAAGGTGATGAGTGATTCCATATTGACGATTGTAGCGAACACCTCATCCGTCGGCAGCTTTGAAAAATTGCTGCCGCACGCAAGCATCGACGACCGCCATCTGCATATCCTCAACATCACGCCATCGCATCCGAAGGCAATCATTGAAATCATCATTGCAGCTTTCAGGGGGACGATTGCCGAGCACAAAAATGTGCATTACATGAAGGCGGAAACACTCCATCTGGATACAGACCGTCTTGAAACGATGGATATTGACGGGGACCCGCATGAATTTGAAGCGATGGATATCAGATTGCTTCAAGGATGCCTCAGAGTCAACGTGCCAGAGGCCTATGCAGAGTAGAGGCCACATACGATAGTTTGAATAAATGCTTTCCAAAGCGCAATGCACCCAAGAGGAATATGGGCTAGGAGGAGGATTATTATTGTGAAAATCAGAGAGAAACTTAAGAACATGAATTTTGAAAAGCGGAGATTACCGGTCAGTTCAAGGATCACCCAACAGACATTGATCAATATCGTGACAATCATCGTCGGATCATTCCTTTTCGCCATCGGCGTCAATACCTTCATGATCGCCGGGAATCTCGGCGAAGGGGGCGTCACTGGGCTTGCAGTCATCCTATATTATGCATTTGATATTTCACCGGCAATCTCGAACTTCCTTATGAATGCAGTCTTACTTGTAGTGGGTTTCAAATTCTTAAGCAGGCGTTCCATGTACTATACAATCGTCGTGGTCATATTGACGTCCTTATTTTTATGGCTGACCGAAGACTGGCAGATCCAGACTGACCAGATATTGATCAACACCGTTTTTGGCGGACTGTTCGTCGGTCTCGGCATCGGTCTGGTCATCCGCATCGGTGCAACCACTGCCGGTACGACGATATTGGCGCGTCTCGTCAATAAATACATGGATATCAACGTCTCCTATGCCCTGCTGTTCTTTGACCTGGTCGTCATTACAATCGGTCTGACCGTCATGACGCTCGAGCAGGTCCTCTTGACTGTCATTGCACTCTACATTGGTATGAAGGTGATGGACTTCATCATCGAGGGTATGAACCCCAAAAAAGCGATCACCATCATTTCCGACCACCCGGATCGCCTCGGAAAGATGATCAACAGTGAAATCAGGCGGGGCGTAACCATCATGGAGGGACGTGGCTTCTATACCCAAGCAGATAAGGATATATTGTATGTCATCATCAACAAGAACCAGCTGCCCCGCGTCAAGCGCCTCATCAAGCACTATGATGAGAATGCATTTGTGGTGGTGCACGACGTCAACAGCGTCCTCGGCAACTATTTCATATAAAACCAAAATCCCGCTTAAAGATAAGCGGGATTTTTTATGCTTTCTTGCGAAGGTAGATGAAGGGGACGGATCCCCCTTTTATTTCGGAAAACCCTCTGTAGGCAAGCCACGTTCCAGTAAAGGTTTTGGGCCCGCTATTTTGAAAGAACAGATAGATTTCATCAACATGTGCGACAGCTTCAAGGTAAGTATCCATCAGGGATGAAGCGATGCCCTGTGAACGGAAATCCGGGTGGACGATGAAGTCGGATATGTATTGCGTAAAAGCCCCATCTCCGGAAGAACGTAGAATACCAACCAACTGTTCATCCGCCCATGCAGTGATGAGATAATCAGATGCAGTGACTGCTTTATGGAGTTCACCGAATCGCGATTCATATCTGGATTGCCCCTTCGCCATATAGAGCTGCTCAAGGTCGTGTTGCCGTAAATTTTTATCCTGCCTTACCTCAATCATGTGCCCACCTCTTTTTAATTATAAGGATAACGTGAAAGCGCTGGACTTGCCATCGTTAATTGCAAGTGCCCGGCATGTCCCATATACTTTAGGGAGAAGTAGAATGATTCTGACAAGTTGATTTTGACGATCATCGGCATCTCACAGACATTACACCATACGGAGTGGAGGAGTGAGGAATATTAAAATAAAAGCTTTGCAGTATCAAGTGAAATTTGGCGATTTCCAAGGTAATCTCAACAAGGTGCGCGCACAGTTCGAACATGCAAAACTTGAAGAGACGGATGTCGTCGTCTTGCCTGAAATGTGGACATCGGGGTATGACCTGGAAAATATAGCGGAGCATGCCTGTCATGACCTTGAACCGGCACTATCGTTCATAGCGGAATTGGCACAGCAATATGATGTCAATATAGTAGCAGGATCCGTCGCCAACATAAAGGAAGATCCGGATAAGGTCTACAACACCGCCTTCGTCGTCGACCGTGAAGGGACGCTTGTGTATGAATACTCAAAGGTGCATCTTGTGCCGATGCTTGATGAACCCAGATACCTTGCGGCAGGAGACAGTAAAGTGGAGACGTTCATGCTCGATGGGAGCAGATGCGGTATGGTGATCTGCTATGACCTCAGATTCCCGGAGCTTTTCAGGGATCTGGCATTGAAAGGGGCTTCCATCATCTTTGTTCCAGCCGAATGGCCGATGGCACGAAGAAAGCATTGGGAAACCCTCCTGTCGGCACGGGCGATCGAAAACCAGTGCTACATCATCGGGGTGAATACGTATGGTGATATAGGAGGCCAGATTTTCGCAGGGCGATCGCTGATGGCAGATCCTTGGGGTGAAGTCATCAGCGAAGCAAAAGGGCAGGCTGAAGCTGTGGTCAGTGGACGCATCGATTCACAGGAAGTGGCACGCATCAGGCAGGCAGTCCCCATTTTTGAAAGCAGGCGGCGGGATATGTATCATTGCCTGTAGAGTACATTCTGAGAAAGGGTGGTCATGTGATTACTGAGACAGATAGAAATCATTTGAAACGGTGCGTAGAACTCGCGCGGACTGCACTGGATAAAGGGGATGCACCATTCGGTTCGCTCCTCGTATCAAAAGACGGAGAAGTGCTGTTTGAAGATCATAATAGGGTTGCCGGCGGCGATGCCACACGCCATCCGGAATTTGAAATCGCAAGATGGGCGGCTTCACATCTGAATGAGGAAGACCGCAGCAACGCGACCGTCTATACTTCAGGTGAACACTGCTCCATGTGTGCCTCGGCACACGGACTTGTCGGCCTTGGCCGCATCGTATATGCAAGCTCCACAAAGCAGCTGAAGACATGGCAACAGGAAATGGATTTGGAACCTGGACCTCTGAAACAACTGTCCATCACTGAGGTACTGCCTGACGCTGAAGTGGATGGGCCCGATGAAGCATTGTCGGAAGAAGTGCGCGAACTCCAGTTCGCTTATCATCAAAAAGCATAGCCCATGAAAAAGGTCTTCTGTGGATAACCGCAGAGGATCTTTTTGCTGACTGGCTTTTAGAAACGATGGTATTAAAATTGGCCATCAGACTTGCTGATAGACCTACAAAAACAGTATGATGGGGCAGCGGGAGGCTACGCCTGGAACTTAGTCGGGAGTGCCTTCTATAAGTGAAAAAAGCGGGGCGCAATCATATGAGCATCTGGTTTCTATTTAACTTTATATTATTGGTCTGGGCGGTCTGGAATGTTGCAGCCGGGTTCTCGTCCAATACACCATATCTACATATATTGCTTGGTTTTACAGGTTTTTTGTTGTTCCTATTCAATTGGACACGCAATGCCGTGTTCTCGACGATACGCAACATCGGCGACCGGCAGAAGAAAATCCGCCTGGCTCAATTTTCCAAGCGCATCAGGCCCTATCACCGCTACGTGGGGACGGGCGCTTTGATCATCATCCTGCTGCATGGTTTTCTGGTCATCGATCACTATACATTCGACTTGTCCAATATGAAGATATTGACTGGTTCAATCGCAGCATTCAATCTGCTGTGTCTGGTTCTCTCAGGATGGTATCGGCTGTTGATTGATCCAAGACTTAAAATCAGGAAACTTCATATCGGGCTTGGCATCTCCATGTTCGTTCTGATCATCATCCATTTCATCTTTTAGATGGCATATCCCCATCGAGGAGCATAATAGAGCAGGCTTTAGGGTATGTAAAGAATATTATGATGAAAGAGAGTGGATCAAATGTCAGAGCATAGAAAATGGACCATAGGGTATATAGCAGCCTTTGCGCTTATGCTGTTTTTTAATTACTTAAGTGCGACTAACGTAAGCGCTGTGGCAAATGACAATCAGACAATCATCCAGCCGGCCGGCTACGCCTTTTCAATATGGGGCGTCATCTACATTTTGATGCTGATATGGCTCATCCGCCTGTTTTTCGAGAAATCGTGGGAAGATTCAGTAGTTCGGAAACTTAAATTCTGGCCGATCGCCAACTTCCTGCTGAATGGCCTATGGATTGTCGTCTTCACCCAGCAATTGCTGATTGCATCAGTACTCGTCATTGGTGCAGTGTTGTTCACATTGGCCAGGATGCATGTGCTGTTGACTGAAAAAGGATACCATTGGTTTGATCGCCTACCCATTTCAGTCTATTACAGCTGGGTAACGATTGCGACGGTGGTCAACATCTTCACACTTATCGTCAGCAGCGATATTGGAACACTGTTCGGCATGGGCGAACTGCCATGGACGATTATCATCCTCGTGGCAGCCACATTGATCATTACGGCAATCGCACTCCGTTTCAAAGATTGGCTGTATCCGCTTATAGCGCTATGGCCATTCTTTGCCATATACACTAAAAATGATGGAATGTATAGAAACCTTGATGTCACCCTGCTCATTACGGGTCTGATGCTGAGTGCAGTGGCTATATTTGTGGCGGTATCGAAGTTGCTTAGGCAGAAGGCGCACTAAAAGGACCTCCCGACGTTGACCGCTCGAGAGGCGCTTTAATTTCAAGACGCAGATATATCCCACCATGTACATACCTTAATTGCATGGTGGAATCAGCAAGGCTGCAAAAATATTAGATAATCTGCTACCAGATGGAGAGGGGTATCCATGAAGAAAAAGAAGAAAGACCATCAATTTCTGGCTGAAAGGATTGTTCAGCTGGTCGGTGGGACGGGTAATATCGAAAATGTCATTCATTGCGTCACACGGCTGCGTTTCTACTTGAAAGACGAGTCGCTTGCCGACACGGAAGCAATAGAAGAATTGGAAGGCGTCATGGGTGTGGCGCAGGCAGGCGGGCAGTATCAGATCATCGTCGGGCCCGCAGTGGATGACATCTATAAGACCCTCAGCCCGTTCCTTTCGACTGCAGATGATGGATTGCCGGAAGAGTCGCCTGAAGACCATTCAGACGATAAAGGGCTGGATAAAATCGGGCGTGCAGTCAATAATTTCATCGGCATCATCACCGGTTCCGTCATGCCGATCATCAACATATTGGCCGCAGCAGGCATCATAAAGGGGCTGCTTGCGGTATTGACGAGCACCAACCTCATCACTGATTCAGGAACGGCTTACCTCATCATCAATGCCATGGCGGATGCCGTATTCTATTTCCTTCCTGTACTGGTCGGCTTCAATGCTGCAAAACGACTCGATGGCAACCCGCTGCTGACTGCCGTCATCGGCGGTCTCATCATCCATCCGACGATACTTGAAGCAGCTAATGATGGCATGAATATCTTTACGATGGGCGGATTCGACTTCCCGTTCGTCACTTATACTTACTCGATTTTTCCAATGATACTGGCGGCCTGGTTCGTCAAGAAGATGGAGGACTGGCTGAAGGGTTGGGTGTCTGCCTATATCCAGGCCATCTTCATCCCGATTGTCATCATTGGAACAGTCGGGGCATTGACACTGGTCATTACAGGGCCGATCCTGGTCGGATTTTCAACATTATTGGCGGATGGCCTGCAAGCTCTGCTCAGCCTCAATGCACCACTCTTCGGCGGAGTGATCAATGCTTTCTACCAATTACTTGTCGTCTTCGGCCTGCATTGGGGAATCATCCCCGTCTACGTCAATGATTTTGCGACACTCGGCTACAGCTACTTTTCCGCGATCATCAGCATGACGATAGTGGGGCAGGGAGGCGCCGCATTGGCAGTAGCCGTCAAATCGAAGAAGAAGAATATAAAGGAACTCGGTTATGCCGGTGCTTTCTCAGCCTTCTGCGGCATTACCGAACCAGCAATATACGGCATCAATCTGCGCTTCCGCAGACCTTTCATCTGCGCCAGCATAGGAAGTGCCGTCGGAGGTGTCCTGACCGGTATATTCAGCATCAATATGTGGAGCATCATCGGTTCCCTGATTGGCCTGCCTTCTTTCATCGACCCAGAGAACGGCATCACCGCCAATTTCTGGTATGCGATCCTGGTCACTGCGATTACACTCTTCGTCTCCTTTGGTCTGACCTATGTATGGGGCTACAGCGATAAGATGGAGATGCGTCAGAAGAAGAATAAGCCTAAAAATCCTGCGAAGGCCAATATAACCGGGTGAATATGAAGAAGAAAGGATGGGAAGACATGATTGCATATGTATGGGCGGAGGATGAAGATAAAGTCATCGGCAGAGACGGCAAATTGCCGTGGCACCTGCCGGCGGATATGGCCTTTTTCAAGAAAGTCACACTGCAAGGCGATATCGTAATGGGGCGCAGAACTTATGAGACCATACCAAAAAGGCCGCTCCCAGGGCGGCGCAACATCGTATTGACAAGCAACCAGGATTACGAGGCGCCTGGAGCGCTGGTGGTCCATTCAAAGGAAGACGCTTTAGCTCTCGGGAAAGAATATGGTGACGATCTATACATCATCGGCGGTGCCTCGCTGTTTAAGATGTTTGAAGAGGATGTGGACATCCTGTACCGCACCCGTATCCATGCACATTTTAAAGGGGATACGCATTTCCCGCAGGACTTCGGTTATGGGAAATTTGAGTGTATCCGAAGTGAAGCGGGGCCAGTGGACGATAAAAATAAGTATGCCCACACTTATGAAGTGTGGCGTCGGAAAAACAGATAGATCAAGGCTTTTCAAAAAAGAAAGCATCATATCGTAAAAAGCGAAAAAACACCATCAGATTCCAGTATGAGAAAATTTCGAACATATCAATTGTCTTTTAGATTTTGAGCGGCAGTAAACACTTGGTCGGTTGTAAAGTTAAGCTGTACAGATAAAAAGGTTCCACATGATATACTCAAAATGGTTTTCCAACAAATGAAAACATTAAAAAAACCTGATATATACGGAAGGGGCAATTACTGTGCATAAGATCCTTGTAGTGGATGATGAGCCATCCATTGTTACATTGATAAAATTCAATTTGGAAAAGGCTGGATACATAGTGATTACAGCGGAAGATGGTCGACAGGGGTTGGATCTTTCTTTAACTGAAAAGCCCGACCTGATTGTACTGGATCTGATGCTACCGGGAATGGATGGAATGGATGTCTGCAAAACACTCAGGCAAGAAAAGGTCGAGACACCCATCCTGATGCTCACAGCAAAGGATGAAGAGTTCGATAAAATTCTAGGTCTGGAGCTCGGCGCCGATGACTATATGACGAAGCCTTTCAGTCCAAGGGAGGTGGTGGCGCGCGTCAAGGCGATTCTCCGCAGGACCCAGATACAGGAGCCCCCTGCCGATGCAGCTACAGTGATCAAGCTCGGTACACTAGAAATACATACCGACACCTACGATGTCTATGTCCGCGGCGAACAGCTCGTACTGACCCCAAAGGAGTACGAACTGCTCCTCTACCTTTCAAACAATAAGAACAAGGTCCTGAGCCGCGACCAGCTGCTGAATGGAGTTTGGGACTTCCACTATGATGGGGATACGCGGATCGTTGATGTCCATATAAGTCATCTGCGCGAGAAGATCGAGGCTGATCCGAAACGTCCTGTCTACATCCGGACCATCAGAGGGTTCGGCTACAAGCTCGAGGCTCCTTCAGAATGAAGCGTCTATGGTTCAGGATTGCATCCGCCTTCTTCATCCTGATTCTCCTCCTGACCGTCATCCTGTGGTTCATCCTTGCAGCACTGCTGAAGAATGCCTATACAGATGTGACCCGCGATCATCTCATCGAAAATGCACAGATGGTCACACAGCTCATCAGCGCCTCGGAAAGCTATGATGAACGTGAACAGCTGCAAGAACTCATCAAGAACTTTGAGCAGCCGATTCAGATGCGCTTTACAGTTGTGGATACCGAAGGTGTCGTACTTGCCGACTCCGAAAATGACCCTGAAAAAATGAACAATCATTTCGACCGTCCTGAAATACAGGATGTGCTTCAGCAGAATGAGACATTCGGAGAATCGATACGCCACAGTACAACGCAGGACTTCAATATGATGTATGTCGCCCTGCCACTCGTTTCTGAAGGGGAGACTGTAGGAGCAGTCAGGAGCTCCCTGTCCCTAGGCATCATTGATGATGCCATGGACCAGCTAAGGTTCAGCCTGTCTATTGCCCTTGGTCTGATGTTCCTGATGGCCGCCATTGCGACCACCATGCTTGCAAGGAGCATCACACGACCGATCGACACCATCATGAATGTCACTTCCCGCCTGAGAAGGAAGGACTACAGCAGCCGGGTGAGCACGGAGGCAAAAGGTGAAATCGGCGACCTCTCCCAGTCCATCAATGCGCTTGCTGCAAGTCTGCAGAGCCAGATGAAGGAGATAGAGGAGAATGAACAGCAGCTTACGAGCATCATCTCTAATATGGTGAGTGGTGTCATGCTCGTCAACCAGGACGGGAAGGTCACATTGATGAATGCATCGATGGAAAAGTTCCTTTCCCAGCATAAGGATAACCTGATCGGCCAGCCCTATGAGAAAGTCGGTGAACGATTCGCCCTCAGTCCGCATATACATGCCGTCTTTGAAACCAATGAGAAGGTCCACGAAGAAGTCCACTCTTATTATCCGCATGAACGCATCATGGATGCCCACCTTGCCCCCTACTATGGCCAAGGATGGCAGCAGTGTGGCGTCATCATCGTCCTCCATGACATTACGGAGATAAGGAGACTTGAAAAGATGCGCAGTGACTTTGTGGCCAATGTCTCGCATGAATTGAAGACACCAGTCACTTCGGTCAGGGGGTTCTCCGAGACGCTGATGAGCGGGGAAGTGACCGATGAAGAAACCACTCAGCAGTTCCTCAAGATCATACACGATGAAAGCCAGCGGCTCGATCGCCTGATCAGGGACCTTCTGAACCTCTCCAAAATAGAGAAGCAGGAGATGCCTCTGAACCTCGAGCCTCTAAACCTGACGGCACTCGCCCATGAGGTTTCCGTTACACTGCAGGGGGCCATCGAAGAGAAGAAGACACGGCTGGCCCTTCCAGATCCATCAAGGGATGTATATCTGGAGGGGGATGAAGACCGTCTCAGACAAATCATACTCAATCTGGTGGGAAATGGCATTAACTACACTGCCGAAGGTGGGGCTGTCAAGTTATCACTGAAGGAGGATACGAATAACGTCCGCCTGATTATAGAGGATGATGGCATCGGCATCCCTGAAGAGAGCCTCCCACGCATATTCGAGCGCTTCTATCGTGTTGACCGGGCACGTTCCCGCCACTCCGGCGGCACAGGCCTCGGCCTTGCCATAGTCAAACACCTGATAGAATCTCACCACGGTGAAATAGAGGTCGAAAGCCGTGAAGGCGAAGGCACGACCTTCATCGTGACGCTGCCGAAAAAGCAGGAAGACAGCTAACAGCCTGTGTGCGGATTCCGGCCAAAGCACGTAAAAATAAAAAGCCTCTGCTTTCTTCTGAGATGCACCCCTAAAGTTGAATTCCAAAGTTCAACGTTAGGGGTGTTTTTATATGCATAGAAAATACTTAATAGGTTCTAAGCTGAATGTGATTCAAAATACTTAAATGGTGACCTGGGGTTCGGCTTTGGTGTTTTTTTCATATTTACACAATCTTTACAAACTATTCATTTCAAATTTACATTCATCCGATAGAGTAGGGCTTGTAGGAAATACAACACTTAATTTATTGGAGGAGTTCGGGTAATGAAAAAGAGTATCTTTATGGCTGCATTGCTGATGAGCCTAGTATTCATTCTGGCAGCGTGCGGAGGGGGCAATGCAAGTGATCCATCTGAAGGAAGCACAGGGGACGGAAGCGGAGATGGTTCCGAAGCCAGTACAGATGCAGAAGCTTCTGCATCAGGCAGCATCTCCGGCGACGGATCTTCAACAGTAGCCCCGATTCTTGAACTGATAAACGAAGATTTCAACGCTGAGTACCCAGAAGTCCAGGTTTCCATCGGTGTCTCCGGTACAGGTGGCGGTTTTGAGAAGTTTGTAGCCGGTGAGACGGACTTTCAGAACGCATCCCGTGAAATCAAGGAAGAGGAAGTTTCTGAGCTGGAAAAGGCAGGCATCGACTTTACAGAATTTAAAGTTGCGAATGACGGCCTGACGGTTGCAGTCAATACGGAGAATGATTTCGTCGACTACCTGACTTTCGAAGAGCTGCAGACGATCTACAATGGCGAAGCTGAAACTTGGAGCGATGTCCGTGATGAATTCCCTGATGAAGAAATAACAGCTTATGCACCGGACCAGTCACACGGCACACACGACTTCTTCAAGGAAGCGGTCATGGAAGATGGCGATATCACAGCTGAATTGAACCAGGACACGAACGTCATCTCCCAATCCGTGGCAAGCAGCGAAGGTGCGATTGGATTCTTCGGATATAACTACTACATGGTGAACCAGGAAAATCTGAAAGGTGTTCCGATTCAAGGTACGGAAAGTGAAGAGCCTGTTGAAGTCAAAGAAGAGACTGTCATGAGCTATGAATATCCGTTGTCACGTCCACTGTTTGTATACGCCAAGGATGAATCCTTTGAAAATAACGAATCGTTCATGCAGTTCATGGAATACACTCTGAACAATGCTTCATCTGCAGCGGAAGAGGCAGGATATGTTGCACTGACTGAAGATGAAATGAAGGAACAGAAGGACAAGCTCGAAGCATTCAAGTAGGTATTTGGCACAATAAAAGCAACTGGACGGGAAGTCCCCGTCCAGTTTAAAGCATTTTGAAACGAGGTTCATTATGAGTGATTATAATATTCGTGAAATGATAGACAATAAAAAGGGCAGACGGAGTACAGTCTTTATGGAGAAGGCAGTGCCGATCATCTTACTTCTCATCACGTCGGTATCCGTATTGACGACCATAGGTATCCTTATAACATTACTGTCAGAGACGGTAATGTTCTTCACCCGGGTCTCCCCGGTGGAATTCCTGACTTCGACCGAATGGTCTGCGTTCAGCTCTGACCCTGAGTGGGGTATTTTTGCCCTGATCATGGGAACTATGAAAATCACTGTGATTGCAGTCGCTTTTGCAGTACCGATTGGCCTTGGGGCTGCCATATATTTAAGTGAATATGCAAGCGATCGGGTGCGCCGGGTAATCAAGCCGATACTCGAAATCCTTGCCGGCATACCGACTGTCGTTTATGGGTTTTTCGCCTTGACTTTCGTCACTCCTCTGATCAGGGGCGTATGGCCTGAAGTCAACCTTTTCAACGCAATCAGTCCAGGTCTCGTCGTCGGAGTGATGATCATACCGATGATTGCAAGCCTGAGTGAGGATGCGATGAGCTCCGTTCCGAATACCATTCGGGAAGGGGCACTCGGTCTCGGCTCTACAAGACTCGAGACGGTGTTCAAGGTTGTCCTGCCTGCTGCCGTTTCGGGCATCATGGCCTCGATTGTCCTTGCGGTTTCCCGGGCAATCGGCGAGACGATGATCGTTTCGATTGCAGCAGGGAGTACTCCCAATGCAAGCCTGAACATCATGGAGTCCCTACAGACGATGACGGGCTTCATCGTTCAAGTAGCCTCGGGCGACGCCACTTACGGCAGTGACGTCTACTTCAGCCTCTACGCCGTCGGCATGACGCTTTTTGTCTTCACACTGCTGATGAATGTGATGGCACAATGGTTCTCACGGAAATTCAGGGAGGAATATTAAGATGGAATTGATCGATAAAAAGTCTATAGGAAAGAGATTGAATGGAAGGCTGATGCTCAACAAGGTGCTGAAGTACATCTTCCTCCTGTGCACCCTGGTGGGACTGGTCGTTTTGGCAACCTTGTTGATCGATACTATCATCGACGGGTGGAGCTACTTGACGGCTGACTTTTTCACGAACTTCAGCTCGAGCCGTCCTGAGAATGCAGGCATCAGAGGCGCACTTATCGGTACATTATGGCTGATGGGCACTACAGCGCCCATCGCAATCATCCTTTCTGTAGGTACAGCCCTTTATCTGGAAGAATATGCACCCAAAAATAAGCTTACCGGCTTCATAAAGATAAACATCTCGAATCTCGCTGGGGTACCATCGGTTGTGTTCGGTCTACTCGGCCTTACGCTGTTCGTCAGAATGGCCGGACTCGGGAATTCCGTCCTTGCGGCCGCACTGACGATGTCGCTTATGATCCTGCCCGTCATCGTTGTGGCTTCCCAAGAGGCCATCCGGTCGGTTCCATCTTCCATACGTGAAGCATCCATTGGCATGGGGGCGACAAAATGGCAGACGATTACCCGAATCATACTTCCCGCCTCATTACCGGGGATCATCACAGGAATAATTTTGTCACTTTCCCGCGCAATCGGGGAAACGGCTCCCCTCGTCGTCATCGGCATACCGACGATTCTGCTGTTTACACCGACAAGTGTATTCGATACATTCTCAGCGCTGCCGATGCAGATATTCTCGTGGGTCAAAATGCCCAATCCAGAATTCCAGTCCATTACAGCGGCAGCGATACTCGTGCTTCTGTTCATCCTGTTCCTGATGAACTCCGTAGCAGTTTATATAAGGAATAAATACTCTAAGCGTTTTTAATCTGGAGGCTTTAATATGACTTTGACAAAAGTAAAAGAGGAAAAAGATATGATAATAAATGACCCAATAACCCAGAGCAGGCCTGCAGGTATCAAACCAGTTGAGCAGTCCCAACCGGTATTCCAGACAAAGGACTTCAACCTGTGGTATGGGGACAATCATGCCCTGCAGAATATCAACCTTGACTTCAACAGGAATGAAATCTCCGCAATCATCGGTCCTTCAGGGTGCGGTAAATCGACTTTCATTAAAGCTCTGAACCGCATGGTGGAACTCGTGCCCATCGTCCGGACCGAAGGGGATATACTCTACAGGGATCAGAGCATCTTCGATAAATCGCTGACTGTGGAGGAACTGCGCACAAAAGTGGGGATGGTATTCCAGAAGCCGAATCCATTCCCGAAATCCATCTACGACAATGTCGCATACGGCGCACGTGTTCATGGGATCCGCAACAAAAAGGTACTGGATCAGGTGGTGGAGAAAAGTCTTAAGGGTGCTGCCATATGGGATGAAGTGAAGGACAGACTGAGCGATAACGCCTATGGGCTTTCCGGCGGCCAACAGCAGAGAATCTGCATCGCCCGCGCGTTGGCGATTGAGCCGGATGTCATTCTGATGGATGAACCGACAAGTGCACTCGACCCGATTTCCACAACCAAAATCGAAGATTTGATGCAGGAGCTGAAGAAGGACTACAGCATCATCATCGTGACACACAATATGCAGCAGGCAGCTAGAATATCAGATCGCACGGCGTTCTTCTACCAGGGTCATGTCATTGAATATAACCGGACGAACGTCATCTTCGAGAAGCCGAAGGATCAGCGTACCGAAGACTATGTTTCCGGAAGGTTTGGATGATGGTCTACCGTGGAAAGTTTTCCGATGAGATGGAAAGGCTCTATGGCAATGTAAACACACTCGGCCACGAGTGCTACAATCGGCTGAGGGGGAGCACGGACATCCTTTCAAGTCAAAATACGGAGTATGCCAGAAAACTCGTGGCAGATGATTTCAGGATCAACAGGTTGGAAGAGGAGATCAACACACAGGCCATAAATCTGATAACTACCCAACAGCCTGTAGCCACCGACCTCAGGCTCATCATCTCTAGCATCAAAGTGGCGGATGATCTCGAACGGATCAGCGACAACATCAGCAACCTTGGAGAGGTGAGGAAGCGGGTACGCATTACGAATGAAAGATTGCTGTTGCGCCTGTCCACGATGGAAAACCTCGCACTGTTGATGCTGGCAGATGTAAAAACCGCCTATGACACAGAAAATATTGAACTCTGTACTGAAATCATCATGCGGGATGAAGACATCGATGCACTCTTCGTCCAGATCACCACATCAGACATCTTTGAGGAGACCGATGCCTTCCTGACAGGCCAAAGCCAATTGTGTGCAAAATACCTGGAACGCATCGGAGATCATATAAAAAATATGGCGGAACATGTCTTCTATGTACTGACAGGTGACAAACATGAAAGCGGAAAGCAGATGAAATAGGCCCTGGAATCCTCCAGGGTCTATTTCTATGCGATAATTTCAGGTTATGGTTTTTCTTTGGTACACCGAATATCTGCCTATCACAAAAGAACCCCCTCCAGGTCTACAGATGTGTTATTTCATCTGTAGACCTGGAGGGGGTTAGTTCAATTCTATGCAATTGCTTTTTGGCTTATTTCATCTCATTTTCATACAGCCGGTAGATGTTTTCACACGCTTTACCGCCTTGGATGTCTTTTTCAGTAAGCTGCTTTTTGGAGAAAGTGGTCCATGATACAGTAACTGCGGTATGGTTGATTACAATCTTAGGGTGGTGTTGGACACTTTCTGCATAGATGCCGATTTTTTCGACGAAGGAGATGGCATCCAGATAGCGGTCGAATTTGAAGGTTCGTTTGATTTTTTCATCTTCCAGCGTCCAGTCATGCAGTTTCTCGACTTCGGCTTTAACATCACTCATCATGACGCCTCCTTATAGATAGTACTACAATGTATCTACCCTGGAAGGGGCGGTGACAACCATCGTTATACTGCCTACTGGTCTTTACGTGGCACCGGATAGAACCCTTTTTTTAGCTGCTGCCACAGGGGTTCCGGCAAGTCATGCATGTCTGCTCTGTCCGGATCGAACACATTTGTAATCTGATCTTCTTTGCCATGTGCAATCTTATGGACGAATTCATGGTCAAGCAGAAGCACACGGCCCAGGCCAAGCAGATCGACACGCCCGGTCTTGATTGCGTCCGCTGCCTGATCCGCTTCGAATATGGAACCGATGCCGATCAATGGCATGCGCCCATCGATCCATTCATGGAGTAGGTCAATACGCCTCATGCCTTCATATTTACCCGTACGCACTGTGGAATGGACATCGAATAATGAGGCGTGGAGATAATCCAGAGGTTTGGTGATGAGTTTCTGGATCAGCGTTTTGGTGATTTCCATGTCGATCCCCGGATCAGCCGGTTCTTCTGGTGAAAATCTGTAGCCGACGATGAAATCTTCACTGCCATGTTCTTTGGCTGCCTGGATGACTTCATCAACCACTGCCAGCGGGAAGCGGTAGCGGTCCTCACCCCATTGATCTGTACGCCTATTGAAGTGGGGGGAGACGAACTGGTGGATGATGTAGTGGTTCGCGCCGTGGATTTCAACGCCGTCGAAGCCTGCCTCTACCGCACGACGCGTCGCTTCTCCGAATGCTTTTATCGTCGATTCGATTTCATCGGGTGTAATTTCCCGCGCGTCGTGGGGTTCCTTTTCGTTGAAGCTTTGCATGGTGATTGCGCTTGGTGCAGCTGCGTCACCTTCAGGCGTCAACTCGGGTAGAGCTTGGGCGCCGCCATGGTGGATCTGCAGAATTGCTTTCGCGCCGCCAGCCTTCATTGCTTCTGCAAGACGTGACATGCCTGCGATATCAGAATCGCGGGCGATTGACGGCTGGCCTGGGAACGCTTTGCCGAGTCCCGTGACGTTCGATGCAGCTGTTAGGGCCAGACCGACATCTTTGGAGCGTTTACGGAGATATTCGATTTCAGCCTCTGATACCGTACCATCCGCATTTGAAGAAATATGCGTGAGGGGGGCGAGGACGAATCTATTCCTCAGTGCGGTGCCGTTCGGCAACTGCACCGTTTCGAACAATGGTTCATATGTTTTGGTCATCATATAAGTTTCCTCCAGATTCTACTCTTTGTTGCAACAAAACATACTATACAAGTCGAATTTATATTTATCAATTCATCTGTTCAGTTGTCAGGTGGACTTCTCGATATGCAGTAATTATGTGGATAAAGGGTATAGTATGGTGACAAGCATGAGAGGAAGGGGAGGAACAGGATGGAAGCACTTCAGGAGATATTGTATAAACGGCTCAAAAAGATCAAACAAGCATATAGAGACTACGAGAATAATCCGTATAATCCGGCATTGGTGCATGAATTGCGTGTAGATACCAGAAAATTGAGGAGCGTCATCCATTTCCTTAAACATGCATTCGGCGAAAAGGAATACAATCGTATCAATCGGGAATTGAAATCATTCGCAAAGACTTACGGCCGGCTTAGGGAACTGGATGTACTTACGGAAGTGTGCAGTACAATCGCATTGAGGCAGCCGGATTTAAGTGAGCATTATTACGATATGTTCAAATATCTGCGGGAAGAACGCAATAGGGAAATGAAGCGGACATTCAATAAAACGAATATTGAAGCATTCAATGGAATGCTCGAATCCGTCGAGCAGGCAATCGATATGTTGTCCATCGAAATGGATACAAGTATTGAGGATTACATCACTGACAGGCTCAAAACGAAAAAAACTGTCCTCATCAAAGAATATGAAGAATTGGATATGACCGATTACAATGCAGTGCATGACGTCAGGAAGCGAGCGAAGAAGTTGAGATACTCTGCCCGTTATTTAAGGCCATTGACAGGAAAGAAGCATAAGAAGACCATTAAAAGGATGAAGAAGATCCAGAATGCGTTGGGCAATTACACGGATGCCCATGTCAACGCCGAACTGCTCGATGAATTGGGTGCCAAAATGAAAAATGAGGAATTGAAGAAGCTGTTTGCTTATATGGGCAGGATAGAGAATCAGTCTAAATGACTTTAGAGAGAGCGAATTGTGCAGTCAAAATAAAGGGGGGAATCCGATGTTCGGATTCCCCCCTTTATTTTATTGCTGCTTCTTAGACGCTTCTTCACGCAGTTCATTATAGTACAGCACGCTTGTCATCGCGCCTTCGTCGACCATGTTGGCATCATGCTCTTCGTCTGGCTTGCCCAACTGGATGGTATAAGGGTCATCCGTCCAGGTGCTGGCTTTCCTGATGACCTTGTCTACACCTCGTTTGACCGTTTTCTGGTTTTCTTCCTTCGATAGATAGGCAGCTCCTGCCAGAATCCCCGCTGCACCAATCAACTTTGTAACTTTCCCCATGAAATATCCTTCCTTTCCATTTGAGAAAATGACTGTACTTCTCATCCAATATTTGTTAATTCTATTATCTCATAATTGTCTGTAAAATGGAAATATAGCGAATCTTTTCTGATGTGTCGACAACTACAACAGCGGTTATGCATGAAATGGGATAGTGAAAAGTTACAATCAGGTCTCGGTTTCGATATAATGTAGGTGAGGCATAAAATATATCGGGGGGGATTCGTTTATGGAAGAATGGCTGACAAGTTTAAAGACAGAGACACCGCAGCAGGGATTCGATCCGGCAGTGAGGTTGGCACGTAAGGGCGTAGGGCTGACGCGGAAGTACGCAAGAAACTGCGCCCGGTCTACGCAGAAGATGCAGACAGTCTCACAATGGCATCCCAGGTGATTGCGATCCATTACCAGACGATTGCTGCTGCCAATGATTATTGGAAATGAGCATAAAAGAGTCTAAAAGGCGCATACATCGTATGCGCCTTTTAAGAGGTCGTACTATGTCGTTTTACCTTGAGCACTCTGAGTCTGGGTGGAAGAAGTGGGCCTGAGAAAAGAGCGGAGTGCATCGTAATGGGTTTTGGCATCTTCCCAGCCGAGTTGATAAAGAGCTTCAAGCCGCTCTTTCTTCCGTTCGGCCCGGCCCACCTTCAAATCCACGGAAGGGCTGAGGACGAAGGCTGCACCATGCTTCTCCTGTCTATATACATAATGGAGCGATTCGTTATAGAAACGGTAGCGGGTAGCAAGCCTGTCGCTGATTGCCGGATGATTTTTATATTTGATGAGTTTCGATATCCGGCCCGGCTTTTTATAGTATCCCCTCGGTTTGGTCAGGATGACGACATTTTTAGGGAAACCATCATTTTCCGACTTTTTGATCGGAATCGAATCGGAGATGCCGCCATCCAGCAGTTCGCGGCCTTCAAATTCTACACGCGAGGCAACGAAGGGCAGAGAACTGGAAGCCCTCAGAAGTGTGGCGATGGATGAAGTGTCGTAGTCCTCTTTTTTGAAGTAGGCAGGTTCACCGGTCTCGCAATCGGTTGCGACGATGACAAACTCTTCCGGTTCCTGCATCAATGTCTCCACATCAAAGGGAACAAGCGTATTGGGTATTTCATCGAATATGAAGTCCATGCCGAACAGTTCGCGTTTTTTAATGGAGTTCGATAATGACATATAGCGTTTGTCATCCATATAGTCCAGGTTCACTTTGCGATTGCGGTCCTCCTGGCGCGCCAGATATGAGGCGCCCATACAAGCCCCTGCAGAAACCCCGATGACATAAGGAAAGTAGAGCCCCCGGCTCATGAAATATTCCAATACCCCGGCTGTATACAATCCACGCATACCGCCACCTTCAAGCACCAATCCTGTATCCGTCATAAAAGCGATCCCACCTATTTATTAAATGTTTCAAGCATATAATAAGCCATTCTATCAGATAGCAGCCTCTCATGTAAGAGGCCATAAGGGTAAGGAATGTAATATGATACACTTGAATGACTATAATCATGGAGGGTCTGGTATGCGTGAATGGAACATAACAGCGATAGTCCTTGGACTGACTTGGGTGATTGCCTCCTATTCAGTGATTCGAATAATACTTGCCTCCTCGCCTGGCGCTTTTTCAGTGGTTTTTGTAGTATCCATTATAATCCTACCACCGATTTTGATAAGTACACTGTTCGAAAATATTCTGAAATATGATTTTTTCAACAAGGATTATAAGTCGGATAGAAAAAATAAATAGCTGAGACGTCCACTCCGACGTCATATCTCCATCAGAAATAAAGATAGACGTTTTAAGAATGGAGTCACGGGTATACTTTGAATGAGCCGAACGGATATGAAAATATCCATATCGCGGTACTCGCAAATTGTAACGAGGAGGAATGGAAAATGCGTAAGATTGAAGCGCTCCCTACAGAACAAGATGTAAAACAGAGACTTGATGAACTTAAAGCAGAAGGCGTCGCAGAAGAGGATATTACACTCGTCTCCAACCGCGACCTGCAAGCTGGAGGTGCATTCAGTGCCTATTCCGGCGTCAATATCAAACATTCTACCGGGAGTACTTGGGACAAAGTGATGTCATTCTTCACTGGGGATGATCCTGAAGATCAGACACTCAACAGCATGAACCTGTCCTCGGCAGAAGAACGTGAATACCGGGATGCATTGGATGCAGATAAAATTCTACTCCATGTATCAGATGAAGGCAGCAGAAACGATACAGCTCGAAGTGACATGAATAGAAATGATGCAGCTTACGGTAGCGGCACTGTAGGTGCTGCGGGAGCGGGCCTTACACCTGGCGTCGATCGCGAAGATGATAACCTGGGTGACAAGCCTGGTGCCGGATTCGATGCAGACCGCAAAGACCGGAATCATGACGATGAAGCCACCATGGAACTGCGTGAAGAACGTCTCAATGTCGAAAAAGATAATGTGCAGACAGGTGAAGTCAACGTAGATAAACATGTCGAGACTGAACGTCAGGAATTCGAAGTGCCTGTCGAGCGTGAAGAAGTGACAGTTGAAAGACGCAAAGTGGATGACGGGCGTCCAGCCGACGGTGATTTCACAGACAGTGATGAATCCGTCCGCGTGCCAGTCAATGAAGAACGCGTCAATGTCGATAAAGAGAGCGTAGTATCCGAAGAAGTCGTCATCAAAAAAGATAAAGTCAAAGATACTGAACATGTTTCTGAAGATGTGCGCCATGAAGATGTCGACATCCAGGAAGACACAGAAGACCGCGGACTGGATAGGGATCGCGGCTTGGATAAAGACTTGGACAGAGATAGAGCAGATGGAAGACAGTCCGATTTTGACTACGATGACAACAAAGGAAGAAACGACAGAATATAATAAGAGAAATCACGGCCCTGGGGCATTGCTCTTGGGCCGTATTTTTTGTATAACGTAGTGACTATACTTATATTCTGGAACTTATTAGGGCATACTCGCCAATGCGGAGTCTACTCTCTAGCGACTTGAGAATCAAATTGTCATATACATGTGCCGCTTCAACATACAGATAACCGTTGATTGTTTTCGCAAGGACATTTAAGCTTAAAACATATAAGGACTGAATTTTATATTAATTACATTACAAGGGGGACTGTTTATGAAAATGCTGAAGCTCATTTTAACCTTCATTTTGGGAATGATTATTGCATTTATTTTGATTGCATTGTTCGGTAACCCTCTGATGTAGGATATAGGATGGCCTAAAATGTCTTATATTTCATCAATAGGCAATATGGTTATGGATATTTTGAAGAAAGGGATGGAGATATCATGAAGGTTTCAATCATTGGTGCCGGGAACGGCGGAATTACTGCAGCTGCAGATCTTACTGATAGGGGGTTCGAGGTTTCATTGTTCGGCGCGACGGGGTTCACAGATGATTTGTCAGCAATCGAAAAGAATGGAGGCATCACCCTGAAGGACGATAAGGGAGAGCGTCTTATGCCGTTTTCCAACGTCACTGCAGACATTGAAAGAGCAGTTGCGGGAGCGGATGTCATCATGCTGACCGTGCCTGGTTTTGCGGTTGAGAACATAGCGGAGCAGCTTGCGCCAGTGGTTACGGAAAAACAGGTGATACTGATCAATGGTGCAGGCGCGATGGGGGCTGGCAGATTTGTGAATAGGGCCCGACAGCTTGGCATCGACAAGTCATTCAACATTGCCGAGACCAATTCGCTTACATATGGCACGCAGGCGTTCCCGGAAGCGGCACGGGTCGAAGTCTCCCTGTACGTCAAAAAAGTATTCCTTGCTGCATACCCGAGCTCGAAGACAGATGAACTGCTGGATGTCTGTTCACAATTGTATGACTGCCTTGTGCCGGCTGAAAGCAGCTGGCATGCAGCATTGGAGAATGGCAATCCTGAAGTGCATCCTGGTCCTGCTCTATTGAATGCGGGCAGGATTGATTATTCGGAAGGCGAATTCTGGCTGTATAAGGAAGGGATCACCGAGCATACAGTCAAACTGCTGAAGGCGGTCGAGGATGAACGGATGGCGATCGGCAAGGCATTTGGATATCACTTGGAAGATGCGACAGAGAGTAGGGCGAACCGGGGTTACTTCGAGGATGATGGCCGGACACTCAAAGAACTGTTCAATACGAGCGAGGTGTACTCCAATATAAAAGGGCCGGTTTCCATAAACTCCAGATATTTTACCGAAGATATTTCAAGTGGCCTCGTATTATGGTCAGGGATGGCGAAAGCAGCTGGTGTTGCAACCCCGAACATTGATGCCATCATCACTTTAGGCTCGACCTTGCTTGATGAAGATTTTTACGAAAGTGGACTTACCTTGGACAGCCTTGGCTTTTCAGGACAATCAGCAGAAGAGCTGATCAGGAGTGTATAAAATAACGCAACAGATAAAGGAGCAGGATATATGAAGCGTGCACCAACATTTTTCGAATCCATATCATGTTTTATAATTTTAGGTTTGGTCGTCGGAGTCGGATTCGGCTACTTCGGCATCCCGATCCAGCCGTTGCTGCTGGTTGCAGCAGCCTATGCAGCACTCATCGCGCTGCGTGTCGGATTGTCGTGGAGGGAGATGGAAGAGGGCATCATCCTCCGGCTCAAAACGGCGATGCCGGCAATATTCATTTTGTTTTCTGTCGGCATCATCATTGGCACTTGGATCTACGCCGGCACAGTGCCGATGATGATCTACTACGGTCTGCAGATGATCAATCCGACCTATTTTCTTGTCACGGCCTTCGTCATTGTGGCGGTAGTATCCGTCGCCACCGGTACGGCCTGGGGATCCACAGCGACTGCAGGTGTCGCTCTGATGGGGATTGCGGCTGAATTGGATGTCTCCTTGGCCATGGCCGCAGGTGCGGTCATCTCCGGTGGTGTATTTGGCGATAAACTATCCCCGCTGTCGGATACGACCAATCTTGCGCCCCTTGTCGTCGAAGTTAACCTCTTTGATCACATCAAGCATATGCTCTGGACGACGGTACCGGCATCAATCGTCGGGCTCACCGTGTGGTTCTTCGTAGGGGTCAATACGGAGTATGGTTCACCGTCTGCCGACAATGTGCAAGGATTACTGGGTGAGTTGGATATGGTCTACAATTGGAACCTGTTCATGCTCATTCCGTTCATCATCATTTTATGGGGGGCTTTCACCCAAAAACCTGTTGTGCCGATGATGCTTTTGTCGTCGCTGGTAGCGGTCTTCATCGGGATGTTCTCCAACGGCTTCGCACTCGTCGATGGGTTTACTGCGATGGCGAACGGCTTCAGTACTGATATGATAAAAGCATCAGGCTTCGATGCGGCAGCTTTGTCCGAAAACGCGACGACGCTGATTGCGCGCGGCGGAATATTTTCCATGACGACGATTGTAGTGACGATCTTTTGTGGGTATGCTTTCGCCGGCATCGTTGAGGCGGCAGGCTGCCTGGATAAGATCCTCGAGAGTTTTTCACGCCTCATCCACTCCACATGGCAGCTGGTGGGTGTGACGATACTCGGCAGTGCAATCATTGTATTCACAGCCGGTGTCGCTTCGATCTCCATTATCATGGTGGGTGTGCTCCTGCAGGATGCGTATGCCAAGCAGGGGTTGCATGCCAAAAACTTGTCGCGGACACTAGAGGATTCAGGCACCATGCTGCTGCCATTCGTACCGTGGGGCGTCTCCGGCATCTACTACTGGGA
This sequence comes from Salinicoccus siamensis, assembly GCF_055391965.1. Classification (NCBI taxonomy): domain Bacteria; kingdom Bacillati; phylum Bacillota; class Bacilli; order Caryophanales; family Staphylococcaceae; genus Salinicoccus; species Salinicoccus siamensis. Next base: position 589,494 of record NZ_AP043765.1, read on the forward strand.
GATTCTCGGCGTGAGTGTCGCAGATTATTGGATCTGGGCAATTCCCTGCTACTTATGTGTCGTATTCGCAATGATCAATGCCAAGACCGGCATCGGCATTGCGAAAGCGGACGATCAGGCCACTGCTGGATCGCGTTAGGAATGACACAATCAAAAGGCGCCATCTAATATTTTAGATGGCGCCTTTTAGTATTAACATTAGTATAGGATGAAGACGAGCAACATGATGATCGGGATGGCCGGCAGCATATTGGCCACCCGGTTGTTGACGATACCGAGCAGCCTGATGCCGATGGCGATGATCATGATGCCGCCGACCCCGGTTATCTGGGCGATGAACTGCGCCATCATTTCAGGCGGGATGAAGCGGTCGATCTGGGCTGCAAACAGGGTGATGGATCCTTGGAACAAAAACACCGGTAGGGCAGAAAATATGATGCCGATGCCGAGTGTCGAGGTGAGGAAGATGGAGAAGATTCCATCTATCAACGACTTTGTGAACAGCAGCGTATGATCGCCACGCAGGCCACTGTCCAATGCCCCGACGATGCCGACCGCACCGACGACATAGACGAGCGTCGCTGTGACGAACGCCGCCGCCACACCACCTTCTTTCGCGCCGGTCTTCGTTTCCAGCCAGACGCCGAAGTGGTTCATCTTTTCTTCAATCTGCCATTTCTCCCCAAGCATGGCGCCGAACGCTATACTGATTACGACAATGATGAGGCGTTTGCTCTCCATGGCCATATCAATGCCCAGGACGATGACTGTAATGGATAGCCCCTAGATGATGGTGGTTTTCATATTCTCGTTGATGTTGCGCCAGAACAGTCCGATGAAGCTTCCGGTGATGATGGCCAGTACGTTTACGGCGGAGCCGAGCAGAGACAGCATGTAATTTCCTCATTTCATTGATGTAAAGCGGCTTGAGCGCCATTTTGTTAATTCGTATAATTATATTATTCTAGGAATTGAATGTCAAAAGGATTTTAGCTGAAGTGAATAAAGGAAGCGGTTAGAAATGAGCGGAAGGGAGGAGACAACGATGCCGACTTGCCAAAATTGTGGTAGTAAATGGAGTTGGAAGCAGACCTTTAAGCGGTCGTTTATATTAATCGGTGGAATGATTTGTCCATATTGTGGGGAGAAACAGTACCTTACAGCACAGATGAGAAAAAGAAGCACCCTAATTATGCCTATAGTGATTTTTTTAATTTTGTTAGGTAATCTTTTCTTTGGATCTTCTTATATTGTCTTATTCGCCATTTTAGTCGTAATGCCTCTAGCAGCTATAATATATCCTTTTTTTGTTGAACTATCGAATGAAGAGGAACATCCATTTTGAGGTGTTTTATATTTTTGGGATTGGAATTGACAGCTTGATTTTAAAATAAAGGGTTCTTTTTCCATCTATTCATTTACACAAGATATTTTACGCTCTTACTAAAAGATATAAATAGAAGTAAATATAATATATACAAAGGCAGCAAGAAATAAGATGCTTATTTTCTTGTATCCTTTTATGTAGTCATCAATTGCGATTGTCAGGAATAGCATGGCCATCGCTATAAAGGCCCACGGCATCAATTGATTGTTATCGGTGATTAGTACCCACAAAGAAAATGTAGCAGTGATACCTGCAAAGATGAGTCTCAATATGAAAAGCATAGAATACTCCTTTTTTAATGTTGATGAGAAATTATTTCTCGTGGATGGTTTGAGCAAAATAGAAAAATGCCTTTGTTCCAATTTTGCGAAGGTATATATCAACAACTCTATAACATAAGAAAGCGAAAGGATATACTTTATGACGAATGAAAATAAGAAAGCTTGGTTAAATTTGGCGTTACCTATTATATATACGTGTGTATTATTCTTTGTTCCTGAAATAATGGATGATTTTGTGAAATTCATCATTACTCTATTTATTGTTGTTATCATTCAGTTTTATTTCACGAAATTTTTGAATAAGAAATTTCCATCTAGTGATGATTTAAAGGATTGAGATTTAAATATTCTACACGTTCTTATGGATTCCAAATTGTATCTTCTATTAATATTTTATACATAAAAAACACTTGCCACAAGTATTTGTTTCAAAACTCTAAAGCATGGTAAGAGATAATTAATAATAAAAGGGGGATTTTGACTATGCAAACGTTATTCTTCTTTGGTGGATTGGTATTTTTATTCCTTCTAGGTGCCGGAATCTTCAGTACAAGCATTTATACTCTCGGTAAAATTATTCTCAACAGATAATATTCAATTAAACAATTTTCGTGGGACGGAATCGAAAAAAACCTAATAATTCAAGTGTTGTCGGTAACGGAAGCCGTAAGGTCTCTGTCCACCGGCTTTTTTTATTTATTCAGGTGGTTTTACCAAACAGTTTCTTGACATAGTAAAGAATGCACACGGTATGGAACTATCGAAAAATGGTTAAAAGTAATACTAGACCATTTCCTTTCATAGTAAAATTTCCGGAGCATTCAATGAATGTGGTAATTTAAAGAATATTATGATAAGTTAATATCTGATGTGAAATTTAAGGGGAGAGGGGTATGGAAATGGATAAAAATTAAGGAGGAAGGTGCTGGTCGCGAGTCTGGTCGGGTCATCGATCGAATGGTTTGATTTCTTCCTGTATGCGGCAGTGGCCACAATCGTCTTCAACAACCAGTTCTTCGTAACCGATGATCCAGTCGTTTCGACGATGTTTGCCTACATATGGACAGATCGGCCTTATGGCACCGATTCTGCTGATGGTGCTCCGGCTCATCCAAGGCCTTGGCATACACGAGCTTTTTCATATTGACGGGACTGTTGTCGCCGGAAGCGTTTGAGACATGGGGGTGGCGTGTGCCGTTCGTGTTGAGTCTGCTGCTGGTCGGGTTCGGCCTGTGGATCCGTAAGGATCTGGACGAGACGCCTGCTTTCCAGGAAGCGAAGAAGACACAATCCGTACAGAAGCTACCTTTGATCGAAACATTCAAGCGTCATCCGAAAGAAGTACTGATCACTTCATGTGCAAAGTTCGTTGAAACGGGGCCTTTCTATATATTCACTACATTCATCGTCGGATATGGGACCAGTCAACTTGATGTATCGTTTGAATTTATGATGATATCAATCGTCATCGCGGTATTCCTGACGACGCTCATGATACCGGTGATGGGAAAGCTATCCGATAAGGTGGGGCGCCGCAAGATGTTTTTGATCGGTTCATTTACCATGTTGGTCTATGCGTTCCCGTATTTCCTGATCGTCAACACGCCCGAACCGATACTTGTCATCATCGCAACTCTGATCGGTCTCACCGTAATCTGGCCACCGATCACCGCGGTGCTTGGCACGATGTTCTCTGAAGCATTCAGCCGGGAGGTGCGCTATACCGGTGTGACAATCGGGTATCAGATCGGCGCGGCACTGGCAGGGGGCTCTGCACCATTGATTGTCCAGTTCCTGATGAACCAGTTCAACGGCTCGAGTGTGCCCGTATCACTCTACATTATATTTACGGCAGTCGTATCGATGACGGCAGTATGGGCGATAAAAGGCGTCCAGGCGCAGGATCTCGAATACGCACAGGGCCAGGCTCAACAGATAGGGGTAGGGCGTAATGCCCCGACCCATGTTTCCAAGCGGGATTTGCCCCACTTCCTTTTTATCTTTATGGATATGGATGGCATCTTCCACAATGCCCGCTTCTGTCAATCGTTCAGCCAGACCGAACTGCCGGTAGAATTCGAGCGTCCGTGCATGGACGGCGATCGCTCTTGAAGTCGAGCCCGGGGCTTTATCTTGTTCGATGATGCGGAAAGGGACGTTATGCTTCTCGAGACCGACGGCGAGCGCAAGCCCCGTCGGCCCCGCACCGACGATCAATACTGGTGTTGTCATATATCTCACCTCCATTGGATGAGGGGTGTTAAACCACTATACCCATTCTGTCTTGCAATCGACCTAAAAAGTTATATAAAAACAGCACCCCGGGGCTAACCCCCAGAGGTGCTGCGTCTATTTTATACGAACGAACTGCCAAGGACACTGTTGACATCATTCACCACGACAAACGCATTTTCATCATATTTCTTGATGAGCCGTTTGAGGCGGGTCAGTTTGTTTTTGTTGATGACGACGTAGAGGATGTCGTTCTCCTCGCGGGCATAGAATCCTTTGCCGCTCATCATCGTCACGCCGCGGCCGATTTCACTGTTGATCAGCCTGCCGAGCATTTCGGGATGCTTGGAGATGATGGTGATGGCCTTTTTAGGATTCATCCCTTCTATGATGAAGTCCATCACCTTCACCGCGATATACATGGCCACGATGGTCAACAGTACTTTTTCGACCGACAGGACCGTCAAGCTGAGCAGGATGACCACGAGGTCAAATGCGAGGACGGCATTTGCGATCTTTACATCCAGATATTTGTGGGCGATCCGGCCCAGTATCGCAGACCCCGCCGTCGTCGCGCCGATCCGTATGACGAGGCCGTTCCCCATCCCGATGAACAGGCCGCCGAAGATGACGTTCAGCATCACTTCATCCGTCTGAAGTGTGATCGGCTCAGTCAGCCCGAGGAAGAACGACATCAGGATGACGGCGAATATCGTGTAGTACATCGCCCGTCTTGAAAGGTATCTGAAGCCCACCAGAAGCAGGATGCCATTCAGTACCAAAGTCGAAATGGCCGGCGAAATGTCAAATGCATACAGGAGTATGATGGCCAGGCCCGTGACGCCACCTTCCCCAAGGTTGCCCGAAATCATGAAGGCATTGACGCCTACAGAAAAAAGGAACGAACCGATGATCACAGCAGCGATGTTCAACAACGTCTGCACCGTGAAGACCGGTGACATGAATAACCGCATCTTCTCGAAATTCATTTTCCCCAATTTTTTAAGACCTATCATATTAACCCTCCTTTTGTATGCCACTTGAATAGCACCGATTCATAATACTAGATAATGATGGCATATTACAACTCTTTTGCTATTAGTCCTAATAAACAGAAATCTATCTACTTGAACCCACGGCTGGCAAGGGGTTTGGGGGATTATTAAGGTAAGCGTTTTCCCGAAAAAACGGGGATTTTTAATGCTGTGCAAGGAGAATGGAAGTGCGATGAAATTATATGCAGAGGTGAGGTGGAACGATAAAAATGTTGCATAATGGAGAAGGGATATAAGAGAAAATTAAAGGATATAATGTGATAGTGTATAAGTAAAAGACTGATTTCTATAAAAATTTCATGAATGGTAAAATAAAGATGAGAAGGTAATACTTATTTGTACATGAGGTGATCGATATGAACAGTAGAATTATTCAACTGGCCATCCCTACGGATGATGATGCCTTGGAATACCTAAAGACGACACGCGATGATGGTGATGTTAAAGTAACCGCAATCACGGCAAAAACCCTTTACCCCGATAAGATAAAAAGCAATAAAAATTTCGTATGTCCAACCGCTGGATGCACCGCCCCGCTCACTTGCCGTTCAATCAAAGAGATACATGTCAATCAGCCAACGTTTGTGGATCAATCAAGGGTGATCAATCTACATACAATAGACTGTAAGCACCATCCCGACAATAGGGGCAAAGAAGAAGCAAAATCCAGGGAAAGCGAAAGCTATGCCAGCCATTTTTCAAGTGGGCGGACGATTTCCAGTCTGTCACGGTTAAATGGATTCGCACCACCGACCACTTACAGCACCAAAAACAATGTCAGTGGCACGAGTCGGGTAAAGAGTGGGAATAGTTTGCAGGCAGATGGGGAGGGAGAAAAATCTAAAAAGAAGAAAGGGGTCATGCACCGACTAAGTACATTACAGCAACATGCAGAACTTTATGTTGATGACCCGGACTTTCGCATCATCAACCAAAGTGTTGGTGATGCCATCCCAATCCGTGAAATGTTTACAGGCATCGAGGACAATGTCCTCCACGCCGACCAGCATCTCAAGGAGACACTGACGATTTATACTGGTAGAGCCTATTTGGCGGAGACACGCAATGAGTTGGTGATCGCTGTAAGATTTAAAAATAAAGTCAGAGTTGAAGGTAGGGGATATCGGCCTTCTATGATCATTTCGAGAGAATATTTCAAGGAAGAGTACGATGATATATACGAGGCATTCATAAATGGTGAACAATATGAATTCGATGTATTCACAACCTTGCCATTTTTACTGAATGATGAATACCTTAACTTCTCCTCCTATATAGTATCAAAGCAAATCAACCCATTCGGCGATGAATTGTATAGTAATTTCTATATCAGATAATTGATTTTCATAGCAATTAATTTTTCCTAAAATTAAGCTAAAAGCCCCCATAAAGTTGAATTTTTGAGTTCAACCTTATGGGGGCTCTCAATATAAAATGGAAGGAAACTCTTAAAATATGAAGCATGATAAAGCACTCATCAATTATTATCCTCGAATATCTCATTAGTGATGACGACTCCAGAATCGACCAGTAACGATGCAAACTCCTTGTTTGACACCACTCTGATAATCACATTGCTGTCATCCTATTTCTTAATTTCATTTCTTCTTCCTTCATACTCTCTTCGAAATTCTTAAAATCAAGCGCTTGGCTTGGGATTCGAATGCCTGATTTAATTATATTTATTCTAGGTTCTCTTATTGAAACTTTCTCTACGCCGCTTAATAAGAACAATGTTTTATCTTGATTATTATTTAATGTTTCCTGGAAAGGATAGATGAAATACCCTTCAGTTGCTTCAAAGCGATGCATGTAAGCGACTAGCTGTAAGTAGTCTCGGCCATGAATGTTTCTATTAGGCTTGTACTTAGCATTTGCGACTCTCGGTTGCATCTCATCCCTACTTATAAAATCGGGGTAAATCAGTCCATTGCCGGCATTGAAGAGATAATGGCGTCCAAGGCCTTTCGTATTTTGCGGGTGCAGAAATTGATCTCCGATTATTGTATTTACATACTCCTCAAACAACCAAGCCCCGTCAAATAGGATGCCATAGACTTCATTATTTGAGTGCTTCCTGAAATGAGAGGATTGTATTCTCAGTATCGCAATGCACAATCTCTGTAAAGCTTGATATTCAAAGAAATATCCGTGCCGTATTGGTTTCCTGATGTTCTGATGGATAATCTTCGACATATGCTCGAAATCAAATTGCAGTGAATTTTCTTCAATGACGCGTATATTTTCTTTTGTAGTGTCATTCATGTAGAGGACTTTTCTCAAGTCACGTCTTCTTTTAATGAATTCTATCGTATATCTGATCAAATGGATCATATGGTTTTCATGACTGAATTCCCGTGTATTATAGGCCACTTTCCCTAAAAAAGGGGTGTTCTTTTTTAAGTGTCTTTTGAAATCAATGGTACCTTTGATGTTAGTGTCATTATGATGATGCACTTTATATTCGGTTCTCCCCAGTGAAGTGTGTTGATTTCTTCCTCTAACGTAGGATCTCTTTTTATTTCTAAGCTGGGGGACGACACTCCATACGGATCCGGAGATCGAAATGATACATATTCGGGCATCCGTAACTGCGTCGTTTCAGCGTTTTGATCAGGTTATTGGTACCTTCCAGTCGTGCGTTTGTCAGTCCGTAGGTGAAGTGGTTCAGAATCTCCTGTTTCCACTTCAAGACGGTTTTGACTATAGACTTTGTGGCGTTCGCTCCTTCAAAAAGGTAGTGGCTGCACCAGTCTTCAAGGGCTTTTTGCGCTTTCTTGTAGCTTTTGGCACAATATATGTCCCGGAACTTCTGAAGCGCAACCCACTGCTTTTTCAACTCAGGATTTTCTCCGAGCCAAGTGCGTAACGTCTCTTTTTCTTCTAACTTCAGGTGTTTGGGACGGGCCATCAAAAGCCTGCGCTGATGCCTGATGTTCTTGTGGCTGGTCCCGTTGTTTCCTTCCAGCTTCCTCGCACGATCCAGAGCCTGCGTGAACAACTGGATGACGTGGAACTTGTCGACAACGATGGCTGTCTCCGGCCATATCTCGTGGACGGTCTGCGCCATGCCGGGAGCCAGGTCCGTAACGATGACTTCAGGTGCCTGGAACGGATACCGGCGCAGCCCTTCCTGGATACGCTCCCGGCTCTTTCCCGGGTGCGTCTGCCACACGTGGCCCGTGTGTGCATCCTGAAGAGCGACACTGTAGGTGTGGCCCCGTTTATGGGCGAATTCATCCATGCAGAGCGCTGGCGGTGCTTCGTAATCAGCCGGCCGTGCCAATGTTTCTTCGGCATAGGTGTAAAACCAGGAAGCCACGGTCGATGGTGGCACGGCCATCTCTCTGGCTACCGCCTCGAAGGACTGACCGATGCATTTTCTCGCAATCATCTGTTTGAAATGCGTCGTCACGTTCCCACGCACGGGAACCTCCGGCCATTCGACCGTCCAGGTGATGCCACAGTCTTCACAACGCTGGCGGTGGACCGGGACACGAATATAGATGGTTTCCCGGGTAGAAACCCAGGCGTGACGCAGGAAGCGATTCTTGTTTCTGGCATGATTGATACTTTCCTGGAAGCATAACGGACAGAGATGGTTCTGTGGCTTCAGCTCGACGCCGAGAACCCAGCCATCTTTCACACGTTCTCCTTCATTATTCAATATAAAGGTTGGTAGGTGCAGGATATCTGTAGTAAACTGTTTATACAAGCAGAACTTCCTCTCTATCAATGTTTTGGGTTGGTACTTTAAACATTAGAGGAAGATTCTGCTTTTTTCAATGTCAAGCACACATGATTAGGGAGAGCCAATAAAAAGAGGTGAGAATTAAAAATGGATAAAAAAGACGAGTATTTATCTCTGCTGTCTAAACCCTATAATGAAGCAGTAGAATTTCTGCTTAATAAATATGGGGCAGCAGAAGATGATTACTATAGAGAAAAATCGTACGAGCGATTTTTAAATGGAGAAATAAAAAGTATTGCGAAAGGGAAATTCGCGAGATCTCTTGAAGGGTTAGAGTGTCATCACATTTTCGAAAACAAGTTTTTAAATATGACAGATGGGGCATTTATAAAAAGGCAAAATATCCCATACAAATATCATAAAAAAGAGTATTTAGTATTCTGCGATATTGTTGAACATGCTATACTACATACTTTAATTGCTAAAGAAACATCATTAGAATTTGGATATCCAGGATATATAGTATTTTTAAGACCTAAAATAGAGGATTGGTATATTAAAAAGGATACCCCTCAAAAAAGTAAATGGCACATTGCTTGTTATCATAAGGCTTATATAACAACTGAAGAAGCACTTGATTTATTGGAAAAAATGGACAATATATTGTTAGCCGAAAAAACTAATTAAGCAAGCTATAAGAAGACAAAATAATTAAATCTTTTAAGATATCTAATTATATAAGTAGGGCCGAATTATAAAATATAAGATAATGAAATAAACTAGAATATCAAGATTCAGAGTGATACACTATTATCTTCGTTTGGGACCGTCAATAATTATGTGTAAATGAATGCATACCTTTTCTTATAGTGTGTGTTACTCGCTAAACATTTCAGTTAGTTCGGCCCGTGCTTGGTCAAAACCGATGTGACACCGTGTCGCAAACTGCTGGTTGTAAGTTTCGAATTGAGTGACGAGAAAACGATCAAGCGATGCTTCGTTCGGAAACTGCTCCTTGCGCTTACTGTACCGTTTGATTCGCTTATTGAATGACTCAATCAGGTTTGTGGAGTAAATGCTCCTCCTGATTGCTTCAGGGAAATCATAAAAGGTGAACAGATCCGGATTGGCTTTCAATGATTGCGTGACTTTGGCGTAGGACTTTTTCCACTTCTCTATAAACGCATCCAAAGCCTGTTCAGCGTCTGCTTTGTCCGTGGCGCGATACAAGGACTTCAGGTCCTCACAGATTTCCTTGCGGTCCGATACACGGACCCTGTGGGAAATGTTGCGCGCAACATGAATAAAACACGTCTGGTATCTGGCTTTTGGAAAGACCGAGTGAATACTGTCTTTGATGCCTGTTAGTCCATCCGATATGAAAAGCAGCACTTCTTCGACACCCCGCGCTTGGATGTCTTCGATCAATTCTTTCCACACATAGGCGGATTCCGTTGGAGCGACCGTATATGCCAGGACTTCCTTTGAGCCATCTTCACGGATGCCGACAGCGATATAGACAGCTTCTTTCGAAACCGTCTCTCTTTTGACGGGCAGGAACGTAGCATCCAGATACACACAGACATACCGATTGGACAGGGAACGCTGACGAAAGGCCTCGACTTCTTCTGCGACCGCTTTAGTCATGTTCGAAATCGTTTGGGGGGTATAGTGATGCCCATACATGCGCTCGATCAGATGCGAAATCTCAGACATTGTCACCCCTTTTTGAAACATATGGATGACAAAGGACTCCAACGTGTCATTGGACCGCTTATAGGGGGCGACGGTCTGTTGTTTGAAATCGCCATTCCGATCCCGGGGGATATCAATCTGTAGATCCCCATATTCGGTATGTAGGGTACGGGCGTACGCACCGTTTCTGGAATTTCCGGAATTGAAGCCGACGCGATCATATTTTTCATAGTCCAGAAATGCGGTCAGCTCGGTTTTAAGCAATGTATTCACCGCTGTTTCCAGGTGATTGCGGAAGATTTCGGATACGTCTTCCTTTTTCACTAGAGCTTGAATGATATCTGATGTAAAATGATCCATAAGGGGAGACCTCTTTTCTTGGGATTTGGTGTGGTAACTTGATTCTACAAGAAAAGGGCTCCCTTTTTCTATTTATTCATTTACACAAACTATTTTACGCTCTCCTTCGTTTCAACAATTAACATAAAAGGCTAATTTAGAGTATAATTCAACGAGAAACATAATCCTAAAAAGTGGAGATAGTACAAAAATATGATTTCATTCTTTTTAACCGCACTACGCTTATTGAAAGCCATTGGTAAAGCATTATCCCGTCCTGCATTCAAGTCGCTGTTATTCACGTTGTTTGTGATTCTCTTATCGGGGACGTTATTTTATACGAGTGTAGAAGGATGGGGTGTGCTGGATACCATCTATTTTGGTGTCGTCAGCCTCATTCCGAGCAGTGTCGAAACGGGCCTGACGCCTGTCACCAACGCGGGAAAGATATTCACCATGATGTATTTGGTCGTAGGGGTTGGCGTAATGGTCAGTATGCTTGGAATGATCGCTAAAGAGGTCATTGACTTTAAACCTGAGCAAAATAAAGGCAACGATAAATGATTGGATTTCTAAGTATACGAAAGCACCCCTAAAGTTGAGTTCTGGCATTCAACTTCACGGGTGCTTCTTAATATCATTAATTTTTTAGAAAGCGTAATTCTAAAGAAGTGGGGATACTAGCTGCGCGAATCCTTCTTTTATTTTAATCCAGTTGCTGCGGGCTTTATATTTTTCTTCAGTAAGCAAAGTGGCATCCTGAATATCAGCTTCGTATATCTCACGGTAATGCTTAGCCTGTTCTTTATCATATATGAAGGCATTGACTTCAAAATTCAAGGAGAAGCTTCTGACATCGACATTTGTGGTGCCGATGCTGAGGACTTCATCGTCCACCATAACGATTTTCTGGTGATTGAAGCCTTTTTCATAAGTGTGCACGATCGCGCCCATTTTGACCAGTGTGCCGGCATTGGAATATGTCGCCCAATAGACGAAGGGATGGTCTGGGAAGCTCGGAATCATAAGGTGGACCTTGACCCCACTTAAAATGGCAATTTTCAATGCTTCAAAGAAGGCTTGATCTGGGATGAAATAGGGTGTTTGGATATATATGGAGTCTTTAGCGCTGTGTATCATTTGCATATACCCATATTTAATCTGCTCCCATTCTTCATCGGGTCCACTGGTGACGATCTGGATTGGTTTCTCGCCGTGGGAGGGTACTTCAGGAAAATAGCGATCTTCATTTTCTATGCGATCGCCGCCAGGCTGGGAATTCCAATCCAGCAGGAAGCGAAGTTGTAGCGATCTCACCGCATTACCCTGTATCTTGAGGTGGGTGTCCCGCCAGAAGCCGAACTTCTTGTCCCGTCCCAAATATTCATCGCCCACATTAAATCCACCAACGTATCCGATGTTCCCATCAATCACGACAATCTTCCGGTGGTTACGATTGTTCACACGTGGGTTGATCAATGGAAATATGCTGGAGAAGAATGACTTGGCGTCCCCGCCTTCTTTTTTGAGCGTGCTGAAGCTTTTTAGGCTGAGACGCCGGGACCCCATGTCATCATACAGGATTTTAACCGTAACGCCTTCCTTCTGCTTTTCGAGCAGCGCATCATAGAGCGTCTGACCGATCCCGTCCAATTTTAGAATGTAGTACTGGAAATGGATGTGATCCGTTGCGTTGCGGATATCTTCAAGCAGGGAATCGAATTTATCCCGTCCGTTTGTAAATGTCTGGATGCTGTTGTTCGTCGTCAGGAAAGACTGGTCGTTATAGAGCAGCATGTGGATCATCTGGTGATATTTTTTTGTGGTTTCGTTCGGAAACTTAAATGATCCATCCTCCAGGGATTCCAGTTGATTTTCAACAAGATGGGACATGCCCAATTTCTCATCTTCTGGAATGGCGAATATGCTTTTCCTGTATATGGTGCGGCCAAACAGCATGTACAGGATGAACCCTATGATGGGCAGGAAGAATAGAATCAGCAACCATGCCCAAAGGCTTTGTGCATTGCGCCGTTCAAGAAAGACAAGGCTGATCGCCAGCAGAATGTTTAAAATGATGATGACTGTAGTGATGATGCTGAGAATATAAGTATCAAATATATAATCGAAGAAAAACCAGTCCATTTATCCACCTCGTAATCATTTTGATGTCACTGAAATCCTCTGCGCATTATACCATAATAAACTGTAGAAGAAACTGCATAGTGCATCGAAAGCGATGGCGTCACGTCTCAATCAACTGGAAGATAAGAAGCAGCTGGTTGATCTGCAGAAATAAAAAACAAATCTCCCCTAATCTACAAAAGTAGGTTGGGGGAGATTCATGTTTGATGATTTTTTTATATTGGAACAGATTCAGTTTTTTAAAGCATGGAACCGAGATCAGAAGCAGCGGTAGGATAGGCATACGTCATCTGTTTAAGGTCCTCTGTCTTCAGCTTGAACTGGATCGCTGTGGCGAAATGATTGATGAGTTCATCCGCTTCCCGGCTGAGCAGGTGGGCGCCGAGCACCTGATCGGAATCTTCATCGATGATGATTTTAACCATTGCGTACCTTTCATTGGTCCGCTTGTAGGTGTACCATTCCGAAGTATCAATTTTATTGACTCTGACGTTGTACCCTTGTTCTCTGGCCGCTTCTTCCGATAACCCCACTGCCGAGAGTTTGGGCAGTGAAAATACAACACTTGGCATCACGTCGTAGTTTGGTGTGCGCTGATTGCCGCCGAGTAGATTGGCAGTCACGACTTGTGCTTCCATGGAGGCGACCGGAGTCAAGGGCAGCCCTTTTGTCGCGGCTGCATCTCCCGCTGCATACACGCGGGGGTTGCTGACACTCTGTAGATATTCATTGACGGAGACGCCTTTTTTCTCCCAATCCACATTTCCCTTTTCAAGGTTCAAATCATCGATTTCAGGGACACGGCCTGCGCCATGGACGACGAGATCGCCGTCCAGTTTGAAGGATTCGTCCTCTTTAATGCCTTCGACCGTAAAGGCCGCCCCTGTCTTTTCAATGGATTTGACTTCTGTGTCCAGGTGGATCTGAATACCGTTTTCTTCAGAACTTTTCACCAGCAGGTCGACAAGCTCCGGATCAAAGTTCTTAAGTGGCTGCGCCCCACGTTGGATGATGTGCACTTCGGCGCCGGCACGGGCTGCGATGTGGGCAAATTCGAACGAGATATATCCGCCACCGACAAAAATTATTTTTTTAGGCAAGGCATCGAGTTCCAGAAACTCATCACTGTATGTCAGATGCTCAATCCCTTGGATTGGCAGCTCGACCGGCTTTGCACCGCTCGCAATCAGAATGTGCTTGCCTGTAAGCTGATCTTCTCCAACTTGAATCGTTTCTTCATCTGCAAATGATGCCCGTCCGTGGAACGTATGGATCCCTGCCTTATGCAGCTTTTTGACTGTTCCGTCGGGCACCGGTTCTGTAAATGTCCGCTTGAACGCCATCAGTTCGGACCAGTTGATGGTTGCACCGGGCACCACGCCTTTGCCGCCCATTCGTTCCATACCGTCAATCATCTCTGCCGCCCCTACCAGAACTTTTTTGGGGTCGCATCCTCTTAAAGGACAAGTGCCTCCGTAGGGCCGAGAATCTATCATGGCCACTTCCCATCCCGCTTCCCTGCATTTCATTGCTGTAGAGGATGCAGCGGGCCCTGTACCGACTACCACCAGATCAAAATTCGTTTTCATTATCAGACAGCTCCTATTCGTTTTAAATGATTTCCTACACATCTTCTCTAAAATCAGGGTGTTTAAACTTATATGCCTTCTATTTTCAAATCGGCATCATCGTATCCAATGGTCAAAGAGTGGACCGTCCTGGCCGAATACGGGGTCGTCATCGGGGAGTGGGACGTGTGCGATATTTTCGATTGTTTCAGGCCTTTCTTCCTGTTTACCGTAGCACATATCAAAATCGGCACCGCCCGGATAGGCACCGTAGTTGGCATAGTCATCACTTGCTTTGATTCTTTTATGGCCATAGCCGGCTGGCAGGATGATGACGTCGCCTTTCTCCGCTTCAATCGTTTCACCTTGCGCACCGCCCAACTGCAGTGTGGCATGTCCTCCTTTGACCGCAAGCACTTCATGGGTGTTGCTGTGGTAGTGGTGGAAAGGGTGGACGGACCCGAGCCACTCCCCGGACCAATCATTGGAGTTAAGTGTGGCGGGAATGTCGTCACCATCTTCAAATACGCTTTTATAGATCAACAGGGGAAAGTTGGGGTGGTTGGGTATCTTGCCATCGTCTTCTAACTTTATCGGAATGACTTCAATAGCTTCAGCACGTTTCATCTTCATCCCTCCATATACTGATTACTATCCTTTTACCGCTTCTGTCTGAAAATACCCCTTCCCTCTATTTATCAATCCATTTCACAGTATTCCATGCACCAGTCGCGCTAATTTATTATTGTCTTGCCAGGCGACTGACTCGTAGAAATCGCTGTTGATAAACGGGTAAGTTTTGCTTAAAAACCACATTTTGTTATATAATAAAGAGTATTGATAAAGTCTGTTTAATATTTGTAAAATTCTGATATTTTAGCGAAACGAATGAAATCATCTATAGAGACTCTACATAAGGGATAATGCTTCGTTGAAGTGGATGAAGTAACTGTCCATATATTGGCGTTAAGTTATCGCAACTCTTGATATTAAAGCGTTTCAACTTTATTTAGTGCCCGTCATCCCCCCTCGACGTTATTTGCGGGATAATCTTATATTCTACTCTATCTTAATTCGCTATGAATCATCTGTATAGAACCTTTATGATTCATTGGAGGTTAAGGGACAAGGTAGAGAATGAGGAAGTGAAAACATGTCAAACATAAAAGAGTTATTGAATAGACGCTATGGATATTTCATCCTATTCCTTTTTCTATTCTGGTTGAAAACATACATGGCTTACTGGATTGAATTCAGTCTGGGCGTATCCGGTATATTCGAACACATCATTTTGTTCATCAACCCGATTGCGACGGGCGTCATATTGTTGTCCATCGCACTATTTTTCAACAATCCTGTGTTAAGGAAATGGGCAATGTTCACAATACTACTGCTCATGTCCGTATTATTATATGCGAACATACTATATTACAGGGAATTCGCTGACTTTCTGACGTTTAACATCGTATCGGGCACCAACAATGTGACCGGCGCCTTATTCACTTCCACATTTGAAATGATGCGGGTCTGGGACGTGTTATATTGGGTCGATCTCATGTTGTTTGGCTATCTATTCTTCTATAAAAAGGAGGCACCGCTCGCCGAAGATAGGAAAGAACAGAAGAGGCGTACCAAAGCCTTCGTTACATTAGTGGGTGTCCTGCTTTTGGCAGGAAACCTGATATTGGCGGAGATCGATCGCCCTCAATTATTGACGCGCACTTTTGACAGGAACTATATCGTCAAATATTTAGGTTTGAATTTCTTTACCGGTTATGATGTGTTCCAAGCATCGCAAAAAAACCAAATGCGAGTGAGTGCCGACGAGTCAGATTTAGCGAAGGTGTTTAACTTTTCGGCCGAAAACCATGCAGCGCCAAATCCAGAATACTTTGGGGCGGCAGAGGGCCGCAATGTCATTATGATTGGATTGGAAAGTGTGCAGCAGTTTTTAATTGATTACAAGCTGGAAGATGAATATGGCAACACTCAAGAAGTCATGCCATTCCTTTCCAGCATCTATGACAATGAGGCCTCATATAGTTTTGAGAACTTTTTCCATCAGACCGGCCAGGGCAAGTCATCGGATGCTGAAGTTTTAGGGGAGTTGTCATTGTATGGTCTCCCTCAAGGCAGTATGTTTCAATCGTTGGGAGCGACAAATACATTCCATTCAGCACCAAATATTTTGGCGCAGCATGGGGGCTATACTTCAGCTGCTTTTCACGGAAATGTCGGCTCTTTTTGGAACAGGACGGATACTTATCAAAGTTTCGGCTATGATTTCTTCTTTGATTCCGAGTTTTATGATGTGTCTGGAGACAGATCAATGGAATATGGCTTGAAGGATAAATTGTTTTTCCATGACTCGGTGGAGTATCTTGAACAGCTGCCTCAACCATTCTACTCCAAGTTCCTCACTGTCTCCCATCACTTCCCTTACCCTTTGGATGAGGAAAATGTGACGTTTCCAGCGGCCCGAACAGAGGATGACACAATCAACAACTATTTCGTCACCGCACATTATGCGGACCAGGCGTTGGAGGAATTTTTCAATTACCTGAAGTCAAGTGGCTTATATGAGGATTCGATCATCGTCATGTATGGTGACCATTATGGTATTTCCAACATGAGAAACCCGACATTGGCACCGTTGGTGGGGGAAGAGTCGGGAGAGTGGAATGAATACAATGATACGCAAATGCAAAGAGTGCCGTTCATCATGCATGTCCCCGGCGTTGAAAATGGTGAAGTGTTCGACACATACAGTGGTCAGGTGGACATGCTTCCAACCTTAATGCATCTACTCGGCGTGGAAACAGATGGCTATCTATTTATGGGACAGGATATTCTATCAGAAGAACACGATAATACCGTCCCACTCAGAGATGGACGTGTGGTGACGCCGGAATATACTTTCTTGGGAGAGGAAATCTATGATACAGAGACAGGGGAGGAACTGCAGGATCAGTTTACCGAAGAGGAATTGGAAGCACTTTATCGCTATAGAGATAATGCGAGAGAAGAGCTGAATCATTCCGACGAAGTTTTGATGAAAGATCTACTGCGTTTCTATAACCCTGAATCTCTGGATGGATTGAAAGAAATCGATTATTTATACCGTGATCAATTGGATATTCTCAAGGATCACCCAGAGAAAGACGAAAGCCTGATTGAACAAAATGGTGGAGCATCGAGCGTGCATCTGTATGAAACAGATGCACCGGAGCTCGAAGGATCAGAAAGTGGTGCACCATATGAAGGTTATAATCCACCAAGTCCGCCGGAGTGAAGCAGGTCAAAACTGAAATAAGAATATTGAAGCTTAAAAGACAATATATTAGTCTTTAAAAGCCTCTTCAGAAAAGTATGGACTGGACACATTCAAGTAGACAGTTAAAAAAGAATCGGTTATGGTTGGCACAGCTCATCGGAGCTGTGCCATTTTTAATGTGATGCGTTCGGTGTTGAAGAATGTGATGAATCGGTCGATATCGCGCTTCAAGGCATCGAACGTCTGATACCTTTTGAAACATTGAAAGAAGTCAAAATTAAAAAAATCAAAAAAGAAGACTTGGTTACATGATTCAAACGTCTTTAGGGAAAGAGAGGAATAATTACAGTTATTTCTATTATTTCCAATACAAATTATAAAAGGAGTGTAGGTTATGTATTTGATGCATCGTATCAGTCATGAAAATAACGCTTCGGTAAAGTTGCTTAAAGAAGAGAATTTGCTTCCTATCGGTTGGTCTATGTTGAAAGGCGAGAAAGCCGAGAGGGTCTTAAGAAATGCAAAAGAAATGGAACAACATGAATTTAGAGACGATTTTGTAGAGTTGGGCAATGAAATCAACAATGATTGGTTGACTGCAAGGAGAAGCAATTACCTGTACAGGTTTTTGAAGTTGGATAAAGGAGATAGGGTGCTGATTCCGAAATCTGGTGAACTGGATCTTTGTGAAGTGACCGGGTCCCCTTACGCCTACGATAATCCGGAAGATATAGATATAGGATTTGTAGTCCCGGTTAGAATGATCAGTACGGGAATAAGCAGGCATCGATATGTCCCAGCTGATTTAGCGTCCAAGTTGAAATATAGAGGAACTAACCTATATCTTAATGATAGGGATATAGATACAATAGAGAAGATGATTATAAAACATGGAAATAAAGTCCCGGTCTATGACTTCACTCCTACAAGAGATAGCATCGTAAAGAAAATTCATGACTATCTCACTCAATTAAATGATCAGCATTTTGAAGAGTTAATTAAAGCCTACATGGTATCCATTGGTGCAGATGTTACTGTCATACCACCTAAAAATTCGAACTCCCAAAAGAACAGTAGCATCGCAGATGTAGATGTAAAGGCAGCTTTCACTACTTTAGATATAGTTATATATGTACAGGCCAAGAGGCATACTGGCAAGTCTGATGACACGGGAATCAGACAACTGCTTGCCTATAAATATGAAGAAGACGATAGATTCGAACATCTGGAACCTTTCAAATGGTTCATCACTACAGGTGAATTCGATAAAAATACAGCGGACATTCCACAGGATGAGCAAGGGGAAAGAATAAGGGTGATTCAAGACACAGAATTTGCCTCCATGTTGGTTGATTCGGGATTTGTGTTCAAAGATGATATATTCAATAAAGGTTGAATAAAACAATGTTGCCAATTGGATTTTAGGAACAAAAATAAAAGCTTTGGAATCATCTTTTTGATGAATCCAAAGTTTTTTCTTATTATCCCTTTAAATATAAAAGAGTTTAAAGTGAATTCAACCAACATGTTCTTTTCGGAGGGGCATCTATAGTATAATGGAAGCAACTTCCAATAGATAAGAATGGGTGAATGGCATATGGGATATCAAAGTGAAGCGGCTCTCGAGCGCGATGTCATGAATCAGCTCGAAGCAATTGGATATGAGCGGGCACTTATACACACTGAAGATCAGTTGAAGGAGAACTTTAGGAACCTGTTGAATGAGCGGCACACGAAGCTGAAGGAGGAACCGCTCTCCGACAAGGAGTTCAGCCGCCTGATGACGCAGATCAACAATAAGAGTGTGTTCGATAGTGCAAAAATCCTCAGGGACAAGTTTGTCCTGAAGCGGGACGACGAGACAGAAGTCTATCTTGAACTTTTTGATCAGAAGAATTTTTCCAATAACATATTTCAGGTTACCAACCAGGTGAGTGTGAATGATGAATTTAGTGGACGTTATGATGTGACGATTCTCCTCAACGGCCTGCCAGTGGTGCAGATTGAGCTGAAACGTCGGGACGTTTCCATACATGAAGCCTTCGATCAGGTCGGTAGATACCAGGATCATAACTTGAGAGGATTGTTCCGGTATGTACAGATGTTCATTGTAAGCAATTATAATGACACTCGGTATTTTGCGAATAGTGACAAGGCCTTTCTTAGAGGACTGATGTTCTACTGGACGGATGAAGAGAACAACCTCATCGTAAATCTCGATGATTTCATGCAATCTTTCCTGATAACAGGACACTTGGCCAAAATGATTTCCAGATACATGATCATCAATGAATCAGAGAGAAAGTTGATGGTCATGCGGCCATATCAGATATATGCAACGGAAGCATTGATTGAAAGGGCACTTACTACAGATGGAAATGGCTATGTCTGGCATACAACGGGAAGCGGAAAGACGCTTACATCGTTCAAGGCAAGTCAGCTTCTGTCCTATGAACCTGAAATAAGTAAGGTCATATTCCTCGTCGACCGTAAGGATCTGGACGCCCAGACACAGGAGGAATTCAATAAATTTGAACATGAATCGGTGGATGAGACCAACAGCACGAAACAGTTGATCAGCCAACTTGAAGACAAGAGCAGGCCAATGATCATCACAACAATACAGAAGATGTCTAATGCGATAAGCAAACATCAGCATGTCATGGAGCAGTATCGAAAGGACAAGGTGATATTCGTCATTGATGAATGCCATCGTTCCCAGTTCGGGGACATGCATATGAAAATAAAAAAGCATTTTGAGCGGGCACAGTATTTCGGGTTCACCGGTACGCCAAGATTTGAAGAAAATCGAAGTCAGGATGGCCGGAGTACAGCAGATATATTCGACAAATGTCTGCACAGCTACCTTGTCAAAGATGCCATACGAGACGGAAATGTGCTTGGCTTCTCCATAGAATACATCAATACGTTCAAAGACAGGATAAGAGAGCAGAGTGGAGAATATGTGGCGGGCATCAATACGGACGAAGTATGGTTGGCAGATGAACGGATTGAGAAAGTAGCCCGACATATTCATGGGATACACAATAATAAGACCCATAATCGAGCATATGTTGCACTCATGGCGACGCAAAGCATAGAAATGGCGATGAAGTACTATAGAATGTTCAAAGCAATCAATGCGGAGCCCGGTGTGCGCCCACTGAAAGTAGCGACCATATTCACTTATCAGCCCAACCAGGATCGGAAGGATGGGGATGTGAAGGTACACGCGAAGAATGAGTTGCAAAGTGTCATAGAGGACTACAATGAAATATATGGACAGAACTTCTCGCTGGACACATACAATGCCTATTTCCAGGATGTCTCCAGCCGGATGAAAGGGAATAAGGCTAAAGAAAAAATAGATATCCTAATCGTCGTCGATATGTTCCTGACGGGATTCGACAGCAGAATGCTGAATACACTTTATGTCGACAAACATCTGAAGCATCACAATCTGATTCAGGCATATTCGAGGACGAACCGTGTGGATAAAGGTAAGAAGGTGTTCGGCAATATCGTTGTATACCGCAACCTGAAGAAGGAAACGGATGAAGCCTTGAGAATATTCTCCGATACTGAAAATACAGATGTTGTATTGAGTAAATCCTATGAAGAGTATCGGAAGCGTTTCGCCGGATACCTAGAAAAGCTGCAACAGATTTCCTCCACACCAGCATCAGCGAAACGACTGGAGGATGAAGAGGATATCAAAGAATTCATTCTGACATTCAGGGGACTCGCCCGCACCCTTGCAAGACTCAAGACATTTGAAGCTTTCGAATTCACTGAAGAAACCGTTGGGATGGATGAGCAGGAGTACAAGGATTATGAGGGCATCTATAAAGGGGTCTATTATGAGCACATCAAGCGGGAACGTGAAGGGCAGAAGGTCTCCATTTTGGATGAAATCGACTTTGACATAGAAGTCGTACGAAACGACCGCGTCAATGTGAACTATATCCGGCGGCTGATTGAAAATATTGAGCTCAAGGACAAGAAGCAGCAGGCTGAGGAGAAAAGACAGATCAAACTGCTGCTGGAACAGACGGATGATCAGCAGCTCAGGAATAAAGCAGAACTCATCCGGGAGTTTCTGGACAAGGTGGTCCCCCACCTTGAGAAAAACGATAAGGTTCGGGAAATCTACTTGAATTTCGAAGAGGAAAGAAAGCTTGAAGAAATCAATCGATTCTCTGAAGAGATGAACTATCCGAAAAGCAAGCTGCAGAAGCTGATCAGTGAATATGAGTTCAGCGGACATCTATATAATGATGATATAGAAGCGGGGATTTCTGCACCTTTCCTCGAACGGATAGAAAAGTTGGATAAAGTACGCAGTTTCATCGAAAGTCTATCTGATAAATACGGCTTTGTTGAATAGGGGAGTATAATTGATTTATAGCGTAGTCAAGTAACAGGAGGAAACATATAAATGATGACAGTAACAGAAAAACAGCGCCAGCAGCAGGCAGAGCTGCACAAAAAACTCTGGAGCATTGCGAACGATCTCAGGGGAAATATGGATGCAAGCGAGTTCAGAAACTATATACTTGGTCTCATCTTCTATCGATTCCTGTCAGAAAAGACAGAAGAGAAAGTGGAGGAAATGCTCGGAGACGAGATGACTTTTGAAGATGCTTGGGAAAATGAACAATATAGGGAAGCGTTGAAAAAGCAGCTCACGACACGCATCGGCTACGTCGTCGAGCCGCGCTATCTCTTCAGCACGATGATCAGGGAGATAGAAGCGGGAGACTTCGACATCGAGAAGTTGTCAGAAGCCATCTCGGCAGTCGAAGCATCGACGCTTGGAGAGCAGAGTGAAGACGACTTCACCCATCTCTTCGATGATATGGACCTTACATCCTCACGCCTTGGCAATAGCGTATCCGCCAGAACGAAACTCATCTCCAAAGTCATGTTGAACTTGAACACATTGCCTTTCGTGCATAGTGAAATGGAAATCGACATGCTCGGTGATGCGTATGAGTACATGATTGGGCAGTTCGCCGCCACAGCCGGCAAGAAGGCAGGGGAGTTCTATACACCACAACAGGTGTCCAAAATTCTTGCTGAAATCGTGACGACCGGAAAGACAGACCTCAAGAACGTCTATGACCCGACATGCGGTTCCGGATCCCTCCTGCTCCGTGTCGGCAGGAATGCCAATGTCAGACACTACTATGGCCAGGAATACAACAGCACGACATACAACCTCGCCCGAATGAACATGCTTCTGCATGATGTGAACTATAAGGCATTCTCCATCGAGAATGGCGATACACTCGAAGAGCCGGCATTCGGTGACATGAAGTTCGAAGCCGTCGTCGCCAATCCACCATACAGTGCCAAGTGGAGTGGAGATGCTTCATTCCTTGATGACGATCGGTTCAGCGACTACGGCAAGCTCGCACCGAAATCAAAGGCCGACTTCGCCTTCATCCAGCACATGGTGCACTACCTTGATGACCACGGCACGATGGCCGTCGTCCTGCCGCACGGTGTCCTCTTCAGGGGCGCAGCAGAAGGTACAATCCGCAAGTATCTCATTGAAAATAAAAACTATCTCGATGCCGTCATCGGATTGCCGGCTAACATATTCTACGGCACCAGCATCCCGACATGCATCCTTGTTTTCAAGAAGAGCCGGCAGGCGGATGACGATATCCTGTTCATCGATGCCTCAAGTTCGTTTGAGAAGGGCAAGAACCAAAACCATCTGCGGGACGAAGATGTCAATAAGATTCTCGAAACATACCGTGGTAGAGAGACAATAGATAAGTACAGCTATGTCGCGACACTCGAGGAAATTGAAGAGAATGATTATAACCTGAACATCCCAAGATATGTTGATACGTTCGAGGAAGAAGAACCCGTCGATCTCGAGCAAGTCCAGAAAGATATTAAGGAAATTGATGCAGAAATCGAGACACTTGAGAAAGAAATAAATGGATATTTAAAAGAACTGGGTGTGTTGTATGATAAGTAAACAGAATGTGCCTGAATTGAGATTTCCTGAGTTTAGTGGGGAGTGGAATACGAGAAAACTCAATGAAGTATCTTATAAAGTGAGAGAAAAAAATAAGGATACGAGGGTTACTGAGACTTTTACTAATTCTGCTCAATTTGGTGTTGTCAGCCAAAGAGATTATTTCGATAAAGACATATCAAATTTAAAAAGTTTAAGTAATTATTATATCGTAAATCCAGATGATTTCGTTTATAATCCTCGAATTTCAAATCACGCGCCCGTAGGTCCAGTAAAGAGAAACAAATTAAACAGAGTAGGAGTGATGTCGCCTTTATATTATGTTTTTAGGGCTAATAATATCAATAAGGCTTTTTTGGAACATTACTTCCAAACTACAAAATGGCATAAGTTTATGTATTTTAACGGTGATAAAGGAGCACGTTCTGATAGGTTCTCAATTAAAGACTCTGTTTTTCAGACTATGCCAATACCTTACCCAGAAATAGAGGAACAACAAAAAATAGGTGACTTTTTCAGCAAACTTGATCGATTAATTGAACTGCAAGAGAAGAAGCTTGAGTTATTGGAAGAACAGAAGAAGGGGTATATGCAAAAGATTTTTTCTCAAGAATTAAGGTTCAAAGATGAGGATGGTAATGATTATCCAGAATGGGAAGAAAAACAGTTAGGAGAAGTGTGTAAGATCGAGACTGGTAAATTAGATGCGAATGCGATGGTAGAAGGAGGAGAATATAATTTTTACACTTGTGCAAAAGAAGTGTATAAAACAAATATATATAGCTTTAATACAGAGGCCTTACTCATATCTGGAAATGGTGCTAATGTGGGATATATACATTATTACAATGGGAAATTTAACGCCTATCAAAGGACATATGTATTAAGTGGTTTTCAAGAAAAAAATACAGTATGTAAGATTCTTTCTATCACATAACTTAATGAAAAGACTGTATTCAGAGAAACGAATAAGCAACACTCCTTATATTACATTATCAACATTGAGTGAAATGACTATAAGTGTTCCTTCGAGAGAAGAGCAAATTAAAATTCTGAATTTATTTAAGAGTTTTGATAAAATTATTCAATTAGAGGCGTCTAATCTATCTAAGTTATATGATATGAGGCAAGGGCTTTTAAATAACCTATTCGTTTGATTATTATTATAAAAGTTGAAATTATTCGGCTTTCTTAGTTTGCGAAAAATTTTAAATTAGTACTGCAAAAATGTATCATATCTTGCAGTACTAAACCTCTACATATTTTCTTTTAAACTCTTGATAGTTTATTATTGAAAAATATTTTTTTTATGTTACTTGTTAAGTTAAGCGCTGAATTTTGGTAAATATAAGTATGGTGTGATTTGATTATGAGGTGTTTTTACACTAATCAAGGGAAATGTGATATATTTTTTGTTCACTTGTCCAAAAAGCTGGGAGATAGACATTTTTAAATAAACATTTACTCTTCTTATGATATTCGTTGATTAACTTTTCAAATTCATCAATTTCTTCTTTATCGCTTATAAAACTTTGTAGATATAAATTCAATTCTTCAAATTGCTTATACTTCTTTGCTTTTTCTTCTTTATCCTTTACTGCCTGTAACATCATCTCTGGAAGGGGTCCGACCCATTGGGCAGGAGGAACAACTAATTTTATATTATCTTTTTCATCTAATTCAAATTGATACTTAGAATAACTAGTTAAGTATATTTCTTGTTTTGGTCTTAAATCCTGAATTTCATCCCGTGTAGTAACGTGATGAGCTTTACCATTCTTATCGTATACGGGCTTAGAATTAATAATTTCTTGTAAAGCTACATCATTGTCAGTAACCTCCAGTAAACCTTCTAACTCTTTCTTCTTAATCTTATAGCAGTTAGTCATTTTAAGAAATTGGAGAAATGGTGCACCAAATAATTTATCTAAAAATAAATTCTCTTTAAAATCTACGACAACAACTTCGACTCCTACATTAGTAATATCATTTTGTATATCTGGCATTTCAGATTTGTAGGCATCTTTATACTTCTTGCTATCATACTCTTTAAGGAGTTTTAAGGCTTTGATTTCTACATCTTCTTTCTGAAAACTTATCATGGCTTCTATCTCCTATATAAATTTAATTAAAATATCAAAACATTTTTAATAATCGCCGATTGTAAAATTAAGCTAGACACATAAAACGGTCACACATGATACACTCAAAATGGTTTTCCGACAAAAGAAATCATAGGAGTGATCATGCATGACCGACACCCATATTACCACGGATGAATTAGTATTCATAGAAGCCTATTTCCGACACGGAACTACCGTGGCTCAGATTGCGAAACGGCTCGGACGTGCCCGGCAGACTATCCACAATGTCATCAAGCATTTCAAGGCCGGGCACACCGCCATCGACTACTATCAGCGCTATAAAGAAAATAAGAAGCGATGTGGTAGAAAACAAAGTGTCTTGCCGACCAGTCAACAGAAGTACATCGAAGAGAAGGTCGCTCAGGGCTGGACACCGGATGTGATCGTCGGCCGGCAGGAGATGCCAATTGACTGCTCGGGTCGCACGCTGTATCGGATGTTCAAACGGGAAACCTTTGATGCGGCCAAGCTGCCAATGCAGGGCAAGCGAAAACCGAATGGCCGTCAGGAACGCCGGGGCAGACAAGCCTTCAGGCGTAATATCTCTGAAAGAGTGGATGACTATCCCACTTTCAATGAAGCGTTCGGCCACCTCGAAGGCGACACCCTTGTCGGTGTCCGTCACAAGAGTGCGGTCATCACGCTGGTTGAGCGTCTGTCAAAAGCCATCATCACATTAAAACCCAAAGGCAGAACCGCACTGGATATTGAGTCTGCCATTAATACATGGTGTCAACAGATGCCTAGAAACCTATTCAAATCCATCACCTTCGATTGTGGCAAGGCGTTCTCCAACTGGCAGTCGATGAGCAATCGAAATGATCTATCCATCTACTTTGCCGATCCGGGCACACCATCACAGCGGGGATTAAACGAACATTCCAACGGCTTGCTCAGAAGGGATGGCCTGCCTAAAGATATGGATTTCAACACGGTCGACCAAGCTTTTATCTCATCGGTTGCCGCCAGAAGAAACCATATCCCAAGAAAATCATTGAACTATCGTACACCATTGGAAGTCTTTTTGGGTTACATGGGTGAGAAAGAACTGTCTAGCTTATTTTGACAAACGAAAATATGATTTCCAAAGGGCAATCGCGTTTATACGTAAAGAATAAAATGCAATATCTTGCCAAAATATGATTTGAATAGAGAAGGATATTTAAATTCGTATACTTCTCCGCCTAAGTGTGAGAGTCCATGTATAGGTTAGTGAGGTTTTTATGTGAGGAACTTTCCATAGAACATACACGATCAACTATAAATCGTGTGTTTTAGTAATGTCTTCTGACTATGCTCGCTAAAACGGGACTAATCAGCTGTATTAAATTCAACCAACATATTCTTTTCGGAGGGGTGTTTATAGTATAATGGAAGCAACTACCAATTGATCGCGATGGGTGAATGGTATATCAGTTACTAAAGTGAAGCGACTCTCGAGCACGATATAATGAATCAGTCCGAAGCAATTGAATATGAACTGACGCTTACTACAGATGAGAATAGTTATATATGGTAGACGATGGTAGAAGGAAAGACTTTTACGTCGTTCAAGCCCTCAAATAAACTAAGTTTTACTTCATCTTGATTTATTGAGTAGCTTACAATGTACAAACATATTTTGTTCTTCACTATAAATATTATGTATTTTAAGATTATAATTTAAGTGAGATGAAAATTAATTATGGATAAAGATACTTACAATATAGGTAAAATATTGAAAAAGTTAAAACTTGAAGATAGAGACGATGATAAGCCTCATTTAGAGAGTAATATAAGAAACTTTTTCAATAATGCCAATATAGACGCAGATACTAAGAATATTGTTAAGAATTTGATGTACCAATTCACTTATTTTTCTAAGAGAGAAATTAAGGAACAATTTATACCCTATATAGGAATCACTGTGTCTAACATAAGTACTGATGTAAAAATAATTTTTTCAAATATCACAGATAAACAGGCTAAGTACAATAGCTCATCTCATATATTGAGTTTATTTCTTGACGAATTTAATTTGCCGAATCAAAATGTGCTTAATCTTCATCATATATTATTCACTACGGAATATGAAGAAAATCCATTGCTTGAAAAATACAAAAAAATACTAGAAGGTAAGAATAGTATAGTTTTTATAGACGACTTTGTAGGCTCAGGTAACACATTGAAAAATTTTATTGAGGAGCTTAAAAGAAATTTTAATCTACATGGCAAAAATCTCATCTTCATAATTTTAACATTACGCAAAGAAATTGAAGAGGAAATAAAAAAGACTTATATAGATGAAGAGTTTCATATCGAATTTTATGTTTATAATTATACTTGTAACTTAATTGAGAATCTCTACTTAGATTCTAATTTTTATAATCAAGTAAAAAGACTAGAGAGAGATAAGATAAAAGTAAGTAAGAATTATATCTTAGGATATGATAGATCAATGCTTCTCGTTGGCTCTTATAGAAATACACCTAATAACACTCTAGCATCCTTATGGTGGGAAAATAGAGGATATAAGGGGCCATTTGAGAGGAAACGAGAAATAAATCCAATACAGGATATTAGGAAGAAGATGTCATATGGAAGAAAAAAATAAAATTGAATATAAGAAAGATATTGTATTGTTATATTTCAAAGAAATGGGAGGGATAGGTGAAAAATACGAAATTAGAAGTATATTAGGATTTGAAAAAGAGCAAATAAACAAATTTTTAGAAATAATGATTGAAGAAAATTTACTAGATGAAAGTTATAACCTTACTAACAAGTCTAAAATGTATTTAAACGAAAAGTATAATGATAAGATAGATTTTATACAGAAAGAAAGTTATAATGAAACTATTATTCCTAATGATTCACCGTTAGGAATTAGTGAAATCTATATTCCGGATAACTTCCATGCTTAGAAAAGAAGACGAGTCGTCTTCGTTTAATTTAATGGTTCTAAACCATTATAGCAAGTCATCTGAAAACCAAGATGACTTGCTACAATAAATTTAGCAATTTATTGTGTCAAGAGTAATTACTCTTGACGTAAAACAAATACAGTTTTTGGTAAGTATGGGGGTTCTGGATATGGATATTATTGAACTAGAAAAAAATTTGAGGAAACACGACCATAAGGAAGAGATATTAGAGTATGTTAAAAACTTAAATAAAAAAGAAGTCCCTGTGATTTTTGACAATATTCATTTAGCAAGATTAATAAATATAAATGAAGATCAATTTTTCAGTGTGCTTTTTTCACCAAAAAACCATATGACAACTTTTTCTATTCCAAAGAAGAGGAATGGAAAGAGAGAAATAAGCAAACCATCCCCAGTGTTAATGCATTGTCAAAGATGGATACTTGATAATATATTATATAAGTTAAAAGCTCATCATAAAGCAAAAGGATTCAAAAAAAATATTTCAATAGTGGATAATGCTAAAGAACATATAAATAAAGAGTATGTTTTGAATATTGACATTAAAGATTTTTTTAAAAATATAAATAATAAAAAGGTATTTATTCTTTTTAAATCTATAGGATATAGCGAGAAAGTATCCCTAACATTAAGTAATCTATGTACATTTAATAATTATTTACCGCAAGGAGCTCCTACAAGCCCCCATATCTCTAACCTTATTTTAATAAAATTGGATAATCGTATTGAAGCATATGCACAAAAAAATAATCTTACATATACCAGATATGCTGATGATATAACACTCTCGGGTTCGAAAGAAGTTTATAAATCTATAAAGGTAATTTCTGAAATACTGAATGATGAAGGCTTTGAAATTAAAAAAGAAAAAACTAGAGTTCAACCTTATTATTCAAGACAAGAAGTAACAGGGTTAGTTGTAAATGATAAAGTTTCTGTACCAAAAGAGTATATAAAACAATTAAGGCAAGAACTATATTATATTAGAACGAGAGGGATGGAAAATCATTTAACTTTTAATGACAAGTTTTTTGTCTCTAATTATAGAGAATATATATTGGGTAAAATAAATTTTTTAAAAATGGTAGATTCAAAAAAAGGAAATTTTTATTTAAATGAATTTTTGGAAATATGGGACAAGAGATAATGTGGGTTTTATAAGTTGCTCAAAACATATATGTTATAGCTTTTTAGAGAGTACCGTTAATTGTTGCTTTAGTAATAACTCAATAAAAAATTATGAATAATTCTATTAGCAACTATGAATTTTTCTTACTTTCAATTGACAGCGTTAAAGAAGGATTTCAATCCAACTAGTTCCACTTTATGCTATTAGAATGAATTTCTCCAGTAATCGAATAACGATCCACCTTGACCAAACACTGGGTCAAACTCAGGTTTTGGAACCTTCTTTATATTCTCCAACTTTTCAGGCCGCTCTTCAGGTTCTCCATAGCACATGTCAAAACTGAGGCCACCGGGGTAGGCACCGTAGTTCGCATAATCGTCACTTGCTTCTAACTTTTTATGGCCATAGCCGGCTGGGAGGATGATGACATCGCCTTTCTCCGCTTCTACCACCTCACCCTGCTCACTGCCAAGCTGCAGTGTGGCATGTCCTTCCTTGACCGCAAGCACTTCGTGGGTGTTGCTGTGGTAGTGGTGGAAAGGGTGGACGGAGCCGAGCCACTCCCCGGACCAGTCATTGGAATTCAGGATGGCGGGAATATCGTCTCCATCTTCAAACACGTTCTTATAGATCAGCAGGGGGAAGTCGGGGTGGTTGGGTATCTTGCTGTCGTCTTCGACCTTGATTGTAATGACTTCAATCTCTTCAGTGCGTTTCATCTTCATCCCTCCATATATTCATTATTATACTTTTACCGCTTCTGACTGAAACTAACCATTACATCATAAGTCCATAAAAAAGGAGCAGATTGCTCTGCTCCAATAGATTCAACATATGGGAGTCTCCACAGTGGTGGAGGCTCCTCTTATTTTTCAGTCCATCTCATAATACGCGCTGAACGGGTCGAGCTCCTCGATGGTCGTGATGTCATGGGGGAGCAGGGGCACGCGGATGAGGTTCTGATTCGTGAAGGTATCTTCAATCTCCTTCAGATACCGCTGCTCATGCTCCTGCCGCTGGGCGAGGAAGGTGCCGTCGGCTTCATCAGGCAGCACCTTATTGATTATGAGCGTCTTCACATGCAGGTGATACTTGTCGAGGAGACCCACAGCCTTCTTGGTTTCAAGAATCGGCAGTCTTTCGGGATTCAGGACGAATATAAACCCCGTCTTGCCGGACTCGAGCATGATCTCCCGTGCCCGTGAGAAGCGGTTCTGCCGGGTGAGCAGAACATCATAGATCGGGTCCTCAACCGGTTCCCCGTTATTCAGCAGCTGAGTGTAGTTCTCGTTCGTCTTCTGCCGCTTCTTCAGCAGCCCCTCGACCCACACGCCCATCAGCTCCGGCAGTGTGAGCAGCCTTATCGTATGACCGGTGGGGGCGGTGTCGAATACGAGGTGGTCGTATTCACCTTCCTCCTCGAGGATGATGGAGACGAGCTTGTCGAACAGCGCCGATTCATCCGCACCGGGTGAGGCCTGGGCGGTATCGAGCTGGCGGTTGACCTCCTCGATCATGCTGGACTGGACGGTGCCCTTGATGTTCTCCTTTACAGAGTCAATGTACTTCTTCGTCTCATGCTCCGGGTCGATCTCAAGCGCATGGAGGTTCTCTGCAATTTCCACCGTCTCCCCGCCGATGTCACGCGAGAAGATGTGCCCGAGATTATGGGCCGGATCGGTCGAGACGAGCAGCGTCTTCTTCCCTGATTTTGCGAGTTGCCATGCAATGGCGGCAGCGGACGTAGACTTGCCCCCCCGCCCTTGCCGCCGATGAACAGGATCTTCTTTGTATGAATGCTCATGGATATGCTCCTTTAGTATAGTCAGCAGCAGCGGATGCCGGTCAGCGGCGACTTGTCCATCCCCATGCGGAGATGCCAGTCGTGGAAGTCCTCGATGATGTGCGGATACAGTTCCAGCGTGTAGTAGTAGACCGGATTCGGTATGCCGATCATCTCGGAGTAGAGGAGCAGCAGGAAGAGGTCATCCTGGTCCCTCAGCTCCCTGGCGACCTCCGTACGGTGCGGCATTTCGAGCACTTCCTCGTAGTACCGGATCAACTTCTTGATATTGTCGAGCATGGGTTATCCCTCCTTACTCGTCATTGCGGTGCTTCGCGAGTTCATCATCGAACTTGCCGGTAAGTGCCTGGATGGACGTAATGACGATCCAGATGGCGAAGAAAATACACCAAATAAAACCCCAAATCTACTGCCATAGATTGGAGGTTCTGTGTTTCATGTACAGCCTCCTATTTATTACTTGTATTATAACATCATTATCTTTGGAAATACGGTGTGGATAGAAGGAGGTGGGCTCCGCCAGTAGTGACAGAGGGACTCATCGGTATTTCATCAATAATTCCTTCGGGATATGGCAATAGTCATCGGGGCATCTCTCCAGTCGATCCTGGTGCTCGTCTGCACTTCTTACATAGTGTGTAAGGGGAAGGACTTCGACGGCGATTTTCGCGTGATCCTCCCTCTGCTGTATGAAGGCTTCCGCTTCTTCCAGATGCATCGGGTCTTCGCTATATAATCCAGTTCGGTATTTTCTGCCGACATCTTCCCCCTGGCGGTCGATACTATATGGATTGATGATTTCAAACAGATGGCCCATCAATCGATCGATGGATGTGACGGTCGGATTGAATTCGGTCTTTACACACTCGGCATAGCCGTCATACACGCCTTCGAGCGTGTCACTGGTGCCGTTTGCCCTACCAGCTTCTGTAGATATGACACCAGGCAGGGTCTTGATGAAGGCCTGGACGCCCCATAGGCATCCGCCGGCCAAGTATACGGTCTCCATATAAGCTGCTCCTTTCAGTCACTTGAATACTTTTCTCGGAAACTCCAGGATGAGTGGGCTGCCGAGTTGAAATAGACGCTCAACGCCCTCTCACCACTCTGATTGCGCCGCAGATAATGTCGATGCTCCCTGAGGTGGGAGATGTGCTCCAGCTTATACCGCTCGACCCCTGGTTGTAGCCATGCACCATCTTCTCGAGCTGGTCGAGGGTGATGATGGGTTTGAAGTCCGCAATGCACTGGTCATATATGGACTTCGGCTTTCCCCTAGGAAAGCCTCCTCGAAATTTTCAGGGTCGATTTTGCGGTTGTAACGATTATTACTCACATGCCCATCCATTTTGTCATTGGTTTCACGTTTCCATATTATCATTGTCGGGAAGAGGAGGGTAATAATAGCTATTGTTTACAAAAAGTAATATGCGATGATTATACTTTTTTTAATTTATTGGGAGGGGTGTAATTATGAGTCCGGAACATATTGGATTTGCGTTGCTTTGTCTGGGGATTTTCCTCCTGATCGGAAAATGGATCCGGATGCGCGTGGAATTGATGCAGAATCTTTTCCTCCCGGCGTCCGTCATCGGAGGATTCGTGGCATTGTTTTTAGGTCCGGGAGTACTCGGACGGATTGCTGGGAACTTTGTCGGGGAAGACTCGTTCTGGACAACAGGAATATTGACGGAAGAAATTATGGAAGTCTGGTCGTCACTCCCGGGTCTCATGATCAACGTCGTGTTTGCGACGCTGTTCATCGGTACGGTTTTACCGAATGTGAAGCGGATATGGAATGTGGGTGGACCACAATTGGCCTTCGGCTGGTCTCTTGGCTGGGGGCAGTACGTCATTGGTCTACTGCTGACAGTTCTGGTGCTGGTGCCGTTTTATGACATCCCGCCGTTTATCGGTGCGCTTGTTGAAATCGGTTTTGAGGGCGGCCACGGTACGGCAGCCGGTTTACAGGAAACGTTTGCAGAGCTTGGGTTCCCTGAGGCCTATGATCTCGCTGTCGGCATGGCCACCGTCGGTATCCTGAGCGGGGTGATCTTCGGTATCATCCTGATCAACTGGGGGGTCCGCCGGAACAAGACGAAAATCATCAGCGATGTAAAAGGAATGTCAGCTACGAAGAAAGCGGGCATCGTCGAAGAGGAAGACCGTGGTTCCGGTCCTGAAAAGACGGTACGCGCCGAATCCATTGAAACACTTACTTTCCATTTTGCCATAGTGGGCCTTGCCATCTTTATCGGCTATCTTCTGCTAGAAGGTCTCAAATGGCTGGAAGCTGTCTCATTCGGCTCGGACTTCATGACATACGTCCCACTGTTCCCATTGGCGATGTTTGGGGGACTGGCGGTCCAATTCTTCGTGGACAAATACGATACAGCCCGCCTCGTAGACAGGCAAATGATTACGACTATACAAGGATTTGCCCTTGATATCCTCATCACCAGTGCGATTGCGACTGTTTCCTTGGCGGTACTGGGTGAATATCTGGTGCCGTTCCTACTCTTGGCATTAGCCGGCATCGTATGGAACGTCTTCGGATTCTTTGTATTCGGTCCAAGGATGATTCCGGACTACTGGCTGGAGCGTGCCATCGGGGACTTCGGCCAGTCGACCGGGGTGACAGCCACCGGTCTGATGCTGATCCGTGTGGCCGACCCCGAGACGGAATCGCCTGCACTTGAAGGTTTCGGCTACAAGCAGCTGGTCTTCGAACCGTTTCTTGGCGGCGGGCTCGTCACTGCATTATCCGCACCGCTCATCTTCCAGTTCGGCCCGATACCGTTCCTGATATTCGCCTCGGTCATGCTGCTGATTGGGTTGCTTATGGGTCTGCTTTATTTCGGGAAGAAAAGGGCGGAATAATCGCTCCAGGATTTCGGAATAATCATTGCTTATGAACAAATATTAGATGAAACCATTTCACAATAAAACCGCTGATCTATTTAGATCAGCGGTTTTATTGTGCAATTTATGGGCCGTGTTGAAGCTTATTTCTTTCTTGGTGCGGGGAACCAAAATCTTGAGCTTCAGATCTGTATCGTCTGCAGTTCCGTCGGGAAAGTGGTGAGGACTTCCGCTTCTCCCGATTCGTTGATGTACACTTCTTCCTCTATGCGGACACCGCCGTAGCCTGGGATGTAGATGCCGGGCTCGATGGTGAACAGCATGCCGGGTTTGGCGACATCTTCGTTCAAGTGATGGATGGACGGCGCTTCATGGACTTCGATGCCGAGGCCGTGTCCAACGCGGTTATTGAAGTATTCGCCGTAGCCGTGGGACTCGATGACGCTGCGCGCTGCGATGTCGAATTCCTTGAGTGGTACGCCAGCTTTGACGGCGTCAACACCGGCTTGAGTAGCGGCCTTGACGATATTATAGATATCTGTCTGCTTGTCGGTCGCTTCGCCGATGATGAAGGTGCGTGTGATGTCAGAGCAGTAGCGGTCATGAGTGATGACACCAAAATCGATGAGCAGGAAATCACCGTTTTCAAGCGTTCTGTCGCCCGGGGTACCGTGCGGCAGTGCAGCTTTCTCGCCGGCCAGGACCATAGTAGAGAATGATGGGCCAGCAGCGCCATGGACTTTCATCAAGTATTCGAATTGGGCGACGAGCTGGGCTTCGGTCATGCCTGCTTTAATGGTTTTGAGGCCTTCTGCGAGCACGGTTTCAATGATGCGCACGGCTTCTTTCATGCCGTCCACATCTTCACGGCTCTTGAATGTCCGCTGCAGGTTCAAAGCTTCCTGGATATCGGTGAAGCGTGCTTCAGGGAAGACACCTTTCAGTCCATTGTGGTGGGCGACAGTGACGACATTCGTCTCGATTCCCATTGTCTTCACGTCACTTTTGATGGTGTCTTTTATGATGGCGAATGGATCTTCTTCATCGGAAATCGGGATGATGTGATCTGCATCCGCAATTTCTGCTGCATCCTTATCGAGTGCCGGAAGGAAAAGGTGCGTTTCCTTACTTTCTACATCGATGAAGAGCGACATGTAGCGCTCATGGGGATCGGCAAAGAAGCCGGTCATATAATAGATGTTTGACGGATCAGTGATGAGTGCGGCGTCAACCGCCTGCTCTTTAAGATTGGAAATCAGTGCATTTTTTCTGGATGTGTAATCAATGGTCATAGTAGTAGTCCTCCAAAATTTTGATTCTTTCCAGTATATCGAAAAGCAGGCAATGCGTCTAACCGGAAAATTATGGCACGGAAATTTCTTTATACTCTATAACAAGGAAAAGGAGGGAATGAATTGAACTTCAAAAGAATGATCAATACCATCGACATGCATGTGGCAGGAGAGCCGCTTCGGATCATCATGAGCGGGTTGCCAACCATTAAAGGAGAGACACAGCTGGAACGCCGTGCCTACTGCATCGAGCACCTGGACGGTATCCGAAATTTTTTGATGAATGAACCAAGGGGGCATGAAGGGATGTACGGCTGCATCATTACACCGCCGGCTGAGGAGGGGTCTGACTTCGGCGTGCTATTCATGCATAACGAAGGATGGAGCACGATGTGCGGGCACGGCATCATTGCGGTCGTCACTGTGATGATCGAGACGGGCGCCTGCGGGGACAATTCCGATAAGAGAAGGTTTGTGATAGACAGCCCGGCAGGAAAAGTCATTGCCCAGGCGCAATATGACGCAGATGGCGAACTTTTGGTTACGTTTGAAAACGTCCCTTCATTCGTCTATCTGGAAGATATCACTCTGGATATTGAGGGGAAGCAGCTGAACGCCGATGTGGTTTTTGGAGGCGCATTTTATGTGTTTCTTAACAACAGTCTTCTAAATTTAACACAAAGGCGTGAGAATCTGACGGAATTTAAAAACTGGGGTGCCGCGATCAAAGCGGAAGTCGAGAAAAAATATACCATCCAGCATCCACTCGAGGAAGACTTGAACGGCATCTACGGCGTCATCTTTTCGGAAGAATTGAAAGAACCTGGAACGTGGCAGAACGTCACGATTTTTGCAGACAAGCAAATTGACCGTTCCCCGTGCGGCACGGGTACGAGTGCGAAAGCAGCCCAACTCTTTAATGATTCAACCATCGGGGGAGGGGACGCGTTCATGAACCGGAGCATTACCGGAGGAATTTTCAAAGGAGAAGTGACCGCTGAAACGAAAGTTGGTGAATACGAGGCAGTCATCGCAAAGGTCTCCGGAAAAGCGAATACAAGCGGCTTCCACACTTTTGTATTGGAAGCGTCTGACGAGATGCCTGAAGGATTTCTGCTGCAGTAGCCTAGAGGCAAAAATTTTTAATATTATAGTTCAGAATATTTAAAAAATGGAGGGTTATAAATGAAAAAATCAAGATTATTTATGATGATTCTGCTCGTTATGATGGCCGCATTGCTGACAGCATGTTACGGGGGAGGCGGAGAAGAGTCGGCAAAAGACTCAGGTGGGGACGGAGGAGAATCTGAAGGCACTGCTGATGGTCCCAGTGGCGGAACACTGCATATGGCTACTCCTGGGGAACTGCCGACGGTCCAGACGAATGGCAACTTGGATGGCTTGTCCCAGACAATCATGCTGAACATTTATGAAGGCTTGTTCAGATTGGATCAGGACAGTGAACTGACTGAAGGCATGGCTGAAGATTATGAGATGAAGGAAAATGAAGATGGTGGCGTAACCTATACGTTTAATATCAGGGAAGACGCAGTGTGGTCCAATGGTGAACCCGTTACGGCACATGATTTTACATACGCATGGAAGCGGGCATTGAATCCGGAAACATTTTCTCCACATGCATACTTGATGGCACCCATAGTCAATGCCAATGAAATCCAGGATCCTGACGATGAGTTGTATGGCAAAGTAGATGAACTCGGTGTGGAAGCGACTGACGATAAAACACTAGTGGTTGAACTCAATAATAACGTCCCGTACTTTTTGGAAGTGCTGACCAATCCAGTCATGTTTCCACAAAATGAAGACTTCATCGCTGAGCAGGGGGATGACTATGGATTGGAACCTGAAAATGTCATCTCCAATGGTCCTTTTTATCTTGATGACTGGAATCATGACCAGGGCTGGGTATTGAGCAAAAATGAAGAGTATTGGGATAGTGATGCGGTTGAACTCGATGCCGTCGACTATAAAGTCGCCAAAGATGCTTCAACTGAAGTGAATCTATATGAAACAGGTGATATTGATGTTGTAAATCTCACTTCTGAATTTGTAGATATGTATGCGGACAGTGAAGAATATACGACAAACATAAATACAGAAGTGTATTTCGTCAGATTCAATTTCCAGAATGAAGATTTGAATAATGGCAATATCAGAAAGGCATTGGATATGTCCTACGATAAGGCAGAAGCGGCAGATTCGATATTGAAGAATGGTTCGATACCTGCATACTTCCTGGTTCCTGAAAACTTCGTTGAAAATAGTGAAGGGGAAGATTTCAGGGAGAAATATGGTGATTTCAATATGACTGATGTTGAAGAGGCCCAAAAAATCTGGGAAAAAGGCCTGGAGGAATTGGGGAAAGATTCGGTCACTCTGGAGTTATTGAGTTATGACGATGACCAAAGAAAATCCATGGCTGAATATATGAAGAACCAATGGGAGAAGAACCTTCCAGGATTAACGGTGAACATAAACCAGCAGCCGAACAAACAGAAGCTTGACTTGGAAAGCCAACAAGATTACGATATGTCATTTTCGGGCTGGAGAAACGATCTGAGCGATCCTGTCGAGTTTTTGAATATCCATTTATCTGATGGGCCTTACAATTGGCAGGACTTTGAGAATGAAGAGTACGACAGCCTTGTCAAAAAGGCACAGACGGATTTTTCCGATCTGGATCAGAGGTTTGCTGACCTGCAGGAAGCAGAACGCATTCTAATCGATCAGGAAACGGCGATTTCCCCAATCTACCAGTCAGCAAACGCCAGGCTCATAAAACCGGAAGTCAATAATTTCACCGCGCACCCGGATAATACATTCTCATTCAAGTGGGTGACCATGGAAAAATAACATTGAATGAAACGATTCTGTGAAGATATCCAGGAGGTGTCCAAGTGGCAAAATATATACTAAGCAGATTAGGGTATATGATTTTCACATTTTTATTGATCGCATCATTGACTTTCTTCCTGATGCAGACATTGCCGGGATCCCCGTTTAATGATGAAAGACTGAGTGAAGCCCAGGAAAGAATATTGAATCAGAGATACGGCTTGGATGAGCCTGTGGCGGTACAGTATTTTAAGTACCTTGGAAATATAATGGTCGGCGAATTGGGCGTCTCATTTCAGTTCGACGGTCGTTCAGTAGCCACCATCATTGGAGAAAGGATAGGAGTATCAGCAATACTCGGGGCCCAGGCGATGGGCCTTGGGCTTGTTGTTGGAGGGCTCCTTGGCATCATTGCTGCGATAAGGCAGAACACACTGGTCGATTACTCGGCGATGATTGCAGCTGTTTTGGGACTATCGATCCCCAACTTTGTCTTTGCCGGCCTTCTCCAGTATTGGATAGGCGTGAGACTCCAATGGCTGCCGGTGGCGTTTTGGGACGGATTTGAATACTCCATCCTGCCGACAATTTCCCTGGCCGCGTTTGTAATGGCGACCATCGCCAGGTATATGCGCTCGGAAATGCTCGAGGTGCTTGGGCAGGATTATATTACGACCGCTCATGCAAAAGGTGTGGATAGATGGAAGGTGATCAGGAAACATGGAATCCGGAATGCAATGATACCAATCATCACCATCATCGGTCCTTTAACTGTGTCACTTATGACAGGTACGCTTGTGGTGGAACGTATTTTCAGCATCCCAGGTCTCGGAGAACAATTTGTAAATTCAATACTGACCAATGATTATCCAGTAATTATGGGAGTTACACTATTTTTCAGTCTCCTGTTCATAGTCGTCATCTTCATCGTCGATATCCTCTACGGCATTATAGATCCGAGAATCCGACTTTCTGGAGGTGGCAAAAATTAGCATACCTGAGCATAAATTGACGGATGATCTGTTTGAAGTGGAAAATCAGCTGCATAGCGGCAAAGAAGTCATTTCGACAAAGCCAATAAGTTATTGGGGAGATTCATGGCGTCGTCTCAAACAGAATAAAGGGGCGATAGTGGGACTGGTGCTAATCATACTCATCATCCTCCTCGCCATTTTGGGCCCTTATATGAATGATCACGAATTTGATGAACAGAATCTCCAAATAAGCAACATGCCACCTAAAGTTCCAGTTTTAGAGCATGTGCCATTCTTGAATTTGAATGGAACGGATATCAACGGTGTTGATATATACGAAGCGGAGAATGTAGAGGGCTATTATTGGTTCGGGACGGATAACCTCGGGCGGGATGTCTGGACGCGGATATGGGAAGGCACCCGTATCTCCTTGTACATCGCGTTTTTGGCTGCGCTTCTGGATTTGCTTATCGGTGTCACCTATGGCAGTATTTCTGCTTACTATGGCGGCAGGGTAGACAATGTTATGCAGCGCATTATAGAAGTCCTTATAGGAGTTCCGAACCTCATTGTAATCATTCTGCTCATACTCATCCTCCAGCCTGGAATCATGTCGATTACACTGGCGATGGTCATAACAGGATGGGTGAATATGGCAAGGATCATAAGAGGACAAGTCCTGAAACTGAAGGGTCAGGAATTCGTCTTGGCTTCGAGAACACTAGGGGCGGGAGACACGAGATTGATCTGGCGTCACCTCATCCCAAATTCAATGGGGCCGATTATAATAACGACGATGTTCACTATTCCAACCGCAATATTTACAGAAGCATTCTTGAGTTTTATTGGTTTAGGGCTGCAGCCTCCGATAGCTTCCTTAGGGACGATAGTGAACGATGGGTTTGAACTGATTCAGATTTACCCCCATATGCTCATGTTCTCGTCTATCATAATCAGTCTGATCATGATCAGCTTCAATCTATTGGGAGATGGTTTGAGAGACGCGTTTGATCCTAAAATGAGAAAGTAGGAGTGATGAGTTTGGATGAAATACTTTCTGTAAAAAACCTCGATGTCACTTTCGATACTTATGCCGGGGTGGTCCAGGCAGTCAGGAACGTCTCCTTTGATTTGAAAAAGGGCGAGACTCTGGCAGTTGTAGGTGAATCCGGTTCTGGCAAATCAGTGATGTCGAAAAGTATCATGGGGCTTATACCCGAACCTCCGGGGAAAATCAGCGGAGAATATATAAAATATAAAGATGAAGATATATTGAAATATAATAAAAAAAAGTTGAGGAAATTGAGAGGATC
The DNA here is from genome assembly GCF_055391965.1 of Salinicoccus siamensis. Classification (NCBI taxonomy): domain Bacteria; kingdom Bacillati; phylum Bacillota; class Bacilli; order Caryophanales; family Staphylococcaceae; genus Salinicoccus; species Salinicoccus siamensis. The sequence continues at coordinate 630,454 of NZ_AP043765.1, forward strand.
AGAAATATCAATAGTATTCCAAGATCCGATGTCATCCTTAAATCCGACCATGACCGTGAAAAACCAGATTATAGAAGGGATTTTGACACATAGTAAAATATCGAAGAAAGAGGCTGTAGGGAGGGCAATCGAAATATTGGGTTCAGTGGGGATACATGAACCTGAAAAAAGGATCAATCAATATCCCCATCAGTTTTCCGGAGGCATGCAGCAAAGAGTGGTCATAGCCATGGCATTGGCATGCGATCCCGAAATACTGATAGCGGATGAACCAACGACTGCTTTAGACGTTACAGTACAGGCGCAGGTGATCGATCTGTTCAAGAAAATTCAAAAGGAACGCGGCACCTCAATCATATTCATCACCCATGACTTGGGTGTGGTAGCCAATATTGCAGATCGGGTTGCGGTCATGTACGCCGGAAAGATAGTGGAGATAGGAAAAGTGGAAGAGATCTTCTATAATCCGCAGCATCCCTACACCAAAGGCTTGTTGAAAGCCATGCCGAATCTGGAGCATTCCCACGATACATTGATCTCGATTCCAGGCTCACCCCCAAATTTGATGAACCCCCCTGAAGGGGATGCATTTGCGATACGCAATAAAGCACCTCTGAAAATAGATTTCCTATATAATCCACCCATGTTCGAAGTGACGGAAACACATCACGCGGCGACTTGGCTGCTGCACGAAAAAGTGAGTAAGGCAGTAGAGGATGAAGTTGAAGAGATATTTGAATCCGATAAGGATGAGGAAGTACGGAGCGAGAAAAAGATAGGAAGCAACAAGCTATTGGAAGTGAAAGGCCTTAAACAGCATTTCAATAAAGGCCAGAAAAACGAAGTAAGGGCAGTAGACGGGGTGAGTTTCGAAATCTACGAGGGGGAAACCTTCGGGCTGGTAGGTGAGTCGGGGTGCGGGAAATCGACCACGGGCCGGAATCTAGTCAATTTATATCAATCGACAGAAGGCGAGATACATTTTAAAGGCAAGAGTCTGGCAGAGAAGAACAAATTGGAACTTCATAAGCAGATGCAGATGATTTTCCAGGATCCGTACTCATCTCTGAACCCACGTTGGACCGTAGAGGATATCATCGCAGAAGGAATGGATATACACGGTCTATATCAAAATAAGAAAGAACGTAGGGAAAAAGTAAAGGCATTATTGGAAACAGTAGGGTTGAATTCTGAACATGCCACCAGATACCCCCACGAATTCAGTGGGGGACAGAGACAGCGGATAGGGATTGCCAGAGCCCTCGCCGTAGAACCGGAATTCATCGTTGCGGACGAACCCATTTCAGCATTGGATGTATCAATACAGGCTCAAATAATCAATCTGCTGAAAAAACTGCAGAATGAGAATGCACTGACATACTTATTCATCGCCCATGACTTGTCGATGGTGAAACACATCAGTGACAGGATCGGGGTAATGTATAAAGGTAGATTAGTGGAAGTTGCAGATAGTGATGAACTATTCGAAAACCCTTTGCATCCATATACGCAGTCTTTGCTTGGCGCCATACCGGTGCCTGATCCGCGCAATGAAAAGAACCGAAGTAAGGAAGAAGACATCGCCTGGGAGAAGGTCAAGGATCCCGGCCAGATGAGGGAAGTGACCCCGGGGCACTTCGTGTCATGCACCGAAAAAGAAATGGAAGCATATAGACAAGAGCAGGTTGAAGGTAAAGGGGTGGAATGGATTGAAGACAGTAAGTAAAAAAACAGTTTTAATTTATCTCACTGCAGCAGCCTGTCTCATATTATTGCCTGTTGCCGTAAACATACCGATAGAATATCTTAACTTATTTTTCATGGTTGGGCTACTGCTGTTCATAGCCGGCGGATTCATGTGGATGATGAATAAAGGGGTCTACAATGCGATATTCAATAACTTCAAGAAAATCTTAAGACATGATTCGAAATTGGAGACATTCGTTGCGGAGCAGGATGCTGAGCTTAAAGATAAGCGGAACTTTCGAAGAACTGGCTCAGGGTTATGGGTGTTGTCCATGGGCATCTTACTTATAGTATTTTCCACTATTGTTTCCATGTATTGAGAAAAAATGAATTTCATTAAAAGGAGAAATCGATTTGAACAGAATAGATGAGCTGATCGGGGAATTCGATGATTTTGGGATAGAAGCAGTGATGATTTCGGGGCTTTGGAATATACGGTATCTCTCCGGGTTTACCGGCAGTAATGGCGTGCTGATCATCACCCGCAATGAAAAACTATTGGTTACAGACTACCGGTATTTCGAGCAGGCCAAACAACAGACTGATTTCGAAATAATCCTCCATGCAGGCCACACGGGCCACAAAGGGAAAATCTATGAAGCGGTGGCTCGTCAACTCAACGAAAGAAATATAAAAAAATTGGGTTTTGAAGAGCGGCATATCAGTTTTGGTCTGCATAAGTGGCTCGATGAAATGTTCGATGGTGAGTTGGTGCCATCCTATGACATTGTAGAAAACATCAGAATGATCAAATCACCCGATGAATTGGATAAAATCAGAGAGGCTTGCCGGATTACGGATGAAGCCTATCTACACATTACAAACTTCATCAAAGTAGGCATGACTGAACTGGAAGTGGCTGGTGAACTGGAAGATTTCATGAAGAAAGAAAACGGCTATGCAGCTGGATTTCCACCCATTGTCGCCTCTGGTTCAAGGTCTTCCCTGCCGCATGGGAGGGCGACCGGCAAAAAGATTGAGAAAGGTGAAATGATCACTATAGATTTCGGGGCATGTTACGACGGGTATTGGGCAGATATTTCCAGAGTCGTATCCATGGGCGAACCGTCAGATAAAATGAAGGAGATACATGATGTCGTGCTGACTGCGTTCAATAATTGCGTGGATAACATCAAACCCGGCATGCAGGACACCGAGGTCGACCATCTGATGCGGGAGCATCTCATTAAGACGGGCTACAATGCGCAGTCAGGGACAGGGACGGGTCATGGAATTGGATTGGAAGTACACGAGAAGCCCCTGTTTTCTGTCCAAAAGGATAAAGTACTGGAAAAAGGCATGACGGTCTGTGTGGAACCCGGCATCTACCTGCCTCGTGTCGGCGGTGCAAGGGTGGAGGATGTCTTGCTCATCAACGATCAGGGATGCGAAGTATTGACCCCGTCAACAAAAGAATTAGTGGTTATTGAAGTATAAAAATGAACCCCAATTCCACATGGAATTGGGGTTCATTATGTTATCTGCAAGGTGCTAGACACCCTGCATCATAATGCTTCAGAAATCTAGAGGTCCATTTCATCCGGTGTCATGCCGGAGAATCCGACGTTGTCCATCGCGTCCATCTGCTTCATGTCCTCATCGCTGATTTCAAAGTCGAAGAGGTGTGTGTTTTCTTCGATGCGTGAAGGGGTCACGGATTTCGGCAGTGGCAGGATGCCATTCTGCATGACATATCTGATGCACAGCTGTGCCACGGATTTATCATATTTCTGGGCAATTTTCTTGAGGTCTTCATTTTCGAGCAGGCGGCCGGACCCGATCGGGCTCCATGCTTCAACGAGAATGTCGTGCTGCTTGCAGTAGGCGACGGTCTCATCCTGTGTGTACCCCGGATGATATTCGATCTGGTTGACCATTGGTTTGATTTCCGTGTTGACGAGCGCTTCCAAATGGTGTGGCATGAAGTTGGAGACGCCGATGGCTTTGATCTTGCCTTCTTTATAGAGCTCGGTCATCGCTTTCCACGTATCGAGGTTAATGGTTTCCCAGTCGTCAGACTGTTTCTTGTTTGCTGGCCAGTGGATGAGGTAGAGGTCAAGGTAATCCGTACCGAGTGCTTTCAGAGTGCTGTCGAAAGCGGCTTTCGTCGTCTCATAGCCCCGTTCGGAATTCCATAGCTTGCTGGTGATGAACAGATCTTTACGGTCCACCCCGGATTCCCTGATTGCCTGGCCGACGCTGCCTTCATTTTTATATGCAGCTGCCGTATCGATGTGGCGGTAGCCGGATTCGATCGCCTTCTTGACGGCGTTGACCGCAGTTTCCCCGTCTGGTGTCTGCCATGTGCCGAAGCCGACGCCCGGAATCTCGGTGCCGTTGTGCAATTTGAATGTATCTGTCAATGTCTTCATCTGTCTATCCCTCGCATTTCCTCTGTTTATTTAATACAGCCCCCATTTTATCACGCATGGAAATCGAGCGTTAATGATGTGCACGCTGTGCCAGGTCATGGGCGCAAAAATGGTATGATTGGGGAAAAGAGGGAGGCAGAATCTTATGGAACTGTATCATTTTGAAGAAGAGATGTCGGGCACACCGGAGAGATTGTTCACCATAGTCAATGATGATGAGGAATTGAAGTCGTGGAGCCCGATCTTTGAAGGCAACGACTATCTGACTGAGGCAGAACGGGGAGTCGGCGCCCGCTTCATCACAAAGTTGAAGGTGCTGAACCGTACATACCGCTTCCGGTCTGAGATTACGGAATATGAAAAGAACCAGCATGTTGAAGTGAAGACCGTGCTCAAGCAGGGTGTGATTGTATCAACTTTTAAATTGGACTCTGCTACAGCACACACGACGATGGTGCAGGTGACAAGCACATTCGATCCCGGAAAGCGGAAATACGCGTTTATGCTTAAAGGGGTGAAGCCGGTCATCAAGCAGGTGCTGGACCGTCAGATGAAGAAGCTTGGCGATATGGCCGGGCGCTGAAGGCATAAAAAAAGAAGCGGATGACATTCATCCGCTTCGGTAGTACGCTACAACAATTCGAATTTGAGCATATCGATGACGCCGCTTGAAGGGCTTGGGAAGGCGAAAATCATGGCAGAGAGGTCCTGCGCCGTCACTTTCTGGTTGACTGCGAAAGTGAGGACGTTGACCAAGTCAGCTGCATCATTGCCGTATATTTCAGCGCCGACCAGACGTTTGTCCTGGTCGATGATGATATCCATCTGGGCATCGGTTTCGTTCTTGTACTCAAACAACAGCCGTTTGCCGAACTCGACCGTTTTGACGGTGAGGGCGTCATCTTCCTCCGCTTCGGCAACTGTCGTGCCGATTGTGGCAAGGCGCGGCAGTGTATAGAGTACATTCGGGATGGCCGGGTATTTGAGCGGTTCCGTATTCATGCCGGTGATATGCGCGGCAATGTATTCCGACTCGAATGTGGCGGTCGGCGTGAGTTTTGGAATCGTCTTGTCCAGCACATCGCCGCTTGCGTAGATGTTCGGTTGTGCGGTACGCAGGTAGCCGTCTGTCTGGATGCCGTTTTTCGTATATCTGACTCCGGCATTCTCAAGACCGAGCCCGGCGACGTTCGGTACGCGTCCGGTGGCATCGATGATGCAGTCGGTGGATAGTGTCATACCGGATTCGGTACGCAATGTATAGCGCCCGCCATCCTTCGAGATTTCGGCAGTATCTTCATTGTAGTGGAAATGGACGCCTTCCGACTCGAGTTTTTTGGTGAGCATGCCGACATGCTTGCGGTTGAAGCCACGGAGCATTTCATCGGAATGGGTGATGATATGGACTTCCGCCCCCGTCTTGATGGCGATGGAGGCGAATTCTGCCGTGATGAAGCCACCCCCGATGAATGTGATGTGTTCCGGCATGGACTCCATATCCATGAAGTCACGGCTGTTGCTGGTGTATTCTTTGCCCGGTATGTCGAGTGCGTTGCTGTGCTGGCCGGTTGCGATGATGATTTTATCGGACGTGAACGTCTCTTCACCGACTGCGATGGTGTGGGCATCCTGCAGGGTGCCATGATTCATGTGGATGTCGATGCCCTGCTGTTCGAACATCTGCCTGAGGCCTTCTGACATCGGTGGGATGACTTTTTTCTTGTAGTCCATCAATGAGGGCCAGTCGACTGTAGTGTCTTGGCTGAGGATGCCTTTATAGTGTCCGAGTTCTTCAAGCACTTCAAATGGTCCTTCGAGCAGGATCTTCGGGTTGCAGCCGAAGTTGGTGCAGGTGCCGGCGATGGTGTCCTCCTCGATGATGGCAACTTTCATGTCCGCTTGGACGAGCGCCATTGCAGCGTGCCATGCAGCATGTCCACTGCCGATGAACGTCACATCGTAATCATATCGTGTCATAGTATCCGTACCTCCGTTGATTTGAATCTGGTCTGTCACACTTAAAGATTAAATAAGCGCCTACGTGATTACAAATGATGTGCCTTGAGATAATATTCATTTGCACAAGGCGGGCGGCTCGTCTACTATAAAATTAACACAATGAAGCGGGAGGCCGTAGTATGAAGAAGAAGGAAAAAAGCGCGCAGCTCGCAGGAAGACATGCGGATATATTCCGATGTCCAATATGTGGGGCAGATATGCATGTCAGGGAGCAGGCCTCACTCGTGTGCCGTAATGCACATGCATTCGATTTCGCCAAACAAGGCTACGTCAATATGCTGAACAAGCCGGTCAAGACCCAATACGACAAGGCGTTGTTTGAACACCGGCATGCCTTTATTACAGAAAGTGGCTTCTATCAGGCACTGCATACGGCGATTGCCGAAACGGTGGGCCAGATGACGGGTGAGTCAAGTTTGAAGGTGTTGGATGCCGGCAGCGGGGAAGGGTCCCACCTTGCCGGCATTATGTCACACATCGATGGGGCGGATGCGGTCGGTGTGGGGGTCGATATTGCGAAAGACGGCATCATGATGGCAGCGAAGCACTATCCTGAACAGCTGTGGCTGGTGGGCGATCTGGCGGATCTGCCGATTGCCGATGCCAAGAGCGACGTCATCTTGAATATACTGTCGCCGGCGAGCTACGACGCCTTCAATCGGGTGTTGGCGCCAGGCGGACGTGTCATCAAAGTTGTGCCAGGCGCGGATTATCTGAAGGAACTGCGTGAGGCACTCTATCAGGGAACAGATAAGGCGCGGTACGACAATGCCGACACGGTGGCATTGTTCGAAGCGCAGTACGGGCCTTTTGAGCGTGTGCATATCAAGGAACAAGTACCGCTCGATGAAGCGGCCCTGCGGCATCTTTGTGGGATGTCCCCGCTGGCCTGGAACCAGGCGCCGGGCGAACTCGATGATTTCATCACACAGGCGCAGACGGTGACGCTCGACCTTGAAATTTTGATTGGACATAAATAAGAGCAGCCGGAAGGCATACAGGAAGGAGGCGGTCGCATGGATGAGTGGTACAAGATAGATAATACCGGAAAGATATTCCATGCGGTATCGGATGCGACGAACTCTGCGGTATTCCGGGTGGCGATGATCCTGGGTGAGAAGGTCGATGGACAAACACTGCAGGAAGCGCTCGATATCGTCGCAGTGCGTTTCCCGACGCTCAAGGTACGCGTGCGTAAAGGGCTGTTCTGGGACTTTATGGAGCATAATGATGAACTGCTCAGCGTCAAGCGGGAGGGCGCACATCCATGTGCCCCGATTGATGCGAAGGAAAATAACGCCTACCTCATCCGGGTGCTTTATTTCGACCGGCGCATCTCGGTGGAAATCTTCCACTCGGTGACCGATGGCGGCGGCGCGGTGGAGTTTCTGAAGACGCTCGTCTACCAATATCTGATGCTGCGCGGCATGGAAGACCCGGTTGGGAATGATATCCTGGTGCCGGAAGACCCGCCGCGGCCGGAGGAGATGGAAGACAGCTTCGAGCGCTTTGCGACGTCCCGGAACATCAAGCGTACGGGTCCGCGGCTGAAGCCGTCCTATCAGATCAAAGGCGTGCCGATCGAACCGCCGGGCATCAACGTCATCCACGGGGTGATGGATGCCGGCAAGGTCAACGCCTTCGCCAAGGCACAAGGGACTTCGCTTACAGGTTTCCTGCTCAGCGTATTGATCCAGGCGATCCACGACGAGAAGAAAGCAGGCGACAGGCGGGAGGAACGGATCGCGATAGCGGTGCCCGTCAGCCTCAGACGGCATTTTCCATCCACAACATTGCGCAATTTCTTCTATGTCGCGAACATCGACGTCTCGATGGACGGCTATGTGACGTTTGATGACCTCATCAAAGATGTGTCGGCCCAGCTTGCCGATAAGACGGATAAGGAGAACCTGCAGGCCGGCATCAACCGCTTCGTCTCACTGCAGACCAACCCCCTGACCCGTGCTGTGCCGGTCATGCTCAAATATCCGGTCATGCGCTTTGGCTTCAACCAGCTCGGCGAACGGCTCAAGACGATGACGTTGTCGAACCTCGGCAACATCAAGCTGCCGGAAGCGATGAAACCATACGTCGACCGTATGGAAGTGGTGCTGTATCCGACCCGGAAGAGTCCGATCAACTGCGGCATCGGCACGTTGAACGACCGCCTCACGATCACATTTTCACGCTCGATCATGGCGCAGGAAATCATCCGCACATTCTTTATGCTGCTTAAGGAGAAGACTGGACAGGATATCACCGTCTACTCTAACGACTGGGGGGATGGGATATGACGGAATGCCCGAATTGTGGTGTCTGGGTGGGGCAGGTGGAATGTCCGCTGTGCGACGCACCCACCGGCATTGACAAACAAGACGGCGAAACCTGGTATCCGGACTACAACCGGGAGGAACAGCGCATAAAAGCCCGCATCACCAGAATCGCCATTTTCCTCGGGGTGCTGGCGGTGATTGCTTCATTGGCGGTCAACATCATCGTCATGCCCCAGTTCCTATGGGTATTCTACGTCGCCGTGGCCGTATTCTATGTGCTGGTATCACTCAGCCATACAATACTCTCGGCTTCCCATATCGGCGGCAAGATCACCGCGCAGGTGGTCAGCCTGACCATCCTGCTGTTGGTGATCGACGCGATGTCCGGCTCCGTCCAGTGGTCCGTCGATTACGTCGTACCGTTCCTGATCATCGGCGGCATCCTGCTGATGTCGATCTTCATGTTGCGTGTGCGCCTGAAATGGAGCGGCTATGTCAGCTTTCTGCTGCTGATGATTGCGCTCAGCTTCGTTCCGGGTCTGCTCCATTTGGTCGGCATGGCGACCGTCATGTGGCCGAGCGTCGTCGCACTGCTCTTTGGCGTCACGACGTTCACGCTGATCTTTGCATTCGCGACCCGCGCCTTCATGACCCAGCTCGGTCGGCGTTTCCATCTGTAATGGTACTCAGAGAGCCGCTCCTCTTCAGAGGGCACTTCAAAACGAAAGGGATGATTGCATGAAAGATGTCCTCAAAGCTTCAGCCATACTGGCGGGCGTCGGGGTTTTATCGTATTCGGTACGGGCGCGTCTGGTGGAAGAGCGGAGCATCGGCAGCAAGCTTGCTGAAGATATCATCCGCTTCGTCAACTTCGATCTCGAAGATGTGGATGAAAAGATGCTTGCCGATAACTTCAGGGAGAACCAGAAGGAACATAAGATACCGGAAGGCATACTGCGGTCGGAAATCGGCATCTCTCAACAGGCCGATATGAAAGTCTATCGGCTCCAGCCGCGCCAGAAGCAGGGTGACAGACGGGTACTTTATCTCCACGGCGGCGGCTACATCCATCAGCCATCGCTCTTCCATTGGATGTTTTTAGATGGGATGGTGGAGGATACGGGACTTGAATTCATCGTGCCGATCTACCCGAAAACCCCGGAATTTACTTATGATGATGCGTATGACGCGGTGGACCGGCTGTACCGTGAACTGCTGGATGAGGACCCGGAAGTGCCCGTGCTCATGGGGGATTCGGCCGGCGGCGGACTGGCTTTAGGATTCACCCAGTGGCTTGCGTCGATGCAGCTGCCCAAGCCATACGGGTTGATCCTCATATCACCCTGGCTCGACGTCACGATGACCCATCCCGAAATGAAGAAATATGCGGCACTGGACCCGATGCTGAAACCCGCCAACCTGAAAGTCATCGGCCGCATCTGGGCGGGTGACGCGGATCCGACCTACTACAAAGTGTCACCGATATACGGCAGTATCGACGGTCTGCCGAAGATCCATCTGTTCGTCGGCGAGCATGAAGTGTGCCTGCCGGACGCCCGGAAATTTGCCGGCATGCTTGAAGCGGCCGGTGCACCATATAGGTACTATGAATATCCGAAGATGAACCATGTCTTCCCGCAGTATCCGATCCGTGAAGGGGCACGGGCACGCCGGCAGATGCAGGAGATATTAAAAGACTGGGGGCAGGTGGCGCACAATGTATAAAAAGTTATTTTTGATTGCGGTTGTAATCCTAGTGTTCCTCGGCCTCTACGTCTTCGATTGGGTGGGACCGAAAAACCGGTCCATCGTCATTGTGGCATTCGTCGTCGGCATGCTGCCGCTCTATTTCCTTGTCAGCATAAAAGAGAAAAAGAAGAAGCGTAAAGAGGCGAAGATGGAAGAGTCGAGGTAAGAAATCTAGATCGATTGACGATGATTGTAAGGGGGAAGCAGCTATGGATATGGTCTTAAATCGATTTAAGGAGGAAGGGGGGCAAACTGATCTGCTCGCGCACTTCACACAGGGGGTGATGGAGCGGTCGGCAAAATTCCACCAGAGTGTGCCGGAGTATGCCGCTACACCGCTGGTTCACCTGGATGATTTGTCACAACAGCTCGGCGTCGCGAACATCTATGCCAAGGATGAATCGGAACGCTTCGGGTTGAATGCGTTCAAGGGGCTGGGCGGAATCTATGTCATGGCGGAATATTTCAGGCGGTACGAAGGCTTGGATTTCAATGATTACAATGAATTGCTGAAAATGCTTAAAACGCATCCCGGCGTGACATTCGCGACTGCGACAGATGGCAACCACGGCAAAGGGGTGGCGTGGGCGGCCAGTCTGCTCGGGCAGAAGGCCAAAGTGTTCATGCCTGAAGGGGCGGCCGAACACCGTCTTGAAGCAGTGCGGCAACTCGGGGCGGAAGCGACCGCCACCACACTCAACTATGATGACACCGTCAAAGAGACGGCCAACTTGGCAAAAGAGCATGGGTGGGTGCTGCTGCAGGATACAGCTTGGCCAGGGTATGACGAGATTCCGCTGATGATCATGGAAGGATACACGACGCTCATGTCCGAAGTCCATGCACAATTGGGGGATACTTCCTTCAACGACATCACGCATGTATTTCTGCAGGCTGGAGTGGGATCGTTCGTTGTTGCGATGACAGCCGCGGTACTCAGCAAAATGGACGGTAACCGCCCGCGGATCATCGTGGTTGAGGCCGGGGCGGCGGATTGCTTCCATCAATCGATGAAGGATACTTCCGGTAAATCGCAACAAGTCACAGGAAGCTTAAATACTGTGATGGCCGGCCTGGCATGTGGGGCGCCGAGTACCCAGGGCTTTGAGATGCTGAAAGCGTCAGCGGACGCCTTCATCCGCTGTGGGGACGGAACGAGTGAGCATGGCATGCGCCTCTATGGCAGGCCGACCGGTTCAGATGAACCTGTCGTTTCGGGTGCCTCCGGAGCCGTCACACTCGGCGCGCTGCACGCGCTGATGACAGAAGACGGATATTCACAAGCACGGCAGGCCCTCGGCCTGGACGGGTCATCCAATATCCTCCTTATCAATACAGAAGGGGATACGGATCCCGATCACTATAGGCAAGTGATGCGGGAGTGACAGTCACAGTGATTGAACCAGTGTCACATCTAAAGGAGGGGTAGCATCAATAAAGAAAGGAGTTTGATGACGGCCATCATCATCGGCTTCATCCTGTTTGCTGCAGCAGTCACGTACAGTATGACCACAGACGATAGCCCGTACAGACACCATACGGGTTTGGGTGAATCGATCGATATTTCTCCGGACGATGATCAGGTGGCCTTCTCCTACTATGATGACGGTAGGGAATCCATCTATATAGGAAATATCGGCGGGGGTACGGAAGAAATCGCGCTGACAGAAGAGGCGGATCATACCCAACCCCAGTTCACTCCGGATGGTCAAGGGTTGATGTACTTGAGCCGCTCGGAAGAGGGGGTACAGACACTTCATCTCCTGCCAGAGATAGGTGGCGAACCCATCCAGCTGACAAGCACTGACACTCATGTCTTTGAGGCTGCCATGTCACCGGATGGAGAAACAGTCTACTATATCGCAATGCCTTCAGAAGATCTGCTCGCGGCTCCTGAATCGACGGAAAACGGACGGGATCTCCACCGCGTCAGTAGAGAAGGCGATGCCCATGAAAAACTGACGGATAAGGATGCATTCGATATGCGGGGATTGAATGTTTCCGCGGATGGGGAGATGCTCCATTTCATGGAAGAGGAGATGCGTTCATATGACCTTAAGACCAAAGAAGAACACCCCTATGTGGGAATCGGAAGACCTGGCTACATCGGCGTCCCGACCCTGTCGTCTGACGGCGCTTCACTTGCCTATACAGCCCAGGCAGGCGAGTCGGATAAAGGCACCTACATCTATGAGCTGTTTCTGACGGACACTGAAACGGGAGAGATGGAGCAATTGACCAACCAAGATGCTTCGGTGACGTCCCCGGCATTCTTCAACGGTGAAGAGCGCCTCGCATTTTTGGTGCAGGAGGACTGGCCGTCCGAGCCGGCTGTCTATGAGATACAGACGATTTCCTATGAAGGGGATGACATGGCGCCGCTTGAAGTCGAGATGCCGGAAACTTCGGGTGGGGTGGATTTTGGGGCGATGTTGGATAAATCGATCAACACCGCAACCTTGACGCTCCTCTATCTGCTGACATTTGGGCTGGCCATCGTCTATGCGGAACTCCATGGCCGGGCACTCATTCCTGTTGCAGCCAGCGCCTTGTTGACTGTGCTGGTTATCACCACGATGTTTTTCGGGCTCGATGACCCATGGAGAACAATCGGAATGATGATGCTTTCCGTATGGCTGCTCGGTTGTACAGGTGTACTGCTGGTGTTTGCCTTGCTCTACAGAAGGACGGTGCGACACAGAAGAAAGTGAAGATGCTCAGATTATACAGAGAAAGCCTCCACCAAAAGGGTAGAGGCTTTCTTTATGTGTCATTCTGGATTGCTGATATAGCGTCTGATGTGTTTGGCCGTCACCGATGACTCGACATCAAGCAGGCCGGAGGGCGCACCGCTGTAGAGTATGGCACCGCCCTTTAGACCGGGGCCTGGACCGACATCGATGATCCAATCGGCATGGGTCATCATGGTGAGGTTATGTTCGATCAGGATGACGGTGTTGCCCTGGTCGATCAGCTCCTGGAAGCATTCGAGTAGAGTCGGAATGTCATCTTCATGCAGCCCGGTCGTCGGTTCATCAAATATGAAGACCTGGCCTGTCGCCTCGCCATCGAGGTAGCGGCTGAGCTTGACCCGCTGTATCTCACCGCCAGACAATGTATCGAGCGACTGGCCGAGGGTCATATAGTGGAGCCCTGTATCCTGCACGGTTCTCAGGCGTTCGATGACATGGGCGTTGGTCTTGAAGACGCTCAATGCCTCCTCGACGGTAAGCGCCAGTATATCAGCGATGGAATAGCCATCGACTGTGGCCGCCAATGCTTCTGGCTTATAGCGGGTGCCGCCGCACACTTCACAAGTCTGGGAGAAGTCCGGCATGAAGGCGAGCTCCGTCTTCAATACGCCTTTGCCGTTGCATTCCGGGCAGGCGCCTTCAGAATTGTAGCTGAACATGCCCTTGCGCAGTCCCGTCTGCTTGCTGAAGAAGGTCCGGATGTCATCGAAGAGGTCCATGTAGGTCAGCAGGTTCGAACGGTTCGAAGCATGGACCGGCTTCTGGTCGATGAATATCGCATCCGGATCATCGCGGAAGCCAGTCTTGATCAGTGTACTCTTACCGGAACCGGCCACCCCGGTCACGACGGACAGCACATTTTTCGGGATGTCGACGGAGACATCCTTCAAGTTGTTTCTGGTGATGTGCTTGAGGCTGATGAAGTCTGACGGGCGCCTCGGCTGTGCTTTCAGCTGATGCGGACGGTCGAGTGCCGTCGCTGTCGGCGTATCGGTCTTCATCAGTTCCTCATACGACCCCGTAAAGATGATTTCGCCACCGTGCTGGCCGGCACCGGGACCGATGTCGATGACATGATCGGCGATCTGGACGACGTCGGGATCATGTTCGACGACAAGGACGGTGTTGCCCTTATCCCGGATGGAGCGCATGATCGTATTGATCTTTTCGATATCTTCCGGATGCAGGCCGACACTCGGCTCATCGATGATGTAGACCAGATCGGCCAGCGGACTGTTCAAGTGGCGGATGAGTTTGATGCGCTGGGATTCCCCGCCTGAGAGGGAAGGTGTCTCACGGGCAAGCGTCAAATAGTTGAGTCCGACATACGACAGGGACTCCATCTGCGCGAGCAGCGGCCGGATGATGTATTCGGATTTCGGGTCGTCGAGCTGTTTGAGAAACGGGATGGCCTCCTCGATGGACAGATTTGTGAAATCCGCGATATCCATGCCATCGATCTTGCATGACAGCACCGTGTCGTTCAGGCGCTTGCCGTTGCAGTCGGGGCAGTCGCGGCTTGTGACGACGCGGTTGACATCGTTGATGAAGCGCTTCTTCTCGAAGTTGTCATTGAGCAGGAACGACCGTCTGAAGCGGTGGATCAGCCCTTCGAACTGTGCCGTACGCGGCCAATTCGAAGGTGGGTTCTTAAGACGTGTCGGCTTCGTGTACAAGAAGGTCTCCATTTCCTCATCCGTATAGTCGCGCAGCTTCTTATCGTTGTCGAACAGACCGCTGTAGAGATAGCGTTTGCCGCGCCAGCTGTCCGGGCGGAAGGATGGGAATTTGATCGCATCTTCATTCAGCGACTTGTCGTAGTCGAGCAGTTCATCGAGGTCAATATCTTCGACATACCCCAATCCCTGGCAGCGTTGGCACATGCCGCTTGGATTGTTGAACGAGAAGACGTTGGAGTAGCCGACGAACGGTTCCCCGATCCTCGACCACAATAGACGGACCGACGAGTATATGTCGGAAATCGTGCCGACCGTGGAACGGGAATTGCCGCCGAGGCGCTTCTGGTTGATGATCATCGCCACCGGCAGGTTCTCGATCTGATCGACGTCCGGCTTCTCGTACTGCGTCATCTGATTCTGCAGATAGCTTGAATACGTTTCGTTCAACAGGCGTTCCGATTCAGCTGCGAGTGTATTGAACACAAGCGATGACTTGCCTGAGCCGGAGCGTCCAGTAAAGACAGTCAGGGTATGTTTTGGTATATCGACGCTCACATTCTTCAAGTTATTCTGATTGGCGCCTTTGATGCGTATATATGACATTCGGTTCACCTCCCTGTCACTCTACCCGAAAAACAGGCGTTTAATAGGGAAGAAATCATTTCTTTCCGGTTTTAGTAATTTTCGAAGAAATCCTGCAGTACACGCACGCCCTGCTGGATATCCGCAATATGGGTGAATTCTGCCGGATTATGGCTGATGCCTGCAATGCTCCTCACGAACAGCATGGTAATCGGGTGCCTTGTGCCGATGGCCATGGCGTCATGCCCCGCGCCGCTCGGCAGATGGACGGGCATCAATCCATTGCGGTCGAAGGACTGCTCCATCTTTTCGATGACCTCAGCCTGGATGGGGATCGGCATGATGCGGGTCGTCAGATCGACATCGACCGTGACGCTGCTGCCTTCAACCGTCCGTTCGGCATGGTTGCGAACGGCATCGATGAGCGCAGATTGCAGCTCGACGTCTATATCCCGGGCATCGACGACAAGCGACACTTCGCCCGGGATGACATTGACGCCGCCCGGTTCGACATTGATCTTGCCCACTGTGGCGACTGCCGTCTCACTGATGCCCTGGGC
Organism: Salinicoccus siamensis; assembly: GCF_055391965.1. Lineage (NCBI taxonomy): Bacteria > Bacillati > Bacillota > Bacilli > Caryophanales > Staphylococcaceae > Salinicoccus > Salinicoccus siamensis. Next base: position 646,187 of record NZ_AP043765.1, read on the forward strand.
GACCTGGGGTAGAGTCGAGATGAATTCGGATGCCTTGACCAGCGCATCCTGACGTCCCGGCATCGGGGTGCTGCCGGCATGGCCCGCTTCTCCATGGAATACGACACTGGTGCGCGTCGCCCCGGCAATGCCGCTGACGATGCCAAGCGGCAGATTCTTCTCTTCGAGCTGTCTGGCCTGTTCAATATGGACCTCCGCATACATTTCAATCGGATAATCAGGTCCCTCCGCGTCCAGGAAATGTGTGCGGTCCAACCCGGCTGCGTCCATGACGGCGTCAAAGTCCTGACCGGAAGGGTCCTTATATTTATCCACTTCCCCTTCCGTCAACATCCCCATAAAAGCCCGGCTGCCGGTCAATCCGCTGTTGAAGCGGCTGCCTTCTTCATCGCTGAAGACGGCTACTTCATAGGAGTACTTCGGTTTGTATCCCGCCTCATGCCACAGTGTTGCGATCTCGAGCGCGGTAAGCACGCCGGCGACACCATCAAAATGTCCCCCGTCCGGCACGGTGTCGAGATGCGAACCGGCCATGAAGACTTTCGAATCGTTTTGTCCCGGGTATCTGCCGAAGACATTACCGGCGCCGTCGCGGCGCACCGTCATGCCGATCTCCTCCATCCATTTGATGACCTGCTGCTTAGCTGCCTCCTCTTCCTTCGAATACCCCATGCGCCGCGACCCTTGATTTTTCGTCATGCCGATTTCGGCGATGGTCATGAACCGTTCGTGGAGTCTATGGCCGGAGGCATCCTCCAGCTGTTCTGCCTTCATCCTATCCAAGAAGTATCGTGTCATTTTTATGCTCCTTCATTTAAGTAATGGTCTTTCATCTTTGTCCATAATAGTATACGATATTAGATGAAAAAAGTGTGAAAATTCAGTTTGGAGGCAAAGGCATGAAAATCAGACAGTTTGCAGAAGATGCACTGACGATATATTTGGGCGACGAAATCGATGAAGCGGTGAATCGACAGATCGTCGCCCTGCGCCATCATATAGAAGCACAGTCCTTTGAAGGCGTGGTGGAGGTCATACTGTCGTATACAAGTCTCATCATCCATTTCGAAGTATTTTCTGTAGACTTGGAAAAACTTAAGGCAGCTCTTGAGAAAATAGATATCGATGCACTTGTGCAGGAGCCGTTCCAGTACCGGGTCATCGAAATACCCGTGTGCTACGGCGGGGAGTATGGGCCGGACATCGGTCATTTTGAAGCATCGGGCTTGTCCGAGGAAGACGTCGTGCGCCTGCACGCGGATACCGAGTATCTCGTCTATATGCTTGGGTTCATGCCGGGGTTTCCATTCCTTGGCGGTCTCGACGAACGATTGCATAAAGATCGGCTGGAAACGCCCCGGGTCAGCATTCCGGCAGGTTCTGTCGGGATTGGGGGACGACAGACGGGCATGTACCCGTTCGAGTCACCAGGCGGCTGGCACCTGCTCGGCCGCACGCCCGTTCCACTTTTTGATGCGGATAGAAACCCGGCGATCCTCTACGGGGCGGGGGACCGCATCGTCTACCGTTCGATCGGGGAAGACGAGTACAAGGATATCGAAAAGCGTGTCGCCCAAGGGGACTATGAAGTGAACAGCGAGGTGAGGAACAAATGACGGGGATTCTGAAAGTACTGAAGCCAGGGGTCTACACGACCGTCCAGGACCTCGGCCGCTACGGCCATCAGTCAGAGGGCTTTTCGCCCGCCGGGGCGATGGACTACCGGGCGTTCCGCTTGGCGAACCAGTTGCTTGGCAACACGGAAAATGCCGCCGCACTTGAAATGACGCTGCAGGGCGGCACATTCGAGGTGCTCTCTGACACTTTCATTGCGACGGCCGGCGCCGAGATGCCGATTGATATAGATGGCAGCAGCCATCCTTCAGGGATTGCCATCCCAGTCCTAAAGGGCAGCATAATCACCATCGGTGCAGCCGCCAGTGGTGCCCGCACTTATCTTGCCGTAGCCGGTGGCTTCAAGGTCAGGCGGGTGCTCGGCAGCGCCTCAACCCATGCCAGAAGCGGCATCGGCGGATATAGTGGGCGTCCACTCAAGGCTTCCGATCGGCTTGCTGCATACGGTGGACAGGTGCACAAAATCGCTCAGCAACGTGTTCAGATACCTGCAGGGGATGATGTCGTCCATGTGGTGCCGGGCCAGCAGTTCGAGCGTTTCGATGAAGCCATGCAGCACACATTTTTTGAAGGCGAGTATGAATTGACGAAGGACGCAGACCGCATGGGAGCCCGCCTGAAAGGGCCAGAACTTGAAGCCGACTCCCATGATGTATTGTCGGAACCGACACAATTGGGCAGTATACAAGTGCCGAAGGGCGGTCAGCCGATTGTGCTGCTGAATGACCGGCAGACCGCCGGCGGCTACGCAAAGATCGCAACGGTCGTCCGGGCGGATATCCCGAAATTCGTCCAGAAGCAACCTGGAGAGACAATCAGGTTCAAGGCCGTCACAGTGGAGGAAGCGACAGATATGTACAAAGCGGAAATGGCGCGGATTGAAGACGGCGCTTATATGAAGCCCAATAATGATTTCCGTGCGCATATTCGCCCGGTGTCAAAAAAGATCGAAAAATTAATGGGAGGTTAATTAAATGGATGTCAAAAAAGTGAAAGCCTATGCAGCGCTTATGCAGGAGCAGCAGTTGAAGGTGCTGACGGTGGAAGACGGGGACTTCAAGATTCATCTCGAAGCACAAGAAAAAACAAGTGCTCAGCCGCAGCCCGCAGTGAAGGATGATGCGGGAGACAGTGGGGCCCACACCATAGATGCCGGACAAGTGGGCACTTTCTATATAGACAAGGATGAAGACGGCAAGGAGACGTATACAGCTGAAGGTGAGGCTGTCAAAAAAGGGGACGTCCTCGGCGTCATTGAGGCGATGAAAGTATTCAACGATGTCGTGTCGGATGTTGACGGTACGGTGGAAGAAATACTCGTCGGCAATGGGGAAGGGGTCGAATATGGCCAACCGCTCATCTCCATCCGGCAGGAGGGGGACTGATGTGGAGAAAGTATTGATTGCGAACCGGGGAGAGATTGCCGTCAGGATCATCCGGACACTGAAGGAAATGGACATCAGGAGCGTGGCAGTCTACTCGGTAGCGGACGCAAGGAGTATGCATGTTGCGCTGGCGGATGAAGCGGTGTGCATCGGCCCCGCCCAGAGCGCAGACAGCTATCTGGACATCGACGCCATCGTCTCGGCAATTGAGGTCACAGGGGCGGACGCAGTCCACCCGGGCTACGGCTTCCTGTCGGAATCGGCGGAGTTCGTACGGCGGCTTGAAGAAATGGACGTGACCTTCATCGGGCCTACTGCGGAGACGATCTCCCGGATGGGGGACAAATCGGAAGCAAGGCAGACGATGAAGCAGGCGGGGGTACCCGTTATTCCAGGCAGCGAAGGCGTGGTGGAGACGTTCGAAGAAGTGGAGGATATTGCTGAGGAGATCGGCTTTCCGCTCGTCATAAAAGCGGCATCCGGCGGAGGCGGTAAGGGCATGCGCTTTGTGCATGAGTCTTCTGAACTCGAAAAGTACTTCAAGGAAGCGAAGAAGGAAGCGAAGAATGCATTCAACGACGACCGCATCTATGTCGAGAAGTTCATCGAAAAAGCGCGCCATATCGAGGTGCAGGTGATCGGGGACGGAAAAGGCAATGCGGTCCACCTCTACGAGCGTGACTGTTCGATACAGCGCAATAGCCAGAAGCTTATAGAAGAAGCGCCCGCCGCCATCCTGCCTGAGGCTTCCCGCAAAGACATTACAGAACGGACGGCCGCTGCCGTCGCAGACCTCCATTACCGCGGCGCCGGCACAGTCGAATACCTGTATGTTGAGGAAGAAGCCGCCTTCTACTTCATTGAAATGAATACCCGCATCCAGGTGGAGCATACGATATCGGAAGCCATCACCGGCATCGACATCGTACGTGCCCAAGTGGAGGTGGCCCGCGGCAAGCCGCTATCCATCAGACAGGAAGATGTAGGGATCTCAGGTTTTGCCATAGAGTGTCGCATCAATGCTGAAGACGCGGCAAACAACTTCATGCCCGCACCCGGCAAGATTGATATGCTCCACTTCGGCATGGGGCACGGCGTACGCATCGATTCCCACGTCTACCCGGGGTATGTGATTCCACCGCACTACGATTCCATGATCGCAAAGATCATAGTGCATGCCGAGACGCGCGCGCAAGCCATCCTCAAGATGCGCCATGTACTTGACGAGACAGTGATCGGAAGCATCTCGACAAACCTTGATTTCCAGCACTTTTTGATGAACCATCCAAACTATGGGAAGAATGACGTAGATATAAAATTCCTTGAGCGCAACGCAATAATCAATCAGGAGGAGATATGAATGCTTACAGTGGATTTGAATGCGGACCTTGGAGAAAGCTACGGCAACTACACGATCGGCAATGATCAAGACATCATCCCGTTCATCTCTTCGGCGAATGTGGCGTGTGGTTTCCACGCAGGGGACCCTTCCGTCATGCAGGAGACCGTGCGGCTGATAAAGGACAGTGGCGTAACAGGCATCGGGGCCCATCCGGGGTTTCCCGATTTATCGGGCTTCGGCCGGCGCTATATGGATATGACGGCAGATGAAATCAGCACGCTCATCATCTATCAGCTTGGCGCCCTTGATGGCTTCTGCCGTGCTCTGGGCCAAAGGATGAATCACGTCAAGCCGCACGGCGCGCTCTACAACGCCACATTCACCGACCCGGATCTCGCCCAAACCATTGCAGAGGCTGTGAAAACTTATAACCCCGACCTCAAACTCATGGGGCTATCCAATCAGAACTTGGTGAAAGCAGGGGAAGCTGCCGGCTTGGCAGTGCGGCACGAAGTCTTCGCCGACCGGGCATATGAGGCCGATGGTACACTGGTCAGCCGCCGCAAGGCGGGTGCGATGGTGACCGATACGGACGAAGCGGCGGCGCGCGTCATCCGGATGGTGACCGAAGGCCGAGTGGAAGCAATAGATGGATCTGATATCGAAATACAGGCCGACAGCATCTGTGTGCACGGGGATGGTGAGAAGGCGCTTGAATTCGTCCGGGAGATACGCCGGCGGCTGAAAGAGAATGACATTGAAATCAAAACGATGTAGGGAGTGGGATAATGGATAACAAGCCCAAAATGACAGCGATGCAGCGCAGGCTGCTGTTCGGAGCGGTTTTCCTGATGGCGACTTCTTCCATCGGACCCGCGTTCCTGACACAGACCAGCGTCTTCACCGAGCAGTTCCTCGCCAGTTTTGCATTCGCGATACTTGCTTCAATCGTCATCGATATCGGGGCGCAGCTCAACATCTGGCGCGTCCTCAGCGTCTCCGGGAAGCGGGGGCAGGATGTCGCCAATGATGTCTTCCCGGGGCTCGGTTATGTAATCGCGTTCTTCATCGTGCTTGGAGGGTTCGCATTCAACATCGGCAACGTGGCCGGTGCGGGGCTCGGCTTCAATGCCATCTTCGGATGGGACCCGAGGATCGGTGCGGCGTTGGCCGGCGTCATCGCCATCGTCGTGTTCCTGCTCAAGAACGGCCGGGCGGTCATGGACATCATCATCCAGATACTCGGCGTACTCATGATCGGCATTACAGCTTTCGTCATGATCAAATCCGATCCCCCGTACGGGGAGGCAGCCTATCGCGCCGTCATGCCTGAAGAGCCGCTGGCACTGTTCCTGCCGGTGGTCACATTGGTCGGCGGAACCGTCGGCGGCTATATCACATTCGCAGGCGTCCACAGGCTGATAGAAGCGGGTATGACGGGACGTGAGAATTTGGGCTTTGTCAGCCGTGCCGCCAATTATGGCATCTTGACGACTGGCGTCATGCGCATCTTGTTGTTTCTCGCAGTCCTCGGTGTCGTATCCGGTGGTGTGGCACTCGATCCTGACAACCCACCGGCATCGGTCTTCCAGATCGCGCTTGGCGACATCGGCATGCAGGTGTTCGGTATCGTGCTCGTGGCAGCGGCGCTATCTTCAGTCATAGGCTCCGCCTATACAAGTGCCTCATTCCTAAAATCACTGCACCGCGTGTTCGATGAATATAACAATATTGTAATCATTTCCTTCATCGTCATCTCCACCATCATCTTTACGTTTGTGGGGCGACCGGTCACATTGCTTATTCTGGCAGGCGCCTTCAACGGCCTGATCCTGCCGTTGACCTTAGGGGCGGTGCTGGTTGCTTCCCGCAAAAAGAAAGTGGTTGGAGAGTATCACCACCCAACCTGGATGATCGTCTTCGGTATCATCGCCATCATCATCACAATCATTGCAGGAGTCATGTCGCTGCAGGGTCTGCAGGACTTATGGGTGAACTAGAGGAGAGATACCATGGAAGCGAAAGAACTTAGAAACCAGATCAGAAATGGCATATTCAATAGGACGACGTCAGGGGCGGCGGGCGACCATGTGCAGGCCAACGTCGTCATCCTGCCAAAGCGTTACGCATTCGATTTCCTTCTGTATGCAATGCGCAACCACCAGGCCGTTCCCATCATCGAGGTGCTAGAGGATGGCCGGACGGAGAGTGTTTATGCAGAAGGATCGGATATCCGTACTGATGTGCCACGCTACAATATATATCGGGACGGTAAATTATCGGAAACCGTCGACGACATAAGCGAGTGGTGGCAGGACGACTTTGTGACGTTTCTGATCGGCTGCAGCTTTACTTTCGAGCAGGCCATCACTGGTGCCGGGTTTGAGATGAAGCACATCATGCAGGGCAGGAATGTCGCGATGTACCGCACCAACATCAAAACCGTGCCGGCAGGCATCTTCAGTGGTGAACTTGTGGTTTCGATGAGACCGTTCAAGAAAGATAGTGTAGAACGTATAGCCGAGATCACAGGCAAGTTTCCGGATATGCATGGCCGTCCCATCCATCATGGCAATCCTGGAGGGATCGGAATCATCGATATCGGAAAGCCTGACTACGGCGACAGTGTCGAGATTGAAGAGGATGAAGTGCCTGTATTCTGGGCGTGCGGCGTCACACCACAGAACGCTGCATTGAATGCCAGACCGGAAGTGATGATCACCCATGCTCCAGGGCATATGTTCGTCACGGATATATACAATGAAGAATTTAAAGTTCAGCGACCTGAGTAAAGGCATTGCACCGCTTCAAAAAGGTTGGATTCAATACATTTAGATTAAATTTAATGTTTTTTTGAGCCAAGGGGTTGCGTTATCATCCATCATGGCTTATAGTACAAATATATTAAATTTAATATAATTGAATTTAAACTAATTTTAAGGGTGTGCAGATATGGTGAATATCGACCCGCGCATCAAAGCCTTCACCGTCTTCATCAAGTCTTCACAGTCCGTCCAGAAGCTGATCAAACAGGATTTTCTGAAGAAGGAGATCAATCTGAATGAGTATGCAGTGATGGAACTTCTCTACCATAAAGGGGAACAGCCGATTCAATCCATCGGGAAGAAGATTCTGATGGGTAGCGGCAGCATCACATATGTCATCGATAAACTGGAAGAGAAGGGTTTCTTATACAGGAAACCCTGTGAAAAAGATCGACGGAAAATGTTTGCCTGCATCACTGAAGCGGGTACGCAATATATGAATAGACGCGTAGCAGAACAGGAAGCGCTGATTCATACCATTTTCGATGAATGGACGGATGATGAAGTTGAAGAGGCGATCGATCTGTTGAAACGTGTCGGTCTGCATGCAGAAGGATTATTGAAATGAAGCTTGTGCCGCGCACAGGCTTTAAAAAAACTAATTATCTCTAATTGAAGATAATAATTGGGCAAATCATATAAAAGGAGTTTTTGAAATGACTGAAGGACTACTCGGTATTCACCATGTTACAGCGATGACGGACGACGCAAAGCGGAACTATGAATTCTTTACTGAAGTACTCGGCATGAGATTGGTCAAAAAGACTGTGAATCAGGATGATATCCACACCTACCATACATTTTTCGCGGACGATGTAGGGTCTCCCGGTACAGACGTAACATTCTTCGACTTCCCGAATATCCCGAAAGGGTCACCGGGTACGAACTCGATTTCACGTATAGGACTCAGAGTGCCAGATGACGCGGCACTGGAATATTATTTGGAGAGATTCGAAGAATTTGATGTAAAAAACGATGGCATCAAAGAGATTTTCGGGAAAAAAGTGCTGCCGTTTGAAGAGGCGGATGGCCAGAGGTATCAGCTGTTCTCCGATGAAGGGGATACAGGTGTGGCTCCCGGCATACCATGGAAGAACGGTCCGGTGCCGGAAGATAAAGCAATCTATGGTCTGGGGCCGATTGAAATCACGGTAAGCTACTTCGATGAGTTCAAGCAGATCCTTACAGGAATCTATGATATGAAACCGGTTCTGGAAGAGCAGAATGTAACGCTGTTTGAAGTCGGTGAGGGCGGCAATGGCGGTCAAGTAATCTTACGAAAAGACGAATCGGCTCCTGGCCGTCAAGGTTATGGACAAGTCCACCATGTGTCATTCAGGGTGAAAGATCACGAGACAATCAAAAAATGGGAAGAAAAATACAATCACAACCGCATGGGACACTCCGGTAACGTAAACCGCTTCTACTTCGAGGCACTGTACACACGGATTGGTGACATCCTGGTCGAAATTTCAACCGACGGGCCGGGGTTCATGGGTGATGAACCATATGAGACGCTCGGCGAGAGCCTTGCCTTGCCACCGTTCCTTGAATCACAACGCGAAGAAATCGAAGCGCAGATACGTCCTTTCGATACAAAGCGTTCTTAATGTGCATATAGGAGGAATTGACCAAATGGAAGCGATAAGAAGAATCCATCACATCAGTGCCATAGTCGGTGACCCAAATGAAAACCTGAAATTCTATAGGGACGTTCTGGGTCTGCGCCTCATCAAGCAGACAGTCAATTTCGACGACCCGGGCGTCTATCATCTCTATTTTTCAGACCACGATGCGACACCAGGAACAGTCATCACATTCTTCCCATGGACCAATGATCGCCGCGAAGGCAGGAAAGGCAGCGGTCAGGTGGGCAGGATCGCCTTCAGGGTGCCAAAAGGCAGCCTTGGTGAATGGCAGGACCACATCAGCAGTCAGAACATTGATGTCGAAGTGACTGAACTGTTCGGGAAAGACACCCTGGAATTTGAGGATACACATGGGCTCGAACTCGCCCTTGTAGAAGGGGAAGCGTCTGCTGAAGACAACGCGATTCAAGGATTCCACGGTGCTGTGCTCCTGTCCGCTGATCCCAGCGGCACGAAGGCGATGCTGACTGATATGATGGGCTTGACGGAGCTCGATTACGACGGCCAGAATCTCCATTTCGAGACAGTTGGTGAGGAGAAGCATCATATCATCACAGCAATCCCGCCGCTTGCCCCAGGCAGGTTCGGCATTGGTACAGTGCATCATATCGCATGGTCTGTACCGGATATGGGTGTGCTCAATGACTGGCAGGCTGCACTGAAAGATGAAAACTTCGGCGTTACTGAAATCAAGGACAGGCATTACTTCAATTCCATCTATGTGTCTGAAAAGGGGCATGTCGTATTTGAATTTGCGACTGCTGGTCCGGGATTCGATAGGGATGAAGATAAAGATGCCTTAGGCACCGCCCTGAAGTTGCCGCCGCAATACGAGCATAGGCGTGGGGAGTACGAAAGTCTGTTGCCGAAGTTGGATGTATAGATATGCGCAACATGCTGAACTTCGCGCCGCATGAGGTGACGGCAAAAGAGAAAAAGAAGTTTATGATCGGTTCCGTCATCCCAAGGCCGATTGCTCTGGTATCGACGCAGTCCGGGTCAGGGGTCGTCAATATCGCCCCGTTCAGCTACTTCAATATCGTCACCTACAATCCACCCATGCTCTCCATTGCGGTGCAACGGGCGGACGGTAATTCGAAGGATACTGCAAGGAATATCCTTGAGAGTGGGGAAGCGGTTGTGCAGATGGTCGATACAGAAAATGTAGAGTCGGCCAATGCCGCTTCAGCTCCCTTGGCGCCCGAGGAGAGCGAGCTTGATGTTTCGCAGTTTACGGCAGTAGCATCCGATTCTATTGGAGTCCCAGGTGTGAACGAGGCCAAAGTACGCTTTGAAACAAAATTATACGATTCGATTGTAATCTACAATGATGACGGTATTGCCACAGCAGATGTCCTGCTCTTGAAGGTGCAGCACTATCATATAGATGATGGCATATACCAGGACGGCTATATCGCCCCTATAGGATTAGGTGCCGTAAGCAGGCTCGCAGGCAATGATTACGCAGAAATAGGACGTATGTTTACAGTAGAAAGACCACAATGATAAGGAGATGACCGGTAATGGAACACTTATACAATGAAAAGAAGAAAGGTGCACCAGTATTCGTCCTGCTTCACGGTACGGGCGGTACAGAAAGGGATCTGCTGCCGCTTGCTGAGCTGTTGAACCCCGAATATAATGTCTTGTCTGTTCGGGGGAATGTACAGGAGAACGGCATGAACCGCTACTTCGAACGTCACGGGGAAGGCAAGTATGATTGGGAAGACCTTGAATTCCGTGGCAATGAACTTTATGAGTTCATCGTTGAAAAGTCTAAGGAGCATGATTTCAAACTGGAAGATGTCGTCTTTGTCGGCTTCTCCAATGGCTCCAACATCGCGATACAAATGATGCTTCAGCAGCCAGGGACCTTCAAGAGGGCGGCCTTGTTCGCGCCCCTCTATCCGGCAGATGTAGAAGAAAAGCAGGACTTCAATGATGTGGACGTATTCCTATCCCTAGGCAAAGGTGACCCGATTGTGCCTGAAGCGGAAAGCGATCGTGTGATCAACCTGTTTGAAGAACGCGGTGCAGACGCCACGGTGACATGGGTGAATGGCCACAGCCTGACCCAGGATGCCGCGATGGAAGCGAAGAACTGGCTGAATGGATGATTGGGTGCCAAGATGCGGAATGAATGGAGAGTGAGTGTGGAAAATGGGATTTCTGGATAAATTATTAAACAGGTCAAAGGAGAATGAATAAATGGAAAATGTTAAAGTAGCAGTTATATTCTACAGCATGGGTGGTACAAATCTTCAGATGGCGAAATGGAGCCAGGAAGGTGCAGAAGCGGCAGGTGCAGAAGTCAGGCTCCTCAAAGTCGATGAACTGGCACCGCAATCGGTCATCGATGCAAATGAAGCATGGAAAGCCACGTATGAAGCAACCAAGGATATACCGACTGCGACATCTGAAGATATAGAGTGGGCGGACGCCATCATCTTCAATACACCAACCCGTTTCGGTGGCATGGCATCACAGATGAAGCAGTTCATCGATACACAGGGCGGCATATGGGCCCAAGGCAAGACGATCAACAAAGTCGTCAGTGCGACATCTTCTGCGCAGAACCCTCATGGCGGTCAGGAGGCGACCATCTTGAACCTCTATACGACAATGATGCACTGGGGCGCCATCATCGTGCCGACAGGCTATACGGATGATACGCTATTTACAGCAGGCGGCAACCCTTACGGTACAACCGTCACCGTCGGACCAGACGGCAAAATGATCGAGGACGTTGAACCGGCAGTGAAGCATCAGGCGAAACGGACGGTTTCCGTTGCACAATCGATTGCAGCCAACCGATAAGGCCATCAATGAGCAGCACACAACACTGATCCCGAAGGGTTTGATATAGGGAAGAACCCAATGGGGCGGGGCAAAAGACTGCCCATGATCTGAATAGTAGATCATGGGCAGTTTCTTTATGCTATATGGTATTGATTTCTTCTATCTGTCCTTCGCTGTCTATAAGCAGTCCGTGCTGTGATGCGGTGAGCAGGTCCCGATATATGCGATTCAATGGACTGTCTTCCATGATCATATCCATACCTAAGTGGCGGTAGAGCTGTTGAATACCACTGACTGCAGCATGTGCGACTATTTTACTGTGGTCGGATACGGCGTCGAGGATTTCATCGTCAAGAACCTTGCCGTCCATATGGGCCTGCCATGACGTTTCGACGACATCGTAGTATGACCGACGTGCCTGCATGAATGATGATTCATTGGCATCTAGAATATCCAAGGTGTGATGATGGCGCCTTGCATCTGCTTCCCTGCCGGATGCGAGTTTTGATTCGATATGCTTGCGGGCCGCTTCATAGAAGTGGCGTGCCACCCCAATGACGGTGGCGGCGATATTTGCAGATGCAAATGGCAGGAACGGATAGTGGTAGGCGGGATGGTCATAGTAGAAGTGCGGGGCAGCGACATCAAAGCGGCGATGGGCTGGGACGACGGCTTCTGAAACATGAATGGTATGGCTGCCGGTGGCCTTCATGCCAAAGGCGTTCCAGTCTTCTTCTATGGACACCTGTTCTGGTGTAAAGGCGAAGGCATATAATGCACCATCGTCTTCATCCTCTGAAGCTACCCTGCAAGTGGCGGTGAACAGGTTTGCATGCAGGGCGCCGCTTGCATAGGGCCAGGTGCCGTTGATGATGTAGCCGGAGCCTGTTTTTCGGGCCGTGCCGAGCGGCCGGTCGCTGCCTGCTATAAAGAAGTCCCGGGCCGTGAAGAATTCTTTGACGGCTTTTGGTGATAACGTTGCGGCAAAAAATCCCGCTCCAGAGCCGATCTGCACCAGCCAACCGAAGCTGCCATCGGCATAGGCGGCGGTTTCGAATGTCTGCAACGCTTCAGGTAGAGGGGTCGTACTGCCACCCAATGCCTCTGGCAGAAACAGTTTGAAGAGGCCTTCATCATAAATATATTCGAGCATCTTTTCGGTGAGACGGCCGCTTTCCTCCATCATTGCAGAGTGTTCCCTTATTTCAGCAATCGTATTTTGGCCGATCATTGTGAATCGCCCTCCCTCAACAACAGGTAGATTTCCCTTCTTAGCTTGGTGAATGTATCTTCCAATGTGATGTCATGGTGTCTTGGGCGTTCAAAGGGCACCTGGATTTCCTTGATTATCTTTGCTGGCTTATCGGACAGTATCAATATGCGGTCCGACATATAGATTGCTTCTTCTATGCTGTGGGTGATGAACAGTACGGAGCGGCGGTCGGTCTCCCACATCTTGAGCAGCCAGTCCTGCATATCAAGGCGGGTGAGTTCATCGAGCGCACCGAACGGTTCATCAAGCAGCATCAACTGTTGGGGGCTGAGCAGGGAACGGATGAAGGCGACCCGTTGCCGCATGCCCCCGGACAGCGTATTGGGGTAAGAGTCCTCATATCCGCCAAGCCCTGCACGCTTCAGCCACTTGCGGGCCCTCTTGCGATCGACACTGCCGTTTATTTCCTGGACCAACACAAGGTTATCCTCAATCGTGCGCCATGGCAGCAATGAATCCTGTTGGGGCAGGTAGCTGATGTTGCCACGGGTGCCGTTGACCCGCTTGCCGTCTATGAAGATATCTCCCTGATCCGGTTCGATCAGCCCACCGATCAGGTTGAAGATGGTGCTCTTGCCACTCCCCGAGGGCCCGAGGAGGGTAACGAACTCACCGTCCCTAATGGTGATGGAAAGGCCATCCAGGACGTCGATATCTTGTGTGCCTTTGAATGTGTGGGTCAAATCTTCTATGCGCAATTTAGCCGTCATCCCGTTCACTCCCTTTTGTTTCCGTATTCCAAGGTATCATCCATTTTTCAAGAAGCAGAATGAACCCGAACAGAATCATGCTGATCAGCATAATCGCAAAAATCGATACAAACACCTGATCTGTCCTGAAAGCGGAGGAGGCGACCGTCATAAAGACGCCAAGCCCTTTTTGGGCGCCGAGCCATTCGGCGATTACTGCCCCCATCACGCTGTATGTCGCAGAGATCTTCAGACCGGAAAAAAAGTAGGGCAGGGCGCTTGGCCATTCCAGCTTAAAGAAAATCTGCCGGCGGTTGGCACCGATCATGCGCATATAATTGAGAAGCGCCGGATTGGTCTGCCTGAACCCGTCGATCAGGGAAACGGCGATCGGGAAGAAGCATACGAGTGTGATGATCAGTATCTTCGGCAAGGCACCGAATCCGAACCATAGTACGAGCAGCGGAGCCAGTGCAATGATCGGAATGTTCTGCGACAAGACCATCAATGGATAGACGGCCTGCCTGACCTGGGGGATTAGATGAAGTCCGACAGCCAGAATGATGCCGACCGAGGCACCGATGGCGAACCCCCCGAGTGCGATCAGCACGGTGGAGAGACTGTGATCCAGCACGCGCGGATAGATCTGCATGCCTTCTTCCACTATTTGGACCGGACTCGGCAGCATCCAGCTTGGGATGTCAAACAGCGAAGCGGCCAGTTGCCAGACGGCGAGGATGAGGATGATGACGGAAACGGGCGCCACAATATTCCACGAGAATAGGCGTTTCATCATCTAATCATCCGAGTCCTCAGGGAGGAATTCATTGGTATAAGCCGCCTCGACATCCAGCTCCGAATCAATCAGCTCATTCTCATACATCCAAGCCATATAGTTCTGCCACACATCGTGCTCCTGGCGGCCCCAGTATGGGGCATCCCCCTGGTAGACGTCAGTCAACCATTTCTGGCTTGCCATGACAAGCTCTTCATCGAGATCCGGTTCTGCATCGATCAGATGCTGGGCTGCCTGTTCAGGTTTGTCCATGGCAAGTTGGTAGCCTTTGGCAGTCGCTTCTGTAAAGGCCTCGACCATCTCCGGATCTTCTTCAATCAACTTTTCATTGGTGATCATGACAGGCGTATAGAAATTCAGCGCATCGGAATACTCGGTGAATGAAATCGTATTGAGCGGAAAATCCCGAAGTTCCGCTTCAACACCTGTCCAACCGTAATAGATCCAAGCAAAATCAACGTCACGCTGGACAGCAGTGAAGAAATCCGTCTCCCCGATGTTCAGGATATCGACTTCATCTATATCGGCACCATCCGCCTTCATGATGGAGGCGATGGTCTCTTCTTCAATTGGAGAGCCGTAGCCGCCGTAGGTGTGCCCTTCTAGGTCGGCTGGAGTCTCAAGACCGTATTCCTTCGGGGAGGCAAGATAGGATGTATTATCCTGGATGATGGCAGCAATCGATACGATGGACACACCCTGCAACCTCGATTGGGTGACATTTTCCTGGGCGCTGATGCCGAAATCCCCATTGCCGGTGGCAACCGTCTGTTCCGCCCCTGCTTCACCAGGCAGGACGATTTCGACGTCCAGCCCCTGCTCTTCGTAATAGCCTTCTGCTTTTGCGGCATAGATGCCGGTATGGTTTGTATTTGGAGTCCAGTCGAGGACGAAAGTGACATCCTTCAATCCGTCTTCACCCGTCGATCCCGTGTCTTCCCCTCCGCCGCAGGCGGACAGGAACAGTATTGCAACCATGGAATAGAACATTCTTCTCATAATATATTCTCCTCTCGAAAATGGCGGTGTCTGGTGACCATTCTTGAAATGGACATAAAAAAACACCTTCCGTATCTGGAGGCGTCAAAGAGCAGTGGAGGCGTGGTGCCTAGTACCTGGCAAGGACCAAAACCGCCACACATTCCCTACGCTGGTATTATCCAGATCAGGTCAAAGGGTCAGGATGCATCCTTCTCAGCCATTGCTATGGCTCCCCCATGTATCACTATTATTTTCTTAACACAGTATAACATGATGCGGGCGGGGGTTAAAGCTGGAAGGGGAGTGTGGACTGATTTGAAGAGGAAATGATAAATCGAAAATGAAGGCTGACGGCATAAAAATATTTCTCCGTTCTAAAAGGACTGGGAATCACTCGATATTAACAATGGGAAGACAGTTCGAAAATCGATCATTTTATTCGATGGAATTAACAGAAGGAGGGGGCATAACTTGCCTTTAAATACTTTGTAGATCTTATTTTATTTACGAGGCAACGTGAAAATGCTATAATATAAGTAATCAAACATTGTTGCTTTACATGGCACACCAAACCCCCAATCTATGGCAGTAGATTGGGGGTTATTTGGTGTTATCGGTATAGTCATCTAGTCAGTCTTCACGATTATCCAACCAATACGAGAATAATGTGATTACTGCACCGACTAAAATTGGTGCAATAAGAAACTCAAACATTGTTGCAAACATGGTGTCACCTCCTTCCATGCTATCCGCACAGAAGTGAACTAGATGACCGCATCAATTTTATCATATAAAACGTTTTTGAATACATCGCTTTTATATAGTGAAGACTAATCTAGAGTGTCCTTGATTCTGTAGATTGTCTGTCGTGTAACCCGACCTCTTTGGCAATTTTAGATATGGCAATATTTTCATTCAACTGAGAAACGACACGATGATAAACAAATAGCTTTTGAAGATCTTTGGTATTTGGGAAATAAAGTATTGGTCGTCCTTTATAGATTCCCTTGCTTTTTGCTAATTTAATGCCTTGGGTTTGACTGCGCGTTGACTCCGAACGCTCCTGTTCTACGATCATGGCCAGGATTTGGATAATTTGATCTTTAATAAATTTATCCAACAAAGGGTTACCGATTGCTTTACTCATTATAGGCAAACTTGTGATGACAAGCTGGACATCCTTCTGTTTTAAAAAATTACAGTATCTATCACTTCATCATAATTTCTTCTTAGACTATCAATGGATTCTACGATGAGTAGATCTCCTGAACGCACAAAGTCTAAGACTTCTTTAAAAATACTTCGCTCATTTACGGTGGCGCCAGACCTCTTTTCTGAATGTAATTAAAATACACCCTAATCACACACTCTGAATCCAGTAGTATCAACACCATCACACTGTCTATTTATAAGACTTTGACTTCAATCTGACTATCACTTCTGCCGATAAATTGCATATATTTTAAGTGTTGATTTGCACATTAAAACTTAAAACCCAACTGTCATCGTCAGAAAATATAAGCTGGGTTTCTTAACTATAGCGCAAGTTATCGTCTAGATCAGTGCAAAATAATTCCGAAAGTGCCACCTATCACATCTCTCATTGACTCAATCCACGTGAGAATCCCTCCTAAAATAGATAGAGAAGAACTGTCTTAAAGAGTGCAGTCTTTGGTATATTAGAAATATCATACATGGAGGGGGAGTTTAATGGAAATACTTATGGAAATACTTACTGAATTATTCGGTGCACCAGGTATTGCTGGTGCCATGGGAGCAATTGTTATATTTTTTATAAACTTGAAATTCGCGTATATTTCCATATTTCAAAAACACAAAAATACATTCTAATTACTGATTTATTCCAATTTCCTTTTTGAGTGTGATGCGTTGCGCCCTTAAAAATCCTAAGAGCCCTACCAAGCGGAAGTTGATAGCTGTCGCTACCACTTCGCTTGCGCTCTCAGTGTATTTTAAGGCCTGTCACGCATCAAAAAGTTTTCTCGGCATAAAGCTAGAGTATATATTATCTTATATATCAATGTACTTATTTATGTACATCCGAATAAAGGTATAACATCCTAGATTTATTTTATAAGTCATTAAAGAGTGTGGACTTGCAGTCGACTAAAACCAGTTTTTGCTCAACGCAAAAAAGAGCGGAAAGAGCGGCTTGAGGCGCTCTAAAATATTATGATTACATAGAAAGTAGTTCTATCTATATAAATAATTTTATAATTTTGAGTTTATATAATACCCAAGAGCCATAAGAATAAAGAAACTAAAGAACATTACAAAATTACCAAAAACTAACCAATAATTTTTAGCTAAAAGTGCAAAAACTAATCCAAAAGGAGCAATGATAAAAGTTAAAATCCAAAATGGGCTAGGGACTTGAAAAATCACATTTGGAACCCAAATTACAATACATAATACAAAGCAAATCAAAGAAAATACTTTAAACTTATTTTGCAATATTCCCCCTCCTTTTTTACTTTTTAATAACAATTATTATATTTAGTTTGAGTTACAAAATAGGCAGCTACTGCACTAGCATATTGTTTTTCTATGAACCCCATTTTACTACGATCTACAGCTATTCTAGCTATTAACCTTAAATCACTATCGCAATCAAAATAACCATATTTTGCATAATCTAAATCATGTTGCTTACATGCAGCATCAAGTAAATCTTGAGTTTCTCCCCCTCCATAACCAGGTCCGCACCAGTTACCCCAAATAGGAAGTGGAATCGCCATAGTAGTTACTTCTTCTTGGCTATATTCTTGATTCAATTGGTTTATTATTTCACCAGATCCAATGATAAATTCACTTTGACCGTCCTCTTTAGCTTGATTTACATCAAATACAACTTCTCCGTCTTCAGTACTTGTTATGTATTTTTCTAATACTTCTTGGGTTTCCTCAAAGTCACTATTTTCATCAACTTTTTTGTCTGAGGCTTGAGCACTAACACTGCTTACACCACTACACAATAAAATTGCAGTCATAAAAGTTAAAAAGACTTTCTTCAAAACACATTCTCCTCTTCAATTAATTTAATATCTAAGATTAAACATTAAAAATATAGTCTAAAACCATAAATATGAAATGTCTTCACCACTGTACCAAAAATTCCCTAAAATTAAAATAATTTCGTATATTCTCTTTTGTCAAAATAATCTGGACAATTCTCTTTCCATTATCGTTCAATTAATAACCGTTAATTGGACGATTTGATACATCCGTGAAATTGTCCTTTATTCATATAAATTGAGTCCAAAAACCAGTGTACTAATCATTGTCTATATTAATTAAAAATACATGAGTTTTTAGGGGAAGGTGAAACCTATGAGGTCTGTTTAGTGAATTGAAATTAGTCAGGTGTGAGCGCAACTTTTCGAAAAAGGTAAGTGGACACAGGTATAACAGGACCGAATTGGATATTGGATGAATTAGAAACACTTCTGGGTGCCCAAGAATCTCCTTCAAAGGCTAATGAAGTAATCGATGCCCCACAAGCACATAAGAAAACACCTTCTGTATCGGGAGGCCTTAAGGAGTAATGGGGGGTGAAGACATAAAAATATCTCTCCGGACTAAAAGGACCGGAGAGATATTTTTTATTCTTTAACATCTATTCGGGATAAATGTGATTATCATTCAGGAGTATAATCCACGCCTCTTGTATAGTTATTGGTCGCATCCCACAGGAGGAATTCATCGACGCCGTTGTCATGGAGTGCCTGGATCTGGGCTTCCAATTCTTCGACACCGTAATTCAGATAGTTGCCGGCACCCAAGTAGGAGGCGGTGAAGTCCTGGATCCATGGTCTGGAGAGTGGTGGGGAATCTAGAGAATTCAAAACCTCATTTTCGACTTCCATATAGGAGTCGATGACGCCATATGGTTCAAGGTCAGGTGTCTGGAAGCCAAAATCCCCCGGACCCCAGTGGCTTGGATAGATCATGGATGAAATGACATCTACATTATTGGATATCTTCGAGAAGTTCTGTCCGATTCCAGGTGCTTCCGGTACTGTAGCGGCATAGCCGAAAATATCGACTGAAACATCAACGTTGTAAGGTTTAAGCTTTTCGCGGGCATATTCAACGAAATCGGTGACGGCATTGACGCGCTGCTGGACATCATCAGCATTCCCGTCATCGTATTCTGCCGCATCATAGTTTAAGGAGTCGGCACGGTGTTCAAATCCTTCCGGGAAACGCACGTAGTCGAATTGGATATCCTTGAAGCCGAGCTTAGCGGCTTGGATCGCAATATCCACATTGTAATCCCACACTTCTTTCAGGAAGGGATTAACGAAACTTTCGCCACGCCCATTTTTCCAGACAGTACCATCATCGTGGGTGAATGATAGATCTGGCCGGGCTTTGGCCAGGTTGGAGTCTTTGAATGCGACGATGCGTGCAATGGGATAGATGGATTCCGATTCCATCGTCTCCATCAACTGATTCGGATCGACGTAGTTCTGCATATTCTCCTGGGCCATTTCACTGGCACCTTCAAGCGGCATCATGATGTTTCCGGCGTCTTCCTTGACATCGACGACCATTGCATTCAAGTCTGTATCATTGAGGAGGGAGACGAGATTCGACATGCGTTCCCCTCCGGCGGAATAGCCTGTGACGAAAATGCCTTTAACGCCGTCTTCTGGGTAGGGGATGTCGACGCCGCTGTCGTATGAAAACTTATCAGGTATGGTTTCCGGCATTTTAAGTAGAGGTCCTTCATTCAGGTTCAAGCCTTCCGCTTTTGCTGCAGCCGGCATCATCAGACCAAGGATCAAACATAAAAGCATCACTTTACTCTTCATCTGTGTCTTCCTCCCTTGCGCTTTGGATATTAGCCGGATCGATCAGTTCGTATTCCTGCGCCCTTAATCCAGATACGATTTCTGAAAGGGCATCCTTTGTCCACGCCCGGTCATGCATCAACAGGTTGGCCCCATCATTGAGCAGTTCGGTATTGACCATGATGTCAGCAAGGGCATCAGCGTCCTGGTACTCGGCTTCCCAATCATAACCGTATGTCCAGTTCATCAATGTCATATCTTCATCTTCAGTCACCTGGATTGAAGCATCGGTATTGACGCCAAACGGTGCTCTGAAGAAGCGTGGGCGTTCTCCGGTGATCTCTTCGACCATATCATTGACCGGAATGATTTCATCAACCGTTGCCTGTGGATCCAGATTGCTTAAGTTCGCGTGGGTCATCGTATGGTTACCGATTTCGAATCCCATATCATAGATCTTTTGGAGCGTATCCTTGCCTTCCTCCGTATTGAGGTACATGCCATTGACGAAGAATATGGCCGGCGCGTCGTGTTCCTTCAAAGTTTCGGCCATCTCGAGTGCGTGCTGATCCGGCGCGTCGTCTATAGTCAGCAACGCCACACGGGAGGCGTCATCTTCGAGCGGCAGGATGCGATAGGAAGCCGGGTCCACATAATAGGCCTGTTTTGTCGTGGATGACTCATCAGCCTGTTCTTCACTCGCTTCATCGTTGGCATCTTCTGGAGCATCAGATGATGAGGCTGCCTCCTCTTTGGATTCGCTCGTCTCCTCTGTATCTTTTGCCTCAGACTGTGCATCATTATTTGAAGTTTCTTCATTGCCGCAACCGACGAGAAGAACAAGCAATAATGTCAAGGATATATATTTTACATGTTTCAATCAATTCTCCCCGCTTTCTTCCAAAGTGGCCAGAGCGGCCTGATGCGCATCTTCCAGATTGGTAAGTGCCTCATCGAGCGCTGAATATTCTTTTTGTACAGGGGCATATGCATCATTGATGTCGCCGACTCCATTTTCTAGCGCATTGAAGTCTGCATCTTCTGATGATAGTGTCTCGAAGACGGATTTTTGAGTGTCCAGTGCACCTTGATAATTTTCAGTGAAAGATTCTAGGTGCGAACGGAGGGTGCCATATGCATCTTGAACTGCCTTGTAATCATCATTGAGCTTTGAATCTTCGGATGGTAATTCGATCGATCCCAGTTCTTCCTGCTTGGAGATGAATGCTTCAGTGTTATCTTCAACCGTCTGTAGTGCATCGGCACGTTTACTGTGGTTGTCCGCGAGCGCTGAACCCTCAGCATTGAATGTGTCATCCTCAAGACTTTCAGTGAATACGGATTGCATTTTTGCATCGAGATCGTTCAATGTCTGAAGGCTGTCGGTAATTTCGGCCTTTACTTCATCAGTCTGCTCGATGGTCGACTTCAACTGGTCTTCCGGATTGCCGCAGCCAGCTAGAAGTAAAAACAACAGTGCGCCTGTTATATAGCGTATGTAATGTGTCATAAGGCAGCTCCTTTCTATGTTCTCTCTCAGAATAACACTCTATATTCATTTTTCATATACTATACAAGTTATTTCCAGAAAATTTTGCATGGATGAGAGATGGGAGGGAGCACCCTGATACCAGATCCTCCCATACAAAAACCCCTTTCAGTATCAATCTGAAAGGGGTATGAGGAAGGTGGCCTATTTAGGTTCTGCAATGACACCGCACGCGATACGGTCTCCTGCATCACCGGAAGGCTGCGTTGAATAATCATCCGTCTTTTCATGGATGACAAGAGCAGTACCTTCTTCAGTCATCACAGTATTAGCTGCCTCTTCATCCAGGCTGATCTGATCTGTCGTAAACTCCACTTCTTCCAAGTTTCCATTGGAGTCGGTCTTTATGTTGTCGAAATCGCCTGCGTGTGGGCCGTCCGGATCCTCTTTACCGTGGTTGGCGTCATTAGGGTTGTAGTGGCCACCGGCTGATTTGAAATCGGGTGCCTCACATACGCCTTTTTCATGGACGTGGAACCCATGTTCTCCTTCTCCGTCTGCCACTCCGTCACCGGTCAATTTGACTGTGACGCCAGCTTCGGCAGGGGTCAATGTGGCTTCAGCCACTTCCTCACCGTCAGCATCCTTTAGGGGTACGGTCATCTCCTCACCATTTGAACCGGCGCTTTCTTCGGTGCTTTCTGTTGTCGCTTCATCCATCTCCTGACTGGTGTCATCTGAACTGTCTTCACCATTGTTGCTGCACGCGCTGATTACAAGCAGGAGTCCTGCAATAAGTAGTAGTATCGGCCAACGTTTCATCATGATACATGCTCCTTTCGATAGTGTTTTTAGACGTTGAAATTCAAGCTGCAGACCAACTGGCGGGGGAACATTGATCATGCAAAATGGATGATGATGCATTTTGCATATTACAAATCCACCTTAACATAGATAGCCGGTGCCATCTATTGAAAGCATTATGATTTCAGAATGATCAATCAACTGTCCGACCTCTCACATGGTTGTTGATCGCTTTCTTCATCATCCGGATGTTGTCTTTATATGCCTTATAATCCTGGGGGGTGGCGTCCTGACTCCTATAGCGTGTTTCCATATAGGTGTCGAGCTGTTCCTGATCGATGAGCGTGTCGAGCTTAAGGCGGTCGATCCATTCTTCTATCGTTTCATTGCGGTATCGGCCCATGCCTTTTGACGCCAGCCATTTCTCGAAGTTGAAGTATACTTTTCTGACGCGGTCATCCGGCGCTTTCATCTTGTCCTGGATCGGCAATGCAGAATGTGAAACCGATGCATTGGCAGAAGTGTGTGCAGATGAGTCCTCGACAGTAGGCTGCTCCCTTTTTTTGTAGTATATATAGAGCCCGACAATGATGACCGCCGCAAGCAGAATCATCATGATCGTATCGAATGGCACATGATTGAATGAAGCGCCCTGATCAAGCTGTTCCTGTACCGATTCTCCTTCTTCAGCAGATTCTTCTTCAGACTCCATCTTCGGCATCTCCAATTCGACCTCCTCAAGTGCATTAAAGAGGGGACGGAGGAGGAATATCATACCGTTCAAAAGCAGCACCACCAAGTATTTCATGGCGAAGGCTGCATAATTGTAGATGAGGCTGAACACTCCTCCGAGCACCACAAATGTGCCCGCTGCCATAAGGAGGATGGAGATGTTCCTTTTGGCGGCATACCCATTGCCGATAAGATGGATCACCAGCCTGCCGATAAAGAAGAACAGCAGCAGAGTGAGGAATATCCCATGGAAAAGCTGTGTATGCGCGAGCGCTTCCGAGGTACCGATAAGGTGTGTACCAATCAACAGGAGGAAGGTTGTGATGAGTGCCGCAGGAGACGGATCATTATCAGAACCATCGTGCAGATATTCGAGCCTGAGTATCGGGACGTAGGCGGTGAGGAGTGCGGCCAGCCAGTTGAAACCAAATAAGAATGCGGCCACGAACAACACCGGCAGCATGAAATACAGGCGGTTCATATCAATTCGGCCGGCAATAAGGAAACTTACGGCTAAGGCGGCCACAGTGATTGCCACAAACGGCAGCACAAAGGGTGCCTTGCCGTTGTGGATATTGATCAGCACTATAACGAACAGCAGTGGGAACATGTCGATGAAATAGATATGGGCAAGCCGAAAAGCATATTTCAGGCGATTCACACGGACACCCCCCTCATGCTGTGCGCTTCAAAAGGGGTGACGCCATATGTGTCCAACTGGAATATATGCGCACCCTTTGCCCTGAACTGCGATAATTCGGCCTCGATGGCTGGGTCTGCCTGTCCTGTAAAAATGACATGGGCAGGGAGATCCTCATGTAGGCGCACATGCTTCAAAAACCGCTCGAAAGGCACGGTATAGGTGACTGCATTGATGCGTGCCAGCGCTTCAAGGGTTCTTTTGTAATGAAGGGCACCGCTGCCTTCTTCAAGACGGAAGAAAGAGCGGTTGTCGAAAGTGACCATGTTCGAGATGATTTTATAGGGAATGTTGTTTTCGGCAGCCTGATTGGTGGTGAACGCAATCTTTTCGAAAATGGTTTCAATGTTCTCAGGCGGCATATACGAGAGATCAGATTGCAGATTGATCAGAATCATCCAAGTGACTTTCGTCGTCTTCTCGTAGCGCTTGGTCTGCAAGCCTCCCGTCCGGGCAGACGCCTTCCAATGGATGTCCCGCATACTGTCCTGGGGCAAGTATTCCCGCGTCCCCGTCGTCAGCAGTGGATCATTGAACAAGGCGTTTTTTTGTTGGAAACTACCTTGGAGAGGAGGTGTCGCCATCCGGTCGTTATGGATGGCATACCGGTCCGGGTAGACGATGATTTCATGGTTTACAGTGCCGATCTGCTTGAGTTCAAAGGTGCTGAAGCCGAAGAGTTGGGGAATCTCCATTCTGGCGCCTATAATCTTACTGACCCCTCTGGCCTGACCGGTGAATGGAATTTCGATGATGACCGAGCTTCTCGGCATTACGGTGAAGCGGACTGAAGTCATGGTATGATGCCGGGTACCATTATTATGTTCGTCATCGAACCGGATGTTGTCGCGTGCTGTTATGGTTAATCTGCCGTCAAGTATCGGCAGCCGCCCATTTTGCACAATTTTGATGCGCATTTTCCCTGACTGACTCTTATACATGCGCATTTCTTTATCCATTATTTCAATTTGAAGTTTTTTTGGCATGTGCGTTCCGTAAAGATGATTCAGCAGTGCAAATGAGAGGAAGAGGCCGAGTGAGGCGATGAGCATTACATTCAAGTTGATGGTATAGAATACATTCAGCAAAAACAGGATGATGGGTGCCCCGATAAAAAAACTCATTGCCCTAGAATCCTTGAAATCTGCTTTAAACTTCATTTCTCGCCACTCCATACTCGACCGGCACTTCCAACGTGTCGATAATTTCCTGTGCGACGATTGCCGGGGTGGTGAGGGTGCTGCCTTCGATATTCAGGACGAGGCGATGGCTGATGACGAACGGTGCTATATACTTGATGTCTTCAGGGATGACGTACCCCCGCCCCCTTATGAGCGCAACGCCTTTGGCGGCTTGGATCAATGCAAGAGTGCCGCGCGGTGAGACGCCGATTTCGACGTATTCGTGTTCCCGGGTCCTATGTATCAAGTCAAGGAGGTAATCCTCTATGGTGTCATTCACTTCAACTTCCGATAATTCGTTCTGGAGCGCCACTATCTCGTCCTTTGTAAATATGGGTGCAATGGCATCAAGCGGAGGGGTGTGGCCATGGAGGCCAAGCATCATTTTCTCTTCTTCCCGAGAAGGGTAGCCGAGGTCGATCTTCATCAGGAAACGGTCGAGCTGGGCTTCAGGCAGATCGAAGTTCCCCTGGCTGGATTCAATGGGATTTTGGGTGGCCAGAACGATGAACGGTTCCGCGATGTTGATACGCTCGCCATCGATCGTGACTTGCTTTTCACCCATCACTTCGAGGAGGGCGGACTGGGTCCTTGGTGTGGCCCGGTTGATTTCATCAGCGAGCAGTATATTGGTATCGATGGGGCCGATGCGCAATTCGAATTCCTGCGTTTTTGGATTATAGATATTGAGCCCTGTAATGTCAGACGGCAGTATATCGGGTGTGAACTGTATGCGCTTGAATGTCCCACCGACTGCCCGGGCCACTGTTTTAGACAGCATGGTCTTGCCTGTTCCAGGTACGCTCTCGAATAGGATGTGCCCCCTCTGCAGTAGACTTACGAAGATGAGCTCCGCTATCTCCTCCTGTCCGACCATCACTTTACCGACTTCTTTCTTAAATGTCTCAAGCTTTTCCGTTATATTCACAATATTCCCCCTTTTTCTCATTACCATCATTCTAAAGGTTGGCTTCAAAATATACAATATTTTGAAATTTTTTATGAGAAGAAATATTTTAAGAATCAAAGATCGGTAATGGGGGGCATGTCTCTTTTGAAGCGGGTGACCCTTGCTGCAGTTTTATCGGGCTGCCGGTTTCGGTGCTCTTGATTGGTACCACTGGCTGCACAGAATGATGATCAGGGCGAGGTCTATGACATCGCCGCCATAATACATCAACATGGCACCCGCCTCACCCTCAGCCTGTGGAACGCCTTCAGGTGGTGCGGCATAGATCAGTTTTGACAGTATTTTATGGAAGCCAAGCGCAATGATGAGCACGACTGCCCGGTATATGAAACTGTAGCGGCGTGTGGTGATGTCGAGGTAGACGATCGACATCGTGAACAGATAGCCGGCAAGGAAGACATGCAGATGGATCAGTGCAAACAGCCAGGTGGATGTATGCATTGCTGTAAACAACCCGGTCTTGTAGAGGAGGAAGAGGCCGCCAATATTAAGCACCGAAGCCACTGCAGGATTACTGATGAAGTGGACATACTTGAAGTTTAAGATTCTGCTCAACTTGCGTGCATGCCGGACGGGGAGCGCCCGCATCAGCAAAGTCATCGGTCTGGCCATCAGCATAAGGAGCGGGGCGAGCATGCCAAGCAGAAGGTGCCCGAGCATATGGACGGTGAAGTCGCTATGGGAAAGCTGGGCGAGGGGGCCCACCAGTGCCGCCACTGCAGCCAAAACGCCAAGCGTCCAGAAGACGAGCCGGCGTGCAGGCCACCTACGGTGTGTCCGATTGGCGGCACGCATCAATATGGGGTAAAAGATAAGTGCGCCGAGTGCCAGGCAAGCTGCTGCCGCTTCAAACATAAGGAACGCCGCCATACTATCCATGCTGTGCATACTTAATTCGACCCCCTGCTGCGCTTTCCTGTATAAAGCAGCATGAGGCCTATCGTCAGCAGGATGACGCCGAAAATGTTCCAGGCAAGATCATACGGCAGGATATCGACATTATAGCGGACCTGATGGATCTGTAGGAGCTTGTGGTTGATGATGCCATCAAATAGCTGGAAACCGGCGAGTCCGATGAAGACGAAACTTGTCCATTGCCGCAGCGAAATTGTGCTCCTGCGCCTTAAGTCCGTGAACATGAACAGCCCCGCGACCAGTGCGAAAAGCCCGAAAGCGTTGAGCAGTCCATCCGACATGATTCCGATGAATGGGGTATCCCAATCATAGAAATGATGCCATTGCAGCAACTGGTGAAAAATGATTTCATCGACAAGCGCCATCAGACCGATGCCAAACAGCAGACCAGACCACGTAGCCTGACCCTTGAAACTGGATTGCTTTATGGGATTCATCATATCTCCTCCGATATCTGAAAAGAGTTTCAATTAAAGTACCCGCATTCTCCATTAAATAACCTTAAAGGGTGGATTAAAAGATGACGACTGTCTTAAGGGGGGACATTTATTTTGTAGGCGTTTACTTTCAACTTTGGTATAGTAGAAACGAAAAAGGAAAATTGAAAGGATGGTATGAATGCAGACACTGCTCCTTACCGGTTTTGAACCATTTTTGAAATTCAAGGAAAATCCAACAGGCTCGACCGTCGAATATTTTGACGGGAAGGAAATCGGTGGATTCCATATAGTTGGACGGGTCTATCCGGTGGAGTTCAGGACGCTCGGTGCCGAGGCAAAAGCAGATATCGAGGAATATG
This sequence comes from Salinicoccus siamensis, assembly GCF_055391965.1. Taxonomy (NCBI): domain Bacteria; kingdom Bacillati; phylum Bacillota; class Bacilli; order Caryophanales; family Staphylococcaceae; genus Salinicoccus; species Salinicoccus siamensis. The sequence goes on from NZ_AP043765.1 coordinate 673,968, forward strand.
CACCGGATGCGGTAATTAATCTCGGGCTTGCCGGCGGGCGGCATACCATCGATATTGAACGCATCGCCATCAACTGCATGGATGGTCGCCCGGACAACACAGAGTTCGAGCCTGACGGAGAGAAGATAGAGGAGGGTGGACCTGACGGCCTTTTTTCAACATTGCCGATCAAGAGGCTTGAATCCGCCCTGAAATCCGCCGCAGTGCCGGCACGCATTTCGAATTCGGCAGGCACCTACCTGTGCAATATGCTCATGTATACGACGCTCTACCTATTGAAGACACAGCAGAAGGACGTCAAAGCAGGGTTCATCCACGTACCTGCCCATCATGAAATCGGCAGTGAACTCAATATACCAAGCTGGTCACAGCAGGACATCAACAATGCAGTTGAACATATCATCAAAAATATCAAATGAAAATCAGGAGGGCCAACAATGAAACTGGAACGCGTAGAAGACTACAATGAAATGAGCCAAAAGGCGGCAGAAGCCATATATGATAAAATCGTCAATTCCGACCGTGTGGTACTGGGTCTGGCGACGGGCTCCACGCCAGAGAAGATGTATGGGATTTTGGCAGGGATGCTGAACGAAAATAGTGTAGACCTATCCCATGTCTATACCGTCAATCTCGACGAATATGTCGGTCTGGCAAGCGACCACCCACAAAGCTATCACCATTATATGAAGAACATCTTCTTTGACCATGTCCCGATCCCACCGGAAAATACATTCATCCCGGATGGTGCGGCCACAGATCTTGACGCGGAAGTGAAGCGCTACGACCGTATGCTCGAAGAAATTGGCGGGGTCGATCTTCAGCTGCTCGGCATTGGACGCAATGGGCATATCGCATTCAATGAACCTGGCACTGCATTCGATTCCAGAACCCATGTGGTTGACCTGGCAGAAACGACAATCAAGGACAACGCCCGCTTCTTCAATACGATTGAAGAGGTGCCGACACGCGCCATCAGCATGGGGCTCGATACCATTTTGGATGCAAAATCAATTTTGCTGATTGCGTCTGGAGAAGGTAAAGCGGCAGCAATCGATGGCATGATCAATGGAGTGGAATCTGCGGATATGCCTGCAACAGTGCTGCAGCGACATGATGATGTCACTGTACTGGCTGATAAAGCGGCCATGGGTAAATTGTGACGGCACTTACATTGCATGAACTTGAAAGTGGGTGGTCCGGATACGATACTGTAACCCTTGGTATGGGATGCTTCTGGGGGCCGGATGCCCGGTTCGGGGCACTTCACGGTGTGTTGAGGACGCGTACAGGATATGCCGGTGGCACAACGCCGGATCCAACCTACCGTAATATGGGTGACCACACGGAAATGGTTGAAGTGGATTATGATCCAAACATCATTTCCCATGCAGACATTCTGCACCACTTCTGGCACAACCATAAAAGTGATCTTCCCGCCTACAAAGGGCGGCAGTATATTTCCCTGTTGTGTGTCCGGGAGGACCAGACATCTTCTGTCGAGGCGGTAAAAGCCGAAGTGGAAGCAGCAACCGGTGTTTCCATCAAGACGGAAATCGTGCCATTCACAGGCTTCACTCCTGCCGAAATACGGCATCAGAAATATTTCTTGAAGCGCCACCCGGGTGCATTGTCCCAGATCGATTCTCTGCTCGGTGATGAATCCGAACTGATGGATTCTACATTTGCAGCAAGGTTGAATGGACTGGTCGGCGGACATATCGGCCGGGTGGCCCTCCTCGCCGAAATCAGCCGTTGGCCCCTCCCACTCCATGCACGAAATGAGCTGAAAACAATATTGTCCGGCCTTAGATGGTAAGTGTCCGGCGACTTATGTGCATAGCTGCTCCCTCCAATCCATCATCATGATTCCATGATGATGGATTTTTGTACATATCGACCCGATAAAACTTTACGGAAACCTGGCCATGAGACCAAACCGCTCCATAAATCATATTTGAATTTCCAGTATTATAATGGAAGAATATAAAGCAAGGGGGGAGATATCCATGAACACATTACTTATTATCATCGCCACGTTACTTGCCATCATATTTTTTACGCCACTGTTAATCTTTGGCTATCTTTATTTTATAGATAAACACCAGGCCCAGCACTCCGTATTAAGGAATTATCCGGTGCTCGGGAAAATGCGGTATATGCTTGAGAAGATAGGTCCGGAGATGCGTCAATACCTCTATCATAATGACAATGAGGGTAGCCCTTTCAATCGGAACGAATTCATCTTCGTCAATAAGGCAGCAAAATATAAAGACAGGATGCTGGGCTTTGGTTCGGAGAGGGATTTCGAGAAGCCGGGGCTCTACCTCGTCAATAAAATGTTTCCGCTGCAACACAGTGAGCTTAAGATAGATCAGAGTAGAAAGGTCAATACGAAGTTATATCAGATTACCCAGGAAGGGTTCATCAGCCGTGACGAACACCGGGAAGATAAAGTGATCGATCCGTATCTGTTGAGCGATGAAGATGCCATCGTGATCGGCCGTCACACGGCAGCCGAGCCATTTCAGGTAAAAGGACTCATCGGCCAGTCTGCAATGAGCTTCGGATCACTCGGCAGCCATGCCATAACGGCACTGTCGGAAGGGCTCGGCATGGCAGGTGGCACCTGGATGAATACCGGTGAGGGCAGCGTGTCCCCCTACCACGAAAAAGGGGATGTGGACCTGATCATGCAGATCAGCTCAGGGCTCTTCGGCGTCCGTACTAAAGAAGGGGCGTTCTCCTGGGAAGCATTCAAGGAGAAGAGTGCAAAAAAGAATGTAAAGGCATTCGAGCTGAAGCTCGCCCAAGGCGCCAAGCCCCGGGGTGGGCATCTTGCAGCGAACAAAGTCACTGAAGAAATAGCAGAAATCCGTACGTTGACACCATGGGAGGAAGTCGACAGTCCCAACCGTTTCGAAAACATCAATGATACTGGGGAACTGCTTGATTTCCTGAACCAATTGCGTGAAGTCGGCGGCAAGCCCGTAGGGATTAAAATGACTGTCGGCAATGAAGCGGAAGTGGAGGATATGGTAAAGGTCATGGTGGAAAAAGATATCATTCCTGACTTCATAACCGTCGACGGCGGCAACGGCGGTTCAGGGGCGACCTACTATGAAATGGCCGCTTCTGTGGGCTTGCCGACATTTGCAGCACTTCCCTATGTGGACCAGCTGCTTGAAAAATATGGCCTCCGGGAACGCACGCTGATCATCGCCTCCGGCCAACTCGTCACGCCGGATAAAGTTGCGATGGCCCTTGCCATGGGTGCAGATCTGGTGAACATCGCACGGGGATTCATGATGAGTACAGGGTGCATCAGATCCCATAGGTGTCATACGAATACATGTCCGGTCGGAGTGGCAACCACCGATCCGAAACTAGAGCGGGCACTCGATATCGATGAGAAGAAGTACCGTGTATGCAACTACTTGATTTCGATGAGGGAAGGACTGTTCGACTTGGCGGCGATAGCGGGTATCGATTCCCCGACCAAATTCACCAAAGAACACCTCATCTATAAGGAACAGTTCAAAGTGCACGGGGGATGACACTGATGGCATATGAAAAGACAGCTCAATTGAGCTGTCTTTTATTCTTTCCGTATACGTTTCAAGTTTTTGAATATCCCGCCGGAAGTCGACAGGACACTGTTGCGGTAGATGCTTGCAGCCAATATGACTGCGAGCGCAATCGAAACGATCAGTATGGCGACGCCGATGAGCAGTGTCATCTGGCTCGTCTCAGCATGCATTGCACGGAGCGGCATGACGAATGGCGTGAAGAACGGGAAAAAACTCGAAACTTTGACGAGCATGTTGTCCGCTTCACCCCAGATGTTGAAGATGGCGATATAGAAGCCGCCAAGGGCAAGCATCGTTACCGGCAGCAGCGCCTGCTGCAAGTCTTCCATGCGGCTGATGAATGAACCAAGCATCGCAGAGAGTGATAAGTAGAGCACAAGCCCGAGTACAAGATAGATGCCGGAATATACAATTAATGCCGCCGTTTGCTCATTAGCTTCCAGTCCAAGGTCACCAATGATGCTGCCGAAGTCGAAAATCCAGACTGCAGCAACGATGGCCAGGAGGAATATGAACAGCTGGGTCAGGCTGACCAGGATCATAGCGCTTATCTTCGCCAACAGATGGGTGACCGGCGGTACGCTTGATACAATCATCTCGATGACGCGCGATGTCTTCTCCATCGCAACCTCAGTGCCGATCTGACTGGCATAGTTGATGATGATGAAGAACATGACGATGACTGTGACGTAGAAGACTACAGCGTTCAGCGGATTGACCTCAGGCGTGTCGCCTGGGGCTGAGCCCCCGTCATCCGCCGAACCGCTTTCTGAAGCGATATCATAACTGATGTCAGGGGTTGCGTTCAGGCGCTGTGCTTCTTCCTCGGACAAGTTGAGTGCCATGATCGTATTGCTGCGCTGGACTTGAGCGAGTGCGGTTTCGATTTTATTGACCTGTTCGGATGGAATTTCATTATCGCTGTGGAGGGTGACCGCTAAAGGTGCCGTCTCTTCGATTGAAAGGTGCACTTCCGCACTACCCACGTCGCCTTCATAAGGTTTCACCGTCATACCTGAATCGAGCGCATCCATCGCACCTTTAAATTGGCTATAGAACGCTTCGTCGCCTTCTACCTTGACGGCGGTCACTTCTTCAGATGAATCGAAGAAGTCGATTATTTTATCGAAGTTCGCTCCGATGAAGATCACAAGCACTATAATCAGCGTGCTGATGATGAAGGATTTTGCGCGAATTTTGGAGGAATAGGTCTGTAGGAAAGTCGCCATAAATTTACTCATATCCCATAACCCACCTTTGAAATGAAAATATCGTTGATCGATGGTTCGTTGACTTGGAAACGCTTGAAGTAGCCAAGTTTGACGATCTCATTGAAAATCGGCTCCGCATAGCTTTCATCTTCGATCTTCAATATGTATCTGTTGCGGATCTGTTTCATGTCGATGACTCCAGGCATGTCCTTTAGGAAGGAGATGTCATGTTCACCTTCGATGATGATTTCCTTTTGGCCGAAGTCTTTGCGTATTTCGTCGATCCTGCCGCTGACGACCTGACGCCCCTTGTTCAGGATGCACATGGATTCACACAGCTCTTCAACATGTTCCATGCGATGTGTGCTGAAAATGATGGTGGCACCGCGGCTGTTGAGTTCTTTGACGGCGCTCTTCAATATTTCGACGTTGACTGGATCGAGGCCACTGAAAGGTTCATCGAGTATGATGAGTTTTGGATCATGGATGATCGAGGCGATGAGCTGGATCTTCTGCTGATTCCCTTTTGAGAGCTTTTCAATGCGCTTCGTCCGGTTCTCCGGCACTTCAAAGCGTTCAAGCCATTCGTCAAGTCGTCTGTCCGCATCCTGTTTAGACATTCCTTTGAGTTGGCCTAGGTAGCGTATCTGTTCGTCCACCTTCAATTTTGGATGCAGGCCCCGTTCCTCCGGCAGGTAGCCGATCTGATTGGTTACATTATAGTCGATCTTTTCACCGTTGTAGGTGATATGCCCTTCACTTGGCTGGAGCAGGCCGAGGATCATGCGGAAAGTGGTTGTTTTACCTGCTCCGTTCCCCCCTAGAAAACCATACATGCTGCCTGTTGGCACATTGAGATCGATTTGGTCTACTGCTGTTTGCCCATTGAAGCTTTTCGAGAGTCCCGAAAGTTCCAAAGTCATTGACGTTCCCCCTTTGCATAATATAAAAATAGTTTATCATAGAGCAAAATGATTTAGTAGGTTCTCCCCAGTGAAGTGTGTTGATTTCTTCCTCTAACGTAGGATCTCTTTTTATTTCTAAGCTGGGGGACGACACTCCATACGGATCCGGAGATCGAAATGATACATATTCGGGCATCCGTAACTGCGTCGTTTCAGCGTTTTGATCAGGTTATTGGTACCTTCCAGTCGTGCGTTTGTCAGTCCGTAGGTGAAGTGGTTCAGAATCTCCTGTTTCCACTTCAAGACGGTTTTGACTATAGACTTTGTGGCGTTCGCTCCTTCAAAAAGGTAGTGGCTGCACCAGTCTTCAAGGGCTTTTTGCGCTTTCTTGTAGCTTTTGGCACAATATATGTCCCGGAACTTCTGAAGCGCAACCCACTGCTTTTTCAACTCAGGATTTTCTTCGAGCCAAGTGCGTAACGTCTCTTTTTCTTCTAACTTCAGGTGTTTGGGATGGGCCATCAAAAGCCTGCGCTGATGCCTGATGTTCTTGTGGCTGGTCCCGTTGTTTCCTTCCAGCTTCCTCGCACGATCCAGAGCCTGCGTGAACAACTGGATGACGTGGAACTTGTCGACAACGATGGCTGTCTCCGGCCATATCTCGTGGACGGTCTGCGCCATGCCGGGAGCCAGGTCCGTAACGATGACTTCAGGTGCCTGGAACGGATACCGGCGCAGCCCTTCCTGGATACGCTCCCGGCTCTTTCCCGGGTGCGTCTGCCACACGTGGCCCGTGTGTGCATCCTGAAGAGCGACACTGTAGGTGTGGCCCCGTTTATGGGCGAATTCATCCATGCAGAGCGCTGGCGGTGCTTCGTAATCAGCCGGCCGTGCCAATGTTTCTTCGGCATAGGTGTAAAACCAGGAAGCCACGGTCGATGGTGGCACGGCCATCTCTCTGGCTACCGCCTCGAAGGACTGACCGATGCATTTTCTCGCAATCATCTGTTTGAAATGCGTCGTCACGTTCCCACGCACGGGAACCTCCGGCCATTCGACCGTCCAGGTGATGCCACAGTCTTCACAACGCTGACGGTGGACCGGGACACGAATATAGATGGTTTCCCGGGTAGAAACCCAGGCGTGACGCAGGAAGCGATTCTTGTTTCTGGCATGATTGATACTTTCCTGGAAGCATAACGGACAGAGATGGTTCTGTGGCTTCGGCTCGACGCCGAGAACCCAGCCATCTTTCACACGTTCTCCTTCATTATTCAATATAAAGGTTGGTAGGTGCAGGATATCTGTAGTAAACTGTTTATACAAGCAGAACTTCCTCTCTATCAATGTTTTGGGTTGGTACTTTAAACATTAGAGGAAGATTCTGCTTTTTTCAATGTCAAGCACACATGATTAGGGAGAGCCATTTAGTAATATATACTGTAACAGTTGGAAACCATATGGAAGGATGATTAAGGGATGGCAAAGGAAAATCAGGAAGATCGGGCCACATTCCGTGATTTCACGGCACTGCTCAGGCAGACTGATCTGAACAGGGGGCTCTTCATCATTGGCATGGTGTTGACCCTGTTCGGCACAATCGGGTCGCTGATCGTGCCTCTACTGACCCAGCAATTCATCGATGGCTACAGCCCATCGAGCATCTCAGGCATGCTGATCGGCATCATCATAGGGGTCTTTTTGATGAGTGCCATACTGGATGGGGTCTCCTACTATATATTGGCGCATATCGGACAGACGATCATCAAGGGGCTCAGGGAACGGGTGTGGCATAAGTTCCTCAAACTGCCGATTCCGTATTTCGACCGCACAAAAAGCGGCGAGTCCGTCAGCAGGGTCGTCAACGACACTGCAATCATAAAAGATCTGATCACCCGCCATTTCCCCCAGCTGATCAGTGGCATCATCTCGATCATCGGGGCAGTGGTCATCCTCCTCATACTGGATTGGCGCATGTCACTCATCATGTTCATCACGGTTCCGATATCCATTGTGGCCATATTGCCCCTCGGCCGGCGGATGGGCCGCATATCAAGGGCGCTGCAGGATGAAACCGCATCGTTTACGGGATTGATCCAGGAGACTTTAGGTGAGATGCGCCTTGTCAAAGCCTTCAATGGGGAAGAGTACGAACGTGAAAGGGGAAAAGCAGGCATCAGCAGATTGTTCGATTTCGGCATGAAGGAAGCGAAGATAAACGCCTTCTTGTCGCCGATCATGAGTACTGTGATGATGTTTGTCATCATCCTGATCATTGCGTATGGAGGATTGAGGGTATCGGAAGGGACGCTTTCAATTGGTACACTTGTGGCGTTTTTGCTGTATCTGTTCCAGATCATCATGCCGATGACGATGTTTGCGATGTTCTTTACCGAATATAATAAAGCCCTTGGGGCAACGGACCGCATCATCACGATACTTGGAATGGAAGAGGAGAGAAATGAACCCGCCGGCGAGACACCCAGATTCGAAACATTGACATTCGACAGCGTCAAGTTTGGATATGACGAATCGACACCGGTGCTTGAAGATGTCAACTTGAGGGCCGAACCGAACCAGAAGGTGGCATTCGTGGGGCCGAGCGGAAGCGGTAAATCAACCATATTTGCACTGATCGAGCGGTATTATGATGTCAAAGGCGGCAGCATCAGTATAGATGGGGTGGATATCCGCAATATCCCGCTTCCTGTCCTAAGACGCAACATTGGCTATGTGGCACAGGAAAGTGCCATCATCTCCGGGACGATCCGGGATAATATCACCTACGGCCTTGAGGCGACTGAGTATACTGAGGAGGAAGTGGCACTTGCGGTAAGCCGTTCCTACTCGGATGAGTTCATCAATCAGCTTGAAGACGGACTCGATACCGAGGTCGGGGAGCGCGGCATCCGCCTCTCGGGCGGTCAGCGTCAGCGCATCGGCATCGCGCGGGCATTTTTGAAGGATCCTGAATTATTGATGCTGGATGAGGCGACAGCCAGTCTGGATTCCCGTTCCGAGAAGTATGTACAGGAAGCACTGGATGACTTGATGGCAGGACGGACCGTGCTGGTCATTGCACACAGGTTGTCGACCGTCGTCAACTCAGATAGAATATTTTTCCTTGAAGCAGGACGCATCACCGGCAGCGGTACCCACCAGGAATTGATGGCATCGCATGATATGTATAAAATTTTTACAGAACAACAATTTGGATGAGAGGGTAGGGAGATATATGTCAAAGCTGTTTGAAGCGTTCCAATCGATCATTCCGATATTTATACTGCTCTCGTTCCTGATCATTTTCCTGACCCTCGCAATCAATAGAAAGGCAGGACATAGGCTCGATACCGTTGATAAGCAGGTCCGATACTTGATTTTCATCGGTCTGATGCTGTCGATAATCGGCACCCTGCTGTTGACCCTGCTGCCGAGTTCAAACCCTGAGAAAGTAACGCAGCTCGTCCCGTTCTACAGTATCCTGGATACATTTGAATATGCGGCCGACTATGCAATCATCAACTCGATCGGCATGAACATCCTGTTGTTCGTGCCATTTGGCTTCTTTCTGTTTTTGATTATCCGCCAGGAAATCATCACTGTGCTCTTTGCATTCCTGTTCTCTGCCATCATTGAATTTCTGCAGTACACCTTACCGATCGGCCGCATCTCCAATGTGGATGATGTCATATTGAATACACTGGGCGGAATCATAGGAATGTTGGCCGGTGCCATTGTCTTAAAATTCGGAATAGTTTATAATAGAGTCAGGAAGGGTAGATGATTATAAAGAATCTGGGGGTATGTTTATGCATAACAGATTAAAAGATCTCGATGATATGGCACTTTACGAAGAGGAAGTCGTCGGCCCGGAACTGATCGGCACCGTAGAATACGAGAAAGATGGCCACCACTCTTTCCACGGCGGCATCATCCCTACGACGCATAGGCTGTTCATCAAACTGAAGCGGGAAGAAGAGATTGAAACCCATGCTGTCGGGTACAAGGACATCACCGGCATCACAACGGAAAATCTGTTGCTGGTCGGCAACATCATCCATATATGGATCGGCAACGAAATCGTCATCAGCATGAAAAGTGTTTCAGATGGTAAGCTGGATAAATTTCTCGACTTCATCTACAGATATAGGGCTAAAAGGCTGAAACTGGATGGAGAGATTTCTGTGGACCAGGAAGAAAACGCAGTGTGACAGGCAGAGGGGCTTCCCCTCGCGCCTGTCCTTTTTGGTTTCCCCTGTAAAATCCATTCATGTATAATGAAAGAGATCAGAGGAAGGATGGAAGATGCATAAGATGAAAACCAGGCTATTGCTCATCGTTACGATGGTCCTGGTCTCGGCATGCAGCGGCTTCAGGGAGACGGGCGTCTCAGAAGATGGCGCGACGAGACAGATCGTGACTGAGCACACGGAAGAGATTGAAGTACCAGCAAACCCAGAGCGTATCGTGCTGCTGCGCGGCGTGGATGCCGGCAACGCGGCACTGTTGGATGCCGATGTTGTCGGTGCGGGGGACATGATTGAAGATACCTGGCTTGCCGAGGAGAAGATGGATCCTGAAATCATTCTTTTGGAACACGGTGATATTGAAGGGATGAAAGCCGTGGAACCGGATCTGATCATCACCTATGCGCCCGATGCGTACATAGAAGACTATCAGGCGATTGCGCCAACTGTGCAGATCAGCTACAGTACATCCATCTTCAGCCCTTTCAGGGAGCGGCTTTATCTGACCCAGTTGTATAACCTTGGCGTCATACTGGATAAACAGGAAGAAGCACAAAGCATCGGTGATGGGTGGCTTGAAGAGATGACGCGCATCCAGCGGAGGGCAGGGGATATGGCGAGCGGTAAAAAGGCGATCGTCCTGACTAAAGAGGCGGATGGGTATATCATCCGTGATGAGTTTTCCGCCTTCGGTACTGAAGCGGTGTATGACGTACTCGATTTCGGCATGGATGAATCGCTCCGAGAGGCATTGGAGGAAGGCCCGTTGCCGATTGAATTGGAGACGCTCGGTGCGTACGATGCCGACTATCTATTCGTCAACGTCAAAGGCATAGATGACGAATTGCGTGCAGACATCGCAGAGCAGGCGGGTGTCAGCGAATCACAAGTCATCATGCAGAATTACGACAGCTACAGGCTCAACGACCTTTCGTCAGTCAAACATCAGGCTGAAGAGATCATCAGTAAGGTTAAATGAGCACTGCAGTATTGAAAGGAGATGCATCATGTCAAACCTATCACCCGAAGCATTCGGCAATCATTTTTCAGAAGGCGATTTTGAAGCCATCTATAGCCGGACCGCGGCAGCATTCCAAAACCAGATGGATTTGGACACCTTCGTCGCTGCAGCCAAAGAATTCCAGGACGGCAGGCAATTCACACTGAACCTGCAAAACTCCCTTGAGCCCGGCATACGCAGGTACCAATGGCTGGATGAAGCCAAAGAGCGTATGATTACAGTCGCTTTTGACGGGGATGAAATAATCATCGGCATCCAATTCGATGTGTACGAGAAATATGGGACAGACCGCGAACTGTCGATCAATGCCTATCATCTGCCGTTCGAATCGGAGTGGTTCGTGCTATGGGGTGGGAATGACTTGTTCCTGAACTATCACTATCCATATGCCCACCAACGCTATGCCTATGATTTCATCAGAAAAAAAGAGGAGCGATCCCATAGTGATGATGAAGGGAAGAACGAGGCATACCACGCGTTCGGTTCGGCAGTTACGGCGCCGCGCAGTGGCACGGTCATACATGTAACGGATGGCGTAGCAGACAATCTGCCGGGTCGCCCAGATATGTCAAAGCCTGAAGGGAATTACATCATTCTCTCCCACGAGCATGATGAATACACCATGCTTGCCCATCTCAGAAAACACTCCATCTCAGTAAAAGAAGGCGATCATGTAGAAACAGGTGAGCGTCTTGCCCAATGCGGCAACAGTGGAGCTTCCGACACCCCACACCTCCATTTCCATGTGATGGATCAGGCCGACCCCAACAGGGCGAACGCCATCCGCATCCAATTCGCTGATGGTCAGGAACCGAGGCAGGGGGAGACGGTGAAAGGACGGATCAGACGATGAGGATAGAAGCGAATGGGCCATTCAACTATACGATGACCTATGATTTCATGGCCAAGCAGGATGATTGCCTCTATGAAGCGCATGAAGGCAAGTTGAGGCGGGCAATTCATATTGATGGAAAAGCAGTGCTGTTTGAGGTCATGTCCCACAGCAAGGACGCGGTTGACGTCGATATACTCTACAATGAAGGTGCCAAGGAAGAACATATCAGGGAGTATGTAGTGGACTGGCTCGATCTCGATTACGACTTGGAGGCATTTTATCGATTCGCAGCAGCAGATCCGCGGTTGTCACAGATTATAGGAGAACGCACAGGCTATCGCATGACCTGTAAACCAGACATCATGGAAGCGCTCATGTGGGCGGTCCTTGGCCAGCAGATCAACATGGCATTTGCGTATATACTAAAGCGTCGCATAGTGGAGCATTTTGGCCACCATGTCGAATATGAAGGCCGGCAGTATTGGCTGATGCCAACCTCGGAGGAATTGTCGTCGCTCGATCCGGAGACGCTACGAGACATGCAGGTCTCCTATAGGAAAGCGGAATACCTCGGGCTGTGTGCCAGTGGGGTGCAGAATGGTGAGCTGTCAAAAGGGAAGCTCCTTGCCATAGGGGATTATGGTGCGGTATTGAAATATATGACCAGCTTCAAAGGAATCGGGCTGTGGAGTGCCAACACCGTTCTGATGCGTACCCTTAAGTACAGGAACGCCGTGCCGATCGGGGATGCGGGATTACGCAACGCAATCAGACTCACCGATGGGTTGGAAGAGCGGCCGGATAAAGCGTATATCGCATCGGTCATTGAAGACTGGGGCAGTTACGGCGCCTATGCGACACTCTATATGTGGCATATATTATTCTAGACAAAACCCCGCCTTAGAAAGGCGGGGTTTTTCAGGATTCATTGCGTAGTACAAGCACAAGTGAAACCAGACCGGCTATTATCAGACCAATCAGCATAAAGCCATGAAGTGATGGATCGATGATGCCATCCAGGAACACATAGATGGCGAAGAGGGCGATGATGGTCAAAGTGAAGTTCAACCATTTGAATGTGTTTTTGCTCATATGAAAGCTCCTTCGATATAAACGCGGGTTTCTTTGAAACCCTTTTCTATAATGGTATCATATAATCGGAATTAAATATTGAAAAGGAGGTAAGAGGATGAATTATATCATGAGCATACAGTTGCTTCCCCATCATCCAAATACAAGCGATGCTTTCTCCCATGTTAAGGGTGCAATTGAATTGATTGAAAATAGTGGATTGACACATTTCATCGGACCGATGGAAACGACAGTTGAAGGTGATATTGATGAATTGCTGAAACTGGTCAAGAAACTTAATGGCCATCTCGCCCAAGAGGGATGCGATACGGTCGTATCAAACATTAAGCTGGTCCAGTCGGAAGAGAAGATTGAAATCAAGAACGTGCTCTCCGATTACTATGAATTTGACGATGAAGAGTAATATTTGATGATAAAAAAGGACGAAGGCTTATAGCCCTCGTCCTTTTTTATTGGGTCGACAGATTTGCTTCTTGTCGATCAGGATGATTCTATACTGTCGATTGGTTCACTCCGGATGTGGAAGCGCACACCGCGCGGCCCTTCGACACTGAACATGCCGCCGATGCCTTCTACGACGTCAAGCGTGAGCTTGGTATGCTTCCAATACTCATACTGCCTATGATGCATATAGAAAGGGACTCCCTCCACTTCACCGAGTTTGACATCCGCGTCGCCAATGATCATGGTGCCTTCCTTCAGGCACATGGGGCTGGAACCGTCGCAGCATCCACCAGATTGGTGGAATATGAGATCTCCGTGCTCTTCCTTCAGATCTCTGATCAGTTCTTTTGCCGCTTCGGTGGCATCTATTGCCTTCAGTTCAGGCATCTAGAAAAATCCTTTTGGTGACTCATCGTAGCTGACGAGCATATTTTTCGTCTGCTGATAATGACTAAGCATCATAAGGTGGTTTTCGCGACCGATACCGCTCATCTTGTAGCCGCCGAACGCAGCATGGGCAGGATAATCATGATACGTATTCACCCATACACGTCCTGCCTGTATGCCACGGCCGAATCTGTAGGCCTTGTTCTGTGAGCGTGTCCATACACCGGCGCCTAGGCCGTAGAGCGTATCATTCGCGATTTCAAGTGCTTCGTCATCATCTTTATAAGTCGTCACGGCGAGCACGGGACCGAATATTTCTTCCTGGAAGATGCGCATTTTATTGTTTCCTTTGAAAATGGTAGGTTCGAAATAATAACCGCCAGCAATGTCTCCATCGACTTCCTTGATGTTGCCCCCGGTCAACACTTCCGCCCCTTCCTTCTTGCCGATATCGAGGTAGGAACTGATTTTTTCCTTCTGTTCCTTGGACGTCTGTGCGCCCATCATCGTATTCTCATCAAGCGGGTTGCCGACCTTTATCTGTTCCACACGGCTGATGACCCGCTCCATGAAGGCATCGTATATATCTTCGTGGACGATTGCACGTGAAGGGCAGGTACAGACTTCACCCTGGTTCAGAGCGAACATGACGAGACCTTCAATCGCCTTGTCGAGGAAGTCATCATCCTCGTCCATAAGGTCTTTGGCGAATATGTTAGGTGATTTACCGCCGAGTTCCAGTGTGACCGGAATGATGTTCTGACTGGCATTCTGCATGATGATGCGGCCTGTAGTCGTCTCCCCTGTAAATGCGAGTTTATTGACCTTATCGTGTGTCGCCAGTGCCTGACCGGCTTCTGAACCAAAGCCGTTAACTACGTTGATGACGCCTTTTGGTACGATATCACTGATCAGTTCCATCAGATGAAGGATGGTGGAAGGCGTCTGTTCTGCCGGTTTCAGCACAACACAGTTACCCGCAGCAAGCGCCGGCGCGAGTTTCCAGGAAGCCATCAGAAGCGGGAAGTTCCATGGGATGATCTGGCCGACTACACCCAACGGCTCATGGAAATGATAAGCTACCGTATCGTTGTCGATTTGGGATATGCCGCCTTCCTGGGCGCGTATCGCACCTGCAAAATATCTGAAATGATCGACCACGAGAGGCAGGTCGGCATTCAATGTTTCGCGGACTGCCTTACCATTCTCGAAAGTTTCAAGTACTGCCAGTTCCTCCAGATTCTGTTCTACACGGTCTGCTATCTGGAGCAGGATATTACTCCGTTCCGTAGGTGAGGTCAATCCCCATTCTGCATGTGCCTTATGTGCCGCTTCCACAGCTTTATCGATATCTTCTTTCGTCGAGCGTGGTACCTTGGACACCTTTTCACCGATGACCGGTGATTCATTTTCAAAGTAATCTCCTTTTACAGGCGGTATCCATTCGCCGCCGATGAAGTTTTCATACTGCGCCTTGATTTTGTATTGAGCATCTTTTTTATGTGGAAAATCGAATGTCATTGCCATACCTCCTAGTTTGATATACCGCCATTATATTTTAATATTCAGTATATTGCAACCGCTTACATTTAAAAGGGACGATACGCTCCTATAGATTTGTTATGTGATGGGGCTGGATGAAAAAGAGGCGTGGTTCTGCCTATAAAGTGCCGTTGAATGCTTATTTGGAACTTTTGCAAGCGGTTGTTTATCTCTGTACTTATGTTAATATAAGAAAGTTGGCAGGAAGTACTTATAAAGAGTAATTATAAAATTACACGAGGTGAGGAAATGAAAAAATTTCGATTGATGGATTGGCCAACATTTATAGCTTCAATCATTATTCTTTTATCTGTCATAGTGCCGCTCATCGCTTTTCCAAAAGCGAGTGAAGCTATCATCCTGCGGCTTAACGATGTAGTGACCGGCGGGTTGGGCGCAGTTTATCTTGGAATTGGAGTGGCAGCACTTCTTTTCGTATTGTACATAGCGTTTGGCAAATACGGCCAGGTTACACTGGGTGAGGCTGATGAAAAGCCTGAGTTTGGAACATTCAGCTGGGCAGCCATGCTTTTCTCAGCAGGTATCGGGTCGAGTATCCTCTACTGGGGTGCGATTGAATGGGTCTACTATTATCAGGCTCCACCGTTTCATATTGCCCCGGAAAGTGAAGAAGCGATCAACTATGCAGCCGCATACGGTATCTTCCACTGGGGACCGATTGCGTGGGCGATCTATGTGCTGCCCGCACTTCCAATTGCCTACAGTCTTTACGTTAAAAAGAATCCTATACTCAAAATCAGTCTCACGTGTGAGCCTATTCTTGGGAAGTATACAACACGATGGCCCGGCAAACTGATCGATGTACTCTTCATATTCGGTCTGCTCGGCGGGGCCGGGACGACATTGGGGCTTGGGACGCCAATGATTGCAGCCGGCGTGGAATCCCTGTTTGGAATAGACGGCGGTGGCCTGGTGCTGAGACTCAGCATACTTATCATCGCAACTGTCATCTTTGCAATCAGTTCCTATTCCGGTCTAAAGAGGGGGATCAGGGTACTGAGCGACATGAACTTATGGTTGACGTTCATCCTGCTTGCCTTCATTTTCGTTGTCGGACCAACGATCTTCATCATGGAAACAACCGTCTCAAGTGTCGGTCTGATGATGAAAGACTTCTTCCGGATGGCAACTTGGCTTGAACCATTTGGTGGCTTTAAGGGCATAGAAACGACCGATTTCCCTCAAAGCTGGACGGTATTCTATTGGGCATGGTGGCTGGTCTATGGACCATTCATCGGGCTCTTCATCGCAAGGATCTCCAAAGGTCGCCGATTGAAGGAAGTTGTGCTTGGTACAATCCTTTACGGAACGCTTGGGTGTGTACTCTTCTTCGGAATACTGGGGAACTTCGGGCTATGGCTTGAAATTTCCGGTACATTCTCTGTGACGGATGTCCTCAACAACCAAAGTGGGGAAGCGGCAATCATGGCAATCATCGGCCAGCTGCCTTTCGGCAAACTGATGACTTTGATCTTCATCATTACTGCACTGCTCTACTTGGCGACGACATTCGACTCAGGTTCCTATATTCTTGCATCATCCACCCAGACAAAGGTTGATGGTGAACCATACAGATGGAACCGCCTGTTCTGGGCATTTGCGTTATCCTTCCTGCCATTTACATTATTGCTGATAGGCGGAGATGATTCATTGAGTCTGTTGCAGACCGCCTCCATCGTTGCAGGTGCGCCACTCATCATAATCTTCATCATGCTGATGGTCTCCTTCCTCAGGACGTTAGGCGAGGATCGCATCAAACTTGAAGCAAGGCGTAGCGCACATAAAGAAAGAGAAAGAAAAACATTGTCCATCACGTACGCAAAACGCGACAATTGGTGGGAATAGGAAAAAGCTCCGGAAATATCCGGAGCTTTTTTGTGTGGAGAAGTGTGCACTGAGATGAATGTCTCGTCTAACTCTCGTTGGTTTGGGCGACGAGCGCGAATTGGATGTCTAACTCCCGTTGGTCCGCGTGACGAGCGCGAATTGGATGTCTAACTCCCGTTGGTCCGGGCAACGAACGAGAATTGGGCGTCTAACTCTCGTTGGTCCGCGTGACGAGCGCGAATTGAGACTCTAGCAGTATATTTCACCGTCTATAATGGTGTGCTTCAGATTTGAAGCATCATCGTAGATCACCAGATCGGCGTCGGCGCCTTCTTTTATGACGCCTTTTGATTTGGTCAAGCCGAGTTCAACGGCCGGGTTATAGGCGGTCATCTTAACGATATCCTGCCATGTACACCCGGTGACTTCCCTCATGTTCCTGATGGCCTGTTTCATAGTCAATACGCTGCCGGCGAGCGTTCCGTCGGCGAGGCGCGCTTCGCCATCCTTGACGTGGACGTTCTGGCCGCCGAGGTCATATTCGCCATCCGGCAGGCCTTGGGCGCGCATGGCATCTGTAATTATGACGAGCCTGTCTGGTGTGATGATGTCATAGGCCAGTTTCATCATTTCCTTTCTGCAGTGGATGCCATCTGCAATCAGTTCAGTAAAGGCATCCCCCATATAGGCGAAGCCGACGGTACCGGGTTCCCTGTGGTGAAGGCCGCGCATGCCATTATACAGATGGGTGATGTGGCTGAGCCCTTTCGTTTCAGCATCTTTCAATGTATCGAACAAACCATCTGTATGACCGGCTGAAGGGATGATCGACAAATCCTTCAGTGTCTCTATGAAGTCGCCAGGGTCCTCTTCAGGGGCATATGTCATCAGGCGGATCTGATTGCCTGAGAGGGATTGGAGGCGACGTGCCAACGCGTGATCGGGTTTCAGGATATGGGCTGGATCTTGTGCGCCTGGGTGGGCTTTTGAGATGAACGGCCCCTCCAAGTGGATGCCGAGCATTTTTGCCCCTCCCGCGTACGTGTAGCCAGATAAGTTCTCAAGAGCCCGTTCAATGTCTTTGATCGGGGAGGTCATGGTGGTGGCCAGGAACGATGTGGAACCGGTGCTCGGCAGATGGGCTGAAATCTTCTCCAAATAAGCCTCGTCCGCATCCATCGCATCCACGCCATCGGCACCATGTATATGCATCTCGATGCCGCCGGGCAGGACATTGTCCCCTTGTGCATCAAGAACCGTTTCTGCATCCGGGCACTTCTCCATCGGGCCGAACGATTTTATTTTATCATTTTCGATAAGCAGCCAATGATCGCCGAACGTGTCATCATGGGTGACGAGGCGTGCATTTTTTATGAGGCGCTGCATAGTATCATCCTTTCAAAAGATATTTTATATTATTATTATAGTGTATTGAAAATAAATTTCTATACATCAACTGACTGGCATGTGCTATATTTAAGATAAACCCAGTTACAGCTATTATATCTTATAAAGGGGGATTGGTTATGTTACGTTATATTCAAAACATGGGGCGTGCATTCATGCTACCGGTGGCAGTTCTGCCGGCAGCGGCGTTGCTCCTAGGTCTGGGGTATGCAATCGACCCTGATGGGTGGGGTGGCGGCAACGCAATCGCCGGCATGCTGATCAACGCAGGCGGCGCCATCCTCGATCACTTGGCGATCCTGTTTGCAGTGGGGCTTGCCTTTGGCATGTCGAAAGATAAAAACGGGGCGGCGGCACTTGTCGGCCTCGTATCATTCCTTGTCGTGACCAACCTGCTGAAGGCAGATTCGATTGCCTTATTGCGCGGTATTGAACTGGAAGAAGTGGGGGCCGCCTTCGGAGTCATCGAAAACAACGTATTTTTAGGTATCATCACAGGTTTGATCAGTGCGGCTCTATACAACCGCTTCAGCGGCACGAAACTGCCTGATTACCTTGCATTCTTCAGCGGGCGCCGTGCGGTGCCGATCATCGCTGTATTCGTCATGATAGTGCTCAGTGGTGTGCTGTACTATGTATGGCCACTGCTCTATAACGGCCTCTTCTCATTCGGGGAATGGATCAGTGGACTGGGTGCCGTCGGCGCCGGCCTCTACGGCTTCTTCAACAGATTGCTGATCCCGACCGGCCTGCACCACGCATTGAACTCGGTGTTCTGGTTTGATACAGTCGGCATCAACGATATCGGCAACTTCTGGGACAACGAGGGTGAACAGGGCATCACAGGCCGTTACCAGGCCGGCTACTTCCCGATCATGATGTTCGGGCTGCCGGGGGCTGCACTTGCGATGTACCATACGGCTAAGACACAGTTCAAAAAAGCCGCTGGCTCCATTTTGCTTGCGTCTGCATTGACGGCATTCCTTACAGGTGTAACGGAGCCGCTTGAATTTTCCTTCATGTTCCTCGCGCCGTTGCTATACGTCGTACATGCAGCACTTACAGGATTGTCCCTGTTCATTGCAGCATCGTTTGAATGGACGGCAGGGTTTGGTTTCAGTGCGGGACTGATCGACTTTGTACTCAGCACCCAAGTACCCATCGCCAACCAGCCTTATATGCTGATCCTGCAGGGGCTCGTATTCTTTGTCCTATACTATGTCATCTTCAGGGTGATCATCAAAGTGCTCGATCTTAAGACGCCGGGCCGCGATGATTCGGTGTTGGCTGCAGAAGCGCCGACTGGAGCAGGAGTCGAAGGAGTTGAGGGAGTGGATGAGAAGTCATCTTCCTTCGACGATAAGTACTCCAAAAAAGCAGACCAGATCCTCATCGGACTCGGTGGCAAAGAGAATATCGATACAATCGACTACTGTACGACGCGTCTGCGCATCAATGTTATGGATGAAGCCAAGATAGATGATGCAATCATCAAATCAGCAGGCGCCCACGGCGTCATCAGACCGGGGCGCAACAACGTCCATGTCGTCGTCGGTACTGAAGTCGAACATGTTGCAGAAGAAATGAAGCGTCTCGTATAGAATGCAGGACACCATATGGTGTCCTGTTTTTCGTTTTGTCAGTCTATTGAGGTACAATGGAGGCAGTCAGATAGAATAAAGGAGGATATTCATGTTCACTTTCAAACATCCGGTCGATATCCGTTTCGGCGAAGGCATCATCTCACAGCTTGGTGAGATCATCTCGGATCTCGAGTACAGCAGGCTCGTTGTGGTGGCGACGCGTTCCCAAGTGAAGAATGGGGTAGCGGAATTCATCGAGACCGAACTCGGTGAGAAAATAAAAACGGTCATTTCCGATATTGAGGCCAACCCGACCATTGAAAATGTTTCGGAGATTGCAGCAGCACTCCATGCGCATGATGCCCATGCTGTCATCGCCGTTGGCGGCGGTTCAGCAATGGATGCCTCGAAAGCTGCAGCAGCTGCATATATGCAAGGTGTGGAACCTGGGTCCATCATCGAGCACACAGATTTCACACGGGCATTACCAGTCATCGCGATCCCTTCAACAAGCGGTTCAGCCTCTGAAGTCACAGCTTCAAGCATCATCAGCGATAAATCACAAGGACTGAAGGTACCGCTGATCGGACCTGGACTTTATCCGAAAGTCGCGCTGGTCGATCCGGAACTGACATTGACGTGCCCACCGAAGGTGACTGCAATTTCAGGGATTGATGTCATCTGTCATGCGCTGGATTGCCTCGGATCCACCAAACATAACCCGGTCTCCGACACTTTGGCGATACGTGCAGCGAACCTGGCATTTAAAAATCTGCTTGCAGCCTATAACGAGCCCTCGGACAGGGAGGCACGGACCAACATGTCCCTTGCGAGCATGATGGCAGGGATGGCGTTCAGCCAGACGGGGACTTCCGGGTCTCATGCCATGAGCTACTACCTGACTTCCCAGTACGATGTCCCCCACGGGGAAGCATGTGCCTTTTCCTTGGATGAATGGTTCAAGGTCAATGCTAAAGCCAATCCACAGCTTCACGACCATGCAAAGGACATCGGTTTTGAGGATGCCGAAGACCTCGCACGTGCCTTCAATGGACTGAAGCAGAATCTGGGGCTTGGCATGACGCTTTCGGACTTTGGCATCAATCATGCGGATATCCCTGTAATTGCTGACGAGAGTATGCGGCAGGCGAATATGAAGAATAATATCGCGCAGCTCTCGCGGGGTGAAATCATCGAAATGCTTGAACAAAAGCAGGCATAGCTTTTTGATCCATATAAAGAAGCGCTGGAATGGTCATTCCAGCGCTTCTATTGCGTTCTTTGCGATTTCGATGTGTTCAGCCATCTTATCCTGCAGATTTTCAAGAAAGAAAGCAGCTTCTGCCTTGGCCAAATAATGGCGCGCAGATTTCGGCTCGTTTAATGCCACGTGGATGAGTGTCATCAGATGGTTTGCCTTACCCCTGTAGTAGAGTGAGTTGTTCTCTTCTATCCGGATCAGCAGTTTATAGCAGATGTCGACTGCTTCTGCGTAGAAGAAATTGTTGTAGAGGCTGACGGCATAGCCGTAGTAGAGCTGAATGATCATGTAACGATCCATTTCATTCATATGCCTTGATTCAAGAATGCGGTTGCGGTGCTTATGGTAAAGTGTAAGGGCATCTTCAGAGCGATCCGTGATGATGTACAGATCGCCGAGCGTATTTATGATTTCAAGTTCCAGCATCTTGTTGGACTTCGTTTCTTCGATCAAGGTTGTGAGAATGTGTTCGGAATCTTCAAGACGCCCTTCATTCCTCAGTATGATTGCTGTATATGTACGGAAGAGCCGCTTGTAATTACGGTATTGAAGGTCGAATTCCGACCTTATATTGATTGTTTCCTGGGCATCTTCAAGCGTCACCTTGAGCAGATCGGCATGTCTGAAATAGACATATTCGCGCATCATATCAAGATAGTGGTCGATCAGGGCGTATTCAGAAGCCTCATCGATGAAAAGATCCTGCATGCTTATGCCAAGGCGCCGGCACAATCTGTGGAGTATGGGGGCGGAGAGTGCTGCATCCCCCCCGTTCAAAACGGTAGATGGTGGTCTTGCCACAGATGCCTTCGGCTGCTTCCAGATGAGTGAGCCCTTTCTGCTGACGCATTTCCTTAAAGCGGGTGTAGTATTCCATGGCGAGCCTCCTTGCTGAAGAATTGTTCACAACTTTCCCGGATGTGGATATTGATTGAATATTTAGAATCATCCATAATGTAGTTATAAACAGATAGGTGGTGAGGGCATGAAAAAGATACTCAGTGCTTTAATATTGGGCACTATGCTATTAGGCTCAACAGCAGTGGTCGATGAACCAACGGCGGAAGCGAGCGTCGTCAAGCACGACCATGAAGTAATCAGTACTTTGGGAAGAGGATCTGGTTACCTTCCTGATGGACGGCCAGCCCCTATCGATGTTTATTAGGTACTCCCAGTAAGTTCATTTTTCCTTACCCTTAATTGGACGCTTCTGCCCTCAAATGCACCCGACCTCTTAACCTTTTCAGGGCAGAAGGTCTTTTTTTTGGCTTTTTGCTCCATTTTAATGGGGGGGGTAGGCATAAGAATACCATAAACCGTCCCGTAAATCTTGATTTTCCATGCGACAGATCTGTTATAATGGGTCGAGAACATATCTTGGAGGATTCAGATGAAAAAATATATCAGGGTAGTCGGTGCGGTAATAGTCAACGATAAGGATGAGATATTGTGCGCACAGCGCCCGGAAGGTAAGAATCTGGCGTTGAAGTGGGAATTCCCAGGCGGCAAAATTGAAGCGGGCGAAACGCCTGACGCGGCTTTGAAGCGTGAATTGATGGAAGAGATGCAGTGTGACATCCTTGTCCAGGATAAAATTGTGACGACGGTCCATGAATATGATTTTGGTGTTGTGGAATTGACTACATATTATGCAGAGCAGCTCTCAGGAGATATCCGCCTTCTTGAGCATATTGATATGAAATGGTTGCCGAGGGCGGCGATCGATTCACTTGATTGGGCACCTGCCGATATACCAGCTATAAAAAAAATAAAGAATGATCAGCCGAAATGATGCCCGGATACACTTCCGGGCTTTTTAGGGTGGCTAAATAATTAAATATTCAGTATAATTTGAATTATAATTCCTAAGGAGTGTTTCATCTGCAATGAAAGTTTCCATAATTGGCGCGGGCAATGGCGGCATAGTAGCTGCGGCTGACTTGACGGCGCGCGGGCACACAGTCACACTGTACCATTCACCGTCGGCCATAAAAGATCCGCATTCTGACATTACGGAAGGTAAAGTACATTTTAGGGGAAGACCAATCAGGATCAGTGCATTCACAAGAAATCCAAAGGAAGCGGTGAAGGAGGCAGAAGTCGTCATGACCTGTCTGCCGACCCATATACTTTCAGATATGTTCGAAGAAATCATACCATATCTTGAAGCGGGTCAGATGATATTCATTAACGGTGCAAGTGCGATGAGCAGCATGAAGCTGTCGAAGCGGCTTGAACGGAAACGGCCGGAGATTTCGGTTATGATAGGGGAATCGATGTCCCTGACATATGCTGCACGTTATGATTACGCGACGAACGACGCGGACATCATATTAAGGAGCCGACATAACCTGTTCAGTGCCTATCCTTCGGGTGATACGGAACCAATGCTTTCGAAGCTGCATATGCTTTACGATACGCTCGTGCCAGCTGAGAATATACTTGAGACGACACTCAACAATGGCAATCCGGAAAGTCACCCGGCCCCTTCCATCCTGAATTCCGGCACCATCGACAATGATGGCGAAAACTTCTACCTGTACCGTGATGGTGTGACGGAACACACTGTAAAGGCTATAGAAGCGATTGATGGAGAGCGCCAGGAAATATGTAAAGTACTCGGTTTTGAAGTGTTGGATAAAGCGGGGCGTTCCGAACGGAGCACCTATTTCGAACCTGGAAAAGCGTTGAAGACACAATATAATGAAAGCCCGGTTCTTAGAGATCTTGCAGGTCCTACTGCACTCGACAACCGGTATATAGTGGAGGATGTCGGGCATGGGCTTGTGCTTTGGAAAAGCATTGCAGAAGCGCTTGATGTCCACACACCGACGATTGATGCAGTTATCCATCTGACTTCACTTATGTTGGAAGTCGACTTCATGCGTGAGGGGACGACACTTGAAAAGATTGGCCTTGATGCCTCGCATGACCTGAACCATCAAGTATAAAAATGACCCCGGTCAGTTGACCGGAGTTCCATTTACTCATCTTTATTGTGAATATGTGTGCGGGTCCCACGGTTTTCGGCAATTTCTTTAGCGCGCCTGACAGCGTCATCCTTATTATCATAAGTGTTGCTGGGCTGTTTTGCCCCTTTGGTCTGTACTTTCCATTCATCGTCTTCATAAAAGACTGAAACATCATTATCTGCAATCTTGCCACCCTGTGAGTTGGGGTCAGGTTTGTGTTGCGTAATTTTTTTATCCTTTAGTTCATCAAGATCTTTTTGTGAAGCGTCTTTATACCATTGTTCCGCCTGCTCGGTTCCGATCGGAATGGCACGTTCCTCATCGTATCCGTCCTTCAACATGGCGTTGATGATGTCGATCGCCTTTTTTCTTTCGAGTTCTTTCAAGTTCTTTAAGGAATCCGGGTAGTCATTCATGGTATAAGGCATTTGAATACCCCCTTTCATCGTGTTCTAGTAAGATTATACCCGGAAATAGGAAAGGTTAAAGGTGATAATATGCTTTTTACATTTGAAGTCGATACACATGAACGTACGGCATTTGTTAATATTGATGCCTTCGTCTTTGAAGCTTTGGAAAAAAGTGGCGTGCGATCAGGGATCATGACGGTCTTCACTCCCCATACGACAGCAGGAATCACAATCAATGAGAATGCGGATCCGGATGTTGTGAAGGATCTTGTATACGGGATAGATCTTACCTTTGACAACAAGCCGGCATATCAGCACTTTGAGGGGAATTCGGATTCCCATATGAAATCGTCGCTGACCGGCGCGAGTGAAACGCTCATAATCGAAAAGGGGGAAGTCCTCTTCGGAACATGGCAGAGCCTGTATTTTGCAGAGTTTGATGGTCCGAGGGCCCGACGGGTCCATATCAAAGTGATTGGTGACTGAGGCATGAAGCGCTCTGGCGAAAAGCGATAATGCAAAGTCTTCAGGTGGCCGATCGATGCTTTTCATATGTATTGCTTAAAATATAGTGGAACGGGTACAGTCCAGTAAATCATTTTATGGAGGTTCATCATGGAAGCGATTAAATCATTATTCTCATTCCTCTTCAAGCTTATTGCTGTATTGATTGTAGCAGGAGTGATTGGTGTAGCAGTATTGGCGTTTTTCCTGAAGCAGGATGTCAAAGAAATAAGGGAATTCACTGAGAGATTGAAGAAAGAGATTGAAGCGGAACCGAATCAAGTATAAAAGCTGGCCTCAAAGGGCCAGCTTTTTCATTTTGTTTGAAGCCATCAATCATTCAACGCCTTGTCGATGACTTCTACATTTTGCCGCATGACGGATTGATAGGTGGCGTCTTTTTCATCACTATCATACAGGACTGAAAGGTTATGGAATTCTAGTGGTTCTATGCCCGTCTCATTTTTTACAGTGTCTGCTATCTTGGAGGTGATGTTCTGTTCATAGAGGATATAAGGCACATCATGCGCTTTGATTTCTTCGACGATCTGCGTCAATTCCTGCTGGGAAAGCTCCTCGTTGTTCAAGCCGGAGATGCCCACCTGATTGAAGTGGTACCTGTTGGCGAGATAGCCGAGGGAGGCGTGGGAAATGTACACTGTATCGCGTTCGGTCTGCTCTGTGACCTCGGTGAACGCATCATGGATCGATTCAAGGTCGTCTTCCAACGCTTCATAGTTGTCCCTGTACAATTCTTCATGATCGGGATTCATTTCGATCAGCTGATCCTGGATGGATTTCGCCATCTCGATCGAAAGTTTCGGGTCGAGCCAGATGTGCGGGTCGCCTGCTTCTTCATGTGCATGCTCATCATGATCATGTTCTGTATGGAGATATGCGGACTCCGGAATGCTGTCTGCGGCTGAGAAGAATTCAGTGTGGTCACCGATTGAGCCTTCGATCTTCTTTGAGACGGGATCGAGCGCTTTGGAAGTGTAGATGAAGAGATCTCCTTCAGCATAGTTCAGGATATCCTTCTGCGTGGGTTCGTAAGTATGGACATCGGCGCCAGTGGGGTAGATGGATTCCACCTGTACTGTATCGCCCCCAATCGATTCGGTGAAGCTTTTTAGGGGGAAGACTGTCGTGTACACAGTCAATTCCTCTGTTTCTTCTTCATTTGCCGAATCTGCCCCACATGCACCAAGCAGCAGCAGGAGGATGGATAAAGCTGTCATCTTATAAGTTTTCATGGTATAGCCCCTCAATATAACGGAATGATTACGATTTATAATTATAGCGTATGATGCAGGGACGGGCAAGCGCAATTGCCCATTTTTTTACGTTCATCGATAAAAGTGTTGAAAAAAATTGAATAAACCTTTAAAATGGTTAAGGCGGTTCAAAAAAGGACAATACTGTCCGAATACCATCGTTTCATCCCGAATGGATGATCAACTGGCCAGTTGAAATGGAGTCCGTGATGTCTTTCAAAAAGGAACCGGGCATGGTATGACTGCAATATCAATGAAATTCAGATGTTCCTCACCATGAATGTGAAATGGAACAGGTAATGAGTAAAGGAGGCGTAACGAATGAGAGTAAATGTAACTTTGGCTTGTACAGACTGCGGAGACCGCAACTACATTACGACAAAGAACAAGAAAAACAATCCTGAGCGTATTGAAATGAAAAAATTCTGTCCAAGAACAAACAACTATACACTGCACCGTGAAACGAAGTAATATTAAGCCGCCCTGTTGGGCGGTTTTTTTATTTTCACTGATCGACAGTGTCCGTTACATGGAGCGGGGCGAAGTATGGTATATTTGATAAAAAGGCTGCAAAGGAGCATTTTCTATGACAACGATTATGGAGGGCAAGGCAGTTGCTGCACATCTTTCCGAAAAGATAAAGAAGGCGCTTAGTGAGTCTGATAAGCATGGCATCAGTCCGAAAGTGGCTTTCGTCAGGGTAGGGGAACGGTCTGATTCGATTTCCTATGAACGGGCGGCGATTAAAAGGTTCGAAAAATTTTCTATTGAGACAGAACAATACCATTTTCCAGATGATGTCTCGGCCCGTTCCTTCCTCAGCAAGTTCAGGGAAATAAATGAAGATTATTCCATCAACGGAATATTGCTGCTGCAACCTCTGCCGGAACACATAGACATGAAGCGAGTCGAGGAATTGATGAATCCAATAAAGGATATCGACGGCATGACGCCATTTAATCTGGGTCAAGTAGTGACGGATGATGAGAATCGTCTGGAACCTTGTACGCCTGCTGGGGTAATGGAGATGCTCGAGTTCTATGACATTCCTCTGAAAGGAAAGGATGTAGTCGTGGTAGGGGCAAGTGAAGTGGTTGGAAAACCATTATCATTGCTGTTTATGAACCGTGATGCGACAGTGACGACATGCAACGCCTATACCAATGATCTGGCTGGAAAGTGCCGCCAGGCGGATATCATTGTCAGTGCTGCCGGTGTCATCAACCTGATCGGGGCAGATCATGTGAAAGAAGGGGCTGTTGTGGTGGATGTCGGCATCAACTTCAATGATGCAGGTAAAATGGTTGGGGACGTGGATTATGACGCAGTACGCGATAAGACCTCCTACATCACGCCGGTACCAGGCGGAGTAGGGGCCATTACGACAACTGTACTCGCCTATCACCTGATGATGGCGACCGATTACCAAAAAGAACCTGTTCTATTTTTGGAACGTTAAAAAGCCGCACCCAGGTGCGGCTTTTTTAATGGTCGAGCATGGTGATGTCGAGGATGTCGATGAAAGAGATGAACACCATTTCATCTTCAGGCGCCAGACGTTGGCCAATCAGCATCAGACTCCATCTATCGACCCGGAGAAGCTGCAGATCGACATGAAAGCGCAACCCATCATAATAATATTCGATGCGCACGTTGCGCTTTTCATGGATGGCTTTTTTCATGGTGTGGTCCATTTCCGCCAGGCGGTCGTCAGATAGTTCGGGGCGGCTTATCTTTGATTGCGCCTCGATCATGGCGTCCACCCGTTCAAACTGTTCCGGCATGGTGGCGAATGGGGCCCACTTGATCATGCCACGCCCTTTTGGAATATTGCTGTCTAGCTGGTCGATGGGCATTTGCCGGTAATCCATAGCGATCCCCTCTTTCCAGTAGAGTTATATACGCCATTATACGAACATACGTTCTGTTTTGCAACTGCGGATAATTTCGTTTAGTGAAAATCAGCAGGTATGCTAATATAAAGGCAAACTGAACCTTAGGGGGAATATGCATGATTGGATACATCGGCACGTATACAAAGGACCATGGCAAGGGTATCTATCAATTTGACCTTGACCTGAAACAAGGTGTATTCGGGGAGATTAGGGAAGCAGCGGAAACACCGAATGCAACATACCTTGACATTCACAAAGACCGTCTGTATGCAGTTAAAAAGGGCAAGGCGAAATCAGGCATCGCAACTTACGATATCAGCGACCCGAATACCGGTGACCTCAACCTGATAGAGGACTGTCTCAGAGAAGGAGCTTCCGCGTGTCATCTGACCTTGACATCAGACCAGAATTATCTTATCGATGCGGTATATCTATCTGGAGAGATCCGTCTGTATCGCGTCGATGAGCGTGGTGTGGTGACAGAACGGCTGGATGTTTTCCAGGTTGAGGGGAATGGCCCCCATGAACGTCAGGACAGTCCGCACTCCCACTTTGTCGTCGAGACTCCGGACCGAAAATATATTGCAGCAGTCGATCTTGGTGCAGATAAGATTGTTACGCTTGAAATCAAAGGTGACCGACTTGTTAAAGTGGCAGAATCAAATGTGGCGGCAGGCAGTGGCCCGAGACACTTGGTGTTCGACAACAATGGCCGCTATGCCTATATCTTTACCGAACTATCGAATGAAGTGATCGTAGCCGCTTATGAAGACGGGAAATTTTCCCCACTAAAGACATATTCGGCACTCCCGGAATCTTTCAGCGGACATTCGCAGGGGGCGGCAATACGGAAACATCCAAACGGAAAGTTCATTTATGTTTCAAACAGAGGGCATGACAGTATCGCTGTGTTTGAAATCATATCTGATGGTGAGGAACTCAAACGCCTCCAGATCGAATCTACCAACGGAGACTGGCCGCGGGACTTCAATATTACCCCTGACGGCAATTTCCTTGTGTGCGCCCATGAACGCTCTCATAATGTAGTGCTGTTCAAGATCACTGAAACAGGCACAATCGTGCGTCAAGAGGGTGAATTAGAGGCTCCGGAAGGCGTTTTTGTAGGGTTTTTATAGATGAATAAAAAATTTTTATGGCCTTTTCTGCTTCTGCTTTTGCTTCTTCTGCTGTTCTTGCCGCTTGCTGATCGGACCAGTGGCTCAGAACGTGTCATCATCGATCACAATAAAAGACAGCTGGTGCATCCGGCCTGTTTCGATCAGGCAGATCTGACGAATTACATCGATGAAGTTTCCTATTCTAGGGCTACAGAGGACCTTGACTACAAGATCAAGGACGAGTGCTCGATGGAAAGGCTCGAGAAGGGTAGAGAGAGTGTAATAAGTAAAATATTAAATGAATGACCATGTTTACTATTCAGAATATTTGTGATATTATTTGATCATACCTTTTTTCCATTCTTTTCAACTATTTGATTTTGAAATTGCCTTTCACAACAAAGGACCCGCCACTTTTGTGGCGGGTCCTTTGTTTATCTACATCCTTATGTCATCGTACTCTGGACCGCGTATGGCATGCGGTACATACGGACATGTCGGCTTGATTTTCTTATTGTTCTCTCGGGCCATTGCGACAATTTCATCGACGAGGTCTTTTGCGAGGCCTCTGTTGCGCTGTTCCGGTACTGTATAGGTGCCGGTCACATCATAATAGTCTTCTTCATCTGTATAGATCAGTTCTGCGATGGATTGACCTTCTTCTTCAATATAGAGTTTGCCCGGTTCTTTCTTCATCATATTATCATCCTCCTAGGACAATGCCTTTGTGATCTGCGGCACCACTTGCTTCTTGCGTGATACCACACCTTCCAAAACTGCCGAGTTTTCATCCAGTGAAACATCGAATGCTTTTTCAACGGAACTTGAATTCTCCCCAAGGGCAAGTATCTTCGAGTTGGAGTTGATGATGTCAGTGACGACGAGGACGAACAGACCATAGCCCTCTGACTCGATCTGAGCTCTTATCGCGTCTTCAAGTTCCGTTTTCCTGTCAAACACTTCATCGACATCGACGACGTTCACTTGGGCGATACGTGTGGTGCTTCCTCCCATATCGAAAGATTTCGCATCCCCTGTAATCAACTCCTCAGCTGACTTATCGCTTGTTGAAGCGCCAGCTTTCAGCATTGCCAGGCCGAAGGACTCGATATCGACATCAGCAATCTTCTGGAGTGCTTCTGCTGCCGCTTCATCTTCTTTCGTCGTGGTAGGGGATTTGAATAGCAAAGTATCGGAAATGATGGCCGACAACATGAGTCCAGCCATTTCCCTGGAGATCTCCAGATTATTTTCCTCATATACTTTCTTCAATATCGTTGCAGTGCACCCAACCGGTTCTGCACGGTAGTACAGCGGCCCTTCCGTGTGGAAGTTCGAAATTCTGTGGTGATCGAAAACCTTCACTATTTCAGCTGATTCGATGTTTTCTGCAGATTGCTGGAATTCATTGTGGTCGACCAATATAACGGGGGTGCCCGCTTCAAGCGTCTCCAGATACTCTGGAGACGATACGCCGAATTCATCGAGTGCGTATTGTGTTTCAGGGTTCACTTCGCCAAGGCGGTAACTTTTCACATCATTGTCGAGCTTGGATTCGATATCCGCTGCGACGATGGCGGAAGTGATCGTATCTGTGTCTGGATTTTGATGACCGAATATCTTCGTTTGAGTCATGGTTACATTCTCCTTTAGGTTATGTTCTACTATTCCCATTTTATCACCGGACCATGCATTCATCTAGGGTTCTATTGTGGCACCAAGTGTATTTTTGAAGTGGTCGAGTGCGTAACGGTGCCCTTCCGGATTGAAGGAGGCCACACATGATTCCGGCACGACGATGCCATAACCATGGTTGTAGGCGTCAACCGCCGTGTGCATGATGCAGATGTCTGTGACCAGTCCGGTCAGCGTTACGGTGTTGATGCCCCTTTCCTGAAGCAGCTGATCCAGAGGTGTGCCGGCAAATGCGCTGTAGCGTCGCTTGTCGAGGAAGAATACATCGGGGTCTCCCTTGATGGTCTCATATGCCTCGCGAACGGTGCCGTAGAGTTCGCGTCCCGGCATGCCCTCTATATTGTGCGGCGGGAACAGCCGGGATTCTGGATGGTGCATGTCTTCTTCGTAGTGAAGGTCCATCATAAAGAAGATGGGCGTGCCTTTTTTGTGGGCTTCCCTGATTTTTTCGGCGATGTCCCCTTGGATGGCGCGCCCTGCTTCTCCCGCTGTCAATTTGCCGTCGGGTGCAGCGAAATCATAAGAGTAGTCGATGACCAATAATGCATTTTTCAATTTCATTTCCTCCTTTATGTTGTCGGGTGTAGTGCTGCCTTTATTGTGCCACATTTGGGCGCTTGTATCTAAATAATATATCCATCATCAGAACCAGGGTGATTGCTGCGGCAAAGAAGATGAAGTAGAAGGACCCTTTGCTGGCACTGATGACCGCACCTCCAATGACCGGCCCGACGATACTGCCGAGACTGAACATGATGCCAGCCATCAGATTGCCAGCCGGCAAGTTATATTTGGGTGTGATGTCGGTCATGTAGCTGATGCCAAGCGAATACATGGAACCCACGGCGACACCTGCCAGGATGAACAATATAAGCAGCATGACAAAGGAAGTATTGAACGCTTCCATGGCCAAAAAGAGCAGGATGCCTGTGGCGAGCAGAATGGGCATCAGGCGCCGGCGGCCGATGCGGTCGCCAAGTATGCCGATCGGTACCTGAAGCAGTATGGCACCGAGGCTGAAGGCCGGGAGTATCCAGGTGATGGCCGACAGGCTGAAGCCATTGCGGATGGCGAATACCGGAAAGTTGCTGTTCAAGGATGCCTCGAACACACCAAACAGCATCGGGAACAAAAAGGCGATCCAACTTGTGGCGAGCACATTTTTGAAATTGCGGAATGTATTGAAGACGGTGATCGGGACCCCGGAATCGATTGGTTTTGCGTCTGATGCGTCCCTCAGCAGAAAGATGAGTGGCCAGCCGACCATGGTCAACAGACCCGAGACGATGAACGGGAGCGGCTCCCATACCGTAACAAGTTCACTGATTTTAGGGCCAATCATGAAGCCGAAAGAAAAGAACAGGCCATAGAATGCGACGATGCGGCCGAGTTTATGCTGCGGCGTCGTCTGGGTAAGCCACGTCTGGGTGCTGAAGTGCAGCACGTTATCCCCGATTCCGACAAGGAGCCGGAGCAGGAACCACAGCCAGATGGTCTCAAGCACCGGAAACAGCAGAAGGGAGAGCCCGACTATGATGCCGCCGGTGATGATCATCGGCTTGAATCCATATTTCCTGAGCGGCGCTTCGATGAAAAGAGATGAGAGCAGGACACCTATGTAAAGCCCTGAAGCATGAAGGCCGTTCAGCGTGGCATTCACTTCCTGCTGTTCAAATATGAAAGAAATAAGCGGCAGCAGCATACCTTGTGAAAACCCCGATATCGCGACGATAAATGAAAGTACGATGAAGCGCATCCTGAAACTATCCAATTTCATGTGATCCCTCCAGTCATTTCTGTTTGTATGGAAGTCAGATGTGCTAAAATGAGTATAACTGATTTTAGCACTCCATGGAGGGACGAGACAAAATGTATCAACACGAAGATGACAGTTTCATGCTGCACACTGATCTATATCAAATCAATATGGGCAAGACCTATCTGGAGCAAGGACTTGAGGACCGTACGGCGGTGTTCGACCTGTATTTCCGCAACATGCCATTTGACAATGGCTATGCGGTCTTTGCCGGACTGCAGCGCATCATCAATTTCCTGAGCAACCTGAAATTTACAGAAAGTGATATCGACTATCTGCGCTCCATCGGCTACGAGGAGACTTTCCTAGACTACCTCAAAGATCTGAGGTTCACCGGCAAGGTACGTGCTGTCGAGGAGGGGGAGGTCGTCTTCAGCAACATGCCGCTCGTGCAGGTCGAAGCGCCCATCATAGAGGCTCAGCTTGTCGAAACCGCTTTGCTCAATATCGTCAATTTCCAGACGCTCATTGCCACAAAGGCGAGCCGCATGCGCCAAGTTGTGCCGAATGACACGCTGATGGAATTCGGTACACGCCGAGCCCATGAGTTCGATGCGGCCCTATGGGGTGCACGGGCGGCCGTCATAGGCGGCTTTGATGCCACGAGTAATGTCCGCGCAGCGAAGCTGTTTGGACTGGAAGCGAGCGGCACGCATGCGCATTCCATGGTGCAGGCCTATGGTGACGATTATGAAGCGTTCAAGGCATATGCAGAAACTCATAGGAACTGTGTCTTCCTCGTAGATACGTTCGATACGTTGAAGTCCGGCGTGCCAAATGCCATCCGTGTGGCGAAGGAGTACGGCGATAAGATCAATTTCATCGGTATCCGACTGGATTCCGGGGATATCGCCTATCTGTCAAAAGAAGCCCGTAAGATGCTGGATGAAGCAGGTTTGACGGAAGCCAAGATCATCGTTTCGAACGACCTGGATGAAATGACGATCCTGTCACTGTTATCCCAAGGCGCAAAAGTAGATGGTTGGGGCATAGGCACCAAACTGATAACAGCCTTCGACCAGCCGGCACTCGGAGCAGTCTATAAGCTTGTGGCGGTTGAAAATGAGGCAGGCGAACTCGAAAACAGGATAAAAATTTCAGGGAACCCCGAAAAAGTGACGACGCCCGGCAAGAAGAACGTCTACAGGATCATCAACCGCAATACCGGCATGTCAGAAGGTGAATACATCACCCATTTCGGGGAAGAGATGAAAGAAGATCCGCTGCTGATGTTCCACCCGATCCATACGATGAAGCGCAAGCTGATCCGGTCATATGAGGCGGTGGAACTGATGAGGGATATATTTGTCGACGGGGAATGCGTGTACGAGCAGGAAACGATCGATGAGATCAAAGCCCGGCACGCCGCAAGCCTCGAAGTGTTGTGGGAGGAATATCAACGCTTCTTGAATCCGGAGGAGTATCCGGTCGACTTGTCGAAGGAATTGTGGCAGATAAAACAGGATCTTATAGAAGAAGCAAGCAATAAAAAATTGGAATAAGGAAGTGATGCAAGTGTTGCAGCAGGAAATAATGGAGAAACTTCATGCCAAACCCCAAATAGAACCTGAAAGTGAAGCGCGTGAGATCATTGATTTCATTAAGGAGTATGCGCTGAAGCACCCGTTCATCAAGTCGTTCGTGCTCGGCATCTCAGGCGGCCAGGACTCCACCTTGCTCGGCAGGTTGGCTCAGATGGCCACAGATGAGCTGAATACGGAACGTGAAGGGAAGTATGCCTTCCACGCATTGCGCCTGCCCTATGGAAAGCAGAACGATGAACAGGATGCCATCGATGCACTAAATTTCATCCAGCCGACCTACAGGGCGACAATCGATATAAAACCTGCCGTTGATGCGAGCATCGCCGCCCTGTATGAGGCAGGTTACGAGTTGAGTGATTTCGTCGAAGGCAACGAAAAGGCGAGGGAACGCATGAAGGTCCAGTACGCTGTCGCCGCTAAAACAGGCGGTGTGGTACTTGGCGCCGACCATGCGGCTGAAGCCATAACCGGCTTCTATACAAAGTATGGTGACGGGGCAGCGGATCTGATGCCACTCTATGGCCTGAACAAACGCCAGGGCAAGCAGATCATGAAATACCTGGGTGCCCCGGACCACCTTGTCAATAAAGTGCCGACAGCAGACTTGGAGGATGACCAGCCGATGATCGGGGATGAAGAGGCGCTCGGCGTCACCTATGATGCGATTGATGATTTCCTCGAAGGACGCGAGGTCTCCCCAGAGGACTACAGGACCATCACCGGGTGGTATAAACGGACGCAACATAAACGCGATCTCCCGTATCATAGATATAGCCGACCTGCCTATGACCAGACGGACACCAATTAAAAAACTCAGATCAGAAAGGTAGAATGGAATGATTGCAACGATATCTGAAAACCCCTGGCTGATGGTGCTGGTCATATTCGTCATCAACATCATCTATGTCAGCTTCCTGACGATGCGGACGATTGCGACCTTGAAAGGCTACCGCTATACCGCAGCAAGCTTCAGCATCATGGAAACATTGGTCTATGTCATCGGTCTCGGCCTCGTACTTGAGAATCTTGACCAATTCCAGAATGTCATCGCCTATGCCCTCGGTTTCGGGGCAGGGATCCTTGTCGGACTCAAGATAGAGGAAAAACTGGCACTTGGCTATTTGGTCGTAAATGTCATTACAGCTGAAAAAGACAAGGATCTGCCGACCAACATACGGGACCTGGGTTACGGGGTGACCCACGGCTATCAATACGGCCGCGACGGCCAACGTACGACGATGCAGATATTGACACCGCGCAAATACGAACGGAAACTGATTGCGACCATAAAGGAACTCGATGAAAAGGCGTTCATCATCGCCTATGAACCGAAGAACATCAATGGTGGTTTCTGGACCAAAGGGGTCAGACGTAAACGTCTGAAGAACTACGAACCTGAAAATGTAGAAGAAGTGTTGGAAGAAATCTACGAAGAAAAGGAACTGGAAGATGACAGGGATGCCAAAAAAGAAGAAATTTAGAGTAGAGCGCGATGAATCACCGGCTGATTGCCTGGCGCGCATGCGGGAGGCGGGCTATACTCCTGTCCGCCGCATGGAACAGCCAGTCTTCATCGAGCGGGGAGGCCGACGTGTGGTCGACCATCAGGAGATTGTATTTGAAGGTAAAAGGATTGAAGAATAGACGGGTAAAATGATTTACCCGTCTATTTTTTCGAACGTTTTTAAATTATATATATAAAAAGTTCGTTTTATGAGATATTTTGTTATAATGAGATAGAAATAAATCTAAGGAGTGTTTATATATGATCTCCCGTTATTCGCGAGAAGAGATGTCAAATATCTGGACAGAAGAAAACCGTTTTGAGGCATGGCTTGAAGTTGAGATACTGGCTTCAGAGGCATGGGCGGAGCTCGGTTACATACCAAAGTCGGAAGTACAGGAAATCAGAAAGAATGCAAAGATCGATGTGGAGCGCATCAAAGAAATAGAGATGGAAACACGCCATGATGTCGTCGCATTTACACGTCAAGTATCGGAAACGCTTGGAGAAGAACGCAAGTGGGTACACTATGGCCTGACTTCGACGGATGTGGTCGACACGGCACAGAGTTACCTCATCAAGCAGGCGAACGAGATTATAGAAAAAGATCTTGAAGCTTTCATCGAAGTGCTTGGGGAAAAGGCAAAAGCGCATAAGACGACCTTGATGATGGGACGTACACATGGGGTCCATGCAGAACCGACGACATTCGGCATCAAAATGGCCCTATGGTATATGGAAATGAAGCGTAATCTCGAGCGCTTCAAAAATGTCCGCAAAGAAGTGGAAGTCGGCAAGATGAGCGGGGCGGTGGGCACGTTCGCCAACATACCGCCTGAAGTAGAGAGCTATGTATGTGAACACCTCGGGCTCGGGACAGCTGAAGTCTCTACCCAGACGCTGCAGCGCGATCGTCATGCCTACTATATTGCGACGCTTGGATTGATTGCGACGTCCATCGAGAAGTTTGCGGTAGAGATCCGCGGCTTGCAGAAGACGGAAACACGCGAAGTCGAAGAAGCATTCGCCAAAGGCCAAAAGGGGTCAAGCGCCATGCCGCATAAGCGTAATCCGATCGGCAGCGAGAACGTGACTGGATTGTCCAGGGTGCTCCGCGGCTACATCACCACCGCCTATGAAAACGTACCGCTCTGGCATGAACGTGACATCTCCCATTCATCTGCTGAGCGCATCATGATGCCGGACGTCACCATCGCACTCGACTACATGCTCGGGCGTTTCACGAACATCGTCCGCAACCTGACTGTGTTTGAAGATAACATGAAAGCGAACATCGACAAGACCTTCGGCCTGGTCTACTCCCAGCGCGTCATGCTTACGCTGATCGATAAAGGGCTTGTACGTGAAGAAGCGTATGATCTGGTGCAGCCGAAAGCAATGGAATCATGGGAGACGAAAGTGCCGTTCCGTGAACTTGTCGAAAAGGACGAACGCATCCAGGAATTGTTGTCACCAGAAGAAATCGAGGACTGCTTCGATGAAACACATCACTTAAAACGCGTTGACATCATCTTCAAGAGGGCAGGTTTGGAATAAGCGTGCATTGGATGCCTGAAATATGATAATCTGAAACCAAAAGGGAACAAGGGAGCTTTTCGATGGGTAGATTATTGAAGTTTATGGTGCTGTTTCTGCTGGTTCTACAGGCAGCCGCCTGCGGCAGAGGATTGGAAGAGGCTGAGACTCGACCGCACGAGACTTTCGAGCGCGCCTACGATCCGGCTGAAATCGGTAAGCTTCAAGCAGTGCCGGATATAGCAGTGGTGGACGGCCTGACCTATGTGGACGGCATACTTATTGCCAACAAAGAATATGCCCTGCCTGAAGACTACAATCCTGGACTGCAGCCGGAAGTGATCGAATCCTATAAGCAGATGTTCCGCGACGGGGCTGAGGAAGGGCTTGATTTCATCATGGTCAGCGGATTCAGATCCTACGATTATCAAGTCGGCCTATACAATAGATATGTGGCAAGGGAAGGCAAGGAAGCGGCCGACCGCTACAGTGCCCGGCCGGGGCACTCGGAACATCAGACCGGCCTGACGATAGATGTGGGTTCGGCGGAGAGCACTGCGAACCTGAAGACGGAATTTGGGGAAACGCCCGAATATAAATGGATGAAAGATGTAGCCCACGAGTACGGCTTCATCGTCCGCTACCCTGAAGGGAAGGAAGATATTACAGGGTATATGTACGAACCATGGCATCTGCGCTATGTCGGAGATGAAGCGGAAGCGATATACGAAAGTGGACTGTCCCTTGAAGAATATCTTGGCATCGACTAGAATGACCTGGGCCCTGAAACCCAGGTCATTTTTTTATTCGCAGCTTCTGAAATCATCCATATAGCAGGCCAGGATGCCCGTAAAAATGCTATAATATGTTTATGAATTTTGATGGGAGTTTTGTATATGATGGAAGAGTGCAGACATGTATTCAAACTGGATCCGGCCGAAGAAATCGGGGATGAGGCACTGGCCCGCATCTGTGAATCCAATACAGACGCGATAATCATCGGCGGAACAGATAACATCACTGAAGACAACGTACTCAATCTGATGGCACGTGTCAGACGGTTCGCAGTGCCACTGGCGCTTGAAGTCACCTCTCCTGAAGCCGTCATACCGGGTTTTGACCACTATTTCATTCCAGCGGTATTCAATACGGGGGACATCAAGTGGCAGCATGGCATCATGCTCGATGCATTGGCAGACTATGGGCATCTGCTCGATTATGATGAAGTCTCCCTGTTGCCGTACCTCATCATGAACCCTGACAGTAAAGCGTTCAAGAAAGCACAGGGCAGGGAAATTACGGAAGAGATGCTGCCGCATTACATCAACATGCTGGATAAACTATATCAAGTACCCTACATATATATCGAGTACAGCGGCGTGTACGGAAACCCTGAACTGATGAAGCGCGTGCGTGAAAATACAACCCGTTCCCACATAATATATGGCGGTGGGATATCGACCAGGGGACAGGCAGAAGAAATGGCGGAGCATGCCGATACAATCGTCGTCGGCAACGTCATCTACGATAGTATGAAGAAAGCATTAAAGACAATCATAAAATAAATTGGAGTTTTGGATATGGATCTCAGCTTGATGAATAAGGAACAGAAAAAAGCAATAAAGACTACAGAGGGCCCGCTTCTGATCATGGCCGGGGCAGGAAGCGGCAAGACGCGCGTCCTGACGCACCGCATCGCCTATCTGCTCGGCGAGAAGGAAGTGCCGTCACGCAACATCCTTGCGATCACTTTTACGAATAAGGCAGCGCGCGAAATGAAGGAGCGGGTTGCAGCCCTTGTTGGCGGTGGGGCGGCGAGTATGTGGATATCAACCTTCCACTCCATGTGTGTTCGAATACTAAGGAGCAACATCAACTACATCGGATATGAAAACAGCTTCTCGATCCTGGATCCGACAGATCAGAAATCAGTAATCAAAGATATCCTGAAGCGGCGCAATCTGGATGTCAAGCAACACAACCCGAGAAACATCATCGGCTACATATCAGACAAGAAGAATCAACTCATCAAACCGGACCAGGCAATCAGTGAAGCGGCTTCCTATCCGGATACCCTCTATAGTGAAATGTACAGCGACTACCAGCGCATCCTCTACCGCAATAGTGCACTTGATTTTGATGATCTGATAATGCTGACGATAGAACTATTCGATAAGGAACCGAAAGTGCTTGAACATTACCAGAACCGCTTCCAATATATACATGTAGATGAGTATCAGGATACAAACCACGCCCAATACCGGCTCATCAATCAACTGGCCAAAAAATACCGCAATATATGCGTCGTCGGGGATTCCGACCAGTCGATCTATAAATTCCGCGGCGCGGATATTACAAATATCCTCAACTTCGAGGATGATTATCCGGAAGCGACCGTCATAACACTCGAGCAGAACTACCGCTCAAGCAAGAACATACTGGACGCTGCGAATGCAGTCATAGAAAACAACACAGAACGGAAAC
This sequence comes from Salinicoccus siamensis, assembly GCF_055391965.1. Lineage (NCBI taxonomy): Bacteria > Bacillati > Bacillota > Bacilli > Caryophanales > Staphylococcaceae > Salinicoccus > Salinicoccus siamensis. The sequence goes on from NZ_AP043765.1 coordinate 714,093, forward strand.
CCAAAGCCCTGCGCACTGCGAGGGACGGCGGGCCGAAGCTGCAGCTCATGGTATCGGACTCGGAACGTGGTGAGGCGGAAACGATCATCGGCAACATCCAATCACTCTCAGACGAGCATTCCTACAGCGATATGGCCGTTCTGTATCGGACCAACGCCCAATCACGTGCCATAGAGGATGCCTTGGTCAAATCGAACATCCCCTACAAGATGGTGGGCGGGATGAAATTCTACGACCGTAAGGAAATCAAGGATCTCATGAGTTATCTGAAGGTGATATTGAATCCGAATGATGACATCAGTTTCGAGCGCATCGTCAACACACCAAAGCGTGGCCTTGGGCCGAAGACGATCGATAAGCTGAAGGCCCATGGCCAGAACACGGGCATCAGTATATTTGAAGCAATCAAGGAATCCGATTTCATCGGTATACCGAAGACAGCGGTCGTCAAACTCATGGGGCTTGTCGATTTGCTGGAGGGCCTGAAGCACAAATCGCGCTTCCTGACGATCACGGAACTTGTGGACGAAGTCTTAAAGCATAGTGGCTACAGGAAGATGCTTGAAGGGGAGAAGTCGATTGAAGCGACAAGCCGGCTTGAGAACTTGGAAGAGTTTAAGACGGTCACCATGGAGTTCGATCGGGACAATGAAATATCCGACGAATTGCTCTTTACTTTCCTGAGTGATATGGCGCTCGTATCGGATCAGGACAGTGTGGAAGATGACTCGGGTGTGACGCTTATGACGATGCACGCCTCAAAAGGCCTGGAATTCAAAGTCGTCTTCGTAGTCGGACTGGAAGAAGGCATATTCCCATCGAGGCGGGTGGCCTATGATGATAGGGAACTCGAAGAGGAACGGAGGCTCATGTATGTTGCATTGACCCGGGCCGAAGATCGGCTATTCCTCTCACGTGCCAACAGCCGGATGATCTTCGGCAAGACGGAGTCGAATATCCAGAGCCGTTTCCTCTCTGAAATACCTGAGACGCTTGTGGAGGGGAAGGAAGCTGTTGGAGGTTCTGCTTCTGATGGCATGAAGAAAAGGAGCGGGAAGCCTAAAAGGAGCCGCGTGCTTACAAACAACAGTGGGGTCACTTTTTCAATTGGGGATAAAGTGGAACATAAAAAATTCGGTGACGGCATCATTTCCGGCATCAAAGGTGAAGGGGATAGCCAGGAGCTTGATATCGTATTTACGAAAGCGGGAGTCAAACGTCTGCTCGCCAACTTTGCACCGATAGAGAAGAAGGAGTAGGTTGATTCATGGAAGAAAAAATTAAAGCACTGCAGGATAAGCTCAACCGCTATAACTATGAATACCACGTTCTGGATGCCCCTTCTGTTCCGGATAGTGAATACGACAAACTGCTGCATGAGCTCATTGAACTTGAAGCGGCATATCCTGAATTCAAAACGGATACTTCACCGACGGTAAGGGTCGGCGGTGCCGTACTCGACCGTTTCAGGAAAGTCCAGCATGATACGCCGATGCTGAGCCTGGGCAATGCTTTCGATGAAGACAGCCTGCGCGCTTTCGATAAAAGGGTCAGGGAGGCTGTAGGGGAAGTCGAATATATGTGCGAACTGAAGATAGACGGCCTGGCCGTCTCCCTGAAATATGAAGATGGCAAATTCGTCCAGGGCGCAACGCGCGGAGACGGGACGGTCGGCGAGGATATCACGGCCAACCTCAGGACGATCCGGGCAATCCCCCTGGAACTGACCTCATCGTTATCCTTTGAAGTGCGCGGCGAAGCCTATATGCCCAAACCAGCTTTCGAAAAATTGAATGAAGCACGAGAAGCGAAAGGAGAAGCTCTTTTCCAGAACCCGAGGAATGCAGCTGCCGGTTCTTTGCGGCAACTCGATCCGAAACTTGCAGGCAAACGGAATTTATCGATCTTCCTCTATAGTGTAAATGATTTGAGTGGGCTTTCGGCAAAGACCCAGGATGAGGCGCTGAAGCGGCTCGATGGGGAAGGGTTCAAAACAAACCGTGAACGTCGCCTTGTCGATGATATCGAAGGGGTCCTCGATTATGTGGGGTACTGGTCGAACCGGCGCAACGATCTTGATTATGATATAGACGGCATAGTAATCAAGGTCAATGCACTCAATGCACAGGAACAGCTTGGGTTCACCGCAAAATCACCGCGCTGGGCAATCGCATATAAATTTCCTGCTGAAGAAGTCGTGACGGACCTACTCGACATCGAGCTGACCGTCGGCCGTACCGGTGCGATTACACCGACTGCGCTATTGAAGCCGGTGAAAGTGGCGGGGACGACCGTCGCCCGTGCCTCACTCCATAACCATGAACTCATTGAACAGAAGGACATCCGCATCAACGATAAAGTGATCATAAGGAAAGCAGGTGACATCATCCCGGAAGTCGTGCGGCCGATACTGGAGGAACGTACAGACCAGAAAGTCTATAAAGCACCGACAGAATGTCCAGGGTGTGGCCATGAAACAGTCAAGCTGGAAGATGAAGTGGCCATTCGCTGCATCAACCCTGGATGTCCGGCACAGCTCGTTGAAGGAATGATCCATTTCGTCTCGCGCACTGCCATGAATATCGACGGACTTGGGGAGAAAGTCGTCAAACAGCTGTTTGATGCCGGCTTGATCAATGATGTTGGCGATATTTATGCGCTCACCCGTGAAGATCTGCTTCCTCTAGAGCGCATGGGAGAGAAAAAGACTACGAATTTGCTTGAAGCGATCGAAGCATCCAAAGCCAATCCGCTCAGAAAGCTACTCGTCGGACTTGGCATACGGTTTGTCGGGGCAAAGGCTTCAGAACTCATCGCACAGGAATTCGGTACGATGGATGAAATCATGGCGCAGCCGAAGGAACGGCTTGTCGAGGTTCCAGAAATCGGTGAGAAGATTGCAGATTCGATAGTGACCTATACCCATCATCCCGATTTTCGGGCACTGGTCGATAAACTGAAGCACTACTCAGTGAATATGACGGAAGAAGTGCAGGAAGCAGCGAGTAATGCATTTGAAGGCATGACCTTCGTCCTGACCGGTAAACTCGAGCAGTTGACCCGAAATGAAGCCAAAGCACTCATTGAGGATGCTGGAGGCAAGGTGGCAGGCAGCGTATCCCAAAAAACGGATGTGGTTGTCGCCGGAGAAGAGGCGGGAAGCAAACTTGAAACAGCGCAATCGCTTGGTGTAAGCGTATGGGATGAAGCGGAATTTTTAGAGAAAACGGGGCGACAGTCATGATGAAGAAGAATCTTTTTGCCATTTTTGCCTTGTCGCTTATACTCACGGCATGTGGGAGTGAGGAAGAGGTTTCAGAGAATGAGAAGGAGCGTAAATCAGAAGAAGTCAATACGGCCCCTGTCGAAAAACAGGAAGAAACTGTGACTGAAGGGGCTTCGGATACAGTCCATTACCGGACTGTAATTCCCTACGAGATATCTCCGACAAGAGGACTGACGAGTGCCAATATGCCATCTTCCTATGACATCGAAACATTTGAAAAGGGATTGTTCGAACTGAGCAAGGATGTTTTCCCGACAAAAGAATATGCATTCCGGGAAGGCCAGATATTTACAGAAGAAATGGTGAAAGGCTATCTCGGCCGGCGCTATACCCAAGACGAGATAGCAGCGATGAGCGAGGAGGAGAAATCCCAGAATAATGCATTCAGCAATCTGGGGTTGAATCCCTCTGCAGAAGGCGAGACAGATCCGGAAGCCATTGCACAAAACGCCCCGATCTATCTGTCGCACATATTGGAGCAGAATTATATGAGTGGTGAGGGCGATGAACTGGCTCTAAACGGCATGACCATCGGCCTCGCGATGAATAGTGAATACCATTACCAGAAAGAAGAGCATGGACAGGTCTTCACTGAAGAGTTGGATAAGGCGACCGTCCAGCAGCAGGGCGAAAAGATGGCTGCAGAAATCCTTGAGAGGATCCGGGCGAATGAGGACTACAAAGATCTGGAAATTGTCTTTGCGATCTTCATACAATCAAAGGAAGATTCGATCACCCCTGGAAATTTCGTATCCACAGGCACAGCGGCGCCGGGGGAAGATAAAATAGGAGGTTTCAAGGAAGTCGATGAAAAATATATGCTGTTGCCTTCCGGCGAAGCCGGCGCCATCAGCGAAGAGGTCAACAGTGACTATAAAAACTTCAACCGCAAACTTGAGTCCTATTTCGACAGTTTCACAACTTCCATCGGCGAAGGGTACTTCAAAGATGGAAAGGTTGAACATATTTCCATCGAAATTCCACTCGACTACAGCAGCCGGGGGGAAGTGATCGGACTGACCCAATATGTAAGTACACTCGCAGAAGAGCATTTCAGGGATATAGAAGTGGAGATATCGATTAAAGATAAGAATAAGGCATATGCACTGATTACAAAAAATGCAGAAAACACCGTAGAAGTCCATATATATGAATAAAAAGATCCTCAGTCCAGAAAGGACTGAGGATCTTTGATGATATATCCTGTTTATCTGTTGTTTTTCAGGATGTCGGTTGTTTCGTCGAATTCGGCTTCCATTTCCTTCGTTATACCAGTGCCTCTAGTCATTTTACTTACTATGACGGCGGCAAGTGTAGATACGATGACGCCAGGTATGATTTCATAAAGGCCTGTACCGAAAGTGCCTGCTGCAATCCAGATGATGACGGTCGCAGCCCCTGCAATGATGGAAGATACAGCGCCGGAACGCGTAAGACCTTTCCAATGGAGGGACAGGACGACCAGTGGTCCGAATGCAGCACCGAATCCGGCCCAAGCGTTAGCTACGATGTTAAGGATCACGGATTCGTCATCCCATGCGATGATGATCGCTACGACTGCAACGAGGATGACGGATAGACGTCCCAGTAGGACGAAGTGCTGATCCAGCTCTTCTTTTGTCTTAGATTCGTTCGATAGCGTCTTCCTTCTCATTATCTTATAGAAATCTTGGACAAGCGAGCTCGAAGTGACCAGCAGTTGGGACGAAATGGTGCTCATGATCGCCGCCAATATGGCTGCCAGGAAGAAACCACCGATAAGAGGGTGGAACAGCACTTGGCTCATCAGTATCAGAATGGTCTCGGGATCGGATACAGAGTTTGCTGTTGCGTCGGTGAACGCAATACCAAGCAGACCTGTTATGGTCGCCCCAAGTAGCGAGATGCCCATCCAGACGATGCCGATGCGACGCGCCTTAGGCACTATCTTGTGTGACTTGATGGACATGAAGCGCACAATGATGTGCGGTTGGCCGAAGTACCCAAAGCCCCAAGCGAGGTTGCTCAAGATGGTTATGAGTGAGACGCCACCGACAAATGACAAGTAGTTGATGTCAGCTGCGTTGCCAAGCTCCTCAATCTTGACGAATGGTTCGATGCCCTGACCCGTCAAATTCAGCCAAGCGACGATCGGAATCAAGAATATTGCGATAAACATGATCGTCCCCTGGAAGAAGTCGGTCAGACTGACTGCCAGGTAGCCACCGAAGAATGTGTAGATGACGACAACACTGGCTGTAACGAACAGTCCCCAGTGGTAGGGAACGTTGAAGGCGCTCTCGAAGAGTTTACCTCCGGATACCATTCCACTTGCAGTATAGACTGCAAAGAATATTACGATGACGACGCCTGAAACAATTTTCAGTATGTGCTGGTCGTCCTTAAAACGATTTTCAAAAAAGTCCGGAAGTGTAATGGAATCATTGGACACTTCAGAATAGACGCGGAGCCGTGGTGCGACAACCCAATAGTTGACATAGGCCCCTATGGTCAGACCGATGGCGATCCAAAGACTGGAAAGCCCGACGCTGTACATGCTGCCAGGCAGCCCCATCAGCATCCATCCGCTCATATCGGATGCCCCTGCCGATAACGCAGTTACCCAAGGGCCGATATTACGGCCACCGAGCATGTAACCGCTAAGATTGGATGTCGATTGCTTGTATGCATAGAATCCGATAATGATGAGGATCAAGAAGTAGAGACCCATCATTATGTACTCCTGCAATCCAGCTGTAAATGTGAATTGTGCTGAATTCAGTATCATATTTTATCTCCTCCCCCTTTGATACGATACAAAACCTAAAACGCCATTGCAAACAGTTTTCATGGATTTCCAATCCAAAACAAAGCAAAAACCTTGACGCTATAGGCCTGTAGTAAGTATAAAATTACACAGTTTTATTATACTATAAAGAACATTCATTAAAAGGAAAATTTAGAAAATAAAGAAAACTATTTTACACTTTTAGGGTCAAATCACCATAAATGTTGATTGAATGGATTTCTACAATGATTTTTGTTAAAATTTAAATGTTGTTTATAAAGAAATGGAGGGAACATAATGTCCGAAATAAATGTGGATACAGTAAAACACGTTGCGAATCTCGCACGTATCGAAATGCAGGATGAAAAAGCTGCAGAAGCCCTCACGGAGGAATTGAGTAAAATCGTCGACTACGCCCATCTTCTTGATGAAGTGGATTTGAGTTCGGCGGAACCGATGTTCCACGCTTTGGACTTGACGAATATATTGCGCGAAGACGTTGCAGGAGAGCCTTTGTCCCAGGAGGAAGCGATGCGCAATGCAAAATCAGTTGAAGATGGCCAATTTAAAGTGCCAAAAATGTTGTAAGGAGGACTAAAGTGAATATATACGAATTGACGGTAGAAGAACTGTATGGAAAAATCCAGGCCAAGGAAATCAAACCTTCTGAAGTTGTGAAGGCATTGTTTGACAGGATTGAAGCTTCCGATGACACAATCGGCTCTTTTTTATTTGTAAACAAAGAAGAGGCAATGGCGCAAGCTGAAAAACTGGATCAGCTGCAGCAGGAAGATAAGATGACGGGAGCACTTTTCGGGGTGCCGATGGGAATCAAAGACAATATCTGTACAAAAGATATATTGACCACATGTGCAAGCCGCATGCTTGAAGACTTCACCCCGGTCTATGATGCGACAGTCATGGAAAAGTTGAATGAGGATAATGCCGTACTCATGGGCAAACAGAATATGGATGAGTTTGCGATGGGGGGGTCCACTGAAAATTCCTACTTCAAAATTACACGCAATCCCTGGGACCAAAAGGCAGTGCCTGGCGGCTCATCAGGCGGTTCGGCCGCTGCTGTGGCAGCAGGTTTCGTACCGTTCTCCCTAGGGTCTGATACGGGTGGTTCCGTCAGGCAGCCAGCCGCATTCTGTGGTGTCGTCGGCATGAAGCCAACCTACGGACGGGTGTCCCGTTACGGCTTGGTGGCCTTTGCCTCTTCACTCGATCAGATTGGACCCATTACGAGAAATGTGCGCGACAATGCAAAGATACTGGCGCACATTTCAGGTTCCCATACAAAAGATGCGACGAGTGCGCCGAATATGGATAATGATTTCCTGGAAGGTATAGACAAGGATATCAGCGGCATGAAGATAGCAGTACCGAAGGAATTCATGGAGAGTGTCGATTCCGAGGTTTCTGATTCTGTGAAGAAAGCGGTGGAGACGTTCAAATCCATGGGCGCGACTGTTGAAGAAGTGTCGATCCCGCATACGAAATATGTAGTCAGTGCATACTATCTTATTGCTTCAAGTGAAGCGAGCTCAAACTTGGCGCGTTTTGACGGAATCCGATATGGCTACAAGGCTGAAGGTGCCGAAACGTTGGAGGAGCACTATAAGAAAACCCGTGCAGAAGGCTTCGGAGATGAAGTTAAAAGACGCATCCTGCTCGGTACATTCGTATTAAGCTCCGGCCATTATGATCAGCACTATATCCGTGCCCAGAAACTAAGGAGCATCATAGAAGATGAGATGAAGGGCATATTCAAAAACTATGATCTGATCATCGGACCTACAACACCGACTGCAGCCTATGACCTCGGGGAGAAGGCAGATAATCAGCTGAAGATGTATAAAGATGACATCTTGACTGTCCCCGCCAACCTTACAGGAATGCCTGCCCTGTCGATTCCATCTGGTCTCGCCAGCTCCGGCCGTCCTCTCGGCCTGCAGCTCATCGGAGATCATTTTGATGAAAAGAAAATATATAATGCAGCATATAAATTCGAGACGCAGTACAATCTCCATGAAGAATTGAAGCAGCTGCAGATGGAGGTGCAATAATGCATTTTGAAACAGTCATCGGACTTGAAGTCCACGTAGAGCTCAAAACGAATACGAAGATGTTCTCAGATGCACCAGCGCATTTCGGCGCTGAACCCAACACCAACTTGAGCGTCATCGACCTGGCCTATCCAGGCACGCTGCCTGTGCCGAACAAGCAGGCTGTTGATTTCGGCATGAAAGCAGCGATGGCACTCAATATGGATATTGCGGACGTCACAAAATTCGACCGGAAGAACTATTTTTATCCGGACAATCCGAAAGCTTATCAGATTTCCCAGTTCGACAAGCCAATTGGCGAAAATGGTTGGATAGACATAGAAGTCGGCGGGGAAACCCGGCGTATCGGCATCACGCGTCTCCACCTGGAGGAAGATGCCGGCAAGTCGACCCATAGAGACGACCATTCCCTGGTAGACCTCAACCGTCAAGGGACGCCGCTCGTCGAAATCGTTTCCGAGCCGGACATCAGGACGCCGGAAGAAGCTTATGCCTACCTTGAAAAACTGAAGGCCATCATCCAATATACAGGAGTTTCCGACTGCAAAATGGAGGAAGGATCGCTCAGATGTGATGCCAACCTCTCGCTTCGGCCATACGGACAGGAAGCGTTCGGCACCAAGACAGAGCTCAAGAATCTGAACTCCTTCAGCTTTGTCAGAAAAGGGCTGGAATTTGAAGAGAAACGCCAAGAAAAGGTTTTGATGAAAGGCGGAGAAATCGCCCAGGAGACGCGTCGTTTTGATGAGAAGACAGGTGAAACCCTGCTTATGCGCGTAAAAGAGGGGTCAGATGACTATAGATACTTCCCTGAACCCGATCTGGTGCAGATCCGCATCGATCAGGAGTGGAAAGATGAAATCAAGGCGCAGATTCCACTTCTGCCGGACGCACTTAAAGAGAAGTACGTTGAAGAATATGGCCTGCCGGCATACGATGCACATGTACTCACTCTGAAAAAAGAGACATCGGACTTCTTTAATGCAATGGTGGAAACCCATGGGTCGGATGTCAAACAGGCATCCAATTGGCTGATGGGAGGCGTCAACGAATACCTCAACAAACAGCAGATGGAATTGTCCGAGACAAAACTGACTCCTGAAAATCTATCGGGTATGATCAAATTGATTGAAGAGGGCACCATTTCAAGTAAACAGGCTAAAAAAGTATTTAATGTGCTTGTCGAAAAGGGTGGAGAGGCCAGGAAAGTCGTTAAAGACCTTGGCATGGAACAGATCTCAGACCCTAAAATACTTGGTGATATGGTGACCGCTGTACTCGATCAGAATCCACAATCGATAGAAGATTATAAGAACGGCAAGGACCGGGCAACCGGTTTCCTGATCGGCCAGATCATGAAACAGTCAAAAGGACAGGCGAACCCGCAGAAGGTCAATGAGATACTTCTTGAAGAAATCAATAAGAGATAACAGTCGACAGCGCTCGAGTGGCCGATCCACTCGGGCGTTTTTTGACTGTGATCCCCTACAAAATGGATGCCTTTGATTCGTCTATGCATTATAGGGACCATATATGGTATTCTGATATAGATATATTAAAAATTTAGTCATTAGATTGATGAGTAATGACTGGTATTATGAATGACATATTTGGGAATGATCATAAATGGATAAAAACATTGATTATATTAAAATAACAGAACATTATGTGGAGGCTTCACTCCGGATACTCAACTATTTGAAGTCGAGTGTCAAAGAAATCCATCACATCGGTTCGACGAGCGACGTGTATATGGACATGGCTGGTGACATTGATGTGCTCGTCCTGCTGAAGAATGGGAAAGGATATGCGTTGGCTGAGGCAATTGCAGAAGAAGGCTTCACGCCCGTAAGCGACCTTCCTGAAATTTTTTCTGAAGAAGTCGTACTTGAACATGAACATGGGGATCACAAGGTGAAGTTTATCCTGATGCATCACACATCCGATAAGAAAGATGCGATCCTTCATTGCAAGAAGGCGATTGGGGAGAATGAGAAGCATAGAAGGCGATTCAGGCAATTGAAGACAGCATTGAGCAATCAAAAAATCACTGGCGCAGAATATGAACAGGAGAAAGCGCTGCTTTTTGATGACATACTGAATGAACAAGAGGAATTGGATAATGTATAGGATGGTATTCATCGGCAACTGCATCCTGATCCTACTGATGATCCTCGTATCCACGACCGGTAATATCGGGCTCACACGGGTGCTGCAGGTCATCGTTTTCATACTCAGCGTCTATCTATTTTATGGCTACACTAAAAGCAGCAGTGGGAGGAGAAAATGAAAACAGCCAGAATCATATATAACCCGACCTCAGGCAGGGAAATATTCAAAAAATCATTGTCTGAAGTCCTGGAACGGTTCGAAGTCAATGGCTACATAACAAGTACGCATGCCACAACACAAGCTGGAGACGCGACCCTCGCAGCGCGAAAAGCATGTGAAATTAATTTTGACCTCATTATTGCCGCAGGGGGTGACGGGACTGTCAATGAAGTGGTGAACGGTATGGCTGAATTCGATCAGCGTCCGGCACTTGGCATCATCCCCATGGGTACAGTCAACGACTTCGCCAATGCACTCCATATCCCTGCAGATCTGATGGAAGCTGTCGATACCATCATCCATGGACGGGGGGCACGCATCGATATAGGACTGATGAACAGCAAATACTTCATCAATATCGCAGGCGGCGGTAAAATCACTGAAGTGTCCTACGAGGCGCCAAGTAAATTGAAGGCCATCATCGGACCGCTTGCCTATTATGTAAAGGGGATTGAGATGCTACCTCAGATCAGAAGCAGTAACGTCAGAATCGAATATGACGACAATGTATTCGAAGGCAAAGTCATGCTGTTCCTTTTAGGATTGACGAATTCAATCGGCGGATTCGATAAACTTGTTGCTGATGCCAAGTTGAATGACGGGAAATTCACCCTCATCATAGTCGAGGAGGCAAGCCTGACTGAGATCGGGCACATCATGACGCTTGCGACGAGGGGGGAGCACCTCAAGCATCCTAAAGTACATCTGTTCAAAGCTGAGGAAATCGACATTTCCTCATTTGAGGAAGTGCAGCTCAATCTGGACGGTGAATTTGGAGGGATTTTACCCGCGCACTTCACCAATCTGAAGCAGCACCTTGAAATCAGGATGCCTGAGGCATTCTATCTGGAGAATATTGCAGAAACCGAATAATTCGCTGTTCTATGGTTTTAAAGGCTGATAAAAGGTAATGGATGGCTTAAGTGCATAATCGATATGTACATCCATCAAAGAAGGGGGCTCACCCTATGTTCGGCTTAACAGATCTTATAGCCCTCGTAATATCGGGTTTCATCATACTGCCAGTGGTGGTGGCCCTAAGGGAGACGGAGTACGTCCTGGCCGGTTTTCTGTTTGGGGCCAAAAACAGCAGGTTGACTCTGGGGTCCGGTCCTCGGCTTTTTAAGGTTGGCATACTGGATGTACGGAAACACTATCATCTCTACAGCTGGTTTTCCTACGATGAATTGAAGAACCAGAGCCGGGTAGCCTATGTGCTGGTCTACGCCAGCCCAATTCTTGTCAATGTCGTGATCGGGCTGACGATCAACGCATTACTTGCAAATGGCTATTTGGCAGAACAGGCGACTTTCTGGAACAGGTTCATCTTCTATATATTCTATTTCATCCTGTTCGATACAGTACCCATGAAGACAATCAATGGCATGCCGAACAACGGTATGCTGATATATGAGATGCTTAGATTCGGTAAACGGACGGATCATAATAAAGAACCATTCATCCCTTCAACGTCCGTAGTCGAAAATGAATACCAGGAAGAGATGCAGCAGTTGGAAGAAGAAGTGGAGAAGGCAGAAGAAATGCAGGAACAGGCAGAGGAGGAAAAACGAGAAGCCAGACAGAAAAAAACGGAAGGAAGAGAAGAAGAAGGAAGAAGCGGAAGAAGAAAAGCAGGAAGAGGAAGAGAAGAAGGAAAAGGCCCGGAAAAAGCAACGGAAAGAAGAAAAAGAACGGAAGAAAGCTGAGTGCTTGGCACTCAGCTTTCTTTATTTACCTTATCCATCGTATTCAGGGTCCCTATGGGAAGGGTAGAGGCTTAGACCACCATCCGCCACTATCGTCTGGCCGGTGATATATACGGATTGCTCGGACGCCATGAAGGCGGCGATGTTGGAAATGTGTTCAGGTTCACCGACATAGCCCATCGGTACAAAATCATCGGCGCCCTCCTTTTCTTCAGGGGTCGAGAAGAACTCTTCATTTATAGGTGTGTTGATGCTGCCCGGGGCGATATTATTGATCCTGATGCCAAGCCGTGAATATTCAAGCGCCAACGACTGCGTAAGCAGCTTGACCCCGCCCTTACTCGCTGTATAATGCGCAAAATGGGGCCATGGGATAATTTCATGAACGCTTGATACATTGATGATCGTCCCTTTTTTTCCTGTGTCGAGGAAATGTTTCAAGGCCTCGCGTGAACCGATGAATGTGCCGCGCAGATTGGTGTTGATGACCTTATCGAATTCATCGACCGACAATTCGTGGCTTTTGACATCTTTTTGGATGCCGGCGTTATTGACGAGTACGTCGATGCCGCCGAATTTTTTGATGGTATCATCAATCAGATTGATGATATCCTGTTCTTCTGTGACATCACATTGCATTGTTGCAACGCGAGATTCTTCATTGCCGTTCAGTGATTCCACCAACCTTTGGGATTCTTCGCTGCCACTATGGTAGCTGAACATGACATTCATTCCTTCTTCGTGGTACCTCTTTACAATCGATTTGCCGATACCGCTCGAACCGCCTGTCACAACTGCAGTCTTTCCTGCCAAATCTTTATACATGCATGCATTCCTCCTGATCATTTACTTTATCGTTTACTTAATATGTATACCCAATTTTGCTCCCCCCAAGCCTAAGTGCAGATGATTTGATATAATGACAGCAATAAGATTTGAAGAGGTGTCCGATGAAACTAACAATTTTTGCAACGAGTGATGTGCATGGTGCGATATATCCGCACGATTACTTTAATGACATATATAAGTCCAAAAGTCTGCTGCATCTGAAATCTTTCATGGATGCTCATCGTTTAAAGCATCCGGATGATATCGTAATGACTGTCGATAATGGGGACTTCCTCCAAGGGGATGTATGGAATGATTATGACTACCGGCATAGTGATGACCCGCTCCTCGCCATTGAAGTGATGAATGACATATATGATGTAATCGGCCTTGGCAACCATGAATTCAACTTCGGCCTCGATTACCTCCTTAAAGCCTATCGTCAGGTTGAGGCGGAGATCGTCAATGCAAATGTCGACTTCCATCAACACGCGCTCGGTGATATTATAAAAAGATATGTCATCATAGACAAACAGACGCCAGAAGGATTGCTCAGGATCGGCTTTTTGAATGTAGTGCCCACCCAGATCATGAAATGGGACGCATTCCACCTTGAAGGTAGGGTGGAGGTCGAGGATATGAATAGGACGGTAAAGCATACTGCCAGAGAGATGAAGGAGGCGGGTGCCGATATCGTCATTCTGATGTCCCACTCCGGCATGAGCAAGGATCCTGACCATATCAGGCTCTATGGTGAGAACCAGACATTCCTCATGACTATGGTGAAAGATGTGGATGGCATCATCTTCGGGCACACCCACGAATTCTTTCCAGACCGAAACTTCGAAGCGCGGATTGATGCGATTGATTTCAAGCGTGGTGCCGTCAACGGGAAACCGATGGTGCAGCCGGGTGTTTCAGCGAGCCACTTAGGGTGCATTGAGTTCGACCTGGGGGTAGATGATGATGGGGCTTTTGAAATCAAGAATTCGAGGGCACATCTGATTGAATCCGAAAGCCTCACTCCAACTAGGGAGACGTTATCAAAATATGAAGCTTCCCATAGGAAGGTACTGGATTATCTTTCCGAACCGATTGGCCATATAGATGAAACGTGGCATACCTATTTCTCCCGCATCATTCCTTCCAAAGCAGTCCAAGCCGTAGCGGAAGCCAGCAAGGCATACGCCGAAACACTCATCAGTCGCGGCGACCTGGAACGGTTACCGGTGCTCGGCTTCAATGCTGTCACGAAAGCCGGCAGGGATGGACCGCATGACTTCACAGTCTTGGCGGGAGGGGAACTTACCCTCAGTGCAGCGATTGACCTCTATAAACATACAAACTCGATGGTCATCATCAAGATAGATGGAGGTATTCTCAAGGAATGGCTGGAGTGGAGCGCCTCCCAGTTCAATCAGGCAAATGAAAATGAAGATCTGCTGAAAGCCAATAGTTCCAAAAACGGTTTTCCAAGCTATAACTTCGATACATTCTTCGATCTGGAGTATACATTCGACATCTCGCGCTCGGCGCGCTACAGTGGAACGGCGAAGAAAATCAATGATAGTGAACGTGTCACCGAAATGAAATACCAGGGCAGGGACATAAAACCGGGGGATTCCTTCATTGTTCCGGCAAACAACTACAGGGTAGCCTATACCCCGTTCCTGAGAGACGCCGAAATACTCCATGAATCACAAAGGACCGTACGGGATATCGTCATCGAATATATGAGGACGAATCCACATTTTGACCATAAGAGACCGATGACCATCATCCCGGGCGGCACGTATATGTTCAAGACCGCCTCACATGCAAAAGCATATGTGGATGAACAAGCAGTCAGGCATACCGAAGAACTTGGCAACGGGTTCAGCTGGTATGAAATTGACTTAAAGGAGGATAAGCATGGCACAAGTGGCAAAGAATGAGCGATTCACCGCAACAGTCGAAGATTATACGCACGAGGGCATGGGTGTGGTGAAGATAGAAGGCTATCCAATTTTTATCCCGGATGTGCTGAAAGGTGAGGAGATAGATTTTAAAGTGGTGAAGGCCAACCGTAAATTCGGTTTCGGCAAGACACTTGAGGTCAAGGAGGCGTCAAACAACCGAATCAATCCGCCATGCCCCTATTACTTCCAATGCGGCGGATGCCAGATACAGACACTCGATTATCTTGAGCAGCAACATTTCAAGACAACTACCGTCGACAAGGCGATCAACCGCATGGGAAAACTCGACCTCAAGATAGAATCCATCATAGGTGCCGAGCCCCCATTCAATTACCGCAACAAGTCACAGATACCCGTGCAATTCAATGACGGCAAAGTTGAAATGGGATTCTACCGTCCGCGTAGCCATGACATCATTGATATAGATGACTGCCTCATCCAAAAGGACATCCATAATGAACTGATGGTATTCATCAGGGATGAATTCAACAAAGCAAGGATATCAGTCTATGATGAAGCATTGCACCAAGGCCTGGTTCGGCACGTCATCATCCGCTCAAACCACGACGACAGCGAAGTGCAGGTGGCCTTCGTCACGAACGGCAAGAAAAACCTCTTCGGCCCGGTCATTGAAGCAATCACAAAACAATTCCCGATGGTGACAAGCATCGTCCAGAACATCAATGACAAGAAGACGAATGTCATTTTCGGAGATGAAACCATAACATTGTACGGCAATGCGTACATCACCGATACACTGCTCGGCAAGCAGTTCCGCATCAAAGCGAAATCCTTCTACCAGGTGAACCATACGCAGACGGTAAAGCTTTATCAAAAAGCAATTGAGCTGGCTGACTTAAAAGGTGACGAAACGATCATCGACACATATTGCGGCATCGGGACGATCGGATTATGTGCAACAGACAGTGCGAAAAAGATCATCGGCATCGAAAGTGTGGAGTCGGCTGTCCTTGACGCAAGGGAAAATGCAGTATTGAATGGTGTGGATAACGCAGAATACCACTTGGGCAAATCGGAAGATGTCATGAAGCGGCTCGTCAGCCAAGGCGTCGAACCTGATGTCGTCTTTGTGGACCCCCCGAGGAAAGGATGCCACCCCGAATTTCTGGAAGCTTTGGCAGAAGTGGCGCCGGAGAAGATTGTATATGTATCATGCAATCCAAGTACCCTCCAGCGAGACTTGAACTACTTGACGGAGCATGGCTATAAAGCCGGACCGGTCACACCGGTCGATATGTTCCCACAGACGAATCATGTAGAAGCGGTGGTACGCCTGGAATTGAAATAGACTGGGAGCGTCTGCCTCGACATCACATGATTTTCTGCGCAAAGGGTAAAAGTTAATATGATTTCAAGGAGGTGCCATTTATGGACGAGCAAATGAATTATGGAGAAGATTATAAAACCGTGCCGGCTACATCCATCAAAAGCGGCACAGGCATCGAAGTATTGCCGGATCTTTTCACCTACACAATACAAATAGTCAATATACATCTTGTCGGTGATCCGAAGACGGGTGACTTTGTGCTGGTGGATGCAGGCATGCCAAACGCGCACGAGAAAATCATTTCAGCCGTTGAAGATCGTTTCGGGGAAGGACGCCGGCCACAGGCGATCATTTTGACCCACGGCCACTTCGATCATGTAGGAGCCATCATCGAGCTGGTGAAGTATTGGGATGTTCCGGTCTACGCCCACAAGCTGGAAATGCCGTTTCTGACCGGCAAGGAGCCCTACCCGAAACCGGACGCTACCGTTGAGGGAGGGATGGTCGCCAAGACATCGCCGATTTTCCCGGTAGATCCGATTGATTTGGGAGATAATGTAGAACCGCTTCCCGAGGACGGTAGTGTACCGCATATGCCGGAATTCAAATGGCTCCATTCACCAGGGCACACCCCGGGTCATGTCGCCCTATTCAGGGAGCGTGACAGGACATTGATTGCAGGCGACGCTTTTGTTGCTGTCAGACAGGAAAATCTATATGAAGTATTGACGCAGGAACTGGTGATCAGCGGGCCACCGAGATATCTGACCACAGATTGGCCATCCGCCAAAGAATCCGTGGTCACTCTTGAAGCGCTCAAACCGAGTGTTGCAGTGACCGGGCATGGGAAACCCCTCTCCGGGGAACTGTTGGCTGATGGCCTGAAGGAACTGGCTGAGAACTTTGATGAGATGGCGAAGCCTAAGCATGGCAAGTATGTGGACTAACCACATTGGCAGATAAAAGATGATTGTTGTAAGAAGGAAGGAAACATATGAAAAAAGATAATTTTTGGCATGAACTGCCGCGTCCGTTCTTCGTGTTGGCACCAATGGAAGAAGTGACGGATGTTGTATTCCGGCATGTCGTTGCAGAAGCGGCTGCTCCGGATGTTTATTTTACGGAATTTACAAATTCAGACAGCTACTGTCATCCAGAAGGCATCGACAGTGTCCGGGGCCGACTGATGTTCACTGAAGATGAACAGCCGATCGTCGCCCACATCTGGGGGGACCGCCCAGAACACTTCCGCCGGATGAGCATCGGGATGGCTGAAGAAGGATTCAAAGGCATCGACTTGAATATGGGGTGCCCTGTTCCTAACGTGGCTGGAGACGGTAAAGGGAGTGGATTGATAAAGCGTCCGGAAATCGCAGCAGAACTCATACAGGCGGCGAAAGCCGGCGGCTTGCCGGTCAGCGTCAAGACACGCCTTGGGTATGAAGAGACCGACGAGTGGAGAGAATGGCTCAAACATCTATTCGAGCAAGACATCGCAAACCTTTCCATCCACTTGCGTACGCGTAAAGAGATGAGCAAGTGTGATGCTCACTGGGAACTGATTCCAGAAATCCAGGAAATGCGCGACGCAATCGCCCCGGATACGCTGCTGACCATCAACGGTGATATTCCCGACCGCGAAACGGGCATGATGCTCGCCGAAAAATATGGGGTGGATGGCGTCATGATCGGGCGGGGGATCTTCAAGAACCCATTCGCGTTCGAGAAGGAACCGAAAATGCATAGCAGTAAAGAACTGCTTGATCTACTGAGGACACATCTCGATCTGTATGATCGCTACAATAGAGAGGTGCCCCGCAAATATACTGCCCTGCACCGCTTTTTCAAAATTTATATAAAAGGGTTCAGGGGCGCAGGCGCGCTTAGAAACAGTATGATGGGCACAAAATCGACCGAAGAAGCGCGGGCTCTGCTTGATGCGTTTGAACTCGAGGAAGCAGAAGAACAGAAAGTATGACATCCTCAATTTTGACATGAACTCCTGATTAAGCATCAGGAGTTCTTTAAGGTGGGAATTATTTCAGGAGTCATGGGATGAGGGGAGTCGCATCCAGACTCCAATAGGCACGCTGCTTTAACAGCCGGGTGAAGAATGTTATAGTATAGCAATGAAGTAGGGATTAAAAGAAACGAGGGATCATCATATGAATAGAGTCGACAGCATTGTTGATTTGATCGGGCATACACCTATGGTGAAGCTCAACAGAGTTGTGCCAGAAGGCGCTGCTGATGTCTATGTAAAACTTGAAATGTTCAACCCGAGCAAAAGTGTAAAGGACCGTGCGGCCTTCAGCATGCTGGACCAGGCTGAAGCGGATGGATTGATTGAGCCGGGCGGAACCATCATCGAGCCAACAAGCG
This sequence comes from Salinicoccus siamensis, assembly GCF_055391965.1. Lineage (NCBI taxonomy): Bacteria > Bacillati > Bacillota > Bacilli > Caryophanales > Staphylococcaceae > Salinicoccus > Salinicoccus siamensis. The sequence goes on from NZ_AP043765.1 coordinate 732,711, forward strand.
GCAATACCGGTATAGGGTTGGCGATGAATGCGGCGGCAAAAGGCTATGACGCGATTTTCGTCCTGCCTGACAGCTCAACGAGTGAACGCATCAACCTTCTGAAGGCGTATGGCGCTGAAGTGGTGCTGACACCGGCTGAGGAGAAGATGCCGGGGTGCATCCGGAAGGCTAAGGAACTGCATGCTGAACTGCCTAACAGTTTCATCCCCCAACAATTCGAAAACAGTGCCAATCCGGATATCCACCGGACGACGACGGCGATTGAAATCCTGGATGATTTCGATTATGATCTCGACGCATTTGTCGCAACAGCCGGCACAGGCGGTACAATCACAGGTACCGGTGAAACTTTACGGGAGCACCTTAAAGACTTGCGCATTGCTGTGGTGGAGCCTGAAGGCTCGCCTGTACTGTCGGGGGGCAAGCCTGGTAAGCATAAGCTTGTCGGGACGAGCCCTGGCTTTATCCCGAATATATTGAATACCGATATATGGGATGAAATCATTCAAATAAAGGATGATGATGCAGTCGATATGTTCAGGAGGTTGGCTAAGGAAGAAGGCATTTTTGTCGGGCCTTCTGCGGGTGCTTCTGTATTTGCAGCGATTGAGGTCGCGAAGAGACTTGGCCCCGGTAAACGTGTGGCAGCAATTGCACCGGACACAGGGGAACGCTATATGAGCATGGGCTTAATAGAATAGAAAAAACGGCAGATCCATTCTGCCGTTTTTTTATGACCAAATGTACCGCTGGTGCGGATTCAAGCATTTAATACTGCTTCGTAGATAGCCTTGTCCGCTTCTGTGAATACATTGAAGATGACCTTGGTGAAATGATGCTCATGTGTTTTGAGCCATTCATCGACCGTCCATACAGCAATTTCTGCTGCATGCTCTTCCGGAAAATTGAACTCACCGGTGGAAATGGCCGGGAAGACGAGCGTTTTGACGTCTCCCTTTTCTTGTGCAATATCAAGGCATGACCTATAGCTGGATACTAGAGTTTCTTCATGTCTGCTTAATACTTCTTCTCCATCGGAGAGGGCTGGTCCAACGGTGTGGATGACGTACTTTGCAGGGAGATGGTAGCCTCTCGTGATTTTGGCATTCCCAGCTTCCTCATCCGTTTTCTGTCGATGGATGATTTCGGCTCCGTCATCCCTGAGCATTGGACCTGCTGCTGAGTGGATGACGTTGTCGATGCACCCATGGAGCGGCTGCATGCATCCGAGCAATTTTTCATTGGCGGCGTTGACGATGGCATCCGCTTCTATATTTGTAATGTCGCCCTGCCATAGGGCCATCTTATCCGCTTCCTTGAAACGCGTTTTAGGAAACTCGGATTGAATGCTTCTGATTGTTTCAGGAGATATCTTTTCTTTCTCCTCTTTTTCAATATGGAGGAGTTTGTCAAGCAGCTGCATCATTTCCTTATCGAGGGGGAGCGGTTGCCTGATATTGAGCAGTGCCCGGATAAGTTTACGCTGGGCGGTATAATCTTCTGGTATATCTATATCTTGTGTGCCGGCCTTTTCATTGCGCAGCATAAGAAGCACACGTTCAGCGAGCACCGCTTTATCATCGATGTCACTCATAGCTGGAGCGAACGGTTCTTCCAACCTGATCGCTTTCTTGTAGTTATCCATATTGATATTTGCCATTTCAATCACCTCACCGTATATTTTGTCATGAATATTTGAATAATGCCATGTATCCGTTTCAGAAGGATTTGTTCGATTACAACGATTCAGGAAGTAAAATCCATAGAGAAAGGGTATAGTGAAAGAACACAATTTAACTGGGAGGAATGGGATGATTACATTTTTGAAACTTGTTCTGATCGGCTTCATTTCAGGAGTGTTGCTTGCGGCAATTATGAAGATTGTGAGGAAGGCGACGGGAAATAAAGCGGATATACTACTCTACAATATGGATTATATACCAGTACTTAAACAATGGAGCGATAAGAGTATAACGGGTATCCTGTTCCATTATGCAACGTGCATATCGAGTGCGGTGGTGCTCTACTATATCTTGTTGCCGCTCGGCCTTGAGTCTTTGGTGTGGCCCTATATGGTTGTCTTCACTGCGGGAGGCGGCGTGCTTTATTTTCTGAGTGCATTGACTGAAACACCCCCTTCAAAGGATGATGCGGCTGCATGGTTCTACTGGACTCTCGGTCATGCGATATTCGGTTTTGCAGTAGGGGGGCTCATCGCAATCTTTATATAAAATAAGGTCACTTGGCAATTGGCCCATATAAAATTCAACATACAATTGTGGTAGTATCGATGGATATTGTAGAATGATGATAAAGAGAACAGATGGAGGGTGCTTGAGTGTCGAACAATAAAGCTGAAACATATGAAGTGAAAATAGACATGCTTGATAAGAAGGGCTCCGGTAGGGGGCACGTCTGGCGAGACGGGGGTGGCATCAATCCGAGGAAATTGAAGCTCACCGTACCCCAGACATTGATTGGAGAAGAAGTACAGGTGACAGTAGCGAATCCCGACCGAAAACGCGCCAGGGCACTGCCGGATGAAATCATCAAGCCAAGTGTGGAGCGCACTGTAGCGCCCTGTCCCCATTTTGACAAATGTGGAGGGTGCGTCTGGCAGCATTGGGATTACCAGGGGCAATTGGCCTATAAGGTGGCCGAAGTGCGCCGTTTTCTCGCGGGGAATGGGTTCGACCCCGATGTTGCAGCAGATGCGATCGGTATGGAGACGCCTTGGGAATACCGCAATAAGATGGAATTCACTTTCGGTCCTGAAGGCGGGCTGGGGCTGCATGAGCTCGGCAATTTCCGGAATGTCATCGACCTGGACACATGTCTGATAGCAGGTGGTCCGATGGTGCAGGCGATGCTTGAAGTTTCGCGGTGGCAGAAAGACCATGACCTCCCAGGTTATGATAAGGATGCGCACGCTGGACTGCTGCGCAATCTCATGACCCGATATTCACAGAAAACCGGAGAACTCATGCTTGCGATTTTCGCTACCGACTCCCCAAAGGCGCATCAAAAGGCAGTGGATGACCTGATATCGCGGTTGAGCAGCAAATTCAGTGGACTGGTCAGCTTCATGTGGATGGAGAATACAGATTGGGCGGATGTGGCGCAGGCAGAGCATACACACCTCCTTTATGGCCGTGATTACATCCATGATGAGATGTATGGCTATAAATATCGGATTTGGTTTGATACCTTCTTCCAGACGAATCCTGAACAGGCCGAGAAACTTGTTGAATTGGCGATTGAGATGGCAGAAGTGGGAAGTGAAGATCGCATGATCGACCTTTTCTGCGGCGTCGGCACCTTCTCCTTGCCTTTCGCGAAGCGGGTTAAGGCGCTTGCAGGCATAGAGATAGTGGAGACATCCATTGAATCGGCAAAAAGAAACGCTAAAGACAATGGCATCAATAACACTTATTTCCTGGCAAAAGATGCCCGCCGCGGAATGGATGAGATTTTACAGACATGGGGGACCCCTGATCTTTTGATGCTGGACCCACCACGTTCCGGTGCTGGTGGCAAGGTGATGCGCAGAATTGGACGACTCGGCACCGACCGCGTCGTCTATGTATCATGCAACCCGGAAAGTTTCGCTGAAGACATCACTTGGCTACGCGAATATGGCTATGAACTCAAGAGGGTCCAGCCGGTTGATCTGTTCCCACATACTGTGCATATAGAACTTGTCGCATTGCTCGAGAAGGCATAATGTCCGATCCAGAATGTAATTAGCCTAAACTTCAAGGAGGCAGTTATGAAACAATATCGCTATTCACTTTCTCCAGGTTCGAGGAAACACAAGGTTCTTATAGAAGATGAATCCGGGGATGAGATTGCACAGATCGACCGCACGGTGCTGAGGAACTGTGAGAGGCGTAATACTTACTCCTATACTTCTGCACAAGGCAGGATAGTAAAGCTCGGCCTAAAAAAGCGGAAGTTCCGGGATATGAATATATCCAAGTACATCCTGCAGACAGACCAGGGAGAAATGGTCTTCAAGGAAAGACCCGGCAGCAATCTCCTCCATTTTCGTGTGGACGGCAAGATTGATGGGCGTTTCCTGAGCATAGAAGAGGATTGGGCGGGCGATATGGAAGTCTACTACCATGGACGCCATGTTGCCACCGTCAAGGAAGATGTGGCCGCCAGGGAGACACTGATCCTTTCTGATCCGCAATTTGATGGGGAATCTCTGCCATTCTCAATCGTTGTCCTCATGTACTTCATGTTTAAGCTCTATAAAAGGGAACCTTGGCAGATGGCGGATATGCTATCCTGACTAATTGGAGAGGTTGGATCAAGCGTTGCACATTGAGTGAACAAAAAAATCACCCAGTCCGTGGACTGGGTGATTTAATATGACCCCGAGTGGATTTGAACCACCGACCCCTTGCCTGTCAAGCAAGTGCTCTCCCGCTGAGCTACGGGGTCTTGATATAATTTCTACATGTTCAAATTTACAACGGAGATATGGATTTGTCAATGGCATTATAATGGAATGTGTACATTTTACACATTCTTTTGCCCGTGCCCATAATTTAAAGCGTTGAAAACTGAAAGTACTGGAGGTTCCGCATGGATTTTGTATTTCTTATATTATCATTTATCGCAGCTCTCATATCATTGGTTATGTTCATTAAAGGTGTGTCCCTATACATATCGGGCAAAGGATACAAAAAAAGTTGGCAGACAGCTTTGATGCTGATTACGGTCGCCGGTGTGCTGGCTATACTGACTGCGCTTATGGACAGCAGTTCGACGCTTGGAACCGGCCTCCTCATTACAGCACTGTACGCCGTTTCTACAGCCATTGCGTTCGGTGTCGTCTATGCAGTGAAGAAGGCTCGTGGAGAGTCATCAAAAGGTTATTTGAGGTATGCTGCCATTGCACTTTTCTGTGCCATTGCAATGTTGGCAGTTTCGATATTCGTAGTTGATGATACAGAAAGCCCTGCGCGGGAAGCGCCTGGGGCATCGGGGTCGGATGGGGAACGGACTGTGGTCACCGTTGCTTCGTTCATAGATGGTGACACCACGCGTTTTAATTTTGAAGGCAATGATGTTTCGTTCCGTTATCTGCTGATAGATACGCCGGAGACGAACCACCCACGGATTGGGGAGCAGCCCTACGGTAAAGAAGCATCGGCACGGACGAAGGAAATTTTGAGTGGGGCAGACACTATAGAGGTCGAATTCGATGTCGGACCGAAGCAGGATCATTACGAGCGCTACCTCGCCTATATCTACGCAGATGGCAAGATGGTCAATGAAACCCTTGTCAGGGAAGGGCTTGCACAAGTCCGTTATATAAATCCCCCCAACACTACACATCTGGACCGGTTGGAGGAAGCACAGGAGAAGGCCAAAGAGGAATCGCTTGGCATCTGGTCACTTGATCAGCCCTTTGATTCCGAGGCCCACCAAAAAGATGAGAATCGTGGAAATGGCGATACAGGTACAAAAAACCAGTTCAGGAACTGTACAGAATTGAGGCAGGTACACCCCGACGGGGTGAAGGAGGGGCATCCTGCGTATAGCCTCAAAATGGATGGCGATCGAGACGGGTATGCGTGTGACTGAATCAGGCCATCATGTTTAATGCTTCCTGGAAACGTCAATATACTAAGTATAGACTACAAAGGAGTTGAGCTTTTAATGGAACCATTGTATCAAGTTACGATGATCAACACGGGTGGCCGCGATGGCGAGGTCCATAGCGAAGATAAATCCTTTTCGATGAATGTCAAGCAGCCGAAGCAGATGTCGGGCGAAGACACGAAAGAAACGAATCCCGAACAGCTATTTGCAGCAGCATATAGTGCATGCTTCAACAGTGCGCTCGACGGTGTCTTAAAAAAAGCGAAGGCGGATGACGTCAAGCGTGCGGTCAAGGCAACAGCAAAACTATTGAAGGACGAGACGGATGGAGGCTTCAAACTTGGAGCTGAAGTCGAGGTGGAATTTGAAGGAGTAGAACAAAGTGACGCAGACAAGTATGTAGAGGATGCGCACAAACTCTGCCCGTATTCCAAAATGGCTCAAAATGGTATAGACGTCAAGATTAATGCCACTACCAAGTAATAACTCAAAAGGGATGGGAGCTCGGCCCCCATCCCTTTTTCATGTCATGAATGTTATAATACATTGATAAAACCCATCAAATGGAGGAGAATACTCTGGTTTATCTTATTTGTGCACTCTACATAGGAATCATCTTATTGGCGGTCTATCTTATGACCCGAAAAGAAGAAGGGCAGACAAAGATCGGCGTCCGGGGGTATTTTGCGGTAGTCACTGCATTGTTTCTTACAAGTGTGGTCTTGTTTACCCTTTTTGATGTCGGCGGTGGAAACCCGCGCTTCATTCTCATATTCTCATACCTATTCGTCATCCCACTCCTGATGCTTATCGGCTACAAAATACTAGGTTACATCAAAGGATATACTCAGGCACAGCGTCTTGCGCTTGGTTTCGCCGGCCTTTTGAACTTGCTGGTATTCGGATATATACTGCTGTTCATATTCACATGGCTGTTCTACTATATGATTTAAGCGTGAAACATATTTGAAAAGCCCGGACGTCCTCTTTCTTATCAGGGGATGCCCGGGCTTTATTTAGTTATGTCACACTATAAAGGGTCAGAAGATGAGTGCGAGCATTGCTATCAAAATGCCGATTGATGCCATCCTGATGGAGAATCCAATGTTCATTCTGGTGATTTTATAGGGGTTGAGCCCCATGCTCTGTGCGGTCATGGTGGCATTGATGCCATACGGTGCAGCAGGGGATATGCCCATGCCGCAGACGATCATGACCAAAGAGATGCTCAATGCATTTTCAGGCGTCAACACCGGCACCAGCACCTCTGCTAAAATGGCGAGTGTCGCCACTGGGTGAACGCCGACCATCGCAAGGCCATAGATGACGATCATGATGAGTATCAGGATCAGAACAAGCAGGTGATCGACGTAGCCGAAGACCTTTTGCATCATGGAGGGGGCGGCACTGCTGTTGAAACCGCCTGCGAATATGCCCAGCGACAAGAATAGGACGGCAAAATTTTGAAGGTGATTATTATGATCCTTCCAAGTCGACCACCCCGTTTTCAGGAACAGCCTGAACCGGCGCATGATGAGCGCGGCGGTAAAGGAGAACGGCAGTATGATTAAAGCAATGGTCATGATGAAGTCGAGGGCAGCCCAAGTGTTGAGGATCATCACTGCCCCGAGGAAGCTGACGAGCAACAAGAGCATCTTTAAGAGTGTCCTGATTAGCCGCTTGCTGTCGATTTCCGGGGACTGGACGTCAAGTGTCATGCCTTGAAATTCTTTTGTGGCAATGAACAGTTCAATCAGGCCTACGAGCAGGGAGACGGCGATGAGCCATGGCAAAAGTGTAAAGTAGGAAGTGCCTGTCGAGTCGACAGTGAGGCCTACAATCACTTCAAGGGGGCTCCAGATTACAGCCAGGGCGAAGGCGCGCAATGTAGATTTGATGATGAATGTATTCCTGAGTGAATCATCTTCATTCTCGAACAGGCGCCATAAGACATTTTGGATGATGTAGAGTGCTGAGATGTTGAGGAAGATGGCCAGGAAGTATGAAGTGAACATACTTTTGCCATAGATCTTTTCAACCCTATCTGCCTTGTCTTGGATCATGTCCGTGATGCTCGAATCCATACCCCCGACTTTCACGACAATGCCGATCCATGGCAGGATACTGAAGAAGAACAATAAGGGCAGGTTGTCCGTGATATGGGAGGCAACAGCTGCAATGCTGTTGCCTGCTGATAACGAAAGCACTATACCGGCAGTGATGAAGAGAACGCCGATGATCTTAAACAGCCTGGAACCGAAAACCCATGAGATGAGCAGTACCCCAATCGTGTAGACAGTCGTGGTATATGAGAGGAACTCGCTTCCTGTAAAGAATTGCAGCAGGAACAGAAGGAATAAGGACCCATATATGTAAAAGAAACTGTTCAATACACCTGGATTACGCAGGATATTCAATGCAACACCTTCCTTACACCTGGATTACGCAGGATATTCAATGCAACACCTTCCTTCGTATTATATATGAGGCGATCTGAGTGACCTATGGGACAGGTGAAATCCTATAGGTATGAAAAATCATTCAGATCAAGCACTGTGTCTTGCCCTGTGAGGTGATTCGCCACTTCACGGCCGACAAGGGGGCTTGCGGTAAGACCTGTTGCGCCCATGCCGTTTATCACTATCGTCCTATCATCTACGGCACCGATGAAAGGGAGGAAGTCACGCGCATATGGCTTTAGACCGACCATCATCTTGATGTCTTCTATGGTGGAATCGGGGAAGTATCGCTCAGCGAGATCCCTTAGATATCGGTAATTTTCTTCTGATGGTTCCGCAGAAAAACTATCAGTGTCTTCATGGGTGGTACCAATCGCATATTGATTGATTCCCATTTCGACGATATAGATCGGACCGAGTGCCATGACGACAGGACGAGGCTGTTTGTTGTTCGAATCCTTGAGGCGGAAATGCAGTACTTCAGAGCGCTGGTGGCGTATATGAGGTTCGTGCTGCTGTTCAATGCCCCAGGCACCAGTTGCATAGATGAGGGTGCCTGATGCATTGGAGGGGTCAAATTCCCCATTGATCCATTCCCCGCCATATTTAAGGAAGCCGGCTTTCAAAGCTTTCAATAGTTCAGCCCCCTTGACCTGGCCGCCGCCTTCGACCAGGACCCCTGGATAGAGGTCGGTCAAATCTGGATGCATCTGTGCGACTTCTTCCCTTGAGACTTTCCGGACCGTCCCCATTTCAGGCGCATCTGCCTGTTTGGCCGAAATACGCTTGAAGGCAAGTTCCTGTACATGGTCGTCCTTGAATAGGCTGATTGAACCTTCCCGCCTATAACCACTGTCGAGGCCAGTTTCGGCTTTAAGTGCTTCGATGAACTCCGGATAGTATTTTGCGCTCTCTCTTACCAGGGCATACCATTTTTTGTTCCTCCTCTGGCTGACCCAGGGGCAGATGATGCCCGCAGAGGCCTCTGTGGCCTTGCCGGTATCGTTACGGTCGTACAATCTGACGGCATACCCTTTCTTCGCAAGATGGTATGCGGTGGAGGCGCCGGCGATACCGCCGCCTATGATGGTGAAATCTATCACTCTATACACTCCTGTCTCTAATGCTTTATAGTAGTCTAACATTATTTGATTGTATTATGATACAGTGCATCTGAAAGGAGTTCTACAATGGAAGATAAATATGTATTGGATGTGTTTAAAGATCACTCGGTGCTTAAGGTACTGAATATAATGACCATCTCGATTACGATTCTGTCATTTGCGGTATTTTATCTCCTAGAGCTATTCGCAGCCGGTGGAGGGAGTTCCGCTTTAGCCGGCTTTGACCAGCTTGGTGTGTTCGGAGCAGTATTTTTTGTCATGGCACTTCTTTTTGCCATCATCACTTTCCACGAAGCCATCCATGGTCTGTTCTTCAAGATATTTGCACCATCCGGCCGAGTGCGTTTCGGCTATAAGTCCGGGATGTTCTATGCTGCGGCACCAGGGGAGGTCTTCAGCAGGGGACGGTTCATCATAATCATCCTGATGCCCTTCATCATCATTACCACATTGATGCTGATTCTGATGATGACCACTTCACACGGTGCCTTCAAATATCTTCTTGCCCTCCACACCGGAGCATGTGCAGGTGATTTCTACTACGTGTATCTGCTCATGCGCAAAAATCATATGAAGTTTGTTGAAGATACCGAGGTCGGTATGACGATGTATAGAACTCATCCGGGGGGCATGCACTAGGAACATCTGTTCGTTTTATGTTATACTGGCTTAAATATTTCTGGATGGGTGGATGTCATGGAGAGAAGAATCATTCACATCGATATGGACGCCTTCTATGCACAGGTGGAGCAAAGGGATAACCCGGCATACCGGGGAAAGCCGATTATTGTCGGTGGTAAATCGGTGAGCCGTGGTGTGGTCGCGACTGCGAGCTATGAGGCGAGGAAGTTCGGTGTGCATTCCGCGATGCCGACTAAACAGGCATATAAACTGTGTCCGGACGGCATCTATGTGCGTCCGAGATTCGACCATTACAAAGCTGTATCTAAAATGATCATGGATATATTCCTCGAATATACCGAAGTTGTAGAGCCACTTTCATTGGATGAGGCTTATCTGGATATTACACACCTCGTAGGCCGGCAACGGCCGGCGCGCGCAATAGCACTTGAAATCCAACGGAAGATATTCGAAAAGACCAGACTGACGTCATCAAGCGGCATATCCTACAACAAGTATCTTGCAAAGATTGCATCAGGTATGAACAAACCGGCCGGGACGACCGTCATCCATTACGATAATGTACAGGAAGTATTGTTCAATATGGATATCGGGGAATTTCCGGGAGTGGGCCGCGTGACTGAAGCAAAAATGCATGAGCTTGGAATACGAAACGGCAAAGAACTCCATGAATGGAGTGAGGCCGATCTCGTCAATCAGTTCGGGAAAAAAGGCATCAGCCTATATCAGAAGGCGCGGGGCATCGGTACGTCGGAACTGAAGGTCGAGCGGATACGGAAGTCCATCGGTAAGGAGACGACCTTCAACTACGATATAAATGATGATGATGAGATCCTCAAGGTGATCGGTTCGTTATGCACTCAAGTGAGTAGCCGGCTCGAGCTTCAGCAGTATGCCGGAGGGGTGGTCACCGTCAAGATGAAGACGACGGACTATGCAACCCATACGAGACAGATGATGACGACGAATCCAGTCTTCACTGAAGAAGAACTTTACCATTACGCCTACAATCTCTACCACGAATTGAAATCCCCCGATGAAGCCATAAGGCTGATCGGGGTGACAGTTTCACACTTATCTGACCGCACATACCGCAACCTGACGATATACGATCTCCTCTAATTTGATTTATGTCTGTTGCCAGTCTGGACTTTCTGCGGATTGGAACCCGCTTTTTTATGTTGGACGATCATCTGATAGATGATGATGATCTCATATAGTAAGTGGATTTTAAAAGAATCCTCTTCATCATCCAGTTTGCGGATATCCTTCCTGAGGAAGCGGATTGCAGGATTGGTCATCGATAGGGAGGCGAGATCCAAATGGAGATAGGCGGTGATTTCCTGTATGGCCCTTTTTTCTTCCGGTGTGAAATCCATGGATAATTTGTCGGGCAGGTAGATCAAGTTGCCGAGGTGGGTAAAGTACAGCTTCTTGAACTGGAGTTCACGTTCCAGGCTGTTCAACAGCCGCATCTCTTCACGATTGGATTTATGGTAGCGGTATTCATCTTGCTGATACCTCAGAAGCTTTTCTGAGTTTAGGATGGAGCCTTGGATCTTAGCGTAGGCACGTTCGCTCTTATCGGATTCATATTGGCCTTCGATGAGTTCTCCAAGCCTTCGGATAAGGAGTTTATGGATTTCTTTTGTTGAGGAGGCGGAAAGCGCCTCAATCTGGTCACCATACTTTGGAGGGAGGACCAGAAAGTTGATGAGTGTACTTGTTGCCAGGCCTATAGTGGTTGTAGCGAGCCTTGAAGTGAAGTTATAGACGTAGGCGTCGCCAACTGAAGGCACCATCGCCACAGCAGTGATTGCAGCTACCAGCACCCCGGCCTGTAGATTGAGGTGGTATGTGATGAATATGGTGAGTGTGGCCGCTATTGAATAGGTAAAGGCATTTTCTCCAAGGATATAGAGTGAAGCTACGGCGATGAACGCACCGATGATGGATGCCGGAAATCTGACATATGCCTTTTTTAACGAAGCGTACGCTGTCGGTTCTATCGTCACTATGGCAGTGATTACAGCGAATATGGGGGGCAGGCCCACCCAGAGGCAGATGAGCGCAGTCAAGAATGTCGATAGGCCAGTCTTGATGATGCGGGGACCGATTATTTTTCTTATATCAAATCTCATATTCATGCTTCCTTCTAAAATTTTAAGTCTTTCAATTCTAGTATAGCATGAAGAGTTTGTTATAATAATTGGTGGATACAATATTTTTAAAGTAAGTAGGGTTGATAAATGATCATTAAAACAGAAGAAGAAATGCAGAATCTTGAGGAGATAGGCCGTATTTGCGGCACTGTGCTGAAGCAGCTCGTGGACTATACAGCGCCGGGCATGACAACGAAGGAGATTGACGATAAGGGCGGCGAACTCCTTAAGGAAATGGGGGCAGAAAGCGCGCCGATCAGCGAATACGATTTCCCCGGATATACATGCATCAGCATCAATGAAGAAGTGGCGCACGGCATACCCGGTAAGCGCATCATAAATGAAGGGGACATCGTCAACATCGACGTTTCGGCAAAGAAGAATGGTTATTTTGCAGATACTGGCATCTCTTTTGTAGCAGGCGAATCGGACGATCCACTTAAACAGAAGGTAGTGGATGTCTGTGAGATGGCTTTTGAAGAGGCTTTGAAGAAAATCAAGCCCGGCACGAAAGTCAGTCAGATCGGCAGGGCGGTACACAAAGTGGCAAGACAGAATGGCATGTCAGTCATCAAAAACCTGACTGGACACGGAGTAGGCAGAAGCCTGCACGATGCACCAAAACACATCATGAACTACTATGAACCGGGCAACAGTGAACTGTTGACGGAAGGTATGGTCATTGCAGTCGAGCCATTCATATCTTCAAAGGCATCATTCGTCTCGGAAGGGAAGGATGATTGGGCATTTGAAACGAAAGATGGAAGTTATGTGGCCCAAAAGGAACACACTATCGTCGTCACTAAAGAAGGGCCGAAACTTCTGACGTTGATCGAAGAATAGGCTACACCAAAATACTGTGTTTATGTAATGAAAAGGACCGTATTGGAGATTTGATTTGACCCCCTCCAGGTTTACAGATGAAATAAAACATCTGTAAAACCTGGGGGGGGTTCTTTTATGACTGACAAATATTATTCATTTGAAGAAAAGCTGAGAATGATTCAGGAATTGAGGGTAGGCATCAGTCCAAGCCATATATCCACAAAGCATCAGGTGTCTGTGGAGACACTTAGAAAGTGGCGGATAAAGTATGAGAAGCATGGTGCTGAGGGATTAAAGAAACGGGACAGGCATAGAACATATACCCGCGGCTTTAAAGAAATGGTCGCAAAAGAATATATGAATGGAATGCTCTCCACTCACGAACTCGCACACAAATATGACATACCGTCGAAAACAACTGTTCGGAATTGGATTATACGTTACAATAATGGTGAAGAAATAAGAACGACGAGAGCGGGGGCTTCACCATTGACCAAGGGACGGAAAATAACGTACGCAGAACGGGTTGAGATTGCGCAGTATCATGCACAGGGGGATATCAGTTATCGTGAACTTGCCGAAAGATTCGAGGTGAGCTACCAGCAGGCCCGGAACATTGTTGTGAAGTATCAGGAATATGGTGAAGCCGGTCTTGAGGACAGACGCGGAAAAGGAAAATCAGAAGACCAGCTCACTGAGACGGACCGCTTGAACAGAGAGATTTCCATGCTCAAAGCAGATAAACGAAAGCTTGAGGTGGAGAACGCCCTGCTAAAAAAGTTGGCGGCACTCGAGAGGGATTAAAATACAGCCGGGTTCCCAGTCACACGCTCCACACTGCCATCACTACGTTGCATAATGAAGGCTATGCCATCTCTGAATTATGCCATACGGCAGGCATCTCAAGACAAGCGTATTATCAATATCAGAAACGCCCCGTGCCACACGCTGAAGCAGAGAATGACACAGTGGCCAGTGCGATTGCCGAAATCTATGTCGAAACGGACGGCATCTATGGCGATCGTCAGATGTGCCATGCGGCCAACAAAGCCTTGAGGACGGGGTATAACAGGAAACGCATCTATCGGCTGATGACACGGATGGGCTTGAAATCGGTGACCCGGATCAAAAAGAAACAATACGTCCCCCACACACCGCAACAGGTCGCTGAGAACGTATTGAACAGAGAGTTCCACGCAGCCCATGTGAATGAGAAATGGCTCACCGATGTGACTGAATTCAAAGCGCTGAACGGAGAGAAAGCCTACTTGAGCGCGATCATCGATCTGTACGACAACAGTATTGTGGCCTACAAATTCGGCCGTGCAAACAATAATCAGCTTGTTTTTGATACATTCACTTCTGCGATTCACAAGCACCCGCAGGCAACGCCGCTTGTGCACAGTGACCGTGGCTTCCAGTACACCTCCTACGGCTTTAAAAAGATTCTGGATGCCCAGCAGATTCAACAAAGCATGTCCCGCGTCGGAAGATGCATCGATAATGGCCCGATTGAAGCATTCTGGGGAAAAATCAAATCGGAACGGTTCCACATCAGACGCAAGCAGAAGTACTATGCGGATTATCAAACAATTATAGAAGACATTACACGCTATATTGAGTTTTACAACCACCACAGACCGCAACACAAATTCAAGGGATTGAGTCCGCTGGAATTCAGGGCATTGGCGGCATAGAAAAGCGCCTGAGAATCTCCATTCTCAGGCGGGAAACATTTATATTATTTCATCTGTCAACTTGGTAGGGTTCAGATCAATTATCCAATACGGTCCTTTTCTCATTGATAGCCATCGTGCACAAGGTCTACCTTGCCATTATCCGGGCTGATTACTGTGCCGTGGACCGGCACGTCAGCAGGCATAAGGGGGTGGCTCTTGATCTTCTCAATGCTTTCAGTGATGCTTTCTTCTACGCTGTCGAAACCTTTGAGCCAGTTTTTGATATCTATACCCGAGTGCTCGAGTATATCGAATGTATTGTCTGGAATGCCCCGTGCCTTCATATTTGCAATCATAGGTTCCGGTTTCAATGAACCGAACCCGCAATCATGATGACCCATGACCATCACTTCCTCAGCGCCAAGCATATAGACCGCCACAAGTATGCTCCGCATGGTACTGCCATAGGAATGGGAAATGACGGCACCGGCATTCTGGATATGCTTGATGTCACCATTCTTCAACCCCAATGCTTTCGTCGACAGCTCCGTCAGGCGCGTATCCATACATGATATGAGTACAAGCTTCTTCTGCGGGGTTTTATCTGTGAGATACTCTTTATATTCTTTATTGTCTATAAATTCTTTGTTGAAGTCGAGTAGATCATACAGTAGACTCATTGTTCGCATTCTCCTTTTGCCGTTTCTTTTTCATTGAACGTTTATGCAGTATGGCATTGATCTGGGCCCCAAGGATGATGATGACGCCCGTGATGTATAACCATAATATCAGCACGATTACACCAGCGATACTGCCGTACGTGGCAGAATAGTTATTGAAGTTGGAGATGTAGAAACTGAATCCCCATGACGCCACCAGGAATGCGATGGTTGTAAAGATTGCACCTGGAATGACCGCTTTAATCTGCAGCTTGATATTCGGCGCTGTCGTGTAGATGACGACGAACACGATGAATACCAAGAGAACAGGCAGCAAGCTTCTGACAAGGTTCCATATGGTCTGGAACTGCTCATCCAGCCCTATGATGCCGAACATCAGATTACCGATCTGTTCGCCGAATACAATCAATACGAATGTAAGAAGGACGGAAATCGCAAGAATGATTGTAAAGACGATCGACAATGATTTGGCGATGAGGAAGTTTCTGTTATCTTCCACATCATACGCGACGTTGAAGGCATTCATCAGGGCAGTCATGCCGTTAGAGGCTGACCATAACGTCACAATCAGACCGACTGAGAGCAAACCACCATTGGAGTTTTCCATGACATCGGAAATGATGCCCTCCAACATGCTTGAGATGTCTGCCGGTGCGTAATCCCGGATGAACTGCGTAATCATTTCCTGATCTATCTGGAATAATGGAACCAGGGTCAACAGGAAGATCAGTAAAGGGAAGATCGCCAACAGGAAATAGTAGGCGAGCTGCGCCCCCATACCGGATGTATTGTCTTTTGAAAATTGAAACATCAGGTTTTGGAGGAAATTTCCGTCTTCCTTGTACTTGGCTGGTTTATTGATTTTAGAGACGTATAAGCGTTCATCCGGCTTCTTGCTTAATTTTGATTTGAATTCGACTTCTTCGACAAAAGTCTCACCTTCGGAATGCTTGTTTTTATCTACTATCTGTTCTTTCTCTTCTTGTTTCGCTTGATTCAGATAATCAGAATTGGATTGTTTAGACACATGCTCAACTCCTTATCTTTTAAAATAAAAAGGCCGACTGGCGTCAGCCCAACGTTTTTAATTCAACTTCTTTTGATCACGTTTTTTCATGAATGTATCTTTGGCATCCTTCAAGGACTCCTCGAGTTCAGGGTTATTGCGACGAATCTCTTCGACAGTCTCCTTCCAGAACATTACTTCGTCCTTGAGTGAATCGATTTTAGAAGGTTGACCGGAGCCGGAGTTCATCTTCTGCTTTGCCTCTTCTGGGTTTTGGGCATAATATTTGAGATCTTTTGTGCTACTCATTACCGAGTTCCTTGTGTTCTTGTCGATAAGGCTGAGTCCTGCACCTACGGCAGCACCAATCAGTATTGCTGGCAACATCTTATTCTTCATGTAAATTCTCCTTTTGGTTGATTTATAGTTGCTTATATCCATTTTAAACAACCTTCAAACTTTATTCATCCCTTAGTTGAATAAAAATTTTATTATTAATTCAACTTTGTTATTATTGTAATGAATTGATTCTATGAGATGGGGGAATGACCAATGGATAAGGAAAAAATGTTGAAGGATATAGAAAGTTCACTGAATGTGGTAAACAAAGGGGTGTTCAATGCAGAGGATTTCAGTGATGATAATGTCGAACAGCTCAATGAGATTCACGAAATGGTGACATCAAGAAATCAGATTACAGCCATCGAACAGACCGCCATAATCGAAGAATTATCAAAACTCAGGAAGTAAAGGAGAGACTTCAATGACTGAAAAAATTTCAAAGCTTGAAAAGTATGCCGATCTGCTTGTCGATGTAGGCCTGAATGTCCAAGAAGGGGGGCGAGTGTTCATAAGGTCTGCACAAGATGCTTTGCCGTTGATTCGCCTGGTTACCGAGAAAGCATATGAAAAAGGGGCGAAAGAAGTCAAAGTAAGCCTGACGGACGACGCGCTGACCAAACTCCATGCCAAACACCAGGAGAAAGAAGAGCTTGCAACCATCCACCAATGGATGATTGATGAGCGTATGCACTACTCTGATGAAAAAGCAGGCTTCCTGAGCATCACATCTTCTTCGCCGGAACTTTTGAAAGATATAGATCCAGAGAAGTTGAAAGCGATGCAGATTGCTTCAGGTAAAGCATTTAAGGACTTTTCAAACCGCATCCAATCCGATTACCACAGCTGGTGCGTCGCTGGTTATCCATCTCGTGACTGGGCAAGGCTTGTATTCCCGGATGAAAGTGACGATGATGCGGTAGAGGCGTTGCTTGACCTGATCCTCTACACTGTACGCGCAGATCAGGACGACCCTGTCGCAGCATGGCAGCAGCATGACGCACTCCTGCACGAGAAAGTCGACTACCTCAACGATAAAAAATATAATGCACTCCGGTATGAAGCACCCGGCACCGACTTGACGATCGGCCTACCGAAAGGGCACTTGTGGGCTGGCGCCTCAAGTGAAAATGAAGACGGCGAAACCTTCATGGCCAATATGCCGACCGAGGAAGTATTCAGCGTACCTGAGAAAACGCGTGTGGATGGATATGTATCCAATACACTGCCGCTCAGTTATGGCGGAAATCTGATAGACGATTTCAAGCTGACTTTCAAAGATGGTAAAGTCGTTGATTTCGAAGCGGGTAAAGGATATGAAGTCCTGAAAAATCTGCTTGATACCGACGAAGGTTCGAGGTACCTCGGAGAAGTGGCACTGGTACCGGACGACTCGCCGATATCAAACACGGGACGTCTGTTCTATAATACCCTCTTCGATGAAAATGCGTCATGCCATATCGCCCTGGGAGGTGCTTATGCCTTCTGCATCGAAGGCGGCAAGAACATGTCCCGGGAGGAGCTTGAGGCTGCTGGACTGAACGATTCGATCAGCCACGTCGACTTCATGATAGGTTCCGACGCACTCAACATCTACGGTATCACTGAGGACGGCAAGGAAGAGAAAGTATTTGAAAAAGGGAACTGGGCCTTCTAAAATTGTAGATGCAAAGAAGAAAAAATATGGTAGAATATAAATAATAGGATAAGTATTAGAGGAGGATTCACATGAGCTTTGGAATGATGTTCCTAATAACTATGGCTTTTATGTTCGCCATACTCGGATTTGCTGCGACACTTTACCACTTCCTGTCAAAAGCACTTACCGCTAAAGATGGACTTGTGATTGATACGCCGGAAGAAGCTTTGGAAAGAGATCTTTAGGTTCAGCATTATAAGAATGGGAAGGGATGATTGTATCCCTTCTTTTTTAATGTAGGGGATATGCTATTGTAGTAGTATTTGGGATGGAGGGAATAATAATGGAAAAAAAGATGTCGGAATCCTATACAGTAATGACTTCGAATGTGATGCCGCCCGACACGAACAATCATCAGACGCTCTACGGAGGAAGACTTATGGAATACATAGATGATGTGGCAGCGATTGCAGCAAGACGGCATTCGAGATCGAAAGTGGTGACTGCTTCCATAGACTCGGTCGATTTTCTGGAACCCATCAACTTGGGGGATGTCGTTATGCTGGAGGCAATGGTCACCCACACTGGGAAATCTTCCATGGAGATACTTGTCAAAGTATCAAAGGACACGTTGGAGAACGGTACAGAGAGGAAACTCGCCGCATTCAGCTTCCTCACTTTCGTCGCCTTGGATGATACAGGTTCATCCATCAGCGTACCAGGCCTCATCGCAGATAACGAGCGATTGAAGTGGCTGGACGAAACAGGGGAAGAGCGTGCTGAACATAGGCGCAAAAGGCGCGATCGCTCAAAGGCGTTACGGGAATTCTTTGCAACAGATCTTCTCGGTTAGGAGGGGTTAGATGCAGATAAAAAAAGTGGCCCGCGGCAAGAAGGGCATGTATGACATACAGATGGATGACGGCTCCTCCTTTAAGGCACATGAGGAGTCGGTAGTGAAGTACCGGCTCATACCCGAGAGAATACTTGGCGAGGAAGAGTATAACGAGGTATTGTCCGCCATCCAGTTTGATGCAGCTTATGTAAGGGCGCTCGGATACATCAGCTACAAGTTGAGGACAATCCATGAAATGAGAAAGTATCTGGCCGAAGACTATGCACCTGTAATGATTGATGAGACCATCAAACGGCTTGAAGAAGAAGGGTATCTGAACGATGCCCATTATGCAGAAGCCCTGAAGAATACAATGCTTGCCACCACAGATAAAGGGCCGCATGCCTTAGAACGGGAATTGAAGAAACATAAAGTCCACCCGGACATCATCCGCGAGAATGTCGAAAAGTTCAGTGCGCAGATCGATCCGGAGCGGATGAATAAGCTGAAGGATAAGCAGTTGAAGCGGCATAAGGGGTCTTATCAGCAATTTAAGATGAAACTCACCGAAAAACTTTATCAGAAGGGTTATACCGGCGGGCATCTGGCCATGATCGATTTCGATGATGACTACGATGAAGATGTGCATTTTAATCGGGACTTTGAAAAATACTTGAGGCGTTATCAAAAGAAAGAGACAGGATACGCCCTGAAGCAGAAGCTTATACAGGCAATGATGAGAAAAGGCTACACATATGATTCGATTCAGGAAAAGTTGGGAGGGCTGGATGATGAAACCTTTGAACACAATGACGAGACGTGAACTGGAGACCTATATCGCGGAAAAACGTGAAGCGATGAGGAAAGCGGAAATGATGGGGATTGAAAATGAATACCGTGTCAACGAGCGGCAAGTCCTGATAGCAGAGAGCTATTTCGTCGACCTATCCTTGATAGAAAATGGGAAGATATACAAAATCATCAGTAATGAGGACCATTACTTTAAAGTGGAGTACATCAAGGGGATCTTCGCATGGGGGTTCTTTATCGGAGGCGATGAAAAAGAGACGGGTATTCCGGTAAGCATGCTGCAATTGCCGAAGAAAGGATGATCTGATGGAAAACATCATTCTGCTCAGGGCCCTTGAGCTTACATATGCCAAGGAAGCATCTAAGTTCATAGACCGCATGCTTGGCAGATCTGAAGGCCTCATCTTGAAGGATGTCACCTTTCATCTGTATAAAGGAGAAGTTTTGGGTATACTGTCCGACTACAGGACACTCCATTATCTGAAGGAAGTGGTCAATGGTACACTTGATCTGAAAAAGGGCAAGGTCAAAACCGCAAGCTCAATGCTGAGCCTCGATGTGCTGGATCATGTGGATAATCCGCATCCTTTGGATATCTTCACGCGGGAGCTGCTTGAGGAGTTCATGGATGTAGAAGGCGTCCGAAAGGCAGAGGAACGCCTTTTGGAACTACCACTCTTCAGGAAGCATCAATATACTGCAATGAACAATCTCACAAGGCGTGAACTGGCGCTTGTGCTTCTTGAAATCTCAAAACAGGCCAATACCGATATTGTAATCTACTGCAATATGTACCACCATCTAGATAAGCAAGATAAAGAAGTGTTCAAAGAGACGATCAATGCCCTTGAAGCGGCCGAAAAAGGTGTGCTGCTACTTGAGAGTGGCATTGAACCGATTCAGACGCTTGCAAACTATTTCCTATGGCTCAGCTATGGCCAGATCAGGTATGACGGCAGTGTGCGCGAAGGTGTCCTTGAATATGGTGCTTATGAGAAGAAGAAGAGCCAGATAAAGAATATGGGGGAAGAAGCCCAGTTTGATATAGAGTGGAAACGTAATATTGAGGATTATGGGCGTTATGAACACGGCTTCAAGAGGATGAGCCGGAACCAGAGCGGCCTGATAGACCAGTTCAACGTGCAGAAAATCATCATCTCCGTAGTCTTGCTCTTCGTCATGTTCATGTCCAGCATAATCATTTTCATGGATATTTCATTTACAGATAGTCGGGCTGCAACTGAAGAGCCCGTTGCATTGCCAGAGGATGAAGAATCAGAGCGGTTCGCCTACGGCATCAATACCGATCCGGATCTGGAACTTGAAGGGGAGTCCATCCCCTACATGTATCTACTGGAAATATCGAGCGATAGGGAAGGCGATTATAGAATCGTGGAGGATGGATTGGATGTCGAAGTGGACGCCTCATCCATCCTGTACTTCAACCCGGCAAGCCTCTACCCTGAAACCACCTTGGTAGAACTCCTTCCATACACAGCCGACACATTCGGGGGTAGTTATCTTTTTTATAAAAAGTTCCTGAATGGAGGCGTGTCGCTGCTTAATGATGAAGTGGATACGATTACCGAGCAGACAGATAGATATGCGCGACTTGGTGTTCCCATCACTTATCATATAAAGGATGACGTAGTATTCTCGGTGTCTTTCCCAGCCGAAAACATCGAAGAGATGTATAAGGAATTCGGTGTTACGGAAGAAGATGCGATATTCCGCTTGCCGGAAGGTTATATGATCTTGGATGCATCGAACGAAACATGGTTATACATCAACCGCTAGGAGGGCTGCCATGAACCACAAAACAAAATATCTCATCCGTCAGATATACAGACAGACCTCCATTTTTTCGACCCATACACTCACCCCACTGTTCGTATATGCCGGCGGACTCGGATTTCTACTGATCGCCATGGCAATCATGGATAAAAATGCAGTTGTGGAATATCTTTACACACTTGTCGGTATAATGAGTGCGGTATGGCTGTTCGGGATGGTGGTCCTTAACGAGAATGCGTTCTACTACAAGGACTCAGTCGTCAAGATGAGCTACATTCCGATGTATATGAGAATAGTGCCATCGGTCATATTCCAGACTTTCGTCTTTCTGATGTTTATAGTACTTTATAGCGCATTTACCGCACTTGTCATAGAGGACTGGCTCATCAACATATTCACACTCCTATATTATCTGATTTTGGGCGTGCTGTTGACCCTGCCTTTTACAATGCTCTACCTATCAGCTAAAATCAAAAAAAGACGCACTGTCGATGTATTCGTCTTCATCGTCCTTGTGATATCAGTCCCCGTACTCTACAGGCCTGAACAGCTTGAACCATGGATTTCAAGCCTGTTGAGTTTGAATCCGTTCTACTATGTCATCAACGGATTGCAGACGAACGCAGTGCAGATCCCCTGGAACATCAATAGGTTGCCGCATGACATCTTGTTCATTGGGCAATTGATATTCCTGTACCTGTGGATGTTCGAATACTACAGTAAAACTAAAATCAACATGTACCAATTCAAAATAAAGCGACCAGGTCAATGACCGGTCGCTTTATTGGTTGAAGCATCAGTTTTCTGCGAGTTTCTTCTGGAGCTTGCTTTCTGAAAATACCCATCCTGTGTAGCTATGTTCAACCTCGTTCGTATGACGGTTGACATGCATGATGCAGACGAACGGGTAATGCCCCTCCTTCAAGTATCTTAAATCAATATAGCGTATCTCGACGATGTCTTCCGAAATATCTGTCACTTCGTAAGTGTAGATCGATGAGAAGAAGGTGAAAGCTTTGAAATTCTTATCCTGTTTGATGCTGTTGAACCGTTCCTCTTCGATAGGCGGACTTTTGGTGAAGCGGTCGTAGAAGAGTATCTGACCGCGGAAACTCCGTCCGACATAATAGGAGGATTGTGCTACAGTAACTATACGCCATTCAAAGAAGCGGATGGTCGGCATACAGAATACGCGTTTGATATATTCATTGGGTAACAGATGCTCCACCTGCTTTTTCAAGTATGATTGTATGAAGAAGCGGGTGACATAATAGATGAACATAACTAGGTAAAGAACAATGAACAGCGTCACAGGTGATATACCAAAATACCATAATATGAAAAAGAGCACATGCATGATGATGATCGGGATATCTATTGTATTGATGACGCTCAGTTGAATCCAAGTATGGGTGATGGGTCGTAGAGCCTGTGTGCCGTAGGAGTTGAATATATCAACGAAAACATGAAGGAACACGGCGAACTGTATCCAGAGGTACATGTTCAGCGCAGGCAGATCGAACAGCAATACGCTTAAGGCCGTCAGGAGGACAGGCCATATGAAAAAAGTGAAGGGGAGGGAGTGGGTAATGCCACGATGGTGGGTGATGTATACCGCATTGTTCTTCATCTTCATCACAGTATCTATATCGGGTATCAGGGAAGCACCTACTATTACAGAGGCGAACCCGACCGAGAGAGGTTCTATTGTCGGATCGATTGCGGCGAGCCCGACGATGGTACCACCCATCAATGTATGCGTCAAAGTATCCATGTGAAATCTCCCCATTCGAATAATGTAATTAAGTTGGAGGAAAGTATCTATGCTAAAAACTTCAGAATTCAGCCATAACCTGCTTGCCTGGTATCATTTGAATCAAAGGTCGCTTCCGTGGAGGAAGACACGAGACCCATATAAAATATGGCTAAGTGAGGTCATGCTGCAACAGACGCAAGTCATTACTGCTATACCCTACTTTGAGAAATTTATAACAAAATATCCTGATATAGACAGCTTGGCTGCAGCTGATGAAGAGGCGCTCCTAAAGGACTGGGAGGGTCTCGGCTACTACAATCGAATCAGAAACTTCCAGGCGGCAGTCAAGGAAGTGAAAGAACATTACGGATCGGTCGTACCAGATGATCCCGAAGTGTTTTTCAAGCTGAAGGGCGTAGGGCCTTATATAGGAGGCGCAGTCCAAAGCATTGCGTTCAATCATCTCATAGCAGCAGTGGATGGCAATGTCCTCCGCGTAATGTCACGGCTGGATGCAGATGATCGTGAAATGACCAAACCTTCTGTTCAAAAGACAGTCAAGGAGAGGGTTGAGACATTGATTCCTCTTGAAGCTGGTGACTTCAACCAGGCCTTGATGGAACTCGGTGCCACCATATGTACACCGAGAGCACCGAAATGCATCATATGTCCTGTCAGGCAGCATTGCGAAGCCTATCAGGAGAATAGGGTTTCAGAACTGCCGGTCAAGAAAAAGGCAAAGAAGAAGAGTGAATACTATTATAACGTATATTTCATCCTGAATGGTAAAAATGAGATCCTGCTACAGAAGCAAGAAGGCACATTGCTGCAGGGCATGTATGAATTGCCGCGTTTTGATGTGGATACGTCACTTGAAACAATCGAGGAGAGTTTGGGCATAGAGGTCCATCACAAGGGAGAGCATATAGGAAGCGTCTCGCATGTCTTCACCCATAAAAAATGGTTCATGGAAGGATATATCCTGTATACACGCGATATCCACCCGGAATTCATAAAACTTGAAGATGTCGGTAACCTGCCGATGAGTAGGGCGATGCAGAAGCTATACCACTTGTTTGAGGCCATGGGCGGATGACTATATACCTGACTCTACGTATGCTATAATACAATAGTATAATTTTAAAGGTGGTGTGGAATATGACTCTGGAATCCATACCGGAGGAAGGCAGCAAGGTAAAGATTCAGAGCTATAAGCATGACGGTAACATCCACCGGGTGTGGTCTGAGACGACCATCCTAAAGGGAAGCGATCATGTGGTGATCGGCGGCAATAACCGGACGCTCGTCACAGAGAGTGACGGCCGCACCTGGGTGACCCGGGAACCTGCAATCGTCTACTTTCATGCAGAATACTGGTTCAATGTAATCTGCATGTTCAGGGAAGATGGGGTCTACTATTACTGCAATATTTCATCCCCCTACCTTTATGATGGAGAGGCACTGAAATATATCGATTATGATCTGGATATTAAAGTGTACCCGGACGGCAAGTACCATCTGCTTGATGAGGACGAATACCGTCTGCACAAGAACAGGATGAATTATCCGGAAGATATCGATAGGATATTAAGGCACAACGTCGATGTGCTTCAACACTGGATCGAAAAGAAGAAAGGTCCGTTTGCACCAGATTTCATAAAAGTATGGCAGGGCAGGTTCAATAATGATTTTAAATCATACTAAAAATCAATCAACTTAAAGAGTTGGTTGTTTTTTATGTAGGAAAAGGAAGTTTTTCTGTGATAAGACGCTACATGCAATTTGTCAAACCGTATAAATGGCTGATCATATTGACGATACTCATCGGCGTCCTCAAATTCGGGATTCCGCTTCTGTTGCCGTTGCTCATCAAATATACCATCGATGATATCATCATGCCGGAGGGCTTAGGCACAGATGAGAGAATCGATATGCTGATTCAAGTCCTTCTGCTCTTTTCATTCATCTTCATCATCGTCAGGCCGCCTGTCGAATATTTCAGGCAATACCTTGCCCAGTGGACAAGCAATAAGGTCCTCTACGACATCAGAAAGAAAATGTATGGCCACCTCCAGATGTTGAGTGCCAAATTCTATTCCAACAGCAAGGTTGGCGAAATCATCTCCCGGGTCATCAATGATGTGGAGCAGACTAAAAGCTTCATCATGACAGGGTTGATGAACATCTGGCTCGACCTGGTGACGATCTTGATCGCTCTTGGAATCATGTTTTCGATGAACGGTGAATTGACGTTGGTGTCGATAATCATCTTCCCCCTCTATATATTCGGGGTGTGGTATTTCTTCGGTAAACTGAGGAACCTTACACGCGAGCGTTCCCAGGCGCTAGCTGAAGTGCAGGGTTTTCTTCACGAGCGCATACAGGGAATCAATGTAATAAAGAGTTTTGCGGTTGAAAAGAATGAAGCTGGAAATTTCAATAAGCACAACAACAACTTTCTGAGCAAGGCCACAACCCATGCAAAATGGACGGCGAGAAGTTTTTCCGTTGTCAATACGGTCACGGATATCGGACCGCTTCTTGTAGTGGGGTATGGCGCCTATCAGGTGATCCAGGGTAACCTTACCGTCGGGACGCTTGCTGCATTCATTGCATATCTGGACCGTCTGTACGGTCCGCTCAGAAGGCTCGTTTCGTCATCTACTACATTGACGCAGAGTATCGCGTCGATGGATCGTGTCTTCCAGCTCTTTGATGAAGAATATGATGTCAAAGACCGGCCAGGTGCCAAACAGCTTGAACATACTGATGGCAACATTGAATTCAGGGATGTCGGATTCGACTACAACGGAGAAGATACGGATACGTTGAAGCATATCAATTTCCGTGTTGGAAGCGGTGAAACTGTTGCATTCGTCGGTATGAGCGGGGGAGGCAAATCCACCCTGGTCACACTGATTCCGAGGTTCTATGATGTGACTGCCGGTAAGGTGACGATCGACAACACCGACATCAGGGACTACACGATTGAATCCCTACGTAACAATGTGGGGCTCGTCATGCAGGACAACATCCTGTTCTCCGACAGCATACGGGAAAATATAATGCTTGCCAAACCTGATGCAACTGAGGAAGAGATGCTGGAAGCAACAGCAAGGGCGAACGCCCATGAGTTCATCATGGAGCTGCCGGAAGGCTATGATACCGAAGTCGGGGAACGGGGCGTCAAATTATCCGGGGGGCAGAAGCAACGCATTGCCATTGCTCGGGTATTCCTTAAAAATCCGCCTATTTTGATCCTTGATGAAGCCACCAGTGCCCTGGATCTCGAAAGCGAGAGTATCATCCAGGATACATTGCTGGAACTGTCACAAAATCGGACGACGATCATCGTTGCACACAGGCTTTCAACGATTACGCACGCTGACCGTATATTCGTGATGGCGGATGGCCAGATAAGGGAATCAGGATCCCATGCAGAACTGATGAAAAAGCAGGGGGATTATTATAATCTCTACAGCATCCAAAACCTATAAAAGGGGTGAAGTCTAATGGCTGTAATTGATATCAGCTTTCTTGGAGAAGATACATTAAATGCAGCAAAGCAGCTCCTTGGTGTAGAAGTGATCACTCATATAGATGGGGTGGAGACAAGCGGTTTCATCACTGAAACCGAAGCCTACCTCGGGCTCAACGATCGCGCGGCGCATACATTCGGGGGCAAGATGACTAAAAAGAATGAAATGATGTTCAATGATTTCGGTCATATCTATGTCTATACCATGCATGGGCACCACTGCATGAATATCCTGACGAAGGAGCGCGAACACCCAGAAGGTGTCCTGATCCGGGGGATAGAACCGAATCACGGCATCGAGACGATGATTGACAGGCGGGGGCGCGAGAAAGGATTGACTGATGGTCCGGGTAAATTGACCAAATCCCTCGGCATCAGACGAGAGCTTCACAATGGCATTGAACTGAACAACGGCATATTGACTTTGAGGGAAGGTAGGACGCCGAGAGAGATAGAGGCGACCAAACGCATCGGTATCGACAATAAGGCTGAAGCGACAGATTATCTTTACCGCTTCATAGTTAAAGGAAATCCTCATGTCAGCAGATTCCGCGGTAAACCTCTGGACAACAACGGATGGAAATGAAAAAGCTCAGGTGCTTAAGCACCTGAGCTTTTTATATATCCAAAGTTTCATCTTGGATGTTTATTTTATTTTTATCAGAATGGAATTTGAAGAAGCTGGATGTGAGTCGGTCAAGGCGGTCAAGAGAGTTGGAATACTCATGCAATGATGAGATGAATTCTAGAATATTTTCATACTGGACTTTCTCATCCTCTGTTTCTGCTTCCTGATACAGCTTGACGAAATCATCCATCATGGTGTTTTCGGAACGGTCTTCTATGTCATATATTTCAAATTCGGCTTCCGGACGGATCTTTTCAGTGAATTTCATGAATATCTGCTCATGATAGGCCATCAGTTGGTCCATTTCATGCCTGATCCGAAATCTGAAATCCTCATCCAGATGATTATAGTCATTTTCATAACGGTTGAGCTTACGCAGTAGTTCAAAAGCTCTGCGGGTAGATGAAATGAGATGCCTGAACAGGATCTTGCGTCTGGCGGATGCGAAACGATTACGCTTGAGATAACTTTTTTCCTCGCGGTACCACAAATACATCGTTTCGAGTGTAACGACTCTCGTACGTAGGGATTCAATATCCTTTTTGACGATTTGATATTCACTTACCGCATTGAGTTCGAGACGGAGCCATTTAAAGATGTCGCTCGTTATATTGAAACAGTTATGGTACATTTTCGTCTCGTATTTTGGCGGTATGAACAGCAGGTTGACCAGAAGTGATGATAGGACACCAATCATCACCAGCGAAAATCGAGTGCCCGCTGCTTCAAGGAAATCGAGGGAAGTGGATGACTCCATGACAGTCGGCGCATCCATGATGGCAATCATCGTGACCACGGCAAGCGCCGATACACTCTGTAAGTTGAAGAACAGCAACACTGCGAGGACGAGAATCACAGTAAGTCCGATTACGATGATGTTGTTGCCGAACAGGAGCACCATGATGATTGCGGCTATTGCGCCGAGCAGGTTGCCCTGGAATTGGTCCCATGTCCGCATCACAGATCTGTGGACGTTCGGTTGCAGGGCGAAAACGGCGGCGATTGCAGCAATCAATGAAGGTTGTAAATTGAAGAAATTCGTAACCATCAAGGTTAGAACAACGGTAATGCCTGTCTTGAAGACTCTAGCGCCAAACCGCATGGCAGCATCTCCTAAAAATCATTTTTGAAAACATCCTCTACAATCGCAAGGGTCTCTTCAATATCTGCTTCAGTATGCTCAGTAGTCAGGAACCACGCTTCATACTTGGAAGGTGCAATATTGATTCCGCGATCTATCAGGCCGTTGAAGAACTTGGCGAATGCTTCACCGTCACTGGCCTCAGCCATAGTGTAATCAGTCACCGACTCTTCTGTAAAGTAAATGGTCAGTGCACCCTTGAGGCGATTGATCGTCGCTTTAATGTCATACTTATCTATCAGGTCAACCAAGCCATCTTCAAGTTTTTTACCGAGGTTGTCGAGCGTCTCGTACACCCCAGGCTGCTCAAGGATTTCAAGGCAGGCTAAACCGGCTGCCATACTCAGTGGGTTTCCGGCCATGGTACCAGCCTGGTAGGCAGGGCCAAGAGGGGCCACACTTTCCATTATATCCTTGCGGCCACCGTAGGCTCCAATTGGAGTGCCACCGCCGATGATTTTGCCTAGAGCAGTAAGATCCGGCTCGACAGCAAGCAGATTTTGGGCCCCACCGAACATGAACCTGAAAGCAGTGATGACTTCGTCATATATGACGAGTGAACCATTATCATGGGAAATCTCATTTATCGCCTCAAGGAAACCATCCTCGGGTTCGACGATGCCGAAGTTGCCTACAATAGGTTCAACCAGCACGGCTGCGATTTCATCCTTGAAATGGGAGATGGCCGTCTTGAAGTCATCGAGATTGTTGAATGGTACGGTAATGACATCCTCTGCAACCCCTTTAGGCACTCCGGCAGAGTCTGGTGTGCCAAGCTGCGCCGGTCCGCTTCCGGCAGCGACGAGCACGAGGTCGGAGTGGCCGTGGTAGCATCCTTCGAATTTAAGTATTTTATTGCGTCCTGTATATGCCCGTGCAATACGGATCGTCGTCATGACAGCTTCTGTACCTGAGTTCACGAAACGGACACGCTCTAATGAAGGGATGGCTTCTTTAATCTTTTTACCGAAGTCCACTTCAAGGGTCGTCGGGGCACCATACAGTATTCCTTTGCTGCTCTGTTCGGCTATTGCTTCATGTATCCTCGGATGGGCATGTCCGGTAATGATTGGGCCATAGGCCCCGAGATAGTCAATATAGCGGTTGCCGTCAACGTCATAGAAGTAGGCGCCTTCGCCTCGATCCATAACGACCGGTGCTCTGTCGCCCACCGCTTTGTACGAACGGGAAGGGGAGTTGACGCCACCTAAAATTACATTTTCCGCTTCAGCACGGAGTGCTTCTGATTTCTTATGAGAGTACATATTACTTCATCCTTTAGCATCTTTTTTTACAATCAGTATTCTACCATATACCGGGGGCTTATTTAAGAAGTAACATCTATTGAGCGTAAAGGGAAATTTATGTATCATCAGGAGTAAGAAACCTTTAGGAGGACTACAGATGGAAAAATTTCCTCAGTTCGAACTTGAGAATCAAGATGGCGAGCGCATCACCAATGAAGACTTTGGAGACAGGACGGTCATCTATTTCTATCCAAAAGATAATACACCTGGGTGTACGACGCAGGCATGTGATCTTAGGGACAATATGGCGCGTCTGAATGAATTGGGAGTCAAAGTATACGGTGTAAGCGGGGATTCAAAGAGAAAACACCAGAATTTCATCGAGAAAAACAGCTTGAACTTCGATCTGCTGGTCGATGAGGGATTCAAATTGTCTGAGGCTCTTGGGGTGTACAGAAAGAAGAAGGCCTTCGGCAAGGAATTTATGGGGATTGTGCGTACGACATTCATTGTTGATAAGGAAGGCAATATAATGAAGCGGTGGGATGATGTCAATGCGAAATCGCATATGGATGAACTTAAAGCATATATGGAAGGAGTGCAGTAGATGAAACATATCCTATCCACAGTGCACCTGAAACCACATATGGTCGAAGCTATAGAGGAAGCACATCCAGAACTGACATATATCTACCGGAAATCTGAAGAAATGACTGAGGAAGATAAAGCGTGGTGTGATATTTTCGTCACCTATGGCTCGGACTTCACATCAGAAGATGTTGGATCCTTCAAAAATTTAAAGTGGATGATGGTCATGAGTGCTGGTCTCGATGACCTCCCGCTTGAGGAATTGGAACATGTTCATATCACGAACGCAAGAGGCATCCACAAAATCCAAATGACTGAATATACGATTGGCCTGCTGCTTGATTTCTACAAAGGATTCCATCAATTGAAAGAAGACCAGGCGCAGGGTCATTGGAGAAAGAATGCCAAAACCGAAGAGATATACGATAAGTCTGTTCATATTCTGGGTACAGGCAGCATCGGTAGCCATCTTGCTTCCGTATTGGAGGCATTCGGCCTGAAGACGACTGGCTATAACACGACGGGGCATGAGGCAGAAGGATTTCAGGCTGTGCATGCAATCAGCGACTTGAATACCGAAATAGGCGCTGCTGACATCGTAGTGAATATTCTACCAAGCACACCTGATACGAAACATATGCTTGATTTGGATTTTTTCAAAGAGATGAAAGAGTCTGCGGTATTCGTCAATATCGGACGTGGCGACATCATGACTGACGAAACGATAACGGCAGTCCTCGAAGAAGGCATGATCAGGCATATGATACTTGACGTCTTCAATGAGGAACCGTTGCCTAAAACCCATGAGTTCTATACGTTCGACAATCTTACAATTACCCCCCACGCTTCTTCCAAGACGTCAGGGTATCTGAAGCGTGGATTTGAAATATTCATGCGGAATCTCCTGCATATGAATGATTTCAATGCCATGGAGAATATAATAGAGCCAAGTAGAGGATATTGATCTACGTGATTTGACAAACAATTTCCCCACCGAGTACAATAATCTTATTATAGTAGTCAGTTAATAGAAAGAAGGTATCAATATGAAGATGATGGATGCCCATGATCGGTTTACCGAGTCGATCAACGCGCTGAAAGAGACTGGCGTCAGAATAACGCCTCAAAGAAAATCAGTGCTCAAGTATATGATTGAAACCGAAGATCACCCGACTGCTGATGATATTTTCAAAGCGCTGTCGAATGAATATCCCAATATGAGCGTCGCAACCATATATAACAATCTGAAGCTGTTCAAGGAAACTGGGCTTGTCAAAGAACTTACTTACGGAGATTCCTCGAGCAGATTTGATTTCATTACAGATACGCATTATCACATCATCTGCAGTGAATGCGGAAAGATCACCGATTTCCATTATCCAGGGCTTGAAGAGGTCGAACACTTGGCAGGGTCGGTCACATCTTATGATGTAAGCCACCATAGGCTCGAGATATACGGCACTTGCCCGGAATGTAGGGAAGCATAGATGAAATGCAAAAAGACGAGCTGGCTTATGCCTGCTCGTCTTTTTGCATGTTTCCGTCTTGTTTTTTCTCTTCAATTGCCTTTTCCCTACGGTGGGGGACATTGTAGTCGAGGCTGAAATCCTCGCCTTCAAGTTCCTTATCTACTGTGAGTGGTTCCTTGCAGTGCTGGCAGAAATCCACATGTCCAAGTATCTTCGTATGCCTTTCGCAATTCGGACATTGAACTGTGAGCGCACGTGTACTTATCATACCGACCCAGAAGTAGATAGCAAAACTTAAGAGAATCGGCAGCAGTCCTACGAAGAGGAATATGCCAAAGAGCCAAGGTATGGTTCTGAAGAACACCCCAGCGTACATGATAATCATACCTATGAATATCAAGGCCAATGCATAGCCTCTTATCCTTAAGATTTTATTGCCCTGTTTTTTCATATACTAATTCACCTCTGAAATTCATTATATACAACTTGAGCCTTTTATGATAATCTAATATTTAGCATTTGGTGAACAAGTTGTGATTAAAAAAGATTTGAAAAAGTTTTTGAAAAGCGTTGACACCAATTGCGTAAATTGCTATGATATAAAAGTCGCTGATTTGAACGGCGCCCAACAGAACGCTGAAGCAATAAAACATTAATTTCAAAAAAATAATCGAAAGTGTAAAACTTACCGTTGATTATTTCAAAGATATGATGTAACATTGTAAAAGTCAGCTCGAAACAACTAACGAAGAGAACATTGAAAACTGAATGACAATATGTCAACGTTAATTCCAATAAACCGGATGGTTAATCCATCCAACTTGGGCGACAAGTAAAACCGCAACGAGTCAGAGCACTCCAATTATGGAGAGTTTGATCCTGGCTCAGGATGAACGCTGGCGGCGTGCCTAATACATGCAAGTCGAACGCGCAGCCCCGGAGCTTGCTCTGGGGTCTGCGAGTGGCGGACGGGTGAGTAACACGTAGGCAACCTACCCATCAGACTGGGATAACCGCGGGAAACCGTGGCTAATACCGGATAACCCTGATCCCCGCAGGGGGATGAGTTGAAAGGCGGTCTTTGACTGCCACTGATGGATGGGCCTGCGGCGCATTAGCTAGTTGGTGGGGTAAGGGCCCACCAAGGCGACGATGCGTAGCCGACCTGAGAGGGTGATCGGCCACACTGGGACTGAGACACGGCCCAGACTCCTACGGGAGGCAGCAGTAGGGAATCTTCCGCAATGGACGCAAGTCTGACGGAGCAACGCCGCGTGAGTGAAGAAGGGTTTCGGCTCGTAAAACTCTGTTGTCAGGGAAGAACGCCGGTGGGAGTAACTGTCCATCGGGTGACGGTACCTGACCAGAAAGCCACGGCTAACTACGTGCCAGCAGCCGCGGTAATACGTAGGTGGCAAGCGTTATCCGGAATTATTGGGCGTAAAGCGCGCGTAGGCGGTTCGTTAAGTCTGATGTGAAAGCCCCCGGCTCAACCGGGGAGGGTCATTGGAAACTGGCGAACTTGAGTGCAGAAGAGGAGAGTGGAATTCCATGTGTAGCGGTGAAATGCGCAGAGATATGGAGGAACACCAGTGGCGAAGGCGGCTCTCTGGTCTGCAACTGACGCTGATGTGCGAAAGCGTGGGGATCAAACAGGATTAGATACCCTGGTAGTCCACGCCGTAAACGATGAGTGCTAAGTGTTAGGGGGTTTCCGCCCCTTAGTGCTGCAGCAAACGCATTAAGCACTCCGCCTGGGGAGTACGGCCGCAAGGCTGAAACTCAAAGGAATTGACGGGGACCCGCACAAGCGGTGGAGCATGTGGTTTAATTCGAAGCAACGCGAAGAACCTTACCAAATCTTGACATCCTCTGACCGCCATGGAGACATGGCTTCCCTTTTGGGCAGAGTGACAGGTGGTGCATGGTTGTCGTCAGCTCGTGTCGTGAGATGTTGGGTTAAGTCCCGCAACGAGCGCAACCCTTATCATTAGTTGCCAGCATTCAGTTGGGCACTCTAATGAGACTGCCGGTGACAAACCGGAGGAAGGTGGGGATGACGTCAAATCATCATGCCCCTTATGATTTGGGCTACACACGTGCTACAATGGACAGGTTACAAAGGGCAGCTACGCCGCGAGGCCAAGCGAATCCCATAAAACTGTTCTCAGTTCGGATTGGAGTCTGCAACTCGACTCCATGAAGCTGGAATCGCTAGTAATCGTGGATCAGAATGCCACGGTGAATACGTTCCCGGGTCTTGTACACACCGCCCGTCACACCACGGAAGTCGGTAACACCTGAAGCCGGTGGGCCAACCTTTATGGAGGCAGCCGTCGAAGGTGGGACCGATGACTGGGGTGAAGTCGTAACAAGGTAGCCGTATCGGAAGGTGCGGCTGGATCACCTCCTTTCTAAGGAATATAACGGAACGCCCCGTTTGGGGCGGCGGAATTGGCGTTTGACATATTGTATTCAGTTTTGAATGTTTTCAACCTTTCCGTTGAATTGAAAGTTACATTCACATATATACCGTAAGTAATGAATGGGCCTATAGCTCAGCTGGTTAGAGCGCACGCCTGATAAGCGTGAGGTCGGTGGTTCGAGTCCACTTAGGCCCACCATTCAGTTTTTTACGGGGGCTTAGCTCAGCTGGGAGAGCGCCTGCTTTGCACGCAGGAGGTCAGCGGTTCGATCCCGCTAGTCTCCACCATTTATATAAAACTTTGCACATTGAAAACCGTATAGAAGCAATGCGAAAAATGATTTTAACCGAAATCAAGCGTAGAAACCGAGAACTGAAGAGTTCATAAAAACACGCGTTGTGTCGCAAGAAAGCGAAAGTGGACATCCACTGCAGCTGGACTGGGACACACTCACAAATTCATTGCGATTAAGTAATGAAGGGCGCACGGTGGATGCCTTGGCACCAAGAGCCGATGAAGGACGGAACCAACACCGATATGCTTTGGGGAGCTGTAAGTAAGCGTTGAACCAAAGATTTCCGAATGGGGGAACCCCGCACATTAGTGCGACTCTCAGGTGAATACATAGCCTGAGAGAGGTAGACCCGGGGAACTGAAACATCTTAGTACCCGGAGGAAGAGAAAGAAAGATCGATTCCCTGAGTAGCGGCGAGCGAAACGGGAAGAGCCCAAACCAGTCATTGGCTGGGGTTGTAGGACACCGAAAAAGCGGCTTCGAGCGAGCAGAAGCGACTGGAAAGTCGCACCATAGGGGGTAACAGTCCCGTATGCGAAGCGAGGAGGCGTGGCGGTGTATCCTGAGTACGGCGGAACACGAGAAATTCCGTCGGAATCCGGGAGGACCATCTCCCAAGGCTAAATACTTCTTGGTGACCGATAGTGAACCAGTACCGTGAGGGAAAGGTGAAAAGCACCCCGGAAGGGGAGTGAAATAGAACCTGAAACCGTGTGCTTACAAGTAGTCAGAGCCCGTTAATGGGTGATGGCGTGCCTTTTGTAGAATGAACCGGCGAGTTGCGATTGCATGCGAGGTTAAGCAGCGAATGTGGAGCCGTAGCGAAAGCGAGTCTGAATAGGGCGTCTAGTATGGGGTTGCAGACCCGAAACCAGGTGATCTACCCATGTCCAGGCTGAAGTCCAGGTAACACTGGATGGAGGGCCGAACCGACTTACGTTGAAAAGTGACCGGATGAGGTGTGGGTAGCGGAGAAATTCCAATCGAACCTGGAGATAGCTGGTTCTCTCCGAAATATATTTAGGTATAGCCTCGTGTTAGCATCGTGGAGGTAGAGCACTGTTTGGACGAGGGGCCCATCCCGGGTTACCGAATTCAGACAAACTCCGAATGCCACCTATGTGATGCACGGGAGTCAGACAGCGGGTGATAAGGTCCGTTGTCGAGAGGGAAACAGCCCAGACCACCAGTTAAGGTCCCAAAATATATGTTGAGTGGAAAAGGATGTGGCGTTGCACAGACAACTAGCATGTTGGCTTAGAAGCAGCCATCATTTAAAGAGTGCGTAATAGCTCACTAGTCAAGTGACGCTGCGCCGAAAATGTACCGGGGCTAAACATATTACCGAAACTGTGGATCAATGATATTGATGGTAGGAGAGCGTTCCGATGGCAGTGAAGCATGATCGTGAGGACATGTGGAGCGATCGGAAGTGAGAATGCCGGTGTGAGTA
The DNA here is from genome assembly GCF_055391965.1 of Salinicoccus siamensis. Classification (NCBI taxonomy): domain Bacteria; kingdom Bacillati; phylum Bacillota; class Bacilli; order Caryophanales; family Staphylococcaceae; genus Salinicoccus; species Salinicoccus siamensis. Next base: position 768,862 of record NZ_AP043765.1, read on the forward strand.
GCGAAAGACGGGTGGGAATCCCGTCCACCGAACGACTAAGGTTTCCAGAGGAAGGCTCGTCCGCTCTGGGTTAGTCGGGACCTAAGCCGAGGCGAAACTGCGTAGGCGATGGATAACAGGTAGAAATTCCTGTACCGGTGATGTGTGTTTGAGCGATGTGGTGACGCAGGAGGAGAAGCAGAGCGTGCGGAAGGAAGTGCACGTCCAAGCATCGAGTCGTCAGGGTAGGCAAATCCGCCCTGTGTAACGACGAGGTGTGATGGGGAGCCGAAAATAGTAGGCGAAGCTGTGGGTTCACACTGCCAAGAAAACCCGCTAGTGAATACATTACCGCCCGTACCGCAAACCGACACAGGTAGTTGGGAAGAGAATTCTAAGGTGAGCGAGCGAACTCTCGTTAAGGAACTCGGCAAAATGACCCCGTAACTTCGGGAGAAGGGGTGCTCATGAAAATGAGCCGCAGTGAATAGGCCCAAGCGACTGTTTATCAAAAACACAGGTCTCTGCCAAACCGAAAGGTGACGTATAGGGGCTGACGCCTGCCCGGTGCTGGAAGGTTAAGAGGAGCGCTCAGCGTAAGCGAAGGTGCGAATCGAAGCCCCAGTAAACGGCGGCCGTAACTATAACGGTCCTAAGGTAGCGAAATTCCTTGTCAGGTAAGTTCTGACCCGCACGAAAGGCGTAACGATTTGGGCACTGTCTCAACGAGAGGCTCGGTGAAATCATAGTACCTGTGAAGATGCAGGTTACCCGCGACAGGACGGAAAGACCCCGTGGAGCTTTACTGTAGCCTGATATTGAACCTCGACCTCACTTGTACAGGATAGGTGGGAGCTGAAGATACGTGGACGCCAGTCTACGTGGAGGCACTGGTGGGATACCACCCTGGTGATGTTGAGATTCTAACCCGCACCCGTAATCCGGGTGGGAGACAGTGTCAGGTGGACAGTTTGACTGGGGCGGTCGCCTCCTAAAGAGTAACGGAGGCGCTCAAAGGTTCCCTCAGAATGGTTGGAAATCATTCATAGAGTGTAAAGGTATAAGGGAGCTTGACTGCGAGACAGACACGTCGAGCAGGGTCGAAAGACGGACTTAGTGATCCGGTGGTTCCGCATGGAAGGGCCATCGCTCAACGGATAAAAGCTACCCCGGGGATAACAGGCTTATCTCCCCCAAGAGTTCACATCGACGGGGAGGTTTGGCACCTCGATGTCGGCTCATCGCATCCTGGGGCTGTAGTCGGTCCCAAGGGTTGGGCTGTTCGCCCATTAAAGCGGTACGCGAGCTGGGTTCAGAACGTCGTGAGACAGTTCGGTCCCTATCCGTCGTGGGCGTCGGAAATTTGAGAGGCGCTGTCCTTAGTACGAGAGGACCGGGATGGACATACCACTGGTGTACCAGTTGTCGTGCCAACGGCATCGCTGGGTAGCTATGTATGGTCGGGATAAGTGCTGAAAGCATCTAAGCATGAAGCCCCCCTCAAGATGAGATTTCCCCATTAGATCCCTCAGAGATGATGAGGTGGATAGGTTCGGCGTGTAAGTGTGGCGACACATTGAGCGGACGAATACTAATCGATCGATGACTTATTCAAATGAAGAAACCGTGTATGGTCTTCTACGCAACGCATTGCTTCTATCCGGTTTTGAATGTCCAAGGGGCATTCAAGCATGCCATATTGTCCGGTGGCAATCGCGGAGAGGTTCCACCTGTTCCCATGCCGAACACAGCAGTTAAGCTCTCCAGCGCCGATGGTAGTTGGACTGACGTCCCGTGAGAGTAGGACGCCGCCGGGCAGTATTTGGAAATGCAGAATGAAATGATTTTAGGAGAATTAGCTCAGCTGGGAGAGCATCTGCCTTACAAGCAGAGGGTCGGCGGTTCGAACCCGTCATTCTCCACCATTTTAATAAGCCGCTCTAGCTCAATTGGCAGAGCAACTGACTTGTAATCAGTAGGTTGGGGGTTCGATTCCTCTGGGCGGCACCATTTTTTGGAAATATCTTGAGCCATTAGCTCAGTTGGTAGAGCATCTGACTTTTAATCAGAGGGTCAGAGGTTCGAATCCTCTATGGCTCATGACTTGCGGGTGTGGCGGAACTGGCAGACGCACTAGATTTAGGATCTAGCGCCTTCGGGCGTGGGGGTTCGACTCCCTTCACCCGCATCATCAGCGGAAGTAGTTCAGTGGTAGAACACCACCTTGCCAAGGTGGGGGTCGCGGGTTCGAATCCCGTCTTCCGCTCCATTGTTTAGTTCGCCGGGGTGGCGGAACTGGCAGACGCACAGGACTTAAAATCCTGCGGTAAGTAATTACCGTACCGGTTCGATTCCGGTCCTCGGCACCAGTATAAATATCATTATGCGCCCGTAGCTCAATTGGATAGAGCGCTTGACTACGGATCAAGAGGTTAGGGGTTCGACTCCTCTCGGGCGCGCTTAATAACCACGGGAAGTAGCTCAGCTTGGTAGAGCACTTGGTTTGGGACCAAGGGGTCGCAGGTTCGAATCCTGTCTTCCCGACTCTTATAAATGCGGGTGTGGCGGAACTGGCAGACGCACTAGAATCAGGGTCTAGCGCCTTCGGGCGTGGGGGTTCGACTCCCTTCACCCGCACTTACACAGATTATATGGGGGCTTAGCTCAGCTGGGAGAGCGCCTGCTTTGCACGCAGGAGGTCAGCGGTTCGATCCCGCTAGTCTCCACCATTTATTCTAATATGCTATTACGGCGGTGTAGCTCAGCTGGCTAGAGCGTACGGTTCATACCCGTGAGGTCGGGGGTTCGATCCCCTCCGCCGCTATATTGGACCTTTAGCTCAGTTGGTCAGAGCAAACGGCTCATAACCGTTGGGTCGCAGGTTCGAGTCCTGCAAGGTCCACCATGTTTTAATTGCATAGTTTCATACGGAGGAATACCCAAGTCTGGCTGAAGGGATCGGTCTTGAAAACCGACAGGGGCTTCATCGCCCGCGGGGGTTCGAATCCCTCTTCCTCCGCCATTTTTATTATTTTATTATCGCGGGATGGAGCAGTTCGGTAGCTCGTCGGGCTCATAACCCGGAGGTCGGTGGTTCAAATCCACCTCCCGCAATTATTTAAGTGGTCCCGTGGTGTAGCGGTTAACATGCCTGCCTGTCACGCAGGAGATCGCGGGTTCAATTCCCGTCGGGACCGCCATTTTAAATTTAAGTGGTTCAGTAGCTCAGTCGGTAGAGCATGTGATTGAAGCTCACAGTGTCGGCGGTTCGATTCCGTCCTGAACCACCATTTGTTATATTGTGGCGCCGCTCTAGCTCAATTGGCAGAGCAACTGACTTGTAATCAGTAGGTTGGGGGTTCGATTCCTCTGGGCGGCACCATTATATTTAAACGTGGAGGGGTAGCGAAGTGGCTAAACGCGGCGGACTGTAAATCCGCTCCTTCGGGTTCGGCAGTTCGAATCTGCCCCCCTCCATGTATTTAGGGGTATAGTTCAATGGTAGAATGAAGGTCTCCAAAACCTTAGATGTGGGTTCAATTCCTACTACCCCTGCCATGGCGGTTGTGGTGAAGTGGTTAACACACCGGATTGTGGTTCCGGCATTCGTGGGTTCGATCCCCATCAGCCGCCCCATTATTGGGCTGTCGCCAAGCGGTAAGGCAACGGTTTTTGGTACCGTCATGCACAGGTTCGAATCCTGTCAGCCCAGCTTTAGGGCACCATAGCCAAGTGGTAAGGCCGAGGACTGCAAATCCTCTATCACCGGTTCAAATCCGGTTGGTGCCTCCATAATTTACTAAGCGGAAGTAGTTCAGTGTTTAGAACATGCTTCTTCCTGAAGCAAGACATAGGTTCAAATCCTATCTTCCGCTCCATTAAGTATTCTGGTTCTGTCTCGAGCAGGATATTGCATCAAAAAATTAATTCATATCTGCGGAAGTAGTTCAGTGCTCAGAACATGCTTCTTCCTGAAGCAAGACATAGGTTCAAATCCTATCTTCCGCTCCATTTAAATAATACTGGGCCACCGTGGCGGAATTGGCAGACGCGCTGGACTCAAAATCCAGTTCCCATTGCGGGAGTGCCGGTTCGATCCCGGCCGGTGGTATAATCGATTAATCAAATAATGTGATTTTAGTACGCGCTGCGAGCGGCCGGGTGAAATATTTCATCGGCCGTTATTTTTATGGTTGAAATCAAAGGAGAAAGTATTATAAATAGCAAGAATGAACCAAAGAACATTGCAACAACAGTAAAAGAGGTATTGGCAAGACGATAAAGCAAGTTGCCAGTCAACAGTAAACGGCTGGAGAAGCCCCCTGCATCCATAAAATCATTTATAAGATCTTCTGTTTAACGGCTTGTTCCGTAAGGCAGGAGGTCTTTTTATATATCATATTATAAAATTTAGATTGATATCATCTTAATAATGAAGCTGTCCAAGGCTCAACAAGTTGTGTCTACACTAATACTTCAAAATCCCGCCAATTCATCAAATCCATACTATAAAGTGTTTGAGATAGGGTAGATAGGGAAGAATCTAGCAACACTAGTATTATAGAAGAGTTGCAACATGATGTTCTTCGTCTTTAGTGTATTTTAGGGTTGCATTTGTATGAAGTAAGAAGTATACTCATATTATCTCGAATTAAAGATAATTTTTACTACTTGGAGGTAATTGACAATGACAGTTTATGTATCTGACCAAACGCATTCAGAAGTTGCATTTCAAGTTAAGCATATGATGGTATCAAAAGTGAGGGGAGGCTTCGAGAACTTCCATTTCGAAATCGAAACTGAAGATCTGGAAACTTTCAAGGATGCGAGTATATATGCTGAAATTCAAACAGAAAGCATCAATACTAAAAATACTTCACGTGATGAACACTTGAGGTCCGAAGATTTCTTCAACGCTGAAAAGAATCCGAAGATCACATTCCAGTCCAAAACTATAAGTAAATCTGGAGATACTTTTTCAGTTACTGGGGATGTTACGCTGAATGGTGTCACAAAAGAGAAGACGATAGAACTTGAGTATAATGGAAAGGCGATGGACCCTTGGGGCAACGAAGTGCACGGTATCCAAAGTGAGTTCATCATCAACCGAGAAGAGTTCGGGCTGACCTGGAATCAGAAATTGGAAACAGGTGGCGTCATGGTAGGTAAGGAAGTAAAAGCGATGGTTGAACTCGAGTTTACGGAAAAGACAGAGTAGTATTATGCTGTAAAAGCCTCTATGAATGCATAGAGGCTTTTATTAATGCTTTTTATAACTAGTAGCTCAAGTGCTATAATTGTGTCATCTGTTTTATGATGTATACATATGGAGGCTCGATGATGGATAACGAGAGGATTATTGAAGAAGCAAAGGCTATGGTGGGTGAATTTCATGAAGATGATATGACGGGACACGATTACTGGCATGTGATCCGCGTCTACAATAATGCATGTATGCTGCAGTCGGAAGAGGGCGGAGACCTTTTTACAATCCAGGTTGCAGCATTGTTCCATGATATGATCGACTACAAAATGACAGATGATGAAGAAAGAGAATCGAAGCGCATAAAGGCTTTTCTGGAAGAGCATGGTGTTGCGCAAGGTACGATTGATAAAATCATCCATGCTATGCAGGCTGTATCTTTCAAGGGAGGAACCAACCCTGTAGAGGTTGAGAGCATTGAAGATGCCATCGTTCAGGATGCAGACCGCCTAGATGCATTGGGCGCAATCGGCATTGCACGTACGATGGTTTTTGGAGGCGGTAAAAACCACAAGCTCCATGATCCAAAATTGCATGCCAGAGAAAATTTGACTTTCGAACAGTACAGTAAAGAAGATAATACTATAATCAACCATTTCTATGAAAAACTGCTAAAATTAAAAGATTTAATGCATACCAGATCAGCCAAGCTGCAAGCTGAAAAAAGGCATCAATTCATGGAAAGATATCTTGAACAATTCTATAATGAATGGGATGGCAAGGTCTGAAGTCGTGTCATAGTTTGAACAGGACGAAGAGTCAAAAGAAGGGAGAGGATGAATTGGAGACCAAGTATACATTAGCAGAGCAATGGCCGCTCATAACAGAAATATCACGTAAAAAAGAAATCTTCTGGGAAAATCCAATCTATGGAAAAATCATGGAAGCCCCTCAAGATTTTGAGCTGACACTAGAAGACATCAGGGAAGCAGATGCACGGCTGCGACGATTTGCACCGTTCATCAAACAAGCCTTTGACGAGACTGTGAAGGATGAAGGAATCAACGAATCCCCACTGCTGCCAGCAGAGCGATTGCAAGCGCATCTAGAAAAAGAGTTTCATAGGATCATCAAGGGATCGTGCTTCATAAAAGCGGATAATGCCCTGACGGTATCCGGTTCTGTTAAAGCACGTGGAGGCATCTATGAAGTATTGAAGTATGCAGAGGAATTGGCGGTAAATGAAGGGTTGATTGGATTGGATGGAGATTACAGCCTCTTCTCTTCTGAGACATTCAAGACATTTTTTTCAGACTACACAATCATCTGTGGTTCGACTGGAAATCTTGGACTGAGCATCGGCATCATCAGTGCGGCACTTGGCTTCAAAGTGACGATCCATATGTCGAGTGATGCAAAACAGTGGAAGAAGGATCTTTTAAGGGAACATGGGGCTGAAGTCGTCGAACATGAGGATGACTACAGCAAAGCTGTGGATGTGGGGCGTCAGGCAGCAATTTCCGATAGGAATAGCTATTTCGTAGACGACGAAAATTCAAAACCACTCTTTACGGGCTATGCAGTGGCTGCACTGCGCCTGCAGAAGCAACTGGATGAGGCGGGCATTACTGTAGATGAAGAGCATCCTTTATATGTATATCTGCCGTGCGGTGTCGGGAGTGCACCAGGCGGCATCAGCTTTGGTCTAAAAAAAGTCTATGGACAACATGTCCATCCGGTGTTCGCTGAGCCTGTAGCGGCCCCTAGCATGCTTTTAGGAGTGATGACGGGACGGCACAATGCATTGTCGGTAAGAGACATCGGATTGGATAATATCACGATAGCAGATGGGCTTGCTGTCGGCAGGCCGTCGAAATTCATCGGCAAGCTTATGGAGAACCAGATCCATTCCTTCTATACCGTTGCAGACGAGCAGTTGTACCGGCTGCTGGCAATGACCTACGATACTGAAGGGGTCAAGGCTGAGCCATCTGCGGCAGCAAGCTTTATGGGCCCTCTCAGAACGGCTGTCGAAGAAGGGGGCGCAACGCATGTTTTGTGGTGTACCGGAGGAAGCATGGTGCCTGAAGAAGTGTGGCAGTCCGATTATCAACAAGGGAAAATATAGATAGTCCAGGGTTGTGGCCAATGTCCGTCTGATAGTATAATGTCAATCGGCATAATAACGTGGTTAAAGAAAGCAGGTGACTAAATGGATCGTGTTGAATTTAAGGAAAAAGTCATTGAGTACGCCCACTCCATCGGCATTGATGATATCGGATTCACTCATACCGAGCCGTTTGTGGAATATAGGGAGAAGTTGATTGATTATCACGAGAAAGGTTTCGAATCAGGGTTTGAAAAAGGGTCCATAGAAGAACGGACGAATCCTGATCGCACATTGCGTTCAGGGCGCAGCATAATCTCCATCGCCGTGGGGTACCCGAACAGACTTCCGAATGCACCCAAAAGTAAAAAAGGGGAGCGGCGTGGTATGTTCGCCCGCGCATCATGGGGGATGGACTACCATACTTTGCTCAATTCGAGGCTTGAAAAGCTCGAAGCCTATATAAAATCCATCGACGCTTCGATTGAATGCAACTCGATGGTCGATACCGGAGTGTTGAGTGATCGCGAAGTGGCACGGCGAAGTGGTCTTGGTTTCATAGGGAAGAACGGCTTCGTCATAAACCCCACACTCGGAACGTATAGTTATCTTGGCGAGATGATCACCAGTTTCCCTTTCCCCCCTGATGAAGAATTGATCGATTCTTGTGGAGACTGCAATATCTGCGTGGATAGATGCCCTACAGGCGCCCTTGTTGGAAATGGGCAGCTGAATTCAAAAAAATGCATTTCTTTCCTGACACAGACAAAAGGCTTCTTGCCTGATGAATACCGCGGTAAGATCGGCAACAGGCTGTATGGCTGCGATACATGTCAACAGGTATGCCCGCGCAATAAAGGCATCAATACGGACCATCATGATGATATTATACTGGAACCTGAAATATTGAAGCCTGAACTTACTGGGCTGCTTGAAATATCAAACAGGGATTTCAAGGAGACATATGGACACCTTGCAGGAACCTGGCGCGGCAAGAAACCCATACAACGCAATGCGATCATAGCACTGGCACATTTCAAGGAAGTGTCGGCTGTAGATGTATTGAAGCGTGTAGCGGAAAATGACCCACGCCCTGTAATCAAGGGGACTGCCTACTGGGCGATAGGCCGCATACTGGAAAATGATGCGCTTGGCTACATCGGAGAAAGATTCAAAATAGAGACGGACGAGACAGTAAAGGAAGAGATGCTAAAAGGCATCCAAGAAAGCGCTTAGGAGGAACATATGGCAAACCATATCGTATTATATCAACCCCAAATCCCGAACAATACGGGCAACATAGGAAGGACTTGTGCAGCAACGGGTTCGACACTGCATCTGATCCATCCACTCGGCTTTTCAACGGACGATAAAATGCTGAAGCGGGCCGGCCTCGACTATTGGCCGCATATTAATGTCATCCACCATGATTCGGCAGAAGCATTTTTTGAAGCGACCGAGGGGAACTATTACCTGCTTACGAAATTTGCGACAAAACCTTATACGGATGTGGACTTTTCGAATGATGACGAGGCCCACTATTTCATTTTCGGTCGGGAGACGACAGGTCTGCCCGATTGGCTCAAAGAGCAGTATGGCGATAATGCCCTGAGAGTCCCGATAACAGATAAGGTGAGATCTTTAAATTTGGCCAATACAGCGGCGATCCTCATATATGAAGCATTGAGGCAACAAGGTTTTCCACATATAAATTAGGAGGAGAAGAATGAATTCAGTTACCGAGCTACTGCAGGCGCACAGATCGATCAGGAAATTTAAGCAAGAGCCCCTGGAGCAGGAGACGATACGGGAGTTGGTGAAATCTGCGCAGGCGGCGAGTACATCCAGCTATGTGCAGGCCTACAGCATCCTGGGTGTCACCGATAAAGACAAGAAAGCGGCTTTAAGGGCGATCAGCACCCAACCATACGTGGAGGATAATGGCCATCTATTTGTATTTCTAGTCGATTATCACCGTCATGTCGAACTGTCAAAAGACAAAGGGACGCCCATTTCACACGATAAGACGGAACAATTTGTTGTAGGTGTCGTCGATGCCGCCCTTGCAGCCCAGAATCTTGCTGTGGCGGCGGAAAGCATGGGACTTGGCATGTGTTATATCGGCTCATTACGAAATGATATGGCGGAGGTCATAGAAATACTTGAACTGCCTGAAGGCGTATTTCCGATTTTCGGCATGGTAGTCGGTTATCCGGATCACGAGGGCAGTCAGAAAGAACGTCTGCCTTTTGAAGCGGTCTACCATGAAAATACCTATACTCCGACGGCAAAGGTGAAGCCGGAGATCGATGCTTATGATGAGAGGATAAGCAGTTATTATGAAGCCCGTACCGGGGGAGAACGTCGAGACAGCTGGAGTGACCAGGTGATCGGCATGCTAGGCAAAAAACAACGGCTTGATGTGGATGCTGTCGTCAAGAGGCAAGGCTTTCTCGGCCAATAAAAAAACAGGTCATGCTGTGCATGACCTGCTTTGAATTTAACTTAGCTTTTCTTCACCGTCATCCTTATATCCATATTTGGATTCACGGCTTGAAGAAAGAATGGCAGTGATAAAGGACATACTGACCATCAATATCAGAAATGCTTTCATAATTAGCGCCTCCTATATTTCCATACATGATAACATTATAAACCATCCAGAAGAAAGAAAAAAGCTGAAAAGGGATAATTTTTGTTAGAATCCCTGCCTACCAGGGTAGAATAATATAGATATTTAAAAAAACGGAGAAAAACCGGGAGGAATTTATATGGCAATGAATTTTAAGATATTCAAGGACAAGACATTGGTAAGCGACTATATTGCAGACATCGTAAGAAAGCAGATCCATAACAACCCGACAAGCGTCCTTGGACTTGAGATGAACGAGGAACTGGACGAAAGCTATGAAAAACTAGTTGAAGAATCCAAAATACATCCAGCAAACTATGCTCAGGTGTATATCGTCACCATCAATAAGGATGGCAATGCAGAAGTATTCAATGACTTGGATATTCCTGAGAATCAACTGAAGATGGAAGGTACTAAAGAGTCGATGAAGGCAGTCCTTGACGATAAGAAGCAGGCAAACCTTACAGTATTATCCATCGGCGCCAATAAAAAGGTAGGCTATAGCGGTTCCGAAGGGAACGATCAGCTGTTCGAATCAAGGGAAATGGTGCTGGTTGCAACAGGAAACGATAAGGCCAAGGCTGTGAGAGATCTATACGATGCGGCAGAGAACGGTCAGGAAGATTTTGCCAAGGTGAAGAAGCACCGCATGGTAACGGTAGTTATGGATTCGGAAGCGGCGTCCCAGCTTGACCGCGATATCGTCGACTACTACACATCAGAGTTTGCATAAGGTGGGATATGATGAAAAGAGATGAAGAAGTGGACTATAGGAAAGATATCGAACCCGAGAGCAATGAGATGACAGAGGATATGGAAGATGTGAAAGCACTGGGAAAAGAAATGGAACAGATCTCCCAAAATGAAGATTATCCGATCGATTCCTCGAACGATGAAACACACGAAGAAGACTTAGATGATGAAAATAGTGGATAACTGATGAATCCTTCTGTAAATTAGTATAAAATATTCTATGAATACTAATTTTCAGGAGGTTTTTTAATTGTCATACAGGATAGAAAAAGATACAATCGGCGAAATTAAAGTTCAAAGTGACAAATATTGGGGTGCACAGACAGAAAGAAGCAAGCAGAATTTCCCGGTAGGAAAAGAAAAAATGCCTATTGAGGTCATTACAGCATTTGCACACCTCAAAAAAGCTGCGGCAGTTTCAAACCATGCACTAGGCAAACTTTCAGAAAATAAAAAAGAAGCGATCATCCACGCATGCGATAAAGTAATCAATCGTGAACTGGATGACCATTTCCCTCTTGTAGTATGGCAGACTGGAAGCGGCACCCAGAGTAACATGAACGTCAATGAAGTCGTCAGCTATGTCGCGAATGAATATCTATCTGAAAAAGGTGTGGACGAGAAAGTCCACCCGAACGATGATGTCAACAAATCCCAAAGCTCCAACGACACATATCCAACGGCAATGCATGTCGCCCTCTACCAATCTGTGGAGGAACAGCTCATACCTGCCCTCGAGGGTCTTAAAAAGACATTCAAGGAAAAAGAAGAGCAATTTGAAGACATAATCAAAATCGGACGTACGCATCTGCAGGATGCCACCCCATTGACATTGGGCCAGGAAATCAGTGGCTGGAGATACATGCTCGAAAAGTGTGAGGCACTGATCGGTGAATCCAAAAATCAAATCAGAAACCTTGCAATCGGTGGTACGGCTGTAGGTACAGGCATCAACGCCCACCCTGAATTCGGCGATCGTGTAGCAAAGGAAATCTCCAAGCAGACCGGTCATGAATTCGTCTCCTCCCCAAATAAATTCCATGCTTTGACGGCGCATGACGAAGTAGTCTATCTCCATGGTGCATTGAAGGCATTGGCGGCAGACCTCATGAAGATAGCAAATGATGTCAGGTGGCTTGCCTCCGGCCCACGCGCTGGAATAGCCGAAATCGAAATCCCTGCGAATGAACCAGGTTCATCAATCATGCCAGGTAAAGTCAATCCGACGCAGTCCGAGATGCTGACGATGGTGGCAGTACAAGTCTTCGGCAATGATTCGGCAGTCGGGTTTGCAGCCTCCCAAGGTAACTTCGAGCTGAACGTATTCAAGCCGGTCATCCTTTATAATACACTGCAGTCCATCTATCTGCTTGCAGACGGCATGCAGACATTCAACGATAATTGTGCTGTCGGAATAGAACCGATCGAAGAGAATATCAATAGATTCCTAAACAATTCCCTTATGCTGGTCACGGCGCTGAACCCACATATCGGGTACGAAAATGCTGCGAAAATCGCCAAAAATGCCCATGAAAAGGGCTTGACCCTCAAAGAGTCTGCAATTGAATCCGGACATCTGACCGAAGCTCAATTCGACGAATGGATCAAGCCAGAAGAGATGACCCAATCCAAAGATTAGGAGACTGTATATGATGAAGAGAATTGGACTTGTGGATATCGGATCTAATACTGTACGCCTTGTATTGTTTGAATATGATGAGGAGACCGGTCTTAAAGAGCTCCAGAACATCAAGACACCTGCCCGGTTGGCGTGGTACCTCGATGAGGACAAAGTCATGGCAGAAGAAGGGATCGATAACCTCATTTCCATCCTGAAGAGTTTCCAGCTGATCAGTGAAAAATACAGCGTCAAGGAAATCCATCCGGTCGCAACGGCGGCCATCAGACAGTCCGTCAACGTGGACGACATACTAGAACGGGTAAAATCAGAAGTCGGTATGGAAATCAAAGTCATCACTGGCAAGGAAGAGGCATTCTACGGCTATCATGCAGTGGTCCATACCATCAGCAACATGGACGGCCTCATCATCGACATCGGTGGGGGGAGTACTGAACTGACATATTTTGAGAATAAGGAACTCATCCATTCGGTCAGTCTCCCATTCGGTGTCGTAACATTGAAAAGTATGTTTTTTGAGGATAAGAAGCACAACGATGAAGAAGCGTTGGAAGAGACGGAAAAGTATGTAAAAAAGCAGCTTAAATCAATCAAGTGGCTCTCAAAGCGTAAAGTACCGATACTTGCGATTGGAGGAAGTGCGCGTAATATAGCACGTATCCACCAATCTTCAACCAATTATCCCATCGCAGGCGTCCACGGCTACTCAATGGACCGGAATGATCTACAGGATGTATATGATCTTCTTGAGAACACAAAGGAAGATGATCTTGATGACATCGATGGGTTGAGTAAGGACCGTAGCGACATCATCCTGCCGAGTACCATCGTCTTCAAATCGCTCTACGATATCTCAAGAGCCCAGGAATTCAAGTTCAGCAGGCAGGGGATACGGGAAGGACTGGCGATGTCTATGATAACCAGGGACTACCCGGCGGCCTTCAATAAATACCATATTTTCAGGGATTCATTGAAGGAACTTGCCAGTGATTTCCAGATTGATTTTGAGGAAGGGAAGAAACGCCAGGAAATCACTGAACGCCTTTATCATGAATTGGAGCGGTATGATTTCATCTCAATCAGCAGACATGAGAAATACCTCATGAAGAATGCAGCATATATTTTCTATCTCGGGTCATTCATCGATCGGGATGCGACAAGTCAGCACACCTACTATCTGATCTCAAACAGCAACATCAACGGCATTGTCCATAGAGACCGGGTGAAGCTGGCTCTGCTTGCAAGCTTCAAGAACAAGACGCTCCTGAAGTTCTTTGCGGATGAATCCGGATGGTTCAATAGCGAGGAAATGAGCACTCTCATGAAGCTCGGCAGCATATTGAAGTTTGCGAATGCCCTGAACATCTCGAACACAAACATTGTAGAGGATCTTTATCTGGATGATGAAGAAGACGAGATGACTCTCACAATCAAATATAAAGGGGATCCGATTGCAGAAGAGTACCAGGCAACGAGACAGAAGAAGCATATCGAAAAGATTATGGATGGGCATCTGGAAATCAAATTCATAGAAGCATGATAACCAGTTTCATCTTAGAGGAAGTAGGAGAATAGTAATGACATATCGATTGAACAATAAAGAATACTATAACAATCGAGAGCTCAGTTGGCTCAGCTTCAACTACCGGGTGATTGAAGAGGCAGAGGATGATACGAACCCGCTACTTGAAAAGCTGAAGTTCCTGGCAATTACAAGTTCAAATCTGGATGAATTCTTCATGGTACGTGTTGCAGGGCTGAAAGACCAGGTAAAGATGGATTATCATGAACCGGACACCAAGACGCAGATGACGCCTGGCGAACAGCTCAAGGGTATCAGTGATATGAATAGACGGAACTGCGATGCCCAGTATGCCACCTTTCATCGTCTGATGAAGGAATTGGAAGGCTATGACATCATCCTGAAGCGTCCGGATGAACTCCCGTATCATCTGCAGGAAGAACTCGGAACGATATTCAGAAATGAAATATTCCCTTCCCTTACTCCTCTCGGAATGGATGCCTATCGCCCCTTCCCTAAATTGATGAATAAGAAAATCAATATTTTCGTCAACCTTTCGAATGAATTGGGTGATCAGACTGCCATCGTCCAACTGCCGACTGTTATCCGCAGGTTTTATGAACTTAAGGAAGGGAACAGAACCTATATTGTCCTGACTGAAGATATCATTGAACAGCACATCAATGAATTGTTCAGGGGTTATAGGATTGAACGGACCTTCCCGTTTAGGATAACGCGCAATGCAGACCTGACCATCCATGAAGAAGGGGCTGCCGATCTCCTGATAGAGATTGAGCGTTTCCTGAAGGAACGGACAAAAGGAGCGGCCGTCAGGCTGGAGATAGACACAAGCAAGGACGATTCCATCAATGGCTCCTTTCTGAAAAATGAATTGAATCTCGAGGAGCAGGATGTATATAGGTTCAACGGTCCGTTGGATTTAACCTTCCTGTTCGACTTGACAGCGAGGTTCAAGGAGCGCCATCCCAATCTTGCATACCCGCCATTCGTGCCGCAGGAACCGAAATTCCTTGCAGGGGAGAACATTTACAAGCGTGCCCTGAAAAAAGATGTCTTCCTACATCATCCTTTTGAAAGCTTCCAGACGATTGTAGATTTCATGCGTGAGGCGGCAGAGAACCCGGATGTCCTTGCGATCAAACAGACACTCTACCGGGTCTCGAGCGATTCTCCGGTGATTGAAGCATTGAAGCATGCGGCTGAAAATGGTAAGCAGGTGACAGTGCTTGTAGAGTTGAAGGCGCGATTCGATGAAAAGAATAATGTCCAGTGGGCAAAAGAACTCGAAGATGCCGGGTGCCACGTCATCTACGGCATGAATTTCCTGAAGACCCACAGTAAAATAACTTTGGTGGTCAAAAGAGTCAGAGGCAGATTGATCCGCTATGTCCACCTTGGCACGGGCAACTATAATGATTCCACTGCAAGGCTCTACACTGATATGGGACTGATCACAACGGACGAGGATATAGGAAATGATGCGATCAACTTCTTCAACTATCTCAGCGGCTACTCCCTAAAGCCCGACTACCAGTCGCTCCATGTCGCTCCATTTGAAATCCGGGATCTATTCGCCGATTATATCGATAAAGAGATCGAACTGCATCGGACATACGGTAAAGGCTATATATTCGCCAAAATGAACTCGCTTACAGATAAGAAGATCATCAACAAGCTTCTTCAGGCTTCCCAAGAGGGTGTGAAAGTAGATCTGGTGGTGCGGGGCATTTGTTGCCTCAAACCAGGAATAGAAGATGTCAGCGACAATATCAGAGTGGTGAGCATCGTCGGCAGGTTCCTTGAGCATTCAAGAATCTACTACTTCAACCATAATGGAGAGGGTAAGATGTTTTTATCATCTGCCGATATGATGACTCGGAATATGATCAAGCGTGTGGAAATATTGTTCCCAGTCAAAGATCCAGCGATCATCGAAGAGATCAAAGCGATTGCCAGGCTGTATCTGATGGATAACATCAAAGCCCGCAGCCAACGCCCTGATGGCACTTATGTGTATGTTGAAAACGAACATCCTCCCATCAGTGCCCAAGTGGAATTGATGCGCCGCGCTGAAAGAAGTGGTCGCGAACAGATCATCCAACATGAAAATCAGCTGTTGCTCAAAGTAAAGGACCGCTTCAGAAGGCGGAAATGAAATGGAACAGGCAAAAAAGACCTTCACCCCAAGAAATTACGGGGTGAAGGTCTTTTTCTACAATGTCTTTCTATCGAGTTCCACGCGCACGGTTTTTTGAAGCAGGGGGTGGGTGAATTCGATTCTGTAGCTGAAGAGCTGCAGGTCTCTAAGTGTCGCGTTACCGTACAGGGGATCACCGATGACTGGGGAACCGATATGTGCCAGATGTACTCTAATCTGATGGGTGCGGCCCGTCTCCAATTCAATTTCAAGTTCGCAATAATCCGGTGTAACATGGGACTTGGTGATATGGGTCACCGCTTCTTTCCCTTTATCAGTAACATGGTATTTATTGCGCTCTTTCGGATTTTTGGCTATCGGGGCACTGATGGTCTGTTTTTCGATCAACCTTTTTGTATCAATGCGTGCAATATAAGTCCTTTTGATTTCACGTTCACTCAACATATGGTCAAGCATCTTCTTGACTAAAGGGTACTTGGCGACAAGGAGTACGCCCTTGGTTTCCTGGTCAAGCCGATGGACCGGTTCGAGATAGTCGGCATCCAGAGTATAGATGGCATGGTTCATCAGTGTATTGGTCTCAGACATCTCATTCGGATGTGTCTTGACGCCGCGAGGCTTGAATAGTACAGCAAGATAACGATCTTCATATAGAACATCACATGTCCGATAGCTTGGCTTGTACTGGCTTTTGGAACCGTCATCTGGAAGGACGACTACATCTTTTGAATGGATCGGTGAATTGAGCCGGGCTGGTTCGCCGTTCAGTGTGACATCCTTCGACATGCGCAGCAGATGAAGTTCTTTTTTAGGTACGTGAAGGGTCTTCAGCATTTCTTCAAGTGTAGATCCGTCAAAATTCTCATGTATTGTGAATTTCATCTATTTGTCCCCTGTCATTTCTTCGATGAATGATTTATAGTCATCAGAGTTTCCAGGATTACCATAGAGGCGATCGACTTCCTTACCATCTTCAAAGTAGATGAGGGTCGGTGTGCCTTCAATTTCAAATTCCGACCAGGCTGCGTCATATTCCAAGACATTCAGTTGCGTGACTTCTGCATCCGTCTGTTCAAATGCATCAGTCAAAAATGGAGTGGCAGCGATACAGTGTACACATGTAGGGCTCCACAGATAGACGAATGCGTGGTCCTTTTCTTCTATAATCTTCTTTGTTTCATCGAAAGTCTTATTAAAGTGATAATTTTCATCATCCAACTTGTCGATGGTCGCGCCTTCAAGCTCCTCTGGTTCCAGATCCGTATAGGGATAGTAGCCGGAATCGCTGATTTTATCGGGATCATTTGAAGCACTGTTCATAAAAATGAAGATGCCGGCAAACGCCACGATGATAAGTGCTATAATACCGTAGAATATTTTATTTCCCATGGTTCGGTCTCCTTCTTATTTTCTTTTTGGAATAAATGATAGTATAAAGATGAGCGCAAATGCAATAAGCGACAAGAATGGAATTGTAATGAAGCCCAGCCAGTCGATATACTGGACGGTACAGGAAACCCCGGTACAGGCTGTAAATCCGTCACCGAGAAAACTGATCTTCTGCAGGGCGTAATGGTAAGATGCCATAAGGAGGCCAAGCAGACTCATGAACCGGATATAGTACACGGCGCCATGGTCATTGCGGATGACTGAAATGATGGAGATCAGTACTAGCGGATACATGAGTATGCGCTGATACCAGCAGAACTCACATGGTTCATATTGTCTGATTTCGCTGAAATAAAGTGAACCGAGCGTTGCGATTAATGAGATGAGGAAGATGGATTGCATATAAAGCTTGTTTTTCGACATGGCTGCCCTCCAATAGATGAGTGATTCGAATCCATACTGTATCATTATAAGTGAAAACAGCTGCTGGATGTGGAAGTTAAGGTTACAAAGCTGTTAATTTTTTAGGTGGGGTGATTCTTATGAAAAGTAAACTTCAATTGTTGAAAGACATCGCGGAGTTCCTGAACGAAGAAACAGATAGGCCAGCAATGGTCGAAGGGGCATTGAAGATGCTGATCGATCACTCGGAATTTGATACGGGATGGATATTCTTCATAAATGAAGCGGGCCAACATGAACTCACAACGCATTACCGTCTCCCGTCCGCCCTTAAAAATAATGACCATCATTATTTATGTGAAGGAAAATGTTGGTGTGTCAATAAATATAACAGGAAGGAACTTAAGACGGCAACGAATATTTTTGTATGTTCAAGGCTGGAGCAAGCCCGCAATGAGTACCCCAATGAGAATAACGGCATCACCCATCATGCCACTGTTCCACTCATTTCTGGAGACGAATCCTTCGGTCTGTTGAACGTGGCAAGTCCTTATCGCGAAAAGTTCGCCAAGGACGAGCTTGACCTTCTGGAGTCGGTGGCGTTTCAGATAGGTTCCACTTTAAAGCGTATAGAACTGACGACGCGTGAGCAGGAGAATATGCTCATAAAAGAGCGGCAACGTCTCGCCAGGGATCTGCATGATTCCGTCAATCAGATGTTGTTTTCGATAGGCATCACTTCGCACGCTGCAAAATCATTGAATGATGCGGACAAGGCGAATGTGGCTTTTGATTCAATAGAGCGGACTTCGAAACATGCGATGAAGGAAATGAAAGCCTTAATCTGGCAACTGAAGCCGATAGGGCTCGAGAACGGCATCATCGATGCTGTCGAAAAGTACGCAGGGCTGCTTGGCCTTGAAGTTGAGATTGGTATGGAGGGCTTCTATGATGTGCCGGACCATGTGGAAGTCGCCCTATATAGAGTCATCCAGGAAAGTTTGAATAATATACGCAAGCATTCGGGTGCTGAACATGCGATAATCAGGATGGCGGCGAAAGGTGATATCTTCTCCGTAATCATCGAAGACCAAGGCAGTGGGTTTGAATTTGAAGAAAATCATCGGTCGAGCTATGGCCTGTCGAACATGACTGAACGGATCCATAAGCTCAATGGAAATATAAATATCGATACCGGTAAGGGGAGGGGGACCCGCATCATGGTCACCATCCCCATGAAGGAGTGAAGCATATGTACAATATCATATTGGTCGATGACCATCATATAGTAAGGGAAGGCATGAAGTTCCTGCTGTCGACTACAGAAGATATTCGGGTGGTCGAAGATTTTGGTACAGGCAGGGAACTGCTTGAATATCTGAAAAGCGCCAAAGATATAGATTTGATCCTTTTGGATCTTGTCATGCCCGAGATGGATGGTATAGAAGTCACACGTGCAATCAAGGCATATCATCCTGAAATTAAAGTGCTGGTGCTCTCCAGCTATACTACCGAAGAGTATGTGAGGCCTGTCTTTTCAGCACATGCTGATGGATATATCATAAAGGAAATGGAAGCAGAGGAACTCATTGCCTCGATCAAAAGTGTAATCCAAGGGGAGAAGGTCATCCATCCGGATATACTTAAAGTAATAGATAGGGAAGGGCATATGCCCCATGAAAAAAATGCGTTGTCTGCACGTGAAATTGAAGTGTTGAAAGAGATTGTCAGGGGCAAATCAAATCGCGAGATTGGCGAAGCGTTGTACGTCAGCGAAAAGACGGTCAAGACGCATGTCAGCCATATCCTTAACAAGCTTGAAGTCTCAGATCGTACACAGGCTGTAATATATGCCATCAAGTACAATATAATCAAACTGTAGGGTATTTTGGAAATCGTTTTCAATTATTGTTTACAAATGTTTACACCGGACAGTATAATTGATAAAGAGATTTCAAATTTGGGGGGCATAATATGAAAGTAGGAAATAAACTTACTATACAGATTGTAGTTGCATTGATACTTGGCATCATCATCGGCTCGATACTGAGCCCGATGTATGACAGCCAACAATGGGTGCAATGGATCGACCAGTACATATTCAATATCCTCGGTCAGCTTTTCCTTAATATGATCTTCATGATGGTCGTGCCGATAGTCTTCATTTCCATCGTGCTTGGCGTCGTAAGTGTAGGCGACCCTAAACTACTCGGAGGTTATGGTCTTAAGACACTGCTGTTCTATCTGGCGACAACTGCCATTGCAATCACCATCGCAATGGTCGTTGCGAACATACTGGACCCGGGCGAAGGACAGTCAGCGCTACTGGGTTCTGACGAAGTCGCTGAGTATCGCGAGACTGAGCTCGAAGGGGGAAGCACGGGGGAAGCACTGCAGCAAGGATTTGACCAGACTGTCATCAATCTGATTCCAACAAACGTCGTGGAGGCGATGGGAACACAAAACATGCTCCAGATCATCGCATTTGCGATTTTCATTGGAATTGCGATGATTGCGAAAAAGGATAAGGCGGCGGGACTCATCAGGTTGTTTGAAGAAGCAAATGAAGTAGTGATGTGGATTGTACTCGCTATCATGAAATATTTTGCAGCCATTGGTGCGTTCGGGCTGGTTGCAACGGCTTTTGTCCAGGCAGGATTCGGAGCGATACAGCAACTCGGCATGTATTTCGTCTGTGTGCTTTTGGCTCTCTTCATCCATATGATCCTGGTTTACGGTGCTGCAGTGAAATTTTTGGCGAAGAAAAGTTTCATCTGGTTCATTAAAGGGTTTGCTCCCGCAATGGGTGTGGCGTTCAGTACATCTTCGTCCAGCGCAGTGCTGCCGATTTCACTGAAGTCCGCCCAGGAGAACCTTGGTGTGCGTAAGAGCATATCCAGCTTCGTACAGCCGCTCGGGGCCACGATCAATATGGACGGGACGGCGATCATGCAAGGTGTCGCAACGGTATTCATCGCCCAGCTTTCAGGGATCGACCTGACAATCATGCAGATGGTTACAGTCGTCTTGATTGCGACGGTGGCGAGCATTGGTACAGCAGGGGTGCCGGGCGTCGGACTCGTCATGTTGGCAATGGTGCTGACTGCAATCGGACTCGATCCTGCAGCGATTGGCATCATCATCGGTATAGACCGGTTGCTTGATATGACGCGGACAATGGTCAATGTTACAGGTGACGCTGCCATATCCCTCATCATCAACGAACAGGAAAACCGTAAAGAAGGGGCAGCTCGACAGGAAACATGATGGTTAGTGACAATTAAATGACGGGCATATATTGAACTTTTGGTGAAATTCAATATATGCCCTTTTAATTTACATCAAAATATACTATTATATTAAAAGTGTATTATTATAGTAAGTGGTTTTTATAATAACCGAAATGAGTGAAAGGAAGAAAAGAATGGATAAACAGACTTTTACGGAGTTACTCCAGTCCAAGTTCAAAATGGTAAGGACCGAAGCGGGCTATACTCAGGACTCCATGAGTCAGACGATCGGCCTATCCAAAAAGACGCTTGTACAGATAGAAAAAGAACGAATCCTTCCTAACTGGACGACATGCATTTCGCTTTGTGCCCTGTTTAGGGACAGTGATGTCCTAACCAACAGTTTCGGCGGTGACCCTCTGGAGTTGGCACAGCTGATCTCAAGAGGCCATTGTGTCTACCCGAACTATGAAGGGGAAGCGGTCTATTGGGATGACCTGGAAAGAAAGAACGGCTATCGCCTGCAATATAATAAAAGTAATAAAATCTATCGGGTACTGAGCCCGATGAACCGCCCGCTCCATGCATCATATATCGAAAGGGAGATCAGAACGTACTTCAACAGACAATCTGATCTGCAACCTGTCTAAGGCACCTCAGGGTGCCTTTTCTCATTTATACATGACGGTAACAGGAAGGGGTGTTTTTCATGAATGATGGGATCCAGATCATCCTGATGATGGTCATCGGGGCTCTGATAGGCGGATTGACCAATATGCTTGCGATAAGGATGCTGTTCAGGCCCTATGAACCTAAATACATCTTCGGTAGGCAGCTGCCATTCACACCAGGGGTAATCCCGCGCCGCAGGGAAGAAGCATCACTCAAGATGGGTGAGATCATTACCCAACATCTGCTGACGCCGGATGCTTTCATCAGCAAAATCGACAGCGATGAGACGAGACGCTTCATCATGCTGTTCATAGATCGGCAGATAGAAACGATGGAATCGGAGAATTTAAGCCTTCGCTATTTCATGGAACGGATCCATGAAGGCTTGTCAGAGAAAGTGATGAGGAGCTTCAACGATGCCCTTGATGAAAAAGTGGCTGAAGAAGGCAGTAAGTTATATGGCCGGAGCATCGAGTCGTTGATTCCTAAAGATGCGCTCGCCACACTCGATTTAAAGGTGGATGGGCTCCAACCCCAATTGACAAGCAAAATTTCAGCCTACATCAATTCACAGAAAGGGTATGACGATCTGTATACGATGGCTGACGAGTTCGTCCAGAACAGAGGGAGGCTCGCACGCTCCCTGAAATATATAATGACGACGGACTCCATCGTGCGCAATATCCAAAAGGAATTGAACAAGCTGATACATGACCCCAAATTGACCGATATAGAGCTGAGGATCATCAATGAAGAATATGAACGCCTTAAAAAGACCCGATTGGATGAAATCGTCACAGAAGGTGATCGGGATGCTCTGATTGACAGTATTGGGGAGACCTTGAAAAGACGGATTGATATAGACGGCATACTGGATTATCCGATTAAGGACTTCAATCCCGAGATGTTCAACACCTTCAAGGAAACCGGCAAATACAAATTGGGTAGCAACATCATTGAATATCTGAAAGCGAATACCGGAAGGATTGTCGAGAAGCTCCATTTGGCCCACGTCATAAAAAATCAGATTGATAGCTTTGAATTGAGTCATATCGAAAAGCTTGTCATGGAAATATCTGATAAAGAGTTCCGTATGATAACATTGCTTGGCTTTTTCCTCGGTGGCATGATCGGAATCATACAAGGGCTGATTGTTGTATTTTTATAAGTGCCGATTTTATGTTACAGTATAGTTATCTTTATTAAAGGGAGTTTTTTATCAATGGCAGTCAACGTATACGATCAGGCAAATGCATTGGAAGGTGCATTGCGCAAATCAGATGAATTCAAGACTATGAAAGAGTACTATGAAAAGGTAAATGCTAATCCAGAGTCGAAGACACTCTTCGATGAGTTCAGGGAAGTACAGATGAACCTGCAGCAAAAACAGATGCAAGGTGAGGAAATCCAGGAAGAAGATGTCCAAAAAGCACAGAAATCCGCTGAAGATATCGAGAAGGACGAAAACATCAAAGCCCTTATGGAAGCAGAACAGAAGATGAGTGAACTCATCCAAGATCTGAACCGTGTCATCATGAAGCCGATTGAAGAACTATACGGTGTAAATAACGAAAACTAATTACTAAGAGGTCTGTTGAGGGCCTCTTTTCTTTTGGTTTTTGGTATACTGTAGATATAATGAGCAGAAAAGTCAGGTGAGGAATATTGGTTAAATTTATACATTGTGCAGACCTGCATCTGGACAGTCCATTCAAGTCCCGATCGAAAATGATTCCAGGAATCTTTGACGTGCTTACAGAGAGTACTTATATCAGTGTCAAAAGGATGATCGACTACGCGATTCAGGAGAAAGTCGACTTCCTTGTCATCGCAGGCGACATGTTCGATGCAGCGAACCGTACACTGAAATCCGAGGTATTCATGAGACGCCAATTTGAACGTTTGAAAGAATCCGGAATATTCGTCTATATCATCCACGGCAACCATGACCCTTTGACAGATGGCTTCAAAACGGAATGGCCAGACAATGTTACGGTATTCGGTGAAAATGTAGAAACATATGAGATGGTGAGCTCACACGGAGACCGTATCTTCCTCCACGGTTTCAGTTATTTCCTGGATGATACATATGAAAACAGGCTGGAGGAATACCCAGTCAATACAATGAACGAAGGCATACATATCGGTTTGCTGCATGGCACCTATTCCCACAGCCAATCCAGCCAAAAACGATACACGGAATTCAATCTACAGATGTTGAATGAAAAGCTGTATCATTATTGGGCGCTTGGCCATATCCATCAGCGTGAAGAATTGAGTGATCTGCCACCTGTGCATTACTCGGGCAACATACAAGGCCGCCATAAGAACGAGTATGGCGAAAAAGGCTTCCTTGTGGTGGAGGGGGATGATGTATATCTTTCGACACGCTTCATTCCTGTACAGGAAATCATTTTTGCCGAGTATGAACTCGAAGTGGCAAAACTCAGCAAACAGTCCCTGTACCAGGCAATTGCAGAGTTCAAAAATCGCTTAAGGGATAAGGGAAAACATATCATCCAGCTGACCATCACCTATGACGGAGATGAGGAATTGACGGGCGCCGATCTGACCGAAGTAATCGAATTGCTGAAGGAAGACGAGAGGGATCTAAAGGAATTCGTCTGGATTGATGACCTTAAGGTGAGGTATCTGCACCAAGACAACATCGCATTGATCAACGACATTAAAGCAAGTCATTCTTCCGATGAAGAACTGTTCAAAGAAGCGGTCAACGCGCTCTACATGGATCCGAGGGTGAACAGGTATCTGGATCCTGTCCAGGATATCGATCCGGAAGCGCTGCTTGAAGAGGGCGAAGAACGGCTTAGAATGCTGATGAGGAAGTAGTGAATATATGAAAATTATTGGACTCGATATATATGGCTATGGAAAAATAACAGAAACAAAATTTGATACCAATAAGCACTTTGTTCAACTCTTTGGCGAGAACGAAGCCGGCAAGTCAACGATGCAGTCGTTCATCCATTCCATCCTATTCGGCTTCCCGACCCGTAAGGAACAGGAGCCGAGAAGAGAACCGCGCATGCACAATCTCTATGGCGGAAAGATCACAGTCGAATTTCCTGATGAGCCGGGTGCTGTAGAGATTGAACGCATAAAAGGAAAGGTCCAGGGTGACGTGAAAGTTTATTTTGAAGACGGGACTGTGCGCGGTGAGGAATGGCTCATCAAAAAATTGAATTTCATCGATAAAAGGACATACCGTTCAATCTTTTCCTTCGATGTGCTCGGACTGCAGGACATCCACAAGAATATGACTGAAGACAAGCTACAGGAATACCTGCTTCGTGCAGGCGCACTCGGCTCCCATGAATATGATGAGATGCTTAGTGCAATCGATGCCGAACTTGGCACAATCTATAAGAAAAATGGTTCAAAGCCGGAATTGAATAAGGAAATTGCTGAGATGTCCGAACTCAATGATAAAATCCGGGCACTTGAGCAGGTGGAGGAGCGGTACGATACCCTAACCAAAGAAAGAGTGAAGAGTGAAGAGGCATTGAACTTCACCAAAGATGGTCTGAATCAGCTAGAGTCGATAAGAAAGCAGAAAATGAAAGAAGTCGTCTACCATAAAGACATCAAGGAATGGAAAAATCTCGAGAGTCAAGTGAACATTGAACCGATCAATTTCCCAGAGAAGGGGATCGAGCGATACGAGAAGATGAAGCATCAACTCCAACAGGCTGAGCAGGACATTGCCTTGCGTACAGAAAAACTAAAAGCGTTGGAAGCAGAGTTGGCAGCGATCAATAAGCCTGAAGGTGAAACAATCACCCATCTGGAAGGCATATTGAAGAAAGAGCCTGAAATCAAACAGAAGCGAATGGAGCACAAGCGCCTCGCTTCAGAAATAGCAAGCAACGAGGAAGCCATCGGCCTGCTTATGAGGGATATAGGCTGGAGTGAGGAACATCATGAGGTGGATGATTCCAACATCGTGAAGGACTCTGTCCAGTCGCTCCTTTCAAAATTGGATGAAGTGGCTCTGGAGGAACAGTTTCTGGTGCGTGAATTCGATCAGGTAAAGTCCGACGTCAGCCACTACGATAAGGAATTGGCACAGTTGGAAGCGGAACAGATCAGTGAAACGCGCATCAGAAAAAAGCAGGAACTGGTGGATAAGGAATTTGAACTGAAGGAAAAAGAAAAGATGTTCAGTCTGATCGAAAAAGACTATGAACGGGAAAAACGTAAACGCAATAGATCGAGCAGGATGCAGCAGATGCTCATCATTGGGGTCGGTATCATTGCCTTGTTGGTTGGCATCTTTTATCTTGCCGGCTCAGAATGGGTGATAGGGAGTGCATCGGCCGTGGCCGGCGCACTGATATTGCTGCTCCTTACCTTGAATAGGGAAAAACCGGATGAATCGCTGAAGGAAGATTATCAAAAAGAAGTCGCGGAACTTCAGGAAGCGATTGAAACCATCAACAGGAACCACGATATGGAATTTGAGCTCAGTACGGCAAGAGAACTCAAAATGGATCTTAAAGAGCTTAAGGCGAAGCGCATCTCGACCCATGTCCGTCTTGAAGAACTGAAAGAAACTTTATCGAACAAAGAAGCACTGCATGATTCATTGAACACTGATTTGTCGAAGATGAAAGCAGATCTGAAGATAGATATGGACATGGAAAATAAATCAATGCCTGATGCCATCCACACGATCAGGGGGATAAAACAAAAGAGGAACCAGATCAACAGGTATCAAGTCGAGATGGATAATCTCACGCGAGAACTTCAGGAATTCAAAAGCAGCGTCAAGGAGGATCTGATGCATTACGGAATCCACTATGACGACGCGAGTGTATTCCATGATGTAAAGAATGCGGTATCCGGTATGTATAAGGATGAAGCTGACTATACTCGATTGAATGAGCAGATCACCCTTTTGCAGAATGAGAATAAGGTACTTCAGGATAGCGTAAAAGAAGCACAGCATGAGATCAACTCTTTACTTGACCAGGTTTTGGCAGAAGATGAAGAGACTTATTATTACTATGCGAGAAAAGACGACGAACATAGACGGAATGTCCGCCGTTATAATGAATTGGATGAGAAGTTGGGTGAAGAGCATTTCGATTATGATGCACGGAATGCCCTGGCCGATATCCTGATGTCTGAGCTGCGTGAGGAAGAAGAAGACATCGCCGAACAGATCGAAGCACTCAATGATAAGGTTCATGTGGAACAAAAGACACTAGCTGAACTGAACTCGGAAATCGCGATGATGGAGAGCGACGGCAAGTTAAGTGAACTTCATCACCTATATGAGATGAAAAAATCATATATCCAGAATATATCGAGAGACTACATGTCATTGAACTACATCCGCATTCTGATTGAAGCGCACATCCGAAAGATTAAAGATGAACGTCTGCCTGTCGTCATCGAAGAGGCACGGACTATTTTCCAGAAGATAACAAATGGACGTTATATCAACATCATCTATGATGATGACGGAGTGAAGGTCAAGCATGATAACGGTCAGCTCTTCCATCCACTTGAACTGTCACAGTCTACAAAAGAAATGCTCTATATCAGTTTGAGGTTGAGTCTGATCAAGGCGTTGAAAGGGTATTATAGGTTGCCTCTCATCATCGATGATGCCTTTGTGCATTTTGACAAGGAGAGGAAAAAGATCATCATGGATTATTTGAGGAATGAAGTGCAAGATCAGGTGCTGTACTTTACATGTAACCTCGATAACTCAATTCCTGCGTCCCAAACCATTAAACTTAAAGAGAAAGTCAAATGAGGTGAGTGCACATGAATAATATATCGAAACTGAAGGCTGGAGATTCGGTCGACACTTTTTATCTTATAAAAAGGAGCCAGCAAGGCGTCACATCACAAGGTAAACCTTATATGACCCTGTTCCTGCAGGATCGTACGGGAGATATTGAAGCCAAGCTATGGACCGTTTCAAAAGAAGATATGGAAGTCCTGAAGCCGGAGACACTGATCAAGGTGAAAGGGGATGTCATTGATTACCGCAACAAGAAGCAGATGAAGATCGCTGCCTTCCGATTAGCTACAGAAGAAGATGGGTTGAATCCTAAAGACTTCGTCGAGAAAGCGCCGATCGATGAAAACACCTTGTACGAAAGCATCATGGATTATGTCATCAAGATTGAAAATGGCAGTCTGCAAAGGATTGTCAGACAGATGCTGAAGAAATACGGCAAGAAATTTTTGAGTTATCCGGCTGCAATGAGCAACCACCATGATTTCGTCTCGGGGCTTGCCTACCATGTCCACTATATGCTGAGGACAGCGGAAGCATTGTGTGACATCTATCCGTCACTGAATAGAAGTCTGCTTTACAGCAGCATCATCCTTCATGATATAGGAAAGGTCAAGGAGCTGTCAGGTCCTGTCGGGACAACCTATACGACAGAAGGAAATCTGATAGGGCATATCGTGATAGCAAGTGAAGAAATCTCCAAAGTGGCAGCTGAACTCAATATAGAGGGAGAGGAAGTCCTGCTGCTTAAACATATGATTTTGAGTCATCACGGTAAACTTGAATATGGTTCGCCTAAACAGCCAATGTTGAAAGAAGCGGAAATCCTCCATTTCATCGACAACATAGATGCGCGTATGATGATGATGGATAAGCATATAGGCAAGGCGGAGAAAGGCCAGTTCACAGATCGGATCTTCCCCCTTGAAAGCCGCTTCTTCTACCGCCCGGAACATCTGGAATAAAAACTACCTGGACGCCAAGCGTCCAGGTAGTTTTTTATTCTTCGGATTCCTCAGTCGGTTCTTCTACAGAAGTGTCATCACCTGGTTTTTCAACTGGTTCTTCTGATTCTGGGTTCAGGTAAGTATCCTCGATATATGTTTTGATCTCTTCATTTTTGAACTCTACATTATATTCTTTGAGCAGTTCTTTGTAATACTCAAGGACTTTATCCGGGTTTTCTTGAATCTTCTCGTTGATCAGCTGACCTTTTATGGAATCGAGTTCTTCATCTATATCTTTTTCTTCATGACGTTTGATGATGTGGTACCCGTATTCAGATTCGACAACATCCGAAATCTCACCTTTGTCGAGTTCGAACAGGGCATCTTCAAAACCTTCAACCATCTGTCCCCGTTGGACGTAGCCGAGTTCGCCGCTGTTTTGGGCACTGCCGGTATCAGAAGATTCTTCTTTGGCCACTTCTCCAAAGTCTTTGCCATCTTTTATCTCTTTAAGCAGTTTCTCAGCCTTCTTTTTACCTTCTTCATCACTTAGGGCGTCCTCTCCATCTCCAGTCTCTATCAATATATGAGAGGCTTTGCGGACGGATTTTTTTGCTTCTTCATCAGTGATATCGAATTTTTCACTGAAGAACTTATCGTGGAAGGCATTATTGATCCGTTGTTTTTTGTATTTCTCGACGGTCATGCCCGGTTGCTGCTGCTGAAGCAGCATGGCAAATTGGTCTTCCCCGCCCATGCCTTCTATCTCTTCATTGATCTGTGATTCAATTTCCTCTGTGTCGATCTCATCAGCATATTTCTCTTTAAGTATTGTATCCAACGTCAGTTGGAATGTCTGGTTGGCTATACTGTCTGTTCCCAACTGGTTAAGTATGTCGTCTGTAGTTACGTCACCTGCATCACTTGTGGCAAGGACGTCACCATATTCTGTTTCACTGGATGAGCTGTTTTCACTGCTGTCGTCTGAGCATCCGGCCAGGCCGATGAGACCAAGTCCGAGCACCATGGGCGCTATTATCTTCTTCATTGCACAAATCTCCTTTGATAGTGGATACAGGTGCTAATATATCATAATAAAGCGACGGGGCACAATTGTAGTCCCCGCCGCTTCACCAGATTGATTTTATTTGTCGCTGTTAAAGGTGTCCTGGATTTCTTCGACACGATTTTGTATATTACCCACATCTTTTTTGATATGTTCAATATTTGGATTGATATCCGCCTGGAAGTTGCTGATCATTGTTTTGACTTCGTCTCCAAGCGTTTCAAACACTTCCTGTGATTCGCGTTTAGTCTGGAGGAAAGAGGATTTCACTTCATTCGCTTCCATTTTAAGCTGATTCATCTGCGTCTTCATATTTCCAGATCCGGATTTAAGGGAAGATTGCAGTTCAGCTCCCGACTTCGGGGCATTCAAAACAGCAATGAGTGTACCGCCCGCTACGCCGACAGCGAAGCCTGCCGCTAGATTTCTGAATTTCATACAGTGTCACGTCCTTTTTTGTTTATAAAACATTACCCTCATGTTCTCGGGTTCATGCATTCAATTGTTCACGGATTGAGCGGGCGATTTCTTTTTTCTCTTCATCAGAGTGCAAGTTCTCATCAGACTGCCATTCATATCCGAACCCATCATATTCTGCCTTGTAGCGTGGGATGAGGTGGAAGTGTAGATGGAAGACGGATTGGGAAGCGTAGGAGCCGTTATTCTGGATGACATTCAGGCCATCGGGATTGAAAGTACTCTTCAACGCATTCGCCATCTTCGTGACGACCTTCATGATGTGCGCGCCGGTTTCTTCATCGAGATCATAAATGTTTTCAATCGGTTTGCGGGGTATGACCAGCGTGTGCCCCTTGGATAGGGGGAAGGCGTCCATGAAGGCGATGCATGTTTCATCTTCATATAGGATGTTTGCTGGAATTTCACCGTCTGCAATCTGTTCAAAAATGGTTTTACTCATTCATTGTACCTCCATTGTTCTCTTGTGATATATTTACTTAGTATCAGTATACAAATAATAACCTACATTTAAAAGGAAGTTGAATATGGTACTTCAAATAGATCGCTTGACCGGCGGCTACTCCAAAGTCCCGGTTATACATGATATTTCGTTTAATATCGATAAAGGTGAAATAATAGGTCTGATCGGATTGAACGGTGCAGGGAAAAGTACGACTATCAAGCATATATTGGGTCTGTTAAGACCACACTCCGGAGAGATCAGGGTAGGGGGTGTGACTGCTGATGAAGATATCGAGGCGTACCGCAGACAACTGGCCTACATTCCGGAGTCACCGGTCCTCTACGAAGAGCTCACCTTGAAAGAACACATCAATATGACGGCCATGGCTTACGGGATAGATGAAACAACTGCGATGCAGCGTGCAGATAAGCTGCTTAAGATCTTCAGGCTGGAAACAAAAATAGATATGTTCCCGACCCATTTCTCCAAAGGAATGAAGCAAAAAGTCATGCTGATTTGTGCCTTCTTATCCCATCCTGAACTGTTCATCATTGACGAACCGTTCCTTGGACTCGATCCACTTGGCATAGAATCACTTATACAATTGATGGTGGAGGAAAAGGAGCAGGGGCGGTCGATACTGATGAGCACCCATATCCTTGCCACTGCAGAACGTTACTGCGATCGATTTGCTATCATCGACGAGGGACGTTTGACTGCAATCGGTACACTGCCGGAGCTGCGGGAGGAATGGCGTATGCCAGGGGCAACCCTTGATGAGGTCTACCTCAGAATAACAGGGGGAGAAGTCTACGATGCCTGATCAACTGTTCAGAACGCGGATGAATGAGGATGTTGCAAGGCGCAGCCATTACGGTAAGTTCATATTCAACAGTCATTTCCTCATATTCCTGTCGATATCAATCGGATTCTTCCTGTATTCCTTATTATCGCTCGTCCAGACATTAACCCCATCCTTCTGGCTGGATGTCATCATCTCCCTTGTACTTGGCATCACATTGCTGCCGTCCTACCGCACTTTATTCAAGCAGGCGGATGGCATATTCCTGTTGGCATACGAAGCGCGGCTAAAAGACTACCTCAGAGCGGTGGATCGCTACTCCTTGACGCTCGGGCTTTGGAAGCCGGTTGCAGGGGGTGTTGTTGCGCTGATTCTGATGACGGTAGGACACCCGGCCATTGAAATGATCATTGCACTGCTCGCCTCAGTTTTCTTCTACGTGATGAATTTCATGATCAGAAAGGAAATCATCAATTCAGAATGGCCGATGCTCCCCGCATCAGTCGGGTTGATCGTCTTGACCATCCTCTCGCTTATCCTGATTCTTACAGAGCCCATCCTGATCGTGTTGCCGCTCATCGTCTACGCGTCTCTCCTACTTTTTGCCAAAAGGCACAGCCATACAAGTATGGATTGGCGAAAACTGATCGGTTACGAGGAGGAACAGTTGAATAGGTATTACCAGACGGTCTCATTGTTTACGAATGTCAGTCATATAGATAAGCAGTTCAAGCGTAGAAGATACTTGGACCCACTGCTCTGGAAACCAAAAGAAGCTTCCTTCAACAAAGAAAAGATGTATGAATACCTTTTCTACCGGACGTTTGCCCGAGACCACGACTTGCCTATGATCGTCTTGAGATTAATGGTTCTGTTTGGTGTCGTCATGGTTTGGATCGCCAACTTGTATCTATCTGTAGTCATCGCACTTTTCGGTATATACATTATTGTTCTGCAGATGTCTCAAATCTATACGGCGCAGGCCTACCTGCTTTGGCCGAAAGTATGGCCGGTAGACCGGTCTTATATTCAAAAGAGTTATGTAGCCTATTCGCATAAACTGGTGTTTATGATAGCGCTCGTCTTCAGCGTCCTTTTCATATCGATCCACCCGGGATATTTCTATTTGGGAATACTGCTCCCGCTGTGGGGGTTCATCATTAACCGCAGCCTGAGCCGGGCGGTCTACAGAAAAGAAAAAGAACTAAGCGACTGAGTGACTCAGTCGCTTAGAAGTCGTCCTCTTCATTTTCTTCGTTGTCTTTCAGTGGGAGATAGAATTTGGAGGAAATCGACTTATGGAAAAGGGATTCCTCCGTTCTGAATTTTGCCAGGGCATCGGTGCTCAAGTATTCTGAGTAACCCTCTGTGTCCTTGAAGTCATAATAGGTTGATGACTGGGCCCAGCCGACCATCACTATGAATTCATCCTCGCCAAGTGCTTCCCCGATGCGATAGAACTGTACGCCACGTGTACCGTCAAGCACTTCCGAAAGCCTTGACAAGTGGCCGTATACTGGCCCTTTGCTGTCTCCGGGCACAGGAATGAAATGGATTGAAACCGGAGAATATTCATCAAGGTCGTTGGTCGAATGGCTCAAATTATATGAATGTCTTGAACTGAACATGCTTTCCTTCTCTTCGGATTCATAATATAGGAGGGCGTCTTTGCCGATTGCTGCAATATGGAGCCCTTCATTATTTTTTTTCAGATCGTTCATATAGGATATTGTTCCTGTCGTCAGATGTAAGTTCATCTATTTCACCTCGTTGTTAGTCTTACTACAGTTATACCTTAAACACCAACGCCTTAAACCTAGTTCAAATGAATCGAATTTTTGACATTATGCCACTTATTTCAATTAGCCTGCTCCAATATGTTAAAATGTTGGGTGGATATATATATAAATTGGAGGAAAATGATGTGTTCAACGATACAATATTGAAAGCAGCAAGGGGAGAGAAGACAAATCATACCCCTGTATGGTTTATGCGTCAGGTGGGGAGGAGTCAGCCTGAGTACAACAAGGTGAAAGAAAAGTACTCATTGCTTGAAATCACAAGACAACCTGAGCTGACAGCTTATCTGACAGGCACACCAGTAGAAAACTATAATGTCGATGCGGCAGTACTGTATAAGGACATCGTATCACCGCTGGCCCCGATGGGCATCGATGTCGACATCAAACCTGGTGTCGGCCCAGTCATTTCGAATCCAATCAGAGATATAAAAGATGTAGAAAAACTTGGAGAGCTGGATCCTTATAAAGACCTTGACTACATCTACAAGACAATTAAAATATTGACTGAAGAAAAACTCCAAGTACCGCTTATCGGCTTCTGTGGCGCACCGTTTACTGTAGCAAGCTATATGATTGAAGGGGGACCGACCAAAAATTACCATAAGACGAAGACAATGATGTATAATCAACCAGAAACGTGGTTTAAGCTGATGGACAAGTTGACTGAAATGAGCATCCGCTATCTTGGTGCCCAAGTGGATTCCGGAGCGAAACTTATACAGATCTTCGACTCATGGGGCGGGGCGTTAAGCAAAGAAGACTACGCCTACTACCTATCCCCTTCGATGGACAAGATCATCAGAGCCGTCCAGGAAAAGGGTGTACCTATAATCGTCTTTGGAATCGGGGCCTCCCATCTTATTCCTGAATGGAATAAACTCAGCATGGATGTGATGGGTCTCGACTGGAGGACATCAATCAACGAAGCAAGAGAAATGGGAGTCAAGAAAGCTCTGCAAGGCAACCTAGACCCAGCGTTGTTGCTTGCAGATTGGAGCGTCATCGAAGCGCGGGCGAAAGACATCCTGGACCAAGGTAATAATGAAGGGCATATATTCAACTTAGGACACGGGGTGTTCCCAGAAGTTGAGCCTGACACATTGAAACGCCTTACGGCTTTCGTACATGAATACAGTAAAGGAAAGTGATAGTGATGAAAGAGAAAAAAGGATTGCTTGTCATGGCGTATGGTACGCCTTATAAAGAAGAAGATATTGAACCCTATTACACGCATATAAGGCGTGGCAGAAAACCTTCTGAAGAAGCGCTCCAAGATTTGAAGGACCGCTACGAAGCGATCGGTGGCATTTCACCGCTCGCTGATACGACAAGAAGGCAGGCAGAAGCGTTGGCAAAGAAACTCAACGCTTCGCAAGATGCAGTGGAATATGAATTGTTCATTGGACTCAAACACATCGACCCATTCATCGAGGATGCGGTTGAAGCGATGCATGACCATGGCATCAAAGAAGCTGTTTCAGTCGTACTAGCCCCTCATTACTCGAACTTTTCAGTGGGCTCCTACAATAAGCGTGCACATGAAGAGGCAGAGAAGTATGGCATTTCGATCAAATCGGTGGAATCCTATTATGAACAGGAACCGTTCATTGATTTTTGGACAGCAGCAGTGAAGTCATCACTTGCCGAAATTCCTGAATCTGAACTCGACGATACAGCAGTCATCGTCAGCGCACATAGTCTGCCTGAGAAGATTAAAGAGCATAACGATCCGTACCCGGATCAGCTTGCTGAAACGGCAAAATTGATCCAGGATAGTGCGAATCTGAAGAATGTGCATATAGGTTGGCAGTCAGAAGGAAATACTCCGGAGCCATGGCTTGGACCAGACGTCCAGGATTTGACGCGTGACTTGCATGGGGAATACGGCTACAAGCATTTTGTCTATCTGCCGGTCGGCTTCGTCTGCGAGCACCTTGAAGTGCTGTTTGACAATGACGTCGAGTGCAAAGTGGTATGTGATGAAGTCGGCGCGGGCTATCATAGGCCAACGATGCCGAACACTGACGAGCGCTATATCCAGGCGATGATCAACGAAATAAACAGATTGCAGTAAAGGCGGATTAACTTGAAGAAAATTGCAGTTATCGGCGCTGGGATAACAGGTTTATCAGCAGCGTACTATCTCTCGAAGCTGGGAGATGTCGAAGTGGACGTGTACGAAAAGAGCGACCGCGCAGGCGGTAAGATCAACACATACCGAAAAGATGGATACGCAATTGAACTTGGTCCCGAATCCTACCTAGCCAGAAAGGAGAGCATGACGGATTTGGCCAAGGAAATCGGTCTCGGCGACGATTTGGTGCGAAATGCGACAGGAATATCCTATATTTACGTGAACAACAAGCTGTCGTCCCTTCCAAAGGGTTCAGTCCTCGGGATGCCGACGGAGTTTGTGCCATTTATGACTACCGATCTTTTATCAACAGGCGCTAAGTTGCGTGCCGGTGTTGATTTCCTTAAGAAGCCAACCCCCGTATATACAGACATCTCTGTCGGCCGCTTCTTCAGGGGACGGCTGGGTGATGAGGTTCTGGAAAACATCATTGAACCGCTGTTGTCTGGCATCTACAGTACAAAAATAGATGAACTCAGCCTACTGTCGACCTTCCCGCATTTCAAGGAACTCGAAGAACAGCACGGTAGCCTAATCAAAGGGGTCTATCATCAAAAGAATCAAAAATCCAGAGATGCCAAAACCCCTACCGGTAAAAAACAGGGGCAGTTCCTACAGTTCAAGCATGGTCTCCAGTCCTTCATAGATCGACTGAAAGAGACCACTGAGCAACAAGGTGCCTCGATGCATTTCGGGTACGATGTCAGTGCCATCAAAAAACATGGCAAACGCTACCGCCTGACCGCAAACGAACGTACAAAAGAGTATGACAACATCATCGTGACGACGCCACACTTCCAATACAAGAGATGGTTCAACGACCTCCCGCTTGAATATTTCAAGCATATGGAAGCTACAAGCGTTGCCACAGTGGTCATGGCCTTTGATGAAGATCAGGTCAAGAACGATATAGATGGTACAGGTTTCGTCGTCAGCCGCAAGATGGATACGACCATTACAGCATGTACATGGACCAGCAAGAAGTGGACACATTCTGCACCGGAAGGGAAAGCACTTCTACGCGCTTATGTCGGCCGTCCAGGCGACCCGATCGCAAAAGAGAAGGATGATGATGAAATCATCCGCCTGGCAAGGAAGGACCTTGACGACATCATGACGATCAACGGTGAGCCTGAACTATCCATCGTAACCCGTCTGAAAAACTCCATGCCGCAGTATAAAGTCGGCCATAAGGAGATGATTGCCGGAATCAAGGATTATATGGCGCAACAATACCCGGGCATCATTCTGACAGGCGCTTCGCATAATGGAGTGGGCCTGCCGGATTGTGTGGATCAGGCCATAGAAGCAGTAGAATCAATTACAGAATAAATGTAAAAAAATGCCCTGGATGTTATTATGATAATATCAGGGCATTTTTAATAAGGAGGCAACAGCTTAATGAAATTCATTTCGAATAATGACATCAAAGATCCAATGATCAATCTTGCTATGGAAGAATACGTATTGCGTGAAATCCCTACAGATGATTCCTACTTCCTATTCTATGTAAACCAGCCTTCCATCATCATCGGCAAAAACCAGAACACAATCGAGGAGATAAACGAACCCTATATACGTGAAAATGATATAAAGGTTGTACGGCGTGTTTCAGGTGGGGGGGCCGTCTATCATGATGAGGGCAACTTGAACTTCAGCTTCATAACAGAAGACGATGGTGAGAGTTTCCACAATTTCAGAAAGTTTACCCAGCCGATTGTTGATGTATTGCAGGATATGGGCGTCAATGCAAAGTTGTCTGGACGCAATGATCTTGAAATCGACGGTAAAAAAGTATCCGGAAATGCAATGTTTACGCAAAAAGGCCGGATGTTCTCGCATGGCACACTGATGCTGGACAGTGATATCTCAGAAGTTCAGAATGCGCTCCGGGTGAATAAGAAGAAGATTGAATCCAAAGGGGTCAAATCGGTAAAAGGACGTGTTGGCAACATCAACGATTTTATGGAAGAGAATCTCGATATAGAAACATTTAAACAGAAAATACTGGAATCCATATTCGGTGGCAGAGAAAAAATCGAGGAATATGTGCTGACTGAAGAGGATTGGGACAAAATCTACAAATTATCTGAAGAAAAGTATCAGACTTGGGATTGGAATTTTGGTAAAAACCCCAAATATAACTTTGATGTGTCCCATAAGTTTGATGCAGGCCTGTTGGACGTTAGGCTTAATGTCAAAAAGGGTAGGATAGAGCACGCAAAAATATTCGGTGACTTTTTCGGCGTAGGAGAAGTGAGTGTCATTGAAGAGCGACTCGTCGGTACCGAGCATAACCGTGAAGCCATCGACAAAGCACTGGCAGATGTCGATATTAGTTTTTACCTCGGCAGAATCACCAGAGAAGAATTTCTCGACCTGATTGCATAAAAATAAGCTGACTGTTAACCATATGTATACTCTATTGGTTAGCAGTCAGCTTTTTTTATATTGTTTACTCTTTAGCAGCATCTTCATTATCCATTTCCTTTAACTTTGATGTGTATGTCATAAACTTCTCTTCGTCCTTTTCTATAAGCGATGCTTCAATCTTTTCAAGGTATAGCTTGCGATTGTAGTCGTCAATCGCTTCTTGGAGAAGAAGTTCGGCAGAAAGGTCGTTTATGGTGTTGATGAAGACTCTCAACTGGTTTGCCGGATATACTTGCTTGTTCATCTCTACATCCCCCTTCATCATTTGGTTGTTACAAATTATATAACACGAAATGCCATAGGTCAAACAACATTTCGAATATTCCGTTAATTTAATGATGTAAAATTACATTAAAGCAATATATTTAACATTATGTTATATTATAGTTAACAAATATAAACGTGTATGCTATCATCTAATTAACATAAAATAAAGGGGAGCATGCGATGAAGAGACTTCATTACCAGATACACGAGGAAACGATGTATATCGTTCCGGTCGACAATGACGGTATGATTGAAAGTCGGATTGGGGAAGCCTACGGAGAAGGGATCGAATGCAGACTCAATCCAAATAAAGTGATAGAGAGAAATTGCCGAAGCCATTCGCAGAACTACCATGCGAGAAAAGATTTAAGCAAGACATTGACCGGCATTTCCAGCAAAGTACCGGTCATCATCGACCTGTTCGGATCCTACATATATTTCTGCACACATTCCGACCGGATCAGTGAAAATAACTGGTTCAACATCAACCATATCCAATCCTATATGAATGATGAGGGCATGACACGGGTACTATTCTCAAATAATGAAGAGCGGATAATAGACATCTCATATACATCCTTCAACAACCAATACTTGAACGCCTTGAAGCTGCATTATAAATTCAATCAGCAGAAAGAGAAGTATCAGAAGAAAGAAATGAGTATGCAGTTCCAATATCCTACGATGGGACGGGGGGAAGCGGCACGGGTGAATGAGACAATCTATCATTCCTATATAAGTTACATAAATGGGTTGGAAGTTAAGCGGGAAGTGTAATAAGAATATAAAACATGTGCTCAAACGGTTGAAATACTGTGTGAAGTTGTTATAATTGTAAATGTTCGATTGAAATGACAGCATTCCACAGTAGCTCAGTGGTAGAGCTATCGGCTGTTAACCGATCGGTCGTAGGTTCGAATCCTACCTGTGGAGCCATGGAGATGTACTCAAGTGGCTGAAGAGGCGCCCCTGCTAAGGGTGTAGGTCGGTATTCCCGGCGCGAGGGTTCAAATCCCTCCATCTCCGTTATTTATCCCATAACCCCCGTGGTTATGGGATTTCTTTTTGTCGTGACCCCTCTTTGACCCCTTAATGACCACGGATGTTCCTTTATAGACCTGAAATAGCATCTTTTTCAGTGCTTGGATAGAGGTGTCCATATACTTTTTCTATCGTTATTGATGAAGAGTGTCCCAGCCGTTTGGCCAAAGTTTCTCTATCCAATCTTAGTCTGTTGATGCAATCTGAAATATATAAATGTATGAATTCATGTATTTTAATTTTTTAAGAATCTTCTTCTCCACCAGTACATTATACTTTTCCTCCACTATCGTTTCGCCAACGAATTGGTATAAGGCGCTGAAGATGACATAATCATCTTTATATGGTTAGTTTCTCTGATATCACCTTTTATCCTCCTGCAACACTTCAATCATATATCCTGAAATGTACATTTCCCACTTGGAGGTTTTAGTCTTCAGCTTGTGCACTTGGCCATTGTAGTTTGTCCTGTCTATATTGACAGACTCTTTGTGAAATTTTATACTCATCCAGGTCAAAGCCCGTTGTTTTTCCCTGTTTTATACCCCTTATTTTTAGAACATAAGTTCGTTTAAAATAATAAAAAATGACTGACCACTCATGAGTCCAGTGGTCAGCTGGTTATTAAATATTAAAATTCGATTCTGTACTTCTGCTCTTCACTCACTACTTCGTATGTTTCTTCATCCATGATTGCAGGGACAATGACATCTATCCACTCAATTTCTTCTCCTGCTCTTTCATCCATTGTATATGGCACGGTACCAGTGGATGAAACAGCTCCTTGCATATCTGCCTAGATGCCATCCGAAAGAAAGAATTCTGGCTGTAGTTGTTGCCCAGTGCTCGTTACAATCTCAGCCTGATCGATATAAAAAGCCCGGGGGGATTCAGTAGTATTTTCTATGGTATATTCAATCACAAGATTGTCTATTTTCTCTCCTGCTTCGTAAGTATCCAAAAACATTGCTAAGTCTTCATTGACTTCAACTCTATTAATTTGAGACATATTTACTGTCATATTTACATTCTCTAACTGAGTAGTCTCGCCAACTTCTACTTCTTTAATTGTTTCAACACCGCTTTCTGTCACTTCTTCAATTTCTTCTTCCGCTTGATCTGCAGTGTTTTCTTCTTCGGTACTTTCTTCAGATACTGCTGCATTATCTGTTGTTTCCTCTTCAGTCACTTCCTCTGTTGCTTCTTCAGTAGTTTCCTCTTCCGTGCTCTCGGTATTTCCTGATTCTTCTCCACTACAGGCGCCAAGCAATAGAGCAGCAGCAAATCCACCAGACATTAAATATTTTTTCAAGATAATCCTCCTCATATACTCAATACCATTTATGTATGATATTGGAACTATTGTTTATAAATAATAGGGCTAAGCCCTAGTTACTTAATATCTTTTCTTTTTTTATATCGCCGATTGTAAAATTAAGCTAGACACATAAAACGGTCACACATGATACACTCAAAATGGTTTTCCGACAAAAGAAATCATAGGAGTGATCATGCATGACCGACACCCATATTACCACGGATGAATTAGTATTCATAGAAGCCTATTTCCATCACGGAACTACCGTGGCTCAGATTGCGAAACGGCTCGGGCGTGCCCGGCAGACTATCCACAATGTCATCACGCATTTCAAGGCCGGTCACACTGCGTTGGACTATTACCAGCGTTATAAAGAAAATAAGAAGCGATGTGGTAGAAAACGTACAGTGCTGCCTGAGGACCAGCAGTCACATGTGATGGAAAAGGTAACGCAGGGCTGGACACCGGATGTCATTGTCGGCCGGCAGGAGATGCCAATTGACTGCTCGGGTCGCACGCTGTATCGGATGTTCAAACGGGAAACCTTTGATGCGGCCAAGCTGCCAATGCAGGGCAAGCGAAAACCGAATGGCCATCAGGAACACCGGGGCAGACAAGCCTTCAGGCGTAATATCTCTGAAAGAGTGGATGACTATCCCACTTTTAATGAAGCGTTCGGCCACCTCGAAGGCGACACCATTGTCGGTGTCCGTCACAAGAGTGGGGTCATCACGCTGGTCGAGCGCCTGTCAAAAGCCATCATCACCCTGAAACCCGAAGGCCGGACGGCGCAGGATATCGAGGTTGCCATCAATACATGGTGTCAACAGATGCCTAGAAACCTATTCAAATCCATCACCTTCGATTGTGGCAAAGAGTTCTCAAACTGGCAGTCGATGAGCAATCGAAATGATCTATCCATCTACTTTGCCGATCCGGGCACACCATCACAGCGGGGGTTAAACGAACATTCCAACGGCTTGCTCAGAAGGGACGGCCTGCCTAAAGATATGGATTTCAATACGGTCGACCCAGCTTTTATCTCATCGATTGCCGCCAGAAGGAACCATATCCCAAGAAAATCATTGAACTATCGTACACCATTGGAAGTCTTTTTGGGTTACATGGGTGAGAAAGAACTGTCTAGCTTATTTTGACAAACGAAATATATTGAAAATTCCGGTTGATCGTTCAACATCTTCTTGATTTCTTATTTTCCTTCTTCAGAAAAATTCTCGAACTCTTCCTTATCAGAGAACATGAAGACATCTGTATCTTCCAATATATCTTTCTCTTTTGATTGTCTAACAAGTAATGCGTCCACATTGAGGTCGAAAAGGTCCACCATCTTAATTAAGCATGCTTGCAATCAGGGCTGCGGGTGCTTTTTCGTAAATAGTACATGTCGGTCGTTTAACCCCAAGCTTTTCGGGCACTTGCTGTTGCGTCCATTGCCTTCTATTGCGTAGCTTTTTCAAATTAACAGACAACATATAACCACTCCGCACACCTGATTGTAATATAACAATAAGAAACATTAAACAAGATGTAACAAAAGGAGAATTTAGCATTACCTTGTAACGCTTGTTATTTTTAATGAAAAGGAATTAGATAGAGGATATTCGAAAACAACGAGGAATGACACAACAAGAAGTCGCTGACAAAAGTGATATGACGCGCCCTCATTATACGATGGTCGAAATAAGCACTAGAGATTCATCAATTTCTGTGGCAATGAGGATTGCAAGGACTTTGAGGTTTAGATGGACAAAATTTTTTAAGAAAAAAAGTAACGAAACAATTGGTTGATTAAGGAGGGATAACATGAATGAAGAAGAAAGAAGAATGAGTCTTCTGAAAGCAATCGAAGGGATGCCGAAGCATGAGGGAGATAAATTCGTTAGCGAAGTAAACAGAAGCTACAGCCATAAGGCTGTCAAGGGAGGGATTGACAACCATAGCTGTGAAGCACCCCTAATGATTTGGTTTACATGACAGACATCCCAAGTTAAAAAGCCGCCAATTATGGCGGCTTTTGCTATGTAGCAGTAGCAGGAGAGCTAGGCTCCTTCTGGTGTTAAATCTATGATTGTGACGTCAAAGGCTACTTAGGAACGTGACGCTTATGGGCCTTGACTTTGGTTCCATCGGTACGGTAATATCGAGAAACTTTTACAGTCATAGGACCTCTGCGTTTAGGCGAACATGAACATTTTCCACGTCTAGCCATAACTACGCACCCCCTGGGATAATCCCACCAAATATTAAAAAGTGCAGTCGCCTAGATCCTGCTACTGACTATTATACTAAATATTGCTATAATTTAAATAAATTTATTTAGGAGTGGAATAATATCGATTGGGTTAACGACTTCTTAGGTTCTGGTGGTGTTTTACTAGCATTAGCGTGGTTATTTAAAGAGTTATTCAGCAGTGCTGTTAGGCGTTCAGATGCGAAGAAAAATAAAAGGCTTGAATTTAAACAGTATAAGAGACAAGCTAATTTTGATTTGAAATACAAGGTTTATAGCAAAATTTATTCTAATGCCAAAGAGTTGCAAGGCACTTTAATGACATACCAAAATGTTAACATTTTCTATTCGGACCATGAGGATGCTTTATACTCAAGAAAGAATAAGAAATATTTTATCGCTGAAGCAACAGAACCTGATAATTATAAGCAACCATACTACGCTATTGAATATGCAAGGCCGGTAGTAAACATTAATTACTTTAATGGATTGCTTGATGATTCTTACAGGGAGTTAAGAAACTATTCTTCCGTTAACGAATTCCTATTATCGGACAAGGAATCTATTGCAATCAAAAATATTCTAGTCCATTCTCAGGATATGATATCGAAGCTTAATGTAAGTTACTGGAAAACTTTTAATGAGTTAGATGTCAATAGCGAAGTGGATTCTGAAGATATTGGTCAGACAATAAATAATTATATGATTGAATACGAATCTAGTATTGAAGAATATTTAGAAAAAGATCTATTAAAATTAAATCAATTAATTAATCATATGGATAATTTATTTAGAAAAGAGTTCGACACCCAATGAGGTTTCTTTTAATTTTGTGAAAATATAGTACTTAACCTTCTAAGTTAGAAAGCCATCCATATTGGGTGGCTTTTTTGGTATGATTAGGCAAAATGACTAGGAGTGATTATGTGGAAGAAATCAAAGAAAATTGGAGTGTATGGTTGCCGATTTTAATATCTTCACTGGCTTTTGTTGTGTCTCTGCTCTCATACTTAAATAGTAAGCGAGGGAGAATAATATCTAATCAACCTATGCTAGAAATAAATAGGATTTTCGATGAAAGCCTCAATTCTGCTGGTTATTTAACCATATCAATTCATAACTTAAACGATAAACCCATACAAATCATAAATGTTGAAGTACCTAAGGAAAATTTTAAGTTTGAAGTAGACCATGGTCAATTTTCTGTACAAAAAGCGAATCGTGAATATACTACTCCTAAAAGGAATTCTATGTTGGTTTACCTTTATGTGGATAAAAACCAATCCTTAAACAAAGAATTGATATTAACATATAGAGATTTTGAGAATAAAAAACGTAAATTAAAATCAGAAAAATTATTGATAGAGGACGGTAAGGTGACAAAGGGGTTATCAGGCTCTAAATTTATTATTATTTGACATCCAATAGAATGTTTTTGGTATAATTTAGGTCTCAATCGAAGGAAGATAAAACATGCGAGTCAAAGCCTACTTAAAAAGTGGGAAAGTTATTAGTTACTTA
The DNA here is from genome assembly GCF_055391965.1 of Salinicoccus siamensis. Classification (NCBI taxonomy): domain Bacteria; kingdom Bacillati; phylum Bacillota; class Bacilli; order Caryophanales; family Staphylococcaceae; genus Salinicoccus; species Salinicoccus siamensis. Next base: position 812,846 of record NZ_AP043765.1, read on the forward strand.
CTTAGCTGGGAAAAAGAGCAAAAAGTCGAGGAATTGAAATGCCGAGTCAGAGAAATTACAAGCGGAAAAATGTAAGTAGAAGATCCATTCATCAGATTCCTTGATAATGATATAATAAACGCTTATGAAGTTGCTGCTATTACAATAAGAAATTCAAACGCAGAATAAAGAAATAAAAAAGACGCTCAGTTGAGCATTTTTCGTTTGTCAAAATAAGCTAGACAGTTCTTTCTCACCCATGTAACCCAAAAAGACTTCCAATGGTGTACGATAGTTCAATCCAGTGCAGATCAGATGAGCGCACTCGTTAGGAAACACTTGGTCCCCATCCGTCCCGGCAGAAGCACGAAAAGAAAGATGGGTGTCAATAAATCCAGACGGTCATACTGATACACTTACTAATTAAAAATGATATAGCGAGGGGGTATTTAAGTATGCCTTCAGTCCATCAGCAACAAAAAGTCCAGTGTTTGAGATGATTACGCTCAAACACTGGACCCTTCATTTGTCAACATCCTTAAGTTAATGACATTGCATCTTAGAGATCTCTTTTTTATGTCTAAATAAGGGGTGATTAATATGTGCCCGAACATGATGAAAGGATGGGTTTGATGCCGACAGAAGACAAGGATATTGCCATTAAGATATTTGATCGCTTAGGGCAGATTGACGGCAAAGTAAGTGGACTCGAACAAATACGGCAACGGGCAGACGATGCGTTTGACAAGTCTAACAAAGCATTCGATATGTCTGAACACAATGAAAAGAAGTTAAAGGAACTCTCGGACATGGGAGCAGCACATTCCCACCAGGTAAAAGCGTTTATCGCAATGGTAAAGGCTATGCAGAGTTTGACTTTAAGAACAAACTAGGAAAACGAATAAAGCGACTGCTAGAGCACAATGGCTTCGAGGTTATCATTGCATAACCATTCGATAGTAAAGATGTCTATCTTGTGAATCGTATCAACTACTATGACAGCAAGCTTCCAGATCTCGGAATCTCTCTACGTGCAAACGCCGGAAACAGTAATGTGGGTGGCCGTTGCGCCTTTTATTGGCATAGCAGTAAGCAAGGCAAACAGTTTGCGACGAACATCATTCAAAACATGATTGATAAAGGGTACGGCATTCATGGTAGCGGCCTGCATGCATCACAGTATAATTCATGGACCAACCTTCACATGATTAGAGAGTGTACGACGTTCCCGATGGTGCTGGTCGAGCATGGCTTCATGACGAACAGTCTGGACTTTCCGCTTATCTTTGGCAAAGATCAAAACCGATATATTGAGGACATGGCGGACTGTGATGTGAAGGCGGTATGCGACTACTTCGGTGTTAAGTTTAAGACGCTAGGAAGTAAAGTGGATGCACCCGTTGCACCTGTCAAGCCGAAACCTGGAAAAGAAAATGGTACAGAGTGGAAGACGAATAAGCATGGCACACAATATAGAGCGATTGAAGGTACTTGGGTCAACGGCAGTGAACGCATTCACACACGCCAGGGGGCGCCATTTACTTCTGCTCGGTCTGGTGGTTGGCTGAAGCCAGGCGCAACAGTTCATTATAAAGAACAAGCGAGACAAGACAATCACATCTGGCTCGGTTATTACAATTCTGACGGTGTATGGAAATACGTCCCGGGCAAGAAGTGGAATCCTGTGACTGGTGAAGTAGGGGACGACTGGGGCACTTGGAAATAGAAAGACACCTCTCTCGATGAGGGAGGATACATAACATCTTATTGAATTTGTAAAAATTTTGATGTACTATTAGATTTAGACTTTAATAGATGGGGTATTGTATATGGTACTTGAGGATAACAAACCTCTTTTCAAGCTTCACTTTTATAAATTATTATATTATGTTGCAGCCATTTTGCTAACATTGTTAGAAGTGAAGTACAATGAAGCTGCAATTAATTCTCAAGTAATACTTATAGGTATGTTTGTTGCCTCTTTTTTTATAGACCAAAAGTTAAAATACATTATTAATGGAACAACAAAAATCAGCAAAACTGTAGGGAGTTACTACTCCCTAGTTTTATTATTTGTTTTAATCATTATTTACATGTATGATTCATTTGAAAGCTTAGAGGGTATATTTAAACAAAACATTGGTATTTTGATGCTAGCTTTCTCCCTCTTACTAGTTATTCAAATTTCTGATTGGTTAATATATGGTCGGAGTGAACAAGAAAACACAGCATATATTGCCGGTTTCGACGTAGCTAGGCAGAACAAGATCAAGCACCAAGAGTCTATAGAAAAGTCTCGATTAGAAAACAAGGATGTAAAGAAGAAGTTTCTTTCGGATAAAGATAAGCCTAGGACTAATCGGAAAAAACGGAGAAAAAATAAAGTTTAGGAGTGATGTTGTATGTTCGTTTTACTCTTGTTAGCATGGTTGCTACTTTTAACGTACATCACTTTCGCACTACACGCTTTCACTAAAGCTAGAGACTTTGACTTCTCTATTTCTTTAAAAACGTCCTTTAGAGTTCCGATAGTCTTATTGAGGATGCATTTAAGGTTATCCAGAGAAAGTTATCAAAAAGAACAAGACTTGAGAAAAGCCATTATTATACTTTTCCGAGGATTCTATGATTATAATGCAGCTCTAACTTTTATTTATACAATCATTTCCTACGGATTGGGAGAAGTTCGAGCGACAGGCAAGTCATCGATGTTGACCAAAGTGGGAAAAAGAAAACGAAAAAGAGTCAGAGGTTACTCTAACTTAGGTAATAGCCTCGGAAACTTTAAAAACGTTCTAAACAGCGATGGCTATAAAGAACAATTCTCTTAATGAATAAAACCACCTCAATGAGGTGGTCTTTTTTTTGCTTCACAATATGAAATAAGATTTGATATTTACTAGAAACCTTTGCGAATAGTAACAAAAGAATCTTCTTCGAGCGAAGGAGGATACATATAGGTATTTTAAAAAGTACAACAACCGGTCTATTTAAAGTTTTCGCCCTCATCATCAAAACGCTCATCTTTTTTCATGCTGAGTTTATCAACTCTAATAACTTTGTTATTTTCAATTTTTGTTACTATTGTTTCATAATCTATATAATTTAGCGACATTGAGTATTTATCGTTGTATTCATCCAATGCATCACTTTTAACTTTATTAGTTATAAGTGAAGACTCATTTATATTTCTATAAGGTACATAATATTTGAACGGGAAGATTTCTTTAGGAGGATCAGGGTCAGCGTATCTCCCCCGCGTTACTCGGTATATTTCACGATTGTGAAAGTTTTTGTTTACTATATAACCGCGAACAATAGATCCTCTTACAGCTTTTCCTCTCAAAACTAAGCAATACCTATGGGCAAGTTCTATCTGTTGATAAAATACAACAGATACTAAAACTCCAAGTATTAATCCCGGAAGCAATGATATAAAAAAAGATGCCACAATTATCCCTCCTGTATTTTTCTAAATAATATCATAATTTATCGCTTTTAAAAGCGAACTAATGTTCAAGACAATCGCCCAAGAGGTGCCGCCTATAGGACTAGACTATAGAAAGATGACATATCAAAACTTTAACTTTATCTATACTATCACCTTATATTCAGTTACAATCATCTAAAAAGGACACGTCATGAAGTTAAACATTAATGAGCACTACGTCATGCTTAATCACAAACTGCAGCAAGCAATGGTAGCCGATGAAATCGACAAGTATCAGCCGCCCTATTATACGATGGAGAACGATTTGATTTTCGATTACTACACAGATCTAAACGATGTGCCAGGTGCCGTCGCCGGTATGCTGAACGCGATAGAATTGAGCGAGACATTATTGGTGTCTCACTTCGAATAGATAGACATAGTTAAAGCCACCCATAAGGTGGCCACATAATTCACTATTTTACATTTAATATGCGCTCTATATTTTATGATGTGTTCTATACAACTTGATAACATTGATGTCGCAGTTTATATATTTAAGAGGAAATCGCTTATCAAGATTCCCTCCATCTCCGTACCAACCCCGCAACCATAAGGTTGCGGGGTTTTATATTTAACGCGCGATAAATATATGTCTGGTTAGCAAAAAACACATGACCCGCGGTCATGTGTTTTTTTATTTATCCTTTAGGAATTCTTCTTCTTCCTGATCACTTTTTCTGAAGTAGGCAGCTTCGCCATCGCGTCTATCTGTGTTTGATGGATCGTTATTCTTCACTTCCATCATGGACCGCGATCCTGTGTTTGTATCCACAATTTCAGTGTCGTATTCATCACGTGGTTTGACGTTGGTCTGCTTCTCACTGGATTCATCCTGTTCCGTTTTCAATGGATCTGTGTCCTCGAGCCTTTCGAAAATGATGACTTCACCGGCATCGTAATGTTTCATGAAATCTTCTTTGCTTCCTTCATTGAAATCCAGTTGTGAGACCCTGTCCTCAAGATCATGTGATTCGTTATCGACGATATCCAATTCTGGGAATTGTTCTCTTAGTTTAGATAGATTCTGGTTTGAAAAGACTGCATACTGTTTCAGTTCGATGTAATTATCAAGGTAAAGTGCTGCATCTTCCTCAGTTTCAAAAGGTTTATATTGGTTTTTATACATATACAATGCCTCCTAAGTTTTACATAGTTATTCCCTTTGGAACAGCATTCAAACTAAAATAGGGTGACTTGTATGATGTAAAAAGCATTATGATCTTGTAGACATTATAAAAAGCAGGGGAATATCCCCCTGCTTCTTGTCAGCTTATTTTTGGATGCGCTCGGCATTCAGGAATACAGGGCGCTTCACGCTGTAAGTTTTTCTCTTATACGATTTCGGCTTGAATAGATAATCTTCTTCATTGACATCATCTACATCTGTTTTAAGATAATATCCACCTTTTGTAACAACAGCGATGAGTACCGTCAGCAGGGCAGCCAGAAGAGAAGCGAAGAAGGCTGCAGTGTTTGCCAGGAACGGGCCCATATAACCTAATGCTGCTACAGTACCGAGTACGCTCGCGATGATCAATGATACCACGCCGACAGGATTCCATTTATACAGATTGTCCTGACGGGCTTCGTAGAATGCAGGCCCAATCTTAAGCAACATCTTAACGATAAGTGCATCCGTTATAAGGACAGAAGCCCAAGCGAGAAGGAATACACCTTGGAACGTAAGGGCTGCATCGAGGTGATCGACGATGCCCCCAAGCATTAGTGCCATAGCAGTCATACCAGCTACAACAATCCAGAATCTGCGTCCCGGTGTGAAGCGAAATACATTTTCGAAGAAATTGGATAGGGAGAGCGAACTGCTGTATATGTTCGTCACATTGATGCGTACTTGTGTAAGCATTGTAAACAATGCCCCGCCAATACCGAGGAGCTGTACTATATAGACTCCAGGGTTTGGTTCAGCAAGTCTTACTCCAAACCAGATACCTAAGCCACCCATTACTCCATAGCAGAAGATCTGCGGGATGAATCCGATAGCGACCGATCCAAGCTTGATGTGTTCAGGCTTCAGGAACCGTGCATAGTCAGATGCAAGTAGGGCAGTGAGTCCCATGATACCATGTTGCATACCAATGCACATCAAGAGTGCTGTGCCGCCTACCTGGACGCCTTCAGGCATGTACGTCCAGAATGCCCCATCATAAAGTGATGTTGTAAAGAGAGCGACTGTAATTGCGCCAATCAAAAAGGCGAAAAATATAGGCAGAGACCATTTCTGCAGCTTATCCAATTGTTTGATGCCAAACCAGTTCAAAGGGATGACGAGGGAACCGAATACCACGATCAGCACCCACTTCGGTATGACCGGGAAAAATTCATGCACCGCGTAGACCAGTATCATCCCTTCAAAAGCACAATACATAATAAAGTTTGAAGCATATATCAAAGAGGTCAACGAGGCGCCTATGTAGCCGAATCCGCCACCTCTGGACATCAAGTTCACGTTCATGCCCGATCGTGCAGATAGATAAGAGATGATGGTCGCCATGATACCTGCGACTACAATCGCATATCCTGCTGAGATAAGGGCGTTGATTGCCCCAAATTGCAACGCCATCACACTGCCAAGCTGGAAATAGAATATAGCAGTTGCAATCCCGAAGGTAATATTGGTTATACTTAACCAGTCCATGTTCCGTTCCTTATAAGGAACTTTGTTCAATGAGTAATCACTTTCTTCAACATTTTGAGTGTTTTGCTGATCTGTCATTTGCACAGATCCCATAAGTATCATCTCCATTCTTTTGAAATTTTATAATTAACCGACATTTATACTATATAGAAGATTGAGTAGTATTTCAAACGCGCACACGGCTTTCAAAGGACTCAATGTGATTTATTTCATATTTATACAGTATATAAAGTGAAATATTAATAGTATAATGATTGAAAAATTAGTTTCATAAACTATATTGAAAGCACTATGAAAGCGTTGGTAAGAGTTGGATGGGGAAGGATGAAAATATTAAATATCAAGTTTTGTTCACTATTAATATTAAGCACTTGATGTAAAACTAATGTATATCTAAATTTTTTCATTTTAGTCTTCTGCAGTGAAGAAAAACGATGAAACATTTAGATGTGGAAGAATAATAGAGATTAAAGTGTAAATTTTACTCAAGTAAATTGATGAAATTACTTGAAAACAAAATAGAAAACCTTTAATATGTGTATCAGACGTTAAAAACGTAATAATATTATCGCGGGATGGAGCAGTTCGGTAGCTCGTCGGGCTCATAACCCGGAGGTCGGTGGTTCAAATCCACCTCCCGCAATTTTTTTCTGTTTACATATAAAAGGTCCCGTGGTGTAGCGGTTAACATGCCTGCCTGTCACGCAGGAGATCGCGGGTTCGATTCCCGTCGGGACCGCCATATTTTGATTATATAAAATTTAAATACAGTAAGGTTCAGTAGCTCAGTCGGTAGAGCATGTGATTGAAGCTCACAGTGTCGGCGGTTCGATTCCGTCCTGAACCATCTTTAAAATAATGGCGGTTGTGGTGAAGTGGTTAACACACCGGATTGTGGTTCCGGCATGCGTGGGTTCGAAACCCATCAGCCGCCCCATTTTTTAAAGCGGGTGTAGTTAAATGGTATAACCTCAGCCTTCCAAGCTGATGTTGTCGGTTCGATTCCGATCACCCGCTCCAATTTATTCCACAGTAGCTCAGTGGTAGAGCTATCGGCTGTTAACCGATCGGTCGTAGGTTCGAATCCTACCTGTGGAGCCATGGCCCGTTGGTCAAGCGGTTAAGACACCGCCCTTTCACGGCGGTAACACGGGTTCGAGTCCCGTACGGGTCATACTGAAGTGAGAACCCTCACTTCTTTTTAAATCTTGGACAGTTGGCCGAGTGGCTGAAGGCGCACGCCTGGAACGCGTGTATACGGTAACCCCGTATCGAGGGTTCGAATCCCTCACTGTCCGTTACTAAACCCCTTAACAGTAATGTTTAAGGGGTTTTTATTATACTTTGTTCCATTCTTGTTCCAAAAAATTCTCGATTTTTTTATCTTCCTCTTGTTTTCTTTCCTTCAAAAGATGACTATACGTATTCAAAGTCACTCCAATGTTAGCATGGCCCAGTCTTTTGCTGACGTAATGAATATCTAACCCCTGATTCAACAATACTGAACAATGTGTGTGTCGAATCATATGCAATGTAATATGTTCTTTATCGATATCTAAAACCGATATGATATGTCTCAGTGCTTTAGTCACTGCGTTATTGGAAAGATGGAGCGGTTCTTTGTCAGGATATTTATCAAGTCTATTTATTATAAAGTCAATATCACTATTTGAAACTATGATATGTCTGTCTGATTTTTTTGTTTTAGTAAAGTGGACCCGATTGTCAAGACACGGATTTTATGAAAATAAGGTGGGGCCTCAGTTCTGTTCCTTCCCCGCTTTTCCGAGATCAGGTTCTGTCAAGGCGTACTGCCCTTGATAGGTTCTGACATCGGAAAGATAATTGTTCAAGGAGGAGCGGGGGCGCATCTAATGAATATGAATGGTGCCTGGTGTCTGATAGTCCAATGACTGATGCAGGCGCTCGTGGTTGTAGAATGCCATATAGTCACGGATATGCTGCCGTGCCTCCCTTGGCGTCCCATAGTCCTTCAAATATACCTCTTCATACTTGAGACTCCGCCAGAAACGCTCAATCATGATGTTATCCAATGCACGCCCTCTGCTGTCCATACTGATCTGGATGCCCGGCTGTGATTTCAAGAGCTCGATGTATCTAGGACTGGTGAAATGACTGCCCTGGTCGCTGTTGAATATTTCGGGCGTCCCACTTGCCAGTGCCCGTTGCACAGTATCCAGAACAAAGTCCATTTCCAGTGTTTGGTCCAGTTCCCAGCTGATGATATAGCGGGAATACCAGTCGATGACGGCGGTGAGATACACCCAGTGATTCTGAAGTCGGATATATGTAATATCAATACTCCACACCTGATTGGGACGGGTGATGGGCAGACCTTTCAACAGATAGGGATAGATACGGTGCTGCAGATTGCGCTTGCTCAGGTTGGGCCCTGGATAGATGGCCTGTATGCCCATTTCCCGCATATGCCGCTGGACCCGCTTACGGTTGATGGCGATGCCTTCATGTTTCAGTTTTTCGGTAATCCGGCGTGATCCATAGAATGGAAATCGGGTATAGAGCTCATCAATCCGGTGTTTGATGGCTACCTCTTCCGGTGAGGGCGTCACCGGTTTGTAGTAGAGACTGGATCGATTGAGACTCAGTAGTCTGGCTTGTTCCGAAATGGGAAAATCAGTGGCTGCCCAGTCCACCATTTCCATGCGTTCCTGTCTAGTCGTGGTAGATGCCAGATTTTTTTTTGACCCACGACAATTGCGTGGTGAGTTTTCCGACTTCCGCATAGAGGCTTTCTAGCTTCTCTTCATAGTCGGCTTTCATTCTGTCCAGATCTTTGGATTGGCTGTCAAAAATCTGTGGCATCTCCTGTAGGAACTGCTTTTTCCAATTATGCAGCTGGTTCACATGGACGCTACGTTCCGAAGCGATCTGGTTCATTGTTTTTTCTTCCTTCAAGACTTCCAACACAACTTGGGATTTGAATTCGGGTGTATATCTTTTACGTTTCATATACCTACCTTAACATCTCCTTCTTTCGCGTCTAAAATCCTGGGTCCATTATAATGTTGTATGGGACCCAGCGTGCGGAACAAAAAATTTAACACGTGATTACCAGTTTAAAGAGCTGTATTCTTCGACATTGTTTCAAGAGGAATTAAACATGGGTGAAGTTTACAATAAGGATAATATATCATTTCAATACGATTTTTTAAACGATGACATAGATATAAATCCGGAGTTTAATTTATTTGATTTAAAAATGCCGAATGATTTATTTGAAGCATTGAAGGAAGATAAGCCAATTGTGTTTTTCGCTAATCCACCTTATGCAACTGCTAATGATGCTGGTGCAAAAGGAACTTCTAAACAAGGTAGTGCCCTAACGAAAATGAATAATATGATGAAAAATGAAAATGCAGGCCAGGCATCCCAGCAATTATATGCACAATTTTTCTATCGCATATTAAAGTTGAAGAAAACGTTCAATTTATCGAATGTGCATATTGCATTTTTCAGTAAACCCCTGTTTTTAAATGGTGGGGCATACTGGGAAAAATTTAATGACCTGTTTTTCAAAGAATTTCAATTTAAACAGGGTATGCTTTTAAAGTCTGGAGAGTTTTCAGATGTTACTAATATATGGGCTGTAACATTCAGTGTTTATTCGATGAGGGATACACCTGTTCAAAATTTTGAAAGAAATTTTGAACTGTCCGTAAAGCATTTAACCCCTATAGGTATTAAAGAAATAGGGAGTAAAACAGTGAGAATGGTTGAAAGTGAGAAATTTTTATCTAATTGGTTAAGAGAGCCGACAAAGGGTCGGAAAGACTATAAAGATAAACCATATCCACAGTTCAGTTCAATATTTAATGTTAACGAATCAGAAAGTCATAGAGGAAAGTTACTCACTGATGCATTCGGATATTTTGTTTCTGTAGCAAATAATGTATACAACTCACAAAGAGATGTGGTTATATACAGTGGTTCTGCTTATAAAGCAAATGGCGTATCGATTGTAAAAGAGAATTATGAAAGAGTGGCTGTCACATTTGCTGCACGTAAATCTATTACACATACTTGGCTGAACGATAATGATAACTTTAAAACTCCAACTCAACAAACCATGGAAACTGATGAGTGGTCTGAATTTGTAAACGACTGCATCATTTATTCATTATTTAACGTAAATGCAAGTTATCAGTCATCACAAGAGAACATTTTTTATCATGATGAATTATATGAAATCGAGAACGAAATGTTTTATATGAGTAAGGCACACATTGCACAACTTGCGGAGGAAAATTATTTAAATCAAATCGAAGAACAGTTGAGGTTTCAACGTGAGGAACGTTATGTGTATACTTTGATAAGAGATAGAGTGTTTTCTGAAGAGGCTCAAAAAGTTTATGATACTGCTGTGACTTTAACGGAAAGAGCATTCGAGTATAGAGATATTGTTCATTTAGAACACCCAGAGTGGAGTGTAAAGCGATGGGATGCAGGTTTCTATCAAACCTATAAAATAATTAACAAATATAAAATCGAGGGGTGGGAAAAATTTCGAGAATATTTTAAAATGCTTGAAAGAAAAATAGAAGAAAAAGTATACGATTTTGGAATACTGACGAAATAATAATAAGGATGCTAATTAGCATCCTTATTTATTTTTTGAATAATGTTCATTTCCATCAGCAACAAACAGTTCTAATCTACTGTTTGAACACACATCTAATACATCTGGTCGCTTTTCTCGAACGCTTGTGTACTCAGAGTCCGAGACGATGATATGGTCAAGAAAATCAATGTCTATAAGAGTGCCAGCCATATTGAGTTGCTTTGTAAAATCAATGTCTGCCTCTGATGGTGTTGTGTCTCCAGATGGGTGATTGTGTAAAACAATGATAGCAGCTGAGTTATTAAGTAGTGCAAATTGATATATTTCACGTGGAGATACTGCAGCAGCGTTTAAAGTGCCTGAAAAACATTCATAGACGGCTTCTACATGATTTTTGATATTAAGACTTAGAACAAGCAGAGATTCCTTCACATCACCCTTTAAAAAGTGATTTGCAAGCATAAAGGCATCTTCAGGACAAGTGATTTTATTAAAAGAGTCATTCAATATTTTCTTCTTACGCGCCTGTTGTGATAATTTGATTTTTGATACGACTAACGTTTCCATGTTTGTAACACGCTCCAGTTTTTTGACTGGGGCTACACGCTTAATGCGTGCAGTAAGATTATAAGGATAAACACGGTTGACTATTTTAATAGTCAACCGTGTTTATATAATTAGGTTAATTAAATTTGTAGGTAGCATTTGCTGTCTGTTCTTAAGTATTATTCATTAATAACATGAACATACACTTTGTCACCATCATCTTCATCCGTCAATTTAACTAATCCACTGTCAGAATCCAGATTCAACGTCTCAATGACCTCAGGTGTCTTATAAATCAACAGACTCCGAGTGCCGCCTCTCGCATTTGCATCGGGTCTGATTTCAACCCAGCTTTCATATTTATTAGCATCCACGCTTTTAAATACAGGGAATGCCTTCTCACGTTCCGAACGCGTTGTATCTTCGATGAATTTCAGCGGGTCGTTGATTGAAAATGACATCAGATACGCTGTCGTATTCTTTGCAGGTTCCGACCCCTCACCATGGAGTTTAACATCCATTGATGACACAGGTGAATCCGTCATGAAATAATTTTCCCGCTCTGTCCTCACAAAATTATCAAATTGTGCTTCGTTCATATCTGCCGGGGCATACGTCATCACATTCGGCATTGTGAAGAATATCGGAATCTGCAATGTTTCTGAACCATTTGTCGGTGATGTATATTTGAATATATGCAACGGTTCATAATATGGCTCAACCGTGTAATCCATCGCAATGACGCTGCGTGAACCCACCGGTACGTCAATTTCAGATACAATCGAATCAATTTCAGCCGTCACTTCTTCTTGGCTCATCGTTTGGAAATCATCCATGTCGTGACCGCCCATTCCATCGACAATATACTGGCCATCTTCAAAATAGCCGGCTGTCTGGGGGTAGAGTTTACCCTCTGAATTTTCTTGCACTTCCATGAATGGTACTTTCTCACCTTCGATTGAAAATACATCCAGTACGCTGGCGAGTTCATCCTCCGATGGTATTTGTGAATCAGTGCTATCTTCATCGTTGTCTGGATTGCCACAGGCAACAAGTGTAGTAGTTAACACGACTAATAAAAATGATAGTTTAAAACCTTTCACTATTAAAGAACTCCCTTCAACTTATTCCGTAAATCAATAATTCTTTTTTAAACGTTCATCGATACTATGTAGTTTTTCGTAGATTTTGAAGAAAAGCAGTATCAATTCCATGTAAATTCTAATAACTAGAATCAATATAGGAGCGATAATTAAAATTAAAAAGAACAAACCAAATTCACCGTTGAATAAAGCACCCAACAAACCGAAAAGTGTAATCAGTAGTGCAGCTCCTGCTATAATCCAAAAAACTATTTGAACAATAGAAGGCGTGATAAACTTATCAAACATGATAAACTTCTTTAAATAATCCATAAATGTTCTCCTTTCTTGGCTTAAAACTAAAAGTAATAACGAATAAAATACACTAAATTATTACTTTAAATTTTAAAAATTTCGTTTGTCAAAATAAGCTAGACAGTTCCTTTTCACCCATGTAACTCAAAAAGACTTCCAATGGTGTCCGGTAGTTCAATGATTTTCTCGGTATGTGGTTTCTTCTTGAAGCGACAGACGAGACAAATATCTGATCGACCGTGTTGAAATCCATGTCTTTGGGCAGTCCATCCTTTCTGAGCAGGCCATTGGAATGTTCATTCAATCCCCGTTGAGACGGTGTCCCTGGGTCGGCAAAGTAGATGGACAGATCGTTCTGGTTGCTCATCGATTGCCAGTTGGAGAATTCCTTACCACAGTCGAAAGTGATGGACTTGAACAGGTTTCTGGGCATCTCTTGACACCACGTATTGATGGCAGACTCGATTGCCTGTGCCGTCCGGCCTTCAGGCTTCAAGGTGATAATGACCTTAGACAGGCGTTCAACCAGCGTGATGACGGCACTCTTGTGGCGGACACCGACGATGGTATCTCCCTCGAGATGGCCGAATTCTTCATTGAACGCCGGGTAGTCAGTTGTTCTTTCAGAGATGTTTCGCCTGAAGGCCTGTCTGCCCCGGCGTTCCTGATGGCCATTTGGTTTTCGCTTGCCTTGCATCGGCAGTGTGGCTACATCAAAGGTTTTTCGTTTGAACATTCGATACAGTGTACGGCCCGAGCAGTCAATTGGCATCTCCTGCCGACCGACGATCACATCCGGTGTCCAGCCTTGCGCCACCTGCTTTTCAACATGTTTCTGCTGATCGGTCGGTAGAACAATCCGTTTTCTACCACACCGGCTTTTGTTTTCCTTATAGCGCCGATAATACTCCAGCGCAGTGTGCCCGTCCTTGAGATATGCGATGACATTATGGACCGTCTGACGGGCACGCCCAATCCGTTTCGCAATCTGTGAAGTCGGGGTCTCTTGATGGAAATAGGCTTCTATGATTACTAGCTCGTCCGTGGTAATATGGGTGTAGGTCATGCGTGATCACTCCTATGATTTTCTTTGGTCGGAAAACTCATTTTGAGTGTATCACGCGTGACCCTTTTTAGGTGTCTAGCTTAATTTTACAATCGGCGAAATTATAATATACAATCTAGGTTATATGACTGTATTAATAAGTCAATACAATTTGTAATATATTAACAAAATTTAAGCGAAGAATATAAATTGATTATGTTCCATTATCGTTCCAAAAAGCACAACAATATATGATAATGACTGATAAAAAACCAGCTTTAAAAGGGCGCCGTTGAGAAGTTTTGATAAACTATGATATTGAAGTCAAATCCCTCACTGTCCGTTAAAACTAATTGATATAGCAATGTTTAAAGCGGACATGTCTTCAATACGTGTCCGCTTTTTATTTTCCTCTATAAATTTTTCTTCATCATGTTTCCCTGAGCTGGCTTATGTTCATCGAGCGAATGGCTCTAAGTATAGTAGTATGCTTCGATATTCAGCAGAAGGGTTCAAGGTACAATTAAACTGTGAGATTAGATGTATCGAAAACCATATCAGCCCTGTCACTGTACTCAAAAATTATGAGCTGGCCTCAACCTCATTTATGTACATTTGCAAAATATTATTCTACTTGAATGAATTTCATAATTCCTAGCCCTTACAGGGCAAGGGTTTGAAAACTTAAAAAAGGAAGCACCTCCTCAAATCTTGTATAATGGTAGAGTTGTTAACACAACCATAAAAAGACTGGAGGGGCACTCCCTATGACCATTATACGTCAATCTAGTTTATTTAGCATTCAAGAACTATATGACATGGAACCTACCCAAAAATATGATGCAATTATTTCAGCAATTAATTTGGGGAAAATTTATCACAAAGTGACTAAAAGATCCCGATTTGGCGCACCGGAGGATCTTAATTACGCAGCCATGATTATTTCCCCCTTGTACGATACGTTGAACGAATCCCTACGATAAAGGATTTGGTAAGACGGCTGAACGACGACATTGCCTTTAAATTAAATTGCGGTTTCCTTGTTTCAGATAATGTGCCATCAGAGTCTTCTTATTCTCGCCTTGTCACCAAATTAATTGAGTCTAATATCCTAGAGGAAGAACGAGAAAATGTGATTCTACAAGCCATTGCCGAAGGCTTTATTACAGATGATACAGCCGCTGTTGATGCCACCCATTTTGAAGCGCGTGACCAGGCGCCACCAAAAGAAGAAAAGCACAAGCCTGAGCCCAAAAAACGTGGGCGTAAATCCAAAGAAGAACGCGAACAACGGCTGAAAGAACAAGATGAAAAGGAAGCGAACCTGCCTCTATATGAAAAGAAGATAGAAGCGCAACTAGATGTACCTTTGACTGAATTACGTGCCGAAGTTCCTCAAGACCCAAAATGGGGTGTGAAAAAGAACCCGGAAGGAAAAAATGCCTCTTGGTTTGGTTACAAGGGACCTCCCGCCATTGGTACATCAAGCCAATATATTTTACAAGCCCTTTTTTCTTCTGGAAATCTAAATAATGGTAAAGCAGCGATCCCGTTACTTAAAGGGATAGGGGAACGCCTGCAAATGCCTTCTTTGCACTATCAAACAATGGATGCTGGGTACGATTACGAACCAATATATGAACAAGTACACAGAATGGGACAACAATCTGTGATTGCTTATAACAAGCGGAATGAACCCGAACCCATCGGGTTCGATAAGCATTTTGCCCCTACTTGTTTTCGAGAACACTCTTATCGCTATGATAGTTTTGATGCAAAATACGAAACGCTAAAATATATAAGACCGAAAGAATGTAACGAATGTCCGCTGGCTAATGAAGGTATCTGTCAAAAGGTATACAAGGTTAAAATCACTCAGAACCTTCGGAAGTACACAGCGCCTGTCCGCGGTTCTAAGGCTTGGAAAACGATTTTCAAACGACGTACCGCTGTTGAACGAGTTAACGCATATTTAAAGGAATTTTTCAGTTAGACAACGTCCGCTATCGGACTGGAAAACGTGCCGAAATTCACTTTGACATGGCAACGCTGATTTATAATGCTTCAAAATTGGCAGCAGATCGTATCAATGGAAAATTAAACCAACAGCAAGCTGCATAATCGTTTTTAAAAATTATAATTTTTAATTCTGTTGGTCTTTGTAATTTTAAAATGAGCAATTATGAAATTGATTCACTTAGTATATTTTTTGTGATTCTATGCCTTTTCTGTAGTTGTTGCCGTGAGATTTGATAGAGGTAATGAAATGAGAAATTTATACGCTAATAGAATAACTTTGACTATAAAGAGATTAGTCATAGTATGTCTAATAGGCGACTTATGCTATAAGACAAATTATACATAAATTATTCCGGGAAATGGATATTCAATTATACGTGGCATTGTTCAACTTCTAGGTACAGTTAAAAGATGGCAAGGAGTCAGTCGCTATATTGCTTGGTTTAAACAAACAGAGTACTCGAGATGCGCCGTGCTGATTTAGACCATAGTAAAAGCCACTCATGAAGTGGCTTAATTTTATTCTTTCATTATTTCAATACGTTGCTTGTATTCTTCAGACACTATATCGTAATTCTCATCACTCAAACTCGGGATAATAATGTCTACCCATTCAATATCGTCCGCATCACTATTTCGCAGTAAAAAAGTTACGTCCCCTGTCGACTTAACAGCACCTAGCATTTCAGACTGTAAACCACTGTCCATTAACCACTCGCTCTCTATCTGTTCGCCCGTGCTTGTAATAAGTGTTGTCTGGTTAAGGTAAAAATCTCTTGGATCCTCCACAGTATTTTCGACTGTGTACTCGATAGTTATCATTTGTACTTCGTCTCCGAGTGAGTAACCCTCATCTTCAAAATACCATGCTGTATCTTCATCTAATTTCATGCCAAACACAACAGCGGAATTACGTGTAACAATTAGGCTACCTACTTCTTCAGTAACTTCTTCATCATTATATCCGTATATTTCTGTCAACCCATCCTCGCCGGCAAGTTCTTCGTTTGCTTCTGCAAGTGAACCCGGTTCCTCAACTTCATCAACCACTTCATCAATCTCGTCTTCAACTTCAGCAGCTTCTTCAGTAGTCTCTTCCCCAGTTGTTTCCTCAGTGACCTCTTCAGTTGGTTCGGATTTCTCAGTTTGCTCTTCTGTCGTTTCTTCAGCTACAGTTTCTTCTGACTGCTCTCCATCGGTTCCACAAGCACCGAGTAATAGTGCAGTGGCAAAGCCGCCAGTTAATAGATATTTTTTCATGATATGTAACCTCCTAGATTAAATTACATTTATTGTAACATAGGTTGCTTGTTGGCTAAGCGAGATTTCATCTATATGTTTTTTATAAAGTTTAAATATCAATTTTATTATCATTTAAGCATTGTTCGCTCAAACATATTTTGCTTATGCAACTTATATATCACAATCAAAACCTTAAGATTCAACTAAATAGAGTATATATAATTAAAAATACAGGCATGCCCATCTAAGGTATGCCTGTATTTTACAATGTGTTTATCTATATTGATTGGACGGGTTTTCGCCTTTTTCCAACTCTGCCTGATCTTCCACATCAGGGGCTCTTCCTTGTGTTTCAACATGTTTAGCAAGATCTTTTGATTTCTCATCTCTATAATCACTTTGTTTGGCCTGGGCTTTTTCCTTCATCTGTTCTTTCTGTCTTTTGCCTTCTTCTGCCTTCTGTTCTGCTACTTCTTTCATCCGTTCCTGTTGATTCTTATTTTCTTCTGACATGATCAAACACTCCTTTGTCTGTTCATTTATTTATTATTACCATATTATCCATGCTGTTAAACAATTACAGCATAATGAGATCAAATACGGGTAATTGAAAAGGGTATGTGAAGTATACTTCATCCATAATCTGGGTGTGGTCAAGGAGGATAAAATGGAAAGCCTGCTTACCTATATCATAAATAATTTTGGCTATATCGGCATCGCGTTTTTGATGGCTTTGGAAAATGTTTTTCCACCGATACCTTCTGAAGTCGTGCTGAGTTTCAGCGGGTTCACAACAACTGAATCAAACTTGAGCATGACTGGTGTTGTCGTTTCATCGACCATCGGTTCCGTCTTAGGTGCCATTGCATTATATTACTTCGGCATGTCTCAAGGCCAGAAGCGGATGGAAAATGCTGTCGACAAGTGGGGGCATATCTTCCGCCTCAATCAGGAAGATCTCCTTAAATACAATGATTGGTTCAGTAAATATGAAATAGGGGCGGTTCTTGTAAGCCGCTTCATCCCCGTGATGCGCAGCATCATATCGATTCCTGCAGGGATGGCACGAATGAACATCGTGCTGTTTCTTGCGTTGACCACTTTAGGGACCCTAATTTGGAATACTGTCCTTGTGTATCTCGGCGCTTCGGTCAGTGGCTCCTGGCAGACGATTGTCGGATATATGGATACCTACTCAAAGATCATGTATGGCATCCTGATTGCAGTGGCGCTCTTCCTCATCTTCATACTTATAGGAAGGAAAAGGAAATGATGATTTCATTGATTGATTCTCCATAGAAACCTTAAATATTTTAGTCAAAGGTATTTGCATGCGTATATTCAATCAGCATCTCCATACGTTGCATAGCCAAGTCGATTGGAACTTCAAAATAATTCGCAACATCCTGTGCTTCATATAATTTATGGCGCATAATCAGTTTTTCCGGCATCATCAGCAGCAATGCAAATTTCTCGGCCTCAGCTTCCTGCTTATAGTTGAACGCATGAGGCATTATCTGTTGATTGGTGCAATGGAGGAACATATGTCCAACTTCATGGCAAAACGATTGCCACATTTCAAAGGGATCGCCAACCTTAATGGCGATGATATCCACCCCCTGTTTATTATAATAAAAACTTGTATGGTCGTTATACATGATGTGTGCGGAAAACATGTAAGACAGGTGAGGGATGTTCAAATCCAAGTTATCTGTAATGCAAGTATCAGCCACTTCGTTGACGACTTTCTCAATTCTCATAAAATCCCCCTTAAGGAACGTATGTTCGATTTTATTCTAAAAAAATATCTGACCACCTGAAGCCTATGTGGTCAGTTTATTATTGTCTTTGAATACTGAAGTAGTTCCAAAACACTTTCCAGCGAGAACTAACCATTGTAGTTCGTGTAGAAAAAGCATTGCTTTTACCCATATTCACGATTATCTACGACAGAACGTTATTTCCCCTTGTTCTTCTTCTCAATCCAGAACTCCAACTGATCATTCAATAATTCCCTTAACTCCTGCTTGTCTGCTTCTGAAAGATTATCAAATCCTTCTTTATCAGAAAACATTAGAACGTCAGCTTCTTGCAGCGAGTTCGCTTTTTCTTTCCGATCATTTCCAAGCAGATAGTCGGTGGACACATCATGTAGTTTAGCTATCTTTACAAGCATTTCACTGTCAGGCTTTCGATGGCCATATTCATAGCTCGAATAAGTGCTGGTAGCTATGCTTAATCTACGCGCACTTTCAGCCTTGGTCCATCCCCTCTTTTCCCTAAGATGTATCAGACGGTCTCTATTCATGGCGCTCCCCGCTTTCCTAGATGTTGCTCACATGATAAGTATATGTCATTTACTCTAATAGAGAAAGTTATTTATACATAAAGAGTAATATATTCATTGACTTACTCACAAAGAGTATTATAATGAAAGTTATCAGGGCGCATATTTTAAGGTTTAAAAGTACATTGGTTGTATTATAAATCACAGCAATCAAATAAAAATTTTTGACTTAAAGTTACTCTTTAAGAGTAATATATTGGCTCTGAATTAAATCAAATCGAAGTGGAATATGCAGTAATCCAGAAAATAAGTCAACGCTGAACTGGCTGCTGAATGAATAACTGAAGAAATTAAGCAAGAAGAATGGGGATGATTGCATGACTGGTTGGATCAGTCTACACCGGTGTATAGAAGATCATTGGCTTTTCCAGGAAAAACGAAAATTCTCTAAGTTCGAAGCCTGGGTCGATTTACTGTTGATGGTCAATCATAAAGACAACAAAGTGATGTGTGATAATGAATTGATTCGAGTCGAAAGAGGACAAAGGATAACCAGTATGCGCCAGCTTGGAGAACGTTGGGGCTGGTCGAGAACGAAGGTTGATGGTTTTCTTAAATTATTGGAGAGCGATGGGATGATACTTACAGAAAAAGACACCAAAAAGACACTCCTGACCGTCATTAATTATGATGTTTATCAAAATGGAGATATACAGAAAAGACACCGGAAAGCATCTGAAAAGATACGAGAAGGACGCGCCGGGTACACGCAGGTGACACAAGGACGCACAAACAATAATGACGATAAGGTCAATAACGCATTAATAATGAACAATAATGATGATAACCCATATACATCCATGACTTATGACGCACGTGTCGGAAAGATATTTCAAGCATATGAATATTTTGGCTTCGGTGCAGTAACTGGTGCTTTAAATGCACAAGTGGAGGAGTGGTTAAAGAGGCATTCCCCAGAAATCATCATTGAGGCCATGAAAGAAACTTATGATGCAGGCAAAAAGCATCACAGTCATATCAACGGCATTCTATCCCGCTTTCAGGCTGACGGCTTAGATACTATAGAAAAGGTCAAAGCGGACAAACGGCGGTTTGAACGTGATAATCTAAAGCGCATGCAGCACTCTTACCAACGGAAGCAACGTGAGCAACCGGGTGAAGTGGCGCCATCATGGTTGAATGATGAGAACAGATCGAAATCTGGTGGGGCAACAGAGCCAATCAAGACGGCGGGCGAAGACCCTGAGATTCAAAAGATGATTACGGAATTCAGAAGCGGCGGATAGGTGAGATGACAAAAATAGTGTATGTACAATAACCAGAACTGATCATAAGAGAAGCGTTGAGCCATTACAAAGCTTGCTCGTATTTGAGAATGAAACGATATATAGAAGAGACGCAAGATGGTTGGTGGAGAAGTTCTTATGCTCCCAGCCACAATCAAACTTTAAAATGGGTGGAGTTGAATTATGAAATATACAACTGAAACATACTCGACAGAAAAGATTATGGACATGATCAATAGTTATCCGTATTATATCTCGAAAATAAAAGAATTGCGCGCGCAATATAACTCAGATGTAGGCGGTGGAGCGACTGCTCAATATGGCATCGAATCCGTTATGCCAAAAGCACAGGGCACAACCAGTGACCCCGTACACAATGAAGTGGAAAGACGGCTGAAGAGGGGGGCTGAACTATCTCGTCTTGAAGCGAGAGCACGATATATCCAAAATAGGTGGAGCCGTATTACAGATGAACGTATGGCGCTGGTCTTCAACCTAAGGCTTGATGGCATGACGTACCAAAGTATCGCGGAAGAGGTTGGGGTGTCAACGACACGCGTCTATCAGATCATGAAGGAGGCATGCTTGTTGATGAAGGACTGAAAAAGTTGAAAATGCTGAAATTGTTATAAAAATGATGAGTATGTGGGGGACCTTATATAGAATTAAAGATGGATAGAGAGGATGAAATGCTTGGCCGCACAATTTTCCTCCATTGATCTCGTTTTAAATTCAAATACTGCGAAGACACTCATGTGAGTGTCTTTTTTGTTTGTTGGCAAACATTAACAATCTTGAATAGAACAATACACAAAAAGTAGGGGGTGAAGCAGTGAGAAAGGAGATTTGTCGGCCAAGTTATCTCTGATGATCTATCAGCATTACCGGAAAGACATACTAAAGATATGGGTCTGCTGAGAAGCGGCCTCTTTTTTATGAAAAAAAGGGGGTGGTCAATATGCGCTTGAATATAAGTGAAGGAGTGATTTGATGCCAGTAGATGAAAAAGATATCGTCATTAAGCTATTTGACCGCTTGGGACAGATAGATGGCAAACTGAGCGGGCTGGAGCAGATACGGGAGCGTGCGGATGAGGCATATGACAAGTCCAATAAGGCGTTCGATATGTGCCGACAAAACGAGAAAAAGGTGAAAGAGCTCAAACTGACATTGAAATGGGCAGCCGGTTTTGCAGCCGGGATATTGGTGCCATTCATTATATTTGTACTTGGGTTCATCTTCATATAATGAAAGGAGGTGAAAATGATGGAAGGAATACTGCTGTTCAGTGGGGTCATAGCAAGTATCACACTCGGCCTCGTAGAAGTGTTGAAACGTACCCAAAAGATAAAGAAGAATTTTCTGCCGTTGGTCAGTGTAACAATTGGTGCAGGTCTTGGTGCCTTGAGCGCATTAGTGCCTGAACTGGGTGCTGATTTATCAATGGGCGGCAGGGTGTCCGCAGGCCTGATCAGCGGACTGATGGCTACAGGTGCATGGGAAGTTGCGAAAAGAAGAGAAGGGTTTACAACAGACACTCTAAAATAGGGTGTCTTTTTTATTTCAAATTTAAAAAAATCAAGGAGTGTTGAATATGAGTAAAGTAATTGCATTGGATATTGGACATGGGAACAACACATTCCCGCCAGGTAAAGGTGTCTACAAAGATGGAAAAGGATATGCGGAATTTGATTTTAATAATAAGTTAGGGAAACGCGTAAAACGTCTGCTTGAACATAACGGCTTTAAGGTCATTATGGCACAGCCATTCGACAGCAAAGATGTATATCTTGTGAATCGTACCAACTATTACGGCAGCAAGCGTCCAGATCTTGGAATCTCCCTACATGCCAATGCTGGGACAGAAAGTGCAAATGGGCGTTGTGCATTCTACTGGTATACCAGTAGACAAGGTAAACAGTTCGCAACGAACATCATCAACAATATGAAAAAGAAGGGGTATAGCATCCACGGCAATGGACTGCATGCAGCCCAATATAACTCTTGGACAAACCTTCACATCATCAGGGAATCCACTACTTTTCCGATGGTCCTGGTGGAGCATGGATTTATGACAAACAACTTAGATTTTCCATTGATCTTCGGAAATAAACAAGAACGGTACATTACAGATATGGCGGACTGTGATGTCAAAGCGGTATGTGACTACTTTGGCGTGCAATTCAAGACACTCTCAAATGTAGGCGCGCCTGCACCTGAAGAAGAATGGCAGACTAATCAATATGGTACACAATATCTCAAAACAAGCGGCACTTTTAAAGTCGGGGGCACACGCATCATGTCCCGCATTGGCAGTCCGTTCCTGTCCGCTCCAAAAGGGGGGTATGAAAATCCAGGATGGTCAACTGAATACAGTTATCTATTGAGGCAAGATAATCACATATGGATCGAACACTATGTAAATGGTCAGACGAAATATCTGCCTGTTAAAACATGGAATAGTGTCACTGGTGAAGTCGGGCCAGATTGGGGCACGTTTAGTTAATAAAAACATACTAAGATTAGTACCACAGGACCCGGCCAGGTCCTGTGGTACTATTTTCATATAGTAGGAGTGGAGATCAGGTCGACGAGGTTTTAGGATTTAGAATCCGGAATAAAAACGGGCCAGCTCCACTATCCTTATCTGAATCAGGTTCAGTATGTGGGATCTTCGAGATCGAGTATGAGAAAAGGGAATCGATGAGGATACGTGGTCACTTCTGCTTAAAACAAAGGAGGAGAACCAAATGAAAAGTGTCATCGCATTTGATGTCAGTATGGGACACAGCTACATGGTCGTCTATGATGCTTGGCAGCACTGTATATTTGAAGGGGATATCACGCATACCAGATCGGCTTTTGATAATGTCCGGATCCAGATTGAGACGCAACGGAAACAGGATGGCGTCCTGCCTGATATTGTATTTGAAGCCACAGGGGTCTACTCAAAGGCATTGGAACGCTTCATGCAGGCATGCGGGTTCGAGTATGCGCTGCTCAATCCACTGGCGGCCAAGATGCAGAGCCTGTCCATGCGGATGCACAAGACGGACCGGAGTGATGCCCATAAACTCGCCCAGGCCTGTTTTACCCATCCGCCCCGCAACAAGCAGGTTCAAGAAGGGTATTACGAAGAAATGCGCAGCCTCTCCCGCCACTACGCTGAATTGGAGCAGGAGATTGTCCGACTGAGAACCCGGATGCATGCCCTGGTTCAGATGACCTTCCCGGAACTGGAGCAGCTCTTTACCCGAACTTCCGACCTGTATCTTTCCATCCTCCAACTGTTTCCGCATCCGGATCGGGTGATTGTGCTGTCCAGAACGAAAGTGAAGAATATGATCCTCGGCAGCACCGGGAAGCGCCAGTCCCGAAAACGCGCAGAAGAGAAAGCCGATCAGCTGATGTCGGCGGCCGCAGATGCCTATCCGGCACTGTCTACAGATGACGTCCGAATTGAACAGCTCAGAAACTATGCTGCACGCTGTCAGACCCTGCTGGAGCTGAAGCACCGGCTCATCCAGCAAATGGTCGCCATGTCTCAGGAACAGGCGGAATACCATATCCTGAAGAGCTTTCCAGGGATTGCAGACATTACAGCGGTCCGTATCATCGCTGAAGCCGGAGACATCCGCCGGTTCGACACGGCCAATCAGCTGAATGCCTATACCGGCATCGACATCCGCCGCCATCAATCCGGCATCCTTCTGTACAAGGATAAGATCAATCGGCGCGGCAATAAGCATCTAAGGAAAATCCTGTACTACATGATCGAGAATATGATCCGGAACCAGAGGCACGCGGATAACCATCTGGTGGACTACTATCGGAAACTAAAAAAGCAACCCCATGGTAAACACCATAAGGTTGCCTGCATCGCCTGTGTGAACAAGTTTTTGAAGTGCCTCTTCCATCTTGTCACCGTTGGACAGCGATATGATTACGCTGTGGCCACCCACCACTGCGTCAATTCGTAACTCAAGTATACCACAGCCCCTGCTCCGAAAAAACTGAAAAAGCAGGGCCTATTTGGCATGCCGACATCCCTATCCAGCGGGGCGCCCCGCTGGATAGGGATGAAAAATATGGAATATATGCTTGTAATCTATTGACTAATCGTAAGAAAATGCCTCCCTCGGTTGAGGGAGGATACATAAATTAGCAAGGGGGTTTACTCCCTTATATATTACTCCTTTAAGCAGTTATATAACTCACTGTGCTTCCCTATCTCGTTACTTATATATCGAGCGCAATTCCCATCAGCCCTCAAGTCTATCCAGAACAACCTCACCGAGCGTTTTTGCACTGATCAATAAAGAGTCCTCGTTTATCAAGAATTTAGGATGATGGTTGGGATATGGCTCTTTCATGCCTTCAGGCTTGGCACCGACGTTTATAAATGTGCCAGGAATCTTTTCAAGATAGTAGGAAAAATCTTCCGAGCCGCTGAAAGGTTTGGAATGGATTACCTCATCAATATAGGATCCGACGCTCTTTTTGAGTATATCTTCTACATACTGGGTTTCTCTGGGATGGTTGTATGTGACGGGATAATCATAGAGATAATCAAGCGTGCACTCTACATCGAAAGAGGTTTCAATGCCTCTAGTTATTTTCTTCATTGCCTCGTATGCAGGCTCTTTATTATCTTCGTCCAGATAGCGAACAGTTCCACGTAGCACGACTTTATCCTGTATGACATTAAAGCCTCCAGGCGCATCGAATACTGTGATGGATACGACCACTGAATCGTTCGGGTCCATGCGTCGTGAGACGATGGTCTGGGATTCGGTGACGAAGTAAGAGCCGGCAACGAGGGCGTCATGGGTAGTATGCGGCATGGCACCATGGCCACCAGAACCTTGGATGGTCAAAGTGAAGTTCGATCTGCCGGCCATTGCGTTGCCGGGGACGAGAGCGATGGTTCCGGTATCGAATGCTGGGAAGATATGAATGCCGTAGATTTCGTCCAAGTCATCGAGCATGCCTGATTCGACAATACTTTTTGCACCGCCGGGCGGGACTTCTTCAGCATGTTGATGAATCAGTTTTATGGTGCCTGACCATTCTTCCTTTAGGTCAATGAGCGCTTCCCCCAAGTGGAGCATATAGGCAGTATGGACATCATGACCACAAGCATGCATTACGCCTTCATTTTTAGACTTGAAGGGGACATCCGCTTCTTCCTCTATGGGAAGCGCATCGAAATCAGCGCGCAACCCGATTACCCGGCCCGGACCCTTACCACTGATTTCAACGATGATGCCGTATCCATTACCCATATTATTTATAACCTTGACGTCCTTATCGTGATAGAAGTCTTCAATGAACTTCGCTGTGTTATGCTCTTCAAATGACAACTCGGGATTTTCATGCAGAAATCTTCTGGTTTCAATCATATCCTGCTTTTTATCTTCCAGTTTCCTAAAAAGTTTATCCTTTAACTCCACTATTAATACCCCCTAATATCTTTTGATGTAAATTTTAGCACTCAAGTACCTAAAAGGAACTCGCTAGCATAGTTTACAAAAATGCTGCAGTAGTCTGCGAGGGATGCGGCGGTAGGGAAGGTAGTGCTTAAACTTCAAAAAAATATTACCTTGGCCATTTTTCGACATAAAAGTCAATACTCATTTATTTCATATTTACACTTTTATTTTTGCCCTTGGATATTACATATTCTTATAGCTCACACGCATCTGGAATGCTTGTAAAATCAGGGTTTAGAGCCGAATTAGTACTAGGTTATATAATCAGACATAAAACTTTGCGATAGTAAAAGTTTGATATTTCTGAAATGAAAACGTTTACAATTTATAATCATGATGATACATTGAAATTGTAAGGTCAACATAAACAGGGGGATGTTATATGTTAAAAGTGTTTTTGGAATAAAAAATGTCGGGAGAATGGGATATGAAGATTATTTCATACAATGATTTAGAGCATATCGTTAAAACAGGGGATGTCATTGCGATAGCTGCTCTATCAGTGGGTAATCTGCCAGTCGAAATTCTTAAAAACTTGGCAGAACAGCATGATGAGAATAAGGAAGTAAATGATCTTACGTTTGTCGTTTCGAACGACATCAGTGATTTTGATGATGGATTCGATTTGGATTCCTTTGTTACACGGGGGATGGTCAAACGCATCATCACAAGTTTGGTGATAGCATCGCCGTTTACAGTTAAGGCGGTTAAAAATAATGAAATAGAAATGTATTTCCTGCCCCAAGGCATTATAGCCACCCAGTATCGCCATCAGTCATCGGCTTCACCAGGCATGATTTCTAAGGTTGGGTTGAACACAGTTGTTGATCCAAGGTATTCGGGTGGCAGAGCAAATGATGTGACTAGGGAAGATATAGTGTCAGTCATTGATATCGATGATGAAGAATATCTGCATTATAAATTCCCTAAAATTGATATTGCGTTATTGAGGGGAACTTATGCGGATGAGAAGGGCAACATCTACATGACCCATGAATCCCACCTCGGAGAAGGGTATGCTGCAGCTGCGGCAGCGCGCAGTAATAACGGCAAGATAATCGTCCAGGTGAAAGAAATCATCAAGAATGGCAGCTATAATCCAAAAGACGTATTTATCCCTGCCGAACTTGTAGATTACGTGGTCGTCAATAAAGATCCTAAATACCATAAGCAGGTGATACAGGACTATTATGATCCGGCCTTGGCGGGTCATTATAGGATTGCAGAGCCTAGACAAGGTTTTCCGAAGTTTGACGCTCGTAAAATAATTCTTAGACGCTCAGCCCAATTCCTTTCACCGGGAGATGGTGTAAGCATCGGTTATGGAATCAATAACGAGCTCTCCAGCCTACTGCGTGAAGAGAAGGTGGATGAGCTTGTGAATCTGAACATCGATACCGGTATTTTCGGCGGCATGTTCGGCAGCGGTAATCGCTTCGGCATGAACTACAACCTGGATGCCAGAATACGCCATGAC
This sequence comes from Salinicoccus siamensis, assembly GCF_055391965.1. NCBI lineage: Bacteria > Bacillati > Bacillota > Bacilli > Caryophanales > Staphylococcaceae > Salinicoccus > Salinicoccus siamensis. The sequence goes on from NZ_AP043765.1 coordinate 840,386, forward strand.
ATGACTTGGGATTTCATATTCAATGATGGTCTCGACATCGCATACTTGAGTTTTGCGGAAATCGACCGTCATGGCAATGTCAATGTCTCGGCCTTTGGGGAGAGGCTGAATGGCAGCGGCGGCTTTATAGACATCAGCCAAACTGTCCAGATATTGATCTTTTCGGGCACCATGGTTGTAGGCAGCAAGGCAGAGTGCCGTGGGAAGACTCTTGAAATAAAAGAGGAGGGACATACCAGGAAGTTCGTGGACAGCGTCAAAAGCATGGACTTCAACGCGGCTTATTCAAGACAGCTCAGACAGCAGGTCTACTATGTTACAGAACGTGCGGTCTTTGAGTTGACTGATGCAGGGTTGAAAGTCATTGAAATCGCACCAGGGCTTCAACTGGAAAAAGATGTACTTTCTCAGATGGATTTCAAACCGATCATTGCGGAAGATATAAAAGTAATGGATCCGGAAATCTATCAGGAAACATGGGGGAAGCTGCAATATTCCATAAAGGGAGAATAATCACAAACAAAGGGGAAGATAGACATGAACTACGATTGGATTAAGACACGGGCGGACTATGATGAAGTGAAGCCGGCAATAATAGATCCTCTGAAGGGGACTGAGTGGTCTTACCAGGATATGGACAAGCGTGCTGAAAACTTGGCGAATCACCTGAAGGAACAAGGTATTGGCCATGGCGATGTAGTCGGGATATTTGCGCCTAATGATGTAGCAATATTCGATCTGCTATTCGCGACATTCAAGATGGGGGCTGTATTTCTACCGATGAACTGGCGTTTGAGTCCAAAAGAGATTCAGAGCGTCATTTCAGATTCCGGCGTCAAGTTGATCTTATATGCAGAAAAACATAAAGAAAGCCTGACCGGTACTCCTGAAGGTCTGCTTCATATGAATATCGATTCGAAAGAATATGATGACATATGCCACCCTGATAATCATAGGCCTTTCAAAACTGTCGATGTTGAAAGTGATGAGCTTGCAGCACTAATCTATACAAGCGGTACGACAGGACTCCCTAAAGGAGTGATGTTCACATATGATTCATTCGTCAGCAATATCGTGAACACGGCACTGACCTATAAGATTAATGCATCATATAAGACAATCCTAACGACACCGCTATTCCATGTACTTGGATTGAATGATACCGCGCTGCCGGCAATCATGGTGGGGGGCACATTGGTGCTGCACCGCTATTACGACGGGGCACAGTTGAATGATCTGATGGCGGAGCATAAACCGGATTACCTCACGTTAATACCGACGATGTACTACGGCATGATTTTTGAGGAGAACTTTGATATTAAAAACTTTGAAAATATAAGGTTCCTGATCCAGGGAGGATCCTCTCCGTTGCCAGCTGTCCAAAGGCACTTCGAAAGCATGGGGCACACGCTGATCAATGGCTATGGTCTCACTGAGGCACCGCTGGCAATGGTCAATACACCAGAGAATGCCAAAAGAAAACCTATGAGCATCGGCAAGCCGATCATGTATGTCGACATGAAGTTGCTCGATGACGACGGCAATGAAGTTGGAACGAATGAAATAGGTGAACTCGCGATTAAAGGAAAAAACGTAACTCCAGGCTATTGGAATAGGCCGGATCTGACTGAAAAATCATTCCACAACGGCTATTTCCTGACAGGGGACCTCGCCCGGAAAGATGAGGATGGCGACATATTCATCGTCAACCGTAAGAAAGAACTGATCATCACCGGTGGTGAAAATGTTCTGCCATCTGAAGTGGAGTCGGTATTGTCAGAGCATCCACTAGTGAGGCAATCAATAGTAGTCGGATTCGATCACCCGAAATATGGTGAATCGGTCTCTGCAGCAGTCGTCCTGAAGGAGGATGAAGAAGGTTTTGAAGAGACCTTGAACGCACATATGAGGGAAAGGTTGGCAGGCTATAAAGTTCCGAGGATGTATCTGAATCTGACAGATATCCCGTTGAACTCGACTGCAAAACCGGATAGGATGGCCATCCAGAAACTCATGAACGAAAAAGCGCAGGAGAATGGGCTTGTTCACTAGTTCACTAGGCAGTAAACAGCAATTTTGAAAGCGGTATAATAAAATGATGGGGGAAATATAATGGCAACTAAAGATGAACTATTGAAGGAATTATATCCAGAAGATCTGTTGAACGTCTCCAAAGAACTCACTGAAGGAGAAGTGAAATTTTTAAAACAACTGAACGATCTGCTTGAGAGTAAATACCGGGATTCGATCAATGACCATTGGATAAATGCAACCATTCCGGAAGGCTTCTTTGAAGAGATGGGCAAACTTGATTATTTCAATAATCCCTTGTTGTTTGAAGGACGGGAAGGCGCCAGAATGGCAAGTCAGATGTTCCAGTTCTTCCTATCCTACACAGTAGCCAGGTTTGATGTATCACTGGTGACTTTGCTTGGTGTCCATCAGGGGCTTGGTCACAACGCCTTCTTGTTCGGAGGAAGTAAAGAGCAGGTTGCGCACTATATTCCAAAACTCCAGTCCCACGAACTCAGAACGTGTTTTGCATTGACTGAACCGGAGCACGGATCCGATGTAGCGGGAGGATTGGAGACGACGGCAAAACGTGAGGGCGACAAATGGATCATAAATGGTGCGAAGAAATGGATCGGGGGAGCGAATGTATCAGATGTCATTCCTTTGTTTGCGGTCGATGTTGAAACCGGCAAGCCGAAAGGTTTCATCATCCGGCCCGAGCAGGAAGGTGTCGATATCGATATTATAGAGAATAAAATTGCACTCAGAATCATACCCAATGCCAACATCCATTTAAAGGATGTCGTAGTGGAAGAGGCGGATCGACTGCAGAATATCAATAGCTTCAAAGATATCGCCAAAATCCTTTATTCGACACGTGCAGGCGTGGCATATATGGCGACAGGTGCAATGGCAGGGGCACTGCGTGCCACACTTGATTATGTGACCAAACGTAAGCAGTTCGGCAAGGAGATCAGCAAGTACCAATTGATCCAGGAAAAACTGGCCATGATGCAAGGTAACCTATCGCAGGCAATCACTTTATCTGCACAACTTGCACGTATGCAGGAGAAGGGTGAATACGATGAAGTGGCGACCTCTACTGCGAAGATGATGAACGCATTACGCCTAAGGGAATCTGTGGCGATGGGCAGAGGCATCACAGGTGGCAATGGTATTCTTGCCGAGTATGATATCGCCAGGTTCTTCTCGGATGCTGAAGCGGTATACACGTACGAAGGCACCCATGAAATAAATGCATTGGTGATAGGCCGTGCATTGACCGGCGACTCTGCATTCATCTAAAGCCCATAGTGCAAAAGTACATCGGAGATCAAATAATTTGGAGGGTATTTCCATGACGATAAGAAAAGCAACTGTTCTAGGTGCTGGGGTAATGGGCAGTCAGATTGCTGCACTGCTCGTCAATGCCGGCTTGAAAGTGAAATTATTGGATATAGTGGCAGATGACAAAGATCGTAACAAGGTTTCAAAAAAAGCATATGAGATGATAACGGATAAAAAACGTCCGCAGCTGTTCGACCTGGATTTTGCATCAAACTTGTCCTACGGCAACTTTGAGGATGACTTGAAGGGGCAGGATGATTCGGATATCTTCATTGAAGCCGTTAAGGAAGAGTTGGAAATCAAACATGAAGTGTGGAATAAGGTGAAGGGTGTTGCCAAAGATAATGCACTGTTTGCGACGAACACTTCCGGTATACCGATTGCTTATATCGCGAAAGTATTGGGTGAAGAAGAGCGCAGAAGATTCTTTGGAATGCATTTCTTCAACCCGCCAAGGATAATGAAGCTTGTGGAAATCATTCCGCTTGAAGACACTTCTGAACAATCGGTCGATGAAGCGCAAGCTTTCGCTGAAGACAAGCTTGGTAAGGGCGTAGTGATTGCAAATGATGTTCCGGGATTTGTCGCCAACCGGGTTGGGACCCAGACGATGAATGACATCATGTACCGCGCGGAAAACCAAGGAATGTCGATTACGGAAACGGACGCTCTGACAGGACGCAGCATCGGCAGGCCAAGTACAGGGACCTACGGGTTGAGTGATCTGGTTGGACTGGACATTGCTGTCACTGTAACAAAAGGACTGCAGCAGATTCCCGAAGAGAAGGAATTCTTCCATGATACTAAAATAGCTGAAAAACTAGTCGGACAGGGTGCACTCGGCAGGAAGACCAAGCAGGGCTTCTACAAGAAGGATAAGAAGGAGGTACTCGTCTTCGACCCGGAGCAGAATGATTATGTCTCCCAACAGCAACCACAGTTTGAAATCCTGGGGCAGTTCAGCAAAGATCTGGAAGCGAACATGGATGTAATATTCAATGCTCAAGATGAAGCGGGGCTGTTCATGTGGGAGACGCTCAGAAACAACTTCTATTATTCTACTTTGAATGTACCGAAAGCTGCTTCTGACTATAAAGATATAGACCGGGCGCTTGTATGGGGGTTCAATTGGAAGAAGGGGCCGTTCCAGCTCTGGGATCTTATGGGATTCGAACGCGTTAAAAACCGCATGAAGGAAGAACTTGGTGAATTACCGGACTGGATCGAGGAACGCACTTCAGGATTCTATGAAGCAGGCGAGACGATTGAGCGGACAGCTCCAGTGGCATCGTTCATAGACAGCCAAATATGGGACCGGGAAGATTCCAACCTGTCGGTGGTCCATTCCGATCAGTTGCTGTTGAAGTTGCAAAGCGCCAACAATATCATTTCGGACGGCTTCTCAAGTGATCTGATTGAAGCCATAGGCTTGCTCGAAACTGAAGATTTCTCAAGTATGGTCATCTACGCTGATGGCCGGAACTTCAGCGTAGGTGCAAATCTATACATGATGAAGAAAGCGCATGAAATGAAGCAGGTGGATGAGCTCGTCGGTCCAGCCATAGACCAGCTCCATGAAAGTTTCAATCGCTTGAAATATACACTGAAACCGATTGTAACAGCTGTACAAGGTCAGGCACTTGGTGGTGGGTGTGAACTGGTGCTGCACTCCCCGTTTGTCGTAGCTGCAAGCGAAACTTATATGGGTATGGTGGAGACTGGTGTCGGCCTGTTACCGAGTGGTGGGGGGCTTGCTGAAATGGCGGATCGCATATTAAGCACTACTCATAAGCATAACGACAAGCAGGAATCGATGACGGATATACTGATGAACATCGGCTTGGCTAAAGTGTCCACCAATGCCTATGAAGCAAAGAGGTATGGCTACTTGAGAGATACAGATTCCATATTGCTTAATTCAGAAAAACGTGTTGAAGTGGCGCTTGAGAAAGCACGATTTGAAGCCAACACCAATTATATACCGAAACCAAAGGGCCAATATATTGCTTTAGGACGCGATTTCATTGCACTTATTAAAGGTCAGCTTGATGCCCAGCGTCTCGGACATTTCATCAGTGACTATGATTATGAAATCACTTTGAAAATTGCAGAGGCATTGGCAGGTGGAAATCTACCGCGAAACACCTATGTGAATCAAAGATATATCCAGAAGCTGGAACGCGAACGTTTCTTGAGCCTGCTTCAAAACGAAAAGACGCACGCAAGAATCAGTCATATGCTTGAAACAGGGAAACCACTACGCAATTAATGGATCGGTTAAAAAGAAAGGATGAGTCTTAATGCAGGAAGCATATATAGTGGCTTATGGCCGTTCTGCTGCAGGCAGAGCTAAAAACGGCGCGATGTTTCACGATAGGCCGGATGAAGTAGCAGCACAAGTACTTAAAGGCGTGCTGGAACGTGTGGATGGAGGGTTCGAATCTTCCATGGTCGAAGATGTCATAGTGGGCAATGCTTTTCCAGAGGGACTACAGGGTCAAAATATAGCCCGCTCCATTGCATTGCTTGCGGGAATGCCAAACAGCGTACCGGGACAGACTGTAAACCGCTACTGTTCATCAGGGCTTCAAACGATTGCGATGGCAGCAAACCAGATTCAGGCTGGGCAGGCGGATGTCCTGGCGGCAGGTGGAATTGAGCTGATGAGCGCTGTACCGATGGGGGGCAACGAGCCTACAAACAGTCCGATTCTTCAAGATGCAGACTCAGGGGTTTCCTATCCGATGGGATTGACCGCAGAAATGGTGGCTGAGGAGTTCCAAGTCTCCCGGGAAGATCAGGATGCCTACGCAGTGCAGAGCCATCAGCGTGCCAAAGCGGCACTAGATGCGGGCCGTTTTGAAGATGAAATTATTCCGATCGATGTGACAAAAGTGTCCTATGACCAGAATGGACCCGTCGTCACCAAGGAAGAATTTAAAACAGATGAGCATATACGCCCGGGCACTACAATGGAAGGATTGTCGAAACTGCCTACAGTATTCAAGGCAGATGGCACAGTGACTGCAGGTACATCAGCCCCATTGACCGATGGCACCGGCTTCGTCGTTCTGATGTCAGGTGATAAGGTGAAGGAACTTGGGGTGACACCAATCGCGAGGTTCGTCGGGTTCAAAGCTGTAGGCGTCGATCCTAAAATAATGGGGATTGGGCCGGCATATGCCATCCCTGAAGTGCTCGAGCAGACCAACCTATCAGTTGAGGATATGGACCTGGTGGAATTGAATGAAGCGTTTGCTTCTCAGACTGTCGCCTCAATCCGTAAAACTGGCTTGGACATCGATAAGACAAACGTAAACGGCGGCGCAATATCGCTCGGACATCCACTCGGCGCTTCGGGTGCGATGCTTACGGCACGTCTGTTATCAGAAATGAAACGCAGGCCCGATTCGAAATATGGCATGGTCACCATGTGCATCGGGGTCGGCATGGGTGCAGCAGGCGTCTTTGAATATGTAAGGTAGTCCAAACCCTCCAGCAGATAAAACTTCTGCTGGAGGGTTTTCGCTTTTGAAGCAATCAGTCAATGACTTCAAACTCGGCTTCAAGCCAAGTGGTCTCTCCTGTATTCTTATTACTGAACGCTTTGACGATTCTGTATGTACCCTTGTCAAATGTTAGTCCGTAATCATCCATGGCCACCTTAATATCTGCTTTATCTCCTGGGGCAAGTCGACTGCCATAGTTATCGAATGACGTAAAGTCGTCAAAAACGGAGTCCTCTATTTCTAGCATATACCACTCTTTTTCTATATAGAAGAACTCACCATACGTATACACGGCATCCCCAGCATTATGGATGTGAAACGTCAGTGTCCGCATAGGCAGGATATATGTAGTCTTATCGAGGGAAAGTGAAACATTATTTGAAGTGTTGGATAGATTCTGTCTGGGTGAAGGATCCTCCAACAGATCTGATGTAGGCGATGTAATGCAGGAAGCCAGAATTAAGGAGACGGATACCAATAGTAATGTCAGCTTCTTGTAATACCTTTTCTGCATTGGGGCAACCCTCCCGCCGGGCTACAAAATATTTTTGCATCAAACTGTAGGAACCAGAATGCCAAACAATGAAATGAGCTTCATCATGAATGATGAGGCTCATTGGACGGAAATCCGGATTATGCGACTGCTCTGCAGGCTTCAGCACATGCTTCTGCACATCTTTGGCAATGTTCATGATCATGTTTTCCGCATTCTTCGCCACACGCATCACATATTGCGGCGCATACTCCAGCAAGTTCTTTGATGAATGGAGAGTTTCTGGAGATGGCCTGTTCCAGGTATCCACATATGTCGGCGCATTCCCTGTCGAGTCGTATGCATTCCGCCATCATTTTGACATCGTCTTCCTTGAGGCAGGCATCGAAGCAGCGCAGCGGTTGCACTCGGTCATGCATTGATGCAGCGTTTCAAGCAGATGCTGGTATTGCTTTTCCATTGGAAATCTCCTCCTGACAAATAATTTAATACGTTTCATTCTTCCCTCCATGATGAAACGCATACATAAGATATATCATTTGCTGAGATCTATATTGATATAGCCATAATGGAAAAGGCTTGAGGGCCTTCTTTCTTGAAAAAAGCCCAAGTCATGAAACCGGCTGCTCTGCCAATGGTCTTTCATGACGATGCGTTCTCTGGCCACGCGTCTGGCTTCAGTGATGGTATCAAGTGATAAATCTGATTTATCTGTCTGTGCGTGAATGATCTGCATTGCATCTGAAGTTTCGACGGTTTCGGTGAACATCGGATCGAAATAGATGATGTCAAAAGAATTATCTTTCTGCATCTGCAGGAACTCATGGTGTGGGGTGTGTAGTGCTTCTATTCGCGTCATCGCTTTTCTGATTTCTGCGTGTTGCGTGTGAAACCGTTTGAGGCCTTCTGATACAGCCAAGTGGAGGAGGGGGTTGCTTTCAAGCGCGGTGACCCGACCAGCATCACCTACAGCAAGGCTGGCAATCAAACTGTCGGAAGCGAGTCCCATTGTACAGTCGAGTACATGCATGCCAGATTGCAGGCCAGCTGTTTCAATGAAGGGATCGGATCTTCCTCCGAGTATTCTCTTGGCCCTTACCATTGCCATATTGGGATGGAAATGAATCGGCTCCTTCTGAGAAAGTGGATGGATGATGGTTCCACTCCTACTGGCGACCACGACATCTTGATTGTAATGCCTCTTCAGAGTTTCAATCGATCTTTTTGAACGGTCAACGTAGAGGGCATTATATTTATCGGCAAGGGAATATGCGTACAAAACGGTCTCTTCATCTGTTTTGCCGCCTGTAGTTATAATCATTACGGACTCCTTTAGTAAGAATGTATAAAATCACCGGCCCCCAAAATTGTAGATTCTGGGGGCCGGGTCAAATGGCTTAGGCATTTTATATTATTTTACTCATCACTCGGATTTTTCAAGTCCTATCTTATGATCAAGTGGTTCCGACTGCTCATCTGCCATCGGATTCTCACGGCTTTGGAGAACTGTTTCAAGTTCCGGGTCGACCGGTCCATAAGCCAGTACGGCTGTAGCACTCTCTCCGGGTTCGACTGTTTCGGTGGCGGCTGTTGCCTCTTCACTCATTTCGAAATCTTCCGGAAGGCTTGTGGTCATGTTTTCAAGTGTCGATTCACTGCCTTCCGCGACTTGCCTTACAGCAAGATCCAGACCAAACGCTTCTTGTGGCGCAGTCGGTACTTCCGAGTTATTTGTGAATTCAAATTCTATGACTACAACTTCTGAAGGTTGGGCTTCCTCGTCACCTTCTTCAGTCGACTCTTCTTCGCTCTCTTCGGGTTCGATGGTGGATTGGCTGAATTCATTGAAGGTATAGTCCCCATATTCTCCGGAATATGAAACTGTGCCCTCTTCAGATGATCCATTTTCATTTGATCCATCAGAAGCCTCTCCACTTGATTCTTCTCCCGTTGCTTCGTCTTCTGCTTGCCCCTCGTCAGAACTGCCATCATCGCTGCAGGCTCCGAGGAGCAGTACAGCAGAAAGGCCGCCCGTAAGCAGGTAATTTCTTAGACTCATTTCATGTCCCCCTATTAGTTAGATACAGATTAATTATAGTACACTATACAGAATAATCAATAATATTTCGGAAATTGAAATAAATAAATGTGCAACTGAATGTATCCGCATATATCAAGAAACTTAAAAGTACATCTCTAAAGGTGGAAATGTATCGATAAAATAAAAACTCCGGCAGTTAAGCCGGAGTTTTTAGATGCCCGTGAATCCATAAAGGACAAGGCCCAATGTCAATAAGATGCCAAAGATCGAATTTAATTTGCCCATGGCTGCCATCGCCGGAATCAATTCCTGCGGCGTGTCTCCCTGCCACATCAACTTCACAGTCTTGATGAATTGAGGTATGGAGAGGAAGGTGAGCAGCAGGAACAGGGAGCCGTAAGGCTTGAATATCGCTATCCATGCGATGAACAGGTAGGCGAATACCAACAGCGCTCCGGTGGTCACGACGGCCAACGGTTTGCCGACCAATATAACGAAGGTCTTACGGCCACTTTCCTTATCTTTTTTGCGATCCCTTATGTTGTTCGCCATGTTCAGAAGTCCGATTGTAATGGCTACCGGTATCGAGATGAGGAACGGGAAGATGTGCAATATGCCCGTATGGATGTAGAAAGTGATCATGATGATGACGGTACCCATAAAGAAGCCCGCAAACACTTCACCGAACGGTGTCCATGAGATGGGGAACGGGCCGCCGGTGTAAAGGTAGCCGACGGCCATCGATATGATGCCGGCTATGAGCACCCATACCGAGCTGTTGACGGTGATGTATATGCCGATCACTGCGGCAAGGGCATAAAATACGACTGCAATGGTCATGACGATGCGCGGGGACATGCCGTTTCTGACGATGGCACCTGCAATGCCCACCGAATCCTCACTGTCCAGCCCTTTCTTGAAGTCGAAGTACTCGTTGAACATATTGGTTGCCGACTGGATGAGGAGTGTTGCAATCAGCATGGCGAAAAACATATCCCATCTGATCGACGAGAATAGCAATACGCTCGCAGTACCTACAAGCACGGGAATGAAGCCGGCCGTCAGCGTATGTGGCCGCGTCAGGCTTATATATTTCTTCATCCCGGTATGTCTATCTGTTCCCTGCATTTTCTATCTTCCTTTGTATCTATGATGATAACAATTTTATCACAATTAACCTGTTATCATACACAGGGAAATAAATAAATGATAAAATGGTATTAATTATGCAGAAAGAAGTGTGTAGCAATGAATTTGGAAGCTTACCAGCGTATTCTGGATGACCTCAAACTTGATACTGATAAAAAGTACTTGAGTCTGCAAATGCCAATTGACGGATTTGATTTAAATGAGCGGAAGATATTTTCGCATTTCCATGATGCACAAGGGTCCAGATACTGGTTCCGTTCGAAAGATGGCCGCTATGACTCCATAGGCATCGAATTCCAGGAAAGCATAAAGCGGGATAAGTATTCGGCGGAAGTCCTTGAGGAGCAGAAGACATCTCTATTTGCAAAGATCCAGCAAGTGGCTGTGAAGGATGGGATGGCTTCTTCTTTAGGTCTGTTCGGAGGTACACGCTTTGATGATAAGGACACGACAGACGAATGGAACGATTTCGGCATGGTGGAATTCCATCTGCCGAAGTGGCAGTTTGACTTGGCGAATAGTGAGTTGTTCTATACGGTAAGGACAGACGAAGCGGATCTTGATGAGATCCTTATAGATATCAGTGACAAGCTGAAGGAGATTGGAGCCATTACTCCAGAACCAGCTCAGGCGCCCGAAGTCCATATGATGAAAGATATCTTCCCGGAGGAGTGGAAGACGTTGGTGGATGAGGCGCTTGGAGTCCTGGACGACACCGACTTCAGGAAAATTGTACTCGCCAGGCAGAGATTGCTGACATTCAAGGCGCAGGCCGATCCGCTCTATCTCTTGGATAGGTTGAATGATGAATCGGGCACTTATACGATATATTACGAAAAGGGCCAGTCGATCTTCATCTCCAAATCCCCGGAGAAGCTTTTTGACATCAAAGATGGCGTGCTCCGTACTAATGCGATTGCCGGTTCGGCAGAGCGTACGGGTGTAGAAGCGACAGATGAGCAGCAGAAGGCATTCCTGCTGAATGATGAGAAGAACCGTTACGAGCATGAACTGGTCCGGGAATCGATCGTCCAGAGTCTGCAGCCATATACAGAGGATATTGAATTTGCTGAAGGGCCGGACATCCTGTCAAATAGGTATATCTACCACCTCCACACACCAATCAGTGCAAAACTTGCTGAAGGGGCGAGTTTATTTGCACTGCTTGATGCAATTCATCCGACCCCTGCTGTCGGCGGGATGCCGAAAGATAAGGCGCGGGATTACATCATGGAAAATGAATACGGTACACGGGGATTATATGCGGCACCGCTGGGTATGATCCATGAAAATGACGACAGCGAATTTGTCGTTTCCATAAGGTCGATGCTCCTTAATTCGAAAAGTGCCACCCTTTTTGCGGGCTGTGGCATAGTCAGAGGGTCTTCCAGTGAGAAGGAGCACGAGGAGACCCGGGTTAAATTCACCCCGATGCTGAATGTGTTGGGGGTGGAACCTGAGTGATGGCTAAAGATCATAAAGACAATATGACATATCAAGTCTTTACCCTGATTGACCTGCTGTATGCTCATGGCGTCAGCGAATGCGTCATCAGCCCAGGCTCGCGCTCGACACCTCTCTCCATCGCAGCAGAAATGCATCCGGGCATGAAGACGCATGTCCATCCGGACGAACGGAGCGCGGCTTTTTTTGCGCTTGGAATCGCCAAATATTCAAATGAACCTGTGGTCTTAATCTGTACGTCGGGTACAGCGGCTGCGAACTATACGCCGGCGATCGCAGAAGCGGGCCTCAGCCATGTGCCGCTCGTTGCCTTGACGGCAGATCGACCACATGAGCTGAGGGATGTCGGAGCACCACAGTCGATCAGTCAGGAAGATATGTATCGCAACTATACGAAATATTATACGGAGTTGCCGATTGCTGACGGGCATTTGAGCGGTCAGAACTTATTGGAAGCCAAAGTACTCCAGGGGGCCCAATACTTTTACGGTGCCAATCGGGGACCTGTTCATATCAATGTGCCCATCCGCGAGCCATTGATGCCTGATTTGACGCGAACAGACCTCTTTTTCAGGAGTAGATCGGAAACTCCTGCCCAGATTACAGAAGCAGTGCCCAGCTACACGTTTAAAGGAAGTGGCCTCGTCTTCATCGGGGAGACCATCGAAGCGCTCGAAGGTCTTGTACCGTTGATGGAGAACAAAGGGCTGACGGTCATCACTGATCCGAGGCAACATATAAGAATGAAGGCAGCGACAGTCACACACCATGATCTCCTGTTCGGCAGCCTTTCTGAAGAGCAGAAGGCGTGGCTTGATGATGAAGTCGACTTCATTATCAGAATCGGCGATCCATTCACTTCAAAAGCACTCAACACCTTCTTGTCCCAGACATCCATCCCCCAATATCTGATCAGTGAGCATCAACAGTTGAAGACTTATCCGAAAGCGCCGGAAAAGGTGTTTGTCGGTTCGATCGGACACATATTCCGGTCTATGGATTTTGAAGGGGGAAGCTCCATCGTCAAAGGATGGTTCACCGAAATCGATGCTGCAATACGCGATTATATTACAGCGCAGATCCCGGATTATAGGGATGAAGGCAGATTCATGTACGAGATGCTTGAACGATTGCCGGAGGACCGCACACTGTTCGTTTCAAGCAGCATGCCGATACGGGATGTTGAACGGTATGATGTAGGCAATCACCACAAAATCTTGTCCAACAGGGGTGCCAACGGTATAGATGGGGTCGTCTCGACTGCTTTAGGCGTGGCTACAAAGACACCGGTCACTCTGATCATCGGTGATATCGCCCTTTACCATGATATGAACGGATTGCTCATATCAAAACTTGAATCGATCGACATCAACATCATCGTCTTCAACAACAACGGCGGAGGCATCTTCGGCTTCTTGCCCCAAAAGCAGGAAGCCACCCACTATGAACGCCTCTTCGGTACGCCGATCGACATCGATTTCTCACACGCTGCCGCCATGTATGGTTTTAACTACCGATTGGTGGAGGCAGCAGATGCAATCACTGAAGATGATATGTCGGCAGCGGGCCGAAATATCATGGAAATCAGGACGGATAGAGATGCAAACGTGGAGAGTCACCAACAACTGCGGTTCGAGGTGCAGGAGATGATTCAATCCTATGGAGCTTAATTATCATTTTGAAGATAATGGTCAAACAGAAACTATAGTAATCCTGCACGGTTTCCTATCAGATAAGTCGAGCATGGCAACAACAGCGGCCGAGCTCGATGGCATCCGCAACGTCATCACTGTAGACTTGCCAGGTTTCGGACAATCAAAGAGTACGGGGCGAGACTACGGTATAGAAACAATCGCAGATGCTTTGGCTGCGATGCTTGAGTCACTCACAATTACACGGGCCGATGTCTACGGCTATTCGATGGGTGGGCGTGTGGCGCTGTCATTCGCAATCAACCACCCGGATCATGTGAATCGGCTGATACTGGAGAGCAGTTCACCTGGCATAGCTTCCGAAGAAGAGCGGGCTATGCGCCGGCAGGTGGATCAAACCCGTGCTGATGAAATATTACGGGATTATCCTGCCTTTATCTCACAATGGGAAACGCTGCCGCTCTTTTCGACCCAAGCAGCAATGCCCCGTGATCAGCAAGCCAGACAGCGTGAAAACCGGTTGGCCCAAAAACCGGAGGAAGTGGCTGACAGCCTGCTGAAGTATGGGACCGGGGTGCAACCTTCCTACTGGACAAAATTATCCCAGCTCCACATGCCGATTCTTTTGGCGGTGGGTGGTGAAGACCAGAAGTTCATTGACATCAATACTCGCATGGCTCTGCATATGCCTGATGCCCGACTGGAGATTATAGAGGGGGCAGGACATAATATTCATATGGAAGCAGGGCCGAAGTTTGGTATACTACTATTAGACTATTTATCAGGAGGAATGAATGATGGCAAGAGAATGGCAAACGATTCGCGAATATGAAGAAATTAAATATGAATATTATAATGGCATCGCTAAAGTGACAATCAATCGTCCTGAAGTACGCAACGCTTTTACACCGCTGACAGTAAATGAAATGATTGATGCATTCACCAGAGCACGGGACGACGAAAAAATCGGCGTCATCGTGTTGGCAGGGGAAGGCGATATGGCATTCTGTTCAGGCGGTGACCAGAAAGTACGCGGACATGGTGGTTATGTAGGGGAAGACAACGTTCCAAGATTGAACGTACTCGACCTGCAACGGCTCATCCGGGTCATTCCGAAGCCGGTAGTGGCGATGGTTTCAGGCTACGCAATCGGTGGCGGACATGTTCTGCATGTGGTGTGCGACCTGACAATTGCAGCAGATAATGCACGCTTTGGCCAGACAGGACCGAAAGTCGGTTCATTTGATGCCGGTTACGGTTCCGGTTACCTTGCACGCATCGTTGGTCATAAGAAAGCGAGAGAAATCTGGTACCTGTGCCGTCAGTACGATGCCCAAGAAGCTCTCGACATGGGACTCGTCAATACTGTAGTACCGCTTGAACAGCTGGAAGACGAAACAGTGCAGTGGTGTCAGGAAATGCTCGAGCACTCTCCAACGGCACTACGCCTGCTGAAAGCTGGAATGAATGCTGACACAGACGGTCTGGCAGGCATTCAACAGATGGCTGGGGATGCGACGTTACTTTATTACACTACTGATGAAGCAAAAGAAGGACGCGAAGCATTCAAAGAGAAAAGAAAACCTGATTTCGGACAATTCCCGAGGTTCCCATAAGAATCGTAAAGCCCATCATATGATGGGCTTTCTTTTGAGAGGTGAGACGTTTATGTATGAATGGCTGAAAGTACAGGCAGAGCAGCAGCCTGACAAGACTGCAGTAGTCTACGAAGATCAGCATTTAAGCTTCAAAAGTCTCTACAAAGAGGCTTTGAAACTGAGCAGACACCTGAAGAGGCTCGACCGTAACCGATTGGGGCTTTATATCGGTAATACGCTGGAAGCGGTCGTTCTAGTACATGCTTCAATGATTGCAGGAATCGAAATCGTCCTGATCAATACTCGGCTGACAGCACGTGAAATTACAGTACAGCTTGGCGACATTGACGTGGACACGGTCATAACAACAAAGCCTTTGGAGCTGGAAGGGCACCGTCTATATGATCTCACTGATTTATATGAACTGGAGCCCCTCAGTTATAATGTCGATCCCCCAACCGGAGGAACGACATTATCCATTATGTTCACCTCAGGTACTACAGGTCGGGCGAAAGCCGTACCCCAAAGCTACAGGAATCATTTCACTTCTGCCAAGGGGTGTGAACAGCGGTTCGGCTATGGGCATGCAAGCATCTGGATGAATGTCAATCCGATCTATCACATATCGGGTTTTTCAATCCTTATGCGCTCCGTCATCGCAGGATGTCCGATGGTGTTGGTCGGCAAGTTTGACGAAGCGCGCATCTGGCAGAAGGTTGTCGAATATGGCGTAACACACACGAGCATGGTTCCGATAATGCTTAAGAGATTGATGGCACATCCTATTCCTGACCATAACCTTGAAGGCGTATTGCTCGGTGGGGCAGGCGTAACCAGGGAAGTATTGAAAGAGGCATTATCAAAAGGCCTCCCGGTCTACAACTCTTTTGGCATGACGGAAACATGTTCGCAGATCGTCTCGATCGGACCCGGCGATCCGAAAATCCTGGAAGGCACTGCAGGGCGGGCACTGGATAATGTGGAAGTGGCAATCGACCATGCCAACGATGGAGAAATACTGGTCAAGGGCGGCCCTGTCATAGGACATTACCTGAACGCAGATATCGAAATCACTGAAAAGTTCTTCAGGACAGGTGATATGGGGTATTTGGATGAAGAAGGTTACCTTTATATTCTTGATCGGCGTAAAGACCTGATCATCAGCGGTGGGGAGAACATCTATCCGAAAGAAATAGAAGATGCCGCAAACGCATATGAAAAAGTTGCGAATTCCGCTGTAGTGAAACGTCAGGATGATGAATGGGGCGAAGTACCCGTTCTGATGATAGAAGCAGTGCCAGGGGAGACGATAGATGAGAGGACTCTGATTTTACACCTAAAGGCAAGGTTAGCCCGCTACAAGTTACCGAAAGACATAAAAGTGGTTGAAAATATTATAATGACCTCGACGGGCAAGGTTTCGAGGGGGCAAAACCAGCAATTTTATGATCAAAGTGAAAGCCGCAAGCAATAAAAAAGCATGGCCTCAAAGCCTGCCTCATAGGTAGGGTTTCAAGGTCATGCTGATTTATTTTTTTCTTTTTTCTCTTTTGCAGGTACCGGATCAAAGCCGCCTTCATGGAATGGGTGGCATTTAAGTATCCGCCTGACAGCCAGGTACCCGCCTTTTATAG
The DNA here is from genome assembly GCF_055391965.1 of Salinicoccus siamensis. Classification (NCBI taxonomy): domain Bacteria; kingdom Bacillati; phylum Bacillota; class Bacilli; order Caryophanales; family Staphylococcaceae; genus Salinicoccus; species Salinicoccus siamensis. The sequence goes on from NZ_AP043765.1 coordinate 857,286, forward strand.
CACCATGTTCCTGCACGGCGTCGATGCTGTAGTTCGAACAGGTCGGATAGAATCTGCAGCTTGGTGGAAACATCGGGGAGATGGCCTTCTGGTAAAAACGAATCATGGATAGAAGGATTGATTTCATTGAGTATCACCGCTCTTTTATTTATAACTTCCATAATATAAGGTACACTGGATTTAATCAAATTTAAGACTCAAATCGATTTGGAGAGGATGCAATGCTGGAATTTATAGATCATCATGGGCGCAACGTCACTTTTGACCCAGAGAGTGTGGAGGATGCAGACCATGTGCTGGCAATCTGCAAGATGGATGGAAAATATCTGTTCACAGAACATAAGGTCCGTGGTATCGAATTTCCGGGCGGTAAGTTGGAAGACCGTGAGACTCTCCGGGAAGCATTGCAACGGGAAGTGTTCGAAGAGACCGGCGCGAGCCTCTCAGAGCTCAAATATATGGGCGCGTACACTGTACATGACAGCCGTCCATTCAAAAAAGGAGTCTATTTCGGAATCGTCGATGACCTTTTCTTCAAATGTGAATACATGGAGACTTATGGACCTGTCGTCTATCCTTCGATAGAGGCAGTGCCGGAAGAAAAGCGGAGTTTCCTGCTTGATGACCCGTGCATCCAATTCATATATGAGTTGAGCAGAACTGATGTTTTTTTCAGTTGAGCATCCCAGATGATAAACAAAAGATCAGGTCGCACTGCGACCTGATCTTTTGTTATGGCACAAGCAGATTCATCACACTGTGAATCCGCCGTTTTGTGCGATATGTTCGGAATCTTTACCGAACTTTTTGAAGTTCTCGATGAATGATTCCTTCAGTTGCTTCGCTTTTTCATCATATGCTTCTTCGGATACCCAAGTATTGCGTGGGTTCAATATCTCATTCGGCACACCTGGCACTGAAACTGGTATGCTCAATCCAAAGACGGAATCCTCTTCAAAATCATTGAGGACAAGCTCTCCACTGATGGCACGCCTTACCATGGAACGCGTATATTTGAGATCCATACGCTTACCGACACCGTATTCCCCTCCGGACCAGCCGGTGTTTACGAGATAGACATCGACGTTATGCTTATCGATGAGATCACCCAACATATTCGCGTAAGTTGTCGCATGAAGCGGCAGGAATGGAGAACCAAAGCATGTAGAGAAGACAGGTTGCGGAGAAGTGACACCGCGCTCTGTGCCTGCAAGCTTGGAAGTGAAGCCGCTCAGGAAATGATACATGGCTTGTGATTTAGTCAGCTTCGAGATGGGAGGCAACACACCGAATGCATCAGCGGTCAGGAAAATGATCGTATTCGGGTGACCAGCCACTGAAGGGATGCGTGCATTGTCGATGTAATCGAGAGGATAGGCTGCACGAGTATTTTCAGTCAACGCGTTATCGTCATAGTCCGGAGTGCCGTCTTTATCAACCACCACGTTTTCCAGAACCGTCCCGAAGCGGATTGCCTGGTAGATTTCCGGTTCCTTTTCAGCGGACAGGTTGATCGTTTTGGCATAGCAGCCACCTTCGATATTGAACACGCCATTTTCATTCCATCCGTGCTCATCGTCACCAATCAGTTCGCGCTGTGCATCTGCAGACAAGGTCGTCTTTCCAGTGCCCGAAAGGCCGAAGAACAGTGCGACATCCTTATTCTCACCGACGTTGGCAGAGCAGTGCATGCTCATGATCCCTTGTTCCGGGAGCAGATAGTTCATGACGGAGAAGATGGATTTCTTCATTTCACCAGCGTATTCCGTCCCCCCGATGAGTACGATGCCTTTTTCAAGGGAAACGATGATGAACGTTTCCGATTTAGTACCATCGACTTCAGGGTCGGCCTTGAATGTCGGGGCGGATACGATGGTGAATTCAGGGTTGATGTTAAGAGCTTCTTCCTTCGTTTCCGGTCTGATGAACATGGTGCGGGCAAACATATTGTGCCAGCTGTATTCATTTATTACTCTAAGGTCAAGGCTGGTTGCCTCATCAGCGCCTGCGTGCCCGTTGAAGATAAAGAGTTCTTCCTTGTTATCGAGATAGTCGACGACTTTCGCAAAAAGGTTGTTGAATACCTCTTCGGAAATTGGCTGGTTGACTTCTCCCCAATCAACCTTGTCCCTGGAAGTGTCATCTTCGACGATGAAGCGGTCCTTAGGACTTCTGCCGGTATATTTCCCGGTTTCGGCACGCAAAGCACCCGTATTGGTCAGTTTCCCCTCTCCTCTCTCCAAAGATTTTTCAACAAGTTGGGAAGTGGAGAGTTGGATATGTGCCGCATCCTTCGACACGAGATTCTGAATTAACTCGGAATGGTTTACCATTGTTTATGCCCCCGTTTTATAGATTATACATAGATGATGCTTTTCATGAATTAGTATAACACATTCATAATTGAGGTGACATAATAAATATCAAACAAGAATAGCTTGATTTGAAACCTCTCATCTAGTATATTATAGGGTAAGTTATCTCTTATCAAGAGCCGGTGGAGGGAACATACCCGATGAAGCCCAGCAACCTCTTTACTGAAGAAAGGTGCTAAAGGATGCAGAAGTGATTCTGATCGATAAGGGGAAGAGCGGAGCCTTTTCTCGTCTTATGGAGAAAAAGGCTCTATTTTTTTGCAGTGGGAGATAGCTAATATACTTAAAGGAGATAAAGTTAATGGCAGAGCGTAGACTTTTCACTTCGGAATCTGTTACTGAAGGTCATCCCGACAAGATTGCAGACCAGATTTCCGATGCGATACTTGATGAGATACTGAAAGGGGATAAAGATGCCAGGGTGGCCTGCGAGACGGTGGTCAATACCGGTATGGCACTGATTGTTGGAGAGATAAGTACAAACACTTATGTAGATATCCCTAAAATTGTCAGGAAGACGGTCAAAGATATCGGTTACATCCGTGCCAAATACGGTTACGACTACAAGACTATGTCGGTATTGACGGGGATTGATGAACAGTCTGAAGATATCGCGCAAGGTGTTGATGACGCTTTTGAAACGCGGGATTCGGCAACCATTTCAACAGGGGCAGGCGATCAGGGGCTGATGTTTGGTTTTGCATGCGATGAGACAGAAGAGCTCATGCCTCTGCCAATAGCGTTGGCACATCAGCTTGCCAGGCGGTTGACGGAGGTGCGGAAGGAAGAGATCATCGACTATCTGCGGCCGGATGGCAAGACTCAGGTGACTGTGGAGTACGACGAAGAGAATAATGTAAAGAGAATAGATACCATCGTCATCTCCTCACAACATCATGAAGAAGTGGAGACGGAAAAGATCCGCGAAGATCTCATCAACCACGTCATCCGAGAAGTTGTGCCTGAAGAACTGCTTGATGCGGACACGCGCTATATCATCAACCCGACGGGCCGTTTCGTCATCGGAGGCCCCCAAGGTGATGCAGGATTGACTGGACGCAAGATCATCGTCGACACATACGGAGGATATGCCCGCCATGGTGGAGGCGCATTCAGCGGTAAAGACCCGACTAAAGTCGACCGTTCTGCAGCCTATGCTGCTCGCTATATCGCAAAAAACATCGTGGCGGCGAAAGTTGCTGCAAAATGTGAAATTCAGCTGGCTTACGCGATAGGGGTCAGCGAGCCGGTCTCGATTTCAGTCGATACGTTTGGAACATCTGAATATAGTGAATCGGCTATCGTAGCGGTTATAAGGAAGCAATTCAACTTGTCGCCTGACGGCATCATAGATATGCTCGACCTAAAGCGCCCGATATATAAAGCGACGGCGAGCTATGGCCATTTCGGCCGTAACGACGCGGAATTCCCATGGGAGAAGATTGATAAAGCCACTGCCATAAAGACGGAACTTGAGAGCGTCACGATGAAATAAATGGATAGCTCCCTTAGAAACAGGGGGCTATCTTACATAAGTACGCTAATCCGGTATATTTATATGCAGATGCATTATTTTCCTTGAAAAGCTCGCTTTTCCCATGTAAAGATATATCATTTCCGGTATAATGAACGGAGTCTTAATTAAGACGGGAAAGTCAAACAGGAAAGGAATTGAGGAAAGTCCATGAATACAGATATTTTTACCAATCCGATATTCATCGTGGTGGCAATTCTGCTTCTTATCGTTGCAATTGCGTTCCTGGTCTATTATTTCAGGAATAGAGGCAAAGTGAAAACGCTCCAGGAGGAGTATGATAAAGAGAAGGACGCCCTAGTCGAAAAATATGAGGCTGATAATGCAGCCGAGCGCCAGGAACATGAAGAGAAATTGTCGTCAATCAATGAGAAATATCACGAAGAAACGACATTGCTCAACAATAAACTTTCAAGCCTGCGCCAGTTTACCGTAGACAAGGGAGAGTACTTGACCGATTTGTCACTCCTACAGCTGAAGGACCGCCTTGTGGCAGATGAAAAGATCAGGGAGACGGATATGTACATACTCTCCAATGTGTATCTGCCTTCACGCAATTACACGAACACCCGTAAAATCGATCATCTGGTACTTACGCGGACGGGCATCTATTTGATCGACTCCAAATATTGGAGTGGGCATATACTGCATGGTGTCAATGAAGAGAATTTTGAACAGTTGCCTTATGTAGAACATTTCTTTGACCTTCTGGATATTGACAAGGCAAAAGAACAGACGTTGATATTCGAAAAGGGAAATGAGCAGAATGTGGCAGTCAACCATTATAATGAAACGATCGAAGAAACTAAAATCTCTGCTGAAAAACTCAAGAATATCTTCAAGCTCCAGTACGACGTTGTGCCGATCATCTACTTCAACCCTGAAGACAACGGCAACTATTCCATCGCGAACTACTCCAATGACCCTTCCATAAAAGTATTGGTGGGCGAGGAGGAACTTGAGAATTTCTTCATGAAATATGTCTTCCACGGCCGGTTCCAGTATACGGTTAAAGACCTGGATGAAATTGCAGAAGCGATATTCCAACTGAATCCATAAGCGAAACTTTTGTTTTGATGGACTGAAAGCCTTATAATTTTCTTATAAGGCTTTTATTCTATTTAATGGGAGGCAATCATTTATGTCTGAAGAAATCATTGTACTGAACCCTGCAACAGGTCAGGAAATCGACAGGGTGAAAAAAGAGAGTAAAGCAGATATTGACAAGAAAATTGAAAAAGCGCATGAAACATTCAAAAAGTTCAAGAAAAAGAATCCTCATGACCGCAGTGCACTACTTACAGAGTGGTCCAAGCTGATAGGTGAACACAAAGAGGAAATCGCTGAATTGATAACAAAAGAGAATGGTAAGCCGCTACAGGAATCACGCGGTGAGGTCGACTATGCACGCAGTTATGTCGATTATTATGCTGAAGAGGCAAAACGTGTATATGGCCGCACCATACCACCGCACGAAGATGATGTGCGCATGGTAGTGACCAAACAGCCGATTGGCGTCGTCGCTGCCATTACGCCATGGAACTTCCCGATTGCGATGATGGCCCGCAAAGCAGCACCTGCAGTTGCAGCTGGCTGTACTTTCCTGGTTAAACCTGCAAGTGCAACCCCATTATCTGCAATGAAATTCCTTGATCTGGCATTGGAAGCAGGATTCGATGAAGGTGTCGTCCAATACGTTACCGCCTCTGGTAAAGATGCCGGTGAGGCTTTCACAGAGTCTGATAAAGTAATGAAAATAACATTCACAGGCTCCACCGCTGTCGGAAAGTCATTGATGGAAGGTGCTGCCTCAACAGTCAAGAACATCACCATGGAATTGGGCGGACATGCCCCTCTGGTCGTCCACAAGGATGCGGACATTGATATGGCCGTCGAGCAGGCGATTGCCTCCAAATTCAGAAACTCCGGACAGACATGCGTATGTGCCAACCGCTTCTATGTCCATGAAGATATTGCCGACGCTTTCAGCAAAAAATTTGCAGATGCTTCGAAGAAGCTGAAGATGGGCAACGGTCTTGATGAAGACGTCGCAATAGGACCGATGATCAACGAAGATGGCTACGATAAGGTAATGCGACACATCAACGATGCCGAGGAGAAAGGTGGTAAGATCCTAACGGGCGGTAAGGGTTCAAAGGATGAAGGATACTTCATCGAACCGACAGTAATCACCGGTGCCACTGATGAAATGGTCATCATGAATGAAGAGACGTTCGGACCGGTGGCGCCAATCCAGACATTCTCCACTTTGGATGAAGCCATTGAAAAAGCAAATGATACCGAGTATGGTCTGGCAGCTTATTTCTTCACAGAAAGTTACCGCGATGGCATCAAGCTCCAGGAAGGTCTTGATTTCGGTGTGTTGGGCTGGAACAATGGTAAACCGAGTGCAGCACAGATTCCATTTGGCGGACTCAAAGAAAGCGGGATGGGGCGTGAAGGCGGCCCTGAAGGCATCGAACCGTATCTCGAAACGAAAATCACATCCATGCGCGTTTAAAGCAAAAAGTCCGTCCCATGCCGGGGCGGACTTTTTATGATGGAGAGGAAACGTAAAGGCCGAGTAGAAGGGCCAGGAAGGGCACGGTAAACATCAAAAGCGAATATGCGATGAAAGATTTATAGCGCCTTTGTTCATATAACTTCAATTGATCGAGGGTGAACGATGAATACGTGGTGAATCCACCCAGGAATCCTGTAACCATTATTAAATAGAGTGTACTGCCTATACTCAGGAACATGATGACGACCCCCATCAGAAAAGAGCCGACTGAATTGATGATGAGGGTTCCGACGGGAAAGGCGAGACTCTGCAGCTTCGGGCGTGTGGATATATAACTTCTCAATGAAGCCCCAAGAGCGGCACCAATGCCGAGGAATATTATTTTAATCATGAGGCACCTCCTGATTTCATGCCGAGAAATGCAAGCATGAATCCACCAAACAAATTGATGGCCAGATAAATGGAAAGTGCCAGGAGGTCTCCAACCTCCACCAGCATATAATTTTCATAGGTGAGCAGGGAAAATGTTGTAAAGCTGCCAAGGAGGCCCGTAATCAAAAAGTCATGCCACAATGGATTGCGCGCCACCAATTTCTGGAAGATGAAGCCTATGCCGAAGGCGCCAAGAAGGTTGACGACCAATGTCGCAGTAAAGAAAAAGGGTGTCACTGCAGCCAAAGACAAAGCAATCGCATACCTTGAAACAGCTCCAATCATGGCGCCACATGAAATGATAATATACTTTTTCATATACCCGACCTCCTTAACACAAGAAAGAAAATGCAAAATCTTTCATATACCTATATAATGTACCATAAGTAAAGAAGGAAGAGAGTGTGGGTGTATGAAGCAGACTAAAGTGGCGATTATAGGTGGGGGCGTAACAGGGGTATCCATGTTAAGCCATCTTGTGCACGATGAACGATTCACTAGCGGGATTACGGTTGATATATATGATAACGCGTATACGATGGGCAGGGGCCAGGCTTATCAGGAAGATAATGAGCATCTGCTCATCAATGTCCCTGCTGACGAAATGTCTCTTGGGGAGAGCCATCCGGATTACAAAAGTTGGCTTAAACCAGAAAATGGGCAAGAGCTGTATACCAGCCGTCAACAATTTGGGGATTATGTTAAAGACCAGTTGGAGACGATTGCGTCTACACACGAAGAGGTCCACTTGAGATATGCGAAAGTCGACGGAATCGAATATGATTCCAGCAGTGGGAAATTCACACTTTCCATAGATGAGGAGGAAGTGTTATACGACCGCGTCTTTCTGACCATCGGACAGCTCAGGTACGGCGACCCCTATAACCTTAAGGGGAGTCAGGGCTTCCTTTATGACCCGTATCCCCTCTCAAGGAAACTCGCAGACATTGAAGATGACAACATCGGAATCCTTGGTGCAGGTCTTTCGGCAATTGATTGTGTGCGTTATTTGATTTTAGATAAGCAAGTGAAAAAAGTATCCCTGTTTTCCCGCAGTGGTGACATGCCTTCTGTCAGGGGAGAGCGGGCAGAAATCATACTACGGCATTTTACTGAAGAAAGCTTGAGAGATAGGATCCAGAATGACGAAATAGCGCTCACAGATATCATTGCACTGTTCAAAGAGGAATTGGCGCATCAGAACATCGATGAATCGCTGTTTTTCCGCCGTACAGGCAACACCCTGCAGGACTTGAATTATGACCTTGAACATCAAGAGACAGTAGGACGGCTGCAGTACCTCATCATCAAAGTCAACCCGATATTCAGTGATGTCTATCAGTACCTCTCCCGCAACGACAAAAAAGCCTTTCTTGAAAAGTATCATCATTTGATTGAAGAGAACCATTCGCCCATGCCTGCTGAGGTAGCGCGATTGCTGGTGCAATGGGGTGATGAAGGTCGGCTGCATATCATAGACGGTACAGAACACATAAAAAAAGAAGATGGATTCACCATCCTGACTAAAGAGGGTGGGGAATACCGAGTAGACACATTGATCAATGCCACAGGGCCTGTCAAGGATGTGCGCAGAGGGGATTCGGAAATCATCCAATCGTTGATGAACCATATGATCATAGCACCAAGTGAGTTCGGTGGCATCATGGTGGATGCAAGCAGGCATGTCATCAGTCCGAAGGTCGGTACGGTTCGAGGCATGTATGCACTCGGTGCTTTGACGATAGGGTCGGATTATCTTTCGAACTCTGTCCAGTTGCTCCAAAAGAATGCGCAAAAACTGATTAATAGGTTTTATGAAGATATATATTAAAAGAAGGGGTGCGGCTGCACCCCTTCTTTGATTGCGTTTCACAAACTATTTTCTGTTGAAGAATTTCAGTGCCACTGCACCAAGTGCCAGGGCACCTACTGCTTTTACTCCAGTCTGGAACATCGGATCTTTTGTTACGGATTTGACGATAAGGTTGAGGTTCTGTGGACGCTCGGCCAGACGTCTCATGAAGTAGGCATACCAGTCATTGCCAAACGGAATGTAGATGCAGACATTATATCCGCGCTCAACAAGCTCTTTTTGGAGTTCTTTCCTGAAACCGAACAACATCTGGAATTCGAAGCGGTCATTTGGAATATCATTCTCCTTGATGAAGTCAATTGATTTCTCGATGATGTTATGATCATGGGTGGCGATTGAGGTAAAACCGTCTCCTTTGGTCAGGTGGAGTCTGATGAGCAGCTCGAATGCTTTATCGATGTCTTCCTTTTCTTGGAGAGCAACTGCAGGCGCCTCCTTGTAGGCCCCTTTGACAAGACGGATTCTCCTATCCTTATATTTATAGACGTCATTCTTCGCATCGAAGAGGTAGGACTGCAAAACAGTACCGATATTATCATAACGTTCCATCAGATGATCGATGACACGTACGGTATCTTCATATGATGCATAGTTTTCCATATCGATATTGACGAACATATTATGTTTTTTTGCGGCATCCATTATCTCCGTAATATTCTCTATACAGAAATCATAGTCTATATTGAGCCCGATCTGGCTGAGTTTGATGGAAGCTGACGCATCCACACCGTTCTCGCCGATGGCGTTGATCATGTTTAAGATGATATCCTTTTCATGTATCGCATCAGAACGTCTCGTTACGAATTCTCCAAGGTTGTCGAACGACACGCTCATACCTTGTGAATTAAGATCTTTGATGCGTTCGATCGTGTCATCGACGGTGATGCCGCCTACGACCTTGTTTGCACCGAATCTCAGTCCCATCTTTTTTGTTGCATCATTCAAAACCTGATTCTCTGATAGTTTGATGAAGACATCCCTAAGTAGTGGCATAGTGTACCTCCTGAATTTTATCTTTATATTATCATAAGTGAATCTCGAGTTAGAAGAAACATATAGTGTCATTTGTAATGCGGGATATGATTTACATATGTTTCGTTTATTCTTTGCATCTCTTCTATATCTTCTTCCGTCAGTTTCCTTACCACTTTTGCCGGCCGTCCAAACGCCAATGTACCTGGCGGGATTTCCGTCCCGGGAGTGACGAGGCTCCCGGCACCGATGAAAGCCCCTTCCCCGATGACAGCCCCGTCCAGTATTGTGGAATCCATTCCAATCAAAGCATGTCTTTTGATTGTACAGCTGTGCAACGTAGTTTTGTGGCCCACGGTGACATGATCTTCTATCGTCAAGGGCATATCTGGTGTTTCATGGAGGATCGAGAGATCCTGGATGTTGGTGTGGCTGCCTATCCTGATCGGGGCGACGTCTCCCCGCAGTATGGCACCAAACCACACAGAAGAATGTGCGCCCAGCACCACGTCACCGATGACGGTGGCATCAGGGGCGATAAAAGCGCTTTCATCAATTTCAGGCGTATATCCCTTATAGTCCAATATCATTTCATATTTCCTTTCTTCCAAGTATTGTTATAATAAGTTTATCATATAAGAATGAATTTAAGTATGTTAGGAGCTTTGTAATGTGGAAGTGGGAAACTGATAAACGGCCGAAAGGGGTCGTCCTCGTCATACACGATATGATGGAGCATCATGATTATTATGCCGGACTGATCGCGCAGCTCAGAAACGACGGCTACCATGTGGTCACGGGTGATCTGCCGGGCCATGGCCAGACGACACGGATGAATAAAGGGCACATATCCGACTTCGCCCAATATCTGGATAGAGTGAAGGAATGGCATGAGGTGGCATGGGCCTATCGACTGCCAACATTCATACTTGGTCAAGGCCTCGGAGGACTGATTGCGATTGAAGTGCTGAGACGCAATATGATCAGGGCAGACGGGTTGATTGTGCTGAATCCGCTGCTCGCATTCAAGCAGTCATTCATCAACCGCAAAAATACCATCCGCTCGAGCATCAGAATGGGAAGTGACACCCATCGATTCGACCCTGGCCTCGAACCTGGGTATTTTACAACAGACAAAAAATACCTGGATTTATACGAGAATGATGAGCTGCTGGTGCGTAAAGTGAGTCACCATTGGTACCGTACTGTCATCAACCAGATGAAGGATACCTCTGAGTATATCGATGATATGCCGGATATTCCCATACTGGCCATTACAAGCAAAGAAAATGACATCATTGAAAAGTCGCTGACGGTTAAAACGTTAAAGGACATAAATACAAGCGAGATGACCTTGCTGGCGCTGGACAATATCCAGCACAGTGTGTTCCAAAGAGATGACATTACAGACCCCTACCATTACCTGGCCCGTTTCCTCGATGACCAGCTGTTCCGGATTGGTATACTGTAACTTCCGGGTATCTTCATCTTTTCCATTACTGTAATTTCATAAAATGACTATCCAGAACGCTGGCGGATCAAGGAGTTCGCTGCCACTCACGAGGGGTAATCAAAGGTATCTGCATGCATTTCCTTTGATTTCGCTTACATCAATTGTTATCATTATGGTGTAGGAGTTAAAAAAAAGTAATAGGAGAATGAACATTGAAACAGGTACCAGAGACAAAAATCAAATTGACCGAAGTCAAAGAGCTGATGGATAAAGGATATGGCCTTTTAGGGGAACTTCGGCAGGATGTAGGAGCCCCGGTAGTAAAGGCAGAACTTTTGAATGAAGAGATGATAATCACATACGGGGAAGAAGCGGCACGCAAATTCTACGACCCGAAAAACTTCAAAAGGGGCGGCGCAATGCCGACTCCCATCCTGAAAACATTATTTGGAGAAGACGGTGTCCAGACACTCGACGGTGAAGCGCATCACCATCGCAAAAACTACTTCATGGATCTGATGGCACCTGAGCGCATGGAGGACTACCGGAAGATATTGGATAAGAACCTGACGTTGGAACTCGACAAGCAGCACGGAGAATTCGAGTTGTTCGACCTGGCCAACAGAGTGTTGTTCAATTCCATTGCCGAGTGGTCGGGCATAAATCTGGAGCGGTATGATGATAAGACACTTGAAGAGTTGGCAAAGAACCAGATTTCCATGATCAGTGGTGCTGTCACATCTCCTAAAGACCATATAAAGGGAGTCTCAGACCGCAATGAATCGGAAAAGTGGGCCCGAGGATTGATAGAAGAAGCCCGCGCCCACCCGGTGGAAGGCAAGGAACATCTTGCGTTGTATACATTTGCCCAGGCAACCGATCTGGATGGCAATCTGTTGCCTGTGGAAGTGGCTGCTGTTGAACTACTGAATATCATCAGACCGACAGTCGCCTTAACAGTCTGGGTGGCACTGATGGGTCATGCTTTGTTCTCGGATGATAAGATCCGCCCAACATTAAAGGAAAACTTTGAAACCCTGCAGGATCCATTCATCCAGGAAATGCGCCGCTACTATCCATTTTTCCCGATGCTGCCAGCGATTGCAGTGCGTGATGTGGAGATCGACGGTTATGAAATACCTGAAGGCAGTTGGGTAGTGCTTGACCTCTACGGCAGCAATCATGATGCGAGAACGATTGCACACCCGGAAGAATTTGATATCACCCGATATAAAGATAAGGCAACTTCACTTTCATACGAAGAAGAATATGAAATGATTGCCCAAGGGGGCGGGGAGTTCAGGGAGATGCACCGCTGCGCCGGGGAGTGGATTACCCTCCACAGCATGAGGATATTCTCCGACCACCTGGTCAATAGATATGAGTTTTCCGTACCGGAACAAGACTGGACCATCCCCCTCAATCAATTTCCGACTTATCCCAACAGCCGTGCATTGCTGTTCAAAGATTGATGAAAAAGTCTCTTCGAGACTTTTTTCGTTTAGATTATGTTCAAGGCATCAGCAGTTTGGAAAACATGTTGCATATGAATATACTGATCGGTAGTGCCTGATCAATGAAAAAATCCTTCAGCCCATACTAATGGACTGAAGGATTTTTTAGACCGACATCTGGATGTACTTTCATTTGAACCGTCAAAACGCTTCAATAATATCAGTTTCAGTAGCCGGGGTGACATTCGCAAACATTGAGCGGTTGATGATCCTTAAGGAAGCTTCGTGATCTTCATCCACCTCCGACGCCACACAATCACCCGGCACCCATAGGTTAAATTCCCGCATATATGCCTCAGAGGAAGTGAATAGCACACACATATCTCCAGAAAGACCTGTCAGAATAAGGTTCTCCACTTCCAATTTCCTAAGGAGTATATCCAACTGTGTGCCAAAGAAAGCAGAGTGTTTCGGTTTGATGAGGAAGTAATCCTTCTCTTCTGGAAGGAGCTGTTCAATGACTTCCTTACCGATGCCCTTTTTGCATTCCTCTATCAAGCTGTTCATATCTTCATGCCACAGGCCGAAGTTGTCGTTTGCATATATGACGGGAATATCATTTTCCTTGGCCTGCCGCTTCAATTCACGCAGCGGTTCTATGATTCCCCGGGCGTTCTCAAGCAAGTTCTCGCTGCCTTCAAAATCCATCTTATTTATGATGTCTATCATAATTAGAGCTGTTTTGCCTTCCATATCCATCTTCCTTTCCGAGTTGAATCTTCCAAAGTGATGAAAGAATATTTAATTTGAATATATATACCCGGATGGGACTGAAGATAACATTAAAGCTGGCGGTTTCCAATTATTGGACATCGCCCCTTGATAAAATGGAAAATCAGCTGTCAAGGCATGCTGATCTTTTCCACACATAGCAGGAAAGGGGCATCATTCTTCTGGTTGATGAATTGGTACTTGAGGACCTGGGCTTCCTTTTGGGACCAGTGTGATAGGGAAGCGAGCAGTTTATCGCGCTCTATTTTCCCGGACGGGTGTCCATGGTAGACCACTATGATGATCCTCCCTCCGACAGTGAGACGGTTGAATATTTCGCTTAGGGCGACGGAGGTGGATTCATAGACGGTAGTGATTTCTTTATCCCCTTTCGGCAAGTAGCCGAGATTGAACATTGCCGCACGGATTGGTGTGCCCTCTGGTATATAGCGTCCAAGATTTGCATGCGAGTCCAATATGAATTCTATATTGTTGTGGGATTGGCATAAGTCTTTGGCGTTTGCGAGCGCCTGGGCTTGGATATCGAAACTGAACACTGTGCCGTCTGATCCGACGGCATCTGCCAGAAATTTCGTATCATGGCCATTCCCGCATGTGGCGTCGATGACAATATCGCCAGGCTCTATAACTTCTTCTGATAAAAGCTTCGCTTGGGGCAGTATTCGTCTAAACATCGACTCTCTCCTTCTTTTCATATTTCAGTCCCTGATGCGTATCCCTCACCTTCAACTCCTCGTCTATGCTATTAAGCACATTCCATTTATCTGTACTCCACATCGGTCCGATCATCTGGTCGATCGGTCCATCCCCGGTGATGCGATGGATGATCATTTCTTCAGGAAGCACCTCAATCTGGTCGCACACCAGATTGACATAACCCTCTTGGGTCATGAATTCGAGCAACCCCTTTTGATATTGTTTGACCATCGGCGTGCCATGTAGCAGGTGGAGCAGGTGGATTTTGATGCCTTGCACATCCATGTCGGCCACTGCTCCAGCGGTTTCCATCATCATTTGATAATCTTCGCCAGGGAGGCCATTTATGATATGGCTGCAGACATTGATGTTGTGACGCCTGAGCTTATCGACCCCTTCACGATAACACTGCATATCGTGGGCGCGGTTGATCAGCTTCGAAGTACTTTCATGAATTGTCTGGAGACCGAGCTCGACCCAAAGATAAGCCCGCTCGTTGAGTTCGGCTAAGTATTCGACAACCTCCTCAGGAAGACAGTCGGGGCGCGTGCCGATCGACAATCCAATGACACCTTCAATTTCAAGTGCCGCTTCAAATTTTTCGCGTAGCACTTCGAGCGGTGCATGGGTGTTGGTGAAAGACTGAAAATAGGCGATGTATTTACCATGCTTCCATTTTTGTGACTGCATTTTGGATCTGACCTTTTCAAATTGGACTGGTATCGGATCGACCCTGTCCCCGGCGAAGTCACCGCTGCCGGCGACGGAACAGAAGGTACATCCACCGTAGGCTACGGTACCGTCCCTGTTTGGACAGTCAAAACCAGCATCTAGTGCGACCTTGAATATTTTTTCATTGAATTTATTTTTAAGATGATAATTCAAAGTGTGGTAGCGTTTATCATCAAAACTGTACTTAAAATCCATTGTTTATCCACCTCTTATCCTGACATATTGAGAAGTGTACCATATGTCGGGGGCGGTTTTACCGGGTTTTCATAGATATAGAGGGGAATGCAAAGTTTATCATGAGGCGTAGATGAGGTATGATGGAATTATTAATCCAGATTATTGACGACGAGGAGATCATATGATTAAAGTAAACCGGTTGAATAAGAACTATAGCGCACATAATGCAGTGACAGACCTCGATTTTGAAGTGGGGGATGGCGAGTTGTTTGCATTCATAGGCCCGAATGGTTCCGGCAAATCCACAACCATCCGCATGATGACTGGACTGCTCGAGCCTTCATCGGGTTCAGTCGAGCTATTTGGTGAAGAAATGCGTCTCGACAAGATGGCGCTTAAACAGCGTATCAGCTATGTGCCGGATACTCCAGACTTGATAGGCAGGCTCAATGGCCATGAATATCTGAATTTTATAGCGAGTGCCTACCGTATGGAGCAATCTGCATTTATGGAAAGAAAACAGGAACTGTTGGCGCTGTTTGACCTAGAAGGCGCTCTTGGGACTTTGATAGAAGAATATTCCCATGGCATGAAACAGAAGCTGGCTCTCGTCGGTGCCTTAATCCATCAGCCTGATATCCTATTTCTGGATGAACCAACCGTGGGGCTCGATCCTAAAAGCAACAGAAATCTAAAGCAATACTTGATAGAGTACGTCAAGAGTGGCAAGACGGTGTTTTTGACGACCCACAACCTCTCCCTTGCTGAAGAGATTGCCACAGATATATTGATTATATATGACGGCAAGAAACGTGCCCATGGTTCGCTCGAAGCCTTGAAGCAGGAAGCGGTTGGCGTAACTTTGGAAGACATCTTTTTGGAATTGACTGATGGAGAGGGCGTGCGATGATTCGTCTGATACTTAAAACTGAAATGCGTTCTGCCTTCAACTATTGGAAGTCAATGGGAGAAACAAAGGTGATTTTATACATCATCATGGCGCTTCTATTCATGCTTTTGCCATTGCCGTTGCTCGGATCGCTACTTTTTACGTTGACGCTATCGCTGAAAATGGATCATTTGAGCAGCTACATCATGATCCTGTCGCTGGCCGCCATAGCCATATTGACTCTGCTGTCGATACATTTCATCATCAAGGACATGATTCTAAGTGCGAATGTACCAATGTACCTCTCTTTTCCCATCTCGGCTAGGGACTTGTTCTGGGCTAAGTTCATCAAACATGCATTTCTGCATGTGGCCATCATCCTTATGCCGATAAGCATGATAGTGGGGGTGGCCCTAGCCATTCGGTTTGAGGAATGGATGCTGCTCATAAATAGCGCGGTATACTTTCTGGCAGTGGGTGTGGTGATTACATCTTTGGCTTATTTATGCACCTTTTTGACAGCCCACATACTACCTGTCAAAAAGGTCAGTGGGGTACTCTCATTTGTAGGGGCTGCGTCCTTCATACTGGTCTATCTCGCTTTCTTCGCTCTCGGAGATTCGATAAAGGGGTGGACAAAGAGGCTGCCTGAGAGCCCTGTGTCATTCGACGGGTTCCTTTACGGGTTTGATGTAGCAACAAGCATCATATTCATATTATCTCTGGTTGGTCTTGCGGTCGTAATGGCCAAGTCGGCCAACCATGTGACAAGACGGGCGATGGTCCGGGGCTGGAATTTTTACGGCCACACCGGCAAAAGAATGAAGTCAGGGACGAAACTCGAGCAGGTCGTGCATCCGATTGTTACGCTGATGCGCAAAGATCTGAAAGTGACAGTGCGTGACTTTAAGGAGTTGGCCGTGCTCTTGCCATATTATCTATTGCCACTATCTCTAATCTACGTCTCCGGATTCTCAGAGCAGACCGAGACGGGTGCTCTGGATATGATCGATATCTTCTTATCGGCAGTTGGAGGAACATTGGTGATGTCTTTATTTGTCGGGGCATATAATACTGCACGTGATGCTGAACATTTCGCGATGCTGAAAGCTCTGCCGCTCAAAGGGTCAAGCATTGCGGTATCGAAGTACCTTTTCACTCTGCTGACCACTGTACCTGTAATGATGGCGGCCTTCACTATAGTCTGGTATTTATCACCGGCGGCGCCAGGGGACCTCGTCCTCCTAATCATCATGATATTGCTGTCAGCCCTTGCAGCAGTGCCGATCGGCATGATGATAGGCAGCAAAAACCCTGTGGTCAGCTATAGGAATCCGAGGAAAAGGCTCGATACCCTAAGCAATGTAATGATCAGCTTCTCCCTCGTAGTCGTACTTATGCTGACAAGGGCGGCTACAGGGCTGATGGACGGATCAACTGGAATGGACCGGCAAATGCTGATAGTAGGTTCCCTCGTATTACCAGCAGTGGTTTCAATATGGCTGCTATGCAAAGTGGCAAAGCGCTATGATAAAGGGTTTAAAATCACCTATAAGGAGTGAAGGAAATGCAAAACATCTATTTTATGGATGCACCGGTAGGATGGTTGAAAATTCGTTCTGAAGATGGGGTTATTGTGGAAGTCGATCATGCTGACAGACCAAAGGATGATCAAGATTTAACGGAAGTATCTGAAGTCATCCGCCAATGTGTGACGGAGCTTGAAGAGTATTTTTCAGGAGAACGCCGCACTTTTGAAGTGCCAATAGATATCACCCGCTCCGGTACGGCCTTCCAGAGAAAAGTGTGGCGTCGGCTCAGTGAGATACCTTACGGCGAAACGATAAGCTACAAGGAATTGGCGCTCGACTGCGGTGGGCCAACCTATTCACGTGCAGTGGCAAATGCGAACGGTAAAAATCCGGTATCAATCATCATCCCGTGCCATCGGGTCATTGCCTCAGATGGTTCGCTTGGGGGGTATACCGGCGGAGTAGCCAAAAAATCAAAACTTCTAAAGATTGAAGAGACGGGACTATAGCGAGATTGCGTCTTGCGTATTGGCGGTTTATAATCTATATTTATAAGTACAGGAACCAGTATTGTGCATAACCATATCCAGAGAGCCGGTGGATGCTGCAAACCGGCAATGCGTGCACAGGAACTCATCCGGTACGAATCAATTCCATGTAGTATAAAAGAGCTGCACTATCAAGTGAATGCGGGTGGTACCGCGGTCGTATACATATATGATCGTCCCATGCCTTATATTGGCATGGGATTATTTATATTCAAGGAGGATTATCATGACGTTCAACCATAAAGAAATTGAAAAGAAATGGCAGCAATATTGGGAAGAGCAGAAGACTTTTAAAACTGAGGATAAAACCGGGAAGGAAAAATTCTACGCGCTGGATATGTTCCCATATCCTTCGGGGGCCGGCCTGCACGTTGGGCATCCGGAAGGATATACAGCGACCGACATCATCTCGAGGATGAAGCGCATGCAAGGATATAATGTACTGCACCCGATGGGTTGGGATGCTTTCGGACTGCCTGCTGAACAGTATGCCATCGATACTGGAAATGATATCCGCAGCTTCAATGAAACGAACATCGAAAATTTCAGGCGTCAGATAAAAGAGCTCGGATTCAGCTATGACTGGGACCGTGAAATCAATACGACGGATCCGGAATACTATAAATGGACACAGTGGATCTTCATCCAGCTCTACAAAAAGGATCTCGCATATATCGATGAAGTGCCGGTGAACTGGTGTGAGGCGCTCGGTACGGTACTGGCGAACGAAGAAGTCATCGAAGGATTGTCGGAGCGCGGTGGACATCCGGTCGTCAGAAAACCGATGAAACAGTGGATGCTCAGGATCACCGAATATGCCGACCGGCTGCTTGAAGATCTCGAGGAATTGGATTGGCCGGAGTCATTAAAGGACATGCAGCGCAACTGGATCGGCAAATCGGAAGGCGCAAACGTACGCTTTGACATCGCCGGCACGGGGGAATCTTTCGAGGCATTCACCACCCGCCCGGACACCATCTACGGCGCAACCTATGCTGTCCTTTCTCCTGAACATGCACTGATCGAAAAGATATGTTCAGATGAACAGATTGAAGCGGTCAAATCATATCAGGAACAGGCAGCGATGAAAAGCGAGCTCGAACGGACTGATCTGGCAAAGGAAAAAACAGGAGTGTTTACGGGCGCATACGCCATAAACCCGCTTTCCGGAGAGGAAATGCCGATATGGATTGCAGACTATGTATTGGCGAGCTACGGCACGGGTGCAATCATGGCTGTACCAGCCCATGACGAGAGGGATTACGAATTTGCCCATGCTTTCGACCTGCCGATCAAAGCAGTTCTTGAAGGTGGGAACATCTCAAAAGAAGCCTATACGGGTGACGGCCTTCATATCAATTCCGGAGAGTTGGATGGCCTCGATAAAGAGGAAGGAATCAAAAAAGCAATCAGCCTCCTCGAGCAAAAGGGGGTAGGGGAGCAGAAGACGACCTACAAGCTGCATGATTGGCTCTTCTCCCGCCAAAGGTATTGGGGCGAGCCGATTCCAGTCATCCACTGGGAAGATGGTACAATGAGTGTCCTGGAAGAGGATGAGTTGCCACTCACCCTGCCGCAGATGGAAAAGATCAAACCGTCCGGTACAGGTGAATCGCCGTTGGCAAACAACGAAGAGTGGGTCTCCGTCACACGTGAAGATGGCGTCAAGGGCCGGAGGGAAACGAATACGATGCCGCAGTGGGCCGGCAGCTGCTGGTACTATCTGAGGTTCATCGATCCCCATAACCCGGATGCCCTTGCTTCCAAGGAGAAGATTGAGCATTGGCTGCCTGTCGACTTGTATATCGGTGGAGCAGAGCATGCCGTCCTTCATCTCTTGTATGCGAGGTTTTGGCATAAGGTGCTGTACGACATCGGTGTCGTCAATACTAAAGAGCCTTTCCAAAAACTCTTCAACCAAGGGATGATACTTGGGGAAGGTAATGAAAAGATGAGTAAATCCAAAGGGAACGTCATCAATCCGGATGATATCGTCGCCTCCCACGGGGCGGATACGCTGAGACTCTATGAAATGTTCATGGGGCCGCTCGAAGCGTCGATTGCATGGAGTGATAAAGGACTGGATGGTGCCCGTCGCTTCCTGGACCGGGTATGGAGATTGTTCATGGATGAGGATGGCAGTGTAAGGGACTCCATCGTCGATGAAGAGACTTCTGATATGACTAAGGTCTACCACGAAACAGTCAAGAAGGTGACTGATGACTACGAGACGCTCAACTTCAATACGGCAATATCCCAGCTTATGGTATTCGTCAACGAAGGCTATAAAAAAGACAAGATAAACAGGGCTTTCGTCGAAGGCTTCATTAAACTCCTGTCTCCAGTTGCACCGCATATAGCAGAAGAACTGTGGGAAAAGATGGGATACACGACCACAATCGCCTACGAAGATTGGCCGGTCTATGATGAATCAAAACTTGTTGAAGAAGAGATCGAAATCGTCATTCAGGTCAATGGCAAAGTGAAGCATAAGATGAATGTGCCAACAGGGGCTTCAAAAGATGATCTGGAACGCATTGCAATAGAATCCGATAACGTCCAACAGGCAATCAGGGATAAGACGGTGCGTAAAGTAATCGTGGTTCCGGATAAACTTGTAAACATCGTAGCCAACTAAAAAAACCCGCTTCCAAAATGTTTTGGAAGCGGGTTTTCTATTGTGCTGCACTGTTGCCGGCGACATAGCCTGTAACAAGTGCACTTGTAATGTTGTAACCGCCCGTGTAGCCATGGACGTCAAGCACTTCCCCAGCAAAATACAATCCTTTCACCAGACGACTTTCCATGGTTTGAGGTACGATTTCCTTAAGGCTTACACCTCCACCGGTCACAAAGGCCTTTTCAATGGACTGGGTACCATCCACATCAAACTCGAAGTGTTTCAGGAACTGGATGATCGCATTGATATTCTCCTTGGACACATGATGCCCACTTAGCGCTGCATCGATACCCAAGGATTCGAGCATAAAGATCACCATACGCTCCTGCATGAGTGGCTTCAGAATGTTCTTCAGGGAGCGGTCCCGATTCTCCCTGATGGCGCGCTCAACTTGCTCCTTCAATTGGCCGGCAGTGGCGTCGGGATAAAAATCGATCGACATTCTTATGGTCTCCGACTTCTGACTCTGCAGCTCTTTATGGACGAACTGGCTGCACCTTAGACTTGCCGGACCACTGATGCCGAAGTGGGTGAAGATCATATCCATGCGATGGGTCACCCGCGGCTTACCATTCTTTTTCAGCACGGAAAGGGCGACGTCAGACAAGCTTAACCCTTTTAATGCACCTGACTTTATGAAAGGCTCCGAAGAAGTGATGGGGACTTCCGTCGGAAAGAGCTCAGTGATTTTATGTCCTCCCTGTTCTGCAAAGCGGTGTCCGTCACCGGTGGAACCAGTGTGTGGTACGCTTTTGCCGCCTGTGGATACAATGACTGACTTCGCTTTCATGGTACGGCCATCAGTGAGTCTGACGCCCTGCACCGTCTTGTTGTCGGACATGATTTTATCCACGGTCGTTTCAGTCATGATTTCAACCCCATTTTGTTCAAGGGCGTCAAGAAAGACTTGCAGTATGTCTTTTGCCTTGTCCGTTTTCGGAAACATGCGCCCGTGGTCCTCTTCCTTTAAGGCGACCCCCCTGGATTCGACAAATTCGATGATGCTCTCATTATCGAATGTAGAGAAGGGGCCGTAGAGAAATTTGCCATTGCCAGGGATATGCTTGATGATCTCCTCATAGGGGAGGCGGTTGGTGACATTGCATCTGCCGCCCCCCGAAATGAGCAGCTTTTTCCCGAGGGTTTTATTTTTCTCGATCAGCAGCACTTTGTTTTGGGTCTGAGAAGCGGCGAATGCCGCCATGAGCCCACTCACACCACCGCCTATTACAACTGTCTGGTACATCTGTTGTTCTCCTTTTTGTTTAAAACTGTTATGCTTTCGATTATAATGAATATTATTCTTAAAATAAGAGGGTTATAAAATGTCTGATTCAAATAAGCTGGTGCGCGGAACATTTCTGCTCACTATCGCGACAGTCATCACGAAAGTACTTGGTATGCTATACCTGATACCATTCTACAGCATTATGGGCGGGGAGGAAAATCTCGCTCTCTATGGGTATGCGTATACGCCCTACACAATCATGCTGTCTATTGCTGCAGCCGGAGTGCCGGGGGCAGTGTCCAAATACGTATCCAAATACAATGCACTGGGGGCGTATGCCACAAGCCAGAAGTTATACCGGTCAAGTCTGCTCGTCATGATGGCGTCAGGATTCATCGCTTTTTTAATTCTATTCTTGGCGGCACCCTATATTGCAGAACTGCAGACGCTTGCTGCCGGTGACGGTGAACATCGCTGGTCCACCGAAGATATTACCCGCATCATCAGGGTCGTGGGCGTTGCGGTGATCATCATCCCGTTCATGGCGACTTGGCGTGGCATCTTCCAAGGATTCGAGTCATTTGGGCCAACAAGTGCCTCTGCAGTCGTCGAACAGATCTTAAGGATCGCCTTCCTTCTCATCGGTTCTTCCCTTGTGCTCTATGTATGGAGTGGATCTGTACAGACGGCCAATGAGCTTGCAGTGTTTGCAGCATTCATCGGGGGTCTTGGTTCACTGGCGACACTGTGGTTCTTTTGGCGCAGAAGAAAACCCCACATCCAGAAAATGGTCGAGTCGGATGAGACGGATTATGATTTCTCATATAAGGAAATGTATTCTGAAATCATCAGATACGGTATTCCATTCATCATAGTCGGCATCAGCATCCCACTCACTCTGTTCATCGACCAATTGACCCATAATAATGGTCTTGCCCTTGGCGGGGTACCTGAAGAGTTTCATGATGCATGGTTTGGCATGCTGAACCTGACGACGCATAAACTCGTCATGATTCCGACGGCCTTCGCCTCTGCATTTGCTATTACAATCTTGCCGTTCATCACGAAAAACTACCATCAGAGCAATATGAAAAACGTGCATCATCAGATCAAGATGATGGTTTTAATGCTGTTGTTCTTTGCCGTACCTGCAGCAATCGGTATGATGATCCTGGCAGCACCATTGTATACTTCGTTCTATAGCTATAATGAAATGGGCATTAAGATTCTGATGTTCTATGCACCGGTCAGCATCGTCATTTCACTGTTCACAATCACATGCTCCATCCTTCAGGGCATCGATAGGCAGAATCTGACGCTCTATGTCGTTCTGACGATGCTCGCCATAAAAGCGGCAATCAATATTCCGCTTATAATGCAATTCGGCACGGTCGGGGCCGTCATGGGCACCGGCATAGCACTTGGCATTGGTGTCGCGATCAATTTCTACATTATCAGGAAGCACGGTGGGTTCAGCTTGAGGACATTGTTCAGACCACTGGTGGAGATCATGGTCTACAGCCTCGTGATGCTTTTGGCAGTCGAAATTGTATACTATATTTTCATCCTGAATGCCGAGGTTGAGCAGAAACTCAACTCCATCATCATCATGGCCGTCGCAGTCCCGGTAGGGGGCATAGTCTATATGATACTCTCCTTCAAAACCGGGCTGGCTGATGAGATACTCGGAAGCAGGGCAGATAAGATACGCAAAAGATTGAAGGTGCTATAAATGAGACTCGACAAGTATTTGTCGAATGCCGGCTTGGGCAGTCGGAATGATGTTAAAAGGTTCATCAGGAAAAAACATGTCGCAGTCAACGGTAAAGTGGTCACGGATCCGAAATCATCCGTTTCAGCCGAAGATACAGTCGAGATTGATGGAGAAGCAATCCAGCTCGAACAATACATCTATTTTATGCTGAATAAACCTTCAGGTGTCATTTCTTCCACTGAAGAAGGCGCCACGTCAACTGTAATCGACCTGATCGACCACCCGCAAAAAGACGAACTCTTTCCAGTCGGAAGACTCGATAAAGATACAACCGGACTGCTGCTGATCTCCAATGATGGCAAACTCGCCCACACTCTTTTGAGTCCAAGGAAAAAACAGCCGAAGACATATATCGCGACGTTGGCAAAAGCGCCGGAAGAAAAAGATTTGGAACTGCTCAGGGAAGGGGTCCCCCTGAAAGATTTTACGAGCGCTCCGGCTCAAGCACACAGGTTGTCTGAGAAGGTCGTTGAATTGACGATCACCGAAGGCAAGTTCCATCAGGTGAAAAGGATGTTCGGGTACCTGGAAAATGAAGTCATTGCTCTTGAGCGCATTTCATTTGCCGGCTTGGAGCTGGATGGGACTTTAGAACCTGGGGAATACAGGCGGCTCAAAGAAAATGAAATTGCTTTGTTGAGAAACGTTTAACAAATATGCCAATGGGTAAATATCAATCAGTGGACGACTACAAAATAATATGACAAGAGGTGTTTTAAATGGCTAGAAAAACAGGTGGATTGCTGAAAGTTGCAGCTATGCTCGGCCTTGCTGTAGCTGCTAAGCAACTTTCCAAGAAGGAAAACCGTGATGCAGTGAAGAATGAATACAGCAAAGTGAAAGAAGATCCTAAAAGCTATGCCCAGGATGTACAGGACAAACTTTCAAAACAGGCTGGAGAATACCAGGAAAGAGCGAAGAGTGAATATGACCGGGTGAGACAAGATCCGAAGGGTTACGCTCAAAATGTGCAGGAAAAAGTGAATAAACAAGCTGCTGAGTATCAGGAGCGGGCAAAATCCGAAATCGAGAAAGCTAAAGAAGACCCGAAAGGATATGCCCAGTCAGCACAAGAGAAAGCCAAATCAAGAATGAACAAAGATGAATCGAAAAATTCAGACGATGGTTCGGACGGCAATGACAAAGTTTCTGCAAGCCAGGGCAAAAGTAGTGTGTCCGGTGAACACTCCACAAAACCTGATAGGATGGATGCAGAAGGTCAGCTGACTGATGAACAGATGAACAATGAGTGGATTTCAGAGGGCGGCATCCACCCGCAGGAACATCTGCAGGATGATGTTAGCCACGGTGAGTTGAATAAAGACGAAGCAAAAGTGATTGAAGGGCTAGAAGACGAAGAAAATGTTGATGTGGTACAAGACGAGGGTGAAATGGACGGCAACCATAACATCCACGTCGTCACAGATGAAGGCCTACAATCAAAAAATAAAAATAAGTAATAAGAACGGGGACACGTGAGATACACGTGTCCCCTTGTTTTTGTGGTTTCTTTTCTTTATCATTAAGCTAAAGATTGCGTCATATTTTATGGGGGTTGTCATCGATGGATTATAAATCGTTAGTAGAATTACATAGGGAAGCACTGATCAATGACCTTAAGGGGCTGCTTGAGATAGAGAGTGTAAAGGGAGAAGCTGTAGAAGGCGCACCAGTCGGCACTGGACCGAAACAAGCATTGGACTACATGATGGAGCTTGGCGAAAGAGATGGTTTCCTGACCAAGACCGTCGACTCGATAGCGGGGCATATCGAAGCGGGGAAGGGAGGACCGCTGTTTGGAATATTGGGGCATGTCGATGTGGTTCCGCCAGGTAGTGGCTGGGATTCCGAACCGTTTACGCCAAAAGTTGTGGATGGCACAATTGTGGCCCGTGGCGTGCAGGACGACAAAGGGCCGACAATGGCTGCCTATTACGCAATGAAGATACTCAATGAACAGGAACTGCCCTTCAAATATCGGACGCGTCTGATCATCGGCACTGATGAGGAATCCGATTGGAAATGTACAGAAGCCTACTTCAAGTCAGAAGAGATGCCTGAGGCCGGATTTGCGCCGGATGCTGCATTTCCACTTATACATGGGGAAAAAGGCATCTCTACATTCAACCTTGTGCAAAAGAATCTCCAGGTTGATGAAACTGAGCCGAACATCGAGTTGAAGGTGCTGATTTCAGGCGAGAGATATAATATGGTGCCTGAAGATGCAGAAGCCAAGCTCAAAGTCCTCCAGAACATGAGTGAAGTGATCCAGTCGTTTGAAGACTTTTTACGCGAAAATGAGGCAGAAGGTAATTATGAAGTGGATAACGGATTCCTGAAGCTCGGCATCCAAGGAAAAAGTGCGCATGGGTCTACACCAGAGGCAGGAATCAACGCTGGACTTATACTGATTGATTTCCTGTCGAGATTGAATATGGATGATAATGCGGAGAGCTTCGTAAGTTTCGCCACTGAAAGACTGGCAGGCAGCACCGATGGTTCATTGCTCGGCATGGATGCCTCCCATCCGGAACTGGGGGAGACGAGCGTCAATGTCGGAATGATCAACTACACGGAAGTGGATGGTGGCGTCTTTGGTGTCAATCTGAGATATCCCGAAGGCCTCGATTTTAAGGCAGGGGTGGAAAATTTGGATGCAGAGATCATGGAACAAGGCTTTACTGTCGAAGATGTCGACTTCCAGCCTCCCCACTACGTGGATAAAAATGATCCTCTAGTTAAAATACTTACAGAGACATACCGGAACCATGTCGAAGATGAGTCTGAACCATTCACGATAGGTGGGGGTACATATGCGAGGGTACTCGAGAAGGGTGTTGCATATGGGGCCATGTTCAATGATACGGAAGATACTATGCATCAGAAGAATGAACGGATGAAAATAGAAGAGTTGCTGTTGGCCACCGAAATCTATCTGGAAGCATTGCATAGAATATGCATAAAGGGTGAATTGGATGAAAATTAGTTATTATAACGGTGAATTTAAGCAAGATGCAGATATCTCGATTGACTATAATGATAGGGCATTTTATTTCGGAGATGGCGTCTACGAAGTCATCCGGCTCTATAATGGTGTCTTCTATACACTTGAAGCACATATCGATAGGCTTTTCAGAAGCATTGAAAAGATAGGGATCAAAGGGATCGAGCGCAATGAAATCATGGAGATCATAGCTGGACTGCAGCAGCAGAACCAAATAAGCAATGGCTATATCTATCTTCAGGTATCAAGAGGTATAGATGGCAGAAACCATTCTTTCCCGGTTAATACGCCTCCTGTGGTTATGGCATATATGAATACGATTGAAAGTTCTGCCGCGCAAAATGAAGAAGGGGCAGCCATCATCACATCTGAAGACTACCGCTGGTTGAAATGCGATATCAAAAGCCTCAACCTGCTGCCGAATGTACTGGAAAAGCAGCGTGCTGTAGAACAGGGGGCCAAAGAAGCGGTATTGCACCGCAATGGCACTGTTACGGAAGGAACCTCAACAAATGTATTCATCGTCAAGGAGGGCACCTTGTATACTCATCCGGCGGACAACTTAATACTGAATGGCATCACCAGACTTTCAGTACTCGAAATAGCTGATGAACTGGAGGTCCCAGTAAAAGAAGAAAGTTTTACGTTGGCTGACCTTGCTGCAGCTGATGAAGTATTCATTACAAGCACAACTTTGGAAGTGCTGGCGGTAGACAGCGTTGATGGACAAGCGGTCGGTGAAGGACTTAAAGGTCCGATGACGATGCGAATCCAAGAAGCCTTTCAAAAAAAGACCCAAAAATTAAACATGTCCAAATAATGTTAAACTGAAAAATTACTCTAATTATTTTTTATTCCTTCAACGCTTGCACTGTATGGATTTGAGGGTGCCGGACATCCAGTTATCAAAATCGGTTCGACGATAGTTCTTGAAATAAGCGGTGAAACACTATAAAATTTATAACACGAACAGAAATCTGCGCTATCTTATTCTTGAATATTTAGCGCTTTTTTCTTTGATGATGAAAAGAGGTGTGGAATTTGGAGCATTTCTATCAGCTCGGCTGGACACTAGACCCCGTCGGTGGTGCCTCCGGTGAAGCCTATAAGGCGGAACAGGATGGCAGGAAACTCTTCCTGAAACGAAATGCCAGCCCTTTCCTTGCTGCGTTGTCTGCTGAAGGCATCGTTCCGAAGCTGGTCTGGACAAAAAGAATAGAGACCGGCGAAGTAGTGACGGCACAGCATTGGAAGAATGGCCGGGAGCTGACTCGTGATGAAATGTGCTCGGAGAGGGTCGCTTTGTTGATGAGTAAGATACACTCATCCAATCCTCTTCGCACCATGCTGAAAAAATTGGGCATGAAACCCATGTTGCCGGATCTCCTCCTCAATAAGATCCAAACGTCCCTTTCACCTAAGGTGAATGCCCATCATACTGTGCGGACGGCCATTCAATATCTGGAGAATGAAATGCCGAAGATCGATGAATCCTTCTGCACAGTGTGTCACGGGGATGTCAACCATAATAACTGGTTGCTGTCTGAACAGGACGAACTTTATCTGGTGGACTGGGAAGGCGCGATGATAGCCGATCCGGCCATCGATCTCGGGATGCTGCTATATACTTATGTGGAGCCGGAGGATTGGGAAGAATGGCTTGAGGGTTACGGTAAACCGCTCAATAGAGATTTAAAGAAACGTATGAAGTGGTATACTCTGGTCCAGGCGATCACTATGATCCAGTGGTATGAGGACCATAAGCGGTTTAAGGACATGAACGACTGGATTATCTTTTTGAATAAAGTGATAGAGAGGGACCGCTTCATATAGAGTCATGTTTTATAAGAATCGGTAACAGGTGGTAACTATAATGAGAATGCGTAATAAGCCATGGGCTATGGATTTTCTGAACGAACACGGGCATATCGTGGATACGGATTCGTCCTATGCAGGAAATATTCAGGGTTTTTTCCCTTCAAAGCAACCGATTCATGTGGAAATCGGTACTGGGATGGGGAGCTTCATCATTGAAATGGCCAAAAGAAACCCAGGAATAAACTACGTCGGCATCGAACTTGACAAAAATGTTCTGATCCGTGTAGTCGAGAAGGTGAAGGAACAGGAACTTGATAATATCAAGCTTGTCCTTTTAGATGCCCGCAAACTGGAGGAATATTTCGGAGAAGAGGAAGTGGAAAGGATATATCTCAATTTCTCCGACCCATGGCCGAAAAATCGACATGAAAAGAGAAGGCTTACCCATGAAGGGTTCCTTGAGGGATATAGAAAAATTATGTACAGGGAAGGCCATGTTGAATTCAAGACTGATAACAGGAGTCTGTTCGAGTTCAGTCTGAGAAGCATGAACAATTATGGAATGGCATTTGAAGAAGTCATCCTGGATCTTCATGCTGATGAGCCTCCTGAGAACATACGTACTGAATATGAGAATAAGTTCTCAGCTCAAGGAAATAAAATATACCGGTTAAAAGCATCTTTCTAGGATGCTTTTTTTATGTCGTGTATTTCCTCAATGAATAATGATAAAATGTAAATGGCGCATCGTTTCTCAAGGTATGGAAAATAAAAAAGCCGGGGAACTACAGTTCCACAGCTTCCATCATCTCACCTGTATAAGCATCTGCAGTAAATTGGTAACGCCTTGTCGAATCGCCTGCTCCCGTATGGAAGCGGCCAGTGTAGACATCGCGCTCAAGACCGAGAAACTTTTTCTTTGAAGGGCTATAATCAAGTGAGATGAATGTAATGTCATCATATTGAGCACGTAATTCTGCTAGGATGGCACGGGGGTGGACATTTTTGTTCATCCTGATCCATACAAGGGCAGGAAGCAGCGCAAGAAGAATAGCTATGAAAACCTTTACGTTTCTAGATGGCATTGTATGACCTCCTATCGCAATAATTTTATCATATTTATGTGTCAAATGATCATGAAAAGGGGAATTGTAATGAAAGTCACAGACAACACTCTCGAAAGAATGAAAACATTGACAGAACTTCATGGCGCACCGGGTTTTGAAGATCAGGTACGTGCTTACATGAAACAAGAAATGGCGCCTTTGGCGGATGACATCATCCAAGATGGCCTAGGGGGCATTTTTGCACTTAAAAAATCCAAAGTGAAAGACGCGCCTAAAGTGATGATAGCAGGCCATATGGATGAAGTGGGCTTCATGATAACCCAAACGACCGACAATGGTCTATTGAAGATCACTCCGCTTGGGGGATGGTCGAATGATGTACTGCTCAGCCATAAGTTTAAAGTAAGAACTTCTGAGGACAGAGAGATCCCCGGGGTTATAGGCAGCGTGCCCGTCCACTTCAGAAAAGGGGACGATAAAGGCAGTATGGTGAAGATCGAAGATATGTTGCTTGATGTTGGAGCAGATAGCCGGGAAGAACTGGAGGAAGTGGGCATCTATCCAGGAGACTCTGTTGTACCAGATGTAGATTTCCAAGTGATGGAAAATGAGGACAAACTTCTCGCTAAAGCCTGGGACAACCGTTACGGCTGTCTGATTGCGATAGAGACGCTCGAGGCACTGGCGGATATTGAGCTTAATTGTGACCTATACGTCGGAGCGAATGTCCAGGAAGAGGTAGGACTCAGAGGGGCAAAAGCAAGCGCCAATATGATAAAACCAGATATCGCGTTTGTAGTGGATTGTTCCCCGGCGAACGACATGATGGGCAAAAATGATGACATTGGCAAATTGGGTGAGGGAACCCTCCTCAGAATAATGGACCGCACAATGATCCTGTCCAAGCCGATGCGCGACTATATGATCAGCACGGCAGAAGAGAACGATATAAAATATCAATACTATCAGTCCCCAGGCGGCACGGACGCAGGTAGCATCCATGTTGCCAATGATGGAGTGGTGAGTGCAGTGGTCGGGATTGTGGCACGTTACATACATACGAGCCATTCAATCATCAACAAGAATGACTATCTCGAAGCGAGAAAGATGCTGATGGAGCTTGTGAAGGGTATTGACGCCCAAAAGGTTGAACAGTTGAGAGGGTACTGATGAGGACGCTCCTTAGAAGATGGTTCATAGATGGCATGAGTTTTATGGCGCTCGGTCTCTTCTCATCGCTGATCATTGGCCTCATCATCGATACCATAGGCACATATATCCCTTATCTTTCAGGTTTTAGGGAGATAGGGGCTGTGGCGATGGGTATGGCAGGAGCTGCTATAGGAGCCGCAATCGGATATGGCTTGAAGGCGCCACCTCTCGTCATCTTCACTGTAGTGGCGATCAGTTACGCTGCCTATGATATGGGTGGGGCTGCAGGCAGTTATATCGCGAGCATTGCCTCCATAGAGATTGCCCGATTATATGCTGGGAGGACGAGAATAGATATCATATTGACGCCGCTGTTCACTCTTATCATCGGATACGGAGTAGCGCGTTTTATTGGACCTGTAATTGGTGATTTCATGACTGGCATGGGCGATGTGATCGTCTTTGCCACAGAGCAGCGCCCATTTGTGATGGGTATGCTGGTAGCAGTCATATTCGGCATTACATTGACGGCCCCATTATCGAGTGCTGCCCTTGCCCTGATGCTTGATATAAGCGGCCTTGCTGCAGGGGCTGCAGTCATTGGCTGTTGCTGTCATATGGTGGGTCTTGCTGTGACGGGGTACCGGGACAATGGTTTTTCTGGCGTATTATCCATCGGCCTCGGCACATCCATGCTCCAAGTGCCTAATGTATTGTTGAATCCATTCATACTTATGCCTCCAATTCTTGCGAGTGCAATCATTGCGCCTATCATGACCGTATTCTTCCCCATGGAAAATAATGCTGCAGGTGCCGGGATGGGCACAAGCGGGCTTGTTGGACAGATCATGACCATAGAAACTATGGGGCCGACGATGGAAGTACTGTTACTTATTCTGATCTTCCAAATTATTTTACCGGCCGTTGTAACTCTGGTATTCTATATCCTGCTTAAACGTATAGGATTGATAAAAGAAGGGGATCAGACACTTAAACTGGGAACATGAGATTAGAATCAGATGCGGAGGTTATTTTATGAATATTTTTCAGCTTAGAGACAGAATCACCGAGAAATTGAAGGAAAAGCGTGATGATTTTAAGACAGCATTTGATCGCGAAGAGGAAATGCTGAGGGTGGAACGCATTGATAATGGTAAAGGATTGGATATCGCATTATCAAAAGCCATAGACAAAGCAAAGAAAGATGATAAATTCGTCGATGAAGTGGTGTATTATATCGATGAAACGCTCGAGCGCATGAAAGAAGGCGAATTGACACTCGATGAGAATGCCATCTATCCTGTTGTAAGGTCAACGAGTTTCCATAAAGAAACTAAAAGTGGGGTACCTTTCATAACGGATGACCACACAAATGAAACAAACATCTATTATGCCCTCGACTTTGAGAAAAGCTACCGTCTGATTGATGAAGAACTGCTTAACTCTTTGGGTATCGATAAAGCAGCTTTAAAGAAACTCGCCTGGAAAAACCTGGAGAAATTGTCCATCAGTTACAAGAAGGATACAATCCAGGAAAATGATTTCTATTTCATCAACCACAATGATGGCTATGATGCCACCAGAATCCTGAATGAAGACTTCCTCGGAGAAATGTACCACAGCATGGAAGGTGAAATGATGGTTGGCCTACCGCATCAGGACGTCCTTATAATCGCGGATGTCAAAAATAATGTAGGCTATGATGTGATGGCACAAATGATGATGCAGTATTTCGCCGAAGGGTTGACACCGATCACGTCGCTGTCGTTCTCCTATGATGGCGACAAACTGCAGCCGGTCTTTATACTTGGGAAACAACAGAACAACAAAAGAGGTAGAGAAGAATGAAATTGACATATAACAGAAAACACGTCGGTGATGTACTGCTTGTTACCTTTGAAAAAACGGATGATCCAATCTATGAGCATCATGATGATGTTACAATCATTAAAAATGGGGACAGGATCATAGGATTGAATATATTCAATGCTTCAAAACATATCACCATGCCTGATGAGGTCAACATAGAGCCCGATGAAAAAATTGTTCAGGAAATCAATAGCCTGCTTGAGAAGAAGGGACTGGAAACAATCCAACCAGATCTATCACCAAAATTCGTAGTCGGAAAAGTGATGCAGAAATCAGCTCATCCGGATGCCGATAAATTGAATGTATGTCAAGTGGACGTCGGTGATGAAACGCTGCAGATAGTGTGCGGGGCACCCAACGTAGATGAAGACCAACTTGTAGTGGTCGCTAAAGTCGGCGCAGTGATGCCTGACGGGATGTATATCAAGCCTTCTAAATTAAGGGGTGTAGAATCGTCGGGGATGATCTGTTCGAAGAAAGAACTCAACCTCGAGGATGATGGTGTCAAAGGGATTTATGTGTTGGACGACAGCTATGAAGTATCACAACCATTTGAAGTTAAATAAGGGTGATGAGAGTGGATAGAGGAAGAAGGAGAAGACGATTCAGTCGTGATTTCGAAGACGACAGGAATCCAAGCGGCGAAAAATTCAGATTTCCGCTGGATCTAGACGACGGGGTGAAGGATAACGAAAGCAGGTCAGATGATTTTGACGAACCTTCAAAAGATCTGATCAGACAACAGCAACAGAAGATTCTGTTGGATGAGCATAATTCCAGGAAACGCCGGCCATCGAAGTTCACGATAAGTAAAGCCCGTGAAGTGCCTTCTGCGATACATGGAACAAAAAAAGATGTCGCGAAAGATCAGAAAGAAGAATCCGAGGCAAAAGAAAAAAAAGATGGAGGCTATGTGTCTCCGCTTGTCGAGGAATTGAAACGCCAGCGCGAAGAACGCGCGCGACGCCAAAAAAAGAAGGCGAAGAACCGGAATAACCAATATCAGGGTCCGCTACAAAAGAAGGGAATGCGAACTGCTTCTGGAAAGCTGACCTACAGCTCAGCTGGAGAAAACGATGGAAACGGGTCTGATGAACAAAACACGGGCAAAGCATCAACTCCTTTTAATGTCATCATGACGCCCTATGACAAAAAGAAATCGCAAAGCGCGCCTAACCGCTCTGTAAAGCGCAGTGGACCAAAAAACACCTTGCCGCCGCTCGAAATTCTGGGACAGCAGCAGGATGCCCAGTATGAGTTGAGGGATGAAGGCCTTGGGGATGTCATCGTTTCAGCGTTCCAAGCCATCGGCGTGCCGACCCGTCTGCGTGATGTCAAGACAAATGGTGTAACCGCCCGCTATGAACTATCGTTGGACCGGAATTTCAGGCTTAATGTAGTCGGTAAGCTAAAAGAACATCTACTGCCATATTTGCCATTTGATGATATGAAGATTATAGCACCGATTACAGGCACATCGAATATCGGGATAGAGTTCATGCTTCCTGAACCTTATCCCATTTCCTTTGCCACCCTCTTTACATCCAGCAGCCTTAAACTTCGTAAAAATGATTATAAGTTTGTCATGGGCAAAACTGTCGACGATCAAATTTTCAGCTTCCTCCTGCCAAAAGCCGGACATATCCTGCTCTACGGTGGAAATGACACAGAGACCTCATCAGTCATCGACAATATACTCGTCTCCCTACTGATGAACCATAGCCCCGATGAACTTCGGATTCATGTGGCTTCTGATAAGACGCATTATGATGCCTACAAGGATTTGCCCCACATGTTCAGCGCACAAAAGCCAATCGGGGACAATACGGTACTGGAAGATGTCCTCAATGAATTGAATAACAGGCATAACCAGTTCAGAAGAGCGAATGTGCGAAACTTGAGCAGCTATAACCAAAGGGTCAGCAATGATGCGAAAAAAAGTGTAATAGCAGTGGTGATTGATGATTTATCTGATTTGTTCGAGTACAATAATCCTGAAGCGATACGGGCAATCGTCCAACTGCTTAAAAAAGGCAAGCCGCTTGGCATGCACTTGATCTTGAACCATTCGAGAAGCGACGTCGGAATCCGATTCGAGCTGCTTCAACAGATGCAGACGCGTCTGTCATTTAGGGATGAAAAGTCGAAGGTGATTGACGGTAGTAATGAACTTGCAGAAGGAAACGATATGCTGGTTCAAATCCCAATTTCCAATCAGCCTGTACGAGTCAACGCAGGTATTTTGACCCCGGAAATCAAGCAGAGGATATTTTCCCACATCAAGGAAATGAGAAAATGAATCAATTTTATGAAAGTGTGGTGGTCTCATGGAAAAATATCATTTTATAGGAATCAAAGGAGCGGGCATGAGTGCCTTAGCACAAGTTCTTCATGATATTGGGCACCAGGTCCAAGGATCCGATATAGAAAAAGAAGTGTTTACAGAATACCAACTTAGAGATAAAGGCATCTTAATATTGCCTTTTAGTGCCGACAACATCGTCGAAGGTGTGACATATATTGCCGGCAATGCATTCAATGATGAGCATGAAGAAATAAAAAAAGCTCGTGAACTTGGGTATCCAGTCATCAGATACCATAAATTTTTATCCGAATTCATGAATCATTTTACATCGATAGCAGTCACGGGGGCCCACGGTAAAACATCGACCACGGGACTTCTCAGCCATGTCATGAATGGGGATGTGGATACTACATTCCTGATAGGGGACGGGACAGGCTTCGGGCTTGAGAGCAGTGAATATTTCGCTTTTGAATCATGTGAATATAAACGCCATTTCCTGAGCTACCATCCGGATTACGCAATTATAACGAACATCGATTTCGATCATCCCGACTACTTCACAGACTTGGATGATGTTATAGATGCATTTTCCGATATGGCTTCCCAGGTGAAAAAAGCAGTCATTGCATATGGTGGAGACCATTATGCACAGCAGATCGACTACCAGGTGCCGGTCTACTTCTATGGGATAGGGCAAGAGTACGACTTCTATGCCGGTAATATAGAGTCAAACAGCAATGGCACGTTTTTCGATGTCTATTTTAAAGGCGAATTCCTGGACAACTTCCTTATTCCCCTCCACGGAGACCATAATGTTTTAAACGCTTTGGCTGTCATAGCCATCAGTTACTTAGAAGACTTGAACATGGCCAATATTAAAGAAGCATTCACCACTTTTGGAGGGGTTAAGAGACGCTTCAGTGAAACCTACCAAGACGGAATGGTGATAGTGGATGATTATGCACACCACCCCCGTGAAATCAGGGCGACTTTGGAAACGGCGAGAAAAAAGTATAGCGGCAGGGAAATCGTTACGGTGTTCCAACCGCATACATTTACAAGAACTGAAAAATTCCTTAAGGAATTTGCAGAAGTATTATCCAGCTCCGATAAGTCCTATATAGTGGATATCTTTGGTTCTGCACGTGAAGACGCCGGCAGCCTATCAAGTCAGGATCTTGTGGCGCTCATACCGGGGGCTGAACTCCTCGATGAAGAAGATATCGGGAAATTGAATATGCACAGAGAAGCCGTAATAATATTCATGGGTGCAGGAGATATACAGAAATATGAGAAGAGATTTACAGAGTTATTATCATAATAGAGATGAAACATG
The DNA here is from genome assembly GCF_055391965.1 of Salinicoccus siamensis. Taxonomy (NCBI): domain Bacteria; kingdom Bacillati; phylum Bacillota; class Bacilli; order Caryophanales; family Staphylococcaceae; genus Salinicoccus; species Salinicoccus siamensis. The sequence goes on from NZ_AP043765.1 coordinate 893,502, forward strand.
TTTACACCCATATGTTTTGGGTTAATCTTAAGTATGACTAATCAAATATAAATGAATATGGAGGCGTTGGAATGGATTGGCAAATAGTTTTATATATTGCTGCAGGCATTGCTGCAATTGCTTTTCTGATTCTTTGTATCGCACTGGCAGTAGTACTGTTTTCAGTGAAGAAGAATCTGGACCATGTTGCAAAAACACTTGATGGTGTAGAAGGTCAGATACAGGGCATCACTAGGGAATCGACAGATCTGCTTCATAAGACGAACCGTCTTGCTGAAGATGTGCAGGGTAAATCTGCAAAACTCAATTCTGTAGTGGATGCAGTCCAAGGCATCGGTAATTCCATGGGGAATCTTAATGAATCTGTAGATAGAGTAACAAACTCCATCACACATAACATTTCCCAGAATGAAGATAAGATTTCGCAAGTTGTCCAGTGGTCAAACGTAGCGATGGAAGTTGCCGACAAATGGCAGATGAGACAAAAGCGCAACAGTGCTTTTAATACGAAATATTCTACAACAGCGGAAACAGATTCGGATAATCTTCCGGTTGCTGTAAATCGAGCGGTAACAGAAAACGATAATGTAGATGAAGACCGCATTAACGCAGGTCTTGAACAAGATCGTAAATAACAGGAGGTTTATATATGGAAACCTATAACCGTGACCGCCACCTTCATGGTGTTGAAGAGTATGAAGAACAAGTCCATCAATCGACCGGCAGGGATTTTACTGTCGGCCTGGCTATCGGTTTAATTGTAGGGACAGTCGGCGGTTTATTACTTGCACCAAAATCTGGCGATGCGCTTAGGGATGATATATCCGAGCAGACCCAGAAGTTCTCGGAAGGCCTGAACACTGAAACTGGTGAGGGGCAGGGTAGCCTGAAAGATAAGGCTCAAGAGAAGAAGGAAGAGCTCAGCAATAAAGTCAATGAAACCAAAGATGAGATGAAAGCAAAAAAAGGTGAGCAAGAGGAGAAGCAGAGGGTTAAATCCCTTGACGAATCTGCTGTCAAAGCTCAAAAGGATGCAATTCAGGAAGAAGTTCAAGAACCTGGCCGTGACGATGTAAGAACGGTTGATGTATCTAAATTTGAAGAAACACTTGACGGAGATAAGAAATAGTAATAATATGATGGCATTCTTCCACTAACCACATGTACATGCATGTGGTTAATTTTATGAGGTGAAAACATGACTGAACAAAGCAACGATATTGAAAAAGCCATTTTGGATACGGATATTGAATTGCTTGAACTTTTTCAAAAACGGCATGAATTAATGCTAGATAAACCAGCATCCTTCAACATGACTGATCATTTTAAAAGGTTGGAGCAGTTGGCTGGCGATCTCGGTTCACGAGAAGGAATAGAGGCGCTTCTGAATCTTACAGCCGAGGCCAAAAGGGAACCCCCTTTGTTGGTGTCAAGGTCTACCAAAGCCACGGACACTGTTGTGGGAGTCGGCAATGTATCGATAGGTGAAGGTTCTCCTGTACATATTTTCGGGCCGTGCGCAGTAGAATCGTTCGATCAGGTGGCGACAGTAGCAGAACACATGAAACGTAAAGGTTTCGATATTTTAAGGGGAGGGGCGTTCAAACCGCGTACATCTCCCTATGAATTCCAAGGTCTTGGTAAAGAGGGGCTGGAAATACTACTGCAGATCAAGAAGACCTATAATCTGAAAGTGGTCAGTGAGATTGTAGCGCCTGAACATGTTAAACTGGCCGAACCTTACTTGGACATTTTTCAGATTGGTGCGCGCAATATGCAGAACTTCGAATTATTGAAAGCTGTCGGAAGATCCGACAAGCCAGTTTTTCTGAAAAGGGGCCTGAGTGCAACAATAGAAGAATTTATGATGGCTGCCGAGTATATACTTGCAGAAGGCAACAGCAATGTCATATTATGTGAGCGAGGCATAAGGACTTACGAAAAGATGACACGAAATACCCTTGATATCTCTGCTGTACCACTGCTTAAGCAAATGACTCATCTTCCTGTCATGGTTGATGTTACGCATTCAACAGGCGTCAAGGAAATCATGGCAGACTGTGCCAATGCTGCCCTCGCAGCAGGTGCGGATGGCATAATGGCTGAAGTGCATCCAGATCCTGCAAATGCCCTTAGCGATCAAGCTCAGCAAATGACACTTGAGGAGTTTGACGAATTTCATCAAAACATCTCATAACAGTGACTAATTGCTGTTGTTCGTGTTATTATAATACAAAAAGCGCTTTCAGAGAGCGCGCGGGGGTGCAATATGACGGTTACAATATATGATGTTGCCCGGGAAGCCAAAGTCTCGATGGCGACAGTCTCCAGGGTATTAAATGGAAATCCCAACGTTAAACCAGATACCAGAAAGAAAGTCAAAGACGTCATCGAGCGTCTTGATTATCGACCGAATGCTGTAGCACGTGGTCTGGCAAGCAAGAAAACGACAACAGTCGGCGTCATCATTCCTGATATCTCCAATCTATACTATTCCTCTTTGGCAAGAGGATTGGATGATATAGCGGAAATGTATAATTATCAGGTCATCATCACCAATACAGATAATGATCCAGAAAAGGAACGCGATGCCTTTTTGAGCCTCATCAGCAAACAGGTGGATGGCATCGTCTTTTTGGGTGGTGCATTGAATGACGAAACCTTGGATGATATCAAGCGCTCGCATCTTCCTGTAGTCATCTGCGGAACAAGTGAGAAGGATGAAAATCTGCCTTCAGTCAATATTGACTATCACAAAGCAATTAAAGAAGCATCCTTGAAGTTTCTTGAAGAAGGAGCCGCCCAGATCAGTTTTGTCAAGGCTTCCTATTCCGAGCAGCTTGAACAACATATTGAGGAAGGGCTTAAAGCTGCGTACAAAGAAAAAGGGGAAAATTTCAAGGATGAATTGATATTCTCGACTGGTGAAGATTATCAGTCAGGAAAAGAAATATTCGAGAAATTGCGTGCTGTTGAATCTGATGTCATCATTACCATGAGCGATGAGACAGCAATAGGCATTCTTCATGCTTATATGGATGAAGGGTTTAAAGTGCCTACTGATGTACAAATCATCAGCTGCAGCAATACCAGACTGGTCAATATGGCGCGTCCATCCCTATCAAGTATAGCTTTACCGCTTTACGATATCGGAGCTGTCGGGATGAGGTTGTTGACGAAATACATGAAGGATGAACCGATTGAAGAGGCGAATGTCATCCTTCCATACAAAATCGAATATCGGTCCACTACAAAGTAGAAGGACTCAGACAAGCCCTGAAGCGAAAAACGGCCTGGAAATCCTAATTTAGGATTTCCAGGCCGTTTTTTTGACGGTGGATGACAAAATAAAGTTCTAAATTTTTCTTATGTCCATCGGATCGTGATGGGTATGGATATTTGGAATAACCATATTTCAGCTGAAAAATTTACGTAGAAATTACATATACATCAGTATCCCTACTGCTCTTCTATATGGAGCATGGCACGTGAGAGCATGCTCCTGTTTTTTTCATTGATATCTTCCCGCCTGGGGATATCATCATAATCACTGAGATCATCCTCCCAGAGAACTGGGAAGTCAATTGGACATTTGCCTTCATACTTGGCGATGAATGCTTCAGGCAAACGTCCCCGTAAAGGCGGCACACCATTCATGGCAAGCCATATCTGCGCCCACATCCTAGGTACGACCTGCCATAGGTTATAGCCGCCACCACCAACCGCAATCCATTTTCCATCCGTATACTTATCAGCCATTTCATTGACGAACCTCGGAATCTCCTCAAATGTGTTTGAAGTGACTGAAAGATGCGTCATCGGATCCCGGTAGTGTGCATCCACACCATTCTGGCTGAATAATATATCCGGTTTAAATTTAATGATGGCAGCTTCCAACGTTTCCTTGAAGATTTCAAGGAAAGATTCATCTTCTGTAAATGCATCAATTGGAAGATTGACGGCAAATCCAAAACCTTCTTCCGTGCCACGTTCTGTAAGGCTGCCAGTACCCGGAAATAGGTATCGTCCCGTTTCGTGGATCGAATAAGTCATGACTTCATTGCTGTCATAGAATATCCATTGGACACCATCACCGTGGTGGGCATCTGTATCAATATACATCACACGCTGATTATATTTCTGGCGCATATACTCTATAGCGACAGCCGAATCGTTGTAGATGCAAAAGCCGCTTGCTCTACCGCTGAATCCGTGATGGAGGCCCCCGGCAAGGCTCACGGCCTTTTTGGCACGCCCCTCCATCACTGCATCGACAGCAGTCAATGTGGCACCGACCAGCATACGGCTCTTTTCATGCATTCCTTCAAAACTTGGTGTGTCATCTGTGTTCAGGCCATAACTTTCCATTTTTTCAGGAGACAAACTGCCTTCCCCCGCCTGTTTGACCGCATCCATGTAATCCTGCTTATGAACCAGTCCAAGTTCTGCATCAGTGGCATCTCGAGGTTTGATAATGTCAGTTTCATTGAGTTGTGAGGACATGGTGAGCAAGTCGGTTGTCATCTTGACCCGCATTTGATTGAAAGGGTGGGTGGAACTAAAGCGATATTTCAGCAATGAATCATCATAGATATAGATTGGTTTCGTCATTGGCCCATCTCAGAAGGTTCAAGCACTGAAAACCCTTTGTCTTTAAGAGTATCTATGGCTTTTTTCGGATTCATCGCCTGCACCCTGAGAACAATTGTCTTATACCCTTCCTTTTCCTTATTTCCATAGACGGAAATACTGATTATCTTTATGTTGAGATCCTTAAAAACTTTACCGATATCGTAGATGACGCCGGTCCGGTCTTCAATCTCCACTTCTATGATTGAACCGGGTTCTGTTATACCCGTAAGTTCCAAGTAAGTGTTCAGCATGTCTTTTTGCGTGATGATGCCGACAACCTGTTCATTCCTGAGTACTGGTATCGCCCCGATGGAGTAATGATAGAAATCGAGGGCTATCTCTTCCACAAAGTCTAAAGGATGGCAGTAGGTCACCCTTTTTCGCATGATCCTCGATATCGGGACTTTCAACGTAAAGTCAGGGTCATCATCGGACAGTACTGAAGGCAGTGTCAGCTTCACATCGCGGTCTGATACTATACCTTGAAGCCCTCCATTGCCATCGACAATCGGAATATGTCTGAATGAATATGTGCTCATCATATTCAAGGCATCTTCTATAGTATGCTCCGGTGAAAGCGTCTTAACCGGGCTGGTCATAATTCTTTCTACTAGCATGTGCAACCTCCTAGAAAAAAAATCTGTTTTTGAATCTGAGCTTGTCAAACTCCATCATCTGATCATTGGTTATATTTTTACCTATGCGTGCCATCAAGGTATTGGCCGGGTGTCCTGTTATTTCGGGGTCATTCGTCTGAAAGACTTCGAAACCGGAACTTGCCATAAAATCAATCATGAGCTTTTTATATTCATATACATCGAGACCACTATTTTTGAGATCCCAATGCCAATAATATTCTGTAGTCAATATGATGTAATTTTCCATGAAACTGTCTTTCATGGCATGTTTAAGCATCTGTTTGCCGAGACCGAAACCGCGGTAGCGAAGGGTGACTTCAACAGCCCCAAGTTCCATGATATAAGGCAGGTTGCCATCAGACCAACGTTCCATGGGATCCGGATGGTGGAAAGTCACATAGCCTAAGATATGATCCTTGAGGCGTGCAATTATAATCATGCCTTCTTCAAGCTCTGCAATCTCTTTTAATGCATCGAACTGTTCAGCAGGACGGCGGAATGCATCAAGACCATCATCATATGTGAACTGCTCGAGTTCTTTTTCGGTCAGCGGTCCTTCTATGATAAATGATTGGTTTTGCGTGTCATATTCCTCTTTATTATATGCCTTTATGTGACGCAAAAAGAAGACCTCCTGGAAAGTTATTTTAATTATTTTGAAATGTGCTACTATTCTATTATATAATAAGAATTGTAAAAGAGAAAACACAAAAGGGGAGTTAAGATTATGGAAGTGGAACTTTATGAAGCAACAGATCAAAATCCTAACTTGAAGGATTATGAGGAAGCGGTAAAAAATCATGATTGGAAAGAAGTCGAGAAGAACTTCTCCTGGTATGAAACAGGTAAATTCAATATGGCCTATGAAGCAATCGATAAACATGTGGAGAATGGGCGTGGGGATAAAGTAGCGCTCCATTATAAAAATGGAGATGAGAAATCGTCGTTTACGTTTGAAGATATGAAGAAGACTTCGAACAAAGCAGCGAACATCCTAAAAGATGAAGGTGGAGTTGAAAAAGGGGATAGGGTGTTCATCTTCATGGCAAGAAGCCCTGAGCTATACTTCACACTGCTGGGGGCACTCAAACTTGGGGCAATCGTTGGTCCATTGTTCGAGGCTTTCATGGAGAAGGCGGTAAGGGATAGACTTGAGAACAGTGATGCAAAAGTCATTGTAACAACACCTGAGCTGCTTCCAAGAATTCCGGTGGATGATCTGCCTTCCTTGGAAAAAATCATCGTCGTAGGGGACGATGTAGAAGATAAATACATCGATTTCAATAAAAGTTACAGTGATGCCTCGGAAGACTTTGAAATTGAATGGCTTGATAAGGAAGACGGTATGATCCTCCACTATACAAGTGGTTCGACTGGCCAGCCAAAAGGTGTATTGCACGTGCAGTATGCAATGGTCCAGCACTATATTTCCGGCAAATATGTTCTCGATCTTAAAGAAGACGATGTATACTGGTGTACAGCGGATCCAGGCTGGGTAACAGGAACTTCCTATGGAATTTTTGCGCCATGGTTGAACGGGGCCACAAATGTTGTAGTAGGGGGAAGATTCTCTCCGGAAGCATGGTATGGAGCTATAGAAGACCTCAAAATCACCGTCTGGTACAGTGCACCTACAGCATTTCGCATGTTGATGGGGGCAGGAGATGAAATCATCAATGATTTCGATCTATCCTCCCTGCGCCATGTGCTTTCTGTAGGTGAGCCGCTTAACCCGGAAGTCGTCAAATGGGGCATGAAAGTATTCAACTTAAGGATACATGACACATGGTGGATGACCGAGACGGGCGCCCATATGATCGTCAATTTCCCAGCCATGGACATCAAAGGCGGCTCGATGGGTAAACCACTACCTGGAATCGAAGCTTCCATCATTGACGATGAAGGCAATGAACTGCCAGCGAACCGCATGGGTAACTTGGCGATGAAGAGTGGCTGGCCGGCAATGATGCGCAAAATATGGAAGAACGATGCAAAGTATGAATCCTACTTCATTGGTGACTGGTATGTTTCAGGAGATTCTGCATATAAGGATGAAGATGGCTACTACTGGTTCCAAGGACGTGTGGACGATGTCATCATGACTGCCGGTGAGCGGGTCGGGCCATTTGAAATCGAATCCAAGCTGGTGGAGCACCCGGCGGTACAGGAAGCGGGAGTCATCGGCAAGCCAGATCCGGTAAGGGGAGAGATCGTCAAAGCATTCATTGCGGTGCGTGAGGGATACGAGCCGACAGAAGAGTTGAAGGAAGAAGTTCGCAAATATGTCAAAGAAGGTTTAGCGGCGCACGCTGCACCAAGAGAGATAGAATTCAAAGATAAGTTGCCGAAGACACGTAGCGGTAAGATCATGAGACGTGTATTGAAAGCCTGGGAGCTTGACTTGCCTACAGGTGATCTTTCTTCAATGGATGATGATTGATCATTGATTGCCTCTGATGATTTCAGAGGCAATTTTCTGTGAATTATGGCATAATGGATATGTAATGAGGACACGATGATAATTAAGAGGGAGATGTAAATATGGCACAATTGACTGATCAGCAAATTGCCGCAGAAGTGGATATCAAAGGTATCGAAGAGATAGCTGAAAACGCAAAGATCCCCCACGATGCTCTCGAGATGTACGGAAAATATAAAGCTAAAATTGATATACATAAAATAGAAGGGAATGAGAAGGATTCAAAAGTCGTACTTGTTTCAGCAATGAATCCAACCCCGGCAGGGGAAGGGAAATCGACTTGTACTGTAGGTTTGGCGGATGCATTCAATAAGCTCGAAAAAAATGTGATGGTTGCATTACGCGAACCATCACTTGGACCTGTTATGGGGATTAAAGGTGGAGCTACTGGTGGCGGACGCGCGCAGGTACTTCCGATGGAAGAGATAAATCTTCATTTCAACGGAGACCTTCATGCAATAACTACTGCCAATAATGCACTTTCGGCATTCATCGACAACCATATACACCATGGAAACAAGCTTAACATCGATCCAAGACGCGTAACATGGAAGCGTGTACTCGATATGAATGACCGTGCCTTGCGGCAAGTCGTGGTCGGACTTGGAGGCCCTTCAAGAGGGGTGCCAAGGGAAGACGGTTTTGACATCACCGTAGCGAGTGAAATCATGGCGGTACTCTGTCTTGCAAGTAACCTGACCGACTTGAAAGATAAATTATCCAAAATTGTTTTCGGCTATACTTATGACAGGGAACCGGTGACAGTAGGACAGCTTGAAGTGGAAGGTGCTTTGGCACTGCTGCTGAAAGAAGCAATCAAACCGAATCTGGTGCAGACGATGGAAGGTACGCCGGCATTGATCCATGGCGGACCATTCGCAAATATCGCCCATGGGTGCAACTCACTCATAGCAACGAACACTGCCAGAAAACTTGCAGATATAGTAGTTACCGAGTGCGGATTCGGTTCTGATCTCGGTGGGGAGAAATTCATGAACATAAAAGCCAGGAAGGGCGAATTCGCTCCGGATGCCATTGTTCTGGTAGCGACTATCCGTGCATTGAAGATGAATGGCGGAGTGGCCAAGAGTGACCTTGGGGAACCGAATGTCGATGCATTGAAAGAGGGTATCGTAAACCTCGAGAAGCATATAGAAAATGCACGCAAATTCGGGGTGGAACCAATCGTGGCAGTGAATGATTTCGTCACCGATACAGATGAAGAAAGGGATTTTGTGCTATCCTGGTGCAAATCCAAGGATGTAAGAGTCTCCTTGACTAAAGTCTGGGAACTTGGTGGAGAAGGGGGCATCGAGCTTGCAGAACAGGTGATGGAAGTACTTGATGAGCCTCAGAACTTTAAGCAGCTATATGAAAATGAACTGCCGATTGACCAGAAGATAGAGAAGATCGTCACTGAAGTCTACGGGGGAGACGGTGTAATCTTCACGGACAAGGCTAAGAAGCAGTTGGCTGAAATTGATCGTCATGGCTGGGGCGATTTCCCTGTATGCATGGCTAAATCACAATATTCGCTAAGCGATGATCCCTCACTCCTCGGTCGTCCGACCGGATTCAAGGTTACTGTCAGAGAAGTGATTGCCAAAACAGGAGCGGGCTTCGTAGTAGCCCTAACCGGGGATATCATGACCATGCCAGGACTTCCAAAAGTGCCTTCTGCAGTTAACATGGATGTAGATTCGGAGGGTAATTCAAAAGGACTTTTCTAACACTTGAAAATGTGGAAAACATTGGAAAGTGAGCTTTGGAACCATTGATATGAAAGAAATGTTGTGTTGAAGGGCTGGTAGATCAGTCCTTCTTTTTATGGAGTTTTTTTAGTAATAACTCTCTCTATATTATAATTGAAAAGCCTCCGGGCCTTCCAGATACTTCACTTCATCTGGGGGGCCCCGGAGGCAGTTTTACGCTATGGACTTTTAATCATCATCTTCTTCATCGTCGCTTTTACTTTTGGATTTGCTTCCGCCGACCCGATATATATCATCGTAGGAGCGTGTCACAGTGCCCATCAGGTCCGATGCACTAAGACCGGAGTCGAAGTCTTCTCCCATGCGATCCATGATTGCTGGGTCATTCAAGCTGCTTTTATCTTCAAAACGTGTGTCTTCAGCGATGAGTCCTTTAATCGGCTTATCGAGTTTCTTCTCACAATCATCTTCAAGTTCCATGGTAAGGGCACAGAACGTTTCTTCCCTGACTGAGTCAGGACGCTCAAAGCGCTCGTACGCGCCCATCTTATCAGGTGCTATTTCTGTGAGTGCCTGTGCAAGATTCCTCCAGTTATAGATGTGGAGATGTTGTTCGGAATCCTGATTGGCAACTTGTGGGATGTTACGGTCATATCCCATCCACACGCCAAGGGTCACCTTCGGGTTGTAGCCCATAAACCAGGAATCGACGAAATTATTCGATGTTCCGGTTTTAGCTGCCCAGTCATAGGTGTTTTTAACACTATTATAATAGTCTTTTATATAATATGCGGAACCTGTCTGGAGCGTTTCTTTCAAAATATCTGTCATAAGATAAGCGGTGGAATCTTTGAACACTTGTTCTGATGTGCTTTCATTCTCATAAATCTTTTCGCCCGAAGGGTTCGTTATGGATTCGATCATATAGCTTTCGACTAGCTCTCCATTATTGGCGAATGTTGAAAATGCGTTAGCATTATTCTCAACGGAAATGTCGTTGGTGCCAAGTGGAAGGGAAGGATTATCGGTTTCGCCATCCGGCAGAGGTATGTTCATCTTCTCGAAATATTCTTCGGGATTGTGCTTTTTGACTTCTGCCCACAACCTTAATGTACTCAAGTTATAGGAGTTGCTTAAAGCATGTTTCGCTGAAACGAGACCGAATTCCTTGTCTGCGTCATAGTTTTTTGGGCTATAATTCAGACCCTCTATAGTAAAGAATTTATCCAACAATACAGTATCCGGGGTGATGAGGCCTTTATCCAGCGCCGGGCCGTAGTTGATCAATGGCTTCATCGTCGATCCTGCACTTCTTGAAGTCTGGGTTGCATGATTGATGGATGAACGGTCGTGGTCCCGTCCACCGATGAATCCGAGGATGCGGCCTGTCTGATTATCTTTTAATATTGCACCGAGTTCATGCTCTAGAGTTTCTTCCTTTGTCTCTTCTGTGGCATCCGTCGAATCAAGGCTGCTGCGGGCACCATAAAATTGGGCGTTATCTTTGACTTCCTGCATCTTGTCATAGATTGTCTTGTCGATGGTGGTGTCGATATGATACCCCTTGTTGCGGAGCGCAGAATCGGCCTTAGTGGTATATTCCTGGTTGATCAGGGGTGTGCTGTCGACATCATCACGAGTCAAACCATCTTCTTCTGCAAGGTAATACTTGAGGATGTCCACGCTGCGCCTTTCGATTTCATCTGCCAGGAAAGGATAGTTCTGGTTCGGTACCGTCACACTGTCCGTCAAGGAATCATAGATGTCATATTCGACTGCCTCATCATGTTCCTCCTGAGTGATCTTACCTTCCAGAAGCATGCGCTTCAAAACAAAGAGTTGCCTGTTTTTACCTGGTTGCAGGTACTCCTCATCTTTTACCTTACCGCCTTGCATGAAAGGAGTGTAGGCGTAGGGGTTTTTAGGAAGCCCCGCTATGAAGGCTCCTTCAGCAAGGTTCAATTCATCTGCATTTTTGCCGAAAATCCCTTCAGCAGCGGCCTGGACCCCTGCAATATTCTGACCGTTTGCATTGCGGCCGAAAGAAACTGCATTCAGGTAGGATTCGAGGATCTCTTCTTTTGAGAGCACTTTCTCGACACGGAAAGCGAGAAGCAATTCAGTTGCCTTACGGTCGAAAGTCGACTCATTCGTCAGCAGTTGGTTCTTTACAAGCTGCTGGGTGAGTGTACTGCCTCCTGTCCCTGATTCAGAGCCTCCCAATTCCTGAAGCGTCGCCCTCAGAAATGCTTTCGGGACCACGCCATTATGTTCGTAGAAGTATTCATCTTCAGTCGCTACAAGAGCTTCAATGACATTTGGACTGATATCTTCATAGTCGACTCGCTCGCGGATGAGGTCTGCCCGTAGTGTACCGAGCGATTCGCCGGAGCCGAAAGCCACGGTGGTACTTTCAGTCATTTCGGTGAGCGCAGTCTTCATCTCATCTACCGGCTGGATCTCTTCATCATTGACCAAAGAAGCGAAGTAGCCTACTCCGATACTGAAGGCGAAGATGGCTATCAGGCTTACTGCCAATACGGTAAACAGGATAATGTTCCAAATGGTATCGTAGGCGGTGAAGAATGATATTCTTATTGGGGAACCCGCTTTTTTGAAACGGGTTTTTGTATGGCTCAATTTTTCTTTGAATGTAGTACTTTCAGCCTTTTCCTTGTTGGAAGTCTTTTCTCCACTTGAAAAGAGATGTTTAATATAATCTAAAAAATCGTTAATCTTATTCATTTTTGCCTCCTATCATCGGTCATTATAACATATAAAAAACAAAGTGAGTTAATGTTAAAAAGCTGTATTTGCAGTAATATCGATACAGAAAATAGATTTTGTCCTTGACTTTTCGCAATGGGAAATATATCATTTCTATAAATTGATATTATTCGATTGGCAGAGAAGTAGTCGGATCGGTGGAATCCAGAGAGCTGATGGTTGGTGGAAATCAGTGCACATTCCCGATGAATACACTGCGCATAAACATTCGAACGTCTGGGCAGACGTCCCTGTCCCTCAAGTAAAAAAGTTTGGTGGTACCGTGTATCCAGCACCCTTACGTCATGTAAGGGTGCTTTTATTTTATATCAAATTAGGAGGAAGTAAAATGAACGCGTTGCTTGAAGATCTGGAGTACAGAGGCATCATCTACCAGATGACCGACAAAGAAAAAATAAGTGAATTATTGGATAAGGAACAAGTGACCCTTTATTGTGGAGCGGATCCAACAGCCGACAGCCTCCATATTGGACACCTTGTCCCATTTTTGACGATGAGGCGCTTCCAGAACCATGGGCATCGTCCAATTGTCTTGATAGGCGGGGGCACAGGCATGATTGGAGACCCTTCATTCAAAAGTGAAGAAAGAAAGCTTCAAACGGAAGAACAGATTGAACAGAATGTTCAAGGAATCAAAAAGCAGATGGAACGTGTTTTTGATTTTTCCGATGAGAATGGCGCTGTACTTGTAAACAACAGGGACTGGCTTAAAAATATCAGCCTGATCAGCTTTCTTAGGGATTACGGAAAACATGTCAGCTTAAACTATATGCTTGCGAAAGACTCCATCCAGACGAGGCTGGAAACAGGCATCTCATATACGGAATTCACATACACAATTCTTCAGGCTATCGACTTTGGACACCTTAACAAAGAATATGGCTGTAAATTGCAAATTGGTGGTTCAGATCAGTGGGGTAACATTACAAGTGGCTTGGACCTGATGAGAAGAATGTACGGGGAAACAGAAGCAGAGGGAATGACCATCCCACTCATCACCAAGGCCGACGGGAAAAAATTCGGTAAAACGGAATCCGGTAACATCTGGCTTGATCCAGCCCGTACTTCACCTTATGAATTCTACCAATTTTGGATCAATCAAAGTGATGCAGACGTCATCCGCTTCATTAAACTCTTTACATTCATGGAGAAGGAAGAAATCGAAGCACTTGAAGAATCATTGGTGTCAGAACCACATCTCAGAAAAGCGCAAAAAAGGCTTGCTGAGGAAATCACAGCTTTCCTCCACGGTGATGCTGCATTGAAAGAAGCTCAAAATATAACAGAAGCACTATTCAGCGGAGATATTAAAGCGTTGTCTGCTGACCAACTTAAAGACGCATTCAAAGATGTACCGTCAGCAGTCTACCAGGACGATGACAAAAATCTAGTTAAAGTATTGGTCGAAACGGGTGTCTCACCATCACGTCGACAGGCAAGGGAAGACATCAAAAACGGTGCGATCTACATCAATGGAGCGCGTAAGCAGGACGTCGACTACACCCTCCAAGATGAGGATATGCTTGATGATGAATTCACGATAATCAGACGAGGCAAGAAAAAATATCACATGATTCGTTATAAATGATTATTAAAAAAGCCGGTCAGACCGGCTTTTTTAATATCTGCATCTGCTGCTTTCATAAACATGGAAAGATGGTAAAATATTAATGGAAGACAGTTCATTTGAGACAGGAGAGGAATCATGAAAAAACTTCTTATACCCTTAACCATCATCATCGGCCTATTCGTTATCTTGGCCCTCATATTCGCCCCTAAATATAATCAATTCGTCAACTTGGAAGAAGAAGTCAACCAACAGAAATCCCAGATTGAAACGCAGCTCCAGAGACGTGGCGATCTGATTCCGAATCTGGTGAGCACCGTCCAAGGATATGCTTCCCACGAAGAGGAGATATTCACAGATATTGCTGAAGCGAGAAGCAAGTTATCCGGCTCGGAAAATGTAGAAGAAATGGCGGAAGCCAACAATGATATGACTTCGGCACTATCCAGACTGCTGGCGATATCTGAAAATTATCCCGATTTGAAAGCAGATTCACAGTTTACGGGCCTCCGGGATGAATTGGCGGGTGCGGAAAACCGCATTGCAGTGGCAAGAAAGGATTATAATGAAGCAGTCCAGGAGTACAATAAGAATACACGGACATTCCCGGGCAATATGGTTGCAGGTATATTGGGCTTTAATGAGAAACCTTATTTTGAAGCAGAAGAGAGCAGTAAAGAAGTTCCGGAGATTGAATTCAATACTGAACAGGATGATGAGTAATGAAACGTTTGGTCATGCTTCTGCTGGCCGCATTCATTTTTACAGCTGGTCCTGTACAGGCGCGCGTTCAAGTTCCGGAACTCAACACCGATCATCATTTTGTACAGGATAATGCAGGGGTGCTCAGTGATTCAACGATTACTGAACTCAATGATAAAGGCACACATCTAGAGGAAGGAACAGGAGTCGAAATGATGCTGTTGACCATGCCTTCAACAGGTCAGGTACATCGCCAGGACTTCGCCTTGGAGGCTCTGAGGGAATATGGCGTCGGTAAATCCGAAAGTGACAATGGTATCGTCATACTGCTCAATCTTGACAATGGAGATGAGTTTGATAACCGGGGTGTTGAAGTCCAAGTCGGCTACGGTGTGGAAGGGTATCTCAACGATGCCAAAATAGGCCGCATCATAGACGATGTCGCGATGGAGCACTTCACTGCAGCAACAGAGGAAGAAGAGGGGTCAAAAGCCGCCTATGCCGAGTACGAAGAGGGGGTGACCAACCTCTATAATACATTATACGAAGAATCCCTTGAAGCTTTCGAATATAAAGATGGCGAATTCACAAGGGATACCCCTAAAGGGGAGGCATCAAACGATGGACAACCTGCCGGCATTGGTGAGAGTATTTTCAAATTAATATTTGCCATGATTGTCATCTATGTCCTCTTTAAGATTATGGGGGGCGGAGGGCCGCCAAAAGGCGGTTCCAGAAGATATGGAAGAGGCGGACCGACCATCTTCTTCCCACCGTCAGGCGGTGGAAGCTCAGGTGGCGGCTTCGGCGGCTTTGGCGGCGGCTCTGGCGGCGGCGGTGGTGCCGGACGCGGATTTTAATGATACAGCATAAAAAAACTTCTGTTCATATTGAACAGAAGTTTTTTTTTAGAAAATCATGTGTGCAATTATTGTAATGATTGGAAGCGTGATGATCGTCCTGAGCAGGAAGATTACAAAGAGACGGCCTAGACCGATAGGAATCTTTGACCCAAGGATGACGCCTCCCACTTCAGAAAGGTAAATGAGCTGGGTGATGCTGAGTGTACCAATTATGAACCGGGTCATATCAGATGCGACATCTTCTATCAGTATGGATGGCAGGAACATATCAGTAAATCCTATAAATAAGGATTCAGATGCAGCTCTTGCTTCAGGTATACCCATCATTTCCAGAATAGGTACAAATGGCGCTCCGATCCAGGAGAAAAGAGGGGTGTATTCTGCAAATATGGTGCCGATCGTTCCGATTGCCATGACTATCGGCAAGACTGCAAACCACATGTCTCCAACAGTCTTTATGCCGTCCTTGGCAAAATCGGCAAAGCCTTTGGCTTTTGACGCTCTTTGAAGCGCTTTGTTATAACCCCATGAAAACATATTGTGTCCTGAAGGTATGCTTTCATCAAGTTCCCTACCTTCTACATGGTAATTATCCTGTATTCTGGAAAGAGGAGGAATCCTCGGCATGATCAGCGCGGCTATCACACCCGCTATTATAATTGTCATGTAGAAAAGACCAAAATAATCCATAAGCCCGATCAAATCGAGTATGACGATAGAGAAAGTGATGGATACTACAGAGAATGTTGTAGCAATGACAGCCGCTTCCCTCTCTGAATAGAATCCCTGCTCATACTGTTTGCTCGTCAAGAGTACGCCGACCGTGCCGTCGCCAACCCAAGAAGCGAGATTGTCTACAGTAGAGCGACCCGGCAATGTAAAGAGGGGGCGCATTACTTTAGCGAACAAGGTTCCGACAAACTCCAACAGACCATAATTCAACAGCAGGGGAAGAAGTACGCCGGCAAACAGGAAGATTGAAAACAGCGTCGGCAATAAGTCATAAAGCATCAAACTGCCTGTCACCTCTGAATTGATCACTTCTGGTCCGAAAACGAAATAGGCCATCAATGAGAATAGTGCACCAAGAAAACGTAAAACGACCCAAATATTATTGGTTTTGAATAGACTGCCTATAAATTCAGAACTTGGCGTGATGAACCAGCTGAAAACAATCGTCAGCAGACTGGAGAGATTGATCAGTATGACAACAATTAATACAACATTATCCAATCCAATCATTTCGTTCATAAGATTGGCGAGGTATGCTACGGGTATAGTAGTCCCTCCATCAACCTGGAGAGGGAAAAGAAACATTAGCACTCCAATGATGGATGGAATGATAAATTTTAATAAAATTGCATTTTTTTGCATAAAACGACCTCCTAATAATATAATTATACATGTTGAAAGGTATTTGTAAATCTTGATTTAATGAGAAAACGCTTTCAATACAGCATTTAGTTTATACTGTTATTTATAATTATGCAAATCAAGATGAGTACTATTAACTTACATACACTGTACATAAAAGAGAGGGAGGAAAATATGGATATAATTGATACACACTGCGATGCACTTTTGAAATTACAGCAGGATGACAGAAAAGCATATGATGATGGGGAGAAGGCTTTTAATTTCTACGATTCTCCAGAAATTGAAACGAATGTATTAAGGTTGAGGGAGGGGGGAGTGAAGGTACAATTTTTTGCGATCTTCATTCCACCGGAAGTCCCTGACAATGAAAAATGGCAGCATGCGTTGGAACAGGTGGACTGCTTCTATAATGAAGTTCTGAGTCAGGAGAACTTTATCCATATAAAGAACCTTAAGGAAATTGAAGGGCTGAAACCAGAAGAAATTGGGGCGGTCCTAACATTGGAAGGGGCGGATGCAGTAGGTAATGATCTGATGAAACTCCGCACATTATTCAGGTTGGGGGTACTTTCTGTAGGGCTGACATGGAATAATGCCAATCTGGTTGCTGACGGCGTCGGAGAAAATCGTGATGCTGGGTTGAGTGGGTATGGAGAAAGGTTTGTGGCCTCTTGCAACGCTCATGGTGTGCTTATTGATATCAGTCACCTCTGCCCTAAAGGGGTCACGGAGGTCCTCGAGCTGGGAGATAGGATCATCGCAACGCATTCGAATTCCCGGAGTGTGTGTGACCACAGGCGGAATCTTACGGATGATCAGATAAGAAGAGTGATTGAGAAAGGGGGGATGATCAATATTGTATTCAACCCACCATTTATTGGAGAGGGGAAAATAAAGATAGAGGACGTTTTTTCCCATATAGATAAAATCATCAATCTCGGCGGTGAGGAGGCCATTGGACTCGGTTCTGACTTCGATGGAATTACATGCCATGTTGAACGCCTTGGCAATGCCGGTGAATATGGCAATCTAATCGATGCATTAAAGGAAAGATACGGGGAAACGTTCACTGAAAAGATTGCCTATGGAAATTTTGTTGAAAAATATTGTAAAAGTGATCTGCTTTAGACAGATCACTTTAGGATGACGATAGCGTCTCATATTTTTCATTGATAGTTTCATATCGTTCATCAAGCTGTTTTTCCTGAACTTCTATTTCTGACATGATTTCCTCGATTTCGCCTTTGAATTCATCCTCACCAAGAGGGTTATAGTTTATGAAGGTACGGTTGAATTCACCATGAAGCTTAACGAGGGTCTCCAGAGAATCGATGTATGTCAATATATCTTCCTTGAATTTTTCATGTTCATGCCCTGTTACAGTATGATTATGGATGGTCCTTCTGAAGTCTTCGATTTTGGGTAACATTTCATCGTATATGATTTTAAGCTGTTCTTCTCGATCCGACGTTTCTGAACTCTCTTTATACATTTCTTCAAATTCTGTTCTAAGTTTTTCATGATTCCTATCAAAAGCTTCATAGAGTGCATCTAAGGATTCCTGGTCAGGCTGACTGCATGCTGCCAGTAACAATAGAATCAAAACGGGAAATAATTTTTTCACAATACCACCTCTGTTTAATATTAACATGTTTGGGTTTGATTGGAGGCCTTTATGTTGTATAATAGTCAAGTTGACTTTTTGAATGGGTGGTTATCATGAACAGAAAACTATTAATAACTTTTACTGTCGGTGTGTTCCTTCTTGGAATGATGGAACTTATCATATCGGGCATATTGGAACTGATGAGTGCTGATCTAAACATTTCGAATGCATTGACCGGGCAGTTGATAACGGTCTATGCCGTCAGCTTTGCCGTATTCGGCCCATTGCTTGTAAAGGTGACTGAAAAAATTAGGCCAAAACCGGTCATAATGGCTTCATTGCTCGTATTTATAATCGGAAATATAATATTTGGGCTATCAACTACATTTTTCATGCTTGCCATCGGGCGGGTTGTGACCGCACTTGCTGCTGCAGTTTTTATAGTCAAAATCATGGATATGACAGTGCTGCTTTCCGCACCGGCAATCCGGGGACGGATGATTGCCTTGGTCTATATGGGATTCAGTGCTGCGAATGTATTCGGAATTCCAATCGGTACCATCATCGGCCAACAATTTGGCTGGCGTATCATATTTTGGATCGTCGTGGCGCTAGCTGTTATGGTAGGTATTGGCATACTCACCCTGGTGCCTAACAAGAATGCTGAGGAGCTTGGTGATACTGAACCAGATAAAATCCTGGACAGGAAAAATATACTGCTTTATATTGGAGTGACAATGTCCGTCCTTATCGGCAACTATATCGTCCTCGGTTATATCTCTCCATTAATGACCACAAATGGATTCAGTATCGAAAATGTTTCGGTTGCCCTATTGATAGCGGGCGTCGGCGGCATGCTTGGTACATATCTTGGGGGCAACATGGTGGATTGGATCGGGACGAAGCGCACACTTTTCATCATGCTGACTTTATTTATGGTGGCGATGGCAATAATGCCGCTCGTTTACGGCAAACCAGTTCTTTTCTATATCACTCTATTCATATGGAGCCTGTTCCAATGGAGCACGAGTCCAGCAGTACAAAGTGGTCTGGTGGAGAATGTGCAGGGGTCTGCTGCACTGGTATTCAGCTGGAACATGTCCGGGCTGAACTTGGGTATCGGCATCGGAGCTGTAATTGGCGGCATCTATATCAACAACTTTGATATCAGCTATGCACCGTGGCTCAGTGTCTTCATCATTGCACTCGGCATACTGTGCACCGCTTTTGTAACTGAAGTCAAAGAAACGAAGTGACAGTAAGCTAAAGGGTGTGAAAAAATGTTTATAAGACTGCTACTTACTATAGCACTCTCATTTTTTGTCATTTATGGCATCAACTATTTCGATGTAGCCGACCTTGACTATAATTTTAAGACGGTGGCTGTAACTTCCATCGCTCTGGTTCTATTGCGGGTGCTCTATTATATATTCACCAAGTTTTTAAAAATATTCCTATTCATATTCGTATTTCTACCTTTATTGGCACTATTCATCAATTATATATATTCCTATTTGACAGGCGCCCCGGTGGAGTTTATGGATCTGGACTGGCTGCAGAATTTTATAGACTTGGACTGGCTGCAAAAGTGGACTCAAAACCTTTGAGTCCACTTTTTATATGCCATGATTTTGGTTAGTTTGGAAATGGACTGTGATATGATTGAATAAATCATTATAGTTTTGGAGGAATATCATGAAGCGGGAATATCTGCCGGTTGGATCAGCTGATAGAGTCCACGAGATTGATGCGGTACGTGGATTTGCATTGTTTGGGATTCTGATGATGAACATTATGAGTTTTGCTGGTCCTCAAATGGAGAATCAACTGACATTTGATGCAAGTGATATATATACAGGTTCCAATTCAGTTATCATATTGCTGATAAACATATTCGTCACGGCCAATTTCTATACGATGTTCTCTTTTCTATTCGGTCTTGGCTTCTACATTTTCCTATCAAGGGCAAAAAATAGGACGCAACAGGTGAATAGACTTTTCATCAGACGGATGTCAATACTGCTGATCATCGGCC
The DNA here is from genome assembly GCF_055391965.1 of Salinicoccus siamensis. Classification (NCBI taxonomy): domain Bacteria; kingdom Bacillati; phylum Bacillota; class Bacilli; order Caryophanales; family Staphylococcaceae; genus Salinicoccus; species Salinicoccus siamensis. The sequence goes on from NZ_AP043765.1 coordinate 913,900, forward strand.
TGCTCCACGCTATATTTGTCTGGTATGGCGATATCCTGACCGTCTATGCCGTGACTGGCATCATACTGCTTCTTTTTTACCGTCTGAATCCTCGCTTGAATCTATTCATTTCAACTATGATACTGTTGCTGGGTTCAGTGTTTGTAATACTGATGACGATGCTTGCTCTATCCCTGCCGGACATCAATGCAGAAACTGCATCCAGTCCCGTTTACGGCATCAACATGATCGAAGCTTCAAATGGATCCTACTGGGACATTGTTTCCCTGAACCTTTCCATATTGGGGCTCATGTCGGTCAATAATATAGCGATGGTACCACTTGTCCTGGCAGTGTTTCTTATCGGTCTGTTTGTCGGACAAAAAGGCTATCATACAAGGCTATGGTCACTAAAAAAGATGTTGTGGAAAATTGTAATAATCGGTATCGGAGTTGGACTGCCGGTTAAAGTGATCACGGGATATGCCATGACTTATGGCATGGAATCTCCAGCACTATCTGTCTTATCTATGCTTGCCTACACACTGGGTGGTCCTTTGATGTCACTTGGGTATACTGCATTGTTGGCTCTGATATTTTTAAGGTTTCAATCCTTTACAAAAATGCTGCAGCCTGTCGGACAGCTTGCATTGACCAACTACATCATGCAAAGCGTGCTGATGATTGTATTGTTTTTTGGTTTTAACCTGTTCAATCAGATTGGGGCACTATGGTTCCCTTTAATTGTTGCGGCAACCTTCGGTTTTCAGATCGTGGTAAGCCATCTTTGGATGCGGTATTTTAAATATGGTCCACTCGAATGGATATGGCGCATATCAACCTATGGGAAAATATTATCCATAAAAAAATAAGACCATATGGTCTTATTTTTTTACATCCTCGAAAAGAATCGTCATATCAGACTCTCTTTTATCATGGCTCCGCCCCATGACCGAGATGCTGCCATCCGTCTCGAGGATGACGGCCAGTACATCAGACATATCCTCTTTTCCTTCTGCACGGACAGCTTGCCTGATTTCCCGCTCCAGAATACGTTCTTTAGCCATATTACGTTCTAGAAACTCATCTTTGAAGTAGAGCAGGATAGGCTGGGATTTGACCAGGTTACTGAAAAAGAGGCTTTTGACGGATAACTTCGTAAATATATACTGCATGACGACCAGGACAAGGAAAGCGGTCATACCCTGCATCAATGTTATGTCCTTGGTGGTAATGATGCTTGCAAGGATTGAACCGAGGGCTACGGTGACTACAAAGTCAAAAGCGTTCATTTTAGTCAAGGTGCGCTTGCCACTGACCCGGAGGATGACGACGAGTGAGAGATAAGCCATAATGCCGACGATCACAGTCCTCAGAATGACATCGAAACCGCTGAATATAAGGTTGTCGAATTCAAGCATCTGATTCCCCACCCTTCTATCTTACAGATTTCAGCTGCCAATCGGCAGTGGTGAATGACAGGTCTGTAGCGAGCTGTCCTGAGATTTTCTGCTGATTGACTGCTTCGCCTCCGAGCCAGGCGGAAAAATCGAAATCGTGCATTGGACCAGAGCCAAGCTGGATTCCAGCCGTCAGATTCTTTTTGTCGTATCGGCTAGTGTGGATCGTCCCCGCCCAACTTTTATAGTTGTCGACGAATAGGCCGACGCCAGGTTGCGTAAAATAATCGAGCACTTCATCTTCAGAGGGGAAGTGCAATTGTTTCAGGATATCCAGACGCTCCTTCGAATCAACCAGATATCTCCTGTTCTCATCCGTCAATGCTTCATAATGATTTGTGCAGATATTCGCTTCACGGAACGTCAATCCGCGTGCGGATGTTTCCGCTATGAATGAATCATTTTGCTTATCCTGGATGATATAGCTGAAGCCGCCTCTGTGGGGGAGTGCCTCCAATAGATCTTTTGCATCTTGTGCTGTCCTGCAGAGTTCAAGTATGAACCGTCCGATGATGAAACATGTAAATCCATCGAATGGTTGTTTTCTGTTCATAAAATTATAGGCCATGATAAGGCCATGCTCATTCATGCCGTCCATTCTTCCGGTTATCCTTGATGCAGGGCCGATATGGGAATAGCCATAATCTGGCTGGAAAAGCTTGTAGATGCCGTCATAAGTGTTCGGATGATAATCATAGTTCCTGATGAATGTATCATTATCCAAATAGACGCTACACCCACTGTCTTTAGGGGAGATGCGGTAATGGGCTAGATTTAGCAGAACTTCATGATCGGTGATTTCGAGTGATTCCTGTAAACCCATCAATTCCTCCCAGATATGCGGTGCAAAATGCTGGTACAGAGCTTTTGTTTCCCTATAGTCCAGATTGAATTTTGGACGTCTTTTGATCCATTCGTAATTTCTGTTCTGCATATAGTGGGTCTGTTTCAAAGATTCACCCTGCATTATACCGTAGCTGTAATGATCACCTCTATAAGCAAGGATGGTGGATTCGATGTTCTCCATGGTTTACAACTCCTATAATGGCCCGCCGGAAGGACCGCAATATTTTAGCGTAAAGAGGATATCTATTCCTGGATGGATCCGGACACCGCTGTGGAAATGTTATAGTCGATCACATGCCACTTGCCATTCACTTCTTGGATGATGCTTAAGCTGCAGTTATCCAATTTGGTTTGTGCCATATCAATTTCATCGCTATAGAGGGAGAGAATTGATTTTATCGTGCGGGAGTGGGCTGTAAGCAATACGTGTTGTCCATCATATTCTTCTGAAATCATGTCCATTGCCTCTTCGACACGTGCGGAAAGGGATTCGAACGTTTCAATGCCAGGTAGGTTACCGTCTGGATACTTCTCCATTATATTATCGATGTGCAATCCTTCAAGTTTGCCGAAATGTTGTTCCTTAAGTTCGTCCATTGTTATAATCGGCAGCCCATGATGCTGGTTGATTATTTCTGCGGTACGGAATGCCCGACTCAACGGACTCGAAACGATGGCGTCAAAAGGCTCGTCTTTAAGGTGGAGTGAAGCATCGATAGCCTGTCCCTCGCCTTCCTCATTGAGGGGAATGTCAGAAAACCCTTGTAGTTTCCTTAATCTATTGAAATCAGTCAGACCATGTCTGACAAGTGAGATTTTAGTCATATTGCACCTCTTAGTCATAATACATATATGATAACATGAGAGGGAGTGGTAGGTGGTATAAAGGATTTTTGGTAATATAAGGGCCAGAAGGAGTATAAAGGGGGGATGGACGCATGACCATGAAAATCGCCGTCATTTCTGATATACATGGGAACTACGAGGCGCTGGAAAAAGTAATCGGGGATATGGAGCAGTTTAGGATAGATGAGGTGTATTGCCTGGGTGACATGATCTCCCTTGGCCATCAGACTAATGAAGTGCTCAGTGTATTGTCTGAGATGGAGAATTTGACTCTGATTACGGGGAACCACGATGACGAAGTGATAAAAGCACTAAAAGGTATGAAATCCCAGGTGAGTGGACCTGAGCATGAACATCATCTATGGGTTTCGCGACACATCGACCCTGATTATATCCATATGCTGGAAAACCTCCCCCTGACTATTGAAAAGAGGATAGAGGGCCACAAAATGTTGTTGACCCACTATCATCTGGATGGTTGCAGGTACCGATCAATCGAGGAATCACCTTCACTTGAGCTACTTGAGGAAATCTACGGGCAGGAAGCATATAGCGTAGTGCTGTATGGACATGACCACATTACCCGGCACTTCAAGACCTCAGGCCCTGTAGTGGTCAATCCCGGGGCACTCGGTGTAACAGAGACTTCCTTTGCCCCTTATGCGATACTCGAATTGAAGGGCGACGGTGCAATAAACACAATGTTCAGGAACGTCCCCTATGATCGCCGGAAGTTCATTGAAGGACTTAAAAATGAAAATCCCCCAGCTTTGGATTTCATTATGAAATTCTTGCTAAAGGAATGAGGATGAAAATGGAGATAAGACCAGTTGAAATGAGGGACAGTGAACATTTCCTAAACTTGATGATGTCCCTCGAGTACAATGCTCAGGATGATTTATATGCCGAAAAGAAAATAAATCTCAGCAACACTGAAGAGATATTATCTGATATGCTTCAAGATGGCAGAAGTCAAATTTTCCTGGCACTGGAAAACCAGGAGATGCAAGGGTACATCAGTATGAGGGGGAACCACAGCGAAACGACGAGGCATCGCGCAGTCGTTTCTATGGGTGTCCTTAAGTCGGAACAAAAGAACAGCATAGGCAGAAATATATTGAATGCAGCCATCAGATGGGCGGAAGATAACCAGGTCCATAGGTTGGAAACGGCAATTCGTGATGATTATGAGGAAATGATCGAATTGTACAAGATGCTCGGGTTCCTTGAGGAAGGCGAGCGTGTGGATGCCGTCAATGTAGACGGTGTCTATAGAAATGAGAAGTATCTATACAGACTGATCAACTGATAGGGAGGACGAATAATGAATCTTCAAAGTTTTTATATCGGGGATAAGCATGCTGAAGTGACGATGATGCTCGGAGAGAGCGGCGTCTATGAAAAGGAGGGTCGCCCGGCAGTCGTCATATGTCCGGGCGGCAGTTATATGTATGTGTCGGATCGGGAAGCGGAGCCCGTAGGCTATGAATTCCTTGCGAAAGGCTATCATGTATTCATATTGAGGTATTCGACGCTCGGTTCGGCGATGCGTAAAGAGGGCAACGCCGTAAACAGGGATGAACTTTATCAGATTGCTTCAATGGTCGAAGCAGACGAAACCCTCGGTTCCGAGTTTCCAGGCCCACTGGTTGAATTGGCGGAAACGATGACCTTCATACGGGAAAATTGTCATGAATTCAACGTGAATCCCGATAAGATAGGGGTTATAGGCTTCTCAGCCGGGGGACATCTGGCTGCGAGCCTGGGCGTACACTGGAACACTTCGTGGCTGAAAGGATTGACGGGCACTGAACCAAGATGGTACAAGCCGAACTTCCAAATTCTATCCTATCCGATACTGGATTTCATGATGAATAAATCTATAGCTGAAGAGCGCGGTATAGGTGATCCGAAATATATGACGACGGCGTCCAGGATGATTTTCGGGCCTCATGTGACAGATGAGCTTCTGGATAGGGCGACGTTAGCAAAAAACATCTCGAAAGATGTACCTCCGACTTTCATCTGGCACACTGTTGCAGATCAATTGGTATTTGTACAGAACAGTCTTGATTTTGCCAAAGGACTTGAGGCGCATCAGATACCATGGGAACTCCATACGTTCAAATCAGGTGGACATGGTTTAAGCTTGGCCACAGAGATGACCGGTAATGAAGATAGACGGGCTGCAAACTGGACAGGGTTAATGTTCAGCTGGCTTCAGGAGACACTGAAAGAAAAATAAAGACGCTGAAGATCTCAGCGTCTTTTGACATAATCGATTTTGAATTGTGTAAACACTTCAGTATGATTTGGGTAAATGAACTGAATATACTTGTGATCATCTTCAGAAGTCATTTCTTTCAGTATATATTCAGTCTTATCAAACTGATTCATGCTGTCTTGTCCTACATAATCAAAATCCGTCCTGTTGTTCGTGCTGTCCTTAACCTTAACTAAGATTGCCATATGCACCAACTCCTCATCACTATATAACCCACTGTTGCTAGGGTTAAACCTAAATATTTAGCGTACAACATAAATCGTAAAGGATGATTGGATGGATTTGAGGACGATACATCTCGGAGAATTGCCGGAATTGCTTGAACTGCAGGAAGAAGTATACGACGGGCTTGAAAATAAAGAAGTGCTTCAAACGTTGACGCGTGCTGAATTCAAAGCGATCATCCAACAAGGTTTCATCATAGGTGCATATGATGAAGGGAGGCTGACCGGCACCAGGTCAATGTACATCCCGTCCCCTGATGAAGAAGAGCATCTGGCAGAAAACGCGGGAATAGATGACAGGCATTCGGTCATCTATTCGGAAATCAGTTTTATCAAACCTGCCGTAAGGGGGCAGGGCCTACAGACCAGGATGGGGGAGCGCCTGCTTGAGAAAGTGCGGTCTGACGGCCGTTTTGAATATGTATTGACGACTGTCATGCCAAGTAATATTCCAAGCCTGAAAGATAAGTTCAAACTGGGTTTCAGAATTGTGGATACAGCGTATAAGTACAACGGGAAAAAAAGGCATGTCATGCAGCTGGATCTCTTCGAAGGATATGAACCATCAGGGGAACCACACTTCATCCACTATGAAGATGCAGAATGGATGCTTTTAAATGGTGTAGATTATGTAGGGTGCGATTTCGATGGAGAATATATAAAATATTATAGGAAATAAGTTTAAAAAAGGAGCGCTTTTGAAAGCGCTCCTTTTTGTGGAATTGCAGCCGGACTATAATCCGGTTTTTTCAAATCGTGCTATATCATCATTCCGGCCGATTATGATCAGTATATCCCCTTCAAAGATTTTCGCATCGATGGGTGGAGAAATATTGAATCCATCATCCCTGTGTATGCCGACGATTATGCAGCCATATTTGGCGCGAAGATTCATAGATGAGACCGTTTCGCCATCGATTTTTGATGTGGCGACAATTTCAGCCATGCTGTATTTGTCGGACAGCTCGATGAAATCGATCATTTTATCAGAATTGATATGCCTGGCGATCTTCTTAGCCATGTCATGTGATGGCTGGATGACGCGATCGACCCCAATCCTTTTTAAGACCTTTGTATGATGGGAGTTCTGAGATTTTGTCCATACTTTCGGTACACCGATATCCTTCAGAAGCAGAGAAGTGAGTATACTTGCTTCAAGATCATCACCGAACGATACGAAAGCGTGGTCGACGTTCCTGACACCGAGATCGTTCAACAGACTCTCATCCATATTTCTAGTGCATACTGCGTAAGTCGCAAGTTCAGAGAACTCCTTCACTTTGTCCTCATCCTTGTCTACTGCAATCACTTCGATGCCCTGTTCATGAAACTCCTGTACGAGGGTGCCGCCGAAGTGACCGAGACCGAATACAGCAAATGACTTATTCATGCTTATCCCTCCAATCCACACAGTTATCTCTTATATCCATCGTTATACTACGCCTTAAACCGCAGGATGTAAAGTGCGGACTCGGTGCACGGCAATAAATGCAGGGAGCGCGACGTTATTCACGGCCTTAGGCACAAAGGGTTAAGAGGATAAAAATAAAACTCCCCATATTCTGCTTGAGAAATTGGGGAGTTTTGATGATAGCCTATTATCTGGAGTAGAACTCTACGATAAGCTGTTCATTGATGTCAGCGGAAAGTTCAGAACGTTCCGGCTGACGCACGAAAGTACCTTCAAGTTTTTCTTCGTCGAAAGAAAGGTATTCCGGAACGAAGTTGTTGTACTCGATGGCTTCTTTAACGATATCGAGATTCTGTGATTTCTCACGAAGTCCAATTGTTTGGCCTGCTTTAAGTGTATAGGATGGGATATCCACACGCTTGCCATCAACAGTCACGTGACCGTGGTTGACAAGTTGACGTGCTTGACGGCGCGTCCTTGCAAGACCGAGTTGATATACGACTGCATCCAAGCGGGAAGCCAGGAGAATCATGAAGTTCTCACCATGAACGCCTTTCATGTTCGCAGAACGATCGAAGATCTTGCGGAACTGGCGTTCGTTGATGCCGTACATGAAACGGAGCTTCTGCTTTTCCTGAAGCTGCATTCCGTATTCGGAAAGTTTTACCCTTTGTGTAGGTCCATGATCACCAGGGGCGTATGGACGGCGTTCCAATTCTTTGCCTGTGCCTGTCAGGGAAATTCCAAGACGGCGGGACTTTTTCCAGATTGAACCTGTAAATCGAGCCATAATGACTCCTCCTTATTGTGTTTGTATATGCAAAAAACATCATAAGGGTGACGACCACTTACATGGGCATGCGGTTTTAAGTACCTTCGCCTTATAGCATCAGTTACGCAGCACACCAACAAGGGAACCACATGCTGACATGTAATGATCATCCGCTACTTAATCCGTTCATTTACACAATGACTGATTATACATGTAGAGTAAAGGTTTGTCAACGTGGATGTAATTATATATACTGTTTCAGTACTTCCACAAAATTGCTGAGGCCGGTCCTGTCTTCCTCTGTGAAGCGGTCGAAGGAAGGCGAGTCGACGTCAAGCACACCGATTGGCTTTTCGTCAATATATATTGGGACTACAATTTCTGAACGGCTTGCCGAATCACAGGCAATATGCCCAGGGAACTGCGTTACGTCATCGACTATGAAGATATCATTGCCACGGAGTGCAAGGCCGCATACCCCTTTGCCGTTCCCGATTCGGACGCATGCAGGAAGCCCCTGGAACGGACCGAGGACCAGTTCATCCGCTGCCTCGTCATATAGGTAGAAGCCAACCCAATTAATGTCTTCGAGAAATACATTGAGGAGGCTGGCAGCATTTGACAGATTGGCGATTCTATCGCTTTCATCTTCAATAAGGCTTTTCAGCATCTGATTGAGCTGAGTGTAATCTTTAATCTGTGTTTTTGTAAACAATGAAATCACCCTATCTTATATCAATATTAGTGAATTATACATTTTAATGTTTTTTCTTTTTAATGTTTTTTCTTTCAATTTTTTAAGCTATAATCTAATTATATACTTAGGAGGTAAATGTATGTGGGTCTATGTTTTAATTATTGTTATTCTGGCCGTCGTCATCGCGATCGGTGTGCTGTTATACATGCGTAATGTCAGAAAAGAAGATATCAAAGCACAGCAGGCGAAGCTTGAAGGCGTGCGTAACCTGCCATTTCAGGATGAGCTTGTTAAAGTTAAAGACTATAACCTTCACGGCGAAGCACAGACCCTCTACAAAAAATGGCAGGCTGGATGGCAGGATGTGCTGAAGGCCGACTTGGCGTTTGTAGACACTCAACTTTCTGAGGCAGAGCAGGACGCGGAAAAATTCCGCTTCAGTGGCAGTCGTGAAAAGAGCGACGCTGCAAAACAGAAAATTGAAGAAGCAGAATCGAAATATACGGCACTGACTTCAGAGATCGGGAATTTCGTTGACTCAAATGAAGCAGGTGAGCGGAAGTTTGAAGAAGCAGAGAAGATCTATCGTGAGGCAAAACGTGATGTACTGGCGAACGGACATCAGTTTGGAGATAGTCAGCCTTCACTTGAAAAGTTGATCGAAACTTATGAACCTGAACTTAAATCCTATGAGAACCATGTCAATGAGGGAAATTACGTCACGGCGAACAAGGAAATTGACGCGGTACACGAAGAGCTCAGCATCCTGAAAAAGAGCATGGATGAAATTCCGGTGATGATCAAGGAAGTTCAGAAGGACCTGCCCCAACAGTTCCAAGAAATCCGATTCGGCTGTAGGGACCTTAAAGCGGAAGGCTACGATCTGGAACATATAAAGGTGGAAGGGAAGTTGTCGACGCTCAAAGGCAAACTCAACCTCGTCGAGCCTCTGATTTCCCGCTTGGATCTGGATGAGGCGAAGGATATATTGGATGGCATCAACGCTGAACTGGACGATATGCTTGAGCTGGTTGAACATGAAGTCAAATCAAAAACCAAAGTCGATCACGAAAAGGATATCATCACAGATGATCTGTTCCATGCAAAAGACTTGAACTACACACTAAGGACTGAAATCGATTATCTGAAAGAGTATTTCCATATAAATGAAACGGATATGCATAGAGTCCAGAAGTTCGAGCATGAAGTTGAGAATATGATAGATGTTTACGACGACATCATATCGGAGACATCAAAATCCATGGCGCGTTACAGCGAGGTGCTGGACAACCTTGAATATATCAAACAAAATATCGGTTCTATCAATGAAGAACAGAATCAAATCCAACAATATCTTATAAACCTTAGGGAGGATGAGACGGAAGCGCGGGAGAACGCACTGTTGATCCAGGATCGCAAAGAAGAAATCCATCGGGAACTCTTCGGTTCCAATCTGACGAGTGTGCCTGAAAAATTCCTTGTAATGAAAAACGAGTTGGATATTGAAGTCCAGGAAATCCATAAATATTTCAAGCGGCGCCCTTTGAATGTCCAGTACATCAAAGATAAGGTCAATGGCGCAGTCATATTGATGAACAAGTATGAGCACGAATCCTATGAGGTGCTTCAAAATGCCCGTTTGACGGAAGTCATGGTACAATACGGCAACCGCTACAGGAAAGACGATCCCGATTTCAGCCAAATGCTGAGTGAAGCGGAACGCCTATTCCGGGAAAATAGATATAAGCGTGCACTGGATATTGCACGAAACGCACTCGAGAAAGTGGAACCTGGTGCAGCACAACGTATCGAAAAAGAATTTGATGAGCAGTAGAATACAGACGACTTGGGATTCATTTCCCGAGTCTCTTTTATGTAAGGGGAGAAATTTGTGGTCTATATGGATAATGCTGCAACGACGAAACCATACAAGTCCGTTATGGAGACTTATATGAATACTGGTGATGACTATTACTTCAATACCGCCAGCATCCATATGAAAGGTCGTGAAGCGGCGCGGCTGTTGGAAGCTGCACGCACCCAAGTGAAAGGACTGGTGTGCCTTGATGAGTATGACTGCATATTCACCTCGGGAGCGACTGAAAGCAATAACCTTGTCATACAGAGCATCGTTGAAAAAAAGAAACGGTCTGGCAAGACGATACTTGCGAGCGAGATTGAGCATCCAAGCATCATGAACACCCTAGAGGCGATGAAGGAAAAAGGTTTCAGAGTCAAATACATCCGCACAACCTCAAAAGGCATGATAGACCTCTCGCATCTTGAGGCGCTTATTGATGAGGATGTTATTCTCATAACCGTGATGGCCGTCAATAATATAATAGGGAGCGTGCAACCCATACAGGAAATAGTCAGGCTGGTTGAGGGTTACCCTAAAGTGCATTTTCATGTGGATGCCACTCAAGCAGTGGGGAAAATACAAATGGACTACAATGGTGTGGACTCACTCAGCTTCAGCGGCCATAAATTCCACGGTGTAAAAGGCGTCGGGGCCTTACTCTCAAGAGATGGCGAGGCAATATTGCCAATCATTCATGGCGGGGGTCATGAGTACGGCAGAAGGAGTGGCACCGTAAACCTTCCTGGAGCGGTTGCGATGGCCAGAGCCATGCGCATATCCACAGAGGCCATGAAAGAAAATACGGCACGCATAACACGCTATAATGAACAGGTCCAGAATACGGCTGACAATCTTAAATCGATTCACATCCACCCTGGGGGCATACCGCATATCATGAACATTTCCTTTATCGGGGCGCAGGGGGAAGTTGTCGTCAATGCTCTTGGAAGACGCGGCGTTATGGTGTCGACAACAAGCGCATGTGCGTCTAAGTTGAGGAAATTGAATGAAACCTTATCGGCAATCGGATCCAGTAAAGAGAAGATAGAAGGCAGCATCCGAATCTCCTTTGGCAATATGACGACCCAGGCCGAAGTCGATCAGCTATGCGATGCTTTAGAGGCTGTACATGAAGAGATAAAGGAGGTACTGGAATGAACTACGATTATATTTTGGTGCGCTACGGAGAAATCACGTTAAAGGCAAAGAACAGGAAAATGTTCTTGAATGCACTTGAAAGAAGTATTGAACGGGCCATGGAAGGATATGATGTGACAATAGATGTGCAAAGAGACCGCGCATATGTCCAAATAAATGATGAGCCACATGAAAAAATCATGGAGGCTCTGGAGAACATAAATGGTATATTGAGTTTTTCCCCGGTCGTCAAAATTAAAACGGATGAAGAGAGCATGCTCAACACTGCGGTCGCTCTTGGGAGGGAGTTCAGGCATGGGGAAACATTTAAAATTGAAGTAAAACGCGTGGATAAGACGTATCATTTGAACACTTACGATATACAGCGTCTGCTCGGTGGATATATCTTGGAAAATATCGAAGGAATAAGTGTCGACGTCAAGCATCCAGATCATCAACTTAATGTGGAAGTACGGCCCGAGGCCATATATATGTACTATGAAGTAAGGCAAGGCGTAGGTGGGCTTCCCACAGGCACTGGCGGGAAAAGCCTCCTCATGTTGTCTGGGGGCATCGATTCCCCTGTTGCTGGCTTGGAAGTCATGAAAAAGGGAGTGGAAATTGAAGCGATCCATTTCCACTCCCCACCCTATACAAGCCCTGAAGCAACAAACAAGGTGAAAAAACTCGTGGAAATCATGTCCCGGCGCACCGGCACTGATATAAAACTCCACATAGTACCTTTTACAAAGTTGCAGACTACGATATATGAGTGGATTCCCGACAATTTCAGTATGACGACCACGCGGCGCATCATGCTTACGATTGCTGAGGAACTGGCACATACCATCAACGCCCAGGCGGTCATCAACGGCGAGAATCTGGGACAGGTCGCTTCGCAGACACTCCAGAGTATGCATGCCATCAATGCCGTTACCAGCTTTCCGGTTCTGCGTCCGCTTCTGACACTGGATAAGAACGAAATCGTCGAGAAGGCACGTGCATACGGCACTTATGAAACGTCCATCCTACCTTATGAAGATTGCTGTACGATATTCAAACCAAAAGCGCCGAAGACAAGACCATCGCTTGAAAAGGTTGAGAAGTTCGAATCAAAAGTCGATTTCCGACCGCTTATTGCAGAAGCGCTTGAAAATGTCGAATGCTTCTCTGCTGGTGAAGCGGAAGAAAAAGAAGCGTTTGCCGGGCTTCTGTAGAAGATATGGCAGAAATCGATGTGACAGTCATACTGCTGATCATTGTCCTTGGTTTCCTGGCGGCATTCATCGATGCGGTAGTGGGTGGGGGTGGGCTTATCGCCATTCCCGCATTACTTGCTACAGGCATCAGTCCGGCCACGGCTCTCGGCACCAATAAACTGGCCTCCTCCTTCGGCTCCCTGACCAGCTCTCTAAGATTCTTGAGGGCACGACATGTGGACTTTAAAATGGTCATGAAACTATTTCTCATCAGTTTCATATTTTCAGTTCTAGGGGCACTTACGGCTGTTTATACACCCGGAGAGGTGTTGAAACCACTCGTGTTGGCCATGCTGTTCATCGTCCTCATCTATACCCTGTTGAAGAAGGATTGGGGAGAGGTTGAACGTCATGCGGTCTTTACGCCCAGAAAAATAATTCTGCTCATCATTTTTGTAGTGTTGATCGGTTTCTATGACGGCTTCATGGGAGGAGGCACAGGGTCGTTCCTGATGTTTTTGATGCTGTTTACCGGGTTTGACTTTTTAAGGTCGGCCGGCAATGCAAAAGTGTTGAACTTCGCAAGTAACATCGGCGCCCTCATCCTATTTATCGTGATGGGGGAGGTCAATTATACTTATGGTCTGATCATGGGGGCAAGCATGATCCTCGGTTCGTATGCCGGTGCCCATATGGCCATCACTAAAGGCTCTGGGTACGTAAAGGGGTTGTTCATCATAGTGACTGCTGTGCTGATAATCAAAAACTTGTATGATTTTCTCCAAGCCTAAACGCAAAGAAACTTCCTCTGATCAGAGGAAGTTTCTTTGCGTTTTATGCCAGAAAGTATTATCTTTCAGCTTCAACGTCTGAATATGTTTTTTACTGAGCCTCAATTCAACCTTTTCAGTGTTTTGAACACTTATCGCTTCATTATCAAGCGACATGACAGGGTAGTAGTCGGTGTTTTTATCTATCAGTAGAGTGAGTGGCCGTTGTCTGTTGAGCAGGAAGCTCGTTCCCAGAGTCCGATACGTATTATTGTTCACGCTGCCGAGTTCGGTAACCTGCATCGATTCTATGAGTGGATCCACCACAGCCCCTCCCACTGATTTGTTGTAACCTGTCGATCCAGTAGGAGTGGAGACCAATATGCCATCACCATTAAAGTGTTCAAAAAAGAAGTCACTGATATAGATATCCATCTTCAACGTCTTTACAATGCTCGAACGCAATGTGAATTCGTTCAGGCAATAGCTCGGGTTATTGTCGTTCACCTTAACTTCTATTGTGGGATATCTTCTGACATCCATATCATCTTTTTGGAACGCTTCTTCAAGCGCCTGGATGTCCTGGTAATGAAAATCGACATAGAAATGTCTGTTGCTGTCTGCGGCGATTCCGAGATAGACGCAATCATCCCGGAAATTACTCCGGCGGACAGCTTGTAAGAAGGCACCGTCACCGCCGATGGAAGCAATGATGTCCGCTTCCTTGTCAGATTCCACGGTATGGATATCAAGGCGATCGAACAGCTTTGACAGATCCTGCTTTATCTCTTTAGTCTCATCTCCATGCGGGGCAAAGAAATATATCGTCTTATAGTTGATCAAAGATTTCACTCCCATTGGTTGTTTATTATGACTATATGTTATCATAATAGAAGTATACAGCATATTCGGAAAGGAATGTTAAAATGAAACGGATAGTCGCGGTTGTAGTGGCATTGGCTTTGTTTTTCTTTGGCATAATGGCTTCATTATTCAATATTTTATGGGCCAGTGATTGGCAGGATACATTCAATGAATATACCAACAGTGAATTCCCGCCGTCCTTCGTCGTCGAAGAAGGCAACACCAGCAATAAGATTGCCATATTGAACATAGAAGGCACCATTATGGATACGGGTCCACAAGGCGTATTCGGCTCAGAAGCATATAACCATGAATTGACAATAGAAGCTTTGAAGGAGATCATCAGCAGTGACGATATAAAAGGGATACTCCTCAATGTCAATTCACCAGGTGGAGGAGTCTACGAAAGTGCGGAGATACATAAGTATCTGATGGAAGCTAAAGAAGCCGGCAAAACAATCTACAGTTCAATGGGCGGCATGGCAGCTTCCGGTGGCTATTACGTCTCGGCCCCCGCCGATAAGATTTTTGCATCCGATGAAACGCTCACCGGCTCAATCGGTGTAATCATGCAGAGCATCAATTACAGTCAGCTTGCAGAGGATTACGGAGTAGAGTTTGAAACGTATGCCAGCGGAGATATGAAGGAAATGCTCAGCGGCCATAAAGACCCAAGCCAAGAAGAGCAGGAATATGTACAAAACATGGTTGACAGCATGTACCAGGATTTCGTTGACGTAGTGGCTGAGGGACGGGGCATGGACCAGAAAAGAGTTGAGGCATTGGCCGATGGCCGGATTTATCTCGGCGAAGATGCTATGGAGAATGGCCTTGTAGATGAGATGGGTTACCTTGAAGATGCGATGGCATCAATGAAGGAGAGCATTGGAGGGAACCCTCAAATCATCGAATACGGCCAGGGGCAAGGCAATCGACTCTCGCTCAATTATGGAGCTGCCAGCCTGATGGATCGCCTGATTGGCAAAACTGAAATCGCACAGATTGAATCTCTATTAAAGAATAGACAGGGCATAGAACCTATGTACCTGTATGAGAAATAGGGGGTATGGACGTGGAACAGACTGTCAGGGATGACTTCAGAGAGACGGATACATTAAACGACAAACTAGATCATATGGCAACAGCACATTTTTTCACAAGATTCATCAGCTACCTGATTGATATCATAGTGCTGTGGTCAGTTTCGCAGATCATCATATATCCAATTTTGAACGTGTTCGATATCAGAAGCTTTCAAATATGGATTCCGTTGTTCAGCGCAGAAAATATTTTAAATGCAATTGTCTACTTCGCCTATTTCATCCTTATGACGTACTACTTCAGGCAGACCCTAGGCAAAATGATTACAGGCATCAGCGTGGTCTCGGAATTCGGAGAACGCCTTTCATTTGGCCAAGTCATATTCAGGGAATTGATCGGCCGCTATATCAGCAACCAGTTGTTCTATCTCCCATACTTGATTGTGCTGTTCACAAAGGATAGAATCGGACTACACGACTACTTCGCAAACACGCATGTAGTCAAGAACAGCTACCAAGATTATAAAAATATGATTAAGGCACGCTATTTCAGGGAAGTTTAATATCAAAAGCAATCTACTTAGGAGGATGATTCATCAATGGCTAACGTTACTTTTAAGGGCAATCCAATGACATTGCGCGGTGAGCAGGTAAAGGTTGGAGACCAAGCGCCTGACTTTACCGCATTGAACACAGATCTTGAACAAGTCAGTCTCAATGACTTTAAAGGCAAGAAAAAATTGATCAGTGTAATACCATCAATAGACACTGGGGTATGCAGCACCCAGACCAAGACATTCAACGAACAGGCAACAAGCGTCGACAACGTTGCCGTCATCACCATTTCGAATGACTTGCCTTTTGCACAGAAAAGATGGACAGCTGATGAGGGATTGGAAAATGCAGTTACATTGAGTGACCATAGAGATTTATCATTCGGTGAAAATTACGGCGTAGTGATGGAGGAGCTGAGACTTCTTGCGAGGAGCGTCTTCGTGCTTGATGAAAACGACAAGATCCGGTACGTTGAGTACGTTCCTGAAGGAACAGACCACCCTGATTACGACAAAGCGATTGAAGCATTAAAAGCATTATAATATAATGTAGAAAGCATTTGGACTGCCATCGGCAGTCCATATTTTATTGGGGGATAATATGGAGCAGACAAAAATGGAAAAAACATACCATAGATTGATTCAGGAGACAGACCGCCTGATCGGGAAGGACGGAGCGCTCTCAAGGCTTGAGGCGTTGAGTGAGGCGCTGTTGACGGTCGAAGCGGAAGGCAGCATGGACGAGATGAGGAAAGCATTCCAATTCGCTTATCTGCAACAGGCACAGAAAGAACCTGTTCAACCGAATCATCAGATGACACCGGACAGTCTCGGTTATTTGATGTCTCATCTGATACAGCTGTTCAATGAGGATTCCATCCGCCTTCTGGACGCCGGTAGTGGAACTGGTCATCTATCAATGACGATGAAAGAACGCATGCCCGAAATTGAGTTGAATGGGGTAGAAGTGGATCCAGTCCTCGCCCAGCTCAACGCGAATCTATGTGAATTCCTGAAGGTACCAATGAATATCTATCCTCAAGACATCATAGAACCTTCTAGGGCAGGGGAAGTGGATGCAGCGGTCGGTGACCTTCCAGTAGGACATTATCCTCTTAAAGTAGAGGGCTTTACAACAGCTTTTGACGAAGGACGGAGCTACGCGCACCTATTGATGCTTGAAAGTGCCATGGCCTATGTGAAAGATGATGGAATTGGAGCATTCATCGTACCTTCAGACATGCTTGAGAAAGATAATGAAACCATCAAGAAGTATCTATCAGAAGAAGCGACATTGTTGATGTTCCTGCATTTACCGAAAACAATTTTCAAGACTGAGAAGCAGCGGAAATCCATTATGGTCATCAAAAAGAAGTTCTCTCCACTCAAAAACAATGAAGTGCTGATCGGCGAAGTGCCGGACTTTAAGAATGCCACACAGTTTAAAAACTTTTTGCAGCAGACCGAGTCATGGTATGATAGCTATGTTGGGAATTAAAGAATCAGGAGGGCGTTATGTCAAAGATTATAGCTATTAATGCAGGCAGCTCATCATTTAAATTCCAATTGTTTGAAATGCCTGAAGAAAAAGAGATAGCCAAAGGTCTTGTCGAGAGAATCGGCATGGATAATGGTATTTTTTCCATCACAGTGGATGGCCAAAAAGACACATTGAACCAAAATTTCAGAGATCATGAAGAAGCCGTTCACCTAATGTTGAAGAAATTGGTTGAATATAATGTGATTAAGGATATAAATGATATAGATGCCAGTGGGCACCGTGTCGTCCATGGAGGCGAAGTTTTTGATGATTCGGCTCTGATAGATGATAAAGTCGTTCAAGAAATCCAGGATCTGAGTGAGTTGGCGCCGTTGCATAACCCAGCGAATTTGATGGGAATCAACGCGTTCAGGGAACTTCTGCCAAACGTGCCACACGTTGCTGTCTTCGATACGTCTTTCCATCAGACCATGGCAGAGAGTTCTTATTTATACAGCTTGCCTTACCACTACTATGAAGATTACGGTATCCGTAAATATGGCTTTCATGGTACAAGCCACAAATATGTAACCAAACGGGCAAGTGAACTCTTGGACAGGCCACTTGATGAGTTGAGGCTCATCAGCTGCCACTTGGGGAATGGTGCCAGCATAGCGGCGGTGAAAGGCGGCAAGTCAATCGATACATCAATGGGATTCACGCCATTGGCAGGCGTTACCATGGGTACACGCTCAGGTAATATAGACCCGGCGCTCATTCCTTATATAATGGAAAAGACGGGCAAGTCCGCCTCAGAAGTACTCAATGTCTTGAATAAGGAATCAGGTCTACTCGGTGTAAGCGGGTTCTCAAGCGACTTGCGTGATATCGAGAATGAAGCTCAAAAAGGCAATGAGAGGGCGGTCTTGGCACTCGAAGTGTTCGGTGAGAGAATCCATAAATATATGGGGTCGTACGCCACACGCATGGGTGGTCTCGATGCGATAATATTCACGGCCGGAGTTGGAGAAAACTCCGATATTGTGCGTGCAAAAGTGCTGGAGAACCTTGAATTCATGGGTGTCTATTTCGACCCGACCATGAACGATGTCCGTGGGGAAGAGAAGTTTCTCAACCACCCATATTCTCCTGTAAAAATAATCGTCATTCCAACAGATGAAGAAGTGATGATTGCACGGGATGTAGCCAGAATTATGGGCGTCTAGACAAAAAGGCTCCTGAAACCGATCGGTTTCAGGAGCCTTTTTACTTGGTTGGATTACTTGTTTTCATTCATGAACTCTTCAGTTGCAACAACTGGTTCGAAATCATCAGGCAACGTTTCAGTTCTTACAACGAGTACATCACACGGCGCCTGACGGACAATCGCTTCAGACACGGAACCGATGATGAAGCGCTCCACAGCATTGAGGCCTGTGGCACCACACGCGATCAGATCTGCGCCGGTCTTCTTAACTGCTTTTTTAGGGATGATTGATTTTGGTGAGCCATAGTCGATTATCTTATCGACTTCGAGTACACCGTTCTTCAATGCGAGGTCTTCGTAACCATCCAGCAACTTTTGGGCAAAGTCATTGGCGCGTTGGGAAATTGTACGGTCATAAGCTTCTACCGAGGCGAAAGAACGGGTGTCGATGACGTTGATGATTGATAGTTTTGAATCATTCCGTTTTGCGATGTCGATTGCTTTATGGAATGCCCATTCAGCCTCTCTTGATCCATCAACCGCGATAAGGATATTTTGATATTTAAGCATTTTGAGAACCCCTTTCGATGTGGTATCTTCTTCACATCAATTATATCACATTTTGAATATTTTATATATTTATACATTGATAAAGTCATATTTATGTCATAACTTTTCAATATCTTTATGATACAATAGATGGGTTGAAACATTCAAAAATGAAAGGGGTTTCTAGAATGATTATTGGTGTTCCTAAAGAGATTAAAAACAACGAAAGCAGGGTCGGCCTGACACCCGGCGGTGTTCATGCCTTCGTCGAAGCAGGACATACAGTCAAGGTGGAGACGAATGCAGGAGGCGGCTCTTATTTCGAGGATGCCGACTACAGCAATGCAGGAGCTGAAATAGTCGACTCTGCGGCAGCGGCTTGGGATGTCGATATGGTGGTCAAAGTCAAAGAACCTTTGGCAGAGGAATTCGATTATTTCAAAGAGGATCTGATCTTATTCACATACCTCCACTTGGCACCTGAAACAAAACTTACAAAAGCGCTTTTAGATAAAAAAGTAACGGCAATCGCCTATGAGACGATACAACTGCCGGATGGTTCACTGCCATTGCTTTCCCCTATGAGTGAAGTGGCCGGACGCATGGCGGCGCAAGTCGGTGCAGAATACCTGCAGAAGATCAAAGGCGGCAAAGGTGTACTCCTGAGCGGAGTGCCAGGCGTCTCCCGCGGCAAGGTCACCATCATCGGTGGCGGAATGGCTGGAACCAATGCAGCTAAAATGGCAATTGGCCTGGGGGCAGAAGTGACGATTCTAGACCTTAACCCTAAGCGTTTGAGGGAACTCGACGACCTGTTTGGACGGGATGTCCAGACGCTCATGTCTTCTCCTTTAAATATCGCACAGGCAGTGAAGGAAAGTGACCTTGTCATCGGTGCAGTACTGATACCTGGAGCGCGCGCGCCTCGTCTTGTAAGTGAAGACATGATCAAATCGATGAATGCCGGCTCTGTTATCGTAGACATCGCAATCGATCAGGGTGGTATCTTCGAAACTACAGATAAAGTGACGACGCATGATGATCCGATCTACTTCAAGCACGAAGTCGTCCACTATGCAGTTGCGAACATGCCTGGTGCAGTACCGCGTACATCTACAATCGCTTTGACGAATGCGACTATGGCTTATGGTCTGCAAATAGCGAATAAGGGCTGCAGTAAAGCAGTTGAAGACAACCCGACATTGATTGGCGGATTCAACACATACGACGGTCATGTGACTTATAAAGCAGTTGCAGAAGCGCAGGAACTAGAATATAAAGATGTAACAGAATTGCTGTAGCAAACCCAATATTAAAACCAAAAATCCTCCGCCATAAAAAATGGCGGAGGATTTTTTCTTGCCGCGTCCGGGCAACCTTTATCTTCTTATGGACTCAGCCTGCAATGCAGACGATATCAAAAGGGATGGTGTCGACTAAAGCCTCCCGCTGGTGTTCATCCCTCACGACTGGAATGATGGCGATCCGTTTCTTTGCATGGATCTTAAGTTTGGCAAGCGGCTGTAATGCAGCAAAGTCATCGATGTCTATGCCTCTCACATCGAACATGATTCCTGAAACATCAGCGTCTACCAGCTCATCCAATAGGCGACTTTGCAGAAAAGTTGGTACACGGCTGAAACTCGGCCCTATTATAAGGTGCCGCTTACCGGTCTGTATGGATATTTCATCAAGGAATCTATGATTGATGTGATGATGATCATTTGTAAAGATCTGGTCAGTCATGAAACCATCAGCTCCTTCCATCATACGGATGCTTTCTATGACGAGGTTCTGTAGAAGGAAAGGATTGTGTTCCTCCGTATGGTTCAGGGAAACGAAATATTCCGTTTCGGGATGAAGGGCCTTCTTCATCGGAAGCAATGCGAGATTGGGTATGTCAAAATCATCTCTGGCAATGATTTCAGAGAGATGATTTTCAGATAATGTATGGTTGCGTCTAATTGTCTTCATTTGATTCACCTCATGAAAATTGTATCATAAATATGAATGGTTGCCGCGGTTTTAGGGTATAGTGAAAGCATATGATATTCATTTAGGAGGAATAGGATTATGGAACTCAGTTATCATGGACATTCGATCATCCAACTTGAAAATGAAGGTTCTAAAATGATTGTCGATCCATTCATCAACGGAAATGAATTGACGGATCTGAAAGTTGAAGATGTGAAAGTTGACTATATTGTACTGACCCATGGGCACAATGACCATGTCGGTGATACTGTGGAGATCGCCAAAGCCAATGACGCGACCGTGGTTGCCCCGGTAGAGTTGGCGGATTATCTGTCAGGTCAAGATGTGGAAGCGATAGGGATGAATATTGGCGGTAAAAATTCATTTGAATTCGGGACTGTAAAATATGTCCATGCCTTCCACAGCTCAAGCTTTACAGATGAGGATGGAAGTGCAATATACACAGGCATGCCGACAGGCATCATTATTGAAGCGGGCGGCAAAAAAATCTATCATCTCGGGGATACCGGGATATTCGGCGACATGAAACTCATCACGGAACTCAATGGCCCGTTCGATGTTGCCTTTGTTCCAATCGGCGACCATTTTACAATGGGCATCGATGATGCTTCCCATGCAGTAAATGAATTCATCAAGCCAGACGTCACAGTTCCCGTTCACTACAATACATTCCCGCCAATCAAGCAGGACGCGCAGACATTTGCAGATAAAGTCAAGGGAGACTGCCAAATACTGTCAGCAGGTCAATATGTAGAGTTCAAGGCATAGGTTTTTGATATAATGGAGCATTAGGGGCAGGGTTCTGCCCCTTTTTTTATAAAGCGGGTAGCGGAGGTAAAGAATGTCAAAACATGATGAAATCATAGATTACATATATCGCCTGCCGGAAGGTGCCAAAATTTCCGTGCGGCGAGTATCTGCCCATCTGGGTGTTTCAGATGGCACCAGCTATAGGGCAATCAAAGACGCCGAGAAAGAAGGTCTAGTAAAGACCATAGAGCGCGTGGGCACGATAAGGGTTGCGCCGAAAGAGGAATACATAGAAGGGAAACTTAGTTTTGAACAGGTGAAGTGGGTGATTGAAGGCACTGTCCTGGCCGGTTCGGAAGGGCTTGATGGAGAGATCAGCAGATTCATCATCGGTGCGATGCGCACCGAGGCCCTCGAAACATATCTCGAGGAAGGTGCCCTCCTCATCGTGGGAAATCGTGAAGATGCCCAGCGGAAAGCATTGGAAAACCATTCGGGTATTCTGATCACTGGGGGGTTTGGTGCCGACCCGAAAATCTTGGAGCGGGCGGACGCATTCAAGCTCCCTGTCCTGTCGACGACTTCTGACACATTTACTGTTGCGTCGGCAATACAGCGTGAATTGTACAACAGGTTCATGACGACCAATGTCATTACTGCTGCCGACCTTCTGGTACGTCAGGAGGAATATGTGTATGATATCAAAAATGACTTTGGGAAGGACTTTTATCCGGCGGATAAGGTAACGATTATTTTAGAGGAAGGATTCTATCTGGGCCTCATCCGTTCTAAAGATCTCATGAAATTGAGGGAGGATGGACCGGAAGGTCTGGTATTCGATGCCTCAGCAAGACCACAGAGTACAATCCAGCGCCTACGCCAAGCCATGAGTTGGCACCACCTCAACATCATCCCGATTATTGACGAGGAGGGCATATGGCTCGGGGTGGTAGATAGGAGGGATGTATTCAAGCAAAGGGAGCTGCAGAAACCTGAAGGGCTGTCCTCAGCAGAACCAGACATCGGCAGAAATGTGCATATAGACGACAATAGACTCCATATTAAAGTCATGCCATTCTTGACTGATGAACATGGCAGTATGGTACAGTCCGAGTTCATCAGACTTATGGAGCGTCTGATAGATGCGATGCTCAAGGAGAGGAATATAGAAAGCTATCACATAGATACGATGAACATCATGAATATGAAGCTGATGCAATTGAACCAGGAACTTGTGATAGAAGGAGAAGTCCTTGATGCTGGGGAGCAGTTCCTTAGGATGGAAGTCATCGCCAGGGCAAATGGAGAGGTTCACATGAAAGCCGTACTGCTGATCCAGCATTATAAAGAAAAATAGACAAGTGAACTCACTTGTCTATTTTCCATTCTGTCCAGATTTACGGTTGAACTCCGCCCAAGCCTTCTCCTCTATGGGGAGATTTGCTTTGAAGTATTTTCGTGCAGCATTGAAGTGCCATACATTGTAGAGACCGATGATGATGAACAGGCCACCGACAATATATGATACTGCCGACGAAAATTGTATGATTGTATTAAGGCCGAAGACAGCGATCAACAACCCGAGCCAGATTCTCGATATGCTGTTGAAATACGCCTTTCTGACGTCCCGTTCCGTCCTGATCTTCCTGACCTTATAGAGCAGGAACATAAAAAAGCTCAGGAGCAGCAGCGTGACCAGAAAGGATACTGCAATCTGATAGGATGTTTCCATCGTTACAACTCCATTCCAATATGTAGTATAATTTATAATACGAAACAAGTAAATCCAAATAAGGGGAGAATGAGAATTGTTCACAGAATATATAAATGGATACCCGACTCTAAAGGACAACTATAAAGCGTTGATAAACAAGATCAACACCTATGACGAAATCATCATATTGAGGCATGTGAGACCGGATCCTGATGCGATAGGCGCCCAACTTGGGTTGAAATCCATTATCCAGCATATGTTCCCAAATAAGAAAGTGGCGGCTCTCGGGGACACTGAACCTTCCCTTTCTTTTCTTGGGGAAATGGATACTGCCGTGGCCGTAGATCAGCCACTTGTCATTGTAGTGGATACGGCCAACACTGATCGGATTGACGGCGATGTATCCATGGGTGCTGAAGTGATCAAGATAGATCATCATCCAAACCACGATCCTTATGGCGCGATCAATATAGTTGAAACGGGTGTGTCATCCACTTCCGAACTCATTTTTCTGCTGGCATCAGCATGGGGATTCGACAACGACTATATCAATGATGAGTCGGCACGTCTCCTGTTTGCCGGAATCGTTGGTGATACCGGCAGATTTCTTTTCAATAACACTACAGAATTGACCCATAAGGTCGTAGCCGAACTTAAGCGGTTCAAATTTGAAGCCGCCAAGGACATGAATGAAATGAATAAGCAGAGCCTGGAACAATTCAAGTTCAAAGGTCATCTGATTGAGGCATTCAAAATCACCGATAAAGGTGTACTGTCTATTTACATAGACGAACCTACATTGGAAAAGTACGGTTTATCAAGTAACGAGGCGAGTATGCATGTCAACATCTACCGTGAAATCGATGAAGCCAAAATATGGTTTATGGCCATCGAGGAAAATGATGAGATCCGCGTAAGATTACGTGCCAAGGACACCGTCATCAACGACGTGGCAGAACGGTTCGGGGGAGGCGGGCACCCTCTCGCAAGTGGAATCACATTGAAGGAGAAGGAAGAAGTCCAGGAACTGATCAAAGCGCTGGAGAGTAAACTGTAGAAAGGGTTTTGCCGAATGATCAATTTAAATGTGCATAGCTGCTACGAATTTCTGGACAGTAATATCAAAATCGGCCCGCTTCTTGATAAAATTTCCAGAGACGGCCAAAAGGCAGTTGCACTTACTGATTTCAATCGTCTACATGGTGTATATGAGTTCTATACCCATGCGTCGAAGTCTGGCATTAAACCCTTGATCGGGATGGAAATTTCTGTGGATGATCAGAGCTCGGGCATCCCGCTGGTACTTATCGCTAAAGATCTTAGAGGCTATAAGGAACTGATCCGTCTTTCCGCGATGCTTTCCTATAAGCACCTGGAATTCACGCCGGTCCAATTCCTCAATAACAATATCCAATCGTGTGTAGCAATCGCAAAGAATGGGCAAGGCATCCCAATTTTGGATGGCATGGCCATAAAACCTGAGGATAAATACATATCCCACCACCTGTCACATCCGGAGTATAGGACGGTCTTCATCAATCCAGCCCACTACATGAAGCCTGAAGACCTGCCGGTACGGGTTACATTGAATGCGATACGGGATAATGAGAAGTTGGATACGGCCTCCATGCATAACGCCACGGGGCCAGATCATATCAGGGTGTTCTCGGATCTCACTGAAATTGAAGCTTCTCACCTTGAAAACAATCAACGCCTCGTAGAGAAGTGCAATGTCGAAATACCAAGGACGGAACGGACTTTGCCCCATTTTCCCCATCCCCAGAATGAAGATTCAAAATCCTTTCTATGGCACATGCTGCAAAAACAGCTTGAATCCAAGACGGATGGTGGAATAGCCTATAGAAAACGGCTCGAGTATGAATACGGTGTCATCGTGGATATGGGATATGAAGACTATTTTTTGATTGTGCAGGATGCAATCAACCATGCAAAACGGAATGGGATTTATGTAGGGCCAGGACGGGGTTCCTCAAGCGCAAGCCTTGTATCCTATCTGCTGAACATTACTGAAGTCGACCCGCTTCAGTATAATCTGCTATTCGAACGCTTCCTCAACCCTGCACGTGTGACGATGCCTGATATCGATATTGATTTTGAGGATGCCAGACGCGACGAGGTAGTCGATTATCTGATTGAGAAGTACGGTACGATGAATGTGGCGCATATAGTCACGTACGGAACGTTGAGCGCCAAGATGGCAGCGCGTGATGTGGGCAGGGTGCTCGGTTTTAAAGAGGATGAACTGAAAATGATTTCAGGACTTATTCCAGAAATCCCTGGGGCGAAACTCGAGGAGGCTTTTCAGAAAGATGCGTTCCGGTCGCTTTCAGAAGCGGACCCCAAGTATGATACATATGCGAGCTTGTGTAAAAGGATTGAAGGATTGCCGCGGCATACATCCACCCATGCTGCCGGCATACTGCTCAGTGCAGAACGCCTTACCGAAAATATCCCGGTGACCTTCAGTGACGGACACACATTGAGTCAGTGGACGATGAATGAGGTGGAGCCTTCAGGACTGCTGAAGATAGATGTTCTGGGGCTGAGAAACCTGACGCTGCTGAAGTTTATGGTCAATAAAATACAAAAATCCGGCATATCATTCAACTTGGATGAAATTCCGGATGATGATCCGGCAGTCTATCGGCTGCTTGGTAAGGGGATGACCATCGGCATCTTCCAGCTGGAATCGGAGGGCATAAGCAAAGTAATCAGGGAAATGCAGCCTGAGGGCTTTCTTGACCTTGTCGCAGTAATCGCTTTGTACCGGCCAGGGCCGATGAAGGAAATTCCGAATTTCATCGCCGGGAAGCAGAAACCAGACGCAGTCAGATACCCACATGAAGACATTGAAGATATATTAAAAGAGACATATGGTGTCATCGTCTATCAGGAACAGATCATGCAGATCGCTTCAAGGATTGCAGGCTACAGCTATGCGGAAGCGGATATATTGAGGCGCGCAATGAGTAAAAAGGATAGGGAGACGCTAGAACATGAAAGGGGTCGCTTTGAGAAGGGAGCAGAAAGTAAGGGATACGCGAGCCAGGTGGGTCATCATATTTTCAACCTGATTTTGGAGTTCGCCGACTACGGATTCCCAAAAAGCCACGCGGTGGCATACAGTCGGATATCCTACATCCTCGCCTACATCAAAACCCACTATCCTGAAGTGTTCTATTCAGTTATACTCACTCATCATTTCGGCAATGAACATAAGGTCAACCAGACCGTAAGTGAAATCAAGCGGCTTAGAATTCCGTTATATCTTCCGAACATCAACACTTCCCTATGGAATAACAGAAGCGATGAAGGGATAGAACTCGGTTTCTCGATGATCAAAGGCGTCACTTACCGTCATGCCGAGGCAATTATAAAAGAACGTGAAAACGGCCCATTCAGTGATATATATGATTTGAAGACTAGAGTGCAGGATGTCAAACTGGATAGGAAAGTGCTCACGCGACTCGTCCAGTCGGGTGCTTTGGATGTCTTTGAGGAGAATAGAAAAACGCTCCTCAATACGCTCCCCATGCTTGATGAATTGAATGCCGAAGAATATGCTCATGATTCGTTCCTCAGTACACTGGGCTTCAATATAAAGAAAGAATACCACCACGTTGCTGAAATGAATGATATGGAGAAGGTGGAGGGGGAGAAGGATGTGTTCGGATTCTATCTCTCAGACCATCCCGTCATAGCACTGAGGAAATCTCTCCAATTCATCCCGTTCAACCTTCTCAATCAAAGTAAGGGAATCTATCTCGTCTTTTTGGACGATATTAAATTAATCCGGACGAAAAATGGACAGAATATGGCGTTCGTCAAATTTACCGATGGGCTTTATGAAATGGAAGGAGTCGTTTTCCCGAAGATCTATTTCAATGTCCATCCGAATTTGACAAGACAGATTGCTGTCGTGGAGGGAAGGGTAGAAACGCGCAGGTCACGTCCACAACTCATAGTCGACTCACTGGAAACCGTAGAGGCTTTCAAAAAGATATACTATGAGCGGGCAAAACAGATTGTCATCCGCAATGCCCATGCTTACAATCTGACTGATTTCATGGGTGAATCGGGCATACCAATTAAAGATTTTGACAAGAAGAAGATGATTGGCAAAATGGGAAAAGAGAGTATTGAAGGTATATTGGAAGTGGTCAAGGCAGCCGATATACGTATATTGAACTAAAGAAGTTGTCATATAAAACTGATAATGTTACTATATTTATATTGCGGTGGTATGACCACTAAGAAAGGGAGATTATATGTCCTTGAGAGATGATGCACTAGAGATGCACAGGGAAAAACAAGGAAAGTTAGCAGTAAATTCAAAAGTGGAGATTAAAGACAGTGAAGCCTTGAGCCTGGCATATTCACCAGGCGTGGCTGAACCATGTAAAGAAATATATGAAGACGAACGCACAGTATTCGATTATACGATTAAGAGTAATACTGTCGGCGTCGTTACGGATGGTTCCGCCGTGTTAGGCTTGGGGAACATAGGCGCTATGGCAAGTTTACCTGTAATGGAAGGTAAGAGCGCACTCTTTAAGAACTTTGCCGGAGTGGACTCCTTTCCGATTGCACTCAATACCAATGACGTCGATGAAATCGTGAACACGGTCAAACTGATGACACCGGTTTTTGGCGGTATCAACCTAGAAGACATTTCAGCGCCCAGATGTTTTGAAATTGAAGAACGCCTGGGGCGCGAGACCGATATACCTGTTTTCCATGATGATCAACACGGCACGGCAATCGTCACCTTGAGCGGTCTGATGAACGCCCTTAAACTCTCAGGGAAATCTTTGAACCAGATTAAAGTTGTCTTGAATGGAGCAGGTGCAGCGGGTGTGGCGATCATAAAACTTCTGCACAGCTTTGGTGTAAAGGAAATGATCATGTGTGATTCCCGCGGCGCCATCTTTGAAGGTCGTGAAGCAGGGATGAACGATATCAAGCACGAAGTGAGCAAGTTCAGCAACCATCACCATAAAAAAGGCGAACTGGCTGATGTGATTGAAGGAGCGGATGTCTTCATCGGTGTTTCTGTGGAAGGTGCCCTGACTACCGAGATGGTCAAGACAATGGCAGAAGATCCGATCATTTTTGCCATGGCCAATCCAAATCCTGAAATTATGCCTGATGAGGCGAAAGCTGCCGGAGCTCTTGTAGTCGGTACAGGACGAAGCGATTTTCCGAATCAAATCAACAATGTGCTTGCTTTCCCAGGCATCTTCAGGGGTGCGCTTGATGTTCGGGCGACACATATAAATGACGAGATGAAAAAGGCTGCCGTCCTTGCTATTGCGGAACTGATCGAAGAAGATAAGTTGAATGCCGAAAACGTCATCCCGGAACCTTTCAATAAGGAAGTCGCACCAAGTGTAGCGAGGGCTGTGGCGAAAGCGGCCATGCAGACGGGTGTCAGCCGCATTAAAGTCGATCCTGAAGACATCTATCAGAAAGCACGCAGTTTGACGCTGTGATCCTATAAGATGACTGAGAAAAAAGGTTTGGAAAACATTATTGAAGAAATCCACAATGTCATCGAAAAGGAAGAGATACAAGTAGGTGGAAAGCTACCCAGCGAGAGGTATCTGAGAGATGAATTGAATGTCAGCAGGCAAAGCGTAAGAGAAGCACTCAGAGCGCTTGAACTGCTTGGCATCATTTATGTGAAGCGGGGCGAGGGCACCTTTCTTGCTGATATTGATAACCATCAGCTGTTTCAGCTAATCGGCAAATATCTCATCAAATCAGAACGTCAACAGAACGAAATCATAGAGATTAAAGAAATGATAGAAGGATATGTCAGTGAAAAGAATGGAAATGCTGATGTACTAGAAGACGACAACATCATAATGAAAAAAATCTATGTACTGCTCGATAAATATTCACAGGCATTCAAATAATAAAGAAAACAGGGAGTTTAATATGCTGAAAGACTTGTTCTCTAAACTGAATAAAAAAGTTAATGAAACAGACCGTAATGATGGCACCTTTGAAAAAAATGAATCCATCATGACAAAATGTCCAAGCTGCAAGAAGATATTATATTCAAAAGACTTATATAAACGTCTTAATGTATGTGCCAACTGCAGCCATCATCTGCCTATTTCAGCACAGGACCGTCTGGAAGCGTTGATGGATGAAGGGGAAGTCGATCTGTTGTTCCAGGACATCACATCTGCCAATCCATTAAACTTCCCTAATTATGAAGCTAAGATTTCAAAGGATAAGGAAAAGACAGGACTGAATGAAGCGGTGTTATGTGCAGATGGAAACATCGAAGGAGAGCGCGCCGTTGTAGCCGTCATGGATGCTCGCTTCAGGATGGGCAGCATGGGTTCTGCAGTCGGCGAAATACTCGCCCGTGCTTTCGGTTATGCAACAGAACACGGATTACCTGTCATCATCTTCACAGCCAGTGGAGGCGCACGTATGCAGGAGGGCATCATTTCGCTGATGCAGATGGCTAAAGTCAGTGTGGCGATAGAGCGCCACAATAATGCAGGTCTGCTCTACATCTCCTATATGACCAACCCTACAACAGGAGGGGTATCTGCAAGTTTCGCCTCAGTCGGCGACATAAACTTGGCAGAAAAAGGTGCACTGATCGGGTTTGCCGGCAGGCGCGTCATCCAGGAAACGA
The DNA here is from genome assembly GCF_055391965.1 of Salinicoccus siamensis. NCBI lineage: Bacteria > Bacillati > Bacillota > Bacilli > Caryophanales > Staphylococcaceae > Salinicoccus > Salinicoccus siamensis. The sequence goes on from NZ_AP043765.1 coordinate 944,218, forward strand.
TCAAGGAGAAACTGCCGGATGATTTCCAGACTGCTGAATTCCTTTTAAAGCATGGACAGCTGGACGAAGTTTTAGACAGACGGGATATGAAAGATTATCTCGGACGAATCCTGAAATTGCATAGTGGGGTGTAGATGGGAATGTTCGATTTTGAAAAACCAATCTATGAATTGGAAGAGAAGATTGAAGAATTGGAAAAGTATGCAGCAAAAAATAAAGTGGACCTCACAAAGGAAGTCAGTTTTTTGGAGAAAAAGGTCAACGATAAAAAAAATGAAATTTACGATAACCTCACTCCCTGGCAGCGTGTGGAGATCGCAAGATATATAAAGCGTCCAACCACCTACGACTATATCGAAGCTTTGTTTGAAGAGTTTACGGAGTTCTATGGTGACCGCGTACATAGTGATGACCCTGCCATTGTAGGAGGTATTGCCTCATACAATGGGCGCCCTGTGACGGTTATCGGACATCAACGCGGCCGGGATACAAAAGGGAACATCCACCGTAACTTCGGCATGGCCCACCCCGATGGATACCGTAAGGCGCTTCGCCTGATGAAGCAGGCCGACAAATTCAACCGCCCAATCATCTGTTTTATCGATACTAAAGGTGCATACCCAGGTAAAGCCGCTGAAGAAAGGGGACAGAGTGAATCGATCGCACGCAATCTTGTCGAAATGGCGGGACTCCATGTACCGGTCATAAGCGTCGTCATCGGCGAAGGGGGTTCAGGTGGGGCCCTGGGACTTGGGGTATGCAACCGCCTGATCATGCTGGAGAATGCGACATATTCTGTAATCTCACCAGAAGGCGCTGCGAGCATCCTGTTCAAAGATGCGTCATTGAAGGAGATTGCTGCAGAATCATTGAAGATAACAGCAGCCGACCTGAAATCGTTCGGCATAGCGGATGCGGTGATAGAAGAACCTCAAGGTGGTGCCCATAACAACAGGGATCAGGTATTTGAGAATCTTGATGGAATCTTGAAAGAACATCTCGAAGGGCTCCTTGTACTTGATCGCGAAGAGATGGTAGCCGACCGCTACGATAAATATGTGAATATCGGGATATATGATGAACAGCTTTAATTTCAGCTGTTCATTTTTTTGGTTTCATAAAACGGTTTCATCAACCTTAATGATGGATTAGGGATATAAGTTATGCTATTTTAAAAATAAGAGATTGTTTTAACGGAGGGAACCCATGAGGAAAATTGGAGTACTTACAAGTGGAGGCGATGCGCCCGGCATGAATGCTGCCATAAGGGCCGTCGTCAGAAAGAGTATATATGAAGGCGTTGAAGTCTATGGTGTTTTCCAGGGCTACCAGGGCCTCGTCACTGATAATATCCATAAGCTCGAGCTTGGGGATGTCGGTGATATCATCCAAAGAGGGGGGACGAAGCTCTACTCTGCCCGGTGCCCGGAATTCATTGAACCCGCTGTCCGCCAAAAAGCCATCGAGAACCTTAAAGCTAAAGGAATAGACTCACTTGTGGTCATAGGGGGAGATGGTTCCTACAGAGGTGCCCAACGACTCGATGAAGAAGGCATCAAGACCATAGGGGTGCCAGGCACCATCGATAATGACATCAATGGCACAGACTACACCATAGGGTTTGATACTGCCTTAAACACCATAATCGATGCCGTAGACAGGATCAGAGATACAGCAACCAGCCATGAGCGCACTTTCATTATAGAAGTGATGGGCAGGGATGCTGGAGACTTGGCGCTTTGGGCCGGTGTCGCCGGGGGCGCAGAGACCATACTCATTCCTGAATCACCTTCTGACATGAAAGAAGTTGCAGAACGAATCGAATCGGGTATGAGCCGCGGTAAGAAACACTCGATCATTGTTGTAGCTGAGGGTGTCATGAGTGCGTCACAATGCGCAGATGAGTTGCATAAGTATATAAACGTAGACACCCGTGAGAGTGTGCTTGGCCATATGCAGCGTGGAGGGAAACCGACCGGTCAAGATCGGGTGCTGGCTTCACGTCTTGGTGCTTTCGCTGTTGACCTTCTTTTGGATGGTGTACATGGAAAGGCGGTAGGCACTGAAAACAATAAACTCTCCGCAACCCGTTTCGATAAAGTGTTCGAAGAAAGCCATATGATAGATGAGGGTCTGTACAGACTTTCGAGAGAGCTATCCATTTAGGAGGAATCTAGTTATGCGTAACACTAAAATAGTATGTACAATCGGTCCTGCATCAGAATCACCGGAAATGCTTGAAAAGTTGATGGAAGCTGGCATGAATATTGCACGATTGAACTTTTCACATGGTGATCATGATGAACATCGTGCCAGAATAGACAATATCAGGAAAGTTGCCGACAAATTAGATCGTACAGTAGGTATTCTGCTCGATACAAAAGGGCCTGAGATTCGTACCCACAGCATGGAAAATGGTGAAATTGAGCTGACAAAAGGGCAGAGCATCATAGTGTCGATGGAAGAAGTAGTGGGTACGCCAGAAAAGATCTCCATCACATACTCTGGCCTCATTGAAGATGTCGATGAAAAAGATCGCATCCTTCTCGATGATGGCCTGATGGAACTTAAAATTGAAAGCATCGACCGGGAGAATGGGGAAATTTATTGCCGCGTCCTGAATGATGGTGTCCTCAAAAATAAAAAGGGTGTCAATGTACCAAATGTCTCTGTAAAAATGCCTGGCATCACTGAGAAGGATCGGGAAGATATCATCTTCGGCATTGACGCAGGCGTCGATCTGATTGCAGCAAGTTTTATCCGTACAAACAGCGATGTTCTGGAAATACGCAAGCTGCTTGAAGAAAAGTCAGGGGAACACATTGAAATCATTCCGAAGATCGAAAACCAGGAAGGCATCGACAATATAGACGACATACTCGAAGTGTCTGATGGACTCATGGTGGCGCGCGGAGACTTGGGTGTTGAAATTCCGCCTGAGTCAGTACCTATGGTTCAAAAAGATCTGATCAGAAGATCTAATCACCTTGGTAAACCGGTCATCACCGCTACACAGATGCTTGATTCCATGCAGCATAACCCACGCTGTACCCGTGCGGAGGCTAGCGATGTGGCGAACGCCATATATGATGGTACAGATGCTGTAATGCTGAGCGGCGAAACAGCTGCCGGTGATTATCCTCTGGAAGCTGTCCAGACGATGGCAAGCATCGCTGTTTCGGCTGAAGATGCACAGGATTACAAAAAATTACTATCTACACGGACTAAGTCGCTGCAGACGAACTTGGTGACGGCAATTGGCGTGTCGGTCGCACACACGGCACTGAACTTAAATTGCCGTGCGATAGTAGCGGCCACAGAATCAGGGCATACAGCAAGAATGATATCAAAATATCGTCCGCATGCAGAAATTGTGGCAGTTACTCCGCACCATCATGTAGCCAGACAACTACAGCTTGTATGGGGCGTACACCCTGTGATCAAGGAAGGGAAGCGGGATACTGATGAACTTCTGAACATCTCTGTATCAGCAGCAATGGAAAAAGGGTTTGCAGAACAGGGAGATTTGTTGATCATCACAGCAGGGGTTCCTGCAGGAGAAGCGGGCACCACGAACCTGATGAAACTCCACATCGTCGGAGATAAGCTGATCCGAGCTCAGGGTATAGGCAGGAGAAGCAGCGTTGGTGAAGTGATGTTCGTTGACTCTGCGGAAGCCTTAAAAGATAAAGATCTGGAAGGAAAAATCATCGTAACCCAATCTGTAGATGCAGATATGACGCCTTACCTTGAAGAGGCTGCAGGTCTTGTCACAGTCGAGGGGGGACTCACCTCACATGGGGCGATCGTTGGCCTGAATCTTGATCTGCCGACAATAGTCGGGGCGTCAGCCGCGTATGAAGTATTGGAAGAGGGCACAGTCGTCACCGTCGACTCAGAACAGAATTGTATATTCGATGGGCATGCTAATGTACTATAACCCAGCAAAAGGCACTTTTTGAAAGTGCCTTTTTATGTTGTAGTCACAGATGCTGCACAGTATAATATTAGATGAGGTGGCACATATGAAAAAAATGTTACTTATCATGCTCCTGTTTTTAACAGCGTGCACTAACGGCGGGCCTGCGGACGACTCATCTGGTGAGAATACAGATCAGAGTGAAGAATCGACAGAGGCCGCTCCAGAAGAGCAACAGACGTCTGAAGAGTCGGAAGAAGAAATGTCAGCAGCAGATATCATTAAAAATGCACAATCTGAAGGAAGTAAGGAAGTCAGCTATGAAGAGCGGCAGACGACTACAATTTCCACAGAAGAAAGACAGCATGTGATCCGTACAATAACCACCAGGAGCAAACAAGATGAAATTAAAATCGCAGTTGATGATGGGACTGACATCAAGACGCATTACATCTTTGAAGGAGAACACTTCATCTATCAAAATGGCGACGTGGAAAGACAGGATGACGGGCGCAATATTGAAGGCAGCAGTTATGGAGATTTAATCAGTCAGCTCGAGCCATTCAAAGAAGGCACAGCCGAACAGCTCGAATCAGGTTATGAAATTCGCTATGAAGTAGAAGGCGAAGCCGGCGTAAAACCCTTTATAAACGACGATCTGGAGTCGTCACTCGAAGCGGTGGATCACATCAATGGTCTTGTCCTCCTAAAGTTCAATGAAGATTATCGATACGAAAGTGCCGAATTGACACTTACTATGGAAATGGATGATGAAACCATTAATGTTTCATCAAATATCACAATGGATAAAATCGGAGAGATCAACGTGATAGAAAAACCAAAGGGAATGTAGCGAAATAATTGAATGGATTTCAAACGGGAAAGTCAGCCATGCATCCTTTAAGGGATGCATGGTTGACTTTTTTATTTTTATACCACCAATAGTTCAGAAGATGAATAATTACAACAATTATAGTTGTCGAAAAATTGACATATTTCAGTCAAATAAATACAATGTAGACTATAAGGGGGAATAGAAATGGCAAAGATTGATTACGCATTAATTGCTTCACAACCTGAATTTGAAGAACTGCTTAAGAAACGGAACAGATTCATTTTACCGGTCAGCATCTTTTTCATCATCGCTACACTGCTCTTTCCGATACTGACAGGCTATACCAATTTGCTTAGCAATGAAGCATTCGGAAACATTTCATGGGCTTGGATCTATGCTTTTTTCCTATTCATAATGGTCTGGACGCTGGTTACGATCTATATGAAGCAAGCCAAGGAATTCGACAGGGAAGCGGATGAGATAATCAGAAAGTATCGGGAGGGGAACTATAAATGAATCTGACCGTCATCATCATGTTCATTGTATTTGTTGGTTTGACGTTAGTGATTACATACTTTGCTTCGAAAAGGACTCAATCCACTAAAGATTTCTACACGGCAGGTGGGGGGCTGACTGGTTGGCAAAACGGTCTCGCAATATCCGGAGATTACCTTTCCGCTGCTTCATTCCTTGGTATTGCGGGGGCGATTGCATTATGGGGTTTGACGGTTTTTTCTACAGTGTGGGTTATCTTACAGCTTATCTCGTTGTACTGTACGTTGTTGCAGAACCGCTTAGAAACCTCGGGAAGTACACAGTCGCTGATATGATTGCTGCCCGGTTTGAGCTTAAGAAGGTGCGCGCCTTCGCAGCGCTATCTTCCATTACGATTGTCATCTTCTATATGCTCGCTCAACTTGTAGGGGCGGGAGCCTTGATTCAACTACTGTTTGATATACCATACAGTGTGGCTGTCATTATAGTCGGTATAATGATGACCATTTATGTATTATTCGGTGGCATGACTGCAACAAGCTGGGTACAGATGGTAAAGGCAATCTTGTTGATGGTTGGCACAATCATCATCTCTGTACTTGTACTGCTGCAATTCAATTTTAATATTTTTACCATGTTTGGCGAAATGAAGAACATAACGGCACCGGAGCTTAAAGGCCCATTCTTGAATCCTGGCTCTCAAGGCGGATCTCCCCTGAATAACGTATCGCTCATCATCGCATTACTGTTCGGTACGGCCGGCCTTCCGCATATCCTCATGAGGTTTTTTACAGTTAAAGATGCTAAGACAGCCCGTAGCTCAGTCATGTGGGCAACTTGGATCATCGGCATATTCTACATCTTGACGATATTCCTTGGATTTGGAGCTGCAGCGATGCTGACGAGGGAAGAAATCATCGCAGCGAACCCGGCAGGCAATATGGCTGCGCCATTGCTAGCAGAAAAGCTCGGTGGCGATCTCCTCATGTCATTCGTGTCAGCAGTGGCATTCGCAACAATCCTCGCAGTAGTAGCTGGTCTTGTGTTATCGGGGGCAAGTGCATTTGCGCATGATATCTATGGTCAAGTGATCAAAAAGGGTAACATAACAGATAAACAGCAGATGCTCGCAGCTAAAATTGCGGCATTCAGTGTAAGTGTCCTGTCCATAATACTGGCAATCTTCGCCCAAAACCAAAATGTCGCATTTCTCGTTTCCTTGGCCTTCTGTGTGGCAGCAAGCGCCAATTTACCAGTCATCGTCTATACGATTTTTTGGAAGCGGTTTAACACGCAAGGGGCGATTACTGGAATTATAACGGGACTTGCGGTATCTCTTATACTTGTTATCATGAGCCCGAATGTAATGGATCCTTCAGGCAATGCATTTATTGCAATGGAGCCACTGTTCCCTCTGACGAATCCAGCAATAATCTCAGTACCAGCCGGATTTTTAGGTGCTTTCTTAGGAACCTTCCTCGGTAAAGCCGAATCACATGAAAAGTATCGCGAAGTGAAGGTTAAATCGGTGACAGGTATTGATACATCTAAGACAACACACTAATCATAAGATAAACTTATGTACATCAATAAGATAATTAACTGACCCTTATAAAAGCCTCAATTCAGCTGAATTGAGGCTTTTATTGTGAGTATAGGCGTCTTCTAGAAGGTTAATGGTATTAATTTCACAAAAGAATAAATGATGCTGTATTATTCACAAAGTTCTTTAATTTGATATAATGGCAATAAGGCCGATTGGCTATACTAAGAATTAACTAGAAGGAGAATCGATATATGTCTGAGAAAAAAGGTTTAGAAGGTATAGTTGCAACCGAATCACGCATCAGTTCAATCATTGGTTCGCAGCTCACTTACTGTGGTTATGAAATCGATGACCTTGCAGAAAATGCACTATTTGAAGAAGTCGTATTCCTATTGTGGAACGACAGATTGCCGAACCAGACTGAACTTGATGATTTCCAGGCGAAATTATTTGATCATATGACGCTCAATCCTAGAATCTACACTCATTTCGAGGAATACGCAGCGGATAAGATTCATCCAATGGCAGGTCTGCGTACAGCATTGTCATATCTGTCACACTTCGATGAGAATGCTGAAGACATGAGTGATGAAGCGAATCAGGAAAAAGCCATCCGTATTCAAGCTAAAGTGGCTTCACTCGTTGCAGCATTCTCAAGGATAAGAAGTGGTAAAGAGGTCGTCAAACCTAAAAAAGGACTCAATTACGCTGCAAATCTTCTGTATATGATGAAAGGCGAAGAGCCTAACAGTACAGAAGTCGAGGCAATGAATAAAGCCCTTGTGCTTCATGCAGACCACGAACTGAATGCGTCAACATTCACGGCACGCGTATGTGTCGCGACACTTTCTGATATGTATTCAGGCGTAACAGCTGCAGCTGGTGCACTCAAAGGACCTCTTCATGGCGGAGCGAATGAACGCGTAATGAAGATGCTTGGTGAGATCGAATCTCCTGAAGCTGTAGAAGACTACTTGAAAGAAAAATTCGAAAACAAAGAGAAAATCATGGGAATGGGGCACCGTGTCTATAAAGACGGCGATCCACGTGCAAAATATCTGAAAGAGATGTCCAGACAACTCACCCAGGAAATCGGGGAGCCTGAGCTCTACGAAAAATCCATAAAGATCGCAGAAGTTGTAGAACGTGAAAAGGGCCTTCTGCCAAACGTTGACTTCTTCAGCGCCTCGGTCTATCATGCGATGGGGATTGACCATGATCTGTTCACGCCAATCTTTGCTGTCAGCCGCGTGTCCGGATGGATTGCACATATTCTGGAACAGTACGAAGACAATCGTCTGATCAGACCAAGAGCTGAATATGTTGGACAAACCGGCAAGAAATATGAAGCAATCGAGAAGCGCTAAAACAAATTTTCAAAATTATTAACCAGGAGGATTTTTATTTATGTCGAGTCAAAAAATCACAACAAACAATGGAATTCTGAACGTACCTGATAAGCCAATCATCCCATTCATAGAAGGTGACGGCATTGGACCGGATATCTGGAAAGCTGCAAACAAAGTACTTGATGCAGCGGTTGAAAAAGCATATGACGGTAAAAAAGCGATTGAATGGAAAGAAGTATTGGCAGGCCAAAAAGCGTATGACAATACCGGCGAATGGCTGCCACAGGAGACTTTGGATACAATCAATGAATACCTGCTTGCAATCAAAGGCCCTCTCACTACACCAATCGGTGGCGGTATCCGTTCATTGAACGTTGCGCTGAGGCAAGAGTTGGATCTGTTTACATGCCTCAGACCGGTAAGGTATTTTGAAGGTGTTCCATCTCCATTGAAACGTCCTGAAGAGACGGACATGGTCATCTTCCGTGAAAACACAGAGGATATCTATGCAGGTATCGAATTCCAGGAAGGCACTGATGAAGCGAAGAAGGTAATCGACTTCCTTCAAGATGAGATGGGCGCTAAAAACATCCGCTTCCCAGAAACTTCAGGAATCGGAATCAAGCCGGTATCCAAAGAAGGTACTGAGAGATTGGTACGTTCTGCCATCAACTATGCGATTGAAAACAATAGACCTTCTGTGACTCTTGTCCATAAAGGTAATATCATGAAGTTCACTGAAGGTGCATTCAAAGCTTGGGGCTATGCACTTGCTGAGCGTGAGTTCGGGGATAAGGTATTCACGTGGAATGCGTATGACAAGATTGTTGAGGAAGAAGGAAGAGAAGCAGCCGACAAAGCACAATCAGAGGCGGAAGCAGAAGGCAAAATCATCATCAAAGATGCAATCGCCGACATCTTCCTGCAGCAGATCCTTCTTCGTCCAAAAGATTTCGGCGTTGTAGCTACAATGAACCTGAACGGAGACTATATCTCTGATGCATTGGCGGCACAAGTTGGTGGAATCGGTATCGCTCCTGGTGCGAACATCAACTATGAAACAGGCCATGCAATCTTCGAAGCAACACACGGAACAGCACCTAAATATGCCGGCTTGGACAAGGTCAACCCATCATCCGTCATCCTCTCGGGCGTTCTTATGCTTGAACATATAGGATGGCAGGAAGCGGCAGACCTTGTAACAAAAGCTGTTGAGAAGACGATTGCTTCTAAGGTCGTGACTTATGACTTCGCCCGTCTGATGGATGGTGCCAAAGAAGTTAAATGTTCCGAGTTTGCAGACGAACTTGTCAAAAATATGTAGTTGAAGCCACCTTTTAAGGGGGAATAGCATGAACAGGAAAAAAATATCAGTCATAGGCGCCGGGTTCACTGGCGCTACGACTGCCTTTATCGCAGCTTCTAAAGCGCTTGCAGATGTGGTCCTCGTCGATATTCCGCAAGCGGAAGACCCGACACGCGGCAAGGCACTTGATATGCAGGAAGCGACACCGGTTCTTGGAGTCGACGTAAATATTACCGGCACAAGTGATTATGCGGATACTGAAGATTCCGACATCGTCATTATTACTGCAGGCATTGCACGGAAGCCAGGCATGAGCCGGGACGATCTCATCAAGACTAACCAAAAAGTAATGAAAGCAGTGACACGGGAAATAGTCGAGCATTCACCGGACTGTACAATCATTGTTCTGACAAACCCTGTAGATGCTATGACGTACGCTGTCTATAAAGAGTCCGGTTTTCCAAAAAACCGGGTCATTGGACAGTCGGGAGTGCTTGATACCGCCCGTTTCCGGACGTTTATAGCAGAAGAACTGAACCTTTCCGTCAATGATGTACGTGGGTTTGTCCTTGGAGGCCACGGAGACGACATGGTGCCTCTGATTCGCTATTCATCGGTCGGAGGTGTGCCATTGGAAAGTCTTATGGACAAAACCAAGATAGATGAAATCATCGAGCGCACAAGGAAAGGCGGAGCTGAAATTGTAAACCTGCTGGGTAATGGTTCTGCCTATTATGCCCCCGCTGCCTCTTTAGTGGAAATGGCTGAAGCCATCCTCCATGATAAAAAGCGTGTGCTTCCATCCATTGCGTATCTGGACGGAGAGTATGGCTATAGTGACATCTATCTTGGTGTACCGGCAGTGATAGGCACAAATGGCGTCGAGAAGATCATCGAGTTGGATTTAATAGAAGATGAAAAGAAACAGCTGGATAAGTCCAGGGATTCAGTTGTGAATGTAATGAAATTATTGAAATGAGATTTATGATTCTGTAATGGCACTAAACTGAAAAGATCACCTGATTAGGCGACCTTTTTAGTTTAGTGTATTTTGGGAGGAAATTTTGGGAATGGAAAATGGTAAAAAGAATAAAGGTTTTTTTCAGAAATTTCTTGATTTTGTAGAATGGCTCGGTAACAAACTCCCTCATCCCGTCACCCTGTTTGCGATTCTCGCACTTCTTACGCTCGTTGCATCTGCAATCTTATCGACGTTTGAAATTTCAGTGGAACACCCGGGAGAGGACCAAGAAACCGTCACCATCAATAACCTGCTGGATGGTGAAGGGGTAAGTTACATATTCTCCAGTATGACTGATAACTTCATCAACTTTGCGCCGCTTGGAGTCGTTCTCATAACGATGCTTGGTATTGGTGTTGCTGAACGGTCAGGTCTGATAAGTGCAGCTTTACGCGGATTTGTATTGTCAATACCTAAGACCCTGATCACAGCAGGCCTTGTCTTTGCGGGTATCATGTCTTCACTTGCATCTGATGCAGGATATGTCGTATTACCGCCGCTTGGTGCAGTGTTGTACCTTGCCCTCGGCAGGCATCCACTGGCTGGTCTTGCAACTGCTTTTGCCGGTGTTTCTGCTGGATTCTCGGCCAACCTGCTTCTGAGTGGTACAGATGCCATGCTGGCTGAACTTTCCATTCAGGCGGCTTCCGTCATCGATCCGCAATATGCTGATGGCATGAACGTTGCGATGAACTACTTCTTCATTGCAGCCAGTGTTTTCCTGCTGACTCTTGTAGGCTGGTTCGTCTCAGACAAGATTGTAGAACCTCGCCTTGGAACTTACAACGCTGACTCTGAAGAAGCGACTGCCGCTACTGATACGGATGAAATGAATCCATTGAAACCGATCGAGAAAAAAGGGTTGACATGGGCAATCATTTCGATGGTAGTAGGGGCATTGCTTGCATTGCTTCTTGTCGTTCTGCCAAATTCGCCGATGCGTGGAGATGATGCAGTCGGTTCCTATATGGACACAATCGTCCAATCGCCATTCATGAGTGACGGACTAGTGCCGATCATCGCAATCCTCTTCTTTATACCGGGGCTTGTCTATGGCTTGATTACACGTTCAATCAAGAGTGATAAGGATGTAGCGAATCAGATGACTGAAACGATGGCTTCGATGGGCATGTTCATCGTGTTGGCATTCACCGCCGGCCAGTTCGTCTCTTATTTCGCAGAATCCAATATGGGCCTTGTTATAGGAGTGTATGGTGCTGAGTTGCTTGAAACCCTCAAATTGACCGGTATTCCACTAATCATAGGCTTTATGCTGGTCACAGCAATCGTCAACCTGTTCATAGGTAGTGCGAGTGCAAAATGGGCGATGATGGCTCCGATATTTGTACCGATCATGATGCAGCTCGGCTATTCACCAGAGTTGACGACTATGGCGTACCGTGTTGCGGATTCATCGACAAACATCATCACACCTCTCATGACATACTTTGCGATCATCATTGCCTTTGCGCAACAATATAACAAAAACGTAGGAATCGGGACATTGATTTCTGTCATGCTGCCTTATTCCATCTTCTTCTTTGTTACTTGGGCACTGATGTTGATCGTTTGGATGCTCCTTGGGTTGCCACTTGGACCAAACGCACCAATTGAATATACACCGTAGAAAAAAGGTACAGCATAAGCTGTGCCTTTTTTCATGGATTAAGTTTGCATTGGAATGTATAATTCTTAATGAAGCAATGGTTTAATAAGACCATTGGAAGAGAGGGGTAATGGAATGGATAAGTTGATTCTGATAGATGGCAATAGTGTTGCCTTCAGGGCGTTCTATGGTCTGCCGCTCCTCAGTAACCAGAGCGGCCTGCATACGAATGCGATATTTGGTTATGCAAGACTGCTTGAAAAAATCATTGCGGATGAAAAGCCTACCCATTTTCTGGTAGCCTTTGACGCCGGCAAATCTACTTTCAGGCATAAACAATATGAAGAGTATAAAGGGGGAAGGCAGAAGACGCCTCCCGAGTTGGGTGAACAACTGACACCCATCAGGAGATTGATTGATGTCTATGGCATCAAACGTTACGAACTTGATGAATATGAAGCTGACGATATCATTGGTACCCTAAGCACTAAAGCAGATAAGGAAGGCCTAGAGACAATCATCATTACAGGGGACCGTGACCTTACACAGCTTGCCAGTGACCATACAACAATCTACTACACCAAAAAGGGAATATCCGATATAGATCGTTATACTCCGGCCTTCGTCGAAGAATTATACGGTCTCAAGCCAGAGCAGATCATCGACCTTAAAGGCTTGATGGGCGATAAGTCGGATAACATTCCTGGGGTCCCCGGAATTGGAGAAAAGACCGCGCTTAAATTACTAAAAGAATATCAAAGTGTGGAAGGTGTGCTTGAACACCTTGATGAAGTGAAAGGTAAGAAGCTCAAAGAAAACTTAACGGAGTATCGCGAAGATGCCCTCCTGAGCAAGGATCTGGCAACGATCTACAAAGAAGTTCCCATCGATTTCGATATTGCCAGCCTGAAGTTTGAACAGGACCGGGAAGAAGATAAATATGAACTGTTCAAAGAGCTGGAATTCGAATCGCTGCTTAAAAATATGGAGGCAAGCGAAACTGAAGACAAAGTCGAATTCGAAGATGAGCGAGTGGATTCCCTGGAAGAGTTGAGCGGCGATGTTTCTTTCCATCTGGAAGTAAGGGCAGAAAATTATCTCGTCAATGCACCTGTGTATCTTGCTGCAACAGATGGAGCGCTGACATTCATAAAATCGATTGATGAACTGGAATCGTCATCAATTGAAGATTTCCTCACATCCAGGAAGTCCATTAATGTATATGACATCAAACGGCAGATGGGGCTTCTTAGACATTTGGACATTCATTTCAAAGGGTTTGATTCCGACATCATGCTTGGCAGTTTCCTGCTGGATCCTTCCAAGAAGATTATTGATGTCGCGGAGACTGCTGCTGACTTCGCAGTCAATATAGATAGTGATGATTATCATTACGGCAAAGGGAAGAAAGCTGTAACCCCGTCAGGTGCAGAACATGAAAAGTTTCTCAATGACAAGGTAATGGCCATCCATAAGGTGAGAGAACCGATGGAGGAATATTTAAGAAGAGATGAGATGCATGAACTCTGGGAAACACTTGAAATACCATTGGCTAAGGTTCTTGCTGATATGGAATACAGGGGCATCAAAGTAGATGCTTCACGGCTTGAGGAGATGGAGAAGGACATACAGAAACGGCTGGATGAAATTGAAAGTACCATATACGAGATGGCCGGAGAGTCGTTCAATATCAATTCGCCTAAACAGTTGGGGCATATTCTGTTTGAAAAGTTGAATCTGCCTGTCATCAAAAAAACTAAAACGGGCTATTCCACTGCAGTCGACGTTCTGGAACAGCTACAGGATAAACATGAAATCATTGAGCATTTACTGCATTACCGTACCTTAGCCAAACTCCAGTCCACATACGTGATTGGACTCCAGGGGGAAATTAAAGAAGATTCGAAGATCCACACTCGATTCAATCAGACGTTGGCCCAAACAGGTAGGTTGTCGTCGGTTGAACCGAACCTTCAAAACATCCCGATACGGATAGACGAAGGACGAAAGATACGTAAAGCGTTCGTGCCAAAAGATGAAAATCATGTTCTGTTGGCTCTTGATTATTCACAGATTGAATTGAGGGTGCTTGCACACATTACTCAAGATGAGACGATGATCAATGCCTTTACAAGTGATACCGACATCCATACTAAAACTGCGATGGAAGTATTTAAAGTCGATAAAGAGGATGTTACGCAGAACATGAGGCGGAATGCGAAGGCTGTGAATTTTGGCATCGTCTATGGCATAAGTGACTATGGATTGAGCCAGAACCTTGGCATCACCCGTAAAGAAGCCAAAACCTTCATTGATAATTACTTGAATTCATTCCCCCAGGTCAAGGCGTTCATGAAGTCGATCATACAGGATGCCAAACGTGATGGTTATGTGAAGACAATGCTCAATCGCAGAAGGTATATACCTGATATCCATAGCAAGAACTTCAATGCACGAAGCTTTGCAGAACGCACTGCAATGAACTCCCCAATCCAGGGTACAGCAGCCGATATAATAAAATTGGCAATGGTGGAATATGACAAATCTGAAGAGGCAAAAAAATATGATGCAAAACTGCTGCTACAAATCCACGATGAACTGATTTTCGATGTGCCAAAAGATGAAGTGGAGGATTTCATCCCAGTTATTCGACGCATTATGGAGAATGCGATTGAACTCAGTGTACCGCTCAATGTGGATTATGGTTATGGCAGTGATTGGTATCAAGTGAAGTAGGTGGAAGAATGCCGGAATTACCAGAAGTGGAATTGGTCAAGCGTTCTCTAGAACGGACGGTGGAAGAGAAGGGGATCGGTGCCATATCTTTCTCTGACTATATATATAAGGGGCATGAAATTGGCCGAAGAACCATAATTAAAGAAAATCTTGAATCATTTAAAAAGAAAGTCGATGGTGCCTATATCAAAAAGATAGGAAGGCGCGGGAAATATCTGTACTTCATCATGGAAAAGGATGGAGGCGTCTTCCATCTGATTTCACATCTCGGCATGTCGGGTGCTTTCTTTGTGGCCGACTCGATAGAACAGATCAAAGACTTGAATTACCGCAGGCATTGGCAAGTGTCTATACCGCTGTCAGATGGACAGTCTCTTGTCTACAGTGACATCAGACGTTTTGGGGAAATGTCGACCGTTGACAGGATGATTGACTTCCCTCCCTTTAAAAGGATGGCCCTGGAGTATACGCATCCGGATAGTCTTGCTGAATTCATTGAAAAGATCAAAGATCCCGGCAGAAGCAATAAAGCGATCAAAGCGTTGATAATGGATAGCACGGTCATACCAGGTGTCGGCAACATCTATGCTTCAGAAGCATTGTTCATGTCGGGAATTTCCCCCGTCCGGAAGGCGGGGAATATTTCAGTTGAACGATTAACCAAGTTGCACCAGGCGATTGTTGAAGTATTTGAGCTGTCACTGAGCCGTGGTGGTTCCACAATCTCGGATTATAGAGGGATATCAGGGGAGAGGGGCAGCATGCAGGACCGGTTCAAAGTCTACCAGAAGAAGGTATGCCCGAGCTGTGAGGCGCCCCTCAAAACAAAAACGATAGCAGGAAGAAATACATTTTATTGTACAAATTGTCAGAGGTGATCCAATGAACTACATTATCGGTCTGACCGGAGGCATTGCCAGTGGCAAGTCAACCGCTTCAGAATATATTCGATCAAAAGGCTATCCCGTGCTTGATGCGGATATTTATGCCAAAAAGGCGACTGCACAAGATGGCCCTACCTATAAAGGGATACTCGACCACTTCGGGGAGGACATTGCAGGACCGGACGGCGAAATAGACAGAAGGAAGTTGGGGGCGATCATTTTCAATGATCCAGAAAAGCGGCAAATATTGAATGGTCTGGTCCATCCTGAAGTGAGACGCATGATGAATGAGGATAAAGAACGATTGAGCCGGGAGAGCCATGTATTTTTGGATATCCCGCTCCTATTCGAAAATGAGTTGGATGAACAATGCGACTTGACTGCAACAGTCTATGTCGATGAGGAAACGCAAAAAAAGCGGTTGATGGACAGAGACGGCTTTACAGAAGAAGAGGCGGTGTCAAGAATCAGAAGTCAAATGCCGCTATCGGATAAGCGCGATAGAAGCGACGTCGTGTTTCAGAATAGTGGCTCTATTCAGGAATTGAGGGGCCAGATTCAAAGCTTTCTAGACAAGATTGAAAAGTGAACATTTTATGCAGATTACACCTTTAAACACGCTTTCAATATGTTATACTAATCAGTGAAAAGTATAGCATAAAGGGGCAATCGTCATGAAAAAAGTAGCAATCAATGGTTTGGGAAGAATTGGAAGAATGGTATTTCGCATCGTTGCCGCTTCGGATGAATTGGAGCTCGTAGCGGTGAACGCCAGCTATCCTGCCGAAACACTGGCTCATCTCCTCAACTACGACACCACACATGGGAAATTCGGAAAGCAGATAGAAGGCAATGGAGACAAGCTGGTCATGGATGGTAAAGAAATTCTGATCACGACAGAAAGAAATCCGGAAAAACTGCCATGGGGAGACTTGGGTGTGGATATTGTCATTGAAGCGACAGGTGCCTTCAACCATGGTGACAAAGCAGCGGCCCATGTTAAAGCAGGGGCCAAAAAAGTATTGCTGACTGCACCAGCCAAAGGCGGAGATGTGCAAACTGTAGTTCTTGGGGTAAATGATGAAGAATTCGATATAGATAAATATGATGTATTCTCCAATGCATCGTGTACGACAAACTGTCTGGCGCCAGTCGCCAAAGTGCTGGATGAGGAGTATGGCATCGAAAATGGTTTGATGACGACTGTCCATGCCTACACAAACGATCAGAAGAACATCGATAACCCGCATAAAGACCTTAGACGGGCACGTTCTTGTGCAGACAACATCATACCGACTTCGACTGGAGCAGCAAAAGCCTTGGGTGAGGTTCTCCCCCAATTGAACGGCAAACTCCATGGCTTGGCATTGAGAGTGCCTGTCTCGAACGTCTCGCTTGTCGATCTGGTGGTTGATCTGAAAAAACCTGTGACAAAGGATGCACTCAATGAAACATTCGAGAAACACGCTGATGGTGCGCTATCCGGTATCATGGGTGTCACTTATGAACCGCTGGTGTCCAGTGATTTTAACACTGACAGCAGAAGTTCGATTATAGACGGTTCGTTGACGATGGTCATGGACGACAACAAAGTCAAAGTCCTGGCATGGTATGACAACGAATGGGGTTATTCGACCCGAGTGGTGGAATTCGCTGAAAAAATTGCTGAAAATCTATAGAAAGAAAAGAAGAAACGAGAGTTTCTTCTTTTTTTATGGTCAATGTATTATAATGGTATATCAAACTGGGTAGGAAGAGGTGGTCACAGTGAAATGCCCGAATTGTCATCATACAAGTTCGAGGGTGGTCGATTCCAGGCATACCGATGAACTGTCTGCGATACGCCGGCGTAGGGAATGCGAAGAGTGCGGTTTTAGGTTCACGACGTTTGAACGTATGGAATTATCACCGCTGGTCGTAGTCAAAAAAGATGGAAACAGGGAAGTCTTCAGCCGGGAGAAACTGATGGATGGATTGCTCCGTGCATGTGAAAAGCGTCCAATCCCCTATGAGACGTTGGAGAAGACAGCAGCCCAGATAGAGTTGGACCTCAGGAATTTAAATAAATCGGAAGTTTCGAGCAATGATATCGGAGAACATGTCATGAAAGCGCTGATTACCTTGGATCAAGTGGCATATGTAAGGTTCGCTTCGGTCTATAAGGAGTTCAAGGACATCGACCAGCTCATGGAGACCTTGAAGCATCTGGCTAAAGGCAGTGACGATAATGAACTTCAATGAAAGACTAAAACCAAATACCGAGTTCATCGTTTATATGCCGTCACCGTTCGAAAAGTCCCATCTGAACATCATAAATGAACTGTATCTCCCCCTGATTGGCCAGGAAGCGGCCATGTCATATATCTACCTTCAGGAATCTTCAAACCATTACAGCAAACTTGAAACCAGGCTCCACAGAGAGATAATGGATGAATTGAACATGCCGCTTTCAAGCTTCTCAAGCATACTCGAGAAGCTTGAAGCGATTGGACTTATCCGTACGTTCGTGTCCAATACCCCCCATGAAGATCGCTTCATATACGAGCTGTTGTTGCCGCTTACACCAGATGCCTTC
Source organism: Salinicoccus siamensis (assembly GCF_055391965.1). Taxonomy (NCBI): domain Bacteria; kingdom Bacillati; phylum Bacillota; class Bacilli; order Caryophanales; family Staphylococcaceae; genus Salinicoccus; species Salinicoccus siamensis. The sequence continues at coordinate 962,490 of NZ_AP043765.1, forward strand.
TTCAAAGATCCGATGCTTAGCCTCTATCTCTATGGCCAAGTGGGTTCTGTGGCTTTCAATAGAAAGAAGGGGCGCCTCCAATATCCGCCGATGCCAGAAAACTTCACCGAAGTAACACGCAAGTTCACCGAAGTGTTCCACACAGGGAGTGGTGAAGGTTTCGAAGTGCCCACTGAAACTTTCAGCAAGGAAAACGAATCTGTAGGACCGCAAGTCGACCTAGAAGATTTTGACTTTGATGTGCTCTTTACACATCTGAAAGGGACACGTATCGACCGTGCGTTCTTTACGAAGGAAATACGGATGCTCATCGTTAAATTGAGTATCCTATTCAATTTCAATGCCTATGACATAAAACAAATATTGTTGTCATCTACAACACAATATGCGGGAATAGATAAAGAACAGTTGAAGTATGAAGCGAGGAAATACTATCAGAAAGAGAACAAGGGCAAGATTCCTAAATTTGATGGTCCGGCGCAACAGGCGGCTGAAGATAACACCGGTAAGGAACCATATATAGAACAACTCGAAACCATTAACCCCCTAGACCGGCTGAATGATATACGCGGCCAGCGGCCAAGCGACAATGATGTGAAGCTCGTCACCGACATAATCGCCCGTACAAGTCTGCCAGGCGGTGTCATAAACCTACTTCTTGAGTATGTTTATCAGCAGAAGGACGGAGACTTGAACTACCCGTATACAATGAAAATTGCAAGGGACTGGGAGGAGAAGGGGATACGTTCGGCTAAGGAAGCCTATGAATCGATAATGGAATACAGAAAGCAACGCAACCCGAAAAAAGGCGGGCGCAGAGAACGCCAAGGTGAAAAGAAACCTGCATGGATGGATAAATCATCCGCTAAACAGAAGAGCGACGTGCACACCGATAGCGGGAAAAAAGCGTCATCTGTCCAGAAGACAGCAAAGGATGATCCCGAGCTACAAAGAATGATAGATGAATTCAGAAAATCCAGGTGATCTTAATGGAACCCATAAACCAATTTTTAAAAAACTCAAAGAAACTGCAGGAGAATAATGAGCGCCTTTATGAATCGCTCATCAAGCATCCGCGCATTATAGAACTGATTGAAAACAGTGAGCATGAGATTACGCGTTCAATGATTAAAAATGATCTGCTTCAATTGAAACGTTACGCCGAACAATCTTTAGCCTGTGAGAAATGCGGCTCGCTGAGTGGGTGTGTGAACCATCCACAAGGTTATGTACCTTCTATAGATGTAAGGGATGGGCGGATACATGTAATCTATTCCCCTTGTCCTACAAAAATCAAAGAAGACCGCTTCCGGGAAAAGGAAAAGATGATCGAATCCTATCATGTACCTAAAGATGTTAAAGATGCGACATTCGATACGGTTTTCCTGGATGGGGACTCCAACAGGCAGGAAATCATCAAAAAGGCAATTTCAGCAAGCAAGAAGATAATCGATGGAGAAAAAACGAAAGGGCTTTATATACATGGCAGTTTCGGCATCGGCAAATCCTATATGTTGGGATGCATCGCCAATGAATTGAAGGAACAGTCGGTCTCTTCGATAATCGCCTATGTACCTGAAATCATCCGGGATCTCAAATCAGGTTTCAAAGATGGGACGACAGATATCAAGTTTAAGACGCTGAAAACGGCTCAAGTGCTGATGCTTGATGATTTAGGAGCCGAAGATGTGACCCCTTGGGTGAGGGATGAAGTCATTACGAGCCTGCTTCACTACCGCATGGTCGAAGGTCTCCCGACGTTCATCAGTTCAAACTATTCGATGGAAGAACTGGAGTACCGTTATAGCCGGACGAAGGAAAACGGTGTGGAGGAGACTAAAGCCCGAAGGATGACGGAGCGGTTGCGCTCATTATGTGAAGAAGTACAGCTCGAAGGCAGAAACTATAGAAACGGTTGATGCTTGATAATTGACTCGGCCTTCAGTATAATCAATATATAATTCCATCAGTTAAACGCCAAGGACAATGCTTTTTCGTATTCATTCAAAGAGAGTGCATGAAATGCTGAAACATGCATAATGGAACGATTGAGATACTCCCTTGATATATGTCGGGCTAAAACCCGGACGGCGCGGGCTGTTATCTCCGGCTGAAGGCGAGTTAAATCTCGTGAATCAGGGTGGTACCGCGGTGTCAATCGTCCCTCTATTAGTAGAGGGACGATTTTTTTCTGGTGAGACTATGATGATGAAAGGATGGAAAACATGACGCAGATAGAAATAAAATTTCCAGATGGCAATATCCAAAATTTACAGTCGGGTGTGACTCCTGAAGAAATTGCACAGTCCATAAGCCCGGGCTTGAAGAAAGCGGCCGTTGCCGCAAAGGTGAATGGGGAAATGTATGATCTACGAAGGCCGATTAATGAGGATGCTGACCTGCAGCTTATCACCAATAAAGACGAAGAGGGCCTTGAAGTGCTACGCCACTCTACAGCGCATCTTATGGCGCAAGCGCTGAAACGCCTTTACGGCGATGTGAAATTTGGTGTTGGTCCTGTAATTGAAGAGGGCTTCTATTATGACTTTGATACCGAGGAGAATATTTCCTCGGATGACTTTGAAAAAATAGAGAAAGAGATGCAGCGCATTGTTGATGAGAATGTGGAAATAGAGCGAAAGGAACTCACGAGGGGCGAAGCGCAGGAATTATTCAAGAATGATCCCTATAAGCAGGAGCTCATCGAGGCGATTCCTGAGGATGAAACCGTAACAGTCTATTCCCAAGGGGAGTTTACAGACCTGTGCCGTGGTGTGCATGTTCCGTCCACATCAAAAATAAAAACCTTCAAACTTCTATCTACAGCCGGTGCCTATTGGCGGGGGGACAGCAATAACAAGATGCTGCAGCGCATATACGGCACTGCATTCTTTGATAAGAAGGATCTGAAATCCTACTTGAACCTTTTGGAAGAACGTAAGGAACGTGACCACAGAAAAATTGGCAAGGACATGGAATTATTCCAAAACAACCAGTTGGTAGGTGCAGGCCTGCCATTGTGGCTGCCTAACGGCGCAACAATCAGACGCGAAATCGAGCGGTACATCGTCGATAAGGAAGTTGCTTTAGGTTACGACCATGTCTATACACCTGTACTGGCAAATGTCGACTTGTATAAAACAAGTGGCCATTGGGAGCACTATCAGGATGACATGTTCCCGACGATGGACATGAATGGGGAAGAGTTGGTGCTGCGCCCGATGAACTGTCCGCATCACATGATGATCTACAAATCGAGCAAGCACTCATATAGGGAACTGCCGATACGGATTGCAGAGCTCGGCACGATGCACAGATACGAAGCAAGTGGCGCTGTAAGCGGACTTCAACGCGTCAGGGGAATGACATTGAATGATGCCCATGTGTTCGTCAGGCCGGATCAGATAAAAGAAGAGTTTAAACGTGTGGTCCAACTGATAATCGATGTCTATGACGATTTTGGATTCGAGAACTATTCATTCCGTCTGAGCTATCGCGACCCTGAAGATACTGAAAAGTACTTCGATGACGATGAAATGTGGAATAAGGCTGAACTGATGCTGAAAGAGGCAGTGGATGAAATGGAACTCGAGTACACTGAGGCTGATGGGGAAGCGGCCTTCTACGGGCCGAAACTTGATGTTCAAGTACAGACTGCCCTCGGCAAGGAAGAAACCCTATCGACAGTGCAGTTGGACTTCCTGTTGCCAGAACGCTTCGAATTGACCTACACGGGCAGCGACGGCGAACTGCATCGTCCTGTGGTGATACACCGCGGAGTGGTTTCTACCATGGAACGCTTCGTTGCGTTCCTGACTGAAGAATATAAAGGCGCATTCCCACTCTGGCTCGCCCCACAGCAAGTGGAAATCATTCCGGTCAACCTTGACCTGCACTATGATTACGCCCGTGCACTCAAAGATGAAATGAAGAGCCACGGCATGCGGGTCAGCATCGACGATAGGAATGAGAAGCTTGGGTATAAAATCAGAGAAGCCCAGATGAGGAAGGTGCCTTACCAGGTGGTCATCGGGGATAAGGAAATCGAAGAGAACCAGGTGAACGTCAGAAAGTACGGCGAGAAGGACCAGATCACTTACGACAGGGAAGACTTCATCTGGGAACTTGTTGATGAAATCAGGCTGAAAAAATAACTGCTTGACAAAGTCTGTGAAAGACTGTAGAATTATAAGAGTTGATAAGAACGGACAAGAAGAAGCTCCCGCTTCTCACCCGCAAACACCTATGAGGTAGTGACCGGGTCACGCAGTGAGATAACGATGGATTGGCATGATACCATTCCAGAATTTCTCATCACTGGTTGGCGGGCGCATATATGTGCCCGCCCTTTTTGTTCGTCTTCAAACTATATGGAGGTGTCAAAGATAGCAAAAGATCAAACATTAATCAATGACAAGATTCGCGCCAGAGAAGTTCGTCTCATCGGACAAGATGGTTCACAGCTTGGAGTAAAACCCACCCGCGAAGCACAAGAGATGGCTGAGCGCGTAGAACTTGATCTAGTATTGGTCGCGCCTAATGCCAAGCCGCCTGTTGCACGCATCATGGATTACGGTAAATTCAAGTATGAGCAGCAGATTAAAGAAAAAGAAGCGCGTAAAAAGCAGAAGGTGATCAATGTTAAAGAAATCAGGCTTTCTCCAACAATCGAGGACCATGATTTCAACACTAAATTGAAACAGGCGAAGAAATTCCTTGCGAAGGAAGATAAAGTCAAAGTTTCCATCCGCTTCCGCGGCCGCGCAATCACGCACAAAGATATCGGCCGTAAAGTGCTCCAGCGCTTTGCAGATGAATTGTCTGAAGTTGCTACAATTGAACAAAGACCTAAGATGGAAGGCCGTTCAATGTTCCTGGTGGTCGCACCGATCACTGACAAAAAATAATAATCCGGAGGTTAGTCTCATGCCGAAAATGAAAACTCACAAAGGTTATGCTAAACGCGTCAAGCGTACTGGAACAGGTAAATTCAAGCGTCATCGTGCGTTCACATCACACCTGTTCGCCAACAAGACTACAAAACAGAAACGTCACTTGAGAAAAGCGACGCTAGTTGCTAAAGCAGACCAAAAACGCATCAAAAAGCTACTTTCATATATAAAATAATCGATCGAATTAAGGAGGAGCACACATGGCACGTGTCAAGAATGGTTTAACGTCCCGTAAAAGACGTAAAAAAGTACTGAAGCAGGCAAAAGGATATTTTGGTGCGAAAAGCACACTTTATAGAACAGCGAAACAGCAGGTAATCAAATCCGGCCAGTATGCGTACCGCGACCGCCGTCAGACCAAGCGTGATTTCCGCAAATTGTGGATTACACGTATCAATGCAGCTGCACGCCAGCATGGAATGAGCTATAGCCGTCTGATGAACGGACTTAAAACAGCAGGTATCGACATCAACCGTAAAATGCTTTCTGAAATCGCAATTTCAGATGAAAAAGCATTCGGTGAAATCGTTGCGCAAGCTAAAAATGCCTTGAATAAATAATGCTTAAAAAATGGCCGCTCCTTTCAGGAGCGGCCATTTTACATATGTTGCCTATATTCTTTTATATAGTGTATCCATCAGATCATCCGAGTACTCGAAATAGCATTCCTTCAGGTCCTTATTTCCTTGGTCCCCATCAGATTGCGGCATGATATCCAATCGGATGAGGGGTTCATCTTCATCGAAGAACGGCAAAGTCTGTTCTGCATATTCATCAGTGAGTTTATTATAGATTTCAATGGCTTCTTCTTCACTTTCGTATGTCTTCTTTAGGACGTCCAATTCTTTTCCTGTACGTTCAATTCTGGATAGTTTTATATCGATCACTATAACGCCTCCTTCTACAAGCTTTATGCTTCTCTTATTGATGATAACAATTAAAAGGCTAAATGTGTATTAATAAGTTTTATATTACGAAAAGTGAAATAATTTATGATAGAATGAAATCGACAATTAATTATAAGGAGATGGATGACCGATTATGGATAAACAACTTGAAATGATGAAAAGTCTAACGGATGCAAACGGCATTTCCGGTTTTGAATATGATGTTAAGAACGTCATGAAAAAATATTTGGAGCCAGTCAGTGACGAGCTGATCCAAGACAACCTTGGAGGACTGTTCGGCAAACGAAATGCCAAAAATGGTTCGCGCACATTGCTTATTGGTGGGCATCTCGACGAAATCGGCTTCATGGTGACGCAGATAGATGATAATGGCTTCATCAAATTCACACCGATCGGTGGCTGGTGGAACCAGGTCATGCTTTCTCAAAGGATGAATGTGGTGACTGAAACGGGAGTACTGACAGGGGTCATCGGTTCCAAACCACCTCATGTATTATCTCCAGAAGCAAGAAAGAAACCTGTTGATATGAAGGAGATGTTCATAGACATCGGCGTCGCTTCAAAAGAAGAAGCAGAATCAGCAGGGGTCAAAGTCGGGGACATGATTACACCTCACTGCGAATTCACAGAGATGGCGAACAAGGATTATCTGCTGGCAAAAGCATGGGATAACCGGTTCGGCTGTGGTGTAGCCATTGAAGTTCTGGAGTCTTTGAAGGATGAAGATCTGGACATCAATGTTGTCAGCGGGGCCACAGTACAGGAAGAAGTTGGCCTGAGGGGTGCCAAAGTGGCAGCGAACAAAGTGAAGCCGGACCTTGCGATTGCAGTCGATGTCGGCATTTCCTGGGATACACCAGGTATGAGCGAAAAGGATGGCACCGGAAAGATGGGCGATGGCCCGCTTGTTCTGCTACTTGACGGTTCAAATATCGGACATGTCGGCTTCAGGCGCCACGTAGAGAAATTGGCTAAAGAAAAAGATATACCAGTTCAGTGGTCGGCGATTACTGGCGGAGGGACAGATTCAGGCGCATTCCATGTATCCAACGAAGGTGTGCCGTCAATCTCCATAGGTGTACCGCTCCGCTATATGCATTCGAATGTTTCGATTCTGAACAGGAATGACTACAATAATGCCGTCCGTCTCGTGACCGAAATCGTCCGGTCACTAAATGATGACGCTGTGGAGGAAATCATTTGGTAGCATCAACATTCATCGGCTCAAAAGATAATAAGCGCATCAAGGATCTCAAGAAACTGCAGATGAAAAAATACCGCAAAAAGGAAGGACGTTTCCTGATTGAAGGGGAGCATCTGGTTGAAGAAGCCGTCAGATACCATCAGACACTCCACACTCTGATACTCTTAGAAGGATACGATCCTACTATGCAGATACCTGAGGGAACGGAGATGCTCAGCGTCAGCCGGGCTGTAATGAAAACCTTATCCACCCTGGATACGCCGCCAGGGGTCATGGCGGCTGTGTCCTATGTGGCTCCGGAAGTGGGGGAGGACAATACGCTGCTCCTTGACGGTGTACAAGATCCCGGCAACTTGGGGACGTTGATCCGTTCAGCGGATGCTTTTGGATTCAAGCACATCATTTTATCTCATGATACGGTGGATCCATTCAGCGACAAGGTATTAAGGAGTACGCAAGGCAGCCTCTTTCACATCCATCTTGAAACAGCAGAGCCTACGACTGCAGTCAATGCATTCCAGGGTATTGTGATGGGAACTGCCATCGACGGTGCAGTACTGCTCGATGATACGCCTTCACCTGAGGCGTCCGTTATGGTGGTGCTTGGCAATGAAGGGCGTGGCGTTTCAGAAGAAGTGCTTTCATTGGTCGACCAGAAACTGAAGATAGGCATGCCCGGCGATAGTGAGAGTCTGAATGTGGCGGTTGCCGGGAGTATCATTATGCATCATTTCAAAGCTTGATTTTTCGATAGTTTGATTTATAATGATTTTATAAGATGAATACGATGCTTCAGATGAAGCCGGACATAAATGATCTATAATTCCGAAACAGGGAGCGCAGCACATGGACTGGAATGCTGGGTACGGATGGGATCAGGGTTCACCTGGCAGATGGAGCAATGGGTCAATCCCTTATCTTTCCATAAGCGTCTGTATTGTCATGCAGAAAATCAGGTGGTACCGCGGAAACTCCGTCCTTTGATGAAGGGCGGGGTTTTTATTATATTTTAGGAGTGAAATGATGGATACATCAGAAATAGGGCGAGTTAAGGAATCATTCGATCAGGCTGTGGCCCATATAGAAGATCTAAAGAGTCTACAGCAGTTGAAGGTGGAATACTTAGGTAAAAAAGGCAAAGTGACAGGGCTCATGAAGGAAATGAAGAACTTGTCCAAAGAGGAGCGCCCTCAATTTGGGGCAGCAGTGAATGAAACACGCAACCACATAACAGAAATCATCGGACAGAAGACCCAAGCACTCGAAGCTGAAGCGCTTGAGGCTAAATTATCGGAAGAGGCGATTGATGTTACGCTGCCAGGACGCGATTTTAGTCTGGGCAGTCCACACCCCCTCAGCTTGATCATTGAAAATATCGAGGATTTCTTCATAGGACTCGGCTATGAAATTGCAGAAGGGTATGAAGTGGAAACCGACTATTATAATTTTGAAGCGCTCAACTTGCCGAAATCACACCCTGCACGCGACATGCAGGATAGCTTTTATATTTCTGAGGAGATGTTGCTCAGAACACATACTTCACCTGTCCAGGCGCGCACGATGGAATCCCGGGCAGGAAAGGGTCCGGTCAAGATAATCTGTCCCGGGAAAGTTTATCGTCGGGATAGTGATGACGCGACGCATAGTCACCAATTTACTCAGATTGAAGGCCTGGTGGTCGATAAGAATATTCATATGAGTGATTTGAAGGGCACTTTGGAGCTTTTTGCCAAGGAAATCTTTGGGGAAGAGCGTGAAATACGCCTTCGCCCAAGTTATTTTCCATTTACAGAACCTAGTGTAGAAGTCGATATCTCCTGCTTCAAATGCAAGGGTGACGGATGCAATGTATGTAAGTATACTGGTTGGATAGAAATACTCGGGGCAGGGATGGTTCATCCTAATGTCCTTGAAATGGCTGGCTTTGACTCCAATGAATACTCGGGCTTCGCTTTTGGCATGGGGCCTGATAGGATAGCTATGCTGAAACACGGTATAGAAGACATCAGACACTTCTATACAAATGATTTGAGGTTCATCAATCAGTTCAAAGTGACAGAAGATGGTGGTGCAAAGAATGAAAGTATCTAAGGAATGGTTGCAGGAGTTCATACAACTTGATGTTCCTGCGGAAGAATTGGCTGAGAAGATTACACGCGGCGGTATCGAAGTCGACGAACTGAAGGATTATACGGCAGAAATCAAAAACCTGGTGGTCGGCCATGTCCAATCAGTCGAGCAGCATCCTGAGGCAGATCGCCTTAAGGTATGTCAAGTCGATACAGGGGATGGAATCCACCAGATAATATGCGGGGCTCCTAATGTAGTTGCCGATTCCTATGTCATTGTCTGTAAAGTCGGCGGCAGACTCCCTGGCGGTGTGAAGATTAAGCGGGCAAAACTACGCGGTGAAGCCTCGGAAGGAATGATATGTTCGCTTGAGGAGCTTGGGATCAATGAAGATCAGGTCCCGTCGGAATATCGTGATGGAATCTTCATTTTTAAAGAGGAGAAAACGGCCGGCGAAGACGCACTTCAGGCATTGTGCCTCGATGATCACGTCATGGAATTCGACTTGACCCCAAACCGCAAGGACGCCCTCAGCATGATAGGTGTCGCCTATGAAGCGCGTGCTCTATTCGGCGGGGAGGTTTCACTCCCTGAATACAATATTGATGATGCGCATCTTGGTGATGACGAATTGAGCGTCGATAATGAAGATTTTCAGGCAGTCCCTTACTATGCTGCCCGAGTGGTCGAAGACGTAAAAGTTCACCCTTCACCTGTCTGGATGCAGATACGTCTGATCAAGGCAGGTTTCCGTCCGATCAACAATATCGTCGACATATCCAACTATGTGCTGCTTGAATTCGGACAGCCATTGCATATGTTCGACCGTCAACAGATTGGCTCGGATAAGATTGTGACGCGCTACGCCAAGGAAAACGAAAAGATGACGACTCTGGATGGTAAAAAACAGACACTCAAGCAGAGTGATATCGTTGTAACCAATGGCAATGAGCCAATTGCCCTGGCCGGTGTTATGGGTGGCGCATTTTCTGAAGTCACGGAGAACACGACCGACGTCGTCATCGAATCGGCAGTCTTTGATTCATTATCCGTGCGTATGACAAGCAATCGCCTGAACTTGCGCAGTGAAGCATCATCGCGTTTTGAGAAGAGTGTTTCCCATGAATTTGTACGGAAGGCACTTGACCGCGCAGCTTATCTCCTGCAGAAATATGCAGGCGGTAAAGTGACGTCAAAAGTCATCTCAGCAGGTGAACTGGATGTAGAAGATTCCACGATAGAAATTACAGGGGACTACATCAATAATCGGTTAGGTATGGATCTGACCGTCAAAGAGATTACCGATGTTCTAGGTAAGCTGGGGCTTGTTGCCTCGGAAAAAGAAGGGGTATTGACGGTATCGATACCGTCAAGGCGCGATGACTTGAAGATTAAAGCAGACATCACGGAGGAAATTGCAAGAATATACGGTTATGATGCTTTGCCGAGCTCACTCCCCGAGTATTCGAAGATTACTCCAGGGCAATTGACGGATATCCAGAAAAAGGTCCGAATCATAAGACACCAACTGGAATCGCTTGGTTTATCGCAGGCGGTCAACTATGCGCTGACAAGCCGTAGTCAAGCCGGACAATTTACGGAAGTCAACGAAACATTGGACCTTCTGATGCCAATGAGTGAAGATCACGCGGTGTTGCGCACCAGTCTGGTGCCTCATCTTATTGATAATGCGGTATATAACAGCAATCGCCAACAAAAAGACGTCCAACTGTATGAAATGGGCAGAATATTCATCCCGCGCGGAGAAGCAGAACTCCCGTTGGAAAAAGAAATGCTTGCTGGTATAGTGACAGGTGATATGCACCGTACAGATTGGCTTGGTGTCAAAGTACCTGCAGATTTCTATGCAGCCAAAGGCATCGTGGAGACGGTGTTTGAGAAACTCGGCATGTCTGCACATATCACCTATCGATCGTCTTCCCGATTGAGCGAGATGCACCCCGGCAGAACAGCAGACATCATTCTCGAGAATGATACTGTCATTGGATTCGTAGGTGAAGTCCACCCTGCGTATGCGAATGAGAATGATTTGGATGGTGCTGCAGTATTTGAAATCAGCATGGGTGAATTGCTTGAGAAAGCACAAGGGGATATCATCTATCAGCAGTTGTCGAAGTATCCGTCCATTACACGGGACATCGCGCTGGTGGTCCCTTCTGAGACACATGCTGGAGATCTGGTTCAGACAGTCCGGAAAACAGCTGGAAAATACCTTCATGATGTCTTTGTCTTTGACGTGTATGAAGGTGAACGCCTGGAGGCAGGGAATAAATCAATCGCTTTGAGACTCGTTTACCTGAATAAAGAGGAAACACTGACCGATGCGGAAGTGGAAGCATCCTACGACCCGGTTGTACAGGCACTGGAAGCACAAGGTGCACATATCAGATGATAAATGAAGATGCCTATGGCGGACGATGTCGCCATAGGCATCTTTAATCTTTTGAAATGCACTATACAAATAATGCCGTCAGCCATGATTTTTGCTGTTCATCAGGTCGATGACCTTTTGACGTGATTTGAAGTGTTTTTTGGTGATGGCATCGAGGTACTCCAAGCCATGCTTCTTTGCAAGCTTGGCAGCGAAGACATCGGTTTTGTTGCTTGCGCCACGCGGCACCTCTGCTTTTAGGTTACGGTTCAGGTTCTCCATCTGTTCCAGGTATTTGCTGCGTGCCAGTATGCTTGCACAGGCTACCGCGATGGATTTGGATTCCGCTTTTGTTTCCTGGTATATCAAATCTTCACGGAAAGGATGGGGGACGTATTTCTGATATGCATTTTCAGATGTGAACTGGTCGATTACAATGGCTTCCAATGCCTCTTTCCAGTCATCCCTCATTTTTTCATGGACATTTCTGATGCAGTGGTCGTGGAGTACTGCCTTAAGTTTGACTATGTTCCATCCCTGATCAATCTTTTCATTGTAGGAAGGATTATCGAGTATTACAAGGGAGTACGGGACGATATGTATGATGTCGCCTGCGATTTTCCTGACTGTGCTGTTGCTTAAGTTCTTGGAGTCCCTTACGCCAAGTTCTTTGAGGAGTGCGACTTTATCCTTCGGAACATAGGCTGCGCAGACTGTCATCGGTCCAAAGTAGTCGCCGACCCCTGCTTCATCGCTGCCGATCGTATTCATAGTGTCATAGTTCATGGCTATCCTACCTTTATGTTTTTTCTTATGCATATACTTGTATAAGATTGGTTACATAAGTATAATAAATTAATGATAACATATGGGAACCGAAATTTTTACGGGGAGGCAATGTCAGATGGCAGAATATAAAAACCGCATTGCTGTCGAAATCAATGATCAACAATATACTTTAGTTGGGGAAGAGGACCCTCAGCATATTCGTTATGTAGCGAGGCTCGTCGATGAGAAGATCCAGGAAATTGGAGCGAAGAATGCAGGTTTGGATACAACGCGAAAGGCAGTACTCACAGCAGTGAACGTTATGGATGAGTATGTCAAATTGCTTGAGAAGCACCAGGCGTTGATAGAAGAGATGGAAGAGCAGGGTAAATGATATCATGACACTCATACTGCTGATACTTCTGATTGCAGGAATGGTGATAGGATACAGAAGAGGAATGGTCCTTCAACTGCTCCACTTGATTGGAACACTCTCTGCCATCATCATCTCCGCTAAAAACTATGAGAAGCTGGCTGCACGCTTCGATATGGTGATGCCCTACCCTTCAACTTCCGACACGCTTACCAATCCCCTTATGCCGGAATTGGCGAATGCTGAATATGCGTTTTATAATATGACCGCTTTTTTCATTATCTTCATCATCTCCAAAATCATCATCCAACTTATCGTCAGCGCATTCGATTACCTGCAGCAGATTAGTGTGTTCGGTATAGTTGGTGATATAGTGGGTACTTTGCTCGGCCTTATAGAAATGGTCTATATACTGGCGGTTTTCTTGACGATGATCGCCTTAGTGCCGCTCGATTTCATCGAAACGATGGTAGGGGAGTCCGGTTTGGCTCAATTCCTGCTGGACAACACATTTATCCTTTCCGAAAAATTCATAGAATGGTTACAGAGTGAGTCATAGGAATATGGCTCTTTTTTAGGAGGTAGACATGACTAAGAAGGACATAATCAATCTGCTTGAGACCATAGGGACCTACATGGAATTGGCACTGGAAAACCCGTTTAAGGTCTCTGCCTACCGCAAGGCTGCAAGTACTATAGAGCGGGATCCAAGGACACTTTCTGAAATCGAAGACTTCTCAGAGCTGAAAGGTATAGGTAAAGGGGTCAATGAAGTTATTGAAGAGTATGTGAATACCGGCCGTTCCACTACGCTCGAAGATCTGAAGTCGACTGTTCCAGCATCACTGATCCAGCTGCTGCATCTCCCGACACTTGGGGCTAAGAAAGTGGCGAAACTGCACAAAGAGCTTGGTGTAACTACTTTGGAAGGACTGAGGACGGAATGCGAGGCCGGCAATGTCAGCGCTTTGGACGGTTTCGGGAAAAAGACTGAAGAAAACATCATCAAAGGAATTGATGACATGCTTACGCGTCCTGAACGTCATCCCATTGAAACAATTCAGAAATTTAAAGCGATGATTACGGATGCTTTGACAGAATTGGAAGGAGTCAAGCGGTTTGATATTGCTGGCAGTGCGCGACGTTATAAGGAAATGAGCAAGGACTTGGATTTTATCGTGGAAGCAGATGACTTAAAGCAGGTTACGGAGACATTTTTGGAACTACCGTTCATAAAAGAGGTGGTCGCCAGGGGCGATCGTAAGCTCTCTGTAGTCGCCGAGTATGATTTAGACCAGATCAATGTCGATATCCGTTTTACAACACCTGGTGCGTACCATACTACACTGCACCATTTTACCGGGTCTAAGGAGCATAATGTGAGGATGAGGCAGATCGCCAAATCACGGGGGGAGAAAATCAGTGAGTATGGCATCGAAAAAAATGGTGAGATGCTCACATTCTCTTCTGAAGAAGATCTGTTCAATCATTTCGAGCTCCCTTATATCCCTCCGGCGATGCGCGAATCAGGCGAAGAGATGGATATGGCTATGAATGAAATTGTGGCCCCGGAAGATATTCGAAGTGATTTGCATATGCATACCGTATACAGTGATGGGGCCCATTCGATTTCTGAAATGGTCGAAGCGTGCATTGATAAGGGGTACGAATATATGGTCATCACAGATCACTCGAAGAGCCTTAAAGTCGCAAATGGACTGGATGAAAAAAGGCTCAGAAAACAGATTGAAGAAGTGGAAAGCCTGCGGCCGAAATATCCAGAGATAGATATTTACACCGGCACCGAGATGGATATATTAAAAGATGGCACCCTCGACTTTGATGATGATATACTCAGTGAATTGGATTATGTCATCGCTGCCATCCATTCCAGTTTCCAACAGACTGAAGAACAGATCATGGAGCGTCTCGAAGCAGCGTGCGACAATCCATACGTCAGACACATCGCGCATCCCACCGGACGACTCATTGGAAAAAGAGACGGTTATGCCGTTAATATGGAACGGTTGATCAAAAAGGCGAAAGAAACGGGGACAGTGCTCGAAGTGAACGCGAACCCAAGGCGTTTGGATTTATCTTCCGACGTGATACGCCATTCCGGCCTGATGTTGACAGTCAACACAGACGCCCACCATACAGATCACTTGGATTTTATGGAATTTGGGGTCGCTACGCTGCAAAAAGGTCTGGTGAAAAAAGACCAGGTGCTCAATACGTTCACAAGGGAAAGGTTCAGGGAATGGATCAAAAATGGAAAACAGAGGTTTTAACATGAATGAAAGAACAATAAAAACTTTAGAGTTCGATAAAATACTCGCTGAGTTGGAGAATCTGGCCGAGAGTGAGAAGACAAAGCAAGCGATCAGTGAGGACATCATATCCACCGATATAGAAGTCATCCGTCAGATGATCGATGAGGTTGATGATGCGTCCACGATGCTGAGGTACCGGGCAGTAGAACTTTCAGGCATCACTGATATCAAACGTCATCTGAAACGTGCGGAGATAGGTAGCATGCTCGGCGTCGCAGAATTGAATGAAATCCGGATGATGCTGAACCGTAAACATACGCTTGAGGGCGTGTTCGATGAGTTTGAAGCGGATGAGATCAGCCTTGTGCATCTGCCGGCTTATATAAACGGGCTTCCCGACATCCATTTCCTATACCGTAGAATATCCGAGACATGTGATGCCCACCAGGTTTTGGACCATGCATCGGAAGCCCTTCTTAGAATCCGCCGCAAAATCAAGGCGGAAGAAGGCAAAATAAGAGAACGCCTAAATGATATCATTCGCGGCAACAATCAGAAGAAGCTTTCGGACAACCTCATCACAATGCGCAATAACCGTTATGTCGTACCTGTAAAGGCGGAACATCAAGGGGATTTCAATGGCATTGTGCATGATATATCGGCGAGTGGCCAAACTGTCTATATGGAGCCCATGCTTGTCGTTCAGATGACAAATCAGATCCAGCACTTGAAGGATGAGGAACAATCTGAAGTGGAACGTATCCTCTATGCATTGTCTGCTGAAGTCGCAACAGTCAGCAGTGAATTATCCATGACCGATGATGCACTCCATCATATTGATCTGGTGTTCGCCAAAGCGCGTTACGGTAAAAGCATCAATGGTACAAAACCTGATATCATGACTGAGGGTGGTATTTATCTGCCCGCAGCATTCCATCCGTCCATCCCGGCAGATGAAGTGGTGAAGAATGATATCATAATGGATGATGAAACGCGTGCTGTGATCATAACGGGACCGAATACCGGCGGTAAGACAGTCACACTGAAGACACTTGGTCTGAGCGTGCTTATGGCCCAGTCCGGCATACCCATACCAGCGAGGGACGGCAGCCGTCTAAAGCTGTTCCGTAAGGTATTCAGTGACATCGGGGATGAGCAATCCATCGAACAGTCTCTTTCGACGTTTTCAAGTCATATGACGAATATCACCGGGATACTCGAAGAAGCGGATGGGGAAAGTCTTGTAGTCCTTGATGAATTAGGGGCGGGGACAGACCCTGAAGAAGGGGCGGCCCTGGCCATCAGCATCTTGGAATATCTGCTTTCAAAGCAGTCGACCATAGTAGCGACAACGCACTATCCTCAATTAAAGTCGTTCAGCTATACACGGGAAGATACCATTAATGCAAGTGTAGAGTTCGATGTGGAGACGCTCTCCCCGACATATCGTCTTCTCATGGGGATCCCCGGCAAGTCCAATGCTTTTGAGATATCCAATAAACTCGGTTTGGAAGAGAGTGTCATTGAGCGGGCACGGGCCCTTGCCGGACGCGACTCGGAAGATGTCAATGAAATGATTACAGCACTTGAGAGGCATACGAAGACTGCCAGGGCAAATGAGGAGGAGACTGCGCGGCTTCTGAAGGAAACTGAACAGCTTCATGCTGAACTGGATGCATATATGGAAAGTCATGAAGAATATAAAGAAAAGATCAGAAAAGAGGCGCGCGAATCAGCCAACCGCATCATCAAACAGGCAGAAGCGCGCGCAGAGACTGTCATCCAAACCCTTGAGAACATGAAGCAACGCGGTGCGGATATACAGGAACATGAAATGATAGAACAGAAAAAACAATTGTCTGACAGTTATCATCAGGAGGATATCCGTAAGAAGGAGCGCGCTAAGGAAAAAGAGCGCATCGAACGCGGAGACGAAGTGGATGTCTTGTCCTATGGCCAAAAGGGTGAAGTGCTTGAAGCGGATGATGACTCCGTCACTGTACAGATGGGTATCATCAAAATGAAGGTGGGCCTCGATGAGGTCAAGAAGAGGAAGAAGGAAAAGCAACAGCAGCGTACCGTATCACGCCGGGTAGGGAAAACACCGGTGAAGAGGGAGCTTGACCTGAGGGGGGAACGCTATGAAGAAGCGCTCCAGAAACTCGATCGTTATCTTGACCAGGTCCTGCTCTCCAATTACAATGAAGTTGAAATCATTCATGGGAAGGGGACCGGTGCGCTGCAAAAAGGTGTGCAGCAGTTCCTTAAATCCCATTCCAAAGTGAAATCCTTTAGGGGTGGCATGCCTGGTGAAGGTGGCTTCGGTGTAACGATCGTTGAGATGAAGTAGGTGGTCTGATGGATAATTTTGATATGTATAAACTCGCCAAAGTGCTGATTGTGATTGGTGTCATCATGTTTTTGGGTGGCATTGTCTATTTAGCTTTTTTGGCCTAGGCAGTAAAATTGAGCATGCTGAAAGTGCATGATATAATCAACTCATAATTCAACTTATTGGAGGAATTTCAAATGGCAATAATCGAAGTGAACGACCAGAATTTCAAACAAGAAGTAAACAGCGGCGTTAAATTGGTGGATTTCTGGGCACCATGGTGCGGACCTTGTAAAATGATTGCACCTGTACTCGAAGAAGTGGCCCAAGAAGTGGATGGCAAAGCAGACATCGCCAAACTTAACGTTGATGATAACCAGGCTACAGCAAGCGAATATGAAGTCATGAGCATTCCGACGCTCATCCTGTTCAAAGATGGGGAGCCTGTAGATAAAGTCGTTGGTTTCCAACCAAAAGAACAGCTTGTAGCACTTATTGAAAAACACGCATAATGAATGAGCCGCCCTCTGAGGCGGCTTTTTTATCATTTAATTCAACATGAGGGATGATTATGGAAGAACTTAAATTGAAATTGTCCGTCCTGCCGACTGAACCGGGCTGTTATCTGATGAAAGACCGTCATGGCATCGTGATCTACGTCGGCAAGGCGAAAAATCTCCGCAATAGGGTCAAATCCTATTTTTCCGGGGCCCATGATGAGAAAACGATGCGTCTTGTAAAAGAAATCGAAGATTTCGATTTCATAGTAACCAATTCCGAAGTCGAATCACTGCTGCTTGAACTCAACCTCATCAAGAAGCATTACCCAAGGTTCAATATACTCCTGAAAGATGATAAGAGTTATCCCTTTATCAAAATCACAAAGGAGAGACATCCTAAACTTATCGTCACCCGTACAGTCAAGCCATCTTCCGGTACTTATTTCGGACCTTATCCCAATGCCTACAGTGCACATGAGACAAAAAAGTTGCTCGATAGGATCTACCCGCTCAGGAAATGTAATACGATGCCGGATCGACTGTGCCTTTATTATCACATCGGCCAATGTCTCGGACCTTGTGTCTACGATGTCAGTCAGGACCAATATAAAGAGATGATTGATGGCATAACCCGCTTCCTTAATGGAGACACCAAACAGATAACGGACGAATTGAAGGATAAGATGCAGAAAGCTTCCGAAGACCTGGAGTTTGAACAGGCCAAGGAATACAGGGATCTGCTTGGACATATAGAAGCTACAATGAACAAGCAGAAGATGATGACCAAGGACATGACTGCACGCGACTGCTTCGGTTACAGCATATCCAAAGGATGGATGGCAGTATCCGTATTATTGATAAGAAATGGCAACCTCATTGAGAAGAAAGCAGATATGTTCGCAATAAATGATGAGCCGCAGGAAGAATTTTTCAGGTATATCGCCCAATTCTATGATGTGAAATCCAATCTGTTGCCAAAAGAAGTCCATATACCGAGTCATCTGGAGCATGAAGTCATTGCAGAGTATCTGCCTGTCAGTGTCATACAGCCCAAACGGGGTCAAAAGCGCGAAATGGTCGATCTTGCAACGAAGAATGCCGAGATAGCACTCAGCAATAAATTCGAGATGATTGAAAAAGATGAGGCCAGAACCGTAAAGGCGATAGAGAAACTTGGGGAAGCGCTCAATATCGAAACGCCTGTACGCATAGAAGCCTTCGACAACTCGAATATACAAGGTGTCGACCCGGTCAGCGTCATGGTGGCCTTTGTCGATGGGAAGCCGAGCAAGAAGGATTACCGGAAATATAAAATAAGGACCGTCACCCAGCCCGATGACTATGCTTCCATGGCTGAAGCAGTCAGAAGACGCTACACACGTGTTCTTAGAGAAGGATTACCATTGCCCGATCTACTTATTGTAGATGGCGGCGTGGGTCACATGAACACCGTCAAATCCGTACTCCTTGATGAATTGTCATTGGATATCCCAGTAGCGGGGCTGGCCAAAAATGACAAACACAAGACGGCTGAGCTCCTCTACGGCGATGATGCATCAATCATACCGCTTAAAAAGAATTCACAGGAATTCTACCTTCTGCAAAGGATACAAGACGAGGTGCACAGGTTCGCAATCAGCTTCCACCGCAACACAAGGAGGAAGACATCCGTCACCTCCCGATTGGATGGCATTGAAGGTGTTGGACCGAAACGCAAACAAAAACTACTGAGCCATTTCGGTTCAATTAAACGGATGAGTGAGAAGGAAGTAACGGATTTTACTGAGATAGGCATACCGGCGCCGATTGCAAAACGTATTTTGGAAACACTGAAAGACTGAACAGCAACACTCGAACGGTCATGATCTTTTTTAGGCAACCCATCAAGTCGCCTTGATTTATATAATTCTTGAGAGTAAAATGGTGGTTGTATAAACTTATTTCATTGGAGAGTTAGGGGGGAATTCGAGTGTCAAAACAAGATTCAAGTTTTGCGATCAGGCGGCTTCATTCGTTGCTGGGTGTAATTCCGCTAGGTGTATTCCTTATTCAGCACCTGGTCGTCAACCACTTTGCAACACGGAGTGAAGAAGCGTTCAACACTGCAGCCGGGTTCATGGCGAGTCTGCCTTTTGTTCTGTTTTTGGAGATTTTCATAATTTATCTTCCAATCCTGTTTCATGGTGTCTACGGTATCTACATCGCTTTCACTGCAAAGTATAATATAGGCGGAAAAGGCTATGGCTTCCACAGTACATACAGAAACTGGCTGTTTGCACTTCAAAGGATCAGTGGTGTGATTGCATTCATCTTCATCGCAATCCACGTGTTCCAGACAAGGGTACAAGTATTTTTTGGAGCGGAGGTCAATTTCGACCTGGTACATCAGATTGTAAATAACCCAGCATGGCTGGTGTTCTATATCGTCGGAATCATTGCGACTGTATATCACTTCGCCAATGGCCTATGGGCATTCATGATCACATGGGGCTTCACGCAATCTGATAGATCACAGCGCGTGATGAGCTATGTATCAGCGGTCATCTTCGTGGTGGTCAGCTTCATCGGCGTTCAAGCAATATTGGCATTTATCTAATTAAGGAGTGGAAAGAATGGCTAATGACAAAATTATCGTTGTCGGGGGCGGGCTTGCCGGTCTTATGGCGACGATCAAAGCGGCTGAAACAGGAGCTGAAGTAGACCTGTTTTCTATAGTGCCAGTGAAACGTTCTCACTCCGTATGTGCTCAAGGTGGCATCAATGGAGCAGTCAACACCAAGGGTGAAGGCGACTCTCCAGCGATCCACTTTGATGACACAGTGTACGGTGGAGACTTCCTGGCCAACCAACCACCAGTCAAAGCGATGACTGATGCAGCGCCGGATATAATCCATCTGCTGGACCGCATGGGGGTCATGTTCAACAGGACAAACGAAGGATTACTTGATTTCCGACGTTTTGGGGGCACACTCCACCACCGGACGGCTTATGCCGGTGCAACGACTGGACAACAGTTGCTGTACGCCCTGGATGAGCAGGTCAGGAAGTTTGAAGTAGATGGCCTCGTCAATAAATACGAAGGCTGGGAATTTCTTGGAGTCGTCCTTGACGATGAAGGACGTGCGCGTGGAATTACTGCACAGCAGATAACGAGTGCAGAAATTCAGACATTCAAGTCTGATGCAGTCATAATGGCGACAGGCGGCCCTGGAATCATCTTTGGGAAATCGACGAACTCCATGATCAACACTGGTTCTGCAGCTTCAGTCGTTTATCAGCAAGGTGCAGTATATGCAAATGGCGAGTTCATCCAGATCCACCCGACCGCAATACCTGGAGATGATAAACTCAGGTTGATGAGTGAGTCGGCCAGGGGAGAAGGGGGACGCATCTGGACTTATAAAGATGGCAAACCTTGGTACTTCCTGGAAGAGAAGTATCCAGATTACGGAAACCTTGTGCCAAGGGACGTCGCCACACGTGAAATCTTCGATGTGTGCGTCAACCAGAAGCTCGGCATCAATGGGGAAAACATGGTTTACCTCGACTTATCACATAAGGATCCACATGAGCTCGATGTTAAATTGGGGGGGATCATAGAAATTTACGAGAAATTCACAGGTGATGATCCACGTAAAGTACCGATGAAGATATTCCCGGCAGTCCACTACTCAATGGGTGGCCTGTATGTCGACTACGACCAGATGACCAACATCCCTGGACTCTTCGCTGCAGGAGAATGTGATTATTCACAGCACGGCGGCAATAGGCTCGGAGCGAATTCCCTCCTGTCGGCGATATACGGCGGAACAGTAGCCGGGCCTAATGCGATAGAATACGTCAGAGGTCTCGAAACCACATATGAAGATCTTGATGATTCCCTCTATGAGAAATATGCCAAGATGGCACAGGAAGATTTCGATGCCATCATGAGCATGGACGGTGATGAAAACGCTTATGTCATCCACAAGGAGCTCGGTGAACTCATGACGGATAACGTAACTGTTGTCCGCCACAACGATAAGCTCCTTGAAACGGATAAAAAGATCGTTGAGCTCATGGAACGCTATCAGCGCATAAATATCAACGATACGAAGAAGTGGAGTAACCAAGCTGCCTTCTTCACTCGCCAATTATGGAACATGTTGGTACTTGCACGTGTCATCACGATCGGTGCATACAACAGAAACGAATCCCGCGGTGCCCATTACAAACCTGAATTCCCAGAACGTAATGATGAAGAGTGGCTGAGGACGACCAAGGCATACTTCGAAGGCCCGAAAGAGGCCCCTCGATTCGAGTATGAAGAAGTGGATGTCAGTCTGATTCCACCGCGTAAGAGGGATTATACTAAAAAAAGCTAGAAAGGAGTGCGGAGATAGATGAGTGAGAAAAAGATAAAATTTTCAATAAAACGTCAGGAAAACAAAGAATCCCAATCTTATTGGGAAGAGTTTGAAGTACCTTACCGTGAGAATATGAACGTCATAAGTGCTCTGATGGAAATCCAGCGGAACCCTGTTAATGTTAAAGGTGAGCGCACCACTCCTGTCACTTGGGATATGAACTGTCTTGAGGAAGTATGTGGCGCCTGTTCAATGGTCATCAATGGCGGTGCGCGCCAATCTTGTACTGCATTGGTCGATCAGTTGGATCAGCCGATCAAGCTTGAACCAATGTCCACATTCCCGGTTGTCAAAGACTTGCAGGTCGACCGGTCATTCATGTTCGATAGTCTGAAACGTGTCAAGGCATGGGTTCCAATCGATGGAACATATGATCTTGGTCCTGGACCACGCATGCCTGAAAAGAAACGTCAGACTGCGTATGAACTGTCAAAATGTATGACATGCGGTGTATGCCTGGAAGTATGCCCTAACGTCAATGACAGCTCCCAATTCATGGGTGCTGCCCCAATCAGCCAAGTCAGACTGTTCAACCTCCACCCGACAGGGAGCATGAACAAGAACGAGAGGCTGGATGCATTGATGGGCGTAGGTGGAGTTGCCGAGTGTGGCATGGCGCAGAACTGTGTCAAAGCATGCCCGAAAGGCATTCCATTGACTACATCAATCGCAGCAATGCAGCGGGAAACAAACTTCCATATGTTCAAATCCTTCTTCGGAAGCGATCATGAAGTAGAATAATATTGAAATAGGAGGAGCACTGCTTCTCCTATTTTTTTATTTTCAATTACGATATAATGAAATAAATCAGCAGGAAGGACTGTGGATAATGAGTGATAAGGAAGCAATCATCTCCATAGAAAAGTCAATCAGATACATATCTGTTCATGTGAAAAGCCATGGCAGGGAAATACTTAAAGAGTATGAGATTTCGCCACTGCAGTTCGTGGCGCTTCAATGGGTGGATGATAAGGTCGGCATTACGATAGGTGAGTTGTCAAACAGATTGTATTTGGCGCATTCAACGACGACTGATATCGTGGATAAGCTTGAAAATGGCGCATTCGTCAAGAGACAGAAATATGAAAAGGACAAACGTATCGTTCTGGTGCTCATGCAGGATAAAGGACGGGAAGTCATAAAAGAAGTCATCAATAAGCGGATATCCTATATCTCTGATATCACTTCACATCTGACTGAGGAAGAGAAAAGTATGCTGCCGGATGTCCTTGAATCAATACTCGATGAGAGTGAACGAAGAAGTGATGGATAGGCCGATTGGAGTCATGGATTCTGGTGTTGGGGGCCTTACAGTAGTAAGGGAGGTCATCAGGCAGCTGCCGAATGAATCCATTATATATCTTGGGGACTTGAACAGGTGCCCCTACGGTGATAGGCCAATGGAACAGGTCAGAAGATACACGATAGAAGTCGCAGATGTCCTTGTGGCGCGTGGTATAAAAATGCTTATAGTGGCGTGTAACACAGCTACTGCAGCTGCTCTCGACATATTGAGGGAGAGATACACGATTCCGGTGGTCGGTGTGATCGGGCCCGGGGCGCGCAGTGCAATCCAAAGCAGCAATAACCAGAATGTCATTGTGCTTGCAACGAATGGTACAGTCGACTCCGGCGCCTACCCTGAAGCCATCCGGCGCATCAACCGTAAATTCAATGTGGAAAGTACAGCTTGTCCGAAGCTGGTTCCTCTAGTCGAGGAACTGCGCTATAAAGATAAGGTTGTGGTACGGGTCGTCCTTCATCAGACATTGAAGCATCTACACAGCTCCAAGGCAGACACAATCATCCTTGGCTGTACGCATTATCCACTGCTGGCGGATGAGATATTTGATTATTTTTCCGGTAGAAAAAAAGTCATCGACTCGGGGCATGAAACAGCGCGAGAAACGAGTTCAATACTCACCGCGCTTAAGGCACATACGCCATCGCAATCTGAACCGACCTATACCATGATCGTCAATGGTAAGACGGAACGATTCGAATATATTCTGAAGGATTGGATGCCTTTCCTCGATTATGAAATTGAACAGATTACACTTGAGGAGGAGACTCAATGAAAATCGTTATAGCTACAGGCAACAAAGGGAAAATCAGAGACTTCAAGACAATATTTTCAGATGTGGAAGTAATCGGAATCAAGGAACTGCTCCCGGATTTTGAGGTGGAGGAGACAGAAGATACATTCGAGGGGAATGCTGTACTGAAGGCTGAATCAGCCTCCAAGGCACTTGGTCTGCCAGTCATCAGTGATGACTCAGGTCTATGCGTCGATGCCCTTGATGGAGCCCCCGGCGTATATTCTGCCAGATATGCAGGGTTAGGGGCGAGCGATGAAGATAACAACCGTAAATTGCTGGCAGCCTTGACGGATGTTGAAAATCGATCAGCAAGATTCGTCTGTGTCATTGCACTGGCGATTCCTGGCAGAGATACGAGGAGCTATGTTGGACAACTGCACGGGGAAATATTGGAATCCTCGGCTGGAGAGGGTGGCTTCGGCTATGATCCGCTATTTAAGACACTGCAGGGGGAACACTTGGGGATGATTAGCACAGAACAAAAAGGGGAAATAAGTCATAGAAGAAAGGCCTTGGAGAAATTGAAGCATGATGCTTCAGCATTTGAGATTTTGTTAAACCATGATGGGGGTGCAGATAAATGAAGATATTGATTGTAAGTGATAATCACGGAGAAAAAAATATCGTATATGATGCATTCGGCAGAAACAGTGGTAGTTTGAACATTCATCTGGGCGACAGCGAGTTTGAATATGATGACACTGAGATGCGCCACTTCGAACGTGTCGGGGGGAATGTCGATACGGATTCACGTTATCCTGTGGAAGGGTACGATGAAGCATCCGGAATTTTCTATAGCCATGGACATTATTACGGTATAAAGAAGGATCGGGGCAAGCTTGCATCGCGAGCGCGTGAATATGGCGCCAGTTATGCTTTATATGGACATTCCCATATTGCAAAAGCTGAAAAAGTAAATGGTGTCTATTGCATCAATCCTGGCAGCATATCACTTTCAAAAGGGGAGATGCCTGAATCCTATGCCGTTTTAGACACAGATAATAATGTCGTGACATTTCTTGGGCGTGACCATAAAGTGTTGAAGGAAACAGATCTTAACAATCTATAGGGATCCGGTGCTTGAGCGTATTGAGTATCATAGCGCTAGATATCGAAGTTTTAAATAGAAGAATCGCTGGTTGGGAGGAGAGACCATGAACATTCTTTATTTCGATGATGATTGCATCATCTGCAATCGATTTGCAAAATTCATCACTACTCTGGACCGGCAAGATAAAGTGCGGTTCCAATCCATCAAAACATTGGATACCGTCATGCCGGAAGAAGTCGATTCACTTATTTATTATTCCGATGACATCTATATATATTCGGATGCAGTGATTGAAGTGCTCGCCGACACGACTGGTTTTAAATCGGTCAAATTAATGAAGGTCATCCCCGTATGCTGGAGAAATGCATTGTATAAATTGGTTGCCGCCAATCGCCACCGCGTAAACAGGGGGGAATCATGTACAATAGATCCGGATGTGCGCAGCAAGATTGTTAAATCCACGAAATGAAGCCGTTATGCAAAGGAGTGCAGAAAGATGATCATCACCGTAGATTCTGAAATAGAATTGAGAGCCCTAGCTCCAAAAGAGAATGAAATGGTCTATAAAGCAATAGATGAGAACAGAGGGCACTTGAGAAAGTGGCTCGCGTGGGTTGATTATATGACAAGCGCAGCCGATTACATAGAAATCATCCAGATATGGCAAAATGCGATAGATGAAGGAAGCGGTATGCAGCTCGGAATTTTCTATCGCGGCAGTTTCGTAGGGATGTGCGGATATAATGAAATCTTTTCCATGAGCCATAGGGGACAAATAGGCTATTGGATAGTGAAGGAAGCGGAGGGTAGAGGAATAGTGAGCCGTTCTGTCGAGGCCCTCATCCAATACGGGTTTGAAGTGGTCGATTTGAATCGGATAGAGATCATATGTGGCGTCTTCAATTACCGTAGCCGGGCGTTGCCGGAATCACTCGGATTCGTCAAAGAGGGGGTCATGAAAGAGTATGAATATCTATATGACCATTTTCACGACTGTATAATTTACCGCCAGTTGAAAGCGGAATATGAGGATTGGAAAAGTCTGCTTTGATTGTGTAATAAAACATCAATAGTTTTAAAAATAAGTTTGACTTTTATCGTCACGATTGATTATAATGGTACTTGTCTGATTAAGTCCTGGTAGCTCAGTCGGATAGAGCAATGGCCTTCTAAGCCATCGGTCGGGGGTTCGAATCCCTCCCAGGATGCTAAAAAACCCCGCTCTGGGGTTTTTCTTTTTTATGATATCTTGTCCCAGTAGCTCAGTAGGATAGAGCGACAGCCTCCTAAGCTGTAGGTCGGGGGTTCGAATCCCTCCTGGGACGTCCATACCCTTCATATTATTGAAGGGTATTTTTATTTTACAAATTAACAGACGAAATATAGAATAAATGTGAATAAGGAAAGGAAGGTTCATGATGAGTAAGTTCGACGAGCAGATCCTCGTCGTATCAAGGCAACAGATCTTCAAAGGTGAAACTGATGCATTCAATGGGTTCATCAGCAAAGAGGATCCGAGATACGGCCGTATATTATCTGCATTCAATGACTATAAAGTGAAGCGACGCGGTGATATGGAAGAAAATCCTACCTATAAGCAACTGATCAGCTACGCAGTCATCACTGCAGGGGAGGAGACATTGGTTTATAAGCGCCTTGAAGGTGGGGGCGAAGACCGTCTGCATGGCCTCCTGTCCATTGGAGTAGGTGGCCATATGAATGATGTGCCAGAGGCCGAGGCGATCAATGAAAAATTATTCATCAACGCGGCAAGGGAACTGGAGGAAGAAGTCGGACTCCAAGAAGACGCACTTGAAGATATTGAAATCATGGGCCTGATCAATGACGACGAGGAAGAAGTCGGCAAAGTACATATCGGTATCGTCTTCAAAGTTGAAGTGGATAAGGACAAAGTACATGCCAAGGAAGAGGATACTTTGGAACTGGTATGGAAGGACAGGAATCTCCTCCCAAAAATGAATCCATACGAATCATGGAGTGAACTGATCATCAGGGATGCTTATGGACAATAACATCCTGTCGCACAGACGTTTCCAAAAAAAGATGGAGCAGGATCTGCATGCTCTATATGAACAAGGGAACGCCCAGGGTTTCATTATGCGCTTTAAAGAGTACGAGCGTCATCACCCAGCAAGTACAACTCTTACCGAGTATTTCTACAAATCACTCGGTGATGAAGGTCGATATGATGATATCATCGATTATTCCTTGATTCAGATGAATGAAGGGTTTGGAAATTACGATCTGCATATGAAAAACCTTCTGGAGGCACTGCTCAGCCAAGGCAGATACTATGAAGTCATAGAATTCTCAGATCAGCTCATGCAGGAAGAGCTTCCACAGGAATTCCGCATAGAAGTTGCCGCATTGCGTCATAGAGCCAAAAAAGCATTGGATGATAAGGAAGTGCGTCCCGACGAATCGTATGATGAAACATACCAGGATATGGATGAAGAAAGCTTCTGTGAGATGCCATTGCATGCTAGGCTAGACTTTTTGAAGCATCTTATGGACACTGGGGACGAGAGTTACAGGGTGCTTATCAAAAATGTGCTTGCCTCAGAACAAAATCCTGAGACCATTACATTCATGTTGCTGTACCTGAAGATGTGCGGGGAGGACCAGGCGGTGCGGTTCTACAAGATGGGGTCAGAAGAAGAGGCCATACCAACGTTGCTTCCAGATATCGAAGAGACGGAAATGTATGTCAAAGTACGCAACGATGTGCTGGAACACTTAGAAGACAGGATGCCTGAATTCGCTGAAGCAGCCGATTCGATGTTGATTGCACATATAATAGGCGTCTATCCACTCGACTTGCCTTATGATCATGAAAATTTGGCGGACGCTTATCTGCATGAGCTACTCAGGATGGTCAACGTGGACAGTGGGACCGAACCCACACCTGAGGTCCTTGATTGGGTACGTTCAATCGAACGCCTCATGTCACCATCTGATTGAACAAATCAAATGTTGGATATAAAAAAGTGATATGTTATACTATACTGGTTAATTGAAATTATGGACTAACGGAGGAATATGATTATGACTCAGAAGTGGGAAAAACAAGAGGGTAACGAAGGCATTCTTACAGTTACTGTACCAGCAAAAGAAGTGGACGGTGCTCTCGATGAAGCATTTAAAAAAGTATCCAAAGAAGTGAGCATGCCTGGATTCAGGAAAGGTAAAGTACCGCGTCAAATGTTCGAGAAACGTTTTGGTGTAGAATCCCTTTATCAGGATGCATTGGATATACTGCTTCCTAAAGCGTATACAGAGGCAGTTCAGGAAGCGGACATCAATCCAGTTGATCAGCCGGAAGTCGATGTAGAGCAGATGGAAAAAGGACAGGACCTAATCTTCAGCGCGAAAGTTACTGTTGAACCAGAAGTCAAGCTCGGTGAATATAAAGGACTGGAAGCGGAAGAACTTGATACTGAAGTTACTGACGAAGATGTTCAAAAAGAAATTGATAACATGCTGGAAGCACATGCTGACATGGTCGTTAAAGAAGAAGGTTCAGTTGAAAACGGAGATGTCGTAAACCTTGATTTCGATGGCTACGTTGATGGTGAGCAGTTCGAAGGCGGCAAAGCAGACGGCTATGAACTGGAAGTCGGTTCAGGCAGCTTCATCCCTGGCTTTGAAGAACAGGTGGTGGGCATGTCCCTAGAAGAGGAGAAAGATGTCAACGTCACTTTCCCTGAAGAGTACCACGCAGAGGAGCTTGCTGGTAAAGAAGCCGTCTTCAAAGTTAAAGTAAACAGCATCAAATCTAAAGAAATCCCAGAACTTGATGATGAACTCGTCAAAGAACTTGACCAGGATGTAGAAACGGTCGACGCTTTGAAGGAGAAACTTGAAAAAGACCTCAAAGAAGCCAAAGAGAACGAAGCGGATGTAACCATGAAGGAACAGCTTATCGAACAAGCATCCGAAAATGCTGAAATCGATGTACCTGAAGCAATGGTCAAGACAGAAACAGACCGTATGCTCCAAGAATTCGAACAACGCCTTTCTCAGCAAGGCATCAACATGGAAATGTACCAGCAGCTTTCTGGTCAGGATGAAGATGCACTGCGCGAGCAGATGAAAGATGATGCAGAGAAACGTGTACGCACGAATCTTGTCCTAAAGCAGATCTCCATCGATGAAAACATCGAAGTTGAAGAGGCAGACATGGACAAGGAGCTCGAAAAAATGAGTGAACAGTTCGGCATCAGCGTAGAAGACATCAAGTCCACTCTTGGCGATCTATCAATGCTTAAAGATGACCTTAAAATACAAAAAGCAATCGATGTACTCGTAGATAACCGTAAACAGAAATAGAATCAAAAGATTATAAGGGTGAGCTCTGCAACATAAAGTTGTGGGGCTCGCTGTATTATGGAGCCTAAAACCGGATATTTGATTTCGCTGAAGTTTTCTAGTATATTTTACAAGAATGAAAAAAGAGGTGTTGAATATGTTCAAATTTAATGAGGACGATACGAATCTGACTTGTTCCTTCTGTGGAAAAGATCAGGAACAGGTCAAGAAACTCATTGCAGGCAGCGGCGTCTATATCTGTAATGAATGTATAGAACTCTGCCATGAAATCATCGAAGAAGAACTGAAGTCCGAAAAGACCGAAGTTATTACAGAAGTACCAAAACCACAGGAAATATTGGAAGCGTTGAATGATTATGTAATTGGACAGGACAATGCCAAACGTGCTTTGAGTGTAGCTGTATATAACCACTATAAGAGAATCAACCAAAACCAAGAAGATGGTGTAGAAATCTCTAAAAGTAATATCGCTCTGATTGGCCCAACAGGTAGTGGTAAAACACTGTTGGCCCAAACATTGGCACGCACACTGAATGTACCTTTCGCCATTGCCGATGCCACAAGCCTGACTGAAGCAGGTTATGTCGGTGACGACGTTGAGAACATTCTGTTGCGCCTTATCCAAGCGGCGGATTTCGATGTCGAGCGGGCAGAACAAGGTATCATCTATGTAGATGAAATTGACAAGATAGCACGCAAAGGTGAAAACACCTCCATTACCCGTGATGTTTCAGGTGAAGGTGTCCAGCAGGCCCTGCTCAAAATTCTTGAAGGAACGACTGCAAGCGTACCGCCACAAGGTGGACGTAAACATCCAAACCAAGAATCAATCCAGATTGATACTAAGAACATCCTGTTCGTGCTCGGTGGTGCATTTGATGGTATGGATGAAATCATCAAACGTCGTATCGGTGAAAAAGTCATTGGGTTCGGCGGTGCTTCAGACAAACCGAATGACAAAGATGAGTTGATGTCCAAAGTGCGCCCTGATGATCTTCAGAGCTACGGCCTGATCCCAGAATTCATCGGTCGCGTTCCGATCATCAGCCACCTTGAAGAACTTGATGTCGAAGCACTTAAATCCATCCTGACTGAGCCTAAGAACGCGCTGGTCAAACAGTATGAGAAAATGCTCCAGATTGATGATGTTGAGCTTGAATTTGAAGAAGATGCATTGAATGCGATCAGTGAGCTTGCCATCGAAAGAAAAACAGGGGCCCGCGGACTCCGTTCAATCATAGAAGAGCGGATGGTCGACATTATGTTCAATGTGCCTTCCAATGATGAAATCCGCAAAGTGAAAATTACACGGGCGACTATAGAAGAAGAAGCAGAACCACTACTTTTCGATGAGAACGGCGAGAAAATCGAATTGAACCGTAAAAGTGCATAATACAAAAAAGCTGTCCAAATCTGTGACAGCTTTTTTTCTGAAAGGAGCATTATAGTGAAAATCAACCCGAATAACATAGACATCCTTATATCTGCTGTTGAAAAAGCACAATATCCAGCAACAGGCCTGAAAGAAATCGCATTAAGCGGACGGTCGAATGTCGGCAAATCTTCATTCATCAATGCAATTGCAGGACGAAAGAATTTTGCGAGGACTTCATCTAAACCAGGCAAGACCCAAACATTGAACTTTTATAATATGGATGATCAATTCATATTTGTCGATGTGCCTGGCTACGGCTACGCGAAGCAATCCAAGGTGGCACGTGAGAAATGGGGACAGATGATTGAGAGTTACCTTGCAGAGCGTGAGGAGCTATCTGCAGTCATCCAACTTGTCGACCTCAGGCACAAACCGACGGAGGACGACATATTGATGTATGACTACTTGAAGCACTTCGAAATCCCAGTCATTCTGATATGCACTAAAATGGATAAGATTCCAAAGAGCAAACTGCAGAAGCATCTGAAATCAGTGAGGGAAACGATTGATCTGGAAGAGGAAGATGTCATGATTCCATTCTCTTCTATAGATAAAAAAAATGTATCAACAGTGATGGATGCCATTTCGGAATACATCTAGAAGTTCACAAAAGTTTCTTATTTATAATTACTATAAATAATCCCATGCGATGGATTAAGGAAGCACTTTCTGTTAAAATAATAAGTATTGATAGTGGCTCAGACATAGCCACAATAGCATAGGGAGGCAATTCACATGCATGTCATCGCATTGAGCCTAAATTATAGAAAAGCAAGTGTTGAAGAACGTGAGGCAGTGGCCTTCGAAGATGAAGATGTCATTCACGCGCTCCACTCATTGCGGGAACAAAAAAGTGTACTGGAAGCAGTGCTGCTTTCTACATGTAACAGGACGGAAGTATATGTAGTCAGTGATCAGGTGCATACAGGCAAATATTATACCCAGATGTTTTTGGCAGACTGGTTCAACCTGGAACTTGATACAATCAAAAAGATTACTGACGTCAAAATCGGTGATGAGGCGATAGAGCACTTGTACCGTGTAGCATCAGGCCTCGATTCCATGGTGTTGGGCGAAACGCAGATACTTGGTCAGATCAGGGAAGCCTTCATGACTGCCCAGGAAGAGCATACTACTGGCACCATATTCAATAAACTGTTTAAAGAAGCGATTACAGTGGCAAAAAGGGGGCATAATGAGACAGACATCTCCAAAAATGCGATTTCGACATCGTATGCTGCAGTAGAACTCGCCAAAAAGATATTTTCACGTGTCAGCGACAGTAAGGTTCTTATCATCGGAGCAGGGGAGATGGCGGAGCAATCGCTGTTAAACCTGACTTCCAATGGCATCAAGGATGTGACTGTGGTCAACCGCTCTATTGACAAGGCGCAACAGCTTGCAGAAAGGTTCAATGGCCGCAGTACAACCCTCGAAATGCTTGAAGATGAACTGGAAAATGCTGATATAGTCATTTCAAGTACCGCTGCCCGGGAGTATGTAATCACTGAAGGGACGGTCGCCTCTATAGCAGGCAAACGTAAAGGCAGTCCGCTTATAATGATGGATATCGCCATGCCACGTGACATCGAGCCAACAGTGGGTAATATGGACAATATATATATGTATAATGTTGATGATCTACAAGGACTGGTGGATGCCAACTTGTCCACTAGACAACAGGAAGCAAATAAGATTGAAGGCATGATAGCCGAGAGTATGGATCAATTCAACGAATGGATCAACATGCTTGGCGTCGTTCCGGTAATACAGGCGCTCCGTACTAAAGCACTTGGTATACAGGAAGAAACATTGCAGAGTGTCGAACGGAAAATACCTGAGATGAGCGATCGTGAACGCGCCGTCATTTCAAAGCATATGAAGAGTATCATCAACCAGATGTTGCGGGAACCAATCACCTATACAAAAGAGATTTCAGGTGACAGGAAATCGACTGAGAAACTCGCAGAAATCAAACAGCTCTTCGGCATCGAAGAAGAGGTGGAAATGATAACGCGTCAGGAAAAAGAAAAACAGCATGAGAAACGTCTGGCCAGAAAACAGGCACTCGCAAGTGATTAGATAGGTGGAAACCATATGGATATGATGTTCCGCAGTCATGAGTTTATACTTCTACTATACTTTTTAAGCCTTTCTGTGCTGAGCTACGATTTGTTTTTCAGAAATCGGCAGGCCAGAAAGGTTTCATTTTACCTTGTCGGGGCAGGGGCAATCCTTCATATATTTTCCTTTGTGCAAATCGGTCTGTCCCTAGGACGTTTCCCGATCCAGACGGTTTTTGAAGGGATATATGTCCTTTCAATGCTACTCGTCATCATCGGAATCGTGCAATATAAACGCAGTGATTCGGAAATCGCATTTGCAATTTATGTGTTCACTGCTTTTTTGCTGCTCTCAATGTACACATTCGCACCCGTGACGTATGATGAAGTGACTGAAGTATCTGCCATCATGAATGATCTGCTCGTGATCCATGTCGTCTTGTCATTGCTGTCTTACGTCATGTTCTTTATTTCGGTCCTTCATGCCGGCATTTATATCATCCAATATGATAATCTTAAAAAGAAGCGTTTCAATCGTCTCTTCTTCTCACTATTCAGTGTGGAGACAGCCAAAAAAATGATGATCCGGACCGCAATACTTGGATTTTTGTTTATATTGATAGGTATATTCCTCGGTATCCAATGGGGATTATATATATTCGGTACAGATATTCTGACGGATCTTAAAGTCCTTGGTACATTGATTGTGCTCATACTTTATGGGGGACTTCTTTCCTATTTGAGTTTGACGCGCAACATCTATAAGTTTGCAGTAGCGAATATCGTAATCTTTATTATTTGTATGATGAATTATCTGTTTATAACACAGCTTTCCAGTTTTCATTTCTGGAATTATTAAAGGAGAGAGAGCATGAGAAAATTTACCGTTGGCTCCAGACGGAGCGGTCTTGCAATGACACAGTCCAAACAGTTTATCGAACAGCTGAAAAAACACTATCCGGATATGGAAATTGACATAAAAGAAATTGTGACTAAAGGCGACAGGATTGTTGATGTCCAACTTTCAAAAGTAGGAGGGAAGGGCCTTTTCGTCAAAGAAATCGAAGATGCCATGATAAATAGGGAAATCGATATGGCTATACATAGCCTGAAGGATGTGCCAAGTGTGATGCCCGAAGGATTCACTATTGCATGCGTCCCTAAACGCGAAGATATGCGTGATGCTTTCCTGTCGAACAATAATATACTGTTTAAGGATCTGCCGAGTGGCAGTGTGGTAGGGACGAGCAGTCTCAGAAGAGGGGCACAGCTGCTGTCGATGCGTGATGACATCAAGGTAGACTGGGTACGGGGCAACATCGATACCCGCATCCAAAAGATGAAGGACGGTAAATATGATGCCATCATACTGGCAGCAGCCGGATTGAAGCGCATGGGATG
This sequence comes from Salinicoccus siamensis, assembly GCF_055391965.1. Lineage (NCBI taxonomy): Bacteria > Bacillati > Bacillota > Bacilli > Caryophanales > Staphylococcaceae > Salinicoccus > Salinicoccus siamensis. Next base: position 997,067 of record NZ_AP043765.1, read on the forward strand.
GTCAGATGATATCGTGGCGGAATATTTCGATCCAGAAGAGTTCATCCCGGCGATTGCCCAAGGAGCATTGGGCATCGAATGTCGCTCAGATGACCACGAATTGATTGAGATACTACAGAGTGTCCATTCAACAGAAGATGCAATCTGCACATCTGCAGAACGGGCATTCCTGAGGAGAATGGATGGCAGCTGCCAGGTGCCTATCGGGGGCCATGCTTCATATGAGGATGGAGAACTTTATTTGACTGGCCTCATTATGCCTGAGGATGGCAGTGAACAGTACATCGTCAAAAAATCCCATGAAGACCCGGAGACACTCGGAAATATCGTCGCAGATGAGATGGAGCGCATGGGAGCCAAAGATATCATCGATCGGATCAATGAATCACTATAAGCCCATCGTTGTCACGACCCAAAGCAGGACACCTACAGTCCATTCTGATCTGATGGAACTTGTCCATCTGCCACTCATTACTGTTGAACCTTTTGCACTGGATGAATCTGTGTTTGAGGAAACATATGACTGGCTCCTTTTGACGAGTCCAAATGCGGTCGAATTCTTCATGCCCTATATCGACAGGGTGGATTGGAAGAAAATTGCCACAATCGGCAGAAAAACAAGCGAAGCACTGGAAGAGCGGGGCTATTATGTTGATTTTGAGCCCACTGAATATACCCAGGAAGGGTTCATGGCTGAATTCGAGGCAAAAAAAGGAGAGCGTCTCCTGTATCCGGTCAGTAAAAATGCCCGTCCGTTGATCTATAAGCATCTCCTGAAAGCAGGTTGCCAAGTCGATAGGCATTTCCTTTATCATCCGGTAGAGAATGACAAATCGCTCAAGGATATGAGGACGCTCCTTAAAAAAAATCTTTTTGCTGTCATTTTTTTAAGCCCGTCAGGTGTCAGGGCGTTTCAGAAGCATTTCTCTGCTTTTGAACTGGATGGTGTACTGGCCATTGCAATAGGACATGTCACAGCGACGGCACTGATGGGATTTGGCATAGAACCAGTGCAACCTGAGAAAGCAACAATGGAAAGTATTATAAATCTTCTAGAAAGTAGAATCGATTGGAGAGCTAATAATGAATTTTGATAGACATCGGCGTTTAAGAAGTTCTACATTCATGCGTGATATGGTCCGTGAGACTAAAATAACGAAAGAGGATCTCATCTATCCTATTTTTGTAGTGGAAAAAGATGATGTTCGTGAAGAAGTGCCTTCAATGAAAGGTGTTTTCCAGATTTCATTGAATCTTCTTGAGAAGGAACTTGATGCGGTCAAAGAAGCAGGGATAAAATCCGTGATATTCTTTGGCATCCCGAAAGAAAAAGATGCCGAGGGGCATGGTGCCTATGACGATAATGGCGTGGTACAGGAAGCATGCCGGATATCGAAAAGATTGCACCCGGAAATCCTTGTCATACTTGATACTTGTCTTTGTGAGTATACCGACCATGGCCATTGTGGTCTGATAGACCCTGATACGCAGGATGTCGACAATGACAGCACATTACCGCTTCTTGTAAGGACGGCAGTCTCTCAGGCCAGGGCAGGTGCTGATATAATTGCTCCAAGTAATATGATGGATGGATTTGTTTCTGAAATCCGCAAGGGACTCGATGACAATGGATTCAGCCATATCCCGATCATGAGCTATGGCATCAAATATGCTTCTAAATTTTATGGACCATTCAGGGACGCTGCAGACTCCACACCATCATTCGGTGACCGGAGAACATACCAGATGGACCCTGCAAATCGTCTTGAAGCCCACCGCGAACTGTCTAGTGATCTCGAAGAAGGCTGCGATATGATGATCGTCAAACCTGCACTTTCCTACCTTGATATCATCAGGGATGTACGTGATCGCAGCGATGTCCCAGTGGTTGCCTATAATGTGAGTGGGGAATATGCAATGACGCGCACGGCAATTGATATGGGTCTTCTTGATGAAGCGGTTATCATGGAACAGATGATTTCAATGAAACGTGCGGGGGCAGATATGATAATTACTTATTTTGCAAAAGATATTTGCAGAATGCTTGATGAAGGGATGGAATAGGAATGTATAAAAAGTCACAGGAGCTTTATCAGACTGCGAAGGAACTCATGCCTGGAGGAGTCAATAGTCCAGTAAGAGCATTCAAATCGGTTGGCATGGATCCTTTATTCATCGATCGGGCCGAAGGAGCCAGGACATATGATGTGGACGGCAACGAATACATCGATTATGTTTTAAGTTTCGGACCACTTATCCTGGGCCACAGCGATAGGAAAGTTGTCGACGCGCTTACAGCGACAGCCCAAAAAGGCACAAGTTTCGGTGCACCTACCCGCCTTGAAAACGAGTTGGCCGAGCTGGTCGTAGAAAGGGTGCCGTCAGTAGAAATGCTCCGCATGGTGTCATCAGGTACAGAAGCGACTCTGGCTGCTCTACGGTTGGCACGGGGATATACCGGCAGAAACAAAATACTTAAATTTGAAGGCTGCTATCACGGCCATAGTGATTCCCTCCTGATCAAAGCAGGGAGTGGTGTGGCTACATTAGGTTTACCTGACTCCCCGGGTGTGCCGGAGGGGACCGCAGCGAATACAGTTACAGTGCCATATAATGATGAAGAAAGCTTGAAGATGGCTTTTGACAAGTTCGGTGACGACATTGCAGCTGTCATCATGGAGCCGGTAGCCGGTAATATGGGGGTAGTGCCTCCAAAAGATGGCTACTTGAAATTTGTGCGTGAGCTTACAGAAGAGAATGGGACACTGCTTATCTTTGATGAAGTGATGACAGGATTCCGTGTCGGATATAACAGCGCTCAGGGTCATTACGGCATCAAGCCGGATCTTACATGCCTTGGCAAAGTGATTGGCGGAGGACTACCGGTGGGCGCCTATGGCGGACGCCGCGAAATCATGGAACATATTGCACCAGTTGGTAACATCTATCAGGCAGGGACGCTTTCAGGCAATCCGCTCGCTATGACGGCAGGTTTGGAAACGTTGCGTCAACTGACGCCTGAAAGTTACGAACATTTCAATAAACTTGGCGATATGCTCGAGGTTGGACTCAAGGAAGTCTTCAGCAGACATGATCTGCCTATAACTGTAAACCGCGCTGGATCCATGATTGGATTCTTCCTTACAGAAGGACCTGTAGTGGATTTCGACAGTGCCAATACCAGCGATCTTGACCTGTTCAGGGAACTTTATCAAGAACTCCTCAAGGAGGGGGTCTATCTGCCACCTTCCCAATTTGAAGGAATGTTCCTCTCGACTAAACATACCCCAGAAGATATTGAGCGTACGATTGATGCTTTCTCAACAGCATTGGACCGATTGGCCACCAAATAGGCTTTTACCAAAACAACATTTAAGTGTATAATGAAGTAAATTATATAATGTGGGGGGAATCACAAGTGGTTAAACATGATGAACACATGTCTGATAAGGATGTGAATATCAAGGGTGAAAGAGAAGAAGACCTGGTCTATATTGAAGGTCAGAACAGAGAGATGATTCAAAAGGAAAAGGTAGACAAGAAGAATCCTCTTATGTGGATCATCCCGATTCTCATCGTCCTATTGATCATTCCATTGATTGTGAACCAGTTCAGCGGTGGTGGTTCTGAAGAAAAAGAGGAAGAAGAAAGCGCTGCAATCATCCAGGAAGCACCAGCAACTGGTGCAGCAGCAGTGCATTTTGAAGCGACTTCAGAGCAAGAACTTGCTTCAGAAGGAGACATGGACGGCGTAATGCAGGCATACCAAGATGCCGATTTTGCTACATTTCCATCAACAGGCGCACTGATGGCGGCCAGTTGAATTATGACAAGGAAAACACCCTGCCTCTCGGCAGGGTGTTCTTATGTTCCGCCTGTTGATAAAAGTCTCTGATCGATATAAAGGAGGGGACAGATGAAATACCTCTATCTCATACTGCTCTTTGTAATGGCGGTAGTAGTGTCATCCATACTTCATTTCAGTGGCATGATACTGCCATGGCTTTTCGGTGCCATGATCGCTGCAATTTTGTTTCATCGCTTCGTAAATGTAGAATTTGCCTATCCGAAATGGTTGGGCAATGCCGGATTGATCATCATAGGGGCTGAAATCGGTTCGACTTTTACAGAAGATACACTGATTGATATGGCTGATGATTATATGAATATCATATTGCTTTCTGTTTTAATCGTCGCTTTGAGCCTGTTGCTTTCCAGGTTCTTCATGAAGTTGACTGGGTGCTCTTATGAAACGGCAGTGCTCGCTACAATTCCAGGTGCCTTATCGCAGATGATCGTCATGGCTGAGGAGGAGAAGAAAGCGGATCTTCTGCTCGTCACTTTAACGCAAATGTCCAGAATAGTCCTTGTGGTCATCATCGTTCCCTTCATTGCAAGTTTGGCACCTCGTGGTGGTTTTGCCGGTATAAATGATGTGGCGGCCCCTCTATCCGAAATATTCACTCCCGAAATGATCTGGATCGTTGTTTTTACGCCTTTACTCATCTACATCCTAGGAAAGCTGAAATTTCCTGTCCCCGTCATGATTGGGCCCATGATTGCGATATTGGTTTGGAACTTAATGACAGGCTACACCTTTTCAGTTGATGTGGAATTCCTGTATGGCGCCCAACTTCTGTTCGGCCTTAGAATCGGCATGCAGATTTCAACGTTGGTCAATCAACTGAACACAAGAATGATTGTTTCTATGATTGTCCAAAATGTTCTGCTTATCTTCGGCACGATGATACTGGTATTTTTATTTATACTCACTACGGAGCATCAGTTTACAAACCTCTTCTTGAGTGCCGCGCCAGGCGGAATCGGACAAATCATCATCGTAGCTGTTGAGATGGATGCTAACATCGCAATGATTTCAAGCTATCATATCTTCCGCATTTTCTTCATCCTGCTCGTCATTGCACCTCTCATAAACCTTATGCTCAAGCGCAACAGGCATAGCCAGGGCAGCTAAAGGACTTGACAGTCCTGAAGGGTTGGAATACTATAAAACTAATGAAATATAAAGAGTGCAGAAGAGTAGCGGTAAGTGGGGAATCCAGAGAACATGTGGTGCTGGAAACATGTCAAAACTTGCTGTGAAAGTAGTCTGTTTGCAATCAGTTCTGAATCGAGTAGGTGCTGACGTGTAATGAGCGTTAATCATTTCGAGTGCAACCGTATAGGTTGAATTTAGGTGGTACCGCGGAGCTTCCGTCCTATTCAGGATGGAAGCTTTTTATTATGTCTTAAGGAGAGGATAATATGGAAATGTCGAAGAAATATAATCCACAAAAAGTGGAAGAAGGAAAATATGAAAAATGGGTGGAATCAGGATATTTTAAATCTGATGCAAATTCAGATAAACCACCATTTTCGATCGTCATCCCGCCACCGAATGTTACTGGCAGACTGCATCTCGGGCACGCCTGGGATACTACACTGCAAGATATAATTACACGGATGAAGCGTATGCAAGGTTATGAAGTCCTTTATCTGCCTGGGATGGATCATGCCGGTATAGCAACTCAGGCAAAGGTCGATGCGCGCCTACGTGAACAGGGCATCTCAAGACATGAGATTGGCCGCGAGAAATTCCTTGAGCATGCTTGGGGATGGAAGGAAGAATATGCAGATTTCATCCGGAGCCAATGGAAGAAGCTTGGTCTCGGGCTCGATTACGACAAGGAACGTTTTACGATGGATGAAGGGCTTTCGAAAGCTGTCCGTAAGGTGTTTGTGGATATGTACAATAAAGGTCTCATCTATCGCGGAGAATACATCATCAACTGGGATCCGGCCACTAAAACGGCACTCAGTGATATCGAAGTCATCCATAAGGAAGTGGAAGGCAATTTCTACCACGTCCATTACCCGCTGCCTGACGGAAATCATCTGGAAATTGCTACAACGCGTCCAGAGACGATGCTTGGTGATACGGCGATAGTGGTCCATCCAGAAGATAAACGTTACAAAGAGTACATCGGCCAATCCGTAACTTTGCCGATCGTCGGTCGTGAATTGCCGATTATAAGTGACTCCTATGTGGATATGGAGTTCGGTACAGGTGTAATGAAAGTGACGCCTGCGCACGATCCAAATGACTTCACGCTCGGGGAAAAACATAATCTTAAGCGCATCAATGTAATGAACGAGGATGGCTCGATGAATGAACTTGCGGGAAAATACGAGGGTATGGACCGTTTTGAATGTCGTAAAGCTCTGGTGGCAGACCTCGAATCTGAAGGTTATCTGATAAAAGTAGAACCACATATGCACTCTGTGGGCCACTCCGAAAGAAGCGGTGCAGTCGTAGAGCCGTATTTGTCGACGCAATGGTTCGTGAAGATGGACACATTGGCAAAAAATAGCCTGGATAACCAGGATACCGATGAGGCCATACAATTTGTACCGGAGCGGTTCGATGCAACATTCAGGCGGTGGATGGGTGACATCCGGGACTGGGTGATATCGAGGCAGCTGTGGTGGGGGCATCAGATTCCGGCCTGGTATCATAACGATACCGGAGAGATTTATGTCGGCATGACTCCTCCTGAAAACATTGAGGAGTGGACCCAGGACGAAGATGTCCTGGACACATGGTTCTCTAGTGCCCTATGGCCGTTTTCGACGATGGGATGGCCGGAAGAAACTGACGATCTGAAGAAATTCTTCCCGACGAACGTACTGGTAACAGGTTACGACATCATATTCTTCTGGGTAGCACGCATGATTTTCTCTTCATTGGAACATACTGGAGAAAAACCGTTTGATGATGTTCTCCTCCATGGTCTTGTAAGGGATGAACAGAACCGCAAGATGTCCAAGTCGCTTGGAAATGGAGTTGACCCGATGGATGTCATCGAAAATTACGGTGCCGATGCACTGCGTTATTTCCTCTCCACCGGATCGACACCGGGGCAGGATCTCAGATATTCTGATGAAAAAGTCGAGTCCGTCTGGAATTTCATCAATAAGATATGGAATGCGTCACGGTTTGCTCTTATGAACATTGGCGAGGACTTCAAGATGCAGGATATAGATCTCGAAGGGGATAAATCACTCGCAGATGAATGGATCCTTACGCGTTTGAATGAAACGATCTCTGATGTCACGCGTCTCTCTGAGCAATACGAATTTGGGGAAGTGGGACGCATCCTCTATAATTTCATCTGGGATGAGTTCTGCGACTGGTATATTGAAATGGCGAAAGTACCAATGTCTGAAGGATCGGACAGTGAAAAGGCGATGACGCGTTCAGTCTTGCTGTACACTTTAGACAGTGTATTGAAGATGCTGCACCCATTCATGCCGTTCGTTACAGAAGAAATATACCAAGCCATCGACAGTAATCGTTCGATTGTTGTAAGCGACTGGCCCGAAGTGGTTCCTGCACTGAGCAACCCGACATCGAAGAATGCAATGGCGCTGTTGGTTGACATCATAAAATCCGTCCGTCACACACGGAATGATGTCAATACTCCACTGTCGAAGCCAATCGATATCCTGATTGAAGTGAAAGATGAATCAAGGCTTGAAATCATAGAATCCAACCGCCACTATATCGAACGGTTCTGTAACCCGGAAATATTGGAGATCTCATCCCATATTGCTGCAGATGATGATGTCAAAACCGATGTGGTGAATGGAGCCACTGTAATTCTGCCATTATCTGGATTGATTGATATGGAAGAGGAAATCGAGAGGCTTACAAATGAGTTGAAGCGTCTGGAAGGCGAACTGAAACGCGTTGAAGGCAAGCTTGGCAACGAGAAATTCGTCCAAAATGCGCCGGCTGCAGTAGTCGAAAAAGAAAAGGAAAAACAGCAGAACTACCAGGCACAGTACGATGAGGTAGAAGAAAGGTTGAATAACCTGAAAAGAAAGGGATAAGTGATGGAATATCAAGAAGGATTGAATTGGATCCATGATAGGATGAAGTTCGGCATCAAACCGGGTGTAAAACGCATGGAATGGATGCTTAAAAAGCTTGATAATCCTGAACGGAACATCAATGGGATCCATATAGTGGGAACGAATGGTAAAGGATCCACTGTGGCCTATATGCGGAATGCCTTAAACCGCAATGGTTACTCTGTGGGGACTTTCACTTCCCCCTACATCGAAACATTCAATGAACGAATATCAATCAACGGCCATCCAATTACCGATGAACAGCTTGTTGAACTGATCGAAATAGTGAAGCCCATAAGCGAAGAATTGGAAAGAGAAACCGATCTTGGTACTGCGACTGAGTTTGAAATCATTACGACGATGATGTTCGTCCATTTCGGTACCATTCAACCAGTCGATTATGTACTTGTTGAAGCAGGACTCGGTGCGAAAAAAGATTCTACGAACGTATTCAATCCCATTCTGACAGTGTTGACAAGCATAGGCCTTGATCATACCGCCATCTTGGGAGATACATTGCTTGATATCACAAAAGATAAAAGTGGTGTGATAAAGCCAGGGGTTCCTTTAGTCTTCAGTATCAAAGATGATGTTTCCAGGGATTATATCCATAAAATCCTTGAAGAGAACGATTCAAAAGGGATCGAATTGAATCGGGATATCATCCTCATCCCCGAAAACGGCGAGTTCCAATTCCAGTACGGGCACTATGATCTCCAGGACCTCAAGTTGAGCATGCCAGGCAGGCACCAGAAGGAGAATGCCTCCCTTGCGATTGCAGCACTCATTGAACTATACGAAAGGAACCAGGTCAATATCGACTGCAATCTGTTGATACAAGGTATTGAAGAGACGGTTTGGCCAGGCAGGATAGAAGTGGCGTCGACCGAACCTTTAATCATTTTGGATGGTGCCCACAACAATGAGGCCGTCGATGCATTGGTGAATACTATGGCGAAGGAATATCCGAATAGGGATATCACTGTCCTGTTTTCTGCAATAGAAGGTAAGCCGATCGATACGATGATCGAAAAACTGGAATCGATTGCTGATTCCTTCAACGTCACTGAATTCGATTTTCCAAAAGCCTTGGATAAAGAGACGGTATTCGAGAAAGTCCAGCATCCGGTAAAGGCCGTGGTTGACGACTATAAAGCATTTCTGGACACGTTTGATGGAGATATACTGCTTGTTACCGGCAGTTTGTACTTCATCAGCGAAGTTAAGCAGAAGTTAAACAAAAACGACGATAATCAATGATTATCGTCGTTTTTGTTTAGAAAGGTCCGTAATTAATCCATAGACTGATGACCATGAAAAGGGCACTTGCCACCACCCAACTCAACATGATGGGCCAAACGAACCTCAACCATTTCTCATAGGGGATGTTCGCGATGCTTAAACCGGCCATCAAAATCGCGGACGTTGGAAATAAGTAGTTGGAAAGCCCGTCGCCCATCTGGAAGGCAAGGACAACCGACTGTCTGGAGATGCCTACGATATCCCCAATCGGTGCCATCAGCGGGATGGTCGTAGCTGCCTGTCCAGAGCCAGAAGGTATAAAGAAATTGAGAATGAATTGCGTGAGAAACATTCCAACTGCAGCAATTGTAGCCGGCAGCCCGTCCAAGACAGAGCTTACAGCATATATGACTGTATCGATGATGGTTCCATCTTCGAGTATCAGCAGGATGCACCGGGCAAGGCCGACTATCAGTGCGCCGAAGGTCACTTCTTTGGCACCTTTGATGAAATCTTCTGCAATCATATTAGGCGTATTGCCCCCGACAAGACCGGATAGTATCCCCATTGCAAGGAATATTGCTGCAAGGTCGGTCCCGGTGGACCATCCTTTTACCACCCCGTAGATGATCAGGGCAAATCCAGCCAGGATGATGGCCAGCACCAGAGCATGCCTCATCGTAAATGTTCTGAACGAATATGCTTCCTGATGATTTGATTGCTCCAAAGCATAGACATAGCTTTTCATCTTATCATGCTGGACACGTTTACCATATCTATAGACGAAGAATGAGGCAATTGCAACAAAGGTAAGCTGTATGATAATCCTATAGAACATACCAGAAAATAAGGGGAGTTCTGCAATCTCCTGTGCCACACCGACCGTAAAGATGTTCATGAAGCCTCCGGCAAATCCTGAAGCAGCTCCGAGAGCCACTATCGCCATGCCCGTCATCGCATCCATGCCGAGTGAGCGGGCAAGCAGGATTCCCATCGGGATGAAAATCAATGTGGACTCAGCCATACCGAAAGTGGCGCCCCCCAAAGAAAATATCAGCATGGTGAGGGGGATGAGTATTATTTCACGATCTTCAAGCAAAGAGACAACTTTGCTGATGCCAGATTCTATCGCACCAGTCCCGTTTATCATGCCGAAAGCACCACCTATCAGAAATATCAGGAAAATGATGCTTCCCGCATCCATCATACCAGCTGGAATCACGCGGAAAATTTCAGTCCATTCAACTGGCGTCTGTTCAGTAAAGCGGAAAGAATCGCCATCGACTACAAAGGTTCCGTTCTCATTTTCATGACGTTCAAATTCCCCGGCCGGGATAATATAGCTCAAGGCCATCGCTAGAATGACAATAGAGTATATAAGTACAAATGCATGGGGCACTTTGATATATTTCATGGCTGCCTCCCATCTATTTTATTCATCTATGATTATACGGTAAAGAAAATCTATGGCAACAATTTTATTAATTATTTGGATTATTCCTGCAATTTAATCTTTTAAAAGCTCCGATTAACTGTATAATAGATGTATAAAATCGAGAGAGGAGATTTATATGAGCAACGACAGAAACGAGTCGTCAGCACCGACACCAGGTTTTAGGTTTCCACATACTTATGCAATTTTATTTGCGGTGGTGATCATTGCCGCCGTCCTCAGCTACGTTGTGCCGGCGGGTGAATTCGAACGTGTGGAAGTAGGCGAGCGGACTGAGGTTGTACCGGGGAGCTATACAGGGGTTGAACAGAGTCCTGTCACTTTCTTTGAACTCTTCAAGGCGATTCCAACAGGGCTCATCGACGGGGCCAGCATCATTTTCTATATATTTCTCGTCGGGGGTGCTTTCGGGATTGTCCGTGCGACTGGCGCCATAGAAGCTGCAATCCAGAAAGTCATGGTGGCAGTTAAAGGGAATGAGCGATTGATGATTCCGGTCATCATGTTTGTCTTTTCTGTTCTGGGCTTCTCGACTGGCATGTCTGAAGAAGCAATCATCTTCGTGCCGATAGGCATCGTTCTTGCAACCGCTTTAGGATATGATGCGATGGTGGGGACTGCGATAGTGACTTTAGGTGCCGCATCAGGCTTCATCGGTGGTATGCTGAATCCATTCACTGTAGGAATCGCCCAGGAGATTGCTGAACTTACCATCTTTTCCGGATGGCAGTTCAGAACTGTCATCTATCTGGTGGTGCTTGGTGCCGGCATCCTGTATGTCATGCACTATGCAAAAAAAGTGAAGAAGGATCCCGAAAAGAGTTTAGTCTATGAAGAATCCAAAAGGGGACAGGTCAACTTCACAGAAGATGTGATGAACTTTGAAGAGCTGAAGAAGAGGCATGTTTTCATACTGCTGACTTTTACTGCCGGTATCATCATCAACGTCTACGGGATTTTTCAGCATGGCTGGTTCCTGACCGAACTCTCCGCCAACTTCTTCGTCATAGGCCTTCTGGCAGGTCTCGTGAGTGGCATGAGGATAAATGATATTTTTGATGCATTCATAGATGGAATGAAGCTGGTTGTCTACGGCGCCATCATCGTTGGGTTTGCCCGCGCCATTGTGGTGGTCCTGGAGTCAGGTGTCATCATTGATACGATCATCCACGGCATGAGCAGTATACTGGATTTCCTTCCGCCATCCATCACAGCCCTTGGTATGCTGGTCATTCAAGTCATCATCAACTTCTTCATCCCGTCCGGCTCCGGACAGGCGATGACTACGATGCCGATTATGACGCCCATTGCCGATCTACAGGAGATCCCAAGGCAAGTGGCGGTTCTTGCATATCAATATGGTGATGCAATAACCAATACCATCATTCCAACTTCCGCCTCATTGATGGGTGTGCTTGCAGTATCTGGCATCCCGTATCTGAAATGGGTGAAATTCGTTTGGAAGATTACTGCATTATGGCTCTTTATCGCCGCATTGGCACTTGTGGCCGCTACGATGATCGGAATATCCTAAAAAAGGCCGATCTTAAAAGATCAGCCTTTTTATGCAATCAGGATTTTAAAGAATCATTCTTCAGGGAATCCCGTATCTCCCTCAAGAGCACAATCTGTTCATCTTCAGCCGCTTCTTCCACGAAACGGTTACGGGTTAATGTATTGACCACTTTAACGAAGATGAAGATTGCTGCACCAATGATGATAAAGTCGATGATGGCTTGGATGAACACACCATAGGTAATACCTTTATAAGCCCATTCAGAAGTGAAATCTGTGTTTCCGAAAATCAGGGCGATGGAAGGCATGATGATGTTCTCGACAAGTGCTGTGACGATTTTACCGAACGCTGCCCCAAGCACCACTGCAACAGCCAGGTCGAGGACATTGCCCCTGAGCAGGAAATCTTTAAACTCTTGCCACATGTGGATTCTCTCCCATTCAATTTATTTAAGATCATAGATAATACTACAATACAGACAAGAAAGTGCAATATGTTTTCAGGAGTTTTTATGGAATGCTCCATGATTTAGGGCCTTAGGCAGTTTGCTATAATCAACAGTGTATGGTAACATGAATAATTGTTTTGTGGGCTGTATTATTGAAAGTAATCAGCAGGGATGAAATATTCATAGGAGGAATTACATGAGAGAAAAGGAAAAAGTCCAACTGACCCCGGTGTTTTGGATTACATTGGCTATCGTTTCCGTACTCGTATTGTATGGAGTCTTCTTTTCCGATAGCTTTGAATCGGTGACGGGTACAATTCAAGGTTTTATCACAAATAACTTCAGTTGGTATTATGTATCATTAACAACAATTTTCATTGTATTTTGCCTTATTTTTGTATTTACACCGATGGGGCAAATTCGTTTGGGCAAACCAACTGAAAAACCGGAATTCAGAACAATTTCGTGGTTTGCGATGCTATTCAGTGCCGGTATGGGTATCGGTCTTGTATTCTGGGGAGCGGCTGAACCGATCAGCCACTATTTCACGCCTCCAAGTGCAGAACCCGGTACAGACATGGCATTAAAAGAATCATTGCGCCGCACATTCTTCCACTGGGGGTTCCATGCCTGGGCAATCTATGCAGTGGTAGGACTTGCCTTGGCCTTCACCCAGTTCAGACGTGGTGAGCCGGGTCTTATTTCAAGGACATTGAAACCAATCCTCGGCAAACGTGTCGAAGGCCCACTCGGTACAGCCATTGATGTACTTGCAGTTTTTGCAACAATTGCAGGTGTCGCGACTTCACTTGGTCTAGGCGTAATGCAGATCAATGGTGGCTTATCCTATTTATTCGGCATACCGAATAACATTTATGTACAGATACTCATCATTGCAATCATCACTGCACTATTCATGTGGAGTGCATGGTCCGGATTATCTAAAGGGATCCAGTATTTGAGTAATGCCAACATGATACTTGGCGGCATTCTGCTGATCTTCACACTCGTCTTGGGGCCGACGGTCCTTATACTGAACATGTGGACTGATACATTCGGTGGCATGATCGGTAATTTCATCAATATGAGCTATGATGTGGCGCCGCTCGATCAGGCCAAAAATGATTGGCTCGGCAACTGGACCCTCTACTACTGGGGCTGGTGGATGAGCTGGAGCCCATTCGTCGGAATATTCATCGCCCGTGTATCAAGAGGCCGTACAATCAGGGAGTTCGTATTGGCAGTAATGGTTGGACCAGCTGTCCTCAGCTTCTTCTGGTTCAGTGTCTTCGGTGTTACGGCAATCGAGTCAGACAGGATGAATGGTGGCTTCGCAGATCTGACGACAGAATCGGTGCTGTTTGAAATGTTCAATAACATGCCGCTCAGCATGGTCGTGTCCCTTGTAGCAGTTCTGCTGATCGGTACTTTCTTCATCACTTCAGCTGACTCTGCTACATTCGTTCTGGGAATGCAGACAACCAATGGTTCATTGACGCCGCCAAACCGCATTAAAATAATTTGGGGACTTGCACAAGTATTGATTGCAATCGTCCTACTGATGGGTGGCGGACTCGGAGCACTTCAAGCCTCGGCGATCATTTCAGCCTTCCCGTTCTCCATCATACTGATATTGATGATGGTAGCCACCTACAAGGATGTGGCGCAAGAACAAAAGGCGCTCAGCTTATACTTCAAAGAGGATTATGAAGGTACAAAATATGAGAAAATGATGCGCGAGTACGAAAAAGAACAAGATAATAATAATAGGGATTAATATATTGTTATGATTATGACCTGGAGAGATAAGTATTACTTATTGCTCTAGGTCATTTTTTTGTATCACGATTATTGATGAATACATGGTGCTGGCGTTTACAACCATTATGTAAAGATATACAATTGATATGAACGGTCTTACGACTGGAATATTAATAGGGGGCTATTAACATGAGTCAGAACATTAGTGAATCAGCAAAAAAGTCATTCACTGTCGACGGCAAAGATTATAATTACTACAGCTTGAAGACTTTGACTGAACAAGGCATGTCAGAAACTCACAAACTGCCTTACTCAATAAGGGTATTGCTTGAATCTGTACTGCGTCAATATGATGGCAGTGTCATTAAAGACGACCATATCAAATCATTGGCGACATGGGACCAGGGCAGCAACAAAGGCAAAGAAGTGCCATTCAAACCATCCCGCGTCATCCTTCAGGACTTTACAGGTGTACCTGCGGTAGTGGACCTTGCATCTCTCAGGAAAGCAATGGATGATGTCGGCGGCGATGGCCAGAAGATTAACCCTGAAGTACCTGTTGATCTTGTCATCGACCACTCTGTGCAAGTTGATGCATACGGCACTGAAAATGCACTTGAACTCAATATGGAACTTGAATTCGAAAGGAACCAGGAGCGTTATGAGTTCCTCCACTGGGCGACTAAAGCATTCGATAACTATAAAGCTGTACCACCAGCTACAGGTATCGTGCACCAGGTCAACCTTGAATACTTGGCGAATGTCGTCCATGTAAAAGAAGATGGCGGAGAGATGATCACGTATCCGGATACTCTAGTCGGTACGGATTCCCACACAACCATGATCAACGGTCTTGGTGTACTCGGTTGGGGTGTCGGCGGAATAGAGGCAGAAGCTGGAATGCTCGGACAGCCTTCCTACTTCCCGGTACCTGAAGTGGTCGGAGTCCGTTTGACGAACTCTCTTCCGGAAGGAGCAACTGCGACGGATCTGGCGCTGCGTGTAACAGAATTGCTCCGTAAGCAGGGCGTGGTCGGCAAGTTCGTTGAGTTCTTCGGTCAAGGTGTACCTGCATTGCCGCTTGCAGACCGTGCCACAATTGCGAACATGGCGCCTGAATATGGTGCAACTTGCGGGTTTTTCCCAGTAGATGAAGAAACACTCGACTACATGAGGCTGACAGGCCGCAGCGAAGAGCATATTGAGATTGTAAGGGCATATCTCAAGGAAAATGATATGTTCTTTAATCCGGAGAACGACCCAGTATATTCCGAAGAAGTGGAACTTGACCTTTCTACTGTGGAACCAGCGCTTGCCGGACCAAAGCGTCCTCAAGACCTTATCAACTTGTCTGATATGAAAGGTTCGTACAGGAAATCCGTAACTGCTGAAAGCGGCAACCACGGTCATGGTATGGAAGAAGGGGAATTCGACAAGAAAGCGACCATCAATTTCAAAGATGGCAGGAATGTAGACATTAAAACAGGTGATCTGGTCATTGCCGCAATCACTTCATGTACAAACACTTCCAACCCATACGTAATGCTTGGTGCTGGCCTTGTTGCCAAAAAAGCAGTTGAAAAAGGCCTCGAAGTCCCTTCATACGTAAAAACATCATTGGCTCCTGGTTCAAAAGTCGTGACAGGCTATCTCGATGACTCAGGCCTCCAGGAATACCTCGACCAACTTGGGTTCAACCTTGTCGGTTATGGTTGTACAACATGTATCGGTAACTCTGGACCATTGCTTCCGGAAATCACAGAAGCAATTACAGAAAACGATCTGCTTGTAAGTTCTGTGCTGTCCGGTAACCGTAACTTCGAAGGGCGCATACACCCGCTCGTCAAAGCGAACTACCTGGCCTCACCACCGCTGGTCGTAGCCTATGCCCTTGCAGGTACAGTAGACATCGACCTCCGCAATGAGCCGCTTGGTAAAGATAAAGAAGGCAATGACGTCTTCATGAAAGACATCTGGCCATCCACTCAGGAAGTGAAGGATGCAGTCATGAGCAACGTCAGTCCTGAACTCTTCAGGAAAGAATATGAAAGAGTATTTGATGCCAACGAAATCTGGAACAACATTGAAACAACAGATGAGCCGCTCTATGATTTCAATCCAGATTCCACCTACATCCAAAACCCTTCATTCTTCCAGAATCTCTCAACAGAGCCAGACAGCATAAAGTCACTGAATGGACTGCGCGTACTTGGCAAATTCGGAGACTCAGTCACAACAGACCACATTTCACCAGCAGGGGCGATCGGTAAAGATACGCCGGCCGGAAAATGGTTGATTGAACAAGGCGTTTCACCACGCGATTTCAACTCCTACGGTTCACGACGCGGTAACCACGAAGTGATGGTGCGCGGTACATTCGCCAATATCCGTATCCGCAACCAGATCGGACAAGGTAAAGAAGGCGGCTTCACAACGTACTGGCCAACAGGCGAAGTGATGAGCATCTATGATGCAGCCATGAAATACAAAGAAGACAACACTGGTCTTGTAGTCATTGCCGGAGACGACTACGGCATGGGCTCAAGCCGCGACTGGGCTGCCAAAGGTACGAATCTGCTCGGCGTTGAAGCGGTTATAGCAGCAAGCTATGAACGTATCCACCGTTCAAACCTCGTCATGATGGGTGTATTGCCACTCCAATTTGTAGATGGCGAAGATGCAGAAGCCCTTGGACTGGACGGTAGTGAGACATTTGATATCCAAGTAGACGATAATGTCATGCCTGGGGATGTCCTTGATGTCACTGCAACTAAAGAATCCGGTGAGAAAGTAGCATTCAAAGTGAAAGCACGCTTCGATTCTGATGTTGAAGTTGATTATTACCGCAACGGCGGCATCCTACAGCTCGTACTTAGGAATAAACTGAAATCCTAGGATTATAGACATAAAAGCATCCCATCTCTTCGAGATGGGATGCTTTTTATTTAAGGTTGAATATGACTTCTTCGTCCACGGAATCAATCTGAAGTTCAGCGTCTTCAAAATACCACAAATCGGCTTCCTTGATGAAGACTTGAAGCCCTTCATATTCGAATATTTTACTGTCCGGAGGAATCTGATCGACAGTGAGTGCAGGCGAGAAGCCTTGTTTCAGCTGCGTATCGCCTCCGTACCTTACATAAACGTTTACACCTTGACCCTCATCAGGATCCATTTCATCTTTCATCCAATCAACTGCACGGTCTGTAACTTCCAACATGATGCCACCTCCTGCTACATGAATGTAATCTTCGATTCTGTACCATCCATTATACGCTTGATGTTTGACGAATGTCTAACGACAATGACCACCATGATAATGAATGAAAAGGCAATAAGAAGATAATCCCGAAAGACGATCGACAAGATAAAGAAGACGATGGCACTGATGATGCTTGAAAGAGATACATACTTACTCAATTTTAGAGTAGTGAGAAAAACAGTGAGCAGGATGATGAATAAAATAGGGTTATAGGCCAAGACTGCTCCTGCGCTTGTCGCGACAGCTTTACCTCCTTTGAATTTCAGGAAGATGGAATAGACATGGCCAAGTGCTGCGGCAAGCCCAGGGATGAAGACATGCATCTCCGTATCGATCAGTATGGCAATCAAAACAGGAAGTGCGCCTTTGAACATATCCAATAAAAGGACGACTATGCCTGCTTTCTTTCCCAAGATCCTAAAAGTGTTTGTAGTTCCAATATTTCCACTGCCGTGCTCCCTTAGGTTTATTTTATAAAACCATTTGCCGATTAAAAGACTAAAAGGAATTGCTCCTATGAGATAGCTGAAGACAAGGAGCATCATATTGATTTCCATCTAAAATCCCCTTTTGTTATCAGGTACTAACAGTTTACCATATAAATTTAAATGGGTATAATAAAATATAGTTTACTATAATATTATTATGTAAACTATATAGTGTTACAATGATTGTCGTATACCGATTAGGGTTGCAATCATTTAAGTTTTGTATAAAAATAGAACATGAGATAAAAATAACGAACGTATGTTTGTGGGAGGAAATCTGATTTGACGAAACGGAATACTTATACAGATGAGTCGATTCAAATACTTGAAGGACTGGATGCTGTAAGAAAACGCCCCGGCATGTATGTCGGCTCAACCGACTACAGGGGCCTGCATCACCTGGTCTATGAAGTGGTAGATAATGCAGTGGATGAAATCATCAATGGCTACGGCGACGCAATAAACATTAAAATAAATCCTGATGAGAGCATTACAGTACGTGATAATGGAAGAGGTATGCCAACAGGCATGCATGCTTCTGGCAAGCCCACACCGGAAGTCATCTTCACCGTGCTCCACGCCGGTGGGAAATTCGGGTCCGGCGGCTACAAAACTTCAGGCGGCCTCCACGGCGTCGGAGCCTCTGTAGTCAATGCGCTGAGTGAATGGGTGAAGGTCAGGATATTCCGCGATGGCAAAATACATGAAATGTCATTCAAAGAGGGCGGAAAAGTCGATCGTGCGCTAGAAGTGACAGGCAATACCAAGGAAACTGGAACTGAAGTCACCTTCAAACCCGACCGCCAAATATTCCAGAGTGGGACCACGTTCCACTTCGAAACGATCATGGAGCGGATGCGTGAGTCGGCCTTCCTTGAAAAAGGGCTAGAAATTACAGTTGCAGATAACCGGCCCGATGAACCGGTCGAAGAGGTCTTCAAATATGAGGATGGCTTGAAGGCGTTCATTGAATTCCTTAATGAAGGCAAGGATTCCATAGGTGATGTTGTCGTATTTTCAGGAGAATACGATGGCATTTTGGCTGAGGTGAGCTTCCAGTATAATGACCAGTACGCAGAAACGCTCATCTCATTCGTCAACAATGTCCGCACGAAGGACGGAGGTACACATGAGGTCGGCTTCAAAACCGGTTTTACTCGGGCATTCAATGAATATGCCCGGAAAATCAATGAGTTGAAGGATAAAGATAAAAATCTCGAAGGAAACGATATCAGAGAGGGGCTCACAGCCATCATCTCCATCAAGATTCCTGAGCACTTGCTCCAATTCGAGGGCCAGACAAAAAGTAAGCTTGGGACAAGTGAAGCGAGAAATGTGATGGAGTCACTGATAAGCGAACACTTGCCTTATTATTTTGAAGAAAACGGTACGCTCAGCACACAACTTGTTAAAAAAGCTGTGAAGGCGCGCAATGTGCGCGAAACTGCGAGAAAGGCGCGCGAAGAAGCGCGTAACGGTAAGAAACGTAAGCGGGACACCTTGCTGTCAGGTAAACTGACACCCGCACAGAGCCGCAACGCCAAAAAGAATGAGTTGTATCTGGTGGAGGGGGATTCTGCCGGCGGGTCCGCCAAACAGGGCAGGGATCGAAGATTCCAGGCAATCCTCCCGCTCCGCGGCAAGGTCATCAATACTGAACGGGCCAAGTTTGAGGATATATTCAAGAATGAAGAAATAAATACAATCATCCATACCATCGGAGCCGGTGTCGGCACCGAGTTCAAGGTGGAGGATACAAACTACGATAAAATCGTCATCATGACGGACGCGGATACAGACGGTGCACATATACAAGTGTTGCTGTTGACATTCTTCTTCAACTATATGCGACCGCTGTTTGATGCCGGCAAAATCTATATCGCAATGCCTCCACTTTTCCAATTGAAGAAAAAGACGAAGAAGAGAGAAGACGTCCGCTACGTGTGGACCGAGGATGAGTTATTGGAGGCCCAAAAAGACATGGGCAAAGGCATCGAGCTCCAGCGCTACAAGGGGCTCGGTGAAATGATGCCTGAACAGCTCTGGGAGACGACCATGAATCCTGAGACAAGAACATTGATACAAGTCGGCGTCGAGGACGAAGCACTCTCCCTCAAGCGTGTCACGACACTTATGGGTGATAACGTTGAATTGCGGCGTAAATGGATTGAATCGAATGTCAGCTTCACGCTGGAAGATGCAGACAGCATCCTCGAAAAAGATGGCACTAAACTGAGTGAAAGTGGTGATTTGAATGACTGATCATGTTCAGCAGCTCCAGCTTGAAGATATAATCGGAGACCGTTTTGGACGCTACAGTAAATATGTCATACAGGACCGTGCGATTCCAGATGTGCGGGATGGTCTGAAGCCGGTTCAGCGGCGTATACTCTATGCCATGTATAAGGAAGGGAATACGTCCGAGAAAGGATTCAGGAAAAGTGCCAAAACCGTCGGTAATGTCATCGGTAATTACCATCCGCACGGGGATTCAAGTGTCTATGAAGCCATGATCCGGCTGTCCCAGGAATGGAAGATGCGAGAAGAACTGATCGACATCCACGGCAACAAAGGGAGTGTTGATGGAGACCCCCCTGCGGCGATGCGTTATACGGAAGCGAGGCTTTCTGAAATATCCAACGAAATGCTCCGGGACATCAATAAAGATACAGTACAGTTCATCAATAACTTCGATGACACAGAAGTGGAGCCTACGGTGCTGCCTTCGAAGTTCCCAAACCTTCTTGTCAATGGCTCGACCGGCATATCGACAGGCTATGCGACTGATATCCCTCCACATAATCTGGGGGAAGTCATAGATGCGACATTAAAGGTCATCGATAAGCCGACTGTTTCGACAGACGAACTGATTGATATCGTCAAAGGGCCTGATTTTCCGACAGGTGGCATCGTCCAAGGCAGAAACGAATTGAAGAAGGCATACGAAACAGGCCGGGGGAGAATCGTCGTCCGAAGCAAAGTCAGGACTGAGACGTTAAGAAGCGGACGCATGCAGATCATCATCGAGGAGCTGCCGTACGAGGTGAATAAAGCGAACCTCGTCAAAAAGCTGGATGAAGTGCGGGCGGACCGCAAAGTGGATGGCATTCTTGAAGTGCGGGATGAGACGGACCGTGAAGGCTTGCGGATCGTCATTGAAGTCAGGAAGGAAGCCAACGTCGAGGGGATCATAAACTATTTCTACAAAAAGACCGATCTGCAAGTCTCCTATAATTTCAATATGGTGGCCATCAGCGATCGTGCCCCAAAACAGCTTGGCTTAAAAGAGATACTAAACAGCTACATTGCGCACCAGAAAGAAGTCATTCTGAACCGTTCCAATTATGAGCTTCAGGAAGCGGAAAAGAGGATCCACATCATAGAAGGCCTGATGCGGGCATTGTCCATTCTCGATGATGTCATCCGCGTCATCAGGGAATCGAACAACAAACGGAACGCCAAGGAAAACCTGGTTGAATCTTTCGGCTTTACCGATGCTCAGGCAGAAGCGATTGTCATGCTCCAGCTATATCGCCTGACGAATACAGACATCGTCCAGCTTGAAACGGAACACAGTCAGCTTGATTATACGATCAACCAGCTGCGTGAAATCATCGCAGATGAAAAAAAGCTCTTGAAAGTCATTAAAAAAGAACTGAGGGACATCCGTAAACAATATGGTTCCATGAGAAAAACCGTCATTGAAGATGAAATCGAAGCGATTGAACTGGAAAAAGAAGTGCTCGTCCCCAAAGAAGATGTGATGGTGTCACTGACCCGTGAGGGCTATGTGAAACGTACGAGCTTGAGAAGTTATCAGGCGAGTACGCCAGAAGAGCTTGGTATGAAGGAAACGGACGAAGTCTTGTATGCCAGGCAAGCCCACACACTGGAAAACCTAGTCGTCTTTACGAATCTCGGCAATTATATGATCATTCCAGTGCATGAACTGTCAGACATCCGGTGGAAGGATAATGGACAACACCTATCAAACCGCTTCAAAATCGCGTCTGAAGAATCTCCAGTGGCTGCCTTCACCTTCGAGGCATTCGATGCCGGTCTGGACATCATATCAGTAACGCAGAATGGTCAGATAAAACGGACCGGCCTTGAGCTTTATGAAGCTTCCCGCATAAGACGGCCAATTTCAGGCATCAGCCTGAAAGGGGATGACCGGGTGGCATCAGTGATGGTGGCTACTAAAGACACAGAGGAGATTCTGCTGTTGACTGAAAAAGGCGTGTCGCTGAAGTATCCGATATCTGAAGTGAATCCTGTCGGCTTGAAGGCACAAGGTGTCAAAGCAATCCAACTTAAGCCAGATGACAAGCTGGCGTTTGCCGGACTCATTACAACTGAACGTTATATAGTCAGTGTATCCCAGCGCGGAGCGGTCAAACGGACAAGTCTCGATGCGTTCGACAATGGCGCCAGAGCCCAAGTCGGCACCGCATTATTGAAGGAAATAAAATCAAAGCCCCACCGCATTATAGCGGCTAACCTTGTCGAAGATAATGTGGAAATCACACTTGAGTCCGAAAAGGATGCCTTTAGATTGGATGCCAAATCAATCAGACTCAGCGGCCGCTACGCCAATGGATCGTTCGTTGTCGATGAAGATACATTCGGCGAAGTGGAGCGGGTGAAATTCAAAAATGTTTGAATGAAGTGAAAAATTTAGACTTGAAGCAGCCATCAGAATAATATAACATCACTTATATTGGGAGGTGCTTTATGGAAAATGAAGGAGTAGTACCAGGTTGGTTCAAAAGTGTCATTGAAGTTGGTAATGATCTTTTATGGGGAGATTTCCTCATAGGACTATTGATTCTTGCAGGTTTATATTTCTCGATCAGTTCAAAGTTCGTGCAATTCAGATGGTTCAAGGAAATGTTCAATGTACTTACCGAGAAGGCGGAGACATTGCCGGACGGTCGAAAGGGCATTGCTCCCTTCCAGGCATTTGCGATCAGTGCAGCGTCCCGTGTAGGTACCGGCAACATCGCCGGTGTGGCCACGGCAATCGTGCTCGGTGGGCCGGGCGCAGTCTTCTGGATGTGGGTTATTGCATTTTTTGGTGCAGCGACAGCGTTCTTCGAGTCGACTTTGGCGCAAGTCTACAAAGTCGAGGATAAAGACGGTGGTTTCCGCGGCGGGCCGGCATACTACATGGAGAAGGGACTCAACCAAAAGTGGCTCGGCGTCTTTTTTGCAGTATTGATTACGGTCACATTCGGTTTTGTCTTCAATGGATTGCAGGCCAATACCATTGCGCATGCCTATGAAGAGGCCTTCAACATAGACCGGTGGGTCATTGGCCTCGTCATCGCAGCACTTGCGGCCATCGTCATATTTGGAGGAGCACGGTGGATTGCCAATGTCACGGGATATATCGTGCCGATTATGGCACTTATATATCTGGGGGTGATATTCGTGATACTCATCATCAACTATGACCGGGTCATCCCGATGCTTACAGATATATTCCAGAATGCCTTCGGCATCCGGGAAGTGTTCAGCGGTGCAATCGGTGCCGCGATATTGAATGGATTCCAAAGAGGTTTATTCTCGAATGAAGCAGGGATGGGTTCAGCACCAAACGCAGCAGCATCAGCAGCCGTCAGCCACCCTGTCAAACAGGGACTCATCCAGTCGCTCGGGGTATTTTTCGATACGATGATCGTCTGTACAGCAACCGCAATCCTCATATTGATGTATACGGACTTGAGTTACGGTGAAGAGGCACAGCAGGGCATTCAAGTGACCCAGGCGGCGATGGGCGAGCAGATGGGTGCCTTCGGCGCTACCTTCATTGCGATTGTCATCCTCCTGTTTGCATATAGCTCGATACTCGGCAACTACTTCTATGGTCAAAGCAACCTCAACTACATCAAGGAAAACAAAACATTGTTGTTTGCCTTTAAACTCCTTGTAGTCCTGATGGTCTTCATCGGAGCGATAATGGACCTTGAAACGGCATGGTCGATGGCCGATCTGTTTATGGCGTTGATGGCCGTGACCAACCTTGTTGCAGTATTCGGCTTGAGCAATGTGGTCTGGCAAGTTGCCGCCGACTACAAGACGCAACTGAGGGATGGTAAAAATCCAGTTTTCCAGACGAATAATATCAAAGCGGATCTTAGCGATGTGGACGAGTGGGGTGAAAACCGTTACGCGTACCGCAATCAGGATAGATCTGGACATTAAAAAACCAGACCTTCTAAAGGTCTGGTTTTTTTAATTGAACAATGTCTTGAAGAAGGAAATGATGCTACTGAAGAAATCAGAGACGGCCCGTTTAAAGGTGCTCCATGCATCAGAATCCTGGATGTCCTGACCAATTTCTTCTGCCTTATCAGCCGCTTGTTTGAATGCATCGCTTGACCTTATTTCATCGATCAGGTTCTGGGCGCTGTCCTTGAGGCGTTCTGCTTCTTCATCTGTAAATATATTCGTGTTCTGTATTTGTATCAGAATATTGACGAGGCGGTTGATTTGATCACCCGTCACTATGCCATCCAGACCGTTCTCATTCAACTGTTCCTCTACTATTC
Organism: Salinicoccus siamensis; assembly: GCF_055391965.1. NCBI lineage: Bacteria > Bacillati > Bacillota > Bacilli > Caryophanales > Staphylococcaceae > Salinicoccus > Salinicoccus siamensis. The sequence goes on from NZ_AP043765.1 coordinate 1,021,705, forward strand.
GGCGAATATCCGCTTCAGTCAGATTCCCGCCCTGATTGATGATTTCAATTTTAATGTCTGTAATGGCTTTATTCAGCTGTTCCTGTGAAAACCCTTCTTTTTGCGCATTTTCTTTTGAGATATCTGATATGGCTTCCAACTCATCCTGGGAATTGCGGGTGCGGTCGGTATCAATTTCCTGCCCCTGTGCTTCAAATGCCTTATATATCCCTGAGAGGGCACTTTCCCCTGTGACATCTTGAGCGGCTCCGATCGTGACTTCCGCATCTGTAATACCCGATGTGAGCAGGGCGTTTTTATATGTCTCTTCCGTAATTTGGGTAATCTTACCCATCGTTTCATCTACGGTGATGTCAAGTCCATATCCATCTTCCCTCTGAATGATGCGGATGCTTGATTTGAGTACGGCATCGTCATAATCCTTGCCGATGTATTTGGCGACATCCTCCGAGTTGACGAATGTGATTTTGTCCTCTTTTTTTGTACCGAGTATGCCTTCGGTATCCTCCAACAGCTGGGGATCGTCCTCAAGGGCGGCACCATAGACGGTAACAGCTTCCTGCCACTCGGCCGCCTGCACTTCAGTGGGTATCAGCACCAGGGCCACCAATGCGATAAAAAACCAATTCCGGATCATCATAACCCTCCTTATCTAATATTTATATTCTACTATATGCTCATTACTTTCTACAATTTATTATATCCGGTCAAATGCGGTTTTCTCTTTTAATCTCTTTTTAAACGCGATAGAATGATTGAATACATTAATGACGGGAGCCAAGTATCATGGATAACGACTATAGACGTTCTGGACGCACTAGTGAGGGTATGAAAAGAAAACGGTTGCGCAAGCGTACGCTGATTCCTTTAATTATATTTATAGCGCTCATCTTCATCGTTTTGTATATCTTCTTCTCCTATCAATCCGGGTTGGATATAGCCGAGGACAAGGGAGTCGAACAAGAGGCACATGAATTCGGTGGGGATGACAATAATGATGGCAAGAAGACCATACTGCTGTTAGGGGCAGATCGTGAAGTTGACGGGGCACAACGCACGGACGTCATCATGCTTGGCCAATATGATTATATGAATAAGGATATGAAACTCGTATCGATGATGCGGGACATCTATGTGGATATCCCCGGTTTTCAAAGCTACAAGATAAATTCCGTCTATTCGCTCGGGGGCGTGGAACTCCTTAGACGCACCATCAAAAAGAACTTCGGCATCCAGATCGAAGAGTATGCAGTCGTTGACTACAAAGCATTTGAATCCGTAGTGGATGTGGTCAACAAAAAAGGGGTGATGATAGACGTCGAAAAGGATATGTCCGAAAAGATTGATGTTGAACTGAAAAAGGGTGAACAGCGTCTTAATGGACAGGAGCTTCTTGCTTATGCAAGGTTCCGCCAGGATAAAGAAGGGGACTTTGGCCGGGTAAGGCGTCAACAGCAAGTCATCACCGCCCTGAAGGATGAAGTGCTGACGATCGGTGGCGTGTTGAAACTGCCTAAAATTGCAGGGACGGGCATGGGCCACGTCAACACGAGCATGACCGATGGGGAGATGTATAGGATGATGGCCTCCTTCCTCCTAAGAAGTGATAAGGACATAGACACGCTTACAGTACCGGTAGAAGGCACCTACCAATTTATGGATACGTCACACGCCGGCAATGTAATCGATCTCGATTTTGAGGCCAATAGCCAGTATATGCATGAGTTTTTGGAAAACAATGCTGAAGATTCGGCTGAAGGCGAGACTACAACTGAATAGGCAAGACAAAAAAAGGATGGCCGCTGCGGGCCATCCTTTTTTATTTGGAGCATAATTATTTTTTAGGCTTTTTATCCAATTCATTCTGGGTCTGCGGCCATGCCCGGTGCCCGTCATCGACCTCAAATTCTGTATTTACATCAACGACATGCCTTTGTTTCAGGATCATCTCCTCTATGTCATCCCGGATGGCGTTTACTTCTTCAACAGAGAGGTCGGGATCCAGTTCCGCCACAATTTCAACGTGGAGGAGGTCCCCTTCCTTCATGACGAAGAGCTTACGTATATCTCTGATTTCATCATGTCTCAGCACAATCTCCGAAACACGCTGTTCCATGCGCGGGTCGTGTTCACCAAGTGCCCCCGCGGCATTCTCCATGAAAATTTTGTAGACGATGTAGAACATGGCGATACCGATCATGATCGAGGCGATGCCTTCTGCTTGGGAAAATCCTGTAAAGCGTGCAATTAGTATGGCAAGGATGGCGAGCAGTGCACCACCGGTTGCAACCGTATCTTCCAGGAACACCAATTTGGTCGCCGGTTTTGCACGGTCCATATGGATAAAGCTTGTCGTAAGCGGCTTTAAGCCATCAAAAGGCTGATCTGCCTGTTTGAGCAATTCTTTACCTGCCTTAAATAGAACGAACGCCTCAAGTATGGCGGCCATAGCGAGAACGCCGATGTTGATGAGCAGCATTGTTGTATCGGTTTCCACCGGAAGCGGTTCTAAAATGTGCTTTAGCCCCTCGCGCACCGTCTCATATGCCAATATACCGACGATGATGACGGCAAATAGTAAAACAAGATTCACGAGACGTCCAAAGCCGAAGGGGAAGCGTTTGGTCGGCGCTTTCTTCGACAATCCGGAGCCTACATAAACAAAGAACTGGTTAAGTGCATCGCCAATGGAATGCATCATCTCAGCAAACATGGCAACATTTCCCGTCAGTATGAAAGCACTGCCTTTTATGGCTGCGATGAAGAAATTGACGATAGATGCAGTCAGCGATGCTCCACTGCCTTTCTTAAGTAATGCGATGATATCCTTCAAATCATTTTCCTCCTTACTGATCTTTACAATATATCATACCCAAATCCATAAATAATCATGTTTTGACCTTCCTATTTTATGATATGATGAATTTACGGGTATGCGAACATACGTTCTATTCGGAGGGGATTACATGTATAACTATCATATCTGCCCAAAACGGCACATTTTCTGTGTGGACCAAAAAAGCTTCTTTGCCAGTGTTTCCTGCATCCAGGAGGGTCTAGATCCACTCACGACACGTCTTGCGGTAGTGGCAGACACTAAAAACCCGGGGGCAGTTGTATTGGCTGCAACACCAGCCCTCAAAAGAATGGGGATAAAGACTGGCAGTCGGTTGTTTGAAATTCCGAACCGTAAAGATATTTATATCATTAATCCCTCAATGAAGACATATCTCGATTATTCTTCCAGAATAACGGAAATTGCTTTGAAATACGTCGCTCCAGAAGATTTTCATCAATATTCCGTGGATGAGTACTTCATGGATGTTACAAAGAGTTTCCGGTTGTTTGAAGAAAGTCCTTGGGAACTGGCCCTACGCCTCAGGAAAGAGATCTATCAGGAGACGCGTATTGATTGTGCCGTCGGCATTGGGGAGAACCCGCTGCTCAGTAAGTTATCGCTGGATATCGAAGCGAAGCGTGCGCCTTCTGGTATAGCGGAGTGGCGCTATGAGGACGTACCTGAAAAAATGTGGCATATCAAACCGCTTAGAACACTGTGGGGGATCAACAAGAATAGTGAAGCCCGTTTGAATGAACGCGGCATATTTTCAGTGGGTGACCTGGCACACTACCCGCCCGAATATTTGAAGCGGGACTTTGGCATCATCGGTGTCGATTGGCATCTGCATGCCAATGGCATCGATTTCAGCACCATCAGTGAAAAGCATAGTGTACATGCGCCTTCCATTGCCAAAAGTCAAATCCTTATGCGTGATTATCACCTTGATGAAGTCTATGTTGTAATGCTTGAGCATATTGATGAAGTGACGCATCGTTTGCGTCTATCAAAACGGTTGGTACGCACCATCCATTTTTCTGTAGGGACAGCAGATGGCAAGCTATATCGAAAGCAGTTCACGTTAGAGGGGGGGACGAATGACGGGAACATCATCATGCAGGGTGTATGGGAACACATCGTCAGTATGGCAGATGCCTATGCGATGTACCGCACTTTAAGCATCTCTTTGACAAACCTGACACCAGATGACATGAGGCAGTTATCCCTGTTCGAAGACCCGGGCGAATTGAAGAGGCAGGATTTTCTTAGGACGATTGATGCATTAAAGGTCCGGTTTGGACAACTCAGCGTGATGAGGGCCCTGAGTTGTACAGCACCTTCGACGCTTAAGCTTAGGGAAGGGTTGATAGCTGGCCATAAAAGATAAATGTCTTTCGTGTAGCTTCCCGATGGAAATGACAGTGAATTGTAGTCGTGTAGACATGAACTTCGCAGAAATACTGCCAGTACCGTCCGCAGATGATATAATGGAGGAGACTATATATATTTATGAGGTTTCAATTCGCATTAAGTTTGGAATCTGATAATATATTCGGAGTATCAAAATTAGTTGACAGGAGTGCCATTATGCAATTTACAGAGTTGACCACTGAGGAGTTCGAACAGTTCACACGGACACACTTCAGTCATTTTACACAGACGGTGGATAATTATCGTCTGAAAATTGAGCAGGGTGTTGAAACCTACCTGATAGGCGTGAAGGACGGGGAAGCGGTAAAAGCGGCCTGCCTCATCACCCTGACCCCTGTAATGAAGGTATTCAAATATGCCTATACCAATCGTGGGCCCGTCATGGACTATTCAGATAAAAAGGTGTTCGATACATTTTTCGAAGGGCTTAATGCCTTCTTGAAACCAAAGAAAGTGATGCATGTCAGAGTAGACCCCTATGAAGTAATCAAAGAACGCAACCACGAAGGCGATATCCTCGAAGATAGGGGGAACCGCTATATATTCGATTACTTCAAAGCACTGGGCTTTACACATGAAGGATTCTCCGTCGGATTCGATCCAATCGTCCAGATCAGATGGCATTCGGTTCTTGACCTTAGAGATAAAGACAGCAAAGCTGTGTTGAATGATATGGATAGCCTCCGGAAGCGGAATATAAAAAAAGCACAGAAGCATGGTCTTCATGTCCGTTATCTTGGGCTTGACGAGATAGATGTCTTCAGGAAATTCATGAGGGATACATCTGAAATGAAATCCTTCACAGACCGCGATGATTCCTACTATATCAGCCGTAAGCAGCACTTTGGAGACAATGTCCTGATTCCACTTGTGTATGTCAATTTGGATGAATATGTCGCATCGATCACAAAGGATCGGGACGCATTGATGAAAAACATCAGTAAAGCGAATCGTGACCTCGAAAAAGATCCAGCCAACAGTAAAGCTGAAAAGAAAATAACGAATCTGACGGCTCAGCTCGAAAATATAGAAGATAAATTGCAGGAAGGCCATACATTACGTGAAACCCACGGCAATGAGCTTCCCATAGCGAGTGCCTACTATTTCATCACCCCGCATGAAGTGGTTTATCTTGCAGGAGGCAGCGATAATGATTTCAGGCATTTCGCGGGCAGTTATCTGATCCAATGGCATATGATCAACTATGCCCTGGACCATGATATTGGACTGTATAACTTCTACGGCATCAGTGGAGACTTTTCAGAAGAAGCGGAAGACTACGGCGTCATTCAGTTCAAAAAAGGATTCAACGCCACAGTCTATGAATATATCGGCGATTTCATCAAGCCGATCAATAAGCCGGCGTATAGGGTGTATCAGTCACTCGTAAAACTAAGAGAGAGAATAGGGAGGTAACAAACGGATGAAATTCGTTGAACTGACTGAAAAGGAATATAAAGATTATATAGAAAAAGGAGAGGAATCGGCCTTTTTCCAGATGATAGAAAATAAAAAGAATAGGGAGATGGATCAACAGAAGGTACGCCTGCTTGGCGTTAAGGATGCAAGTGGTACGGTGATAGCAGCATGTCTCTTCACATTGAAGAAAACGGTCCTCGGCAAATATTTCTATTATTCCAACCGCGGGCCCGTACTGGATTACCATGATCACGACCTTGTAAAGTTCTATCTGCAGGAGCTGACAACCTATCTCAAGAAGAATGACGGACTGTATGTAAAACTTGATCCGAATTGGATCTATAGAAAATATGATAAGGATGTAGTGCCTAAAGAGGAATATCCGGCCCAGGATGCATTGATCAGACTGATGGAAGATGAAGGATATGTGCATCAAGGGTTCACCCGCGGCTATTCTAAAACATCCCAGGCGCGGTGGATGAGTGTCCTCGATTTGTCGGGCCATGATGAAAAGAGCCTCTTTAAGTCCTTCGATTCACAGAGGAAGCGGAATATAAAGAAAGCACAGAAATTCGGTGTGAAGGTGCGGTTCCTCGATCTCGATGAGATCGATATATTCATGGATCTCTACTTGGATACAAGTGAGAGGCAGGGGTTCTTCACCCATCCGAATCCGAAGGAATACTTCTCCAATTTCAAGAAAGCCTATGGAGATAAGGTCCTTATCCCCCTTGCGTATATAGAGTTGGATGAATACGTAGAGAACCTGTCGCAGGAGATCACAGACAATGAGCGGAAGCGGGACCAGCTCATGCAGAAGGACAGCAAGAATGATAAGACTCTGAATAAGATTGCTGAACATGATAAACAGATCAACAAGATGACTGAAGATCGCAAAAGTGCCATGGAGATAAGTGAAAAGGAAGGGAATGTCCTGAATCTTGGGGCGGGCATCTACTTTGAAACCCCTTATGAGATGGTCTATAACTCAGGTGCGAGTTCAAGCGAGTTCGCCCATTTTGTCGGACCCTACATGATGCACTTTGAAATGATGAAATACTGTCTGGAGAATGGCATCGACAGATATAACTTCTACGGGGTGAGCGGTGACTTCTCTGAAGATGGGGAGGATTACGGCGTCTACCGTTTCAAACGTGGCTTCAACGCTGAAATAGAGGAACTGGTCGGTGATTTCGTCAAGGTCATCAGTAAAGTGCCTTATAATCTCTATAAGGTGAAACGTAAAATCGAACAGAAGACAGCTTCAAAAAGCAACTGAATAGTGAAGGAGGGTTGAACAGTGCAGATATCACAAATCCAGGAAGAAACGTTTAAAGCGTTCATGGCAGAGTATAAGGGACATTGCCACTATCTCCATGACCCGCTTTATTATGATTACATTTCAAAGACACAGGAGACGCACTTGCTTGGCCTCTATGAAGATGATGCGCTAGTCGGGGTCTCCATGCTCAGCGCGACATCGGTCCTGAAACGCTATCGGCTATTCACTTCTCATACAGGTCCATTAATCCAGCCATTCTCGAATGAGAGGCTGCAGTTCTTCCTGAAGGAAATCGACGATCACGTCAAAAAACATCATGCTGTAAAACTCATCCATTCCCCTTATATGATCTATCAGATGAGAGACAACGATGGAGAGATTGTGGAAAGCCCTAAAAACAATCATGAAATCATAGACATCTACATCAATCAGGGGTATTCACATAATGGTTTCACCAAACAGCTGGTTACAGATGAACTGCTCAGACATCAGGCTGTACTTGATTTGAATAAGGATGAAGAGCAGCTCATTAAAGATATGGATTCAAAAACACGCTATAATACGCGTGCGAGTGAGCAGATGGGCCTGAAATTGCGTTATTTGGATGAGGATGAGTATGATAAATTCATCCAGATATATAAAGACACCGAGGAACGCATCGGTTTCGACCCGGTAAGTGGGGAAAAGATAAAAAATCTGCTCCATGCTCTAAAGGAGCGTACTTATCTCACTTTGAGCTATATCAATCTGGATGAGTATTTGGAACAGTTGAATGGTGAACTCGGCGAACTTACTGCAGAATATGAAGAGATGCAGAAAAAAATCGATTCCGGCAATGGTACAAAAAGGATGAAGGGGAGGGTGAATGAAGTAAAGGACCTCCTCGGCAACAAAGAGAAACGGATAAAAAAGATCCAGAATGTGAAAGAAGAGTATGGCACAGTCATAGAGCTTTCTGCAGCCATGTATTATTACAACAACCATGAAATGGTTTATCTATTCAGCGGCAGCTATCCGGAACATTCCATGTTCATGGGTACGAACTTCACGACATGGCAGATGATCAAAAAAGCAAAGGAACTCGGAGCGGAACGCTTCAATTTCTTTGGATTGACCGGCGATTTTACGGAACAGTCCAAGGATTACGGTGTCTTCAAATTCAAAAAAGGATATAATACATTCATAGAAGAGCTACCGGGCACTTTTGAGAAAGTCTTCAACAAGCCTGCATATAAATTGGCACAGAAATTGAATAGAATATAGTGAAGAAACCATAGCGAAGCCGCTATGGTTTCTTTTCATTCTGTAGTTTTTTCAGCATATCCCCGTACCTATCATTCCATTTTCTGTAGGCAAGAGACCATAATATGATCGTGGATAATATAAGGGCGCCTGTAGCTGGCCCGAACCATGGTGAAACGATGCTGTCGTCATGGGCAAGGCCAATCGGGGAAAAGAGGATATAACAGAATATAATGGCCCCGATTAGCAGGAAAGTGACTGGGAGCGCAAATCTCCATGGGGTCATATCCACTTTTGGGTCAGACTTGAAATGATGGGGTTCATCAAGCGGCTTTATGAGCATGGAGAGCATCATAATTGCCACAGCCAACACGAAAAGCATCCCCTGTATATGAATGAAACTGATGTCGAAATTGATGCCGAAAAACATCGGCAGGCCCCATATCAACATATAGTAGAGTGCGACATGGACGATAATCGCCACCTTGGCTCCAATAGGAGGTACTTTTCTGGAAAGTATTCCGGTGAGGATAATGGCAATTACCGGTATATTAAAAAATCCGGTAAATTCGCGGATGATATTCCATAATCCTTCCGGCGCCCGGAGCAGGAGTGGAGCGATGAAGAAGGAAACAAGGGCAAGTAGGGTGCCGAACCATTTGCTGACCTTTATCATCTCACGGTCTGAAGCATTCCTGTTCATTTTGACCTTATAAATATCATAGACGAACATTGTCGCCGCGCTGTTCAACAGTGAATTAAAGCTTGAGAAAACAGCGCCGAGCAGAACAGCCAGAAAGAATCCGCTTAATATAGGAGGCAGTAACTCAGCGATTAATGTAGGATAGGCCAGATCCATGGTTTTGAGTCCATCTCCATATAGATGATAGACGATGATGCCTGGTATCATCATCATGATGGGGACAAGTATTTTGAGGAAACCGGCAAACAAAGTGCCTTTCTGTCCTTCAGCCAGGTTCTTTGCCCCAAGAGTCCGCTGGATGACATACTGATTGGTACCCCAATAAAATAAGTTGGCGAAAATCATACCGGTGAATATCGTACCGAAAGGGACGGAGTCTTCCTTCGAGCCGATGGCGTTTAATTTTTCTGGATTGTTAGTGGCAATCACCTTCATGCCACTCAATACGTTTCCATCCCCCAAAGAGTAGAAACCGATGACAGGTACAAGCAGACCGATGATGAGTAAGCCAATGCCATTCAGGGTGTCCGATATCGCAACTGCCTTCAATCCGCCGAATATAGCATATATGGAACCAATTATACCTACAATCCAAATGACAATCCACATCGATTGCTCAAGGGAAAGACCAAGGAGGGCGGGTACATCGAAGAGCTGCAGCACCGCAATGGATCCGGAATAGAGAACAGAGGGGATTGTGACGAATGTATAGCCGAGCATGAAGAGTAAAGTCACCATCATCCGTGTACCTTCGTCGAAACGGCTATTTATAAATTCAGGTAAAGTGGTGAACGAACCGCCTATGTATCTCGGAAGAAGAATCAGTGCAAGAATGATGACGGCAAAGCCGGCCGTCACTTCCCATGCCATATTGGACATATTTGAATTGTAGGCCTGTCCATTAAGCCCTATAAGCTGCTCTGCAGAAAGGTTGGTGAGCACAAGGGAACCAGCAATAAATCCGCCCGTCAAACCGCGTCCCGCAAGAAAATACCCAGCACTGTCGCCGACAGTATTGCGCGTTTTCATATAGGAATAAAAAGCGACGAAAGCCATGAAGAGAAAACATGTAACAATGGTATAGACCATTTTATCAGCTCCATGAGTATATTAATAAAAAGTCCTTACTAATATACTCTCAATATGCATCTATTAAACTTTAAATGAATGAGTTTTGCAAATATTAATGTGTCTATTTAACGAGGGTTTTACATACATTAACATAAAAACAACAAATGTTAATAAAATAGGTGTTTTTGTTGTATTTTAACTTGTATTTTTATCTTAGTATACTTATACTATATATATACCGTTAAAAATACATTAAAAGGGAGAAATGGAAAAATGAGTAAAATAGGATATGCGAGAGTAAGTACCAAGGGCCAAAATCTGGAAAGCCAGCTCGATATGCTTGAAGAAGCAGGATGCATCAAAGTGTTCTCAGAGAAAGTAAGCGGTAGGAAAGCCCAAAGAACGGCTTTAGATCAGTGCTTAGAGTATATGAGGGAAGGTGATACAATGGTAATCACCAAGTTGGATCGATTGGGTCGGACTACAAAACAGCTTATAGAATTGGCGACGACATTGGAAAAACGCGGCATAGACCTTGAAATCATCAATATGAATGTAACGACGAAAGACCCGATGGGTAAGATGTTCTTTACGATGATGTCGGCATTCGCAGAACTGGAAGCAAGCTTGTTGAGCGAACGCACCAAAAAAGGGCTTGAGTCAGCGCGTGCAAGAGGCAGAAATGGCGGCAGACCTGGCATTACAGACGATAAAAAAGCGATGATACAATCATTGTATGATGCAAAGAAATATACAGGGAAACAAATTGCAGAAATGGTTGGTGTATCTAGAGCTACTGTATATAAAGTTGTAAATGAATCAAAACAAAATGAATCATAAGTCAAAGAAAATTGTACCAACTCAATATAGTGGATAAAGCATAAAGCCTGATCGATATACACGGATCAGGCTTTATTTGGTGCAAAAGTATTATTTTACAAAAGATTTACTGATTATATAATAAAGTTTACATAATATATATTATAGGAAGTTATATATAAGGAAGTAGTACTCCTACTTTTACTTTATATCACGTTTATAGCACATGTCCATAAACCAATACGGTCTATAAATGAATATGAGTCGAATCATCCCTGGAGTCTGTTCCATACTGATCTCGAGTGATTAAAACGAGTTATATCGCCACGTGATTCCAAAATTAAATATATTGATTAAAATAATTTTATATTTATTTACGTGTCTATTTTATATATACATGTTTATGGGTATTACTATACGAATATAAAAAACTTCTTTGGTTTATTTCATCCAAAGAAGTTTTTGCATGCCTCTCGTCCGTCACATTACATATTCCGAGTATTGGTATCTGTTGGCTCTCCATTACTTTCTGGGCTGGATAATTCCTTCTTTCGTTTACGTCCTCTGACATACATCCACACGAGCATGCTTACAATCAGTGACAGAACGCCTAAGAATACTGCATAGCCGAACAACGGCTTCCAGTCTGTACCCTCTATAAAGTTAGGTATCACGAATGCCGCCAGCGTCATCAATATAAAAGAAAACACGGGAATGAGGATATAATTATGCAATACCCATCCGACTAAAATCGTTAAAATAATGACGGCAAGAATCGTAATTAAATAAAAATTGAAGTTCTCTATCATGATTTCACCCCATCTTCACTATTGCTATATTTATATTACCCTCTTTACTTTTAAATATTTGCATATCATATGATTTGAATTTTTAGAATCTTCATGTATACTGTCATTAATACTTCGGATTTCGAAATTAAAGGAGCGATTTTTAGCCATGGAAGAAATGAAATCAAGAAAAGATGTTGACGTGCAATATACGTGGGATTTGAGCGACTTATTTGCAGATGATGAAGCTTTTGCTCAAGCAATTGAAGCAGCTCGTCCCAAAATTAAAGACTTCAACAAAAAGTACTCGGGAAACCTGCACAACCCTACTGCAGCAATAAAAGCCATCCAAGAATATAAATCGATCCTCGAATCACTCGTCCCAATCGGCAATTATGCCAATTTGAAGCTCTCCTCGGACCAAGGCGACGGGAATGCACAGAAATTGGATAGTATGGCGAGTAATATCAGTACATATTTCAACAGCGAATCCAGTTTCCTCACAAGTGAACTGATTCAAAAAGAGGATGCATTTCTTGAAGAAGTGAAATCAGAAGCGCCGCAATTCCTCCACTTCATAGATGAACTGCTCAAAAATAAACCATACCAATTGAATCCGGAAGTCGAAAAAGCGCTTGCAAGCTATTCACCGGTTTTTGACGGACCCTACAGCTTATATCTTAAAACTAAATTGTTGGATATCGATTTCGGTACTTTCAATGCCAACGGAAAGGAATACCCCCTCTCCTACTTGTCTTTCGAGGGAGAATTGGAAGGCCATGAAGATGTCGAGATAAGACGCAATGCATTTAGGGCATTCAGTGATACACTCTCAAACTATCAACATACTGCTGCCGGTACCTATGATTTGCAGCTAAAGCAGGAAAAAACGATATCTGATCTCAGAGGGTTCGATTCTGTTATAGATTATCTGCTCCATGAGCAGGATGTAGATCAATCCCTCTACCATCGTCAAATTGATATGATAATGAGTGATCTTGCCCCTCATATGCGACGCTACGCAAGACTGTTGAAGCGCGTCCATGGGCTTTATGAAATGAAATATGAGGATTTGAAGGTTTCACTCGATCCGGCATCAGAACCTGAAATAAGTGTCGAAGATTCCAGACAGTATATCAATGATGCCCTCAAAGTCATGGGTGATGATTATCTCAATATGGTGAACCGTGCCTATGATGAGCGCTGGATTGATTTCGTCAAGAATAAAGGGAAGTCTACAGGTGCCTTCTGCGCAAGCCCATACGGGTCACATCCATTCATTCTGATATCCTGGACTTCCCTTATGACTGAAGTGTTTGTACTCGCCCATGAATTGGGGCACGCTGGACACTTCCATAATGCCAATCGTGAACAGAACATCTTCGACGCGCGCAGTTCGATGTATTTTGTGGAAGCACCGAGCACAATGAATGAAATGCTGATGGCGAATCATCTTCTAGAGAACTCCGAGGATCCCAAGTTCAAACGCTGGGTCATCAGTTCAATCATATCCAGGACCTATTACCATAATTGCGTGACGCATCTGCTTGAAGCTGCCTATCAACGTGAAGTCTACAGAAAAGTTGATGCCAAGGAGAATATTTCCGCAAGTGACCTCAACACGCTGAAGCGTAATGTCATTGAAGAATTCTGGGGGGATGATGTGAGCATCACTGAAGGGGCCGAACTGACATGGATGAGGCAGCCCCACTATTATATGGGATTATATCCGTATACCTATTCAGCTGGTCTGACGATTGCGACTGCTATGAGCAAGCGTATACTCAATGAGGGACAGCCTGCTGTGGATGATTGGTTGAAGGTACTGAAGGCGGGTGGTACAAAGACCCCTGTCGAATTGGCCAAGATGGCAGGAGTCGATATCACGACTGATCAGCCTCTCCGCGATACCATCGATTATATAGGAGAACTGGTTGATGAGTTGGAGCAGTTGACTGACCAGATAGAAGGATAGAAAATGGGCAGGAAAAACCCGGTAATCATATGATTACCGGGTTTCTTTCATTTCAGTCTCTTTTTCAGTCTGGACGATTTTACCTTCCTTCATCAAACGGCCAAGCGCTCTTTTGAAGGCGCCTTTTGACATATTCAAAGCTTCTTTTATATCTTCAGGCGCACTCTTATCATTAAGCGGCATGCGCCCGCCATTGCGCTCGATGTAATCCAGTATCTTCTCGCTGTCTGCATCCATCTTCTTATATGCCTGCTGGATGAAAGAACCGTTCAATTCCCCTTTATCGTTGATGCCGATCACCCTGAACTTCTTCAACTCACCCAGGCGTGGTTCTTCTTCACGTTCACTCTCATGGATAAAGACTTTGTGTCCTTCATTCGTCAAAAGGAACGATCCTATCCTGAGCAGACGGTAAGGACGCCCTTCCATCCATTTATTCCTGTAGTCTGCGAATGCCGACTGGTCAAGTGGCGTGAAGCGCTCGGCGGCTTCCTGTTCAGTGATCAGACGCCCGAATAATTGGTTGTCGCTCTCAGCCCTCAACTTCAAATAAAGCTGATCCCCTTCTTTAGGCCAGACTGACTTCACTTTAGGGAGGTCAACCCAAGGCACAAGAATTTCGCGAGGGGCCCCGATACCGACGAACGCTCCCTCCCGTGTCACTTCAACCACTTCTGCATAACCGTATTTATCAACGGTTGCAGTTGGCACTATAGGAGCAGCAAACAGTTCACCACTTCTATTCGGATAGATGAATGCGCTGATTTCTTCCCCTATCTCATAATCCCATCCCGAGGCGGAGGCATTCATTCTGATATAGACTGCGTCTTCCGCTTTAAGGTGATATGTGGAACCTTCCCTCTTGATGATTTTCAAAAATTGCACTGTACCTGATATCTGATTCATGAATGATCTCCTTCATTTGTGTTCTATATTTTCAATTATTGTGGTCATATCTTGATTGATGACCAGGTCGGCCATAAAATCAAAAGGCGTCTCTTCTCTGTTGATTATGATAAGATGGTGACCTTTGAAGTAATGGAGCAGATATGCTGCAGGGTTCACAACCAGTGACGACCCCAACACAATCAGTGTATCCGCTTTTGATACCTTGTTTTGGGCGGACTGCAGGACACGCTCGTCCAGCATCTCTCCATATAATACTATGTCAGGCCGCAATATCCCGCCACATTCACACGTCATTACATCATTTTGCAATAAGGCACCCTTAGTATAATCCTGGTTGCATGAAATGCAGTAGAAACGATTGAGCGAACCATGCAATTCATCTACATTACTACTGCCGGCCTCGGTATGGAGGCCATCAATATTCTGTGTCACGGTCCCAAGGGAACGCCCCGCAGTCTCCATTTCCGCAATGAAGCGATGGACACTGTTCGGGTGCTTATCGCTGGTCAACAGGCGTTTCCTGTAAAACTGCACGAAGCGCTCAGGTTCTTCATCGAGATGGTCACGGCTTAAAAGATATTCAGGTGAATTCCCCGACTGCCTGATTTCATCGAACAATCCACCCATACTCCTGAAATCCGGTATGCCACTTTCAACTGAAACCCCAGCACCAGTAAAAAAGACGATATCGTGACTGGTATCGATAATGCTTTGAAACCGGCGTATATCGTTCTTCATGGGTACTCATCCTCCTAGAATTATATTTCAATGGTACCATAAATGTGGTATCATCGCTTAAGAATATACTAAAGGAGAATGCCTATGCTACAGGTAACAGACGTAAGTCTCAGGTTTGGTGACCGCAAACTATTCGAAGACGTAAACATAAAATTCACACCAGGAAATTGCTATGGTCTCATTGGGGCGAATGGCGCCGGCAAATCAACATTCCTGAAGATCCTCTCAGGAGAAATAGAAGCTCAGACTGGTCATGTGAGCCTGGGGAAAGACGAGCGTCTCGCTGTATTGAAACAGGACCATTTCGGTTATGAAGATCAGCGTGTATTGGATGTCGTCATGATGGGACACTCGAAACTTTGGGACATAATGAATGAAAAGAACGAAATCTACATGAAACCGGACTTTTCTGATGAAGATGGCATACGTGCAGCCGAGCTTGAAGGCGAATATGGCGAGATGGGTGGATGGACAGCTGAAGCTGATGCTGAAAGCCTGCTCCATGGACTGGGTATAAAATCTGACTTGGTCGATAAGAATATGTCCGAGCTCGAAAATAATCAGAAAGTCAAGGTCCTGCTGGCCCAAAGCCTGTTCGGCGACCCGGATGTCCTACTTCTCGATGAGCCGACCAACGGCCTCGATATAGAAGCGATCCAGTGGCTTGAGGAGTTCCTCATCAATTTTGATAATACTGTTATCGTGGTTTCCCACGACCGTCGATTCCTTAATAATGTATGTACCCATATTGCGGACCTTGACTTTGGTAAGATTGAGCTTTATGTGGGCAACTATGATTTCTGGTACCAATCCAGTCAACTCGCCCAGCAAATGGCACAGGACCAGAATAAGAAAAAAGAAGAGAAAATCAAAGAATTGAAAGATTTCGTTGCACGTTTCAGTGCCAACGCCTCCAAGTCCAAGCAGGCGACAAGCCGTAAGAAGACCTTGGAAAAAATCGAATTGGATGACATCAAGCCATCGTCAAGAAAATATCCATTCGTCAAGTTTACACCAGAACGTGAAATCGGCAATGACCTCCTCTACATTAAAGGGCTTAGCCATAGCGTCGATGGCGTCAAGGTGTTGGATGACATCAATTTGACGCTCGACCCTTACGATAAGGCAGTTTTAATCGGTTCATCCGAAATTGCCCGCACTACTTTCCTCCGCATATTGGCTGGTGAAATCACACCTGATGAAGGAGAAGTTAGATGGGGCGTGACAACAAGTCAAAGCTATATGCCAAAAGACAATTCAGCTTATTTTGAAGGCGTGAATACAAACTTGGTGGATTGGTTGCGTCAATATGCACCTCCAGAGGAGCAGACAGAAACTTTCCTCCGTGGATTTTTAGGCCGTATGCTTTTCAGTGGTGAAGAAGCTAAGAAGAAAGCAAATGTCCTTTCAGGGGGAGAAAAAGTTCGTGCCATGCTCTCTAAGATGATGTTATCGAAAGCCAACGTGGTCCTTCTTGACGAGCCGACAAACCACTTGGATCTTGAAAGCATTACAGCTGTGAATGATGGGTTGAAAGATTTCAAAGGTTCTATTATATTCACTTCACACGACTTCGAATTCATTAACACCATCACCAATAAAGTGATTGACCTGCAGGATAAAGGTGCAATCGTCAAAGAATCAAGCTATGAGGAATACTTGAAAGATAAAGGTCTCATAAAATCTTAATTGAGAGATAATTTTAAAAAATACAAAAAACAGTTTACTTATATTGGCTGTCTATGTATAATCATATCTACAAATAAAATATGTTTGGATGAGGCGCATCAATCATGAGTAGCCACTTGTTGAAGTCTGCGAACTTTAAGCTGGTGAAAGGGTGCGATGCCGAAATAGTATACTGTTGCAGCAGTCTGCTATTGGATCCGGAGGTTAAGAGCTACGGGTCTGTCATTATTTTTTAATAATGGAGTGCATCACTTGTATATGGATAAGACAAGTCTGGCATTCTGCCAGGCTTGTTTTTTTATTATTTCTGGTGTGTGCTCCCAGTGACAGGAGGACATATGGACGCTAAAGTTTTGAAGTTCGGTGGTTCATCAGTTGGTGGTTTCGATAGGATCAGAAGTGTAGCAGAACAATTGCAGGAAAGGGTGCAATCTGGAGAAAAACTGATAGTGGTGGTAAGCGCCATGGGAAGGACGACCGATGAGTTGTTGACAAACATCAACACCCTCTCCTCTACTCCCAAAGAAGATCACGTCGCGCTTCTTTTGACGACGGGCGAACAGCAGACCATCTCCTACCTGTCGATCATCCTTGAAAATCTAGGGGTGCGCACTAAAGCGATGACTGGCTATCAGGCAGGGATAAAGACGTTTGGCGGCCATATGAAGAGCCGGATTGCGAGCATCGATCAGGAGGCCATAGAGTCTAGCCTGGCATTATATGATGTTGTTGTAATAGCAGGATTCCAAGGCATTAACGGCGATGGAGAAATAACAACGCTGGGACGCGGGGGCTCGGACACTACAGCTGTCGCCTTGGCTGCACGATGCAATATACCTTGTGAGATATATACGGATGTAGAGGGCCTCTATGCAACAGACCCCCGACTCTACAGTGCAGCAGGCAGAATCTATGAAATCAACTACGATGAGATGATGGAGATGAGTGCACTTGGTGCAGGCGTTCTTGAAACACGCTGCATAGAGATTGCCAAAAACCATTCCATCCCCCTCTATCTGGGGCAGACATCATCAGAAAAGAAAGGAACATGGGTTATGCAAGAGACAGAGATCATTGAACGTAAGGCAGTGACGGGCATCGCCCTAGACAGCAGCATGATGCATGTCACCCTTTACGAACCCGAACAGGACTCTACGCTTATATTCGATATGTTCAATCAATTTGATAGTCATGAAGTCAATATCGATATGATATCGCAAGTCATCAACAGTGGAGGCTTTCAACTTTCATTTACGGTAAAGGGGACTGATTCCCTCCAGCTTCATGAAATACTTGAGTTGATTGAAGAGATGCATGGGGAAATCGTGACGGAGGTCAGAACGGATCGGGCTAAAGTTTCAATCATTGGTTCAGGCATGCGGGATATGACAGGTGTTGCTTCCAAGGCATTTATCGCATTGCATCAATCGGGTATACCTTTTTATCAGACGACCACTTCGGAAATCAGCATTTCCTATGTGATCGACAAGAAGAACGAGACTCAGGCAGTCGAAGTGCTCGCCGAAAAATTCAACATATAATTTTGGAGGTTTTTTAGATGGTTAAGGTTGCAATTGTGGGGGCGACAGGCGTCGTTGGAGATAAGATGATTGAAATGTTCGAGAGGTATGAAATAGAACCGGAAGAACTCATGTTGTTCTCTTCTCCGCGTTCTGCAGGTAGACAAATCGAAGTCCATAATAAGTTGTACACAGTCCAAGCATTGACTGAGGAATCAGCGGATGAAAAATTTGATTATGTCATTATGAGTGCAGGAGGGACGACAAGTGAGCATTATGCGCCAGTGTTTGAAGAGAATGGCGCCATCATAATAGACAACTCCAGCCATTGGCGGATGTATGAGGACGTTGATCTTATAGTGCCGGAAATCAATTCGCCAAAACTGAAGCGCAGGATAATAGCAAACCCGAACTGTTCCACAATCCAGTCCGTGGTTGTGCTCGCCCCTTTGAAGGAAAAGTTCGGTTTAATCAGAGTCGACTACACTACCTATCAGGCAGTGTCCGGTTCCGGAAGTGGCGGATTGCGTGATTTGGAAGAAGGTGCAAAAGGTGCGTCTCCAACCACTTATCCCCACCCGATCCATGATAATGTCCTCCCCCATATCGATGTCTTTCTGGAAGATGGCTATACAAAGGAAGAACATAAGATGATTTCAGAAACACGTAAGATATTAGGCCAGCCTGAACTTCCTGTAACTGCTACATGTGTGAGGGTCCCTGTTTCAAACAGCCACAGCGTCCAGATTAACGTCACACTTGAGGCTCAGGCGACTGTCGAAGACATCAGGGAAGCGTTCAAAGGATTGCCCCACATCAGCATAATTGATGATCCGAGCAGCAACCAGTACCCTACTCCGCTGGCAAGCACCGGCAAATCGCAAGTGTTCGTCGGCAGGGTCCGTAAAGATGAATCGTTGGATAATACATTCCATATATGGTGTACAGCAGACAACCTTCTAAAGGGAGCCGCGCAGAACTCGGTACAGATTTTAAAAATGATGATGGAAATGGAGCGTGGATGATATGGATAGTCGTTTGATTTTTGAAGGAGTCGGAGTTGCGATTACAACCCCATTCAGCAGTGATGAGATAGATTTTGAGGCATTTTCCGATCATATAGAATACTTGATCAAGAATAACGCCCAAGCGCTCATAGTAAACGGTACTACGGGAGAATCCCCGACCTTATCCATGAAAGAAGCCAAGTTGCTGATTGAAGCGGCAGTGACCAAGGTGGCGGGTAGAATCCCCGTCATTGCCGGCACAGGGACAAACGCGACACAATCAACCGTGGAGATGTCCAAATTCGCAGAAAATGTAGGGGCGGACGGCATCATGCTGATAACCCCCTACTACAATAAGACGAATCAGAAGGGACTCTACCAGCATTTTATCAAGGTAGCGGATTCCACCAACTTGCCAGTGGTCCTCTACAATGTGCCCTCCCGTACTGCCATGACCATAGAAGCAGAGACGGTTTACGCACTCAGTAAGCATCCCAACATCATCGCCCTGAAGGACGCAACCGGCAACTTGGAATATACAAAGCAGCTACTCGAGTTGACTGGGGACGAAAACTTTAGTCTCTACAGCGGTAATGATGACAACATGCATCGATTTTGTTCGATTGGCGGCAAAGGGTTGATTTCAGTGGTAGGAAATGTCATCCCGGGAGAAATGCAGGATATATACGGATCGATTAAAGAGCACAAGCCGGACTCCGAGGCAAAGTTTCAACAGCTGATGCCTTTAATCGAAGCAGCACAGGTGGATGTCAACCCGATGCCGATCAAGGCGATGACAAGCGCTCTCGGTTTTGGATTGAATGAATTCAGGTTGCCCCTGGTCCCTTTGGAAGGTGCAGCACTGGGGCATGCGTTACGAACGTTGAAGAACTATAAGGAGGGCATCGTCCTATGAGGATACTGCTGGTCGGCTACGGCACCATGAACAAAATTACGGCACGTCTGGCAGAAGAAGGAGGACATGAAGTGGTGGGGGTCATAGTAAATGGCGATAACCACTCCCCCTACCCCACATTTCAAAATATAGATGACGCCCAGGCAGACGTGGCGATTGATTTTTCCCACCCCGCTCTAATATTACGCCTTCTGGAAAATGAAGTGGCCACTCCCCTTGTGGTGGCGACTACCGGAGAAAAGGAAGCGGTCATTTCAAAGCTGAA
This sequence comes from Salinicoccus siamensis, assembly GCF_055391965.1. Classification (NCBI taxonomy): domain Bacteria; kingdom Bacillati; phylum Bacillota; class Bacilli; order Caryophanales; family Staphylococcaceae; genus Salinicoccus; species Salinicoccus siamensis. The sequence continues at coordinate 1,042,318 of NZ_AP043765.1, forward strand.
AGACAAAAGTCGTGAAGCGCCAATATTCTTCAGTGCAAACATGAGCTACGGGGTCCATGTCATGAACAGCCTCCTGAAGAAGGCGCTCGGACTGCTGGAAGAATTCGATCTGGAGATGGTTGAGCGGCATCACAATAAAAAAGTGGATGCCCCAAGCGGTACGCTTGTCAAACTTCTCGATACCGCCCTCGACCATCGTCGTGGCAGTTATCCCGTATATGACCGGTCGAACACTAACGAAAAAAGGAGCAGTGATGAGATTGGCGTGAGCGCCATCCGTGGTGGTTCGATCGTCGGCACACATGATGTCATCTTTGCGAAAGATGATGAAGTGATAGAAATCACCCATCAGGCACAGTCCAAAGAAATATTTTCAAATGGGGCTCTAAAAGCAGCGGCAGAATTGGTACATCGTCCAAAAGGATTCTACGACTATAACAACCTATTCGAGGAGAGATAAAATGAGGAATTTTTCAGCAGAGGAAATCATACAATATATAAGCGATGCGCATAAAACCACACCTGTAAAAGTATATGTAAATGGTCATTTCGAAGGTGTGGAATTCCCCGATTCGTTCAAAGTGTTCGGAAGTGATGCCTCAAAAACGATATTCACTGACCTTGCAGATTGGAAAGTGTTTGAGGAAACGCATTCAAACAGAATCAATGACATTGAAATTGAGATGGATAGAAGGAATTCAGCCATTCCTTTGAAGGACTTGTCCGAAACGAATGCACGTATCGAACCCGGCGCCTTCATTCGTGAAAATGCTGTAATTGAAGATGGTGCAGTAGTGATGATGGGTGCCACCATAAATATAGGGGCGGTTGTCGGTGAAGGCACCATGATCGATATGAATGCTACTCTGGGAGGCCGTGCCTACACAGGCAGAAATGTACATGTAGGCGCAGGCGCCGTACTTGCAGGTGTCATAGAACCGCCGAGCGCATCGCCCGTCGTCATAGAGGATGAAGTCCTGATCGGTGCCAACGCGGTCATATTAGAAGGTGTCAGGGTTGGGAAAGGTGCGATCGTGGCAGCCGGTGCGATCGTCACTGATGATGTTCCCGAAGGTGCAGTTGTGGCCGGCACGCCTGCTAAAGTCATTAAACAGGCAGAAGATGTGGAGGGGTCAAAAAGGGAAATCGTCTCAGCTCTGAGGAAACTCAATGACTGAATTGGAAGCAGTCAGGTCATATAGGCGTAAGCTCCATCAATTCCCGGAACTATCCCTTGAAGAACACAGGACGACTGAATATATAACTGCGTTTCTGAACAGCTTGGATATCACGTTCGAACAGCCACTTAAGACAGGAGTGGTCGCCTATGTAAGGGGTAATTCGGATCGGACATTCGCGTTTAGGGCGGATATAGATGGGCTCCCCATCCAGGAAGAGAATGATGTTGAATACCGCAGCAGGAACGATGGGAGGATGCATGCGTGTGGTCATGACGGCCACACTGCTGCCATGATGCTTTTTATCGAACGCTGTAAAACCTTATCGGATAAAGGCAGCTTGAAGCATAATGTAATCTGTATCTTCCAACCTTCTGAGGAGACTGGAGCAGGAGCTAGACAATTGCTTGATGTGTGGCACCCAGGAGACGTTGAGGCGATATTTGGGATCCATATGATGCCTGAGGAAGACGAAGGGACGGTGGTGGTCCGGGATGAGGAAATCACAGCCAGCGCGACTGAATTCCGTTTTTATATAAAAGGTTCTTCTGCCCATGTCGCTGCAAAGCATGAGGGTGTATCGGCCATTGAAACACTCCTCTGCATCTCCAGCCAGCTCACCCAACTTCAGCATTTCCATCTGAATGGACTCAATCGGAACATCATCCATATCGGAAATCTGCAAGCAGGCGAAGCAATTAATACTGTGGCTTCAAAAGGTTACCTTGAAGGGACAATAAGAACCTACGAAGCAGAAGATCTTGAAAAGATTAAATTACGCATGAAGAAATTGGCTAATTCTGCACGCAATCTTTTTGGCGCAGAAGTGGAAGTAATTTTCAATGAAGGTTATCCACCAGTCATCAATTCAAACAAATTACGCCCGCAAGTCGAAGGCGCATTATCTCTATTGGATTTAAATGTCGTCGATAATGAAAAGCCATATTTGTTCGGCGAAGATTTCAGTTTCTACAGAGCGTTGGCACCCTGCTACTTTGTGTTTTTCGGCTGTCGAAACAAGGATAGAGGATTTACGAATAGTCTTCATACTCCTCTTTTTGACTTCGATGAAAAAATACTGACGGCAGTGGCAGATTATTATATGACCCTTCTGAATGATACTCTTTAAGGTGGTGACCATATGGGCGGTGTTGTTACGATAGATCAAAAACAGTTCATAAAGACAGCCAGGCAAGCGACAGGCGGTAATGATGTGATAGCCGTCGTTAAGAATAATGCGTATAACCACGGTCTTCAATTTACAGTTGAATCTTTCCTTGAAGCGGGGATAAAGGCATTTGCGACGACATCGATGGATGAAGCACTCACCATCAGGGAGTTGTCTGAAGAAGCAATGGTGTTCCTGATGAATCCCGTGCAGGAAATTGAGGTGGCCAGGGAGAAAGACATCCACATCACGCTCCCCTCCCTGCAATATTATTATGATAACAAGGACAGGTTGTCAGGGGTAAAGGTCCACCTAGAATATGCCGGTCTATTCAACCGTTCAGGATTTGAAAATGCAGAAGACATAAAAGAAGTGATTCGGGATGTATATTTCAGTGATCAGGAACCAGGAATCGACATCCAAGGTATATGGACGCATTTCGGCTATGCAGATGAAATAAAAATGGATCATTATGAACTGGAACGTTCATTATGGATGGATGTACTTGCAGAAGTCAGTTCAACCGGGCATAATTTCAAATATATTCATGCACAGAATAGTGCCAGTTATGCACGTGACGGCCTTTTTACAGGCCACACCCATCTCAGGCTAGGCATTGCGCTCTATGGATCCCGCCCCTACTCCCTTTTATCTGCTGATGACTATGTACAGAGCCTTTCATTGAAAGCACCAATCATTCAGATAAGGAGGCTTACAAAAGGACAGAAGTGTGGTTACGGGGGTGTTTATGAGGCGAAGGATGATGTACATATCGCAATTGTAGATATCGGCTACGGCGACGGAATTCTGAGGAAACGCGCTGACTTTGATTGTATGATAGGCACTAGAAGATTTCCGATAAAAGCCTTGATGATGAGCCATATGATAGTCGAAGTCGATGATATTGTTGAAGTCGGTGATGAGGTGGTCCTATACAGCAACGGTATGAGGATAGATGAGTATACCAATTTAGGCGTCGGCGCCAATTCAGAACAGCTCGGTGCACTGAACTATAATTCTCTAAAAAAGGTGATTTTAAATGATGATAGAGTATGTAGATAATGAGCTTCAGATCAAAGGTCATCCTCTATCGGAGGTTGCTGATAAATATGGTACCCCCCTATTTATTTATGATGAAGATGAGATACGGGAAAATTGCCGCAGATATCACCACGCCCTCCAGAAGGATGAAATTGGATATTCGATTTCATATGCTTCAAAAGCATTTACTTCTATCCAGTTGGTGCGTCTTCTGCGGGAAGAGAACATGAAGATGGATGTCGTATCGGCAGGTGAACTTTATACAGCCCTTGCCGGTGGAATGCCAGCGGAAGATATACACTTTCATGGCAACAACAAGACTCGAGAAGAGATTGAGTATGCACTTTCAGCAGGAGTCGGGCTATTTGTGGTGGATGCCCTTGACGAGGTGGCACTTATAGATGATATTGCTCAGCACCCAGTCCAAGTATTGTTGAGGGTAAATCCAGGGGTTGATGTTGACACCCATTCATATATACAGACTGGCCAGGCGGATAGCAAGTTCGGATTATCGATTTCCAATGGCTCTGCCTTAGAGGCTATAAAAGAGATCAAGCATAGCCGCAATCTTGAATTTAAAGGTCTACATTATCATCTTGGGTCCCAATTGACCGAAATACAGCCGTTTATCGATGCCATGGAAATGGTGTTGAGATGGTTGAAAGAAACTGACATTCAAATTGAGGTACTGAATATGGGGGGCGGATACGGCATCAAGTACACAGAAAAAGACGACAGATTTCCGATTGAGGAAGCTTTTGAAGAAATTATCAACAAATTGAAAAACCTGTGCAGACAGTATAGCATGGCCCTGCCCCACATCATGATAGAACCTGGGCGTTCAATTGTTGCAGAAGCAGGAGCCACTCTATACGAAACAGGTGTGGTCAAAGAAATACCAGGTGTCTCCCGGTATGTTTCCATAGATGGGGGGATGAGTGACCATCTACGTACAGCACTATATGGCGCTGAGTATACAGTACTCCCAGTCAAAAAAGAGGAAGGAAAAGAAATAAGATCACATATCGTCGGGAAACTCTGCGAATCAGGGGATGTGATCAGTAAAGACATTGCTCTGCCTGAAAATATCACGCGTGGAGATTTGCTTGTAGTCAAATCTACAGGAGCCTATCATTATTCAATGGCCTCCAATTATAATCAGATGAGAAAACCGGCAGTGGTGTTCATTTCGGATGAGGGAATACGTGAAATCATAAAAAGGCAGGCACTCGCCCAATTGATAGAGAATGATGTTACTTGAATATATTAATATTTAAAAACCCCAAGGCAAAAGCCTTGGGGTTTAGATGATACAAATCCATTTAAAATAAATTGATTTATATTATAGTTTAACAACGTTAGCAGCTTGTGGGCCGCGGTCGCCTTCAACTACTTCGAATTCTACTGATTGACCTTCTTCAAGTGATTTGTAGCCTTCTTGGTTGATTGCAGAGAAGTGTACGAATACGTCATTCTCGCCTTCAATTTCGATGAAGCCAAAACCTTTTTCTGCATTGAACCATTTTACTGTACCTTGTTTCATTAATAAATCCTCCAAAAACGATATTCAATAGTAAATATCATATGACTATTGATATATTGATTATACTCTATTTTAACTTGTTTTGCAAACCAATATGCTATTATATTTTTTGTATCATAAGAATATTCTGAGTATCCTATTTGACTACTTCATTATCTTTGATCATGATTGGAGTATAGAAGATTTGAAGGTCTTCATCACAGTCTTCACAGTATTCCAGTTCACAACCATTGAAAAAGGCATGCATATCATACTTACCGACCTTATATGAGCTGAAGTGTTTCTTCATATCTTGAATAATATCTGTATATCCGTTTCCCATTTCTTCCTCTGTATCATACGTATACCGGTCCACTATTTCTTCCTGCCAGCCTTCGAAAAGCCACCAACCTTCGTAATCCGCCTTTAGTATGACAACTTCGTACATTTTAAAAACCCCAATTCGGTAACCGTAATAAATGTATTATATACGCGTATAATTCGCATTATCAAGCTAAAAAACCTATAATATATTAATAAGAGGTGTTATAAAATGGAGACAAGAATGATTGTTGTTATTGGAAAAGTCCAAGGAGTCGGGTTCAGGTATTCTGCAAAGAGAATCGCCGATCGATTTGGCATAACCGGGTACGCCGCAAATGTAAGAGATTACGTGGAAATCTATGCATCCGGTAGAAAAGATGACCTTGATGAGTTTACTGAAGAAATCATCAAAGGCGCCTCCCCTACTTCACAAGTTGATGATCATTCAATCAAGAAAATGCCATATGACTCCAGCTACAGTAACTTCTCGACAAAATAGTTATCGACTGAAGGTGTATTGCTTTTATGAATAAAAATATCTCCCACTTGGTTGCCTCTATGGTATCCATACCGGTTGCGTTGATTGCCGGTATGCTTTCGATGATCGCCTTCGACATTCATCTTATATTTGATATGATGATTGCGGCTGGGGCGTTCTTTTCATCCTACCTACCAGTCCAGACGAAAAGTATGCGGTCACAACTGGAAAAGATGGGTATCACGAAAAGTGAGTATCAACATGTTAAAAAGCAATTGTCTGAAGCCAGGGAAAAGATGAAACGCTTGAGGCAAAGCTACAAGAATGTCAGAACACTAAAAGACGCAAAATTGATATATGATATAAACAGGCTTTCGCGTACCATCTATCAAGCTGTAGAAGATGATCCCAAACTTTTCTTCAGCATCCAGCAATTCTTCCATTCAAACCTGGATTCCGCCGTTAACACTATCGAGCAGTACCTGTTTCTATATAAGATGCCTGGAAAGACAAAGGATGAAAAAATCAAGCTTCATGAAACCCGGATTTCCCTCTTTGAGTTAAAACGTACCATACAGTCTAATCTATCGGCGATGAATGCCACAGGCTACCAAAATCTCGAGGTGGAAAAAGATATCATTAAATTGAACAGAAAAAGAAAGATGACGACCCTCAAACTGGATAACCAAATGGAACAGAAAAAAGTCAATTTGAAAAAAGAAGAAAAAGAACCAGTATATCAAGACAGAGGTGAACATGATGAAGGAAGAAAATAATCTGAAGGAATCATTACTCTCTGATCCTTTTTCATCTGTGGATGAGAATACAGAAATTATGCCACAGCCAGAACCCACAGACATCGAATCAGTGGAACAGGATCAACTCACAACGTACAAGGAACGCTTCAGTGAAGAAGACCTTAAGAAAATTGAAGAAATAAAAGATAAAATAGAACCACTGGATAATGATGGATTGATCCAATACGGTTCAAATGCCCAACAGGCCCTTTCAAAGTTTTCCCATCAAATGTTATCGGAAGTACAGTCAAAGGATGTCGGCCCGATAGGAGATACTCTTGAGAACTTGATGAAGAAACTCAAGGAAATAAACCCAGATGAACTGACCGATAAGAAAAAGAATATATTCAATCGTCTGTTCAAACGAGTTAAAAAATCTGTGAATGAGTTGATATCGAAACACCAGAGCGTCGCTTCACAAGTAGACAGGATCAGCATCCAGCTTGAACATGCCAAGGAAGTGCTGATAAAGGATATCCAATCTTTAGATCAATTATACAATCAGAATAAGGATTATTTTGACGCGATCAACATCTACATTGCGGCTGCAGAATTGAAGAAGGAAGAACTGAATGAAAAAACTTTGCCAGAATTAAAGAGCAAGGCACATAACTCTGATAACCAGATGGACGTTCAGGAAGTAAATGACATGATGCAGTATATCAACCGACTCGAAAAAAGGATTTATGATCTGAAACTGTCGCGTCAAATCACATTGCAGTCAGCGCCGCAGATCAGGATGATACAGAACATCAACCAGACGCTTGCGGAAAAGATACAAAGTTCAATATTAACTAGCATACCACTATGGAAAAACCAAATGGCGATTGCGTTGACCCTACTCCGCCAACAATCAGCCTCCCAGGCTCAACAAGCTGTCTCGAACACCACTAATGACTTGCTCACAAAGAACTCTGAGATGCTTAAGCAGAACTCGATTACAACAGCCAGAGAAAATGAACGTGGTATAGTAGATATTGAAACGCTGAAAACTACCCAGGACAACCTTGTCAGCACCATAGAAGAGACATTGAGGATACAACAGGAAGGTTCCCAAAAGAGGCAAGCTGCAGAAAAAGAACTCGTCAATATGGAAGAGGAACTTAAATCAAGACTACTTGAACTTAAAGATGAACATCGTTATTAAAAAGAATCGGCCGCTATTAGATATCCAATAGCGGCCGATTCTTTAATTTTATTAAGAATAGGATATACGTTCTTTCTTGAGACCTATCAGATAGCCGACGATATAGCCGATTATCATTACTGGAATCCATTCGAATGAACTTGCAAATAACGGCATGCTTTCAATCCATCCGATATCCATCCAACCATTACGTTGAATGACAGCCAACACACTGGTTATGATTATAAGATAAACCGGCAGTTGGAAACTGAGTCTCGGTGACGGAACAAAGTATGTTATGAACAACAACGCAACAGAAGCCATGGCGACTGGATAGATGATGTAAAGAACAGGTACACTTGTCTGTATTACCTGATTCAATCCTTGGTTGGCAAGCAGAAGTGACAACAACGTGAAACCGATGACAAAAGTTTCATATGAGATTTTAGGCAAAATACTGTTGAAATATTCACTGACCGCAACAATGAGTCCTGTTGCAGTTGTCAAACAGGCGACAAGTACAATAACCCCTAACAATACAGCTCCAAAACCACCATAAGTATCACTGGCGGTGAACGTAAGGATGAATGTCCCCAAGTTCTGATCACCTATAACCTCGTCTCCAATATTCACCCTATTGCCTATCCAACCGAGTGATATATAGATTATTCCGAGCAGCAGAGCTGCGATTGAAGCGGATTTTACGGTTTCTATCAATAATTCTTTTCGGCTGTTGATACCGAGCCCTCTGATGGCATTCAAAACGATCACTGAAAATGCTATTGCTGCTATGGCATCCATAGTCAGATAGCCTTCCGTGAAACCGACAGAAAATGGTGCACTGGCATTAAATTCTTCCGCAGAAGGATTCGGAGCATTACCTGTATACATCATTATAGCCTTGATGATGAGGGCGACGATGGTAAGGAGTAATACCGGCGTCAAAAACCGTCCAATATTATCGACCATACTTGTCGGGTTGTAGCTGAGGGCGAATACTATAATGAAAAAGACGATTGAAAAGATAAGAAGACTAACCCCACCAGCTCCGTTGATAAATGGAACGGCTGCCATTTCATATGCAGTTGTTGCAGTTCTCGGAATGGCAAAGAAAGGTCCAATGGCCAAATATATGGCGACCATAAATAAGACTGCGAATACGGGATGAACCACTTTCAATGACTCCCTGTACCCTCCTCTTGAGATTGAGCCTGCAATCACCCCGACCAGAGGTAATCCTACCCCAGTGATGACGAACCCGATAATCGCCAGCCAGAACAGATCCCCGCTTTGAAAACCTAGACCCGGCGGGAAAATAAGGTTGCCTGCTCCAAAGAACATGGCAAACAACATAAATCCAACTATAAGACTGTTTTTAAACTTCATTTATTGACCCCCTAATTGAATTTGATATAAATGATAGACTTTAGTTTGCAGTATAAAACTGTTTTAGTCTATTAAAATTCTAAATTGTCAGATATAAGACACAGACTATTACAATAACATCTGTGTCAGCAGTCTTTGCATAAGTTGCGGCAGAACATATACGATATCTTCAGCATCGTCAACAATGACAACATTAGTATCATATATATTTTTTATGGCTTCTAATGTATTTTCTTCATTATCTTGGTTTATGAAGATATTGATTACTCCTATACCATTTTTAGCTGCTTCCTGCACAGCTTCATGAGTGTCAATTATACCGCTCTGATTATATTCTTCTGCGCTTGGCAATCCATCTGAAAACATAATGATGAACTTATTCTTTTCATTACGCCTATTTAAAAGCTCCATCTCATGCCTCAAGATCATACCATCCCTATTATCACCCGAAGCTTCAATATTTAATAAAGAAACAGGATAGTAATATTTGGAGCGCTCGAAATCCATATGTTCATAGATGGTGTTGGGATAGTGATTTTTCATGACCTCAAATGTATCTTCATGGTGCGAAATGATACGATGAGGGATTTCAAGCGTCTTTAACACATTGTTGATGATGATTGCCCCATTACGGCACCCTTCGAGATTCTCCATCATAGAGAAAGATTGATCGATGATAAGAGTAAATGCAGCATCTATTTCTCTCGATTCAGTATTTTTCTTTGTAAAAACTTTATGGCTACCTGTAATCATTGGCCCTACCGGATTTTTCATGAGCCTACCTGAAGATCGGTTATCTTGTATAGAATTTATCTTGTAATCAAGAATCTGCATGATCTCTAGAATGATTTTCCGGGCTGTAGAGTGATAGATATCATATAATGATTTGTAATCCGTGTAATTCGTGAGATTTATTTTAGGTTGCACAATATTCAGGACGGCATTGTGGTTGGCAGAATAGGAGTCCATGAAGTGGTTATCACCAGTATTTGTGCCGAAACCTTCGTGGTAATCATCAACATCATCATTATAATCATTTTGCTTTCCATGATCGTTTTTGTGGGATGCGTTGTCGCCCGTCTCACCAATCATGTTAGCCTGCCCCGCATCCCTATCCGTTTTAGTATCTATCTGCCTCATCTCATCCTGTTGGTCTTCATTGGATTTGCTTTCTAGTTTCTGTGCATCCTTCCGTAAATCATCTTTTCGGATGGCTGACTCGATTTCACTGAACGGCATATCATGAATCTGAAACTTGGAAGACACTGAGATGTACCTGGACAAATAATCTGTCATCTCTATTGCGAGCTTTATACTTTCGGCAGTGGAATGGGTGATGATATTAAAATATTCATCCATGAAATAAAATGAATCTTCCGATTTTAAAATGGCTACATTAAATCCTTTTAAAAACTTCTCGGCATCACTTTTGGAAGGTTTTTCATACTCCCTCATCATGATAGTGTCACCTGGACCAATCATGTGTACTATTAATGGACGTTCTTGTAGTGCATATTTTCTAGTACGGTTATACTCCAGCGAAAGAAAGATCTGTTGGGTAAACCTGGATTCCTCTTTCATTTTGCTGTATAAAGCATAATCAAATATAAAAATGGAAGGATAACGTGTCAGGATATCGTACCTGAATCCTTCCAATTCGGATATATCCTGTCTATGTTTCCAAAAGAAACTGAGATTGAAGACATTATCAACTGGGTTGAAGTAACTGAACTTACGCACCATGACAGTAGTTTTTTCCTGTTTGAGCAGAAGGCGCGTCAAATCCGTCAACTCCATCATAATTTTTGAATCTATAACTTCATCGTTGAATTTAATAAATGAATAAGCGATATTCCTCACCTTCCAAAGCGTAACTCAGCTGCATTTAAAATCGCCTTCTTCTCCTGGTTACTATCGAGCTTGTCAATGATTGTGCGGCGACACGCTCGGTTTATAGGTATTTTAGTTGACAAGTCTGCGAGGTCAATCAGACTCCTGACACTGGAAGCTTCCTGTGAAATCTGCCCCTGTTCTGTCATGGTAACGAGATCAGTATGGAAAAGAGTGATTGCGTCAATGACTGATTCCTCTTGTTGTAAGCTTTGTGCTTTCAGAACTTCAGTCAGTGCCTCTCTCGAGACATAACCGAGTTCGATTACGTTGAACCGGTTGAGTAGCGCTTCATTCATGGGCATTGTTCCGACATATCCGACATTTATCGCGGCAATGACATTAAATCCATCCTTTGCCGTCGTTGTTTCACCTGTTAAAGGGTTGGTAATGGTTCGGCGGTAGTCCAAAGCGGCATTCAATATAGGCAAAACTTCCGGTTTCGCCATATTTATCTCATCTATATAGAGAATTGCCCCTTCATTCATCGCCTGTATGACGGGTCCCGACACGAATACGACTTCCTGCTTGCCATCGATATACTCGATTGTCTTGAAACCAAGCAAAGATTCTATATCTACATCCACTGAACAATTGATGCTGTACATGGAACTATTCATATCTTCAGCTAAATTTTCAGCAAGTCTGGTCTTTCCCGAACCGGTCGGCCCTTTGAGCAGGAGATTTTTATTCAGAGACATTATTATTTTCGAATCTTCATATATGGTTTCATCATTATGGAGAAAACGAATAGCCATTATGATTCCACTTTTTCGAAATATGTCTTGTAATAGCCGCCGACTTTTCCGGAATTATCTATGACGAATATATATTCTTCAGTTTCGTTCACCATTCTATAAGTTTCACCAACAGTCAACATATCAGAAACTTTATATTTTTCGGCATCTGTGTGCACTACCTTTACTGTACCCAAGTCATTTTCGTACCATGTTTCATGTAACATATCAATCTCTCCAGTCATTTTATTTAATATGATTCTAACATAAAAAAGTCAGGCGTCACATGGACGCCTGACACAAAATATATTATCAGCCTTCAAGAAGTAGATCTTCAGGATTTTCTACAAGATCTTTAATCGTTTTCAGGAAACCGACTGCTTCTCTGCCATCAATTATCCGGTGGTCATAGCTTAGTGCGATATACATCATTGGGCGGTTTTCCATATTTTCATCATCTATTGCAACAGGTCGTTTTTGAATGGTATGCATTCCAAGAATGGCTGCTTGAGTACCATTGATGATAGGCGTGGACATCAGTGATCCAAAGACGCCACCGTTTGTTATTGTGAACGAGCCGCCGGTCATATCATCGAGACCCAACTTTTTATTTTGAGCTTTTTTCGCCATATCTGCAATGCCACTCTCTATTTCAGCGAATGTCTTACGATCACAGTCCCTTACGACAGGCACTACAAGCCCTTCTTCAGTCGATACTGCAACACCGATGTCATAGAACTGTTTGAGTACGAGATCGTCTCCATCAATTTCAGCATTTACCGCTGGGTATTTTCTTAGTGCTGCTACTGAAGCTTTAGTGAAGAATGACATGAACCCGAGACGGGTACCATCATGACGTTCTTGAAACTCTTCTTTTTTACGTTTTCTGAGTTCCATCAGATTTGTCATGTCAACTTCATTGAATGTCGTCAACATGGCAGTATTCTGGGAAACTTCCAGCAGACGCTTGGCAATAGTCTGCCTTCTGCGTGAAAGCTTCTCCCTTACTACCGGCTTTTCAGGTTTGCCCGAGTCTTGTGCCTTAGGCTGTTGTGTTTGTTTTGGTGCTTTTTCTTCGGCAGGTTTAATGCCATGGTTCTCGACATCTTGGCTCCTCACCAACCCGCGTGGATCGGCAGCATTGATATCACTGATTGAGATGCCTTTTTCACGTGCCATTTTGCGGGCAGAAGGGGTAGCGACTACATGTTCATCATCAGAAGAAGATTCTGATGTCGCTGGTTCTTCGGATTTTGTCTCTTCTTTGGCAGGCGCTTCTTCTTTCTTTTGTTCTGGTTGAGAATTTTCATCTTCAGAGGAACTCTCTGAAGCTTGTTCATCAGAAGAGTCCGCTTTACCGCTTTCGTCAACTATAGCAATGACTTGTCCGACCTCAACCGTATCCCCTTCTTCAGCTTTCAGTTCAGTAAGGGTACCAGCTTCTTCACTGATCACTTCTACGTTGACTTTATCAGTTTCCAGTTCAAGGATATTTTCACCTTTTTCAACATAGTCGCCTTTTTGTTTTAACCAAGTCGCAATCGTTCCTTCTGTTATGGATTCAGCTAGTTCCGGTACTTTTACTTCAGCCATTTTTTAACCTCCTATTATTTAAAAGCAGTTTCGATTATTTTTTGTTGTATCAGTTTATAGGATTCTCCATCGCCCTCAGCAGGAGATGCCCGTCTCAATCTTCCAATGTAGTTCAATTCCACTTTTTCAGGGAGGACCTCGAGCAATAGTGGCAACGCATAATGGTATGCACCCATATTTTTCGGTTCTTCCTGAACAAACCTCACTTCTTCGAGATTTTTTAGATCATCCAATAGATCTTTCAGCTGTTCGGATGGGAATGGATAAATCTGCTCCAGCCTTACAACAATGGTTTCATCGTCAGGATTATCCTTTTGTTCAGCAAGAAGGTCTACTGCCATTTTTCCGCTTGCAATTAATACTTTTTTAACTTTTGTCTTTTTGTAGGAAGGAATGATTACTTCCCTGAATTGACCTTCAGTGAATGCACTTACCGGCTCACTCACTATTGCGTTGCGGAGCAGGCTTTTTGGTGTCATCAGAACGAGAGGTCTCATCTTATCGGTATCCATGTATTGAGCTTGCTTACGCAATAGGTGGAAATAATTGGATGCGCTGGATAAGTTTGCAACCGTCATATTATTCTCTGCCGCAAGCTGAAGGTACCGCTCGAGTCGTGCTGAAGAGTGTTCCGCGCCCTGACCTTCCTGTCCATGCGGCAAGAAGAGGGTCATGCCGGAAGTTTCTCCCCATTTGGCGTTCCCAGACGATAGGAAATTATCAAATAACACTTGTGCCATGTTTGAAAAGTCACCATACTGTGCTTCCCATATCGTCATAACATTTTTATGTTCAATATTATAGCCATAATCAAAACCGACTACAGCAGCTTCGGATAATGGTGAGTTGTGTATATCGAATGAGGCACTCAGGTCTTCAATATTGTGAAGAGGGACAAGTTCTTCACCACTTTCCGGGTCATGGAGTACCGCATGCCTTTGGGCGAATGTACCCCTTTCGGAGTCTTGTCCTGTCAGACGAATAGGAGTGCCATCCTGGTTGATTGTAGCGAAAGCGAGTGCTTCAGCATGCGCCCAGTCCACGAGATCCTTATCATCCTCAAAAGGTTTTTTGCGGCGGTCCAATACTTTGGAAAGCTTTTTGAACACAGTGAAATTCTCCGGATAATCGAGGAGTGCGTCATTAATCTGTTGGAGCCTATCCCTTGAAATGTTATCTTCAGGGTCGCTGTCTTGACCTTCCATCACCGAGTCGGGAGCTTTGAGGTCACCATCTATATTGGTATCATTTTTATCGATGGCATCGTGTGCCGCTCTCATTTCATCAAATACACTCTGGATAATTTCCTGCTTCTCATCTTCAGAAAGAATATCTTCCTCAACGAGTCTGGAACCGTAAAGCTCTTCAAGAGTTTCCCGCGACTTGACTTCTTTGTAGAGAAGTGGGTTTGTAGCGGATGGTTCGTCCATCTCGTTATGGCCGTATCTTCTATAGCCGATTACATCTATGACGATATCCTTACGGAATTGCTGCCTATATCTCAAGGCGATCTCCATTGCACGCAAGACATGTTCTGGCTTATCCGCATTGACATGTATCACAGGGAGGTCGAAACCAAGTGCAGGGTCTGAAGCATAGACAGTTGACCTTGCATCTGTTTCTTCAGTTGTGAAGCCTATTCTGTTATTCGCAATGATATGCAGGGAACCACCGACTGAATAGCCCTTCAATTTACCCAGGTTGAGTGATTCGTACACAATCCCCTGTCCCGGGAAGGCGGCATCTCCATGGATGATTGCGGCAATTGCTTTGTTGGTATCCTGTTCTGGACGGCCAGCAAGGTTCGTCGCCTCTTGCTGTGCCCTTGTTCTGCCGAGGACTACAGGGCCCGCGACTTCAAGGTGACTTGGGTTGTTGGCGAGGGTGATGCGTTGCTCAAGACCTTTGTCAGAACGCGTTTTAGCGCCGCCAAGGTGATATTTGACATCACGCATCCAACCCTGTGTAATTTCCAGGGAACCATCTTCAGGAAGGAATTTCATGGGATCAGTATGCATGAATTCACTAATCATCATTTCATATGGCTTTTCAAGAATGTGCGTCAGTACATTCAGGCGGCCACGGTGGGCCATACCGATCTGAAGGTTTGGTATTCCCTGCCCTGCCATAAGAGTGAGCAGATGATCAAGCATAGGAACGATGGAGTCAAGGCCTTCAATAGAAAACCTTTTCGCACCAACGAAGTTTTTGTGAATATACTTTTCAAAACCTTCTACTTTAGCCAGCATTTTGAAGAGATGTTTTTTTTCATCATCCGACATTTCAAAATTACGTTGATCTGCAATCATCTCCTTGAACCACTGACGTTCCTCAGTGTCATTGACATGCATGTATTCGTATGCAATCGGTCCAGTGTAAAGGTCATGGAGCTGCATTAATGCTTCATAAGCATTATCGTTGTCATCGCTTAGATATTCACTGACAACGGTAGCAGGCATGTTTTTCAGATCTTCTTCAGTCAGATCGTAATCTTTGAAATCCAAACTTGGCACATTTTTTATATCAGGATCATACACGGGATAGATTTCCGATTTCAAATGTCCAAATAGCCTTATATTGTCGATGAGATGAAGTAGATTCTTCACCTTCTTATGGTCAGTTCCCGAAGAATCGGCAACAGCACCACCCGAGCCGAGATTTTCAAACAGGAATCGCATTTCTTCGCTTACACTGTTTGGGTCTTCCTGATACATTTCATGAAGCTCGAGAAGCATTCCCATGTTAGCGCCGAAACGTACCGGGGCATTCTCAAGTTCTTTCTCCTGCATTTTGCCACACCCTCTTTAGAATCTTTTTAACTTATACAGCTCCATTTTAGCACTATAGAATAAGGTTTTAAAGCCAATAATAAGAGCAAAACATAGAATAAGCTACTTTAGGTCACTTTTTCATATAAAAACGGATTGTTACCTTCGTAAACTGTCCTTCTTCGCTTTCCAGCCAGACATTTCCCCTATAGCTTTCAATAAGCTTTTTCGCGATTGAAAGGCCGAGTCCATTGCCTCCCATTTCTCTACTCCTTGATTTATCCACTCTATAGAACCTATCGAATATGGCTTCGATTTCCTTTTCCGGTATTCCAATGCCATGATCCATGATGACTATGTCAAAATGATCTTCTTTCATTTCTGTAGTAATCATTATGTGACATCTATCTTTATCATATTTTATGGCGTTATCAAGAAATATGACGAGTATCTGTTCGAGGTGGTAGGGGTTGATCATATATTTGATCGGTTCTTCTTCCAAGTCAAGTGTGAAAGTATAATTAGAATGGAGTTTCCTCATAGATTCAACACGGCTTCTGACCTCTTCGTTAATATCTACCTTCTCCATATTCATGTCGGGTTTACCTTCATTTTTTGTCAAGATCAACAGTTCTTCGACCAATTTATTAATCCGTCTCAGTTCGTCGATGGATATGCCCAATGACTCATCAAGAACTTCAGGCTTATGTTTCCCCCATCTGCTTATTAATTTCAAATGCCCCTGGATAATCTGGAGGGGAGTCCGTAGTTCATGACTGGCGTCCTCGACAAATTGTTTCTGTTGATTATAGGATTGTTCCAGTGAATCCATCAGGTGGTTGAATGAATCTATCATATAGTCCGTTTCTTCTGAGTTGGTTGTGATCTTCAGACGTTCAGAAAATCCTTGTTCCTCAATCCGTTTCAATTGGTTCGCAATCTTCCTTATTGGGCGTACCATCCTATTGGAGAAAAAGTAGCTGATGACGGAAGTGAAAAGGATAGACATGAAACCAACTACTGTTGCTATGAACATCATCATGCGAATTACTGAGTTGTATGAATTCAAGGGGTGTATGACTGAAATGTAACCATCCCAATACTGTGAATCAATTTTGGTGCTGCCGATAAGAAAATCTTCCTGATCGATTTCAGATTCCTTTATTTCCCGTTCAGAAACAGCTTCAAAATCAATATCGAGTTTCATCGGTATACCGGTAGTGGCGCTGAAGACTTCCTCGCCACCTTGGGTATAGAGAATCATCTTCTGTCTGTCATATAGGCTTGAATATACTTCATCCTGGCTTATGGTGTTGATCGGCTGCGTTTCATATAAGCTTTCCAATTCTTCAATGCTTCTATCGACTGAACGGTACTCCTGATCCTTCAAATATATACTGGTGAAATATATGAGCATCGAACTGAAGATCAGATAGGTTACTGATATGATCAGAGTAGATAGCCTCAGCCATTTATACTTCAACGATTTCTTATTCATGTCCGTATCACATACCCGACTCCCCTTACAGTTTCAATCAGCTTGTGCTTATTGTAGGGCTTCAATTTATTCCTCAAGTATCTGATGTAGACATCCACTACATTCGTTTCAACTTCACTTTCATATCCCCATACATGGTCTAGAATCGTCTCCCTTTGGAGCACGATACCGGCATTCTTCATCAGCAGATACAGAAGATCATATTCGGTCTTCGTCAATTCGATTGGATTGTCGTCAACGGAGACATGGTGGGCGTCGGAATTTATCTTGATGCCATTGGTACTGAGTATCTCGCTTGCATTCACCTGAGATGGTGAGCGTCTCATAATCACTCTGATTCTTGCGAGGAGCTCCTCGATTTCAAAAGGTTTGACAATATAGTCATCGGCGCCATAATCAAGACCTATGACTTTATCGTATGTCTCCCCTTTTGCGGTGATGATGATGATGGGAGTATCTTTTTCCTTTCTTAGCCTTCTACATACTTCAAGGCCGTTTAATCCGGGCAGCATGAGATCAAGGAGGATACAGTCATAATCATTTTCCATTGCTTTCCTCAACCCATCTTCTCCATCTGAAGATGACGTGACCCCATACCCTTCGTGGGTCAACTCAAGTTCTATAAAACGGGCTAGATTAAGCTCATCCTCGACTACAAGTATTTGTTTCATCGTAATCTTCCTATCATTCTTTTTACATATCATATCACTAATCTTCATTTCTAAGAAAGGATAGCAACAAAAAGTGGTATGGCTGTTTTTCAGCCATACCACTTAGAAAGGATATATAGTTTTTGAAAATGATTAGATTAATAAGGGGGGCTTATTCTCATTGAGAATCATTTTCAATTAAAATTTTATCGTTGTAGACGAGTTCTGTCAAGCTTTTTATGCATAATAAAACTTGTACCTGCCACTACAGCGAGACCTCCGACTATCCCAGCTATTACATCAGTTGGATAGTGTACGCCTAGATAAACTCGTGATGATGAAATCATTATTATAAAAAACGCTCCAAGACTATAAAGTAAGGTCTTGTGATCCAGAGAACTGTTTTTCACCAGAACCATCAACGAGCCAAAAAAAATGGTCGAACCCATTGCATGGCCACTCGGGAAACTGAATCCTGTAATTTCTATCAATCGGAGCATCGAAGGCCTTTCCCTATCAAAGGAATTTTTCAGCACCGGGACAAGTATACTGCTTGAGAGCATGGATATGATCAGAAACAAAGTTGCAAACTTCAATCTATAGAGCATCAATATGGTAATCATCACCACTGATAATATGATCATTGAAAGGACTTCCCCGACTTGGGTAAAGCCAAGCATCAATGCTGTAGTGATGAAACTCTCGGAAGCATAGATGAGTTCGTAAACTTCTTTATCCACCCACCGGCCGACCCGTGATTCATGGAACAGGGCAATGGTGCCGAAAATCAGGACAAATACCATGAAAAGCGAGAATTTCTTTGTGCGGCTCATTAATCCACCTCCTTATCCACCAGCATATCCACCAGGTCCTTTGGACGGAAACCTGCATCAAATTGCTTCATTCTGGCAAGTATCTCATCTTCATCGTCTCGAATGCGGTTCACGGCCTCTTGGAAGGTATCTATGCCGAGACCTTCTTCATCAATGACTTCCGCGTACCCCTTCTCTTTAAAATACTCTGCGTTCTCAACCTGGTCTCCCCGGCTTTGTCCTTTGGGGAGTGGGATGAGAATCATTGGTTTCTCATTCAGTAAAAACTCGTAGATTGCATTGGAGCCACTGCGGCCAACTGCAATCTTGGAAATTTTCATAAGATGCGGCAATTCTTTTTTGACGAATTCAAATTGTTTATAATTCGAATTATCAAGCCCTTCAATGTAGTTACCTCTGCCGCACAGATGAATAATTTGCCATTCATTAGTCAGCACGTCGAGATTCTTCCTGATGAAGTTATTGATTGATTTCGCGCCAAGTGACCCTCCCATCACTATCATTACAGGTTTTTCAGGAGTGAAGCCTGTAAGTTCATATCCAATATCATCATATCCACGTGCCAATTCGTCACGTATTACAGGGCCTAGGTATTCAGTTTTATTTTGTGGTAGGTAGTCTAGGGTCTTTTTGAATGTGACGAAAATCTGTGTGGCAAATTTAACGGCAATTTTATTTGCCAGGCCAGGTGTAATGTCAGACTCATGGATATATACAGGTATGCCGAGTGATCTGGCAGCCAGTACTACAGGCACACTGACAAAGCCACCCTTTGAAAATACAAATTCCACCTTCTCCTTCTTAAGGATTTTTCTGGCGTCACCGATTCCCTTTGCAACGCGCGTTACATCTTTAAGGTTCTCCATTGAAAAATAGCGTCTTAACTTACCACTTGAAATATTGTAATACTTAATCGACGTTGCACCGATTATTTCTTTCTCAATGCCTTTTTTCGAGCCGATGTAGATAGGTTCTATACCCCGGTTTATAAGGCATGGGATCATCAGTTTATTAAGCATAACATGTCCCACAGTGCCGCCGCCGGTAAGGGCAACTTTTCTTTTTTTAAGTTCCATACTTTCCTCCATAACTGTTCTATTGTAATTACTTTAAACTATTTTAACTTGCTGTACAATCAGAAGCCGCATAAACATTATGTTCATACGGCTCCTGGATTATTCTTCTGTATCTTCTTCGTCAGGGGACTCTTCAGAACTTTCTTCTGAATCGTCTTCTTCCGGTTTCTGAATTTCAAGTATTTCCGCATGTTCTTTTGCATACTTTTCGATTTCAGAACGTGTAAACTCACCGTTGATATAATCCACAAGATAATTGAGCTGCGCATCGTTTTCATTGATGTAGGTCCGCAACTCACTCATTATGGCAGTGGCTGTTTCGCCAGTGACGTTGCCTGTCTGATCGAGATCATTATCAGCTTGGAATTTCTTTACTGTTTTCGTCAGCTTCTTATCGTAGGATTCGTCAAAATCGTCCATTGGATATCCAAGGGTATCGAGCGCAACCTTGATGGAAGGAACAGATTCATCAGATATGCCTTCTGTAAAGACTTCATCAGGCCCAAGCATCTCAACCCTATAATAATCAGGGTTCAATAGTCGGATATCCGGTGTGATGCCTTTTTCGTGAATCCAATCGCCTTCTGGCGTAAGCCATTTTGTATCGGTGTACTTGAGAAGGGAATCATCACCGAATTCGATTGTCTGTTGAACGATGCCTTTACCGAACGACTCTGTACCGGCAATTGTGACATCAGTCAGATCGTCCATCGCTCCCGTGAATACTTCGGAGGCACTCGCTGAACCTTCATTAATCAGTATATATAGATTAAAGTCGTCCGTGTTGTCATTTGAAGGCCCAGGGGCTGTAATTTCCTTTCGTTCTCCCCCATTCTCTTCGAGGTAAAGTACAGTTTCCCCTTCATCGACGAATTGGTTGATCATGCCGACTGCCTCATCCAGGAGACCGCCTGGGTTATATCTGAAATCAATGATCAGATCTTCAATATTAGCTTCTGCAGCTTCATTCAATTTAGCTTCGAATTCGTCATTGGTGCCTCTTTGGAACCTGTTTATGCTGATATGACCGACTCCGTCTACCTCTTCATAAGTAACACTATCGATATGGATGGTATCACGGGTGATCGTAATCTCAAATGGGTCCCCTTCATTTCTTGCAAGAGTGAGGGTGACATCCGTACCTTTCTCCCCGCGGATAAGTTGAACTGCTTCTTGCACATTCATACCTTCTACTGGCTCATCGTCAACTGCGAGTATTTCATCGCCCGGCTCCACCCCGGCTTCTTCAGCCGGAGAACCACGCATTGGAGATGTGATGATAATGCGACTGCCTTCCTGCATCACTTCTGCCCCTATACCTTCGAAGTCTCCGCTGACGGATTCCTCGAACGAGGCGATTTCCTCGTTATTCATGTACTCGCTGTATGGATCGTCGAGACCTTCAACCATTCCCTGTATTGATGACTCTATCAGTGCGTTCCTGTCAACATCCTCGTAGTAGTTGTCGGTGATGGTGTCATAGACACTATAGAGTTTGGAAAACTCGCTCCTGGTATCAGTACCTACATTAACTGCTTTTTCATTGCCTGCTTCAAGACTCAACGCAGTAATGACTGCAGAAAGTATGATGGAAGTAAGTATTATGATGAGAAACCAGAAAAAATTGATATTTATATGTTTGCCCCCGACTTTGCGGGAATTATTGGAATCATGCTCTTCTTTCAAAATCTACACCTAATTTCTACTTGAATAATTAAGTAACAGTTTATCAGTTTAAAGATGAAAATTAAACAAATATATGTAAAAAGGAAAGGTCTCGACACCTTTCCTTTCTTTTGGAATTATTTTGCTTTTCCAATGAACGGCAGGCTTGCTTCTAAGGCAACCTCTATCATTTCATTGAAAGAAGTTTGTCTTTCTTCACTTGAGGTTGCTTCACCCGTTAATACGTGATCGGAAACCGTCAGAATGGAAAGCGCCCTGGCGTTGAACTTTTTACTGATTGTAAACAATGCAGTGGATTCCATTTCAAGCGCCAATACTCCATATTCCGCCAACTGTTCAATATTGCCATTCTCGTCATAGAAGGAGTCAGCTGTGAATATATTTCCGACTTTAACATTCATGCCCTTCTTCTGCGCTTCATTATAACTTGAGAGCAGCAATTCGAAATCGGATGTTGGAGCAAAATCGATGTTCTTGAAAAGTTTACGGTTCTGATAGGAATCACCTGATGCACTTTGGGCAAGTATAACATCCCTTACTTTGACATCTTTTTGAATAGCGCCGCAAGTTCCTACACGTATCAGGTTTTTAACGCCATACTCGTCCATAAGCTCGTGGATGTAAATGGAGATCGAAGGTACTCCCATACCAGTCCCCTGGACAGAAATGCGTTTTCCTTTATAGTAACCTGTAAATCCAAGCATGTTACGGACTTCGTTATAGCAAGTGACATCATCCAAGAAGTTCTCGGCGATGTATTTTGCACGCAGTGGATCTCCCGGCAGTAGTATAGTGTCGGCAATATCACCTTTTTTGGCATTGATATGAATACTCATTGTTTTATTGCTCCTTTATCTTAAGTTGTTTTAATGCTGCAACCAGTTGAGGTAATCGTCAAAAGCAGTATCAAAATGCGAAAGCGGCATATCTTCATATGGATTGTTCTCAAGATATTCCGTAACCTCAGAATATTCCGTGGAATATTTCGGGAACATGGGATCGTTTAAGATATGTTCGGCTAAACCTCCGATTGATGAGTTTTCACCTTTCCTTGTTTTCATATACTGGTAGAATGAATGATTCTTCATTACTTGACGGTAGCAGTCACAACTACAGTGTCGGCCCTGTTTAAGTTGGTGACATCCTCAACCTTGAATTCATCCAGCATATCACTATTCGTGATGATGACAGGAGAAATGGTGCTGTTCGCTTCTGATTTTACCAGTTCCATATCGAAAGTGACAAGTGGATCCCCTTTTTCGACGGAATCTCCTTCTGAAACATGTCCTGTGAAGCCTTCACCTTTCATCGCTACGGTCTCAAGACCGATATGGATCAGAACTTCAAGTCCATTGGCAGTTCTGAGCCCAACTGCATGGTTTGTCGGAAATACTTGCATGACCGTCCCGGAAACGGGCGCAACGACTTCGCCGTCGGAAGGTTTGACCCCAAACCCTTCGCCCATCATTTTTTCGGCGAAGACCGGGTCTGGGATATCTTCAAGTTGTATATATTCACCGTTTAACGGACTCGTAATTTCCAATTCCTTCTCAGTGTTGTCTTTTTTACCAAATAGATTTTTGAACATAATTTTACTCTCCTATCAAAATGGATTTGAAATTCAATCGAATAATTTAAGGTATTCACCGTAACCTTTTTCTTCGAGTTCATCTTTCGGTATGAAGTCCATAGCGGCTGAATTGATGCAGTAGCGCAAGCCCCCCAGTTCTTTGGGGCCATCTTCGAAGACATGGCCAAGGTGGCTGTCTGAAGCTTCACTCCTTACTTCTATTCTATGCCTCCCGAAGGAATCATCGAACTTTTCACTTACATCTTCTGAAATTGTTTTGGCAAAACTTGGCCAACCGCAATCGGAAGCGAATTTGTCCCTTGAAGTGAATAACGGTGTGCCTTTCAATTTATCGACATAAAGGCCATCCTCGTAATGATTCCAATATTCATTCTGGAATGGTGGTTCAGTTCCATTCTCTTTCATTACGCTATATTCTTCTGGTGATAGCTCTGATTCATGACGTCCTATTGCCATTTTATTTCATCCCCCAATGCTTTTCGATGAATGCTTTTCTGCCGGAGCCCTTAAAGTATGCATTATAATGGGCACTGTTCGTTTTATAGAAATCCTGATGTTCTTCTTCAGCTCTATAGAAGTTTTTGTAAGGTAAAACAGGTGTTTTTATCGGATCATTGAATATATTCTGCTTGTCCAAATCTGCAATTACAGATTCCGCAATTTCTTTTTGCTTGTCATCATGATAGAAAACTGCCGGTGCATATTGCGGGCCTCTATCACCAAACTGACCTTCTGTATCAGTTGGATCGAAAGTCTGGAAAAAGATATTCAATAGTTTTTCGTAAGACATTACAGTTTCATCAAAATCAATCTGGACAGCCTCGACATGTCCTGTTGTGCCGGTTGAGATTTGCTGGTACGTAGGGTTTTCCACATGTCCATTCGAATAGCCGGACACGACGGAATTGACACCATCAAATTGGTCGAATGGTTTGACCAGGCACCAGAAGCATCCTCCTGCTAGTGTAGCTGTTGACAAATTACTCACCTCTTAATCATTTGTTATTGAAAAGTACCACTCGTCATTCTGGTAATCAATCTTTTCGACTTCCACTTCCATTTTAAAATCCTGCGTTAATGTTTTGGTGTTGATCAATAATGCACGCTCATCATCATCAAAACGGATGCCCTCTGGGAGATCGCTTTGATTTTTGATGATTGAGTAGAACATATCTTGGGTGAGCGGCAGATCGCCAACATCGATATCCTTTACGGCAAAGACGACCTCTTCACCTGTAGAGACGGGTTCAAGATTCAAAGAAGTTTCTATTTCAATGCCAAGTACATCCTGCACAGCCTTAAAATAGATACCCGCTTCACCCACCGAAACCTGAATGGATTCCTCATCGATTGCATCATTGAGGATGGATTGCACTGCTTGATTGGTCATCTTCAATTCTATACCCGATTCTGCTGTGTTATAATTACCATTTTTCTCATCAGGCAGATCATATGAATTGCTGAATGTAATGGCTATCCATATGATGAACAGAATATTGATGGACAGCAGTATTGAGAAGAAAGTCTTCCAAATGTTCAAACCCCAACTCCCCTCCTTCTTCACTTGCGTCTATAGTGCAGGAATTCATAAGGATATCTGTTCTTTTCATTTTGAATCCCCTCAATCTTATCGACCAGTTCCCATTCAGAAGGATCATAATCGGGAAAGAAGGTATCACCAGCGAAGCGCCTGTGAATACGGGTGATGTGCATTTCCTCTACAAGGTGCATCGTCTGATTATAGACGGTGCTACCTCCAAAGATAAATACTTTTCCTTCCAAAGAATTGATTGCATCAGTATGATTGATGACATCAATGCCTTCTGCACTGAAAGTTTCATCGCGCGTCAATACCACATTGCGCCTATTCGGCAGGGGACGCCCCAAGGACTCGAATGTCTTACGTCCCATGACGATTGTATTCCCTTCCGTCAGTTGTTTTACATGTTTAAGGTCTTCGGGAAGATGCCAGGGCATTTTGTTTTTAAAACCAATTACAGATTGGTCGGCGTAAGCGACTATTAAAGATATCATGATTCTCCTCCTAGACGGCTATTGGTGCCTTGATATAAGGGTGGCTTTCGTAGTCGATGACCTCGAAATCTTCATATTCCAGTTCGAACATTGATCTATTGCCTTTTATTTTGATTTTAGGAGGGCTGAAGCTCTCACGGGCGAGCTGTTCATTTACTGCGTCCATATGGTTGGTGTAGATATGTGCATCCCCCAACGTATGGATGAATTCATGTGCCTCCAGACCACACTCCCGTGCGACAAGCTCAAGCAGAAGCGCATAGCTTGCTATATTGAATGGTACGCCTAGGAAAACATCTCCGCTTCTTTGATAGAGCTGCAGGCTCAACTTACCATCGTTTACATAGAATTGGAAGAAGGCATGGCATGGCGGCAATGCCATACCGTCGATTTCGGCAGGATTCCACGCCGTAACGATGTGTCTCCTTGAATCTGGATTCTTTTTGATGCTTTCGACTACATTCTTCAACTGATCCGTAAATGAGCCGTCCGGGCCTTGCCAATGACGCCATTGCTTGCCATAGACATTTCCAAGATCACCGTATTTCTCGGCAAACGCATCATCTTCCAGTATCTTATTTTTAAAACGCGTCATTTCTTTCTTGTATGTTTCATTGAATGATGCATCTTCCAGCGCACGGCGTCCGAAATCGGTCATATCCGGGCCTTCATATTCTGCGGATTCGACCCAATTTTTAAACGCCCACTCGTTCCATATGTTATTGTTGTATTGAAGTAGGAAACGTATGTTCGTATCCCCGCGTATGAACCATATCAATTCTGTTGCAAGCATTTTGAAAAGCACCTTTTTGGTTGTCAGTAGCGGGAATCCCTCTTTAAGGTCAAAGCGCATCTGATGGCCAAACAACGAATAGGTGCCGGTTCCGGTGCGGTCATCCTTGTAGCTGCCCTCGCTTTTGATTTTTCTCATAAGGTCATGGTACGTATCATCAAAAGTATTCATTAGATCCTCCCCTTTTCTTTTTGGACGTCTTTATATATAATATACATTGAATACAGTTAAAATAGTTAAAAATTTATTTGATTTGGGGTGTCGATCATGGAAATATTTATGACGGTCGGTCTCACTCTTCTTGCTCTCTATTTGATGTCGATGAGTATTTTTGAGTAGATCCTATCCAATAAAAACAGGAAAGGCTTGGCCTTTCCTGTTTTTATTTTGAACAATTTTCATCAAACGCTTCCTTCAAGTCCATCATGATGTCATGCACATCCCGGCCCTCGATATTTTCCCGGGGCACGAAATGAACAAGTGCATCCCCTTTGAAAAGGGCCATGGAAGGGCTGGAAGGCGCTTGACCGATGTACTCGCGCATACGTTCAGTCGCTTCCTTGTCCTGGCCGGCGAACACCGTTGCCTTATGATCCGGCTTGATGGGGTTCTGTTCCGCTACAGTTACGGCAGCAGGCCGTGCGAGTCCCGCTGCACAACCACAGACACTGTTTACAACCACAAAGGCGGTTTCATCTTTGCCGATGCCCTTCATGAACCGATCGACTTCTTCTGCTGTAGTAAGATCATTGAAAGCCATGCCAGTCAATTCTTCACGCATCGGACGTGCCATTTCCTTCATGTACTCTTCATAGGCGTTCATATTATCGCTCCCTTTCCTGAATTTGCTTCCATACGCTGCCGAGGGCTTCTTCGCCCTGCTCTATACGGGTGATGGCCATTTCGATCTGCAGTCGTACATCGTACTGCGGATCATCTTTATGCGCCTTCAAATGAGACAGGCTCTCTTCATCGCCGACCTCATATATGAACATTGCTGCACGCCACCTTACGATCGGGCTCTTGTCGCCGAGTAGAGGATAGATATCCGGCAATCCTTCTTCGTATCCAAGGTCACTGTATGCATCACCAGCAGTCCGTCTGACAGGTACGGAACGATCCTGCAAGGCTTTCTTAAGGTAAGGCAGCGTCTCACGCTCCTCAATCATTGCCAGCAGACTCACCGCTTCCCGCCTGATCTGCATCTTTTCATCTTCCAGGGCGATGGATAGGACGGGATAATCATCCTGTGTGGGTGTCTCCATATGATTAAGCAGCCACAGGCGTTCCTTCCAGTTGTCGCGTGCAGTGAATTCGGACTTCTCCACCTTGAAGTAGCGTTTTGGCTCCGGGGCCTTCTTTGTCTTTGCTTCCTCCACCATGGTCTTAAGCACTTCATCGTCATGGAGCGCCTCAAGCTCTTCAGTCAACTCTTCGAAGATTGATTCGGGTTCCCCGTATCTGGTGCCATAGTCCTCCCATTTCCTGAGCATTATGATGTTGTCTTCAGGAAGGGTTGCCGCTTCCACGGCATCGGTGAAACGTTCTGGCAGCTGCCTGCGGTGTTCCTGGCCATCGTTGAGCTTGATCTGGTAGGGTATGCCCTTGAAGGTAAGCACCTGGGCTGAGACGGAGCCAAAAGCATTTTCAGATTCTAGTTTTTTTTTACTTCATCGTCATTATTGGAATCGAAAGTTTGCTCGATCTGAGGAATGAGCGTCTCCCAGTCCGCCTTCGGTGACTTGTCGACCGAGATGAAATTGAGGGCGTGGAAGACGCTTGTGACATCCTCCAATTCAAGTACGCGGTTGATGAACTCAGGTGCCTCATCTGAAACAGCGCGGTAAGTCGATGACTTCATTTCCTTCTTCTCTTCACTCACAGTGATTTTCATTGTATTGGGACTTGGTGTCGGTTCAATTTTTACGATTTCCATTATATATCCTCCTATTGAAGTTTATTGCCATGCGTCCGTATCGAAATGCCGACCGAACACTCATGGATGCAGAAATTATGTGCAGCTGTCCTGCTGCCTTCGGAACGGTTCAATTCTTTGAGAAGGCAGCCATGACAGTACTTTTCTTCTAGATCATTAATTTTTTCAAGTACATCTGTGTTCACTTTTCAACCTCCTCCACTGATTATAACGAAGTTCCTTCCATAACAAAAGGCAGGGCCACACAATCAGTTTTTCCGGTGCCTGAACAGTGCGTCTTTAGCGAGTGCATCAGCGTGTCTATTTTTATTCCTCGGGGTCCAACTGATGATGAACAAAGCCATTTCCCCTAACTTATCTGAAACACTCATAAAATATTTTCGGAACACTTTATTTTTGACGTGGTTTTTATCGAAGCTATCTGCAATGACCTTTGAATCGGTGTGGATGATCAGTGAACGATATCCATGCTCAAGCGCCTTATCTACCGCAAATTCCAAAACCGCCCACTCCGCCTCATGGTTATCCATCTCCCCGAGATAAGCGGTGAATTCTTTTTGTCCAGCGTCATCCTTGAAGACTACAGCGCCGGCAGCAGCCTTCGGGTTGGTGCCGGCTGCTGCATCTATATATACACGTGTCATACAGACCCTCCTAGAGACCGAGCTTCCCTACATATTTTCTGGCGATGGACAGATCATGTGCCAAGAGCACCTGATCGACGTCCTGAAGGGATAGGCGCAGTATGCTCGATTCACTTATCTCCCTTGCGTCAAGCGGGACATCGGTAATGATCTTCGCCAGCTGGTGGGCAATCCTCAAAGATGCCATATCCGCTTCAATCTTCTTTCTCAGTGCTGGTGTCAGGGTGTCGAGATTAGTCAGCATATTGTCTATATTGCCATATTCCCGTATCAGCTTGAATGCGGTTTTCTCACCCACGCCTTTGACGCCTTTATAGCCGTCACTTGCATCCCCCATCAGCGCCTTGACATCGATGAATTGCCGAGGGGTGATGCCATGTTCCAGTATAAAACGCTCTTTTGTATAGTGATGGTACTCGGTATAGCCTTTCTTCGTCAGCCACAGCTCATTCTCTTCATCCAGAAGCTGAAGGAGGTCGCGGTCACCGCTGACCATGACGACATCATCGAACGTGGTCGACAGCGTACCGATGATGTCGTCCGCTTCGTAGCCCCTGATGCCGATTTGGAAGATGCCTAAGTCATCAAATACTTCCTTGATGTGGTCGAATTGCGGAATCAGCTCATCAGGCGGGGCTGTGCGGTTCTTTTTATAGTCTGGATACCAGTCGTTGCGGATCGTCTGTGACCCCATGTCCCATGTGATGATGAGTCGGGTCGGCTGTACGGTTTCAACCAGCTTGAAGACATGGCGCACAACCCCCTGCACGCCGTTGGTCGGCCTGTCGAAGGCACTGTACATGAACTGCTGCCTGAAACTGGTGGCGTAGAAATGACGGAACAGGAGCGCCATGCCGTCTATGATCAGATTTTTATCCTTCAAATTTTGCCATCCTTTCATGCATGGTCGACACACCGGTCTCCACATCGTGATGGCGGATCCATTCCGAGAAGCTGCCGCCATAGAGGCGTACCGGCAAATCCATGCTTTCAAGTACATAATAAGGCGGGGTCGCACTCATGCCCGAGCCGCAATAGACTATGAGTTCCCTGAATTCCGACAGGAAGGGCCTGAGGTGCTCCAGACTGGTTATATTCAAGCGGCCTGATTCAAAGACGTCGGAATACGGGATATTTACAGCGCCTGGTATATGCCCTTTCTTAAAGTCGATCGGCTCCGTGTCACCGAGGTAGCGGTTATGTGCCCTGACGTCGATCAGCAGCACATCATCAATGCCCACAGCATGCTCCACGTCTTCTAGTGTGGCGAGCATCGATACATCTGGAGGCTGTACCTCACGGGATTCATCAACTTCATCCGGGAAGGAAGGCGTGTGCTCCAGTAGCGTGAGGCCGGAATCTTTTAGGTTCTCGCACGCGTCATTCCACAGCATGGCATGGAAACCGTATAGCTGGAATAGATAATAGAGGCGTGTATGAAAGAATGCGTCCTCCTTATCCAACAGAAGCAGTTCGGCATCCGTGTCTTGCTTCAGTGCATCATAAAGTCCGCCTACCACTGAGCCCGGTGGTATGGGATGACGCCCTTCATTTAGGCCTTCTGATGTGAACATCCATGGCTTTTGGGGAATATGGAGGCCTAGATATGGTGTGTCTGCCACCATCGCGGCGGATGCATCTAGATCATCCATGACATTACGGCAATCGATGGGCATGAACTGTGTGCCACGTAGATTATTGTCGGTACTGTCGATAATCATTTTTTAATCTCCTTTATGCCTTCTCAGTTGTTCGAAAAGTGCCTGGTCTTCTTCATAGTCCGTTTCGCTGATATCAGCAAGCGGTTCATTCAATGCGTGTGAGACAGTGGTGAGTTCATCGTCCAAAACGGCGTCTTTGGCTGTCAGATACTCATCTGCCATCTGCACTAGCTCCTTTTTTAGCGCCTCGAAATCGATGGAGCCGACAATCGCCTCGGACAGCTCGAGTAGCAGGCTCCTGAATGCTTTAGGTTGGCTTCTCGATTTATGCAGCGCTTTTTGATGGTCCAACAGGACTTGCGGTTTGATGCGCAGTTCCGGCTGTGGCCTCGGCACACGGCCGTCTTCAATACGGCTGGCGATCATGGCTTTGCCCAAGTCTTCGTTGATGGCTGTCAAGGACTGCATCAGCTCGGCATCAGCCTTGTGGTAGACTGCGTTGAAACTTGTGGCAAGTTCAAGTCCAAGGTGCTGGTTGATGTCATTGGAGAGCGCCGTCAGATTGTCAGCGATGAAATTCCGTTCTTTTATGTCCGCAGCCGATATCAAGTATTTCAAGTAATCGTAGAGTTTAAGCTTCAGCTGCTTTTCAGTATGGGAGAGGATGATGTCAATCTCCTGCTGCAGGGTATGTGCAAATTGCTGTGCACTGTAGTCGGCAAGCGTTTCAAGGAGACGACGCCGAAGCGTTTCAATGCGATCCTTTTCCTCATTCTGATTGTGGTACCGTCGCATATTGGAAGCCACTGCTTCTTCCAGCTGGTTGGCCGTTTCCCTAAGCGACTGATACTGCATGCCTATGGCATTATTGTTGGCAATCTCGGTGATTTCCGCCTTGGCCGCTTCAAACTGAGCATTATGGGACGTCACTGCTTGTTTGCTCGAGACCGGGAATACTTTATGGCTGATCTCGAGGTGATCAAGCGACTCGTGGGTATAGTCCATGACTTTTTCCAAGTCTGCCTCGGTCCGCATCAGATCCACCGCATTGATGATGAAGATGATCGGGAAGGCGCTGCCTTTTATCGATTTTATATACTGTAGGAAGCGCTCATCGGAACGGCTGAAGACATGATTGTAGTAGGAGACGTATATGATCATATCACTGTCTGAGATGATGTGGTGCGTCTCCTCTGTATGGCGTTCGTTGATCGAGTTGATGCCTGGTGAATCGACGATGGAAAAGCGCTGTGTCAATTCATTATCGACGGCCAGATATGCCTTATGGATGAAGATCGCTTCTTCGTCTGCACTGATCTTTTCTATAAGTTTATCTTCGGACATGCTGATTTCCTTGCCCAGATCATCACGATGGGCGTCGTAATGCGTCAATATGCCGTTTAGGAACGGAATGTAGGCTTCTTTGACATTATTTTTATGGCGTTTGATCCAAGGGATGAAATCAGTGATGGACTGACCCTCCTGATTGGTGATCACTTGAAGCGACTGGACGATATCCGCTTCTGTCTTATAGAGTGCCCGCGACTCGCCCACGTTCGATATCTCAGTGATTGTCGCGGTGGTCGGATTCGGGCTTGCAGCCAGTCGGGCCTGACCCATCAATGCATTGATGAACGTCGTTTTGCCGGCGCTGAAGCCACCGAAGACGCTGATGTTGACTTTACCGTCATGGATGCGTTTGAGCTTCTCGTTGATTATTGCAGCGAACTCCGCATAGCGCGGATGCGGTTTTAGGATCTTCAGGAGATATTCGAACTGATCGATGTCCATGTTTTGTGGTGCAGGTGCTTCATACCCTCTCGATTCGGGGCGCTCCGTTTCGGTTCGGGCCACATCACGGCTCACCGCTTCCGTCAGTTCAAGCTTGTCGGTCTCGTCGTCCAGATGGATATAGAAATGCCTGTAGTTGGCAGTGCCTAGGGACTCCTTCAAGGCAAGCAATGCCGCCAGATGTTTCGCATCATCAATCTCATCCGAATGGTCTTCAGTCCGTGTCCCTTCAGTGGCTGCGGATAATGTGGCGGCATGCGCCAATGCAGATGTGGTGACGTCTTTTTCAATCCTGGCTTTCAACTTGTCCAAATAGTTCATGATGTACTGGGAAGAAAGGGTGGTGATGTCTTCCTCAGACAGCAGTTCATCATTCCAAATGTACCGGAAAGGCGCCCCTTCTAGAGTGAGCGTATCAAAGAAGGCATTCACCGGGGCGTTTATTTCAGATTGGATGACGGGTTGAATCTCCTCACCGATCTTTGTGCGCTGGGACTCATATAGTGACTGGTACTTCTTTTGCTTGCCAAAGAACCCCCCTGGTTTGATGTCGCCGGATAATACCTTCAAAAATTCGGTGATCGCGGACTTCACGGGGTGGGGATATAGATAGCTGTCCTTTGCGATTGCCTTCACTTTATCCTGTATATGTGTCTTCAACTGGTCTGGGTCGGAGTGAAGTGCTGCAATCCTGTTCTGGTCATCTTCCTTTTCGAGATAATCGATATGGTCCTCTACACCCTCTTTCTGGACACCTTCTTCAAGTCCCAGGCGCTCCTGTAGAGAAGAGATCTGGTCATCCAGATAATACAGTTGACGGCTTTCGATATTGTCTACAATACGTTCATGGTACGCCGCCTCATATGCCCCGCGGTGCGATTCGACTTGTGAGATGTGCGCAGCCAGCGCCTTTACATCATTATGCGGGGAATCATAGATGGAAGTTGTAAACACTTTCTCCGGCATGATGCGCCATTGGCTCAATGTCTTTTTGATGCGTGCGATGAAGGTGTCCATGGCCAGTTCCCCATCGTCATGCTTATCGATCTGGTTGATGATCAGGGAGAACGGGATGTTCATCTCTGAAATCTCTTTTAGCAGCCTTAGATTATGTTCGCTTTCGACGTGATTGTATTCGACTGTAAAGAAGATGTAGTCACTGTTCAGCAGGAAGCGGTTGGCACTGTCTTCATGACTGTCGGTTCTTGAATCGACACCCGGCGTATCCTGGAAGACCGTCTTTTCCTTGAATACTGGATGGGCTACTTTCATCGAGATCGACGCAATGTCCAAGTCACCCGTGTTCAACTCCCTGAGCGCGCTGTAGTCTTCCAGTGGAATGTATCTATATTGGTCGATGAAGGCCTGGATCTCCTCCGCTTCACCGATTTCCACCGATACGGTGTTGCTTGTGGTCGGCACTGGCGATGAAGGCAGGATATCGCGGTCAAGAAGATGATTGACCAAACTGGATTTCCCTGCAGAGAAATGACCGATGAATGAAAATACAAGCTGGCCCCTATAAGTTTTCATAATGGCATGGTCAATCTGTGACACCAGAAATGCATTGTCGGACTTCAGAATCTCTTTACGTAGTTTATACAGGGTTTCAAGGGTAGCGGTTCCAGACAATTATTCATTCCCCCGCTTTCCCCAATATTGGAAGTACGTGGTCTCTATATAGCCGTTGAACAGTTTACGGCGCTTCGTCGCACGCTTCCCTACTATATGTTCGAACATTTTATTTGAAGTCATCAGATAGACGCTCAGCGTCGGGTCGGCAACCATCATATCGCCAAGCCGTCTGTACATCTCTTCGACTTCTTTTGCCTCCCCGATGCGTTCGCCGTAAGGTGGATTGGTCACCAGTTGGGCATCTTCATCTTCAATCTCAAAATCATGGATATCGGACACCAGGAATTCAATATCATCTTGCAGGCCGACTTCTAAGGCATTATCCTTAGCGACTGATATCATTTCAGGATCGATATCAGCGGCGATGATTTTGATGTCCCGCTCATAAAGGGCCGCTTCTTCTAACTCCATACGCATATTCTGCCAATCCGCCTCCGGGATGATGTCCCATTTTTCAGCATCAAAAGTACGGTTCGAACCGGGTGCGATATTGAGCGCCATCAACGCGGCTTCAATCACGATCGTACCAGAACCGGCAAAGGGGTCTATCAAAGTTTTCGAGCCGTCATAATTGGCCAGTTTGAGCATGGTAGCGGCCAACGTTTCTTTGATCGGCGCCTCCCCCTGCCCCGTACGGTAGCCGCGTTTATGGAGGGCATCGCCACTTGTGTCGATGGTCAGCACTGCCCGGTCTTTCAGTATGGCGATATCCACCTTGTATCTCGGGCCATTTTCAGGCAGCTTGCCTTTAATGTTGAATGCTTCTTTAAGATGTTCGACGATGGCTTTTTTCACGATGCGTTGTACGTCGGGTACACTGTACAGCGTCGATTTATGGGAACGGCCTGTAACGGGGAACGCAGCCGCTGGACCGAGGATGTCCGACCATGGCAATGCCTTCGTCTGTTCAAAAAGATCGTCGAAGGATGTCGTTTCAAAATCCCCGACTATGATGCGGATACGGTCGGCTGTGCGCATCATCAAGTTCGTCCGGATGATGGCCGTTTCATCGCCCTCAAAATAGACACGTCCATTTTCGAGTGTCGCAGGATAGCCAAGCGCCTCTATTTCATCGGCGACGACCTTCTCTACGCCCATTGGTGTGTTTGCCAGCAGTTTGAATTGCATCTAAAAACCCTCTCTTTTTTTATGTATGACCCATAATCTATAAAATAAAAGCCCCCCATTTCGTAATGGAGAGCGTGTCTAGTCCGGTGTCTCTGTAAGCCATGTTCTGTACCACCGTGCTGTCATGTGCACTAGTTACACTCGCACAGTGGTGATAATCATCTGTCTATACTACAAAGTAGTATCTCTCCGCCGGTTGAATTCCCATTGGAAAGTGCTCCTACCAAATTTGGATTGCTCACTCGAGGGGTTTACCGCGTTCCACCTCCTGCATTTCTGCAGAAGCTACGTCACTGTGGCACATTTATGACTACCGGGACCATATTCTCACTTAGGCCCTGTCGTCGCCGTCAGCCTTAAGCTGCCCTGACTTATTATTTCGTCAGGCACGAACACTACACTCATCTCAGAAGTGTGTGAGCATGGACTTTCCTCTATGCATCAGAGTGCATAGCGATTATCCGAGACATACCGGTTCGAATCAATTAACTTTAGACTGTCCAAACACCTTTTTTTCCAGATTGCTCAAGCGTTTGAGTATATCGATCTGGTGGTTTTGCGTCTGGTTATCAACGGAGCGTGATTTAGTCGCTACACGAATCCTCAGTTCCTCTACTTCCTTTTTGAGGCGGGCATTCTCATCTTCCAGTCTTTTGAGGCTATTATTCATATCAGCCATCTTCTGATAGTCGCTGATGACATCATCAAGGAAACTATCTACTTCAATCGGCTTGAATCCTCTGATAGATTTTTCGAATTCTTTCTCGAATATATCTTTTGCTGAAAGCTTCAGCGTGTACTCGCTCATTGTATCACCTCTCATACGCGGAATCTATGAAAGCATTGATTTCGTCAAATTGTATTCTTTCAATATTATACGGCCTATCTTCCTTTAGTTCAAGCATTTGATCATATATGAATCGGGTTTTTGAATCGGCCTGTTCATCATATACGACGAGGGCCTGGTCCGAATGGTCGATCAGGAATCGGTTGATCATCGGGAACATCCGCGGAGATTCGTAAGGTCTGTCGAAGATGAACTGGTGATGATCGCTGTTATCTAAAATCTGGTGCAACAGCAGCGCATCGTCCTCCTTGTACCGCTCGTCGAAGCCGTGGAAGGGCTTCAGCACCGAATACTTGAATGTATATTCCTCTCTCAGCTCGATCATCGCCAAGGCGGCGTAGAATTCGATGCCGGTGTACCCTTGGATGATGAACCATTCGGTGCCGTTATCGATATATTCCTTCAATTTGAATTTCATGAAGTCTTTAAGCACCTGGGCTTCAGGCTGTGACGATTTGAATATACCGAGCTCATAAGGCCTATAGCCGGCGATCAGTGTCCGCATCAGAATAGCGCCTCCCTTTCGGCGTGGGCCAGCCACATGTTGAGGAATTTGTATTTCTCACGGTAGACTTTCTTACTGAAGCGGCGCATATGACAAGCCATCAAGAGTTCCATGAATTCCTCTTCGGCCTTTTCACGGGTGGCAGCGTTGAAGCGGAAATCCGTCTTCATGTTCCTTATGGACATCACAGTCTCTTCGTTATCTTTAAGGAACGGTTCGATCTCCTCACCGAAGTCGAATTCGTATCCCGCCCTGGCCTTCTCGTACCTCCGGGCAACTTCATCAAGCAATGCGCGCAGTTCGGAAAAAGAGGGGTTTCTTGACAAAAATGCTGCACCTCCTATAATTATCAATGTTTAAGTCAGCATAAATATTGTATAATGATATATCATCATACACAATAACGAAAGGTGATGGGCATGAAGTACCCTAAAGGCACGAAGCCCCGGCACAACAATCCTGCTTCCCGGAAGAAGTCGAGAAGCGGGACGGTCCGCTACGGATCGCGGGGAATGACGCTTGAAAAAGATCTTGACCATACCAATCAATTCTACCTGGAGACCGGACGGGCCGTCATACACAAGAAACCGACGCCCGTGCAGATCGTCAATGTGGACTACCCGTCAAGAAACAGGGCCAAGATCGACGAAGCCTACTTTAAAGTACCGTCGACAAGCGACTACAATGGCATATATCGAGGAAAATATATAGACTTTGAAGCTAAGGAAACGCACAACGAGTCCCGTTTCCCCTTCATCAACATACATGAACACCAGGTTGACCATATGATACGGTGCCATAGGCACGGCGGCTTAGTCTTTATCATCCTCCGCTTTTCATTCTACGGGGAAACGTATATGATGCCCTTTGAAAAGTTCCTGCCGTTTTGGGATGCTTATAAAGATGGTGGCAGAAAATCAATCAGATATCAAGACATCAAGTATGAGAGCATCCTGCTTAAGCAGGCCATAAACCCGCGCATCCAATATTTGGACGCTGTAGATGAATTCTATTTCGAGAATGGAGAATGACAATGGCACAAAATTATAAGAGAAGTTCTGGGAAGCCACAGAAGAAAGGTGGAAAACGCTCCAGGTCATCAATAATCAAGCGCATAGTTTTATGGCTCCTGCTCATCGGCCTGGTTATGCTGGTTGCCGGGTCCTTCCTGTTCGCCTACTATGCATCGAAAGCCCCCGCCTTCAGCGAGGAAAAGCTGAAAGATCCGATACCTGCTAAAATATACGATAAGGACGATGAGCTGGTCACGAAGCTGTTTGAAGGCCAAAAGCGGGAACTGCTGGACATCGACAATACGCCGGAATACGTCACTGATGCTGTACTTTCGGTTGAGGACGACCGTTTCTATGAACATGGAGCTGTGGATTTCCGGAGACTCGGCGCAGCGGTGCTCAATAATGTTACGGACGGTTTCGGCAGTCAGGGAGCGAGTACGATCACGCAGCAAGTCGTCAAACGGGTCTTTCTGACCGAAGAGAAGACCATCGCCCGAAAGGCACAGGAAGCGTATCTCGCCTATCGCCTGGAACAGGAATATTCGAAGGACGAGATACTCGAGATGTACTTGAATAAAATCTACTACTCGGATGGGATATACGGCATCAGGACAGCATCAAAATACTATTTCGACAAAGAGCTTGATGAATTGAACCTGGCGGAGACAGCCTACCTTGCCGGCTTGCCGCAGCTGCCCAACCGGTATAATCTATATGTGGATGGCGAATCGGGAACCAACCGGGCCCACACTGTCCTGAACCTCATGCTGCATCATGAACGCATCACCGAAGAACAGTATAATGAAGCGATAAATACGGACATCACAGCGAATCTGGTGAGCCGTTCGGAAGAAGAACGTGCTTCTAGTGAACCGGAAGATCCTGAATATGCCTCATATATCAATATGGTCAAGCAGGAACTGCAGACGAACGATAAATTTAAAGATATGGAGCTTGGTGAAGCACTGGCAAGCGGCTTGTCGATCTATACGAATATGGACAGTGGTGTCCAAGCGCAGCTTCAGACGATGGTCAATGACAGAGATTATTATTATAATGAAAAATTCAAAAGCGAGCACTTCAATATTGCGTCCACCATCCTGGATACACAGACAGGTGATCTGGTCGCCGTCTCTGGAGGACGCGATTACCGTGAAGTCGTCATGCATAACCAGGCATTGGTCAAAAAGAACGTGGGGTCTACAATGAAGCCTTTCCTTTCCTACGGCCCTGCCATAGAACATATGAAATGGCGGACGGATCACCTCATTGAAGATGAAATGGAATACCAACCTGAAGGATTCAGCAATACAATCAGCAACTATGATATGCAGGATCACGGCGAAGTTACGATGAGGGATGCCTTGAGGCAGAGCTTCAATATTCCGGCAGTCAAGACTTTTGAAGCCGTAAAGGAAGAAGCGGGAGAAAATGCGCCTGAGGAATTTGCGGAAAATGTCGGACTTGAGTACAGCACTGAGGACGAAGACGATCTGTCGTTGACGTTCAACGATGTGCTCGGGGGCGGTGACCATTCACAGTTCAGTCCACTGGAAATGGCCCAGGCCTATGCTTCTTTCGGCAACGGTGGTACTTACAATGAAGCGCAGTCAATCCGCTACGTCGTCACCGATGAAGGTGAAACCATAGAGTTTGAGAGCGAATCCGAAAAGGCTATGGAAGATTACACAGCCTACATGATGACTGATATGCTAAAAGGCACTTTTGAACCTTACGGCAGTGCAGACTTCATTCCAATGAATGGCTTGAACATAGCCGCCAAAACGGGAACCACTTCCTACTCGAAAGAATTGAGGGAAGAGAATAACCTGCCCGACAATGCAGCGAAAGATGCCTGGATTGTAGGATACACACCCGAGTACACAATGAGTGTGTGGACCGGATTCAACAAAACCCTTGAAAATGGTGAGGCGTCATTCGTCGGTCAGGATGAGCACATTACGCCGCAATGGTTCTTCAGGGACATCATGCAGTCGATCAGCACCTATAATGGACAAGATTTCGCAAGGCCTGATAGCGTTGTCCAGGTGAACGGCAATGAACTCGCCGTTCAGGGCAATGAAGGACTTCAGTCTACAGAAACCGGCAGAAGACAACAACAGAATACTGAAACCGAGAAAACAGTAGAAGAACCAAGTCAGGTCATTACAGAAAGTGAAGAAGAACCAAGCACGCAGGAAAATACTACTGAACCATCAACACAGGAAGAGACTACCGAAGAGCCGACTGAGGAAACGACTTCTGAACCGGTCCAGGAAGAAACGACTGAAGAGCCGACCCAGGAAGAAGCCACTGAAGAGCGGACTGAAGAACCGACTTCTGAACCGACTGAGGAGCAGACGGAAGAAGCGGCGCCTTCTGTTGAAGAGCCAGTGGAGGAGCAGACGGAAGAAGAAACAGATGAAGCGGCATAAAAATAAGCACCCCTGCCTGGGGTGCTTATTTTTTGTTCCTCCTGACGCAATAGGAGGCGTACTTTTTAACGAATTCCGTATAGATCAAATTCAACTGGACGATGCTGTGGTATTTATAGGGATTGGCTTTTATATAAGAAATCCTGTCGCAGTAGTTAAGGGGGAGGACTTCTGGATGATCGTCTGTTTCTAGTTCCGATAAGTGCTTTTGGATATGATCGGTGACGAGTGAATAGTATTTGTCGTAAAGATCATGGTCAGGCTGACGGGCATTTTTGATGAGTGAACCGTAGACTGCCTCGATCGTCACAGTAGCCCTGCCTTCTTCATACGTTTTTGCCCTTCCCTACAATCGTCGAGAAGCGGACACGCTTCACACTTCGGGTTTCTCGCAGTGCAGTGGTATCTGCCGAAAAAAATCATCTGATGATGGGTCTTACTCCATCTATCTTCAGGGACTTTCTTCATAAGGGTCTGTTCCACCTCAAGCACAGAGTCTTTGTACCGTGCAATGCCTAATCGCTTGGATACACGTTCGACATGCGTGTCCACCGCAATTCTCGGGACGCCGAATGCCACTGAAAGTACAACATTTGCGGTTTTTCTGCCGACTCCAGCGAGGCTGACCAGGTCATCGTAATTATCAGGAATTATTCCGTCAAAACGCTCAATGACATCTTTGCTTAATTTTTGGATGTTTTTGGCCTTATTTCGAAATAGGCCGATTGATCTGATGTCCTGTTCCAGCTCAGCCTGCTCGACCGCAATAAAATCCTCGGGCCCTTTATATTTCTTAAAGAGCTCACGGGTCACCTTATTGACAAGGTTATCTGTACATTGTGCCGATAGAAGGACGGCTATAGTCAGTTCAAATGGGTTCTCATGGATGAGTTCACACTCGGCATCTGGAAACATGGCGTCAATCTTATCTATCATTTCTATGGTTTTTTTCCGGCTAATCAAAGACATCTTCTCCTTCCAACCAAGATCTGAGGGGCATATGGGTGCTGTTTTGAGGTGATTTCTTGCTTCTCGGCTGACTTAGGATACGCTCCACATACTGAAGGGATGTCACTTGATTCTGATAGGCAAGATCGACAGCTTCTTTTATTGACTCAGCACTATTTGCTGGGTCTTCAAGCCAGCTGTTGATCCTTTCGAATTCATTCGGGCTGATGACACGGCCGTACAGTGCTTCAATATATTCGAATAACGAGCGTATTTCCGAAGGGTCCGGCTCTGCCGCTTTTTCCTCGATGAACTGTGGAAGTTTCCTGAACAGCGGTTCGAGCGAGAAATGTTCGACATACCGGCCTTCATCTTTGACTGTTTCGACCTCAAGCAGCCCGTTTTCGATCAGATGTTGGATGACATCCGAAACTTCTCCAAATGATATCGTCATCCCTTCAGAAAGGTGTTTGAAATCAGGCAGTTCTGCTGAATTATGACGGATATCAGACAGTCTTATGACGATGATCAATGATTTCTCATCCAACCCGAGTTTAGAGTAATTGTCGAGCAGAATTTTATTGACCGGCACATTCATATACTGTATATAATCTGCAAGCATGATAAAAGCTCCTTATAAAAATATCGCCTTGCGGCGATATTGGTTTTATGGATAGAGACGGTTGAGCAGACGTGGGAATGGTGCTGTTTCCCTGACATGCTGTACACCACTCAGCCAGGCAACAGTACGCTCGAGGCCGAGTCCGAAGCCGGAATGCGGCACACTGCCGTACTTCCTCAATTCAAGATACCATTCATAGGCATCAAGATTGAGTCCGCTTTCTTCTATCCTTTGTTTTAATGTGTCATAGTCATGGATTCTTTCACTGCCTCCAATGACTTCTCCATACCCTTCCGGTGCAATCAGATCGGCACACAGGACGGTACGTGGATCCTCGGGATTTTCTTCCATATAGAATGACTTTATCTCTTTTGGATAGTTGATTATGAAGACGGGTTTATCGAAATGGTTGGCGATTTCGGTTTCATGTGGCGCTCCGAAGTCATCTCCCCACTCTATATCTTCAAAACCTTTTTCCTTCAACAATTCTATCGCATCAGTATAAGTGATGCGCGGAAACGGGGCTTTGATCCTCTCAAGCGCTGTTGTATCACGGTCAAGCCGTTCAAGGTCGAGCTTGCAGTGTTCCAGAACTTGCGTAACCAGGTATTCTACATACTGTTCCTGAACTTCAAGGCTGTCCTCATGCTTATAGAACGCCATTTCCGGTTCGATCATCCAGAACTCAATAAGGTGTCGCCTTGTCTTCGATTTTTCGGCGCGGAATGTAGGTCCGAAAGAGAACACTTTTCCATGAGCCATTGCTGCCGCTTCTGCATATAGTTGGCCGCTTTGTGAGAGGTAGGCATCTTCATCGAAATATTTCGTATGGAACAGCTCTGTTGTACCTTCCGGTGAACTGCTTGTCAGTATCGGCGGATCGATCTTTTTGTAGCCGTTGTCGAAGAAATAGTCATAAGTGCTCTTGATGATCTGGTTGCGGATGTTCATGACAGCGTGCTGCTTCTTCGAACGCAGCCACAGATGCCTGTTGTCCATAAGGAATTCAGCGCCGTGGTTTTTCGGTGTGATCGGATACCCATGGGACTCATGGATGATTTCAATGTCCTCGACTTCCATCTCATATCCAAACGAAGAACGGTCATCAGCTTTAATGGTGCCGGTAATATACATGGAGGTTTCCTGGTTGAGGCCCTTGGCGGTTTCGAATAGACTTTCGTCATTTTCTTTTACTACGATGCCTTGCATGAAACCTGTACCGTCCCTAAGTTGCAGGAACTGAATCTTGCCACTCCCTCTTTTCTGGAGCAGCCAGCATCCTATCGTTACCTTCTGTCCTTCATGTTTTGGTGCCTGGTTAATTGAGATCTTCATGTCAAACTCCTTTTGCATGTTGTGTTATGAATTTTTTGATGCGTTCAAGCGCTTTTTCCATATCCTCTGCGCTCAATGAGTAGCTCAGGCGGATATTGTCGGGTGAACCGAATCCGGAACCCGGCACTACAGCCACATGCTGTTCTTCAAGCAGCTGTGCGACGAAATCATCGACACTATCGAATCCGCATTTAACAGCACACTCCTTGAAATTCGGGAAGAGGTAGAACGCGCCTTCTGGTTTTATGCAAGTTATATATGGCAGCTCCATCAATTTACTGTACGCTTTATCCCGGCGTTCCCGGAAAGTATTATTGTATTCAACCAGATACGAATCTTCCATCCCATAAGCCGCTACCGCAGCCCATTGTGATGGTGTGGCAGGGTTCGATGTCGAATGGGTCGTAAGGTCAGTCATCGCCTTCATGAGGTCACGGTCGCCACAAGCGTAGCCGATGCGCCATCCGGTCATCGCATGGGATTTGCTGACGCCATTTACGATGATGGTGTTCTGCTTCATCTTATCGCTCATCGAGGCGATCGAAATGTGTACATTATCGTAGACGAGTTTTTCGTATATTTCATCAGCCACTACGATTATATCCGTCTCTTCGAGATAATCTGCAAGTGCCTGGAGTTCGTCTTCTGTGTAGACCATGCCACTTGGGTTGCTTGGTGAGTTGAGGAGCAGCATGCGTGTACGGTCGGTCACGTGGCGCTGAAGTATTTCCGGCGTCATTTTAAAGGACGTGGATTCATCTGTATGCATGATGACTGGCTTACCTTCAGCCAGTTTAACCTGTTCAGTGTAACTTACCCAGTAAGGGGTCGGTATCAGGACTTCATCCCCTGGATTCAAGGTCGCCTGGAAGATATTGTAGAGGACATGCTTTGCACCACTTCCAACGAAAATCTCTGATGTGTCGTATTGCAGGTCATGGTCCATTTTCATCTTTTTTGAAATGGCTTCTTTAAGCTCTGGAACACCAGAGGCAGCGGTATATTTGGTATGGCCTTCCTTTAGCGCCTGGTAGGTTTTCTCGATGATCTCATCTGGTGTATTGAAGTCAGGTTCTCCTGCTCCAAGGCTGATGACATCAACGCCCTGGGCTTTCAGTTCTCTTGATTTGGCTGTGATGGCCAATGTCTGGCTTGGTGTGATGTTCTTTATTTTTTTAGAGAGTTGCATCGTCTGTCTCCTTTAATAGTGTTATATCCATTATAAGTCACGAAGCAAAGCTTTGAAAGACTCAGTGTTTCCTTCTATGACGTTTTCGTCAGGGAAGTATTTCAGAAAGGCATTTTTATACCTTCTGCTGAGCAGCCGTTTATCGAACAGGAACAGAAGCCCCTTGTCAGATGGTTTGCGATGGATACGCCCCGCTATTTGACGGAATTGAAAAACAGCTTCCGGCAGATCATTTTTATAGAAATGCCTGAAGTCCGGCTGTTTTGGCACGGGGAATGGTAATTTTGTCAGCATTAGGCTCTTCAATCCGTCCCCCTCTATATTGATGCCTTCGTTGAAACTGGAAGTGCCAAGCAAAATGCTGCGTTCCAGCTGATTGAATTGGGACAGCAACTTGTCGCTGGCCATTCCTCTCGTCTGCCTAAGTATGACGAAGCTTTCGAATGTTTCGATGGCTTCCATGTATTCATATACCTTATCAAGCAGTTCATAATTGGAAAATAGAATCATTAGTTTTTGATCCGTTTCACTCAAATAGACGGCCATATATTCCACGATTGACGAGATGAAGGCATCGTCATTGATATTGTAGTCCGGCACATCTTCAGGAATGAAGAGCTTCGTGCTGTTGAACAGGGAATCATTCGCAAAGACTTTGGTGCGGGGCTCATGCTCTCCGAACCAATAATCAAGATGGCTGAAGCCGCCGTTCACTTCGAGGGTCCCTGAGAGCAGGATGGACGCCGAACCGCGCACCACTCTCTCTTTGATGGTCTCCATATCATCAAGCTGTATATGGATTTTTATCTTTTGGAAATTAACGTCAACATCAAGAGAAAAGCGCTCATTTTGAAGCCCTTCGTATATCTG
The DNA here is from genome assembly GCF_055391965.1 of Salinicoccus siamensis. Classification (NCBI taxonomy): domain Bacteria; kingdom Bacillati; phylum Bacillota; class Bacilli; order Caryophanales; family Staphylococcaceae; genus Salinicoccus; species Salinicoccus siamensis. Next base: position 1,087,049 of record NZ_AP043765.1, read on the forward strand.
TTTAAGCACCATAGCATAATGGTGCATATGGTTATAGATTGCCTGGTAGTCGCCTGTGTCCCTGACGATGCCAAGAAATGTCGAGGCGTGCCTTGAGCCTGTCTCAAGATGTGCCATAAGCTGTTTTCTGTTGCCGGCCGAGATGGCACTGAAGATATTATCGATATTATGGTTGATGCGTTTTAATATATCTTCAAGCATTTCGGCGTCCGCAGCATCATTTTGTTCGAGATAGCTAGAAAGTAGCCTCTCCTGATTGGTGGTGCCTATCTGTCCAATGAAGAACTTCATGTCCTGATAGCCATAGGAGACCTTCAGACGCTCATCGAGCGCGCGCTTCAGCTGGTGGGCCTCATCGATGATAAGCACTTCTACATCCTGCAGGTATTCAGCACAGTCTGTAAGGAAATAATGGTTGGTCACTATCAGAGTCGACTCTTCGGCACGTTTTAGGGCCCGGTTGAAGAAAATCTCTCCAAGTGTGCCGGATTGGATCGACGCAGTCCGGTAGTAGGATTTTTCAGGTCCCCTTAAATGTATTTCCGCTATATCCCCTGTTTCAGTTTCCAAAAGCCATACGAGCAATTTCATCTTCAACTGTATGATTTCTGTATTATCCTCTTCAGCGGAGAGCAGAAGTTCTACGGCATCGAGATCAATGTAATTATCTTTTCCCTTCAAGCTGGCTGTCGGTATATCTTTGCCAAGCGCCGCCTTCAGAGATGCCAATTCATCTTTGATGATCTGGTTCTGCAGAATCTTCTTCGACGTGGAGATCAACACTTGTTTTCCATACAACGAATGATAGCTTACGGCTGCAATAAGAAAAGCGATGGTTTTTCCAATACCAGTATAAGCTTCCACCGCGAGGTTTTCAGATCGTTCCATCGCTTCGAATATTTCTTTCGCAAGATGTAGCTGGTCCGCCCTGAAGTCTTTATGTGACCAGCGTATGTAGGCACTATATATTTCGTCCACTGACATGGGAGCAACACTCGCCCGCTTCGTTGTGGCTTTACGGATATGGAAGGTACCATACCGTTCGAGATGAGTCGTCTTTGATGATGTAGATTCTGCTGCTACAGAAAAGATCAGATCTGAAAGGTTAAATTTCAGGGGTTTGGATAAATGGTACAAAAGCTTCAAAGTCTCTGTATCGAGTGCAGTGATCTTAGTGAGCAGATGGATAAGCAGTTCTGCAGTAGCCCTTGCATCTTCATCAGCCCTATGGGCGTTTGACAGTTCAAGATCTAATACTTGCGCAATTTCATTAAGCTGAAAGCGCTCGAGCGTGGGCAAGAAAATCTTGGATAGTTCAACAGTGTCGAGCAGGTATAAAGGCCTGAAGGAAATACCACAGGACTTGAAGGCCATTTCAAGAAACCCGTAGTCGAATTCCACATTATGTGCTGTAAATACACACCCTTCAAGCATACTCGAGATGTGTTTTGCAACCTGTTTAAACTTCGGGGCGCCTTCCAACATCCCGCTGTCAATCCCAGTCAAATCTTGGATGAAAGGAGAGAGCATGACTTCATCCGACAAAAATGTAGTATACTGATCGACTATCTTCAAGTTTTCAACTATTACAATACCTACTTGTATAATGCTGTCTCTATTCCGATCGTTGCCTGTTGTTTCAAGGTCTACAACCGCAAATTTCTGATGTTGCATCTTATCACCGATTCCCCACTATAATTCTATATCTGCACTGATTACTCTTCTGAGTCGACCATTTTCATCCACCACTTCAAGGAAGCCGCCCTCATCTATGTCAAGTGCCCGAGCCATGAATGAATCTCCTGTCTCGCTGATTTTTAAATATTTGTCGAATATTATCGATTTGGCTTTCCACTCGTCCCTGATGGCAGTGAATGGATGCTTGAGGAACAAACCATAGTAATGTTCCAGGTTTCTAAAGAGATGCTTCATGAAAATGTCCGTATCGAGCCCCTCCCCTTCAGCCATCTCTGCTTCGATGGAAGTCGCCCTCGGCAAGGAAGACAAAGCTGCGTCATTGAATATATTGATGCCGATGCCACATACCACAGCATTGACAGCATTCCCTTCACTCACTACTTCCGTCAGGAATCCGCATACTTTCTTATTATTGATATATATGTCATTTGGCCATTTTATGCCGCTCGATAGATTAAAAGTTTCATCAATGGACTTGGAGATGGCGAGCGATATGAATAAATTGAACCGGATGATGTCCGTCAGTGGCACGTTCGGTCTCAATACGAGTGAGATATAGAGCCCCCGCTGTTTGGGAGAAGCCCAATTACGGTTGAATCGGCCACGTCCTTTCGTCTGTTCCTCTGAAACCACGATAAATGCACCGTCATAGGTATCGAGCATCTTAAAAGCAATATTCTGCGTCGAGTCGACCGTCTGCAGATATTCGATATGCCCGAACACTTCGGAGTGTTCCACCAGAACTTCCAAGGCGGTCTGATTTATGTAGCCGGGCGGCGCAATCAACCGATGACCTTTATTCGGTACAGATGTAATCTGATAGCCTTCCGCTTTTAGCGCTTTAATGCTCTTCCATACTGAAGTTCTGGAAATGCCAAGCTGATCCGCCATCGACTGGCCTGAAATGTATTCATCATTCTTTAATAATCTTAATATGTCCTGTTTCGATTTCGACATGGGCGTCCATCCATTTCATGATTTCATACTTGTCATTCTTTAAATTGCCACACAGAATCTCTTCTTCAAGCGCCTCCATAATTGTACGGATCCATTTGCCGCCAGGCAGATTAAAATACGCCATAAGCTGCTTGCCATCGATGGCAATATCTTTTTGGGAATGTATCGGCAAATCCGATTTCACCCCTATCGCGGCAGCTATATTCTGCACTTTCAGCGATGAAGAGAAAAAAGGATTGGTGCCCATCATGGAGGACGCAACAGATAGTATTCTATCAGAAAAACTATATGCAAGCATCAAGTAATCTTCGTGTGCAGCGTCCTCCGACAATTTTAATATCTGGTTGATTTCATTTTTCATCTCGTTCGAAAGTTTCAAGGTATTGAGCGCGTCATATAAATCTTCATCCAGCCAAATCTGCAGTGCAATCTCCTCCAGTAATGATTCTGGCCGTGTTTTGAGGAATGATGTTTCACACACATGTTTGAAGAAAGGGAGATGCGCTGTAATCCCAGTTTTGACAAGGACGTGTTTTGCTTTTAGATTATCCTTCCCACCATACAATTTTACAAGCTCTGCCACTGTTCGCTCTACAGCCACATGTTCAAGGTATTTGGCGCTCTCAGTCATGGCATCTTGCGTGGCTGTTTCAACGTCAAACTGCAGCTGGGAAGAGAAGCGTGCTGCCCGCAACATCCTGAGGGCATCTTCACCGAATCGTTCCCTTGGGCACCCGACCGTCCGGATGATTCCATCTGCTATATCGGCTTTGCCTGAATAGGGGTCCAAAATCTTGAAATCTTCATCCATGGCCATCGCATTCATCGTAAAATCCCTGCGCTCCAAGTCCGTATAAAGCCGGTTGGTGAACGATACGCGGTCCGGCCTGCGAAAATCACTGTAGCCTTCTTCTGTGCGGTACGTCGTGACTTCAAAGGAGACACCTGAAATCCGTACGATGATTGTGCCATGCTCCTTCCCCACATCGATCGTCTGCGGGAATAGTGATTCTATCTGATCCGGAAGCGCGTTGGTTGTGATATCTACATCATTCACCGTGCGTCCCATATAGTAATCCCGTACGCAGCCTCCAACAAAGTATCCCTCGAACCCGTTGGATTTCAATGTCTTCAGTATCTCTCCACCTAAAATAAATAACTCATGCATTGTCTGCATCCCCTAACAGATCTCCATAAAGCTTCTCGTACTGACTGACGATGACATTGGAGTGGAATCTTGATGCAATATCCGACAACATATTCTCATGCATTTCCCTATATAAAGAAGGGTCTTTCGCCAGTTGCATGATATGTTTTCCAGCACTTCTGTAGTCCCCCACCTCAACCAGGAATCCAGTATCTTCATTTCTGATCACTTCACTGATGCCACCAGCCACACTGCCGATAGGTACTGCGCCGCAGTTCATCGCTTCGAGCAAGGCTAATCCAAAGCTTTCCTTCTCACTCAGCAACAGGAAAATATCGCTCATCAGATAGAATGACCGTACATCCGTCTGTTGGCCGGCGAAGATGACATGGTCCTTCAGCCCCAGAGACTTTACCAGCCTTTTGACACTGTTCATTTCGGGACCATCACCCACCAGTACCAGCACTCCATTGAGTGCTTCATGCACAGTATGGAAGGCCCGCACTATATCATCGATGCGCTTGATCTTCCTGAAATTGGAGGTGTGCATCAATACGATAGTGTCTTCATCTATACTGAAACGTTCCTTCATCTTCTGCTGCGTCATCTGGCGATGTTCAACATTAAAATAATTTTCATCGACGAAATTATGTACGGTGCGGATCTTTTTCTCCGTCTCTATCACAGCTTTCGTCTGTTCCTTTAAGCTCTCGGAAACTGCCGTAACAGCATCAGAGCCGTTTATGCCAAAACGGATGGCGCTCACTAACGACATATCGTAGCCGAGCACTGTGATGTCTGTACCATGGAGAGTGGTTACAACGGGCACCTCCCGTCCAGCCATCTGCCTCGCCAGTATACCGCATACGGCGTGGGGCACTGCGTAATGCATATGGATGATGTCCAGGTTATGCTCAAGAATCACTTCAGAAATCTTACTTGCGATGGTTATGTCATATGGCGGGTAACGAAAAACGCTGTAATCATTGATATCCGTCTGGTGAATATAGATGTTGGGATGGCTTGTGCTTAGACGGAACGGTACATTGGAAGTTATAAAATGGACCTCGTGCCCCCGCTCTGCCATCTGTATACCAAGCTCGGTGGCGATGATTCCGCTGCCCCCTACACTTGGATAACATGTAATGCCAATTTTCATAATGCTACTCCCTTTCCGTGCGTGTCAGATGGTACAGGACTGCTTCCGCAGTGCCTTCATTGGTTGCTAGAGGCACGTCATAGACATCGGATAACCTGAGCAAAGCGGTAACATCCGGTTCGTGCGGTTGGGCAGTGAGTGGATCCCTGAAAAAGATGATACAGTCAATGGCTTTATTCGCGACCATGGCACCTATCTCCTGGTCACCCCCTAGGGGACCGGATTTACAGCGGTTGACCGGCAAACCTGTATGCTCAATGATGCGTCCTCCGGTAGTTCCTGTCGCAAAGAGTTCTTGATTTTTGAAGAAATCCAAGTGGATGTCCATAAAACGTAAGAGGTCATCCTTTTTCTTATCGTGTGCAATCAATGCAATCTTCATGTTCATCATCCTTTTCTGATCATTCAATGATTGATATTCGAAAGAGTATATATTGTCGAATTTACTTCATATCATCATCATTTTACCAGAGTTCAAGATAAATAAAAAAGGAACCCTCCAAAAGGGTTCCAGAAAAACTATCAATTGCTTCCACGTGCAATGAGGATGAACCGTACCAGTTCTGCCACAGCGACAGCAGTCGCAGCGACATAAGTCATGGCCGCAGCATTCAAGACCTTCTTTGCATGACGGTATTCCTTCTCATTGACGATATTCAAAGTCTCTATCTGGTTCATGGCGCGTTTTGAAGCATCGAACTCGACCGGTAGCGTGACCACCTGGAAGAGTACTGCAAAAGCCATAAGTGCGATACCGCCCCATAGGAGCATTTCACCCAGTCCACCACCTGCATTGCTTTGTGCATAGGTGATGAGCATTCCTGCAATGATGAGGAAGTACGAGAAATTACTGCCGATTTGGGCGAGTGGGAACAATGCGGAGCGGAAGTTCAGAAAAGCATATCCTGTTGCATGTTGGATTGCGTGCCCCACTTCGTGTGCTGCTACCGCGGTTCCGGCAACACTAGGCGTATCATAGTTGTGTGGGGATAGAACTAGTTTTTTATTCTTGGGATCGTAGTAGTCGCTCAGAAATCCTCTGCCTCTTTCAATGGACACGTCATAGATGCCATTTTCCTTCAAGATTTCCTCTGCGACTTCACGTCCTGTCAGGCCGCTGGTTGACCGCACACGGGAATACTTATTGAATGTGGATTTTACATTCATTTGTGCGAGCATTGGAACAACCATAAGGACTACAAAATATAGAATGATATACACGTGTATTCCAACCTCCATTATTTTTACATACTTTATTTTACTTCAAATTTCAGTATCCCGTCAATCAGAACGCCTTTCTACCAGTTGTTGTAGCAGCACCAGCACCAACACACTCAGCCAGAACGAAAAATACCCGATATGATCCTGGTATTGGACGAGATTACCATATACGGGGTATTGATTATAGACATAATCCACCACGTCATTATGGAACAGCCATATTGCAGTGATATAGAAATGACTCTGTTTTATTTCAAGATGTGGCAGGAATAGGAAAGCTTGTATAGCCATTATGCTGTGGCTCGCTATAAGCATAAGTCCTATCCACGAAACAAAACCTGTTTCTATGAAAGTCAGGAAGTTCATCACCACTGCCCATACGCCGTATTTTATAAGCGTAGTAAAGGCAAGCGCATCCATCAGCCCCCATCTTTTGCCGAGGAGAATCAGCACGATAACTATGCATAGGAAAAGCGTGGCCGTCGGACTATCCGGGACGAAAGGCATGAAGTACCATTCGGTTGAACCCAGCTGTCCCCTATACCACCAATACCCATACAAAGTCCCGAGTATATTTGAAATGAGCAGGAGCAATAAAAAAGCCCTGTTGTACATTAGGTCCAGTAGCTTATACATATAAACATTCCCTTATTAAAAAAAGCCCTATTCCTAGGGCTTTTTGACTTATCGATCTGTAGCGTGACGCTCCCAGAAGAACTTATTCGTCTTCTGAAGTTTCTTCAAGGTTTGCTACAAATTCTGAGATTTGCTTTATTTCATCGTCTGAAAGTTGATCTTTGAATGCTGGCATATCCCCTGAGCCGTTCTCTACGAATGCCTGTACAGTTTCAGGAGCGAGATCGGCTTCAACCAGGTTTGGACCTGAAGCACCGGTCAGCTCACCGCCGTGGCAACTTGTACAGTTCGTTTTGATGAGGTTCTGGTAGACAGGGTCTTCAGTATCCAAGTTGGAGAATACGATCTCCCCTTGCTGATTCTGTGTCTCCCAGTCGTGGTATGCCACTGATTCCCATGTAGTATAGAAAATAATCGCAAAAGAAATCAGCATCATTGCAGAAGCGACTGGACGTTTTGACCAGAGGCGTTCTTTATTGTTGTCAAGCCATGGTGCAAGAAGCAATGCACCTACACCAAGCCCCGGAATGACGATTGCGCCGATGATGTTGAACGGGCCGGATGCGTATGAGTATTTGAGTATCTGATAAAGGAACAGGAAATACCAGTCAGGTAACGGTATATAACCAGTGTCGGTAGGATCTGCTATACGCTCAAGCGGCGCAGGATCGGCCACTGTCAAACATAGGAACCCTATAAGGAAAACCGAACCAGTCACCCATTCTTTCAGAAGGAAATCAGGATAGAATTCTTCCGTGCGACCAGGAAATTCTGAATAGTCGCGATTTAGTTTTGGCTTTTCATACTTTTGTATTCTGGAATCGCCGACAAAAGTCAGCCCTTTTCCACGTTTCATATCAATTTACCTCCCTTGATTCCTATAGTGGTCCTGAGATGCCTTGTCTACGTATCATGATGAAGTGGATAGCCATCAGTACAAATAGAGCAGCAGGCAGGAAGAATACATGGATGGCAAAGAAACGTGTCAATGTCTGGGCACCGATGATCTGTTCATCACCAGCAAGCAACGTCTTAATCCATTCACCGACGAACGGTACACTCTCTGCAATTTCCAAACCTACTTTTGTGGCAAACAATGCTTTCATATCCCATGGCAGCAGGTAGCCTGTGAACGCCAGCCCAAGCATGACGAGGAACAGCAGTACACCAACGACCCAGTTGAGTTCACGTGGTGCTTTATACGATCCGGTAAAGAATACCCTGAGCGTATGTAGGAATATCATCACTACGACCAGACTTGCGCCCCAGTGGTGCATCCCTCTTACTATAAGTCCTGCAGCAACATCATGTTGCAGATAGTAGACGGAATTCCAAGCATTGACGATGTCCGGGACATAATACATTGTCAGGAACATGCCCGACAATACTTGAATAACAGTGATGAAGAATGTTAACCCTCCGAAACAATAGACGAATGCTGAGAAGTGGTAGGCAGGGTTAACGTGTTCCGGCACTTCGTGGTCAGCGACATCCCTCCATATAGGAGTGATGTCCATGCGATCGTCTATCCAATCATAGATTCTATTAAGCACATTATTCCCTCCTATATTAATTCACCAGTTCGTTAGGCTTCAATTCGCCTATTGTAATAAAACCATCGGACTTGCCGACTTCATACTGATCCAATGGTCCTCTTGGAGGAGTACCCGGAACATTCTTACCATTTTTCTCGTAAAGTCCATTATGGCATGGACAGAAGAAACGATTCGGGTTTGCATCATCACCCGCCCAAGTCACTGTACAACCGAGGTGCTTACATACCGGTGATAACGCTATGAGCTTATCTCCGTCCTTATACACCCAGGCGAAGTCAGTCACTTCACTCTTATACCAGCCATCCTGCTGCTCAAAGGAAAAGTCGACCTTCGTAGGCTCTTCAGTGATCTCATCGACTTTGATGCTCGTTGTGATCATAGCACCTTCTGCTTCACCTTGGAACAATGGATCGACGGCAAATCTTCCCATAGGTAGTATTATGCCGGCAGCCATGAATGAACCGACCCCCATCAGGGAATAGTTCAGAAATTGGCGTCTTGTTACTTTTTGCGACATTCGTATTTCCCCCCTCAAACGCGCGTTCTTTTACATATTAATATAACTAGGACAGTTCAATTTTAGCCTATTAGATGAGGCCGGTCAATAACGTATATCAAGTTTTGATAACGGCCTAAAGCATAATGGTGTAAAAACACCTATTTTTTATTGTTCCATACCGCAATGATTTGTTTCATCGTATCTTTGACCTCATCATCGATGAGGTTCATCTTCATATCTGCAGACATATCCTCCAAGGGGATGTGGTTCAATTGTATGCCGTGTGTCCCTTCTACCTGAGGCACATTATGGGAAAGAATGATGATTTTTTTGAAGCCATAGTTGCGGAGCTGCTCAGAATAGTCTTCTACAACAGCCGTGATGCCATTGACGGTAACGACTGCAGGTGTAATGAAGAGTCTGCCTTTGAATTGTTTCTCAAGATGAACAGTAATCATCTGCATCATTTCCATATCGCTTGCGTGCATTTTAGGATCTTCGTCCATATCCCCATACGCAAAGGGGATGACAGCCGTATCCACAAATTCAATTTCATCTTTGAGTACATTGAGATCTTGATGGTTATAAAGCATCAGGTGCCCTCCTATCGGTTTGTTTTCTGCAAGTAATCGGTCAATTTTATGAAACGGTCGTGGTCTTTCCTGTCCAGGGCCTCATCAATCTGACTTAGCACGGCAGTACGGCTGAGGGCCATCAACTCTTCGTCCAGGGAGGATTCAAGTTCCTTTATTTGTTCATAACGGTTATCCTCATATCCTAGCCTGAAAGTAAGCAGCAAAGGCTCATCCTGATTCATATTCAATTCATGGAAAATCACTTCACCATCTACAGTGATCGTATTCCCCTTCTCAAGCATGAGTGTTGGACCTTGTCCTGATGAAGCGACTTTGAGGTGACGTTCTATCTCCTGGTCATCTTGAAAGTGGATGTTACTTGAGATATCTGGATGCGATTTGATGAAGTTTAAGATCCATACCGCGATACGGTCATCAAAATCATAATTATATAAAATATAGTCAATGAAGTCTTTTCTATATTTCATCGTATTCGTCATCCAACCTCTCCTTTTCAAACTGCCATTCGACATTGTCAGGTTCAATCAGCCTGAGTTTATCCAATACTTCCATTCTTGAAGGATGCCTGATCTCTGTCAGGTAACCATAATAATCCGTGTAGAATTCCACCGAGTCTCCGATGAGCATTGCGGCTTCCTGATATAGCGATAAAGCATCATCGTCATTTTCATTTTCCTGTTGGATCTTGGCCAACAGATACAGACTTTCTCCAGACAACGCATGGATATCGAGATTCGAGGTGTAGGCCCCTATTTCATCTGTCCTTGATGATTTCAATAAGGTTTCAAAAAGCATCAGGTAGGCATCATCATAATCTTCATCGAGTGCTATTGCACGACTGAAGTTTGTGATGGCTTCGTCAGACTCTCCACTCCTGAAATGTAGACGGCCCAAATGGAAAAAGAAGAGCGCATCCGTATCATCTTCCAGAATATATCTTTTAAGCAGATCTTTAGCCGCTTCGAGATCATGTTCCGTTTCATATATGTTCATCAGTAGAATATAGGAGTTGACGAAGTAAGGTTCGTTCTCGATGACCTTACCGAGTAGTTGTTTGGCAGATTCATATGATTGGAGCTGATAGTTGAGCAATGCCTTGCGGTAAAGGTCGTCATTGGTGTATTTGGACTCGTCTACAGCTTCAAAATAATCTTTGGCGGACTCGAGCTCAAGTTGATTCATATGAAGTTCTGCCAAGCGTAGATTAAGTTCGATACCATTCACTTCATTGATATCATTTGCGGTGAGCATTTCATAGAAGCGGATCGCTTCCGGAAATTGTCCATCCTGATAGTGGATTTCTGCCAAACCAAAATCCAGTATCGGATCATCAGAAAGCATTTTAGCTTCGTGAAGCGATTTGACGGCTACGTCATTCATGTTGAGCTGCTGGAATATTTCAGCTTTCAATATAAGGATAGCGGGCGTTTTCTCAGCACTGTTCACCAAGCTCAAAGCCTCATCCAGTCGGCCGTCAGTTATCATGATGTCTATAAGGTAAGACAACACTTCATCATCATGCCCAACATGCGCATTCAAATGGGTGAATACGGTCTCCCCTTCTTTATGGAGACCTAGTGACATGAGGGCATCACCAAGTATGAATAAGGCTTCCAGGTCTTCCTCTTCCGTCAGCCGAGGAACTTCAGCCAATACCTCATTCAATTTTGATTCCGGGTGTTCCCCTTTCCTCAAAAGGTCAACTACTTCATAAATCTGATTTTGCATATGCTATGCATCCTTTCTTAATGCCTCGAGGTCTGCCATAAAATCCGGATAGGAAATATCTATGGCCGCCATATCATCTATATCAAGTGGTTGGTCCATCACGATTCCCAACACAATCAGCATCATGATGATCCGATGGTCGCCATATCCTCTCATGGACACTCCCTCTGCCAGGTGAATTTTTTCTAGGGAAACTGTAAATCCATCATTGTATTCCGTAAATTCGAATCCGAATTTTGATAACTCATCGATGACGGCGCGAATCCGATCTGTCTCTTTATATCTGAGCTCTACAGCATCCCTTACCGTGCATGGTCCATCACTATGGGCGGCCAGTAGTGTCAGGATCGGGATTTCATCAATTAATCTTGGGATGAGTGCTCCTGAGATTTCAAAGCCTTTCAATTTGGGGGTATAGACAGCGCGGATGTTTCCAATGGGTTCACCTGTCGTCGAGGTGGGTTCAACGGTGATGTCAGCTTCCATCATCTCCAACACATCTATAATGCCAGAACGTGTTTCATTGAGGGAGACGTTCTCGATGGTGATGTCGGAACCTGGTTTAAGGGTCGCCAACACCAGTAGGAACGCCGCCGAAGATATATCTCCAGGCACTACTACATCGGCAGGGCTCAACTCTTTACCACCATCCAATGTGATTACATGATCATCAACCGAGATGTCGGCCCCAAATTCCGCCAACATGAGCTCACTGTGGTTCCTGGATGGCGAGGGTTCGGTTATGACGCTTTTGCCCTCAACAAACAATCCCGCAAGAAGCAGTGCACTTTTAACTTGTGCACTTGCGACCGGCATAGTATATGATATGGGTGACAGCTCAGCCTTGCTTATCTTGATTGGAGGGTATTTGTCATTCTTCAGGGCAATGCGCGCGCCCATCTGTTCAAGGGGGGCTTTAATGCGGTCCATTGGGCGCTTCGATATGGAAGCATCCCCTATTATTTCAGCTTCCAGTCCAATTCCGGCAATCATTCCAGTCAACAACCTGGCGGTAGTACCGGAATTACCGGTATATAATGGTGCATTAGGGGATTGAAGGTGCTTTCTTCCTGGAGAATCGACTTTCCACCCTTCGGGCTCAGCCACTATTTCGACGCCCAGAGACTCCATACATGCCTTTGTAGCATATGTGTCTGCGCTGAGGAGAGGGTCTTTGACATGGGAGATCCCCTTTGCCAATGAAGCGAACATAAGGCTTCTATGGGTGATCGATTTGTCGCCTGGAACTTTCCGGGTGCCGTAAAACCGGCTGTTCATCAATGTTTTCATAATGTCTCCTTTAATTCTTCAAGGAGCTGGGTCAAGTGCTCCTTTGCGATTTGTTGATAGTGGCACACCCCTATCTCCGTCATTAAAATGAAACCGATGCTCGCGTCATCCTGATTCTTCTTATCCTTCGACATAAGGGCGATCAGCTTTTCAACATCCATATGCTTTAGAGTATCCATCGGATAACCGAGCCGTTTGAAGTACTTGTAATAGGATGATAGCTCAAACACTTGAACGTTTGAGTTTGAATTTGACACATGCATCATAATATAGAGGCCAAGTACCACTGCTACGCCATGGGGAAGTTTGTCATTGTATTCTATTGCATGGCCGAATGTATGTCCAAGATTAAGGTATCTTCTTATACCTGCCTCTTTTTCGTCCTGTGTGACATGCCGCATCTTCGTTCTTATACCACTTATGATATACGGTTCCAGACTCTCTAACTGGATGTTTTCGGTGGTTTTTGACATCAATGAATGAACAGTGTCCTCTCCGTCGAGCAATGCATGCTTGAAGATTTCCCCAAATCCGCTTCTCAGTTCTTCCTGGGGTAATGTCTTCAGGAAACTCAAATCATATATGACGGCTTGAGGCCTATAGAATGTACCAATTAAGTTTTTGCCGTGGGCACTGTTTATAGCAGTCTTTCCGCCTATTGATGAATCATGTGCCAGAAGCGTTGTCGGTATCTGGATATAGTCTACGCCCCTCAATACAGTAGATGCAATAAAACCACCAACGTCACCAGAAGCACCGCCGCCAATCACAATGATCAGATCATTTCTGTGGATGCCTTTAGAGAGGAGTGTTTCCATAACATGGGCATAGGATTGGAAGTTTTTGGATTTTTCGCCAACTTCCAATATAATGGGTTGGTCGACCAAAGCATCAATGGTGCTGGAGTAGAGGGTGTAGACGCTCTGGTCCACCAATGTGTGGATTGTTCCATAGTGCGCCGTGTACTTCAAAAGTTTCTCTTCCAATATCCCCCAGCCTATATGAATCGTATAGTTGTTGTCATTATAGGTGGTCTCTATATCCATCTAGTACTCCTTTGTTCTTTCCTTGTATTGTTCTACAGCAGCGAGAAGTTCGCTGAAGTCATCATGAGGGAATTTCTCGAGCACAGCGCGTGCCATTTCAATGGCCACCATATGTTCACATACTACAGATGCAGCAGGAACTGCACAAGCGTCACTACGTTCTATTGTTGCTTTGAATGGTTCCTTAGTGTTGATGTCTACACTGAATAGAGGCTTGTATAATGTTGGAATCGGCTTCATTACAGCTTTTACGATAATCGGCATTCCTGTCGTCATGCCGCCTTCGAAACCGCCGAGGTTGTTGGTGCGTCTATGGTACCCTCTTTCCTCGGTATAGAGGATCTCATCCTGGACTTCAGAACCTGGAGTGGACCCTGCCCTGAATCCGATGCCGAATTCTACACCTTTGAAGGCATTTATGCTGATGATGCTGCCTGCAATCTTGCCATCGAGTTTACGATCATAATGGACATGGCTCCCAAGCCCAGGAAGTGGATTTTCAACGATGACTTCCACAATGCCGCCGATCGAGTTCCCTTGTTTTTTCGTTTCATCTATCAAAGCTTCCGCTTCCTTGGTCTTCTCTTCTGACACCATACGGACTGATGATTCGGCTGGAAGGTCGCGACGCTCTTCTATACTGTAGTCGCCTGAATCTTCGACGCTGCCGATCTGATTGACGCGGCTGTAGATGCGGATGTCGAGTGCATGCAGCAGTTCCTTGCTCAACGCACCTACTGCTACACGTGCAGCAGTTTCCCTCGCGGAGGAGCGCTCAAGTATATTGCGGAGGTCCCGTACATTGTACTTCATCCCACCAACGAGATCCGCATGGCCGGGACGCGGTTTGGTGATGACACGCCTCAGTGATTCCTGTTCTTCTGGAGTGAGAGGCTCGCTTCCCATGATTTTACTCCAGTGTTTGAAATCATCATTGATGATTTCAATCATTATCGGGCTTCCGAGTGTTTTGCCGTGTCGGATGCCACTCCCGAACTGGAAGGTATCCTTTTCGATCTGCATGCGACGTCCTCTACCGTAGCCCCCCTGCCGTTTGAGCAGTTCTTGCGTCATCCTTTCCTTATCAATCGGAAGATTGGATGGAAACCCTTCAACTATTGCGGATAATTTTGGGCCGTGCGACTCCCCTGCTGTCAAAAATCTCATGTAAATAGCCTCCCATTTAATTTTTTATACTAAAAAAAGCTGAGTAGATTACCCAGCTTGTATTAAGATCTACTAGTAGATCCAGTCAGTGTTGGACAAGTTGTAATCCAATACTTCACTGTCGTTGAAGAATAGAGAAATTTCACGTTCTGCACTCTCTTTCGAGTCAGAACCGTGGATGATGTTTTTGCCGACTGTAAGGCCGAAATCTCCACGGATTGTGCCTGGTGCTGCTTGTTGAGGGTTTGTGGAGCCTACCACAAGGCGAGCAGTATCGATTACATTTTCACCTTCGAGTACCATGGCGAAAACTGGACCTGAAGTGATGAAGTCCACCAACTCTCCAAAGAATGGTTTGTCTGCATGTTCCTGATAGTGTGTTTTCGCAAGCTCTTCAGATACATGCATCAATTTAGCACCAGCAATTTTAAAACCTTTGTTTTCGAGTCGCTCGACGATGGTACCGATAAGATTTCTTTGTACCCCGTCAGGTTTGATCATTAGAAACGTCTTTTCCATTATTCAAAAACTCCTTTTTTTCTATTCTTCATCATTTTAACACTATTATTTTTGTTATTTCAATTCAATTTGGACGATTCGCAAGCTTTTCTGCTATTTCCATCAAATATTCCCTGATTGGAGAGTCTATATTTCTTATGGCTTCCCGGGCTTTCTCAATATGTTGGGAGCTGATTGACAAGGATTGTTCAATTGCGTCTGAGGCAAGGAGCGTTTCTATCAACCCCTCAAGGTATTCTCCATCCTTACTGAATGCTTCCAGCCTATCCCTGAAAGATGCATCACGATTCCGGTGCAAAAGGACGGGCAGTGTATAATGGCCATTCTCCATATCTGAAAACTTCGGTTTCCCCAGGTTCTTTTCATCCCCTATGAAATCAAGGCAGTCATCTATAATCTGGAAGCTCATACCTATATGATAGCCGTATTCGATCAGATGGTTGAGTGTGTGTGAGGACAGTCCGGAAGCATATCCGCCCATTTTAATGCTGAGCTCGATGAGAAGTGCAGTTTTTCGGTATATTTTCCGATAATAGTCATCAAGCGTCTGATGCGCATTGAACTGCTGGTCAAGCTGAAATAGTTCTCCATCGACCAGATCTCTTATCGTTTCGGAAAAAGACCTATGCAATTCCTTATGTTTTATCGTACTGACAAGCGAAATTGAAGTGGACAGCAGATAGTTGCCTGTATTTATGGCTTGAAGATAGCCATGTTCATAGTACACCGTCGTTTTGCCTCTGCGCATTTTACTGTTGTCGATGATGTCATCATGCACCAGGCTGGCCATATGAATGAGCTCAAGACTGGCGCCAGCTTTTAGCACATCTTCAAATCTATTCGGGTCGCCAAGCTTTCCTGCAAGAAGTGTGAATGTAGGCCTTATTTTTTTACCGCCCGACATGAAAAGCTCATAACTCTTATTATTGACAAGCACATTATTTGGCGCCAGATTTTTTTTAATCAGTGTATTTATCTTCTCAAAATCTGAGGAGAGATACTCTTTGACTGTTTTCACAGCGACCCCGTCCATTCGATGGGCTTATACCCGATATGGGTGGCTGCCGTGCCCAAAGTGTGCCTGATGACTTTTATGTTTACAAAGCCATTTTCGGCCATTAATGCTTTTAGTCCATCCTTTGTAAGGAAGGTGCTTGTCGATTCGTAAAGCCATTCATATTCCTTGGTACGGTTTGCAATGATTCCGCCCAACGCTGGCATCACCTTACCGAAATATAGGTTGAAGCCTTTGTTGATGAGATGATTTTCAGGGTTGGATGTCTCAAGTATCACCAACTTACCGCCAGGTTTGAGTACGCGATAAAATTCCGTGATTGCTTTATGGTAGTCAGGCAGATTTCTCAGACCGAAGCCGATGGTAATGTAGTCGAAATAATCGTCATCAAAAGGCAATGACATGGCATTGCCTTGGATCAATTCTATATTCTCATAGTCTTCAACTTTTTGCGCAGCAACCTCAAGCATTTTTTCGCTGAAGTCCAAACCGGTAATCTGGGCACCTGGAGCCACTTTAGAAAGCTGTATGGTCCAATCGCCAGTGCCACAGCAGACATCGAGCACCCGGTGGTCATTTTTGACGAACATTTCCTTCATCGTGCGATTGCGCCAGATATTATGTTGGTTGAAGCTGATGATATCGTTCATCCTGTCATAGTCGCCTGAGATGGTGTTGAATATATTCTGTACTTTTTTCTCTTTATCCATTGACCTCACCTTTACTTATGATTTATGTATGGCAATGAAGTGATGTTCAGGTTTTTAATCCGTTCATCAATGACATCATTGAGTGAATCATCCGCATAGCCATGCTTGATCAAGTACAGCATCGGACCATACAGGAGCCATTTAAGCTCTTCAAGTTGAGGACTGGACTCCTTGAGCGCCAATTCTGACTTTGTAGAACTCAAAGACTTCGACATGTTCATCATATCATGGAGCACTTCATATTCCTCATGTTCAGCGAGCTTCAAATAAAATTTACTGAAGAGATAGTCTCCTACGAGCACACCAAGTTCCCTGCTGTCATCAGATGGTGTATCCAGAAAATTGAGTGCAGTATTAAAGAAGAGGACCGCTTCATTCACATGGGGGTTTTGGAAAGTATGAGCATTATCTGAAAAGAAATCGAAGAAGGGATCGTTATGTATATCAAGTATATGTGAATGGTAACCGAGGTCTGATATGAGTTCTTTTCTTAGAGCATCCATGAAAAATATCACCTTATAAATTAATAGACCTAACCATATGTTAGGCCTAAAATAATTAATTATTTTACTGCATCTTTAAGTGCTTTACCTGCTTTGAAAGCTGGAACTTTCGATGCTGCAATTTCAATTTCTTCTCCAGATTGTGGATTGCGTCCTTTTCTTGCAGAACGTTCACGTACTTCGAAGTTACCGAAACCAATCAGTTGTACTTTCTCACCATTTTTAAGTGATTCCTGAATAGTGTCAAATACTGCATCTACAGCAGCACCTGCTTCTTTTTTAGTCAAGTCAGCCTGATCACTGACAGCATTGATCAAATCTGTTTTGTTCATTAGGTCCACCTCCTTATATAACTATAATGATAATGCTCATTATCATTATGTTTTGACTTTAACACAGTGGCCGGGGCACTGCAACGCATTTGGAAGTTTTATGACCAAAAAAAGGCGTATTAATCACCTTTTGACCGGTTTGTCATGAAGATTGGATTATTATTCTCATCAACTGTGATTTCTGGGGAATAGACCGGCACTATGGGTGTGTATTCGTACAACACACTGCGTACATCATCTCCAGTTTCAAAAGAGAGATCATTCTCCTTGATTATTTTTCCGATGTCCTCCCTGTAGTCTACAATGAATTCTTCCCCACCGTTGTAGTAGACATTCAATGCCGCTCCAGTATAAGGGCTTTTTACCGTAGGGTTTGATTCCAAGTTGTAGAATTTCAAATCAAGTGGGTATACATTCGGATCAATCTGTTCATCCAGTTCAACATGTTCCCCCATTGCATTTAACCGCAAACGTAGAGAACGCACCTCCTCAGTGATCCTCAGATCGGCAAGCTTAACTTTCGGGTCGTCCTCAGCGTCTATGACGACATATTGATAGTGTCCGCCCATTTCATAGGAGTTTTCCGGTCGTTTCTCCAGATAATCGGGCACAAGTTTCTCAAAGTCGATTTGGTATTCCAAGTATTCGCGCTGGCCTTCTTTAGTTTTAATGGGCAAAAGGCCTCCAGAATCCTGACTGAATAGATCCACTGCGTTCTGCACCATCTGGATCTGTGTCTCATCAGGCATTTGGCGCTCCGCCTTTTCGGATTCCGGATAAAGGCAACCGGCCATGAATATGGTACTGATGATGATCATCACCAGCATTCTCCATCTATGCATGGGTACTACCCCCCAGTACAGGAATCATCAACAGAAATGCAATGATCAGAAGGGCCCATGCAATCATTGAGACGATGAAACTGAAAATCCCTTGATTCATTTTATACCTTGCTACATAGATGAGGACGGCTGCCAGAGCCATCGCCCCTATTGAATAGAAGGATATCCACATAAGATCCATTCTTGATATATCAAACATTTGATCACTCTCTAGTCCATTCTTTGTTTTGTTTTCCCATAACTTCTTTCAGCTTATCCGTCTCTCCAGTCCTCTCACGAAGCATCAGGGCATAAGTCGCCTCTTCTTCGCTCATTTCTTCAAACAGGAACTGGTAAAGCACTTTTGTTATCGGCATCTCGACTTCATATTCTGCAGCAAGCTCATAAGCGGCACGTGTCGTATTGACGCCTTCAACGACCATGCCCATCTCCTCTTGGGCCTGCTCTACACTCTTGCCTTCCGACAGCATTATGCCACACCTATAGTTTCTGGAGTGCATGCTCGTTGCTGTGACGATGAGATCTCCCATACCAGCAAGCCCTGTAAATGTGAGTGGATCAGCACCCATACGTGTCCCGAGGCGGGCGATCTCCTGAAGTCCGCGTGTGATGACTGCAGCTTTCGCGTTGTCGCCAAACCCCAACCCATGGATGACGCCTATGGAAAGGGCAATGATGTTCTTCAGGGCACCACCGATTTCAACCCCCACCATATCATCATTATCGTAAACTCTGAAATAGCTGTTCATAAAGACATCCTGGACGATTTTAGCATATTCCGGCTGTGCAGATGCCACACTAACGGTCGTAGGTGATCTTTTGGCCACTTCTTCCGCGTGGCTCGGACCACTCATTACGGAAATGTCTTTAACCGTATCAGTAGTGGTTTCTTCAGCAATGACTTTAGACACTCTGAGGTGGGTGCCGAGTTCAAGTCCTTTGGCGACATGCACTATTTGAACTTTCCTACCCAAAGTTTCCAACAGCTTATGCATATCCCGGGTGACAGACCGTATAGCCTTGACAGGGACGGCCAAAACCACCAGTTCCGCATGGGACAGTGCCTCATTTAAATCCACAGTTGCCTTGATGCTTGAAGGGAGTTCTATTTCCTTCAGATATGAAGAATTGGTGTGTTTTGTATTGATTTCTTCGACGACTTCATTGTTCCGGCCATAAATGATGACATCGTGGCCGTTATCTGCAAGCACCAATGATAAACTGGTGCCGAAACTGCCGGTACCGATCAATGAAATTTTCATAAGTCAACCAAACCTCCTAATTTCTTTTTCTGCTGATGATGTGGATTGGGGAACCTGTAAAATCAAAAGCCTTCCTCAGCTGATTCTCCAAATATCTACGATAGCTGAAATGCATCAGTTCTACGTCATTGACGAAAAGCACAAAAGTAGGCGGTCCGACACTGACTTGGGTACCATAGAATATATTCAGTCTGCGGCCTTTATCTGTCGGAGTAGGATTCATGCTCACACTATCTGCCAGCACTTCGTTGAGTGTACTTGATTGCACCCTTTTCTTATGGGAGTCATTAGCCAGTCGAATGAGTGGGAAGAGCGTGGATAACCGCGACCTGTTAAGAGCGGATACAAAAGCCACTGGTGCATAATCAAGGAATTGGAATTCCTGTCTCACCTGATCTTCAAACTTCTTCATAGTCTTATCGTCCTTTTTCACCGCGTCCCATTTATTGACGACGATCAATATGGCGCGCCCCGCTTCATGAGCCAATCCGGCTATGCGCTTATCCTGCTCGATTATGCCCTCTTCCCCATCCAATATGACAAGGACAACATCAGACCTTTCGATGGCACGATTGGCACGAAGAACAGAGTATTTTTCTGTAGCCTCATAAACCTTGCCACGTTTCCTCATTCCGGCAGTGTCGACCAGTTTATAATGTTCTCCATCATAATGGTAGTCGGTGTCGATCGCGTCCCTGGTCGTACCTGCCACATCGGAAACGATGACGCGCTCTTCCCCAAGAATGGCATTCACAAGGCTTGATTTGCCGACGTTCGGCCGCCCTATCAATGAGACCCGGACAGAATCATCTTCGGCCACGTCGGTTTCAATATTCTTGAAGTGCTCTACCGCCTGGTCGAGAACATCCCCCAATCCAAGGCCATGTGAGCCTGAAACCGGATACGGATCGCCGAGACCAAGTTCATAGAACTCGTATATATCACTTCTCATTTCGAAGTTGTCGATTTTATTGACTGCCAAAACAACGGGTTTTTTGGACTGCTGCAAAATGCGGGCTACGAAAAGGTCATCATTCGTGACACCTTCCCTGCCATTGACGATCATCATTATGACGTCTGCCTCTAAAATGGCGATTTCCGCCTGCATTTTAATCTGTTCCTGGAAGGGCTCGTCTTTAATCTCTATCCCTCCCGTATCAATGACGTTGAATTCATAGTTCAACCAGTCGCCTGTAGCATAAAGGCGGTCTCTTGTAACGCCGGGGGTATCTTCAACTATTGCTTTCCTTTCGCCTATTATCCTGTTGAATAATGTGGATTTCCCAACGTTGGGCCTGCCTACTACGGCAATTGTCGGTTTATACATAAGTAACCTCCTATATTTAAGCTTATTTTAACATAAAAATAAAAATAAAGAGCGATGGTATCGCTCTTTATCCGGTCGTATCCAATATTATTTTGAACGTTTAGATATCAAGGTCTTTGAAACGATCTCCGAATACATCACCTAGTGTTGGTGCGTCATCGTCTGTATCGTCACGATAGACTTTTGGTTCAGGATCGCGAGCAGGCTTTTCCGATGTTTCTTTGATGGACAATGAAACTTTTTCGGAATCTTCGTCCAAGGAAAGGATTTTGACTGATACGGTCTGACCTTCTTTTAGGACATCGGAAGGAGTTGCTACGTGTTCGTGGCTGATTTCAGAAACGTGTACGAGACCCTCTACTCCTGGAGTGACTTCTACAAAGGCACCGAAATCGACGAGGCGTTTAACTTCCCCTTCAAGCACTTCCCCTTCTGAATGCTCTTCAATGAAGGAATCGAAAGGACTGGCTTTTGCCTGTTTAAGGGATAGGCTGATCCTTTCTTGCTCAGGATCAACATCGAGTATCTTCACTTGGACTTTGTCGCCGATGTTAACTGCATCTTCGACTTTTTCGACTCTGCTGTAATCCAGCTCAGAAATGTGTGCAAGTCCATCAACATCGCCAAGATTAATGAAGGCGCCGAATGTAGTGATGCGCACTACTTCACCTTCGACGATGCTTCCCGCTTCCAGTGATTCAAGTTGCTTTTGGCGTTCTTCGGCCTTCTCAGCTTCTACGATACGCTTACGGTTTAGGATGACGCGATTCTTTTCAGATTCAATATCTTCAACCTTGACTTCAAGATCCTGCCCTTCGAATTGATCGAGATCTTCAATATAAGCGTCTGACAGAAGAGAAGCCGGTATAAATCCTCTTACTCCCACATCGACGACAAGACCTGCTTTGACGACTTCCATGACTTTCCCGGTGATCGTCTCATCATTGTCTTTGGCATCCTGCAATTTTTCGTAGGCATTCGCCTCATCCAGTTTCCTGATTGAGAAGATGACATTCTTGCGATCTTCTTCGTCTTCCACTTTGATGACGACACCCTCGATAGTGTCTTCTTCAGACACGATTTCTTCAGGGCGTTCAATCCTCTTGTTGGTCAACTGGCTGATTGGTACGATGCCTTCAAAATCAGAATCTTCAATGTGTACTTTGACAAATTTGTCTTCTACTTTGTAGACGGTGCCTTTGACAATATCACCAACTTCAAATGTGCCTGTAGATTCTGTTGTGTTCTCTTCAGGAAGACTGTCTGTTGTTTCTACATTGCCTTCTGTCACTTCGTCCACTTGTGTTTCGTTTACTTCTTCGTTGTTCTCTTGTTCTTTAAAATTATCTGTCGTCATGTGCCTGCCTCCATTACATTACTAAAAAGTATACCTCTAACTTCTTATAAATATCACAATTTGTCAAGTGATTGTCTCTGAAATCAGAAGATTGTTGATATCTTCCCTGAGTATTTCTGTAATCTCCTTACGGTTTTTACCTTGTTCCGTTAGTGCTTTCGTATCGATCGGCTTGCCAAAAATAAGTGTAATCCCTTTTTTTCTGTCATAGTTGCCTTTGATTGCTGCAGGTACGATGGCAGCTCCGGATTTGACCGCCATGAAACTGGCACCCTGTTGAAGGTCTTTCAAAGTGCCGGATTTGTTTCTGCCCCCTTCAGGGAAGATGAGGAGCATATTGCCCTCCTTCAGTTTTTCGACAGATTTCTTCAACGCTGCCCTGTCCCCTTTTCCCCGATCAACTGGAATAGCATTCAAATGGCTGATCAGAAAACCGAGCACAGGTATCTTGAATAATTCAGATTTGGCGAAAAACGACATCTCCCGTTTTACATTTATGGCTATGAGGGGAGGATCGTATTCTGAAGAATGGTTGCTGCATATCAAAACCGGACCTGTAGCAGGAATCCTGTCTTCTCCAATTACCCTTACCTTGAAACGGGAATAATAAAAGCCTTTCACCAAAGTCTTGACTGCATTGTAAAACATATCTTCAACTCCTAATCAGGCCTTCTGCCAACTTTATGATTTTATCCTCAACTTCATCGATGCTCATATGACTGGAATCCAAAAGCACTGCATCTGGTGCCTTGACCAACGGTGAAATCTCCCTGTTCATATCAAGGGCGTCCCGGCGGATGATCTGCTCAGTCAAGGTGCCGATGTCAATCCTGACCCCGCGCGCTTCTTCTTCTTCCAGTCGGCGCTTGGCCCTGATTTCAGCGGAAGCTTTCATATAGACTTTCAACTCAGCCTCGGGCAGAACGGTAGACCCTATGTCCCTTCCATCCATCACCACACCTTTTTCTTCCGCAATTTTCCTCTGCATTGAAACGAGGTAAGAGCGCACCTGGTGCTGACTGGAGACCTCACTGACACGTTGGGTCACTTCCTGGCTGCGGATGTCTTGAGAAACGTCTTCTCCGTTCAGGAATACAGATGTGCCAGAAGCCCCAAACCGTATGTCCACATCCTCCAGGTGATCCAATACTGCATCCCCATGCCTTATGACATGAAGTGTGATGGCGCGGTACATTGCTCCTGTATCGATATATATGTAGCCTAATTTTTTGGCAACGCGTTTTGAAATGGTACTCTTGCCTGCCGCCGCAGGGCCGTCAATTGCGATATTAATTTTATTTTTCATATAAACCCGCCTTGTTCATTGTTCCAGTATATTCTATCATAGATTTATAAATTCGTTTAGGAGGAAGTCATGTGCAGAATAAAATTTTAGCGATACATACTGGCGGCACCATCAGCATGTCATCAACCGATGGCATCGTCACTCAAACTTCTGAAAATCCACTCAAGATGGAAACGGATGGTGCAGGCGCACTTGGCATTGTGCTGGATGAAATCTACCCGGTGCAGAAGCCATCGCCGCATATGACTTTAGAAGATATGATGGTAATCCGTGACATCATCCTGCAGGATGGCGGCAGGCATGATGGGTTCGTCATTACTCACGGCACCGATACATTGGAGGAGACGGCCTACTTTTTAGACCTCACGCTTGATATCGATCAACCTGTGGTCATAACAGGGGCAATGCGATCATCAAATGAAATAGGGTCTGATGGATTATATAATTATATATCAAGTTTGAAGACTGCGATGACCCCGGAATCTGCTTCGAGGGGTGTGCTCGTCGTCTTCAACGATGAAATCCACACAGCTCGTAATGTAACAAAGACTCATACATCAAATATTGCGACATTCCAGAGTCCGAACCACGGTCCCATCGGTTTTTTGACGAAGGATGACATCCACTACCACCATCACATCAACAGGCAAGACCAATTCAATTCCGTCGACTTATGCAAAAAGGTCGCGCTCATCAAAGCCCATGCAGATCTGGACGGTACGTTCTTTAAGGCACTGGTGGATGCCGGATATGATGGGCTGGTTCTGGAAGCACTCGGCCAGGGTAATATTCCGCCAACAGCATTGGAAGGCCTCCAAGCCGCACTTGATGCGGATATCCCGGTCATTCTAGTCTCCCGTTCCTTTAACGGTATCGTCGGAAGCTATTATGACTACGAAGGGGGTGGCCATGACCTGAAACAAAGGGGCGTGATTTTCTCGAATGGGCTGAACGGGCAGAAAGCACGCATAAAATTATTGCTCGCGCTATGTAATGATTATGGCCATGATGCCCTGGAAGAAGTATTCAGACATTGACGGGCAGCATGCTGATATTACAGAAAAAACAACTTGGAAATCCATTGAGTCGGGATCTCCAAGTTGTTTTATTATTGTTCCAACAAATTCTAACCTATCGTTCTGAATGCTGTTTTGCGATTTCATCAGCAATTATTTTACCATGGAATCGGCCGTTTTCTATAAAGATCGTATTTGCGTCATTACCAGCTGCTATGACACCGGCAATATATAAATTTGGAATGTTCGTTTCCATGGTGTTCGGGTCATGGTTAGGAGCAGTACCATATTCATTCTCATTCAACTCAACGCCAAATGAGCTCAGGAAGCGATAGTCTGGGTGATAACCGATCATCGCAAAGACGAAGTCGTTGGGCAGTTCGAATGTCTCACCATTCTTCTCAAGAACCACGCTCTGATCTTTGATGTCCACTACTTCAGTACTGAAATGCATGTCGATCTTGTCATTCTTAACGAGAGAATCGAATTGTGGTAAAATCCATGGCTTTACACTTTTCGAATACGCCCCGCGCCGATAGACGACAGTGACATCAGCACCTGCCTTCTCGAGTTCGATGGCAGCGTCCACACTCGAATTCTTTCCACCGATCACAAGTACTTTTTGATTGAAGAATGGATGGGCCTCTTTGAAATAATGAAACACTTTTTCTTTACCCTCGCCGGGCACATCCAGATGGTTCGGTTGCCCATAATATCCTGTGGCGACGATGAGATGATTACATGCATACTGTCCTTTGGAGGTCTCAAGAATGAACTGTTCTCCAGATTTACGTCCTGAAGTTACCTCTTCATAAGTATTGATCTTCAAATTGAAGTGTTTAACTGCTTCCCGATAATAGACAAGTGCCTGATTCCGGTGTGGTTTATGCTGCTCGGTAATAAATGGGAAGTCCCCGATTGACAGCTTTTCACTGGAAGAAAAGAATGTTTGATGTGTCGGATAGTTGTAGATCGCCTCAACGACATTCCCTTTCTCTATCACCAGATACTCCATGTCCTGCTTATGCAGCTCTATGGCTGCAGAAAGGCCACAAGGCCCAGCTCCTATAATGATTGTATCTATCTGTTTCATGTTCTACACCTTTCTATTCAGGTATCGTCAGTTCCTGCCCGACCGACAATTCTCTATGATCATTGATGCCATTGGCCTCGAGAATTTTATCTATATTCTCTTTACTGTTGTCGCCATAAAATCTAAGTGCAATGCGGTACAGGTTATCATTGGGCCTCACTGTATAAGTACCGATTGAACCTGCTTGCCCCTGATCAGTCTCCTGTGTCGATTCCTCGACGGAAGATTGTTCCTCCCCAGTTTCCTGCGTCGCTTCTTCAGGCTGCTCGCCAGACTCCTCTTCCAATGGTGTCACCGGGCTGTCTGGGGTGTCGCTGGCATCCCCCGATTTTTTTTCTTCTATTGCTGCCTCAGCGGCGTCATTGAGTTCAGACTGCTGTTCCTCTGAGTAGGAGAAGTCCGAAGTGCCTGTACCCAAGTCATTGTTCTTTTCTTCACTTCGTCCATCATCTTCCCCTTTTTGGGCTTGTGCAATCTCTTTTTCTTTTTGTGCCTTTTTCTCTTCCAATTCCTTACGTGCCTCAGGTGCAGCCTCTTCGCTGTTTTCTTCTGATTGATCAGCTATCTGGGTCGACGGGTCATCAGGCCAGAAGTTGCTTGTGATCATAATGCCGAGGGCAATGGTTATGGGTAGTATGAAGACACCAGCAACAATGATGGGCCATAGGCGACGGTTATTATGCCCATCCTCATCTTGCTTTTTATTTTTGGGGACATTTGGACGTTTTCTCTTCAATTCCCCAAATTTCTTTTTAGAGACATTGATTTCATCTCTGAATCTTTCTTTGTAGGAAGAAAATTTATCTAGGAAGAATGTTTTCTGTTTGTCTATACTTTCGCGGTTGATGTAGCTGCCGATAGTTTTTCCAAGCGGTTGCCGTTTGGTTTTCCCATCGGTTTTATCCTTTTGTTTATGACGCTCAGCCCGACTCAATCGGGGCGCATCCTTTTTTTCATTATGCCCATTTTCGTGCTTTTCGTCCTTCTTTTCATCGGGGGTCCGCTTATGGTTTATATCTTTATAGAAATCGTCTTTCATATACATTCTCCTCAGAACTTCAATATTTCTCAATGTAAGTATAATATGTTTTCATTTTAATTTAAAGAGGCGGTCTGTGGCCTAATACGACCATGGTTGTATTATTAGGGCAGATATTTAATTTAATTGAAATATGGCGTAATTAGAATTAGAATGATAAAGAATGAATCGGTTAAGAGGTGAAAGTGTTGAGCGGGAAAAAATATACTATTGTAGATATGGATACTTGTATCGCATGTGGTGCATGTGGCGCGGCAGCACCTGATATATATGACTACGATGATGACGGCATCGCCTATGTCATCTTGGATGACAATAAAGGGACAGCAGTGGTTCCGGAAGAGTTGCTTGAAGATATGGAAGATGCCTTTGACGGATGCCCGACGGATTCCATAAAAGTTGAAGATGAACCATTTGATGGCGATCCTTTGAAATATGAATGATGATATTTAAATCACCTTGATCGGACCGATCAAGGTGATTTTTTCATTTTCTCAGTTTGGGAATCACTTTCGTATACACCAGATAGGCCACAAGGCCAACCAGTATACCTTTTATGATATTGAATGGAATGATTCCGGCAGTAATGATTGCACGTATATTCTCTATAAGATCACGCTGATCGATAATCAGGCCGTACGTGGGCAGCAGGACGAAATAATTCAACACAGCCATGGCCACTGTCAATGTAGTAATCCCTAAAACGAACCCTAGAATCAATGATTTTCTGGTCTTATATTTACTGTAGACGAAATATACGGGGAGCAAAAGTGAAAATGAGGCGAGAAGATTTGCTAAAGGGCCGATCGGCTCACTGGCCATGAGCAGTCCATACAATATAATCTTCATCAAAATCACAAGAGATCCTGCAACACCTCCAAAAAGCATGAAGCCTATGAAAGCAGGGATATCAGAAAAATCCACAGTCAGAAAAGGCGGTATAAGGGGTATCGGAAACTGTACAAGCATGAGTATGAAGGATAGGGCTGCTAGGATACTTATGATGATTAGCTTCTCCAGACGCGACCTTCTCATTTTCATCAATCCTCTCCAATAGTTTTTGGTAGTGTGATCCGGAATGTAGTGCCTGACCCGAATCTACTTTCCAGTTCAATGATGCCTCTATGCCTTTCAATGATACTTTTGACGATATAGAGACCCAACCCGGTACCATGCTGACCCCTGGTCCGCGATTCATCAACCTTATAGAAACGTTCGAAGATTCTAGCCTGATGCTCCGGTTTGATTCCTGTACCTGTGTCCCGGACCTCGATCGTCACTGAATGTGGCGATGACGATACATCCACGGTGATCTCATCTCCCGTTGAAGTATAGCGGATGGCATTGTCCAGGAGATTGGTCATCACTTGACTCAATTTATCGTAATCAAATTGGAAAATCAGCGGTCCGTCCAATGAATTCACCGAGAACTCTATGCCGTTTTCATTCATCTCATGTCTGAAGCGGCTTTTTAGCTTTTCAAGCAACAGATTAAAGTCGTTATCCATGATGTCGAAGAAATCGGAACGACTGTCCATGCGGGCTATTGTAATCAATTCATTGACCATCGTATTCATGCGATCTGATTCATCTTTGATGATGCCGATCATTTCCTTGATCTCATGCGGCTCTGTCACAATGTCGTCGAGGAGCGCCTCGGAATAGCCGCTCAACATGACCATCGGGGTTTTGAGTTCATGTGATACGTTGGCAATGAATTCAGAGCGCATTTTCTCAGCGCCCACTTCTTCAGTTATATCCCGTATGAGGAGTATCACTCCATACACTGTCTCCCCCTCTTTCACCGGGGTGTACGATAGTTGGAAATGACGGTGTTGCAGTTCTACCCTTTCGATGGTCGATTCACGCTTATCTGCCACTTCCTTGATGGCATCGTTGAAGCGTATGCTGCCCGATTCCGTACTCTGGAATATATGATTCATTTCATTTCCCTTATGGTTGCTGTAGATCAATTCTGCGCTACGGTTAAAGTATAATACACCTTCATTCATATAGGTGAATATTTGTTCGCGCAAATTTTTCTCATGGGTGATTTCCGATACATTATGTCTGATGTCATCGTTCATTTTATTAAAAGCAAGCGTAAGCTCGCCCAATTCATCGCGGCTTTTGACTTGAAGTTTATTATAGTCCCCCTTCGCTGTTCTGAATGCTGCATTCTTCAGGTTTATAAGCGGTCTTGTCAATCGGTTTATCAGAAAGAAGGCGAATAGGGTGGTGATGATGAACAGTACGAAAGCACTTGCAATGATTATGGTAGTCACTGCACGCATCGATTCATTGATGTCCTCCAGATCGCGGTATTTCAGAATAGCTGTATCTTTGTCAAAATAATCACTGAGATTGGAGACCTTGACCATATAATCATGGCCGTATATATCATTTAGGATGACTGTGCTTCCTTCACCTTCTTTATCAATCGTCTCCCGGAAGATCAATTCATCAGTGGCGGATTCTTCTGATAGGACAGTCCCATCCATATAGATGATGAGATTATCTTCCCTGAATAGTATTTCATCCGGATTATCGACATAATGTTCAGTCAGCACCATTTCTTCAACTCGTGACACTTCCTCCTGAAGGAGTGTTTCAGTGGAATTCAATACATAATTACGGAAATAGAGGCTCAATATGATGGATAATAAAATTAAAACTGTCGTTACTATCAGAATGATAGTCAACCACAGTTTTGTAACAACGCTATTAATGAACTTCATCAGTCGTTAACCTCGAATTTATAACCGATGCCCCATACAGTATGAATCATATTGCTTGCTTCTGGAGAGACTTTGTTGAGCTTTTCACGCAATCTCTTCACATGTGTATCGACAGTCCTGAGGTCACCGTAGAAATCGTAGTGCCATACTTCCCTTAATAATTCTTCCCTGTCGAAGACTTTATCGGGGCTGCGTGCCAGGAACAGCAGCAATTCATACTCTTTCGGCGTCAAGTTTATTTTTTCATCATCGGCCAGTACCCTATGGGCATCATTGTCAATCACAAGATGATTGTAGATGATGACATCTTTCGCGGTGGCATCAGCTTCTATGAAAGCTGTCTCAGATGAGCGGCGGAGGAGTGCCTTGACACGTAAGACAACCTCACGTGGGGAAAAAGGTTTGACGATGTAATCATCTGCCCCAACCTCAAACCCTTCAACCCGGTTATTTTCTTCACCTTTTGCGGTCAACATGATGATAGGTGTAGATTTTTGGGTCCTAAGACGTTTAGCCACTTCAATGCCATCCATTTTAGGCATCATGAGGTCCAGAAGGACGCAGTTAAAATCCTGTTCCATTGCAATTTCAAGAGCCTCTTCGCCGTCTTCGGCTTCAACAATCTCATATCCCTCGCGCACAAGGTACATATTGAGGAGCTTTCTGATGCGCTCCTCATCATCTACTACGAGAATTCTTTCAGTCATACAACCCCTCTTTCCATTTTATGCATAAGAGTGTAGTCCTGCTACAAGTAAGTTGATTGCAATCAGGTTGAAGAGTATCAGCAGGAAACCGATGATCGCAAGCCATGCGGATTTTTCCCCTTCGTATCCCCTATTCAATCTGAGGTGCAGGAATATCGTATAGAACATGAAGGTGATGAAAGCCCATGTTTCCTTAGGATCCCAACCCCAGAATCTGCTCCAGGCAATCTGTGCCCAAATGGCAGCGAAGAATATGCCGCCGAGGGCGAAGACTGGGAAGCCGATGATTACTGAACGGTAGCCAATTTCATCCATCAAATTCAGATCCGCTTTACTGGACCATGGCTTCAAAGCTGCAATTATGCGTTTCCTTAAAATCAGACGTACGATACCGTAGACGATCGTCCCCAGAATCACTGACCAGATTACAGTATTGAGTTTCTGTGAATCAATGATCGGCGGTAAATTGAGGCCGCTATGGAAATGTTCTGCTTCTTCATAATTATTATCCCCGACATTTTCGACCGCCACGGCACCTTCAAAATTAACCAGGCTCGGAAGATGGTACTCTGCCACTTGCGTCTGGCCCTGCTTATCTTGATAGATGAAGTCGTCTTGATAACCAATCACGTTCTGCATGATTAGTGTAGTTGCTATAAAAGTGACGACGATGACAATACCTGCCATAACAGCTTCAAGGAACCTTGCCCGCCACGACTTCTCAGTTGCCGGAACAGCTTTTAAGAGGTAGATCAGTCCAGCTACTGCACTCATGGATAGTATACCATAGGCCAAGGTGACTGTGATGACATGGATTGCAAGCCAACTACTCTGAAGTGCAGGTATAAGCGGCTCAACTTCCCTTGAGAACATACTGCCATAGGCCGTCAGAAGTAAGGATACCGGTAGTGCGAAAAGCCCGAATAAAGTGCTTCTGAAGTAGTAGTAGGTGATCAAATATCCTGCAATGAGCATGATTGCAAACATTGTAATGAATTCATACATATTTGATACTGGGGCGTGCCCTTGTGCAACCCATCTCAATATAAAATAGGACAGTTGCATAACAAAACCTATGACGACCATTATAAGAGCGATCTTTTCTGGCTTTTTGGATTTCGACTTGATGCTTGCTCCCAGAGGCAGCAATGCCACCAGATAAAGCAGAAAAGCCGCATACAGCAATGTGCTGCTTAATGTAACTAATTGAGATGCCATAAATATTACTCCTCGTCTTTATCAGTTTGCGCAACATCCAACTTATCGGAAACAGGTTCCATACCGCTGGATGCGAGCACTTCGTTCAATTCTTTTTTCATACCGAAGTAATTTTTATTCGTATGTGCAGCCATCAACAGCCCATCATCGGTCTTTATCCATATACGCCTATGGTTGATGTAGGAGCCAATTGCGAGTCCAATCAGGAATATGACGAACCCAGTGGCAATCAGAGGGATGGTATGGTCTTTTTTGACTGTGAGTACACTTGCAATATGCTCTTCTGCACCAACGAACCGAACGCTGTATTCATTGTCTTCAGTGATATCTGTGCTGTTCATTATTTGCAATAGGCTCAGCTCGCTGTCATTTCCATCCGTCACTTCAAATACAAATGCCGGGTTTCTTGGAACAGGAGTCTCTGATATGAGTGTACCATTCTCAGCGACTTCGAGGAAATCAGGCGAGTAAGCCCGCATATTTACATTGATGTCCTCTGTGATCGGGAAAGTCGACTCCGGATTTTTGAGGTTCACTGTAAAATTATCTCCGACAGTCTTACCTGAAGAATCTTCGAGTTTGAAAGTCATCGATTTCATCTGTGAATTGTCATAACTTGACTGATATACTTCATAAGAGTCGAAGCGGTACGGGTGGTTCACCTGGATGCTGGACTCGTCAATCGCTTTTAAATCCGGTGCGGAACCCACTATGTCGGCACTTTCATTCTCATAAAAAGTGATGTCAGTCTGGAAGTTACTGATGGCACTCGAACCTTCAGCCAATGCTTTTTGGAAGACCTCACCATCGCCTTTTTCATAAGTGTCTATGGTAAACTTTTCATTTTTAATATAATACTGGCCATCGGTGGTCGGAATCTCTTCGGTTTCCCCCTCATTGATGTAGAGAATTTCATCAACATACATCCCAGGGAAGAACCTTAGCATGCTGCCGAGGAGAAGCAGAATCAATCCTGTGTGGTTGATGTAGGGACCGTATCTTGAAAGTCTGCCCTTTTCAAGCAGATAATTCCCGTCCTCTTCCCTCACCTTATATCTCTTTTTGGCAAGACCATCGACCAGTTTATCAACTTTGCCGGCGTCTTCATCCATTGCAGAGAGCCTTTGTCTTCTGAAGAAAGTACTATGCTTTTTGACCCTCTGGTTTCTTAGTGACTTAAACAGCGGTATCCCTCTGTCTATGCTTGCCGCTATGATGGATAATGCAAGCATGCCATTCAGGACAAGGAACCACCAGGAGGAATAGAGGTTATGGAAACCGAGGGAGTAGTAGAGATATCCTAAAGAGCCGTAGTTTTCCTGATAATGTTCCGCGGGATCCACACCCATAGGGATGAAATATTCCTGCGGGAAGATGGTGCCGATTGCTGCTGCAATCGCGATTGCGAGTATGATGCTGACACCTACTTTAATTGAGGTGAAAAATATCCATATTTTATCGAATATACTCTTAGAGCGGGTTTTTGACCTTACGGCGCTGCCGTCATAACGCATCAAGTCTTTAATTTTGTCCTTGTCATAATCGTTGTCGATCATTTTACCGCAGGACTGGCAAAGTTGGGTCCCGGGCGGATTGACATGCCCACATGATTCACATCGTATGTCGTTGAGTTTCATTTTAAATCCATCCTATTCTATGGAAGCCTCTATAAAGGAGGCGATATCCTCATGATTCAATTGGTACTCTTGTTTTTTGACGACTACTCCATCCTTATTGACGGCGATGGTGGTAGGGAGCGGTCCGATGTTATATGCGTCGGTCACACTTTTTTCACTGTCCAGTGCTATAGGGAATTGCAGCTCCGCATCCAGACCGGAAATGAATTGTCTGATCTGTTGCTGGTTCTCACCGACGTTGACTGCGACGATTTCATAATCTTCATGGCCATCTATGTAAAAATCATTCATATCAGGCATTTCTTCGCGGCATGGTTTGCACCATGTGCCCCAGAAGTTCAGGATTACACCTTTTTCGGCAGTTAATTCCGACAGTTGGATGGTCTCACCTTCCAGTGTCGATAGTTTGAAATCTATGGCTTCGTCGCCGACATCCACAGTTTTTGTGCCCGAGGTCAGATTGAACCACAATGTGATACCGATAAGTAGCGTAATCAGTATTATGACACTGACCCTGAGCACGTTCCTGTTACTCTTCTTCATCCATTTCACCTACCTATACATAATGTCCATTATAGCATCATATAATTTAAGCCTACATGACAGTATTATGACAATTCTGTTTTACCTGGATTTGGCATTGGCGATCAATTTTTTGACTTCATGCGGCTTGAGGAAACGATACTCTCCTTCGCTCAGACCATCCAAAGTCAAAAAGTCGTAGTTGATACGTGTCAA
Organism: Salinicoccus siamensis; assembly: GCF_055391965.1. Taxonomy (NCBI): domain Bacteria; kingdom Bacillati; phylum Bacillota; class Bacilli; order Caryophanales; family Staphylococcaceae; genus Salinicoccus; species Salinicoccus siamensis. The sequence continues at coordinate 1,121,108 of NZ_AP043765.1, forward strand.
TTTCACAACATTAAGCCCAAAGTGTTCAAACATACGTCTAACTTGACGGTTCCGCCCTTCATGTATGGTGAGCTCAAGAATCATGTTCTTGTTGTTCTTGTCTCTAACGACTTTGAGTTTTGCAGGAGATGTCAGCCCATCATCGAGCCTGACGCCTTCACGCATCATTTTTTGCTGTTCCCTTTTTAGTACGCCATCGACTTTGACCCTGTATGTTTTGCTCATTTCATATTTCGGATGCGTCATGTACTGGGTGAATTCTCCGTCGTTCGTCAACAGAAGGATACCGGAAGTATCATAATCGAGCCGCCCTACCGGGTATAGGCGGACATCCATTTGCTGGAATGCATCTGTAACTGTTCTGCGTTGCCTGTCGTCTTCGACGGCAGAAATTTCGCCGCCTGGTTTGTAATAGAGGATGTAGACCTTCTCTTCAGTTTCAAGTGGCACGCCATCCACCTCTATCTTATCGGAATCAACCACTTTACTGCCGAGTTCCGATACTGTCTTGCCATTGACCTTGACACGTCCTCCCTTTATCAGGTCCTCAGCCTTTCTCCTTGATGTATAGCCACTGTCTGCAATTGCTTTTTGTAGACGCATTTCTTCCATTATTCTTCCTCCTTCATGTTTTCAAAAAATAAGTCGATTTCTTCTTGTTCTGAAATATCCGCTTGTGTAGGGAGTTCTTCCAAATCAGTCAATCCGAAAAGCTGCAAAAAGTAATCTGTCGTTACAAAATGGGCGGCCCGCGCATCCTGTATGTTCTTTTTGGCAATCAATCCTTTGCTCATCAAAGTGCTGACAGGCCCATCAGAATTGATTCCTCTCATCACTTCAATGTCCCCTCTCGAGAGGGGTTGGTTATAGGCAATTATCGATAAGACTTCAAGTGCAGCTTGTGACAGTTTCTGCTTCGGGCGGTCGCTGAGTACGCGTTCGACGTACTTCTCCATCGCTTGGGATGTCTTTAAAAAATATTTGTGGCCATGCCTTTGGATGATGAAGTTCGGTCTATCGTAACTCTCAGTCACTTTCTCCAGTTGTTCCTTAGTAATGGGAACGTGCATGATCAGTTGTTCTTCTTCCAGGCCTATATCACCTGCAATGTACAACAGCCCTTCTATAATTTCAATTTTTTCCATTACTCAAACAGCCTCTCAATTTTATAATCTCCCCCCTGCACCCTGCATATCCTCATTTGGCCTTCCTTGACATAATCCAGCAGTACTATGAATACAGCCACAACTTTGGATTTTGATTCATTAAAGTTGAAGAGTTCATGAAATGCAAGTGAGTCGCGATCTGTGAAATGCGCGTCAATGAAAGACTCGGCCATTTTACGGGTGTATCGTTCATGGTTGATGACAACGTTCTTTGGTTGACCTAGCGCAACCCTCGACCGTACTTTTTGGTAGGCGACAAGGAGTTCTGATATCGAAACATCCATTTCGTCTTCAGACACATCCACTTCTTCATACTCTTCTGGCGGCTTGATATACAAGCGCTCACTCTCTTGCTTCATCGTGGAAAGCTGCTCTGCATATTGTTTGAAATTTTGATATTCAATCAGTTGCTCCATCAACGATTCTCTTGGATCTTCGAACGGTTCCTCAGCGTAGGCGGGTTCGGGAAGAAGTGTATGACTCTTGATTTTCAGCAGCTCGCTGGCCATAAGCAGATATTCGCTTGCGACGTTGATTTCAAGTTCTTTCATTTCTTCAATGTATTCCATATACTGGCGGGTGAGCACCTTCATCGGTATATCATAGATATCAATTTCCAATTCTTTGATCAGATGAAGGAGGAGATCGAGAGGCCCTTCGAATACATCGAGGCGCACTTTATAACCATCCATAAAATAACCTCAATTGTTAGGAGCTGGCACAATGGACCGTACACAACTCTTAGATTTCTATAACGAACTCATTATAAAGCAAGATTACTTCGAATGCCATGAAATCATGGAGAGCCACTGGAAATCGAAGCCTGTTTTCACTAAGCATGATCCGGAAGTCTTTCTTATTTTGTTAGCAGTTGCAGAATATCATTACAGGCAAGGAAATACAGTGGGGGCCGCATGTTCCTATAACCGCGCCATCGCACTTTATGAAGCGCATGAATATGATCTTATTTCTTTAGGAATGGCTGAAAATCTTATCGCAATGATTCATGAAAGAAAGAAACATATTAAAACTACCCCCTTCATTCCCCTGCAATTCCCCCTCACAGTGGAGACGTGGTCGCACCTGCACATCATGCATGATCCATTGACGCCTATCGGGACATTCCGGGAGATGGCCATAAATATATTCGTACAGGATGAAGCAATAGTGTTCAAGCATAGGCTCAGGGATCGTTCTGGTGTAATTTCAGACCGGGAAGCGTCCATTAAAAAAAGAAAACATCACAAGTGATGTTTTCTATAGCACCATGACCCAATATCCAATCCCCCATGCGAGTGCTGCCAGGACGATCAGAATGAAGGTGAACTTTTTATTTCGCATGTGAGACAATCTCCTCAAACAGGCTTTTACCATGCGTTTTATACTCGATGTTGAAGTTTTCAGCGATGGTAGCTGCTAAGTCGCTGAAAGTCTCGGAATTGCGCAGTGCTCTATAGTTCATATCTTTTCCGGCTTTAATCAGGAGAGGGACTGACTCTCTTGTGTGGTCCGTGCCTTTGAAGGTAGGGTCATTACCGTGGTCAGCGGTAATGATGAGCAAATCGTCAGCCGCCAATCTGGAGACGATTTCGGGTAGCCTGTCGTCAAAAGCCTTCAACGCTTTGCTGTAGCCTTCAGAATCTCTCCTGTGACCATAGAGCGCATCAAAATCAACCAGATTGAGGAAAGAAAGACCTGTGAAATCGCGATCCATGACTTCGAGTAGCTTATCCACGCCATCTTCGTTATTTTTTGTTCTGACAGCATCTGTCACACCGGAACCTGTGAAGATATCGTTGATTTTGCCTACAGCAATTACATCATTGCCATTGTCTTCAAGCGCGTTCAACACAGTTCTGCCGAATGGTTCAAGCGCGTAGTCGTGCCTGTTTTCAGTACGTTTGAAGTTGTTTTTCGACTCCCCGATAAATGGCCTTGCAATGATGCGGCCCACCAGGAAATCCGGGTCGAGTGTCATCGCCCTGACCTTTTCACAAATCTCATAGAGTTCTTCAAGAGGCACAACATCTTCGTGAGCCGCAATTTGAAGGACTGGATCATTGGATGTGTAGATGATCAGGTCGCCTGTTTTCAGTTGATGCTCACCATATTCTTTTATGATATCCGTACCACTTGCCGGTTTGTTCCCTACAATGTCACGGCCTGTTGCTTCCCGGATTCGATCCAACAGAGCTTCAGGAAAACCATCTGGATAGACTTTAAAGGGTTTTTTGATATCGAGACCGGCGATTTCCCAGTGGCCCGTCATGGTGTCCTTACCTTGTGATACTTCATCCATTTTACTGTAGAATGCTTCAGTATCCTCCGGACAATCGATGCCAGGTAATGCGTCAATGCATCCCAGACCGAACTTTTCCAGGTTTGGCAGTTCTACAGGATATTGCTCGAGTGTATGTTTTAGTGTATGGGACCCTTCATCCCCGAAATCTTTGGCATCATGCTGCGCTCCGATTCCAACAGAATCAAGTACTACCAGATGTATTCTCTTAAACATGCTATCTCCTACTTTCTTGGATGGAATTGTTTGTACATTTCCCTGATTTTTACGGTCGAAATTTGTGTGTAGACTTGAGTAGTGCTGATATCGGAATGACCCAACATCTCTTGCACGGCCCTCAGGTCAGCACCGTTCTCAACAAGGTGGGTGGCGAAAGAATGCCTGAAGGTATGCGGTGTAATGTTTTTTCCAATGCCGCTCAGCACTTCATATTTTTTTATCGTCTTCCATAGTCCTTGGCGGGTGAAGCCCTTTCCCCTGTTCGTCAAAAAGAGTATATCGGTATTCTTATCCTTAAGTAAAGCCAACCGTCCTGATGAAATATATGATTCAAGAAGATCGCCTACATAGTCTGTAATTGGTACGATACGTTCCTTGTCCCCTTTTCCTTTTACGCGGATGAAACCAAGGTCCGTATTGATATCATTTGCCTTGATGTCGATCAATTCACTGACCCGGAGCCCCGAAGCATAGAGCAGTTCCATCATGGCACGGTCCCTTCTGCCCGCAATCGAGTCATTGGGAGTGGATAGCAGAGTTTCCATCTCTTCGACAGTCAAGTAGACGGGCAAGGTCTTGCCTTTCCTTATGGATTGGAGACGCAGTGCCGGATTATGTGCAGTGATATCATCATTGACCAGGAACTGATGGAAGTTTTTCAGTGTAGATTGCATGCGCGATAAAGTTTTGGCGCTTTTACCTTGACCATCCAACATCTTGAGGAATTGAATCAGGAATTCAGTGTCCAGCCGATTCAAGTCATCTATGGCAGAGTCGTTCAAATAAGTCTGATATTTTTTAAGATCTTGATGGTAAGATTCGATTGAAGATTGGCTCAGACCTTTCTCCACTCTCAGAAAGAGGAGGTATTCATCGATGTATGCATCAAAATTCATTTTTTTCGACTTCTTTCCTGGCAATCCCGGCATACGCCGTGGAAGGTCAAGCGGTGGTCCAGAACTTTGAAATTATAATCATTTTCAACTATCTTTTCCACGTCGCCAAGCAGATCTTCTTCAATTTCCTCAACTGCACCACATTCCATGCAGACAAGATGGTGATGGAAGTGTTCAGCCCCTTCTTTGCGGAGGTCATAACGGCTGACCCCGTCCCCGAAATTGATTTTATCGAGCACTTTCAGCTCGCTTAGGAGTTCCAATGTACGATAGACGGTTGCCAAGCCGATTTCCGGATATTTATCTTTCACTTTAAGAAAGACATCCTCTGCACTCAGATGATCCCTTTCGTTTTCGAGCAGGACCCGCACCGTGACTTCCCTCTGAGGGGTCAGTTTGTATTGGGCACCCTGCAGTGCCTCTTTGATTCTTTGAATCCTATTTTCCACGGGTTCACCCACTTTGTAATATAATCACAGACATTATAACGGATTTGTAAAAAATTTTAAAGGTGTTTAAAATGATTATAAATTGTGGGTGGCCAACACATGTTGGACTGCAACGATTGTTTTGGCATCTTTGAATGCCCCACTTTCGAGTTCCACCCTAAGCTGATCGAGGTCGATCTTCACAATGTCGAGGAATTCATCATCGTCCAGTTCCTGCGGCTTGAAGGATACATCTGCCGCTTCATAAAGATGGACATATTCATTGGAAAATCCAGGAGACACATAGAAAGATTGAATCTTCTTCAGTTCTCCGGCGGTGCCGCCGACTTCCTCCCTCAACTCTTTTCTAGCCGTTTCAATAGGCGCTTCACCTTCCTCGATCTTGCCTGCCGGGATTTCGAGCAGGAATTCTTCTGTTGATACCCTGTATTGTCTGACGAACAACATCTGGTGGTCCTGCACTGCAATCAGACATACAGCACCTTTATGATAGACGATTTCCCTATCAGCTTCGGCGCCGTTCGGCAATTTCACCCGACTGTGGTCCACTTTAATTACTTTGCCGTCGAATATTCGTTCGCTTGAAATCAGTTCTTCTTTAAGGTGATCATAGTGTTGGTCATTATCCATTTCATTACGCTCCATTATCAAGTTCTTTTAAAACCATATATTTATATTAACACACGTATGGCCTGCCATATAGTTTTCAGACGTATGAATAAAAGTAAATATGTGCAACTTGGGCGGCTGAATTGGTATAATCAAATCATATATTCAATGGAGGGAGAACCATATGCGACAACTAACTTTAAAAGATGGACTGCACATTTCCGAGTTTTCCTTGGGATGTATGAATCTACCACTTAACGATAAGAATGAGATGGAGAAGATCATTCAATTTGCATTGGAGTCGGGTATCACCCATTTTGATACTGCCGACCTCTATCAGTTCGGCAAAAACGAACAGGAATTGGGTAAAATACTGAATGCTTTCCGCTCTACCTATGATTTCACCATCGCATCAAAGGGAGGAAATGAATTCGATCAGAAGACACAGGAGAAAATAGGATGGAACCCTACGCCAAAGCATATCAAGTCAGCCATAAAAGACTCGATGCACCGTCTTGGAGTAGACCATATTGATCTATATCAACTCCATGGTGGGACCATTGAAGATAATAAAGAAGAAACCATCAGTGCATTCGACGATCTGAAGCAGGAAGGCGTAATCACAAGCTACGGCATATCATCGATACGGTTGAACGTCATCGATTATTACTTGCGCCACAGCGACATGTCGACAATCATGATGCAGTTCAACCCGTTGGATAATCGTCCTTTTGAAGTTGCAAACACCCTTAAAGAAGATGTTACGATCCTGGCACGCGGACCAGTCATGAAAGGCGCTCTCAGCAGCAGCTGGAGAAGTGTCATTGAAGAGAAATTCCCTGATGGATTCCTCGATTATTCCTACGAAGATCTGAAAGAAAGCCTGGAACGTCTGAGTGAAGTGGATGAAGATCTAACCGCATTGTCCTATGCGTTCCTCAAATATAATGAAGCTGTCATAGTCAATGGGGTGAGCAGCCTGAAACAGCTGAAGTCGAATATTGAAAGCTACAATAAAATGCCAGACCTGTCACAGGAAGAATACAAGGCAGTTCTCGATGCGGTGAAAATAATCAAATATGAGAAGCATCGGGCATGAGGAGTTTCTTAAAATGGGGAGCCGGTCTATCAGGCTCCCTTCTCGTATTACTTATCTCACTTGGCTATTACGCCTCGAGCCAGATCCTTTTCTTTAAACTACGGGACGTCGAGATCATCAAACGCAGGGAAACGCGCGCTAAGAGGCTCGATATGGACGAATTCAAAAAGTTGCCGCAAGATGATGTCCTCATATCTTCTAAATTCGACTACAGCATCAATGCCATCTTCACCCACCCTAACGAAACGAATAAATGGATGGTCCTGTGCCACGGGGTCACGGAGAATAAAATAAGTTCCATAAAATACCTCAATATGTTCACAGAAATGGGATACAATTGTGTCATCTACGATGCGAGGCGTCATGGGAACACAGGTGGACTTCATTCCACTTACGGCTTCTACGAAAAATATGATCTAGAGACAGTGATAGAATACCTTTTTGACCACTACGGACCTGATATCCAGGTGGGTGTGCATGGAGAATCTATGGGAGCGGCCACCATGCTGCTCTATGCAGGTGAATTATCGAACCGCGCCGAATTCTATATATCGGATGCTTCATTCTCCACTTTTGGAGATGAACTGACCCACATCTTCAGCCAATATACAAAAATCGGATCGCCTCTAGTGCTTATATTCACAAATATATTCTTCCGCCTGAGAAGCCGATTCTCACTCTTTAAAGTTTCCCCATACCGGGTGGTGGACAACATCAGGCAGCCGATACTCTTCATCCATTCGAAGCCTGATAAATTCATCCCATATACGCATACAAAAGAACTGTATAAAAGAAAAAAGCCGCCTAAGGCGGCTTGGTATCCCGAACGGGGCGGTCACGTTGAAAGTTTCAATCGCAATCCTGAAAAATATCGGCAGGTAATCGCTAGCTTCATTGCGAATCACGTGGGATGGTGATTTCCATGAAGTCATAGGCCAACAGCGTATTTTCAGGCAGCGTGCTGCTGACGCTGTTGATCTGCTCCTGGTCATAACGATTGCTGATATGGCTGAAAATCAGCTTTCCATATGAAATTGATGAAAAATTCTTTAGCACCTCGGACATTTCAGAATGGTAGTAAAGATGTGCTTTTTCGCCTTCTCCATCGAGATATGTTGCCTCATGGACGATAAGGTCTGATCCATCAACCAAATCCAGGTAATCCGGATGCTGGACCACCCTTGTATCACCATGGACTGCCACTTTCCTGCCTTCTGTCGGGGGATTCATGAATTCTGACGTATTGTATATCCGTCCATCGAATTCGAAAGTGTCCGACTGTTTTATCTCTTTATAGAAGGGACCAGGCTGTATGCCAAGTCGCTTCAATTCTTCATCTTTTAGGGCACCTGGCTTGTCTGGTTCAATGAATACATAAAGATAGCTCTCAATAGTGTGGTCCAGCAGATAGGATTTCACCTTGAAGCCATCTGCGTCAAACTCCATATTATGTGCAACCTCTATATAGTGAACCGGATAGTTCAGATGTGAAGCGCTTGTCCTTAAGGTCAGCTCCACCCACTCCTTCAAGCCGGCAGGTGCATAGATATATAAAGGCACCCCTTCCCCGCCTTGGTGGGCACGGGAAGAGAGAAACCCCGGCAGACCGAAGATATGATCACCATGGAGGTGGGTGATGAAGATGTGCTTGATTTTAGCCGGTCTTATCGTTGTGCTCATGATGCGATGCTGTAGTGCTTCAGAAGCATCAATGAGGAAATATTGGTTGAGCTCCTCGACCACATCCAATATATAGCTTTGGGTATTTCTTGATTTCGAAGGTATGCCCGCACCGGAGCCGAGTATTTTAAATTTCATGCAATCACCTATCATTAAATGTTGGTTCATTATATCATAGTTATGGAGTTGTGTTTTTCAGAATACAGTGGAATAATAATATAAGAAAATTTTTGATAAAAGGACTTGTTTGCATATGACCCAATCATTTAAAGCATCCATCGCATTGTTTGGCGCCACAGGGGACCTCTCAAGAAGAAAACTTCTGCCATCCATGTTCCATCTGTTCCAGGAAGGCTCATTGACACATGATTTCGCCATATTGGCGATAGGACGTAAAGATATGAATGATGAAGACTTCAGGGAAGTGGCCCGCACTTCCCTGCAAGATAACGAAAAGCTGGAAAGCCTTGAGGGGCTGGACTCCTTTTTGAGCTGCATTCATTATGTGCAGGTAGACATCACCGATGTCGACAGCTATTCGACATTGAAGGATAAATTTGAGAGTGTCGAGTCATCAGTCGACACGGAAGGGAACAGATTGTTCTATTTGGCGATGCCCCCTCAATTCTTTACGGTCATTACGGATAATCTCCGGCGTTCAGGTGTCACAGAGACCAAGGGTTATAAGAAACTGATAATCGAAAAGCCATTTGGCAGGGATTATGAAAGTGCCTATAGATTGAACCAGGACATCTCCAAAACATTTGAAGAGCATGAAATATACAGAATAGATCACTATTTGGGGAAAGAGATGGTTCAGAATATTGAAGTCATCCGTTTCAGCAATAGTTTGTTCGAACCATTGTGGAACAACCACTACATCTCAAATATCCAAATCACTTCTTCTGAATCCTTGGGTGTACTTGACCGCGGGGAGTATTACGAAAGAAGCGGCGCAGTCCGGGATATGTTCCAAAACCATATGCTTCAGATCGTCTCACTGCTTGGCATGGAACCACCGATCAGTTTAAGCAGTGATGATATCCGCGATGAAAAGATTAAAGTTCTGAAGAGCATTAGAAAAATAGATAAGAAGGATGTAAAGAATCATTTTGTACGCGGTCAATATGATGAAGGGACAGTAGATGGTGAGTATGTCTGCAAATACAGGGATGAAGAAGATGTCAGCGAAACCTCCAACACCCCGACTTTCATTGCCGCCCGCCTCTTTATAGATAACTTCAGATGGGCAGGCGTTCCTTTCTATATCCGTACCGGTAAGAGGATGAGGAATAAGGAGACGAAAATCGTTGTGGAATTTAAAGAAGTGCCAAAGAATCTGTATTATCAAAACGAGCAGGACGATATACTCTCTAAAAATCTTCTCATTTTACGCATTCAGCCTGACGAAAGCATCTCTTTGCAGCTTAACGTCAAAGACCATGGCAGTGAAAAGGATACAAAGGAAATTAAACTCTCCTATGCAATCGATAATAAAGACCTTGCGCGTACAGTAGATGCGTATGAGAATCTGATATATGACTGTCTGAACGGGGACGCAGCAAACTTTACCCACTATGAAGAATTGATGAATGCCTGGCAATTCGTAGATTCGATCAACCAGGTATGGGAGACCGACATCGCTCCGTTTCCAAACTACAGGGCGGGCTCCGACGGGCCTGTCAAAAGCAATCTGCTCCTCTCGAAAGATGGGTTCAAATGGTGGAATGTATAGAAATGAAGTGAGGTTAATATGCAAACAGTAAATTTTGTAGAGAGGTTCATTATATATATAGAAGACCATATCAGGGAGAATATAGATTATGATGAAGTGCTCCTTGATATGTCCGTAGAACCGAAATCATTCATCACAATCTTTTCCTCATTGGTCGGGTTCAGCCCCTACGAGTATCAGATGAGGCGCAAAATGACGGAGATTGCATATGAATTGGAGGCAGGACATAGACGACTGATCGATATATCCAAGCAGTATGGTTTTCATGACATCGAGCAGTTCAAGAAAACATATCGGGAAGCGTTTGGGATTTCGCCCTACGAGACTGAAAAGTATTTTCACACACTGGATCTTACGGAACGCATATCCTTTGAAGTGGTTCCGGTCGAACGGCCAAAATACCGTTCCACGGAGAAGTATATTGAAGGGTTCAGAATCATAGGTGCCGTCCGCCGCTTTTCGGTAGATCATTACAGTACTTTGATGAAGTATGATTTTTTGTCATACCTCGAAGATAATCATGTGCTCGAGGAACTCCTCAAGTATAATGACGGCCATATTAAAGGCATCGTACTTCTTGAGAGGTATATAGGGGGTAAGATGGAATTGATGATTGGCGTTTCCTCCTACTCCCCTGCACCATTTGAAGAGACTTATACGGAATCCGGCGATTATGTGATCTTCGAGTCGGAAGGGAATCCGGAAGTCGTCAGTGAAGACATCTATCGCTATATATTCCGTAGGTGGCGATTCAAGGAAGAGCGCGAGCTGAATTGTGCCTATTCCATGGAGTTGATCAAAAGTAGAAGTCTGTTCTTCTCTGAAAACAGCAAAGTACAAGTATGGCAACGTTTATCTGATTAATGAAAACGCAGTGTGAAGTTGATTTCAATCAACCTCACACTGCGTTTTTTTACTGTTGCCAGTCGGTATGGAAAGCGCCTGGCTTATCGATTCTTTCATAGGTGTGTGCACCAAAGTAATCACGTTGGGCTTGAATCATATTGCTGGACACACGCTTTTGCTTCATGCTGTCAAAGTAAGAGAGTGCACTCAAGAAACCAGGCACTGGAATTTCATTTTCGATCGCCTTGATGGCAATGCGCCTTAGACTAGGATGTGCTTTCTTTACCACGGATTTGAAATAGTCATCAAGAAGCAGATTATCGAGTTCAGGGTCTTTTTCATATGCTCTATTGATCTCTTCAAGGAAGTGGGCCCGGATGATGCATCCGGCTCTCCAGATCATGGAGATCTCTCCCAACTGCAGATTCCATTCGTAGATGTCGCTTGCTTCTTTCAATAGGCGGAAACCTTGTGAATAGCTCATCAGTTTACTTATATATAAGGCATTTTTCAAGTCTTCAAGGATTTCATTCTTGTCTTCTTGCGGGAGCGCTCCCATTTCGGCATCATACGCCTGATTGATCTGCGCACGCTCATCAATCAGACTTGAGAGGCATCTTGAGAATACACTGTCAGTAATGATGGAAAGCGGGATGCCCAGTTTCAGACCTTCTATACCAGTCCATTTGCCCGTGCCTTTTTGCCCGGCCTTATCCAAGATGAGGTCAATGATATATTCACCGTCCTCATTCTTGAATTCAAGGATGCGTGCAGTGATTTCAATCAGATAACTGTTCAAATCACCTTGATTCCATTCGTCGAACACTTCACTCATCTCTTTATTGCTCATGCGGAGGCCATGCTTCATGAAATAGTAGCTCTCTGAAATGAGTTCCATATCGGCGTATTCTATGCCGTTATGGATCATCTTGACATAGTGACCGCTACCATCATTGCCGATATAGGTGACACAGGGCTTACCATCGTCCGCCTTGGCTGAAATTTTTTCCAGTATATCTTTAACATTGTCATAGGCTGATTTTTGGCCGCCCGGCATTAAAGAAGGACCATTCAAGGCACCTTCTTCTCCCCCACTGACGCCCATGCCAATGAAATTGATGCCCAACGCCGTCAAATGGCCGTTGCGGCGCTGTGTATTCTCATACTGTTCATTACCACCATCTATCAGCGTATCCCCCTCTTCCAGCAAGGGGGCTATTTGTGAGATGGTCTTATCGGTCACTTCACCTGCCTTAACAAGAAGCAATATGTTGCGAGGTTTTTTAAGGCTCTTTACAAAGGATTCCAGGGAGGAAGAAACTGATACTCCTTCTTCCTTCAGTTCCAAGATCCTGTTTTTCCTCACATCTTCGTAAAAGTCGAATGTAGTAACATCAAATTCATTCCGGGCCATATTCTTGGAGATGTTTGCGCCCATAACCCCCAAGCCGACCACGCCGATATCATACAGCATATATGCTACTCCTTATCACTTTGGACTTTGATGATGCCTGTAACGAGTTCAGCGACCTTGACGAGTTCTTCGACCGGGATGCGTTCCTCGGTAGTGTGGATGTTTTCATATCCGACGCCGAGTATTACTGTATCTATTCCATGTCCGGCGAAGATGTTGCCATCACTGCCGCCCCCGAGGCTGATTAAATCAGGTGTCCTGCCAATGTTTTCGATGGCTTTGACAGCTGTGGTCACTACTTCAGACTCTTTCCCGGCATCCAATGCAGCATACATGACCTCGGGCTTGATTTCTGCATGCCCGCCCATCTCTGATGCAGTTGTTTCAAATACGTCCTTCATATGCGCCACTTGTTTTTCCATCTTATCGGCATCAAGGCTGCGCGCCTCTGCCAGAAGGTAGACGTGATCTGTGACCACGTTGGTTGCGCCACCGCCTTCAAATCGACCGATATTCGCTGTGGTTTCAGAATCGATGCGGCCGAGCTTCATCTGGCTGATAGCCTTGGCGGCAATGTTTATGGCACTAACGCCCTCTTCAGGTGCCACACCTGCATGTGCTTTCTTACCATGGATATTCACTTCAATCTTACTCTGTGTTGGTGCCGTAGTCACTACAGTGCCGACTTTGCCTGTAGAGTCTATGGCATAACCAAAACGACTTTTCAAACGCGAGGCGTCAAATGCCTTGGCGCCCACCAAGCCAGATTCTTCCCCGACTGTAATTACAAATTCAACATCGCCATGTGGGATTTCAGACTCCTTGATTGTGCGGATGGATTCTATGATGGCTGCAATTCCGGCCTTGTCATCTGCACCAAGTATAGTAGTCCCATCGCTTACGATATAACCATCTTCGATGGCTGGTTTAATATTTTTTCCGGGTGCCACCGTATCCATATGAACCGTGAAATAAAGTGGCTCTGCTCCAGTGTTGCCGGCCATCCTCACAAGGATGTTTCCTGCCCCATATCCCGTATTCTTTTGGGTATCGTCTTCTTTTGCTTCAACGCCCATTTCCCTGAAGGTGTTCAGCAGATAATCTGCAATTTCCCTCTCTTCTCCAGTTTCGGAATCGATTTGAACCATTTCCATGAATTGCGAAGTCAATCTTTCTTGATTCATTGTGTGTGCCTCCTGTTACTGAGTTGATTGTAGATGTTCAGTGTATTATAATGTAATGAGTAAAGAATTAAGGATGATTCCATGCAAAATAAGAAAATGCAGAGAGTAGTAATCTGGTTTATGATCTTTCTGATAGTGATTTCTGGTGTCCTTTTCGGCATCAGCATGCTCACTGCGATCTAATCAAATTAAAGAGGTCCCTCGGGACCTCTTTAATTTGATTAGATATCTTTGCCATGCTCCTCAAACCAAGCCTGCAGATCCATGATTACACTCATGGTTTCATGGCCTTCAATGTTATGGCGCTCTATCATATCTACAATCTTTCCGTCCTTAAAGAGTGCGAATGATGGTGAAGAAGGCAGGAAATCCGGTGCCTTTTCCCTGACATGCTCAGTGGCTTCCTTATCCTGGCCGGCAAAGACCGTAAGCAGTTGGTCAGGAAGCTTATCATAGTTGAGTGCATGCTTTGCTGCCGGACGTGCAATTCCGCCGGCACAACCACAGACTGAATTGACCATCACCAGAGCCGTCCCTTCCTTAAGAAGATGCTCATCCACTTCTTCGGGTGTCGTCATTTCAGTATAACCCGCTTCCCTCATTTCGCTTCTTGCAGTAGTGACAATATCATTCATGTACATGTTGAAATCCATATTCATTGCAAAAATCCCTTCTTCCAGTCCTTATGATCCAAAGCATATGCAAAGGATTTGATGACTCAATTCTATATTCAATCACTCTTTTTGTAAAGCTTAATAGACTGAAGTATGTTCAATGGAATAGGCTTCAATACGCTGTTTGACTGCTTTCAGGAATTGTCCCGCCACAAGGCCATCCAATATGCGGTGATCAATGGATAGGCAGAGGTTGACCATGTCCCTTACTGCAATCATATCGTCTATGATCACAGGCTTCTTGACGATTGATTCCACTTGCAGTATGGCTGCTTGGGGATGATTGATGATTCCCATTGATTGGACCGATCCGAATGCGCCAGTGTTGTTGACAGTAAAGGTGCCGTTCTTCATATGGTCTTGGGTCAGTGCATGCCTACGGCCGAGAGAGGCGAGCTCGCTCACCTGCTTTGCTATCCCTTTGATTGATAGATCGTCAGCATTCTTGATTACTGGAACATACAACTTATCATCTCCTGCGACAGCAATGGAAATATTGATATCCTTATTGACGACGATCTTATCATCTTGCCATGAACTGTTGAGCATTGGATACTCTTTCAAGGTTTCAGCCACAGCTTTAACAAAAAAGCTGAAGAACGTCAGATTATACCCTTCACTTTCTTTAAAGGCATTCTTATGCTTGTTTCTGACATTGACTAAATTGGTCGCATCGACTTCCATCATCAGCCAGGCATGTGGAATCTCCTGACTGGATTGGACCATCTTATTGGCGATTGCTTTGCGTACTCCCGTTACCGGAATCTCTTCACCTGGAGTCGTAGAAGCTTCTGCAGGCGCCACAGGTTCAGGGCGACTTGGAGAATCGGCCTCTTTATGTTCTTCTTGTTTAGACTCCACTGGGGCAGTGCTGCCGGATTCTATCGCAGCCATAATATCTTTCTTTGTAATCCGACCTTCAAACCCAGTGCCTTCAACCGTTTTAAGGTCGATATCATTCTCTTCGGCTAAGCGCATGACTACAGGAGAAATACGCATCTTCTGCCCCTTAGTTTTTGTGTTTTTTTCTTCTTTGGGATTCTCATCCACCGTCTCTACGCTTGACTCCTCAGACTCTGAAACGGGTTCTGCATTTGAATCCCCTTCCGTCTCCATCATGCAGATGGGCGTGCCTACCTCGACAGTATCTCCCTCGTCAACCAGCAATTCTTTGATTGTACCGTCAAATACAGAGGGGACCTCAGCGGTGACTTTGTCGGTTATGACTTCACACAAAGGCTCGTATTCTTCTATTTTATCGCCCGGTTTCACCAGCCACCTTTCTATCGTTCCTTCAGTGACACTCTCACCAAGCTTTGGCATAAGCACCTTTTCCATTACTCTTTTCCTCCTTAGTGTTCGGCAAGTTCCATCATTTTTGCTTCTATCTTGTCCGGGTTGATCATGAAAAAATCTTCCATCGGCGGAGAATATGGCATTGCCGGGACATCTGGTCCTGCCAGACGCATTATCGGAGCATCGAGATCATACAGGCAGTTCTCTCCTACAATGGCTGATACCTCGCTCATCACGCTACCTTCGAGGTTATCCTCGGTCACCAGAAGTACTTTACCTGTTTTGGATGCGGCTTCTATAATGCTTTCCTTGTCCAGCGGATAGATGGTGCGCAAGTCCAGAATCTCTGTTTCATAACCCTTCTTGGAAAGTCTCTCAGCAGCCTGCATGGCATAATTGACGCACAGGCCATAAGTTATGACTGTAATGTCGTCGCCTTCACGCTTGACATCAGCTTTGCCGATCGGCACAGTATATTCGCCTTCAGGAACATCTTCTTTAAGGAGGCGGTATGCCTTCTTATGCTCGAAGAAGAGCACCGGATCATTATCGCGGATTGCGGAAATGAGCAGTCCTTTAGCGTCGGAAGGAGTGGATGGGACGACCACCTTCAACCCCGGTGTCGAGGTGAAGATCGTTTCTATCGACTGCGAATGGTAAAGGGCGCCATGGATCCCACCGCCGAAAGGAGAACGTATCACCATCGGGCAATTCCAGTCGTTGTTGGAACGGTATCTGATTTTCGCCGCTTCGTTTAAAATCTGGTTTGTCGCAGGCAGAATGTATTCTGCGAATTGTATTTCAGCAACCGGTCTCTTACCCATCATTGCTGCGCCAATGCTTGTGCCGACAATGTTGGATTCTGCAAGAGGTGTGTCGAGACAGCGCATTTCTCCATACTTTTCCTGGAGACCTTCAGTAACTTTGAAGACACCGCCCTTTTTGCCGACATCCTCCCCCAGTACAAATACACTATCGTCTTTTCCCATCTCATAATCCAGTGCCTGATGTATTGCTTGCAGATAGGATGTCTTAGCCATTGTTTACCTCCTCATATACATGCGTCAGCGCTTCCCTGGCATCCGGATAAGGTGCGTTTTCTGCAGCCTTGGTCGCATCAGTGACGATTTTTTTAACTTCGGCCTCGAGAGTCTCAAACCACTCATCATCCGCAACTTCATGCTCTTTGATATAGGCTTTAAATCGCATGAGGCAATCCTCTTCCTTCAGCTCACCTTTTTCCCTGTAGCTGTCGTCGTCATCAGAGGAATGAGCAGTCAGCCGCGTGGACATTGCCTCTATAAGAGTGCCGCCTTCGCCATTCATTGCGCGCTCCCTAGCCTCTTTGACTGCCTTATAGACGGCAATCGGATCATTCCCGTCTATATGCTCTCCGTGCATTCCATATCCAATTGCACGATCGGACAACTTGTCTGCACCATATTGAAGCTCCACCGGTACACTTATGGCGTATTTATTATTTTCTATGATGCATATAAATGGCAGGTTATGTACGCCTACAAAGTTTAACCCTTCGTGGAAGTCGCCCTGGTTCGATGACCCTTCGCCGAGTGTCGTCAGAGCAACGCGCTTTTCATCGTCCATCTTGAACTTGAAGCTGGCACCGACTGCGTGAAGGACCTGGGTCGCAACACAGGAACCCTGGGTCATGATGTTATTACTTTTCTTACTGAAGTGTGAAGGCATCTGTTTGCCGCCACTTGAAACATCACCTTTTTTTGCAAAAGCAAAAAGCATGGTCTCTTCAGCCGTCATGCCGAAATGCGTCACGAGAGCGAGGTCCCTGTAATAGGGGCTGATTACATCAACTGCTGTATCGAGCGCATACCCTGCCCCTACTTGAGTCGCTTCCTGACCTTGGCATGAAATGACGAAAGGCAGTTTCCCCGCACGGTTCAAAAGCCACATCCTTTCATCCAGCCTTCTTGCAAGGTGCATGGTCCTATACATTTCCTTTAAATCATCGGGGGCGAGCCCCGCTTCTCTATAATCCAACACGATAAATCTCCTCCTTATACATGGATGGCCTGTCCTTCGGCACTGAGCCCCAATTCCATCAGCGCTTCGCCGATGGAAGGGTGCGCATGAATGGCTGAACCGAGCTCCAGCGCAGAAGCATCAAGGAATTTGGCGAGTGCCGCTTCATTTATGAGTTCGGTCGCTTCCGGGCCGATTAACGAGATGCCCAGAATATCCTTTGACTCTGGATCCGTGAGAATCTTGCCAAATCCTTTTGAGCCATTATTGATGACTGCCTTGCCGATGGCGGCGAACGGAACTTTATGAACATTGTAGGAGATGCCTTCTGATTTTAATGTAGCTTCGGTCATACCGATAGAGGCGACTTCAGGCGAGGTATATATACATCTTGGTACAGCGTTGTAATCCACTGGATAAGGCTTATTATCTGCCATATGCAGGACGGCATTAATCGCCTCTTTGGTTGCTACGTGCGCCAGTTGAAGGTTGCCGATGGCATCACCGACTGCATAAATGTGCTTATCCTCAGTCTGGTAGTTCTCGTTAACATTCAAGTAGCCGCCATCAAGTTTGATTTTGGTATTGTTTAACCCGATATCAGCAGAATTAGGTGCCCTGCCGATTGCCACAAGCACTTTATCAAAGATGCTTGGTTCGTCGTCACCGATGGCAAGGCTGACGGACTTCTCACCTACTTCTATGTCTGATTCATCCAGCGCATGACCAGTCTTGAATATGATGCCTCTGGCCTCTAGGGATTGTCTCAGCTGTTTGGCGATATCTGCCTCTTCTAGGGGAATGATCTGATCCCCCGCTTCAATTACCGTTACGGCAGTACCAAGGTCATTCATCAAACTTGCAAATTCAAGCCCGATGACGCCGCCCCCGATGATTGCCATTTTATCAGGGATACTCTCTAGGGTCATCATATCGTCACTCGAAAGCACGACTTCACCATCAAAGGGAAGAATCGGCAGTGGGCGTGGATACGAACCTGTCGCAATCAATACATGTTGATTTATGAGTATGTCGCTTTCTCGCTCTTCATCTTCTGGGTACTCTACTGCAATTGTCCCCGCCATCGGTGAGAAGATGGAAGGTCCCAATATGCGTCCATAACCGTTATAGACATCAATGGCATGTTTTTTCATAAGGTGTTTTACACCGTTATACATTTGGTCGACGACAGTGGTTTTGCGTTCCTGCACTTTAGCCATATTGACTGCAGGTGTTACCGATTCTATGCCAAAAGTGCCGGCATTTTTCATGGCGTTTGCGATTCCCGCTGACTGCAGGAGGCTTTTAGTAGGTATGCAGCCTTTATGGAGGCATGTGCCACCCAATTTCTCCTTTTCGACAAGTGCAGTCTTCAACCCCAGTTGGCTGGCTTTGATCGCTGCAACATAGCCTGCAGTACCGCCACCAAGTATAACTAGGTCGTATTCATGGGCCATTCGTTTTCCTCCTATTCATATACCTTCATTTCCTCTTCTCCGCTCAACACGCGGTAGCCACCTTCTGCAAGCGCCTGCATTTCTTCCTCGCCGGGATAAGTAGTATCCGGCGCGATGAACGCAATATATGGCCTTATGAGATCAATGAGATAAGTGCTGTACGCCAAACCGCCGGTGAATATGATCTGTTCGACCTCGCCTTTCAGTATGGCAGCCCGTGAGCCAATTTCTTTAGCGATTTGAACGGCTAATGCCTGGTATATGGCGATTGCCTTTTCATCACCGTCTAGCGCCATATTCTCAAGCTCCAGAGCGTCCTGCGTTCCGGCCAATGAGACGAAACCGCCCGATTTGGTCAATGTTTCCACGACCGCGTCATAATCCATGGCGTTATCCTCCATAAATCTGGCCAGACTGCCGTTCGGCAGAGTGCCAGTTCGTGTCGGACTCATCGGGCCTTCCCCTGCCAGTCCGTCATTCACATCGATTACCCGTCCGTGGGCGTGGGCGCCTACTGTAATACCACCGCCCATATGACATACGATGACGTTGATATCTTCGTAATCCCGGCCTATGGAATGCGCGTACTTGCGCGCTACAGCCTTTTGGTTCAGTGCATGGAAAATCGACTTGCGCCTGATTTCCTTAAGGCCGGTCATACGCACCTCCTCAACCAGCTCATCCACTACCACAGGGTCTGTGATCACGGCTTTGCAGCCGTACTTCTCCCTAAAGCGATCGGCAATCAGTGCACTCAGGTTAGAAGCGTGCCTGCCATATCTGTTTTCCCTCAAATCATCGATCATCTTCTGTGAAATGTTATAGGTTCCGCCTGAAATCGGTTTGAGGAGTCCGCCTCTGGCACTGACGATATCAATTTCCTCTGGTGCTACACGTTGTGCCCTAAGAAAGGTGCGGACCGCTTCAAGTCGGAATTCGGTCTGATCGGCTAAAGGTTTGACGGTTTCTTCAGTCGGGTGCTTCAATGTATCGGAAGCAAGTGGCCTGTCGTCTTCATAGATGGCCACTTTGGTTGATGTGCTCCCAAGGTTGAGCACCAGGATTTTATATGTCAAAAGGGTTACCTCCTGCTGAGAGGCGTCATTTCGTTTAGGGAGAAAGTACTTTTGACATGCATCATGCTCTTGATCCTTTCTTCTGCCAAACGATCCGCTGCAACTGCCGGCGTCACATTGTCGCGCTTTGCAATGGAGAAGATTTTATCCATCTGGTCGTATATGCCCCTCACTTTACTTTCGGCACGTTCTGCATTATAGCCCTGAAGCTCATCCGCTACTGTGATCACGCCGCCGCAGTTTGTAACATAGTCAGGCGCATATATGATGCCTCTTTCTTCCAGCATACGGCCGTGTTTATCATCATCAAGAAGCTGGTTATTGGCACTGCCGCAAACAGCTGCCACTTTCAATTCAGGGATCGTATCGTCGTTCAGTATGCCGCCGAGCGCACAAGGTGCGAAGATGTCTGCATCGACAGAGTAGATGTCATCTATTCCTACTGCTTCCGCGCCGAAATCAGTGACGGCACGATTTACGGCATCTTCATTGATATCTGTGACGATCAGTTTGGCACCTTCTTCATGAAGGTGTTTGCAGAGGCCATAGGAAACGTTGCCCACACCTTGTACAGCTACAGTTTTTCCGCTCAGGGAATCGTCGCCAAAAGCTTCTTTCGCTGTACGTTTCATTGCCATATAGACGCCAAGAGCCGTCATGGGGCTTGGGTTACCACTTGAGCCGTATGATTCGCTCACTCCGCAGACATAAGGCGTCTCCTGATAGATGAGGTCCATATCGCTTACAGTTGTGCCAACGTCTTCTGCTGTGATGTATCTGCCTCCAAGGCTCTGTATGTAACGGCCCAACGCTCTGAAGAAGGCTTCTGATTTGTCTTTGGAAGCATCTCCTATGATAGCTGTCTTACCGCCCCCGAGATCAAGGCCGGCTGCTGCATTTTTATACGTCATGCCTTTAGCCAAACGGAGTACATCTTCTATTGCTTCTTCTTCGGTGTCGTAGTTCCACATACGGCACCCGCCGAGTGCTGGACCAAGTGTTGTGTCGTGGATGCAGATGATTGCCTTCAAACCGCTTGTTTCATCGTGACAGAAAACCAGTTGCTCATAATCGTACTGTTCCATTTTTTCGAATATCATTTTTACCACTCCATTTAATTATTTTGATAGTGCCATTGCCAGATTGATGGAATTGAATCTATCTTCAGGGCTATCGGCACGTGATGTAAGGACGATCGGGACCCGGGCCCCGGTCAATACGGAAGCGACCCTGGCACCAGCTGAATACACCAGTGACTTGTAGAGGATGTTCCCAGCTTCTATATTGGGGGCAATCAGTATGTCGGCATCGCCCGCCACCTCGGATTGCACCTCTTTTTGAGCTGCAGCTTTTTTAGAAATTGCCAGATCATATTGAAGTGGCCCTTCCATTATAATATCATATTTGAAGTCCTGAGTTCCCATTTCGACCAACGCGTGTGCATCTACGGTCGATGGCATCTTATCCGTCACTTTCTCGACAGCTGACAACAGCGCGACTTTAGGTTTGCTGATGCCAAGCATTTGGGCTGCTTCAGCTGTATTGTTGATGATCTGTTTCTTTTGTTCTAGATCTGGCGCAATATTCATTGCGGCATCACTGAGCAATAAAGCTTTATGGTAATTCGGCGGTTCAAACAGGGCGACATGGCTCAGCATGGTCGATTCGACCACCCCATGCTCTTTTTTTAATACTTCCCTAAGAAGTGTTGCGGTCGGTACCATACCTTTTACCAATATATCGGCTTTACCTTGGGCGATGAGCCGTAAGGCACTATGGGCCGCTTCTTCATCATCCGTGATATGATGGATGAAGAGGTTGCTCTCAAGCAGTTCCGTCTGCCCCATAGAATCCAGTAGGCATTCTAATTTCGGACGGTCGTCAATGAGGTGACATCTGATATCATGGCTTTCAATAAGTTTGATGACTGGTTTCAGCACTGTGATGTCCCCAGCCCTGCATATTGAAAGCGTTATCATTTTACTTGATTCTTTTTTGAATATTTCATCGAACTCCACCATATTCCCTCCCCTCAGCCATTATTATACAGATACGAAAATCAAATTACACGGCATTACTTAAACTTGAAATATTCAAAAGATTTAAAAATATTGATCATTTTTATATATGGGTGACTTGAGTTATAATGGGCTTAATAAATTTTAGACAGGTGGTTTAATGAAAAAAATCATTGCACTCCTTATCCTTGTCATGCCAGTGATCATGGCAGGACTTGGCATCAAATATATGAGGGATAGTGTATTCGGCATCGTCAATGACCCATTTACCCTTACAGTAGTCCAGTTCATCGTTGGGTTGGTAATTGCGATATTTGGCATATGGTTCATTGGAGGCTATATCCTGCACCGTGAACAGCGGCAGAACCGCGCCAAGGAAAAGTATATGAAAATGGTGGACAAGCCTCCCGCATGGGAGGAAAGGAAACGAAAAAAATGAAGAGACGCTTTAATGCGTCTCTTCATTTTTTGCTTTTATTAAGGTTTTGGCGTTTTCTAGAGCGGCGGCTGATATATCTGAACCACTGAGCATCCTCGCGATTTCATATGCATGCTCATCCTGATTGAGATATTTAGCATGGCTGGAGGTACGATGATCAGAGGTTTCTTTAGTTATATAGAGATGGTGGTCTGCCATTGCAGCTGCCTGTGGTAGATGTGATATGGAGATGACCTGCCTCGTCTTGGAGAGCCGCGCCATCTTCTGGGCCATGCGGGTTGCCACTTGTCCGCTTACTCCTGTATCGATTTCATCAAGTATAAGAAGGGTCTGTGCATCGAATTCAGTAAAGATGGTCCTAAGCGCGAGCATCACCCTGGCTATCTCTCCACCTGAAGCGATGCGGTTCATTGATTTTAAAGGTTCGCCGGCATTTGTTGAAATCAAGAACTCTACTGCGGTATAGCCTCTTTCATCAAAATTCGCTTCCGATATGCCGATTTCAAAGTCGGCCGCTGGCATATCAAGGTCATGCAGTTCTTTTTTTATGCGTGTTTCCAAAAAATGCTTCTGCTCGACTCTGTAATCGTGGAGATCTTTAGCATGATGCTCCATTTCCTTCAATGCCTTCTCCCTATCTTCCTGTAGTATTTCAAAGGATTGGGCAATGTTATCAAGCTCTGCAATATCGCGCTCCAACTTAATCTGGTAGTCCATCAGTTCATCGACTGTCATATTGTACTTGCGTTTTAGGGAATTGATGCTTGATAGCCTGGATTGCTTGAAATTGAGGGTTTCTTCATCATAGTCCAAGGCTGATAGGTCGCTTGAGACTTTGCTGTCCAGTTCATTCAACAGGTGATATGACTCGACTAATATATCATTGAATTCTTTATAGCTCTCATCAAAATTGGATAATGTCTCGATATGATTGGTGATGTCATAAAGCATGGTCTGCGGTGCATATTCTGCGCTTAATTGATTGCTGATCAGTGATAGGCTGCTGTTTATCTTTTCATAGTTGTCAAGATAGCCTATGTCCTCTATCAGCTTATCCTCCTCGCCCTCTTCAAGTCCCATTTCTTCCAATTCATCGAATTGGTGCCGGTACATCTGCAACTGTTGTACCCGGTTCTTATCCTTATACTCCAGTTCTTTTATTTTCGCTTCCAAAGCTTTGTATTTTTGATGATTCTGTCTGTATTTTTTAAAGGAAGGTCTGTTTTCCAAGTCGATGTATCGATCCAGATAAAGGATGTGCTGGCCGTACTCCAAAGCTTCAGATTGGGAAGATTGCGAATGGATGCTGATGACTTCAGACATTATTTCTTTCAGTGCGCCTAAAGTGACCATGCGTGAATTTATTTTTATGATACTTTTTCTGTTCTGCATGATTTCTCTGCGGATGATGTAGAGCTCATCTTCAGGAATGTCATTTTCTTTGAGGAGATGCTGTACTGCCCCGGTTGAAGGGAGATCAAAGACACCCTCTATAACCGCTCCTTTCGTTTCATAACGGATATCCTCCATGGATGCACGCTTACCGTAGAGATATCTGATGGCTTCTATGATCATTGACTTTCCGGACCCGGACTCGCCAGAAATGATGGTGAGGCCACTGTCGAAGTCCAGTTCAATATCTTCCAGTACTGCCAAGTTTTTAATTTTAAGTCTTATAAGCAAAATAAACACTCCAGTTTAGATCAGATTGAAGATTCTATTCCTGATTTCTTCCTGTGCAGTTTGATCTCTGCATATAAGCAGGCATGTGTCATCCCCGCAGATTGTCCCGACGACTTCTTCCCAGTCTAGCTGATCAATTATCGCACCGATTGACTGGGCATTGCCCGGCAATGTCTTCAGTACAAGCATATTGCCGGTATAATCGAGTTTAACGAAACTATCCATTAGATATCTGCCTAGCTTTTCGAGTGGGTGGAATTTACGGTCTTTAGGCATACTGTAGACATAGGCACCGTCTGGGGCCGGTACTTTGATCAGCTGTAATTCCTTTATGTCCCTTGAGACAGTGGCCTGGGTGACATTAAAATCATAAACGTTCAGTTTTTCGACAAGCTCTTCCTGGGTCTCCACTTTATTGTTGGTGATAATCTCCCGTATCTTGATTTGTCTGATGGACTTATTGGACATCAGTAAGCCTCCTTATACCATTCATGTATATTTATACACATAATATCATAAAATGAATGATTATAATATAAAAAAAGGACATCAGCCCCAGATGGTGCGCTGGATGTCCTTTTCTTCTACTAAATTTTCAATACTGCCCTGGCTGTGCTTAAGATGAAGCAGATACTCAATATTGCCTTTTGTTCCTGTAATCGGTGAACGTTCCAATCCTCTTATTGAAAGGGAGAGGGAAAGACACTCTGCCATTACACGGTTGACCACATTTTCATGGGTTACCTTGGAAGTGATGATGCCATCGGCTTCCCTCTCTTCCAGATAGGATTCAAACTGCGGTTTGATGAGGGCGATGATTTCGTAGTCATGGGCGAACAGATTTGTGATATGCCTGATTATCGGTACTACAGAAGTGAAGGAGACATCTATTGAGATGACATCAGGCAAACTTGGAAAGTCGCCTGTGGATGTATCTTTGAAATTAGTCTGTTCCATCACGGTAGTCCGGTCATCGACGCGCAATCTATAATCAAGCTGATTGGTGCCTACATCGACTGCATATACATGTTTTATGCCTTTTTGTAGGGCGCAATCAGTAAACCCACCTGTTGAACTGCCCACATCTATCATTATTTTATCATTTAAGCTAATGTCAAAGTATTGTACTGCATGATTGAGCTTTATTCCTCCCCGGGAAACATAGGGTTTTATGTTCCTGAAGCGGATATCAGCTTTACTTGGGTCAATCATTTCTGAAGGTTTATATATGGGGGCATTGTTGTTTAAAACCTTCCCAGCCATTATGATCCGTCTGACTTCTTCAAGGGTGCCTAAATTGAAGTGCTGGTGCACATGCTGATCAATTCTTGATTTGCTTGCCATTTGCCCGCTCCATCAGCAACTTCGACTGAAGGACTATATTTTCGGCTGTAATGCCGATGTCTTCAAGAAGCTTCCCTACATCCCCATGTTCGATATATTCATTATCGATACCGATTCTATGGAGAGCGTTATTGTAATCATTATCCGCAAGATAGCTTGCGATCAAGCTGCCCAGTCCACCAGTCAACATTGATTCTTCGACTGTAAGGATAGGTTTACCATTGCCGCCCAGTGCGTTTAGCATCTGATGATCCATTGGCTTAAGGAATCGGGCATTGACTACACCGGCTTTTATTCCGGCATCTTTCAACGTATCTGAAGCTTCTAGTGCAAGGTCAAGCGTAGGTCCAAAGGAGATGATGGTCATATCGTCACCTTCAGCCATCAATTCCCATTTTCCGTACTCGAGGATTTCGGATGTCCCTTCCTGCTTCAGGCCTTTTACATTGCCCCTTGGATACCTCAGCGCAATAGGTCCTTCATGACTGAATGCCAAATCGATCATCTGTGATGCTTCAATCTCATCTTTTGGCATCATCAAGGTCATATTCGGCAACGGGGTAATGAAGCTGATGTCGAAGACGCCCTGATGGGTCTCGCCGTCAGCACCTACGAGGCCGCTTCGGTCAATGCCTATGAAGACGTTCAGGTTTTGCCTATCCACATCGTGCAGCAATTGATCGAAGCCGCGTTGAAGGAATGTTGAATATATGGCCAGATATGGTCGCATGCCACTTGCAGCAAGGCCAGCTGACATTGTAACAGCATGCTGCTCTGCAATGCCGACGTCAAAGAAACGCTCCGGCAGTTCATTTTGGAATTTCGTCAGCTTGCTGCCAACAGGCATTGCAGGAGTTAAAGCAACAATCCTGTCATCGCTTTTGGCATGTTCAAGAACTGTGTTCGACATGAATTCACTCCATGATGGAGTCGATTTACTCCCGAGGACTTCTCCTGTGTCTATCTTGTAAGGCCCCAATCCGTGCCATTTGCCCATCTTGTCATCTTCTGCTGGGTGATATCCTTTGCCCTTTTTGGTGATGACGTGGATTACGACGGGTCCGTTGTAATCTTTGGATATCTGGATTGCATTCGACAACTCTTCGAAGTCGTGGCCATCGACAGGGCCGAGATATTTGATGCCGAGTTCTTCAAAGAAGATGCCATTCACTATAAGATATTTCATGCTGTCTTTGATCCTATCAGCCATATCCCTTAACTTGACGCCTACTTGTGGAAGGCGGTTCAAGAAATCTTCAATGTCATGCTTGACCCGGTTATATTGGGTGTTGGTGCGCATTCTGCCAAGCATATTATGGACTGCTCCTACATTTGGTGCAATGCTCATTTCATTATCGTTTAATATTATGGTCATATCGGTACGGTCGGAACCAATGTGGTTCAACGCCTCCAAAGCCATGCCGCCCGTCAATGCACCGTCTCCAATGATGGGAACGACGTAGTTTTTCTCACCTTTTATATCGCGCGCTTTGGCGATGCCCATTGCAGCAGAGAGACTCGTTGAGGAGTGCCCCGCTTCCCAGACATCATGTTCAGATTCACGTAATTTTGGAAATCCGCATAAGCCTTTATATTGCCTCAAGGAATCAAAATCGTTTATGCGTCCAGTCAATATCTTATGGATATAGGCTTGATGGCCCACATCGAAGATCAGGCGGTCCTCCGGAGAATTGAAGTGCTTATGAAGTGCAAGGGTCAATTCCACGACCCCCAAATTCGCTCCGATGTGGCCGCCTGTCCTAGAACATGACTCGATAAGAAAATCTCTGATGTCTTGTGCCAGTATTTTAAGTTCCTCTTCATCCATCTCTTTCAGGAATGAGGGTTCTTTTATACTATATAGATTCATATAGCAACCACCTTTAAATTTACTAATGCCAATTATACCACTTTTATGTAGAGGTCAAAATAAAAATGATAATTCATAATGATGAATTATCATTTATCTCTTACTGCAAAGCGTTGCAATACCCTATAGAGATGGGAAATATCTATTTCGTCGGCAAGTGAGTTGAGTATTGTTTCCGCTTCTCCAGTTAATTTGTCCAGTTCTTTCTTAGCGCCTTCCAGGCCATACGTTCTCACATAGGTCATCTTATTTTTCCGTGCGTCACTACCTGTTTCTTTGCCGGTGGTTTCAAGGTTGCCCTCCACATCCAAAATGTCATCTCGTATTTGGAAGAGGATGCCCAGTTTATCGCCGAATTCAAGAAGCGGATCCATAACAGAATCACTGGCCTCAGCAATTATGCATGCAATTTTTATGGGAAGTACGATCAACTGTCCCGTTTTGTAATGATGGATATCTTCAAGCTCGTTAAAGGTGATATTCTTGCCTTCTGCTTCTATATCGAGCATCTGTCCACCTATCATACCATTCTGTCCTGCTTTCTCCGACAATTGAGCGATGATCTCCACTTTCTGGTCTGGGTTCAATCGGGTATCCAGAGTTATGAGGTGAAAGCTTTCGGTCAGTAGGGTATCTCCTGCGAGTATCGCAGCAGCTTCTCCATATACTTTATGGTTGGTGGGTTCACCACGCCGGTAGTCGTCGTCATCCATGGCCGGGAGGTCATCATGTATAAGGGAATAAGTATGAACCATTTCCACCGCTGCTGCGGCTCCTACACCTTTCTCCAGGTCAGCACCCAATGACTCGAGTGCGGCAAAAAGCAGATAAGGGCGAAATCTTTTGCCGCCAGCCTTGATGGAATAGCTGCTGGCTTCTTCGATTGTTTTGGAGACACGATTCGTCTGAAGGTGGGCAAGGATTCTAGACTCAGCTTTTATGAGGTAATCATTCATATCATTCTTCATCTTCTGCCCCTTTCTTGTTAAGTGTTTCAACCTTCAACTCTGCATTTTTGAGTATCTTGTCGCACTCTGTAGTAAGCTCCACTCCTTTTTGGTAGAGTTCAAGCGATTCTTCAAGTGACACTTCTTCTTCATCCAATTTTTTTACGATTGTTTCTAGCTGGTTCATCTTTTCTTCGAATGTTTCATCTTTCTTTTCCGGCATCATTTCTCACCTCTGTTACTTTGGATAGGACTGTGCCATCCCTTAATGTCGTTTCTATGATGTCCCCATCACCTATCGCGTCCACTGTTTTGACGACCTGACCTTCGTTGGTGGTGTAGGAATATCCACGTTTCAATACATTCGTCGGACTCAGCGAATTGAGGCGGTCTAGTGATGCACCCAATGTTTGCCGTGATGATTCAATCTTCGCCTTGAGTGTCCTATCAAGATTTGCAGTGTAGGCATCCAGTATTTCGGCGCCTCTTCTGATTTTAAAGATTGGTGTATTATATCTTACGCCTTCTTTTGCATTCGATAGACGGTAGCCGCTTTCACGAATCTTTGATGTAACTCTCGAATCAAGGCTATCTTTTAGTGCGACCAGTTTTTCCGTCTGCTGATCATACAGGAGGTCCGGGTTTTTGAGTTTATAGTAGGAAGAAAACGTCGACAGTCGGTTTTTATCGGATGTGATTTTTTGATGGATGCTGCGTGCCAGGAACTTTTCCGTCTG
This sequence comes from Salinicoccus siamensis, assembly GCF_055391965.1. Lineage (NCBI taxonomy): Bacteria > Bacillati > Bacillota > Bacilli > Caryophanales > Staphylococcaceae > Salinicoccus > Salinicoccus siamensis. The sequence continues at coordinate 1,150,243 of NZ_AP043765.1, forward strand.
ACTGAGTTTTTCGAAAATATCGACACGGTCAGGGACAGATATTTCTGCAGCTGCTGTTGGTGTAGGCGCCCTCAAATCAGAAACGAAGTCGACAAGGGTTGTATCTGTTTCGTGCCCGATGCCTGTGATGATGGGGGTCTTCATGTTGAATACAGCAAGTGCGACGTCCTTCTCATTGAAAGTCCATAAATCTTCTATGGATCCGCCCCCTCTTGCCAGAATTATAGTATCCGCACCCGATCCATCCGCTTCTTCAAGACTTCGAACGACCGTCGTCCTACTTTTACTGCCTTGCATCAATGTATTGTAGATCGTCACTGTAACAAGAGGATAGCGTCGTTTAAGCGTAGTGACCATATCCTGCAGTGCTGCACCGGTTTGGGAACTGATTATGGCAATTTTCTTGGGGTACTCCGGAATCTTTTTTTTATGCTTGTCATCAAAATACCCTTGATTGCGCAAATCGGTTTTATCTTTTTCAAGCTTTTCAAAAAGCAGGCCGATGCCATCCATTTCTATGCTGTCTGCATAGATCTGGTATTGGCCACTACTTTCAAAAATGCTGACCCTGCCTTCGATGAGTACGCTCTGCCCTTCCTCCGGCTGAAACTTCAATGCGTGGGCATTACGCGAAAACATCACTCCGCGCAGAACGGCATCTTTGTCCTTTAATGCAAAAAATAGATGGCCACTCGAATGGTGTTTGACATTCGAGAGCTCACCTTTTAAATAGACACGCGTTAAATACGGATCTTGGTCGAACTTATATTTCAGGTACTTTGTCAATGCACCTACGGTAAGGTATTTACTGTGCTCCATCCGTGTTTTCATCCGTTTCAAAAATAAAGTTTTTGAGGACACCGTTGACAAAGCGGTAGCCATCCTTCTCCCCGTATTGTTTCGCAAGGATGATCGCTTCATTGATCACTACTTTTTTGGGGGAATCCCCATGAAGTATCTCAGAAATGGCTGTCCTCAAAATATTCCTTTCAACTTTCGGGATGCGTTCCAAAGTGTAGCTGGTCAGATGATTTTTAATTTCACCATCTATCCTGGACTCATGTTCTGAATGATAATCTACGATTGACTTGATGTATGGGTATTCCTGGTACAGATCATGGAATGATGCATCCTTTAGGTTCACAAGTCCATGATCCAGTTGGAACAGTATTTGAAATATTTTCTTTCGTTGTTCATGTCGGTTCATTAATAACACCATCTAATCATCTATTTGATATTTACGATATGGACATTGACTTCTTTTACAATATTATCCGTCATGTTCATAATAGTCTGGGTGACGTTCTTTTGTATATTTTCGGCAGTTCCATGCACGTTGTGGCTCTGGTCAAGCGTGACGTAGATTGAAAGTCGCACTTCCTTATCCTTGCTGTCTACTTTGACCCCGCGCCCACGATATTTTTTGCCGATCTTCTCGAAGTTGCCGCTGGCAAAGTTGTTATGCAATGCATGCACACCTTCTGTTTCCGTTACGGCAATACTTGCAATCACTTCAAGTACTTCGGGTGAAATCTCGATGCGTCCAAGATTTGCTTTATTTTCTTCAATAATCATATTAATCACCTCGTCAATTCATTATATCATGGTTTGACAGGAAGTTTGTATTATAGTCATTGTTCTTGAATGATTCATGGTTCAACAGATTCATATGGAAAGGAATTGTCGTATCGACTCCGCCAATCTTGAATTCGCCAAGTGCACGCAGTGCAGTGTTGATGGCTTCTTCCCTTGATGGCGCAAAAGTGATCAGCTTCGCGATCATGGAGTCATAGTAGGGAGGAATGACGTATCCAGCGTAGCAGGCACTATCCAATCTGACGCCGTAGCCGCCTGGCACCATGAAGTCGGTGATCTTGCCGGCAGAAGGCATGAAATTTTTGTAAGGATTCTCCGCATTGACGCGCAACTCGATCGCATGCCCCTTAAATTCAATTTCCTCCTGTTTGAACGGTATGGGTTCTCTTCTTGCGATTTTAATCTGCATTTTGACAAGGTCTACACCAGTGATCATTTCCGTAATCGGATGTTCCACTTGGATGCGCGTATTCATCTCCATGAAATAAAAGCTGTCGTCATTCAAGTCATAGATGAACTCGATGGTGCCGGCTCCGATGTAATCGATGCTTTTTGCAGCTGTCACAGCCGTCTGCCCTATCTCTTCCCGCCTTGCTTCGGAAAGCACCGGGCTCGGCGCCTCCTCCACCAATTTCTGCATCCGCCTTTGGATGGTGCAGTCGCGCTCACCAAGATGTACGACATTGCCATGATAATCTCCGAGCACCTGAATTTCTATATGCCTGAAATTCTCTATGTACTTTTCGATATAGAGGCTTTTGTTGCCGAAGGAACTTTCTGCTTCCTGTTCCGTCATCTTATAATTTTGGACAAGGGAGGCTTCATCCCTCGCAACCCGGATACCTTTTCCCCCGCCGCCATGACTTGCTTTAATGATGACCGGATAACCGATTTCTTCAGCGATTTCCTTTGCATCTTCTACAGAAGCCACAACGCCTTCACTGCCGGGTACGGTGGGTACGCCCGCTTTTTTCATCGTATCTTTAGCGACATCCTTAACACCCATCAATGAGATCGTTTCATGCATAGGGCCGATGAAAATAAGGTTGGATACTTCACACATTTCTGCAAAATCGCTGTTTTCAGCCAAAAATCCATAGCCTGGATGAATGGCGTCACAGCCGCTTTTTTTGGCTATCGTGATGATGCTGATCATGTCGAGGTAACTGTCTTTTGAAAGCTTTGGACCGACGCAGTAGGATTCAGTGGCGATTTTCCGGTGTAGGCTGTCCTTATCTGCTTCAGAATAGATGCTGACGGATTCTATCCCCAACTCAGTGCACGCTCTGATGATCCTTACAGCAATCTCTCCGCGGTTTGCAACCAGTATCTTTTTGATCATCGTACTCTGAACAATGGTTGATCGTATTCAACCATGTCTCCATCTTCGACAAGTATCTCTGTGATTTCACCGGAAATTTCCGCCTGTATTTCATTGAACAGCTTCATTGCTTCAAGAATGCACACTACTGAGGAATTATCGACCTTATCCCCTACTTTCACATATGGGTCCGCCTCTGGAGAAGCTGCTTTATAGAATGTTCCGACCATTGGAGCCTTGATCACCTTGCCCTCTTCTTCAGGTGATGGCTGCTGCGGCTGTGCTTCTGCTGCAGCCGGTGTTGAAGGCGCAGTAGCCGGTCTTGCAGACTGTTCTGGTTCTCCTCCGCGCTTAAGTTTGATTTCAACTTCCTCATCCTTGTATGTCAATTCGGTGAGTGAAGCTTTTTCCATTTTACCTATCAGTGAGTCAATATATTCATGTTTCATGTTCAGGCTCCTTAACTTTCAAAATTTCTGTCTTGTATTTTACGCAAGTGGTCATACCAATTCAAGTAAAAAATGAAAGCAGAGGCTACCCTGCTTTCACTTTCTAGGCTCTTGAAACATAATGACCGTCATCAGTACTGATGACAAGTGTGTCCCCTTCATTTACAAAGAGTGGCACCTGGAGCTGAAGTCCTGTTTCAAGAGTCGCGGATTTAGACGCGCCGCTTGCTGTATCGCCTTTGATTCCCGGTTCCGTTTCAACAACTTTGAGTTCTACGTTTTTAGGCAGTTCGACACCGAGTGTCTCCCCTTCGTACATGATCAGGGAAACATTCATGTTCTCTTTCAGGTACTGGAGCTCATCAGTAAGTGCCGAAGCATCCAACTCGACCTGCTCGAATGTATTGTTATCCATGAAGACGTGGTTGTTTCCATCTGCATACAGATACTGCATCTTCAAATTATCGATATGGGCTTTGCCCACCTTCTCACCTGCACGGAACGTTTTTTCCTGGATGGCCCCTGTCCTCAAGTTCCTGAGTTTGCTTCTGACGAAAGCGGCGCCTTTACCTGGCTTGACATGTTGGAAATCGACCACACGCCACAAGCCCCCTTCTATTTCTACTGTAAGCCCTGTTTTAAAATCGTTGACTGAAATCATAATAATCCTCCTGTATTCTCATTGATTTAGATGATGAACAGCTCTTTACTGCTGTGTGAAAGTTTCTCAAGACCTTGATCTGTAACGAGGCAGTCGTCTTCAATCCTTACGCCGCCTACGTCTTCAATATAGATGCCCGGTTCTACTGTAACACACATGTCTTTCTCGAGAACGGTTTCGCTGGACTTCGCCAAGCTCGGCATTTCATGCACTTCCAAACCGAACCCATGTCCAAGCGAATGACCGAAGTTATCTCCATAGCCGTGTTTCGTGATGATATCACGTGCAACCGCATCCGCTTCACGGCCGGTCATCCCTGTTTTGATTGCATCAAGTGCAGCCAGTTGGGACTCGAGGACGATGTTGTGTACTTTCTCCATTTCTTCTGATACGTGCCCGACGCCAAACGAGCGGGTTATATCAGATGCATACCCATTATAATATGCGCCAAAATCAAGTGTAATCATCTCGCCGGCCTCTATGATTTTATCAGAAGCCACACCATGCGGGAGTGCACCCCTGTAGCCGCTGGCTACAATGATATCAAAACTCGAACCTTCAGCTCCAAGTTTACGCATATGATTCTCAACTTCGTTGCGCACGTTGAGTTCACTCATCCCTGGCTTAATGTACTTCAATATGTGATCGTAGGTTTCATCGGCTATTTCGCACGCTTTTTTGATTATGGAAACCTCTTCTTGTGTCTTGAACATGCGGATTTTTTCAATCTCATTCGTCAAAGGTACAATCTCAAAGTTTTCAGGCAGCTTTTCAGAAGTATTGTAATTGATATGATGGCCCTCAAAACCAAGGGTGCGAAGGTTTTTCCCTTTGATGAATTCCACTGTGAAATCAAGGAGACCTTTATCCTGAAGGATGAATTCAAAACCTTCAGCTTGTGCCCTGGCCTGCGCATCGTACCTGAAATCAGAAATCAGGTATCGATTCTCCTTCGTGATGACTAAAGCACCGCTTGACCCTGTGAAGTTACTCAAGTATCTTCTGTTGTAGTCGCTCATGATGAGCAGTGCATCCAAGCTGTTCTCTTCTAAAAGGGTGTTCACTTTATCAAATTTAATCATATGTTTATACTCCACCTTTCAGATTACATTCTACATCAAAATAACCTTTATTTCAGTAATAGAATCATCCAATGTCGCTTATATCCCGACTTTTTTGTAATTTGCAAAACAATATCATCTTTTGATGTAACATGATATCATTATACAATGAAAATTAGGAGAGTCAGATTATGAAACGAATGACGTCGATCATACTGTCGGTGATGTTCCTGAGTGCCTGTAGCGGGAACCCGGTAGAACAGGATTTAAAAGAGGCGAATGAGCGTAACGAGGAGTTGAAGCGTCTTCTGCAGACTGAGGAAGTCTCGCTGCAGAAGAATTCACAGCGCCTTGAGAATCTGGAGCAGGAAATTTCCAAAATGAAAGAAATAAGGGGTAATCCCGACATAAGCAAGTATGTGCAGGATATCGAATCCTATGCTTCGGAAATGGAATCTTCTTTTGATGAGCTGGACAAAATGATAAGGGAAAACGAAGAATCGCCCCAAAATCTCCAGTCCAATTTCAAAGAAGTCGAAAAACAGATATCACGTACGATAGAAGACTATAATGATGAAACCACTGATGTTGAGTTGGATGATTACCTGAAACGCCGGCATGAATCCATTCTGCTGGCCAACGACGAAATCCTTGCAGCAATCGATATCTTGAACAGAGGTATAGAGAATGATGATTCCGATCTGTTCAAGGAAGGCCTCGATCAGCTTAAGCAAGTAAATGAATACTATTGATGAGGGAAGCGTGAACTGATGACCAATACGAAATATGGCGGTCAAGCCGTCATCGAAGGGGTGATGTTCCAGTCGCCCAGGAAGATGGTGACCGCCATCCGCCGCAATGACGATTCCATAGATTATTTCGAAATGGACCGTCCGCAAAAGGACTGGGTTCAGAAACTAAAGAAAATCCCTATCTTACGGGGGAATGTGGCCATCATTGAATCAAGCATATATGGGATGAAACATATGGACTTCGCCTCTGAAAGATATGAAAGGCATCCATCAGATGACATGAACATTGAAGCGGAGAAGCATGAAGCAAACAAGTCCAAAATCGTCTTGTCCACCGTTCTGATAGGCATACTTTCCTTTTTGCTCGGGAAAACCCTTTTCACCCTCATACCAGTCTTCATAGCTGAGGTATTCTCAGGGGTCGTCACTTCCCATGCTGGGCAAGTCGCCCTGGAATCTTTCTTCAAGCTTATTCTGCTGCTCCTCTATATTTACGCCATTTCAATGACCCCCATGATCAAACGCCTGTTTCAGTACCACGGCGCCGAACATAAAGTCATCAATACTTTCGAGGATAATGAACCATTGACGGTGGAGAACGTCCAGCATCATTCAAGGCTGCACTATAGATGCGGCAGTTCCTTCATACTCTTCACCGTACTCATAGGATTCATCGTCTATATGTTCGTGCCGGTCGATCCCTTCTATGTCAGAATCCTCAACAGATTGGCATTGATACCGGTAGTCATCGGATTGTCCTTCGAGTTCCTCCAGTTCACGAATAAGGTGAGGCACGTGCCGGTCCTTAAATGGTTCGGCATACCTGGATTATTGCTGCAGCTGCTGACTACAAAACAACCCGATCATAAGCAAGTTGAAGTGGCCATCGCCTCATTCAACAGATTATTAAGGAGTGTGGAATGAATGAAACGATTTTTGATGTACCTGGTACTTGCCATAGCTGCAATCGGCCTTGTAACCAACCTGGATTATTTCATGGGAATGATACTCAATTCGCTGGTGACCCTGCTGATCATCGGCCTCATCCTCTATGGAATATATTATTTCTTTATATTGACACCGAGCCAAAGAAAATATAAACGCGCACTCAGAAAATCAAAACGTAAATATAGAAATCGAAAATAATGAAACTGCCCGGTATTGGGCAGTTTTTTTATCATCTTTAAATATTGTCTGCCAATCAACCGACCACCCTAAGTTCATACACCGCCCCCTCCACCCCGCTTCAGTGATTTTCCCCACTAGATGTTCCTCATCATTTTCTCTTTTAAATTGTGTCGAACATCTTTATAATAAGCTTATGTGAAATTTTTAAGGAGAGATACAAATTGGATACTTGGTTGATTATTCTATTGGCGTCAATCGTCATCATCCTTCTTCTGGTAGTGAACGGCTACAGGAATATGAAGAGCGTCAAACCTCTTACGGAGGAAGAATTTAAAAAAGATTTGAGGAAAGTTCAGCTCATAGACTTGAGGGATAAAGAAAAATATGAATATGGACATATTATGGGTGCAAGGAATATTCCCATGATGAATTTCTCCATGAAGATGAATTCCCTTAGGAAGGACATGCCTGTCTATCTGTATGATCAGACGGGACGGTTGCCCTACAGGGCTGGGAAGATGTTGAAGAAAGCAGGATTTAAGGATGTCTACATGCTGAAAAACGGCATCAGCAAATGGACTGGCAAAATCAAGTCCAAAAACAAATAAAATAATGGCCCCGGCTCATCGAGCCGGGGCCATTATTTTATTTCTCTTCTACAATGTCATCACGTTGGAACCTCAGTACTGGTTTTCTGGCAGCCTGAGTCTCATCCAAGCGACCGACCACAGTAGTATGAGGGGCTTCAAGGACGATATCTGGATTTTCCTCAGCTTCTTTGGAGATACCGATCAAGGTGTCTACAAATCCATCCAGTGTTTCCTTGGACTCTGTCTCTGTCGGTTCTATCATCATGCACTCTTCAACGTTGAGTGGGAAGTAGATCGTCGGCGGATGATATCCGAAATCAAGCAGACGTTTTGCCATATCGAGTGTACGCACTCCCATTTTCTTCTGCCTGGAACCGCTTATGACAAATTCATGTTTACAATGTTGCTTGTAAGGAAGTTCGAATGTACCTTCAAGCCTTCTCATCATATAGTTGGCATTAAGGACCGCAATTTCCGATACTTCCTTGAGACCGTCCGGCCCCATGGTGCGAATATACGTATATGCCCGCAGGAATATGCCGAAGTTACCGAAAAATGGTTTTACGCGTCCGATGCTCTTAGGTACATCCTGCTCGACTTTGTAGGACTCATCTTCATTCTTGACGACGAGCGGTTTAGGAAGATACTTCGCCAATTCTGATTTGACTCCGATTGGTCCTGAGCCAGGGCCACCACCGCCATGCGGACCTGTAAATGTTTTGTGCAGGTTCAAGTGGACCGCATCGAAGCCCATATCCCCAGGGCGTACTTTTGCCATGATGGCATTCAAGTTGGCGCCATCATAGTAAAGTTTACCGCCCGCCTCATGGACGATATCACGCATTTCCAGAATATCCTCTTCAAACAGTCCAAGGGTATTCGGGTTCGTGAGCATTATTGCAGCTGTATCATCGCCTACCAGACTCTTCAGGTGCTCGATGTCAACGAGCCCTTTGTCATTGGATTTTACAGTCACTGCTTCAAACCCTGCTACTACCGCACTTGCCGGGTTTGTTCCGTGAGCCGAGTCCGGCACGATCACTTTAGTACGGTTGAAGTCTCCATTGTCTTCATGGAAGGCTTTGATCATCATCAATGCCGTCCATTCGCCCTGCGCACCAGCAGCAGGCTGCAATGTGATTTCATCCATTCCAGTAATCTCTTTGAGGTGCTCCTGCATATCGTAGACGATTTCAAGGGAACCTTGTATCGTTTTGTCGCTCTGGAGTGGATGGCTGAGTGCAAAACCTGGCATCCTGGCAACTTTTTCGTTGATTTTCGGATTATATTTCATGGTACAGGAACCAAGCGGATAAAATCCGGAGTCGACGCCGTAGTTCTTATTGGATAGTTCAGTATAGTGACGCATCAGGTCAAGTTCACTGATTTCTGGCAACTCGGCCTTTGTCTTCCGGACGAATTTATCGTCTATAATCGTACTGATATCCACCTTTTCCACTTCCAGATCCGGAAGCGAATAGGCAAAGCGATCTTCTATGCTTCTTTCAAAAATCAAAGGACTGGATCCCTTAAGCATTGTATTCACCCAACCTTTCGATAAATCCATCTATTTCTTCCTTAGTGCGCAATTCTGTAACAGCTACGAGCATATAGCCAGCAAAATCAGCGTCCACCTTCTCCAGGTTATAACCGCCGATATAGCCGTATTCAAGTAGTTCATCATTGATTTCGTCGACATCTTTTGAGAGTTTTACTGCAAACTCATTGAAAGACTGGCCATCCAGGATTGTAAATCCAGCAGACTTCAGCTTATTCTTCATATAGTGGGTCTTTTGGATATTCTGTTCAGCCATTTCTAATGCACCGTTTTTACCCAAGGCGCTCATCGCAACCGAAGATGCGAGCGCGTTCAGTGCCTGGTTGGAACAGATGTTGCTTGTTGCCTTATCCCGCCTTATATGCTGTTCACGGGCTTGAAGCGTGAGTACGAATCCACGGTTGCCTTCGTCATCCTGAGTTTGCCCAATGAGGCGTCCTGGCATTTTACGCATCAGTTTTTTAGTGGCTGCAAAATAACCACAGTGCGGGCCGCCGAATTGTGCCGGTATGCCGAATACTTGTGTGTCACCAGTGACGATGTCCGCGCCAAACTCACCTGGAGGTGTAAGAAGGCTCAGTGCAAGCGGATTACTGTTTACGACGAACAATGCCTTATGCTTGTGGGCGATCTCCTCCATCGCTTCCAGGTCTTCAATGGAACCGAGGAAGTTCGGATATTGCACCATCACCGCTGCCGTATCTTCATCAGACGCTTCAGCGAGTTTTTCAAGATCGGTATAGGACCCATTGAGATCAACTTCCACTACTTCGATGTTTTGGCCTTTACAGTAAGTTTTAAGCACTTCAATCGCCTGATAGTGAACACCCTTCGATACGACTACTTTCTTTTTCTTTGTCTGGCCGGCAGCCATTGTTGCGGCCTCAGCAAAGGCAGTTGGTCCATCGTACATAGAAGAGTTTGCCACGTCCATGCCGGTGAGTTCTGCAATCAAGGTCTGGAATTCAAAGATCGCCTGCAGTTCCCCTTGGGAGATTTCTGGCTGATAAGGTGTATAGGCAGTATAGAATTCCGAACGCGAGATGACATGATCCACCACTGTCGGGATATAATGGTCGTAGACGCCTGCACCCAGGAATGATGTGTGGGTTTCTGTAGTAATGTTCTTTTTGGAGACGTTTGTGAGCTCCCTCAAAAGCGAAGTCTCACTCTTCTTTTCTTTGATGTTCAATTCACCTTTGAACCGGACACTCTCAGGGATGTCTTCAAACAATTCGGAAATATCTTTTATGCCAATCGTTTCGAGCATTGCATTCTTATCTTTTTCAGTTAATGGCAAATAGCGGTGACTCACTTGATACACTCCTTCTGTTTTTAATTTTTATGGAACGGGGGTTTCACGAATTTAGCCGGCACATCTTTGCTGCGGACTTTGACGTTGAACGTCTTGTCGAGTTCAAAGAAGTCAGTATCCACAAGAGCAAAGCCGATGGATTTTTTGGTAACTGGAGATTGCGTTCCACTCGTTACATATCCCACCTTGTTTCCTTCTTCATCCGTCACCTCATAGTCGGTTCTCGCAATTCCCCTCTCAAGCAGTTCAAAACCGGCGAGCCTTCTTGGAGCCCCTTGATCTTTTTGTTGCTTGAGCACTTCTTTTCCAATGAAGTCCTCTTTGTCGGTTTTCACGGCAAAGCCTGCTTTAGCTTCAATCGGTGAAATATCCTCAGTGAGGTCTTGACCATGAAGTGGCAATCCTGCCTCCAGTCTGAGGGTATCCCTAGACCCGAGTCCACATTCGGTAACGCCTTCATCGACGAAAAGTTTCCAGAGTTTCTCCGTATCTGAGCTGTCGCAGTATATCTCGAAGCCATCCTCTCCTGTGTAGCCACTTTGTGAAAGGATTACATTACAGCCACCGATCTCAACATCCTTTTTAAAACGGAACATCTTCATTTCGCTGATATCTTCATCGGTATGCTTCTGCACGATTTCACGTGCATCAGGCCCCTGGATGGCGATCTGTCCATAGTCGGAAGTGACATTTTTGACAGTCGCATCATATCCTTTTATGGAGGTCAGCCATTCATAATCTTTATCAGTATTTCCGGCATTGACTACCAGAAGATATTTCTCATCTTCCAATTTATAGATGACGAGGTCGTCTATGACGCCACCTGACTCGTTGCATAGCATGGTGTACTGGGCTTTTGTGTCGGTAAGTTTTTCGACATTGTTCGTCAGTGCATAATTGAGGAAAGCTTCAGACTCCTTTCCCTCTACAAGAATCTCGCCCATGTGGCTCACCTCGAAAAGGCCTGCACTCTCCCTTACTGCCTTATGTTCTTCTTTTATACTGCTGAATTGGACCGGCAGAGCCCAACCCGAAAAGTCGATGACTTTTGCCCCGGCCTCCTTATAATAGTTATACAGCGGCGTCTTTTTAAGTTCAGACATGATATTTCTATTCCTCCTTTGGATAATAAAAAAACAGGACAGCCAATAGCTGCCCTGTTGATATGCCTTCAGGAATGCGTCCCAATGCTGTTCTTTTGCCTGAGAGATTCACCTTTACGGTTTGCTCCTTCGGCGACGATAACTCGTTCTCTCGAGCATTGTTCATTCGCAAATTTTTAATTGTCTTTACGACTACATTATAACCCCAATTTTTAGAAAATAGCAAGCGCTTTAATTCATTGTCTAGGAAAGTGCATTAAAGGCTCTGCATTATCTGATCGACGATGGTTTTTGGGGTTGAAGTGGCATCGACCTCAATTGTTGAAGTGCTGCGGTATAGATCAAGACGTTCTTCGTATAGTTTCTTCACCGATTCCTTATCTTTTACTAAAGGTCTGTTCATATCCTCACGGATCCTATTATAAAGCGTTGGAAAATCTGCATGAAGATAGATGATCGGCTGATCCATCTCCATAAGAAGCCTTCTTGAGGCTGCATAGGTTACCACGCCTCCGCCTGTCGCAAGAATGTGCTGGTTAGGCAGTGCTTTTAGGACATCATATTCACGTAGCCTGAAACCTGTCTCACCTTCAGCTGCAAATATTTCGGGGATGGCCATCCCTGAGGATTTTACGATTTCTTCATCAAGGTCGAGGATTTCCCTCCCCATATGTGCACCAAGCAATTTTGCGATCGTAGTCTTCCCACTCCCCATAAAACCTATAAGGATCATATCCTCACCCCAGTATATCTTGTATCCGCGTATTATAGATTTCGATGAAATTGGATTGTATTTCAATGATCATCATGAAGCGGTTATGATAATGATAGTACACGCCTGCCATATATATCAATACAATATACATCGAGAAGCTGAAGAAACCTTCATTTGATAAATGTAATCTGTTCTTCATTTTCCATTCCCTTTCCGAGAAATGAGAGAATGACGGACTCATCCGTCTCTTCAACTTTAAATTCGGTGACATTGAACATTACCGTAACGTAACCTTTGTCCCCCACTGTCTTAATGATTCTCGAGCCATGTCTTCTATAGCGTACTTTATTTGTCTTATCCATAAAAACAATGGATTCCTGGCTCGGCTCATAATCAGTGGCTGTACTATCCTTATATGACTGGCTGATATCGATTATGAAAAAATCATGTTCGAACTCCATTTCCTCTTCTTCATAATTGAATAGCGCGAGTAATGAAGGCAATAGAGCCATTATAAAAGCAGCGATGCCTAAGCTGACAAGTACTTCCAGGTAAGTGAATCCTGAATCATTTTTTGATTTTGATGCATTCTCCGCTCGCTTTGCCACATATTCTACCTCCTTCGACAACCCAGTTCTCGGTCTGACTGATGAAAGCCTCCCGATCATCGTAGGAGAGTAATTCAATGTACAACGTCCGATGTAATTCCAGTTGGATCTGCGCTTCTTCGGCTGCAGTTTGAATTGTAGTGACTGCCGGCACCAGAGTGACGGCAATGATGCTGAGGCACAGCATCGCAAGCAGTCCATCAATCAGCATGAACCCTTTTTCATTCGACACGGAACCGCCCCCTCTCAATCTGGAAAATGAATCTTACAGAAGAATCCGGACAGTCTAAACTTATGGTGCCGAACTTGTTCGCATCACCATCTGGCTTAAAGATGATGCGCTCGAGCCCGCCTGAATTGAGCTGGCACCGCTCAGGTATATAGGAGTTAAGTATATTGCCATCCCGGCTACGTAGATGAAAAGTATTGCCGGCACGGTCGATATCGACAATATTATAAGATTTTGAAGCCATCGCCTCCGTCTGGGCGTTATAGAAGAAATGGCTTATCCGTTCTATGTCCCCTTGTGTCCCGCCTGCTTCGTAATCAGGTATACTGACTACGCCAATAAGCAATATGACGCTGACGATGAATAATGTCAGCATCATTTCAAGAAGCGTAAAACCATCATGGCGTGCGTGCTGCTTTGCCATTGGTGACAACAATGGTGTCTCCATTCGCACATGTAACTTGATCGTCGGTCAAATACTCAGGTACGAGTGCATTGATTGAAGCAGGCGGCGCGCCCTCGTTCAATGTATAGGATTCCACTTGACTCTGGACCATTCTTACTTGCGCTTCACACCCTGTGTCCTGGACGTTTGCACTTTGGGCCGCTATGTTTGGAATGATCAGTATGATCAGCACTGATATGACCAATAGCACCAACAGCATTTCAATCAGAGTAAATCCTTCTTCACCGTTTGCCTTCATTTTATCTTTAAAATGTTTTCTCATCTGTTTCCTCCTAGTTTATCGCAGACATCATCTGGAATATCGGTAATATTATAATCAGATATAAACAGATGATGAGGACTCCGAGTATTGCGAAGATTACGGGTTGTATCTTCTTAGTTATATTTTCCACATACATGATAAGACGTTCCAACGTGTATTCGCTGAACATGATGAGTTCCTTGCCGACGCTGCTGTTCTGTTCGCCGTGACTGACGAACACAGACAATTTGGCATCAAGCAAATCTACCTCTCCCAAGACAAGTGACAGGCTTTCACCATTCATCAAGCCGTCCTTTATGGACTCTGACATATATCTTAGATAGCCATTTATTTCCTGATGAATGAAAAGGTCAAGAATCTCTTTCACTTCAAGTCCATTATTCAGAAAATAGCCGAACTCCCGTGAAAACCTATATGTCTGATAGCCGGTAAAAAAATAATTCACTAAAGGTATCTTGGTAAATATACGAGATTTCAATGCCACGTCCTTGATGGAAAAGATAGCTGATATAACGGTACAAGCCACAACTCCGGTTATAAAGCACAGCAGGAGTGCTATAGGCAACACATCAAGCGCTTTGATGAGCAGTGCCACAATCCCTTCGGATTGTGTGCCCATAGCACTGTAAAGGCTTTTGAATTGGGGGATGACTGTAAAATTGAGGGTTAATAGGAGTCCTACAAAGATCGTTATCAGCAACAAAGGATACTGCAACGCCTTAAGCAGTTTCGAACGCGTATTCCTCACGTATTCGATATACCTTGCAGATTCCCGCAACGTCTCCAATACTTTCCCATGTATTTCAGAAAATGCAATTTGGATAATGACTGAATTGCCATACCCCATATCCTTAAGTAATTTTCCAAGACTTTTGCCTTCTCGTACGGCCTCTATCATCTGCAGTCGATCTTTTGGTTTCAGCACATCATATTGTTCCAACAGAAAAAGCAGTGACTGCTGCATGGTAAAGCCTGTTTCAAGCAAATCAGCGAGTTTGATCAGAAAGTGGGCATCATATTTCCCGAGTTTATTTGAATTTATCCTCGTAAAACCTAAACTCATCCGCATTCAGTCCCCCTTCATCAAGCATATGGATCAGACGGTCGTGCAGTGTCCCATAAACAACGGAACCGGTCTTCAAAAACTCTTGTATCTCTGAGTTCCCAAGCGTTTCATAAATGATATAAGATCCTTTTTGAGTATGGATGAGACGCTGGTTTATGATTAATGAGATACTTTGTATCATCTCTTCATCATAGAGTCCAAAATCTTTAAGGCGACTGAGTGCGGCTACAGCAGATTTGCTGTGGAATGTACTGAATACAAGGTGTCCCGATAAACTTGCTCTAAGTAGGTTGGACGCTATATTTGCATCCCTTATCTCCCCGAACATTATGACATCCGGATCACACCTCAACACACCTTTTAGCAGAGGCTCGTAGTCGATTTGGGCTTTTTCATTGATCTCAACCTGTACAATTCCTTCCTGCTCATATTCAATCGGGTCTTCAATGCTGATTATTTGCCGTTCCCCTCTTGCTGCGACATCCCTGACCAACCGATACATCAGTGTCGATTTCCCGGAACCGGTGGGCCCGGTAAACAGAATCAGACCTTGCTGCCGGTTGATGTAGTCCTGGAAGAAATCATATTCAGAAGTGGTGCTGAATAATTCATTCGACGCCTTATCTTCCATCAGGTTGAGGATCCGTATGACGACCACTTCGTCCATAAGTGAGACTGGCAGTGTACTGACCCTTAAGTTGACGACTTCTTCATCAATCAGAATTGCGGTGCGGCCACTCTGAGGGACACGATGTTCGTTGATGTCGAGATCTGCAATGAATTTCAGATAGTTGATGGCTCGCCTATAGACTTCAATGTCGATCACTTCGAGCAGCTGCATCTTTCCTAGGCAACGGATCCTCACATGCGCCTTTTCACCTTCAGATGTCAAGTGGACATCCGTGGCCTCCTCAAGTATTGCATCTTTTAAAATCGTTTCTATAAGCTTTTTCATTCTTCACCTCCACCTTATATATGGGGAAAAGTGAAGGAATTGATCTTTTCTGAAATAAATTGATGAATTTCTCCTTATTGGCACAGTTTTTGTTGTATAATAGGGAATAATGGAAATGGATTCCAAACCATTTGATTTATTTAGTATTTACTTTAATATCTTCTTTATTTATAATTGACTATGATATGTAAAGTAAGGATGAAAGGACTGTTCTTATGGATAAAGTATTCAAGACACTCGGCTTTTGGACTGGTGTATTTGCAATCCTCTTCTATGTCGGTGACATGATGGCGATGACATTGCTGTTTCTCGCGCAAACCGGATTCTTCATTCTCCTCGGTTACATGAAATTGACAGAAAGGATGTACATGTACGTTTTTGCTGCATACCTCGTCCTTTTCTTTGTAGGTTTTACGTACTTCACTACATTTTTACTCGAGCCGAGATTTGGTTGATCATGTTTAAAAGGACCGTACAGATTGAAATCTGTACGGTCCTTTTTCTATTTCCTCACAAAAGGATTTGTCTTCTTTTCATACCCGATGGTGGTTTCCGGGCCGTGCCCTGGGTATACAACGATCTCATCATCGAGCATATACATCTTGTTGCGGATGCTGTCGATCAATGTGCTATGGTCTGCTTGATATAGATCTGTCCTTCCTATCCCACCGTTGAACAGAACATCACCTGAAACGATGAAGTCGTTAAAAAGATAACTCAAGCTTCCAGGTGAATGGCCCGGTGTATAAAGGACCTCGAACTCAAATTTGCCAATCGAGTGGCGACCCTCTTCTAGGGGTGCGGGTTGTATATCGGCTGTTATAATGGGCAAGCCCATGTCCGTATACTTAGCCGACCCATTCTTTGCCGGGTCGGCAAGCCATTCAAGCTCTGGGCGCCCCATCCAGGTTTTAGCATCATAATAATCGGCGATATCTTCTAGTGCTCCGATATGATCGAAATGGGCATGGGTCAGCAAGATCCCTTTGACGGTCAGATCCGAACCGATAGCCTCCCTGATCTTTTCAGGCTCTCCAGATGGGTCGACGATCAGTACATCTTCTCCTTCACACAGCAGATAGCAATTCGTTTCCAATGGCCCAAGGGGTAAAGTTCTTATTTCCATAAATGATCCTCCTTAAAATCTCCTCGACAAAGTACATTTTTAATTATACAATATATATGAGAATAAAGAGATTATGGGAGGTTGAGCATCATGCCATTCATTGATACGGGTAAGCTTTTTGAAATTGGCGGCGTGTCGATCCATATCGGGATCAACACTTTTTCCCTGCTGATGCTGATGATTTCAATCGTCGGTGTTTGGGGATTGGTGGCGGCAGTCAAAAATAAAAATCTGTTGGCGGTACTTTTCAGTCTAGCAACAGTTGCCACTTTTGGTTTCTTCGCAATCGCGACTATATTTACATACGGTTATCCAGACCTCGGACACTAGGCTGGACCGTTTATATAAAAAAGGCAAATCCTCTAGAGGATTTGCCTTTTTTGTCATTTCAGTAGTTTTTCGGCACGTTTCATCTGTTCGATTACTGCCTCTGTGCCGGTGCCACCCCGGCTGTTCCTTCTGTCAACTGATGTGCGGGTGGAGAGTTGATCATAGATGTCGTCCTCTATTGAACGGTGATGTTGCCTGAATTCCTCTAGGCTAAGATTTTTGAGATACTTGCCGGAATGGATGCACTTTAAAACAAGTTTCCCTACCACTTCATGGGCCTTTCTGAAAGACACTCCCTTCTGCACCAGATAATCAGCCAGTTCTGTAGCATTTGAAAAATCTTCTGATACCGTCTCCTCCAGCACTTCTTCATTTATGGACAGAGTCTCCAACATGCCGTTCATTATCTCGAGGGACCCCAAAACAGTTGTCACCGCATCGAATATTCCTTCTTTATCTTCCTGGAGGTCTTTATTATAGGTTAAGGGGAGACCTTTGACCAACATCAACATGCCCATCAGGGCACCGGTCGTCCGTCCGCTTTTTCCGCGGATCAGTTCTGCCATGTCAGGATTTTTCTTTTGCGGCATCATGGAGCTCCCGGTAGTGAATTGGTCGGATAGCTGAATGAAATTCGCTTCTTCGCTCATCCAGAAGATGATTTCTTCTGATAACCTCGACAGATGCATCATCACGAGGCTGATATTTGAAAGGGTTTCAATAATATAGTCACGATCACTTACGGCATCCATACTGTTTTGGTATATATCGGAAAAGCCAAGGAGATCGGCGGACATCTCGCGATCAATATCGAATGTCGTGCCGCTGATCGCCCCAGCTCCAAGAGGCGATAGATCGATGCGCTTCAATGATTCGCTGAAGCGCTCCCCATCCCTTTGCAACATCCAGAAATACGCCATGATATGATGCGAAAAGAGGACTGGCTGTGCCCTCTGAAGATGGGTGTAGCCAGGCATGATGACATGAATGTTTTCCTCGGCAAGCGTGAGTATGGTTTTTTTTAGACTATTGATGCTTTCTATAATATGTTCTACTTGTTCTTTGATGTATAGATGCATATCTGTCGCCACCTGATCATTACGGCTTCTCCCTGTGTGCAGTTTGCCGCCTACTTCCCCGATTTTATTGATCAGTGCGCGTTCGACATTCATATGGATGTCTTCGTGCTGTACGGACAGTTCCATCCGCCCCGCATTGAAGTCCTCCAGCACCGCCTTTAATCCGGAGATGATCTGTTCTGCTTCAACTTCGCTTAAAATCCCCTTCTTCTCCAGCATGGTTGCATGTGCAATACTACCTTCTATATCTTTCTCGATGAGTATCTTGTCAAAATGGATGGAAGCATTGAATGCTTCCACATAGTCGAGTGGCTCGCCTTGAAATCTTCCGCCCCATGCCTTTTTAGTCATAAAGCTTCACACCGTTATCAAGCATCGCCTTTACTTTGGTCGGCAATCCAAAAATTTCAATGAATCCTACAGAAGCATCCTGATTGAAAGCATCTTCATTGGTATAGGTTGCAAGTTTTTCATCATACAAGCTGTTGTCGGAACGCCTACCGGTGACCGTCACATTGCCTTTGTACAATTCAAGGCGCACTTCTCCGTTAACTGGCTGCTGCATATCCTTCAGCATTTTCCTAAGCGAATCGGATAGAGGGGAGAACCATAGTCCGTTATAGATTTGTTCAGTGAACTTTTGTTCGATGAATGGTTTGAAATGCGCGATGTCTTTTGTCAATGTGATCGTTTCAAGATCATGTTTTGCTGTAAGAATTACTTTCGCGCCCGGTGTTTCATAAACTTCACGCGACTTGATGCCGACTAGCCTGTTTTCGACGTGGTCTATCCTCCCGATTCCGTGGACTCCGGCAATCTCATTCAATTTAATGATCAGTTCATCCAGTTCATAGAACACACCATTGAGGGCTTTTGGCAGTCCATTTTCAAAATGCAACACAAGTTCTTCCGTTTCGTCAGGGGCTTCTTTGATGTTTCTGGTCAGAGCATATGCATCTTCCGGTGGCTTGGCCCACGGATCTTCAAGTACACCGCATTCATTGCTCCTGCCCCACAGATTCTGGTCTATCGAATAAGGTGAGTCTAGGTTGACCGGAATCGGGATATTCTTTTCTTTTGCATAATCGATTTCCTCTTCCCTACTCCATGTCCATTCACGTACTGGTGCAAGGACCTTAAGTGCAGGATCAAGGCTTTTGATGGCCACTTCAAAGCGGACTTGATCGTTGCCCTTGCCTGTACAGCCATGGGCGACATAGTCTGCATTGGATTGATGTGCGACTTCCACAAGTTTCTTGGAGATTAAAGGACGACTCAATGCAGATACTAACGGATACTTTCCTTCATACATAGAATTTGCATAAATTGCATAAGAAACGAAGTCGTCTGCAAACTCTTTTGTAGTATCGATCACATATGATTCAATTGCTCCCATATCCAATGCTTTTTGTTGGACCTTATCTAAGTCTTTTCCTTCTCCAACATCTAGGCACAGCGCCACAACATCGTATCCCTTATCTATAAACCACTGGATTGTCACACTTGTATCCAAACCGCCTGAATAGGCCAACACTACTTTTTCATTCATCTTCATACATCTCCTCACCATTAGAATAATTTAAATAATATCATTATAAACATTCGTAATCAAGTATATTTATTCATATATCTGCATTTCAGCATTTTACAAATATTTCAGTTGACTCTATAATCATCAGTAACTGAATAAAAGGAGCGTTTACTATGAGATATGTATTTATAACCGGAACAAGCCGTGGCCTCGGTCATGCAATGCTTGACATCTTCAGGGAAGATCGGATCATCAGCATCTCCCGTTCCAAGGTCGAAACGGATGTAGAGCTTTATAAAGAATTTCATGTAGATTTCCTGGATGAACAGAAGTTGGAAGAGATGTTGCCTGAAATATTCAATTCCATCTCGCCGGAAAAAGGGGACGAGATATATTTGATCAACAATGCCGGCATCGTAGGACCGGTCCATTCCATTGCGAATATGGATGCTCAAGGGTTCATGAAAAACTATAAAATCAATGTCCTGGCGCCAGCATTGTTGATGAAGGGCTATGTAAACGCTTTTAGTGACATTCAAGCTGCGAAACGCATCCTTACGGTTTCCAGTGGTGCTGCTCTGAATCCGATGGAAGGATGGTCAGCATATTGCAGTTCTAAAGCTGCAGTAAATATGGTGAGTGATGTTCTGCGCCAAGAGATGGATCGGTTGGACTACCCGATATTCACCGCCACCTATAGGCCTGGAGTTGTCGATACGGATATGCAGGGGGAAATCCGTTCTGCGGACCCTGAAGAGTTTCCGGACCTTGAAACCTTCAAAAAGCATAAATCTTCCAATCGCCTATATCCACCGAAAGTCGCAGCCTACGTCGCAAAACGCATCATCACATCAGACAATTTCGGTTTTTCCGAAAGCTACAGCATCAGTGATTTCCTCTAATAAAAAAAGCAGCCTTGGCTGCTTTTTTCATGTTAAATATTGTTTTACGAGACGTGCGGCTCCGTGTATTCCTGCATCGTTACCGAGTTCAGCAAAGACAATCTCAGTATTTTCATGGGCCGGCGGGAAAGTAAGCCGCTTATAATGCTTTCGTATCCTGTCCATAAGAATGTCGCCAGCCCGGCTGACACCGCCACCGATTATGAAGTAATTCGGGTTGGTGAGGACGGATATATCACTCAATGCAAGGCCAATGAACCCGGCGACTTCATCAAGCACCTTAATGCCGAGCGCGTCCCCGGACTTTGCCGCGTCAACAACAGCCTTGGATGTTACCGTGCCTTCTTCCAAGGTTTTTGAGAGTCTGGTTTCCACACCATTGTGAAAATGATGTCTGGCAAGGTTCACAATACCTGTGGCAGAGGCCACCGTCTCAAGGCACCCTTTCTTGCCACAGTTGCATTGGAACCTTCTCTTTGTATCGACATGGATGTGGCCTATCTCGCCTGCGGCGCCTCCATGACCATGAGCAAGCAGCCCGTTGACGACGATGCCGCCTCCAACTCCTGTACCGAGCGTCATCATGACCACATCGTCATAACCGCTTCCAGCTCCTTTATACTGCTCACCGAGCGCTGCGATATTGGCATCGTTATCCACGATCGTTCGAATGCCGCTCATCTTCTCAAATTCATATGAAATTGGCTTTTTGCCATTCCAATTCAAGTTGATTGCACCATTTATAATGCCATTTTTAAAATCAACCGGCCCTGGGACTCCGAGACCGACACCAATAATATCCGTCAGGTCCAAGCCATGGTTCGCTGTCTCTTTTACGAAAACCTCATGGATATCTTCCAGTATCTTGCCCCCGTCTGGAAATGTTTCTGTTGGAATCTCCCATTTGTGGAGTAATTCCAGGTCATCCGAAAATAATCCTAGTTTGCAGGTCGTACCCCCTATATCTGCCGCCAATATATTAGCCATTCTCAGCCTTCCTTTCTGTCTCTTAGAATCAACAGGGCTTCGGCATATTCTTTCTTATCGAGCAGCCCGGCCTTGTATAATTCCTTGATTTCCATTTCCATCATGAGGAGCATATTGCTCCTATCCCTATCATATACATATATGCCAAAACGCCTCAGCAGTTGATTGATGTGGCTTAGATCCTTATTCATTTCCATAATACTCCTTGGCGATGAGCCTCAATTCTTCGTCTTTAATTCTCTTAATGTTCAAGTCGTCCAGAATTTGGCCCATGGCTTCATAGTCTTTATCCTTTCTGAGTTTAATCAGCTTATGCTTCACTGCCCACTCATGTTTCGGATTCATTTCAAAGCTTTTCTCATGGTACTGTTCAGCAAGGTCATAGTCTCCCGTGTACTCGGCAATAAGTCCGAGTACGTGGTAGGTGCCGGCTGTGTCATCGCCTTCATTAACCGCTTCAGTGACGATCCCAAGTGCTGCACTATATTCCCCGGATTGGAGCTTGGACATTGCTTCCTGGTTGTATGCCGGTTCAGCGTTGGAACCCATCACCATAAAATATGAGATTGCTGCAATTAACACCAGAAGAGAAATGGATACTATGGTCCACACCCGTTTGAAACTTTGACGGTTAAACAGTACGCCGAGTAGTCCTCCAAACAGAAGTCCCCCGAAATGCGCATAATGATTGATGTTTGCCATGATTTGGGAGATGAATGATAATACCACAAATAATATGGCGATCTGCAGAAGCAGCTTCAAGTCGATTTTCCCTCTTATCAACAGATGTACTATCAGAATGCCGATCAGGCCGTATACTGCCCCACTTGCGCCGAGGGAAGCCCCTTCAGTGATGAACACCAGTGAAAAGAGGCTTGATAGTATGCCTGTCAGTACATAGGCGATGGCCAAGCGCCACTTTCCATAGAGCACCTCTATGAATTTCCCGGCTATGAATAAAGCAAAGATGTTAAACAGGAAATGCTCGACGGTGACATGGAGGAAGCTGCTGCTCAAAAGTCTGTATAAATCCCCGGAAACCACTGCAGAGTGGCTGACAGCAAGCTGCTCTGTAAGTTGGAAGGAACCGACTATATGGATAAGGATGAGATTGAGCAGAAACACAACCAGATTGATCGCAGTCAATAAATAAGTCATCGGAGTGAAGCGGACCATGTAGCGTTCAAAAGGATGCCGGCTCAACAATCGTTTCTGGTAATGCGCAGCAGGCTTGGATTGTTTATATTTCAAGTCTAATCTATAGAAAGGATTATCGATCAGAGTGCCGTAGTCTTTGACCCCTTCGTGGATGATCTCCACTCCATCCGCTTCGAATCGTTCGGACGCCCCGTCCGCATCAGGATAATAACTTTCAACATGACGCACCACCCCATGCTGACCTTGTATAAATAAGCGGTGTAATATATAGTCGACGGCGTCCTCAGATGATGTGTCTACATTTGTGGCATGCAGGCACATCATACTCGCTTTTTTATCGTTTTTAAGCCATATCACTTCACGACTCTGGTCGAAATCGTAAAACGTATAATCTGTGTAACGGGTCACTTCGTAGGCGGTGCGCCATATATCAGGCATCTTCATTTCTCTTCTCTGCTGCATCTATCGTACGCTCTGGGGTAATCAATATATCTACAGGGATATCATGGGGTTCAACAATGACTTCGCCAAGCTGCTCTTCAAAAAGTAATGATACCTTCAAGCCGGTATAGTTTGCCAGAAACTTGTCATAATATCCACCCCCATATCCGATCCGGTAGCCGGATTGGGAATAGATGAGGCCCGGGACCAGGATGAGGTCAGGTGCATTGTTGACGCGCTCGGCATCCTTTGGCACCCTTAATCCCTTTTCATCTTTTACAACTGCGTCAAAAGAAGAGAACTCACAGAAATTCATCACTTTCTGGTCGTAGTTGCATACGGGCGTATAGATTTCTATCCCTCGCGATTTCAATTGACTGATGATGCCATCGGTATCCATTTCATGCGGCATCGACAGCACGATGCCGACTGAAGTGATGTTCAATTGACTGATATATTCAAGCAGTTTGGTTTTTAAAATTTCCTCCTTGCGCTTCTTGTCAGAAGGACCGAGCGAAGCCAGCCTGTCCATCATCTCTTTTCGCATATCTTTCTTATTCATTTCAAAAGCCTCTCTTTCCGCATTTCATTTCTATCTTTCATTATAATCATTCCACCGTCAAATCAAAAGCCGTCAGTTGCAATAACTGTTATACACCATCATCTCAAGCACTATAAATCCAAAAAATAAGGCACCCTTATAGGTGCCTTACTGTCCGTATACGAGCTTCGGATAAAAAGTATCCGTATTATATTGATAATTCGGCTTAGGTGACTGCTCATAATAGAGTTCATAATACTTATTGACGACATCGCGGCCTAAGTACTGTCCAGGGAAGAAAGGCACCGTATAAGGCATGTTCGGGAAGATGACGGCGAACGCCATATCCGGCTCATCATACGGCGCGTAGCCTGTATAAGTCTGGTTCAGGACGTCTACTCCTTCAAACTTAGCCTCAGCTGTTCCGGTCTTGCCTGCAGCCTTCGGTTCGAGCTCATGATAGGCATCCCAGCCGGTGCCGTATCGATTTGTTGCGGTGTCATGCGTGTTGAACACATCATAGAACCCTTTATGGATCTGCTCCAGCTCTTCTGGAGAATACAGTACAGTATTCAGCACTTCACCATCGAAGGATTGCAGCAGTGTCCCTTCCCCGTTGGCATCTCCACTGCGCACCTCTTTTGCCATATGAAGCCCTACCCTGTTTCCGCCGTTGGCGATGGTGGACATGTATTGGGACAGTTGCAGTGCAGAATACGTGTCATACTGTCCGATTGCCAAATTCAAAAAGCTTGAAGGGTTGTTTGCCAGATCCGGACTGAGTCCGGTGGCTTCGTTCGGCAGATCGATGCCTGTCGACACCCCAAGGCCGAATTGATTCAAGCCATTCCTCAATTTGTTCGCGCCACCTGTAATATCGGTCGGCAATGACATTCCCGGTGTATAGCTGAAATCAGCCAGTCCCATCGCAATCTTCATCATGTAGACGTTGGAAGATACCATCAACGCTTCCTGGTCATCTATCGCAACCTTGCTGTCGCGGTTGAAGAATGACGATTTCGTACCCTGGTCCCCTGCAAAGTTAAGTGGCTCATCGATCAGCACTTCCCCCGGCTCGATGATGTCATTTTGATAGCCGGTTGTAACAGTGGCACCTTTTATGGAGGAACCCACCGGATAGGTTGAAGTAAGCGCACCATAATGGTAATCGACGATTTCACCATTTTCATCGAGCTGTTTTCCGACCATGGCCAGCACATCACCATTATTCGGGTCCTGCACGACCAGAACGACTGTGTTCAAATATTCAGGGATGATCGTGTAATCAAGTTCCCCGGTCCTATTATTGCGTGCCGCCACTTCCTCAGCCATCTTTCTGAGTGATGTCAGGTGATGTTCGGCAATCGCTTCAAGTTCAAGTTGAAGTTCGATATCGATGGTGAGATACAGGTCATCGCCCGGCTCCCCCTTCTTGACCGTTTCCTGCTTAAGTATTTTCCCTGATTTGTCGGTGGAATATTTAACTTGTGCCTTTTCACCGCGCAGGACATTTTCATATTGATATTCAAGGTAAGTTTTACCGACTCTGTCATTACGTGAATACCCTCTTGCCATATAGTAATCGAGCAGTTCTTTTGGCAATCCCTCTTCTGATGAGGATACTTCTCCGAGAACGGTCTTAAGGGTGGAGTCATATGGGTATTCGCGTTCCCAGTCCATCCCGGTGGAAATGCCTTCCAATGAATCAAGCGATTCATTTACAGCCGCGAACTCTGCCTCGGTCACATCTTCACTCTTAACGACTACAGGATTGAGTTCACGGGCGTTGACCATCTCGACAAAGACGGCGATCGTGTTGAGATCTTCTTCTGATAGAATGTCTGATAGTTGTTGGTCATCGATTTGCCTATATAACTCTTCATTGAACTGCTTTTGTGAAATATTGCCATTATCGAGTAAGGTCTGCTCTTTTTTCATTATCTTTTCTACTTCTTCCGGATAACGGTTGATCAGATAATCTTGCTTATCCCTAAGGGAGATGTTTTCAGTATCCATCTCGATGTAATCCGATAACTTCAGGGCGACATCCATTATTTCACCGGAGGACATATTCCTGTGACGGGTGAAATAGATGGCTTTCTTGGAAGCATTGCCGACAAGCAAGTTGCCATTCCGGTCGTATATTTCGCCGCGCGGCACATTTTGGTTGATCTCTACATACTGGGCATTCTCCACCTCTTCCTGGTACATATCCCCTTTGACGATCTGCAGATAACCTATGCGGAATATGAGTGCCAGGCAAAGAAGAAAGACAACCAGCATGATTATGTTTATCCTGGATTTCATCACTTGATTATTTATGGTTTCAAGACTCTTGGTTTTGGCTCTTTTCAATAAAACTCATCCTCTTTTACCTGAAAAATATGTAATGTCATTCTATCATATTATGGAGTCTTTAGTTCTGGAAATTAAAAAAGGGACGGTTGCCCGTCCCTTTACTATTGCTTGGAATTATTTAGCATTGCTGTACAATTCGCTTACTTTATCCCAATTGACGACGTTCCAGAAAGCTTTCAAGTATTCTGGACGTTTGTTTTGGTATTTCAGATAGTAAGCATGTTCCCAAACGTCAACACCGAGGATAGGTGTCTTGCCGTCTGTCATTGGGTTGTCCTGGTTAGGTGTAGATACGATTTCAAGCTCACCGTTGTTTACAACGAGCCAAGCCCAACCGGAACCGAAGCGTCCAGCACCTGCTGCTTCAAATTCTTCTTTGAATTTGTCTACAGAACCGAATTTAGATTCGATTGCTTCTTTGAGTTCACCAGAGAGTTCTTTTGTTTCTGGAGTGAGGAGCTCCCAGAATAGTGAGTGGTTAAGGTGTCCGCCACCGTTGTTTCTCACTGCTGTTTTCTTGTCTTCAGGAACGGAATCCAGATTTTTAATGATGTCTTCAATGGATTTGCTCTCAAGGTCTGTGCCTTTGACAGCGTCATTGAGTTTAGTTACATAGGTGTTATGATGCTTTGTGTGGTGGATTTCCATCGTTTCTTTATCGATGTGTGGTTCCAACGCATCATATGCATAAGGTAGTTCTGGTAGTTCAAAAGCCATAGTAAATTCCCCTCCATAGTGATTTGTTTACATACCAAATATATCAATTCAATGATAAAATGACAAATGTATTGCACATTGGTATGGATTATTCAGCCTAAGGGCTGAGTGACGCCTGCACTACAATACATTAGTACAAAAGGAAGCGTTACACGATGAAACTTTTCACTTTTTACAAGCGTCTGCTTACATTTAAGAAATACCCTCTTTTTAGAACGGCAAACTTCAAACACATGCTGTTGAATATATTCGTTATCTCATTACTTATTTCATTACCAAACATCATTGCGCTTTTTCAAAGTGCCAATGCTGCAGCTGGACTTGCAGACATCGAATCGGAAATCCCGGAATTCTCCATTATAGATGACCAATACGTCGGTGAGGATGAAACAGTTTCAATAAATGGAAATGACATCCTCTTCAGCAGTGAAGTCGCAACCGATTCAATAGAAGAACGCAATGTTCTGATCGGTTTCGTAAAAGACGGTATATACATCCGCGATGTACAAAACACTGGATTCGATTATTCCTATCTCGGTGACGTAAAGGATGACGAAGGGCTCAAGACATTTATATCCCAGCAATCTTCAAGCCTTTATTTCTATGTATCGGTATATGTAGTCATCTTTCTACTTGTTATCATGTTCTTTAGCGTCATTTTCATGTCGGTCATCGCCTATCTCTTCCATACATCATCAGTATTGCTGAAGAGAAAGTCGCGTTTTATGAACTGGTACAAGTTCATATCCTTTGCAACAGCGTTCATCCTACTGCCGATGGCTCTGATTGAACTGCTTTCGGGGAGCATGTTCTGGTCCCTATATCTTTTGACGCTACCGTTCTATATCCATTACTTCAGGAAACTGCCGGTAATGAAAACGTAATCAGCAGGCATTACATTTACATTTCTGCCTGCTTTCTAGTATAATTACTAGTGATTTAGAGTATCATCATATACATGAGGAGCTTGATTATGTCCCAAATAACACACCGTACTAATACAAGACCTGTAAAGGTTGGCGATTTGACGATCGGCGGTTCCGATCAGATCATCATCCAAAGCATGACGACGACAAAGACACATGACGTCGAAGCAACAGTTGCAGAAATCAATCGTCTTGAAGAAGCAGGATGCCAAATAGTACGTGTTGCATGTCCCAAAGAGGAAGATGCACTTGCCATTCCAGAAATTAAAAAGCAGATCAATATTCCACTCGTTGTGGACATCCATTTTGATTATAAGCTTGCCCTTCTCGCTGTAGAAGGCGGCGCAGATAAAATCCGCATCAATCCAGGCAATATCGGACGCCGGGAGAGAGTCGAAGAAGTGGTGAAGGCGTGTAAAGAAAAAGGCATTCCAATCCGCATCGGCGTCAATGCCGGAAGCCTTGAGAAACACATCATCCAAAAATACGGTTATCCGACAGCTGACGGTATGGTGGAAAGTGCCCTGCACCACATCAAGATCTTGGAAGACCTTGATTTCCACGATATCATCGTCTCCATGAAGGCATCGGATGTCAACCTGGCGATAGAAGCGTATGAGAAAGCGGCAGCAGCCTTTGACTATCCGCTGCATCTAGGCATCACTGAGAGTGGTACCCTATTTGCCGGTACTGTGAAGAGTTCCGCAGGTCTCGGTGCCATCATTTCACGTGGCATCGGCAATACGATGCGCATATCCCTATCTGCCGACCCGGTTGAAGAGATCAAAGTCGGAAGAGAACTGCTGAAAAGTTACGGTCTCGCAAGTAACGCAGCCACTCTCATTGCGTGTCCGACATGCGGCCGTATTGAAATCGACTTGATCTCAATCGCGAATGAAGTGGAAGAATATATTTCATCCATCAAGGCACCGCTTAAAGTGGCCGTACTTGGTTGTGCTGTAAACGGGCCGGGCGAAGCTCGTGAAGCGGATATCGGCATAGCAGGTGCGCGCGGAGAAGGACTTCTTTTCATGCACGGTAAGACAGTCAGAAAAGTGCCGGAAGAAACGATGGTCGATGAGCTCAAGAAGGAAATCGACATACTGGCTGAAGAACATTACGAAAAAGAACGTAAAGCCAAAGAAGAAGCGGCAAATAAATAAAAACAACGCCCCCCCTGCATCATGATATGCTCCCCCTAAAGTAGACACTTAAAAAAGTAAACTACTTTAGGGGGAGTTTTCTCTTGAAATCAAACATAAGGTATTCAACGAATGAACTGATTGAATACATCGAGTTATATTTAGATGGCACTTCATTTCGAGCACTCCGTGAAGATTATGAGCTAGATTTAAACGAATCAACCTTCCGACTCTATCTAGATAAATACTTGAAGCATGGGACGACTGGATTACTGAGACCACAAAAGAATCGCAACTATTCAAAAGCATTCAAACATCAAGTGGTTCAAGAATACTTCAATAGTAATTTGTCCTACAAAGGTCTCTCTGTTAAATATAATATTCCGAGTGATCATACGATTAGAAACTGGGCGATGCGATATACTGAAGGCAAAGAGAATCGAACGTATTCTCCAAAACCGGAGGTCTATCAAATGAAAAGTAGAAAGACAACATACGAAGAACGGATCGAGATTGTGGAGTATGTCATCAATCACCAACTATCTTATAAAGACGCTGCAGAAAAATTTAAGGTCAGCTACACTAACGTCTATTCATGGACGAGAAAGTATAAACAATTTGGACCGAAAGCACTCGAAGACAATCGAGGTAAGAAGAAGACGACGGAAGCTCAGACGGGTGAAGAACAGTTGAAAGCTGAGATTGAAGCGCTCAGAATCCGAAATCAGTGGTTAGAAATGGAAGTTGAGACGCTAAAAAAGCAGGAACAAATGGAAAGAGAGTTGATCAAACAAGAATCCGCCAAAAAGCGTCGTACCAAACGGTCGAAGCGTTAAAACATAAATATCCGATTGTTCATCTTTGCCAGGTGCTGGGGATTTCCAGAGCGAGCTATTATAAATGGCTGCATCGAAAACCTGCACAGTATGAAAATAGAGATCAATCATTGATGACCATGATGTTAGAGACATATAATGCGTTAGATGGCATTTATGGCTATCGTCGAATGACGATATACCTGAATCATTTCAGACAGGCTAAGGTGAATCACAAACATGTGTATCGACTGATGAAGATGATGAATTTGAAATCGGTGATTCGACGAAAGAAACGCAGATATAAAACAGTCAAACCCGACTATATCGCTGCGAATATACTCAATCGTGAATTTCACGCAGCCAAACCCATGCAGAAACTGGTGACAGATATTACTGAATTCAGTACGACCGATGGGCGTAAAGTCTATTTAAGTGCTGTGTTGGATTTATGCACGAATAAAATCATTGCGCATCACATGGACACACACAGCGAACAATCTCTGGTGACTCAAACATTCAAACAAATAGAGCCTCAGATTATTGAAGGCCAAACGATTATTCACACAGACCGTGGTTCCCAATACACTTCTCATGCATTTCATCATTTTATTAAACACACCCAATCCATTCATAGTATGTCGCGTCCTGGAAAATGCATTGATAACGGACCGATTGAAAATGTTTGGGGCATTATTAAATCTGAGAAGTATTACTTAAATTCATACGACACCGTTGAAGCGCTTAAACAGGATATCAGTGCGTACATTAAATTTTACAATACGCAGCGTGTCACATTGAAGATGGGCTTAAAGATACCCGCATAAAAAAACGCACACGACAATCGTCGTGTGCGACCAAAATACTATTTTGTTTTTTTACCTGTCTACTTGACAGGGAGCAGTTCATCATGCAGCGGGGGCGTTGTTTTTATATTCCAAGTTTTCAGGAAACCTTGGTCTCCTTACATGCTCCACACAAACCGTAGAGCTCTATTTTATGATTTTTTATTTCAACATCCTCCAACTCGCTCTGCCATGTTTCCACTGGGCAATAGCGGATGACTTTCGTCTCACCGCATTCATCACAGATGAAATGGTGATGGTGATATGTCGTGCAGGCTATCTTATAGTGCATCTCCCCGGATAATGTCGTCTGCTCAAGGACTTCAATATCTTTTAGTGTATATAAATTTCGATAGATGGTGTCGTAGCTCATGCCAGGGTACTCTGGCTTAAGCATCTCCTGGATGTCTTTTGCACTCATGTAGCGGTCCGCTTCAAGAAGCGTTTCAATCATGCGCATCCTTTTCTCAGTTACTTTAAGCTTATTCCTTCTTAATTTATCTTTATATTGATTCAGCTTGTTCCCCATCTTTTTTCACTCCTATGTGATCCAGTATAATGGCACCCATTAGGATAGCTAATGATACAAGTACGATGGTGCCACCTGGCGAAATATCCAGATGAAAACTTATAAAAAGTCCGATGATGACGGCGATTTCACCAAATATGACGCTCATTGCCATAAGCTGCTTAAAGCTTGACGTGACACGCATGGCAGAGGCGACGGGCAGGGTCATCAAAGCACTGACAAGCAGTATGCCGACAATCCTCATTGAAGCGCTGATGACGAGTGCAACGACCACGATGAACAGGAAATGGATCCATTTGCTGATGTTCATCACATCTGCATATTCTTCATCGAAGGACACTAGAAACATCTCTTTGTATAGGAAGAATATGAAGACCAATACTATGACCCCGATTGAAGCGATTAATGTAAGGTCGAACAAGTTGACGGCACTGATGCTCCCGAATAGATAGCCGAAGAGATCCTGATTGAAGCCGTCCGCCAGTGACAGGAACAACACGCTCAATGCCACACCAAAGCTCATGATGATTGGGATGGCAAGCTCCTGATAATGCTTGTAGACTGTACGGAGCCGTTCAATGCCTAGGGCACCGAGTATCGAAAATAGTATACCGGTAACCAGGGGATTTATGGCCGTGCCGATAAGGGAAGACAGATAGACTCCGAATGTGATGCCACCAAGCGTCACATGGCTGAGTGCGTCTGCAATCAGTGAAAGGCGCCTGATGACGATGAACGTACCGATAAGCGGCGCAATCAATCCGGCAATGAGGCCACTGATGACTGAGTATCTTATAAAGTCATATTCAAAGAACGCCTGAATCATTCACAGCAGCTCCTCTCATGATCGTGGGAGACCAACTGTAGCGGAAAGCCGTAAATCTTCGAAAGTTCCGCTTCCCCAAGATTTTTGAACTCATGATTGCTGCCATGGAAGTGAAGGTGTTCATTTAGGCACGCCACTTCGTTGGCATGGTCCACCACTACACCGATGTCATGGGTGACCAGAAGTATCGTCACGGCTTGTTCCTTAAGGCGGAGCAACACGTCATAGAATTCCTTCACATGCTTGGCATCTATACCGACAGTCGGTTCATCAAGCACGAGTATGCTTGGCCTATTGATCAGTGCACGCGCGATGAAGACACGCTGGGTCTGGCCGCCCGACAATTGGGAAATGTTCTTATTCTTCAGCTCTACTATGTTCAAAAGCGCAAGCACTTCATCCAGTTTGTCGTAGTCTGCTTTTTTGAAACGGTTGAACAGTCCCTTGGACTTCGTCAGGCCACTCAGTATGACTTCGCTGACAGTCGCTGGGAATCCTTTTGCGAAACTGTTGGATTTCTGCGATACATAGCCGACTTCCTGCCATGCCTGAAAGTGGCGCAGGCTTTTACCGTTGATGTAAATTTCCCCAGTCTGAAGCTTCAATACTCCAAGGATTAATTTGATGAGGGTCGTCTTACCCGACCCATTTGGTCCTACGAGTGCTACGAAGTCCCCTTTGTGTACTTTCAGATTGATGTCTTTTAAAGCTTGGGTCGTTTCCATCTTGTCCTTATATTCATATGAAATATTTTTCAGTTCGAAAATGGGATGCTCCATGGTGGTTGCTCCTTCGATTTATGATCATCATAATATTATAAAAGAATCATTACGGTTTGTAAATAGGAATGATTACGAAATAAAATAAAGAGGAAGGCCCAGGCCTTCCTCTTTATTTTACTTCTGCATCTGCGATCATAGGATTTATTTCTTCTTTAAGGGATGGATTGAATGTGCCCTCTTTAAGCATTTCAATTTCATGTTTGTAGGGCGCTACCCTATTCTTTTTATCCGGACCAACGAATGGGGTTTCAAGTATTTTAGGGATATCCTTGAAATCAGGGTGATGCACGATATGGTGCAGGGCGTCAAAACCGATATATCCAAAACCGATATTCTCATGGCGGTCCTTATGCGCACCGCGCTCGTTCTTAGAGTCGTTGATATGAAGGACTTTAATCCTATCCTTGCCGATGATGCGGTCGAATTCCTCCATCACGCCTTCGAAATCATTGACGATATCATAGCCGGCATCGTGGACGTGGCATGTGTCGAAACAGACGCTCAACCGTTCATCATGTTCCACACCATCGATGATCTGAGCCAATTCTTCAAATGTACGGCCGACTTCCGTTCCTTTTCCGGCCATCGTCTCAAGAGCTATCTGTACATCATGGTCATTCTCGAGCACCTGGTTCAATCCATCGATGATCGACTGGATGCCGCGCTCGGCCCCTGTTCCAACATGGCTCCCGGGATGCAGGACAATCTGTCTGCTACCCAGATGTTCTGTTCTGACGATTTCTTCCTGAAGGAATTCTACACCGTGTTCAAAGACCCCTTCCCGTTCGGAATTTGCGATATTGATGATGTAGGGCGCGTGGACGACGATGTTCGAAATGCCGTTATCCGCCATGTGCCGTTTGCCGGCTTCGATATTCAGGTCTTCTATCTTCTTTCTTCTTGTGTTCTGGGGCGCACCGGTATAGATCATAAAAGTACTCGCTCCAAAACTTGCAGCTGAGATGCTGGCTGCTTCCAGCATCTTTTTTCCGCTCATCGAGACATGTGATCCTATAAGCATTGTATCACCTTTCTAATCTATCTTTTTTTCTTATTGCGTTTGGCATGTTTCATGCGCTCTTCCCTTTTCAGCGCATCAAGTTCGGACTTCATCTTCTTTTTATAGCCTGGTTTGACTTTCTTACGTTTCCTGACTTTATTTACGAGCTGATTTTCGAGATGGGACTCGCGCCTTTTACGTCTGGCACGCTCTGTTCTGGATTTGATTTCGGTCAGTTCACCATTTTTGATGTCTTCATGCACAAATGCATAGCCTTTGGACTCGAGTAGGTTGATGAGATGCTCATCCTCCGGTGTGTAGATGGTGATTCCAGTACCTGTATAGTTGCCACGTCCCACACGTCCAATGCGATGCGTAAAGAATTCTATATCTTTTGGAATATCGTAGTTGATGACGTGGGAGGCACCATCTATATCAAGGCCCCTGGCAGCCAAATCACTCGCCACAATCCATTCATATTCAAGACTCCGTATTTTCCTGATTTCTTTCGTCCGTTCACGAGGCTTTAGGCCACCGTGGAACAAACCGACATTCACCCCGTTGCTGTTTAGGTAACCAAACAGTTCATCTGCACGTTCTTTGGAATTCGCAAAGATGAGACCAATGTAGGGCGTGATGTTTTCGGTGAGCTCCAACACTTTCTTGGCTTTATCATCCCCTTTGACAGGCACAAGGCTGTAGTGGATGGAAGCCTTATTCCTCGGCTGGTCTATGACAATCACTTCTGTGTCGCCAATATATTTTCTGAGGAAATTCCTTAATGCCTCGGGTATTGTTGCGGAGAATACGAGGAACTGGGACTTTTCATCGACTGTAGAAGAAATGCTGTCTATCTGTTCCAGGAAACCGAGATCGATCATCAAGTCCGCTTCATCTATGACGAGGCGCATCACATGACGCAAGTTCAACCCCCCGTTATCCCGCAGGTCCTTGACTCTTGTCGGAGTACCGATTACGATATGGGGCGCGTGAGTTGCTTTTTGTGTGTCCCGTTCTATGTCTGTCCCGCCTATAAACGCCTTGGCGGTAATTTCCGGATAGCTTTCCAATATGCCGAGTGTCATTTGATGGAGCTGTTTCGCCAGCTCTCTGGTCGGTGCCAGGATCACAGCTTGTGTGCGGGGACTTTCGAGGTTGATTTCATGTATGATCGGTAGCAGGAAGGCATGGGATTTCCCACTTCCCGTTTCGGACTGGACAACCACATTGTCCTTTTTCAGCACTTTCGGGATAACGCGTTCCTGCACCAGTGTCGGGTGCGTGAAATTTATACGATCGATTGCATCCAGCATCTTGTCGCTGAAATTGAATCTTTTGAATGCATTACTCATTGCTTCACCTGATTTCTTAAATAAACTCAACATTTATTATAACTGAAACATTTCCCTTAATCTACACCATTCATACTACGTGTTGATTTCAAATTCAGTTGGTTTCAGTTATAATGCCTGTAAGGGAGGAATAAACTTCATGGATATAATTAAAATAAGCCCGCGTGGCTACTGTTACGGTGTTGTGGATGCAATGGTGATCGCCAAGAATGCTTCCATGGACAAGACTCTGCCTCGCCCGATATATATACTGGGAATGATAGTGCACAATAAACACGTGACGGATGCGTTTGAAGAAGAAGGTATCGTCACATTGGACGGTGCCAACCGTCTGGAAATTCTGGAGGGCATAGATGAAGGCACTGTAATATTTACAGCACATGGTGTCTCGCCTCAGGTCAAGGCACGGGCCAAGGAAAAAGGGCTGACGTGCATTGATGCAACATGCCCAGACGTCGAAGTCACCCACCAACTCATCCGGGAACGCACTGCTGATGGTTATGACGTTGTCTACATCGGTAAGAAAAATCACCCTGAACCGGAGGGGGCCATCGGCGTCGCGCCGGATAACGTACATCTCGTGGAAACAATAGAAGATGTCAAAACATTGCCGGAATCCCTCAAGGACAAGAAGCTCATCGTGACCAATCAGACTACGATGAGCACGTGGGACGTCAGTCATCTGATGGATCAGCTCAAGCTTCAGTTCCCGCACATCGAGGTGCATAAGGAGATATGCATGGCGACCCAGGTCCGTCAGGAGGCAGTTGCCGAGCAGGCACAGGAGGCTGATCTGCTCATAGTCGTCGGGGACCCGAAAAGTAACAACTCGAACAGATTGGCCCAGGTTTCCAAAGAAATCGCCCATACTAATGCCTACCGCATCAGTTCACTTGATGAATTGAAGAATGAGTGGCTTGAAAATATAGATAGCGTGGCAGTCACTGCAGGCGCCTCGACGCCAACTCCAATCGTTAAAGAAGTGATCGACTACATCAAAGAATATGATAAGGCGAATGCAACAGCACCGCAATCCACGGTGCCGACTTCCAAAATACTGCCTAAGATCAAAAAAGCAAAACCAGTAAAAATTATGGACTAAAAAACGGGGCATACGATGTGCCCCGTTTTTTAGTCTGCAAAAGGATTGGTGGATACTTCAGTGGCTTGCACTTCAACTGTCATGCGGTCTTCTATCAGTGCCTTTAGCCCTTCGGCCATAACGCTTTCCATATAGTGGCCGCCATCTATTATGTTGCGGCCGGCAAGCTTTGCATCATAGGCTTCGTGATATTTGACATCTCCAGTCACAAGAACATCTATCCCCTGTCCAAAAGCTTCTTCTACATACGACATGCCTGACCCGCCGATGATCCCGACTTTGCTTATTTGATTTTGGTCGGCAGCCACCATGTTTATGATTGGAGTGCCGGTCTTCTCCTCTATCAGCGACGCCAGTTGCATAAGCGAACCGTTGAAATCGAATGAAACGCCAAGGCCTTTGTCACTCGGAAGCTTCAACGACAGCACATCATAGGCAGGTTCTTCATAAGGGTGTGACTGAAGCAGGGCCTGGATCACCTTATTCTCATCCTGCACTTCGAATATGGCCTCAATCATGTATTCTTCGACATGCTCAAGCCGACCTGATGCACCAATGTGTGGATCTGCCCCTTCGCTTGGTCTGAATTGACCTGTTATAGGATGCTCGAAGAAGCATTCGGAGTACTCTCCCTGGTTGCCTGCTCCGGCAGCGGCAAGATCTTTCTTCAGCTGTTCGGCAGACGATTTCGGTACGGTCACACGCAGTTTCTTATAGTCCCGCTCATTACTGATCAGGACTTCTGTGTCCGTGTACCCCAATTTTTCTGCAATCATATGACTGACACCATCAGGCTGATGATCCAGGTTGGTGTGCATGGCAATCAGATTGATGTCATTTCTGATCAACTGACGTACGATACGACCTATGCCCGATTCGACAACCGCGCCCATTTTGGCAAAAATCAGGGGATGGTGGGCGATGATGACATTCGCACCCTTTGAAATCGCCTCATCGACCGTCTCCTTGGCACAATCTAGTGTCGTCAGGATACCTGTCACCTCATCCTGCATGTCCCCGACAAGCAATCCTGTATTATCCCATGATTCACTTTCGGCAAATGGCGCTATCTGATCGAGTTCTTCCATGAGTTCTTTAACTTTCATTTTATAAGCACCTCTTTCAGCTGTTCCACTTTAAGTGAGACTTCCTTTATCTTCTTGGCATCATTGGAATTTTCAAGAAGGTTTTTTAATATCTTCTCTTGATGACTTAATTCCCGTTGTAATTTTTCTATAAACGCAGCTTCACGTTTTTCTAGAAGGACAGGACCAAATGTAAGTGACTGCTCATCATATTCGACTTCACCCGCTTCGGCGACTATGATCTCATAAAAATGATGGCCATCCTGGATTACGGTTTCATCTATGATTCTGTAGCCTGATCCAGCGAGCACCTTTCTGATCGGATAAGTATGGATGTTTGCCTGAAGGACCAGGCGCGGTTTATTAGCCAAGCGGTGAAGTCCCTCTTTTAATATCTCTGCAATCAGGGGGCCACCCATGCCGCAGATAGATACCGTATCCACTATCTCCCCTTCTGAAACAACTTGAAGACCAGACCCGAATCTCGCTTCAATCTGTCCTGTCATGCCTTCAGCGGCGATATTCCTCGTTGTGGATTTGAACGGCCCTTCGACCACTTCGCCACATATTGCTGATGAAACTTTCCCTTGACGGACTGCTTCTATCGGAAGGTGTGCATGGTCCGAACCGACATCAAGCAAAACCTCTCCCTCGACATACCCGAGTACTGCACCAAGACGTGCATCAAGCATCAAAATTCCTCCATTCAAAATAAAAACTTCCACACTCTGTGTGGAAGTTCCGTTTAATTATTGCTCTGAGAAGAACTTGTGGAGAGAAGACAGGTCTTCATCACCAATCTGGTCTTCGCTGAATGCTGGCATGGATCCTGGCCCTTCCCTTACTGTACCAGAAAATTCCTCTTCAGAAAGGCTTGTACCTGCTAGTGCAGGGCCCATGCCACCTGAGAAGTCCTGGCCGTGACAAGAAGCACAGTTATCCTTTGCAAAACCTTCAGCGTCAAAGTCTCCAGAAGATGCTTCGCCACCTTCTTCGCCGCCTTCACTACTTCCATTTTCTTCACTGGCCGTCTCTTCGCCTTCACCTTCGCCACCATCGCTGTTGGCGCCCTGGGAAGAAAGCAGGAAAATCAAGCCGATGCCGAGGAAAATGATAAGTATAAAAGGCACGATCGGATTACGATTCATAAAACAACCTCCCTAATGTCATTCCATATACATATTCACATATATAATTGTATATTAAATATGCGTAAAGTCAAAAGCTTTTTTCTAAAATATTACACTCTTGACAGTTTTCCTAGTCCATGAAATCTTTCAGGCGCTTGCTTCTGCTTGGATGCCTTAATTTCCTCAACGCTTTCGCCTCAATCTGTCTGATCCGCTCGCGGGTCACGCCAAACACCTTCCCGACTTCTTCCAGTGTACGTGTCCTACCGTCATCTAGGCCGAACCTCAAACGCAACACATTTTCTTCACGGTCGGTAAGTGTATCCAGTACATCTTCCAACTGTTCCTTCAACAGTTCATATGCCGCGTGGTCTGAAGGGCTCTGGGCCTCCTGGTCTTCGATGAAGTCTCCAAGATGGCTGTCGTCCTCTTCCCCAATCGGCGTTTCAAGGGAAACGGGCTCTTGTGAAATCTTCAGGATTTCCCTGACTTTTTCTGCTGGAAGATCCATTTCTTCACCAATTTCCTCAGGCAGCGGTTCGCGACCCAAGTCCTGGAGCAGCTGACGTTGTACACGGATCAGCTTGTTGATCGTTTCGACCATATGGACTGGGATACGTATCGTCCTCGCCTGGTCGGCGATGGCGCGCGTAATTGCCTGGCGGATCCACCAAGTCGCATAAGTGGAGAATTTGAATCCTTTGGAGAAGTCGAATTTTTCCACTGCTTTGATGAGCCCCATATTACCTTCCTGGATGAGGTCGAGGAAGAGCATGCCACGGCCGACATAACGCTTCGCTATACTGACCACAAGACGCAGGTTGGCTTCTGCCAGACGGCTTTTCGCAACTTCATCACCCGTTTCGATGCGTTTGGCCAGTTCAATTTCCTCCTGCGCACTGAGAAGATCCACACGTCCGATTTCTTTGAGGTACATCCGGACCGGGTCATTTATTTTGACGCCTGGCGGCGCACTCATATCATGGAGGTTGAGTTTCTCGTCGGAATCCGTTGAATCCTTCTCATTGATGAGCTGGATATCATTTTCGTTTATCTCGTCAAAGAACTCATCCATCGCATCCGCATCCAACTCGAAACTGGACAGTTTGTCAGCGATCTCCTCATGCGACAGATGGCCCTGGGTCTTCCCTTTTTCAACAAGATGATTCTTGACCTGCTCTACGGTCGTGAGCAGTTCAACTTCTTTTGTATCGGTCGTTTGTACATTTTTATCTGCCATTTAAAGCCCTCCTATTCAGACTTCACAATCATCTTTTATAGCGACTGTTCAATTCATTCAATTGCTGCACTAGTTTTACCTGAAGCTCTATATCATTGCTGTTTTCTGCTTCCTGGAGCTGCAGATAGAGAGAGCGCTTCTCTTTCTCACTATTTCTAATACCACTTAGATCTTCAATGTAATCATTGATTTCATCACCCGTGATATCGTCATGGATCAGCAGGCCATCAATTTCGAGGGCATCACTGAAATAATCGCCATCAATATACTGGCTGAATGATGATATATCAAAGGCCTCATGTTTGTCAAAGTAAGTGCACAACCCTTTAAATATACCATAATAAGAAGGACTGGTTAACACTTCCGCATCAATTGATTCCTGAAAACGTTTAAACAAGCCGACGTCCTGCATCAATGCTCTGAGAAGATATCGCTCTTTACGCTCGCGCAATGGAATCTGCCTACTTTGGATGCGGGCTGGACCATTGCTTTTTTTCGCCGGTGCGGGAATGTTCTGTCCAAGTGATTTGGCATCTATTTTATAGAGTTGACTTATGTGCTGGATGAGCCTTTCACGGATGACTTCATCTTTGACGAATTTCATATGGCCAGTGAGTGTCTTCAAGTTGGTTGAAAATGCCATGTCATTATTCATGCTCTCTTCCAACAGATGCTCCGCTTTGAAATGGATATAGTGGCGCTTTTCACTGCGCACCAGATCTTCGAAGGCCTCGCAACCTTTCTGTTCAATATATTCATCAGGGTCCATACCTTTTGGCAGCGAAATGATGAATACATCGAGACCTGCTTCCAACAACGTTTCACCCAAACTCAACTGGGCATTTTGCCCAGCCCCATCCCCATCGAACATAAGCGTCACGTTCGAGGCGAGCCGATGCAGCATCCGGATATGCTCATCGCTGAGCGCAGTACCCATCAGCCCGACTACATTCTGCACAGCCGTCATCTTGACTTTGACGATGTCCAGGTGTCCCTCCATCAAAATGACTTCATCATGACTTCTGATCGCCTTGCGCGCATCATTCAGGTTGTATAGCAACCTTCTTTTTTGGAAGATTGCTGTTTCTGGGGTGTTGAGGTATTTCGGTTCGCGTCCATCGAGGCTCCGTGCGGTATAGCCGACATTATAGCCCTGATGATTCAGGATGGGAATCATTATCCTGCTGCTGAAGCGGTCGTAGTAGGTGAATGCTTCCTCATTCCTTGAAATGAGGCCTGCCTGATAAGCCATTTCGAGGCTGAAGCCCTTTTCAGTCAATGCGTTTTTAGTGAAATCCTTCATGCTTGGCGCGATGCCGATTTTTTCCCTGCGGATGATTTCCGGCGTAAAGCCCCGGTCCTCCAGGTATTCGAGTGCGGTCTCGCCCTCTTTTGTGTGCATCAGGACATGATGATACAAGTCAGTCAGATATTCATGCATTTTGATGAACTGCATTTCATTATCGTCGACATTGCTTTCCTGCTTCTCTATTTCGATGCCGAGCGGTTTCCCAAGACGGCGGACTGCTTCAGAAAAAGCGACATTTTCGGCTTCCATAAAGAATTGGAATACATTACCGCCCTTCTTACAGCCGAAGCAGTGACATATCTGCTTATCCGGACTTACTGTAAAGGATGGGGTGTTCTCATTATGGAACGGACAGAGACCGACATAGTTCCGCCCCCGCTTCTCCAGTTTGATGTAACTGGAGACGAGATCGGTGATGTCGGTCCCCTGCTTTACTGCTTCCACTGTCTCTTCAGGTATCCTCACTTGCATCAATCCTTATATTCAAGTCTTTTTTCGACGTAATCCAAAATTTCATTCGCCGTTTCCTCAATCGCCTTGTCCGAGACATCTATTACGGGACATCCTATTTTGCCGATCACTTCATTGAAGTAATCGAGTTCTTCCTGGATGCGCTGGTCATCTGCATAATTGGCCGTATCCTTCAGGCCGAGCTGGGTAAGCCGTTCTTTTCGGATTTT
The DNA here is from genome assembly GCF_055391965.1 of Salinicoccus siamensis. Classification (NCBI taxonomy): domain Bacteria; kingdom Bacillati; phylum Bacillota; class Bacilli; order Caryophanales; family Staphylococcaceae; genus Salinicoccus; species Salinicoccus siamensis. Next base: position 1,192,011 of record NZ_AP043765.1, read on the forward strand.
ATTGAGTGCGGGCGCATTTATTTTAAGGCCGACACATTTGCCAGGGTCGATATTGTAGATTTCACGGGGAGGTGTCACCTCAGGGACGAGTGGCACATTCATCACTTTATATTTTTTATGAGCCAAGTATTGAGAAAGTGGCGTCTTTGAGGTGCGTGATACGCCTATCAATACGATATCAGCCTTGTCAAGGCCACGGGCATCCTTCCCATCATCGTATTTGACTGCAAACTCGATGGCTTCTATCTTCTTGAAGTAATCTTCATCGAGGCGGTGCACCCTTCCCGGTTCGTAATATGGCTTATCCTCAGTCTCTTCTTTAAGGATATTCATAAGCGGTCCCATGACATCGACATTGGAGATGTTTTCAGCCTCAAGCTCCTTCTTCAAGTATGCCCGTATCTCCGGTGTGATGATCGTAAAGACTACGATGGCCTCTTTACTCTTGGCCAGGTCTATCACTTCATCCACATTTTCTTCTGACTCTATATAAGGGTACCTGATCAGTACCTCTTCTGATTCATCGACTTCAAATTGGGACAGACAGGCTTTGGCGACAAGTTCGGCCGTCTCCCCCACCGAATCGGATGCGATGATCACTTTGATTTTATTCATTGAAACACTTCCTTATTCCATTAGATTGACGAATGCCCGTGTTATGGTGGTCTTTGTGACGCGGCCGATGACTTTATCGACACCATCATGTTCTTCGACTACGGGCAGTGAATCAATCTGTTTTTCGATCAGTTGATTGGCTGCGTAGATCAACAGATCATTCGGATAACAGATTGTGATATTCGGCTTGCGTGTCATGATGACGCTGACGGGTACCTTTTCGATATCGTTCGACCCCATCGTCCCACGCAGAAGATCTTTTCTCGAAATTACGCCGACCAACGACTGCTCTTCATCGATTGCATATAATGTACCGACATCTTCAAGGAACATCTTGACGATCGCTTCATAGATGGAAGTATCCTGTTTGATCAGGATCGGTACGCTCTGCACCTCGCTGACAAGGATGTTGCGCACTTTCGAAGTCATTACTTCCTCGGATTCTTTACCGGTATAGAAATAGCCGACACGCGGCCTGGCATCTAAATAGCCGCTCATGGTCAGTATCGCCAGGTCGGGCCTCAAAGTCGCCCTAGTCAAGGACAGCTGTTCGGCAATTTTACTGCCGGTTATGGGCCCATGCTGCTTTACGATTTTAAGTATCTTTTCCTGTCTCTCATTAAGTTCCATGCGCTCACTCCCAACAGGATAATTATAATACATTCGGGCAAATAAAGAAATACAGGCAAATCGTTGCACAAAAGTGGATGACTGGCTATAATGATAGTGAAGCGAGTTAAGGATGGTGCGAGCTTAACACCCGAAATTGGCATATGATGATCAGAAAATATATAAAAGCGGAGTGTTTACACTAATTGGGGTGGAACCGCGGGCTTGGCTCGTCCCCGGATAACAATACTGTTATCCGGGGACGTTTATATTTTTCACCATCTTTCGCTATGACAAAAGATAAAGTAAGGAGTCGAATCAAATGGAAATGGAAACAATCGTAAATTTGGCGAAGTCCAGAGGATTTGTGTTCCCAGGCAGTGAGATTTATGGCGGTCTGGCCAACACTTGGGACTATGGACCGCTTGGCATCGAACTGAAGAACAACGTAAAGCAGGCTTGGTGGAAGAAATTCATTCAGGAATCCCCGTACAACGTCGGGCTTGATGCTGCAATCCTGATGAACCCGAAAACTTGGGAAGCTTCAGGGCACCTCAACAACTTCAACGATCCGATGATCGACTGTAAGGAATGCAATACTCGCCACCGCGCAGATAAGCTCATTGAAGACGTACTCCAAGAGGAAGACGATTCATTCGTTGCAGATGGCCTAAGCTTTGATGAAATGAAGAAAATCATCGACGACCGCGATATCAGATGCCCGAACTGTGGCGCGCACAATTATACCGATATCAGACAATTCAGCTTGATGTTCAAGACGTTCCAGGGTGTGACGGAGTCTTCGACCAACGAGATCTTCCTGAGACCTGAAACGGCACAAGGTATATTCGTCAACTACAAAAATGTCCAGCGCTCGATGCGCAAGAAATTGCCGTTTGGCATCGGACAGATCGGTAAATCATTCCGTAACGAGATTACGCCAGGTAACTTTACATTCAGGACACGTGAATTCGATCAGATGGAACTCGAATTCTTCTGTAAGCCGGGCACTGAAATGGAGTGGCAGGATTACTGGAAAAATTTCGCAACAGACTGGTTGAAAAACCTTTCTTTGAAGGAAGAGAATACAAGACTCCGCGATCACGATGAGGATGAACTCAGTCACTACTCCAACGCCACCACCGACATCGAATACAAATTTCCGTTCGGCTGGGGAGAGCTTTGGGGCATTGCAAGCCGTACGGACTTTGACCTGCGTCAGCACATGGAGCATTCGAACGAAGACTTGACCTATCATGACCAGGAGACGAATGAGAAATATATCCCTTATTGCATCGAGCCTTCCCTTGGACTCGACCGCGTCACGCTTGCGTTCCTGTGTGATGCGTACAATGAAGAGGAATTGGATAATGGCGAGAAACGCACGGTGCTCAAATTCCACCACCAGCTTGCGCCTTATAAAGCAGCAGTGTTGCCGCTATCCAAGAAGTTGAGTGGCGAGGCAATCAAAGTCTATGAGAAGCTCGCAGGCGACTTCAACATAGAATTCGATGAGTCCCAGTCAATCGGCAAAAGATATAGACGCCAAGATGAAATCGGTACACCTTACTGCATCACTTTTGATTTCGATTCACTGGAAGACCAGAAAGTGACGGTAAGGGACCGTGACACTATGGAACAGCAGCGGGTCAGCATAGACGATCTGAACGCTTTCCTTGCAGACAAAATGAAATATTAGAATAACCAACGGCCAAAATGGCAAGCCGCGCCAGCATATAAAGAAATCGCACTTGATTCCTCCAGGGGAATCAAGTGCGATTTCTTTATATCCTAGGATGATCATCCAATCCTGAAATGTCTGTTTAGGCGTTCTAGGGTACCAAGTATACTGATGGCTGCAAGGTGGCTCGTTTTCGGATTTTCGGGCAGGGCAAGATTTTCTATTTTGAATTCCGCTCTGCCGAATGTCCCCTCGATTTCAATCTGGTGAATGTTCCGGTCGACGTCCGGATCTGCGATTAATGTCACTTCCGTCTCTTCAATACCCATGCCGGCCATCCCGAGGATGACGGAGACGTTCATATTCTTCGGAAAGTGGGTGATGGCATCTGCCGCCTTGCCCTCGAACACCACCTTCTCCGACTCGACAACTTCATAGCTGAGTGAAGCGGCTGGTTTGCGTGTGGTCAACCGCACACGTTCGAGTTCGCCATGTGACTGGACATTCTGCAATAAATCCAGGCCACCGATGGCGCCGGACGGCAGATGTAGGGTGTGGTCATATTTTTTCGCGGTCTGCATGAGGTCAGCTACAAGCCCACCATCAGCCAATGCACCGACGCTGACCAGCATGGCGTCTTTGTGCTTGAGCACTTCCGGCAGGCGTGCCTTGACAGCCGCCACATCGGCCGCCTCGACTACAATATCGATGTCCGATGCCAGAAACGCTTCAAAATCGGTGTACAGCTGCACACTAAATTCATCTTCCAGATGGTTGTACTTCTCTTCATTCCTGACAAATACACTTTTGATCTTGAGGTTTTCATGCTGGTCGCCATTGATTCGCTTGAGCATTACGTTTGCGATTGCGCCAGCGCCAATGATTCCAATATCCATTATAACCCTCCTTTATTCTCTTCCTTACCTCTACCCTGCCAAGCGGTCTTCATGCATGAAATTCATATCGCCAACATGTACTGTCATCCATAATGTGCGGCCACAGCCATGAACTGATTGTAGATAAAAAGCCTGAATGGCAGAAGGTCTGTTAATCTCCCCCATTCAGGCTGCTACTGTAGGATTTTTTTCTATAATGTCTCAATGAGTTTTCGTGATTTGAAGAATACCCCAGTATATTCATCGTAAATCATTTCCACGAATTTCAGCAGCGCCTTGCCGTTCTCATCAGTAATATTGATGGACTCAACATTGTGGAGGGCGACATGCTTCATATAGCCTGCAAGATACAAGACCTGGCTTTTGACTGGGACCGAACGCACACCCGTGTCTTCGTTGAAGCAACCCGCACATATCACGCCATGATAGCTGAATGAGTAATGCGAGAAGCGTGAGCGGTCACGACTGCCGCAGATGGCACATTCATCCACATTCATCTGCCCCCCGTAGTACGGCAGCATTTTAATTGCTGCAAAAGCCGTTACTGCAGCTGGTGTACTTTTATCTTCCAGAAGGGAGGCGCTTTTGATGAGCAGCCGGTAGAAACTTTCCTGTTGCTGATCTTCTTCAAGGGCACGGATGATCAGCTCAACGATATAGGAGGCATAGGTATAGACTGAAAATGTATTGTTGATGTACTTGAAGGGCTGGACGACATCGGTTTCGTTCAGCGTGCCGATGCCTTTGAATCGGTTGTATGTGAATAGGACTTCCTTGAGCCCCTGCCTGAGTACTATAAAGGGGCTTTTTGGCTTATTGAACCCCCTTGCCATCATCGGCACTTGGGTCCCGTCTTCGGTCAATACAGTAATGATCCGGCTGGACTCACTATAGTTCGTCTGCCGGATCATGATGCCTTTTTGCTGAAAAATCATTTCTTTCTAATACTCCTCATCGCGGTATCCGAGCGAACGGATGAACTGGCTTTTGTTGCGCCAGTCCTTTTGGACTTTAACCCACAACTCAAGGAAGACTTTGCTGCCGAGCAGATTCTCGATATCATAGCGGGCAAGCTGTCCGACTTCTTTCAACATCTTACCGCCCTTGCCGATTACCATGCCCTTTTGCGAGTCGCGTTCGACATAGATTGTCGCAGTCACATGGACGGTGCCATTGTCATCTGCTTTCATCTTATCGACTTCAACGCCGATTGCATGCGGAATTTCCTGGCTGGTCAAGTGCAGAACCTTTTCACGTATAAGTTCGCTGACGATGAAGTGTTCGGGGTGGTCTGTTATCCGGTCTTCAGGATAGTACATCGGGCCTTCAGGAAGATAACTTTCGATGACCGACAACAAATGGTCGACATTGTTGCCCTGTAAGGCGGAAATCGGCACGACTTCGCTGAAGTTCAATTTATCCTTATAGACTGTAATCTGTTCCATTAATTTATCAGGGTGGACCAGGTCGATTTTATTGAGGACGAGGATGATTGGGGTGTCATTGTTTTTCAGCATGTCGATGATGTACTCATCCCCCCGACCGATTTCTTCGGCTGCGTTGATGATGAAGAGGATGACTTCCGTCTCCCTTAATGTATTACGGGCAACTTTCATCATGTGTTCACCGAGCTGGTGCTTTGGTTTATGGATCCCTGGGGTATCGATGAAGATCATCTGGCTGTCTTCGGTCGTGTGGACCCCTTGGATTTTGTTGCGCGTTGTCTGCGGCTTATCCGACATGATGGCGACTTTTTGCCCCAGTACTTTGTTCATGAAAGTCGATTTACCGACATTCGGCCGTCCGATGATGCTTATAAAACCTGATTTAAACCCTTTTTCACTCATAGATCCATATCCTTTCCTGAGAAACCAAGCGGCAGCAGTTCATCGACCGTACGCTTGATCACTTCCCCTGCCTTATTCGTCATATAGACTGGCATGTCATCATCACACAGTTCCTTCATCACCTGGCGGCATGTCCCGCAAGGGCTTGCTGGCTCATCTGCATCTGTAATGATGACGATCGCCTTGAATTTTTTGATGTTGTTGGAATACGCACTGACTAAGGCACTGCGTTCGGCGCATATCGTCGCGGGATACGCGGCATTTTCGATATTGGCACCATAAATATATTCATCATCTTGTGTAACCAGCAATGCACCTACATTAAATTTTGAATACGGCGTATAGGCACGACTTTGCGCCACTTTGACCTCTTCCAGCCACTCTTCTCTATAAATTCCATCATTCATCGCAATCTCTCCCTGTTTAGATCAAATAAGGTATGAAGACAATCAATCCGACGCTTGCAGCGTATATGCTTGAGAGCAACACACCGCCTGCTGCCATATCCTTGGCGGCACCCGCCAGAGGATGATGGGCCGGTTCAGCAAGATCCACTGCGGTCTCAAGCGCAGTATTAAAGGCTTCAGCCACCAATACAAAAAACACCGCACTGAGTATGAACAGCCATTCCACCCTGTCTATACCAATGATTGCCCCGGCCGCAATGGCAATCAAGCCGAAGCCTGTATGCAGTGCGAAATGGCTATCCTTCTCAAGTAGCTGCCGTATGCCGCTTACAGCATACTTGAAGCGGTCCAACCATTTCATATCAGCTTTCACGGGGGATGCCGAAAGCATCCAATATCCTATCTTGGGTCTCGTTCATCTCTTTTTCTTCTTCCGCTTCCATATGATCATATTTCAGCAGATGCAGAAAGCCGTGGAGGCTCAGGAACATCAACTCGCGTTTGTAGCTGTGGCCGTAATCTTCCGCTTGCTCCTTTGCACGGTCAGTACAGATGATGATGTCGCCAAGCATTCTTGGCGCATCTTCATGGATGAGGCTGTCATCCTCATCCTCCATCGCAAAACTGATGACATCCGTGACCCTGTCCTTGCCGCGGTATTCATTATTGAGCGCCCTGATTTCCTCCTGGTCGACAAACGATATGCTGATCTCAGCTGAATCGGTTTCATCGAGATGTTCGTATGCAAAGTTAAGAAGTGAATCTATTTCTTTCTTTTCTGTGTCGTCCGTGAAATTCTGTTCATCGAGAAAATCTATATTGACCATTCCGTTCACTCCTTCTCATATGCTTTGATGATTTTGGAAACGAGTGGGTGTCTGACGACGTCCGTTTCGTCCATTCTATTGACCGCAACCCCTTTGACGTCGCCTAAAATTCTGACGGCTTCAACCAATCCACTTTTAGTGGATCCAGGGAGGTCAATCTGCGTTTCATCACCTGTGACAATCATTTTGGAACCAAAGCCAAGACGGGTTAAAAACATCTTCATCTGCATTTGAGTCGTATTCTGCGCTTCATCAAGGATGACGAATGCCTCGTTGAGCGTTCTGCCGCGCATGTATGCAAGCGGCGCTACTTCTATAACCCCACGGTCTATTAGACGGTCCGTCTGTTCCACTCCAAGTACGGCATGTAGACCATCGTAGAGCGGACGCAAATATGGATCCACCTTCTCTTTGAGGTCCCCCGGCAGGAAGCCGAGGTTCTCTCCAGCCTCAACCGCCGGCCTTGTGAGCACTATGCGCTTTACATTGTTGTCACGGAGCATTTGGCAAGCAAGCACAACGGCAAGGAACGTTTTGCCTGTACCCGCTGGGCCGATACCCAATGTAAGGTCATGTCGTTTGATATTTTCAACATAGAGTCGTTGCCCCGTTGTTTTGGCACGGATGCTCTTGCCTTTTTGATCGCGTGCAATTTCTTCATTATAAAGATCAGCAAGGTATTCGATTGTCCCTTTTTGGGCCATAAGAGCGGCCGACTGGACATCCCGGAGATTAACCGCCATACCCCGCTGGATGATTTTCAATAGATTGCTCAGCACATCTTCAGCCATTCCAACATTGTTTTCTGAGCTGCCTTCGACAGTGATTTCATTGCCCAGTGTATGGATGGTGACGCCGAACTCCTCTTCCAGGAATGAGATGTGCTGATCATTTGCACCTAACAGTGCCTGCGCCTCTTCAAGGCTGTCTATATTTATGGTGTTAGACATTCATAAACCCCTTTTTGTGAAAGTTTCTCCCATTTAATTTACCACTAAGTCCCCTTGACTGCAATTGATTCACAAGCATACAAATTCGCTTAAAATACACTGATCAATCCCTATGTTGCAAATATATGGGTAATTGATATCGCGATCAGGATCGTCATCATGCGCCGAAAAAATAAACACAGACCAAGGTATATACCCTGGTCTGTTTTGTTTCATTACTCTTGATTTTCCATGGAGTCATCATAGGCCTGTAACGCTTTACCACCATATACACTGCCCGGGCCGCCGCCCATGACAATGGCGACACCTGCAATCTCAGCAATTTCATCGCGGGTCGCGCCAAGTTTGATCAATTTGTTGACGTGGGCACCGATGCAGCCTTCGCATTTGTCTGCTATGGCATAGGATAAAGCAGCGAACTCTTTAGTCTTCGTATCAAGTGCTGCGTCCTTGTAGGCTGCCTCCTGCAGATCTTTGAAGCTTTTCATCACCTCCGGCACGCTCTTCACCAGACGTTTGGTGTTCCCTTGCGCCGTTGTATTTATGTCATTGAAATTGGCCATCATTCTCCCCCTTTCGCTCAATTCCCCTCAAATTTTAGCATAGTCCACCCTTCAATTCAGGTATCGCGCATCCCAGCGTTCCGGCAATAACTGCCGGAGGGATGCACTGCGCCCGTCAGGAAGATGGATTGTGCAGTCATAATTATCTTCCCCTACCTGGTTGATCAATTCACGGCACCTACCGCAAGGGGGCATGACATCACCATTCTCGTAGACGGCGATGATGCTTGCGATATCATACTCCCCAGCCGTCACCATGGCAGACACTGCAGCATGTTCTGCACAGAAGCCGATTGATGAAGGCAGATCCATGGCCACTCCCGTATAGATATTGCCCGTGCGGGTTAAAATGGCACACGCGACATGGCCTAGTTTACCGTTGCGGGTGGTCCTTTTAGTATTGAGCCTTTCTCTAGCCGATTCGTACAAGGTGTCCCGTTCCATCTTTGTCATTCCAATCTTCTTCATATTCATGATTAATTATATCAGAATGAATAACGATAGATGAAGCTTCATTTTCTCCTAATATATATACGCGTTATTTGATTTCAGGAGAGTAACCTTCTTCTGTCCCGATCATATCAGCCCTATAATGAGCCGGAACAAATCGAAGACGGTATTTTTATGAATAAAAAAACAAGGAAGGGGGCCTTCCTTGTCTTCATTTATTTCATCTGTCTGCCATGCGGTCGTATAGACGATCTGGCCATCTTTCATCTTCGCACATCAATTCAATCGTGAACAGATGGACGGAAACTATGGCGACCAGGGCAATCGTAAACATGATTGCCATCGCCACGACGGATATATCAAAAAAAGCGGGCAGCAGCATGAGGATGGGCAGCATCAACGTGGCGGCCACACATCTTTTGGCATACTTGCTGGACAAGTACTGCCTTTCACCGCATGACGGACAGTCCATTGATGGATTGAATGCCAGATATTGTGTCATGACATGTTTAAAATTCCAGTTCTCTCCACAATTGTTACACTGTGTCAAGGTACCTCTCCTTTATACATTCGTCATATGGAGGCTCGTGAATGAGTCCATGGTCTTCCATGCATGCACGACATTATGCCATAGACATCACGATAACGCAAACCACCACTTATCTAGTCATCAAGCTTCAAGCCTTTCAACTGCTCTGCCAAAGCATTATTGATCGGTGCTTCGTCATCTTGTTTCTGCATATACTTCTTCACAGTCTTTTTGTCCACTTTCCCCCGATCCTGCTTCTTTTTGCGTGCTTCGAATGCTGATAATTTTTCCCTGTAGCCGCAGGTGCATGTGAATATCTGCCCCTCACCTTCACCGCTTAGGGTCATCTTCTTTTTGCATCTTGGACAACGGGCATTGGTAATGCGTGCCACATTTTTGCGGTAGCCACATTCACGATCTTGGCACACGAGCATCTTGCCTTTTTTGCCATTGACTTCAAGCATCGGTTTTCCGCAGTCAGGGCATGATCTGCTTGAAATGTTGTCATGCCTGTACGTCTTGTCGCTTGCTCTTATCTCCTGGATGATCGTTTTGGTGTGGACCTTCATTTCTTTGATGAAGGCTTCCCTATTCAACTGACCTTTTTCGATTTGCTCAAGTTTCTCTTCCCATATGGCTGTAGTGGCTGGTGAGCGCAGCGAATCCGGCACCAATTCCAGCAGCTGGCGCCCTTTTGAAGTCGTGCGAATTTCCTGACCTTGTTTTTCAATCATAAAGGCGTTCAATAATTTTTCAATGATGTCCGCACGTGTTGCGACCGTGCCAAGCCCACCCGTTGCGTCCAATACATTCTTAAGCTTCTTATCATCCATCTCCATGTACTTGGATGGATTTTCCATCGCCGACAGCAAGGTGGCTTCTGTGAACCGTGAAGGTGCTTTAGTTTGTCCTGATGTCTGATTGATGCGGTCCGTTTCAAGGATATCGCCTTCACTCAATTCAGGGAGCTGCTGATGCTTCTGCTCGACTCCTGGATCTTCACGATGGTTCTTATAGGCCGCTTTCCATCCTTCTTTCTTGACGGTATTGCCTTGGGCCGTGAAGCGTTCGTTCCCGGCCCTCACCTTCACCGTCACCTGATCGTATTCATATGGCGGAAGCAGCACAGCCATGAACCTTTTTATGATCATATCATAGAGGCGCCTTTCCCTTTCATTGAAGTCTGTAGGATGCACATGATTTTCGGTCGGTATGATCGCATGGTGATCACTGACTTTGCTGTCATCGACAAATGATTTATTAGCCTTTATGCCACTGCGCAATATTTTGGTTGCGATGGACCGGTATTCACCGATGCCTGCCGCTTTGAGCCTTTCAGAAAGTGTGGGAATGATGTCTTCAGAAATATATCTAGAGTCGGTACGTGGATAGGTGACGACCTTATGACGCTCATATAGGCTCTGCAGTACATTCAATGTTTCCTTTGCCGAAAAACCCAATTGCTTGTTGGCATCGCGCTGCAGTTCCGTCAAGTCATACAAACCAGGTGCAGAAGATTTCTTCGTTTTATGTGTGATGGCGTCCACTTTAAATGTTTCATCTTCAACCTCCCGCATAATACGGTCCACAGCATCTTTATTGAAGCTGCGCGTCTGGCCTTTATCATCCTGCCATGTCAACTTCAAGCCTTGTGCATGTGCTTCTATGCCGTAGTATGTCTTAGGATTGAAATGTTTGATTGCCTGTTCGCGGCGTTCAATGATCGCAAGCGTCGGCGTTTGGACGCGGCCGCAATTCAACTGCGCGTTGAATTTTGTCGTTAAAGCCCGGGAGGCATTGAGTCCGATGTACCAATCCGCTTCAGAACGCGCTACAGCCGCTTCATAGAGATCTTCATAATTTTTGCCGGGTTTCAAGTTGTTGAATCCTTCCTTGATGGCCTTATCCGTCACAGAAGAGATCCACAACCGTTCAATCGGCTTTTGTACTTTTGCTTTTTTGATGATCCAGCGGGCCACAAGCTCCCCTTCACGGCCAGCATCCGTTGCGATGATGATTTTATCTACGTCTTTACGCATCAGTTGCGACTTAACAGCATTGAATTGTCTGCCGGCTTTCTTGATGACGGTCAACTTGAGTGGATCCGGAAGCATCGGAAGGTCATCGAGGTTCCATGTTTTATATTTCTGGTCGTAGCTTTCCGGGTCGGCCAGTGTCACAAGATGGCCGAGCGCCCATGTCACAATATATTTATCCCCTTCCAAAAATCCATTGCCTTTTTTATGACAGTTCAATACTTTCCCTATATCCCGCGCTACGGATGGTTTCTCGGCGAGTACGACACTTTTTGCCACTATCCTTCATCCTTTCATTTTTTCACTGCCCTCCATTATACATAAAATGCCGGGGAATATTCATCCCCGGCGTACATTTTAATCTTTGATCATTTTTCTCATCTTATCATCATTCTCCATGACACTCCTGGTAAAGGAGCAGAGCGGTGTGATTTTGCGTTTTTCCCCGGCTGCCAAATCAACCATGGTCTCTACCAGCCGGGTGCCGATGCCTTCTCCGCCCAGGTCGCCTGAAACTTCTGTGTGTGTCACGACATAGTCTCCGTCGTCGTCCTTTTCGAAGACCATTTTAGCTTTGGGGTTGAGTTCATCCTCCTCGACGAACAGCATATCTTCACCTTTTTTTATATCCACTGCCATAATCCATCCTCCTTATCCGAATGATACTCTCTCCATTCCCTTTTATAGAATTCGTTAAGCATGGCAGCAGAGCGGCTTCTTTTGATAGCCGGTATGTTTTCTTGTATAATTTCAGCAATACACATACCGATGCCATCTGTAAGGTGGTGCATGGTTTGGAGGAAAGTCATGAATCCATCTCTACTGATTGCCTACTTTTTCATATTTGTACTCTCTGCAGTGCCACTCTTCGAGTCATTTATCATCGTACCACTCGGCATATTGAGCGGCATGAATTTCACGATGACGCTGCTCATCGGCATAATAGGAAATCTGGTCACATTGCTGCTGCTCATCATAGTAATCGAACGGGTCAAAAATTGGTACTTGAGACGACGGGAAGCCAAAGGTAAAAACACCTCAGGTAAATCACATCGTGCCGAGAAGATCTGGCATAAATATGGTCTGCCGGGCCTCGCGTTCATTGGGCCCTTCTTTGTCGGCAGTCACTTCACCGCTTTGATGGCGGTCATTCTCGGAGGCAGCAGGAAAGCGACCTTCTGGTGGGTGACAGCCAGCGTCATCCTGTGGACGGCGGGCATTTCCGTCCTCGTGTTGTTTGGCGTCGACTTCCTCGCGCTTGAAGACAAGCAGTTCCTAAAAAAAATCATCGAATAACGATTACGGCTGCTTCATATCCTCCCGGAAGAAGCAGAAAGACCTGGGTGAAGGTACCTTCACCCAGGTCTTTTTAATGGGAGCCAATATAATCTATTTGAGTGATCCATGCGGATCGATGACGAACTTCTTGGCCGCCCCTTTGTCGAAGTCCTCATAACCGCCTGGTGCATCATCAAGGCTGATGACGGTTGCGTTGACGGCTTTCGCGATTTCCGCCCGTCCTGATAGTATCGCCTTCATCAGATCGCGGTTATATTTCATTGCTGGCGTTTGTCCGGTGACGAATGTATGTGCCTTCGCCCAGCCCAGACCGAAACGGACCTTCAGGCTGCCCTGTTGTGCATCTTTGTCTTTTGCGCCCGGGTCTTCTGTAACGTACAATCCTGGAATACCCAGGCTGCCCCCGGCTGAGGTGACATCCATTATGCTGTTTAATACCGCTGCGGGTTTATCTTCACCTTCATGACCGTAAGCTTCGAACCCGACCGCATCCACAGCGGAGTCGACTTGATCGGTACCGAGGATGTTTTCGATCTGTTCACCAAGGCGGTCATGCTTGGATACGTTGATTGTCTCACAGCCGAAGCTCTCTGCCTGTTTGAGGCGATCGTCCTGCAGGTCACCGACAATTACCCGGGATGCTCCGAGCAATTGTGCTGAATGGGCTGCTGCCAGTCCGACAGGGCCAGCCCCGGCGATATAGACGGTCGAGCCTGTCCTGACGCCTGCAGAGTATGCCCCATGATAGCCTGTCGGGAATATATCCGACAGCATCGTCAGATCCAGCACCTTCTCCATTGCGACTTCCCGATCTGGGAAGACCAGCAGCTGGAAGTCGGCATATGGCACCATCACGTATTCGGATTGGCCGCCGACCCATCCGCCCATGTCGACATAGCCATATGCGGCACCTGGCCGTTCGGGGTTTGTATTCAGGCATATATGCGTCTTCTGCTCACGGCACATTACACAACGGCCGCACGCTATATTGAACGGTACGGATGCAATATCGCCTTTTTTGACGAATTCGACATCACGGCCGACCTCAATCACTTCCCCCAATATTTCATGGCCGAGCACCATTCCTTCCGGTGCAGTGGTCCGCCCCCTCACCATATGCTGGTCACTGCCGCATATGTTTGTTGTAATCACTTTCAGGATGACGCCGTGTTCACATTTTCTGCCGACGTTTTCCTTGGGTACACCCGGTCCATCCCTCAATACGAGATCGGGATACTTGATGTCCTGAACTTCCACTTTACCATTTCCTGTATAGACTACACCACGGTTTCCTTGCATGATACCCCTCCTGACAGTGCACATGCACTGCGTAATATGTTTTGTTGAACAGCTGGATGCAAGAGCGACAAGGTGCTTGAACTCTTCTCCTTTCCAAGGTTTCTATATGATAAGCCCAATGGCTTTATCCGCTTTATAGAAGTCCAAAATATGGAACATACATCCATCATATACACTTCTGAATATTCAGTCAAATGATAGAGCGGTTGTTTGGGACTGACGCTTGCTGAAATAGTTGTCCAAGCCGTAGCATAAAAGGTATAGTGATGGTGGATACAAAAAATGATTCAAGGAGTGTTGACTATGGAACAACTTGTTTTCATCGAAACGGGCACCGGCACCGACGTGCATGGGCAGGATATCAATGTGGCCACCCGCCGCGCGGTCGAGAATGCCCTTCATTATAATTCGATGCCGGGCATCAGAAACATCCTGCCTGAGAACAACCTGTCCAACATGAAGGTGAATGTGAAGCTCGGCCTGCCAATGGATCATGAACGCCTGGATGTTGAAGCGGTCAAGGACATGATTCCATATGGGACGGTAACAGTTGAACTGCTCGACGGCGGCCTTGCCACTTCAAGCGGCATCTATCTTGAAGATCAGAATGATAAAAATGATCTGATGTATATCGTCAATGCCGTCGTAGAAGTCGGATATTGATCGGTGATTAATACGTCCATCAGATGAATACAATCGAGCAATACAGAAATGAGGTAAATCGCAATGAAGAAATTCATCAACGCCAATATTTACAAAACAGAGGGGCTCCAGCAAATCCTGATCGACGACGGGAAGTTCAAATCAATCGCGCCGGATGTTGGGGAAGCCGACAGCGTCATCGATCTTGAAGGTAAACTCGTACTGCCCCCCCTACGTCGATCCCCACCTGCATCTGGATTACATTTTCTCTGGATTGGGTGAAGGCAATGCGAACCGGTCAGGCACCTTATTCGAGGGAATACAGAGGTGGAGCGACAACAAGAAATCATTGACCGAGGAGATGGTGCGTGAGCGTGCACTGGAAGGGATCCGCAAAGAAGTGGCCCACGGCGTACAATACATCCGGACGCATGTCGATGTGACCGCCCCCGACCTCACCGGCATGAAAGCACTGCTGAAGCTCAAAGAAGAGTTGAAAGATGTTGTCACGCTCCAGCTTGTCGCGTTTCCCCAGGAAGGATTCTTCCGCTACGAAGGCGCAGAACAACTGGTCGAGAAAGCATTGACCATGGGCGCAGATGTCGTCGGTGGCATCCCCCACTTTGAAATCTCCTATGAATATGGCGTCGAATCATTGAGGCGTATTGTGGATCTGGCAGTCAAGTATGACGTCATGATAGACATCCACTGCGATGAAAATGATGATCCCAACAGCCGCTTCCTGGAGGTGTTGAATGCACTTGTCATGGAACGGGAGTACGGCCCTAAAACGACTGCGAGCCACACATGCAGCTTCGGCTCGGTCGATGGGTCATATGCGTCGAAGATGATGGGGCTGTTCAAGGCTTCCCAGATCAACTTCATCTCTTGTCCGACCGAGAACGCCCACCTCCAGGGCCGTGCGGACTCCTATCCGAAGCGCCGGGGACTGACGCGTGTCAAAGAGCTCCTGGAAAACGGCAACACGGTCGCATTCGCCCAAGACTCCATAGCCGACTACTGGTATCCGCTCGGCAATGGGAACATGATGAATATACTCGATAATGGCATCCACCTCGCCCACTACACCCACATCGATGAAATCAACCAGGCATTCGATCTCATCACCTATAATGGCGCGAAAGTGATGAACATTGAAGCGTACGGGTTGGAAGCGGATAATCCGGCCAATTTCATCGTACTCGATGCGCGAGACCCATACGAAGCCATACGTGAAAGGGCAGAAGTACTGTGTTCTGTACGTGATGGCGAATACCTTTTCAAAAGAGCACCGCGCAAGAATGAAGTAGCGCATGATTTGCTGAAAGACCTGTAATCACCAAAAGGGCACCTGCCGATCGGCAGGTGCCCTTTTCTGGTAGATGCAATAAAAATACCGGGTGGGAAATAGATCCCGCCCGGTGCCAGCTCATCATGTGACATCGCGTTTAGTGAAGACACTCCACGCTGCAACGATGAAGATGAGCATATAGACGGCAATGACCGCCACTGAGAATCCTATGGTCATCTCTTCCCTTATCGGCCCCATACTGTTGAAGTAGACCGCCAGGTCGGTATTGGCAAACAGTACAAATTTAGACCAGGCATACTCGGATAAAGCCACTGAGGCCGTCGTGCCGGCGAACATCAGGAACATTGAAACGCCGATCGCCAAGGCGCTGCTTCTGAATATGCTTGATATCATAAATGCAAAAGTTGCAAGCACGATTATGTTTATCAGCTTGAACCCGTATTGAAGCATTATTTCGGACAGCACGCCGTTATGGGACAGCCCCTCAGGTCGGTTCACCAACGCTTCCGAACCAGCTGATGGCAAT
The DNA here is from genome assembly GCF_055391965.1 of Salinicoccus siamensis. Lineage (NCBI taxonomy): Bacteria > Bacillati > Bacillota > Bacilli > Caryophanales > Staphylococcaceae > Salinicoccus > Salinicoccus siamensis. The sequence goes on from NZ_AP043765.1 coordinate 1,208,499, forward strand.
CCGTACGTGATTGCACCGATGATAAAGGTCGTCAAGAGCAAGCTCAGCATGGTCAACAGTGCAAATAATAATACAGCTATATATTTAGATAACAATATCGTTGGTCTTGAGATAGGCCTGATGAGTAACTGCTTGATGGTGCCCCATCTGAATTCGTTGGCTACAATCCCCCCTGCAACGATGATGGTGAACAAGTTGATCAGCGAAGAGCCGAATAGATTATCCAGAACGAAATTGCCGGCATGATAGCCAAACGGCCGGACATCATTATCGATTCTATAGGTGTTCTCCTCTATCTGCTGCGTATTCACCTGTTCGATAAATGGATCTTCTTCCTTTTTTTCCTCTATCTCCTGCATCAGTGCCTCATTCTCTTCCTGAAGTTCGGTCTTCCAGTCATCTGAATAGGATGTTTCAGTGTCGACCGAATCGGTGACCGTATTCATCACCAGGCTGAAGATGACCACTGCAAGCAGGAAACCATACATGATCCAAGTCGATTTCATGATATAGACTTTAGCCAGTTCGTTTCTGATCAGACTCATTATTCTATTCAATGACATTCTCTCCAATCATCTCGAGGAATTGTTCTTCCAATGTTGATTTGACCGCATCTACCCCATATACTTCGATGTCTTCGGCCACGAGCCGGGTGATTAATTGCGGGATATCAGACTTATCCATTTCCACCCGGATCTGATCGGATGTATCCACTATTTTAACCTTCTCTTCATGTTGGAGGAGTTCGACCGCCTGGTCCTTTGGTTCGAGGATGAGATTGACGGTATGCACCTTTGCATCATCCGCTTCATTCAAGTCTTTGATGGCGATGATTTCGCCATTTTTAATGACCCCGATGCGGTCGCACATCAGATCGATTTCGCTCAATAGGTGGCTGGAGACGATGACAGAAACACCATCCTCCACTGCCAGCTTGCGTATGTACCTGCGGATTTCCCGTATCCCTGAAGGATCAAGGCCGTTCGTCGGTTCATCCAGTATCAGGACCGATGGATTGTGCAGCAGAGCCTGGGCGATGCCGAGACGCTGACGCATCCCCAAAGAATATTTCCCGACTTTTGTTTTGATTGCATTTTCAAGCCCCACCAGACGGATCACTTCCTTGATGCGCTCCTGGGTCACACCATCTGACATGCGGGCAAAGTGCTTCAAATTCTGCCAACCCGTCATGAACGGGTACATTTCAGGGTTTTCAACGATGGCTCCGACCTCACTGATCGCCTCCTTGTAGTTCTTTTTGATGCTGTTGCCCTGGATGACCACATCCCCACTTGTGATGCCCATGAGCCCGACCATCATACGGATGCTTGTCGTCTTACCTGCTCCATTTGGCCCGATGAAACCGAATACTTCCCCTGGACGAACGGTAAAATCGAGGTCTTTGATGATGTTTTTACGCCCGATCTTTTTGTTCAGTCCCGTAATGGTTAACGTAGATTCCGGCATGCATGACACTCCTTCCATTCGATTGATAAACGATTTAGAATTTATATAATTGACAGACCAATGATACCACATGAGATTCTATTCTTCAGTGATTTTTTCAGATTTAAAATGATATTTTTTGTCATGATAGGGTACATATAACTAAATCACCTAAAGGGAGTGTCTATAGTATGTTGTCAGAAAAACTTAAAGAAAAATTGAATGACCAGATGAATAATGAATTTGCCGCAGCCCATGAATATATGGCAATGGCTGCCTATTGCGAGCATAGAAGTTACGATGGCTTTGCAAACTTCTATATCCAACAAGCCAAAGAGGAACGTTTCCATGCCATGAAGCTCTATAATTATTTGAATGACCGTAGTGTGCATGCCACATTTAAAGAAATCCCCGCACCACGGGTCGATTATGATTCCATACTCGATACTTTCAAGGCAGGATTGGCACAAGAGCGGGAAGTGACTAAATCCTTCTACAATATTTCTGATATCGCCACTGAAGAAAAGGAATATGCGACGTTATCCTTCGTCAGATGGTTCCTCGATGAACAGGTTGAGGAAGAGGCAACATTTGAACGCCACATTGACTATATCGAACGCATCAAAGATGACAATAATGCACTATTCATCTACGAACGTGAACTCGGAAAACGTGACTTTGACGGTGAAGATTAATAATTGATCACCAATAACAAAAGGACGATTCATGTGAACAACTGCATGAATCGTCTTTTTGTACCATTTTAAATTATCGATTTCATCAATTCTCTACGCTATATAAATTAAGGCGGATATTTAAAATCATGTAGATGATTATAATAATTCTGTACAATCAACCACTGTGATATCATTGTTGTAAACGTAAAGTGCATAATATAGCGCAATACTTGTTTTCTACTATAAGGAGATGTGACGAATGCCACAAAAAAGCGTATTGGTAATCGGCGGTGGGCTCGGGGGGCTGTCTGCAGCGATTTCCCTGGCCCAAAATGGATATAATGTATCTCTGTATGAAAAGAATGATCATCTGGGAGGGAAAGTGAACCGCCTGGAACAGGATGGTTTTGGGTTTGACCTTGGCCCCTCCATACTGACCATGCCCAAAGTATTTGAAACGCTATTCACTAGAAGCGGCAAAAAGATGGCGGACTATGTGCCTACCATCAAGATCGACCACCAGTGGCGCTCCTTTTTCCCGGACGGCAATATCATCGATCTATATGAGGATCTAAAAGATATGCAGGATAAGAACCCTTCATTGAGTGACAAGGATATTGAGCAATATAAGAATCTTCTTGCGTATTCCAGGAGGCTTTACGATACGACCGAGAACAGCTACTTCAAAGGGGTCGACGATAAAAAAGACATTATGCAGTATCAAGGGCTGATGAGCACCTTGAAGGGCTTCGATCTATTTTCGACGATATATCAGGGCATCGACAGGCGCATCGGTAATGATCAACTGAAAGACATGCTTTCCTACTTCATCAAATATGTCGGATCCTCCCCCTACGATGCGCCCGCTGTGTTGAATATGATGATATACATGCAGCATGACCAGGGTGTTTGGTATGTGCCGGGGGGTCTGGGCAACCTCGCCAAGGGGCTTGTAAAGCTTGCCGAAGAGATTGGCGTGACGTTCCACACCGGCAGTCAAATCACGATGCTTCGTCATCAGGACGGTAAAATCATCGGTGCTGCTTTGGAGGATGGCACTGACTTGCAGGCAGACTACTACGTCTCGAATATGGAAGTCATCCCGACTTACGAGAAACTAATCGGGGGCAATCAAGATTATGTAAAGAAGATAAAAAAGAAATTCGAACCGGCCAGTTCGGGCCTCATCATGCATTTGGGTGTAAAGAAGAGCTATCCGCAGCTTGCGCATCATAACTTCTTCTTTGCAGAAGATATGAAGAAACAGATGAACAAGATATTCCAATGCCATGAACTGCCGGATGACCCGGTCATCTATCTCGTCAACGTCAATAAGACCGATCCAAACCAGGCGCCGCCAGGCCATGAAAATCTGAAGGTCCTCCCCCATATTCCCTATATCCAGGATAAGCCTTTTACCGCTGAAGACTATGAACGGTTTGCGGAACAGACCTTGATCAAGCTTGAGCGGATGGGACTTAAGGATCTGCGGCAGAATATCGTCACGAAAGATGTATGGACACCAGAGGACATCGAGCGCGTATATGGCTCAGACCGGGGTGCCATCTACGGTACATTGTCCGACCGTAAAAAGAATAAAGGGTTCAAACATCCGAAACAGAGCCCACACTATGACAACCTCTACTTTGTCGGTGGCACAGTAAACCCTGGAGGCGGTATGCCGATGGTGACGTTAAGCGGCCAGCACGTCTCCGATAAGATTGTCGCAAGGGATTCAGAGGCAGAGTGATGCACGACTCCCCTGGTATCATCCCTGGTTTAAAAACGGCGTTACAGAACCCTTTTGCGCATAATGAAATCGATTAGGAGGCCAAGCCATGCAAGTGATCTCGCTCCCCCTATTATGGACCATTGCCATAGACATCATCGCATGGTTATTTTTCCATCTGGTCATTTCATACTTATGCTTTAGGCTGCCTCTTAGCGCATTCCAGAATAATGCTTTCTGGTCGCGCATCTACCGCTGGGAAGATTCAGGGCACCTTTGGCATCGTCTATTCCGTGTAAAATCATGGAAAGGCAGATTGATCGATGGTGCCTCCCTATTCAAAAAAGGGTATCAAAAAAAGACGTTGCACGGTACGGATAGATCAGAGCTTAAGACTTTTGCCGAAGAGACGAAGCGGGCGGAGCTGACACATTGGGCGTCAATATTGCCCGCCCCACTCTTCTTTTTATGGAACCCACCGCTGGCAGGCTTCCTGATGATCGTCTACGCAGTCGTCTTCAACCTGCCCTTCATCATCACCCAGCGGTACAACCGCGGCCGCATCAAAAAGATGTTGTCGTGAGCCGACAACTTCAAATATCGGCCTGCATACCCAAAAGATGCTGTACACAGCACATCACTAATACAAACGGGACCAAATATGCTTTAAGAACGGAGAATAATGATGAGCAAAAAAGTGATCGTCATCGGCGCCGGGGTTGCCGGACTGGCAAGCGCCATCAGACTGCAGCACGCCGGTTATCATGTAGAGATCTATGAAAAGGAATCCACACCGGGCGGGAAAATGAACCGGCTAGAGATGGATGGGTATCAATTTGACCTTGGTCCGAGTATCGTCATGATGCCGGAATTATACCGGGAAGTCTTCGAGTTGTGCGGACGTTACGCTGATGACTATATCCCGATGGAGAAATTGGATCCCATGTACCGGGTCTACTTCAGTGATGCGCCAGATGAACCGATCGACATCTCCGCCGACCTGACTGAATTGACCAAAACCATCGGTGCGATCAATGAAGCGGACGTTGAAGGTTTCTTTACTTATATGAGTGATATATATAAAGGGTATACGTTTGCCATGGAGAATATCCTCAATCGGCCATTTCATAAAAGAAGTGACGTCTATAACTTGTCCATGATCAAAAAAGCACCAAAGGTGAAGCTGATCGGCACGGCTGATAATTTCATCGGAAGATATATTGAAAGCGAGCGCCTGAAGCAGATATTCGGCTTCCAGACATTGTACATAGGGGTCTCCCCATTCAATGGGCCCTCCTTCTATTCGATGATACCCATGATCCAATTCGTCTACGGGATATGGTTCATCAAAGGTGGCATGTATACAATGGCTGCCGCCATGGAAAGGCTCTTCAAGGAGATTGGCGGTACGGTGCACTACGGAAGTGCGGTGCAGGAAATAGCCATTGATGATAAGCAGGCGAATGGCATTATTGTTGATGACAGGAAAATAGAAGCGGATTTTGTCGTCTGCAACGCAGATTTTCCGTATGCAATGAAGCACCTGGTGAAAGCACCTAAGGCCAAAGGAAAATTCACGGACAAGAAGATTGATGGCATGAAATACTCCTGTTCCGGCTTTCTAATGTATTTGGGAATGGACCGTAAGTACGAAGATGTCGAGCATGTCCATAATTTCATCTTCAATGAAAAACTTGAGAAAAACATGCAGGATATTTTTGATGGCAGGAAGCTCGAACATGCTTCATTCTATGTCTATATTGCTTCAAAGCTCGACCCCTCGCTCGCACCAGAAGGCAAAGATGGGCTGTATATCCTGATGCCGGTCTCCGATGTCGCCACAGCAGACTATGAATGGAATGATGAAACGGTTGATTACTACCGCACATACATCCTGGATACCTTGAAAGAAATAAAGGGCTTTGAAAACATCGAGCAGGACATTGTTACGGAAACGCATTTTACACCGCCTGAATTCGAATCCAGATTCAATGCGTATAATGGGGCGGCCTTTGGACTCCAGCCTACCCTTTCACAAAGCATCCATAAGCGGCCGCAAAGCAAATCCCCAGGCTGTGACAATTTATATTTCACAGGCAGCAGCACACACCCAGGTGCAGGTGTACCGATTGTACTCATGTCTGCAAAAATTGCGACAGATGCACTCATAAAGGATGATCAGTGAAATATAAAGCACGAATGATTACTGAATGAAGGGAGGAAAACGTTTATGATGGTCAGTATTGTATTAGGGTCTCTCGCAATTGCGGTGGGAGTGCTCATGTTCTGGAGGCTGCCCCTGCCTAACAGTGAAGGCGAGCACGCCGATGCCCCACTCGTTTCCATCATCATTCCTGCCAGAAATGAAGCGCAAAGGATCCCTGTCCTGCTGAAATCATTGAAGAACCAAAATTTCACGGAATTTGAAGTTCTGGTCGTCGACGATGACTCTACGGACGATACAGTGAGTGTCACGGAATCTTTCGGGGCAACCGTACTGCGTGATGAATCAAAGCAAGATGGGGCTGGGAAATCCGCAGCATGTTGGCACGGCGTACAGCATTCAAAAGGAGAGTGGCTGCTGTTCCTCGATGCCGACACGCAATTCACGACGCCACACAGTTTGGGAAACCTGCTCGGGGTCTACCATCAAAAAGGCGCAAGAGGAGTTTTATCCCTTCAGCCTTTCCATAGCATTAAAGATTTGTATGAGAATCTATCAGCAATCTTCAACGTGATTGTTGTCGTGGGTATGAATGTATTCACCCTGTGGGGAAGGCGCTTCAGACCAGCTGGTTCGTTCGGCCCTTGTATACTATCCAATAGAGAAGATTATCTGGCTTCAGGTGGGCATAAGAAGATTGAGGGCGCACTAATGGATGACTTGGCCCTGGGGGAAACTTTTCTAGAGGGGGATCTGCCGGTATATTGCCTTGGCGGCAAAGGGATCATATCTTTCCGCATGTACCCTGAAGGCTTTAAAACGCTTGTAGACGGCTGGTGTAAGAGTTTTGCGCTCGGCTCACAATCCACACATCCCTTAGTCATGGCGATGACCATCATCTGGATTTCAGGCAGTTTCATAAGTGTCGGCGCATTGATCTCTTCCCTCTTGGCAATGGATCCAGTGGCCATCGGGCTCACTGGTCTATTGTATCTCATATATGCACTGCAGACGATGTTGTTCGCCCGACGCTGCGGGAACTTCAGATGGGCCATCTTCCTTTTCCACCCTATTCTATTTACGTTCTTTGCCGGGGTGTTCGTCTACTCGCTTTTCCGGGTCCATGTGCTACGGTCTGTCAATTGGAGAGGACGGAAGATAAACCTCAAATAAAACAGGGGCTTCATTTTCCCTGCCTATCATCAACGAATCGACTGAAATCTAAAGTACGGGGCTAATCGCCCTTTTCAAGTACAGAAGGCATACAACTATGCCGGTCATTGTTTCAGCATTAGAGAGAATAAAGCGAGGTCAATCATGATTAAAAAAATTATCGCAAAATTATTGAGGCTGCGCCCCGACCAGTCAGTGAAAATCCCGATGGTTGACCTTCAATATGTTAAAATCATAAAGGATTTTACAGTTGAATCATCCATTCAGCCAACCCCGGTGACCTTCTACTATCCATTGGGGGCAGAAAAAAAGAAGCAACCGGTATACATCAATCTCCATGGCGGCGCGTTCATTATGAAAAACAAGGATATGGATGATCCCTATTGCCGCTTTCTGGCCAATCAGACCGGATGTGTCATCGTTAATATTGATTACGTAAAAGCGCCGGAGTATCCTTTCCCAAAGGCGATTGAACAATGTTATGAGGTACTCCAGTGGATGAAGATGAATGCCGAAGACTTGAATATAGATTCTGACAGAATAATGGTAGGTGGCCAAAGTTCGGGCGGCAATATTGCGACAGCCCTGTGCCTCTATCTGGAAGAAAAGTCAGAAAAACAACCACTCCTGCAAGTTTTATCCTATCCAATGCTTGATTTTGCGACACCATTTTCAAAAAAACCGGAGCCGAATAAGTGGCGTGCACGCTTTCCACAAGTCGCCCACTTTTTAAATATGTGCTATGTACCTAAAAAAGAGGACTCCAAGCATCCCCTGGCCTCCCCCGTCTATGCCGATGTAACCAGCCAGTTGGCACCTGCGCTCTTTCTCATTGCAGAGCATGATGCTTTCAGGCCAGAAGCGGAAGTATACGCCACAAAATTCAAAGCAGCTGGAGTCAACGTCGAAGATCACCTCTTTAAGAACTGTACCCATGCTTTCACGCATACCGGTCCAAGCGAGAAAGCCGAGGAAGCTTGGCATATGATAGCATCGAAGATCAAGGCAGCTGCTGATAAATGAAAAATACCCAGAAATAGACATCTTCTTTTATATTAAGATTGTCTAAACTCCTCTACATCATTATTTATAGGGTAGCCAACAGAATCAAAATTTCGAATACCGAGGGCAATAACCGTGATTTATTTTGTGATAAAACGTTAAGAAATACATAGTCATTAAAGAAAGAGGATCAAATCTATGTGGCATAACTATAAGAACAGCTCAATTATTTTAAAGATGACTATTGCGTTTATAGCAGGTTTAGCTATTGCTTTAGTGTTAGGTGAAAATGCTAAATTCCTGGAACCATTAGGTCAAATACTCATCAGATTATTGAAGTTAATTGCTATCCCCATTATATTTTTGACCATAATACTATCTATAAGTCGGATTAATTTATCTAGTTTAGGAAGAATGGGTGGAAAATTATTTTTATATTATAGTATAACAACAGGCTTATCTGTATTTATTGGCGTAATAGTTGCCCTGATCATAAACCCTGGTCAAAATTTGACCTTGCCAAAAACCTCAGTTGATGAACCGAGTATCCCCAACTTTTCAGATGTATTATATAAAATAATACCGGATAATTTGATTGAAGCATTTACTTCTGGTGAATTATTGTCGATATTGTTCATAGCCATAGTTATAGGTATTTCGATGTCGATTTTATTATCTTCATCTGATGAAAATATTCAACAAAAAGCAGAATCTCTCTACTCACTTTTTGATATTTTTAATAAACTTTTCAATGTCATTTTAAATGGGATATTACTTTATGCGCCAATAGGCGTATTTGGTATTAGCGCCTCGACATTCGGTTCACAGGGATTAGACACTTTTAAATCCCTGTTGTTGTTTACACTCACCTTTTATATAGGCATATTTATTTTGTGGCTACTCGTTTATTTCAGCTTTTTAAAATTAGCTGATAAATCTATTTTTAAGTTTTTAAAAGATACTAAGGAAGCTTATGTAACTGCTTTCTTCACTTCAAGTAGCATCGCTTCTTTGCCCATTGCCATTAATTCAGCAAAAAAAGCTGATATTTCAAATGAAGTTGTGGATTTTTCAATCCCTTTGGGTACTATATTCAATTCTGATGGCGGTGCCCTTAGGATGGGAGTATCCATTGTTTTTGCAACTAACGTTATGGGATTGAATCTATCTTTAGAAAATCTATTGATGATTGTAATTATAGGCACACTTTTGTCTATTGGTACTGCTGGTATTCCAGCTGGTGGTCTCATTACTCTTTCTGCTGTTCTTAGTTTATTCGGTTTACCATTAGAGATTGTCGCTTTGATAGCTGGTGTTGATGCGATAATCGGAATGGGCGGAACTGCCTCCAACGTACTAGGTGATATAATTGGAGCTGCTGTTATAGATAAAAAGAAAAAAAGCTATAACTAAAAATTTAGTTATAGCTTTTATTTCTTATTAGTAAATATAAACTGGACAGTTCTCTATTATCTATATAACTCACAAGGTTTCCAATGGGGTTCGGTAGTTCAGTTATTTTCTTGGGAAGTCATTTCTTCTAGCAACAACTAATAAAAACATGCCTGATGGGTTGTGTTGAAATCCATGTCTCTAGGATTCCTTCCCTTTTGAGCATCCCAATGGAATATTCATTTATCCCTTGTTGTGATGGTGTCTCCGAATCGATATAGTAGATTTTAAAATTAGCGTATGGGATCGTCCAAAAACCCATGCATTTTTAATTAGTACAGACATTGATTAACATACTGATTTTTGGACTGGATTCATATGAACAAAAGGCCATTTTACAGTTGCATGAAATCTTCCAATTAACGGTCGTTTATTGGACGCTAAACGGGAGGAGAACCAGTTGAAAAGTGCATAAGAAAATATAACAGATTTCTCTGCTCTAAAAGTCTAACTTTCTGGGGTCACTACAAACTTCTATCTCATCAGCAAAAGGGGTTTACGCTCGTGGCTCGCTTAAAAATAAAAAAGACACGAGAATGATCTGAACTATAACCCGGATAATGGACAGTGAATAAAAAAGCGTCCATTATCCGGGTTTTTCTGTGCCCGATCAGAAATCTTTTTCTAATAATGCTCTGACTCATTCACTAAAGCTAACCTCTTTTTCTTGCGCAATCATTTTTAGCCGAACCGTCTCTTGTTCATCAAAACCTTTTACATCAATTCGTGCCATCTTTTATCAATCTCCTTCCAATTTAGATGTACCTCAACAGGTACATTGGTAATATTACATCAAAAAATAGCTGTTTTCATGTACTTAAACAGGTACATTTGGTTAAAATCCGGACGGAAAAATATATTGTCGGCACTGCCGACATATTGTAAATGGCAGTATTAAAATGTAGGAAATCGGCAATTGAAAATTGTTGGTTTACCTACATTTTTTTGTATGCTTTTCTTATGACATCGAAGGAGGATATTCATGAGAAAAGACGTACGCGAAGGAGTCAGGAAATTTATGAACGATGGTATCAAACCCAATTTTGCCGCATTGGCCCGGCAGTATGGCTGCGATTACCGGACGGTGAAAGCGGTCTATGAAGCAGAGACACAGTACCCAGAGAAGAAAAAACGGGTGAAGAGAAAAAGTAAGCTGGATGAATTTAAACCGATCATCCATGACAAACTGGAAATCCAGTGCAGCGCGTATAGTATATTTAAATTCATTGAAAAGAAGGGATATGACGGGAGTTACAGTCTGGTGAAGCAGTACTGTCGAAAAGAGAGGAAAACCCGTCAGAAGCAGGCAACCATGCGTGTGACCCACACACCCGGTTTAGCCGGGCAGGTGGACTGGAAAGAAGACATGACTTTGATCAGCCGGCACGGCGAGATCTTCCGTTTCAACATATTCTTATACGTCCTGTCGTTTTCCCGCAAGAAATACATCACATTGACCTTTGATCGCCATCAGGACACCTTGTTTGAATGTCTGGACGATGCCTTCCACCACACTGGCGGCGTACCGGGGGAGATCTGGTTTGATAATATGCGGACTGTGGTGGATCAATCCAGCACCCAATATAATAAGGTTGTGTTCAATCAACGGTTCTACGCATTTAGTAAGGATGCCGCCTTTCAGCCCATTGCCTGCCGGCCATACCGTCCCCAGACCAAAGGGATGGTCGAGGCACTGGCACGGACGATGGACCGGCTGCGGGTCTATAACCATGAGTTCGATGACAGTGTGGATTTGATCCATATCCTCCATGATTTGTGTCACGAACTCAATACGGAAGTCTCCCAGGCGACCGATGCCATCCCCGACGAACTGTGGCTGGATAAAGAAAAAGAGCACCTACATCCACTCCCTGAAGACCTGTTGAAGCCGTACTTTGAAGACCAATTGACGAGAGTGGTCTCTAAAGAGGCGATGGTTCAGTTCCGTAAATGTAAGTACTCTGTAGATCCCCAGTATATTGGAAAGACGGTTGAGATTGAACTGTCGGATACTGAGGACAACATACACATTTATTATAACGGAGAAACGGTGCGTTCACACCCGTTAACCGCCCAAAGATTCAATTATAATCAGGCAGATATGTTCAACATATTGAAGTCGGATCTGCTGGCTGGTCGGCCGGACGATGATATCCATGAGTATATCCATGAATCCCTGCAGTTATATGATGCGGTGGGAGATGATGTTCATGAGTGATTATCAAACGCTTCTGTCCAATTTTGAAGCCCTCGGTTTAAATAATATGCGTGAATATTATCCAGTGTTGTTGGATAAGGTTCATACAGAAGACTTGTCGCTGACGAGTGCGTTTCTGGAAATCACAGACAAAGAAATGAAGTTTCAAAAAGAAAAGAAGATGGAGCGTGCGATTCACCGCGCACGCTTTCCTAAAGTGAAGACATTCGATACGTTCGATTTTGATTTTCAACCCAGCCTGAACCGCACGGCCGTCCTTGAATTGAAACATCTGGGGTTCATGGAATCTAAAGAGAACATTGTCTTCATCGGCAGCCCTGGTGTCGGTAAAACCCACCTGGCGATTGCTCTGGGGGTCGAAGCCTGCCGTCAGGAGAAACTCACGCTGTTCATCAACTGCCATGAGTTGTTGATCCGACTTCGGGCCGCTTATGAAAAAGGGACCGTTGAGCGTGTGCTCAGACGGTATGCCAGATACGAGTTGTTGATTATTGATGAAATCGGCTACCTCCCCATTCAGAAGCATGAAGCCGACTTGATCTTCCAGTTATTGAATATGCGCTATGAAACCCATTCAACGATATTCACCACCAATATCGCACTCTCTGGATGGGGTGAACTATTCAAAAGTCCGGAAACGGCCGCAGCGATACTGGACCGCATGGTCCACCATGTAAAAATTTATAAAATTAAAGGCAAGTCATACCGGATGAAACACACTTAGGCTTTCCTCCACAAATTACATTGCCAAAAACCTACATTTTTAGATTGCCGAAAACCTACAATTTTAAGTTACCCTTGACACCTGTTTTTTTATGTTCTTGCGGAGAATTACTTATTCCAGTATTATTCTCTATTATTTCATCCTCGTTATCTCCTGAAGCTTCCTCCACACTATCATTATCTGCTTCAGATGGGATTACAGTATTCTCTATCATCAATTGATGTGCTTCTATTTTTTTAAGTCTCTCATCCAATTCCTTTTGATTTTTTGAGAGATGCTCTAAAAGTTCAATCGCATACTCTAAACGCTCATTTTGCTCATATGACCCATTTGTACCTTCATTCATTTTAATATCCTCTGAAGGGGTTTCTTGGGCTTCTACAAGTATTTTAAATTCATTCAAACGGAGCACGACTGCCTCAGATGCTTCCTGTACGCCTTTCTTTTCTTCTTTGACCAAGCGAACCATTTCAACAATGGTCATTCGATCTAACTCATTGAATAAACGATTTTGTCTATTATCCCTTTCTATTTCTGGATAATTTTCATTTTCTTCTAATATTCTTACGTACCGTCTTATGGAATGTTCAGAAGCCCCCGTTTCCTCTATCAAATTAGAAGTCTGATAATATTTTTTCGGATTATGGATATCCATTGTTTTTCTTCCCTCTTTATGTGACTTTCATGCACGGGGTACATGCATACATTCAAGCCCGTTCACATTCGTGTACACATGGTGCACGTGCGACGTACATGAAATTGAATAAGTACTTTTCTATAAGTATTTTCTACCATGCACTAGATAATTCTATTATACACGTACAATAAATTTATGCACGATTATACACGGTTAAATCCAATATGATTTCTAGGGTTAAATGTACTTTCATAAACCTAATGCAATCCTTTCTCTTACAAAAATTCAAATATACACTTGTCAAATAAGAACTAATTTTAACATCATTTTTTTCCTATAATTACAAGAGATACTTAATCTATACGCTATAATAAAATAAGATATTACCTGGTGGAGATAATTATTATACGACCCATTTTAAAAATTTTAATAGATCAAAAGTGATATCCACTCAATTTTAAAACCCAGCTCATCTTCATATGAAGACAGCTGGGTTTCTTAACCATAGTGCAAGGTGTTGTCTAAATAAACATAAAAGAAATGTGAAAATACACCTAATGTGGAAGCAAAAAATTAATTTAATTACGAAACATAAAAATGAGTATGTAAAAGTACAGCCATCTTAAAATATTAATTAAGTATGATAGATAGTCTGTTAAGAAGATTATTGCATTAAATTTGATAAACATTTTAAATGTAAAAACGTTTTCTATCTTCAGAACTTGGGAGTTTGCAATATTTCGAAGATTTTAATGCTAGTTTATGACGATTTTTAGAAATAACACTGTATACTATATCTCTTATTGGCCTTGGTACTAATAGAAAAACAGTTAACAACTTAGTGACACCTTTCAAAGTCCCCGCAACTTTTAATGCAGCTGTAGATCTATCATAGATTCTTTCATCTGAAATTAAAAAGAAACTGTCAACATTTGGCGAAACATTAAAAGAAGACAATAAGCTTTTTCCTTCTTGACTATTTAATGCTATAAAATCGAATTCCTTCTTATCATCTTTTTCTAATATAAAATGCACAGTTTTATTGCAAAATATACATTCACTATCAAATAATAATACTCTTTTCATAAGGTCCCCCTCATCTTATTATTTTTATTTTAACGTTTTTTTCTTTAAATTACTAAACTTTTAACATTTGGTAATTTTTGTTGTTTACTGAAATTTCCTTTGGTATTATAAACTTATATTAATAAAAAAGGAGTGATTTTAATAAATTAGTTCATAGATTACGACTAGTAAAATATGCCTACATATGCAATGTTTATTATTTTTAAGTTATAAGACAAAAGGAGTTATCAAAGAAAATACTTTTTATGATAATTTACTCTTTTAATCTGGCTGCCCAAATTAAATTGTAAAAAACAGCCAGCACCATAATCCCTGTCAAAAACAAAGGTAAGAAATTAAATACATTATTCTCAATGCCTACTGCATGTCTTATTAATGATTCATTAGCTAATATAGAAGCAATTAACACTAAGTTTTGGATTAAAGTCATTATTTTTTCCGACATATTATATTGTTTCTCTCGGTTTTTTTCCGTCAAATTAATGTAGTTGAGTTTTTCTGGGTGTTTAGTTAATAAGCCAATTAACCACCACATTAAAAGTCCTATAGTTGGCATAATTAGCACAAAATATTTCGACCCCCAATTATCTGGTTCACCCATAGTGAAATGAATGGCAATACGATCTGGCATGTTTGGCCAAAATAAAAACAAATTAACCAAATGATAGACTAAAATGATCGAAGAAATAATATAAAATACACTTTTAAATGATTTTACTTTCATTAACATAATATCTTCCTTTTTTATTTAAATATATTAGGCTCTCCCTAATCATGTGTGCTTGACATTGAAAAAAGCAGAATCTTCCTCTAATGTTTAAAGTACCAACCCAAAACATTGATAGAGAGGAAGTTCTGCTTGTATAAACAGTTTACTACAGATATCCTGCACCTACCAACCTTTATATTGAATAATGAAGGAGAACGTGTGAAAGATGGCTGGGTTCTCGGCGTCGAGCCGAAGCCACAGAACCATCTCTGTCCGTTATGCTTCCAGGAAAGTATCAATCATGCCAGAAACAAGAATCGCTTCCTGCGTCACGCCTGGGTTTCTACCCGGGAAACCATCTATATTCGTGTCCCGGTCCACCGCCAGCGTTGTGAAGACTGTGGCATCACCTGGACGGTCGAATGGCCGGAGGTTCCCGTGCGTGGGAACGTGACGACGCATTTCAAACAGATGATTGCGAGAAAATGCATCGGTCAGTCCTTCGAGGCGGTAGCCAGAGAGATGGCCGTGCCACCATCGACCGTGGCTTCCTGGTTTTACACCTATGCCGAAGAAACATTGGCACGGCCGGCTGATTACGAAGCACCGCCAGCGCTCTGCATGGATGAATTCGCCCATAAACGGGGCCACACCTACAGTGTCGCTCTTCAGGATGCACACACGGGCCACGTGTGGCAGACGCACCCGGGAAAGAGCCGGGAGCGTATCCAGGAAGGGCTGCGCCGGTATCCGTTGCAGGCACCTGAAGTCATCGTTACGGACCTGGCTCCCGGCATGGCGCAGACCGTCCACGAGATATGGCCGGAGACAGCCATCGTTGTCGACAAGTTCCACGTCATCCAGTTGTTCACGCAGGCTCTGGATCGTGCGAGGAAGCTGGAAGGAAACAACGGGACCAGCCACAAGAACATCAGGCATCAGCGCAGGCTTTTGATGGCCCATCCCAAACACCTGAAGTTAGAAGAAAAAGAGACGTTACGCACTTGGCTCGGAGAAAATCCTGAGTTGAAAAAGCAGTGGGTTGCGCTTCAGAAGTTCCGGGACATATATTGTGCCAAAAGCTACAAGAAAGCGCAAAAAGCCCTTGAAGACTGGTGCAGCCACTACCTTTTTGAAGGAGCGAACGCCACAAAGTCTATAGTCAAAACCGTCTTGAAGTGGAAACAGGAGATTCTGAACCACTTCACCTACGGACTGACAAACGCACGACTGGAAGGTACCAATAACCTGATCAAAACGCTGAAACGACGCAGTTACGGATGCCCGAATATGTATCATTTCGATCTCCGGATCCGTATGGAGTGTCGTCCCCCAGCTTAGAAATAAAAAGAGATCCTACGTTAGAGGAAGAAATCAACACACTTCACTGGGGAGAACCGTTTTATTTTTAGAAATAAATTTATACCTATTGCAGTTTTCAATAATTTTATATTTCATTACGCCGATTGTAAAATTAAGCTAGACACATAAAGAAAGCCACTCGTGATACACTCAAAATGTATTTCCGACCAAAGAAATCATAGGAGTGATCACGAATGACCTACACCCATCTTAGCACGGATGAACTTGTAATTATAGAATCTTATTTCCATCAGAATGCCTCTGTATCAAAGATTTCAGAACAGATTGGCCGAGCACGTCAGACCGTCCACAATGTGGTCACTTTCCTGAAAGACGGTCACACCGCATTGGATTTCTATAAGCGCTACAAGGCAAACAAGCAGCGTTGCGGTCGAAAACAGACGGTGCTGTCGAATGATCAACGCGCATATGTGGCAGAAAAGGTCGCGCAAGGATGGACGCCGGATGTGATTGTCGGTCGCCGTGAACAGCCGATCAACTGCTCCAGCCGCACATTGTACCGCATGTTCAAGCGCAAAGACTTTGATGTTTCCACCTTGCCGATGAAAGGAAAGCGAAAACCCAACGGCCATAAGGAACGCCGTGGGCGACAGGCTTTCAGACGGAAACTCTCTGACAGAAAGACGGACTACCCAGCATTCAAAGAAGAATTTGGACATCTGGAAGGCGATACCATTGTCGGCATCCATCATAAAAGTGCCGTTGTGACACTTGTAGAACGGCTGTCGAAAGTGATCATTACCCTCAAGCCCGAGGGTCGGACTGCAAAGGATATTGAAACAGTCCTCAACGCATGGTTCCATCAGATCCCCAGAAATGTGTTCAAATCCATTCCTTTCGACTGTGGTAAGGAATTCTCAAATTGGCAGTCAATGAGCAACCGAAATGATATTGATATTTACTTTGCCGACCCGGGCACGCCTTCCCAAAGAGGATTGAATGAACATTCCAATGGACTGCTTCGGAAAGACGGCCTGCCCAAGCATATGGATTTCAACACAGTGGATCAGAGGATGGTTGCTTCAGTAGCCTCCAAGAGAAACCACATACCCAGAAAGTCTTTGAACTACCAGACACCGCTGGAAGCATTTATGAGTTACATGGATGTAGGCAGGCTGTCTAGCTTATTTTGACAAATGAAGTTAGTTTATCTTCCTTTATGTTTAGACATTTATTGTTAACATTCCTTTCCAACTGAGTCCCTAATTTTAAGTTAAATGGGTGAAAAGAACTGTCCAGCTTATTTTGACAAACAAATAAATGAAAAATAACATTTACAGTGGCCATTTTTATCAATGAGCGATCCATATAATAGTAGAAACACGTTCAATACACTGCCGAATCTTCTTAGAAATCTTTTTGACTCAAGTGGATGAGAAGTCCTGTTCAGCTTGTTCAATAAATTGCAAAATATTCACTATTTACTTGACGTATCTCTTAGAAGTACTACAATGATATTAAATAGAATAAATCCGCACTAGGGGCGTTTTGATAAACTGAGATGAGGATTACCTCAAACCCTTCGAACCTGATCTAGTTAAAACTAGCGTAGGAAAGTGTTACTTCGATACAGCTAAATATCTATGCCTTTATAGATATGTATAATTCGCTTTCGATACGTAACCTTCCTATGAAGGTTGCGTATTTTTTATTCTAAAATAGAGGAGGTATTCACTTGGCAAGGACAGTTTTAGTAACAGGAAGTGGCAGAGGTCTTGGGAGTTGCATCGTAAAAACATTGAGTGAAAAAGGCTTTAACGTCATCATTAACTACAATCGTAGTAAAGCAGAAGCAGAAGCGTTGCAAAAGCAAATCGGATCTCAAGCAATTTCTATTCAGGCAGACGTTACAAATCGGGAAGCAGTTGAACAGTTAGTTAAAAAAGGGACTGAACATTTTGGGCAGATTGATGTTGTGGTAAACAATGCACTCGTAAACTTCAAGTTTGAACCAACTACTCAAAAAGCATTTAAAGATTTAACTTACAAAGATTATGAACAACAATTAGACGGCACGCTAAAAGCCGCGTTCAACGTATCGCAAAGTGTCATCCCTCAGTTTCTAGAACGAAAAGAGGGTTCAATCATTAGCATCGGCACAAATCTATATCAAAACCCTGTGGTACCATATCACGAATATACAACAGCAAAAGCTGCTTTAATCGGATTCACCAGAAATGTTGCAGCAGAGCTTGGTCAGTACGGCATCCGAGCAAATATCGTTTCGGGCGGATTACTGAAGACAACAGATGCAAGTGCAGTCACAACACCCGAAGTATTTGAATTAATCGCACAATCCACACCATTAAGGAAAGTAACATCCCCCCAAGATGTTGCGAATATGGTGGTTTATCTTTGTTCCGAATCAGCAGATGGCATTACAGGGCAGAACATCACGGTGGATGGTGGCCTTACTATGAACTAGGTGGGATATATTATGGTTAATCCAAAAAAGTTAAATATAGGGGTTTTATTGTATGGTGTAGGGCATCATCAGGCAGCATGGATAGCAGCAAATTCGAGCATAGATGAATTTACGACAATTGGATACTATGAAAATTTGGCGAAGATTGCTGAACGTGGAAAATTCGATGCGGTATTTTTTGCAGATGCACAAGCCTTCCCTGCGCATAGTGCTACCGAATTACCAACGAGTTATTTTGATCCAATAGTTGTATTAACTGCCATGAGTAATGTCACAGCTAACGTTGGACTTGTTTCAACTATTTCGGGAACATTTAATAACCCGTTTACTTCAGCAAGGCAGTTACTCACACTGCAACACATAACAAAAGGACGTGTGGGGTGGAACCTTGTGACATCAATGTCCGATTACGAAGCACAAAATCACAGTATGCCAGAATTACCGGAAAGAGCAGTGCGCTATAAGAAAGCAGATGAATTTGCTGAAGTCATGGATCAATTATTTGAATCGTGGTCCATTGATGACTATAGTCCAGACAGAGCGAACAATAAAATCATTAAAAACGAGAATATTCAACCGTTCAACCATAATGGGGATTACTTCCAAGTAAAGGGGCCATTAACCTTGCCTTTAGGAAAGGAAGGAAAACCGGTTGCGATGCAAGCAGGGGCATCAACAGAAGGCGTGGCACTTGCTGCGAAATATGCCGATGCAGTCTACTCAGTTGCTTGGAACTTAAGACAAGCAAAAGCCTATCGTGAGAAATTAGATCGGGCAATAAGAGAAAGTCATCGACCAGACTGCTCTATCAAAGTGTTTCCAGGTCTAGTGACTTACGTGGGTAAGACAAAAGAAGAAGCACAAGAAAAGAAAGCGAAATTAGACGATTTACTGCCAATTGATACTGCGCTGAAGCAACTCGAATTCTTTGTTCAGCAGGATACAAAATCGTGGAAACTCGATGAAAAAGTCCCTGCACTGCCCCCAATCGAAGAATTCACAGGCCCAGTCGGGCGTTATCAAACTGTGTTAGAAATCATAGAAGACAGAAATCCAACAGTCCGTGAACTACTCGGTTACCTAAACGCTGGAGGCGGACACTTGACACTTATTGGTACGCCTGAAGAAATTGTCGATGAAATCGAAAAATGGATGAAGGTAGGCGTTGCAGATGGTTTCAATTTGATGCCGCCAACACTCCCAGGCAGTCTAGAAGATTTTGTTGAACTCATCGTTCCAGAAATGCAAAAACGTAAAATTTTTAGAAAAGACTACAATGGAGAAAACTTTAGAGAAATGCTATCATTATATTAGCATTTCAATTTTTATTTTGAAGTACCGAAAATTTTCAACTTTCCAGGTACTTTAAGTTTTGAAAGTAAATTATTTGATAAATACGCCGATTGTAAAATTAAGCTAGACACCTAAAAAGGGTCACGCGTGATACACTCAAAATGAGTTTTCCGACCAAAGAAAATCATAGGAGTGATCACGCATGACCTACACCCATATTACCACGGACGAGCTAGTAATCATAGAAGCCTATTTCCATCAAGAGACCCCGACTTCACAGATTGCGAAACGGATTGGGCGTGCCCGTCAGACGGTCCATAATGTCATCGCATATCTCAAGGACGGGCACACTGCGCTGGAGTATTATCGGCGCTATAAGGAAAACAAAAGCCGGTGTGGTAGAAAACGGATTGTTCTACCGACCGATCAGCAGAAACATGTTGAAAAGCAGGTGGCGCAAGGCTGGACACCGGATGTGATCGTCGGTCGGCAGGAGATGCCAATTGACTGCTCGGGCCGTACACTGTATCGAATGTTCAAACGAAAAACCTTTGATGTAGCCACACTGCCGATGCAAGGCAAGCGAAAACCAAATGGCCATCAGGAACGCCGGGGCAGACAGGCCTTCAGGCGAAACATCTCTGAAAGAACAACTGACTACCCGGCGTTCAATGAAGAATTCGGCCATCTCGAGGGAGATACCATCGTCGGTGTCCGCCACAAGAGTGCCGTCATCACGCTGGTTGAACGCCTGTCTAAGGTCATTATCACCTTGAAGCCTGAAGGCCGGACGGCACAGGCAATCGAGTCTGCCATCAATACGTGGTGTCAAGAGATGCCCAGAAACCTGTTCAAGTCCATCACTTTCGACTGTGGTAAGGAATTCTCCAACTGGCAATCGATGAGCAACCAGAACGATCTGTCCATCTACTTTGCCGACCCAGGGACACCGTCTCAACGGGGATTGAATGAACATTCCAATGGCCTGCTCAGAAAGGATGGACTGCCCAAAGACATGGATTTCAACACGGTCGATCAGATATTTGTCTCGTCTGTCGCTTCAAGAAGAAACCACATACCGAGAAAATCATTGAACTACCGGACACCATTGGAAGTCTTTTTGAGTTACATGGGTGAAAAGGAACTGTCTAGCTTATTTTGACAAACGAAAATATTAAAAAAATCACTGTTTTATAATAAACTGTGATCCACTTCTTTACTTTCACTCAAGGAATTTAATAATAAGAAAATATCTGTATTTTTTCTATCACTTGAAAAAATTAGGTTGGATCTAATAAGGAGGAGGATTATGATGCCAGAAGAATGGGGATTTTTGAATACAGGACACAACAATGCGGCTACGAATATGGCGATTGATGAGGCTTTATTAAATTGGCATAGTAGAGGAGTTATCCCCCCTACATTAAGATTTTACGGTTGGTCAGCACCCAGCCTATCCGTAGGAAGACTTCAAAGAGTAGATAAACGGATTGATTTTTCTGCACTTGAGCGATATAACTGCGATTTTGTTCGGCGTTTAACGGGCGGTAGCGCCGTACTTCATGATGATGAGCTAACCTATAGTATTGTCGTGACGGAGGATCATCCCTTCATACCCACATCTGTTCGTGAAGCGTACCATATTTTAACAAGAGGAATCTTAGAAGGGTATCGTAATTTGGGCATACAAGCTGATTATGCTTACCCATCGAGAGAAGAAATAATTAAAGGCAGATCATCGGTTTGTTTTGAACAGGCTGCTTACTATGAACTAATTATTGATGATAAAAAACTTTCAGGCAATGCTCAAGTACGCAAAGATAATGTCTTACTACAACATGGCTCAATTCCAATGAATATTAATGAAAAAATGTTGTTTGATCTTTTCCTTTTTCCGTCTGAAAGAATGAGAGAGAAAAAGCGTACTTCTTTTTATGAAAAGGCCATCGCTATTAATGAGATTACAAATCAAAAGTACACATACGATATGTTAGTGGACGCTTTTTATCATGGCTTCCAAACAGGCTTGGATGTCAAGTTTAAACCGATGACATTGACCGATGCACAGTGGAATGAAATCAATCAATTGGCAAAAAGCAAATACGTGACCCAAATTATGAATTAAAACAACTACTTGCAATATATCAACTACTGAAGGAGTGTACTTTCGATGTCTAAAAAAGAAGAGTACCTGCGTAAACCTAAATGGCTAGAAACTAAAATCAATACTAATGGATCATACTCAGGATTAAAGAAATTGATGCGAGATAAAAAATTAAATACGGTATGTGAAGAAGCAAGATGTCCAAATATTTATGAATGTTGGAGCGAGCGTAAAACTGCTACATTTATGATTCTTGGTGATACATGCACACGTGGGTGCCGATTCTGTGCGGTTAAAACAGGAATGCCGAATGAATTAGATTGGAATGAACCAGAACGTGTCGCGGATTCTGTACAAATAATGGGGTTGAAACACGTGGTTGTTACAGCCGTCGCTCGAGATGATTTAAAAGATGGCGGTGCGGCGGTTTTTGCTGAGACAGTCCGGGCGATCCGCAGAAAAAACCCTGGTTGCACCATCGAAATTTTACCTTCTGATATGAAAGGTGATTACGAGAGTTTACATACTTTAATGAGCAGTGAACCAGATATTTTTAACCACAACATTGAGACTGTGAGAAGATTGACTAAAAAAGTACGAGCTAGAGCAATGTATGATAGATCACTAACCCTGCTTCAGCGTGTGAAAGAGATTGCTCCTGACGTACCAACGAAATCAAGTATTATGGTGGGCTTAGGAGAAGAGAAAGAAGAAATCATTGAGGCCATGGATGATTTACTGGAAAACGATGTGAATATTATGACAATTGGTCAATACTTACAACCGACGAAAAAACATTTGCGGGTCGAGCGTTATTATCATCCTGATGAATTTGCGGAGTTAAAGCATATTGCACTATCAAAAGGTTTCCGTCATTGTGAGTCTGGGCCACTTGTCCGTTCTTCTTATCATGCAGATGAGCAAGTCAATCAAACATCAGCACAGCGTCGTATTAACTATATGAAAGGTTATGAAGCCCAGGAAAACTCCCAGGTTGACTTTACATTCAGGTGATAAACATAGTGATCATGAACACCTGTAATTATTCTGTTTCAACAAGTCAAGAATTCTCTTTCGGTGTGTGGTTCCAGTTCCTTTTTCCGGCGTGCTCTGAAAGACCTTGTACCCTTTAAGGTGTTCTTGAAGAAAAAAATTCCAAACTGATAAGGTCTGACGTACTGTTCATCTAAAGTATGTCAGACCTTATATTTTTCTTCGTTCCCTCAAAGGTTTTTTAAAGAAAATGAGGAGACTATATTATTATTCTTAGAACACTTTACAGAATTGAATTGAGGGAGGCTTGGAGTCTAATGATGTAATTATAATAATGCTTTCCCTCTATATTTCGTGTTATAATCTATTAACGTCTCATCTCTTCCAAATAAAAAATGCTTTTCCATATCTGGTGAATACTTCGAATTGAGTGTGTCTTGTCCGATAGCTTCAGCCCGTAACATTGTCGGCGATCCTCCACAGCATAACCCAATATCATTTATGTCGATACGATGTACATTGCCAGCCTATTCAGTGATTTCATAACGATTATGATACAGTGAATTCAACGCAGTCGTGACAGTCGTTTAAAACGGCAGGTGTCACACTAAAACCAGAAGGCCGAAACGGCGCAGGATGTCGAGCTTACCATCAATACATGGTGTCAAGAGATGCCCAAAAACCTATTCAAATCCATCACTTTCGACTGTGGCAAGGAATTCTCCAACTGGCAATCGATGAGCAATCGGAATGACCTGTCCGTCTACCTTGCCGACCCAAGGACACCATCCCAGCAGAGACTGAACAAGCATTCTAATGGATTGCTCAGAAGGGATGGATTGGCCAAAGATATGGATTTTAATACGGATAATCAGGCTTTTGTCTCATCCGTCTCTGCAAGAAGAAACCACATCCTAATAAAATCACTGAACTACTGCGCGCCACTGGAAGTCTTTTTGAGTTAATGGGGTGAAAAAGAACTGTCTAGCTTATTTTGACAAACGAAACTATAAAAAATCTAACTTAAATAATTGGAACTAAGTTGATCGGGTAATCCAAAAGTTAAACATTCATTCAAACCTTCAACCTTTGATTCTATTGAATGGCTTTCACATATATTAAAGTGCCCCAAAAGTTGAATTTTTGACTTCAACTTTTGGGGCATGCCTCACAACCACTTATATATTCCTTTTATCAAATACTTTTTAAAAGTCTCAATAAATCCTTAAATCCTTATAAAACACCTTGCTAGATGCCCCATCCTCTAGGGTATATTCTATCGCAAAGGCATTATATTATGAAATGAGCTTTGCTTTTCTATGTTATACTACATTTCGTTTATTAAACACCAGCCATGTGGCAGCGATGAAAATCACCATATAAACCACAATCACCGCAGCTGAGAATCCCATAGTCATCTCCTCTCGGATTGGACCAAACGAAGTGAAGTAGACAGATAAATCTGTGTTGGCAAACAAAATATACTTGGCCCATGCATATTGGGATAACGCTTGCGCAGCGGTTGTCCCGGCGAACATCATAAACATCGAAAGGCCGATCGCTAGGGCGCTGCTTCGGAAAATACTTGAAAGCATAAACCCAAATGTGGCTAGAATGATAATATTAATGAATTTAAATCCGGATTGAAGCAATATCTCGGACAGTATATCGTTACTTGCCAGACCGTCTGGCCGATTGACCAATATGTCTGGGTTGACGGCGGGTACCCCATACATAATCAGACCAATGAAAAAAGAGACGCCCAAGAGGCTCAACACTGACAATAAGACGAAGACTAACACGGCCACATATTTTGATAATAATATGGTCCCCCTCGAAATCGGCCGTATCAAAAGTTGTTTGATTGTGCCCCATCGGAATTCATTAGCCACACTGCCCCCTGCAATGATGATGGCAAACAGGTTGAGAAGCGATGTGGCAAAGTTGATGGATGGAAAGCGTCGCTTCATCAAGCCATCTGAAGAAAACTCCCAATTCTCATTTCCGTATGATCGGAACCAATTCCCGTTATCGTCATGCCACTCATATGCAAACCGCACTGCAAGGCGGTCGTCGGTAAATGACCATAGTTCCTTTATCAATCGATAGTCGAGCTCCTTAGCTCATTTTCTTTCGAGGAACTCTACGATTTCTTCTCGACCGGTTGGGAATTCGGTGCGGTTCCGCCAGCGGCTATTCTCTGTGTAAGCGAGGGACACTTTATGCGGGTTACGACTGTTCCAACTATCTTCAGCCATCCGGACTTTCTGCACGGCAGTTTCTTGCGTAAATAGAGGGACAAGTTTACTCATTATATCTCCTCATTTCTGATCTATTTACTTCAGCATATACAGATTTTTCTATATCTTCAAGTAATATAAAGTTAGTAATAACTTTAAGTTAGCCATGAAGTTTACACGTATTCTAAAGGGACAGTATGTTTTGTTTACTGTTGTCTGTAGATCTCCTCAATTTCCTCAAATTTCTTCATCATGCTATCGCTGTCCACTTGATGGTTTTTGATATCCTCATACATCAATATCTTTCCCGCCAAGAAAATGGCGTCGATGTCGAGGATATGCGCAAAATTTTCCAGTGGATTTTGGTTGAGTAATATGTAACCATCGTCTTCCCCTACAATCTTTTTGGCTTCAATTGTCGCCTTCCTCAATATCTCAAATTCAGTCAAGCCAAAGTTTTTAAATTCATTCAGCTCTTCAATCATACTAAGCCCGGGATACACCCACGTTCCCGCAGGTGCATCGGTACCGATATACACTTCGCCATCCATTTCAAGGTACTCACCTATAACCCGCTTCACCTGATCATACTCCCATTTTTGGCGCTTCTTGAACTCTGCACTAAGCTGCGCATCAATGGCTTCGAACTGAGCACTTATAGATAATTGCTCATCCGCTTCAAACAGTTTCATCTGCTTCGATGTTATCAATTCAGGAGGACTGTATGTGCGTCCTTCTACCAAGTGACGGTACAGGGTCAATGTCGGCACCAACTTCATTCCATTTTCAAGTAGGTATGACAATAAATCATTCAGCCTATCCGTATCTACTGGTTTGCTGGTGATTTCATCAAACTCATCATCTGATAGTTGACTATGATATCTGGGAAAAAGGTGTTGCACGATGCTCGATGCATGTTCAAGCCACTTCACGCCATACTCTGTTGCTTTCATCGCGTCGATGGACTTGGAATGTAGCAGATCAGCTGCAACCTCAAGACCAAGTGTGTCTCCCCTTTTTACCACAGCATCCAAAACATCTTCTTGGATGTTGCCATACACTTTGATGAACTTCGCATCTTGGTTATACAGCTCCTCGACAGTCTCCAGTGCCGTATTGATGTCATTGGTGGAAACATTGCCATAGGAAGTCGGCCCCCACAGACCAGGATCGCCGTCGATGAAACGATAAGTCGCGTATACATGCGGTGCGACATCATCCATCATCTGGATAAGTTCATAGTTGCCACCGGTATTTCTTACTGAAGTCACACCACTCGCCAAATAATGCTTCGCACTGACAGGTGTAATGTGAGTATGCATATCCACCAAGCCAGGCATCAGGTATTTTTGTGTACCATCTATTTCTTTATCATCACCTGATCGCAATTCCACATCCTTGACTTCAATGGTCCCTTTATCCAGATCGATCCAGTTGACGTTCTTTACTTTAATCATAGATACTGTTCCCCTTTGTTTATGTGAACTTCCTAGTTTTATGTATTAAATATAAGACTATAGTTGTGATAAATATGGACGATACCACTGTGAGTTTATGACTGATTTATATATGCTATTTCTTCTCGCAAAACGCCTTACACCTTCAATTTACCATTACGAGAAATATTATAAAGAATATGGCATAGACACCCATTAAGCCGAGAGATACTTGCGCCAATCGCGTCTTGATCGAAAAAGCAGGCATAAGCCCTACTCTAGTGATGTTTACTCCCATCAATAGTACCGCAAGGCTAAGAGAAGAAAGCGCGATGATAAATATAGCGTGTTCCAAAATTTATCTCTTCCTTTATAATTATTTGGTACACTATAAGTATAACATAATATCTAAACATTTAGATATTTGGCAAAGTAGGCATATTGCACGCACTATACTTTTCAAAAGAAGAACAAGAGACTTGTCTAAAATGTAAGTGGGAAACCATAAAATTGAAAGCACGATTATATAATATTCATTTTGTTATATTTTCAATTTAAGTGGTGACATCTGAGAATAATTTTATTAAAGGCGGTCGGCCATGAAAAAGTTTATATCCATTTCATTAGCACTCATTAACACACTAACTTTTGCGATCGGATTAGGCTTCTTATTTGGTGATGGCCAGGATTCCGAAATAAAATAATTATAATAGAATGAGAGGTAGTAAGCGAAATGCAAATAGAATTATCTGGATTAGTAGTAAGTATGATTATTTTGGCAGTTGGATTGGGTTTTATGGGATATTTTATTGGTGATGGCCTTAAGAATATTGGCAATCCTGATAGTGAGCATCCCGCTACTAATTTTATAAAAGAAGAAGATTTGCCAATATATTTTAGTTTAGATAAGGAAGAAATCAATGACTTATTAGAAAAGCATCCAAATGCGCCTAAAATAATCTTAAACGGCACAACGTATTATCCATACAAACATTTTTTAAATTGGCTCTCTTCAACCGAAATATATAAATCGTAAAATAGGTATCAAATGATAACGGATGTTTCTGGGCCACTACATTAAATCTGCTGAAAGGTAATTAACATGAAAGAAAGACCAAAAATTGACATACCTAAGACTTTGACTGAAAAGATCGCAAATATCATAGGCTATGGTTTTTTCATCGGATCCCTAATCTATGTGATCATCACATTCTCTTCCCTACCTGCAGAAGTACCTGCTCACTTTGGAGCAGATGGTGAGGTCGATAGATATGGGTCGAAGTATGAAATGATTGTCCTCATCGTCATACCACTGCTCTTGGTACCGGGACTCAAGGCGTTGGACCGATTTCCGGAAATGCATAATTATCCAAAACGTATGGACGCATCTAATGTCAGGGAGTTCTATTTGAATAACAGACTATTACTTAATTTAACAACAAATGGGACGCTGATCGTATTTGCAATTCTATATATCGAGATTACTAACCACGGACTTACCGGCTCATCTACATTCGGCGTACTTCTAATGCCCTTGATTCTTTTGTTTGTACTGGGACCGATAGCATGGAAAATGATCGAGCGCTTCAAAATAAAATAATAAATGATTAAAATACCTCATAATAAAAAAGAAGTCGGTAAATATTTTTCCGACTCCTTTATACGTCTAGTAAACTATTATTCTAAATCTCAGTCTCCCAGTCTTTCTGCTCTTCTTTACGCATATCTTCTGCCGTATCTTCCGGATAGACGACCCTGAATTTATGATGCTCTTTTGGAATGATCCCCACCATCTTATCGATCATCAGCTGCGGATCCATCTGATGGTTCAGACTATCCCCGCTTGCTTCCAACTTATCTTTCGAAGTGTGGTGTTCCTCCTCGTCGTACCACTTCCAGTTTGCTGCGACTGCACGGTCATTGAAGCCTGTGCCGAATCTACCGGGGTTAATAGTGGCAACTTTGACATTGAACTCCTCCATCTCCTGCTTCAGCGCTTTCGCTATGGCACCGATGGCGTGCTTCGAGGATGAATAGAGTCCTTTATAGGCAGAGCTCATCTTTTCTGCTTTTGACGATATGAAAATGATTTTACCCTGCCGCTTCTCTACGAAATGTTCAGCTGCGATACGAACGGTTTCTAGTGTGCCGAATACATTGATTTCATATAATCGTCTAATGTCAGCCATCGGCATCTCCCATATCGGCCCACCTTCATTGATTGCTGCATTGGCTACGAATATATCATAGTCATATCTTTTCATGGCTTCGCGGTCATGGGCATCTGTGATGTCCATCTTGAAGACTTCAAGATCTACACCCGCTTCCTGTCCTTCTTCACGCAATCCTCCAATCTGTTCCTCTTTTTCAACAGTGGCAATGACCGTGTGACCTTCGCGCGCCAGTCCAATCGCTGTGCCTTTCCCTAAACCTGATCCTGCACCTGTAATCATGATTGTCTTAACCACTCTTAATTGCCCCCTCATTTTCTATTAATAGTTTTAATCTTCCCTGTCGGTATCTTCATAAACGCTTGTGTCGCTCCCCAACAGATTGCATTCCAGATTTGTCTCTCCAATTATATACTATTTGAATTATATTTCAGCTGCATGGGTATAATAGTCTTATAAATACAAATTTCTTTATCCGTAAAATCATATTTTGCTTTTGATATGTTAAAACTCATATTATCAGCAAAGATCTCTAAGTGATTAATGGTAAGGAATATTATTCTATAATAAAGATGGTCAATATTTTAAATACCCATCATTATCTTTCTATATTATGCATTCTAATGAAAGGAGTGAGCTGGTGGAAAAAGTTGTCGTGGGTCTCATCACCGCCCCCGGTCTTCCGGAAGAGTTAATAAAAGATATGCTAGAAGATTTGAGCGAACTATCCAGTAAACACATTGATGACAAAGTCGATTGGCAATTCGATTATCAGACCAATCCATTAGCCGCTTCCGCCGAGTTCATCGATCAGACATTCGAAAAAGCGGAAGCCATCCGAGAGGATAACCAATGGGACTTGGCAATCGCAATCAGTGACCTCCCCAGTATATCCAGTAATAAGATCGTCGTTTCAGAAGTGAATTATGAACAGACGATATCACTGCTTTCAGTACCGTCACTTGGCGCCATTAGGGTTAAGAAAAAACTGCAGAATCTACTAATGCATCACATTACATGGCTGCACCGCAAAGATTTATCTGAAACACCTGAGGGCATACGCTTGAGCTTCATCAATCAGATCACTGAAGTGTCGACTTCTGAAGATGAGGTGAGCAATAAGCGGTACATACGGAAATCGACGGTAGCCGGGTGGAGTAAACTTGTTGCAGGCATGACGTTGATGAACGAGCCATGGACGGCCTTAAATAACCTCAAGACCATCGTCGCATTATCATTTGCCACGGGCACATACATTTCCATTTTTTCTATACCTTGGGAATTGAGCCTGGATTATTCCTTGTGGCGATTTATGATGCTGACATTCATTGCGATATTTGGTGTTGTTGGATGGCTGATATATGCACATGATCTATGGGAATTGGTTTCCAGTAAAAATCAGCGGTCATACCGTCATCTATATAACTTCACCACAATGGCCACCTTGTTGTTCATTACAATCGTAAACTACTTGGTCGTCTACCTATTGCTCATAATATCGGTTATCGTATTTGTGCCAATGGGACTTTTTGAAAACTGGACTAGGATTGAACCTGATGTGGAATGGACGGATTATTTAAATCTGGTATGGTTTTCTGCCTCTGTAGGAGTCCTAGCAGGTGCCTTGGGCTCCACTGTCGAAGATGAAGGAACGATTCAGAATGTGACGTATTCCTACAGACAAATGTACCGATATAAGCAAATAGAAGAAGAAAATGAAGAAACTACAAAAGAAGAACAGACCGAAGAGCATGCAGGCACAAAACAAACTCATGATAAGTCAGAGGATGATTGATATGAGCAATAGATATGTTGGCATCGTCGCAGCGCCAGGTGCGCCAGATGAACTTGCGAGAAAAATAAAAGAAGAATTGCCGGAGGTGCTTTCCGAGGAATTTGAAGACGATCATGAATGGGAAGTCGGCGTCCATGTAGACCCACTTACGAGTTATGCAGAGCTGACGAAGGAGTTGTTTCAGAAAACAGATCAATATTACCAAGATAGTGATTGGGATTATACTATCTTCATCACAGATCTCCCGTTATACCATAACGAGAGTATTATCGGCATAGATATAAATGAAGCCACTGAGGTTGGATTGGTGTCTTTGCCCGCCTATGGTTGGCCTCCTAACAAACAGAGTGTTCTCGAAACCATTGTGACCCTGATCACTTCGGTCCAGGCAAAAAATGACAAGGAATCCACCGATTCAAATGAAGAGAATCGTAGGAATTTGAAAAGGATATTCAACCGATACTTTAAATTCAATAAACTTCATTATGAGAAAAGTCATAACGATGCCACCGATTCCGAGCATTCAATATATCAAATGAAGAATAATTTGCGGGGATATTTACGACTGATCAGTGGAATGGCTTGGGCGAATAATCCTTTAAACATGATGTTGGTTTTGAGCTCAGTAGTAGCACTTGCTTTTGCGACAGGTTCCTTCAGTATGGTCTTTTCTACTATGTGGAGCCTAAGCGATTTGTTCTCTATCTGGAGGATGATTGCTGTTTCAATATTCGCTTTAGCCAGTATGCTAGTGTGGATCATTATCTCCCATGATCTATGGGAAAGGCTAGAAGAAGGTGAGGATAAAAGATTTTTGAAGTTATATAACGGTGCGACAGTTGTGACTTTGATCATATCATTGGTGTTTTATTTCACTGTGTTGTATCTGATGTTCCTGACCGGTTCCCTTGTGCTACTACCACCTGACTTTATAATAAGGAATATTGGATTAGAACAGATAGACATCCGCTTTTACCTTAAGCTAGCATGGTTCGCCACATCACTTTCAACAGTTGTAGCTGCAATCGGAGCGGGTGTTCAAGACGAAAATATAATGAAGGAAAGCACATATGGCTATCGACATCGCCTGCGTTCACAAGAAGCCAGTGAGGAATAACTATTCATTATTTAGTGTGATTTTGTCTAGTTTCTAGATAGCTAATACTTCTTATGTTTAAAGCTTTAACACTGTTATCATACAGCAGTTCAAACCTTGAATGAAGCCTACTATTACAAGTTCTAAAATATTCTCAGGAAGGAATGTAAAGAATGGGATTCTATATAATGATTTTTTCATTCCTAATCGGTGTATACTTGACTGTGTCAGGTATTTCTCGCAGAAAATACAATTCACTATATAAAATTTCAATAGCGCTTGGAATTATGCTTATTATATTCGCTGTCTACCTAGCATGGCCAAAATAATGTTAATCTTAAATATGCTCTGGGTATTTTCTAAATAATTATACATTAGGTTCAGTTTTGTGATTTTACCTTGCTTCTCCTAATATAGGATATATGTGGTCACAGCTATAATGGAACTAACATGTCCTCAGAAATTTCTGAAGACACTACAGATACTTTAAAAAATAAGCGATCCCCTAACCTTAGATATGGCTTAGGGGATTGTGTTTTTCAGACAGTATTTTACAACTATGAGTCAACTTAAAAAACTACATCTTAATAGGACTGTTCTATAAGTCGTTTAGACTCCTTATAAATCGATTTTGGAAAGTTGAATATTCTGAGCAGCTCCAGCGCATTGGATGTTTGGGCTGGACCATTTTTAATTTGATAATCAAAGAATATATCACTGTCTTCTAGCACTTCAGAAAAGTGATACATCGCCATTTCATTACGCAATGTGTCTGTCTATTCTATATCATGAGTAGCTGCCACTAAAGAAATTTTCTTATGCGTACTCAAAAATCTCAACAGTACTTCTGCTGCTGCTAAGCGTTCTTTCGTATTCGTCCCCTTGAATATCTCGTCAATGAAGCAATAGAAATGAGCATTACTGCCATTCAGGGCTTCGATTATTCTTTTCAATGATTTGATTTCACTGATGAAATAACTATCCCCTTCCGAGATACTGTCTGAAATATCCATTGAAGACAACACTCTACCAGGCACGTATTTAAAGTAGCCACTGGTTGAGGTATTGATGCCATTACTCAGAATGACATTCACGGCCAATGATTTCATAAAAGTGGATTTGCCGGAGGCATTCGACCCGGTGAGCAAGATATTTTGTCTCAAATCAATTGAATTGCTGATGGGTTCAGTAATCAATGGATGATATACGTCGTGTGTTACTACACTTTCATCTCGCACTACATTCGGGATGGCGTAATAAGGCAACTAAAGTGGACCCCATTGTCAAGACACGGATTTTATGAAAATAAGGTGGGGCCTCAGTTCTGTTCCTTCCCCGCTTTTCCGAGATCAGGTTCTGTCAAGGCGTACTGCCCTTGATAGGTTCTGACATCGGAAAGATAATTGTTCAAGGAGGAGCGGGGGCGCATCTAATGAATATGAATGGTGCCTGGTGTCTGATAGTCCAATGACTGATGCAGGCGCTCGTGGTTGTAGAATGCCATATAGTCACGGATATGCTGCCGTGCCTCCCTTGGCGTCCCATAGTCCTTCAAATATACCTCTTCATACTTGAGACTCCGCCAGAAACGCTCAATCATGATGTTATCCAATGCACGCCCTCTGCTGTCCATACTGATCTGGATGCCCGGCTGTGATTTCAAGAGCTCGATGTATCTAGGACTGGTGAAATGACTGCCCTGGTCGCTGTTGAATATTTCGGGCGTCCCACTTGCCAGTGCCCGTTGCACAGTATCCAGAACAAAGTCCATTTCCAGTGTTTGGTCCAGTTCCCAGCTGATGATATAGCGGGAATACCAGTCGATGACGGCGGTGAGATACACCCAGTGATTCTGAAGTCGGATATATGTAATATCAATACTCCACACCTGATTGGGACGGGTGATGGGCAGACCTTTCAACAGATAGGGATAGATACGGTGCTGCAGATTGCGCTTGCTCAGGTTGGGCCCTGGATAGATGGCCTGTATGCCCATTTCCCGCATATGCCGCTGGACCCGCTTACGGTTGATGGCGATGCCTTCATGTTTCAGTTTTTCGGTAATCCGGCGTGATCCATAGAATGGAAATCGGGTATAGAGCTCATCAATCCGGTGTTTGATGGCTACCTCTTCCGGTGAGGGCGTCACCGGTTTGTAGTAGAGACTGGATCGATTGAGACTCAGTAGTCTGGCTTGTTCCGAAATGGGAAAATCAGTGGCTGCCCAGTCCACCATTTCCATGCGTTCCTGTCTAGTCGTGGTAGATGCCAGATTTTTTTTTGACCCACGACAATTGCGTGGTGAGTTTTCCGACTTCCGCATAGAGGCTTTCTAGCTTCTCTTCATAGTCGGCTTTCATTCTGTCCAGATCTTTGGATTGGCTGTCAAAAATCTGTGGCATCTCCTGTAGGAACTGCTTTTTCCAATTATGCAGCTGGTTCACATGGACGCCACGTTCCGAAGCGATCTGGTTCATTGTTTTTTCTTCCTTCAAGACTTCCAACACAACTTGGGATTTGAATTCGGGTGTATATCTTTTACGTTTCATATACCTACCTTAACATCTCCTTCTTTCGCGTCTAAAATCCTGGGTCCATTATATTATCACCATATATCTTCTTTTTTTCTCGCTCATTTTCATCTTGATTAATAATCGCTCCCCATCTATGAGTGTTTTTATAATCAGTACTTTTTGAAGTTCTCTTGGAGATTAGTTCACTTATTTGTTTCTTCTCTTCATCAATTCTATCTTGAGTCACTTCAAAGTCGCCGGCATATTTAATAGAATCGAGAAGTTGATTGGCGTATTCGACTATATTTCCGACAAAGGCTTCTTCTTCTTTAACAAAAATTCCTAATTCGTGGTTCTTAAAAAACCCATTCATCGAAAAATTTGCTGAACCTAATATAGCGCTTCTATCGTCAAAGATATAAAGTTTACTGTGAAGGTGTTGGAGCGCATACACGGACGCTCCTGATTTTAGTAATGCTTCTATCCCTTCGAGACTGTTAGCGCCTTGGAGAAATTCTTCACGGTTAAACCGAGTAATGATGGTACAATCCATGCTCTTGTTTTTTAAACAGTTGGCTAAGTAACTAGCAGTTTTGTAACTTATGAAAGGAGACATTATACGAAGAGTTTCGTTTGTGGTGCTCAATTCTATGTGAAATTTACTACCAAAGTCTTTGTCCATTAAATCTATGCTCATACAAAGCCCCCTTTACCCATTTGTCACGTTCATTGTATCGTAGCTATCTCATTAGAGATTTTTTATCTTTTTTCTTTTCACCGAAACCCAAACAAAGACTCCATAACCACTTCTCGCCGGATGCCAGTATAGTATTCGTTTCTTTGAGCAAAGAATGATT
Source organism: Salinicoccus siamensis (assembly GCF_055391965.1). Lineage (NCBI taxonomy): Bacteria > Bacillati > Bacillota > Bacilli > Caryophanales > Staphylococcaceae > Salinicoccus > Salinicoccus siamensis. The sequence continues at coordinate 1,243,822 of NZ_AP043765.1, forward strand.
GAATATATCTTACAACATCGCTAATCCCTTCCCTCCACGATTGAGTGAAAACTTCATCTCCTCGGTTTCTTCCGTAGAATGCTGCGAGCGCACGTTTTTTGCTTTCTTTTTTATCTTCGCCACCCTATGAAAATGTGCCTAAACCTTACTGTATATATTTTTCTTTGTTTAATTTTTGAGTTTATCTTCAGCAGCTTTAAAATAAGATGCTTCATATATAGATATAGATTCTCCATTTTTCTTTTTGTTAAGTATTTTTTGTCCTTTTTGTTTTGTTTTCTCTAAAGAATCTCTTTTAATATCATTCTCAGCTTTTTCTTTGTAACTGCTAAACTAGACTCAACAGTTTTCCACAATTAAGACTCAACAGCTCTCTCCAAATAAGACACAACAATTTACAAACTAGAAATCACTTTTCGGTATACTGAGACAGAGTATATTGAAAGGGAGAGAACATGGAGTGGAAAAATGGATGATTTATCAAGAGATACACCGATTAAAAAATATGGGGTTTTCAAATAGTAAAATCGCAAAGAAATTAAACATATCAAGAAATAGAGTCATTGATTATTTGAATATGACACCCGATGCATTCGCTGACTTTATGGCATCCTTACAAAACAGAACGAAAAAACTGGATCCTTACAGAAGTGAAATACTCACATGGTTAAAAGAACATCCAGATGTGACCAGTGCGCAAATATACGATTGGCTGCAAGATAAATTTGATATTCAATCCTTGGCTGAAAATACAGTCCGAAACTACGTCAATCACTTAAGGGAACACTATCACATCCCGAAAGTGGCAGCGAATCGAATATACGGTGCGGTGGATGAGCTTCCACCCGGTCAGCAAATACAAGTCGATTTTGGAGAGATTATCGTGGACACATCGTCAGGCGGGCGACAGAAATTGTATGTCACCGGATTCATCTTATCGCATTCCCGGTTTAAGTATGTGGAATGGTTAGACCGACCGTTTCGGACCAGTGATTTAATTAGAATACAGGAAAATGCATTTCATTATTTTGGCGGGATGACTGAGGAGATTGTCTATGATCAGGACCGTTTACTGGCGGTGAGTGAGAATGCGGGCGATTTAATCCTGACCGAATCATTTACGAAATACCATCAATTTAGACGGTTTAAAGTCGAACTCTGTCGAAAAAGTGATCCGGAATCAAAGGGTAAAATCGAACAAGTGATTAAATATGTAAAAAACAATTTTGCCAAACATCGCATCTTCGACAACTTGAATACATGGCAGCAGGACGCTTTGAAGTGGCTAAAAAGAACGGGGAATTATAAAGTCCATCACAATATAAAGAAAAGACCCTTTGAAGTGCACGCCCTCGAAAAGCAGCATCTTCAAACGGTCTCTGGGAAATATCATTTTGACAACATTTCATCTATTAATATAACAAGAACGATTCATAAAGACAATGTCATTCGCTTTGAAGGCAACCGATATAGTGTGCCTCTCGGGACGTATCAAAGTGGAAATGAAAACATTGCGTATGTCTCTGTCACAGATGGAAAATTGAGTATTTCGCTTCATCCAACGGGTGATTCGATTGCGGTACATACAGTGTCTGACATTAAAGGTCAGGTGATTACAGACCCTGGTCATCGACATCGGTCTCAAACGAAAAGAGACCAACTGGTCGCACAAGTGTTTAAAGTTTTGGATGATCCAGAACTGGCCGACGGATTGATTCGGACCTTGCATACACATTATCCGAGACATACGATTGATCAATTGAAAATTGTACTCCAGTCCGCCAAGCAATATCCACAACATATTAATGATGCGGTGAAAGAATTAAACCGGTTGAGATTGACCAGTGCGAATGATCTCAGAGATATTGCGATTTCATTGGACATTCAACACGGTAAACACAGGGCTAAGCAGCCTGTCATTAATGAGAAGTACAAAGATATGACTGCCCCCGCGCGTCAACCAGATATCTATTTAAAAGTCCTTCAGGGCGGTCAATGAAATGACGAACACTTATGATGACTTACAACAGAAATGTCGCACCCTCCGGTTGGCAGAAACCGCAAAAGAGCTGCCGAATATGCTTCGGATGGCAGAGTCACAGAATTGGACGTACTATGAATTGATGGATCAGATCCTCGGGTATGAACTGGACTGTCGGGAAGAAAAGAACCGGATTAAATTGATGAAATGGGCAGAGTTTCCGCAACACTTAACATTAGAGCAATTTAAACTGTCTGAACAATCAGCGATTGGGGACAAGCAACTGAATGTATTAAAGGAGCTATCCTGGATTGAAGACCATTTTACATTAATTATGATGGGACCGCCTGGCGTAGGTAAGACCCATCTTTCCACCGGTCTCGGTATTCACGCTGTCAATGAAGGCTACCAGGTAACGTTTATACCGATGGATCATCTGGTCTATATCCTTAAAACACGAGAATATCTCAGTAAGTCAAAAACCAGATATAAACGTATGGAATCTTCAGATTTAATTATTATCGATGACATCATGTATATGGCTTATGAACCGCAGGATGCCCAACTGTTTTTTCAGTTTATCTATGATATGTATGACAAAACAGCGTTCATCTTAACATCGAATAAGGGGCCTAACGAATGGGGAAAATTTTTGGGAGACACGACACTGACCACGGCGATCTTAGATCGCCTCCTTCATCGAAGTGAAATCATTACCTTCGATGAGAATCAAGACAGTATCAGAATGAAATACAGAAGAGCGTTATTTGAAGAAAAAAGTGTTGAGTCTTAATTTGGATGAACTGTTGAATCTTATTTGGGATAAAGTGTTGAGTTCTACTTGACGGTTACATTCTTTTTGTAATATGATTTTATCTTGAGATTTTTGTCCTTCTTCATAAATAAATTGTTTTGCTTTATCTCTATTATTCCAAGCGGCACTAATTCCTTTTTTGACACCGTTCCAGGTTGCGTCTCTTAAGCCTTTAGCAAGCTTACCCACTGTGACTCCTTCATTAGCTTCAACTTCTGATTCAACTTCTTCAAGTTGTTCAGCATAACCTTCGCTTAGTTTTATTGAGCATTCACTTTGTATTTCTATTAACTTAGATTGAACGTTTAGTATAGAAGTATATGCTTTATCATAAGTCTCTGAAATTATGTCGTAAACATCTGGAGTCATAGAGTCTTCATTTTTATTTAGATCGTCAATCTTTGCATCTAGTGTTTTACATCTTTCATCTAGTATTTCTACTAATTCAGGTATGACTTCAACAATATCTGTGTACGCTTCGTCGCGACTTTCAACGTTAATATTATTTTCGTTTTTTCTATCTCACCAATCCTTTCATAAATTTTTTCTAAAGCATTTTCCGCATCATTCATTGTTTCTAATACATCATCTACTATCATCTTATCACTCCTCTTTTTTGGAATTTTTTATATATTAAGTATATTATTTATATAGATTGAAGTACACTATATTTATAAGATGATATATAGGGAGGGGTGACTTAGTGGGTTTTTTCAAAAATAAAGAAGAAATGTTTAAACATAGAGCAAACCAATTTGATAAATCAGCAAAAACATATGCAAAAAACGGAAATAACAAGAAAGAAGATTGGGCTCGAGAGCAAGCTAATATTAATAGAGAAAAAGCTGTTAAATATAAAGGTGAAAAAGGTTGGGACTAATACAAAAGGAGGGATAGTAAAATGAAATCTACTGTCAGAAAAGTATGTCAAAAATGCGGTAAGGAAAAAAGTTTGTCAGACTTTCATCGAAATAAAACGAAACCAGATGGTCACAATGGAATATGTAAAGACTGTCAATCAGAAACAGATCGTTCATAATGCGATATCTTAAAAAGAAAAGTTTCTCAACAGCCTGAGGAGACAAGTGCATTTGCACTTGTCTCTTTTTTTGTGAATCACACCAAAGATTCACCCTTTTTATCCTTCTTCCGATTGTGTCTCGGGGTATATAGAAATGGCTACCTCACCAGATAACGCCTCACACAACCTATCGTAGTCCCCGTTCACCGGTTCGTGGGTGAACCGTACTTCTTTGCCGGGTAGCGTTTGATTCCGATACGGATCCTCGTCAAACAGGCTCTCCGTATCGATACTCTTGCTGCGCCAGTTGCTTCCGTCATAACTGATTCGCTGATAAATATACATAAAAACTTCGCCTCCTTATCTTATAATCGTGATAAGGAGGCGTTTTGGTGTCATGGAATAATAAAAAGTTTGGAATCAATCATCGTAAAAGCCATTTTCGATCAGTCGCTTATGCCGAATAAAGAATTCCTGGACGTCGGGGTCATCTTCATAGAGGATTATCGAGTAGATATAGGTGATGGGGGATTCGTCGAGGGAGGCTATATCAGAGACAGTGATGTGTCTGTCGCCATCCGCCTGGAGGACACAAGCAGTAATAAGAAGCTGGCCTTCGCCTTTCATTTCTCTTATAATCTGGGTTGCTTCGTTCATCAAGAAGTTTTCTGATGGTTTTTCTTCCATTTCATCGCTCCTTTTTCATATTCATACAACTTCTTATTCGGCAAATATTTAGTCTCTCCTTTAAATCTCTTTAACATTATAAGGAAGAGACTCCCTCTCTTTGATACAACAAATCGTTATTCCTCATTTTCATAGAACCGATATAATCCTTTACCTGTTAATTGTTTGATAGCTTCTTCTTTATAAGGAATATTCCCTTCGATTCGATATAAAACTGTATCATCCAAAATAGATTTCTCTTTAGTAATAGCTGTTTCTTTATAATTAGCAACACGCTCTTTTATTGTTTCTAAACTTGTTTTTCGTTTTTGAGATAAAACGGCTTTATAATACTCTTCAAAGTCCTCTTCTGAACAATTATTAACCTTCACAAAGTGTGATTTCAGCTTACTTATCCGATCCTTATCCAAAATACTAAATGTTCTTCCTATATGGTGAAATGCATGGCATTATTCACAAATTAAATTCAAATCTTTTAGTATACATAATAATTCATCTTTGGCATACTCCTCTATTTCATGAACGTGAAGTCTTTTCAATTCTTCTACAGGTGGGGCATATCTGCAAATAGAACAAGTGTAATCGTGTTCTTGTAATAACTCAATTCTAATTTTCTTCCATAATGTTTGTGTGAATCGTCTACACTTGATTGGACAACTCCTATGAGGGAGGTTATTGTTAAATCAAAGAATATAATGGACCCAGGATTTTAGACGCGAAAGAAGGAGATGTTAAGGTAGGTATATGAAACGTAAAAGATATACACCCGAATTCAAATCCCAAGTTGTGTTGGAAGTCTTGAAGGAAGAAAAAACAATGAACCAGATCGCTTCGGAACGTGGCGTCCATGTGAACCAGCTGCATAATTGGAAAAAGCAGTTCCTACAGGAGATGCCACAGATTTTTGACAGCCAATCCAAAGATCTGGACAGAATGAAAGCCGACTATGAAGAGAAGCTAGAAAGCCTCTATGCGGAAGTCGGAAAACTCACCACGCAATTGTCGTGGGTCAAAAAAAAATCTGGCATCTACCACGACTAGACAGGAACGCATGGAAATGGTGGACTGGGCAGCCACTGATTTTCCCATTTCGGAACAAGCCAGACTACTGAGTCTCAATCGATCCAGTCTCTACTACAAACCGGTGACGCCCTCACCGGAAGAGGTAGCCATCAAACACCGGATTGATGAGCTCTATACCCGATTTCCATTCTATGGATCACGCCGGATTACCGAAAAACTGAAACATGAAGGCATCGCCATCAACCGTAAGCGGGTCCAGCGGCATATGCGGGAAATGGGCATACAGGCCATCTATCCAGGGCCCAACCTGAGCAAGCGCAATCTGCAGCACCGTATCTATCCCTATCTGTTGAAAGGTCTGCCCATCACCCGTCCCAATCAGGTGTGGAGTATTGATATTACATATATCCGACTTCAGAATCACTGGGTGTATCTCACCGCCGTCATCGACTGGTATTCCCGCTATATCATCAGCTGGGAACTGGACCAAACACTGGAAATGGACTTTGTTCTGGATACTGTGCAACGGGCACTGGCAAGTGGGACGCCCGAAATATTCAACAGCGACCAGGGCAGTCATTTCACCAGTCCTAGATACATCGAGCTCTTGAAATCACAGCCGGGCATCCAGATCAGTATGGACAGCAGAGGGCGTGCATTGGATAACATCATGATTGAGCGTTTCTGGCGGAGTCTCAAGTATGAAGAGGTATATTTGAAGGACTATGGGACGCCAAGGGAGGCACGGCAGCATATCCGTGACTATATGGCATTCTACAACCACGAGCGCCTGCATCAGTCATTGGACTATCAGACACCAGGCACCATTCATATTCATTAGATGCGCCCCCGCTCCTCCTTGAACAATTATCTTTCCGATGTCAGAACCTATCAAGGGCAGTACGCCTTGACAGAACCTGATCTCGGAAAAGCGGGGAAGGAACAGAACTGAGGCCCCACCTTATTTTCGTAAAATCCGTGTCTTGACAATGGGGTCCACTTTAGAAAGTAGGCGATTTTTTATGACAAGAACAAGAAGAACCTTTACCCCAGAGTTTAAACTACAGATGGTGCGATTATTTGAAAATGGTAAACCCAAATCTGAAATTGTACGTGAGTATGATCTCACCCCCTCATCATTAGATAAGTGGGTCAAGAATCATCAGGCGACAGGTTCTTTCAATCATTTAGATAACTTAACAGATGAAGAAAGAGAAATGAGACAGCTCAGAAAAGAAAACCAACAACTTAAGATGGAAAATGACATTTTAAAGCAAGCAGCGCTGATCATGGGACGAAAATAGATGTCATTCGAGAGAATGCCGATAAATATTCAGTATCAGCAATGTGTAAAGTCCTGAAAATTCCAAGAAGTACCTATTATTATGAATTGAATAAACAGACTGTTGATGATTCAGAAGATGTCATCAGCCATAAAGTCGTGGAGATATTTAATGCGAATCGTCAGTGTTTTGGCACACTTAGAATTAAATATGAGTTAAATAAACTTGGATTCAAAGTCTCTAGAAGACGCATCGGTCGGATTATGAAAGCAGAAAAGCTGGTATCATCGTATACTTCATTGAAATATAGACCGCACCCCTCACAATCCAATGAACGAAATATCATGAATAGACTCAGTAGGAATTTCATTAGACAAGCACCGATGGAGGTACTCGTCAGTGATTTAACCTATGTAAAAGTGTCTGGAAAGTGGCATTACATATGTATATTTATTGACCTGTTTAATCGTGAGATTGTTGGATATAGTGCAGGTCCAAATAAAGATAGCCATCTTGTGTCAGCGGCGCTGAGTACCATTAAGCATGATTTAAGACAGGTTCAAATGTTCCATACAGACCGTGGGAAAGAATTTGATAATCATTTGATTGATGATGTGCTTGATACATTTGGTATCCAAAGATCACTGAGCATGAAAGGCTGTCCCTATGACAATGCGGTTGCTGAAACGACATTTAAGGCACTGAAAACTGAATTCATTAGACAGTATCATTTTATATCTATACAACAGTTGAAAATTGAACTATTTGATTATGTGAATTGGTATAACAATATTAGACCACATGGTGCCCTCGGTTATACGACACCGAAGGAGTATAAGGAAGCACTCTATAAAAACTGTCTAGAATACTGTTGACATACCAGTGAAATGTGCTTCCTGAAAGTATTGTAATGATAAGCAGAAGGTTTTATGTCGATTTTAAGTTTGAAATCTCTATATTCTTTCTTCATTTACATCCCCTTTCTTAAATTATCTCATCATTTCTTATTGAATTAAGCTGGTCGATCAGTTAGAGAACGCTCATCTATATATAAACTACCCCATTGAAAAAGTATTAAAAAAAGACGTAAGACGATGCTTTCGCCTTCCGTGGATGAATGTATGTATGCTATTCACTATAAATACCGTTTCAGTTCCTTGTAAAACTGTTCCCGCGTACCAGCATGGAGAATGATGACGATATTTCCCTCCTCATCTTTGTCAATGGTATACGCAAGCTCGTACCCTGTTTTGTTATGGCGGATATCATACCCGTAGACCCCCGAGAGGTCCCCCGTTTTCGGTTCGCCCGCGTGATAGGGGTCTAAGCGTATGGTCTCGATCGCATCTTCATACTTACCTTTGAGCTGTTTGTCTTTGATTTTCTTGAAGAACTTTTTGGCCGGGTTCTGGACTCTCAGTTTCGCTTTGTCCATGACTATTCGTCCTCGTCAAACAGGTCCGACACAGAATCTACGTCCTCTGCGTTTTCCTGAGCGTTTTTGATCCACGCTTCGACCGCAGGGCGTATGTTATTCTTCCGACGATTGAATTCCTGGAGCAGTTCATCCCCTCCGTACCCTTCGTCGATCAGGTCTTTTAAGATAAACTCGGAGAAGTCATCATTATTTTCTCGGACCGGGGTGATCACGATTTTGTTCCCCTCTAGCTCTATATTGGCTTCAGTATCCATTTCAAGGTAATCGTAATATTCTTTCGGCACGGTGATCTGGCGTTTGTTGGATATAGCTATACGGCGCGACTTTTTCCTAGGTCCTTGAGCCATATCTCCACTCCTCCTTACAGTTTCCTCTATAGCCATCAGTATGCCCCTCCTTCTTCCACATATTCCTAGAAACCAAAAAATCGTTTCTTTGTTTCTAGGATTCCTTGTTATAATTATAATACTACAGGATAGCATACGCAAATGCTTCCCTAGATGAAAGGGCACACGTAGGAGATACATGGGCGGCAATTGACTTCATAAGCGTTTTCCGTTTTATGCATTTTCCTCTTGCCAAATACACGTGGAAATGAATTAGGATTTGCGCTGATGTCGGTAAATCTTCGTAAACATATCGCCACTAGCGCAAATCCCGTCCTAAAAAACCAGAAAAAACAATATCAAAAAAGCTCCGATCATCTTTTTACGATGCTCGGAGCTTTTTTACTACGAGTCTTAGTTAGTTATGTCCCAGACACTCTCCACTATATGTGAGAGAGTATACCTTTCAATTCTTCTTCACCTACGATTCGAGGACCGTCCTCATCTATTTCAGGGTGAAATCTTAAGTAAGTGACAACTCCCAATCTTTTTTGGACTTCTTGTGTTCCAGCCCCTGCATATAAACATACCACTCGATCCACACAAGCTCGGAAACCCGCTTCTTCCAGTACGGAAAAGAAACTATAGTATTCAGTCAATTGTTCCGTTGTTTTATTCATATATTGTGAATTATATATGTTCCTTAGTTGACTGAACTTCGCATCCATAACTATCGAAGTATCAAACAACTTCCCGTCTTCCGTCTTCTTAAATACATCTATCTTAAGATCAGGCTTCTTCTTTGCAAGGTTTGTGTAGAAGTACTCCCCTCTTTCAATAGCCTCTTCTTCGGTATGAGGATGGTAATGGTCATACCACAAGTGCACTGTCTTCTCCTCATTCTCCAAGACAAATTTAGTCCCTTCTTGTATCCGATCTTCGAAATAAAGGTTTAACACATCATCGTCAATGCCTTGCACGATTTCAAACCCTTTATCCGTGAATGTCTTAACCACTTTAAAAAGACAGAAATACTCGTATATTTGCCATGTAGGTTTAAGAATCGGAGTCATCTGAGTGTCTTCCCCCTTATTTTCTCGAATCTTTCTCAATTCTTCAAATATAGCATCCACTCGAAAGTATTGATTCTTTTTCAAAAATGGCTTTCTAAACCCACGTTCAACATCTCTAAGGAAAGAGTTATCGAGAAAAAAAATGAGCTTACTCTCCATTTTTTCTAAAACTCCAAGTTGCTCATTCAAAATCGAAACCTTTGTTCTAGTTTTTTTGATATCTTTCTCTAACATATACATTTGGCTTTTGATATCTTTTTTTGTATTTTCACCAGTGTCACTTTTTGCTAAAAGCATTCCTTTTTCTTGCTTCACCTTATTATGCTTATCTTGCTGCTCTTTCAACTTACGCTGATAACTATCCAAATCATTTTCGATGTAGGAAGACACCTCTAGCAAGTCCTTCCGCCACATAAGCAGAATGTTTTTCAACCAGCGATTTTCTTTAGAATCAAAATTTCTTATTTTCTTCTTGTTCAATTGAAAATTACTTTGTTGGACACCTGCATTCTTAGCTAACCCTTTATTCGAACTCGCCCAACGAATGCTCTTGTGATCTATTTTTCCCGCGCGTACAGAAGGTTTATAGGATGTCTGGATATAATCGTGAGGGTTTCTCTCTATCGCTGTCATACAGTACATATATTCGTCGTAAATTTCCGCAATCTTACGAGCGTAGTCATAGTACCAATACTTCGGTAAGTCCGCCCCCTCATCATTTGACAAGGTTTTGTTGCTATACACGAAGTCATAGATAATATCTTGCACCTGCTCATTTAAATACTCATGTAAATGCCTCACTTGAGACTCATCAAGGTGGTGAGGGAGGATGTTAATTCCCCCAACATACCTTTCCCCACCAAAAAACACCTCAATAAAATATACCCCCATACGCCATGGAAACTCTTCGTTATCATTAGCTTGATAAAGCCACTTCTTTCTTCCTCTTCCCACTTGCAAAGGATGATTAAATACAACCTGTTCATCAGAGGAGTCATATATATTTGTTTGTATCTTACAAACTGCCTCTGAGTCATGAACCTCTCTTTCATCAACATAAAACTGAAGTCCAATACGAGAGTTCTCTTTCAAAACTGTAAGTCTTGAAACATTTATATCTTCTTCACTTTTCCATAGTTGCTCTACTTCATAAGGACGTCCGAATCGATCTTCAAAATAGCATCGAAAAGGTAAGACTTCCCCTTTATAATGTGTAGCCATTTCGCATCAACTCTTTCGCCTTTTGTTCAAGGTACGCAATAGATTTTTCACAATTATTTCGATCTTCCGTGTCAAGTACAGAACTAATACGTCCCCCTGAGTATCCCTTCTCTTCATCGTATCGTCCAACTAGTTTTTCGATTTGATCTCTGTGCCCTCTGATTTTAGAAAGAATTCGTTGTTTGACTTGGAAGTCGAAAGCAGTATTCCTGTTCAAGAACGGAACGCCACTCTCATCACAAGGAATATTATCCAAATAGTGACCAATTTGCTCCGCAATACGAAACGATACTCCTGTCTGAGAATCAAAATTACTAATCTCTTCATGTAACTTATCGAGGATAGATAACTCCCGCTCTTCCAACGAAGCTAATCGTTTCCCGTTATTCACAACCCACTCTTCATAGATGTCTGCGGTAATTTCAGCATCAGGGTTTTTGATTTCATTCTTCTCCTGATCCGCATAATCAGTCGGACTCTCAATATTTTCATTGATTTCGTGTTTGTAAGCATCCGCAAACGATGTCTTCTCTAGAAGAATGACGTTACTTCGATCCAACATCCGATTTGAGAAATCTCTCGTTGTTTCGTCGAAATTCGCTGTTCCGACGAACAAAACATTATTTCCAATCAGGATACCTTCCCTCAGATGTTCCTGAACGCACATCGCCCCTTTATTGAACAACCGAAGGCGCTTTTCCCCCGTCTCTAACTCTAATATTGATATAAAATCACTGAAATAGTGTTCGACCTGACCTAAGTTCATTTCATCAAACACAACCATGTGCATCTTGTCTTCATTTTTACTTGCACGATTCAAGAAAGAAACAAGTCCTACATCACTCTCTGTGTATACTCCTGTTTGAGGATTCAAGAACCCTAACAAATCACTTGGCTCTGTGTACGAGGGCTTAACAGGTACAAAGAGAAGATTGTCCCCTTCCTCAATTTTCATTGCCTCTGCATATAGCATAGCTAATTGTGTTTTACCCGTTCCGCTCATGCCACCCAGTATTGTAAAATTGGATGTCTTTAACGAGGTATGGAAATTGTACAGATCCTCAAGTGAATATCTCAATTTCTTTTTTCTCGCCAGGTAATCAAGACGAAGAATGAAGTCCCCTTCACCAATTTTATCAGCAACATCTTCTTCGGATACTTGCTCTTGAGAAGTTTTCTCTTCCCTCACCTTTTCTTCAGATGCCTTTTTTTCTTCTAGTTTTTTTTGTCTCTCCAATTCTGCAATCGACGTACCTTCTTCTTCAAATTGATCAATCCAGCTTAAACGGTTGTTGTTAGAAATGAATGCAATCTCTTTATGTACCATACGCATATTCCGATCGTAATCTTCTGGAATGTCAATTCTCTTAATAGATTCTGGTTTACGACAGATATACATATTGGAATTCGCTTTGTACTTTTCCAAAACTGTATCATCTGGAATTTGATAAATGTAACTATCACAAATGATAAATTCTGGTACCTCAAAGGCGTGGTTATAGCAACTCAACTCTATTGGTTTTTCATCCAATAACTTTCTCTCAAACCGAGTAGCTGGAGTGGAAGTGCTCATTTCAGGAACAGGGACAAACTCTTCCTGCATTTCTTCTTCACTAGCCGCTTTTTCAACCAGCAGTACCTCTAAGTTGTAGTGATACATTTCTCTTTTTTTATCGTATGTCAATTCTGGCTTGAACAAGATTAGTTTCCCTTTGAAATGTTCTCTTAAAAACTCCACTGGGTTATCTTGTTCAAAGTATCCGACCTTTTGTAAATATCTCTTGTTACGATTGTCAAAAGAAATATAAAATTCGTCTTTGTTCTTACCCAACAAACGTTTCAATAGTTCTGGCTCTCTTGACAGAGCTTTAATGAAGAATACAATCCTGTCAATTCCATCTTTGGAATACGTAACAGCTCGGTCAAACTCTGCCCCTAGACGAGGAAATGAACTATTATCCTCCGCTATCTTCCCTAAAATATAACACTCTTCAATTCTTTGTCTGTCCGCTTGGGAAATCTCTTGAACATTTTGTTCTGCAAATGTCATTAAATTCGCACCCTCTCTCTGTGGAGGTAATCCACAACTTGGTTTAAATATTCGCTTAAGTCATATCCCGATAACTCGTAGTAATGTATTCCGTTATTCTCTAGATACCTTTTAGTCACCAACCATTCCGCACTTGTAGAAAAAGCAGCTCTAGATATAAGAACCATTTTGTTCTTGTACCTCGCTACATCTTTCATCCTTTTATGTTGGTGGAACGTCTCTAAACTCTCGACATAATCAATCAATTCCGTTCCTGTAAATAGCTCTCGGTCGTTTGTGACAATAACTGCACCTCTACGCCTTAATAAACTTTGGAAGTAATCAATGAACGGCTTGTTGATACTTTGACAATTAGATAGATCTATGATTCGATCTCGTAATTCTTGGTTTTCTTTTTCCTTCTCTTGCAAGAAAGAAGTTAATTCATCATTCTTCTCATTAACAGTACAAAGTTGATCTAACTTTTTTTGCTTCTCGTCAGACTGTTTCCGAAAGCTCTCCGCCTCTTCTTCCATAACAGATAAAGCATAGCTATTATCCTCATCTTTTTTGCTTTCAAACCATCGCTCTACATACATCAGAAAATCTTTATATCTCTCATCCTTGTAGCGATTATTTTCCATTAAAAAAGCCAGTACAGGATATTGTCTTTGGCTTTTAGGAGTCGATGACACTTCATTTGCAAAGCTAGCCTCACCTTCTAGATTTACGTTCTGTCTGAACTCTTCGTACCGTTTATCGCCTATTATTTCTTTTGATTTCTCAACGTAAGTTTTCAATCGTTCATATATATACTCTTCATCGGAGAACTCTTCTCTCAACACCTCCATTTTTTCTTCGGATGACATTTGCTTTACTATGCTCTCCAACAACGATCTACCTTCATCTACGTTTCGTTCCAGCACCTCTTTATGCTCTTGATAAGTATCAGGAAACTGTGTATAAATGACGGATAGAATCGCTCCTTTTGAGAATTTATAGTTCATTTCCAACTTTAGTGCCAAATCCTCCACTGACATCTCTTCGACCTCTGGATGATCATTAATAAAAGATGAACTGATGAACTCAAACACCTCTTGAACCGTTGTGTGCTTTTTACCTTTCCGTTTGTTGTTTGACCTAGGATTGGCACCAGCCTTCAACTCTTTGATGATAAAATTCTTCAACATCTCTTCTGGGGCTCGAATGAAGTTCTTCTGGAACCCATGCACTTTTATGTCAAACTTCTGCACAATGGTTGCAGCTTCCGCCTTCGTAAGCGTCTTCACCAACGTCCTTATTTCATCCATGGAACTCCCCTCACTTTTGAATTATTCAATTGTCTTTTAGTTAAGGTTTCATCCTTCAAGGTAAACCACCTCCTTCAATCAGTAACATTTAATGGCAGTTCTCTTTAATAGTGGCAATAGGCTCTCTCACTAATGTTGCATAAATAACTTCAGCAGAATGGTCAGAACTTATTCAGGTACATTGAAAAGTACTTTATAATGGTTAGCTTAGGGGATTCATCTCCAAATCCAAAATAAAGGACAATCGCATGGACAAGAATACTGTAAAACATCATTTGATAAATAAGTAAACTGATAGATAAGTAAACGTCAAAAATCTAGAAAATTCAGCTCCCTACTATAATTAACTGGAAATATTTACACGAATTATATCATATCAAATGACCCCGAGACTAATTTACTATCTATTTCAAAAACTTAAATCAAATCAGAAGCAGAGAATTTAGTTTCTAACCTCTGTATTTAAATCAATATCTCGAAACTGAGTATTTCGCAGTCCTATCCTTTAACTGAAGACTCAGTTTCAAGATATATGCCGTGGAAAAAGAATCTAGCTTGTAATTCACACTTATAAAGTGGATATGTATTACATATCATCAATTCAACCACCATGCAGCATTAAAATAATATTTATTCATTTATTAATTTTCTAATGGAAACAGTCCATAACTTTGAAGTTTTGACACCGATAAGCTGATGTGATTAAATCAGTAGATAAAATGGTGTCATAACTTATGGTCAAAAGTGAGGGCGATTTTCATGAAATTCGGGTACGCGAGAGTGTCAACAAGAGGCCAAGATTTGGAAGGACAGATTCAGGAACTCAAAAAAGAAGGGTGCGAAGAAATTTACCAGGAATTTGTGACGGGGACAAAACGGGAAAAGCGCAAAGAGTTTAATGAACTGATTGATCGATTGGATCAGGGAGACACATTAGTCGTGACGAAACTGGACCGGTTTGCACGTTCCGCGAATGATGCAACGAGTATCATTGAGGATTTATTTGAACGAGGGATACGGGTGCACGTCTTAAATATGGGGATTATCGAAAACACACCGACCGGACGACTGATTTTTAATATCATGACATCATTTGCACAGTTCGAGCGTGACATGATTGTCGAACGGACCCAGGATGAAAAAGCCCTAGCAAAAAAACGACCGGACTTCCGAGAAGGCCGGCCGAAAAAATATAATAAGAAGCAGATCGATCATGCGCTTCAGTTGTTGGAAAACCATTCCTACCGAGAAGTGGAACAAATGACGGGGATCAGCATGAGTACCTTGAAACGGGCGAAAAGAAAACAGTGAATAAAGAATTAATAATTGATTTTACTTTTGGATAAAATATGTGTAAAAGTTTTACTATTTAAATCAATTCAACTCCTAACGCCCCATTAGTCTTCTTCTATTTCTAACGGGGGTAAATCATTCTTTAATTCAATAGTTTGGACAGAGACATTAATGATTCTCAACAATAAATTAAAAATGTATTCTTCATTATCAGAAAAATCATTGGGATTATCAATTATTCCAGACTTAGAATCTTTTTTTACTTGATATTGTTCCATGACCCACTTTATCGCAAATTTTCCATTCACAACATATTCATACGCCTCTTTTGGAATATTTGTTATTGTAATGTCTTCATTAAATATAATTGTATCGAATTGATCACGTTTAGGATGCTTCATTTTCTTAATTATTTCATTTGTCAACATAAGCTAGACAGTTCTTTTTCACCCATGTAACTCAAAAATACTTCCAATGGTGTTTGGTAGTTCAATGATTTTCTCGGTATATGGTTTCTTCTTGCAGCGACCGATGAGATAAAAGCGTGGTCGACTGTGTTGAAATCCATATCTTTACGCAGTCCATCCCTTATGAGCAGACCATTGGAATGTTCATTCAGCCCGCGTTGTGACGGTGTGCCCGAATCGGCGAAGTAGATGGCCAGGTCATTTCGATTGCTCATTGACTGCCAGTTGGAGAATGCTTTACCGCAGTCAAAAGTGATGGGCTTGAACAGGTTTCTCGGCACCCAGTGACACCGCGTATTGATGGCAGTTTCGATATCTTTGGCCGTCCGACCTTCAGGTTTCAATGTGATGATGACTTTCGATAGCCGTTCAACCAGCGTGATGACGGCGCTTTTATGTCGCACACCGACAATAGTGTCGCCCTCCAGATGGCCGAATTCTTTATTGAACGCTGGATAGTCGTCCACCCTTTCGGAAATGTTGCGCCGGAACGTCTGTCGCCCCCGGCGTTCCTTATGACCGTTGGGGTTTTTTGCCTTTCATTGGCAATGTGGACACATCACAGTCCTTACGCTTGAACATGCGGTACAATGTGCGGCTGGAACACTGTATCTTACGGTCACGCCGGCCGGCAATCACATCCGGTGTCCAGCCCTGGGCCACTTTTCCTGTCACATATGCGTGTTGGTCCGCTGGCAGTCTTGTCCGTTTCCGGCCGCAGCGCTGCTTGTTTGCCTTGTAGCGCTGGTAGTAGTCCAATGCGCTGTGGCCGGCTCTGAAAAAAGCCACAACATTATGGACCGTCTGTCGGGCCCGGCAGACCCGTTTCGAGATTTTTGAAACAGGGATGTTCTGATGAAAGTAGGATGCTATGATTACCAGTTCATCCGTGCTAAGATGGGTGTCGGTCATTCGTGATCACTCCTATGTTTTCTTTGGTTGGAAAACCATTTTGAGTGTATCACGAGTGGCTCTTTCTATGTGTCTAGCTTAATTTTACAATCGGCGTAATATAAAATCCCCGTCATTTTAATGACGGGGATTCTTGTTACTGATTTCACTAATCTAATCGAATGATATCTAGCCTAGTGCAACATCGAGAATCATCATAATGGTGAACCCGATCATAAGGCTCATGGAGGCAAGATCGGTATTGCCATTTTCCTGGGAACCAGGAATGACTTCTTCAGCGACAACGAAGATCATCGCGCCTGCTGCAAAGGCTAATGCATATGGCAACAGTGGCTGCATGAATATTACTGCAAGTGCGCCTGTAACCCCGGCGATTGGTTCAACGATACCAGATGCCTGTCCATAGGCGAAACTTTTCCGTCTGGACATCCCTTCACGTCTGAGCGGCATCGATACAGCCAAACCTTCAGGGAAGTTCTGAATACCGATACCAATCGCCAGTGCTATGGCACCACCAAGTGAGGCTGACGGCAGGTCCGCGGCCACAGCACCGAATGCGACCCCAACAGCCAAACCTTCCGGAATATTATGCAATGTAATAGCGAGTACAAGAAGCGTACTGCGTCTTTTCCGTTCTGGATTAAGTCCTTCAGCTGACTCCATGGTCAGCCCTGGATGAAGGTGTGGAAGCAGTTTGTCGGCTAACCAGAGGAACCCTCCGCCAGCTAAAAAGCCAATGGCAACTGGTGCCCAGGCCGGTAGAGCGCCACCTTCGGCTCTTTCCAATGCTGGAGCCAACAAAGACCAGAAACTTGCAGCAATCATGACCCCACCAGCAAAACCGAGCATACCGTCCATAAATTGTTGATTAAAACCTCTTGTTGTAAAAACAAGCGCTGCGCCAAGCGCAGTCATGCCCCATGTGAAGAGTGTGGCAATAGTTGCTTGTAGAATCGGGTCCAACCCCAGAAAATAATCAACCATGTTGCATGAATCCTCCTTATAAAAATATTTAAGATTTCGAGCGATAACTTGTGTTTTCTATAACCATTATTCAGTACCCATTAAACGCTTGAACTAAAGTAACATACTTTTTTAGCCAGACCTTAGTCAACAGCAATGGAGAAAGAATGATGACCTTGAAAACCTAGGAAAGGGTCGTCCACTCAATTCTCGACAACCGTATCATACTTATTTAGTAAGTATGAATATAATTTTTAGGTTACTCTAAATTATTATGTGTTTCAAGAAAAAAATTGTAAATAATATTATTCTTTTCTCTTCGTTAGATAGTTGCAATTCACACCACATAGAAAAAAGATCAGCATATGACTTACGCCATTGCTGATCTTTTGAAATTTAGAGCCGTAACGCATTTATGAATATACTGAGGCACTCTCACTACGCTTTTAAACCGAGTTCCCGCGAGGTTGTTTCCCTGATTTCCTTCAACAATTCAACGTCTTCTATTAACGATTGCCCATATGAAGGGATGATTTCTTTTATCTTGGGGGCCCACTTTTCTTTATACTCGGGGAAATTTTTCTCAAAGACTTCCAATACGACAGATGCAGATATAGAAGCACCTGGCGATTCACCGAGCATTGCGATGACAGTATTATCTTTGGAATGTACCACTTCCGTTCCGAATTGAATAAATCCTTTGCCGTAATCTTCGGTGTCCTTGATCACTTGCACACGTTTACCCGCTACCAACAAGTCCCAGTCCTCATCTTTCGCATCAGGCACAAACTTCCTCAGCTCTTTCATTCGATCATCCTTATCCATCATGACCTGCTCGATGGAATATTTGACCAGTGGCATATTCTTGACGCCTGCCGATAACATGGTCATTATGTTGCTCGGGTTGATGGATTTGAGGAGATCTAAATTGGAGCCATTTTTAAGAAATTTAGGGCCTATGGCTGCAAAGGGGCCGAATAGCAGACTTTCGTTCCCTTGAATATAACGTCTATCCAAATGTGGAACAGTCATAGGAGGCGTGTTTGGCGGCTCTTTTCCATAGACTTTGGCATTATGCTTTTTGACTGCTTCAGGATTGCTGCAGACTAGAAATGCACCGCTTATCGGGAAGCCACCCAGGTTTCTACTCTCGGGAATTTTAGTCTTCTGGAGCAGTGGTATAGCGTTGCCCCCTGCTCCGATAAAAATATGATCCGCCACATGATAGTCGACTGTATCATCCTCTAGATTACGCACTTTGACGCCCCACTTGCCATCTCTTCTTCTCTCGAAATCAAGCACCTCATGATTATAATGCACCTGTGCATTGTCATGTTCACTGATGTTTTTCATCAACTTCCTGGTGAGCTCGCCGAAATTGACATCGGTACCCGAGTCAATTTTACTCGCTGCAACAGGCTGATCCGACGGGCGCCCTTCCATCATCAACGGCATCCATTCCTTAAGCTGATTGAAATCCTCTGAGTATTCCATTCCTTCGAACATCGGCAGTGGAGACAGCGCTTCATACCGCTTTCTCAAGAAATTCATATTATCTGCACCTTGGACAAAACTGATATGTGGCAAAGGATGTATAAACTCCCTAGGGTTTTGTATTTCATTATTTTTAACTAGATGTGCCCAGAACTGCTTAGAGACCTCGAACTGTTCATTTATCTCTTTTGCCTTCTCAATATCTATCGAGCCATCTTCCTGCTCGACTGTATAATTCAGCTCACACAATGCTGCGTGGCCTGTTCCAGCATTATTTTTTTCGTTCGAACTTTCCATAGCAGGCTCGTTCAGTCTTTCAAAAACTTTGATATTCCAGTCTGGTTCTATATTTTTTAAAAATGAACCAAATGTACCGCTCAATACACCAGCGCCTATCAATATGACACTCTTTGGCTTTGAAACATCCACTTTATGACCGCCTTTCCTATTCATAAATTTTTTTATTACATCAATATAATCTTCTCTCAGCATCATATAATCATAGTGATACCTCAATATAGATGATTCCTACTGTTTTCTTTCCACCATTTTATATGAACGTAAAATCATGAAAACAATCAGTGTAAGGATAGCCAGGACTAAAAGAAACCCAATATTAAAGCCAATACCATTTACCCATGCGTATCCGATTGCACCCGCAAACAGAAGATAGAAAGTTGTAGGTATAAGCAGCTTTGTAATGATGGTACCTTCTTTACCCACCATTCCAACAGCTGCACTCGCTGCCACCACTTTATGCACACAAATCATATTACCTGCTGCACCACCCACTGCTTGAAGGGATACTATGGCTAAAGGACTCATGTTGATCTGCTCCGCTACACCAAATTGGAATAGCCCAAACATCATGTTACTCACGGTATTACTTCCTGCTGCAAATGCACCTAACCCCCCTATAGTAGGAGATATCAAAGGCCAACTATCTCCGAAAAGGCCTGCGGCTGCTTGTGCCAAAACTAACGGCATCGATTCATATCCTGCCCCGTTAATACCAGAATTAATGAATACTTGCACAAGAGGCACTGATACTATCAATGCAGCCATCGCTGATAGAATTGTTTTCCAAGATATCTTGAATGCGTCCCCCATGCCTCTAACATCCAACTTATGTACCCATCCTGTCAGAATTGCTACGATAATGAAGACGGTCCCAGGAATCATCAACGGAGTCAGACTGTGTGTTATCCCTGTACCAAGAATGTCATCAAAGGACACAACCCAGCTTGAAAGCAACGCTTTTAGTCCAAGCGCATCAATTCTTGTCACAACCAATAATAATGCTACTAGCACGTAAGTCAGCCATGCTTTGAACATTGAAATTTTCTTTGGAGCTCTAGCATCGCCGGCCATTTGACTGATCCACGATGCGTGCCATTTCTCACGTGGCTCAAATACAAATGTTTCTTTAGGCGTGAGAAACCCTTTTCTGGCTAAAGGCACTACAATTGCAAGACCTATTAATCCCCCTATAATTGATGGGAACTCAGGTCCTAGAAAATTAGCGGTAAGGGAATAGGGTACGACGAATGCAAGTTCTGCAAAAATTGCAAACGGCCATACTTTAAGCCCTTCCAGGAAGCTTCTGTTTTTACCAAAAAATTTAGTCAGCATTGCTGACATGAAAAGCGGGATAAATAATCCAACCATCGCATGGAATATGGATACTTGGCCTCCCACATTGAATATGAATGTTGACAATTCCATGCCTTCTGCATCCAGGAACGAGTTTACAACTGGTTTATCTTCTAGACTGGTATTTACCCCTACCAAAATAGGCGTACCTACTGCTCCGTATGAAACAGGTGTAGACTGAAGCATCAATGCAACCATAACGGCGGCAAGTGCTGGGAAACCTAACGCAATAAGTAGAGGTCCCACTACGGTTGCCGGCGCTCCCCAACCTGCAGCACCTTCCAGGAAAGTACCGAACAACCATGCGACAATGATCGCCTGTACCCTTCTGTCTGGGGATATGCTTGTAAAAGATGTTCGGATTGTTTCTACAGCGCCGCTCTCTTTAAGTACATTGAGTAGCAGTACTGTACCCCTTTAAATGATGCGGCTGCAATCTCAGTAACGCCCATCTGCCACCCAAAAAATGCGATCAACACTGTAATTATGAAACTGTAGAACATACCTTTTTTAGCTGACCATCTGAGAATTACAAGAAAGAAGAATATTGATAGTATTGGCAGCAAACTCAAAAATGTCAAAGTACCCTCCCCTTACTTCTAGAAATATTATAACTAAACTTAAGTCATCTGATGACCATATGTCTATTTGAAATTATATGTAACCGCTTTCCGAATGTCAAAATTTTTTCAAAATATCGAAGTATAAAAAAAGAATCTCATTTGAGATTCTTTAATAATGCATTAATAATAATTCTTCTACTTCCTTCAAATGAGACAACATATTTTTGGTGGCTTCATCTTCATTCTTATCTTTTATTGCTTTATATATGAGTTTATGTTCCTCATAAATTTTTTCGATCGATTTCTGTGTTTCATACAACCATAGTCTTCTCGTCTCTCTCATTGTACGGATCATCGTCTCTGAAACATCTTCTAACAGATTGATGAGCAGTGGATTCCCTGTCGCTTCAGCTATAGCCATATGAAAATCATAATCTGCTTGTTCACCTAACTCATTGTTCTCGACTGCCGTCTCCATTTTCTTTAGCGCCTTCTCCATTTTTTCAAAATGAAGGGCATCTGCTTTTTTACAAGCAGCGCCAGCACAACCGACTTCTATGATTTTCCGTAACTCCAGAAGATTCGTTATATCTGATTTTGTAATAATTTCGAAGTTCTGTTCGAATCCAAGGGGCATCTGTTCATTGATAAATGAACCTTGTCCGTGTTTAACTTGAATGACATCCAACACTTTGAGACTATTTAGTGCTTCACGGATTGAAGCTTGGGATACTTGGTAGGTTTCTGCCATTTTTGATATTGTAGGCAATTTATCGCCTGGTTTTAATTTTCCAGACTTGATATCTGATAGGATTATGTCGGTTATTTCTTCGTATACTCTTTTTCTCATTATATTCAATGCGACCACATCCGATAATATTATTGTGCTACCAATAATAGCATATATTATCTTGTCAGTATCTCCCTAATGACAATATGAATTTTATAAAATGCAATCATGCCATTGTAAGTTCTTTTGGTTTTATTCAACAGGTTCATTATTGACTTCTTGGTAATCGAAAATCATAAATCCTTGTGGTGTTTCAACGATACTATATTCTACTTCTGTTAATCGTTTTCCGTTGGAGGTTGCGTGTGAATATTTTCTGCTTGTCGTTACTTCATAGGTATTCCCATCCGATTGAGTAACATCTTTAACATTTATACCGTAAGTTTCATGGTTCCGATAATTTCCTGAATCTTTATTGGCAGAGATTTTTTCAAAATTTGGGGAGCTTTCACGGGTAAAAGTCATGATGTTTTGTGCATTACCATTGTAGTAGGCCATCAATTCTTCAATATATCCTTCTATAAACTGAGTGATTCTTTTCTCTTGCTCACTCAATTCGTCTGTCTCTTCGGAGTTTGGGTCGGCAACCTGTTCAGCATCATCAGGCACATCATCCATCGTCATTATATCAACGATCTTCTCGCCGGCTTCATTATCATGCAGCCAAAAAGTACCGATGACTGTGGAATCTTCCTTGTCTTCTATTTCATATTTCATCAATTGCTGGCCGCTCACAGGTCCGCCTTCTGTTTCATACACATCCACATCCGGTGTGCCTAATGCATCGACCACTTTTTCATACGGCAATCCGGCATAATACATTACATTGGTTACAGTATTCTCTTCCGGATTCGCCGTTTCTTCTGTCTGTTTATTCCCATTCATGAATGGACCGGGGTCTGAATAATTGACGCCCAGATTGCCATATATGACGACAGGCCCGCCATGCCCTGGATAGATCAGATCATACGTCCCGTATCGCGCCTCTACTTCTGCGCGGGACATGCCTTCAGTAATGACATCTTGTGAAAATGTCAGATTTTCTGTCTTTACACCATCCGGATTAAACAAGGTCTGTTGGACTGCGTCTGAGTGGATGTCGAATACAGTGGCATTCTTTTCATTACTACTCTCATCTGATTGATTATTGGAACCTTCTTCTGAATCATTCCCATTATTTCTACCGCCTTCTGTTGGCTCCTCTGATGGGACACTTTCACCTGATGCTTCATCGCTTTCTTCGTTCTCTGAAGCGTTGGCATCGGCATTGTCCTCAGAAGATTGCACTGACGTCTTTTCTGTATCCGCTTCTGTATTATCAGCTGCATCATCGGGCGCTGCGTTTGATTGGCAGCTTGAAAGTATAAGTAACGATAAAATTGAAAATAAAGCTAAACGCATTATAATTCTCCTCATATTGAATTCATTCGATCTTATTTCAACCACCTATTATATTTCTACCCGTAATATATCAGCCTCAGTCTCTTAATTTTTTGGAGAGTAAGTCAGTCAGGTCCATTCTATCTAGTTGACCATAAAAATGCTGCAGGTTAGATAACCTACAGCATTTTCTGTCTTGCACCTAAAAACTTACACTACTTTTTCTCGTATGACCAAGTCCATTCTGAACCGTCTGAAGAGAAATGATATACATATTCACCCATCTGATCTGTTAAGTGAAAATCATAAGTGCCATTGAGCACTGGGGTTTCATTCAATTGTTCGGGGTTATTATGTGCCAGATCAATTAATTCATACGCTGTGAAATTCTTGTTCGTGCCATATACCCACTCCCAGTACATACCGTCGTAAGAGAAATCAAATTCATAACCATCATAGTTAAAATTATGATGATAAGGGGTTTCTTGCAATGGCGCTTCATTCAATGTCTGCGGTGAATGCATGGCGAGATTGGCAAGGTCCTCCTGCATGCCGTCCATATTTTGACTTGAATCCATGTCTTGTTCCTGACCATCCATATTGGATTGTTCGGCCTGCATTTGCTGTTCTTTTTGGAAAAGTGCTGCCACAGCTTCATTAAATTCTACTTGAGACAATTCTCCAAAGTCCTTCTTATAGGCTAATTCACTAATTTTATCCTGAGATTCCTGGGACATCCAAGTCGGATCAAAATCCGTGTTCGCCCAGCCATCTCCATCCGGATCGGTTTCAGCAGGCAGTACTTCCCCCCAGACCGTTTTGGCGCCGTCTTCCTCTTCTGCCTGTGCCGTACCGCTTAATCCTGTAAACATTAGTGTGCCTGCTACTAATGCCGAGCTGAGAAAAACTGATCTTCTCATCCAACAACATCCTTTCATTTATTAAGATTATTTCCAATTATAGGATAACTTACATCTATTATTATTTCAATTGTATGTACTTTCAGTTAATTTAAGTCTGACAGCACAATTATTAAAAGGAAGAATTCAGGAAATAAAATGTTCTACCTCTTGATATGCCCAGTCAAAAGTGTTCATCCATCCTGGATATTAGGATCCTCTCTTTTAGGAAAATCCAATATGATTTTTTGTGAAATCATAATTGATAACAATGACGAGGAGAGGTAATGTATAATGTACGTTTAACGGCAGGTGCCAAAACCGTTTATGAAAAAAAGATGGAGGATTGAACACAACACATCATAAAAAAGTATATTAAAATGCAGCTGGGCGAGTGAACAACCGACATAATCTTCGCCTTTTACAAGTATCCTGTATTACCTTTAATCCAGTAAGCATTGGTTTGTTCAAAATATCGCCCAGACATTTTTTAATGCCTTAGCCGTAAGATTAAATAAGTAAAGTTTCAGAAGGATTGTAAGCGAAATAGAAACAAGGAGAAATTAATGTGAAGTCTACAAGCATTATCAAAAAACCCAGAAATGTGCCTCCTATTTCCGAGGAAACCAAAGTACGATTCATTGTCAAAATGAAAGGAGGAAACTTATGAGTTCAGAAAAAGAGCACACCAGTCTACTTTCCCTCCGTTCAGTAGGATCTCTGACTGCTCTAGTTGTATTGGGTGCATCACTGCTCTGGGTGAGCTTCAATATGGAACTACCCTCACCAGAAGCTTTGCGTGAAACCATCCTCGGGTATGGCTGGGCCGGCTGGCTTGTATTTCTCGGAATCACCACTGCAATTGCTATCACACCCATTCCTGTAACAGTTCCGGCCCTAGTGGCAGGATCCCTATATGGTCTGATAGAAGGTACTATACTTTCATTCTCTGGTGTTATGCTCGGTTCATGGATCGGCTACTGGTTAGCTCGCGCTTTAGGCCAACGCATCGTTTTCCGCCTTTTAGGACGCCATAGCACCATTGTACAAAATTACCTCAGCGATGCAGGGTTCTGGGCAATGTGTACTGTAAGATTAATGCCTGCATTACCTTATTGGCCGATAAATTATGGGGCGGGTGCCTTAGGTGTAAAACAGTATGCCTTCGTCTCTGCCACCTTCGTCGCTTCCATGCCCGGTCAGATTTCTCTAGTGGCTTTGGGAGCATTTGCTTCCAATCCATCAATTTTCCACGGCACAGTATTGGTTATCGCTTGGATTGCCGTATTGATATCAACTTGGATTTCATATAAATACTGGCGAAGTACGGCACCTGATCGAAAGGAAACTGAATCAACAAAAGAATAAGGCTAATTTTATATTTTAATGTCAACTAAAAATTCCCGAGCAATGAACATGTTCCATAAATGTTCGTTGCTCGGGATTAATTGTTTCCGTTATTTATTGGATATGCTTATTTCATTCACTGCAAGAATTGCATTAGCGATTTCTTCGGGAGTGATTTTATCACTCAAGTTAGAGAACGTATCTCCAGGATCTGTCGCAAGCTCTCCAACTTTAACCAGATCTTCGAAGCTGGTATTTTCCAAATGCATTTCTTTTAGGGTTGTTGGCATACCTATACTTTTGTAAAAATCGATATATTTATGCAATGTTTCATCTGAAGCATTCTCAAGGACTAATTGTACAAGGGTGCCATAAGTTACTTTCTCTCCATGTGAGAGATTGTGGATTTCTCCTGACAAGGAAGTGAAACCATTGTGGATGGCATGGGCTGCAGCTAATCCGCCGTTTTCAAAACCAAGTCCCGAAAGCAGTGTATTCGCTTCTATGACCGCTTCGACATGAGGCGTGACCAAGCCTTTAGAAGCAGCTCGGTACGCAGAGTCACCATACGTGAACAAGGTTTCTTCACACTTTTCTGCGATGGCGATTGAAGCCAAGGTAGGTTGTCCCCCCACCATGTTCTCACCATGACTTTTTAGAGCTGCTCTTGCCTCTACTAGAGTCGCCATAGCATCACTCATCCCTGAAGCGAAAAGTTTTATCGGAGCATTTACGACTACTTGCGAATCAATGATGATCAGATCAGGATTCTTATCATAGAACTTGTAGCCTGTAAATTCACCGGATTCTGAATAGATCACAGAAAGTGAACTTGATGGTGCATCGGTTGAAGCAGTGGTGGGAACGATTATGACAGGCGCTTCCAAACTGTCGGCTATTGCTTTTGCTGTATCCAGCGTCTTACCACCGCCTATACCGACGACTGCATCGGCTTCCTTGCTTTTAGCTACTTCGCTTAACCTATCAATTTCTTTCTCAGAGGCTTCGCCATTGAACGCCTCGTACTCAAAATCTATGTTACTATTTTCGAAACTATTTGTGATTGTTTCACTGGTGATCGACCAAACCATATCATCCGCAATGACTAGTGGCTTTTTGGATAACTTGTTGGTCTCCTCTCCCAGATCCTTTAACACGCCTGCTCCCTGCACGTATTTACTTGGTGATTGAAAAATCATTCTTGCCATTTTATAACCTCCCAATAGTTGAACATCTATTAGTGACTTTACCCTTTAAGCAAAAAATTATGCCTCTGCCATAGTCTGTCAAAATATGATGGACAGTCCTTCTACCAGATATTGACCATAAAAAGTGAGCTTCAGATTGCTGTACGGAAAGTTCTTTCCAACTTAGTTCTTCTTTAATTTGATCCGATAGGACAGGCACTCATCCAACGATGCGATTTTTTGAAATGCGCCTGTCTCAAAATCTATTGCTCCTGAAGGGTAATAGGCTATAATCTGTAATCCTGCCTTTTCGCAGAGCGTATAAATCTGCTCGGGTGAGTAGCAAGCGAGGGATTGTGTAATCGTTTCGTTCTCTTTGCCTTTTTCCCACCAGGTATCGGTCATTCTATTTCCGGCTTCGTCATAATCATACTTCCGAATAATATTTTCTATACCAAACGGATACATTTCCTGTCCAGCGATTTTTTGCCAATATAGAGGTTGGTAGATATCTATTAGCGCGTACCCGTCATCACTCAGCCAATTGAAGATTCGTTGCAGCAAATATGACTGATCGTCGTCATTGCCGACACCAAATCCATCAAGATACAAAATCAGATCGAAATCACGTTGTAACTTTATTGTATAGAAGTCACCACACAGCGCTTGAACATTTTGATGGGCATGTTTTTTCGCATATCCACAAATTTCCTCCACCAATTCTATGGTTACTATTTTTCTATCTTGGCGCGCCAGTATATTAGCTATATCACTGCGACCCGCCCCCAATTCCAAAACTGTTGCAGAAGGCCGCCCTACTTGTTCGAGCAATAATGAAACTTCCTCTTCAAAGAAGTTATTGGCCGGGTAGGCGGAATTGGACCTCATTAATTCAAACTGCCTTTTATAATAGGTCTCTGCCCAATTTGCTTTCATAGTATCTACTCCTTGTACTCTCTAATCAGCACCTCAAGTGTAACTTTGCTGTTTATACTATCATCTTTCGACTACCAGGCATTCATATATAATAAGACTAATATGCATGTGCAATATTGAATTCGGTAAATTTCAATTCATTTGACTGAATATTAAGAATAACATAGAATGAAGATATTCATGGCTAATATGGTGCTTTAAAGCTCCATGAATCATTTATATAAGCAAGGTGCCTTATATAAGCATCAATGCATCATCAAAATTGATAAAGGGGATGTTTTTATGGGCAAGGTAAATCTTCAGGTCGCAAAAGAGATCATAACAGCGGCTGAGGAGCAGGCAGAAGATATCGGAGTTAAAATGGTGATATCTGTTATGGATGAAGGGGGTAACCTAATCGCAACACATCGCATGGATGATGCGTGGCTCGCGAGCATTGACATCGCACAGAACAAAGCTTGGACTTCCGTAGCGTTGAAGATGCCGACTTCGAATCTCGCAGAAGCAACGGTCCCGAATGCCGAGCTCTATGGTCTGAACACCACGAACCAAGGCCGGATTGTAGTATTCGGGGGTGGCTTCCCTCTTGAAAAAGATGATAAAGTCATCGGTGCCATCGGTGTAAGCGGCAGCAGTGTCGAAAATGATATTAAAGTATCACAAGCTGGTGTAGATGCATTTGAGAAGATGAATCTATAATTCCATGACTTGCTGAAAATGTTATATCGAGGCCGTTTCGGTCTCGATATTTTACTGCCTCAATCAATGAATTCGCTCTTTTTATATAGCGCCGATTGTAAAATTAAGCTAGACACCTAAAAAGGGTCACGCGTGATACACTCAAAATGAGTTTTCCGACCAAAGAAAATCATAGGAGTGATCACGCATGACCTACACCCATATTACCACGGACGAGCTAGTAATCATAGAAGCCTATTTCCATCAAGAGACCCCGACTTCACAGATTGCGAAACGGATTGGGCGTGCCCGTCAGACGGTCCATAATGTCATCGCATATCTCAAGGACGGGCACACTGCGCTGGAGTATTATCGGCGCTATAAGGAAAACAAAAGCCGGTGTGGTAGAAAACGGATTGTTCTACCGACCGATCAGCAGAAACATGTTGAAAAGCAGGTGGCGCAAGGCTGGACACCGGATGTGATCGTCGGTCGGCAGGAGATGCCAATTGACTGCTCGGGCCGTACACTGTATCGAATGTTCAAACGAAAAACCTTTGATGTAGCCACACTGCCGATGCAAGGCAAGCGAAAACCAAATGGCCATCAGGAACGCCGGGGCAGACAGGCCTTCAGGCGAAACATCTCTGAAAGAACAACTGACTACCCGGCGTTCAATGAAGAATTCGGCCATCTCGAGGGAGATACCATCGTCGGTGTCCGCCACAAGAGTGCCGTCATCACGCTGGTTGAACGCCTGTCTAAGGTCATTATCACCTTGAAGCCTGAAGGCCGGACGGCACAGGCAATCGAGTCTGCCATCAATACGTGGTGTCAAGAGATGCCCAGAAACCTGTTCAAGTCCATCACTTTCGACTGTGGTAAGGAATTCTCCAACTGGCAATCGATGAGCAACCAGAACGATCTGTCCATCTACTTTGCCGACCCAGGGACACCGTCTCAACGGGGATTGAATGAACATTCCAATGGCCTGCTCAGAAAGGATGGACTGCCCAAAGACATGGATTTCAACACGGTCGATCAGATATTTGTCTCGTCTGTCGCTTCAAGAAGAAACCACATACCGAGAAAATCATTGAACTACCGGACACCATTGGAAGTCTTTTTGAGTTACATGGGTGAAAAGGAACTGTCTAGCTTATTTTGACAAACGAAATAGTCTTAAAATGCTTCATGCTGCTTTGAATCCAATCTGCCTTATTATGCTACCTGTTTATATGCTATCCACACGATGACCAAAGTCATTATCATCAATCCTGCGTACATCAACCACATATTATCCAAAAGACCAGCCTGCATCATGGCCGCTGTCACATTCGTCAATGCATGCAGCACGATTGCTGCCGGGAATAGCCACCATTTTCCTTTCTTCATGACAGATGTAAATACAATGATGGACAGGCCAATATGCACAGTAATCGCAAAAACCCGTTCCACAATCGAAAGTATATAGGTGAAGGCTGATGTTCCTGCAATCGATTCGATGAGGGCTGGCGGCAGGTTATCGACCGCACTGCTGCCATTGTTGATCATAATGCTGAAGACGACTGAATTCAGCATGCCGAGCCCCAAAACTATAATCGCTTCAATACCTCCATGTCCGATACCGTAGGATATAGCTGAATCTATTCTATTGTATTTGCGCTTCATCAGCAAAAAAGCGATGAGACGCCCAGTCTCCTCGAATATCCCGGCAGCCAGCACGCCGTACAGCACATAAAGCCAAGGTGATTTATCAAGCAGCGGAATCGTACCATCCATTTTGGGTTGAAGCACCAAAAAATGACTGATCTGCTCAAGCACCATAGCGAAAAAGATGAAGATCGCTGAACCGATCAATATAGGAATCCATTGGATTTTGAATCTGCGCCTTAATACAAGGATGAAGACAAACGGCAGCAGAACCGAAGCTAAACCTGCTATTACCATAAGAATTATTTGTGATGTACCAACCATGAAATTCTCCTCTTTTTACTTAATGATAACAATGGCATCCCATAAATGGAATGCTCTCTGACAATCAACGTCCGCCCTCCTCTACGAACGCCAAACGAGTTTTCTCCTGGATTCATCTACAGATGGCGGCCTTTATAATATTTATTTGATATACTCGACATGAAAAGCCCATTTTTAGAAACGGAGCGTAATCATAATGACGATCACAGTTAAAAGAAGTACCAATTCAATCGGAATGGGTACAGGTTTGAACATCAAGACTGACGGCAAAAAAGTCGATAGAATCTACCATGAAGAAGAAAAGGAAATTGAATTGGAGAGCCCTGTTATAGAACTGAGCGTATCCCGCGGATTGTCCCGAAGCAATACGCTCAAGGTGGCAGATGAAGAGTACATCATCATACGCTCTACCCCATGGCGCACACTGTCCTTAGTCATATTATTCGTCCTGTTGGCCGTCATAATGCTTCTTGTCGATACACTTTTCCATCAGGTCATCGGCTTTTTGGGACTGTTGCTCTATGCTCTGGTTGCTGAATACAGCTTTGAACAGTTCAGGTTGGAAAAGGCAGGGTTTGAAGCGCACACTGAATTTTAAAGAGTTCTATTACGCCTTTCACGATGCTGGTTGAACAGGAAAAAGTAAACACCGGACAATACAATTAAGCCGCCTATCACTTGAAGGGGCGTCAAACTTTCGGAGAGTATGAAATAGGCAAGGAATGATGCACCCACAGGCTCCAGAAGCATAGCCATGGAAACAGTTGTAGGAGTCAGCTCGTTAAGCAGATAATTGAATATCACATGGGCGATTGTCGGAAGGATGGCGAGCAGAAGGAAGAAACTCCATTCCCGGGGCCCGTATCTGAACAGTTCAGTGCCAGTCACAATGTTGTAGACCAATAGGAATAGGCCCGCAATACTGAAGACTAGAAAGCTGTAGACCCAGTGCGTAAGATTCCGCACTGTATTCTGGCCGATCAGAAAATACGCCACAACAGCCGTTACCCCAAGAAAAGAAAGCATGTTGCCAAAAATGGCGCTCAAGTCCGTGAAGCTGAAATCTCCCCAACTGATGAGCACTACACCGAAAAATGATATGAAGACGATTGTTACCATCTTTGTTGAGACTTTCTCTTTGTATAAAAGGTAGGCGGCAACCATTGCGACAAGTGGCTGCAAGGCAAGGATGACAGTTGAGCTTGCAACGGATGTCAACTGAAGCGAAGCAAACCAGAATCCAAAATGCATGGCCAAGAAGAGCCCCGCCGCCATCAACGCCCACCATTCTTTTACGGTGGGTTTCAATAGTTCACGCCTGTATCTAAAGATGATCGGTGACAATAAAACGCCAGCAAACAGCATTCGGTACATGCTGATGATGCTCGCAGGGGCTTCTGATAATTTTACGAAAATCGCAGCGAAAGCAATGCATACGACAGAGAGGGCCAGTAGTGCCACCATAGATTTTTTCATCATTACACTCTTTCTGAAGCATATTTTAGGACTTATTAGACGGATTATTTAATTGATTAAAGAATATCATATTTTTGATTCAACGTTTGTGGCTTCTTAGCTATTGAAGAATTAACTATTTATAGAATTTGGAGTGGAACTGATGAAACACTATATGCGCCTATTCAAAACCCCTTTCAACATGATCCAATCAGGATATAAAACTGTGGAAGTAAGATTGAATGATGATAAGAGACGCAAATTAAAACCTAATGACAGATACACTTCACTGTACTGCCTGAAGAGGATCAATCTGTAACCGTGACTGTGGAAAATTGGAGACTTACCCCACTTTCAAGGATATGTACACCAGTATAAGTGCCAAAGAGCTTGGTAATGACCGCGGTGAAACAATCGCAGAAATGGTTCGGAACACTTATGACATATATAGTAGCGAGCAAGAACAGAGGTGGGGGACGATTGCCATATACATCAAGTTGTCAGTGGATTCCCCAGATTATTAATATCGACAGGAGGGGCAATATGTATTTGGAGATCTTTGATGAAATTATATCAATCATGCATAACGACTACTCGGGTCATCTGGACAAAAGATGATTTATTTGAGTTGTATTATCCCACCTCAAAAATATCAGATACGCCTGATGGGAGAACTATAACCGAGTGGGAGGCTGCTGTTAAACCGGATGTTGATATCCCTTGGAGCCCCCGTCATATCACTGAAGATCCAGACTTGGAAGCAGCACTGGTTTTTATTGACGGAAGTCGTTAAAAGTATCTTAATTTAAATTCTACAGGAGGTGGCACCATGACTGCTTCGCAATTGCTCATATTGCTGTTGATCGGCTATATGGTCTTTACAATAGACAAAAAGAAAAATAACTTTCCCGTGCCGGTAGTCCTTGTGCTCATCGGTATCGGATTATATTTTATTCCCTACTTCTCATCCATCAACTTGACCGAAAACACCATCTACCATGTTTTCCTGCCGGCTCTCTTATTTACATCCGCCTATCAGTTTCCAGCTGACAAGTTCCGAAAGAATGTCGGCATCATCGCCTTCCTTGCCACAATTGGCATCATGTTGACGGTGGCGATCCTAGGCGCGGCAATATACGCTTTAAGTGGCCCGTTCGTGTCGATATCCCTTCTCGGCGCACTAGTCATCGCTTCAATTCTCACTCCGACCGACCCTGTCTCAGTCGTATCCATCATACAAAGCGCGTCAGATGATGAGAAAGTGGCGGACGTCGTCGAGGGTGAATCGATGATTAATGATGGCACGAGCATTGTCATCTTCAGTACACTTGCCGGCATGTATACCGGCAGCCAGTCTTTTGGTGTATTCACGTTTCTTGGAGAATTCCTATTTGTCTCCTTGGGCGGTACGCTGCTCGGCATTGCATTCGGTTGGCTGATGAGTAAGGCGGTACACTTCATCCACAATAAACAGTACCAGGTCATGCTCAGCATCATCTTGGCCTATGGTCTCTTCAATCTTGCTGAAGCCGTAGGCGTATCCGGAGTGCTCGCGACCATTTTTGCCGGCATCATGCTGTCGTTCGAATACAGCCGCGCAAGTAAAGAAGACCATTTCAGGGAAGCGCTTGATGGATTTTGGGGCGTCGTCGAATTATCTGTGTTGTCTCTTTTATTCTTACTGATCGGTATAGAAGCGGCTAAATTCCTCATTTTCGATGGATGGATTTTTGCCATCATCATCTTCATTTTGGCGCTCGTTACCCGCTTCATCATAATCATGTCGACTACGCAGATATTCCCAAAATGGCGCCATCATATAAGCTGGCGCGAGTCCACTCTGATTTCATGGGCAGGACTGAAAGGCTCCATGTCTGTCTATTTGATACTGAGCCTATATTCCCAAACAGAATCGGCAGACTCTGCAATGATCATCTCACTGGCATTTGCAGCCACGCTCGCTTCGCTGGTGATACAGAGCCTCGGCGTCTCACCTCTATCCAAGAAGCTGCTCAAGTAGCCAATCATCTAGACATCGAAGTATATATGATGATGGAGTGCACATCCTTCATTGAAGGCAGCATGACAGTTGGCACAATTCACTCGTGATAAGTAATCATGGATGGTGTGGACATGCCCACAAGCTCCACATAGTATAGCTGGTGCATGAAATTCTTCCTTCTGCCATACTTCCCTATCATGATCCGCTTCTTCCTGGTGGCACTTGTAGCAAGGATAATATGTATTACAGCACTTGAATTTGATTGCAACAATGTCTTTGGCGGAATGATAATGGATGCATCTCGTCTGTTCATCAATCGGTGATCCATGGATTCCATCCATTGGACAGCACTCTCCTTATCCCCTTCTAGGGTTGGAATATAATAGTAAAACCGTTATCATAGAACATAACATAAACTAAATGATCTGACTGTTCAATAATTTTGGTCCACGCACTTCGCGCTAAAGTCTCTACTTATAATTGTTTTACCTGACCAATTCACTATTCATTGGAGCGTATGTGTATGAAAAAGCAAGTTCTCCTCTTCGTATTTTTGGCGTCATGCCTGTTTACGGGATGTGATGATCAGACGGATGAACTCTCCGGCAGATCATTCAACCTCATATACCCGACCACTCTCCCTAGCGGCCAAAGTAATCACCAAGGGTTGACCGTCTTCACATTCAAAGATGGAACGGTCGAAACGCCGTACATGAATGATGTCGAGGGGGAGTACGCCTTGAAAGAAGAGGAACTTAAGGTAGTCTTCCAGGAGGATTCCCAAAAATTGAAGATCACTTTTGAAGATTTCGATGCCAGCACTAAAAACTACAGCACATACTCCGCCATCATAGAACAAGTAGAGCTCAAAACATCAAGCAATCAGAAAGCGCGGGGCTTATCCAAATTGAAACAAATATTCAAAGTGGATTTCCCTGTGGAATTCCTGGAGAGGTAGAAGGTCCGACCTTGATTTTATAGGCCCTTTAAAACAGGATACCCCATAATAAAAAGGATGCTCATTGTGAGCATCCTTTTTTCACCTGTCATTACAGAGCTGTAATACCGCCGTCTATGACAAATTCTGAACCAGTAGAGTATCTTGCTTCATCTGAAGCCAAGAATACCACCATATCGGAAACTTCTTCAGGTTGTGCAACGCGACGGAGAGGTATCGTTTTCTTGAATTCTTCAACCGCTTCTTTTACACCTTCCTGTTCAAGCATCGGTGTCTGGATTACACCTGGGTGAACAGAGTTGACTCTGATGTTAAATGGAGACAATTCACGTGCACTTGCTTTCGTAAGTCCGCGTACGGCGAACTTAGTATCCGTATATGCCGGAGCGCCCCCTACTAATCCATTCATTGAAGAGATGTTAATGATGGAACCATTTTTCTGTTCTTTCATGAGAGGTGCTACCGTTTTAGTTCCGAGGAAGACGGAAACTTGGTTGATGTTTACAATTTTCATATAATCATCAAGCGAAATATCTTCAAGTCCTTTATTGTAAGTGATACCGGCATTGTTCACGAGTACATCGACGCGTCCGAACTTCTCTACGACTTGATTAGCTACATTTTTCCAGTCTTCTTCATTAGACACGTCATGCTTGATGAATAGCGCGTTTTCTCCAAGCTCTTTCGCAGTAGCTTGCCCTTTTTCTTCATTGATGTCTGTAATTGCAACTTTCGCACCTTGAGCGAGTGCTTTCTCAGCATGCAGTTTGCCCATGCCTTGTGCGCCTCCGGTGATGATAACTACTTTGTCTTCTAACCTTTTCATTATATGATGCCCCTTGTTGTTGGGATTACCTTTATTATTCCAGATTTCAGCCTGTTTGTGAAATGATATACTCATAGAATAAATAAAAGATAAGGATTTGTTACAATACGATGCACTGAGTTTAGTTGTGTAAAGTAAGGGTATATGATTTGAGAGTCAACCGATGATTATCCGGTTGCAATACCACGAGATTGATCAGTAGGCTGCATTAAATTATTGCAGTGCAGTAAATATAGGAGGAAAATCATGAATCAATATCAAAAACTCAACAAAAGTTTCATCAACGGCGAATGGGTTGATGGTGCTGATGAGAAGAAGACTGAAATGACGAATCCATATAATGGTGAAACATTGGCCGAAGCCACCATGGCTTCTGTCGATCAAGTGGAAGAAGCGTTCACAGGTGCAGCCAATGCACAGGACGCATGGGGGAAAGATTCCGCCAAGAGAAAAGAAGTGATGGAAAAGGCCATCCAATATTTCAAGGATAATAAAGACGATATTCTGGAAATGCTTACACTTGAATCCGGCAGTACGTCAGTCAAGGCGGGACTTGAATTCAACTTGACTGTAGGCGTCATGGAGGAATCGCTGACGATGGTTGATAAAATCGGCAAGTTTGAAGAAAAGGAATCGATCATTCCTGATAAGGTCAATGAAAACTACCGTTTGCCGCAGGGCGTCATCTCCTCAATTGCACCATTCAACTTCCCGCTATATCTATCAATGAGGACCATTGCCCCTGCACTCGCACTCGGCAATGCTGTCGTTCATAAAGCAGATATACAATGTGGACTAGTATCCGGTTCGGTCATCGCCAAGGCGTTTGAGGAAGCCGGGTTGCCTTCAAGCATCTTCCACTCCATCCTTTCACGCTCTAGCGTCATCGGGGATATCATGTTCAACCATGATTCTATCGGCCATGTAAGCTTTACCGGTTCTACCCCTGTCGGTCGCCATATCGGTGAAGTAGCTGGTGAACTGTTGAAGGAAGTTTCATTGGAACTTGGCGGTAATGGTCCGATGGCAGTCATGAGTGATGCAGATATAGATAATGCTGTGAATGCGGCAATCTACGGTAAATATCTGCACCAGGGACAAATATGCATGGCAATCAACCGCATTATCGTGCACGAAGACCTATATGATGAATTCACGGAAAAATTCGTAGAGCGTTCGAAAAAAATTAAATACGGAGACCCTAAAGATCCGGACGTGGTCGTCGGACCACTGATCAACAGCAAGCAGATGGAGAAATCTCTCGATAACATCCAAACTGCTAAAGATTCCGGTTTTGATCTATTGCTTGAAGGCGAACAGCAAGGCAATGTATTGACCCCTACTGTAATCGGTAATGTAGAGAACGACAGCGAACTGGCACAGACTGAAATGTTCTCCCCTATCGCCATAATAATCAAGGGATCATCCGATGATGACATCATCAAAAAATCAAACGATACCCAATATGGGCTCAGCTCCGCCATATTCTCTCAAGATGAAGAAAAAGCACGTCAATATGCACTTGAGCTCAAATTCGGCATGACCCATATCAATGATCAGCCGGTCCAGGATGAACCGACTGCGATGTTCGGTGGTATGCGCCAGAGTGGCATCGGTCGATTCGGCAGCCCATATATCATCGAGGAGTTTACAGAGAAAAAATGGATTTCAGTCCAGAAGAAAACAAGGGAGTTTCCATTTTAATAAGTAAAATGAATATCCCCCGGCGAATCAACATATGATTTCTCCGGGGGACGTTTTAATGTGTCCACTTCAAGTGGTACTTCCATCTTCGGTTTTTGACTCATCAACCGCAATGATGCTTTTCATCACTTCTTTCCAGGTTTCCTCGCTGTCTGATCCCATGGACTCAAAGATTTCATTCATTTTCCCTCTTTGAACATCGCTCAATTGTCTTTCAAGCGCTTCCCCTTTTTCTGTCAGTTTCAATTCACGAACACGACGATCGTGTGATGCAGGTTCACTCGTCATATAGCCCATCTCAACCAGTTGGCGTGTCGGGGCATGCAGCGCCTGCTTAGTCACTTCTAATGTATCCAAAAGTTCATGGACACTTATATTCGGTTGTCTGGCGACAAAAAATAGAATTCGATGATGAAGGCGATGGATGCCGTGCTGCGAGAGGATGCGGTCAGGTTCTTTTATAAATGTCCGGTATGCAAAATAAAAAAGCATAAGTGTCTCGTTCAACTGATCTTCACGATTTTTATCCATAGTGCAATTACCTCCTTGTAAAAGAATATCAGAATTAAGTGTCCTTGTGCTGAGTGGCTAGCCATAAAAAAACGACGATCTTTTATAGGTCAATAACATTGACCTATAATGATGCTAGTGTTACCCTTTAATCAGACATAAGCTGGTTGGAAGCTGGCGCCCTATAAAGCGAAGACCCAGCCATCAGACAATGATCCTATCAGAAACGCATGACAAAATACTAATTTGAGGTGTTTAGAGTGAAATATGAGTATACTGTTTCAGACTATCTATTAGATCGGTTATCAGAACTTGGTATCCGCCATATGTTTGGTGTACCAGGCGATTACAACTTGGCTTTCCTGGATGATGTCATCGGCCATGAAGGCATGGAATGGGTGGGTAACCGTAATGAGTTGAATGCCGCTTATGCTGCCGACGGCTATGCCCGCATCAATGGCATTGCTGCTTTGAGTACAACGTTCGGTGTCGGTGAATTGAGCGCCATCAATGGCATTGCTGGTTCCTATGCTGAACATGTGCCTGTAGTTAAAATTTCAGGTGCACCGACGACAAAAGTGATGGACAATGGACTTTATGTCCATCATACATTAGGCGACGGCAAATTTGATCACTTTTCCAGAATGTTTCAGGAAGTGACTGCGGCCCAGACTTTTTTGACGCAGGAGAACGCCGCCTACGAAATCGACCGGGTACTGCTTGCCTGTCTGACTGAGAAGCGTCCTGTCCATATTACATTGCCAATCGACGTATACAACAAACCGGCAAGTAAGCCAACATCCCCGCTCCATGAAGCAGTGACTGACAGCAACCAGGAGGCATTGGAGCAGATGCTTGCTGAAATCACGCCCATGATCAATGAAGCAAAGCGGCCTGTCATATTGGCGGGGTATGAAGTGAACCGCTATGAAAATCGGGAAGAACTGCTTCAGTTCGCTGATAAAACAGGCATCCCGGTTACAATTTTGAGTGGCGGCAAAGGAGTATTCAATGAAGAACATCCGCAGTTCATCGGCGTCTATAATGGTGAGCTGAGTGCGCCCTACCTGCAGCAACGCGTGGACGAAGCCGACTGCATAATACAGATCGGAGCCAAACCGACCGACTCGACGACAGGCGGCTTCTCCTACAACTTCTCTGAAAAGAACGTCATTCAAATTTCACCATTCTCCGTAAAAGCGACAGAAAAGAAACATGCGCCAATCACAATGCACGACGCATTGTCTGCACTGAGTGGGAAAGTCAGCAAAAAAGACCCTGAATCGATGGACATCAAGTCCCTGCACGAGCAGCTTAAATCTGGCACATATGAAGCTAAAGAAGAGAATCTTCAACAAAACCGCTTCTTTGAGCGCCTATCCTCTTTCATGAAAGAAAAGGATATACTGCTTGCGGAACAAGGCACTGCCTACTATGGCGCAGCAACGATGCCGATACCGAAAGATACGATGGTCATCGGACAGCCTTTATGGGGTTCAATCGGCTTTACACTGCCTGCCCTATTAGGATCTCAACTTGCAGATATGGGCCGCCGGAACATTCTCCTTATCGGCGATGGCTCATTCCAACTGACTGCGCAGGAGCTGTCGACTATGCTCGCACAACAGATCAAACCGATCATCTTCCTGATCAATAATGATGGTTATACTGTTGAACGTGCCATACATGGTGAAAATCAGCCCTATAACGATATACCGATGTGGGACTACATGAAACTCCCTGAAGTGTTCGATCCTGAAGGGAGAACTTTGACACTCAAAGTCGAAACTGAGACTGGGCTTGAAGAAGCATTGAAGGCAGCAGAAGAAAACTCTGAATCGATGACCTTCATCGAAGTCATGATGCACCGTGACGACAAACCCGATCTGTTGGAACAGCTGTCAAAACGATTTGCAAATCAGAATGCCTGATTTTTTCTGATCGATTATATATGAAAAAGAAGCCCTTTAATTTAAAGGGCTTCTTTCTATTCAAATGGATTTTGCAAGTCATATTTGATGGTTTTTAGAGTTTTGCTACTAATATGCGCTCCATCCTGCATCTGCCGCAAGTGCGACATCATTAATATAACTTGAATCGTCAGAGGCAAGGAACAAGGCATATTCGCAATCTCTTCCACTGTGCCGGCCCGTGGCATGAGGTTGACCCCCCTCGTTGATGCTTCCATGCCAAAATCATCTACACCTTTCATGGCCGCTGAGAACCCTGATTGGACAGCTGCTGGCGCCAATGCATTGCACCGGATATTCTCAGACCCGTAGTGGGACGCAACATTTTTCGTCATGCCGACGATTGCGTGTTTGGCAGCAGTGTAGGTCAATCCTCCACGACCACCCGTTAGTCCGGTGATCGAAGGCATATTTACAATTGTACCCCCGCCGTTCTCCTTGAAATACCGATTCCCGAGGCACTCCCTGTAATGACTGCAACTTTTTCATCCAATTTACCCATCTTGTTCATCCCTTTCATGTAGGATAAATCTTTTACCTCTCTATAATACCACTTGTGCTCTAAGCCATTGAGTATAATGGCTTGAAGATTCGATTCATCTGATTGATGAAAGGCTTTTTGTTTTCTGGTATCATATCATCAAATCGACTCATACAGACATTTATGCGTACCATAAGAATTAAACAGGGAGTGACTCGATGCATATAAGACGCCTGACCATCAGCGATGCTGAAAATTTCCTCGCCTTGAATAAAAAATTGGACGACTCCGGATTCATGCTCCATGACCCGGGAGAAAGAAAGATGAAAACAGCAGAACAACGCCGCGCACTCGTGAAACTGAATGATGATCCTTCAACCATCTTTTATGTTGCAGAGGAGTCGGACCAACTTATCGGCTTTATAGCAGCCTTTCGGGGAAAACTCAATAGGAACAGACATCGTGCCTCCCTCGTGGTGGGTGTAGATGAAGCGTACCGCGGCAAAGGAATCGCGACCCACCTTTTTCAGAAGATATTCGGCTGGGCTGGGGATAATAATCTTTTAAGACTGGAATTGACGGTCATCGAGAACAATATGCCTGCCTTGAAACTTTATCGGAAAATGGGGTTTAAAACGGAAGGCGAGAAAGTACAGTCTTTGAAAATTAACGGCAAAATGGTCAATGAACTATATATGTATAAGCTATTATGATACGCAGGCTATATATTTCTGACATGGATTCAATCTTTCAGGGAAATAATGCCGGCCGCATCGTGGTTGATGGATGCGGCCGGCATTATTCTTTATATGAAATTTTGAAGCATTACGCCACTCTTTTTTTAAACAATCCGAGTAACACCGCTGAAACTATCGTGCCTATCAACAGTGATATGAGGAACATCAGCCTGCCCTCACCGATTGTCAGTGCAACGAACAGTCCACCGTGAGGTGCATTCACCGTTGTGGCGAAAGCCATCGCAAGCGCGCCTGCTGTAGCAGAACCGATGACCATCGTCGGGATGACGCGGAGTGGATCTGCTGCAGCGAAAGGTATCGCGCCTTCCGTTATGAACGAAGCACCCATAATCAGGTTAGTCGGGCCGGATGACCTTTCGACCTCTGTGAACTTGTTCCTGAATATCATGGTCGCGAATGCAATTGCGAGCGGCGGCACCATCCCACCGATCATAGCTGCAGTAATCGGTTCCGCGTTGCCTGCTGAAAGTGCCGCAATGCCGAACGCATAAGCTGCTTTGTTTATCGGGCCACCCATATCGATCGCCATCATGCCACCGACAATGGCTCCGAGCAGAATGATGTTTCCACCGCTCATGCTACTGAGAGATGTATTCATCCATTCATTCAATGCACTCGCCGGAGGGTCGACGATATAGTACATGATCAGTCCTGTCAAGAACACACCGATCAATGGATAGAGCAGTACTGGTTTCAAACCATCCAACGTCTGCGGCAAGCCTTCAAGCACTTTTTTGATGCCGACCATCAGATAACCGGCAAGGAAACCGGCGATCAGGCCACCAAGAAAACCTGATCCCATTGTAGATGCCATAAGGCCGCCGATCATACCTGGAGCCAGACCTGGCCTATCAGCAATACTCATGGCGATGAAACCGGCAAGTATCGGAATCATCAGCTGGAAGGCATTTCCACCGATGAAGTTGATCATTTCAGCAAACGGGCTGTATTGTTCGTGATCCGGGTCTGCTGAATGGATGCCGAACATGAAACTGACCGCTATCAATATCCCACCAGCAACAACAAATGGCAGCATATTGGAGACGCCGTTCATCAAATGTTTATAAATTGAAGATTTTCCTTTGGATGTCTGACTTTCTTCAAGCTGTTTGCCCGATTTTTTAGCTGCATATGGCGCTCTCGAAGAATCAAGTGCCTGATTGAGCAGTTCCCCGGGACGCTTGATGCCGTCTGCCACCGGAACTTCGACAACGTTCTTGCCGTCAAAGCGTGACATGTTCACATTAGTATCAGCAGCAACGATGACACCTGCCGCTTTTTCTATATCCGCTTCAGTCAGTTCGTTTTTGACGCCGGCTGAGCCGTTCGTCTCGACTTTGATATCGTAGCCCAGCTCGCCTGCTTTCTTCTTCAAGGCATCTGCTGCCATATAAGTGTGCGCAATACCCGTTGGACACGCTGTGACACCAACCACATAAGGCTTGTCAGAAGATTCATCGGCTATTTCTTCTGCAGGTGCACTGTCGTCGAAATGATTGATGGTATCCAATATCTCATCTTTAGTCGATGCCGCCATCAATTGCTTGCGCGCTTTATCATTCATCAATATTGTGGAGAGCTTCGCAAGCGCATCGAGATGGGTCGTCGCCTGGCCTTCCGGTGCAGCGATCATAAAGAACACATAAGCCGGTTGTCCATCCATCGAATCATAATCTATCCCATCAGTGCTG
This sequence comes from Salinicoccus siamensis, assembly GCF_055391965.1. NCBI lineage: Bacteria > Bacillati > Bacillota > Bacilli > Caryophanales > Staphylococcaceae > Salinicoccus > Salinicoccus siamensis. The sequence goes on from NZ_AP043765.1 coordinate 1,286,922, forward strand.
CGTCCGAACATGATTGCCGGCGCCTTCACTTCAGAGGTCTGGGCGTGTGGAATTGCTATGCCGTCACCGACCCCTGTCGTGCTTTGCACTTCCCTTTTTTGAATCGCTTCAATGAAACGCGTCGAGTCCGTCACTTTGCCTGTCTGTTCCAAGCCCTCAGCGAGTTCTCTTATGATCGCATCTTTATCCTGGGCACGGACAGACATATTAATTGTATCTTTTGTCAGTAGCTCTGTTATCCTCATCATTTCACCTCTTCTATCGATTGAAGTTCTATCTTACCCACTAAACGTTCAATATCCGCCCTTTTGGCAAGATCGTCATTGAAAGCTGTGGCACTTCCTGAAGCCACTGCATATCTAAGCTGCGCTTCAAGTCCACTTCCCTTTTTACCAATGAATCCTGCGACCGTCGAGTCGCCTGCACCTACAGAGTTTTTGAGTGTCCCCGGTGGTGATGGCATGTGATAGACCGTATCCGTATTGACAAATAGCGCTCCTCCACTGCCGAGTGTCAGTAATACATTTGAAGCACCCTGCGCCAGAAGCTCACGACAGGCATTGATCCTCTCTTCCTGCGTACTGAGTTTACAGCCCACTATCTCTTCCAATTCGACATCGTTGGGTTTAATGAGATAAGGGTGATACTTCAACGTTGATACTAGCTTTTGCCCTTCAGTGTCGATGCTGAAGCCGATATTACGCTCATGGAGCAGACTGCTCAAAAATTCATACACATCCTTATGGTTCGAGGGGACACTGCCGGCAAACACGACATGATCACTCTCATTCAAGGATTTGAGTTGATCTTCGAGCTTGGCGAGATCATCATCTGTGATGATAGGTCCTGCTCCATTTATTTCAGTTTCCTCATCCGTCTTTAATTTGACGTTGATGCGGGTATCTCCTTCCACCCTTAAAAAATCATTTTTAATGCCGCTTTTTGACAATGTGGATTCAATGAAATCTCCGGTGAATCCACCTACGAATCCAAGTGCAGTCGTTTCAACACCGAGTTCATTCAAAATGCGGGATACATTGATGCCTTTACCGCCTGTGTATTTGGCAGTATCAGAACTTCTGTTGAGTGCACCCATTTCAAATTCCTTCAGCCTTACTACATAATCCACGGATGGATTGAACGTTACTGTATAGATCATTGGCTGCCACCCCCTATTATATTTGTCCTTGATTGGATTGCTTTAATGAAACCGTGGGAGGCATCGTCGGTAATGATCGCCGTCTCTTCTATATCGGCAAAATGGACGAATGCATTACGGTTGTATTTCGAACTGTCGACCAGTGCATATGCCACGTTGGACTGACGGATGGCACTCTTCTTTATGAACGCTTCTGCTTCTTTGGGTGTCGATAAACCATGTTCAGCTGAAATGGCATTTGTCCCTACGAAGCACTTATCGAAATTAAGATGATTGATCTTCTCTATGACTTCAGGCCCCACGACTGCTTTGGTCGCAGGTTTCACTCTACCAGATAAAACATGTGTTTCATGCCCGTTTCTGACCAACGGTTCTATCAGGGTGATGCCATTCGTCACAATCGTGATGTCCTCTTGATTGATGAAGTGTACCATTTCGTAAGTCGTGGTTCCTGCATCGATAAAAATGACATCTCCATTTTCTATCAATGAAGCAGCCGTTTGAGCGATTTTGATTTTTTTCGAGAGGTTTTTTACGGATTTTTCCCCATAATCTTCTTCTCTCTCGTTTTTTCTGGTTGTTGCCCCACCATGTACCCGCTGAAGGGCGCCTTCATCCTCTAGATGTGATAGATCCCTTCTTACAGTAGCTGAACTACTTTTAGTCAATTCAACAAGTTTTTTGACGGAGGCAGTTCCATTTTTAGCAAGGTGGTCCATTATGATTTCATATCTTTTTGACGTGAGCATTTAATCACCTTCTTGAGTGAATTTTATAGTAAAATTCACTCAAAATCAATCTTTTATAATCAATATTAATCATATTCAATCAAAAAAAATAACACCCGCGAATGCGGATGTTATTTCTTCGATTTGGGCTTACCAAGTATTTCAGAAAAAATGACGCCGTTGACGACATCTTGTGCCTCGAATGTAAGACCATTTTTCTTCAATTTTGGTTTTTCCTTTTTACCGGCAGTGCTTCTCTCTGTTCCTGCTTCTGGTTTACCAACTTCTATCGGAGCATTACGACTTCGGGACTGCCCCATTCTGGATTGACTTTCCTCTTTTACTCTCTCAGCCCAATCTGTGTTCCTCACTTCGCGTTCAAGATTCTGTGCTTGACGCCCAGCCCTTGTGTTCTTCACTTTATCTTCCATTGTGCGACTGGACGTACGCTCAGATGAAGTACGTTCACTGGAGCGGCGTTCCCTCGGTTGGCGTTCGCCTCGGGTAGACGCTGGCCTGGAAGATTGTCCGATTGGTTGTTCTTGACGAACAGGCTGAGTCTTGCTATCTTCTCCGTTGCCCATACGACGCTCAATCTCGCCCATCAGATCGCCAAACATGCCTTTTGATTCATCTGGCGTGTTCGGCTGTCTTCTTCTTGGTGCAGATTTGCTGGTCGGACGCTCCATCTTGCTCGGATCAATATTCCGCTCCTGATTTTTGCTTTTATCTTTTTGGCTGGTGATCGCTGTATAGATGATACCGCCCAAAAATATAAGCAGAGGAAGTATTTCCATAGTATCACAGCCTATTCATCTTGATCTTTGCGTGTCGGGTCAGTCATTTTATTGATCGAATCGCGCATGTTTGTATCCGCTTCGACATTTTTAAGGTCGTAGTAATCGCTGACTCCGATATTGCCGCTTTCAAGTGCCTGTGCAAACGCAAGTGGTACTTTGGATTCTGCTTCGACCACTTTCGCGCGCATTTCTTCTACGCGTGCTTTCATTTCCTGCTCTTGTGCGACAGCCATAGCACGGCGTTCTTCTGCTTTAGCCTGGGCGATATTCTTATCGGCCACAGCCTGTTCAGTCTGAAGATCCGCACCGATGTTCTTGCCGATGTCCACATCAGCAATGTCTATCGACAGGATTTCAAACGCTGTACCGGAATCGAGTCCTTTAGCCAATACCGTCTTTGAGATGCTGTCAGGGTTCTCAAGTACAGCTGTATGGCGTTTTGAAGAACCGATCGTGGAAACGATGCCCTCACCTACACGTGCAACGATTGTTTCTTCACCTGCACCACCGACAAGACGTTCGATGTTGGCGCGGACGGTGATGCGCGCTTTCGCCTTGACTTCAATCCCGTCCATTGCAACACCTGCAATGAAAGGTGTCTCGATGACTTTAGGATTGACGCTCATCTGTACTGCTTCCAAAACGTCACGGCCTGCAAGATCAATGGCCGCACACCGTTCAAACGTAAGATTGATGTCCGCACGCTGCGCTGCAATAAGCGCATCTACAACACGGTCTACGTTACCACCGGCGAGGAAGTGCGACTCCAACTGGTTCGTCGACACTTTCAGGCCGGCTTTATGTGCCTTGATCATCGGTTCGATGACTCGCTTCGGCTTGACCCGTCTGAGCCTCATTCCAACAAGCGAGAAAATACCTACATTAACGCCTGCAGCTATGGCAGAAATCCATAGCCCGATCGGCACGAAGGACAGGAAGAAGGAAATTACAATGAATGCAATGACGACCAAAAAGATGATCATCAATCCTGATCCTGTAATAAACATAAGATTCATATGATACGCTCCTTTTCATTATTCTTCTAATGGTCTGACGACTACGCGCGTTCCCTCGACATGTATCACTTTTACATCTACATTCCCTTCAATGAACGCACCTTCTGCAACAGCATCGATACGCTGGTCACCAAACTTGATTGTGCCTGATGGCCTGAGCGGAGTAACCGTTTTAGCAGCTTCTCCGAGCAGATACGACCGGTCATCAAATGACGTGTAACCAGACTCCTTATCTGTGGCATCCTCTAAAATCAGACGGCTCAAAAAAGGAATTTTCTTCTTTTTGAACTTCACAAATATCACCCATTCGACTAATGCCAATAAAATGATGGTAGCTAAGAAAATGCTGAAGAGCAGCATATCATCACTTACAAGCAAGATACTGAAAAGCAGCATCAGGCCACCCAAAATGCCAAGTATGGCACCGATTACAAAAAACTCGATTATAATGAACATCATGCCCAAAATAAAGAGCGAGAGTGATAACCCATTGTAATCTCCAACAAGAAGGTGTCCTGCATAAAACACGATAATTGAGAGGAAGGAGAGGAGGCCAAGTAAATTGAAGTTCTCGGAAAACAACTGATAGATCAAACCTAAAAAGAATATGGATAGTAAAATAAAGGCAATCAATGGCATGGTTACGACATCTCTGAAGGTTGTGATTAAACTTCCGAGCAAAAATGAATCTAGTATCGCCATTTGAATCCCTCCATTAAGTTCATTATACATTAAAACATACTATTATAAAATCGATTCCACTAAAAAGAGACAGCACACAAGTGCTGTCTCTATATATCGACTATTCAGAGGGAGTCGACCTATTTGAATTTGCGTTTACGGGCAGCTTCTGATTTCTTTTTGCGTCTTACACTAGGTTTTTCGTAAAATTCTCTTTTACGAGCTTCCTTGATCGTGCCGCTTTTAGAAACTGTGCGCTTGAAACGACGCAGCGCGTCTTCAATAGGTTCATTTTGCTTAACTACTGTTTTAGACATCGTCTTCCCTCCCTCCGGATAACAAAAAGCTTACTTATTACATAGCATCTACTATGTACTTATACATTATAATATATAGAGAAAATTGGGTCAACCGCTAATTAATAACTGCTTTCCCCTTGGCCACCGTTTACGATCGCTATACCGCTAGATGCACCGATTCTCGTTGCGCCACTTTCGATCATGAGTTTGGCATCTTCAAAGGAGCGTACGCCACCACTGGCCTTGACTCCCATATCTTCTCCAACAGTCATCCTCATCAGGGCGACATCTTCGACTTTGGCGCCTTCACCATTGAATCCAGAGGATGTCTTGACGAAATCAGCACCCGCCTTCTTGCTCAGTTCACACGCCTTAACGATCTCATCACTGTCTAAAAGCGCAGTTTCGATGATGACTTTGACGAGCACTTCCTGACCGGCTGCATCGCATACGGATTTGATGTCATTATAGACTAGATCTTCATTTCCTGACTTCAGTGCTCCGATATTGATGACCATATCCACTTCATCCGCTCCATTTTGAATAGCATTCATCGTCTCGAACGCCTTAACTTCAGAAGTAGAGGCTCCAAGCGGGAAGCCGATGACTGTACATACTTTGACGTTACTGTCTTCCAGCAGGTCTCTTGAAGTCGCCACCCATGCTGGGTTGATGCAGACGCTGCAGAAGTCGTATTCTTTTGCTTCCTTGCAAAGTTCGAAAATCTGATCTTGGGTTGCTTCAGGTTTAAGCAGTGTATGATCGATATATTTTGAAAGTTCCATTCTTCCACTCCATTACTTTAGGATCATCAGATGATCTTTTTATTGTCTCAATCCAAATAACTAAATCGTGCGCTCCAGATAGGCATAGGCTTTAACCATCGGTTTTTCGAGGACTTTAACGACTTCCCCTTTGCTGACTGGGTAACCTGGTTCAGTAATCTTCACTTTGATGAGCTCACCCGTCAAGGAGGCGTCTCCTTCTATTTCCACCTTCAGATAGTTATCCGAGTGGCCTATGAGCTTACCATCTTTCTCTTCCTCAGGTATGATTTCAAGCACATCATCCTTGAACAGTTCGGCATAGCTTGTCGCCAGGCGGTCAGAGAGCTCAATCAGGCGGTGGACCCGTTCATTCTTCACATTTTCATCCACCTGATCCGTCATGCGTGCGGCTGGTGTGCCTGTACGTATCGAATACGGGAATACATGCAGTTCAGAGAAATGGTGACGGTTGATGAAGTCATATGTCTCCATGAACTCTTCTTCTGTTTCTCCCGGGAAACCGACTATGACGTCACTTGTGATGGCGACATTCGGCATGATTTCTTTTAATTTGATGATGCGTGACTCGAAGAACTCCATCGTGTACTTGCGTCTCATGCGTCTCAAGACCGTATCACTACCTGATTGCAGCGGTATATGGAGGTGGCGGACTATCTTATTCGAGTCATTGATGACATCGATGACTTCGTCGGTCAACTGGCTCGCCTCGATGCTTGAAATCCTGAGGCGGTTCAAGCCTTCCACTTCTTCAAGGTCACGCAGCAGCTGGGCCAGATTGTAATCCTTGAGATCTTCTCCGTAGCCTCCTGTATGGATGCCTGTGAGGACGATTTCCTTGTAGCCTTCATTGACCAGTTGAGTCGCCTGTTCAATGACTTTCTCCGGGTCTCTTGAACGCATAAGACCCCGTGCCCATGGAATGATGCAGAATGTGCAGAAGTTGTTGCATCCTTCCTGTATCTTCAAGGTGGCACGTGTCCTATCCGTGAAGTACGGCACATCCATCTCTTCATATGTACGTTTCTTCATGATGTTCTTTACACCGTTGATCGGTTGGCGTTCCTCATGGTATTGGTTGACATAGCCAATCAGCTTGTCGCGGTCTTCTGTACCGATGATGATATCGACGCCCGGAATCTCCATGATATCCTTTGGTGCAGTCTGGGCGTAGCACCCTGTCACGCAGACTACGGCATCCGGATTTTTCCTGATGGCCCGCCTGATGACTTGTCTGCTTTTTTTATCTCCAGTATTCGTTACGGTACATGTATTGATGACGAATACATCAGCGTTCTGGTCAAAATCCACGCGGTCATACCCTTCATTTTTGAAGAGCTGCCACATCGCTTCCGTCTCGTAGTGGTTCACCTTACAGCCGAGTGTATGGAATGCAATAGTTTTTTCAGTCATTAAAATCAGATCTTTCTTCATAGAATTTGTCGTACATCTGCACCAAATATAGCACAGCCGGCCCGTTACTTCAATGGAGCCGACGATGCTTCGAATATGGTGCTGATGGCTGACAGCGCATATAACGGAGCTGTTTCTGCGCGCAGAATACGTGGCCCAAGATGGACTGAGTGAAAATGCGATAACCTTTCTATCTCACGTTCACTGAACCCGCCTTCAGGTCCGAAGATGATGGCTATGTGCTCGCCAGCTGCAGTTCCACTCGCCGCTTCGGCTAGACTGGCTGCACGCTCCCCTGCATTTCCTTCAAAAGCGAAGAATACATGGTCGAACTGTTTGAAGTCCAGTTGGATTGCCCCAACCTCAAATCCTATTTCCGGGATAATTTGGCGTCGGCTCTGTTCGCTCGCTTCCTTGATGATCTTCTCAAACCGTTCAAGGCGTTTCCGCCGTTTCTTATCATCCAGTTTGACGATTGACCGATCCGCTGCATATATCTGAAAGGCATGGGCGCCAAGTTCCGTTGCCTTCTGGAGCATCCATTCGAATTTCTCGCCTTTCAAAAGCGGGCACAGCACTGTCACATCAACCGGAAGTTCGGGGGATTCTTCAATCAATTCCACAGGCATAAGACTTACCGACTCTTCCACTGTAAGCAACTTACATAGATGCGTCTGTTTCGAAGCATCTACCATATGGACAGTATCTCCGGGCTTAAAGCGCATCACATTCCTGACATGATGCACATCTGACTCCGGAAGTTCGATAGCCTTCCCTTTTTCGATGACGTCTTTTGTGAAGTACCTCTGCATGGTGCTATACCTTCTGGGCCAATATGCTGACCCATCCATTCTCTTTTAGCACTTCTTCTATTTTGAAGCCTGCTGCACTCATATGGGAAGTGATTCCTTCTTGAGCTTCGGTTATGATGCCGGAAGCGATGAATCTCCCACCGTCATTCAGACGGCTATAGGCATCATCGATCATATCATCGACGATATGTGCGAGAATATTGGCGATGATGATATCATACTGTTCCGTCTCATCTTTCAACAGATCACCGGTCTCCAGTACAATATCCTCGGCACAGCCGTTCAGCTCGAAATTTTCACGGGCCACTTTAATTGAAAGATCATCAATATCGGTGGCTTTAAGGTCCCTTGCCCCCAAGAGATGTGCACCGATCGTCAGTATGCCGGAGCCTGTCCCGACATCGATGATCTTGTGTTCCGGTCTGACGATCCGCTCGACCAGCTTAAGGCACATGCTCGTCGTAGGGTGGTCTCCTGTACCGAAAGCCATGCCAGGATCCAGCTTGATCAATTTATTGCCTTCCAGAAATTCATACTCATCAAGCTCCCATGAAGGGACTATGACGAAATGCTCTGAAACGCGGAAACTATGGAAATATTTTTTCCACTCATTTTCCCAATCGGCTTCATCTATCTGCTTTACCGCTACTTTTATATCCGCTTTGGCATCCAATGGTTCTTCATCGATAAAGGAATGGATCGCATCCATCTTATCATCGAGATCCACCGTCTCATCGAAATAGACGACGATCCGGATGTCACTCTCCGGATAGTCTTTCGGGTCAAGGCGATATTTATCGTCGAAGTCATCTATTTTGCGCTTTAAAATATCGAGGGAGTGTTCAACCGACACTCCCTTGGATATTTTATTCAGAAAAATTGAGAATGACTCTTCATTGCTTTCTTTTGTATGGATTGACACTTCATTCCATTTCATGATCAGTCACCCTTAAAAAATCGTCTTGTTTTATCAAAAATATTTTCGTTCTGCTCCTGTATGTCTTCACCGCCATGTTCAGCCAATTGACGGAACAGATCAATCTCCTTATCGGAGAGCTTGGTAGGAGTCACAACTTTCACTGTCACGAAGAGGTCACCATGGCCGTAGCCATGAACATTTTTGACACCCTTTTCTTTAAGGCGGAAACGCTTGCCTGTCTGGGTGCCAGCAGGTACAGTCAATACGACCTCTGATTTCAGCGTCGGAACTGCGACTTCATCACCAAGGGCAGCCTGGGCGAATGAAATCGGCAGTTCATAGTGGATATCATCGCCATCTCTTGTGAACCTGGAATCGGCTCTGACACGGAAGACGATATAGAGGTCGCCTGACGGACCACCGTTCACTCCCGGTTCACCCTTACCTTGTAGTCTGACCTGCTGTCCATTGTCGACACCTTCAGGCACAGTGACTTCAATTTCGACATCTTTGGTTACAGTGCCAGCGCCTTTACAGACATTACATGGATCTTCGATCTCTTCGCCTGTACCTTGACAAGTTGGGCATGTGCGTTCGGTCTGTATCCTGCCAAAAGGCGTATTCTGTTCGACTGCGACACGGCCGGCTCCTGAACACATCTTACATGTCGTTTTTGAAGTACCAGGTTTTGCACCTGAGCCATCACAAGTCTCACACTGCACTTCTTTTTTGACTGTGATTGTTTTTGTGACCCCAAACACCGCTTCTTCAAAACTGATCGTCATGGTGTATTGGAGGTCGTCACCCTTCCTCGGAGCGTTCGGATCCATCCTACCGCCGCCTCCGAAGAATGAGCTGAATATATCTTCAAAACCTCCAAAGCCACCGGCGCCGCTGAATCCACCACCGCCGCCGAACTGCTGATTCATGCCTTCATGGCCGAAGCGGTCGTATTGCGCCCTTTTGTTTTCATCGCTCAATGTTTCATAGGCTTCAGATATCTCCTTGAATTTAGCATCTGAGCCTTCTTCTTTATTTATATCAGGGTGATATTTCTTGGACAGTTTTCTGTATGCTTTCTTTATGTCGTCTTTTGAAGCATCTTTACTGACACCAAGCACCTCATAGTAATCCTTCTTTGCCATACTATCGCCTCCAACCTGTATACTATATCATTTAAAAAAGTCAAAGCCAATGCGTTTGGCTTTGACTTTTCCTCAATTGAAATTATGGTTCTGCTTATTTTTTATCTTCTTCGTCATCCACTTCTTTGAAGTCTGCATCAACGACATCGTCATCTTGAGTGCCTTGTGTCTCTGCACCTTCCTGGGCTTGCTGTTCTTGAGCCATTTGCTCGTACAGTTTCATGGACATGCCTTGGACGATTTCTTCCAGTGCATCTTTTTTCGCTTTGATATCTTCCATATCAGTACCTTCGAGTGCAGTCTTCAATTCCTCTTTTGCACTTTCAGCTTTTTCTTTTTCATCCGCTTCCACTTTGTCGCCAAGATCTTCGATCGTCTTGTCTGTAGTGAAGACGAGTTGATCCGCTTCGTTCCTCAAATCAACTTCTTCGCGACGTTTCTTATCTTCCTCAGCATTCTTTTCAGCTTCTTCCACCATTCTGTCTATATCTTCATCAGACAGGTTGGAGCTGGATTCGATTGTGATCTTCTGCTCTTTTCCTGTACCTTGATCTTTAGCGGCAACATTTACGATACCGTTTTTGTCGATGTCAAATGTCACTTCGATTTGAGGTACGCCTCGTGGAGCTGGTGGAATGTCCGTCAATTGGAATCTGCCGAGTGTCTTATTGTCTGCAGCCATCGGGCGCTCACCTTGCAGTACATGGATATCGACTGCCGGCTGGTTATCTGCTGCTGTTGAGAACACTTGCGATTTGCTTGTCGGGATCGTAGTGTTGCGCTCGATCAGGACAGTGGATACGCCACCCATTGTTTCGATACCAAGGGAAAGCGGTGTAACGTCCAGCAGTACGACGTCCTGAACATCACCGGAGAGGACTCCGCCTTGGATTGCAGCACCCATTGCGACAACTTCGTCTGGGTTGACACTCTTGTTTGGATCTTTGCCCGTTTCCTTCTTGATTGCTTCTTGAACTGCAGGGATACGAGTTGAACCACCGACCAGGATTACTTCGTCGATTTCACTTGTTTTGATGCCTGCGTCCTTGATTGCCTGACGTGCAGGGCCTATAGTGCGTTCAACCAGGTTTCTGGACAGCTCTTCGAATTTGGCTCTCGTCAGAGTCTCTTCAAGGTGAAGAGGACCTGCTTCTCCTGCTGAGATGAATGGCAGGGATATTTGCGTGGAAGATACTCCAGAAAGATCTTTCTTGGCTTTCTCAGCCGCATCTTTAAGACGCTGTGTCGCCATCTTATCTTTAGACAGATCGATGCCGTTCTCTTTCTTGAAGGACTCGACCAGGTAATCGATGATCACGTCGTCGAAGTCGTCACCACCAAGTTTGTTGTCACCTGCTGTTGAAAGCACTTCGAATACGCCATCGCCGAGTTCAAGGATGGAAACGTCGAAAGTACCGCCACCAAGGTCGAATACGAGTATTTTTTCATCCTGCTCTTTTTTATCCAGGCCGTATGCCAATGCAGCTGCAGTAGGCTCGTTGATGATACGCTCAACTTCCATTCCTGCGATGCGTCCCGCATCTTTTGTTGCCTGACGTTCGGAGTCGTTGAAATATGCAGGTACAGTTACAACTGCTTTTTCAACTTTTTCTCCAAGGTAGCTTTCTGCTGTTTCTTTAAGGTTTTGAAGAATCATAGCTGAAATTTCTTGAGGTGTATAATCTTTGCCTTCAATCGTTTCCTTGTGTTCAGTACCCATATGTCTCTTGATGGACATGATCGTATTAGGGTTTGTGATCGCCTGGCGTTTAGCGACTTCACCTACTTGTTTCTCCCCATCTTTGAAAGAAACTACTGAAGGCGTCGTACGGTTGCCTTCTGCGTTCTGGATGACTTTCGGTTCCCCGCCTTCCAGTACAGAGACTACAGAGTTAGTTGTTCCCAAGTCGATACCGATAACTTTACTCATTACAAAATTCCTCCATTTTGGTTGATTGGTGTTACTTCATTCGTGTCGATGGCAAGCTTTATTCGCTTACTTTAACCATGCTCGGGCGGATGACACGGTCCTTCAGGATATAGCCTTTTTGGAATTCCTCAAGGATGATGCCGGCTTCTTTATCAGAAGACTCGGTCATGATCGCCTGGTGGAAATTCGGGTCGAATTCTTCTCCGACGCTCTTCACTTCCGTCACTTCATATTTCATCAATGTATTGACAAGATCATTGTAGACCATTTCAACACCTTTGTGGAGTGATACGAAAGACTCGGAGTCCCCCTCGATTTTAAGGGCCCGCTCAAAATTATCAATGATCGGGAGAAGATCTTCCACAATCTTCTGGTGTTTGTATTTGTTGTTGTTTTCAATCTCTTGACGATTTCTGCGCTTGAAGTTATCAAACTCAGCATGCAGCTTCAGATTTCTGTTTTCTTCATCTTCCAGCTTCTGCCTAAGCGCCTCGATTTCCTCGTCCTTTTGTGTGGCCTCTGATTGGGCTGAGGCGTCATCTGATACCACTTCAGCACTGTCGGCCTCAATTCCAGTTTGTTCCTGGTCAGTCGACTCATGCTCGATGATTGTGTCTTCATCCTCGGCATGATTCTTTTTTGCCACTGTTTCTTCGCTATTATTTTCTGTCACTACAATCACTCCTTTTTCATTTCCTGGTTCCGGATGGCGTACATCAATTGGATCACTTTTTTGTACCCCATCAATTCTGGACCGATGATCATCAAGTTGCCGTTCATGCCGTTTACATGAAAGTCCGTTGCAATGACTGAAATGGAATCATAGTCCCGATTCAATTCATCACTGAAATAGACATCAACGCCATCTATTTTAGTGAGATCGATCAATTCATTCAACTGATCTGATTCCATATCGTCATACAGCAGCTGCAAAGTGCTGATGTCGCTGCTGATCTGATGGATCAGATGGTTGAATCCGGAATGCCCCACTATCTGCCCCGGCTCGCCGGCAGTTTCTGCAGCTGCCCGCCCCAAGTTCGTCTTCAAGCTGTTAAGCGCATGCCTGACTTCCATTGCATGGATGATCTCCGGCAATCTGCTGATCGGCTGATCGAGCGTCAGCACATTCAGCTCGTTACCCAGCTTTTCTAACTCAGGTACCGTGATTGCGTCTTCCATATTGACTGGAATTTTTCGGATTGCACCTGATTGGAGCACGATGATCAATAATAGTGTGTGTGTGGTAATGGGTGTAAGCAAAAGGCCTTTTACTTTTTCATCTTCTTCAGATAAGGAAACCTGGGTCAGGTATTGGGTGGTCCCGCTGATCATATCTGCCAAAGAACGGCTCATCTGATCGCGGTCCATCTCCCTTTCCATCTTCGGCAGGAAAGTGAAGTCGAGTGCATCACTATCTGTGCTCAACTGCTGGTTGAGTCTATCAATATAGAATCTCAGCGCCTTCCTTGCCGGTATGCGACCTGCTGAGGTATGTGGCTTAGTCAAGAAGCCATCCGCTTCAAGCTTGGCCATTTCATTCCTCACAGTTGCTGAAGAGATGTCGAGGTTATACTTGTCGATCAGATATTTGGAACTGATCGGCATCATAACCTTCAGAAAATCATCAACTATCGAAAAAAGTATGAGCTCCTGTCTATAGGTTAAAATTGACTTCACCTCATTAGCACTCCATATCCTCAAGTGCCAATATTAATTTATCAAAATGGTCAAAGAATGTCAATCCATAAGTTTGAATTAATTCAAAAACACTCAATCGAGGAGAAAATCCATGAAAACGGTGTTGCCCACAAGCCGTCCTTTCTGCGTAAGTGATACGTAGCCGCTATGTTGTTCCAGATGTCCAGCAGCAATCTGACGCGCCAGCACTTCGCCATACACATCTTCTATCGGACCGTACTTTTGGCCGAATCTTGCCATGTCGACGCCCTTATTCATCCTCAGGCCAAGGAACATCTCCTCTTCCATCTGAGCTTTCTTTTCAAGGATGATCTTCTCTTTGACGACATTGCCTGATTCCCTCATCGCTTCTATATAATGGTTCACCGGTTTGATATTATAGTACCTTGTTCCGTCTATATAGCCGTGGCTCCCTGCTCCGACGCCATAATAAGGTTCATTCTTCCAGTATGTTTTATTGTGTTCAGATTCGTACTGTGGCATGGAGAAGTTTGAGATTTCGTATTGGGGATAACCCAATGCATCTAATCCATCGATGACATATAAATATTTACGCGCCTCGACATCGTCGTCATCCACTGTCATCTTGCCTTTCTTTATCTGATTATAGAAAACGGTGTGGGGTTCTATGATCAGCGAATACCATGACACGTGCTTTGGCTTCAGGGAAGCGATGTGGCTCAGACTGTCATCCAGGTCATCCATCGTTTCACCCGGCAGGTTATACATCAGGTCCAATGAGTAGTTGTTCAACCCTATCTTCTCCATATGATCTATGGCGTTGAAGATGTCCCGGTAACCGTGTGAGCGGCCCAGAACTTTAAGCAGATCTTCATTGAACGTCTGCACGCCAAGACTCACACGATTGACGCCATGGGTGTTAAGGACATCCAGTTTGCCCGGCGTCAATTCATCCGGGTTGGCTTCAAATGTAAATTCTTCTGTTATGTCGAATCGGTTGTTGATGACCGTCAGCAGGCGATCGAGCTGTGCCTCGGTCAGGGCGGTTGGTGTGCCGCCCCCGACGAATACAGTTCTGAAGTTCGTTTGTTCAATTCCTTCGAGTTCTGCAATCAGCGCATCCAAATATTGATCGACAGGCTGGTTTTTAATGAGCACTTTATTGAAATCGCAATATGTGCAGATCCGGTTGCAGAACGGTATGTGGATATATAGACTCTCTGTCATGATTTACTCTCCAATCAAAACTAAAAGCCACTGATGTAGTGGCTTTTAATCTTCATCCATTTTAAGTACGGCCAGGAATGCTTCCTGCGGTATCTCGACACTTCCGACCGACTTCATCTTTTTCTTACCTTCCTTCTGCTTCTCGAGCAGTTTACGCTTCCGGCTGATATCCCCACCGTAACATTTGGAAAGAACATTCTTACCCATTGACTTGATGTTCGTCCGGGCAATGATCTTTTGACCGAGGGAAGCCTGGACAGGCACCTCGAACTGTTGGCGGGGTATGAGTGTCTTGAGTTTCTCGACGATGGTTTTGCCGCGTTCATAGGCGAAGTCCCGGTGTACGATGACACTCAGGGCATCGACTTTTTCGTTATTGAGCAGAATGTCCATCTTGACAAGCTTACTTTCCTTATAGCCGATCAGTTCATAATCAAATGAAGCATAGCCTTTAGTCTGCGACTTCAGCTGATCGAAGAAGTCGAATACTACTTCTGAAAGTGGGATTTCATAGATGATGTTTACCCTGATGTCGTCAAGGTAATCCATGGTGATGAAATTACCCCGTTTCTTCTGGCACAGTTCCATCACTGCCCCTACATAATCGTTCGGGACCATGACGGTCGATTTGACGTATGGCTCCTCGATATGTGAAATTTTTTGCGGATCCGGCATCTCTGCAGGGTTGTCGACGGCTATCTTCGTATCGTCCGTCATATAGACATCGTAGATTACGGACGGCGCGGTCGCAATCAATTCGATGCCGAACTCGCGTTCAATCCGCTCCTGCACGATTTCCATATGGAGCAGTCCGAGGAATCCTGTCCTATAGCCAAAGCCGAGTGCTTGTGATGTCTCGGGTTCATAGACCAGCGAAGAATCGTTCAATTCGAGCTTCTCCAATGCCTCCCTAAGGTCAGTATACTTGTTTGCATCTATCGGATAGATGCCGCAGTAGACCATCGGATTCATTTTTTTGTATCCTTTGAGAGGCGCTTCTGCCGGGTTTTCGGCAGACGTAATCGTGTCCCCGACGCGGGAGTCGCTGACATTTTTGACTGAGGCCATCAAGTAGCCTACATCACCGACCGTCAATTCCTGCACAGGCAGTGGTTTAGGTGTATTGATGCCGATCTCGGCCACTTCAAACTCTTTGCCGGTGGCCATCATGCGTATCTTATCACCAGGCTTGACCGTGCCCTCGACGATTCTGATCGAGGAGATTACGCCGCGGTACGGATCATAGACTGAGTCGAAGATGAGTGCCTTCAATGGCGCAGAGGGATCGCCGCTTGGCGGTGGCACCGTTTCTACAACACGCTCCAGAATTTCTTCAATGCCGATATTCGCCTTAGCGGAAGCATGAATGGCTTCGTCTTTATCCAAGCCTATGACATCTTCCACTTCCTGGGCGATGCGGTCGGGTTCTGCTGCAGGCAGGTCAATCTTATTGATGACCGGAATCAGCTCCAGATCGTTATCCAATGCCAAATAGACGTTGGCCAGAGTCTGCGCTTCAATGCCCTGCGCGGCATCCACAACAAGGATGCCACCTTCACACGCGGCTAATGAACGGGAAACTTCGTATGTAAAATCGACGTGCCCCGGTGTATCGATAAGGTGAAAGATGTAGTCTTCCCCGTCTTTTGCGGTATATTTAAGTTGCACTGCATTCAATTTGATGGTTATGCCCCGCTCGCGCTCCAGATCCATGGAATCCAGTAGCTGCATCTTCATCTCCCTCGATGTGACCGACTTGGTATTTTCAAGGATGCGATCAGCAAGCGTACTCTTGCCGTGATCAATATGGGCGATTATGGAGAAGTTCCGTATATTTTTCTGTCGTTCCAGACGCTCTTGATCATTCATTTATCTTCCAACTTTCTCTAATAGCAATGGTTGTATTATAGCAACAATAACAATTTCATTCAAATCCTTTTCTGTTTATATTGCATAAGGGTGCGATGTTTGATAAAATACTTCTTGTTGCAATCAATGTTGTACAACTACAAGGTGGAGGTGAATGCAATGGCTAATATTAAATCAGCAATCAAAAGAGTAAAGACGACTGATAAAGCTCAACGTCAAAACATTGCTCAGAAAAATGAAATGCGTACTGCTGTCAAGCGTGCCATGACTGCAAAAGAAAATAATGCGGAAAATACGGAAACACTCGTTTCCAATGCTGTTAAATACGTAGATAAAGCTTCTAAAAAGAACTTGATCCATGATAATAAAGCATCCCGCTTGAAATCAAAATTGATGACAAAATAAATCCCTTCCTCTGTGAAGGGGTTTATTTATGAAGAAAGGCCTCCACTTGGAGGCCTTTTTATATTTCCAGAATAAAAAGTTCAAACAGGCTCTGTCGGTTCAGATAGCTGGATTTGAACTTATAGTCGATATCGCGGCATTTGACCATCTTCCGCTCCAATTCATCCTGACGGTATTTTCCTATCTCCCGTGCAGCCAACTTCACCCTGTAGGGGTGCACCTTCAGAGCTTTTGCGATATGATCTCCCTGATAGCCCTGCTGCATCATCAACTTAACTTGATACAGCAGCCTCAGCTGATTGATGATCAGATGCAGCAGCTGCATCGGCTCTTCATTCTGAAGCATCAGCGCACGGAGCAGTTTGACTGCACCTGCCTTCTGACCTGACAGTATGAGGTCGGTAAGCCTGAAGATATTCTCTTCAAGACTTACGCTGACTATTTCATCCACAGCCTCCTCGGTGATCTTCCCCTCTGTATAGAGGAGGAGTTTATCCAACTCATTCCTGACCTGGTCATATTTGATGCCGACACGTGCAATGAACAGGTTCAAAGCTTTAGGGTCCACCTCGACACCGGCTTCTTCAGCTGTCGTATTGATGAAACTCCTGACTTCATTCTCCGTCATCTCCGCCATTTCAGTGACGGTTCCTTTTTTCTTAAGCAGTTTGGTTATCTTTTTACGGTTATCAAGCTGCTCATTATAGACTTTGAATATGATGAGTGCGTCATCATTTTTATTGTTGATGTATTCCACCAGCAGATCAATATCATGATCTACTTCAGCGCGTACCTTAGCCCCTGTAAAAGAATAGGCATCATCAACTAGAATAGCCTTCCTGTCCGATAGGAAAGGCAAAGTTTGTGCTTCTTCTATAATCTGCTCGATCGTCGATTCCCTGTAGTTCAGAGCAACGATGCTGAAGTCATCCGCTTCCCCTACAAAATCCTCAGCCAATTTTTTTGCTTTTTCTGATATCCTTAATGCATTATTGCCATAAATGAGCTGTAAGCGGTCCATATTGGTCGTCACCCTTCTGTCTATTCTAAATCCATTATAGCTTTTTTTTGGTAAATATCATATAATGTTAGTGATATGTTTAGGAGGTTATCTCATGAATAAATTCGAAAAACATGTTCAATCCAAGAATAATGATGTCGTGGATTCCGGTGTCGGCTTTGTTGTCGGTTTCCTCGGTTTGACGGCAATCTACGTCGTGGCACAGATTTTCCAGATTGTTGCAGGTTAATGGAGAGCTGATTATTCAGCTCTTTTTTTTATGCAGTGATTTTTCTGTTCGAACTTCGTGTCGACACACATCACTCCATCTTTTATATTGAACCGGACCATGCCATGCACGGAAGTATCGAACATTTCAAGATGGGCAGTACGTTCCATCACTTCATCATGGGGGTGACCGTAGCGGTTGTCCACTCCGGCAGATACCAGGCCATATGTAAATGTCCCATTCTTGATGAACGCCTCTCCGGTCGAAGTGTTCGAGCCGTGATGCCCAAGCTTCAGGACATCTGCATGTACGGATCCATGCCGCTCCATAATCTGGGCTTCACCCTCCATGTCAGCGTCCCCTGTAAACAAGAAGGTATAGGCACCTGCCGAAACCTCCAACACCAGTGAGTGCTGGTTGGAATCATCACTTGCCACTTCGGAGACAGGGAACAGTTTTCTGATGCTGATGGCCCCCACTTCAATTTCAGGCGATTCCATAGCATCCACCACCCTGCCCTTTTGCACCGTGGACAAATCAGCATACCACTCTTTAAAGCTTGGGTCGAACGGGTTCAGATAAATCTGTTCTACATCCAGCTCCTCCATTATATGCTTTGCTTCTCCCACATGATCAAGGTCAAAATGCGACAGGATCATTAAGTCTATATTGTTGATCCCCGCTTCTTTCAAAAATGGGAGTACGGTCTGATCCGATAGTTTTTTCGAGTCTGGATTCAAGTATCTTCTGCCCCCTGTATCAATCAGTATGGTCCGGTCATTCATATGATCGGTCAGGACGAAGGCATCCCCCTGACCGACATCCACCATGGTGACGGTAACATCATACTGATGGATTGCATCAGAAGTGACCAGTGTAGTGATGAGGGCCAAAAGCGAGAGGATGAAGGATTTCATCTCCCTAAGGCATAGGGCGCGGATCATCCGATAGGAGGCGATGACAACGATGATCAGTGCCACGGCACTTAAATTTTTGACGGCGATCCGATGGGTCATCATATCCGCCAAATATACGATCGACCCTTTCAGATTGTTGAACATTAAAGCATACAGAAAGTCCACCGATTGGGGAATACCTATGAATACCAAGCAGTTATAGAAGATGACCATCGGGAAGAACACTAGCGTAAAAATAGGCACATAGACCATATTCATCACTATTCCGCTGATGCTGAGTTCATTGAACTGCATCAACACTGTGGCTACTGTAGAAATTTCAGCAATAAGCGTAATGCTGATCAGCTGTCCGATAAAGCCATGATGCATCCAATAGTTTTTGGAAAGGACGATGGCGAAAGTCGTAAGATATGATAGTTGGAAGCCTGCATGATACACAATCCAGGGGTTCATGACTATCTGGATGATCGCAGAGAGTGAGATGACAGTGAGGTACGGTCTATGCCTTGTAAATGACAACATCAACAGGGTAATCGTCATAAGGACGGCACGGAAGACGCTCGGGCTCGGAAAGTTCAAGGCAAGGAAAAGCAGCAGCATAACCATCATGATGATCCTTATCGTACCCACTTCCAGGCGGAAACGATTGAGGATATGGAATATCACAGCACCGATGAAGGCGACGTGAGTGCCTGAAATGACATACAGATGGTAGATTCCGAGCTTCTGCAGCGCATCAAAAAATTCGGATGTTATATATGATTTATTGCCGATCGAGAGCGTCAGGATATCATACTTATAATCGTGTGCCGTACTTGCGAGCACCTTCCTCATATAGGCATCGCGTGCCTGTGCAATCTTCATGTGTAAAGTCGGTTGTGTTTGGCTCCTGCACCTCTCCAGATCCCCACTATCCATATATATGCGACCATCCATGCCGTTGACCTTCATCGTCCTGACGGCATCGTATTTTATGAAGTTCCGTGTCGCCTCAGGCTGCTCCACCGGAAAGGGGCCGGCACACCGGGTGCCGATCGGCAACTCGATGCCGTCAGGTACATACACATCAAGACTGTTATCGTCCGCTTCACCCATATGCCCCAGACCTTCACGGTAGTATTTGTATTCCGTTATCGTAATGGATTGGACCGTTTCCAACTGAGGCCTTTCAGACAATATAAAAACAGCCGTCGTCAGCACGGCTGTCAAAGTGATATGGAAAATAAGATATCCATAGCCGCCCATCCTCTTCATACAGGCCAGACAGGATATGGATACAAAAAATGCCCCTAATAAGGGGTCATTGCAGATGATATGGGCATTTACGAGTGATAATAAAATCAGGAACGACCTCATGACTCCTGTTTGAATAGTTCCAGGATGTTTTCCCGGTCGAATGCGATGCGTTCATGATGGACGCCGGTTTTATCAAGAAGTTCCAGCGCATAAGGGTGGTTCTTATAGTCTTCTGCATAGTAGATGGAGCTGATGCCGGCCTGTATCAATGATTTTGTACAATGCACACACGGGAAATGCGTCACATAGACACTTGCGCCTTCAGTCGATACGCCGAACTTGGAACATTGCAGCAATGCATTGATTTCGGAATGGATCGTCCTGATGCAATGCCCGCCTTCGAGCAGGCACCCCACATCGATGCAGTGTGCTTCTCCGGAGACCGACCCGTTGTAGCCACCGGCAATGACCCTGTTATCCTTGACGATGGTCGTACCGACTCTAAGCCGCTCGCAAGTCGACCGCAGACTGAGCAGGTGACTTTGGGCAAGAAAGTACTGATGCCAATTGATTCTCATGTTACCCCTCCTGTATCCTATTCATCTATTGTAATATAAGGCTTCAGACTTTCAAATGTTTTATCGCCGATGCCAGGGATATTCTTTATATCTTCAAGCTTCATGAACAACCCGTTCTCTTCCCTGTAATCCAAAAAAAGCTGAGCTTTCTTTTCACCTATGCCATTAAGCGTCGTAAGTTCGTCTACATCTGCAGTATTGATGTTTACGAGTGCTTTTGTCTCTTCACCTTCTTCTGTCTGATTAACAGGCCCTTCAGTAATTTCCTCTCCGACAGCTGGTACATACACCACCTGCTCATCCTTAAGTTTCATGGATTGGTTGACGGTCAATAGATCGGCATTCCCCTTGATCTGCGCCATCTCGAGGACATTTTTTACACGGGCATCTTCAGGGACTTCGAACACACCGGGATATTTCACTGCGCCCTTGACTTCCACCATGATCGTCTGTGATTCGGCTTGCGGCTCATTAGGGGCTTCATCGGATGACTCTTCATAGGCTTTAGGTTCATAGGCTTCCATCGGCATGTCTTCCTCATTGGAAGACATTAATCTAAACACAATTATCGAAAGCATCAAACATACGGCCACACAAGCGATGGGAACTTTATACTTTTTGCATACTTCCATTAATTCATTCACTGCATTTCCTCCTAGAATAATCTCTCATATATATATGGGAGGAAATGGCCATTTTTCTTTTTTTACATTGCAAGTAAATAATAAAACTCGAAAAATAAAAATGACCCGGCGTCCACCAGGTCATTTCATCGGTTTATTTTTTCAGTACATAGAATACCCTATCACAAATATCTGTCACTGGATTATCTATTGAAAAGTCACTGAAGGAAGTAAGGATTGAGAAATCAGTCTGATTGATTATCCGAATCATTTCCTTATGCTTGTAGGTTCGTTGCTCATGGGTTTCAGCAATTTTACGGTATGTGCCCCCATCTTCTTCTTTTACGAAGAATGTCATATCATGGATTACCGACAGAGGATGCTCGCCTGTAATGGCATGCCATATATATGTGATATGGTCCGTTTCATCCGAATAGGTCATATCATTGAATTCATGCTCCATTTTATAGACACTGTGGATATCAAAGATGAAGACGCCGCCTGGATTCAGATGATTGTAGACGTTCTGCAGCACCTGCCCCACTTCACCACTGTCTTTGCAGTAGTTCATCACATCGACGGTTGCAATTGCCATATCAAACTTCTCATCAAGGTGGAAATCGAGCATATCTCCAGTTAAAAATGATGTATGCTCCAATTTTTTAGACTTTGCCTCTTCTATCATCTGTGGTGACTGATCCATGCCGGTCACCTTGCCGAAATCAAGTTTACTGGTCAGATGGCCTGTACCGCATCCGATATCCAGGACACTTTGCCGTCCCGCCTTGAAATGGTTGATGATGTCCAGCCAGAGATCATATGGCAGATCATAGGTGAGCGCCTCATAATGGCGGCTGAAAAGTTGGTAGGTTGACTCAGACCTCAACGCGCTCACCATTCTTGAACAGGCGCTCAAGGTTATAATATTCACGTTCCGGCTTATGGAATATATGGAGGACGACGTTGCCTGCGTCGAGCAATACCCATTTGCCTTCTTTGTAGCCTTCCATATTCGTCTCTACGCCGTGTTTCTGGCATGCATCTTCCGCTTCATCAGCAATCGCCTGAACCTGGCGGTCCGAGCTTGCGTCGCAGATAAGATAATAGTCGGTTACGCTGCTTGATCCTGAAACATCAAATTTCATGATCTCCTCTGCACGCTTATCATCACATGCTTCTGCCAAAAGTTCGATTAGTTGTCCGGTTTTCATAAATTCACTCCTTGATCATATTATAGTAATTCAAGCATTCCAATGTCTTATGATAGATCGGCTGATCTTTAGACAAAAGATGCTGCATGTTGGCTTTAGTAATCTCATAGACCGCAACATCGAGATTGCGGTCATCGAAAATAAGGCTTCGGATTGCTTCCACACCCGGCTGACTTCTTTTCGGCTCAATATAATCTGCCACGTAGATGATTTTCTCGTTAAGCGACATATGGCTTCTGCCGCTGGTATGATTCATAATCGCCTGATAGATCTCTTCGTCCTCCACACGGTACTCTTCACGCATTTTTACCGCAGCTATCGGGCCATGCAGAACTGCAGATTTATAGCTGAGGAGTTCTGGGTCCAATTTATACTTTGTGACGTATTGATACATTTCCCCCAGTTCATCGTACTTCGAGAAGTCATGGAGTATGCCTGCGAGGAAGCACTTATTTTTATCTCCCTTGAATATTTCGGCCATTTTGACTGCCGTCTCCGCTACCCTCTTGGAATGCTTATACCTTTTTTCAGGTAGCTTGGCCTTTACCATCTCTAACGCTATTTTATGTTTCATACAAGCGATGCTCCTTTATATACTGGTATACAGAAGGCTCAAGCTGATGCATTGCCACTTCGCCTTTTTTTATCCTTTCCCGAATGACTGTAGAAGAAATCTCCATGACAGGCTGGCTAAGGGCGGTAAAGCGTTCATCTATGGCCAATTCATCCGGGCGGCGGCTCATTACGACAAAGTTCATCATTTTAAGCAGCGCTTCATGGCGATGCCATTTGTGGAACCCTTCATATTGATCGGAACCTATAAGGAAGAACCGCTCATCTGATGGATATTCTTCTTTCAGATATTGGACGGTGTCGAAAGTGTAGCTCACGCCCTCCCGAGTGATCTCCCACTCGAGGATTTCCATGAAGCCATAGGGGGCGGCGGCTCTTTTCAGCATCTCAATGCGGTGGGCATCACCGGTGGGGGATTCATCTTTCAGCGGTGACTGTTTTGCAGGAATCATGATGATCTTATCCAGGTCCAAGGCGATTTTCGCCTCGACGACGCCATGTATATGACCAAGGTGCACAGGATCGAATGTACCCCCGAAGAAGCCGATCCTCATCCCAGGTCGATCTTCTTATTCTCTTCAGACATTTTATACAACACAATCGTCTTTCCGATTATGGTGACGACATGGCTGTTCGTGGCTTCACTGATTTGGGCCGCTATATTTTCCTTATCCTCCAGACAGTTCTGCAGGACTGATATTTTGATGAGTTCCCTCTTTTCAAGAACGTCGTTGATCTGCTCGACGAAGTTATCATTTACTCCATTTTTCCCAACCTGGAAGATTGGGTTTAGATGATGCGCCTCTGCCTTCAATTGTTTCACTTGACGAGAAGTGAGTGTATTCATGATTGCCCTCCATTATATTCTTTATACTTTTTATTGACTGCTTCGTAATCTCCCGTGTCGCCAGTCCATATTTCATATGCATCCATTGCCTGATGGATGAGCATCGGCATGCCGTTCATACGGTTTGCTTCCTTGAAATAATCGAGGAATGGCGTTACTTCCGGTTTATAGATGAGGTCGACCCCAATTGTCGATTCGCCGAATAATCCTTGCGGCAAGTCCAACACTTCTACAAGATCTTCATCTGCAAGCCCGATCGGCGTCGAATTGATGACGACATCGAACGCCTCTTGACCGGTCAGCTCAGGCAACAGCGTGAAAGAGAAGTCCGTCGTTATAAATCCCTCCATGGCAGTACTCCGGCGTGCCGCTATTGTCACGTCATCTCCAATGTTCGCATGTGCCCGGTGCACTGCTTTTGCTGCACCGCCGGCTCCGATGATGAGCACTCTGCGCCGACCTGTGCCGAACTTGCCCTGGAACGCATTCATGTAGCCTGTAACATCGGTGTTATGCCCCCTCCATACTCCATTACTTATGGACACGGTGTTCACTGCACCGATGTTCCGGGCATCCGCTTCAATCTCATCCAGGTGCTTCATGATGCTTTCTTTATGCGGGAGGGTGACGTTGAACCCTTTCAGCCTATTAGCTGATGCCGTCTCCCGTATGGCATCAAGCGCATCAGGTTCAACTTCAATCGCCGAGTATTCATCAGCCCTTCCCCTAGCAGCGAAATTCGCATTGTGGATTAAAGGCGAGAGACTATGCGATACAGGGAATCCTATTACTGCATAATTACCCATTACTGGTCTCCTTTAAATATCGTCGGCCTCAAAGTGACTTCCACCCCTTCAGGCACGCGGACTTCTACTATGGATCCACCGCCCACGCGGATGAACGACAGTCCGCTTATTTCTATGTCACTGTCTTCTTCGATATCGAATTCATGACTCTCATAGGACTCGGTCAAGTAAGGAGTTCCAATTTCGGGTGGCGCCAGCAGAGTATTATAATGTTTGCTGTAGAATTCATCTGCATTATCCGTCTTGGTCCGGTGGATGGTAAGCGCATGGTGTGCAAACACATTGAAACTGTTGCGCTCTCCATAGTTATGGTCGATACGCGCCAAGTTACCGATGAAAAGACTCTGCCCAGAGTCCAGTTGGAACCCTTTGGATTTGATTTCTTTAGTTGGGGTTATATGCTTCAAGCTGTCGCTTGAAACATAATGGGCCATCTGGGAATTCAACATCACACCAGGTGTATCATAGATGAACGCATTTCCATCCAGCGGGATATCGATGAGGTCGAGGGTGGTCCCAGGGAAACGGCTCGTCGTAATCACTTCTTTATCTCCAGATGTGTTTTCAATCAGACGGTTGATGAGTGTCGATTTACCTACGTTCGTCGTGCCTACAACATAGATGTCCTTGCCCTCCGACAACTTGGACAAGCGCTCGATCAGCTTATCTATCCCTTCATTCTTCATCGCACTCACTACTACAGTGTCGACAGCTTTGATGCCCGCTTCACTGAGCATGAGTTTAGCACGATGCACAAGCCGGCTGCGGTTGACCGATTTTGGCAGCAGGTCAATCTTATTGATGACCGCAACCACTTTCTTGTCTCCCACAATCCTGTTGAAAGACGGGATGATGCTGCCGTTGAAGTCGAATACATCAACTACTTTGACGATCAGACCATCTGTTTCATATAAGGCATTCAGCATCGTCATGAAATCTCCGGAATCGACATCCACATCCATCACTTCATTATAATGTTTCAGACGGTAGCATCGTTTGCAGATCGGGTCTTCCTTTTCCAGACCGCTTGCCGGTATATAACCCGGTTGTTTCTCGTCATCGCTCTGCAGTTCTGCTCCGCAGCCAATACATTTAATAGACTCCAAATGTCAGTCCCTCCATTGAATAAGACCTTTACGGTCGAAATATCTCATTATGATGCGTTCAATTCTCCGGTTGACCACAGTGGCCCAACCATCTTTCTTTTTGACGGGCAGTACCAGAATGCTTTCCAACCCTGCCCGATTCGCCCCCAATACATCCGTCAGGAGCTGATCGCCGATCATGACCGTTTCAGATTTCGCTGCGCCCATATTGGCGAGCGCTCTTCGGTAGGAATGTCCCAGGGGTTTTCTGGCCCGGTATATATACTGGATTTCGTGCGGGTCACTGAAATCCCCGACTCTCTGCTGGCTTCCGTTGGAAACGATGGAGACTTTTATATCGTTATCCTTCATCTCCTTAAGCCACCTCAACACTTCTTCATTGGCATCGGGTTCATCGAATCCCACCAGAGTATTGTCTAAATCCGTGATGATTGCGCGTATACCGCGTTCTTTTAAATATTCAGGTGTTATGCTATGAAATTCCCTGAAATAGTCGCTTGGTAAAAAGTATTTTTTAAGAAGCTTCAATGTCGGCACTCCCAGTGAGTTTTTTTATATTCTATCACAAAAATAAAAGCCCCTTAAAAAATTAAGGCGCTTTTTGAACTATTCAATGATGTCATTATCCTCTGTCTCGGTCTCTTTGTAAACCAGAAAACCGATGACGACTGTAATGATGATTGAAATGATCATGAGAAAAGTCATTGAGTATCCCTCCAGGTCACAAGTCCTTCATTAATAATTTTACAACTTCAGATGAATGAATACAAGCTTTAGACAAAAATTCTTCATAAGCCATATCCGCACTGTCATCCGCCCTATCTGAAATCGAACGGATGATGACGAACGGTGTCGAGAATTGATAGCAAGCCTGTGCGATGGCCGCCGATTCCATATCCACCGCATAGGCCTTTTTGAAGTTTTGTAGAATGGTGCCCTTCTGGGCGGCATTGCTGATGAATGAGTCGCCGCTGACCACTTGGCCGCTATGGCCAGTTATATCCTGATTTTTAGAAATCGCAGTCATTGCCAACTTTACGAGCCCCTTGTCAGCATAGTACATTTTCGGCATGCCCGGCACTTGCCCCAGCTCATAGCCGAATTCGACGGCATCGACATCGTGATGCAGCACATCAGTGCTGACAACCATGTCCGTCACATCAAGGGTGTCCGATAAGGCCCCGGCCACACCTGTGTTGATGATGAGGCTTGGGTTATATCGTTCAATGAAGAGTGCGGTAATCATGCTTGCATTCACCTTTCCGATGCCGCTCTCGATGACAATCGCATCTCTTCCGAAGAGTTCGCCGATGTACGCGGTGGTATGGGCCAGTTCCTCCAATGAGCTGATATCCATCCACTCCAGCAGAATGTCAACTTCCGGCTTCATCGCACCGATGATACCGATGGGGCCCTTAGTCAATGGAAACAATCTCCACTTTCATTTCGTTGCCGTTCGGGAGCGGTACATTAACTGAATCCTTCAATTTGGCACCCATCAGGGACTGGGCTATCGGCGATTCATTCGATATTTTACCTTCAAACGGATCGGCTTCAGCACTGCCGACAATCTGATAGGACTCTTTGTCCCCGTCAGGCAGTTCTTTGAATGTGACGGTCTTGCCGATCTGGACCACATTATTGTTGTTGCTGTCTTCAATGATTTTAGCGTGGCGCAGCATATCTTCGATTTTGGTGATTTCCTGTTCGACGAACCCTTGCTCATCTTTAGCTGCATCGTATTCAGAGTTCTCTGAGAGGTCGCCGAAACTTCTTGCGACTTTTATCTTCTCAACCACTTCAGGGCGTTTTACGACTTTCAGATGTTCGAGTTCCTCCTGCAATTGTTCATATCCGCTTTTCGTCATTGGAAATTCTTTATTCATATCCATAATGGTTATAAGCCTCCAGTAATTATAAGTCTAGTTATTTTTTGATTCGTTAAGCAATGTGCGTATCTTGGTTGTGATGAGATCAATCGCCACATCATTCTTACCGCCTTCAGGGATGATGACATCACTGAAACGTTTAGTGGGTTCGATGAATTGCAGATGCATCGGCCTGACTACATTCAAGTATTGGCTGATCACTGAATCCATCGTGCGGCCCCGCTCTTCGATGTCCCGCTGCAGCCTTCTCAATATACGGATGTCGGAATCTGTATCCACATAGAGTTTGACGTCCATCAGATCCCGCAGTGCGTCATTCTCAAGAGCGAAGATGCCTTCGATGATGATGACATCTTTCGGCTCGACCAGAATGGTCTCATCGCTCCGCGTATGGATTTCATAGTTGTATGTCGGAATCTCTACAGGCTTGCGCTCGATGAGCTGGCCAATGTGGGAAATGAGAAGGTCATTGTCGAATGCAAATGGATGATCATAATTGGTCTTCAGCCGTTCCTCGAATGTTTTATCGCTCTGGTCCTTATAATAATAGTCCTGCTCGATCAATATGACGCTATGACCGTCCAGGGCATGCATTATCTTGCGTGTTACTGATGTCTTGCCGGAGCCTGAACCCCCGGCTATGCCAATGACTGTTGGTTTTCTCATTCGCCTTGCTCCTCTTTATCTTTTGTAATTATGAGTAGGCCATCGCCGACCGGCAGAAAGGCTGAAGACATCTTCGATTCTTTTATCATCCGATTGAACCCGTCCACCTTCTCCTTCATTCTCCGGGTGCCGCGGGCAGTGATTTCTTCCTTTGTGACCAATCCTCTAAGCAGTATATTATCGATGATGATCAGTCCACCCGGTCTGACATGAGCAGAGAACTTATCGAAGAAATTCCGGTTGTTCCCTTTTGATGCATCGATGAAGAGAAGATCGAACTTCTGTTCACCAATTTCCTCGGGGGTTACTTCCTTGGCATCTGCCAAAAGGCTCCTCACCCTATCTGACACACCTTGCATTTCGAAAAATCGTTTGGCATGTGCGTGGGAATCCTGGTCTTTCTCGATAGTGACGACAGTAATATCCTGGCTTACCGATAGCATGTGCATTGCACTGTAGCCGATGGCAGTACCTATCTCAAGGATTCTTTTCGCGCCTGAGAGGTGGATGTAGTGCTTCATGACTGATAGAGCATCCTGATCCATGATGGGCACACGGTTTTCCTGGGCATACGCAAGCATTTCAGGAAACAATTCTTCTTCAGTGTTCATTTCTTTAATATATTCATAAATATCCATATAAGCCACCATATATACAAAAAATACAACCGATAACAAAAGTTATCAGTTGCTTTGTTCGTCAGAATCATATTAGCACAGATTATTCCAGTTGAAAAGACGATTTTACATGCTAATTGTTATTAATATATTTTTCCCTGTTTTCAGTATGTTCTTCAAATGTTTCAGCAAAATGGTTATTGCCTTCGCTGTCTGCAAGGAAATAGTAATAGTTCGTATTGGAAGGGTTCATTGTGCTCTGTACAGACTCCATGCCTGGAGACGCGATTGGACCAGGTGGAAGGCCTGTAATATTGTACGTGTTGTAGGGATCCTCCACTTCAAGGTCTTCAAACAATGTGCGTTCCTTATGCTCTCCGAGGGCATACAATACAGTTGGGTCGGTCTGAAGCGGCATCGCCGGAGTCTCGGACATGCGGTTTAAGAACACGCTTGCAATCTTGGAGCGGTCCGCCAGCGAGGTCGCTTCTTCTTCGACTAGGGAAGACAATGTGAGGAACTCATGGAATGAAAGCTCCTTCGTCTCCCCCTCAAAAGTCATTGTATATCCTTCACTCGAATTGAAGACGCTGTACGAATTATTCTTCGTGGCATCAAGCATCTGTTCAACAATGTCCTTCACCTTCGGTTCTTCCTCAACAATGTCATATGTTGCAGGGAAGAGGTAGCCTTCAAGCGGGAACTTGACCTCTTCATCGAGTATTGCATCAGACAGCATATCAGGGTATTCCTCAATCAACGATTTGATGTAGGATTCATCATTCATCAGATCCATGAACTCTTTTTTCTTGATGGGCAGCTGCTCTGCCATCTGATCGGCAATCTCATCTATCGAATAGCCTTCAGGCACCGTCAGTCTATGTTGCACTTCCTGATAGATGCGTCCTGTCTCCAACGTCTTTGCAATCTTTTCGAAGTCCATTGAAGGAGAAAGTTCATAGTTGCCGGCCTGGTAATTGGTGATGCTGTTTAGTTTGAGATAGTATTCAAACATCATGCCACTTTTGATGATTCCTTCCTCTTCCAGTACTTCACCTATCTCGTCGGCTGTTGACCCTTGTTCTATCTTTACTTCTTTGACTTCTGTGGAATCGCTGTCCAGAGGCTCAATCCCCGATTTGACATATACATATACGGAGAAGGCCGCGATTACAAACAGTATCGCCAACGTGGCGATGACGAACAAGGACAGGTATGACGATACATTCTTTGAAAATTTGATATCTTCGTATTTGCTCATGTATAACTCCTATCTCAAAAATAGCTCCCAATAAAATTGGAAGCCATCCGTAATACCAGAAAAAATCTACTCTTCCGGTTCGTCCATACGAGTATTGACGATCTCTTCGATCATATCCCATTCTTCATCCGTCTCGACGGGCATGAACTTACCGCCTTCGCCATCTTCATCGGGTACATTGATCATCGGAATAAGTTCTATCTCTTCATCTTCATTGGAGAAATTTCCTTCCTCTGCAAGAATGACGTATTCCTTATCGAACCCTGGATGATGGAATTCGAGCATTTTGCGGTAGAGTACTTCATTCCCCTGTTCGTCGTATAGCGTCATCATTTCTTCTTCCATGTTGAATTCCATTTCTTCCTGACTCATAGTTCAATCTCCTTTGACTGGGTTATCGAGGTAGCCCTGCAGTATGAATACTGCAGCCATCTTATCGATAACTGCCTTCCTTTTTTTTCGGGAGAGGTCCGCTTCAAGTAGCGAACGCTCTGCTCCGATTGTACTCAATCGTTCATCCCATAGTGTTATTTTAACATCTGGCAACGCGTTTTCAAGCAATTTGGCAAAGTGGATTGAACGCTCTCCACTCTCTCCGATTGAATTATTCATGTTCTTTGGCAATCCTACGATTATCCTTTCGACATCATTATCCATCGCCAACCTGACGATTTCCTCAATGCCGTATATCCCTTCATCGTAGTCGATCTTGAGCGTCGTTACGCCCTGCGCTGTCCACCCGAGTGCATCACTCAGCGCCACGCCGACTGTCTTGGTCCCGACATCAAGCCCGAGTATCCTATTCATGTATTTCCTTTTCGATGTAGCTCCTGACAAGGACTTCCATTATTTCATCACGATCGATATGCCGAATTCTATTGCGCGCCTCATTGTGCCGGGGGATATAGGCCGGGTCACCGCTTTGGAGGTATCCGACGATCTGGTTGATTGGGTTATACCCACGCTCCTCCAGTGTCCTGTACACGACGGTCATGATATCTTTGACATTTTCAGCCTTCATGTCGTCCACACTGAATTTCATTGTTTCATCAAACTGGTTCAATTACAGCACTCCCATCGTTGCTTCCCTTTTCAATCAGTATAGCATTGATTGTTTTTATAAAGTACTTTTAATATAGTCTTCAACAAATTGTAATGCACTTGTTATATTCTCTGGAGCGGTGCCGCCACCTTGTGCCATATCTGGGCGGCCACCCCCCTTACCTTCGACTGTTGAAGCCATGCCTTTCATGATGTCGCCGGCTTTTAGGCGGTCGGTCAATGATTTAGGCACAGTCACGACAAGGGATACCTTGTCGCCATTCACCGAACCAAGCGCAATTACGGTATCTTGGGCCCGTGACTTTAGACGGTCCATCGTTTCTCTCAGTTCCTTGGCACCTTCTGCCTGGACTTCCATGGATAGCACTGGCACACCATTGATTTCCTTGGTTTCGTGGGTGGCCTCTGCGAGCTTTTCATCTTGGCGAGATGCCTTCAATTCCTTGATTTCATTGTGCATCGTCTGGTTTTCAGCAAGCAGTGCCGAGACCTTCTTGTTGACCTGGCCTTCTTTGACCTTCAGATCTTTGGCAATCTCTTTCACAACTGCTTCCTTCTCTTTATAGTACTCAACTGCGTATTTGCTGGTGACGGCTTCTATACGCCTGATGCCTGCCCCGATACCTGTTTCAGATATTATCTTGAAAGTGCCGATTTCACCGGTGTTTCTGACATGGATGCCGCCGCATAGCTCTATCGAGTACTGGTTGATGTCCACTACGCGGACGACGTCTCCATATTTCTCGCCGAACAGTGCCGTAGCACCCTTTTGTTTTGCTTCTTCTATCGGCATTTCCTCGATCTCTACCGCCATATTGCGGTAGATGTTGGCGTTTACTATATTTTCTATCTGCTCGGTTTCTTCTTCACTCAACCCTTCAAGGTGGGAGAAGTCAAAACGCAGCCGTTCTTTTTCTACAAGCGAACCTGCCTGGTTGACATGATCGCCAAGCACATCTTTTAATGCCTGATGCAGGAGGTGCGTTGCAGTATGGTTTTTGATGATGAAGTTACGGCTCTCTGCGTCCACTTCCAGGTCATATGTGGCACCTTTGGAAAGCGTACCTTCCGAGATGTGTGCCACATGCACATTCTGGCCGTTCGGCGCCTTGTAGACTGAGTTGACTGTAAGTTTTGTACCGTCTGACTGGATTTCCCCTTTGTCTGCCACCTGTCCGCCGCTTGTCGCATAGAACGGTGTGCGGTCAAAGATGAGTTCCACGTCCTGGCCCGCTTCTGCAGCATCCACCTCATTATCCGCATGGATGATATGAAGCAGAACCGCTTCTTCGCTTTTGGAAGTATAGCCGGTGAATGTGCTCGGCGCGGTAAGGCGTGCCAGCGTTTCAGACTGGACCTGCATCGAATCACCCGATTTCCGGGCATTCCTTGCCCGTTCACGCTGCTGTTTCATCTCTTCGATAAAACCTGCTTCATCAACCGTCATGCCGTCATTCTCTGCATATTCCTTGGTCAGTTCATATGGGAATCCGTAGGTGTCGTAGAGTCTGAAGGCGTCTTCACCACTGATGACATTATCATCCTGCTGCGCTTTCTTCTTGACCTGTTCGTAGATTTGGATGCCTTCATCAAGCGTCGCAAGGAAACGCTCTTCTTCTTTTTTGATGACTTCCTTGATGAATGCTTTGCGTTCGCCCACGTTCGGATAGAAACCTTCCATGATTTCAGATACCGGTTCCACCAGGTCAAACATGAAGGCCCGGTTGATGCCGAGCTCTTTGCTGAAGCGGACTGCGCGTCTGATCAGACGTCTTAATACATAGCCGCGTCCTTCGTTTGAAGGGAGGGCGCCATCCGCAACCGCAAAGCTGACGGTGCGGATATGGTCGCTTATCACCTTGTACGCAACATCGGCTTCGGCATCTGCGCCGTAACGGTGGCCACTGATCCGGCTGATCTCAGCAAGGATCGGGGTGAAGAGGTCGGTATCGAAATTGGTCGGCACTTCCTGTATGATGCTGGCCATCCTTTCAAGCCCCATGCCCGTATCAATATTCTTTTTAGGCAGTGGTGTATAGGAACCATCTTTGTTGTGGTTGAATTCACTGAATACGAGATTCCAGATTTCCAGATAGCGTTCATTTTCGCCACCCGGGTACATCTCATCCGCCGGAGCCCCCGGTTCAAAATCCGGACCGCGGTCGTAGAAGATTTCACTGTTCGGGCCGCACGGACCTTCCCCGATATCCCAGAAGTTACCTTCTATGCGGATGATGCGATCAGCTTCAAGACCGATTATCTCCCGCCATATCCTATAGGCATCTTCATCTTCCGGGTGAACGGTGACATAGAGGAGTGATGGGTCGAAACCGATCCACTCGCTGTTAGTCAGGAAGTCCCATGCGTAGCGGATCGCATCTTCCTTGAAGTAATCCCCTATCGAAAAATTGCCGAGCATTTCGAAGAATGTATGGTGACGGGCTGTAAAGCCGACGTTCTCTATATCGTTTGTCCTGATCGCCTTCTGGGCGTTGACGATTTTGGGGTTTTCCGGAATGGTACGGCCGTCAAAATACTTCTTTAGAGTCGCCACTCCCGAGTTGATCCACAGCAGAGAATCGTCATCTATCGGTACAAGCGGTGCACTCGGCTCCACCATATGGTTGTGTGCCCTGAAGTATTCGAGGAACATATCCCTGATTTCGTTGCCGGTCAGTCTTTTCATTACAGTCACTCCTTAGTTTTTAAAATAAAAAAAGATCCCCCCAAAATATGGGACGATCTGAACCGCGGTACCACCCAAGTTATGACACTGTCATCACTTTGTATATATATAAAGTGGGTGGAGATTAGCACGTGAAAGGATGCGTCATTGCTCTCAGCTGCCGCAATGTCTCTGTCCATCACAATCCAGTCACTCGGGATCTCCACTTGTTTTAACCTTGATTTGATTATAGGAATATTCACCGGATCTGTCAATTGAAATCGTAAGGTGTGACGCCTTCCATATTTATCATGGCAGGGATCTGGAACATTTTCGATTCGGTCAGGACTTCAGGCATCTCGTCTTTCGGCGCCTCATCCTTGCCGAAGAGCAGGCGGATCATCTCGGCCAGCGAAGTGCGTCTGTGGACGCCCTCTTTCTCCAGGGAATCATAGAATGCTTCCTGGTCTCCACATAATATGAGCGATTCTTTGGCACGCGTGATGCCTGTATAGACGATGTTCTTCATCAGCATATGGCGGTAGCTTTTGACGACCGGCATGATGACGATCGGGTATTCGCTCCCCTGTGCTTTATGGATGCTCGTACAGTAGGCGTGCGACAATTCTGTCAGTTCTTTGCGTTCGTACGCGATATGGATGCCGTCATAATCAACCAGAATCGTATCCTTTTCTGCCTCATCCTCATCCTTGAACAGTATGGAATCGATCACTCCAGAGTCACCGTTAAAGACATTGTCTTCAGCCCGGTTGACGAGCTGTATGACTTTGTCACCCTTCCTGAATATGACATCGCCAAAGGCAATTTCATTTTTATCTTCAGCTTCAGGATTGAGGATGGTCTGGAGAATGCGGTTGAGCTTCAGTATTCCGGCGTCCCCTCTATAGATGGGGGCCAACACTTGAATATCACGCATATCATATCCTCTGTCGACCGCTTTTTTCACCACATTATCCACGATGTCCGGGATATGGTTCATTTTAGCGGGGATGAAAAGGCGGTCTTTGAACTTTTCGGTGATGTCCATTTTCCTGCCTTCTTTTATCTCGTGTGCCAAGCGGATGATCGAAGATCCTTCCCCCTGACGGTATATGGTATCGAGCTCGGTCGTCGGAATGACGCCAGACTCGATCAGATCTTTGAACACGGTCCCGGGCCCGACGGATGGCAATTGATCGCGGTCCCCGACGAACACCAGCCGCGTGAAAGGTTTGACGTTGCGCATCAGCTGAAAGAACAGCCATGTATCGACCATCGACATCTCATCTATGATGATGAGGTCTGCATCGATTTCTGCATCGATCACTTCATCCTTACCGGTATCCATGCCCCACCCTATCATACGGTGGATGGTGGACGCCTTGATGCCTGCAGTTTCACTGAGGCGCTTGGATGCCCGGCCAGTGGGGGCGACAAGCCTGATCGGGTATTCGTCACCCTCATACTCGTCAGCGGGCTTCAAGTCGTTCAATTCATGGTAGGCGTTGATGATGCCTTTGACGATTGTGGTCTTCCCTGTGCCGGGACCGCCTGTAATGATGGAGATCTTTTCAGTCAATGCCTTGATCATGGCGGATTTCTGCCTGTTATTATAGTGGATATCGAAGCGTTCACCGACATCCGCGATGATTTCGCCCGCCTTCTCTTCACCCGCTGACACTTCCGATCGGTCATTCATCATGCGGAAGATCTGCTCGGCTGATTTATATTCGGAATAAAAGAGGGAAGGAACATAGATGCGGTCCTCATACTGGACGAGCCGGTCGTTGTCTGACAGCTGATCGATCGATCGGCTGATGGCCTCGTCCGAAAAGTACTGCTCGGCGTCATGGTTCAGCAATTCCCGCGTCATTCCGACAAGAGTATCCCGTGTCGCATAAGTATGGCCATCAGACATGATGACACTCTCCACCAGATACATGATACCCGCTTCAAGACGGCTGATATCATCTTTACCGATGCCGGCGTTCATCGCTATACGGTCCGCGGTATGAAAGCCGATGCCATCGATGTCCATAACCAGCCGGTAGGGCTCCTTCTCAATCACCTGGAGGGCCTGGTCCTGGTAGGTCTTCAATATTTTGGCGCTCATCCTGGCACCAAAACCTAGATCGGTCAGTTTGATGACCAGACGCTCAGTCTGGCTGTTCTCCAATATGCGGTAGTGGATCATATCGCGCTTCTTTTTGGACAAGCCTGCCACATCATTTAGTACACTCCGGTCATCTGCAATTTTTTTCAATGCATCGACGCCAAGGGTTTCAATGATCTTTTTGGCTGTCTTTTCCCCTATTCCAGGAAACGTATCCCCTGAGAGGTATTGGATCAGCCCGCGCATCGTCGTCGGCTGCTCTTTCCTGAACGTGTCCGCACTGAATTGTTCCCCGAAACGTGCATGACGGGTCACTTTTCCTGAGAACCTGTACGTGTCCCCTTCTGCGACCGCGTGGAAGTAGCCCGTGACGATCGCTTCGTCACTGAAGTTCGTATTCGTTTCATTGATGAGTACCTTGAGCACAGTAAAACGCGTCTGTTCACTGACGAATATGACGCGCTCCACTTCCCCTGTTATGAATGTGTCATCGTAGATTGTAGATTGATCCAAATGGAATCACCTTCCTCGTTCCGGTCCTCTCAATCGTTGAGTCGTGCAAGTGCATGATGGGCAAGATGATGGTCCTCTTGAATCTCTATTGCGCGCTGAAAATGGCCTATCGCCTGCGCTTCATCATCTTTCATGAGTTTCACCAGTCCAAGGTTATATTCCGCATCCGCGTTCTCTTCCATGGACAATACTTTCTTCAATAAGGTCTCTCCGGGCCCGTACAGTCCGACTTGACAGCAGAGGAGCCCATATTGGAACGCGATATCCGTATCCCCGGGCTTTACTTCATGTGCTTTTTCAAAAAACTGAATGGCCTGTTCAGGTTCGTTCAGATGAACATGGCTCATGGCCAGCATGAAATTCAGGTCACCATCGTCTGGGTTGCGGGTGTAGGCCAGCAGGTAGAGCCTCACCGCCTCCTTGAACCGTTCATTATCGAAGTAGACGTTCGCGAGTGCATAGTATGCGCTCGTACTCGCCTCATTCAAGGTGATCGCCTTCTGCAAAAACCGCTCCGCTTCTTCCTCCTGGCCGGCCCGATGCAACAGGTTTCCGGCGTTGATGTAATGCGCTTCTTCCTCAGGTGATGCCTCTATCTCCTTGAATATCTCCTTAAGTGCCTCTTCAGTTCTACCCTCTTTGATCAACTGTTCATATCTGATGGTCATTATGCAAGATACTCCAATTCTTTTGATTCTTTGAATATGCGGTCTATCGTCGCCCCACCGAGACATACATCACCATCATAGAAGACGACTGCTTGACCAGGTGTGACGGCGCGCGCCGGTTCATGGAATTCTACAAGCAGCCTATCGTCCATCTGCTTGACGGTGACCGGTACATCTTCTTGGCGGTATCTGAATTTGGCGGTGCATTCAAACGTTTCCGGTACTGGATTGATGAAGTTGATGTCTGAAGCCTCCAGGCTGGAAGAAGACAATGCTTCATTGTCGTAGCCGGACACTACATACAATTCATTCGTTTCAAGGTTTTTCCCTGCCACGAAGTACGGTCCTCCGTCTCCGCCGATGCCGAGGCCTTGACGCTGTCCGATCGTGTAGTACATGAGGCCGTCATGACGGCCTTTATCTTCCCCGGTATCCATATTGATCATGCGTCCCGGATTGGCAGGCAGATAACTGCTCAGGAATGTCTTGAAGTCCCTTTCGCCGATGAAGCATATGCCGGTCGAATCTTTCTTGTCTTTTGTGGCCAGGTCATATTCGCGGGCCAGCCTGCGCACTTCCTTCTTGTCCAAGTGGCCAAGTGGGAACATCACTTTGGATAATTGCTCCTGGGAGAGTTGGTTGAGGAAATACGTCTGATCCTTATTGTTATCGGTGCCCCTCAGCATCTTTGTACCTTCCTCGTCATGCACGACTTGTGCATAATGTCCAGTCGCAACGTAATCTGCCCCAAGTTTCATGGCGTGATCAAGGAACGCCTTGAATTTTATCTCCTTGTTGCACATCACATCAGGGTTCGGAGTCCGCCCTTTCCTGTACTCCTCGAGGAAATATTCGAATACTCTGTCGTAATATTCCTTCTCGAAGTTCACTGAGTAGTACGGTATGCCGATCTCCTCGGCTACCAGGCGCACATCTTCATAGTCTTCTGTAGCGGTGCATACGCCATCTTCATCCGTATCGTCCCAATTCTTCATGAAGATGCCTATTGTATTATAGCCCTGATCTTTCAGGAGCTTAGCTGTCACTGAACTGTCTACGCCGCCACTCATGCCGACGACGACAGTTATATCTGAATTATTCATGTTATCCTTCCTTTCCGGGTATGCCTAACGCATAAGTCTTCCGTATATATCTTCAAGTGCCGTGACGATGGCTTCCACTTCCTCATCTGTCATCATGTAGGAGAAGCTGAACCGTATCGATTGGCGGTTGCGGTTCGATTCGCCGTACATCGAAGTGAGGACATGGGAAGGGTTCAATGTGCCGGCCTGGCACGCGGAGCCGGCTGAAGCATGGATGCCGGCCAAGTCCAATGCCGTCAGCATGAATTCTGCTTCGGCAAAAGGGAAATGGATGTTGATGATGTGGCTTGCCGACTTGTTGACGTCCCCGTTCACTTCAAATGGAATATCGGATTGTGTCAGCAAGTTGAGGAACTGCTCTTTAATCTGCATCTCCCGTATGCTTCTGCGCGTCATTTCATCGGATGCCTGCTGCATTGCGAGCGACAGGCCTTCGATCCACATGGTGTTTTCAGTGCCGCCGCGAAGATCCTTCTCCTGGCCGCCGCCTGTGATGAGCGGGATGAGTTTCACATCTTTACGCTTATAGAGCAGGCCGATACCTTTTGGCCCGTACATCTTATGGGCACTCAATGTCAGCAGATCCGCTCCGAGCTCTTTGACGTCTACCGCCATATGCCCATAGGCCTGGACTGCATCTATATGGAGCAAAGCCTTATGCTCCGACAACGCTTCTTGTATTTCATAGATCGGCTGCATCACGCCGGTTTCATTGTTGACCAGCATGACCGATACAAGCACCGTTTCATCCCGCAGGCTATTTTTGAGTGCATCGACGTCTATCGCGCCATCCGCGTTGGCTTGGAGATAGGTCACATCCGCCTCCAGACTTCTCAATGTGTTCAGGACGGAGGCATGTTCTATCTCGGTCGTGATGATATGGGGGCGGATGTATTGGTTCGCCACTCCTCTGATTGCCATATTGTTGCCTTCGGTGGCACCACTGGTGAAAAAGATTTCTGACGAAGAGGCGTTTAAAAGTTGTGCAATCCCCCTGCGCGCCTTCTCGATTTTGGCCCGGGCCTCTTTACCTGCCCGGTGAATGCTTGAAGGATTGCCGAAACCGTCATCTTCCAAGAGTGCTTTGCGGACCGCTCCATCCATAGGGGTGGTCGCTGCATAGTCTGCATATACTTCCATTAGAATCACCCATCTCCAAAATAGCTTTATTATACATTATAAGATTTTAACATGGAACGGTAGATTTTTATACTTTTGAAGCCCATTGTTAGACAAAATAAACCCAATGGATGATAATTGTCCATTATAAGGAGGATTCTATCTATGTCAAAACAACTGACCCCATCCATTCTTAATCTTGTGCCTGTACGTGAGGGCGGAGATGCCAAAGAGGCATTCAAGGATATGGTCGACCTCGCTGAACATGTCGATGGTTCAGATTACAAAAGGTACTGGGTGGCTGAACACCATAACACCACTTCAATCGCGTCTTCTGCGACGCGCCAACTGATTCATCACATCCTGCACCATACAGAACATATCCGTGTCGGGAGCGGGGGCGTCATGCTGCCGAACCACTCCCCTCTAATCGTTGCAGAGGAGTTCGGCACCATGCACGCCATATTCGGTGACCGTCTGGACATCGGCCTCGGCCGTGCCCCTGGCACTGATATGCGTACCGCATCCGCCATCCGCCGCAACAACCATGATGGCGTCTATACATTCGGCTCGGAAGTGGAGGAGATCCGCAAATACCTTTCGGATGAAAAGACCCAGGTCGTAGCCTTTCCAGGCAACGGCACAGAAATCCCGCTCTATATACTCGGCTCTTCCACCGACTCTGCACACCTTGCGGCCCGTCTGGGACTGCCATACGCTTTTGCGGCGCACTTCGCTCCAGATCATATGGAAGCAGCCTTCAAGATCTATGAACAGGAATTCGAGCCTTCCGACCAGTTGGCGGAACCATATAAGATTGCCTGCCTGAATGTGATCATGGCCGATACTGATGAAGAGGCGAAGCACCTCTCCACGACGATGGCCCAATTCGTCCTGAATGTCATCAGGGGCGGCGGTAAAAAACTGCAGCCGCCTGTTTCAGACATGGAGTCAATCTGGACGCCGCCTGAAAGGCAGATCGTCGAAAGCCGCTTCCCTGTAGCGATCATGGGCAGTGAAGCCACTGCGCTTGAGAGGCTGAGGTTGTTCCAGAATAAATTCGGTGCAGATGAAATCATGGCTGTGAGCTACATCTATGATAAAGATGCCCAGAACTATTCCTATGACCTATTCGAAAAGATCGTCAGAAAATATAATGGCAGATAGAAATTCCCGGGATGCTTACATCCCGGGAATTTTTCTGCATATATCCACTTTTTCGTGATGGCAACCACGCACGCTGTCCAATTGTTCAAGTACCGCGGCGGCCTCACTGCTTTTGCATAGAGTCAGCAAAGTCGGCCCCGCTCCGCTGATAGTCGTGGCGATAGCGCCTGCCTGTTCAGCCGCTTGCCTCACCGCATCGTATTCGGCGATCAACTGCCGGCGGTAGGGTTCGTGGTAGCGATCCTGCGTCATCAGTTGGCGCATGGCCTTATAGTCATTGTTCATGATCGAGAGCAGGAGGACATTATTCAAGGCATTCTGACGCACGGCATCCTGCCTACTGTATGTTTCAGGCAAGGCCCGTCGGGCTTCTTTTGTATTCATCTCATAAGGGGGGACACTGATTACCGCCGATAGGCCTTCGATGTCCATCACATGGTAGAACAGCTCTCCATCATAATACCCGACGAACAGTCCTCCTGTAACGGCAGGCCCGATATTATCCGGATGGCCTTCTATTTCGCTGCCAAGGAGCACTTTATCGTAAACCGTCAGACTCAGGCCGCAAAACCGATCCGCAAGCTCTATGCCGGCGACTATGGCTGAAGCGGAACTTCCGAGCCCATGGCTGAGTGGGATGTCACTGCCCATTCTGACCTCAAGACCGGGCAGTCGGCACCCATATTTCCGGGCGATATCCCGGGCTGTACTTATGACAAGATTAGTCTCATCGTCCGGCAGCACATCAAGAAAATCATCCTCGAATATGATGTTGAATCCAGAATCTTCCATCGCTTCTATATGAAGATACTTTTCGAGTGCCAGACCGACGGAATCGAAACCCGGGCCAAGGTTGGCGCTCGTGGCCGGGACCTTAAACCGATGCATCATTTTCACCCAGGCCTTCAATGTAGTCGATGATCTGGCCCTCATCGTTCGGCAACAGCTTCGGCTTCT
This sequence comes from Salinicoccus siamensis, assembly GCF_055391965.1. NCBI lineage: Bacteria > Bacillati > Bacillota > Bacilli > Caryophanales > Staphylococcaceae > Salinicoccus > Salinicoccus siamensis. The sequence continues at coordinate 1,328,695 of NZ_AP043765.1, forward strand.
TTATGATCTGTTCCATAGCCGTCTCAGGATCCTTCAGCCCATTGCCGGTAAGGACTGCCACGACGGTGGCGCCCTTTTCAATCTTACCTTCTTCAAGCGCTCTGATCATGCCTGCTGTGCTGGCGTTGGATCCTGGTTCTGCAAAAATACCCTCGGCTGCCGCCAACATTTCATAGGCTTTAAGAATCTCCTCATCCGTCACCGATTCTATCAGACCACCTGATTCATCACGGGCTTCTACAGCCAGCGACCAGCTTGCCGGGTTGCCGATCCGGATTGCTGTTGCGACCGTCTCCGGCTGTTCAATCACCCGATCATTGACGATGGCCGCCGCCCCTTCTGCCTCAAATCCGTATATCTTCGGCAGACCGGAGTCATTTTTGGCATCATATTCCTTGAATCCTTTCCAGTACGCTGAAATGTTGCCCGCATTGCCGACTGGGATCGTCAGATAGTCCGGTGCCGTCCCTAAAACTTCAGCGATTTCAAAAGCTGCCGTCTTCTGACCTTCCAACCGATATGGATTAACTGAATTGACCAGCGTGATGCCGTCATTTTTTTCGGCGATTTTACGGACGACCTTCAATGCTTCATCAAAATTCCCCTGGATGGATATGATTTCCGCGCCATACATCATCGCCTGGGCCAGCTTGCCTAGGGCAATCTTGCCTTCCGGCACGACCACGATGGTCTTGAGCCCTGCCCGTGAAGCGTAGGCGGCTGCTGAAGCTGACGTGTTGCCGGTGGAGGCGCAGATGACTGTATGGGCACCCGCTTCCTTGGCCTTGGCGACTGCCATGACCATTCCCCTGTCCTTGAAGGAACCGGTCGGGTTGTGGCCTTCCACCTTCGCATAAAGTTCTGCTTCGAACTTCCGGCTCAGTGCATCGAGCCGGATAAGAGGCGTCCCCCCTTCATATAGGGTAAGGCGCGGTGTGTCATCATCCACCGGCAGATATGCTTTATATTCTTCAATCAGACCTCTCCAATGCATCGAATCAATCCCCTTCCACTTTATAGGTTACATAAATGCTGTCATTATTCTCCACCAATGCCCGCAGCTTCTCCGGTTTGATCGCGGAGGTGATGACCACTGCCGCTTCCCTGCGCTCGATGAGTTCATAATCTATCCCATGCTGCGACAACTGTTCCCTGGCGGATATTTCATCGACGGTGAACCGGATGTAGAATCTTTTAGGGCTGACATCTTCTGTGATGGCTGCCTCGTATGCCGGAACCAGATTCTGTTCCACACGCTCCATACGCCTAAGGCAGCTGATCAGGTCGGATACTACAGCGGAGGCAGTTTCCCGACCGCCGGCACCCGGCCCGTAAAACATCGTTTCCCCTACCGCATTGCCCCTTATATATACTGCATTCTTCTCGTCGGATACTGAAGATAGCTGATGATCATCCGGCAGGAAGACGGGCGCCACTTCAATTGACAGCTGGTCATCATGGAATGCACTCCGGCCGATCAGCTTCATCGTCAATCCGGCATTGCTGCCTGCTTTTATGTCTCCCAGTTCTACTGAATCGATGCCTTGTGTCCCGACTTTCCCGATATCCACCTTGCGGTTGTAGGCCAGCCGGGATAACAGCACAATTTTCCTCTGGGCATCAAAGCCGGCCACGTCATTTGTCGGATCAGCTTCTGCATACCCTTTTTCCTTGGCGGCATCAAGCGCTTTTTCATAATCCCAACCTTCACCAGTCATCTTGGTCAATATGTAGTTGGTGGTGCCGTTCAGTATCCCCATCACTTCCTGTATGCGGTTTGCGTTCAGACCTTGACTGATGCCGTTAATAATCGGTATGCCACCGGCTACACTGGCTTCATACATCAGCATGGCACCACTCCTGTTCGCCGCTTCAGACAGTTCATCGATATGTTCTGCAAGCATATCTTTATTCGCGCTGATGACATGCACCCCTTTCTGGAGGAATCCGAGCAGCATGTCCCGGGTGGAGGCCACACCGCCCATCACTTCGGCCACTACATCTATATCTGCGGCATGAATCTCATCGACGTCATCCGTTATGGTTACACCGCCAAGCTCGACTCCGCGTTCCTTATATCTATCCCGGACCAGGACATGGCTGATGGAGAAGCTGGTACCGATTTGCCTCTCAATCTCCGGACGGTTCATCTGAATGATTTCCATCACTCCGGAACCCACCGTCCCCATACCGAGTATTGCCACTTTCATGCCACCATCACCTTTCTCCTATCATGCTTTCATATAAGACTATATATTAGAGAGAAAAGTCGGATAATTCAAGCGGCAATTTAAATAAGGGTACACATTATATGATTTTTGATGTATTATTGTTTTTAAAATTCAGAAAAGTAGAGGTGCAAAGGAATGAAGGTAGCTAAGTTTGGAGGCAGTTCCCTCTGTAATGCAGCACAGGTCAAAAAGATTGCCGATATAATGAAAAGTGACAGCGAACGCCGCATTGCGGTCGTTTCCGCCCCCGGCAAAAGAAGCACTGGCGACACGAAGGTGACGGATATGCTGATTGCCCTACATGCCAACCACACTGCCGGCCTGCCAGTCGAGGAGATCATCACGGATATCATAGGGAGATTTGCCGCAATGGTCGATGAACTTGGACTGGAACACCAACTGCTGGAAAATTATGAAGGTATATTGCGCTCACATCTGGCGAATATCAATGAGAAGAAGCGCCTCCTCGACGCCCTGAAGTCATGCGGCGAGGATTTTAATGCGCAGCTGGTCAGCGCGTATTTGAATAAAATAGGCGTCGATGCCACTTACATGTGCCCTGGTGATGCGGGGATAATGGTTACGGATGAGCCTTCCAATGCACTGCTGCTTCCTGAATCCTACGCCAGACTGGAAAAGTTGAAGGACGCCGGCCAAGTCGTGGTGATCCCCGGGTTCTTTGGATATTCAAAAAGCGGTCAGATCGTCACTTTCCCAAGAGGAGGGTCGGATATTACAGGAGCCATTGTGGCACGTGCGGTTAATGCATCACTCTACGAAAACTTTACGGATGTCAGCTTCATCTATTCGGCCGATCCGTCCCGCATCAGATCTCCTCATAAAATCGAGGAGATCACCTATCGCGAAATGCGTGAGCTGTCATATGCCGGGTTCGGCGTATTCCACGATGAAGCACTGGAACCTGTCTATAAACAGAATATCCCCATCATGATACGCAATACGAATGCCCCGGAAATAGAGGGGACGAAGATTGTAGCCGAAAGGGAGTATACACCCAGCATGCCGGTCATCGGCATCAGCTGCGATGAGGGTTTCACATCGCTCACAATGAATAAATACCTCATGAACCGGGAAGTCGGTTTTACAAGACGGCTGCTGCAGATCATGGAGGACCACGACCTCTCCTATGAACATATCCCTTCGGGTATAGACAACCTTTCGATCATACTCCGATCAAAGCAGTTCGAAGGCAATGATAAATTGGCGGCGGTCATCGCTGATATCGAAGATACGCTTGAAACCGAGTCGATACATATCGAAAACGACCTTGTACTGATCATCATAGTCGGAGAAGGAATGAAGCATCACATCGGCATCGCTACGAAGACAACGGTGGCTCTTAGTGAAAATGACATCAACATCAGTATGATCAACCAGGGGGCTTCAGAAATCAGCATGATGTTCGCCGTAGCCCAAAAAGATGCCCAGAAGGCGCTTCATGCAATCTACTATAATTATTTTGATGAATCCTGAAAATCAGGCTACAATAGATGGACACCTACCCCTCACCATATATTAAAGGGAGTCGGGTTCGGAAAAAGCATGGGAGGCCCGCAATGATATTCAGAAAAAGGATCGAACATATAAGAAGATACCGGGAGATTGCCCTGGCCTTCTCCAAAAGTGGTTTCGGATTTATCGTAGAAGAGTTGGGGCTTGATGAGGTTCTGTCCCTGCCAAAGAAAATGCTGCTTAAAAAGGATGGCACACACATCGAAAAGACGCGCGGAGAACGCATACGCCTCTTTTTGGAAGAAATGGGTCCCACATTCATCAAAGTAGGCCAGATTGCAAGCACCAGGCCTGACCTTCTGCCGGAAGATATCATCGAGGAACTATCGAAGCTGCAGAGTCACGTGCCTTCTTTTCCATACGATGAAGCAAAAGAAATCATCGAGCACTCTTTGGGAGCTGGGATGGATGATATCTTTTTGGAGTTTGAACAGGAAGCAATCGGGTCCGCCTCCATAGGCCAGGTCCACAAGGCCAAGCTTGTAACCGGGGAAGCTGTTGCAGTTAAGGTGCAGCGCCCGAATATCGAAAAAATCATCCGCAACGACCTGGAAATTCTGCAACAATTGGCATTGATGGCAGAATCCCGTATGGAATGGGCCCGCCAATATCAGCTGGTGGACATGATGGAGGAGTTCTCGAAATCCATCATAAATGAGCTCGACTACACCATCGAAGGGCGTAATGCAGATAAGGTCGGCAAACAGTTCAAAGATGACGAGGTCGTCCATATTCCAGAAGTCTACTGGGATGTCACGACGAAAGATGTGCTCGTGATGGAGTTTATAGAAGGCATTCAAATTGGAGACCTCGATTCACTGGCGGCTGAGGGGTATTCAAACGAAGTGCTTGCAGAGCGTCTCACACACGCAATTTTTCATCAAATCCTGATTGAAGGATTCTTCCATGGCGACCCACACCCTGGGAACATCACCGTAATGGACGGCGGCGTCATCGGATTCCTCGACTTCGGCATGGTGGGCAAGATGACGCGTGAGATGAAGTCGATCTACGGCTCGCTGCTCATCGCCATGATGAAAAAAGATGCAGACGGCGTCGTCCGCGCCATAACACGGATGGGGGTCGTGCCGGACGAGGTCAATATGAAGATCCTCAAAAAAGATGCCGAACTGCTCCGCGACAAATATTACGATGTTCCGCTCAGCCGCATGGACCTCGGTGAAGCTGTACAGGACATCTTCCATATAGCGAACGAGCACCATATCAAACTGCCGACGGATTTCACGATGCTCGGCAAGACCATTCTGACGCTTGAGAGCATCGTCCGTGAACTTGACCCGGACTTCAGCATCGTCGATGTAGCAGAACCTTTCGGCAGGCAGCTCCTGAGGGAGCGGTACAACCCTAAAAATGCTGCGGATCATGCGTGGCGCAGCTGGATCGAATTCACCGATGACCTAAAGGATGTTTCCGGTAATGTCCACGAATTCTCCAAAGGATTGAAAGGTCGCAGTGTCCCTGTAGAACTACAGGTGAAGCGGAGCGAGGCGTTCATGAAGCGTCTCGACCGGATAGGCAACCGATTGACGTTCAGTATCGTCCTGCTGTCCTTCAGCATCATCATGGTCGGCCTCATCATCAGTTCCGCATTGACCGACCAAGCCACCGTCCTCTTCAATATTCCGGCTATAGAAATCGGCTCTGTGGTAGCTCTACTGATGTTCATCGGTATGATCTATTCCATATTCCGTTCGGGAAGATTTTAGAAAAAGCCCTGGAGGTCTGTAGTGACCCCAGGGCTTTTTCATATTATATATAGAACATGTAGTCGTCGATTTCATCGTCATCGTGGTTCACCATATCCGAAAGCGTAGTGTGGTCGAGCACGTCACGAAGGGCGTCCCGTATCCTGCCCCACAGATAGCGTTCCGTATCGGTGTCCTTATCATCACCTTCAACCGCAACGATATTCTCTTCCAGTGTCCTGAAGATCTTCCCGACAGTGATCTCATCCGGCGCATGGTTCAATTCATAGCCGCCATAGGCGCCCCGTGTACTTTTGACGAGTTCTGCACGTTTTAAGTTCGTGACAATCTGTTCAAGGTATAGGTCGCTGATCCCCCGCTCGTCGGCAATGGATTTGACGCTGCGCTTATGCTCACCGTAGCTTCTGGCTAAAGCCAACATAAAATAGAGACCATATCTCCCGCGTGTAGAAATTTTCATAAAGCACCTCATAGTTTAAGTTCATATTTATATCAGTTATAGTAGTATTAAATATATCATAACTCTGAAACAGGTGAAAATATGTCAACTCAGCCACTGAGCTTTAGAATGCGACCAAAAACGATAGATGAAGTCCTCGGCCAGACCCACCTTGTCGGTGAAGGCAGCATCATCCGCCGGATGGTGACGGCTAAACGCCTTACATCAATGATCCTCTATGGCCCACCAGGCATCGGCAAGACCAGCATCGCGAGCGCAATTGCAGGTTCGACAAGTTACAAATTCCGTACCTTGAATGCTGTCACCAATACGAAGAAGGATATGCAGATGGTGGCCGATGAAGGGAAGATGAGCGGTAGCGTCATCCTCCTTCTTGATGAGATACACCGTCTGGATAAGGCTAAGCAGGACTTTCTGCTGCCGCATCTGGAAAATGGCAACATCATACTGATTGGCGCCACTACTTCCAACCCCTACCACGCCATCAATCCAGCCATCAGGAGCCGATGCCAGATTTTCGAATTGCACCTGCTCGATCCGGAAGATGTGGAAGTGGCCCTTAGCCGCGCGCTGGAAGATACCGGACGCGGCCTTGGGGATATGACCATAAATATCACCGATGAAGCGCTCGAATATCTGTCCGTGACAAGTCAGGGTGATGTCAGAAGTGCGTTGAACGCTTTGGAACTGGCAGCACTCAGTTCCGACAAAGACGCAAGTGGCGCCGTCAATATTTCATTGGATGACGCACGTGCCTGCATGCAGAAGTCCGACCTGCTCTATGACAAAGACGGCGATCAGCACTACGATGTGATGAGTGCCTTCCAAAAATCAATCCGCGGCAGTGATGTTGATGCTTCGCTGCATTACCTGGCCCGTCTGATAGAAGCAGGCGACCTTGTCACCATCGTCAGACGCCTCCTTGTCATCAGCTATGAGGATGTGGGGCTTGCGAACCCACAACTGGCTTCAAGAACCCTGGACGCCATCCATTCAGCGGAACGCCTCGGGTTTCCGGAAGCGCGGATACCCTTGTCCCAGGCCGTCATAGAACTTGCCCTATCACCGAAATCGAACAGCGCAATTAAAAGCATCGATGCCGCCCTATCGGATATCAGAAAGAAAAAGACAGGTAGTGTGCCGAAGCACTTGAAGGACGCGCACTATAAAAGTGCAGAAAAACTCGGCCACGGTGTCGGCTATAAATATCCGCATAACTACCCGAATCACGTCGTCAGGCAGCAATACTTGCCGGATCCTCTGAAAAGTGCAGCATACTATCAGAAATCAGATGTATCCAAATACGAGAAACAGCTCGCCGAAGTATATGATAAGCTCAAAAAGATATAAAAAAATAAGCACCGAATTTTACAATTCGGTACTTATTTGGAATATCCGAGCTTAAGCCGTGTGTTATTGTTGATTATTTTGGCCTGCTAATTGCAGGTGGGTGCCCAGTTTCCTACTCCAAACGTCCTGTCGGACAGGCATGTTTTTCATAGGAAAACCTATCAAGCTCCCGTTTATAAAAGTGTTAGGTCAAAATATAATTCAACACATCACGAACTTCTCAGATATTCCTCTTAAACACATAATAGCACATGCCTCGAAAAAAGGAAAGGAAAATGAATACGTTTTCTCTGTTTGACTTCCCCCAACCCACCGTCAGTCTGTAACAGTTATTCCCTTCACAAGAACCGAGGACCCTCATAGAAATACCGGCAGGCTAGAGCCTGCCGGTATTTTTCTATTCTTCCGTGTTTACAGAAATATGCAGCTCATCCAATTGTCTTGGATCGACATGTGAAGGAGCATTCATCATCAGGTCACCGGCACTTGCCGTCTTAGGGAAGGCGATGACATCACGGATGTTGTCTGTACCGGCCAGAAGCATCACGAACCGGTCCAGACCATATGCGATTCCGCCGTGCGGAGGTGCGCCGTATTTAAACGCTTCAAGAAGGAAACCGAACTGCTCATCGCGTTCTTCTTCGGTGAAACCGAGTGCTTTGAACATCTTCTTCTGAAGTTCGGCATCATGGATGCGGATCGAACCACCGCCGAGTTCATAGCCGTTCAATACGATGTCATAGGCATTCGCCTTCACATCTTCCGGACGATCCTCCAATTTGCCTATATCCTCTTGCCTTGGCGAAGTGAACGGATGGTGGGCCGCGAAATAACGGTCTTCCTCGTCATCATATTCAAGCAGCGGCCAGTCGGTCACCCATAGGAAATTAAACTGATCCGCCGGTATCAGCTCGAGATCCCGGGCAAGCTTGTTCCGCAAGTTGCCGAGTGCGGCATTGACGACTTTTGCAGAGTCCGCCACGAATAGGATAAGATCATTGTCGACCAGGGAAAGCGTGCTTGAGAGTTCCGACTGCTCCCCTTCATCGAAGAATTTGGCAACCGGACCGCTTAATGCGCCCTCATTCACCTTCAACCAAGCCAGTCCTTTAGCGCCATAATTTTTGACGAACACTTCGAGCTTGTCGATGTCTTTCCTCGAAAACTTATCGGCCGCATCCTTCACGACAATCGCTTTGACAAGTCCGCCGTTATCGACTGCAGATCGGAATACTTTGAATTCGGATTTACTGCTGAATGCGCTCAAGTCATTCAACTTCATGCCGAATCGCGTATCTGGTTTATCCACACCGTATTCAGCCATCGCCTCGTTATAGGTCATCCTCGGGAATGGCAGTGTGATGTCCATACCCTTTACATCCTGCATGACGTGGGCGATCATCCTCTCATTCAGATCCATGATCTGCTCCTGGTCCATGAATGAAGTTTCAATATCAATCTGTGTAAATTCCGGTTGGCGGTCGGCCCTCAAATCTTCGTCGCGGAAACATTTGACGATCTGATAGTAGCGTTCCATGCCGGACAGCATAAGAAGCTGCTTATAGATCTGTGGGGATTGGGGCAATGCATAGAATTCACCTTCGTGGATCCTGGAAGGCACCAGATAGTCGCGTGCGCCCTCTGGCGTAGACTTGGAGAGTACCGGCGTCTCGATGTCGATGAAATCCTCATTATCCAGGAAATTCCTGACACTGCGGTTCAATGAGTGTCTGAGCTTCAATATGCTCTGCAGTTTCGGCTTCCGTAATTCAAGGTATCTGTATTTCAACCTGAGGTCTTCGTTCGTCGTGTCGTCGGTGATCTGGAATGGCGGCGTCTCTGATTTAGACAGCACTTCCACTTCATCTGCAAACACTTCGATACGCCCCGTCGGAATATTGTCGTTCCATTGTGACTGGTCACGTTCATGCACTTTGCCGGAGATAGCGATGACATATTCCGTACGGATGCGGTCGGCAATATTTAATGCCGATTCGGATACTTCCGGGTTGAAGACCACTTGAATCACACCTTTACGGTCCCTCAGATCGATGAATATCAGACCGCCTAAATCGCGTCTCTTCTGTACCCATCCCTTTAGGTTCACCCGTTCTCCAGTCATCTTTTCTGTGATTTCCGCTGTATGTCTCCTCATGATCCTACCTCCTCGATTAGTTCAACAAGTACTTTTATATCTTCAAGTTTGACTTGCTTCGTGCTGCCGTCTGACATATTCTTCAGCTCGGCTGTATTCGTATCCATTTCTTCTTCACCTATTACGATCGTATGCTTGGCACCTTTACGGTCGGCATCCTTCATCTGGGCCTTCAACTTCCTGTTCTTATAATCCATATCCGAACTGATGCCTTCAGCGCGCAGCTGATGGATCAGCCGGCTTGCTGCGGTTCTTGATGCATCGTCCAGCGTACAGATATAGAGATCGATGCCTTGGGGCTTAGGAATTTCAATGCCTTCAGCCTCCAATGCCATAATCAGACGCTCGATGCTGAGCGCAAAACCGATACCCGTTTCAGTCGGGCCGTCCAGCAATTCCAGCAGACCATTATAGCGGCCTCCGCCACATAGTGTGGTGATTGCACCAAATCCTTCTGCATCGCTCATCAGCTCAAATGCCGTGTGTGTATAATAATCGAGGCCCCTGACCAGGTTATAGTCGATTTCATAGCCGATGCCGAGTGCATCGAGGTTGATTTTGACCTGTTCGAAATACGCTTTTGATTCTTCATTCAAGTAATCGTAGATTCTAGGCGCCTGTTTGACGAGTGGGTGATCACGGTCCTTCTTGCAGTCAAGGATGCGCATCGGGTTCGTATCGATCCGGGATTGGCAATCTGAACAGAATTCCCCGATGGATGGTTTGAAGTGTGCCACCAATGCTTCATTATAGGCGGAACGGCTATCCTGGTCACCGATCGAATTGATGTAGAGCTTCAGATTCGAAAGGCCGAAAGACTTGTAGATCTGCATCAGCATGCTGATGACTTCCACATCGATAAGTGGGTCTTCTACGCCGATCGCCTCTATACCGAACTGCACAAATTGGCGGTAGCGCCCCTTCTGCTTCCTTTCATAGCGGAACATCGGCGCAATGTAATAGACCTTGACGGGCTGATTCACATCATGCTGCATCTTGTTCTCTATATAACTTCTGACGACAGGTGCGGTTCCTTCAGGCTTCAAAGTCATGCTGCGGTCGCCCTTGTCCTGGAAAGTGTACATTTCCTTATTGACGATATCAGTGGAGCCACCGACGCCTCTGACGAACAGCTCAGTCGATTCAAAGACCGGTGTGCGGATTTCACTGTAATTGTAGTCCTGCGCAATCTGGTGGAGACGCGCTTCGATGAATTGCCATTTATAGGTGTCTTTAGGAAGGATATCCTGCGTACCTCTAGGTATTTGTATCATTATAAACCACTCCATTTCCGAAAATTAAAAAAAGCCCCTTATATCCACTTGGATATAAGGGGCGATTACTCGCGTTGCCACCCTGATTCAGCCGATAAAAGGCCCTCTGGCATATTAACGGCTGCCACCGCCCGGCGCACGGGGTTCTACCAAAGTGTCGGTTCATGGATACGGATGATGAGTCTGTTTTCAGCCTCGACAGACCTCTCTGGACATCACCCTATCCCCCTCTTTGGATCAAAGAACAGTTTTTCATTTATATAGTATATTAATATTATGGCTTAAAGCCGATGAAGTCAAGCATTCATTTCAAGTACTCTACGATTCCGTCGGTAAGACCCTGCACCATCAGTTCCTGATAATGCGAAGTCAGGAGGATGCGGTCATCCAATTCATTGCTCAAATAGCCAAGTTCAACAAGGACCGCGGGATAATCCAGTTGCCATGTCACCTGATAGTTCATGCTGTGGACCCCGCGGTTCCTGAAATAGGAGCGGGCATCCAGTGCATTATTCAGCGTTTCGGCAAATTCCTTTTGATGTGGATACGTATAATATGTGGTGAATCCGGTGACGCTCGGATCATCCATGGCATCGCTGTGCAGGCTGATGAACAGGTCGCCTTCAACTTTCCTGGCATCAAGCGACGCGAAGGTGTCCTGCTCCCTTGTGAGTAGCACTTCTGCACCGTGCCTTTCCAGTTCTTCCTTCAACTGGCTAGCCAGTCCGTAGACGATTTCATCCTCTGTAATGCCCGAGACACTCGTCGCCCCCGGATCTTTGCCACCATGGCCCGGGTCGAGCACTATAGTCGTGCCTGAAATATCATATTCACGCGGCTGCAGGTCAATTGGCGCCTCGTTGCCTGAAGCCTTGAACATATGGCCGGTTGCGGCGGTGATGAAGACTATCAGGGAAGCGGCCAACAGAAAAGCCACAGGCATCATATACACATGCTTTTTGTACTTGATGAAAAAGATGACTGCACCAAATGTGTTGACGAGAAGCCTTTTCATCCATTCCATCACAATATGTTTCCATTTTCCGCTTCATACATGAAGGTGATCGGCCCTTCGTTGTTGATCTGTACATTCATCATTTCACCAAAGAACCCTTCTTTCACCGTCAGGCCCTGGTCCTTCAGATGGGAATTGAAGACGTCATAGAGATGTTTGGCCTGCTCCTTGCCGGCTGAATCGGTAAAGCTTGGACGGTTACCTTTTTTCACATCGGCGTAGAGCGTAAATTGGGAGATGCTGAGGATTTCCCCGTCCACATCTTTGATGGAGAGGTTGATCTTCCCATCCCTATCTTCAAAATTCCGGCTGGCGGCAATCTTCTCGGCGAGTTTCCTCGCATCCGCCTCCGTCGAATCTTTGGAGACGCCGACCAGCAGGCAATATCCTTTTTTGATTTCATTGTAAAATTCATTGCTTATCACTGTCGCACTTGACACCCTCTGCAATAAGACCCTCATTCATTCCACCTCATTTAAATACCCGTTCTACACTGTAGATGTCAGGCAGCTGTTTAATCTTGTCGACGATCCGATACAAGTCTGTGACATTATGGACCATCACCGACAAACTTATTTTGGCATGATTATCGATATCAGCCCGTCCGTTCACCCGGGTGATCGGGAATTTCGTACCGGCAATCATATTGAGCACTTCGTTGACGAGCCCCTGCCTGTCATACCCTGTTATTTCCAGATCGGCCTGATATTTACGGTCCTTATCCTTATTCTTCACCCACTCCACATCTATGAGCCGTTCGGTCTCATTTCTGATGTTCGGACAGCTTGTTACGTGGACCTTCACACCATGACCTTTCGTGATGAAACCGATTATCTCATCGCCCGGTATAGGGTTACAGCATTTGGAGAGGTTGATGAGCATATTATCCATGCCTTGTACATAGACGCCGGACTCCGTTGAAATCTCCTTATAGTGATGGGTCCTGTCTATCTCTTCCACCACATTCGATTTCTCTTCAGTGACTTTGAATTTCTCCATCAATCTGTTTGTCACCTGCTGGGCTGTTATGCCACCAAAGCCGACCATCGCAAACAGATCATCCTCACTATTTAAGTTATAGCGTTCAAGGACAGGCTCCATATGTTGCGGCTTCAAGATATTATCAGGTTTGTATTCGCGGTTCTTTATCTCATGCTCGACCGCAAAACGTCCTTTTTCTATATTGCTCGCCCTATCCTGCTTTTTGAAGAAGGCGCGTATCTTATTTTTGGAGCTTGATGATTTGACGAGCTTCAGCCAGTCCAGGCTCGGACCGTAGGATTGCTTGCTGGTCCTTATTTCGACGATTTCACCCGTCGATAACTCATAGTCGATCGGGACAATCTTACCGTTCACTTTCGCCCCGATCATCTTGTTGCCCACTTCCGTATGGACCTGATAGGCAAAGTCGATTGGGATTGCCCCTTTCGGCAGCTCGACCACGTCCCCATTCGGTGTGAAGACATACACTTTATCGCTTAGCAGGTCCGTCTTCAACGCCTCCATGAATTCTTCCGCATCCGGTGAGGATGTCTCCTGGTCTATAAGATCCTGGAACCAGTGGAGGCGCTTGTCGCGTGAAGGTTCTTCCTTGAGCTCTTTCCCTTCCTTGTAAGCCCAATGGGCTGCCACACCATGTTCCGCTATATCATGCATCTCATATGTCCGGATCTGGATTTCCAGAGGGTCCCCGTTCGGACCGACGACTGTGGTGTGGAGCGACTGGTACATGTTCGGCTTGGGCATGGCGATATAATCCTTGAAGCGGCCGGGCATAGGTTTCCATATCGTGTGGATGACACCGAGCACCGCATAACAGTCCTTAATGTTATCCACCAGCACCCGGATGGCAAGCAGATCGAATATCTGGTCGAACTGCTTATGGTCCTTCTTCATTTTTCTGTAGATGCTGTATATATGTTTAGGCCGCCCTGATAGCTGTCCTTTTATTTTGGTGGTGGCCATCTCTTCATCGATGCGTTCCATTGCTTTATTGATGACCCCTTCACGTTCGCTCCGCCGTTTCTTCATCAAACTCACAATCTTGAAATACTGCTGAGGTTCTATATATCTGAGCGCGATATCCTCAAGCTCCCATTTGATGCTTGAAATACCTAGCCTGTGTGCAAGTGGCGCATAGATTTCCAGCGTTTCCTGTGAAATTCGTATCTGCTTGGCTTCAGGCATTGCTTTTAGCGTCCGCATGTTATGCAGCCGGTCCGCAAGCTTCACTAGGATGACGCGGATATCTTTGGCGATGGCGATAAAGAGCTTCCTATGGTTCTCCGCCTGCTCTTCCTTCTTGGACTTGTACTTGACCTTTTCAAGTTTCGTTACACCGTCCACTATCACTGCAACCTCTTCATTGAACATACCCACAAGATCTTCAAAAGTATAGGGGGTATCCTCCACCACATCATGAAGGAACCCCGCGATGATGGTGGGACCGTCAAGCTTCAACTCCGCAAGGATTCCCGCAACTTGTACCGGATGTAGTATGTAAGGCTCTCCACTTTTCCTGTATTGTCCTTCGTGCGCTTCATGTGCCAGTTCGTATGATTTTTCTATCATGCCCATATCGGTCTCATTCATATAGGCGCTGCACATTTGTATCACTTGATCCGCACTATAGGGATATTCCTTGTTCATGTCCTCACCCCCTCCCATTACACTGATTAGAATCATCATACTATAAAATCCATTTCAAATAAATGAATGTAGAAAAAAAGCCTGTTTCCACAGACTTTATAGCGTGCTATTGTGCGTAAGTAATCAGAGAGAGGGTGTCATATCCCTCAAGGCGCTTCTTACCTTCCAGATACTCCAGTTCTATAAGGAAGGCAATGCCGACGACGATGCCTCCGAGCTTCTCAACCAGATGAATCGTCGCTTCAATCGTCCCCCCGGTAGCGAGGAGGTCATCCGTGATGAGTACGCGCTGGCCGGGAGAAATCGCATCCCTGTGCATAGTCAGGATATTCAAACCGTATTCCAGGTCATATTCGTACTTGATGACTTCCCTCGGCAGCTTCCCTTCTTTCCTGACAGGAGCAAATCCGATGCCCATGCTGTATGCCACAGGACACCCGATGATGAATCCCCGTGCTTCCGGACCGACGATGATATCCACTTGTTTTTCCTTGGCATATTCGACGATCTGGTCTGTTGCATAGCCATATGCCCTGCCATCGTCCATTATAGTCGTGATGTCTTTGAAACTGACGCCTTTTTTAGGCCAATCCTGTACTTCTGAAACATATTTTTTTAAATCCATTTTTACCCCACTCACTTCGAAATTAATGTTCTGAGATAGTTTTTCAGCTCAGAGGAGGAAGACATCTTCAGCATTTTTTCTGCCTCAAGCCGCTTCCTCAGTTCATTGAAAAGCAAAGATTCTTCAATTTTACGTTCTGAATCATCCTTTTGCTTATATATTATACCATCTTTTAACGTAACCATGTCCAAATCCACCATAATATCAACCATCATTTTGAGGAAATTCATTTTTACCCCAAGACGCCGAGCAAGTGCAGGCGCATGTTTAGCGAGGTTGATTGTGCCATCGGCAGCGCCCGACACCAGCTGTTTTAGGGCGTTGATATCCGCTTGTGAGGGGATCCCGGAAAAAAAGAGCTCTTCCCGGCTGTTGAATATCGATATTATTTTAGATGCGTGGATACCATTCAGTGAATACGCAAGATCCAGAAGATCGCCAGGCATATCCCTCAGTACTACAGTCCCTGAAGTGAACGGCAGATCTTCCCCGTATTCGTAGTAATTGTCACCGAGCCGCTCCCTGCCTCTGGCGATGACGAAAACATCATTCTTTGATATCATGTCGAACCTCTGATCGGACCGGCTCCTCATATCGATGAGTTGGACGTTATCTACATTGGCATCCTGAAGCATCAGCTGCAGACTGCGCTTTTGATTGAACTCGTTGATGTTGACCGTCCCAACCAAGCTGATGACATCATTCTGTGACACTTCATTGATGAGGTGCCCAAACCCGAAACCGATGACATCCATGCCGACCCGGGGCATCGTCATTTTAATATGTCTCTTATCTTTACCCACCTGTCGTATTTGCCCTATCGTATCATTCTGAAGCATGAAAACAGGTGATTGAAATGATTGGCCGAATGGTTTGAGGCGCTCGAAACGCTCGAATCCCTGCATGGTCATGTTGGTTCCGTCCACCTGGTAATCGATGTATTTCACCGGCTTCAGATCAAGTCCGAGGCTTGCGAAGTAATCTTCCAGCTGTGTTTTGAAAGCGATAATATCCTCTGACGCCACCTCGATGCCAAGCGCCTGGGCATGTCCTCCGAAATGGGTATGGTGCGTCGATTGATGGGTGATTATGTCATGCAGGTCAAGTCCTTCAATCGAGCGGCCGGAACCACGGTAACTGTCCCCATCCCGGGTCAGTACAATGGCGGGCTTGCCGAACTCTTCCACTATCCTTGAAGCGACAATCCCAAGTACGCCGGGGTGCCAGCCGTCGGCATATGCGATATTGATCTGGTTCTCTGTCCTGATCTGCTCTACAGCCTCACCGAAAATGTCGATGACCAGCTGCTTGCGTTCGGCATTCATGTTCTCGATCGTCATAGCCATTTCATATGCTGCATGCCTCTCATCCTCGAGCAGCAGTTCAACAGCGATTTCAGCTTCTCCAAGCCGACCGGTGGCATTCAGACGGGGAGCAACCGTAAACGCTATCGTTTCCTCATCGACCCCTCCTTCATGACCGGCCGCACGCAGTAAGGTATGGATGCCTGTGGTAGGTTCGTTATTCAATATTTCCAAACCTTCCATCACCAGCTTCTTGTTCTCATCTATCATCGGCACAAGATCAGCTACAGTACCGATTGCAACAAGTGCAAGATCATCCTGCCCGGCGGCGCCCAGAGCCTGTACCAATTTGTAGGTGATGCCGACGCCTGCCAGACTTTTGAAGGGATACGAACCGTCAGGGTGATCCGGGTGGATGATGACCGTCTCAGGTACCGATTCACCGAAAGTGTGGTGGTCGACGACGATTGTGTCTATGCCCTGGTCATTGAGGAATGCCAGTTCATCTTTACCTGAAATGCCATTGTCTACAGTGATGACAAGGTCGTACTGGCCGATGACGATCTCCTCGAACACTTCCCGGTTCGGGCCGTAACCATCTTCTATGCGGTTGGGTATGAAATATCCGGCATCCGCCCCTTTCCGCCTCAATGCTTTAAGCAGTAGGACGGTGCTGGTGATGCCGTCCGCATCGAAGTCGCCATAGATGAGTATACGTTCCCCATGCTCAACAGCAACATTGATCCGGTCGACCGCCTTATCCATGTCATGCAACAAAGAGGCATCATAGGTCGTGGGGTTATAGATTTTCATCAAATCTTCCTCTGTCGTATATCCTCTGTTTTCGAGGATGGTCTGTTCCAGCATATTCAATTTGAAAACACCGATTAAAGATTCCGGTATCTCCTCTGTCCTTTTGCGAACTCTCCATTCAAACTTCGACTGATACATGTGATCCTCCCTTTATAAAACGCCCGGGGACTCCCGGGCGTTCACTTATACCAATATTTTTTCGTCGTTCTTTTTCTTTTCTTCATAAACCGTCAAACTGCCATCCGTCTGTCTGAACTGACGTTTCTTCAATATACCCCATAACTGAAGGGCGATGAACAGCGAGGAATAGATGCCGCTGATCAGACCAATCAGCAAGGCGAGTGAGAAGTTGAAGATTGCACTGCTGCCGAAGATGATCAGGAATAGTACGACAATGACGACTGTGAATACAGTGTTGATCGAGCGCGTCAATGTCTGCTTCAGGGAACGGTTGATGATGGCATCAATCTCTTTTTCATTATGGATGACCTTATATTTGCGCAAGTTCTCCCTCACCCTGTCGAATGTCACGATGGTATCGTTGATCGAGTAACCAACGATCGTCAGGACCGCTGCAATGAATGTAATGTCTACTTCAATCCTGAAGATGGAGAAGATGGCGATCATGATGAATGCATCGTGGATGAGTGCCAGCACACTCGGCAGCGCCATGCGCCATTCGAAGCGGATCGAGGCATAGATGATGATGCCTATTGAAGCGATGGCCAATGCTATCATCGCATTCTTCGCCAACTCTTGCCCGACTATCGGGCTGACCGTACTGACCGCAGGTTCATACCCGTATAATTCATCGAATGTATTCTGCATTGTGGTGACTTCTTCCTGATCCAAGTTTTTGGTATAGCGGACAACCACCATATCTTCACCAGAAGTGGTGATGCTGTCAGGGGCCAGGCCGATATCTTCAAGCTCTGCCTCCACCTCTTCTACAGTGGCCTCTTCCGACGTCTGGATATCCGCCCGTGTGCCGCTTGTGAAGTCTATGCCCAAGTTCAATTTGAAGATGGACAGGATGAGGAGGCCGGCGAGTATCGTCACTAGACTGAACGTAAAGAACTTCTTCGTATGGCCGACAAAATCAAACTTGTCCCAAGGTGTCGTCAGATGTTCGATATCCTTGCCTTCGTTCAAGCTGAAGCGATCCGCTTCCTTGACCCCGAACCATGTCAGGCGCTTATTGAAGAAATTCGATTTGACGAGCAGTGAGAGCAGTATGCGCGTCAGGAAGACGGCGGTGATGAAACTCATCAGTATCGATAGAAGCAACATGGTCGCAAACCCTTTGACGCTGCTCGTGCCGAATATGAAGAGCACTATGCCGGCGACCAAAGTAGTGATGTTGGCATCTATGATTGTCCAGAGGGACGCCTGGGATGCCTTCTTATACGCCTGTTTGATATTGCGTCCGATCCGCAGTTCATCCTTCATACGTTCATACATGATGATGTTCGCATCGACTGCCATCCCGACCCCGAGGATCAGGGCGGCGATACCCGGCAGGGTGAGCACCCCACCGATTATATTGAAACCAAGCACCGTGAGATAGATATAGACCGTCAGTGTAACAGCGGCGATGATCCCAGGGAGCCTGTAGAACGCAATCATATAGAGGAAGACGATCAGCGCACCGATCAGTCCCGCCGTTACGGTCTCGTCGAGTGCCTGTTCACCGAACTGGGCACCTACCGAAGTCGAATAGATTTCTTTCAGGTCAACAGGCAACGAGCCTGCATTGAGCAGTGCTGCGATATTCTGGGCGCGCTCCAGTCCTTCCTGGCCGGAGAATCCACCCGAAATCATCACGTCGGATGTGTTCAAGGCCTGCTCTACACTCGGTGCAGAGATGAATTTGGGATCTTCTTTTGTGACTTCTTCTTTAAAGCTGTCTTCACCCTCTTCAAAATCCATCCAGATTACCATCAGATTCTCACCCGGAGGACGGTTCGAGATCTCTTCAGTGATGTCCCTGAATTTTTCGGGATCCTTCAGCTGAAGCGAAACCATCGGCTGGTTCATCTCGTCGAAGCTTTGACTGGCGCCACCCTGTACAAGGTCCGAACCGTCAAGGAGGACTTCATCATCCACGTTTCTGATCGTCAGTTCAGCCTGTGTACTGAGCAGTTCACGGGCCTCCGTCTGATCTTCCACACCCGCCAGCTGTACACGGATCCTGTTGCCGTCTTCAACCTGGATGTTCGGCTCAGAGACGCCAAGTACGTTGACGCGCGAATCGAGCGTCTGTGCGGTGCTGCTCATTGCAGCTTCATCGATCTCGTCTCCTTCATGCAGCGGTTCGACTTGATAGAGCACTTCAAAACCGCCCTGCAGATCCAGGCCAAGATTGACATTCTTGCCCAGGTCCTTAGCGGTCAACCCCACTGCCGTCAATAATATCACTGCAAGGATAATTGCAGATATTATCCTGTTTTTCTTAGTTTTCAATAGGACACACCTCGATTATTTTATGAATCATCAACATTTCAATTATAACGCTTGGGGGCTCAAATTAAAAATAAAAATAAGCTGGCTCACCGAGCCAGCTTATCATACTACTTGACAATCTCCTTAAGTGCAACGCGTTCAAATTTAAGGATGGCACCATTTACATCATCGGTGCGGATGTACATATGTTTTTGATCGAATGACTCAACCGTTCCGTGAATGCCTCCGATAGTGATGATTTCATCACCTTTTTGCATATTCGCCTGCATATCTTGCACTGCTTTTTGTTTCTTCTGTGCCGGACGGATCATCAGGAAATACATTACCAGAATCAATACCAGGAACGGCAGAATGGCCATGAAAAACTCCATTTAAAAATCTTCTCCTCTTTAGAAATTTTTTGGATTTTCAACATTCAATCCATATGATTCGAAAAATGCTTCTTTAAAGTCCATTAATTGATCATTTAAAATCGCAGTTCGAACATCTTCCATCAATTTTAGCAGAAAATAAAGATTATGGTAAGTCGTAAGCCTTAATCCCAGAATTTCATTTGCTTTGAATAGATGCCTGAGGTACGCCTTTGAATAGTTCCGGCACGTATAACAATCGCAGCCGGGGTCAAGCGGCGTGAAATCTCGTTCGAACTTCTTGTTCTTGACGACAACCCTGCCCCTTGAAGTCATGGTTGTGCCATTGCGCGCAATACGGGTCGGCAGCACGCAGTCGAACATGTCGATGCCTCTGATTACACCTTCTATCAGGGCATCCGGAGAGCCGACGCCCATCAGATACCTCGGTTTGTCCTCCGGCAGCAGTGGTACGGTCTCCTCAAGCACACGGTACATGATGGGTTTTGGTTCCCCGACGGATAATCCGCCGATGGAATATCCAGGGAAATCCATGCTGACCAGATCTTTTGCGCTTTGTTCACGCAAGTGCTTATATTCTCCACCCTGCACAATGCCGAATAGCGCCTGGTTGCGGTCATGGCCACCTTTGATGTGATGATCGAGACACCTCTCAGCCCATCTGCTTGTACGCTCGATCGAATCTTTTACATATCGTTCCTCAGCTGGGAAAGGTGGACATTCATCAAACGCCATCATGATGTCCGATCCGAGGTCATGCTGGATGTCCATCGCCTTCTCCGGACTCAGGAACAGCTTCGAGCCATCCAGATGGCTCCTGAAGTGGACACCTTCTTCTTCGATTTTGCGTCTATCGCTCAGGCTGAATACCTGGAATCCACCTGAGTCGGTCAAGATCGGCTTATCCCAGTTCATGAATTTATGGAGACCGCCTGCCTCTTTGATGATATCGCTCCCCGGCCTCAGCCACAGATGATAGGTATTGCTCAAAATGATTTGACTGCCGATATCCGCAAGTTCTTCCGGGGTCATTGATTTGACTGTCGCCAAAGTGCCGACCGGCATGAATATCGGGGTATCTATAGTGCCGTGTGGTGTATGGAGTTTGCCTATACGGGCTCCGGTCTGTTTACATGTCTTAATGTGTTCATATCTGATTGCCATCTAAGTTTCATCCTCATATATAATCATTGCATCGCCAAAACTGAAGAACCGGTATGATTCATCGATGGCATGCTGATATGCCGCCATGATCGTCTCTTTATCACTGAATGCACTCACCAGCATCATCAGCGAAGATTTAGGCAGGTGGAAGTTTGTGATCAGGGCATCGATCGCCCGGTATTCAAAGCCGGGATAGATGAAGATATCAGTGAATCCACTGGCTTCAGTGAACTTACCGTGGTCCTTGACGATCGTCTCCAATGTCCTCGTGCTCGTCGTCCCTACACTGATGATCTTGCCGCCCTTTGACTTGACCGCGTTCAACAGTTCCGCTGTTGGACTATCCATTATATAGAACTCGGAATGCATCTTATGGTCTTCAATCACTTCTGTACTGACGGGACGGAATGTACCTAAACCGACATGCAGTGTGATGTAGGCGATATGTACACCTTTGGACTTGATCCTCTCCAGCAGCGCATCGGTGAAATGCAATCCTGCAGTCGGTGCAGCCGCTGAGCCTGAATGCTTCGCATAAACAGTCTGATAGCGATCTCTATCCTCAAGCGTCTCCTTGATGTACGGAGGCAGAGGCATCTCTCCAAGGGCATCGAGTACATTTTCAAGCACACCCTCATATTTCAGTTCGACATGCTTGATGCCTTCATCGAATGAGTCTGTACACACTGCTTTAAGCAGGCCGTCACCAAAGCTTACCACCGTACCTGGGCTGATCTTTTTAGCTGGTTTCACCAGCACCTCATAACCCCCTGCGACCGGCTTCAGCAGAAGCATTTCTATTTTTGCGCCCGTCTCTTCTTTGACGCCGTATAATCTTGCCGGCAGTACTTTTGTATCATTTAAAACGAGTACATCTCCCGGGTTGAAGAAGTCGATAACATCTTCAAACGTCTTATCCGAGACCGTCCCTGATTTCTTCTCCAATGCCAATAGTCTGCTTGAAGCCCGATCCTTCAAAGGGGTTTGGGCGATCAGATCATGTGGCAGGTTGAAATCAAATTCTTCGAGTTTCAAACTTATTCCCCATTTCTCGATATATCTGGCTGTGTGTCATCTTTGAAGTATTCATAGCTTTTTGCCGTGGCCCGGCGACCACGCTGAGTGCGTTCTAAGAAGCCTTGCTGGATCAGATAAGGTTCATAGACATCAAGGAGCGTCACCACTTCCTCACCGATGGAGACCGCTACCGTCTCCAGTCCCACCGGTCCGCCGCCATAAGTATGTATGATTGTGTTCATAATTTTATGGTCGACCGGGTCGAGGCCGCTTGGGTCCACCTCAAGCACTCTAAGAGCATGATCGGTCGTTTCCAAAGTGATGGATGGCTCTTCCTTGACTATGGAAAAGTCCCGTACTCGGCGTAGCAATCGATTGGCTATACGCGGTGTGCCCCTTGAACGCTTGGCCAGTTCCACTGTGCTGTCGGGGTCGATTGACACTTCAAATATTTCCGCTGTGCGGTTCACGATCGTCATCAGGCTATCGACATCATAATATTCGAGTCGCAACTGTACCCCGAAGCGGTCCCGAAGCGGAGCCGAAAGACTGCCGAAACGGGTCGTGGCCCCCACCAAAGTGAAGGGTGGCAAATCGATGCGGATGCTTCTCGCTTCTTCACCTTTACCGATAACGACATCAAGGAAGAAATCCTCCATTGCCGAGTAGAGTATCTCCTCCACTGCGCGCGGCAGACGATGAATTTCATCGATGAACAGCACATCCCCCGTTTCAAGGCTCGACAGGATGGCAGCCAAGTCCCCTGCACGTTCCACGGCAGGACCTGAGGTTGTACGGATGTTTACACCCATCTCATTTGCGATTATATTTGAAAGCGTCGTCTTACCAAGGCCCGGAGGTCCATGCAGTATTACATGGTCGAGGGCCTCTCCCCTGATCTTTGCCGCCTCGATGAAGACTTTGAGGTTATCCTTCAGAGTCTTCTGTCCGATATACTGGCTTAAAAATTCAGGGCGCAGTGACATTTCCACCTGTTCTTCCTGATTCTGCCTATCTTCATCTAAAATACGATCGTCCATAGTAACACCCCATTATTGAACTAGGTACTTCAAACCACGCTTAACGGCCTGATCGACTGATTCGAAATGCTCCTGATTGAGGTTCTTTTCAATCTTTCTGAGTTCCCGCTTGCTGTACCCCAGTGCTTCAAGTGCAAGCATGGCTTCTTGGATATGGTGGTTGCTGCCGCCTTTGTCAGGCGCAGGCAATGCCACGCTGACATGCCCGAGCTTGCCTTTTAGATCGAGTATGATCTGGCTTGCCGTCTTCTTTCCGACACCCGGAAATTTCTGCATGTACTTCTCATCTTCAGCTTCCACCGCATCGATGATCTCTTCCGGACTCGAAGCGGCAAGTATCGCCAGTGCACTTTTCGGGCCGATGCCGGTCACTTGAAGCAAAGATTGGAAGAGGACCTTTTCATCCATGGTCACAAACCCGTATAATGTGTGGCTGTCATCCCGCACAATCAGTTCGGTATGGACCGTCACTTCCTCTTCGTCTCTGTTCTCAAAACGGAATGGGTTCGGCACCATGATCAGGTAGCCGATCCCACCAGTCTCTACTGTAATATTCTGTGGTGCAACTTCTTTTAACGTGCCTTTTATATACTGATACATTAAATCACCATCATTCTACGAATTCGAATTCACCGCGCAGAATCCTTACTGTATCGCCCGTCTGGATGCCTTTCTCACGCAGGGCATCGTCGATGCCCATGGTCCGCATCTGCCTTGCGAATCTTCTCACGGCTGCATCGCGGTTGAAATCGGTCATTTTGAAAATGCGCTCGATGGAATCGCCTGATACGACATAGGCACCATCATCATCACGTGTAATCTCAAATGCATCAGGATCTTTTTCGTGCCGGTAGACGACACGGTGATCAGTCTCTTCGATGACTTCTTCGACTGTGGAAGCTTTCTCAAGCATATCCGCAACGCGGTAGAGCATATTATCCAAGTTTTCACGAGTGGCAGCCGAGATGCGATATATTTCCTTGTCTTTCCCCACTGCTTCAGCAAACTTCTCGAAAGTGCCCTCGTCTTCCACGAGGTCAGTTTTATTGAGGACGATGATTTCAGGCCGTTTGAGCAGGCTTTCATTATAAAGACCCATCTCTTTACGGATTGTTTCATAATCCTCTACTGCGTCCCGTCCTTCAACTTCACTGATGTCGATGACATGAACGATGACTTTAGTCCGCTCGACGTGCCTCAGGAACTGATGGCCAAGCCCAGTGCCTTCCGAGGCACCTTCAATAAGTCCGGGCAGATCCGCCATGACAAATGAGCGGCCGTCCCCCGTCTCCACGACGCCCAAGTTCGGTTTGATGGTTGTGAAGGGGTAATCCCCAATTTTAGGCTTCGCTTTTGTGACGGCACTGAGTATCGTTGATTTTCCGACACTCGGGAAACCTACGAGACCAACGTCCGCCAGTAGCTTTAGCTCAAGCACTACATCAAATTCCTGGCCCGGTTCCCCATTCTCGGCAAAGTCCGGCGCCTGGTTCCTTGACGTGGCGAAGCGGGAATTTCCGCGGCCACCCCGTCCGCCTTTGGCGACGACGGCCCTTTGGCCGTGCTGGGTCAAATCAGCTAATGTTTCTCCGCCTTCTTTCTTCTTGACTACTGTACCTGGTGGCACCTTCAGTACCATAGGCTCACTGTTTTTTCCGTGGGCATTCGCACTCATTCCGTTACCGCCGCGCTTCGCCTTGAAGTGGCGCTGATACCGGAAGTCCATCAATGTCCTGAGTCCTTCGTCGACCTCAAATATGATGTCCGCACCATCGCCGCCGTCGCCGCCTGAAGGCCCGCCCATCGGAATATATTTCTCACGTCTATACGCGACGAGGCCATTTCCGCCATCGCCGGCTTTTATGAATATACCAACCTGATCTATAAACATAGTCTCACCCCTATCCTTAAAATATTATATCATATCGTACACCGCTCATTTAATGAAAAAGGACACCAGCTCTGCTGATGTCCACTCGTTCATTATTTCGCTTCGGTATAAACAGAAACGCGCTTTTTATCGCGACCAAAACGCTCGTATTTTACAACGCCGTCGATCTTAGCGAATAGAGTATCATCTCCGCCGCGTCCAACGTTCTCACCTGGGTGGATTTTAGTTCCACGTTGGCGGAAAAGTATGGAGCCGCCTGTTACATGCTGGCCATCTTGTCTTTTGGCACCAAGGCGTTTGGATTCAGAGTCACGTCCGTTCCTCGTTGAACCTACACCTTTTTTGGATGCGAAGAATTGCAGATTGAGTTTAAGCATTGCTTTCACCTCACTTGAATGATAATTTGATGTTTTCACCGTATTCTTCTTCTATTGTTTTAAGTGATATGATCATGCTTTCCAATAGAGTCTGGAGTTTTTCATCATCTGGGTCCGTCACTTCGAAATTGAAGTAGCCGGTTTCCTCCTCCATATCGATTGAGGGATTTGCATCCGTCATATTGAGTATGGCGTTTACGGAACCGAAGACAACTGCCGAAGCACCTGCGCAGACGATGTCGCTGCCATACTCACCGAACATGGCATGGCCTTCCATATTGAAGGAAGTGACCTGTCCATCATCATTTATATGGAATTCTACATTAATCATTAGAAGTCTATCTTATCAACTGTCAGTTTTGTATATGGCTGACGGTGACCTTGTTTACGCTTGTAGTTCTTTCTGCGTTTGAATTTCACGACGTCGATTTTCTTACCGCGGCCGTGCTTTTCAACTTTTGCAGCTACAGTTGCACCTTCTACAGTAGGGGCACCAACTTTAACTGAATCTCCACCTACAAAGAGTACTTTGTCAAAAGTGAATGTGTCACCTGCTTCTGCGTCGATCTTCTCGACATAGATAGTCTGACCCGCTTCAACTTTAATTTGTTTACCACCTGTTTCGATAATTGCAAACATACTTACACCTCCTAATATAAAATAAGACACGCCATCTGCAGGTGGATGGTAATCGCTTGAACCTGCAACTGAGCGGTTGATGTTTACATTATCACCAACCTCTGCATTATACCAGCAGCAGATGGTGCTGTCAATCCTGTTTGAGGAGTTCTTTCCTGACCCTGGCGACTTTGCGTGCCACGACAAAAACAATCAGAAAGAGCAGCGCATTGATGAGCATGCTCGGCACTGACCTAAGGGCCGTATAATCAAACAATGGCATATCGATCATGCCAAGTACGGAATAGATCGCATATATATATGCATCGTAGAAGAAAATCAACAGCAGTACGACAAATGCCATGGCGACGAAATCTCTATGGAAGACCCGGAAGGCGGTGTGCATGAATACAACGAACGCTACCATCCCGAAGGTGTGTATGCCATAGAGGGACCCTATGTAGATGTCGAGCATCACTCCGAAGACCACCGCCAAAAATATCCCCATCCTTGACCCTACATAGATCGACAGCAGCAATATGAAGATAAGTAAGGTGCGGGGCACAAAATAGACCGCCACTCCAATGATCGATGCCGGACTGAATTCCGCAAAAGTAAAGTCGATGTACATGAATAGGAAGGCACAGAGGAAAATCATAAGTGTTCTCATATCATTCCTCCATTGACTCCGGATTTCTTTTGATGACATGAACAAGGTCGATATCATCCATATTACTGTTCAGCTGCACATAGGCATTTTGACTCAAACCATACTCGTCATTTTCGACTTCAACTATTTTGCCGATGATCAGCCCTTCCGGCAGGCTCCCCACCAGGCCGCTCGTGAAGACTTCATCGCCGCGTTCAAGTCCACTGCGGTTTTTAATGTTCTCAACCACAAGCAGGTTGCGTTCATCATCAAACCTGCGGATATTGCCATATGCTGTTTCGTCTTCGTGGGTTACTTGAACTGAGAGGTTATTGCCTGTTGAGGAGGCCGTCAACATCTCGACATAGCTTGAGTTGCCATTGACCCTGACCACAGTACCGACCAGCCCTTTTGTGGTCATCACAGCCATGCCTTCCTTTATGCCGTCGGATTCCCCTTTATCAATGGTGAAGTTATCCATCCACTGGTCAGGTGACCTTGAAATCACACGGGCATCAACACTTTCGTAGGAGCGTCTGGAACTGACATCCAGAGTTTCCCTCAACTCCTCGTTCTCCGCTTCAAGACCTTCCAGATCTGCCTGCATCTGCGGCAGCATTTCAAGCTGTGCATGTAGTTTCTCGTTCTCTTCAACAGCACTGAAACTGGCGGAGATCTTATTGATGATGCCACCTATGAATCCGACCGGCGCGTCTATGACGACCTGCGAACCTGCTGTCAGATCGCCAGTGAACTGCTCCGCCTTAGTGACGGAATTCCGATCCGTCATCGAGAAACCTATTAGAAGTATTAATACAATAATGCCAAAAAGTATGATCAGCATACGATTACGGTTGAAAAGCCTGTTCACGATCGAGCGCCTCCATTGATTGTTGGTATCTGATTAAAAGAATACCACAATCAAGCACTGCTGATAAAGGATATGTAAATAAAAAGGAGAGGCCCGAGGACCTCTCCATAACAGATAAGATAATAATATATATGATATCTAGAACAGTAAGTATACATGTTCTATCAAAGGCGTTTTAGATGACATAATCATCAATCGCCTATTATGTCATTTTCATTACAATTATTATGTTACATGTTTAATTGTTCGCTTTCAAGGGGATAATGTAGATTATTTAATGTAAAATGTCATTTTTCCATAAATTCTGAAGCGCTTTGAACAGTTCGATCACTTCCTTCAGCTCGACTTCACCTACAGCCAGGGAGATGCGGATGTAATATTTTCCTCGCGAGCCGAATGGAATTCCTGGAGTGACAAGGATGGAACATTCACGGAGCAGGTAGGCCTTAAACGTCTCGCCGTCAAACCCCTCCGGCACGCGGATCCAGCCGAATATCCCCCCTTTAATCGGGTTGATCGGAATACCCATCTCCAGCAATGCTTCTGTAACCAGGCGGCTCCTTTTGGAGAACGTATCCTTCTGGACGGGCAGAATATCCCCAGCATGTCGGAGGGCTGCGGTAGACGCCTCCTGCACCACGCCCCACATGCCTGTTTGGGTATGATCCTGATAAGTGTTGATTGCATTGATCATTTCCTTGTTTCCTACAGCAAAACCTGAGCGGAACCCCGACATGTTGAACCCTTTCGACAAGGAATATATCTCAATCGCACAGTCAAGGCTGCCTTCACTCTGAAGAATACTTGGATGCTTCTCCTCAAATGAAAAAGGGGCGTAGGCAAAATCATGAACTATGCGGGTTCCTGTTCCTTTAAACCGCTCTATCGTGCGATCGAAAAAGGCGCGGTCCGCAACCGCGCCAAGCGGATTAGACGGATAATTCAAGTACATCAGCCGTGCATTGGCCTGCTCCTCGTCATCCAACGCATCGTAGTCGGGCAGATATCCGTTTTCTGCGAGAAGCGGCAGGTCATAGATCACCCCTTTCGCCAACTCGACGCCTGCTGCATAATCCGGATAACCTGGATTGGGCAGGTAGACGCCTTCCCCCGGCTCGATGAACATCATCGGAAACTGCACCAGGGCACTCTTGGTGCCGTACAGTAGCGCGATATTCTCCTCTTCCAGTTCCACCCCGTATCCCCGCTTATAGAAATCGATGATTGCAGCCTTAAATGATTGTTTCCCCCGGAATTGACCATATCGTTGATTTTCCGGCTGATAGAGTGCCTCGGCTGCTCGCTTTAGGATGGGTTCAGGTGTCTCGGCGTCCGGAATGCCGACTGCGAGGTTGATCAGCGGCAGGGGGCCAAATGCTTCCTCTCCGGCCATAGCCGACTTGAAATAGCTGTCAGGGATGCTCGAGAGTAGTTTATTCATCTTCATTCTCCTTCCGGTTTATCAAATCCTTTGAATTGTTCATCTATCGTCTGTTTGAAATGTTCCGACTCGACTGCTTCAATGAGATCTTTTGCCATTTTACTGTCTTTATCTGAAGCATTGACGACAATCTGATTCCTGAAATTCTCATTCATATCTTCAAGTTGCAGCGCATCCGCCAAATCCATACCGCTTGCCAATGCAAAGTTTCCCGGCACGAGTGATAATCCGATCTGATCCACACTTCTCGGTAGCTGCCCTGAATCCTGGTAGACGAATTCCAGATTCTTATTGTTTTTTAATATATCCTTTTCTTCGATCGCAAGTAAATTGGCATCCTCTGCAATTTCAATCAGCCCCGCGTCCATAAGCGTCTGGAACCCCCTCGAAGAATTGACGGGGTCCAAGGGAAGTGCCACTTCGCTGCCATTTTCTATTTCATCCAATGAATCATATTCGCTGGAATAGAGTCCCATAGGCGCAGTCGGCACTTGGATGAGGTTATGGAAATCCGTGCCATTCTCCTTATTGAAGTCAGCCATGAACGATTTATTCTGATAAAGATTCGCATCCAGATCCCCGTTATTTAGAGCATTGTTCGGTTGGATATAATCGGTGTACTCCACGATTTCGACCGTGTAGCCCTGTTCTTCCAGTGCTGGCTTCAATGCAAAGTTCACCATATCGCTGTAGGGGCCGGTGGAAGCGCCGATTGTGATCACTTCCCCCTCCCCTTCGTAGAGCAGCGCGCTGCTGCCTATGATGACAGCAAGTGTTGACAGAAGGAATATCAGTATCCCACGCATATCAATTCCTCTCCTCTCTTTGGCTCAAATAGTCCCCGATTATCTGGATGAGCTGGACAATTATAATCAAAATGATGACAGTGGCAATCATCGTCACAGTATCATAGCGATAGTAGCCATATCGTATCGCAAGATCTCCGATGCCGCCCCCACCGACGACACCTGCTGTGGCGCTGAAGGCGACGATGGTGATGATCGTCAGCGTAATCGCCTGGGTGATTCCCCGCTTCGCTTCCGGGATCAACACATCCGTAATGATCAGCCAGAGTGATGCGCCCCCAGCAATGCTCGCTTCAATCACCCCTTTATCCACGCCATTGAAGCTTGTCTCCACCAGTCTCGCAAATAGCGGCACAGCGGCTAACGAAAGCGCCACACTGGCAAATACCGGCCCGTGGGAGCTGTTTGTCAGCCAAGTCGCAATCGGCATGATCGCTACAATCAATATAATGAAAGGGAAGGACCGGATCACGTTCGTCAGCGCCCCTAAAAACTGATTCAGTGGTTTTATCCTATAGAGCAGCGGATTGGCGGTCACATACAGCAATACACCGAGCGGGAGTCCGAGCAGCACCGCAAAGAATATGGATATCGATACCATGAGAGTCGTTTCGAGTAGTGCCCGGTATAGCAGCGGTGTAATTTCTATCAATCTATCCATATATTTCAGCCCTCTCTATTCCTTTTGAGTCGTCGATGAACTGCTTCAATCTAGTGATCTCTTCCTGTCTGCCTTTGATGTGGAGCATCAGAAATCCAAGAGGCATATCCTGGATATATTCGATGCGGCCATTCAATATGCTTATATCGCAGTCAAAATGACGGTAGAGTTGGTTTACATAGTTCGCTTCCGCATATTCATTCAGGAATTTGATGGTGATCACTTCAGATTCACTGTTCAGTTCAATGTGCGGTGGGATGGTGAAATCATATATATCCTGAACAAATCCTTTCGTCACTTCGTGTTCCGGATGGCTGAAGATCGCGTAGACATCATCCATCTCCACAATCTCTCCTGCCGTCATCACGCCCACACGGTCAGCAATCTCTTTAATGACCTCCATCTCGTGGGTAATCAACACAATGGTGATGCCCAGCTCCTTGTTGATCTTTTTAAGCAGTTTCAGAATTGTTTTTGTCGTATCAGGATCGAGTGCACTTGTCGCTTCATCACACAAAAGCACTTCAGGACCATTGGCTAATGCCCGTGCAATGCCGACACGCTGCTTCTGTCCGCCACTCAAGTTTTTGGGGTAGCTATCCATCTTGTCGGCCAAGCCCACAAGTGCCAGTAACTCTTCGATGCGCGACGACACCTTCTTCTTGTCGTAATTGCTCGCCTTCAACACAAATTCTATGTTCTGGTAGACCGTTTTAGTTTCAATCAGATTGAACTGTTGGAAGATCATGCCGATCTTCTGACGTTTTACACGCAAGTCCCTTCCTGCCAACTTGCCCAAATTGGTACCATTAACATTGATGCTGCCGGTAGTCGGCTGTTCCAACAAATTGATCAGGCGCAACAGAGTACTTTTCCCCGCCCCGCTGAAGCCAATCAGACCGAAGATCTCGCCCTCACGAATGGAGAGCGTCGTCTTTTTCAGAGCTTCTATCCTTTTTCCTTTAACAAAATATTCTTTAGAGACATCGGTAATTTCAATAGCCACGCCACCACATCCTTTTTATATTAAAAACAAAAAGCCATCTGCTAAATGCAAATGGCTTAAAGATATCTATCTGCCAAGCATCCGCTTGTAGGATTTAGCACAGTACCATAACAGCCTGTTGCTGAAGCTTCAAAGGGCCCAATCCCTCCACTTCTCTGGATAAATGTATTTAATTGAATGAATATCACTTTACTCGAGACTATTAGAATTGTCAATATATTAATAATAATAAATCTTTTATTTTTGATTTCTATGGATAATGATAATTTCAAATCAAAAGGGATTTAAAAACAGGGTGATGACATCACCCTGTTTTCCTTATGAATATGATATCTAGATTCTAGATAATACATAGAATCTATCAAAGGATTATGGACCTACCATTATTTAAAAAGTATTGCGCAGTACCATCTCAATAACATCCTTATTATGTAAGACTAAAATCTCTTTCTGCATCATTCGACCACTTTGTTAATATTACCAATTTGAGGTGTAGTAAAGGGTGAATCGATTATAATTTATAAATTTGGCATGGTAAAAATCTGATGCGGCTTGGTTAATATGGTTATGATAAATTTTGTCATATTCGTATGACCCGAAAAATGGTCCTTTATAAACAGGGAGCAATACCTCAGCTTTTTCAGGATTGTATCTAATTTCATTTAATAATATATATAACCTGCTAACGGTTTCTATCTCAATTTCTACTTTCCCACAGTTCTCTAAAGAGAAATTATCTACGAAATAACCCTGAAGAGCGTTAAATTTCCTATAATAACTATATTCTATAAATTCTTTGGTTTCATTATCTTCAAGATATAAATACATATCCAAACCCATTATATCGTTCCCCTCTAGCTATTTAATTACATTCATCTCTTTCAAGCTAATATATTTACCAGATCCAATAATTATGTGATCTAAAAAGTCAACGCCGATCATTTCTCCACATTCATACAAACGTTTTGTAACCTCGATATCTTCTCTCGAAGGCGAAGGATCACCACTAGGATGATTATGTACACATATTATCGCGGCAGCGCTCCTCTTTATCGCTTCTTTATATACCTCCCTAGGATGCACTATCGAAGTATTCAAAGACCCTTTAAACATCGTTTCTTGGTGGATAACCATATTTTTGGTAGATAAATATAAAACTACAAAATGTTCTTGTTGATAATATCTCATTTTTTCCATAAGTAGTTTACTCACATCATCTGGGCTTTTTATGTAAAGATCTTCCTCTAATGAATGTGTATGCATTCTTATTGCTAGTTCAATAACTGCTAATATGGTTATTGCTTTTGCTTCCCCAATACCTTTAATGCTGATTAGTTCCTGATAAGTAAGATCACGCAGTTCACGAACAGATTTCATATCTTTTATGATTCTGTTTGCAATTCCAATACTAGACTCCTCTTTGTGGCCGGTATTGATGATTATCCCAAGCAACTCTTGATTAGTAAGCTTATCAGGACCATAAATCATCAATCTTTCTCTTGGTTTATCCGAAAAGTGCATCTCTTTAATTAACATTCTTATAGGAAGCCTCCAAAATATATAGAATTCAAATCATCATATAACAAAAATGAAAGTATAATAGCCGTAGTAATAAACGGGACCAGAGGGATCTTAGCGGGTAACTTTGTTTTATAGAAATGCAGTATTATTACAAATAACCCTCCAATCAAATAGGTAAGAAGTAAGCTATAAATAAAGAAGTTGACAGGGGTAATCAAAGTGATTACTGTAAACAATTTTATATCGCCATATCCTATTGACTCTGAAAATAAATAAAAGAATAGATGTAAAATTAAAATTATACAAATGTCCTGAAATGGTTCTAAATAATATAGATCTGTTAAAAATAGTCCAGCAACTAAAAATATAAGATTCATGTGATTTGGTATTTTTAAATTTTTTCTATCATAGATTGAAAGCGGCAACAAAATTGTAATCATCAAATAATATAATGTGAGGTCTTTGAGAGAAAGGTTAAAATAAATGGGCAGTAAATAAAGAAGTATTACTAAAATTTCACAGACTATAAAACTGTTATCGATTTTCTCTTTGCAATAGGAACATTTCCCCTTAAGCAAAATAAAACTCATTACCGGAATTAGCTCATAAGGCTTTAAGCTCTGAAAACATAAATCACATCTACTTCTACGATATAAAATCGAAATGTTATCGGATGCAGTTACAGCATATATAAATGATGCGCAGATACCTCCAAGAATAATTATAAAAAACATAGCATCACCTCTTCCTGACACTATATTAGCTTCATAACCTTATTTAGTAAAAACGCAGTAATCACCAATAGACAATAATAAACTGCAAAAAATTAATTTCAGCTTAATAATTATACATGTTTCTTTATTATTCTACCTTCAATACCATTTTCTGTTTAACACAAAATTTTTGATATCGCCGATTGTAAAATTAAGCTAGACACATAGAAAGAGCCACTCGTGATACACTCAAAATGGTTTTCCAACCAAAGAAAACATAGGAGTGATCACGAATGACCGACACCCATTTTAGCACGGATGAACTGGTCATCATAGCATCCTACTTTCATCAGAACATCCCTGTTTCAAAAATCTCCAAACGGGTCTGCCGGGCCCGACAGACGGTCCATAATGTTGTGGCTTTTTTTAGAGCCGGCCACAGCGCATTGGACTACTACCAGCGCTACAAGGCAAACAAGCAGCGCTGCGGCCGGAAACGGACAAGACTGCCAGCGGACCAACACGCATATGTGACAGGAAAAGTGGCCCAGGGCCGGACACCGGATGTGATTGCCGGCCGGCGTGACCGTAAGATACAGTGTTCCAGCCGCACATTGTACCGCATGTTCAAGCGTAAGGACTGTGATGTGTCCACATTGCCAATGAAAGGCAAAAAAACCCCAACGATCATAAGGAACGCCGGGAGCGACAGACGGTCCGGCGCAACATTTCAGAAAGGGTGGACGACTATCCAGCGTTCAATAAAGAATTCGGCCATCTGGAGGGCGACACTATTGTCGGTGTGCGACATAAAAGCGCCGTCATCACGCTGGTTGAACGGCTATCGAAAGTCATCATCACATTGAAACCTGAAGGTCGGACGGCCAAAGATATCGAAACTGCCATCAATACGTGGTGTCACTTGGTGCCGAGAAACCTGTTCAAGTCCATCACTTTTGACTGCGGTAAAGCATTCTCCAACTGGCAGGCGATGAGCAATCGAAATGACCTGGCCATCTACTTCGCCGATCCGGGGACGCCGTCACAACGGGGATTGAATGAACATTCCAACGGCCTGCTCAGAAGGGATGGACTGCGTAAAGATATGGATTTCAACACAGTCGACCACGCTTTTATCGCATCGGTCGCTGCAAGAAGAAACCATATACCGAGAAAATCATTGAACTACCGAACACCATTGGAAGTATTTTTGAGTTACATGGGTGAAAAAGAACTGTCTAGCTTATTTTGACAAATGAAATAATAAACATTTTCCTATTAGTGCTCTAAATTTTTTTGATCAACTTGCAAATTTTTTTAATAAATCTGTAGATACCACAGCTTCCATTATTATTTTTTGTAAATAGTGTTTGGTACTTTAAATCTAGTTTGTTATCAAACTTTAATGTTAACTGAGTTTCTAACTCCTTTGTCACTATCCCTTCTAGTTTAGGGATAATTTCCTCGATTAATTTTTTATTAAATTCATCTTTTTCAACCTTTTTAATATATTGTTCCTTGAAAAAATTGTTAACGGAACCAATTGTGGTAAAGATTAAAGTAAAGCCAATTAACTTATAGTAAATAATATTCGTTGAATCACCATAATTATTGGGACCGTCAATAATTATGTGTAAATGAATGCATACCTTTTCTTATAGTGTGTGTTACTCGCTAAACATTTCAGTTAGTTCGGCCCGTGCTTGGTCAAAACCGATGTGACACCGTGTCGCAAACTGCTGGTTGTAAGTTTCGAATTGAGTGACGAGAAAACGATCAAGCGATGCTTCGTTCGGAAACTGCTCCTTGCGCTTACTGTACCGTTTGATTCGCTTATTGAATGACTCAATCAGGTTTGTGGAGTAAATGCTCCTCCTGATTGCTTCAGGGAAATCATAAAAGGTGAACAGATCCGGATTGGCTTTCAATGATTGCGTGACTTTGGCGTAGGACTTTTTCCACTTCTCTATAAACGCATCCAAAGCCTGTTCAGCGTCTGCTTTGTCCGTGGCGCGATACAAGGACTTCAGGTCCTCACAGATTTCCTTGCGGTCCGATACACGGACCCTGTGGGAAATGTTGCGCGCAACATGAATAAAACACGTCTGGTATCTGGCTTTTGGAAAGACCGAGTGAATACTGTCTTTGATGCCTGTTAGTCCATCCGATATGAAAAGCAGCACTTCTTCGACACCCCGCGCTTGGATGTCTTCGATCAATTCTTTCCACACATAGGCGGATTCCGTTGGAGCGACCGTATATGCCAGGACTTCCTTTGAGCCATCTTCACGGATGCCGACAGCGATATAGACAGCTTCTTTCGAAACCGTCTCTCTTTTGACGGGCAGGAACGTAGCATCCAGATACACACAGACATACCGATTGGACAGGGAACGCTGACGAAAGGCCTCGACTTCTTCTGCGACCGCTTTAGTCATGTTCGAAATCGTTTGGGGGGTATAGTGATGCCCATACATGCGCTCGATCAGATGCGAAATCTCAGACATTGTCACCCCTTTTTGAAACATATGGATGACAAAGGACTCCAACGTGTCATTGGACCGCTTATAGGGGGCGACGGTCTGTTGTTTGAAATCGCCATTCCGATCCCGGGGGATATCAATCTGTAGATCCCCATATTCGGTATGTAGGGTACGGGCGTACGCACCGTTTCTGGAATTTCCGGAATTGAAGCCGACGCGATCATATTTTTCATAGTCCAGAAATGCGGTCAGCTCGGTTTTAAGCAATGTATTCACCGCTGTTTCCAGGTGATTGCGGAAGATTTCGGATACGTCTTCCTTTTTCACTAGAGCTTGAATGATATCTGATGTAAAATGATCCATAAGGGGAGACCTCTTTTCTTGGGATTTGGTGTGGTAACTTGATTCTACAAGAAAAGGGCTCCCTTTTTCTATTTATTCATTTACACAAACTATTTTACGCTCTCTAATTATTAACCCAGATAGATATATATATTCCTAATAAAATTAAAAATGTTGTTAAAATAAACACGGATATTTGATTAAAATAAAAGAATTTCACTAAGTGTCTTCTGATTTTACTTATAGGTATTTCTTTATTCTGATAGCAAGCCTTAAGAATATATTTAGATAAATATTTAAATAGTACAAATATTAGTATTGTCGATATAAACATTATTATTATCCAAGACATAATAAATATTGGTACTTTGTCATATGTTAAATCTTCACTCACTTTACTAAAATCAATTCCTTGTATTATTATATTGACCTCTAGTATTAAGTACCAAATATATCTGGAATATATTGTTAATAATACCATAAAAAAAATTGAAAAAATTATAGTTGTTAATAACTTAATAATACTGCAAATTTTTTCTTTAATTTTTGGTTTTTTTATTATTTTGTTAATTATTAATAACAGAAGTACAATGAGTACAATGGGTAAAATAACTACGAGTATCCCAAGAAAATATAAGAATATATACTCTTCGATTTCCAAATCAAACATATATTATTCCCCAATTCAATTATGTGATTTTTATATTCTTACTATAATACTATAATAATTGTGAATTACAAGTTTAAACTAATCTTTGAAATATAGCCTCAGACCAAGTCTTGTGGAAGTAATTTATTAGGTAAAGTTACCCAAACATTTCTCACCAGTTTAATTTGATGCATTATCTTAGAAAACCTTCATAAGAGCTGTCGAATTTCCAATGATTTATGGAGGGGTTATCCACTCTGCTCTAAATTGGTTGGAATTTTTCGGCCACTCATTGGTGCCATATCCTATATTTTGTTATATATTATATAGTAAGTAAGCTGTTTGCAGAGTCTATGAATTCGTCTTAGAAACTCTTGCTCAATTTTAAAGGATTTCGTTTGTCAAAATAAGCTAGACAGTTGCTGATCATCCATGTAACTCAAAAAGACTTCCAATGGTGTTCGATAGTTTAACGATTTTCTTAGGATGTGGTTTCTTCTTGCAACGACGGATGAGACAAATATCTGATCGACCGTGTTGAAATCCATGTCTTTGGGCAGTCCATCCTTTCTGAGCAGGCCGTTGGAATGTTCGTTCAATCCCCGCTGGGATGGTGTCCCCGGATCGGCAAAGTAGACGGACAGGTCATTCCGATTGCTCATCGATCGCCAGTTGGAAAATTCCTTGCCACAGTCGAAAGTGATCGATTTGAATAGGTTTCTGGGCATCTTTTGACACCATGTATTTATGGCAACCTCGATATCCTGCGCCGTCCGGCCTTCGGGTTTCAGGGTGATGATGGCTTTTGAGAGGCGTTCGACCAGCGTGATGACGGCACTCTTGTGCCGGACGCCAACGATGGTATCTCCCTCCAGATGACCAAATTCATCATTGAACGTCGGGTAGTCAGTTGTTCTTTCTGAAATGTTGCGCCTGAATGCCTGACGCCCCCGGCGTTCCTGATGGCCGTTCGGTTTTCGCTTGCCCTGCATCGGCAGTGTGGCCGCATCAAAGGTTTCCCGTTTGAACATCCGATACAGTGTACGGCTTGAACAGTCAATCAACATTTCCTGCGGATCGACGATGACATCCGGCGTCCAACCCTGAGCCACCTGCTTTTCAATATACGCCTGCTGGTCGGTCGGCAGGACCATCCGTTTTCTACCCCACCGTTTTTTGTTTTCTTGATAGCGATGATAGTAATCCAGCGCGGTGTGCCCGTCCCTGAGATATGCGATGACATCATGAACCGTCTGACGGGCACGCCCAATCCGTTTCGCAATATGAGAAGTCGGTGTGTCGTGATGGAAATAGGCTTCTATGATTACGAGTTCGTCCGTGGTAATATGGGTATAGGTCATGCGTGATCACTCCTATGATTTTCTTTGGTCGGAAAACTCATTTTGAGTGTATCACGTGTGACCCTTTTTAGGTGTCTAGCTTAATTTTACAATCGGCGAAATTTAATCTTTAAATTTTAGAGGAATAATTTATTGATCATACAACCATAACTCTAAGTTCGATGTGAGAATTATTTAAATGATGTACCTCACTTTACTTCTCCTAAATAACTAAACCTCCCCCGGCACTTCCGGCACACATACCGCTTCTCATACCCTTTCATATTCCTACTGAACTGATACCTGCATTTCTTGCATTCATATAGATGGCGGCGCCCCTTGAATTGGTGCGTGCGCGTCTGCGATATGCCTAAGCGTTTCAGTGTTTCTTTGAATTCCGGATCGGAATCCTTATATGGCTGCCCTTTAGTAAATAGCGCATAATGCACACATTCATGGTAGAGCACATCCAGAATGAACTGTTCAGTATTGTGGACAATGAAGTTATACGATATGATTATTTCCATATCGATTTTCTGGCGATTGCCTTTTATGTATTTGATGCGGAATGCCCCAAGCTTTGATGTCATGCGTTTGGATATCCTGATGGGAATACCAAGCGGCATGTTGAATTTATCCATTAAAAATTTGTTTGCATAATATTCGAGTTGTTCATGCGTCATAGATATAAGCCTTCTTTCAATCTTGATTGGAAAATGACAAAAGGTCAGGATATCAATTATCCTGACCTTTTTATTCTACAGTAATTCTTTTGCCAAGAGACGATAAACGTTCAATCTGGCTTCTTGGGAGTGCGGAATGCTGACGATCATCGCTTCATCGAATCCGTACCGTTCCTGTTCTTCTTTCAGCTGGTCTGCAACTTCTTTTGCCGAACCGACG
Organism: Salinicoccus siamensis; assembly: GCF_055391965.1. Lineage (NCBI taxonomy): Bacteria > Bacillati > Bacillota > Bacilli > Caryophanales > Staphylococcaceae > Salinicoccus > Salinicoccus siamensis. Next base: position 1,368,157 of record NZ_AP043765.1, read on the forward strand.
ATATGGAGCGGCCTACGTTGCTCTATCTTCATTTTATCCATTTCTGTCAGCGGATAATCCTGTGCTTCCTCTGGTGTGAGGGGCGGCATTATCCTGCCTTGTGACAACATGAGCCCTGCGATATCTTGAGGCAAGGCCTGGAATTCCGCTTCTTCACGTGTTTCTGCAGTCGTCACCATATAGCATACATTGATTTCCGGCTTCTCCATGAAATCGGTCGGATTAAAATTCTGTCTGTATGCATCCAATATTTCACGGCTCAAGGCTCCATTGAAGAATTGGGCAAATGAATAACCCGCTCCCATTTTAGCGGTCTCTACTGCACTGTTGCCGCTCGAACCGAGCATCCATGCCTCAGGAAGTGTAACATTTTGGGGAAATGCTGGTGTTGAACCATAAAGCCGGCCTTCAGGAGTTTCGTCGTTAATCAACTGAAGCGCTATTTCAAACTTTTCATAAAGGTTATCGAGTTCAGGACGTCTACCCTGTGATAATGCATACATGGCGCTGCCGTCCCCACCTGGCGCCCGGCCTACGCCAAAATCAATCCTGCCAGGGGAGAATGCACTGAGTGTCTTGAATACTTCAGCCAGTTTCAGTGGTGAGTAGTGCATCATCATGATGCCGCCTGTCCCTATCCTGATGTTTTCGGTCTTGGCAGCGAGTCTGGCTGCAGTGATTTCAGGGGCTGAACTGACTACTGTACCGAGCCCATGATGTTCTGCCATCCACATGCGATGGTATCCGAGGGAATCAGCCAATACCGCCAATTCCTCTGCTTTATGGAGGGCATCCTGCCCGTTATTGCCTTTAGTTACAGGCGCCTGATCCAATACACTTAATTTCATTGAAAACCCTTCTCTCTTTATATGGTGACCTAGTGATCGAATAATCGGTTGAGCTCTTGTTCTCTTTTCAGTTTTTCCGGCGTAACGTCATTTCCCACAGGATCAATGACCGTAAGCCCTGAGAGGTTATCGAGCACCTGTCCACGGAATTGGCGCAGATAATTCTCACGCAATTCCTTTTGTTCCTGCTGTTCGGTTGCAGTTAATCCTATCTGTTTCTTTTTCTGTGCCAGTTCATTGATGCGGTCGAGTCCCACTATCATATTTAACATCTTCTTTCATATTAGTTTTACCTTTTTATATATGCTCATATTTCACACTGCAACTCTCTTGCAATGTCTCTTCAAGCGCTTTGAAGCGTTCATTGTAGTTTCCGGCGCGCAGCTTCTCAGTTAGGCCGGCAATATTCTCACGCTTCAACACACTTTTCCATGATTCCTCCGCCTCGCCCATCGTATCCCTCAATATGCATTCCTCTGACGTCTCAATTGAATCCATCATATTATCCAATATGCCGCTCGATGTATAGAGCGACTGACGGCCTTCAATCGCAGTATAGATATCATATATCCGAATGTCTTCCGGCGAACGATTTAGTCTGAAGCCACCTTTAGTGCCATGAATTGATGCAATCAGGTCTGCCTTCACCATTCTTCTCAACAACTTCTGGAAGTAGCTGGGCGAGGCTCCGATATGTCTGCTGATTTCCTCACTGTGCAGCACGGCACCTTCTGGCAGCAGATTGAGGAGAATGACTGCATAGACGGATTGTTCCACACCTGTTTTTATTTTCACAGCGGCATCACTTCCTTCCCTTATATTGGATAATTGTTGTCCATTTTTAAATGACTTTAACAGATGAAGTGATTCCCTTCAACTATGACGACTTGAAGGCTACACTATTTCCAACTTCATATATGATGAGAAGGTTTTAATATTATGAATTTATAGCATTTAAATTTGTATCAATAATATAAGGTGCCTCTTTTTTATTTATCGCATACAAAATGTGGGTAGATATTTATATGTCCAATCAATACGGCATGATAATATAATTTCATGAACAGGAGAGATCAGTAAATGAGAGAGGTAGAATTTCATAATGGCAACACAATGCCACAGATAGGGCTTGGCGTATTCAGGGTGGAAGACGGTGAAGACTGCAAGAATGCTGTCAAACATGCGATTGTAAATGGCTATCGCAGTATTGATACAGCCATGATCTACAAAAATGAGAAGAGTGTCGGTGAAGGCATTAAAGCAGGCATTAAGGAAGCGGGCATCGATCGTTCTGACCTTTTCGTGACATCCAAGCTTTGGCTTGATGACTATGGTCCAGGAAATGTGGAAAAGGCCTATGATACATCCCTTGAGAACCTTCAGCTGGACTACTTAGATCTGTATCTTATGCATTGGCCGGGCACCGATGAAGACCTCATGATCGAGACATGGCATGAAATGGAGCGTCTATACAACAATAATCGTGTTAAAAACATCGGCGTCAGCAACTTCATGGTTTCCCACATGGAGACATTGCTGCAGCGGACAGATGTAAAACCGGTCATCAATCAGGTGGAGTATCACCCCTACCTTGTCCAGAACGACTTGAAGCTGTACCTCGACTCCCGCAAAATTGTCATGGAATCCTGGTCACCATTGGTGAACGCCAAAATCCTTGATGATGAAACCATCAAGGAGATTGCGGAAGAAACCGGCAAGTCACCCGCTCAAGTCGTCATCCGCTGGAATATAGAAAATGGTCTCGTCACCATACCAAAATCCGTGACACCTGAGCGGATAGAAGAGAATATAGACGTGTTCGGCTTCTCCCTAAGCAAGACACAGATCAGTCGGATCAACCAGTTGAATAAAGATGAACGCAATGGTCCGGACCCTGCTACATTCACGGGTAACAGATAATATTGCCCATCTATAATGTTGTTTAGACAAGAACACCTCGGCATGCCGCTTTGGGCGCCGAGTTTCTGTACGGAAAAGGAGGCGGCTTTATTGGCGAATGCAACCGCTTCTTCAAGCGCCTTGCCTTCAGCGAGTGCGACGGCGAGTGCACCATTGAATGTATCGCCGGCGCCTGTCGTATCGGTGACTTCAACTTTTTGTGATGACACGGTGATCATCCGGTCTCCTCTGAAGAAGGATGCACCCTTGGCGCCGTTCGTGATGACCAGCTTATCCTGGAACTTCGGCAGGCCATCAGTATCGTACGCGAACAGCTTCTCCGCTTCAGTATCGTTTGGCGTGATGTATGCGGCTTTCGCCCAATAGGCATCATCCAACTGCATCGCGGGTGCGGGGTTGATGATGACGGGGACATCAAGCATCTCGCAGAGATCCAGTATGTGTTCAACTGTTTGTTTCGGAATCTCAAACTGGATCAGGATATAGTCGCTTGCCTTAATCCTTTTTTTGAACTTGTCTATATAATCGGGATGCATTTCGCCGTTTGCACCGGCGATGATGATGATTCTGTTGTCCTGATTCGACACGATAATGTTGGCGAGCCCGGAAGAGACGTCCGCTTCTATTCCTATAGCTTCTGTCTTCACCCCTTGTGATTCGAAATTATCGATGAGGGTCTTACCGAACGGATCATCCCCCACTTTGCCGATCATATATACCTCTGTACCAAGTCTGGCAGCGGCAACTGCCTGGTTGGCACCTTTACCGCCCGGTAGGGTCTTGAAGCTTTCGCCCGGCAGGGTCTCACCTTGCTTCGGCATATTTTCTGTTATAGTCACCAAATCCATATTGATGCTGCCGATGACGGTGATTTTAGGGGTGTGCATGATTATTCCTCCTCGTCGTAGGCCTTCAGTATGGCTTCAAACAGATTCCAGAACTTTTCCTGGTCGACCTCATACGCAAAATTAGTGTTGGCAGGTTTTCCTGTGACACCGAGGAGATCTACTACTGTTTCACCATAGGTCAGTTCCCCTTTTGTTTCGACGTCTGCATGCACATGCTTGAATGTGAACAAGTCCGGATCTAGTAGATACATCGTCGTGCAGGCATCATGGATGGGGCCGCCTGACATACCAAAATGCTCTTTATACATATCCCCGAAGAATACGAGGAGCTCTGAGACGAATTTTGCTGTTGGATTATTGATTCCAGCCAGACGCTTCTGAATCTCATCTGTGGCGATCACCTGATGCGTCACATCGAGGCCGAACATCGTAACGGGAATGCCACTATTGAATACAACCTTTGCCGCTTCTGCATCGACATAGATATTGAACTCGGCAGAAGGGGTCCAGTTGCCGAATGTGCCGCCGCCCATCAGGACGATCTCTTCGACATCCGATTTGATTTCAGGTGCTTTGATCAGTGCCATGGCGATGTTGGTTAATGGCCCGGTTGGCACCAATCTCACTTTTCCATCAGCCTTTTTGACTTGATCGATGATGAAATCGACTGCGTGCCCTTCTTCCTTCTGACTTTTTGGATCCGGTAGTACGGGGCCATCCATACCGGATTCGCCGTGGATTTCCGTTGCGATTTCACTTGCTTTGACAAGCGGCCTTGCCGCACCTTGGACAACTGGCACATTAAGCTTCAGAAGGTCCTTGACCTTCAGGGCATTGATTGTATTCTTATCGACTTCGACATTCCCTGCGACTGTGGTGATGCCAAGGATGTCCAGGTTGCTTTGTGCTGAAGCGGCGATGATGATCGATATGGCATCGTCATGGCCCGGATCACAATCTAATATCACTTTTCTGTGTGTCATTGATAAATTTCTCCTATTCATTAATATGGATTGACATGGACATTCACGTCCTGTACTTCTTCAAACTGGCGCATCAATAGTTGTTTGACTTCTCTCGCCACATGGTGCCCCTCCTCGACCGTCATTTTTGCATCGACGGCGATTTTAATGTCGATGATCACGTAGGAACCATGTGAACGTGCGCTCAAATTATCGATGTTGCGCACTTTATCGACGGCAAGCACTGCCTCTCTCATATCCTCGGTCTCCTCTTCATTCAGCACGACTTCAAGGGATACACTGACTGCTTCTTTTCCCAACTGGTAGCCCATATACATGATGATAATGGCGATAACAGCGCTGGCTATAGGGTCCAGATAGGCCAAGGCAGGAATATTGAACGAGCTGCCTACTATAGTCAGTCCAATACCCGCCAGTGCCACCAGGGATGATATGGCATCAGAGCGATGGTGCCATGCATCTGCAATCAGAGCCGGGCTCTTTATCCTACTGCCGAGACGGTACTTATACTGGAAGAGGGCTTCCTTCACGACCACTGAAAAGATGATGATATATAGCGCAATGAGCGTCGTCTCGCTCCCTACCGAGCCTGATACCAGCGAGCGCACTGAATTGTATATGATCTCGAAGCCAACGACGATGAGCAGTATCGCTATAATCAAGGTGGCGACGTTTTCGGACTTGCCGTGGCCATATGGATGTTCTTCATCAGGCGGTTTACGTGAGGCGCGTATACCGATCAAGACAGCTAGTGAGCTCAGTACGTCTGAAGCGGAATGCACTGCGTCTGCAATGAGGGCCCTGCTGTTTCCAAGCATTCCCCCGATCAGCTTCAGTACAGCCAGAAGAATATTGACGGCCATACCTATAATAGTGGCGACTTGTGCCTGTTTATGCCTATTTTCCATATCATATCCCTCATTTTTAAATTGCTAGCTTCTTCATTCTATCAATGTCTGTCCTTTAATTGAATATAAAAGGCAGAACCCGGCGGGTTCTGCCTTTATTCTGCCTCTTCGTCAGCCAGCGTCTCTACGTCAGAGACCACTTCTTCGAGTGGGAATTCATTATCCCCTGTGTCCACTCCTGGATAATCTTTGATAACTTTGCCTTCCTGATCAATCAGATAGAAGCTGATGCCGTGTGTCACCTGGTTGCTGCCTTCCGGTGGCGGTGCCACGATCGTCTTGAAGTTATCTTCGGCAAATCCTCTGATGAAGCTGTAGTCATAGCCGGTGGCGAGCTGCCACTCAGTATCATCTGGCACATCGTAATGGGACAGGTAGTCAGCCAATACTTGCGGCGTATCCGTTTCAGGGTCGACTGATAGACTAAGGACGCCATAATCTTCTACGCCTCGTTCCTCGAGTTCATTGACGACATCGGTCATATTCGCCGTCATAGGTGGGCAGACGGTTGCGCAATTTGTGAATATGAAATCGATGAGCCATACTTTGCCCTCCATATCTTCACGCGTAAATGTCTCGCCCTGCTGATTCGTCACTTCAAAATCGCCCAGCTCATTACCATAACGGGACATCACTTCGACGTCCGAATCACTGCAGGCAGAGAGTATGAATGATGCCATTAAAACAGTAACCAATATTTTCTTCATTAAAAACCCTCCGGAGACGTTTGTATCCAACTATATCAGAGAAGAGGCTCCACACAACCTGTAAAAAAGGGATATTTGTGAAAATAATATGGCGGATACAATAAAACCCAATTTCATCTGGATTATTGTTTCCGAGAAGCATTATCCCCATGTGTCTGTTCTTTTAAGAAAAAGGCCATCACTATGCCTGCCGCCGCCATCGCCGCCGAGAAGATGAAGGAGGCATTCACCCCTGTGACTTCTTCCATCGCCGTTGGTGAGCCGTCTGAGAGCCGGAGTGTGACACCGGTCATGATGGTGACCATCATTGCAGTAAAGAGGGAGCCGCCGATCTGCCGCATCGTATTGTTCATCGCGGTGCCGTGCGGAATCAATATATCCTTAAGCGCATTCATGGCGAACGTGGTGAGCGGCATCATCGTCAAGCCTGTCCCCAATAACCTGAAGGTGTAGATGATCGTGATGTAGCGGAAAGTGGATTCGGTCGTAAGGTCCGACAACAATATGGAAGTGACCAGAATCAGAGCCAATCCGGTAAACGTCAAAATCCGTATGCCGAACTTATCGAACAATGTGCCTGCAACCGGCATCGTCAGCCCCATGAGCAGCGTACCAGGCAATAGCGCAAGCCCTGACTCAAACGGCGAATAGCCGAGCATATCCTGCATCAGGACAGGCAATATATTATTTGCCCCGACCATTGAAGTGAAGACCACCACACCGATCAGCGAGCTCAAGAGGAAGTGACGATTCCTGAAGACGCGCATTTCCAAGATAGGCTGCCTAAGCTTCAGCTGTCGCTTCGCGAACACCAGCACCAACAGCAGGCCAACCACAATCGTGAATATCACGAGCAGATCTGTCCATCCCCTCGTACCGGCAATCGAAAATCCATAGAGCAGTCCTCCGAAGCCGAATGTGGATAATACAATCGACGGCAAGTCGACTTTTGGATCCGTCTGCTGGGTGACGTTCTTCATCGAAACCAAAGCGAGTACGAAATTCAATAATACTAGCGGCAGCACGATGAAGAATAGTGCACGCCATGGCCATATTCCTACGATATATCCAGCAAGTGGGGGTCCGATGGCTGGTGCCAGGCCGATGACCAGGCCGAAGTAGCCCATCGCCTTACCACGCTGTTCAAGCGGAAACTGGGTCAGTAGGATGACTTGTGTCAGCGGCATCATGATGCCTGCTGCAAGACCTTGGAACACCCGCCCGATAAGCAGAACCGAATAGACTGGCGACAAGGCGGCGAGCAGCGTACCGGTGATGAAGATTGTCATACCGGTCAGATAGAGCATCCTCGAAGTGAATTTGTTGATCAGGAATGCTGACACTGGAATCATAATGCCATTGACAAGAAAGAATCCCGTCGTCAACCATTGTGCAGTGCTGAACGGTACATTGAAGTCATTCATGATCGGCGGGACTGCAGTGACAAGCAGCATCTGGTTGAGCAGGACGAGGAATGACCCCATCAATAATGTCGCAATCAGTAACATTTTTGGACTCATCTTCATTTGTTTCATATCTTCACTACTTCCTTGGAATTGAACTTGGGTCTACTTGAAACGAGTAACGCTGCGTTCATTGGCGGCATCGACTTCGAGTATGTGCTCCATGCGCGTCTTCAACTCTTCTACATGCGAAATGATGCCGACCATCTTACCCGTCGTCTGCAGGTCGATGAGTGTATTCACCGCTACATCCAATGTTTCGGGGTCGAGGGTACCGAACCCTTCATCGATCAGCATCGTTTCTAGACTGATGCCCCCGGACTCCTGCTGCAATGCTTCATTCAATGCAAGCGCGAGCGTCAGTGCCGCCTGAAATGATTCACCGCCGGATAGGGAAGAGATATGCCTTGGCTGATTGTTGTAGAAATCGAACACTTCGATATCCAACCCGGTTTTCCGGTTGCTGCGTGAGGTGCTCCTCCTCAGTTCATATCGGTGCCCCGTCATTTCAAGGAGCCGGATATTGGCAATCTGCAGTATGCGATCTAGGTAATAGGTCAATACGAATCGCTCCAAAGAGACCTTCTGATCGTTCCTGCCGGCTACCGCATCCGCTAATGATAATAAGGCCTGCGTCTCTTCAAGGGCTGCTTCATGCTGGTCAATCAAATCGTTTATCCGCTTTAGATTCTTATCGTTATGCTCGATCTGGGCGTTTAACTTCGCCCGGGATTCCGTCAGTGATTCGAGATGTTTTTCAATAGCTGCAAGTTTTTCCTGTTCCCCTGATGGATCCATCCATTCACGGCCGTCCATCTGACTTTCCAGATGGCGTTTCCTATCTAACGCCACTTCTTTTTCACGATGATAAGATTTGATGCTCGCCTCTATCTCTCCGATGTCGGTGCGTTCCGAGATTCTGATCAATTCTTCCCGATCCATTGATACTTCATGTGTGAATTGATCTATCTCAGGTGTCAGGGAGGATAGTGTCTGTTGCACTTTCACCGCCTGTTCGTTCAGCGCCGCTGTCTTTTCTTCCATTCTGGCAAGCGCATCCTTGGTCGCGAGGCGCATCGATTCATTCTGCTGCAGGCGGTGGCGGTACCCGTCAACCTCTCTACGTTTTTCTTTGAAGGCTTGTGCGAATGCTTCGAACTGCTCGTAGCCTGTCTCGGTTATGAACATATCCTTCAATTCCTGGGCCCGGTGCAACTGGTGGGTGATGTTATTTTCATCCACTCTGCCGTCCGCCAATCTCTGTTCCAGACGCTTATATTCCTCATTATACTCAGACTGCCTCTCGTACCTCTCAGAATCTGCCTGCTGATCTTGCGTAAGCTGTTGATAGGCCGATTCAAGATCTGCATAACTCTTTTTGAGCACTTCCAGATCCATCCGCTTCTTATCCGGCGTCATCTCTTCCATCACTCTACGCTTCGCCTGCAGTTCCGATTGGCGCTCGGCCAGGTGCTGCATCGCATCATTGAGGGTTTTCAGACGCTCCTCTTCAGCCTCAGTCAGCATTTCCACATCGTGCGGTAATGTCTCGACCGGCTGCCTGCACACCGGACAGTCATGGCCGACTTCAAGGTGCTGTAGAAGATGGCTGATATGATGACCGTCTTCGGTCGAGAACTTATCTTCTACGCTGCGTTTCAGCTTTTCCAGTTTTTCTTTCGTTTCTTCAGACTGCTTTTCCAATTGAAGGAGTTCTTCATCTATCTTGGATTTCTCTTCATCATTGCGCCGGTTACCCTGCTCTTCTTTGATGGCTGTATCAAGCGCCATCCTCTCCTTTTCATTTTCGAAGATGGCCCGGGCCAACCGGTCTGATGCGTCGCGGTCCCATGCGTCTTCCTGCATGTGCCCCTTCAGTTCTTCAATTTGGCATGCCAGCCTCTTTGATGCTTCTTCGCTGTCGGTTTTGGCTCTCTGCAACTCTTCGATTCCAGAGATGTTTTCCCGGATGTGTGCGTCCGATATGAAACGTTCCGTCCGGTTCAGCCATTTCTCCATTTCAGAGAAGCGGCCTTCAGCGGCCTTCAACTCTTCATATTCTGAAAGATGACCCTCGTACTTTTTTTGTGAAGCATGCTGCGCTTCGTTCAATTCCTTAAGGCTCAAGCCAAGCCTTTTCTGCTCAGCAAGGGCGTCACTCTCTTTTTTGAGTGCATACTCCTTCTCTTTTGCAATCCGGTAATCCGTCAACACCTTCTCCAATTCTTTTATCTCGGATTTCCGGCTCTCCAAATTGTTTAATCCGTCTGCAATCTCCTGCAGTTCCTTCACCTTTGCGTTATGCAGTTCCTTGGCGTCCAACCTTTTCTTGATGGTCTCAAATGCTTTCTGCTGGCTGGTCGCTTCTGTCATTACCGCTTCAAGTTTTTCTGCTAGCAGCTTCTGGATTTGGCTGATCGCTTCTACCCTTTTGGCTGATGTGGGATAGTCCGCCTCCATCATGCTTCTGACCGCGTCATGTTCATCCCCGCTTAAGGAATTGAAGAGCTCCTGGATTTTGGTCTCCATCACTGCAGTATCCTTCAATTTCTCTTTCTTCAGTTCATTGAGTTTGTTTTCGAACTGGACGAAGCGTTCTGTCCGGAAAAGAGTGCGCAGTATCTCCTGCTTCTGTTCGCTGGAAGAAGTGAGCAGGCGCTTGAATTCACCCTGGGGGAGTACGAGGATCTGCCTGAACTGGTCCGCATTCAACTTGATGATATCCATGATCGATTGCTTGACGCCGTTGATGCTGCTGTCGATCACCTCACCTTCCCCGCTGTATAATACCGCTTTTGGTGGGACCGGGGTCTTCCGCCCCGCCTTGTGGTAGGACAGCGTACGCTCCACTGTATATGTACGTCCGCGTATTTCGAACTGCAACCGGATCGAACTGATATCATCATCCGTCGCAAATTGGCTTCTGACCGAACCTTCGGTACGATCTCTTGTCGACAGTGTGCCGTAGAGCGCATAGGTGATGGCGTCAAAAATCATCGTTTTACCGGATCCTGTCCTGCCGCTGATCAGGAACATGCTGTCTTTGACTTTAGTGAAGTCTATCGTCTCATTCTCGAACGGGCCGAAATAATGCATGCTAATCTGTATCGGTTTCATCTATATCACCTTTGAAATGGTTATTGAATATTTCTGTCTGATAGCGGCTTGGTGATTCACCGAAAATGTTCTCGATGAATGAACCGAATATCTCCCCATCGGTCGAACTGTCCGCATCAACAGCCTTTATGCTTTCTTCGCTGACTTCTTTTATGGGCCTCAGTTCCAATGTGTTCGGGTATATCATCTTGATCTTGGACATGGGATCATTGATGTGCGACATGCCAGACAATTCAAATTTGAAATATGCTTCCTTATCATTAAAATGGACCGCTTCTTCAATGACGTCATCGAATGTTCCGGTATAATGGATGAGGTCACGCTTCATCTCAAGCGGAACAAAACGGCACTGCATAATGCCAGTTGTGTCGATGAGGCGATATCCTTTCGGCTGGTTCACTTCCGAGAATGAGTATTTGAGCAGCGAGCCACTGTAGAATATCTTGTCATGGGTGATGGCAAACGGATGATGCAGGTGGCCGAGCAGCACAAGATCAAATGCTTCAAACAGTTCAGCACTTACCTCTTCCGACAAACCTATCGACAGCGGACGTTCGGACTCCGATGTCTTGCCTTCAGATATGAACATATGGCCGACCACTATATTGAAGGCGTTTTTATCCATCACTCTCGATAGTTCTTCTGTAATGCGGACATATACGTCGTGATGGGTTTTTATCCCGTCGTCCTGAAAATGGACTCTCGCTTCCAGAACATCCAGATAAGGGATCATATAGAAGTGATGACCCCCCATTTTAATTGGTGTGGTAATGTCGTCGATCGCCGTGCGCATGTGATAACCGCTCTTGGCAAACCAGTAGCTGCCGTAGTCAAGGCGCGAGCGGCTGTCATGATTTCCGCTGATCGCCAGGACTGGTACATTTTCCTCTATATTTATCTTATACAGATAATCATTCACCAGCTTCAATGCGGATTGGGAAGGGTTGGCGCGGTCGAAGACGTCCCCTGCAAGGACGAGCACATCAATGTCCTCTTGCCTTACGCAATCGAGGACCTGTTCGAGCATGTGTTGCTGATCTTCAATAAGATCCATGCCGTTCAGCCGCTTTCCTATATGCCAATCTCCTGTATGTAGAATTTTCATTGTATCTATCACCTCGTATCTTCTAATTATACAAGAAAAACGCCCCCCAAGTAAGTTCAGGGGACGGTTTTTCAGTGCAGCTGTCGGATGGATATGATGAGAGCATCCAGTTTCTGCTCCATCCTATAGAGCAGAAAGAATGTGATCACTGCCGGAAAACCAACATCGCTGACTAATGGCACCCATTCCATGCTAGATTATCTCGGTAACATTCTGTTCGACGATTTTAGCCGAATGGACAGACACCGGCGTGCCCTGCGACGGTGCCAGTACACCTGTGTCCATAAGCTTTCTGGCCTCTAGGAGTATCGCTTCTTCTGTCAGGTTATCCTTCGGGTTGCTGATGTTCAGTGTAAACCGGCGGTCTGCCGATGTGTTGAAGACGATGACAAGTTTCCTGGTCATGGTTTATTCCCCCTTATTAATTGATGACATAAGTCTGTTCCTTTTCAACGATTGCGTATACATCATTCGTCAACATTTGATACACCTCGGCTGCAGCATTGATATCTGCATCAGTTGCTGACAACTCCAGGTTTCTGACAGATCTGAAACGCAGTTTTTCCCCGCCTTTTCCATCTGCTTCAAAAAAGTAGAACTTGGCACTTAAGTTTTTCAACATGTCCTTCACCTCCTTCGCCTTATATATCGAAGTGGATGATTAGATGGACAATATTCTTTTTATTTCTTATAATAGCTTTGAGGTGAGGCAATGGACGATCTATTTATGTGGCTGATTGCACTATGGACTTTCATCATGTTGGGGCTCATGGTAATCGGCGGATACTTCATGTTCAGGAAATTTTTGAAGCGTATGCCAAAAGGAGATGGATATAGTGAACTCGATTGGCAGGCGTTTTATATAGATAAGGCGTTGCCCCTGTGGCATGACGAGGCTAAATCCATGCTGAATGAGCTTGTCACTCCCGTTCCGGAACTGTTCAGGGATGTGGCGAAGGAACGGATTGCAGGTAGAATTTCAAAGATCGCCCTTGATGAGGGCGCTAAAAAGATCACTTTGGACCATATCATGAAAGGCTATATCATTGCCACGCCAAAGCGTGATCACAAATTCATGAAAAAGAAACTCAATGAATTGGACATTGATTATACACCGTATGAGGCGCTCTTCGAATATGCCGACGATGAGAAACAGAAATTCTCCATATTTGAGCAGACAGAAAAAGTAAGCAGCAGATCAAGTTGACTTGATCTGCTGCTTTTCATATTGCTTCAATTTCAGCAGCATCGACAGACGCCATATTATGATCATGACGAAGGCGAGCAGAAAGAACATGCCACCGATTTCACCCGGGGAGATGCTCATCGACAGGATGGTCTTCAGTATAATCCTCAGCACAAGCAATCCCAACAATATGACGGGGAAGAGTTTCGATTGCCTGACATACAGTGCCCCGTCCCTCTCATCGTAACGGGTGGTGATGACGAGCAGGACGGAAAAGATGAGTCCCATAGCCACTGCTTCTAAGATTTCGGAAGCGCTGAGCCTGAAATATGGAAATACATACATCAAGGCGCCGGTCGACATCATCACTGGCGGTATGATGATTTTCCGTAGTGTCAATGGTCGTTTGGCTGCGCGCTGTCTGACGATTATGGCACCGATACCCATGATGACAGCCATAATGGAGGCGGCCGTAAACAAAATGCTTTCAATGCCCATAATCTAAAACCCCTGGAAATCGCCGAAGAATGGCTGCAACCAGATGATGATCTGCGTCAATCCATCAAAGTAGAGCAATACACCCATCAGAATCATGATGACGCCGCCAACCTTCATGATGAGGTTTGAATATTTCAGCATCCAGCGTGTCCGCGATACGAAGAAACTCAAAGTGAAGAACGGCACCGCAAACCCGAGGCAATATACAATCATCAACATAAGGGCATTGTTCGGCTCAGTTGCGCTCATTGCAAATATTGCGCCGATGATCGGACCGTTGCACGGTGTCCACCCCGCACCAAAAGCCATACCGATCAGAATGGAACCAAAAAAACCGGATGGTCTGTTCTTAAACTGGACCTTCCTGTCCTTCATCAAAAAGTTGAAGTTCAGCACACCGGTTACAATAAGACCGAATATTATAATCAGGATGGCACCAAGTTGACGGATCAGATTCGAGTATTCTATCAATAATCCGCCGAGGAATGCGGTGCCGAATCCGAGTGCGATATAAATCAGACTGAATCCGATCAAGAAAAATAAAGTATGAAGGATCGCCCGCACATTGAACTTCTGACTTTCCACTTCATTATAGCTCATACCTGTTATGTAGGAGATGAAAGCCGGAAAGACCGGAAGTACACATGGGGAGACGAAGCTGAGTACGCCTGCACCAAATGCGAGAAGGAATGTCACTTCACTACCCATAGAAAAACCTCCAATCAGATATCATTCTATCAGACATCCCCTCGATTTAGATATTCCCTCAGACTGAATATGCGAACATTGTATGACAATTATTGCTGACCATTCTGCAGCTGATACATCTTATGATAGATGCCTCCTTCATGGATCAGCGTATCATGCGTGCCACGTTCGACGATTTCACCACGGTTGAGGACGAGGATCTGATCGGCATCCTGGATGGTCGATAACCTGTGTGCAATGGCGAGTGTCGTGCGCCCCCGCCGCATCTTCTCCAGAGAATGCTGAATCTGCTCTTCTGTTTCGGAATCGATATTTGCGGTCGCTTCATCCAGAATCAATATTTTAGGATCTATCGCCATCGTCCGGGCGAACGCGATGAGCTGACGCTGTCCACTTGAAAAAGCACCACCCTTTTCGATTACCTTGTGCTGATAGCCACCCGGGAGGTCATTTATGAATTTATCCGCGTAGACGAACTCCCCTGCAGCCTTCACTTCTTCAAACGTCATGTCGGGGTGGTACAGTCGGATATTTGAAGCAATGGTGCCATAGAAGATGAAGGGATCCTGCAGCACAAGACCAACCTTCTGCTTCAGTTCACCTTTCGGCATTTTCTTGATGGAATGCCCATCGATGGTGATATCGCCTTGATTAAATTCATAAAAGCGCATAAATAGATTGATGATGGAACTTTTGCCGGAACCGGTGTGGCCGACCAATGCCACAGTCTCACCTGGTCTGGCTGTAAATGTGATGTTCTTCAGCACATCCACTTCACCGTCATAGCTGAAGGTCACATCTTTAAACTCAATATGCCCATCGGTGATCTCCGCTTCCTCATCCTTATCTTGGACCGGTTCCAGACGCTCATCATCCATCAGTGTGAATACCCGACTTGCGGATACAAGTGCCTGTTGAAAAATGTTCAGATTCTGACTGACCTGGTTGATCGGTTCAAAGAACCGTTCCATATACTGCAGAAATGCGAAGACGACACCGGCTGTAACGGTCGACTCAAAGCTCAGCAAGCCGAAATAGCCAAGTATCACTGCGATGGCCAGCACATAGATCATGCTGATCGCGGGCCTCAGAAGCAATCCATCGAGTTTGACGTTCTTCATATTATATTTATAGTGCGTCTCGTTTATGGTATTGAATTCCTCCTGCAGACGCCTTTCCTGATTGAACACCTGGATGATCTTCATACCCTCTATCGATTCTGCCAACTTCGCATTCATCTCACTCAAAAGTTGGCGTGCATGGGAGAAGAAATTGGCTGAATACTTACGGTATACTGCCAAAATGACAGCGATTACGGGCATGAATAGCAGTGCAAACAAAGCCAACTTGACGTCCAGGATGAACATCATCACAAAACTTGAAATGACCATGAAGATCGCCATGAGGAATGTTGCCAGTACACCGATGAACATATCGACGATGGCTTCCGTATCATTTGTGATGCGGGAGACGAGGCTGCCTCCGGGCACTTTATCGAAATAGCGCATGCCAAGGCGACCAATCTTTTCAAATGCATCGATCCGCAGCTGCTGGATCACCTTGAACGCCAAATATTGAAAAAGGTAGATGTTCATGTATGTGGTGACTGCCCCGAGTATCTGGACAATGGCGAAAAGGATGATCAGCCACATGATATCCTGCTCCGGAAAGACGCCTGGCGTCAAATAATCATCGATGAAAATCATGACGAGATAAGGTGTTGCGACACCTGTGGCAGTGGATACCGCAAGCATGAGGAATCCCAATGTCAGCACACCTTTGAAGGGCAGCGTATATTTCATCAGACGGATCAGGACATCCTTCTGATCATTGAACGTTAGATTCAACTTGTCATTCTCCATCTAATTCCGCCTCCCTTCCGCCATGTCTTCCAAGGAACTCTTCAGAGATTCACGAAGCGCCTGTGCGTTATAGGTGTCGTGATACCAGCCCTGCTCCGCCATCAGCGTTTCATGCGTGCCCATCTCTGTTATGGTGCCGGCATCCATGACGATGATCAGATCTGCATGGCTGACAGCACTCATGCGATGTGCTGTAATGATATTCGTCTTACCACGACGATTGGATTGCAGGCTCTCGAGTATACGCTCTTCGGTTTCTGCATCAACGGCTGATAATGAGTCATCAAGTATCAGCACTTCAGGATCAAGAATCAGTGCACGTGCAATGGAGATGCGCTGCTTCTGTCCTCCGGATAATGATACGCCACGCTCCCCGACAACGGTTTCGTAGCCGTAGGTGAATGCTTCTATATCATCATGTATCTGGCTGAGACGCGCCGCCTCATGGATAAGGGCATCATCCATATCCGGATTACTGAACGCAATATTATTGCGGATCGTCGTGGAGAAGAGGAAATGGTCTTGGGGCACATAACCGAACTGCGCCCTCAGGTTGCTGATGTTATAATCTCTGAGCGGATGACTGCCGTAGACGATATCTTCCGGATTGACTGTATCGAACTCGCGGAGCAGGAGCCTAAGCAGCGCGCTTTTGCCAGAGCCGGTACGTCCGACTATACCAACCGTCGCCCCTCTCTCGATCGTAAAACGCACATCCCGTACGCCGCCTGCATCTTCCCCCGGAAAATTAAATGCGCCGATATCAAAGTGAATGTCACCTTCAGGCTGATCTTCTATCAGATACTCCTCCCCGATATCATTTTCCGTCTCCATGATTTTCTCTATACGCGCGTAGGAGGCACTCCCCCTTTGAATCAGGTTGAAGAACATCCCAAGCGCAAGGAGCGGCCAAACCATCATGCCGAGGTAGGTTGTGAATGTCACCAGCTGTCCAACGGTGATTGCATCGTCAAGCACCATGCGTGCCCCGAAAAATATGGAGATGAAGTAACTCGCCCCAATCACTGTCATTATCGTCGGATCAAACAGCGCATCGATTTTCGATACTTTTAGATTTTTATCGACGACATCATCACTCAACACCCTGAAGTCTTCCTGGTCATGCGACTCATATCCGAACGTCTTGGTCACCTTGATGCCCGATATGCTTTCTTGAGTCTTATCGTTGAGCATGCTGAAGGCAGCCTGCGCCTTCTTGAAACCGCGGTTTAGGAGTGTGCCGTAATAGCTCGTTAATATCACCATGAAAGGTAACGGAATCATCGCCATCAATGTCAGTTTGGGGCTGATTGTAACAGCCATCGTCACCAGCACCGCCCCTCCGGTGATCAGTGAATCGGCAATGGTCAGAATACCGGCACCGGCAGTAGCCTGGACTGCTTGTATATCATTGGTGGCATGGGCCATCAGGTCCCCGGTACGCCTCTTCTGATAGAACGCAGGGCTCATCTGTGAATATTTATTGTAGAGCGATGCACGCAGAATTTTACCCAGCCGATAACTCGCACCGAAGATCATGATGCGCCAAAAATATCTGAATATGTATGTCAAAATCGCCACCACTATAAGCAGAATGATGAATTGTCCGAGTATCTCCGCGGTCAGCGTCTCCTGCCTTATCCCGTCGATGACCCATCCTATGACTTGCGGGGGCACCAGTTCCATCAATGCAACGAGTAT
Source organism: Salinicoccus siamensis (assembly GCF_055391965.1). Lineage (NCBI taxonomy): Bacteria > Bacillati > Bacillota > Bacilli > Caryophanales > Staphylococcaceae > Salinicoccus > Salinicoccus siamensis. The sequence goes on from NZ_AP043765.1 coordinate 1,386,011, forward strand.
CAGCATGATGATGCCGCCGGTGTAATTTTTTCGTTCCCTTTTAAAGAACCATCCCAACTTTTTAAATACTTTCATGCCATCCCCCCTTCAATTGAGTGCAATTAAATTCTACCATATATTTCGAAAATTGAAATATTTTGGGTGAAAAAATAAACCCTTCTATAGAGAAGGGTTCATCTTTATTTTTTTGATGCTTTCATACGCTCTTTTGTTGATTTGGAATCGGCACTGCGATTCATCATTGTCATCATCTGATTGATTTTCTTCTGGGAAGGTTTCTGTCCCATCTGCATCATCATCATCCTGAGCATCTCTTCATTGATAGGTGGATTCTTTTCGAGGTAATCCATCATATATTTCCGTGCCAGGAAAAAGCCAAGGGCAACGCCACCGATGAGTGCAACAATAACAATCAGTATCCAGATCCATGTAGCCAAACTGCTCACCTCTTTCTTCGTAGAACAGTATAAAGTCTACATTAAAAACAGGTGTTTTTCAACAGATTATTTCTCCATCACCGTCTCTAGGATCCGTTCGACGGTAAATCCATATTTTTCGACGACTATGTCGCCAGGCGCACTCGCACCGAACGTATCGATTGTGTGCAATTTGCCTTTCATGCCGATGAAACGGTGCCATCCCAGACTGGCTGCCATTTCAATGGCGGTCCGGTTTTCGATGTGCGTGTTCAGTACACTTTCGATATAGGCTTCATCCTGCTTCAGGAACTGCTGCATATTCGGGATGGAGGCGACTTTCACTTTTACACCTTGTGCATTAAGCTGTTCTGCCGTATCGACAGCCAGTGGCAACTCGCTTCCGGAAGCGAATAGGATCGCATCATCCCCTTCGTCGTAGGCCAGGTATCCACCTTTTTTGACCCCTTCTTCAACAACATCGTATGGCACATCTATCGTTTTGACATTTTGACGTGTCAGCACAAGGGCCGTCGGTGTATCTTCAGCTTCCATCGCTATCTTCCAGGCCGCACGTGTTTCATTGCCTTCTGCCGGTCTGATTGTATTGAGGTTCGGGATGGCGCGCAGACCGGCAAGCTGTTCTACCGGTTCATGCGTCGGACCGTCTTCTCCTACTGCGATTGAATCATGGGTGAGTACGTAAGTTACAGGCAGCTTCATCAGCGCGCTCAAACGCATGGCTGGCTTCAAATAGTCACTGAAGACGAAGAACGTACCACCGTAAGGACGGAGGCCGCCGTGTGCTGCCATGCCATTCAATGCAGCGGCCATGCCGAATTCCCTGACGCCAAACCAGATGTTCCGTCCGGCATAATTATCGGGACCGAAATCCTCCTCATCCTTTACATTGGTCTTATTGCTGCTCGCGAGGTCTGCAGCACCACCGAACAATGTCGGAACGGAGTCAGAGAGCGCCTGTATCATATCGCTTGAAACAGCACGTGTGGCTTTCGCCTCGCCCGCTTCATAATAAGGCATATCCTTATCATAATCGTCTTGCAGACGGTGGTGGACGGCCTCCTCGAACTCAGCATGCAGTTCTGGATGTGCTTCTTTATAGCCTTTAAGCATTTCATTCCAGGCTTCTTCTTTTTCATTGCTTCTTGTTTTCATCGTTTCACTGAAGCGTTCATAGACCGACGGGTCGACATCGAATGTCTTCTCCGGGTCCAAACCATAATATTCAAAAGCTGCCTTGCGTTCCTCTTCACCAAGCGGCGCACCGTGTGAGGCACTTTTGCCCTGCTTGTTCGGGGAACCGTAGCCGATGATCGTCTTCACTTCGATAAGTGTCGGACGAGTTGATGTCTTGGCATTCTTTATCGCTTTATCTATGGCATCGCAGTCATTGCCATCCTCCACTTTGATGTAGTGCCAGTTATATCCTTTAAAACGTGTGCCCACATCTTCTGAGAAACTCATGTCGAGATCACCATCAAGCGATATGTCGTTTGAGTCATAAAGCACAATCAGTTTGTCCAACGCCAGGTGACCGGCCAGTGATGCTGCTTCATGGGAGACACCCTCCATCAAATCACCATCGCTCGCGATGACATAAGTGTAGTGGTCCATCACATCATAGCCATCCCTATTGAAGCGGGCTGCCAGGTGCTTTTCAGCCATTGCCATACCGACACTCATTGCGAAGCCTTGACCCAATGGTCCTGTCGTCACTTCCACTCCTTCGGTATGTTTGAATTCAGGGTGCCCAGGCGTCTTCGACTCGTACTGCCTGAAATTCTTCAACTCTTCCATTTCAAGCGAACCGCTCAAGTGCAGCAGACTATACAACAACATGGACCCATGGCCCGCACTCAATACGAAACGGTCACGGTTGAACCAGTCCATTGAGTTCGGGTTGAAGTTCAGATGGCGGGACCAGAGTGTGTAGGCCATCGGCGCGGCCCCCATAGGGAGGCCCGGGTGGCCGGAAGCCGCCTTTTCGATCGCATCGATGGATAGTGAGCGGATTGTGTTGATAGCCAGTTGGTCTGTCTTATCAAAAGTCATTTGCGCATACTCCTTTATGAATTTTTATTTTTATCTGCTTGGATTTTCTTCACTTTTTCAGGGGTCACATCATTGCCTTCAGGATCGATGACTTTAGTGTTCTCCACCTGTTTCTTGAATGAGGAACGGAAGTTTTTAAGATACTCTGTCCTCAAACCTTTCAGTTCAGAGAGTTCCTCCCCTGTAATGCTGCCCGACTTCTTTTTGGCAGCGAGCGTATTGATCCGCTGAATCTTATCTTTGTCTAACATAGCAGCCCTCCTGTCCACTTTCTTATAATCTACCATAAAAAAAAGTGTGAGACCATTCTCACACTTTAAAGTCATCTTATGAATCCAATCATTTCCATCAACTGCTCCATATTGCTGCGCTCGGCGTATTCTTCAGCCGATAGATCCGTCTCCTCTACAGGGAGGGGGGCATCGTCATGTGTGACGACCTGGTACTCATCTATATAGACAACTTCAGAATTACTATTCCCTTCCTTGTGGGAATCCAACATGAAAATGAGGCCAGCAGCGAAAACAAATATAAAGACCATACCCAGTAGTTTAAATTCCTTCAATGTCATCATTACTACCTCCAGAACATATGTTTGTATAAACATAGTAACAGAACGCCTGTTCCGGGTCAATGGATAGCGAACAAATGTTTGTAAGATGCCCTCTCATATGATAAAATTTAAACAACAATAAGGCGGAGGTAATAACTATGAAGGCGCTAACAGACAGGCAGAAACAAATATACCAATTCATCAAATCCACAGTGAAGGATAAAGGCTATCCGCCGAGTGTCAGGGAAATCGGCAATGCAGTCGGGCTCCAATCGAGCTCAACGGTCCATGGCCATCTGGCTAAACTGCAGGAAAAGGGTTTCATCAAAAGGGACCCGACAAAGCCCAGGGCTATCGAAGTCATCACGGAAGAGAACGAGAACCATGGTGCTGTAATCCATGTCCCGGTCCTCGGTAAGGTTACAGCCGGACTGCCGATTACTGCCGTAGAGAATATCGATGAGTACTTCCCTCTCCCCGAACACTTCACAGCGAACCACAACAGTGAGATATTCCTCCTCAATGTAGCTGGGGACAGCATGATCGATGCAGGCATCCATGATGGGGACAGAGTGATAGTACGCAAGCAGAACATTGCCCATAATGGCGATATCATCGTCGCAATGACGGATGACGATGAAGCAACGGTCAAACGTTTCTATAAGGAAAATGGCTACTATAGGCTGCAGCCTGAAAACACGACAATGGAACCAATCATCTTGGACAGTGTCGCTGTCCTCGGTAAAGTCGTCGGGCTGTTCCGTGCATTTTAAAGGATTTCATATATAAAAGGGCGCATCTTTACGATGCGCCCTTTTGCCTTTCCGTATCCATCCTGTCAATATCCTTTGTTTCGAATGTTTTATCTATCAAGTATGATTCTGATTTGTTCTAAAATATCTTTTGGATCTTGTGTTTGTTTATCCTCTGTTTTATGTTTCAATTGCATCCCCTCGTTTTTGCTTGATTCAGGATGGTGATCTGGAAAGATGATTCCATATTAAATATATAAGGCGGCTCCTTTATATTCCCTTTATTTCGGCAGACGAAACATTATTCGCAAATTTAATCCTCAATACATGAATGGGAGGGTCATCTAAATAAAAAATTATTGCAGACGCCTTTCTATACACTATAATGAAAAAACAGTCCAACTATGTAACCACATGTGATATGGTTTCGCTCCGAATCATTGACGCCCAAAAAAATTTTACGGCTATGTCTTTGCGTTCTGAAGTTTTCATCCAAGGCTATAGTCGACAATGCAATGTGAGTCCCCCTTCTCTCCCCATTGATATCTAATCGCCATCAATACACGCTCCCCCCCAAGTGCATTAATACTTAAATTATAGCATTTCGAACTCGTACTTCAACAATGTGGAGCCATTCTGATGAACAGAATGTATGTCACTTGACCATAGAGTCAATACAGAGGGCCATATGATGCATATTTCACTATATAACAAGTAGCAACGTATAGAGAACTGGGCAGTTTGTCACCTTCCAAGCAATTATTCCGGGCCCTTTTCTTTGACATGAAAGGTGCATATGAAATCTGTTCCAGCCGATATTCCTGATGAAATAAAAAAGACGACCAAAGAATCGTCTTCTTTACTTCCTTATATAATTTTCCGTATAGTAGGGCACATTTTCTTCATTATATGCTGTACCGACCCCCAGATGTGTAAAACTGGCTTTCAATGTGTTCTCCCGGTGCGGGGGCGAATTCATGAGGCTATGGTGGGAGAAGATGGGTGAAGTATGCCCCATAGCGATATTCTCCCCTGCCATCCTGTACGATACATCAGCTGACTCCAAACGACTCTTCAACGTCACGCCGTCCGGGGAATCATGATTGAAGTAATCCTTCTCAACCATATCGCTGCTGTGTCCGAGCGCGGCTTTTGAAGCCGCTTCGTCCCAGGACAAAGGTTCTAGACCGTATTCCTGTCTGGTTGCATTAACGAGTAGATGGTTCATTTTGGAATTATCTGCCGGTTCAGGATGATTATAAAGGGCGCTGCTTTCACCAAAGGCCTCTTTATCGACGACAAGCAGACCGTTCACCTGATCCGATTTGTGAAGATCATAGAAGAAATAGACGTATGTGCCATTAATATCATAGACTGCATATTCTTCATTATCCACACGCAGCCGCTTCCATCCCTTCTTGATGGTTGATTCCGGAGTACCATATATGGAGTCGACCTGTTCCCTCTCCAACCCTTCAATGTTGATCGTCTCGACTGATACGTCCCCACTGTTTGTATAGGCGCCGACTACCCTCTGATCTTTAACCAATACCATATGGAACACGCCTGGCTCACTTTCAATGTAGAACTCTCCTTCATATTCCGAGCCGATATGTTCTTTACCGGTAGTATCATATTCATTGTCGAGCGCAATCTCCACTTCCTGTGTCTGGTCGCTGTTCACCTGATGGATTTTATCCATATTATAAGAAGGATAAATGTTCTCTTCAAGCCATCCACGCAAGTAGGACAACTCCATCCCTTCTTCAAAATCATAGGATTGCAGCACAGGAGCTGTAAACATCCAAACGAAGTATAGGATTACGATCATAAACACTTTTCTTATCATACAGGCACCTCCCCTCCGCGTATATTTTAAAAAAAGTAATTAAACTTTCGTCTAATTACTTTATCTTGGAATATATTCGGTTTGCCGCTCTTCGAAATACGCCTCATCTACAATTGTATTATCCTCACCCATCAGCACGACATTCGGCTTGAATGTCTCCAATTCACTGTCATCCAGCTGAACATAGCTGATGATGATGACTGTGTCCCCAACCTGTACCTTACGGGCTGCTGCCCCATTCAAGCATATTTCACGCGAGCCCCGCTTGCCTTCGATGACGTACGTTTCAATCCGCTCGCCGTTATTGTTATTGACGATCTGGACCTTCTCATTCGGGAGGATATTGGCTGCATCAAGGAAATCAGGATCGATTGTGATGCTGCCGACATAATTCAAGTTTGCTTCTGTCACTTTTGCACGATGGATCTTGCCATTCATCATTGTTCTGATCATTTCATCACCAACATATTATCTATTAACCGTGTTCTTTCGAACTTTACAGCAATGAATATTATAGCATCCCCCTCGATGTTTTGAACAGCATCAAGTCCTGGATGGGTGTAGATCTGCAGATCGTCCACGTGCGCTGATGTCTTCGATTCGATATGGGTCCTTATGTCCTCTTTGATCGCTTCAGCGTCAACTTTGCCGTGTTTTATGCTTTCCTCTGCCTTTACAAGCGCGAGGTGGATTTCAGGAGCTTCAGTACGTTCGCTTTCGGAGAGATTAACGTTCCGGCTGCTCTTTGCCAATCCGTCATGTTCGCGCTCGGTCGGCACGCCGATGACTTCGACTTCGTGGTTGAAGTCCTGGACCATGCGCTTTATGATCATCAGCTGTTGACGGTCCTTTTCTCCGAATACCGCAAAGTCCGGGCGTATGATGTTGAATAATTTGTTGACAACGGTCACCACCCCTTCAAAATGGCCGGGTCTTCTGATGCCGTCGAGTATCGAGGCCATGGATTTTAAGCCAAGTTGAAGTTCGGGTGGTTCTGGGTACATCTCTTCTTCAGAAGGATGGAAAACCACATCGACTCCAGCTTGTCTGCATATTTCCAGATCCTGCTCGAGATCCCTCGGATAACTTTCCAGATCCTCGTCGGGCCCGAATTGGAGGGGGTTGACGAAGATGCTGACCACTACCGTGTCACCCCTGCGCCTCGCTTCTTCTATAAGCGCAACATGACCTTCATGCAGGTATCCCATGGTCGGCACGAAGGCAATGTCCGATGTCCTCAAAGGTTTTAATATGCTGCGTATACCTTCTATTGTGTCTGTATTTTTCATCACTCTTCAAAAACCTTTCTTTTATAAGTCGTGGCTTCATCGGGAAATTCCGCATTTTTTACAGCGTGTACATAAGCGGACAAGCCTTCTACCCCGGCAGTATTGAAATCTGCATATGCCCTGACGAACTTCGGCAGACGGTCGGTGCCGTACTGGAGCAGGTCGTGGTAGACCAGCACTTGTCCATCCACCTCTCTACCTGCACCGATACCGATGGTTGGTATTGTGAGGGCTTCCGTCACCCTCTGGGCTAGATCTGATGGAATCGCTTCAAGTACAAGCAGTGATGCACCCACGGCCTCCATTGCCTTGGCGTCTTCAATCAGCTGCATGGCTGCTTCCTGGGTGCCGGCCTGCATCTTAAATCCTGTTACGCCGACTGACTGCGGCGTCAATCCTAGGTGCGCAACAACCGGGACACCAGCCCGCACTGCCCGTTTGACGACGGGCAGGCAGTCTATCCCTTCAAGTTTGATGGCGTTGGCGTCCGTCTGCTGATAAAGCGACAGTACATTTTCCACGCTTGTATCAACGTCTCCATGATACGTACCAAAAGGCATATCGACCACCATGTATGTGTCCGGAGCACCCCGCCTGACCGCTTTGGCATGATGGATCATATCCCCCATCGTCACTTGTACAGTACTTGTGTACCCAAGCACCGTCATGCCGAGTGAATCACCGACAAGCAACATGTCCATCCCTGCCGCCTCGCTTTGTTTTGCACTCGGGTAATCATAGGCGGTCACCATGGTGATCTTTTCGCCATTTTGTTTCATCTGATTCCATTCACTGGTTGTTTTCATCATACTGCTCCTTTTATTTAAATCCTGTTATATTATAATTAGTTTATCATATATTTGGATGTTCGAAATACGTCGGGAGGATTAAAAATGAAAATTGCAGTGATAGGCATAGGTGCTGTGGGCAGTGTCATCGCCCGAGAGCTGAAGATGCTCGATTATGATACGGTGCTGTTCGGCAGACAGCCAAAATCCGGATTCACCATTTCCGAAGCGGGAGAGGAACATTCCTACCCCTACAGGATAGAGACGATGGATGCCTATCAGGGCGGATCGTTTGATGTGGTATTCGTTGCGGTAAAGGCGACGGCGTTAAGGGGCATCAGCCAGACTTTTCACCATCTCATCAACGAGGAAACAGAGGTCATCCTGTGTGAGAACGGCATGGGCTATGAGCACTATTTCGATCGGCCGGTGCCGGCAGTCGTTTATATAAGCGGACAGAAGAAAAATGATAGAATTGAACATTTCCAGGATGCCACGCTGTTGATTGAGGATACGTCCCGCCCCAATATTGATCGTTTGATTACAGCGTTGGATAAACATCCGGAGACACAATTGGAGATAAAGAAAAGCGAAGATTTCGAACGCATCCGCTATGAAAAACTGCTGATCAATCTCGGCATCAACTCTGTAACGGCTTTGTCAAAAAACACATCGAAGATCTTTGAGCTGGAGTCTGTCGCACAATTGACGCGCGCCATTCTGGAGGAAGGCGTAGCCATCGTCAATAGCGAGCGGGAAATCGTGTCGCCTGAATTCGTAGATAGGGCTATGGCAATCTATAAAAACTATAATCCGGAAATGGGCACGAGCATGTACTATGATGTCATGGCAGATGTGAAAACGGAGTATGCCTATATCCAAAAGCATCTCCATGACAGGAAGGGGCCTCTTGAAACCCCTGTCCTGGACGTCATCGTTACCCTATTGGAAGCCTATCAATATAAGCGCGGATATTGACTATGTTGTGTCATTTCGTACATCTTGCCTAAGACACATTTATTCATGCTAAAATAGGTGTTCAGAAGGAGGGAATGATTATGAAGAGACTAATATTGCCATTTTTGTTGCTCATTTTCTTTCTTGCCGGATGCGGCGGTGAAGATGGTCAAATGGATATAAAGGAAAAGGTTGATCAATATAGTGCAAACAAGGAAGCAGAAGCAGCCTCCATCACTGGTTCCGAATTGATCATCGGCGAAAATCAGGAAGAGCGGCACGACTTGCCTGACGATGAATTTTTTGTATCGATCGCGCCGTTCATCAATTACACGCACCCATGCGAATTCCATAGCCTGACAGGCTGTCAGGGTGAACTCGTGTCCAAGGAGATGCATGTAAAGATTGCCGATAAAGAAGGAGAGGTCCATGTAGATGAAAATATGGAGACTCTTGAGAATGGCTTTATAGATCTGTGGCTGCCAAGAGACCGTGAATATGATATCACCATCACATACGGGGACTATGAAACCGAGGGCTCGTTTTCAACATATGAGAATGATTCGACATGCCTGACAGATTTCCAACTGGAAAAGTAAAAGAGTATCCTTGCTGATGTGGATCCAAAACCTTAATTTAGGAGTTCACATCTGGAAGGATATTTTTTGGCATTTTTTAATCTGAAATCCTCTATTGACGAAAGTTGACAGGTGTAAATACTCTATTTGATATCAAAAAATGAACTTCATCAATTATTATTATTGAAAGGTTCGTTTTTTGTGTTATCATAATAAGCATCTTGAATACAAAGCACTCATATAATCGCAGGAATATGGCCTGCAAGTTTCTACCGGGGCGCCGTAAACGCCTTGACTATGAGTGAGTAACTCTCGTGCAACCACTTGAAGTCTGCTCATCTCATGATGTGTGCTTTTGGCTTTTTCAAAATATGATTTTGGAGTGGATTTCATGGAGTTGCTTAAACAGAAGATATTGGATGAAGGAACTGCGCTTTCAGACACTGTATTGAAAGTCGACCATTTCCTCAACCATCAGATCGATCCATCGCTGATGAAAGAAATTGGGACAGCGTTTAAAGAATACTTCGACGACCGCGGGATAACTAAAATATTGACGCTGGAATCTTCCGGCATCGCACCGGCGGTCATGACTGGTCTTGAACTTGGTGTTCCTGTAATCTTTGCCAGAAAGCGCCAGTCGTTGACCTTGAATGAGGGACTGCTGACGGCTGACGTTTTCTCATATACTAAAAACGAGTCGAATACCATTGCCATCGCCGAGAAATTTATCTCACCTGAAGATGAAGTATTGATCATCGATGACTTTCTGGCAAACGGGGAAGCCGCTAAAGGTCTGCTCGAACTTGTGGAACAGACTGAAGCTTCGGTAGCCGGTATCGGCATCGTCATCGAAAAAGCCTTTCAGGAAGGCGGCGAGGTGCTTCGTACTGCTGGATACGATGTCCATTCCCTTGCCCGGATCGCCTCTTTGGCGGAAGGTGAGATAACCTTCATGTCTGGAGTGGAAGTGTGATGCAGATGTCTTCACTTAAAAAACTTTCACTCGGCCTTCAACATATCCTTGCCATGTATGCCGGTGCGGTGGTCGTTCCTTTGATCGTTGGCGCGGCCATCGGCTTGACCCCCGCACAGCTCACCTACCTCATTGCCATCGATATCATGATGTGCGGCGTCGCAACGATCCTGCAGGCTTGGAAAAGGCAATACTCGGGCATCGGGCTCCCGGTCGTCCTTGGCTGTACATTTACTGCTGTAGGGCCGATGATCGCCATAGGCAATACTTACGGCATCCCTTCAATATACGGAGCAATCCTTGCTGCAGGTCTGTTCGTCGTCATCATTGCCAAATATTTCAGTCGACTGATCAGATTCTTCCCTCCTGTGGTCACAGGTTCCGTAGTGACCATCATCGGAATTACTCTCGTGCCGGTCGCCATGCACGATATATCAGGTGGTCAGGGCAGTGCCGACTATGGATCAGGCCTGAATCTCGCACTTGGTTTCGGTACACTTGCAGTCATATTGGTGCTGTTCCGATTCGGAGAAGGTTTCCTGAAATCGATTGCCATACTATGCGGTATAGTAATCATGACTTTCATCAGTGGCTTTTTTGGCATGGTGGATTTCAGTGCAGTCAGTGAGGCCAATTGGCTCCATCTTCCTAGGGTCTTCTATTTCGGGCTTCCTGAGTTCAATATAGTGCCTATACTGACGATGATGCTCGTGACAATCGTCGGTCTGATAGAGGCGACTGGTGTCTACTTTGCCCTTGGAGATATATGCGATGAGGATATCGGACAAGAAGATTTGAAAAGAGGCTACAGGGCAGAGGGCTGGGCTATCCTGCTCGGCGGCATTTTCAATGCCTTCCCCTACACCACCTATTCCCAGAATGTCGGCCTCGTTCAGCTTTCAGGCATAAAAAGCAGACAAATCATCTACATTGCCGGCACCATGCTCATTCTGCTCGGTCTCGTTCCAAAAATCGGTGCTGCAGCAGTGGCAATTCCGACACCAGTCCTTGGCGGTGCGATGCTGGCAATGTTCGGGATGGTTGTCTCATACGGCATCAAGATGCTTTCAAGAGTGGACTTTGAGGACCAGAACAATCTGATGATCGTCGCAATATCGATCGGTATGGGTCTCGGTGTCACGGCTTTGCCCGACCTTTTTGCGATCGTGCCTGACAGTTTAGCTGTCATAACGGAAAGTGGCATCGTCCTCGGAAGCCTGACGGCAATTATACTCAATATTGCATTCAATGCCCGCTTGAGCTTCCTTAGATATAAAAGGCAGAATCGTCATATCATTGAATAGTATAGGAATAAATAGAATAGGCGGCCTCATAGGGGGCCGCCTATTCTATAGTTCAATCATTTCTTTTTCGGTCATTTCCAGAAGGGCCATAGTTAAAGCATATACCACATGCTCAAAGACCAGCCCACCCTGTATAAATACTGTGTAGGGACTTCTGATCGGCCCGTCTGCGCTCAGTTCAAGCGATGCACCTTGGATGAAAGTGCCTGCAGCCATGATGACCGGATTCTCATAACCAGGTATATCATCCGGTATAGGCAGGAACTTGGAATTCACCGGTGATGCCTTCTGGATCATTTGGGTAAACGTAATCATCTCTTCTTCTGTATTGAACGTGACGCTTTGGATCAGATCTGTCCGGTCGGCATCCGGTAGTGGATCTGTCTTGAGTCCGACCGAAGCCAACAGATGGCTCGTCAATACCGCACCATTCAATCCTTCAATCACCGTATGTGGGGCCAGGAAAAAGCCTTGATACATGTCTTTGAGACCATCTAGGCTTGCTCCCATTTCTTTGCCTATCCCCGGTACGGTCAGCCTGTAGCTTACCCGCGTAATGATATCCGTATTGCCCGCGACATAACCTCCCATCGGCGCAATCCCGCCACCTGGATTTTTGATCAGACTGCCGGCAATTACATCCGCTCCGGCTTCTATCGGTTCACGGGTCTCCACAAACTCACCGTAGCAGTTGTCGACGAAGACGATCACTTCAGGATGCTGTTTTTTAATTTTTTGGATCATCTCTTCCATCTCTGATATAGTCAAAGATTTGCGCATGCTGTAGCCCCGGGAGCGTTGTATCGCGACTATCTTAGTCTTTTCATTGATTGCTGTCATGATGGCCTCTTCATCAAAATGGTCGTCGACCAGGTCTACAGCGTGGTATTCTACGCCCTTTTCCATCAGACTCCCGATATCGTCATGACTTGTACCTATCACCTTTTCCAAAGTATCATACGGCTCTCCGCTGATATAAAGCAATTCATCACCGGCTTCTAGCAGTGATAGTAATACCAGGCTGATGGCATGCGTCCCGGAGATGATCTGGCTTCTGACCAGTGCATCTTCACTGCGGAACACTGCACTATAGATATCCTCAAGCTTATCCCGTCCTGTGTCGTCGTATCCGTACCCGGTCGTGCCGCTGAAGTCACTTTCGGTGACACCATTTTCATAGAACGCCGACATGACTTTATTGAAGTTCGCCTGTCCTATCTTTTTATTCTTTTTTATGATGGGGTCAATCTCTTCGACGGCGTCAGACACCATCTTCGCTATTTCAGTATGTTCCACACTTATTCTCCTCTTTGAACGATTCTTCTACTCCAGTCTCCTGGTGGCTCGAAGCCTTTGAAGGTATAGGATCCATCGTCCTCATCCAGAGACTCCTCTTCTACGATTGTATAACGTTTCAGGTCATAGACTTTCTGTGGCTCAGAGATTGGCAATTTGACGTGATAGGCCTCCATCGTCTCTTTCAGGAAGTTTTCCAGTATGTCCAAAATCTCTTCTCCCGCCATCTCTTTATTGACATAGGCATGCGGTTCTCCAGGCGTCAGATAACGTCCATCATCGATATCAGTCTTGTTGAAGAACACGCATGACGGTATGTCATCCATCCCCAACTGTTCGATCAGACGCTTTACAGTATCGTAATGGGTGCCGAGGGCATCAGTGCTGTTGTCGATGACATGGATGATGAAATCACTGTCCGCCGCTTCCTCGAGCGTCGATTTAAAGCTTTCAATCAATGTTGTCGGCAAGTTTTGAATGAAGCCCACCGTATCCGATATGATGCACTCGAAACCAGAAGGCAATACAATCTGCCTCGTCTTAGGGTCAAGTGTGGCAAAGAGTGCATCTTCTTCAAACGTATCGCTTTTTGCCATTGTGTTGAACAGTGAAGATTTGCCTGCGTTCGTGTAGCCGATCAGCGAAACCTTTACGACCTGATTGCGTTTGCGCTGTGCCCGGTATCTCTCCCGATGGGCTTCAACCGTCTTCAACTGCTTCTTGATTTCTTTTATACGCTGGTTGATATGCCTTCTGTCAGTTTCCAGCTTCGTCTCCCCCGGCCCTCTTGTACCAATGCCGCCCCCAAGACGCGAGAGGTTGATGCCTTGGCCCTTCAGTCTTGGTACGAGATACTGGAGCTGTGCCAATTCGACTTGCAGTTGGCCCGCTTTGGAGTGGGCACGCATACTGAATATATCCAATATGACTTGCGTCCGGTCAATTACTTTAGTGTCCATATAGGATTCAATGGAACGGTTTTGGCTCGCCGTGATTTCATCGTTGACGATGGTATAGTCTATCAGGTCATCTTCCCCGTATGCTTCAGCCGTTTCCGTTAAGAATCCTGTGCCTGCATAGGAGCGTGCATCGACCCGGGTCCTGTTCTGGACATGGACGCCGACGATCTCTATCCCGACGGATTCCGCCAGACTTTTCAACTCTTCCACCTCGGTGTCTATTGATGTGCGGTCTGGTGTATCGACTGCGATGATGACGCCTTTATATATATGAGTCATTATGACACCTCCGAATTTTGATGCTGCTCTTCACTATAGTATGTGTTTTTCAGCCACTAGTTGCTGGATGCCCAGATCACGTCAAATATTTACTTGCCTTAGAAAATAACATCGCCGAAGGCTAAAAAAACATCCCACCTGGTGGGATGTCCTTTTATTTCGTAAATGTACTGATCGCATGCTTATAGATCAAATGATCTTTGCCTCCGGAACTGAGCTGGATCACGTACTTATCGAAATCAATCACTGTACCCCGCATCTGAAACCCATTAACCAAGAATACCGTCACTTCAACTTCAGTTTCCTTGAAGTCACTCAGGAATGTATCCTGCAAATTAAGACTTGTCATTTTTATCTCTCCTTCGCCTGCAGAAATTGATATATATCTTCCAATATTATATCCGTATCGACTACATCCAGATCGTACCATGTTACAGGCAGCTGATTTCTAAAAAATGTGAGTTGTCTTTTGGCATATTGCCTGGAATGTTGAATGATCGCTTCTTTAACCTCATCCAAAGATCCATGCCCTTCAAAATAGGGCAGAAATTCCTTATAGCCGATTGCAGCACTCGCCGTTTTTGATAATGGTCCGTTATCCAATAATTTCTGGACTTCTGCTTCAAGTCCCATCTCAAACATCTTTTCGACCCTTTTCCGGATCCGTTCATGAAGTACTTTACGGTTACGTGTCAATCCTACTATAAATGTATCATATTTCATTTCATCTGTGTAGCCAGGGCCCGTCCTGTTGCTGATCCTGTTGCTCAGTTCGTGTTTCACCAAGGCACGGATCACCCGTTTGCGATTGTTTGGATGAATCTCTTCTGCACTTTTCGGATCAATACTTTGCAGTTGGTTATGCAAAACCGGTGTGGCCAGCTTTTCGAAGTGGCTGGTCAATCTTCTTTTTTCTTCATCGTCTTCTTCATCGAATTCATAGCCGTATATCAGCGCACGGATGTAGTGTCCGGTCCCCCCTACTATAAAAGGGGTACGGGCATCTTCATGGAATTCATCAATCAGATCCTCCACATGGTGCTGGAACTGGTGGACGGAGAATGTCGTATCAGGTGGCATGACGTCGATCATATAATGCTGTACGCCATCCATCTCTTCTTCTGTAATCTTTCCGGTACCAATGTCCATGCCTTGATAGACCTGCATAGAGTCTCCGCTAATGACTTCAAGATCGAATCTTTTGGCGATCTCCACAGCGAGTGAAGATTTACCTACGGCCGTAGGCCCAACGAGTATCAGAAGTTTCTTCCTTTCAGACATGTCTCCTCACCCACCCTAACAGTCTATTGTAAACTTGTGCACGGTTCTTCTCGAACAGTACTTCATGCCTGCTCTCATCATAGAGTTGTACGGTCACGGAATCCACATATTTCCTGTAGGTCCGACCCAAACTCCTGATGTCAGCACCATACTTCGAGAATGGATCCGATTTACCGCCTATAAGCAGTATCGGCACATCCACATTCAACCGCTTCAAATTCTTCTTCTCAAGACTTTCATCGATATTGCGGGCAATCTCAAATAATGCCCGGTTGCTCATCAGGAAGCCGCAGTAAGGGTCTTGATTGTAGTCAGATACACGGGAGTCATCCTCCGATAGCCATCTGTTTTTCTGTTCACCTTTAAACGCACCATCATATCCCGACACCGCCACATTGTTGATTATCGGGGAGCGATATTCCGGAGCGACGGCCGCGAGGAGCTTGAGTAGTTTGACGCCCATGTTTTCAATCATGGATTTTTTATTGCCCGTCGCTACAATGATTGCACCATCATAAATATTCTGCTCCAATAACCTACGGGCAATGATGGAACCCATCGAATGTCCGAGTATGAATGAGGGGATATTTGCCGGCAACAGGCGGGACACCGCAATGGCATCATCAGCCAGAATGTCGAGGGACTCGAAATGCCCTAGCTTTTTTGCTTCAGGGCCATGTCCCCTATGATTATGCATGATCACCATGCAGTCATTCATCGCAAGCCAGGTCATCATTGCAGTGTAGCGCCCTTTATGTTCGGCCATGCCATGCATCAGTTGAATCGCACATATGGGCTCCTCCGGCAAGAATATGCTGACCTCTATATCTCTGCCATTGTTACTTACAATCTTTTCGATCATTCTCATATATCCACATCCTATTTCATGATCCTATTGAACATCCGCTCGATTTCATACGTGCTCATATGGATGAGCACTGGTCTTCCGTGCGGACATGTATAGGGTGAATAACAGCTGCCCAGCGCCTCGAGCAGCGCTTCTATCTGGCTTCTGTCCAAATAGTGGTTGGCCTTTATGGACTGCTTACAGCTCATCATGATTGCGAGTTCTTCTTTATATTGATTTACCGAAAAATCTTCCTTCTCGCTGACAAAATCGATGAGTTCCCCGATATCCTCTTCCGGACGCTTCTCATCGATCCAATTCGGGTAACCGGTCACGGCATACTGTGTCGGACCGACCTTGTCGATGTCAAAGCCCAATTGTTTAAGTTTCTCAAGTTTCCCATCTATTTCTATTATATCATTCATCGGAAATTCAAACGTATATGGGATGAGGAGCGGCACGGCAGCTGTTTTCCCCGCAGTGATGTTTGCAGAATAATATTCATATTTGATCCTCTCCTGTGCGGCATGCTGATCCATCATGTACATGCCGGAGTCGTTTTGGAGGATGATGTAGGTACCGTGGAGTTGACCGACTATCTCCATATAAGGCAGTTTTTCCGCTTCACCTTCGCTTTTTGATGGAGCTGGAACATGCTCTTCTTCCAGTTCCGGTGGAGGATTGGTTTCTGGGGAAGGACCCTCCTCCCGGGCGATGGTCGGCACGGGGTCGACAGTGTATACTGTTTCGGGCTGCTCAGATTGCCGCCCCTCAAAATTGCGTGGCATCGGGGGCGCATCGTATCTTGGTCGATCAAAGGTATTCCGCTGGGTGAAATCAATTGCATCCTGGACAGGCTTTTGTCTGTCCGGTATCTTTTTTGCCACATCAGGGATGAGCACTTCTTTCCGCATGCTCTCAAGCACTGCGTTCTCAAGCAGATGGTTCAACTCCCTCTCTTTCGAGAACTTCACTTCTATTTTGGCGGGATGTACGTTTACATCGACCAATTTCGGATCCATTTCAATATCAATTACAGCAATTGGATATTTGTCTTTAGGCAGCAGTGTGTGAAACCCTTTAACTATCGACTGTGACAAAGCAAAATTTTTAATGTGGCGCTGATTGACGGAAATGTTCATATAATTGCGGTTGCTGCGGTTGATCTCTGGACGAACCACGAATCCATGTATCCTGAAATCAGCATCTTGCGCCTGGATTTCCACCGCGTTGCGCGCAACATTGAGGCCATATATATCACTCATGGTTTCTTTGAGGTTGCCGTTCCCCTTAGTCATCAGTCTCTGCTGGTCGTCCAACACCAGCCGGAAGCTCACTTTTGGATGTGCCATCGCCATCTTCTGGACCACATCAATAATTTTGCCGCTCTCGGTCTTCAAAGAACGGATATACTTGAGTCTGGCGGGTGTGTTGAAGAACAGATCTGTAATGGTGATGTCGGTTCCCTGCCGTTCCTTGCCAGGACTCTGTCTCATTAGTTCCCCACCTTCAAAGCGGATGAATACGGGGTCTCCAGAATGGTGCTTCGTCTCCACGGACACTTTGGCGACGGCGCCAATGCTGGCCAGCGCCTCTCCACGGAAACCGAGTGAGCGGATCTGGAACAGATCGTAATCAGAGGAGATCTTACTGGTCGCATGCCGCTGAAAAAGGAGCGGGCCATCCGTATGGTGGATGCCGTCGCCATCATCGACGATGCGGATTTTCTTCATGCCCGACTCCTCTATGAACACTTCGATTTCAGTGGCATTGGCATCAATGGAGTTCTCCAGAAGCTCTTTGACCACTGAACTCGGACGCTCCACCACTTCGCCTGCTGAAATCTTATTCTGTATGGCGCTCTCCAATACTTTTATGGTGCCCATCGGATCATTCCCCCTTCATTTCATTCTGCAGCTCCTGTAGTTTCATCAAAGCATCGACTGGCGTCATCTGATTGATATCGACGTATTTCAATTTCTCCATCACCGGATGCAGCTGTTCACTCTCGGTATCGTCAAGGGGCAGTGCGAGTTGCTGGCTTGCCACGCCTGTACCGTCTTCAAAGGTTTTAAGCAGTTCGTGCGCCCGCTTTGTAACTGCATCCGGCAGTTCTGCAAGCTTTGCTACTTGTATCCCATAACTTTTTTCGACGGCGCCTGGCTTGACCTTATGGAGGAAAATCAGCTTACCGTCATATTCAGTTGCTTTTACATGGACATTCTTCAGATGTTCAAGCTCACCGCTGAGCCGGGTCATCTCGTGGTAATGCGTTGAAAACAGTGTTTTTGCACCAATGTTGTCATGGATATATTCAAGCATGGCTTGCGCCAATGACATACCGTCATAAGTCGATGTTCCACGGCCGATTTCATCAAATATCAAGAGACTCTTTTCTGTCGCATTAAGCAACGCTTCATTTGCCTCCATCATCTCAATCATGAATGTCGATTTGCCACTCGCCAGATCATCGCTCGCACCGATGCGTGTGAATATCTGATCGAAGATCGGCAATACTGCAGATTGTGCAGGCACATACATTCCGATTTGAGCCATTATGCTGATGATTGCGGTCTGACGCATATAAGTACTTTTGCCGGACATGTTGGGTCCGGTAATAAGGTAGATGAAAGTTTCATCATCCATATCGAGCGAGTTCGGCACGTAGGTGTTCTCACCGATCACTTTTTCTACGACCGGGTGACGCCCTTCCTTGACGCTGAGTTCACCATCGCTGAATACCGGACGGACAAGCCTGTAGTCATTTGAAACAGTGGCGAAGGACACAAGACAGTCGAGAGTACTGATCAATTCGGCCGTATACTGCAGCCGCCCGATGAACTGTTCCATATGCGTCCTCAGTGCAATGAACAAGTCATATTCCAGTATGATGCTCTCATCATGCGCACTCAGAAGCTTGGATTCCATATCCTTCAGTTCCGGAGTGATGAATCGTTCAGCATTCGCCAGCGTCTGTTTTCGCTGGTAATCGAATGCTTCGGCATCGAAGTTGACTGCACTGCCCTTGGATATTTCAATGTAGTAGCCAAAAACCTTGTTGAATCCCACCTTGAGTGTTTTGATGCCGGTCTTTTCCCGCTCGCCTGCAATGTAGTCATCAAGCCACTTTCTACCGTTGGTGGCGATATAGCGATATTCATCCAATTGTGCATCATATCCCGTTTTGAATATGCCACCTTCTCTTATGGTTTTAGGTGGTGTATCCGACAAGCTTTCTTCCAGTACCTTGCGGACATCATCCAACACATCAAAATCCTTGAATAACGGCGAAGTGGATAGCCCTGTTTTCTCAAGTGCATCGGCTATACGGGGCAGGCCTTCTAGCGAATCCTTCAACTGGACCAGGTCTTTTGCATCGATGTTGCCGAAACTCAGTCTTCCGACCAGCCTTTCAATGTCATATACATTATTCAGTAATTCCCGGATATCTTCCCTCTCAAGAAAGTTTTCAAGCAGCACGGCAACAGTGTCCTGCCGTTCCCTGATGAGTTCTTCTGACAACAGGGGCCTTTCGATCCATTTGCGGAGCTTGCGCTTCCCCATAGGTGTCTCGGTACGGTTCAAATACCAAAACAGGGAACCTTTCACTTTTCTCGTCTGTAGGCTTTCAAGAAGTTCGAGGTTGGCGATGGCGGCATAATTCAGTTGCATCGTCTCGTTGAGGCGGTGCTTTTTGACCTGTCTGAAGTGCTTCAACTCTTTCATGTTGTGTGCATTGATATAGGATATGAGAAGATCCAGCGTCTCCTTCTCCGCTTCACCTATACCATCATCATAATCCAGGCTGAAATGTCCCTGTGCCGTATACGGCGTATTGATTGGCGGATCCCGGTAGATTTCTGATAAAACTCCCGTTATCTCTTCTTCCACAACAATTTCCCGTGGGTTGATGCGCTCAATTTCACTTTTTAAAAGGGAGAGTTGATCGGTTGTGAATGCCTGTATCTCACCGGTCGATATATCGGAGTAGGCGACAGCGAATGCTCCATCGTTTTCCCCGATCGCCAGTATGTAGTTGCTCCGTCCATCATCCATGCCAAAATCGTCTATCAGAGTACCCGGTGTAATGATGCGCACAACTTCACGCTTGACCATGCCTTTTGTTTTTTTAGGGTCTTCCATCTGTTCGCATATCGCAACTTTATAGCCTTGATTGATGAGGCGTTCGATATAGCCATCAGCCGAATGATAAGGGACCCCGCACATCGGAATCGGGTCTTTTTTCTTATCCCTTGAAGTCAATGTAATCTCCAGCACTTTACTTGCTGTAATTGCATCTTCATAGAAAAGCTCATAGAAATCACCAAGCCTGTAGAAAAGCAGTGTATCGGGATGTTCATCTTTGATATTCAAATATTGTTGCATCATAGGTGTAACTGTAGCCATTTAAACACTTCCATTATCGATTGAAATATAACTGCATTATATCATGTGTCGCTTCCATTGTTTAACCTTACCGACTCTTCTTGTGTCAAGGGCGCTCTCACCATAGCCATACACACGTCAAGCGAAAAAGAAGCTGCATACCCAAAAGGATATGCAGCTTCCCGAATGTCTAGTCTTTTTTCTGGTTCGGCATGTTTTCCATTGCCGCGCCCGTTTCACCTTGGAGCAGGTCTCCACCGGTTGAGGTGATGATATCGTTTGTTACAGTCTGGCTGATTGCGTGGGATACCATCTGAAGGAGTTCATTCACTTGTCCTTGGGATTCCTTGAACTGGTCGACAATCGGCATTTCATCGAGCTCGGCTTCGATCTTCTTGATCTTCTCCTCAGTCATCTGATAGGCCCGTTCCTTACCGTAGTTCTGGAAATTGACCGCCTGCTTCTGGAGACTCTTCAAACTGGCCATCTTTTCGCGCACTTCTTTATTTTCATGGATTTTGGCTTCGGCTTTTTTGAAAAACTCCACCTGATCGGTTTGAGCGATCATCTTCCCAAGATCTTTCGCTTCATTTACAATATCGTCCTTCGTATACATTCGACTGCCACCTTTTCTTATTTTGCATCCGGCTTTCATTTATAGCAGATGATATTTTACGGATTATTAAAATCTCCTATCAGTATATATCTTTTATCGCTATATTTCAAAGCGATTCTTTCATTATCTTGCATCGGATGTACCAAAAGGCGTTATCCACTGCCCTGAATAGTAGGATGCAATGAGACCTACAGCAATGAGCGCTATAAAACAGACGTCATATCCGGAAAATCTTGTCTGACGATAGTAGGTCCTAGCCCCATCATCGAATCCTTTCGATTCCATCGCCACCGCAAGACGGTGGGCCCGTCTGATGCTCTGACTGAGCAATATCACCACCGTACTCGTGAACCCCCTGAGCCCTCCGATATGTTTTCGGCTGACCAATGAACGACGCACCTTGCGTGCCCTCCTCAAGGTGATGAACTCATTGACTATAACAGGCAACATACGAATCGCGGCCATAAATGAATAGGCGTATTTCGGCTTTACTTTCCCCTGCTGCATCATACTGTAGAATACATCGGTCAACCTTGTGGTAAAAATGATGAGTGAGCCGAAGAATGACAGCGTCAGGCCACGCATCGTAATATGAAGTCCCCTCACTACACTTTCCTCAGTGATATGCACGAGACCAAATTCAAATAGGGTCGTGTCACCTTCGCCATATAAAATCATATATGCGCTGGACACAAGCCCTGTTAAAACGGTGACGGCAATCAGCAATGCTTGATACTTGAGTTCAATTCCACTCATGACCAAAAATAATAAAAGCATCCAAAGTAACAGATGGAATAGATGGTTCGGATCATGTATCAATACTACCGCTATAAATAGACAGATTGCCGCCACTATTTTAGTGAGCGGATTGGTCCTATCTATAAATGTGGAATAGCGTTTTATGGATTCAAACACCGCCACCCACCTCTTCCAACATACCATTATGGATTTTCAGGCGCCGCGACGGATAGCGTTCTTTTATTTCCTTGTCGTGGGTGATCATGATGATCGTCGTACCGTCTTCGACCAGCTCATGAATCAATTCGAGCAGTTTGAATGTGTGGCGCGCGTCCAAGCCGAAGGTCGGTTCGTCCAAAAAGATGATCTGCGGGATGCCGCCAAGTGCGGTTGCGACACTTAACCGCCTCTTTTGTCCTGTTGATATTTCAAGCGGATGCAGTCTTTTGATATGGGAGAGACCCATCCGTGAGAGCACCTGCCCCGTCTTCTTCTTAGCTGCCGCTTCATCATGATGCATTTCCAGATTGATGAATACTTCATCAAAGACACTGTTGGTGATGAATTGAAGTTCGGGGTTCTGAAAAACCGGATAGAGTGCCCCTTGGAATTGTTTGGTCTTTCGTATTGGGTGGTCTTCGAATATGACTTCTCCTCGTGTCTGCATCAGCTTCATAACTGCCATCATGAAACTTGATTTTCCACTTCCATTCTCCCCTTCCAGTGTAATCCATTGCCCTTTAGGAATATGCAGCTCATCCACACTGAGCAGCTCGTTTCCTACTCTACTTATCGAAAGATCATTAATCTGGAGAAGCGGGACGCCATTATCTATGCTTTTGGTGAATCGTGGGGCATTCTGCCATGAATGTGGATGCCACACTCCCAGAGCATCCAAGGCTTCCCTATTGTCACTTAACATCTCACCTGGTGTAGCGGAAGCGACGATACAGCCTTCATCATTCAACAAAATAATCCGATCCACCCTAAACCACACGTGTTCCACCCGGTGTTCGACAATTACTACGGTACGCTCTTCCCACACTTCCTGAATCGTTTCCCATAAAGAACAGGCAGTGTTTTCATCCAACATGCTTGTCGGCTCGTCGAGAAAGAAAGTATCGGCTTTCTGCAGCAATGCAGAAGCAATCGCCAGTTTTTGCTTCATGCCTCCCGATAAGCTGCTGATTTGGGTCTCAAGAGGCTTTTTCAGCCCCACTGCTTCTAATGTTGACAAGGCATTCGAAGTCATATCGTCAACATGCACTTGATTGTTCTCCATGATGAAAGCAAGTTCTTCACCGATTGTAGGCATGGTGAACTGGGAATCGGGATCTTGAAAGACCACAGCCCCCCCATCAGGCAGATCCATATGGTCCGCTTCCAGCAGTGCATCAATGACGCGTGGCATGAGGCCACTCAATATATTCAATAAAGTGCTTTTTCCGGAACCACTTGGTCCTACTATCAGAACTTTTTCACCTTTTTCTATCTGCAGATTCATGTCCGTAAACAATGGCTCATGGGCACCTTGAAACTGCAGTGCCATATTCACCACTTCCATCCCCATCTATGCCTCCCTTTCTGTTTCCTTATACTGACCGAGCAGTTTAAGGACACCCGTCTCAAGCAATGCTCTATAGAGGATATGCGCAAGCCACCCTGCGACCACTGCCCCACTCAAAATCCTGAAGCCAGCCATCAGAATCAGGTTCCATATCTCGAGATGGGCAAGGTAACCATAGTACCAATCCAAAGGCAGTGTAGAGAGCGCCGCTGCTGTTCCCGCTGATACAGCAACCATCAACGCTGTACTTTTATATCGTACAATGGCAAAAACAAGTTCACAGGCTAACCCTTGGATAAGTCCATAGATGATAAGCATGACATCGAACTGCAGCAGGACTATCGTTTCAGCAGAGGCTGCTGCAAATTCCGCAATCAATGCAACTCCCGGCTTCCTGATTATCAGATATACGATGACCGGCGCGATGAACCACATGCCATAGACCAATTCATTTAGATGGATGCCGAGAGGTTTCAAAGCTGTGTAAAAAGCCCCCCAAACCGAGTAGATGACTGCAAATACCAGGGAAACGACGACGGTCACCAAAACGTCCGTCAATGTTAAGCCTCTTCTTTTCTTCATTTTAATACCCTCCTGAAATCATTAGAGAATAAAAAAGCACACCACTAGTGTAGTGGTGTGCATATTAATGTTATGTAATATGCCACTTCCCTACGCTAGTATGATCTAGATCAGGTGATAAGGGTAATTCTCAGTCCAAAAGGACACCCCTAGTGGTGTGCTGTTATTCAATTAACTCCATGATAGCGCATTCTCAATCCTTTGTAAAATCACTTGTTGTCCGCAATCATCTGATGATATCTGCCACCCGCTTCAAGCAGTTCTTCTTCACTGCCGCTTTCAACGAGTTCACCGAGATCCATGACGAATATACGATCCACCGCTTTGATGGTATTCAACCTGTGCGCGATGATGATGCTTGTACGGTCTTTCATCAGCCGCTCAAGCGCTTCTTGGATCTTCAGCTCCGTTACGGTGTCTATGCTGCTTGTCGCCTCGTCAAGAAGCAGTATCGCCGGATCTGTTATCAGGGCCCTCGCTATGGAAATGAGCTGTTTCTGCCCTTGGGAGATGAAGCCCTCATCGGCCTCGAGCACAGTATCATAGCCATTTTCAAGCTCTATGATGAACTCATGGGCATTAGCCAGTTTTGCAGCTTCAATGACTTCATCATCTGTCGCGTCCAATTTACCATATCGTATATTTTCGCGTATCGTCGCTTCGAACAGATATGGATCCTGCAGCACAAAAGCCGTCTGTGAACGCACTACTGTACGTTTATAATCCAATATGTTCCGATTATCGATTCGGATCTCACCCTCATCCGTCTCGTAGAAACGGGCGAGCAGCTGCATGACTGTAGTCTTGCCTGCCCCAGTCGCGCCGATGAGGGCGACCGATTCGCCGGCATCGATCTTGAAGCTTAGATGATTGATCGTCGGCTTCTGCTGATCGGCATCAAAAGAGAAGGAAACGTCGTCAAATTCTATTTCTCCGCGAATCGTCACATCCTCAATATGACCTGCATCTGTTTCAGTCTCCGAATCGATGATTCCAAAAACCCGCTCTGCGCCGGCAAGAGCCGACAGCACCTGGTTGAACTGGTTCGAAAGGTCAGCCAGGGGCCGTGTGAATTGGCGGGCATATTCAGCGAAGACGACAATCGTCCCGATGGTCACAAGCCCGTCTGTATAGAACACGAGCAGGCCGCCGGCCCCGGCAACAATTGTGAAGCTGACATTGTTCAGCATATTCATGATCTTCGGGATCAGACCTGCAAACAAAAAGGCCCAAAAAGTGATCTCCCTCAGGTTCGCCGCCTTCTCGCTGAAGTTGCGGATGGCCGTTTCTTCCTGCGAAAAGACTTTAACGATTTCCTGGCCGGATACCATTTCTTCGATATAGCCGTTCATTTCACCCGTCGCCTTCTGCCTCTTTTTATAGAGCGGTCCCGTCCGCTTGGTGATGAATGCCACCGCCACGATCAATACCGGTATGATGGTGACGGTCAACAGCGTCAGCAGCGGACTGAGGTAAAGCATCACGCTGATTGTACCGATCAGGGTCACGACGCTTGTCGTAAATTGGATGAATGAAGTGTTCAATGTCTGCGAAATGGTTTCGATGTCATTCGTCATCCGGCTCATCAGCTCGCCATGCTGCCTCTTGTCATAAAACTTTACAGGAAGCTTCTGCATGTGCGAAAACAACCGCGAACGTAGCTTGAATATCGTCCTCTGCGATAAACCCACCATAAAGAAAGCTGCTGTGTACTGAATGGAGGAGAGCAGGATATAGACGACCAGGAGGAAAAGTAGTATGCGGCCGAGCCCATCAAATTCACGTGGTACGAAATAATTGTCCACGATATAGCCGACCAGGAACGGACCGGTTATGCTGAGCAGACTGGTCAGGGTCACCAGGAAGATGATCGAATAGAGCAGCTTCCGCTCCTCGGAAATGAATTTCCAGAGTCTTTTCAAGGTGCCTGAAATATCGTTGGCACGGCGCTGATCATCCTTATCCTTCCTTTTTTTGATGTCTTCCTTGGTCAGGACAGGCTCGTGTCCAAAGGGTTTCTTTATGAAATCAATCATCCAATTGCCCTCCTTCCGTCTGGGACTCGACTATTGAACGATACAAGTCGGATTGCTGCAACAGTTCCTCGTGCGAACCGAGCGCATTGATCTCGCCGCCTTCAAGCAGCAAAATCCGATCTGCCATCTTGGCGGTGACTATCTTCTGCGTGACGATGATCTGGGTGGTCTCCTCTTCCCTGATCGCCTCCCAAAGGGCAGACTCCGTTCTTATATCAAGCGCTGAAGTGCTGTCGTCCAATATAAGTATCCCCGGCTTCCTGACGAGTGCACGCGCTATCGACAACCGCTGCTTCTGGCCACCGGACAATGTTACACCCCTTTGTCCGACCCTCGTGTCGTAGCGATGATCGAACGATTCGATGGAATTATGGATCTGGGCTTTTTGGGTCGATGTGAAGATATCGGATTCCAGCGCTTCCAAATCACCCCACAGCAGATTCTCGAATATGCTTCCAGAGAAGAGCACTGCCGATTGCGGGACATAGCCAATGGCCTGCCTGAGGTCTTCTTCATTCCATTCCTTGATGTCCCGCCCGTTGATGTAGATGGTGCCTTCCTCTGTCTCGTACATTTTGGGTATCAGGCTGAGCAGCGTACTTTTGCCTGACCCAGTCCCACCCATAATGATGAATTTTTCTTTTTCGCGGACTTCAAAACTGATATCGCGCAACACATAGCGGGAAGAACCCGGGTATCTGAAGGAGACCCCTTCAAACTTGACCGACCCCGCCTGATTTTCTTTAACGATTTCTGCGTTATCATTTATGCTGATTGGAGATTTCAGCACTTCTTCCATACGGTCGCTCGATGCTTTGGAGCGGCTGAAGGCGATGATGATGAATGCAAACATCGAGAAGCCGCCCTGCATCCTTAATGCATAGTTGACGACGGCCACCACTTCTCCAACCTGGACGGCGTTGTTCTGCAATAGATCGGAGGCCATCCAGAGTACAACAAGCAGGCTTCCGTTGATGATCAGAAGGAGCACAGGCATGATGGATTCCATTAATCTTAGGGCATAAATGGTATCATCACGCAGGCGCCCTGCCACTTTACTGAATTTATTGATTTCAAACCCTGCACGGTCGTTTGCCTTGATCAATCTTACAGCTTCCAGATTCTGCTGGATGAAGCGGTTTATCTTATCCAGTCGTTTTTGGACCCTTAAGAATATCTGTCCACCTTTTCTCGCTGTAAAAATCAAGAAGATAAGAAGGATAGGTGTGAGAAAAGAAAGATAGAACCCAAGCGTCGGGTTGACGACAAAAGACATGATGAGGGAGCCGACAACAAGCAATGGTGCCTTGATGATCACCCTCAATGACATATACAGCAGCATCTCAGACTGCAGGACGTCCTGGGTCATGCGCGTAATGAGGCTCGAGGTAGGGAATTTGGACAATGTCGCCAGCGTAAAATATTGGACCCGCCGAAAAAGTGCTGTACGCAGATCATAGCTGAAACTATTTGCCACATGACTCGCAAAAAGCGAATTCATTATACCGCTTACAAATGCCACCATGCTTATAGCTGACATGATGAGCAGATAGAACCACACAGTGTCGATGCTTTCTGCCACAATACCATCATCTATGACTTTTGATATCAGATAGGGTTGAGTGAGTTCAACCGTCAATTCTATCAGCATAAAGAAGAGGGCGGTGGCTATGAACCATTTATATTTCAATGCGAATTTATAGACTGTCAGCAATTTCTCCCACCTTTTTTTCTTTCGATTACCGAAGTATTATAGTAATTATGACATAATTCACTCAATTTTGACAGTCTAGATAAAAATGCATCCGAAGCATATCTGCTTCGAATGCATCAATTTATCGGAATGCCGCCATCAGCTCATCAAATGTTTCATCTTCAAGCGTCATGTCCCTTTTGACAAGAGGCTGATCGAGATAGCCTTCTATATTTTCCTGGTAGGATTTTGAATCCGCGTCGTGATAGATGACGCCTTTAAGAAGGCCATTATTCGCCATGACATGCTGCATCGCATTTTCTGCGTCCGTATGATCATAATCATCCAGATCTTCTACAGCCACAAGATTTTCTTTAAACCAATCATAAGTGTTCACCTTATTGTATGTGACACACGGGCTGAAGACGTTGACGAAGCTGAATCCTTTGTGGTCCATTGCCTGCTGGATGATGGCAGTCAGCTGTTTGATGTCTGAGCTGACGCTTTGTGCAACAAATGTCGCACCGCTGGCCATGGCAGTCCGTATCGGCTGGATCGGATCCTCTTTCGAGCCGTCCGGCGTTGTCTTCGTAACGAAACCTTTGCCGGAAGAAGGCGATGTCTGCCCTTTCGTCAGGCCGTAGACCTGATTATCCATGACGATGTATGTGATATCTATATTGCGCTTCAATGCATGTACAGTATGTCCCATACCGATGGCAAAACCATCACCGTCACCGCCGGCAGCAATCACCGTCAGTTCATCGTTCGCCATTTTGACACCTTGTGCTACAGGCAGACTGCGCCCATGGGTTGCGTGGAAACCGTAGGATTTGATATATCCGCTCAAACGTCCACTACATCCTATCCCTGTTATGACAGCAAGTTCATCAGGTTCAAGTCCGTTGGCCGCACACGCTTTCTGGATGGCCGCCTGGACACTGAAATCTCCGCATCCTGGACACCAGTTCGGTTTGATGTTATTTCTAAAATCTTTAAATGTCGCCATTACATAACTTCCTTTATTTTCAGAATCGAATTGATATGTGCTTCAATCTCATCGGGCTTAAAAGGGGTCCCATCATATTTTACATGGGAATTCATACGGTCATGGCCATAATAGTTCATCTTCAGGATACTATGGAGTTGACCACTGTAGTTGTGCTCAATCACCAGAATATCTTTCGCTCCATCTAGATAAGGCTTGAGGAGTTTCGTCGGGAATGGATGGATCTGCTTCAGGCTGATGGTGGTGATATCTGCATCTATTCTTTCGGCAGCTTCATCGACCACACCATTGACGCTCAGGATACTGATGATGAGCAGGTCGCTTTCGACGCCACCGTGCACTTTGAATGGTTCATCCATTGTAAAGTCCTTCAGCTTCCTCATTCGCTTGTCCATTTGGGTCATGCGGTTCTCTGCACCTTCGTTGGGTGTCCCGACTGTACTGTGTTCTACACCGGTGACATGGTGGATACCGCCTTTGACGCCTGGTATCGGACGCGGCGAAATGCCGTCCTCCTCATCACTGTAGCGCTCAAAATAATCCTCATCATTGTCGATTTCTTCTGTGATTATCTTGCCTCTGTTTATTTCGACACGGGACTGGTCGAATGGGCGTGAAGACTGTTTGCCGAGGGACATCTGAAGATCGGAAAGCAGTATGACCGGCACCTGATAATATTCAGCCAGGTTGAATGCCTCCATTGTCGTATAGAATGCATCTTCCACATCGGACGGAGCCAGTACGATTTTTGGGATGTCTCCGTGCGTACCATATATCATCTGCATCAGATCTGACTGCTCCTGCTTCGTCGGAAGACCGGTCGATGGCCCCCCACGCATCGTGTCAACTATGACGAGTGGCGTTTCAGTCATGCCTGAGAGGCCGATTGATTCCATCATCAGCGACAGGCCCGGTCCAGCTGAAGATGTGAAACTTCTTGCTCCGGCATAATTGGAGCCGATCGCCATAGTCACCGCTGAAATTTCATCTTCAGTCTGGATTACGGTGCCGCCGAGTTTCGGGAGGTTGTCTATCATATACTCCATGATTTCACTCGCTGGAGTGATTGGATAGGCAGCCACGAAACGCACGCCGGCATTGAGTGCACCAAAACTGATGGCATCATTGCCGATCAGGAAAAGCTGACTTTCGCCATCTGTAGGCTCGAGTTCAAAGTCTCCGTCAATGTTCGGCATCTGCTCGTCCATCAAGTTATATCCGGCCAATATTGCCTGGTTATTGCTTTCTACGATCTGTTCACCCTTACGTATGAACATCGTATAGATCATATCCTTGAATGGCTGCAGCTCAAGATTCATCAAGCGCGCACTTGCACCCACTGCCACCATATTCTTCATCAGCTGGCTGCCGAGCTCCTTGGCAGTGGCTGTAAACGGAATTGAGATGAGTTGGATATCCAAATTCTCTTCCTTTTTTGGATCGAACTTGCTGTCTGCAAGCACAATCCCGCCTTGAACGAGCTCATGGCTGTTCAAGTCTATGGTCTGCTGGTCGAAAGCCACCAATATATTAGTATGATCGCTCACCGCCCGAACTTCTTTAGTCGAAATTCTCACGTTATTATTTGTATGGCCGCCTTTTATACGGCTTGAAAAATGTCTGTAGCTATATAGATGGTACCCCATCCTGTTTAGGGTTGTTGAAAAGATCTCTCCGGTCGACTCGATACCCTCACCTTGCTGACCGCCGACTTTCCATGACAATTGCTCTTTCATAAACATTGCCTCCTTGTCCTTATGCTAATATACCAAAATACGGCATGTTTTTCGATCTTCATGATGGTTCCACGATGAAAATCAGTCTATCGGCTGAGCCTATTCCTCAATGCGTATCTTACTGATTCTATTCATCTCCGCATCAATGATGACACCGGATAGTATCCCCGCCCCCTCTTCAGGAACATTATGCCTGACGGGCATTTGATGAATGAACCGTTCGATGACTTCTTCTTTGCGTATCCCGAGGATTCCGTCTTTGAAACCAGTCATCCCGACATCGGTAATATATTTCGTCCCCTTCGGCAATACTTGCTCATCATTTGTCTGGACATGCGTGTGGGTACCGACTACAGCCCCTACCCTACCATCCAGATAATGTCCCATGGCGAGACTTTCACTTGTCGTCTCACTATGGAAATCGACGAATATCTCATCCGCTTCCGAATGCTTCAGTATTTCATCCGCCTTTTTAAACGGACAGTCTATGGGATCCATGAAGCTTCTGGCTTGAAGATTGATGATCTGAAGCATCTTGCCGTTCACATTGATGACTCCATGCCCTTTTCCTGGAGCCCCTTCCGGGAAGTTTGCTGGACGTACCATGCGCACATCGCCCTCAAGAAATGGGTAGATTTCCCTTTTGGCGAATGCATGGTTGCCCAAAGTGATGAAATCCGCACCCGCCGTCAACAATTCCTTATATATCTTCTCTGTGATGCCTTTACCATGTGCAGCATTTTCACCATTCACAATGGCCACTTGAGCGCCATGCTGCCTCTTCAGATCAAGCAGGTGCGCCTTCAGCATACGCCGCCCTACTTTTCCCACAATATCTCCAATGAATAGTATTCGCATTATAGATCCATCCTTTAATCCACTTTATATTTTTGGTCATGATAATAGAAAAGACCAGCAGGCATGCCTGCTGGCCTCTTTATTTTGCATACTCGACTGCTCGCATTTCACGGACGACCGTTACTTTGATGTGCCCTGGATATTGAAGTTCTTCTTCAATCTGTTTCTTGATGTCCCGCGCTAGACGGTGTGCTTTCAAGTCATCCAATTCATCCGGTTTCACCATCACCCGGATTTCACGACCGGCTTGAATGGCGAATGTTTTCTCAACGCCATCATAGCCCTCTGCAATCGATTCAAGCCTTTCAAGGCGTTTGACATAGTTCTCAAGTGTTTCTCTACGCGCACCCGGGCGTGCAGCGCTCAGTGCATCGGCTGCAGCGACAAGAATCGAAATGATGCTTGTCGGCTCCACATCACCATGATGGGAGTGGATGGCATTGATGACTGTGTCAGGCTCCTTGTAACGCTTTCCGAGCTGCACGCCAATCTCAACGTGGCTACCGTCCATTTCGTGGTCGATGGCCTTACCGATATCATGCAGCAGGCCGGCACGTTTGGCAAGTTGAACATCTTCTCCCAGTTCGCTGGCAAGCATTCCTGCAAGATAACCCACTTCAACAGAGTGTTTAAGCACATTCTGTCCATAACTGAGTCGATATTTCATCTTACCAAGGTGCTTGATCAGCTCTGGATGGAGATTATGGATATCCAGTTCGAATGCAGCTGCCTCACCTGCATCACGAATGCTCGTCTCCATGTTGCGTCTCGCCTTATCGACCATCTCTTCGATGCGGCCTGGATGGATCCTACCGTCCTGTACAAGGGCTTCCAATGCATTTTTGGCGATGGCCCTACGAATTGGATCGAATCCTGAAAGGATGACGGCTTCAGGCGTGTCATCGATTATAAGGTCAACCCCCGTCAGCGTTTCGAGCGTCCGGATGTTGCGCCCTTCACGGCCGATGATCCTGCCTTTCATTTCGTCATTCGGCAGAGTTACTACCGATACTGTCGATTCGCTCGTATATTCCGCAGCGTAACGCTGGGCGGTGGATGCAAGAAGTTCTTTTGCCTTCTTATCCACATCAAGCTTCATCTCGTTCTCTTTCTCCTTGACCATGACAGCCATGTCATGCGATAGTTCACGCTCCACCTCGTCGAAAATTTCTTTGCGTGCCTCTTCACGGGTGAGCCCGGAGATGCGGGTCAGTTCTTCTTCATGTCGACCGATAATTTCTTTAATCTTCTGATCCTCGGCATCAACCATTTGCTGCTTTTCTTCAATTTTAGCTTCCTTCACTTCCAGGGCTTCGTCTTTTTTATCAAGCACTTCACTTTTTCTGTCAAGCACCTGTTCTCTATTCAAAAGCCTGGATTCTTGAGATCTGAGTTCCTCTTTCTTCTCAGTGGATTCACGTTCAAATGCATCCTTGAGATTCTGGTTCTCTTCTTTTGCCTCAAGCAACTTCTCTTTTTTGAGGTTCTCCGCCTGCTTATTCGCTTCGCTGATAATATGTTCTGCGGAAACACGCGCCTCCTGTTGCTTTTTGGTCAAAATATTTTTTACAATAAAATATCCGATTACAACACCTAGAAAAATACCGAGCAAGATCAAGAAAATGTCTATCATGTCCATAATAAACACCTCTCCTACAAGCTCTATTCCTTGATTATATAATACACTGAAACAAATATTATATAGATTCAATTCTAAAGATAATCATGCGAAAACGCAAGCACCAGGAATATCAATTTAGCATCCCGATACTTGCGCTCTGTGAAGACTTATTTTTTTATGATTCATCATCTTCAAAAAGGGTTTCTTCTGCTGGTTCCTCAATTTCCTCTTCTTTAGCTTCGCCTCCGAAGCCAAGTGCAGAACGCAACTTCCTTTCAATCTCTTCAAGGGTGGCAGGATTGTTCGTAAGGTGTTCCTTGGCATTTTCTTTACCTTGACCAAGGCGTTCCCCTTCATAGGAATACCAGGCACCGCTTTTCTCTACAATGTCATACTCGACACCAAGATCGATCATCTCACCTGTTTTTGAAATGCCTTTACCATACATTATATCCACTTCTGCAACACGGAATGGAGGCGCGACCTTGTTTTTCACAACTTTGATCTTAGTACGGTTACCTACAATCTCCTGGCCAAGTTTAAGCTGTTCGGCACGCCTTACTTCCAGACGGACAGAGCTGTAGAATTTAAGGGCCCGGCCGCCTGATGTCGTCTCAGGATTACCGAACATGACCCCGACTTTTTCACGGATCTGGTTGATGAACATCGCTGTGGTATTACTTTTCGAAATGGCACCGGAGAGTTTCCTCAATGCCTGGGACATCAGGCGCGCCTGCAGTCCCACGTGCGCGTCACCCATTTCGCCTTCAATTTCAGCTTTAGGCGTCAACGCTGCGACTGAGTCGACGACTACGATGTCAACAGCGCCACTTCTGACGAATGCCTCCGTTATTTCAAGGGCCTGTTCCCCAGTGTCCGGTTGGGATAGATACAAGTTTTCTATATCGACTCCGAGATTTTGGGCGTAGTCAGGATCCAAGGCGTGTTCAGCATCTATAAATGCTGCAATGCCGCCATTTTTTTGAGCTTCTGCAATGGCATGGAGTGCCACGGTGGTTTTACCGGAAGATTCCGGGCCATAGATTTCTATGATCCTCCCTTTCGGGTAGCCCCCTACACCAAGTGCTTTATCCAAAGTGATGGAGCCTGAGGAAACCGTTGATACTTTACGTCCCGCGTCGTCCCCAAGTTTCATGACCGCGCCTTTACCGAATGACTTTTCCATATTTTTTATAACTGTATCTATCGCTTTTTGTCTCTCGTCCATAATTACCCTCCATTAATTCATTTCATAATATATTATAACATAATCCACAAATTCATGCGAACATATATTCGTATGTGGGTCGTCAGATTCTGTACAAATATGTCCGGTATATAGAATATTGTAGATTCATCTGCTCAGATTGCTGATAACGGCCCATAAGGCCTACAGCCATCATTTTTCATCGCCACTGAAGACCGCGCGGCCTTTGTAGAAATACTCGATCCCAGACAGGATGGTGAAGAAGACGGCGATGTACATTGCAGTCATGCCAAGGGAGAATGGTGTATATTGCGTAAACATATCACCAAAAAGCAACATTACAAGGGCAATCATCTGGAATACGGTCTTTATCTTGCCGAGCTGCCCTGCTGCACTTACATAACCCTGCTCTATCTGAAGCAGTCTTAGGCCGGTTACAGCGAACTCTCTTGCTATTATTACGACTGCGATCCAGGAAGATATCACTTGCAGCTCTACCAGGACAATCAATCCGGCAGTAACAAGCAATTTATCCGCTAACGGATCAAGGAATTTCCCCATATTGGTGATCAGGTGCCATTTCCTCGCAAGATAACCATCAAGAAAATCCGTCAGTGCGGCTGTAACGAATATTATCGCTGCAATGAACCTGCTGAGTGACACTTCCTCGCCGCCCAAGACCTGAATGCTGCCCCAGCCGAAATCTATCAGTATGAAAATGAGGAATATTGGAATCAGTATGACCCTGAAGACAGTGAGCTGATTGGGTATATTCATTAGACTACTCCTTTTTCAGATTGAATTCGTAATATACGGTGACCGCATCTCCCTGCTTAGGG
Source organism: Salinicoccus siamensis (assembly GCF_055391965.1). Lineage (NCBI taxonomy): Bacteria > Bacillati > Bacillota > Bacilli > Caryophanales > Staphylococcaceae > Salinicoccus > Salinicoccus siamensis. The sequence continues at coordinate 1,421,096 of NZ_AP043765.1, forward strand.
TTCTGCAGACGTTCTCCATCAATTTCCACATTGAAATTCTTTGCATCGCCTAAAGTGAGATACAGTACATTAGCTTCTTCAGAGATTTCGAATTCTCCCTCGGATAATGTCTCATAGGCATAATTATTGCCTGTGTCATCCGTCAGCGTCACCCAGGAGGGCGTCTCTCCAGATAGACCGATCACAAGGGGGGGAGACACTTTGATATCATAATAGAAGGTGGCACCGTCTGAACTGTTGAAGGTATAATCTGATGTTGATTGTGAATCATCTGATTCCCCCTCTTCTTCCGTAGCTTCCTCCGTACTTGATTCATCGGCTGTATCCTTCTCTTCTTCGGAATTTTCCTCAGGCTCTTTGGATGCAGCAGTCTTTTCATCGAAATCATATATTGGCTTCTCTTCAAACACATCCGCCTCGGAACCAACCTGCAGCAGGATCATCCAAATTATGAACAAGCCTAGGATGATTCCAAGGAACCCGATGATTGTCCTCTTGAAATATTTATATTCCTCATCATCAGGATGGCCTCTTCTTTTCTCACTCAGATCACCATCATCCGGTAAGTCGCTGGCGAAGCGCTCCTTTAGCTTATCATGGTCCAGGCCAACTGCATCTGCATATTGTTGAATGAGAAACTGTGCGTGCCTAGGCTCTGGCAGGACATTTAGATCTCCTGCTTCTATAATATGGATGATGTCCTTCCTGAGTCCCGACTTCTCCTGCATCTCCTTAAGGGTAATGCCTGACTTTTCTCTTTTATCCTTTAAATAAGTACCAAGTTTCATGGCAACCTCCCTACATCCCGCCGAAGAAGCTCATATCTTCATCTTGGAACCAGTGTTTTTTCTGATGTTTTTCATAGGTTATCTCCTGATCTTCATCTTCCCTAAGCTCTATGATGTAGTCATAGTCGGCAAGAGTATAATTCATGCCGTCCACAAACAGATCAGGATGCTCTATGACCTTTACAGCCGGAAAACGCATCACTTCCCTGATGAGGCTTTTATGCTCTTCATTGGTGGACTTGTTCGTAACTGCGCCATCGATTATAAAGACATTATTGCGGTCGTACTCCCCTTTGATGAGAGTTGTGCGCTCTGTCTGCTTGATCAGGGTTGAAGATAAGAAAAGCCATTTTTTCTTCGCGGTCACACTGGCTGCAACGATGGATTCCGTTTTGCCGACACGGGGCATGCCTCGGACACCGATCATTTTATGACCTTCCTCCTTGAACAGTTCGGCCAGAAAATCGACAAGTATCCCGATCTCTTCCCGTGTGAAGCGGAAAATCTTCTTGTCATCCTCGGCCCTTTTGATGAAACGGCCATGCCGTACTGCCAGACGGTCCCTTACTTGAGGCTTCCTTATTTTAAGAATATTGATGTCGTCGATATACGCACTCATCAGTTCAAAACGCTTCAATTTGTTCAGCTCATCCGTGCGGATCAGCAACCCCCGTCTTTCATTCTCTACCCCATTTATGGTGTCGATGCTGATTCCGAGGTTGCCTAGAAGGGATGAGATGTCACCAAGCAGCCCTGGCCGATTATTGATGATTTCATACTCCATATACTGTTCGATATTACGTTCTGGATATCTCGTCTTATTGCTGTCTGTAGTACTCATGTATACCATCCCCCGTTAACATTCATTATTTCACCGGTTACAGATTGGGCATTCTCATCCAGCAGATACTGTACAGCATGCATCACTTCTGCAGGTTTTACGTAACAGGCCTGCGGCAGCTCATCCAGCAGATGTTGCTGGTCGGCCTCTGAAAGTAGTGCCGTCATCGCACCTTCGACTATCCCAGGTGCCACTCCATTAACCGTTACGCCCGTTGGAGCCAATTCTTTCGCCAAAGATTTGATGAGTGCTTCCTGAGCCCCTTTCATGGAAGCATATATGCTTTCATAACTCGCGCCATGACGCCCCCATATGGAAGTGATGACGATGATCCTGCCTTTTCGTCTTCTGAGTTTCGGCAACAGCACTTGTATGAAGGCGACAAGATTACGAATGGATATGTTGTACTGGTTGTCGACTTCATCGAGAGCGGTGTCCTGTACCAGGCTGAATAAGCTATAGCCCGGACACCATATCAATCCATCGATGCCATCCACCCCATCAAAGAAGCTTTCAATGACGGCCTTATCCTGCGCATAGCTGAGATCCAGAAAATGGTGCGTGCTGTCGTATTCCGGCTCTTTCTCCCTGGAAAAAGTGATGGTCTCTTCAGTCGACAACTGCTCATGCAGCTTCTTTCCGATATCTCCAGTGCTGCCTACTATGACATATCTAGACATCACGTTTCAATATACACTCTACCATGTATTCGGGATCCATGACATCGATAAAGTGGGTCTCCACTTCCTGGATGGTGATTTCTTCGATTACTTCAAGCAATTTGTAGAGGTCATAGCCATCCAGGTAATATTTTGTATATTGGTTTGCGATATACTCTGGAGAATTCAAGCTGGCCAGGTAATCCCCTATCACTTCCCTTTTCTGGTTCATGAGTTTCTCTTCTGTAAAGAAGCCACCCGTTTTGACCGATTCGATGATATTGCGGATTTCTGCGGCAAATGCATCTGGCTCTTCAGTATTCGTAGCAAAAAAGGCATGGGAAAAATCACTTTCTTCAATGTGGCTGAAATTGAACGAATCGTCTATGAGTCCTTTATCCATAAGCTCATAATAGAAATCTGACTGTTCCCCAAAGACCATGTCCAATGCGAACATCATCGATAGATCGCGCTTAAGGCGATTTTCAGTGTCGTCATTTTCCTGATAGTACTTGAAGCCAATCATCGATTTGGTTTCTTCAACATCCATCGTCAAGATGTTTTTATGCTTAACAATCTCCTTAGGTTCCAAAGGGAGCACCCTCTCAAGTTTAGGGAGTGGTTCAATCTTCCGACGATTCTGATGCGCATCAATATAATCGATTAATCCATCTACGTCAAAATCACCGACGAGTATCATCACCATATTGGACGGATGGTAGAATGTCTTGTGGCATAAAAAGAGATGGTCTGCGGTAATCTTACTGATTGACGCCTCAGTACCTGCTATATCCACTTTGACAGGCAAGTTGTGATACATCTGATTGAGGGTTTCAAAGTAGAGCCTGTAGCCCGGATTGTCCTGGTACATCTTGATCTCTTCATTGATGATGCCGACTTCCTTCTCGACTGTCTCTTCGGTGAAGTAGGGCTGCTCGACCATGTCCATGAGCAGCTTCAGATTCTGATCGAATGATTCTGTGGCACTGAAGAGATAGGAAGTGCGGTCGTAGGAAGTGAAGGCATTGGCATTGGCACCATATTTGGAGAAAAGATTGAAGACATCGCCGTCTTCCTTCTCGAACATTTTATGCTCAAGGAAATGGGCAATGCCATCCGGCACTCTATATTCTTCCCCGCCCACGATGAAATGATCATCCATCGAACCATATTTCGTCGTATATGTTGCGAACTTTTTACTGTAGCCTGGTTTAGGGATGACAAATACAGTCAGGCCATTGTCACACTCGTGCTTGTAGACTTGTTCATCTATTTTCGGATAATCAATTTTGTTCATCTTCTTCACTCCTTGTAAGTACATAGACCGTGTCCAGCACAACCCTTTTGCTGACATCGGCTATCATGGCACTATCAACCGCCGCCAGACGTTCCTCCCATGAAGAGGAATGTTCATCCTGAAGCATGCGATTGTACTCCAATGCCAACAGTCCTTTCGGTTTATCCATCACTTCTTTTCTGTTGACCCGCATCATACGTTTCACTTCTTCTACGAAATCATCCTCGAATTCACCCCGCTGCAGAGTCTCAAGCTCTCGCAAAATCGCAGTCTCGGCTTTTTCGGTGTTTTTAGGATCTACGCCACCCATGACGAACATATACCCGTTACGGATGTCGATTTGGGAGCTTATCTGATAGGCAAGGCTCATTTTCTCCCGTATATTCTGGAAAAGCAGTGAGGAGGCAGAACCGCCGAACATCTGGTTCATGACATTGAATGCCATCCTTTCTTGAAGATCCAAGTCTGAAACGCGGAAGCCCATGTTCAGTTTAGCCTGTTCAATCTTTTGGGCGTCTGTTTCTCTCTTTACCTGTTCAATTGCCTTGTCCGGATAAGGTTGATGCTTGAGTTCCACAAGCGCTTCGCGTTGATGAATCTTGCTAAGCTTATCTTCTATGTCTTCATCTACCGCACCGACTGCAAGAATCTTCAGTTCATCTTCAGCCATCATGCGGGAATGTTCTTCTTTGATGTCTTCGAGTGTAAGGGATTCAACATCTTCAAGGACACCAAACGAAAAGTACTTGTAGTCCTCCTCTTCAAACATTAGATTGACCATGGCCTGGAAGCTTGCCTGGGCACGATTGTCCTTCATGCTTTTCAGACGGTTTCGGTACAGGCGTTTCTCCTTATTGAAGAAATCCTCGTCAGATGCATCGTAATTGAATGGAGACTGCAATACTTCGTTTAGGAGTTTGCACATCTCACCGACGATATCCATATCTTCATAGATGAATTTGTCGTTCACTAACTCCATGCCGATGGTTACTGTATGGTCCCTCCCTTTCCGTCCTGTGGTGGAGGTGAGGTGGGCGCCATAAAGATAGGCGAGGTGGTTCAAGAGATCTGCTTCCTTTAAGAAAGTATCGGTCCGCTTTATCATCATGCGGGAAAGAAGATTCCGCTTCGTCACCCGCTCACGCTCTGATATGCTTCTGAAGACCAGTTGGATGGTGATGGTCTTGAATTTGTCGGTTTCTACGATTACTGATGGCACATTATTCAATAGATTCTTATTCACTGTATACATGGAAAACTCCCTATTCTTCATTCTGTATAAGTACATTGCGCGGTTTGCTGCCACTGCTCGGACCGATGACACCATTTCCCTCAAGGTCATCAATCAGCCTTGCAGCCCTGTTGTAACCAACTCTGAACTGTCGCTGGAGCAGTGATGCGCTGGCACGCTGCTGCTCGATTACAAACCATTTGGCATCTGGATAGAGTTCATCTTCAGATTCCTTTTGTTCCTTCTGTACTGGTTGGTTCATGATCGATTTCTCATAATTGGCCTTCATCTGGCTTGTTATGAAGTGTACGATGTCCCCTACTTCCCCATCTGAGAGGAAAGCACCCTGGACACGCGTCGGTTTTGATTTCCCTGAAGGCAGATACAGCATATCGCCGCGGCCCAATAGTTTCTCAGCACCTTGTGAATCGAGGATGGTTCTTGAATCGGTCTGTGAACTTACACTAAAGGCAATCCTTGAAGGTATGTTCGCTTTGATGATACCGGTAATGACGTCGACTGAAGGCCTTTGGGTTGCGATGATGAGGTGGATGCCGGCTGCACGTGCCATTTGGGCGATGCGTGTGATGGCGGCTTCAACCTCTTTGGAGGCAACCATCATGAGGTCTGCCAGCTCATCAATGATGACCACGATATAAGGCAGTTTCTGGACCTTCTCCGGCGTGTCGCTTTCACGCTCCAGATATTGGTTATATGCCTCGATATTGCGTGTGTTGGAATGGGAGAATAAATCATATCTCCGTTCCATTTCGCTGACGATCCGATTCAGGGCGTCACTCGCCTTTTGAGGATTCGTTACGACCGGACTCAATAGATGCGGTATGCCGTTATAGACATTCAACTCCACCATCTTCGGATCGATCATCATCAATTTCACTTCATGCGGTTTGGCGTTCATCAGGATGCTCAGGATGATGCCGTTTATGCAGACTGATTTACCACTGCCCGTCGCACCTGCGACCAGCAAGTGGGGCATCTTATTGAGTTCAGCCATGACCGGACTCCCTGAGATGTCTTTCCCGAGTGCCACTTCCAACGGATTATCAGAAGTCTTACGTTTGAGCACTTCACGCAGCGTCACCATACTGACTACAGAATTAGGCACTTCTATACCGACTGCCGATTTACCCGGTATCGGGGCTTCAATCCTTATATCCTTAGCAGCAAGGCTGAGTGCGATATCATTCTGCAGATTGATGATCTTGCTGACTTTCACGCCGATGTCCGGCTGTATTTCAAATTGGGTCACAGCTGGGCCGATACGGATTTTTGAAACTTTAGCATTGACTCCGAAGTTTTTCAGCGTATCTTCCAAAACCCTGCCTTGTTTCAGGACTTCTTTGTTGCTTACGGTCTCGGATACTTCCGCATCCTTCAACATCGTTATTGAAGGGAGTTCATACTGCTTCAATTGATCCAATTCATCGTCGTCGAAGGTTGAAATATCAGAATCACCATCACCCTCCGCTCCAGCATCACTTTCTTCTGAAACATCCTGTTCTTTGCTGCTCCAATCCTCCTGTGAGGTTCCAGCTTTCTCTTTTGTTTCATCATAAGGTTTTGGCTGATTGTGGCTGTTGTCGGAATCTGTAGCATCTGATTGGGTTTCTTGATGTTCGTATTCATGCATGGTCTCAATGATTGATTCATCGGCGCTGAAGTCTTCCAGCTGTCTTGGTCTTTGTTTTGTTTCTGTCTGCGGTTTTTCCTTACCTTTTACCCCCTCATTTTTATTGATCTGTCGAGCAGTGCTCTCGACACGTTTGTCGGTCAGCTTGCTGTACCCTTTCTGAATCAGGTCTACAGTGAACGAAAATAGGCGTGCGATACCCACTGCAGTTCTTTTGGCAGTGACTTTCAACATTTTCGATGTTTTGACCAGATCATTGGATAGGGATTGCTCGATATCTTTTGAAGTGATCATCAAGTAGCTGAAATACAAAAAGATTAGGCCGAGCAACAAAGTGCCCACCAGGGAGACACCCGTCGAAGAGAAGGCAAACAATATCTGCCCTATAATCCCACCTCCGAAGAAATGCATGATGCCCTCAGCCTGAATGGTTTCCAGAGTATCATTGAAAGTATAGAAGTTCTCAATGCTCGCCCTGTCTGTAATATACAGTGCCGAATGGAATAAAAATAACAGACCGAACTGGAGCAGCAAGTATCCTCCCATACGGCGTGTAAGCGGCAATTTCTGTTCTGCCGCCAAGTAGATGCTCATGAGAAACAGCATCAGGTATGTAAAATACCGGCTCGTTCCGAAAAGATAAGCAAATAAAGCATCCAGATATGTGCCTACAGCCCCGAGTTGGAACAGTGTGATGAACAGAAGTACGATGAGGATAAATGCCGAAATGGAGTAATAGCTTCTATTGTCTTTTTTCTTTCTTACGGCCCTACCCGCCTTTTTGGTTCTGTTTGGCTTTCTGGCCATGGACATTTCCCCCTATTTATAATGAGACTGCCAAAACTGGCAGTCTCATTGATGGTTTATATTTCAGATATTATCGGGATGATCATCGGACGGCGTTTTGTACTATCATACAGATGCTTACCGAGATCATCTCGTATGCTCTGCTTTAATGTACTCCACTCAATCTTCTTCTCATCAAGGGCATCCAAGACAATCTTATGGACGCGTTCTTCCGCTTCCTTAAGAAGGTCTTCACTCTCCTTCACGTAGACGAAGCCTCTGGATTGGATCTCCGGACCGGCCATGATCTGACGTTTTTTGGGATCTATCGTCACTACGGCTATAAAGATGCCATCTTCACTTAAAAGTCGTCGATCACGAAGTACAATATTACCCACATCGCCGACGCCACTGCCGTCAATCAACACATTACCGGCAGTCACCTTATTCGCACTGATCATCTGTTTTCCATCGTAGCTGACAACATCACCTTTTTCGAGAAGGAATATATTCTCTGGTGCGACACCAGTTTCAGCGGCGAGTTTTGCATGGGCAATCTGCATTTTGAACTCACCTTGAACCGGTATGAAATGCTTCGGTTTCATGACATTAAGCATCATCTTCAGCTCTTCGCTCAGGCCATGGCCAGAAGCGTGGATGTTCTGTTCAGGGGTGGCTATTTCAGCACCAGCCTTCACCAGTTCGTTCATCGTACTGTACAGCACCACCTCCATATTGGAAGATGGTGTCGTCAGTATATAGACGATATCCCCTTCTTTTATGTTGGTCACTTCATGCTGGCCACGGGACATCATACCCAATGCCTCAATCGGTTCACCTTGAGAACCTGTTGCAATGATGACCACTTCGTTATCCGGATAGTCTTCTATCTCATGGCTTGGCACGAGAAGACCTTCAGGGATATCGAAGTAACCAAGATTCCGGGCCACTTTGAAGGAATTTTCCAACGTGCGGCCAAGGAAAGAGACTTTGCGTCGATTCTTTGCGGCATTCGTCAGCACTTGCTGTATGCGGACAAAGTTTGAAGCATAGCAGGAGACGATGATTCTGCCCCTGGCCCGTGCAAATCCATCCAGTATGTGTTCTTCAATCACATTTTCCGGTGTGTTATAGCCGCGTTTTTCCGCTTCCGTGGAATCACTGATCAGAGCAAGCACATCTTTTTTCGCAATATCGTACATCTTACCCATATTGTAGCTGTAATCCCCCGTCAAACTCTGATCGAATTTGAATTCTCCAGTATAGACGATTGAACCGTACTTAGTCTCTATACTGACGCCATATGAATCCGGGATGCTGTGGCTTGTTTCGAAAAACACCATTTCAGCATTTTTGAATTTCATGCGTGATTGGCTGTTTATCGTGTGGAACTTGATTTTCTTATTGACGCCTTTAGCCCTCAGGCGATCTTTTACAAGCGCCAAGGTTAACTTGGAACCATAAATTGGGGCGTTTAAAGACCCGACAATATACGGTATTGCGCCGATGGAATCTTCATGCCCATGGGATAGGAAGATTCCTTTCAGCTTATGTTTGTTCTCTTGTACATAGGTGATGTCCGGTATGACAATGTCTACACCGAGCATTTCATCTTCCGGAAACATCAACCCTGCATCGAGTATGAACATCTCGTCATCAACTTCAACGACGTACATGTTTTTGGCGATCTCACCGACACCGCCGAGTGGTATGATTTTCACTTTAGCTTCCGTATTCGCTTCTTGTTTAGCTCCGTTCAAAATATTTCCTCCTATAGCCTACTTGAATGTGGCATGGTAGAACTTCCCATCGATTGTGATATGGGATACTTTTACGTTCTTTGTGTCATAGCGCGTTTCATCGCTGTTTTTCAGAATGAGATGGTCGATCGGCTTATCTTTGGTATGGAACTCCCTAAGCTTGTTGCCAAGTGCCAGATCTGTAAATATGATCTTCACCCCATCGTCATCTTTAATCCTCAGTTGACCGGTGGCTTCATGTTCCAAATCATTTATATCTACTTTATTAAAAATCAATTCGGTTACTCTCCTTTGTTATCTTCGAGCAGTGCCTTGCGGGACGCGTTGACGCGGCCCTGTTTATCGATTTCCGTTACTTTCACAAGGAATTTGTCGCCCATCTTAACGACATCCTCCACTTTGCCGACGCGTTTGGTATCAAGCTGTGAAATATGGACAAGCGCATCTTTGCCTTTGAACAGTTCGACAAAAGCCCCAAACTTTTCAATGCGTTTCACTTCGCCCATGTAGACTTCACCGACTTCTGCAACGCGTGTCAGTTCTCTGATGATTTCTTTAGTCCGCTCTATCATCTCAGGGTCGCTATGTCCGATCAGCACCGTTCCGTCCTGCTCAATATCGAGTTTGACGCCGGTTTCATCAATTATTTCATTGATTTTTTTACCACCTGGCCCGATCACATCACGGATCTTATCCGGCTTGATATGCATGACTTCAACTTTTGGAGCATACTTGCTCAACTCCTGACGTGGTTCGCTTAACGTTGCAAGCATGTTGTCCAGAATTTCGGCACGGCCTGCTCTTGCCTGCTCCAATGCCTCACTCAGGATATCTTCATCCAGTCCATCAATTTTAATGTCCATTTGGATGGCTGTAATGCCATTTTCTGTACCTGCAACCTTGAAGTCCATATCCCCAAGGGCATCTTCCATGCCCTGGATATCCGATAGGATTGTGTAGTTATCGTCCTTTTTGACGAGCCCCATCGCAATGCCGGCCACAGGCGCCTTTATAGGCACACCCGCATCCATCAGAGCAAGCGTCGAGCCACAGATTGACGCCTGTGAGCTTGAACCGTTGGACTCCAGCACTTCAGACACTAGTCTGATTGTGTATGGAAAATCGGATTCATCCGGTATCACTTGATAAAGGGCACGTTCACCAAGTGCACCATGACCGATTTCGCGGCGACCTGGTCCTCTGATCGGTCCAGTTTCGCCTACTGAGAAGTTCGGGAAGTTATAATGGTGCATAAAACGTTTGTTTTCGTCGACCCCGAGCCCATCTATAATCTGATGTTCTCGAAGGGCGCCAAGCGTACATATGGATAAAGCTTGAGTCTGGCCGCGGGTGAATAAGCCTGAGCCGTGTGCACGAGGCAGCAAGCCAGCCTGTGAATCCAGTGAACGGATTTCAGATGGTTGCCGGCCGTCAGGTCGTATTTTCTCTTCTGTGATGAGACGTCTCACTTCATCCTTCAGGAGCGTTTCTACTATAGAAGCCGCTTCTTTGTAAATGATTTCATAATCTTCGGCAGATTCATCCAGCGTTTCTAGGATGCGCTCTTTGGCAGCTTTTATCGCCGCATCACGCTCTTTTTTGTCTGGATCCTGAATTGCTTCATAGAGACCCATCGTTTTCGCTTTCTCCTCCATGTCGCTTTGCAGGTCAAAGTCCGGCTCCGGTACTTCAAAGGGTGTTTTCTCTATGTCCAGTTCCGCTAATATCTCTTCTTGGAAAGCGACCAATTTCTTGATGCTTTCATGGCCGAACATAATTGCTTTCAGCATCGTCTCTTCAGACACTTCACGTGCGCCTGCTTCGACCATGTTGACAGCATGCTTAGTGCCGGCAACTTGAAGGTCGATGTCAGAACGATCAAGCTCCTCCACCGATGGATTGATGATAAATTCCCCGTCGATCCGGCCGATCGTCACTCCGGCTATAGGACCCTTGAAGGGGATATCACTGACTCCAAGTGCAAGGGATGACCCAAGCATCGCCGCCATTTGAGGAGAAGCATCCGGGTCTACCGAGAGGACTATGGACATGACTTGCAGGTCATGCCTATACCCTTCTGGGAAGAGCGGTCTGATCGGACGGTCGATCAGGCGGCTTGTGAGTGTCGCTTCCTCACTTGGACGACCTTCACGCTTGTTGAATCCGCCAGGAATTTTACCCGCAGCATACAGCTTTTCCTCATATGCGACTGTCAGCGGGAAAAAAGGAAGATCTTTCGGTTCCTTGGAAGCAGTGGCGGTGGTAAGCACGACCGTCTCGCCGTACCGTATGAGCACTGCACCATTGGCTTGTTTGGCAAGCTCGCCGTATTCGACTGTCAGCTTGCGTCCCCCCCACTCTGTTTCATACACTTTCTTCGTTGTTTCTGTCATAATTTGTCTTCTCTCCTTAGTAAGGCTACTTAATCCAATCATATCACTTTTAATGGAGAATATACATAAAAAAAAGCATATCCAAAGGATATGCTCAAGCTGTTATTAGCGACGGAGACCGAGTCTTTTGATGAGTTCACGGTATCTCTGTATGTCTTTTTTACGCAGGTAGTTCAGCAAATGTTTCCTGCGGCCGACCATTTTAAGAAGACCTCTTCTTGAGTGGTGGTCCTTCTTGTGGATGCGCAGGTGTTCGTTCAGTGTTGTGATTTCAGCAGTCAATACTGCAATCTGTACTTCTGGAGATCCTGTGTCGGATTCGTGTGTACGGTATTCTTGTATCAGTTCATTTTTGCGTTCTTGTGATATAGCCATTAAAAACGCCTCCTTTTTTTATTGTTCACCGCTATCCGAGCAGATGCCGGAGTTGCTCTCTGCCAAGATTAGGGCACTTGGCTCATTATACGTTAAATGCTATAGGTTTTCAAGCAGCTTAATCGCTTTTTGTTTATCTCTTGATATATGATCAGTGAGCTCATCGATTCCGGAGAATTTCCTTTCCTCTCTTATGAAATGATGCCAGTGTACAGTGGCATTTTCCCCGTAGACGCTGCGGTCGAAATCAAAAAGGTGCACCTCTACACTCACCCGCTCGAGGTTATCGTGGAAAGTCGGTTTGACACCTACATTGCAGACGCCCTTGTATACAGTTTCCTCATTATCGAGCCTGAACGTCACGGCGTACACACCTTTAGCAGGTAGGTGATAGCGGTACTCCGGCTCAATGTTCGCAGTCGGGAAGCCGATGGTCCGTCCCCTCTTCTCTCCTTGCACGATTACACCTCTGACCTCATAGGGACGGCCTAAAGCATGATTGGCACTTTCAAGTTCATGCGTAAGCAGATCTTTTCTGATCTTTGTGGTCGATATCTTTTCGCCATCGACAGCCAGTTTTTCAACACCTGTCGTATGGAACGCCCCGTACTCAGATAGGGTGCTGATGTTTCCTGCACCATACCTACCATAAGTGAAATCGAAACCTGCAATGACTTCCTTGATATTCATGTCGATTATGTACTGGAATACGAAAGTGTCTGGGGACAATCCCGCAAGTGCGCTCGAAAAATTGATGACAAAGCAATAATCCACGCCCATATCCTCAAGCATCTCCAATTTGACATCAAGCGGGGTCAGATAGGTCGTCCGTCTTTTTTTCGGATTCAATACTACCGATGGGTGGGGGTCGAACGTTATGACGGCCTTCTTAAGACCATTTTCTTCTGCTTTGGCGATCATCGTGCCGAGTACATCCTGATGGCCTCTATGAAGCCCATCAAAAAAGCCGATAGCTGCAGCAGATGCCGGCAAATTCATATTTTCTTTTTCCTGTGGATGGTGCAATCTTATAGTTTCCATTACATCGCCTCTTATAAATTGAACATTTTGTAGGGTTTCATCATTTCCTGTTTTTCAGGATGGTCATGGTAGATGCCGATAACTTTGCCTTCATTTCTGAAGACAACCTTGTCAGTCCTGTCTTCTACCATTTCCATAATAGCAGATTTATACACCTTTTGCCCATTCAGGATTTTTTTCAGGAAATTTTCATCTTCTATATCTACAGTCGGCAATTCTTCTATCAACTTCCGGATTGGAATGAGATGTGCTGCGGCATCCCCTGACTTCAATTCCTCTAGGGTTGCAGATTGATTCAAAGTGATACCGCATGATTCCGTTCTGATCAGAGCAGACATATGGGCCGCTGTTTCGAGACTTCTCCCAATGTCTACTGCCAATGTACGTATATAGGTCCCCTTCGAACACGTTACATCAATATCGAAGTGGATGAGACCACTATCCCTCTCGATAGTTCCTATACGTGAAATCTGAAAGATGCTGACGGTCCTTAACGGCCTTTCCACTTCTATGCCTTGACGTGCATACTCATACAGTTTCTTTCCGTTTATTTTGACAGATGCATACCTGGGCACCCGTTGCGTATAATCTCCTTGGAAAGTCACTATCGCTTCATCGATCATTGCATCAGTAATGCCGTCAGTCACGTTGCGGTTCTCCACCTGTCCCGTCTGATCTTCAGTATCTGTCGAATAGCCCAAAGTCACACGCGCACGGTAGCTTTTTTTCTTTGTCTGCAAGTATTCAGTCAGTTTTGTGCCCTCACCGACGACGATGGGCAACACTCCAGTCACTTCAGGGTCGAGCGTCCCTGTATGTCCTACTTTCTTCATGCCGAGGATTCTGCGCATACGCATCACCACATCATGGCTGGTCAGTCCTTTGTCCTTATTTACCGGGATTACACCATGCATTGTTGTATAGACCTCCGTATATAAATAAAAACCTGGGGGGCCCCAGGTTTTATTTGTCTTTTATTTCATTAAGCAGTGCATCTATCTTGCTGCCATACTCGATGGAAGTATCATACTTGAACTCCAGTTCAGGAGCCTTCCGTATGGGTATTTCCTTAGCCACTTCCGAACGGATCAGGCCTTTGGCCCGGCCGAGTGCAGCCTGTACTGCTTCCCGGTCATCGTTGAGTGAGGTGAAGTATACAGTCGCAACTTCCATCTCTTTGGTCAGTTCAACATCTGTCACCGTCACCATCCCTATATCCGGGTCAGCAACCTTCGTCCGGAGCGCTTCGCTCACGACTTTCTTGACTTCTTCAGCCACTCGCTCTTGTCTGTTAGACATAAGTTATCACCTTTCAATTTCAACCATGATATAAGGTTCGATCTGGTCTCCCTCTTTAAGGTCGTTGAAATTCTTGATCGTAATGCCGCATTCGTAACCTGCAGTCACTTCCTTGGCATCATCTTTATAACGCTTGAGGGTATCCAATTCGCCTTCATGGACCACTATACCCTCTCTGATGACTCTTACACCTGAATCGCGGGTGATTTTACCGTCAGTGACGTATGACCCTGCAATCGTACCCACTTTGGATACTTTGAATGTTTGACGGACTTCGACATTGCCGATGACTTTTTCTTCAAAGATCGGGTCAAGCAGGCCTTTCATCGCAGTTTCGATTTCTTCAATGACACTGTAGATGACGCGGTGCAATCTGAGATCCACTTTTTCCTGATCTGCCGCTTTCTTGGCATTGACATCAGGGCGCACATTGAAACCGATGATGATGGCGTTTGAAGCTGAAGCCAAGGTGACGTCAGATTCATTGATTGCCCCAACCCCTGTATGGATGATGCGGACATTGACGCCTTCGACATCAATTTTCATCAATGAAGCGCTCAGTGCTTCCACGGAACCTTGCACATCTCCTTTGATGATGAGGTTGAGATCTTTCATCTCCCCTTCTTTCATCTGTTCGAACAGATTTTCAAGGCTTACTTTTGAAGTCTGTTCGCGATCATTCATGACCTTCTCTTCACTGCGCGCCTCTCCGATGCTGCGCGCAGTCTTGTCGTCTTTGAAGACTACAAAGCGGTCGCCAGCCTCCGGTACGTCGTTGAGTCCAGTGATTTCAACAGGTGTCGAAGGGCCCGCTTCCTGGATGCGCCGGCCAAGGTCATCAACCATGGCTCTGACTTTACCGAAAGTGCTGCCGACGACAAGTGAATCACCGACTTTGAGTGTCCCGTGCTGGACCAACAGGGAAGCCGCAGGGCCTCTTGACTTATCCAGTTCAGCTTCAATTACAGTGCCGATGGCTGGACGGTCACTTGTTGTCTTAAGTTCGGATACTTCTCCGACTAGGGTAATCATTTCAAGAAGGTCTTCGATGCCGTCACCGCTTAGGGCGGATAGAGGAACGAAAATCGTGTCACCGCCCCAATCTTCAGGATAAAGGCCATATTCACCAAGTTCCGTCATGACACGGTCCGGGTTGGCCGTTGGCTTATCGACTTTATTGACTGCCACGATGATTGGCACTTCAGCTGCTTTAGCATGGTTGATGGCTTCAATAGTCTGGGGCATGACACCATCATCAGCTGCTACGACAAGGATTGTGATGTCCGTGACTTGAGCACCGCGTGCACGCATGGTTGTGAACGCTGCGTGACCAGGCGTATCGAGGAACGTAATTTTCTTGCCGCCTGATTCAATCTGATAGGCACCGATATGCTGGGTGATGCCCCCGGCTTCTCCGGCTGTCACTTTAGTGTGGCGGATGGAGTCGAGCAATGTCGTTTTGCCATGGTCGACGTGGCCCATTATCGTAACAACGCTTGGGCGTTCCTCAGTCAATTCTTCGCCTTCAAGATCGAAATAGTTTTCAAGGTCCGTATTGTCTACGACCACTTCCAACTCCGCAGTGAATCCATGTTCACTTGCTATCAGCTCAACGGATTCATTATCCAGGGCCTGATTGATGTTTGTTACGACACCGACCATGAAGAGGTCTTTAACGATTTTAGATGCGTCTACGCCAATTTTCTCGGCAAGTTCGCCAACCGTGATGCCTTCCTGGTACTTGAACTCTTTAGGCAGTTCTTTTTTTGGTTGGGGCTCAGGCTGCTTGGCGTTCGGCTTATTCTGTTTCCGCCTTTTACCGCCATGTATGCCGGGCGCCCTATTCCTCTGTTGCCTTTGGTTCGGTTTATTTTCACGCGGCTTATTTCTATTGCCCTGCTCTTTTTTCTGTGTAGATGCTTTTGCATCCTTTTTAGGCTCTTCTGCTTTTTTCGTTTCCGCACCTTTTGCTTTGCCGAATTCTTTATCGAGCACTTCTACTTCATTATCTTCAAGAGATTTCATATGGCTATTCACTTCAATTCCTCTTGCCTGGAGGAATTCGATTATTACTTTACTTGCGACTCCATGCGCCTTCGCGTATTCGTAAATTCTGATTTTACTCATTGAATCACTTTCCTTTCTCTTTAAGCTCCAACATCTTTCTGCCGAAGCCTGGATCTGTCACTGAAAGTACAACTCTGTTGGCTGCACCTGTTGCGTTGCTCAAGGACTCATTGGTGTAATGATCGATCAGCGGTATATCATATGTCCTGCACTTATCGTGGATCTTTTTCCTTGTGTTTGCGCCAGCATCAGCAGCGAGGAAGACCACTGCAGCTTTTTTGGAACGGATGTTTTCCAGCGTCTTTTCCTCGCCCGCCGTCAGTTTCCCGGCACGCTTTGCCAAACCCAGCATATTCAATAGCTTGTCCGTCATCGTTTAGGGATGTCCTCCCTGTAGATGAGCCGGATGATTTCATCATAGATTGGGGCAAGCGTTTCCTTGTCAAAGCCGAGCCTGTTTTCCAGCACTTCTTTTTCCCTGGCTTTTTCGACAGCTTCAAGGTTTTTCACTACATAGCTGCCACGGCCATTCTTCTTGCCGCTCGGATCGACGAATACTTCGCCTTCTTTGGTCGAAACAATCCGTAATAACTCTTTTTTTGGATGCATTTCATTGGTCAGGATACATTTTCTAAGAGGTATTTTCCTTTTCATAACAATCACCCGTCATCTATTCTAGGATGCCCTCTTCACTGGCATCTGATTCACTTTTGATATCAATTTTCCATCCTGTAAGTTTAGCTGCAAGACGTGCGTTCTGTCCACGCTTGCCTATCGCCAGGGAAAGTTGATTATCCGGTACGATGACCATCGTCGATTGATTCTCTTCGTCGACCACTACATCGATCACCTGCGAAGGGCTGAGCGCATTTTTGACAAATACTTTCGGGTCTTCATCCCATAGGACGATGTCGATCTTTTCGCCTGAAAGTTCATTGACGATTGCTTCGACACGTGCTCCCCGGGCGCCTACACACGAACCTACAGCATCGACATCCGGGTTCTTCGCGTAAACGCTTATTTTGGAACGTTCCCCGGCTTCCCTGGCTACACTGGTGATTTCGACTGTGCCGTCGTAAATTTCTGGCACTTCTTTCTCAAACAGCCGTTTCAGGAGGTTCGGATGGGTCCGTGAAACGAAGATCTGTGGTCCCTTGGTAGTCTGTTCGACTTTATTCACGTAGACTTTAATCCTGTCGTTCGGACGATAGGACTCATTCGGCATCCTTTCGGATTCACTCAAAACTGCATCAGTCCTGCCCAACTGTATGTGGACGAAACGATGGTCCACACGGTCGATCAGACCCGTTAACACTTCATCTTCCTTATCGATGAATTCATTATAGAGGATGCCGCGTTCAGCATCCCGCAGGCGCTGCATGACCGCCTGCTTGGCGGCTTGGGCGCCCACCCTATTGAAATCCTTCGGCGTGACGTCCTCATCATAAGGATCGCCGACCTCATATGCCGGATTAACGGTGCGGGCTGTTTCAAGGTCAATTTCCCCGGTCGGGTCTTCAACCTCCTCCACAACATCTTTTCTGGATACCACTATATATGTACCGTTATCCATATTCAGGTCGACTTTAACATTCCTATGCTGGGAGTAATTCTTTTTATACGCTGTCAAAAGCGCTGCCTCGATGGTTTCTACCAGCACTTCCCTTGGAATGCTTTTTTCCTTCTCGAGGTAGTCTATCGCATTCAATAACTCCTGGTTCACTAATAAGCGCCTCCAATCATAATATTACCGCTTTTCGAATTGTTGCGATCTTGCTTCGGTCTATTGTCACTGTTTTCTTACGTGTTTTAACTTTATATTCTATCGTCACGGAAGTCGGATCATAGGCCTTCAATATTCCAGTCCATTCCTTCTCTCCGTCGATCTGCTGGTAGGTCTTTACATAGATACCCTGCTCCAGCGTCATTTCTAGATCTTCGTCATCCTCGATCGGGCGCTCTGCACCTGGTGACGAGACATCAAGGAAATACCCCCCTTGGATAATTTCCCATTCATCAAGTTTTTCACTCAATACTTCACTCACCTGGGCGCAATCCTCAAGGGTGATGCCGCCTTTCTTATCAAGGTAGAGTCTCAGAAAGTAGTCCTTCCCTTCTTTGACATACTCCACTTCAATGAGTTTGTACCCCATCTCCACAACCACTGGTCGAGCATGCTCCAATACATTCTTTTCAGTGCGATTCACTGCCCATTCCCCTCCTTCAAAACTAAGAGAAGAACGGGCTAGCCCGTTCTTCTCCGCGTAACGTGGTATTTAATATCATAGCTATTATACCACAGTGCATTTTAGCCTGCAACTTGAGTCTACATATCAAAAATCGACAACTGTGCCTTGTCCGGCAGATGGTCGAGACTGCCCAATTCAGTCAGGTAATCGACTACTTTCTGGGACACGCCAGCCCGTTTATTCAAATCTTCTTTCGAGATGAACGGTTCGTCCTCGCGCGCTTCCACAATGCGTTTTGCCACTCCGGCACCAAGTCCCGGCACAGCTATGAATGGCGGAATCAGTGCGTTGTCTTCGATCTTGAACTCAAAGCTATCCGACTTCTCGACGCTTACCGGTTTTATCTTGTAGCCACGCTGCACCATCTCATTGGTGATTTCAAGAACCACCAGTGTATCTTTTTCCTTTTTGCTGAGCTCCTGGAACCTCTGATTCATTTCCTTGACGTTATGCCTGATTGTCGTACCATCCTTGACCATCGTCAGCAAATCGAAGTCCGAAGCACGGACTGTAAAGTAGCTCGCGTAATAATAAAGGGGGTGGTGCACTTTAAAGTAGGCGATCCTGACCGCCATCAGAACATAGGCGGAGGCGTGTGCTTTCGGGAACATGTATTTGATCTTCTTGCAGGAGCTGATGTACCACTCGGGCACGCCCTGTTCCTTCATCGCTGTTTCATGCTCCTCGGTCAGGCCTTTACCTTTACGCACCTTCTCCATGATATTGAAGGCGAGAGAAGGCTCAAGTCCCTGATACATCAGATAGACCATGATGTCATCACGGCACCCGATGACGTTTTTCAAGTCACATGTACCGTTTCTGATCAGCTCTTGCGCATTGCCGAGCCACACGTCTGTACCGTGGGATAGCCCGGATATCTGGACGAGTTCACTGAATGTTGAAGGTCTTGTATCCTCAAGCATCTGGCGTACGAAACCAGTACCGAATTCAGGCACACCAAGCGTCCCTGTACGACACAGGATATCTTCTTCAGAAACACCGAGCGCATCCGGTGAATTGAATAGTGACATCGTTTCTTCATCGTCGACGGGCACCGTCTTCGGATCGATGCCGGATAGGTCCTGAAGCATGCGTATCATGGTCGGATCATCATGGCCCAGAATATCCAGCTTTAGGAGGTTGTCGTGGATCGAATGGAAGTCGAAGTGCGTGGTCTTCCATTCCGATTCCACATCGTCAGCCGGGTACTGTATTGGCGTAAAATCATATATATCCATGTAATCCGGAACGACGATGATGCCACCTGGATGCTGTCCGGTCGTCCGCTTCACACCGCTGCATCCCAATACGAGCCGATCGATTTCAGCCCCCCTCCGATGGAGGCCATTATCGTTCATATAGCCTTTGACATAACCGAACGCCGTCTTCTCCGCAACTGTACCGATGGTGCCTGCCCTGAACACTTTGTCTTCGCCAAATAGTTCCTTAGTATAGTTGTGGGCCACAGGCTGGTAATCCCCACTGAAGTTCAAGTCGATATCCGGAACCTTATCCCCCTTGAATCCAAGGAAAGTTTCAAATGGAATATCCTGCCCCTCTTTTATCAAGGGAGAATTGCAGGTGTCACAAGATTTATCAGGCAGGTCATAGCCAGAACTTACACTGCCATCCACAAAAAATTCACTCGTCCGGCAGTTAGGGCAGACATAGTGCGGTGGCAGTGGGTTCACTTCAGTGATTTCCGTCATCGTGGCGACAAAACTGGAACCGACTGAACCGCGTGAACCGACCAGATAACCGTCTTCAAGTGACTTCTTGACGAGTTTCTGGCTGATGAGGTAGATGACGGCAAAACCGTTTCCGATGATGCTGTCCAGTTCTTTCTCAAGGCGATCTGTAACGATCTCCGGCAATTCCTCACCGTATAGGGCGCGGGCATTGCTGTAGCTGAGTTCCCGGATTTGATCGTTGGCCCCTTCTATGTTCGGGGTGTAGAGCTTATCTTTGATGGGCACCACTTCTTCTATACTATCGGCAATCCGGTTTGGTGCGTCAATGACAACCTCCCGCTTCACCGCCTCTTCAAGGAATGAGAATGCATCCAGCATTTCGTCTGTAGTCCTGAAATGCGCATCAGGCAAGTTACCTCTCGATAACGGATTTCCAGGGTTGCTCTTCACTAGGATATCGCGGCACAACTTATCCGACTCATCCAGGTAATGGGTATTGCCGGTGGCTACTACAGGTTTATCAAGCTCGTTACCCAATCTGATGATGTTTTCGATGATTTCTTCCAAAGTCGCCTCACTGCGGACGATTTCACGCTCCAACAGCCTGCTGTAGAGTGCTTTAGGAAATATCTCGAGATAATCATAGAAACGCGCTACCTTCTTTGCCGCCTCGTATGACTTCTGCATCATGGCAGTGAACACTTCACCTGAATCACATGCACTACCGATGAGCAGACCACTCCGATATTTGTCCAATAACTGTTTCCTGATGCGTGGCGTTTTGTAGAAGTTATCTGTCAAAGACTGCGATACTATCTTGAATAAATTTTTGAGACCTTCCTGGTTTTTTACAAGGATCGTTACGTGGGTCGGCATCGCGCGTTTATAGGAATCCTGATCCGCTAACTTTTCATTGATGTGGTTATGATTCTCTATACCTGCCTTTTTAAGCTGCGATAACATCTTGATGAATATATAGGCGGTCGCTTCGGCGTCATATATTGCACGGTGGTGTTGTGTCAGTTCGACATTATACCGTTTGGCGAGTATATTCAGACCGTGCTTCTTGAAGTCCTTGTTTATGGAACGGGATAGTTCAAGCGTATCGATGACGCCATTAGTATATGGAGCAAGCCCCTCTTTACTGTATGCAGCCTCTATAAAGCCCATGTCGAAGCTTGCGTTATGGGCGACGAATATCGCATCCCCCACCCATTCCTTGAAATCGGTGATCACTTCTGAAATTGGTGGCGCATCCTGCAGCATATCATCAGTAATGCCGGTGATTTCCTTGATGGTCTCAGTGAGCGGTTCATTGGGGTTGCTGAATCTTTCGAAACGGTCTATGATTTCGCCATTTTTGACTTTTACCCCTGCAAGTTCGATGATGCGGTCATACTTGGAGGACAGGCCGGTCGTCTCGACGTCGAATACGACATATTCATGTTGATCGAGTACTATGTCCTGCGGTTTATACGCAATTGCTGCCCCATCGTCGACGAGCAACCCTTCCATCCCATAAATCATCTTCAATCCGTTGGCTTTTGCGGCATAATAGGCGTCGGGGAAAGCCTGCACATTATTGTGGTCAGTAACGGCAATCGCTGTATGACCATAATCTTTTGCCCGCTCTACATATTCCCCGATATTCCTCAACCCATCCATCTGGCTCATTTCAGAGTGGAGGTGGAGCTCTACCCTCTTATCAGTGCTGCCGTCCTTTTTCTCCGGCTTATTGAAGACATTCAAACTGCGGATCATAAGCACCATATCTTTGGAAAATTCGTCGTATTCGACATTACCTTCAATGAGCACCCAATCATTTTTATCCAACGCCTCAAAAACTGCTTCATCTTCCTTGCCGTGCCTCGAGAACATTTTGGCGGCGATGGAGTCCGTATAATCGGTAAGCTTCAACTGGAGGATTTTACGGCCTGTCCGGAGTTCACGTACCTCCTTATCGAATATGACGCCTTCAATTTTTACATTGAACTCTTCTTCGACAACTGTTTCAAGCGGCCTGATGTCTTTCATGGTGATTGCTTTGCCGATCTGCTTTATGGTCTCTTCCTGCTTCTTCTTCATATCCGTTTCAAAATGTTTCTGCTGTTCTATGAAGCCCTGCACCAATTCAGTCTTCTCTTCTCTGAGGCGTTCTTCAAGCTGTGTCCGCCGACTCGAATCAAGTTCTGCATCCTTTTGGAATTCAATCCCTTCTATAGGCATGCCGCAGGCAACATAGGCGTTCTTCAGGTTACCATTTATGTTTTTATTGAAATGGGCCACTTCAATGTCATTCTGGACAGAAAAAATC
Organism: Salinicoccus siamensis; assembly: GCF_055391965.1. Taxonomy (NCBI): domain Bacteria; kingdom Bacillati; phylum Bacillota; class Bacilli; order Caryophanales; family Staphylococcaceae; genus Salinicoccus; species Salinicoccus siamensis. Next base: position 1,443,538 of record NZ_AP043765.1, read on the forward strand.
AATGTCCCGTCGCTGAGTTGTTTGTCACAATTAAGCAGCTGGAACTTGATGTTCTGATTGATCCCGATGGAATCAAGCGCATATTCAAGGTAATCGATTATATCTTTATCTGTATAATGATCTGCCGTGATGATCAATTGGGTCCGTGCTATATTGGAAAAAGCTGTTTCTATGCTCTTTTCCATCATGTTCCTGAGCGCGACAGGTATCATTTCTTCAAAATGGATATGGAACTCCCAGACTCTTTCAGCATCATTTGACACTACTTTCTTTAGGGTTCCTGTAGATAAATAATTATCATTTCCACTGATCCCCGCCTGCTTCAGCAAAATGTTAAACTGATCTTTTCCCTTCACTTACAACACTCCTGTAAAGAGCGCGTAAATCGATGATTTACGCGCTCCCCCTGTTAATAATTATCTTCAAGATACTGTTTCAGTTCGCCCACCGGCAGATTGATGGATGCATCACTGCTTCTCGGTTTGATTTCTACAATGCCTTCTTTCGCGCCGCGTCCCACTACTACCCTAAACGGCAGACCGATCAGGTCGGAATCTGCAAACTTGACTCCGGCACGTTCTTTACGGTCGTCGTACAGCACCCGGTAGTCAGCACCAAGTGTTGTATACAGTTCTTCTGCGATTGCTTCAGCCTCTTTATCTTTAGGGTTTGGAGTGACAATGTGCACATCGAACGGCGTCACCGACTTAGGCCAGATGATGCCGCGCTCATCATGGTGGCTCTCAACAATCGCCGACAAGGTCCTGGAAATCCCGACGCCGTAGCATCCCATGAGCACGGGTGTACTGCGTCCATTCTCATCCAACACATTCAAGTTCATCGCTTCGGAATATTTTGTGCCCAATTTGAATACTTGGCCCACTTCTATACCCTTCATGAACTTCACCGGTCCACTGCCATCCTGAGCCATTTCCCCTTCAATAATGAAGCGGAAATCACCATAACCGCCAATCTCAAAGTCGCGCTTATGGTTGACGTTGATGAAATGATATCCACTTTCATTTGCACCAGTCGGATAATCCTGCATGTTCTTCACCTGATGGTCAAGGTAGACTTCAATCTCTGCATCCACAGGACCCAGACTGCCGGGATCCGCCTGCATCAAGCCCTTAATTTCTTCGTCCGTCGCAAAGCGTATATCATCTGTGGCGAAATGAGTCTTGACTTTGACATCATTCAACTCGTGATCTCCCCTGAGCAGTATCATGACGTACCGCTCATCGATCTTCATGATCATCGTTTTAGTGGTCTCCTCAAGCTTGATATCAAGGAAATCAGCTAAAGCGCTACATGTCTTGACTTCAGGCGTCGCCACCTTTTCGATTTCCCTAGTGCTTTCCACTGTTTTTGCCTCTGGTATCGGGCATCCTGCTTTTTCTATATTGGCCGCATAGTTGCTTTCCTCGGTATAGACAATCGTGTCCTCCCCGATGTCTGCGAGCGCCATGAATTCATGGGTATGGCTGCCCCCTATCGCACCTGAGTCTGCCTCTACAGCACGGTAATTAAGTCCTACCCGAGAAAAAATCTTGGAATAGGCCATATACATGTCCTGATATTTCTCGTCCAGGGAGTCTTCATTACTGTGGAATGAATAGGCGTCCTTCATAATGAATTCACGTCCGCGCAACAGGCCGTACCTTGGACGCAGTTCATCCCTGAACTTCGTCTGGATCTGAAAGACTGTAAGAGGAAGTTTTTTATAGCTTTTAAGCTCATCACGCAACAGAGCAGTTACAATCTCTTCGTGCGTAGGCCCAAGGGCAAATTCACGACCATGGCGGTCTTCGAGCCGCATAAGCTCACTGCCGTACGCTTCCCATCGGCCTGATTCCTGCCAAAGCTCCTTCGGATGCAGTACAGGCATGTGTATCTCTACACCTTCGATGGCATTCATCTCTTCTCTGACGATCTGCTCGATGTTGTTCAATACCAGTTTCGTTATAGGCAGATACGTGTATACGCCGCTGGCCATCTGCTTGATCATGCCAGCCTTGAGCATCAGGCGATGGCTCAGGCTATCTGCATCTTGCGGGGTTTCGCGCATTGTTGGTATAAACATTCTAGATTGTCTCATTCACTTCACTCCTAAAGGAAAAATGTTTTTATGTCATTCCAAGTTACTAATACCATTACGATCAGCAAGAATAGTACACCAATCAACTGAATGTTCAGTTCAACTCTCCTGTTCAGAGGTTTTTTGAATATCCCTTCATATAGTACGAATAATATCCGTCCTCCATCCAATGCGGGTATCGGCAGCAGGTTCATTATACCCAGGTTGACACTCAGTATCGCAGTGAAGCGCATGAGTGTCATCAGGCCTTGGGCTGCTACATCTTCAGTCACTTTATATATGCCGACCGGTCCGTTCAGCATATCGAAGGAGAAGGTCCCGTCAGCAATACTGATGAACATCTGCACTACAAGCGTGAATATAAGCGTCCCCATTTCGTATGTCTGCTCGGCGCCCCACAATATTGGAGATATCACGCCGCGCTCCATCTCGGCCCCTATCCCGATGACCAGCCTTTCCCTCGTTTCACCATCTGGAAGTTCCGTCTTTTCAACTATCGGTGTCATTTCAACAGTGCGTGATTCACCATCGTTCACAACTGTTATGTCGAGTTCGGTTTCGCCTTCTTGTTGGATAATGGTCGACATGTGCTCCCAACTGTCCACTTCCTGACCGTTGATCGTTTCAAGATGATCACCTGATTTCAAGCCCGCTTCTTCAGCCGGTGTATCTTCTGCAACAAAGCCTACGACAGCCTCTTCCACTGGCTTGCCATTGATGTAGAACAACACTGTGAACAATGCAAAAGCCAATACGAAGTTCATCAAAGGCCCCGCCGCCAAAGTCATCAGGCGATGCCCCACCGATTTGGACTCGAACCTCGCGGCTCTCGGAGCAATGCGCTCCAATTCGGAATTCTGTACAAAATATGCCTCATCAGAAAATGTATAGACGACTTCTTCTCCGTCATGTAGACGTATAGCCTTAATGAACATTTCTTTGGTGATGTCCGACTGGATGACTTCAACTTCTTCGACTTGTGTGAAGTTATGCTTATCATCGAGTATTATATGACTGATGCGGTCTTCTCCGTCAGTCTTTAATTGAACACGCATACCGGCGTTGAGTGGATTGACTTCCATTTCATCGGAGGCCATTCTGACATATCCCCCAACCGGCAGTAGGCGCACTGTATAAAGCGTGTCATTGTATTTGTGGGAAAATATTTTAGGCCCCATGCCTATGGCGAACTCCGGACACATTATGCCTGCCCGTTTGGCGAAAATGAGGTGCCCAAGTTCGTGAACTGTAACCAGCACACCAAAAACTACTATAAAAGCTAAAATGCCGGTCATACAATCACCTCATATCTGCTTTATACAATTTATCATAGTACAGAATCGTTTCCAGGTCGGGATTTGCGACGACCGCATGGTCATCCATGCGGGATTTGACGATTTCCTCTATTCCGGTAAATGAAATTTCACCGTCTAAAAAGCGTCCGACAGCATATTCATTTGCAGCATTCATTACTGCCGGCATTGTGCCGCCTGCTTCCATCGCTTCATATGCATAGGCAAGCATCCGAAAACGGTCCAGGTCCATTGGTTTGAAATTCAGTTGGCTAAGGGCTGAAAAATCCATCGGGTTGTCCATCGCCATCCTTCGAGGATGACTGAATGCAAATTGGATGGCTGTCCGCATATCGGGTGTGCCCATTTGTGCCATGATGCTGTTATCTACGAATTCCACCATAGAGTGTATGGTACTCTCCTTATGGAGAATCGTAGAAATCTGATTGATATCGACATCAAAAAGCCATTTAGCTTCTATCACTTCAAGCCCTTTATTCATCATCGTCGCTGAATCGATGGTGATTTTCTTGCCCATCGACCAGTTGGGATGATTGAGTGCATCTTCTAGCGAGACATCCGACAATTCGCTTCGGGACAGATTCCGGAACGAACCGCCACTTGCGGTGAGGATGATTTTCTTCACTTCACTTAGGTTTTCACCACGCAGACACTGGAAAACTGCTGAGTGCTCAGAATCGATAGGAATAATCGCCACACCTTTTGCTTTCGCTTTCGACATGACGATTTCGCCGGCTGCAACAAGCGTTTCCTTGTTTGCCAAAGCGATGTCCTTACCCTGCTCTATCGCATGCAATGTCGGTTCCAGACCAACGCTTCCCATGATTGCGGTCAGAACCATATCGGAATCATCCGAGACCACTTCGATGAGGCCCCCAGCCCCTGAAGTGAACTCGATATGTGGATATTTCTGTGCCAGTCCCCGTCTGTCGGAATCGTCCTTGACGCTCACAAGCTTCGGTTCAAACTGTTCGAGTATTTCTTCAAGCTTTTTTATATTACCGCCTACGGAAATACTACCGATTTTGAAATGCTCACGGTTTTGGGCGATGACGTCCAAAGCTTGAGTCCCTATTGAACCTGTAGCGCCTAATATTGAAATAGTCTTCATTTATTTTCACCCAGTTCTATACTTAAGTTATAAGGGGCAGTATGTTCATAAGAGGCAATACAAAAATAAAGCTGTCGAAGCGATCAAGAACACCACCGTGTCCCGGAAGTAGCCTGCCCGAGTCTTTAACGTCAAAATGTCTCTTAAGGGCAGATTCGACCAGATCCCCAAGCTGTCCGAACATACTGAGTATCATCGTCAGCAATAGGAAGAGCATAATTTGTACGCCTTCGATCCATCCCATGAAGTAAAACAATAGACCGAGCAGGACACTGCAAAATATACCTCCCAAAAATCCTTCTATCGTCTTATTGGGACTGATCTGCGGCCATAATTTACGCCTGCCGAATGCTCTGCCGAATAAATATGCACCAGTATCCGTCACCCAGACAATGAGTAGTGCATAGAGTATGTAGATGAGGCCTGCTTCCCGTGTCTCATAGAAGTACATGAATCCGATGCCGACATAAGCTACAGCGAGCACGCAAAAACCCATGTCCACAAACGAAAATCTGTTTTTGCTGATGACGGTAAAACTCAACATCAACAGCGCCATCACGATGATCAGGTCAACCTGAAAAACTGATATGTGTGGCATATAGGATGCCTGGGGCATCATAATGATGAAGAGTGCCACCATGGATAAGATTCCAGGTATGGAAAATATGTGGATGCGGTTCATCTTCAAAATTTCATAAAGTGCTGTATAGGCAAGTAGAAAAACGGCAATCAGAAGTGGCCAAGCCCCCCATACGACGATTGGCACAAATATAAGTAACGCGATGATTGCGGTGATGGTTCTTGTCTTCATGTTACTCCTCCTCTTGGCCAAGTCCCCCAAATCGTCTCTCACGTCTACAATACTGTGAAATCATCTGATCTAGTTCATCAACTGAATATTCTGGCCAAAGTGTTTCTGTAAAAAATAATTCGCTGTATGATGACTGCCATAATAAAAAGTTGCTCAGCCTATATTCGCCACTTGTGCGAATCAGCATCTCCGGGTCGGGTATGTCAGTGGTCATCAGATGATCATCTACCATTTCTGCGGTGATATCCTGAGGTGACACATCCCCTTTTTCTATTTTGGCGCCTATGCACTTGAAGGCTTCAAGGAGCTCGTCGCGTCCGCCGTAGTTCAGCGCAAAAACCAGGTTCAGCCCTGTATTGCCACGTGTCTTTTCAACAGCATGCTGAACGGCTCTCTGCGTATGCTCCGGCAGGGATTCAAGACGTCCGATTGTCGTCACCCTGACGTTCTTCTCATCTAATTCAGGAAGGAAAGTGCCGAGAAAATCACCTGGCAGCTTCATCAGGTAATTGACCTCACTGATTGGCCGGGACCAGTTTTCTGTGGAAAAAGCATATAGGGTGAGATACTTTATACCCAAATCGGAAGCATGACGTGTTATACGTTTGACGTTCTGCATGCCTTCGTAGTGGCCGCTCACTCTTGGTTTGTTTTTCCGTTTGGCATATCTGCCGTTTCCATCCATGATGATGGCGATATGTTCAGGCAGCCCCTTTTCTGTCTTTATTTCTTGCTTCTTCCTACGAAACATAACAATCCTCCTGGAGCATTATAATTATTAGTATACATTTATAATAAAGAGTCCTCAATCAATTTATTCTACCATATATCGGAGGCATAAAAAAATAGGCAGGAAACTCCTGCCTTAAAATGTCATTTGGTTTAGACTGACATAATATCCTTTTCTTTTTCGTCACAAATGGCATCAATTTCATTAATGTGCTTATCTGTAAGCTGCTGCACATCGTCACTGTAGCTTCTGAGGTCATCCTCAGTCAGTTCACCATCTTTTTCAAGACGCTTCAATTCGTCATTTGCTTCACGCCTTACATTCCGGATTGCGACTTTAGCATTCTCGCCTTCCTTGCGTGCATCTTTGACGAATTCTTTACGGCGCTCTTCTGTAAGTTGGGGCACTGTGATGCGGATCATTGTACCATCACTTGTCGGATTTACACCCAAGTCTGCCTGTTGTATCGCTTTCAGGACATCATCTACGGAGCTTTTGTCATAAGGCGTGACAGTAAGCATCCTTGCTTCCGGCACAGCGATGCCTGCAAGCTGATTCACTGGGGTCGGCGCACCATAGTAATTCACCATTACACGATCGAGCATGTTTGAGTTCGCACGGCCTGTACGGATGGTGGCGAGTTCCCTGTTCAGGTTATCCAATGATTTACCCATCTTTTGTTTAGCGTCCTTAAGAATCGATTCACTCATTTGGTTTCTCTCCTGTTATTTTGTAATTTCTGTACCGATGGTCTCACCCGATACTGCACGTTTAATGTTGCCTTGCTCTGTAATCGAAAATACCACAAGTGGTATGTCATTGTCCATACAGAAGGATGAAGCTGTCGCATCCATGACCTGCAGATTCTCCTGCAGCATTTCCATATAGGTCAACTTTTCGTACTTATGGGCGTTTGAATCCGTCTTTGGATCTGCAGAGTAGACACCATCGACGTTATTTTTGCCCATCAATATGACATCCGCTTCGACTTCAGCTGCCCTGAGTGCCGCTGTTGTGTCTGTTGAGAAGTATGGGTTGCCGATTCCGGCTGCAAAAATGACGATACGACCCTTTTCCAGATGCCTGATTGCCCTTCTTCTGATATATGGTTCAGCAACTTGCTTCATCTCGATTGATGTAAGCACACGTGTTTCACACTCAAGTTGCTCAAGACTGTCCTGGAGCGCCAGGGAATTCATCACTGTAGCGAGCATTCCCATATAGTCTGCCGTGCCGCGGTCCATGCCCAGATCACTTCCAACTTTACCTCTCCATATATTGCCGCCGCCGACGATTACAGCGATTTCCACACCAAGTTCCTTTGCTTCGTAAACTTGCTTTGCAATATTTTTGATGACCACCGGATTTATTCCGAAGCCATCTTCTCCAGCCAATGCTTCGCCGCTTAATTTCAATACGATTCGTTTAAATTTGGAAGTTTCAGGCATAAGTCCCATCCTTACTTAATTTTTATATGAAATCAATTTAGAAAAAAAGACACCGAAGTGTCTTTTCCTTACTTATTCACTTGACCCATTACTTCATCAGCAAAGTTTTCTTCTCTTTTTTCGAGACCTTCGCCAACTTCAAAACGGATGAAGTTTTTAAGTTTGCCGCCTTTGGATTTGAGGAACTCTTCAACAGTCTGATCGGAATCTTTGACGAAAGGCTGGTCCACGATACAGATTTCTTCGAGGTATTTGCGCATTCTGCCTTCAACCATCTTATCTACGATGTTTTCAGGTTTTCCTTCATTAAGAGCCTGTTGTTTGAGGACTTCTCTTTCATGGTCGAGCTCTTCTTGTGACACGTCGTCCTTGGAAACATATTTTGGGTTCAGTGCTGCTGCATGCATCGCTACATCTTTAGCTGCTTCTACATCTGTAAAACCTTCAACCAACGTAAGTACGCCGATGCGTCCACCCATATGAAGATATTCGCCGAATGCATCATTATCTGTCTTTTCAGCCAATGCAAATCTTCTCAATGTGAGTTTTTCACCAATCTTCGCGACAGCTTCCTTCATCGCATCGTCAACCTTTTTACCATTCATCTCTGACGCGTTCAATTCATCGAGATCATGTGGTTTAGTCATCAGAATATGCTCAGCGATATCTTGAACCAACTTCTGGAACTCTTCGTTGCGTGCAACAAAGTCTGTTTCTGAGTTGATTTCTACGATTACGCCATCGTTGCCTTTGGAAGCAACGTGTACAAGGCCTTCAGCCGCGATACGATCCGCCTTCTTGGCTGCTTTGGACATACCTTTTTCGCGTAGATAATCTACTGCTTTATCGATGTCGCCGTCAGTCTCCTGGAGTGCTTTCTTGCAGTCCATCATGCCAGCACCTGTTCTTTCACGTAGTTCTTTAACCATTTTTGCAGTAATAGCCATTTATAATCCTCCTGGTCTTTAAATTCGGGAGTTTATGCCTTAGGGCAAAGGCTCCCACCTTTTAAAAAAGGTGATAAGAATAAATAACTTATCACCGTTTGAACATGTCTCTATTTGCTTTCGCCAGCTTCAACCGTTTCAGTGGTTTCTTCAGAGTCTTCTTCTGTCATGTCGATATTCTGCTCTTCAGCAATCTCATCATCTGAAACGCCGCGTTGTCCTTCAAGTACTGCATCAGCCATTTTACTGGTCATGAGCCTTACTGCACGGATAGCGTCATCGTTAGCCGGGATGACATAGTCGATTTCATCCGGATCACAGTTCGTATCCACCATTGCGACAATAGGGATACCAAGTTTTTTCGCTTCAGCAATCGCATTGCGTTCTTTTCTTGGGTCAACGATGAAGAGTGCTTTTGGCATCTCTTTCATTTCACGTATACCACCAAGGAATTTGATGAGACGTGCATATTCCTTGCGCAACTCGACTACTTCCTTTTTAGGCAGTACATCGAATGTACCATTCTCTTCCATCTTTTCGATTTCAGAGATGCGGCGGATACGCTTGGATATTGTTTTGTAGTTTGTCAGGATACCACCGAGCCATCTTTGGTTGACGTAAAGTTGACCAGCACGCTCAGCCTCTTCTTTGATTGAATCCTGTGCTTGCTTTTTAGTACCTACGAATAGTACTTTGCCACCTTCTTCAGAGACGCTTTTTACAAACTCATAAGCTTCCCCTACTTTTTTAACCGTCTTTTGCAGGTCGATGATATAGATGCCGTTTCTTTCCGTGAAGATGTATCTCTTCATCTTAGGGTTCCAACGGCGCGTCTGGTGACCGAAATGCACACCAGCTTCGAGCAGTTGCTTCATAGTAATTACTGCCATAATTGATTTCCTCCTCTGGTTTTTCCTCCAGTACAGCTATGGAAACGACCGTAAGGCACCTGTTTCCACTTCACCGGACTGTGCGTAATGGGCTTTTTCAGCCGTTAAATAATATACCATACTTTAGCCGATAAATCAAACTTTGATTCAGCTGCCTTTTCTGAGCTCTGGCAGGAAATCCTCTTTTTTAACTTTGATGAATGTCCCTTTCATTCCGAGTGATCTTGACTCTATGACACCTGCACTTTCAAGTTTGCGCAGTGCATTTACGATCACGGAGCGGGTGATGCCGACGCGGTCAGCCACTTTTGAGGCGACAAGCAGACCTTCATCGGAGCCGAGTTCATCAAAAATGTGTTCGATAGCTTCGCGCTCAGAATATGACAGGGAGCGGATCGCCATGGATATGCTTGCCTTATCCCTTGCTTTCTGTTCCATTTCTTCCTGCTTTTCACGGAGTATCTCCATGCCGACCACTGTACCCGCGTACTCTGCCAATACGAGATCACTCGTTTCAAACTTCTCGGTTACGCGTCCGAGAACGAGCGTACCCAGACGCTCTCCCCCGCCGAATACTGGTACGATACATGTTTCAGAGTCCTGGAAGGAATCTTCAGTCGGGAAGACTGTCATCGCATCATCAAAGCTGATGTTTTCTTTCGTTTCGCTGATCTTCATGATCATGTCCACATATTCTTGCGGGAACCTTCTCTGTTCAAGCATATCGTATATTCTTGGATTTTCGATTTTCTGGTTGATGCCATATCCAAGAAGCTTGCCTTTACGCGAGACGATGAAGACATTACATTCAATGACCCCACTCAGTTTTTCGGATACTTCCTTGAAATCTACCTTGACACCTTCTTGGCTTTGAATAAGTTTGTTAATTTCCCGTGTTTTCTGCAATAAATTCTCCATTGCTGATTCTCCTTTAGATTTATAATATGAATGCGCTCAGATTCTTATCTGACTTTATGTTGTCGAGTCTCGATAAAACGTATTGCTCTGTGATTTCCACATGGGCCCCCTGCATACCGCTTGCTTCAAACAGTAGTTCTTCCAGTAGCGTCTCCAATATGGTGTGGAGCCTCCTCGCCCCGATGTCATCGGTTCCGCTGTTGACTTCAAACGCAATTTCGGCAAGCGTATGGATGGCTGCTTCAGTGAAGGATATCGTGACGCCTTCTGTCGCAAGCAATGCTTCATACTGCTTGACCAAAGAACTTTTCGGTTCCTTCAAGATCTTCTCGAAATCTTCAGTTTTAAGTTTATCCAATTCCACCCGGATCGGGAATCGCCCCTGCAATTCAGGTATGAGATCGCTTGGTTTTGCCACATGGAATGCCCCTGCACCTATGAAAAGGATATGTTCTGTGGCTACTGGGCCATACTTGGTCTGAACCGTACTGCCCTCCACGATAGGCAAGATATCCCTCTGTACGCCCTCACGCGAAACATCGCCTGAATTCTGTCCACCTTTTGCGATCTTATCCATTTCATCGATGAATATGATGCCCATGGTTTCTGCCAAGGAGATTGCCTCATCGTTCACACTGTCGGTGTCGATTATCTTTTCTGCTTCTTGCCGCTTCAGATATCCCCGGGCTTTGCTGACAGGCATGGTTCTTTTATGCTTATTCTTCGGCATGAACTGCTTCAGCATATCCTGCATGCCACTATTGTCCATACCAGGCATCATCATCCCCGTCGGATTCTGTTCCTGCTCCACTTCAATCGTTACATCGGTATCTTCCAGTTGGCCTGCTGCGAGCTTCTCCCTCAGGTTCATGCGCTTCGTCCTGACTTCAGGGGTCACTTCTTCGGCCGGTTCATCCGATTGCTGGTTCATGAACATTTCGAAAGGGTTGGAGCTCTGCTTGTTCCTTTTTTCGCCGGGGGCAAGTAAGGTGATCAGACGTTCTTCAGCAAGTTTCTCCGCATCTTCCTCCACGAGCCTCATCTTTTCTTCTTTGACGATTTTTACGCTGGCTTCGACCAGATCACGTACCATACTTTCCACATCGCGGCCAACATAGCCGACTTCCGTGAATTTTGTCGCTTCCACTTTAGAGAAGGGTGCTCCGGTGAGCTTTGCCATCCTTCTTGCTATTTCTGTCTTGCCGACACCGGTGGGGCCGATCATCAAGATGTTTTTTGGCACCACTTCAGCTTTCAGGGAATCGTCCAACTGCATGCGGCGATGCCTGTTCCTCATGGCGATTGCCACTTTGCGCTTTGCTTCATGCTGACCGATGATATCCTCATCGAGCCGCTTTGTTATTTCTCTTGGCGTCAGATTATCTTTCACTTCAAAACGCTCCTTTAGTCTATCGTTTCTACAATTATATGGTCATTCGTGAACACGCAGATTTCACTGGCGATCAGCAGACTATCGCGGGCGATTGTTTCGGCATCAAGGTTGTCGCCATGCTTCTTCATTGCGCGTCCCGCACTCAATGCAAAATTACCGCCGCTGCCTATGGCCAGTATGCCGTCATCGGGCTCTATGACTTCGCCTGTACCACTGACCAGCAGCATGGTTTCCTTATCCATCACTATAAGCATCGCCTCAAGCTGCCTCAGGATTTTATCGCCGCGCCATTCCTTGGCAAGCTCAACTGCCGCTCTTGTCAGGTTGCCATTGTAAGCGTAGAGATTCGCTTCGAATTTTTCAAACAATGTGAATGCATCAGCCACACTCCCTGCAAATCCCGCGACTACCTTATCATCGAAAAGCCGTCTCACTTTCCTTGCCGAGTGCTTCATGACGACCTGGTTGCCGAGAGTTACCTGGCCATCACCGGCCATTGCCATTTTCCCTTTATGACTGATGCCGAATATCGTCGTTCCTTTTATTGCCATGTTGTCACCTCTTCTGATTCGCTGGATGGTGCTTCAAGTAAGTTCTCCTCAATTGTTCTTTGGAAACATGAGTATATTGTTGTGTCGTGGATAATGATTCATGCCCCAGAAGCTCCTGGACCGCCCTTAGATCTGCACCATTGTTCAACATATGGGTTGCAAAACTGTGCCTGATCTTATGGGGATGGAGGTGGAAATCACTCGCGCTCTTCTTCACCATCATATCGATTGCATACCGCAAGCCGCGATCGGTGAGTGGGCCATCCCTGTAGTTGACCCAAAGTCTTCCATTAGCTTCTATCACAGCCTTATGTTTATCCACATAATTCTTCAATGCCTCACCAGCATGTTCACCAAAGGGAAGGACACGTTCCTTATTCCCTTTGCCCCGCACCTTCAAAAGTCCATGATTGAAATCTATATCACTAATCTTTAACCCGAGTAGTTCAGATGCGCGCATCCCGGTTGCGTAGAGCAACTCGAGTATCGCCAAGTCACGTTCATACATCTTTGCATCTTTATCCAATGAATCGAATAGTTTTTCAATTTCGTTTTCATACATGAATCCTGGAAGATGCTTCTCTTTTTTCGGGTTTGGCAGATTCGTAAACGGATTGCCGGAAAGCTCTCCCTTGTCCATAAGATAATTATAGAAGCTTCTCAGGGAAGAAATTTTACGGGACACGGTGGATTTGCTCAACCCTTTTTTATAGAGCATATTCAAATAGTTTCTTGCATCCATGTACTTGAAAGAAGCATATTCAAGTCCTTCCTGATCAAGGAACTTAAAGAACTCTGCGATATCTATCCTATATGCCTCTACAGTATGTGGTGATAAATTACGCTGATATAGAAGCTGTTCAAGGAATTTCTCAAGATGGGACATGAACACACCCCCTTTTATCAGAATCTTATCACAATTAAGCCGCCAGCATCAATTGATAGCGTTATGCTGATTCCACCGTTCAATCAATGTCTGTAGCTCCAATAGTATATAATAACCTATTTTCCTTTGAAATGCACAAAGAAATACGAATATTTCCAATATTTTATGGAGGTCATAGAAAAATACCCATACAAAGATGGGTATTCATCTACTCCGCTTTCTCTTCATAGTCACAGTTTGTACATTTAACTTTTGCTGTCTTGCCTTTTTTCGTCTCTACCAGATAGTGGTCGCACCTTGGACAATTCCGTCCGATCGGGCGGTCCCAGGAAATGAAATCACATTCGGGATATCTGTCGCAACCATAGAATATCCGATTTTTCTTGGACTTCCGCTCAACGACCTGGCCTTTTTCACATTTAGGGCAGGTAACGCCTATTTCTTTGACGATTGCTTTCGTATTGCGGCAATCGGGGAAATTTGAGCATGCCATAAACTTACCATAGCGCCCTATCTTGTAGACCATTGGAGAACCACACTTCTCACAATCTTCACCGGCCGGCTCATCTTTTATTTCTATTTTTTCCATTTCTTCATCAGCACGTGCCACCTGAGGCTCGAAGCTTTTATAGAATTCGTCGATGACTGCCACCCATGATGCATCGCCTTCCGCGATGTCGTCTAGGCTCTTTTCCATAGTCCGCGTAAACTCGGTTTCAATTATATCAGGGAAATATTGTGTCACCGATTCATTGACGATCTCACCAAGTTCAGTCGGGAAGAAACGCTTCTGATCGATTTTGACGTAATTCCGTTTCTGGATTGTATCGAGGGTTGGAGCATAGGTTGAAGGGCGCCCTATACCCTGCTCCTCCAACGTTTTCACAAGGCGCGCCTCCGTAAACCTAGGGGGTGGCTGGGTGAAGTGCTGATTGGGCTTGATATCTTTTGAAACGACCGTTTCGCCTTCTTTGATATCCGGCAGCTTGTTCTCCAACTCTTCTTCCCCATCGTCATTTCCTTCAATATAGATCTGCATGAATCCTTTGAATTTGATCGTCTGACCGTTACTGCGGAAGATGACTCCATTATTAGACATCTCCATGCGTACAGTGTCCAATATCGCCGGTGCCATCATGCTGGCGATGAAACGCTCCCATATAAGCTTATAGAGCCTATACTGATCTCTGGATAAGTACTGCTTCATATTGGCTGGAGACCGGTTGGCACTGGTCGGCCTTACAGCTTCGTGGGCGTCCTGGCTTCCTTCCGCCTGCGCCTTTGAGGGCTTTTTGCCGATGAACTCCTTGCCGTACTCCGCTTCGATATACTCGATGGCTTCCTTCTGGGCGACCGGCGAGATGCGGGTGGAGTCTGTCCTCATATAGGTGATGAGCCCGACAGTGCCTCCTTTTTTAATATCGATTCCTTCGTAGAGCTGTTGGGCGACCATCATCGTCTTACGTGCCTTAAAGTTCAGCTTACGGGCTGCTTCCTGCTGCAGGGAAGATGTAGTGAAAGGCTTGGAAGGATTCCTTTTCTTCTCCTTCTTCTGTACAGATTCTACAGTGAAGTCGTTTCCTTTCAGCTGTTTCAACACATGTTCGACGTCATCTTTCGTCTTCAGTTTCATCTTGGCGTCTTCAAGGCGGTTGTACTTTCCTTCAAAATCACTTTTTGAATAATTGAAGAGTCCTGTAATCGTCCAATATTCCTCCGGTTTGAAATTCCTTATTTCGTTTTCCCGGTCTATGATCAGTTTTAGGGCAACGGACTGGACACGGCCTGCAGACAACCCTTTTTTGACCTTCTTCCATAAGACTGGAGAGATGTTGTAGCCCACAAGGCGGTCAAGTATACGCCTGGCCTGCTGGGCATCCACCAACTGCTGATTGATTTCCCCAGGCTGCTTGAAACTTTCTTTGACGGCTTCTTTAGTTATTTCATTGAACACTACCCTGTAGTATTCCTTATCGTCCCCTAAAGCGTGACTGAGGTGCCATGCTATGGCTTCGCCTTCACGGTCCGGGTCACTCGCCAAGTATATCCTTTTCGCTTTCTTTGCTTCTTTCTTCAACTCTTTGAGAAGAGGGCCTTTGCCTCTTATCGTAATATATTTAGGTTCATAATTGTTTTCAGTATCGATTCCTGTCTGACTGCGGGGCAGATCGCGGACATGCCCCATGGACGCAACGACTTTATACCTTTTCCCGAGATACTTCTCTATTGTTTTTGCTTTAGCAGGCGATTCCACTATTACCAGATTATCTGCCATAAGCCGTCCGCCTCCTTATTTGTGTTTTCAAATCCAAATAATACAGTGAATTAAAATTGTTTGTCAACTATAATTATTTTTAATATTTTCATTTGCTTTGTTGGCCGAAGAAAACCTCTTCCATTATATCACTCGGATCAAGCACCATTTTGGCACCATCCTGTATTCTTATATTTGTGCCTTTTGAGAGCGGTGAATGAATATTTCCAGGTATGCAGAATCCAATGCGGTTTTCATCCAAAGCCATCTCCAGTGTGATCATGCTGCCACCGCCGACTTCAGCTTCAGTGACCAGCACGCCCACCGACATTCCCGCTATGATCCTATTACGCGCAACGAACCGCCACTTCTCTATCGAAGTGCCGGGAGGGTACTCGCTTATGACCAGATGATGCGCTTCCATGAGGGTGCGGACATGTTGGGTGCTTTTGGGGTAATGCACGTCATGCCCAAACGCCAGCACACCGATTGTAGCCCTGCCATCTTTCATAGCCGCTTCGTGCGCAATGGCATCAGCGCCATAGGCGAGGCCGGAAACAATCGCTAGCTCTTGTGCAAGTCCTGGTATGATACCATCCAATGCCCGGCGTGTATAAGATCCTGCCTTCCGGCTCCCCACTACAGCTAGCTTGCAATGTGAAAAAAGTGTCAGGTCACCGCGATAATAAAGTATGTAGGGGGGATCATATATTTCCTTTAGAAGTGCTGGATAATCCGCGTCATCAATCGTAACATATCCAATGCGCTGTTCCCTTAAGATTTTAAACAGCGCTTCCCCCTCCATTTCCCGTGCATGGGAAATCTTTTCCGACAGTCCTTTCGGCGGGGATGCACTTCCTACAATATATTTCCTGTACTCCTGTACAGTAACTCCTGCAAAGCTTAATTTTAAATATTCCAATTACATTCCTCCCATCTCTTTTTGAATTATAGGAGAATTAATCCGACACCCCATGACATTTATGTTAAACCCTATGGAAATAACTGCCAAAAAAAGCAGAACCCTATATAGGGTTCTGCTTTTTCGTAGTCGTTCATATGATTTATATGTCGTTTATTTTACAGTGAGGCATTTTTCGTAAAGGCCGTCTTCCTTCTTGATGCGGTTGATTAGAGTTTCACCGATTTCAGAAGGCGTATCAGCCGTTTCGATACCACATGCGTTCATCGTTTTGATTTTTTCATCAGCTGTACCTTTACCACCGGAAATGATCGCCCCTGCGTGGCCCATACGTTTGCCTGGAGGAGCTGTCACCCCACCGATGAATCCTACGACAGGCTTGTTCATGTTTTCTTTGACCCACTCTGCCGCTTCTTCTTCTGCCGTACCGCCGATTTCTCCGATCATGACAACAGCTTCTGTCTCAGGATCTTCATTGAACGCTTTTAGCGTGTCGATGAAGTTCGTGCCGTTTACCGGGTCACCACCGATACCGACTGCAGTAGTCTGTCCGATTCCAGCTTCAGTCAATTGGTGCACCGCTTCATATGTCAATGTGCCGGAGCGGCTTACTACGCCGACATGACCTTTTTTGTGTATATATCCTGGCATGATGCCGATCTTGCATTCGTCGGCGGTGATTACGCCTGGACAGTTCGGTCCGACAAGACGCGTTTTCTTGCCTTCCATATAACGCTTGACTTTAACCATATCAAGCACAGGAATGTGCTCAGTGATACAGATCGCCATATCCAGTTCTGCATCGGCACATTCGACTATCGCATCGGCCGCAAAAGGTGCCGGCACATAGATGACAGATACTGATGCACCTGTTTCTTTCTTCGCTTCTTCAACAGTATTGAATACTGGCACGCCCTCTACTTCCTGGCCACCTTTACCTGGTGTCACCCCTGCAACAATCTGGGTACCATACTCAAGCATCTGCTTTGTATGGAACAGTGCAGTTGCTCCGGTGATGCCCTGAACTAGTACTTTAGTATTTTTATCGATAAATACGCCCACAGTAGATTCCTCCGTTTTTATTTATTATTGACCGCTTCGATGATCTTCTTGGCACCTTCAGCCATCGTCTGTGCAGAAATTATATCAAAATCGGATTGTGCAAGGATTTCCTTGCCCCTTTCAACGTTGGTGCCTTCCAGACGCACAACCAATGGGATATCAAGTCCGACATTTTTGACCGCTTCCACAACACCTTCAGCGATGACGTCACATTTCATGATGCCACCGAAAATGTTGACGAAAATACCCTCAACACCTTCATCTCCGAGGATGATCTTGAATGCTTCAGTTACTTTCTCAGTTGTAGCACCGCCTCCTACATCAAGGAAGTTGGCAGGCTCACCGCCGAAGTGGTTGATGGTATCCATTGTTGCCATAGCAAGACCGGCACCGTTCACCATACAACCGATGTTACCATCCAGCGCGACATAGGACAGGTCATATTTGGATGCTTCAATCTCTTTTGGATCTTCTTCATCCAAGTCGCGGAGTTCTACTATATCTTTATTCCTAAAGAGCGCGTTCTCATCAAAGTTCACTTTCGCATCCAATGCGAGTACTTCACCTTCGCCTGTTGTGACAAGTGGGTTGATTTCCATGATGGAACAGTCTTTTTCAGTAAATACTTTGTATAGGGAGAGCATCAATTTAGCCGCCTTGCCGACAGATTCCTTTGGAATGTTGATGTTGAAGGCAAGTCTTCTGGCCTGATAAGGCATGAGTCCGACTACAGGGTCGATGACTTCCTTGAAGATTTTTTCAGGAGTCGCTTCAGCAACTTCCTCAATCTCAGTACCGCCTTCTTCAGAACCCATCAATACGACGCGGTCTGTTGCACGGTCTACGACTAAACCGATATAGAATTCATTCTGGATGTCGCACCCTTCTTCGATCAGGAGACGTTTAACTTCTTTTCCTTCAGGACCGGTCTGGTGGGTAACGAGCACTTTGCCGAGCAGTTCCTTGGCGTACTCCCTCACTTCATCCAGCGTTTTGGCGATTTTAACACCGCCTGCTTTACCGCGTCCGCCCGCGTGGATCTGTGCTTTTACGACGTATACATCAGAGTCCAGTGTTTTAGCTGCTTCCACTGCTTCCTCAGGTGTATAGGCTACACTGCCGTTAGGCACGGCCACGCCCATGGAGCGAAAGATTTCTTTCCCTTGATACTCATGGATATTCATGTTCATCCTCCTAAGACTTTTTTAACCTTACCCCCCAATTATAGAAAAGGTGTTCATTAAAGTAAACTGCATTCCAAAAATTATTATTTTGACCGTATGGATTTCACCGGTTCAAATGTATGACGATGTATTTCGCACGGCCCGAATGAGTCAAGTGCAGCCAGATGTTCGGTTGTTCCGTATCCTTTATGGGCTGCGAATCCGTAACCTGGATAAACCGTCTCGTGATGCTCCATATATAGATCCCTTTCCGTTTTGGCGAGCACGCTGGCAGCAGCAATCGAGACGGAGTTTGCATCCCCTTTTATGATTGAGGTCTCTTCAATTCCCATGTCGATCGTCATCGCATCCACAAGAAGATGGTCGGGGGCAGTCGCCAGCTTGTCAACGGCACGCTCCATCGCCAGACGGCTTGCCTGATAGATATTGAGCCGGTCTATCTCATCGACGCTTGCGGTGCCTATCCCGTAGTCCGCCTCCGCCATGATTATCTCACGGAAGGCCCTCCTTTTTTTCAGGGAAAGCTTCTTTGAATCATCCAGGCCGGGCAACATGAAACCTTCCGGCAGAACGACCGCCGCTGCCACCACTTCCCCCGCAATGGGGCCGCGCCCAGCTTCGTCGACACCTGCAATATACTCGGCCTTGGCTTTTAGATTATGTTCGTATCGGCTCATGTGTTCATATTTCTTTCTCATCAGGGCTTCATTTTCCAGCCTCTTCCTATGGCGTTCTAATGATTTGGCTACGCCTTTCCTCGGGTCATCCCGCCATGGGGACCTGTTCAATTCATCAATTGTTGTATAGCCTCTCAGTTCTGTTTCGACCTCTGATATCTTCTTCACTGTGTATCCACCTTATCGAATGTATAGCGGCCAATCTTGCCATTTCTGATATCGTGGATGACCCGATTGGTCACAGCTTCATAGTTGATCTCATTTCCGCTTGCCTTCATACCCCTTGACTTGCCTATGGCATCGAATACTGTGACGATGTCATCATCTTGGCTGACAGAAATGTTGTAGAATGCATTAAAGCGCTCCGGGTCCCATTCAAGCAGATACTGCATGCCAAAGATTGCAACTTCATCAAGTGGCACTACCGTGTCCTTGATTGCACCGGTCAAGGCAAGTTTCTTTCCTGTAGCCTCATCCTCGAATTTCGGCCAAAGGATACCTGGCGTATCCAGCAGCTCCATCTGCTGTCCGGCTTTGATCCATTGCTGCTGTTTAGTGACGCCTGGGGTATTACCTGTCTTCGCACCTTTCTTTTTGGCAATATTGTTGATGACTGTGGATTTGCCCACATTCGGTATGCCTATGATCATGGCCCTTATGGCGCGCCGCCTGATGCCTTTTTCTTCCATTCTATTGAAGTCGTCGGCAGTCGCCTTTACCGCCAACGGCTCGATTTTTTTGATTATCTGATTGTGGCGGCCATCTAGGGCGACGGGATATTTCCCTTTACTCCTGAACTTAGATAACCAGCGGTCCGTAGCTTTAGGGTCGGCCATATCCACCTTGTTCAACACCACGACACGGGGTTTATGCTTTGTGATTTCATCCATCATGGGGTTATGGCTTGAATCTGGGATGCGGGCATCCAGTATTTCGATCACCACATCCACCTTCTTCAAGTTCTCTTCCACTTCCCTTCTCGCTTTGGCCATATGGCCCGGGAACCAGTTTATGCTCATATAAAAGCACTCCTATCTATAAATCCTCTATTTTATTTCATTAATTCATCCCTGTATTATATAATACAATCATCATTTAATAAACGACGGGAGGTGAGGGTCGATGATTTCGGTTGTAATTCCGGTTTTCAATGAAGCAGAAAATATTACGATGCTTGATGCAGAAATCTCATCAATCATGCAGGTAATCGAACATACCTATGAAATCATCTTCATCGATGACGGCTCACAAGATGGCACCTTGTCAAAAATCAGGGGGCTCTCCAACCCGAACATCAGATTCGTTTCATTTTCGCGTAATTTCGGTAAAGAGGCGGCTCTTCTTGCCGGCCTCAAAATGGCACGGGGGGACGCAATCGTCATCATGGATGGCGACATGCAACACCCACCTTCCCTCATTCCAGATTTAATCAGGCCCTACGAAACAGGATTCGATCAAGTGGTCGCCAAGCGCAACAGGGTGGAAGAACCACTCTCCAGACGCCTGCCCTCAAAGCTATTCTATCGCCTGATGAACGTTACGAGTACAGTGAAACTTGTCGATGGGGAGGGTGATTTCCGCCTCATATCAAGGAAAGTAGCTGATGCGATACTGTTGCTTAGCGAAAACAACCGATTTTCTAAGGGGATATTCGAATGGGTGGGCTTCAATAAGACTGTGGTCGAATTCGATCATATCGAGCGGGGTTCAGGAATCAGTACATTCAATCCACTCAAACTTTTGGATTACGCAATCGATGGCATCAGTGCGTTCAATCATCGGCCACTGAGGAGCTGTTTTTATTTGGGGTTGGCTGTTCTGGTTGTCTCACTCATCTATATATTGTACATGTTCGTCAATATTATGGTTAATGGCATCGATGTCCCAGGCTACTTCACGATCATCGCCAGCCTGTTGCTTTTAGGCAGTATCCAGCTGTTCTCGCTTGGCATCATCGGTGAATATGTCGGACGCATCTATATAGAGACCAAAGACCGCCCGAAATATATCGTCAAGACGTCTTCAGACAGCGATTCGGCACAAGGGGGCCATCATGGAACAGAATAGTGATATCAATGAAGTGCTCCGTTTCATTTTCGTCGGCCTTATCAACACCATCAATTACTATGCGCTCTACATTCTGTTGGTAAAGATGGGGGCACCTTATCTAGCGGCGCATCTCACGGGCTTCGCTGTAGCCTTCATCATTTCCTACTTCCTGAATTGCCGGTATGTATATAAAGTGCGGCCGACGTTGGCAAAGTTCCTGAAATTTCCACTAAGCCAGGTTTTCAATATGGGGCTCCAGACCGCTCTACTTTACCTGTTCGTTGAATCTTTCGGCTGGTCCGAGCCTTTCGCACCGCTGCCCGTACTGATCATCACTGTACCGTTCACATACATCGTCACCCGATGGATCCTGAAAGGTTAGGAGGAGTAAATTGAAGAAAATGAAGGCGCCTTTTTCAGCCATACATCTCATCGTCCTCATCAGTGTACTCTCGGTGCTATCCCATTCTTATCTCGTGTGGCGCTTCCTGTCACCGACTGACGATAAATTGAAGGTGTTCATGACGGGTGCCAACGACGGTCTGGAGCAGATGCTCCCCATGCAGCTATACCTCTACGAAAAATTCAGGGAGGGTACATTGTTCTATGACACCGATTTTGGCCTGGGTGGGGATTTCTACACGGATCTCGCCTACTACTATTCGACAAACATCATCCATCATATCAACATGATTCTGGTGCGTGTGGCGGAGTTCTTCATTGGCTTAGATGTCGCAAGCATCGATTTTTGGGCGTATAACGCATTTTTCATCTCCATCCTGAAAACATTCCTGATCATTTATTTTACATACCGCTTTTTGAAGTCGATCGGAAGCGCCCCTATCCCTGCACTGGTCGGGGGGTTCATTTTCGCTGCATCCCCCACATATTTCAGGTTCACCATCTTCTGGTCCTTTTTCAGCGACGTCTTCATCTGGCTGCCTTTGACTCTTTGGGCAATCGAGATACTCATCAGAAAAGGCAGACGCGGGTTATTTATATTTGCCGTTGCAGCCACGATGATAAACAATTTCTATTTTGCCTATTACCAATTCATCATCGCCCTTGTCTACTTGGGCGTGCGCCTGTTCTTTAAAAAGAGCGGTGACGCTTCCCGGATCGATACGTTGAAGCGGGCCATCCCGTCCGGCCTACTCGGCGCGGGCATTTCCTGCGTCGCCTTCTTCCATGCTGTGCGCGGGTTCTTCAATAATGACGACAGGGAGTATGAAGTCACTGTACCGCTTGTCTCGGAGCTAGGATGGCAGGACAACATATTTTATGAAAACTATCTGATAATCATCCTGTTCCTGGCTCTCCAGGCTTTATTCACCATGAAGCTCTACCGCCACTATTTCTTTCGGCTGTTTGCAGTGCTGACGATCGTCTTCATGCTATTTACGTTGTCGCCGTACGTCGACACTTTCTTCAACGGTTTCCAGCAACCCCAGAAAAGATGGCATTATATGCTCGTCTTCTTCCAGGCTGCACTGATTGCACTATATCTGTCAAAATTCAGGACCATCCCGCTCAAGCAGTATCTCACAAGCCTCATCCCAGTCTATATCATCATTGCACTTTCCGCCTGGATTAAAGGTGACATTGTAATTTGGGTGTGGATCATTCCGCTGATCCAGTTCTTGGGTTACCTATTGTACTTCAGATGGGGAAACAGACCCCTGGTTCAGTCCGCGCATATCTCTGCCATCATCACCTACGTCATGATGGTCGCCGCTTCGCACACCGAATCACAGATCTACCACGATGGCATCACTGACCGCAATCACCTGTTCTATATCAACAGCAACCACTACGCGAGTGACCTCCAGGAATATAACATCGATTGGATACAACAGAGGAAACAGCCTGAACAGAAGATAGACTACAAGGTCAAAGAACAGGATAATACGCCACTATATATGGATTTCAACGGCACCAGCCTCTATTCGAGCATCATAGACGGCGAAATCATCGACTTCTATTATAATGACCTGAAGGTCAATATCCGTTATGAATCCATTAGCCGCTACTCGACATTCCAGTCGCGGAGCAATCTATTCTCCCTCTTCAACGTCGATTATATGATGCGCGGCAAGCACCATTACGGCATACCGCTCAAGTTTTCACCCATCAAGGAGGATGGCACTTATACGGTATATGAGAACACTCTGCCACTTCCCTTCGTCAGGCAAGCCTCCCGCATCTATGACCCGGATGAACTGGAGGGCCCTCTGGAGCGTGAGCATGCCATGCTAAAAGGAATAGTGACCGACGCAAGGCCTCCAAATGCTTCTGAGCCGTCCCCTGAAAATATAATGGGCGAGATAGAAATTGCACCACAGAATGCCTCCTATACAAACGGCATTCTGGAGATCCCTTCAGACGACGGCGGTTTCATGTTCGACTTTTCCAATATTGAAGCTGCTGAAGAAAGTGATGTATACATTGAAATGTCCATCGAACTCATGGAGCCAATCAAGCGGTTCACCATCGATGTTGACGGCTATCCGAATGAAAGGTTATTTGCCACCAGCAAATACCGTACGTATGCGGATGACCTGCTCTACCGGGTCAAACTGAAGGATAAGATCCCTATTTCGTTTCCAGAAGGCCGATATGCCGTGGACATTGAAGGCGTGTACATCGAAGATTATGATTTACTTGAACAGCAGAGCAGAAAAGAGCCTCCAAGTTATACCGTGACCGAAAAGGCAAATTCCTACATCATAGAACTCGACGACCCTGAACCTGGTTTAATAACTGTGCCCATGATCTTCAGGGAAGGCATGACTGCTACTGGAGATGCTTCCGGTAAATTGGATACTTTCAGGGCAAACTACTTGATGACGGGATTTGAAACGGAGGGTGACAGTGTTGTCACCATTTCCTATACCCCACCGTATTACTGGACCACTTTACTGGTCAGTATAGTCTCACTGATTCTCTCCGTTTTTTGGGTCCCGGCAAAGGATTTCCGTAAAAAAGGCAAATAAAAAAAGCCTGACATTCAATGTCAGGCTTTTTACGTTTTCTATCTGCGTTCTCTGATACGGGCAGCTTTACCACGCAGGTTACGCAAGTAGTAGAGCTTCGCACGACGTACACGGCCACGGCGTGTCAATTCGATTCTTTCGAGTTTAGGGGAATGTACAGGGAATGTACGTTCAACACCTACGCCATAAGAAATTTTGCGGACTGTGAATGTTTCGGAAATTCCACCGCCGCGACGTTTGATTACGACACCTTCGAAAACCTGGATACGCTCGCGGGAACCCTCTACGATACGTACGTGAACACGGACGTTGTCTCCGGCCCTGAAATCAGGCAGGTCAGTTTTAAGCTGGTCCTGCGTCAGTTCATTGATTAATTGCTGTGACATGTTATCTTCTCCTTCTTCCAATTATCTTGCCGATTATAGCAGCGGATGATTGTGTATATGTGTGTTTCACACTCGTATAATATTACCACAATAGCCACCGTGTTTCAACGGCTTAAATGCAAATTATCGGATGTCCTTATCACTCGAGTAGATCCGGACGTCTCTCCCTGGTGCGCTTTAGACTTTCTTCATGGCGCCATTCTTCAATCAGCTTATGATTGCCGTTAAGCAACACCTCAGGCACTTTCATACCCCTATATTCTCGAGGTCTGGTGTAGTGCGGATGCTCGAGAAGCCCTGTGCTGAAGGAATCCTCCTGATGACTCTCTTCACGGTTCAGCACGCCGGGAATCAGTCTGACTACGGCGTCCGTCATCGTCATGCTGGCGAGTTCCCCACCCGTCAGCACGTAGTCACCGATGGAGACCTCATCCGTCACAAGACTTCTAATCCGCTCGTCATAGCCCTCATAATGGCCACAGATGAAGACGATATCATTTTCTGTGCTCAATTCCTCAGCCATCTTCTGGTCGAAGGGGCGTCCTTGCGGACATAATAATATGACCCGGGGATCATCGAGTTCAAGGGATTCCATGGCATTGAAGACAGGTTCGGGTTTAAGCACCATACCCGCGCCACCGCCATATGGATAGTCATCGACCTTATTGTGCTTATTGCCGGAAAAATCACGGAAATTGATCGTATGATAGTCGACGATGCCTTTTTCTTTGGCGCGGCCGAGTATCGAAGTGTTTAGGATGCCATCGTACATTTCTGGGAAAAGCGTCAAATAGTGAATATTCAATCCAACAGTCCCTCCATGGGATGGATGATGATGTGGCCTGCCTCAAGATCCACCTTTTTAACTACGTCTTCTATATAGGGAATCATATATTCCCGCTCTCCTTTGACGACCCAGACATCGTTGGCCCCTGTTTCAAAGATGTCAGTAACAGTTCCAATCGATTTCAAGGAGTCTTCAATCTTGGCTTCCAAACCGATGATATCTTTGTAATGAAATTCATTTTCCGCAAGCGGCAATTGGACTGCATCAGCTTCCTGCATCACTTCCTTGCCCTTCAACTCCTCTACATCATCGAGGCTCGATACTCCTTCAAATTGCAGCAGATGGAAATTTTTGTGTGTACGATACTGTGCAATTTCAAAGTCTTTCCCATCTATTTCCACGATATTGCCTGGACTGAATCGTTCTTTTGAGAAATCAGAGTCACTGAGCACTTTGACTTCTCCTTTCACACCATGGAAATTCACCAGCCGGCCTATACTTATTCTCATCATATCCCCCATTTCTTCATATATCTTGTATTAAAAAAGGCACACCTCGCGGTGTGCCTAGTCAACATCAACAAACACTTTCTTTGAACTGCCATGATTGGCATTGGACATGATCGTGCGCACTGCCCTGATCATACGTCCGCGCTTGCCTATGACACGGCCGATATCGTCTTTATGGACGGTAATGCTGTAGGAGATTGCGTGATCGGTCTCTTCCTCAGCGATTGTGAGCATCTCAGGATGTTCAAGCACCGGCTCAAGAATTGTTTGAAGCAGTTTCTGCATTGGGACTATTTCCCATATTTTGCATTATGATAACGTTCCATAACACCTTTTTTGCTCAGGATGTCACGTACCGTATCACTTGGTTTAGCACCATTCTGAAGCCACTCAAGGGCTTTTTCCTCATCGAGGTCAACAATGTTGTCCCCTTTTGAGATAGGATTGTATGCACCGATCTGCTCGATGATGCGTCCATCCCTCGGGCTGCGGGAATCTGCAACTACAATGCGGTAGTAAGGTTTCTTTTTAGAACCCATGCGTGTCAGTCTAAGTTTAACTGCCATCTTATATTAACTCCTTTCAATTCCTGTATTATTCGTTTTCACTTTTACTACTATAACAGATGGTTAAAATCCTGTAAAGACTTTTTACTTTACGAATTTCAATCTAGAATGGCAGTCCCATGTTGCCGAAAGGATTTTTCTTCTTTCCTTTCTGGTTTGTCATCTGCTTCATCATCTTCTTCATCTCACCGAATTGTTTGAGGAGGCGGTTTACTTCCTGCAGGCTGCGGCCTGAACCCTTGGCGATCCTCTTCTTGCGGCTCGCATTGATGATTGCAGGGTTTTCACGCTCCTGCATGGTCATGGAGCGTATGATGGCCTGGACGTGATCGATTTCCTTGCCGCTCATCTGCATGCTGTCAAGGCCCTTTATCTTCTTGGCGCCAGGCATCATCTTAAGGAGCTCATCGAGGGGTCCAAGATTCTTCACCTGATCCATTTGATCCAGGAAATCATCCAACGTGAAGCTTTGATCCTTTATCTTTTTCTCAAGTGCCTTCTGATCTCCTTCATCGACGTTGGCCTGCGCCTTTTCAATGATGGATAATACGTCCCCCATGCCCAATATGCGCTGTGCCATGCGATCTGGGTGGAATGCTTCCAGACCATCCAGCTTTTCCGACATACCGACAAACTTGATCGGCTTCTCGGTGACCGAACGGATTGATAGGGCTGCACCACCCCGTGTGTCGCCATCCATCTTAGTCAGCGTGACACCTGTAATGTCGAGGAGATCATTGAACGACTCCGCGACATTGACTGCGTCCTGGCCCGTCATGGCATCCACTACAAGCATGATTTCATCGGGTTCTGCAATGCCTTTGATATCCTTCAATTCATTCATCAGGTTTTCATCGATATGGAGGCGTCCTGCAGTATCAATGATTACAGTGTCCAGATGCTCATCCTTCGCATGTGCCATCGCCTCGGTGACAATCTGCTGCGGTTTAACCTGATCACCCATCGAGAATACGGGTACATCAATCTGCTTGCCGACCGTCTCCAACTGATCGATCGCCGCCGGTCGGTAGATGTCGCCAGCTACCAGAAGCGGTTTCTTATTGAATTGTTTACGTAGGTGAAGGGCCAATTTACCGGCTGTTGTGGTTTTACCCGCACCCTGGAGGCCGACCATCATGATAACCGTCGGCGGCTTCTGGCTGAAGATGATCTTCTGGTTCTCGCCACCCATCAAGTCAGTCAACTCTTCCCTGACGATCTTGATGACCTGCTGACCCGGGGTCAGCGACTGCATAACGTCCGTGCCGAGCGCACGCTCCTTCACTTGATTGATGAATTGTTTGACGACTTTAAAGTTGACGTCAGCTTCCAAAAGGGCGAGGCGGACTTCACGCATCATCAGTTTGACGTCCGATTCCGAAACCTTCCCTTTGCTCTTGATGCGGTCCATAGTTGCCTGGAGCCTTTCCCCTAAACCTTCAAAAGCCATAATATCTCCTCCTAGTCGAGCGCCTCAAGCGTCTCGAGAATTCTTTTTACATCATGGGAGCGGTCCTCACCCAATATTTCGCCAAGTTCTTTTATCAGTGATTGCCTGGAGATGAAATTCCTGTACATCCCCAAGTTCTCTTCATAATGTTCAAGCAAGTCTTTCGACCGTTTCAAATTATCATAGACTGCCTGTCTTGTCACATCAAGTTCTTCTGCAATTTCACTGAAGGTGAAATCTTCCAGGTAATAAAGCTCTATATATTTTCTTTGTCTGCTGGTCAACAGCGTATGGTAGAAATCATAGAGATAGTTCATGCGCATGGTGCGTTCAAGTTCTTCAAGCACGTTCTTCATCATCCCCTTCGGCATTCGACACCATATCTGCAAACAAGCCGTAAACATAGTTCTCTGCATTGAATTCCTGCAGATCATCAAGCTGTTCACCGAGCCCGACGAACTTCACCGGAATGCCGAGCTCATTTTTGATGGCCAATACGATACCGCCTTTGGCTGTACCATCCAGTTTGGTCAGCACAATGCCAGAGACGTCTGTTACATCCTTGAAGGATTTGGCCTGGCTTAATGCATTCTGACCGGTCGTGGCATCAAGTACAAGTAAAGACTCGTGGGGTGCTTCGGGAACAACTTTCTGGATGACTTTCTTCATTTTCGAAAGTTCATTCATCAGATTCCCTTTATTTTGGAGGCGCCCTGCCGTATCGCAGATAAGGATATCAGTGCCCCGCTTCTTCGCAGCGTTGACCGCGTCAAACATGACAGCAGCCGGGTCGCTGCCTTCAGCCTGGCTGATCACATCGACATCCACCCGCTCTCCCCAGACTTTAAGCTGGTTGATTGCACCGGCCCGGAAAGTATCACCGGCTGCGAGCATTACATTTTTGCCTTCTTGCTTGTATTTATGTGCCAATTTGCCTATGCTCGTCGTTTTGCCGACACCATTCACACCAACAACGAGGATGACAGTCAAGCCTTCCTCCTGGATATTGACCGTCTCCGGCAGATTATCATTTCGCTCATAGATCTCCACCATTTTTTCAACAATCGTCTCACGCAGCTCCGAGGTGTCTGTGATGTTGTTCACCTTTGCAACATGACGCAGTTCATCCGTCAGTTCCATCACAGTATTGAACCCGACATCAGCCGAAATCAGAACTTCCTCCAACGCTTCAAAGAAATCCTCATCGACGGTACGGTAGCGGGCCATGAGTTCATTGATTTCACTTTGGAACTTTTCCCTGCTCTTTTCGAGGCCTACCTTAAATTTATAGCCTATCTGTTCCTGTTCCCATTCCTCGAATTCATCTATGCTTATCAGACCGTCATCAAGCGCTTCGGTCTGTGATTCGAGCGATTCATCCGAAAGATCCTTTACTTCATTGGACTTCGGTTGGAACTTGTCTTTCAGTCGTTTAAATAAGCTCACACCGTTTCTTCCTCTCTTATGTTTTCTTCATAATCCTTGAGATCTACGCTGATCAGTTGGCTGACGCCACGTTCCTGCATCGTCACCCCGAACAGCCGATCGCTCTCTTCCATTGTCCCTTTGCGGTGGGTGATTACAATGAATTGCGTCTCTTTTGCCAAGACTTTCAGATACTGTGCATAGCGCAGCACATTCGACTCATCAAGGGCAGCCTCCACTTCATCCAGTATGATGAACGGACTGGCCCGGACCTGTAGAATGCTGAACAGCAGGCTGATTGCAGTCAATGCCCGTTCTCCCCCTGACAGCAATGACAATGTCGACAATCTTTTGCCGGGAGGCTGGGCATATATCTCCACTCCGGATTCGAGGTAATCGTCTTCTATGGTCAACCTCAATTCGGCCTGGCCACCCCCGAACATCTTTTGGAACACTTCACCGAAACGGGCATTGATCTGATTGAACGTTTCCTTAAAGCGCACTGCCACTTCGCCATCCATTTCACGGATCACTTCAAGCAGCGTATCCCTTGCCTCGAGCAGATCTGCTTCCTGTGTCTTCAGGAACTGATAGCGTTCACCCACGCGCGCGTATTCCTCTATCGCTGCCAGATTGACCGGGCCGAGCTCATCGATGCTTTTCCTGTTCAAAGAAATCTTCATTCGTTTCTGATCGATATCCGTCAGATCCTGATGTGTTTCTTTAGCTCTATCATACGTTATTTTATACGTTTCCGACAGATATTCAATCTTTTGTTCCACCTGGATATCAAGCTTCTCTTTTTTTGTTTTATGGGCGTGGAAAGCCTCCTGCAGTTCATCGCGCATCGGCAGGAGTTCGCGTCTGTCTGACTCCAGTTCCTCATATTCCTTTCTGAGCGCATATAGGACTGATGATTTCTCTTCTGCGGAGTGGTTGAGCGCCTCGACTTCCTGTGAGAGGGCTATCCGTTCTTTCTCCAGACGCTCAATATCCATCTCATTCAGATCTTCACTGATCATTTTCTGCTGTTCCTTGACTTCATTGATCAGCGCGTTTATTTCTTCCTGCTCTTCTTCAAGGCGGGAAGTTTCATCTTGTGCATGCCTGAGGCGCTCCTTCACCGCTGCCAACTCCCGGCTGGTGGCGTGACCTTCGTCAGTCAGATGTTGAAGCGTTTCCTTCTTATCTTTATCCGATGCATTCATCTGCGCGATGCGGCGGTCGAGATGGTCGAGTGAAACCTCGATCTGGGCGATCCTCTCTTCCTTCTCTGCAGTATCTTCTGGTGCGCCGAGCCCTGAAAGTTCTTCCCTCAGGATCCTTATATTGTCCGCCCTCGCCTCAAGCTGATAGCCGAGCCTCAGGATGCTGCCATGATATTTGTCTTTTTCTGCAGCCAGCTGCTGGCTGGTCTGATCCAATTTATCTTTCTTCTCCATCTGACTCGTCAAGTCGTCAGCCAGCTGCTTCACCGTCGCCTCAATCTGTCGGGTTTTCATACGGTAGACTTCCAGGTTCTCCTTTGTTTCCTGCAGTTCCTGCTGGTTCTCGATGATTGAACCCTTGGCACTTTTGGCCCCCCCGGACATCGCTCCGCCCGGCATGATGGTATCGCCATCCAATGTGACGATCCGCAGCCTATGGTTGATTTCAGAAGCCAATGCAGTGGCATCATCGATTGTCTCCACGACAAGTGTCGTACCGAGCAGGTGACTCACAATATCCGCTATAGAGTCGTCGTGTTCGGCGATTTCTGACATGACGTGCACCTTGATGCTTGTGCGCTCCAGTATGCCACGAATATCCTTATGGAGATGCTTTTGACGGATCGTGGTCCTTGGCAGGAATGTAGCAAATCCGGCTTTGGCGGCCTTCAGTCTACTGATTGCTGCCTTGGCACTCTGCTCGTCGTGCGTGATGATGTTTTGGGCCTGTGCCCCGAGTGCCGTATCCAATGCCTTGACATATCGCTTGTCAGCTGAAAGCATCTCCCCAACAGCCCCTATGATGCCGTTCAACTGTGCCCTATTCTTCAATATGAACCGTGCACCCGGATAATATCCACGGTACTCATTATGCATGGCATTCAACATATCAACCTTCGACTTCTGCTGCTCGATATAATGTCTGGCAGTATCAAGCCTATTCTTCTCGTTGTCGTAGTCCGCTTCGAGCGCTTTCAATGCCTCTGATGCCGCCTGCAACGCTTTGTGGTTGGCATCCACCTTCTCCAGTATTTCTGCATGACGGGCTTTCTCCTCGGCATGCTGGATGCCTTCCGTCTCCTGGAGCTGCTCGAGTTCTACAACCCGCTCCTTTTTCTGGCGTATATTATCATCAAGCCTGCTCTTTTCGGATTCTGCCCGCCTGCATTCATTCTCAAGTGTCGTCTTTTCCACCATCAGATCATAGTATTCGTCCTTAAGCGTTTCGATTTCACCCGAATGATCCTCCAGAAGTTCTTTTTTATGTGTGGCGATTTCTTCTTGAGCCCTAGTCAACTCGTTGACTGCGGTCGAAAGTTCAGCAGCTTTCTTTAAGGTTTCGCGATGCTTTGAATCTATGGATGCAGCGCGTGCCTGATGGGTGGCGAGTCGTTTTGACAGTTCTTCACTCGTCTGTCCTTTAGTGTCCTTCCGTTCTTTATACAATTCAATCCGACCACTGGCCTGCTCCAATTTCTTTGTCAAATCAACCAGACGCCTGTTTAGCTCGGCGTTCTCCTCATCATGCCTATCACGTTGCCGGGCAATCTCGGTCATCCTTTTTTCCTTGTGCGCCAATCGGCTGTGCATTTCTTTGATTTTAGCTTCTGACGACTGGAGACCCATCGCCTCTTCATTAAGCATGGCCATAAGCGTCTCTACATCATAGACCGTCACTTCTATGTCACTGTTGCGCATCTCCTCTTTCAGCGCCAGATATTCCTCGGCAGTTGCACTCTCCTTCTCAAGCCTATGTACCCGGCCTTCGAGTTCATGGATGATGTCGTGCACCCGGTCGAGGTTATCTGCAGTTTCTTCAAGTCTTTTTTCGGATTCCTTTTTGCGCAATTTATATTTCATGACGCCTGCCGCTTCTTCAATGAGGCCTCTTCTCTGCTCCGGTTTAGCCTTCAAAACTTCATCCACTTCCCCCTGGGAAATGATATTATACGCATTTCGCCCCAAACCGGAATCAAGGAAAAGCTCATTTATTTCCTTGAGCCTGGTGCGTTCCTTATTGATGTAATACTCACTGTCGCCATTTCTGTATAGCTTGCGTGTAATGTGGACTTCATCCGCATCCATCTGCAAAGTGCGTGATGCATTATCCAACACAAGCCGGACATATGCATAATTCATCGCCTTGCGGTCTGTGGTGCCATTGAAGATTACATCTTCCATTTTGACACCTCTGATGGAACGTGCCGATTGTTCTCCAAGCACCCAGCGTATGGCATCGGTGATGTTGCTTTTGCCGCTGCCATTTGGACCGACCACAGCCGTAACCCCGGCATCAAAACTGATGTCCGCCTTATCGGCGAATGATTTGAATCCGTGCGCTTCCATCTTTTTCAAATAAACCATTAATCCTTCTCTCCATCATCAAAATTCTTAAGTGCATATTCAGCAGCTTTCTGCTCGGAGTCCTTTTTCGAACGCCCGCTTCCCTTGCCTATCATGATGCCGTCTGCAAAAACCGCAGTGACGAACCGCTTATCATGGCTCGGTCCGGTCGCTTCAATAAGGCGATACTCGACGCTTTGCTGACTTTTTTGATGCATCCGTTCCTGGAGCGCTGTCTTATAATCCATTACGGCATTATAATTGTCATCGCCTATTTCAGGGTATACATGTGCTTTTAGGAAACTGACGACTGAAGCTGTGCCCTGATCCAGATACAACGCCCCGAGGAAGGCCTCGAATGTATCGGAGACGATTGACGGCCGTTCCCTGCCACCCGTCTTCTCTTCACCTCTGCCAAGCAGTATGAGTGGCGCCATATCAAGTTTCGATGCAAATACTACAAGTGATGGTTCACATACGATATTGGCCCTCAGTTTTGTCAAATCGCCTTCCGGCAATTTTTCAAACCGGTTATAGATATAATCTGAAACCATCAATTCTAGTACGGCATCCCCTAAAAATTCGAGCCGTTCGTTGTTATGGATCTTGTCCAGTTGAAGGTCGTTTATATAGGAACTATGCATAAATGCCTGGATATACAGGCTTTCATCATCGACGGAAATGCCTGTCCGATCGATGAAATCTGTAAACTTCCTCCTGAAATCCTGAAGCCTCTGTCTGGCATGCGGATCTTTATTGATCCGTCTTTCTATTTCATTGAAATCCATCTGTTTACCTCCATTTAATTCATTCTAAAGGAATGAGATATTTAATAAAAGTTTTTATAACAAAAATAAAATCCACTTTGAAAGTGGATTTTAACATTATTTCGCTTCTAGTTTGTCGATGTAGTTGAGGGCGTCGCCTACCGTATTGATTTTCTCAGCTTCCTCGTCCGGGATTTCCATCTCGAACTCGTCCTCGAGCTCCATCACAAGCTCAGCGATATCCAGAGAGTCAGCACCGAGGTCATCTTTGAATGATGCATCCTTAGTCACTTTCTCCTCATCAATTCCCAATTTGTCGACGATGATGTCTTTTACTTTGTCGAAGTTTGCCATTATAATTCACCTCCCTCCAATATTATCACAGGGTTTACCCCATGTACATACCGCCATTTACATGGATTGTCTGGCCGGTAATATAGCGTGCTTTATCTGATGCCAGGAACATGACTGTTTCTGCAATATCCTCGGCATCCCCAAAGAATCTAAGCGGTATCTGTTCAAGCATCTTCCCTTTAACTTCATCGGACAATATATCAGTCATATCACTTTCGATGAAGCCCGGGGAAACAGAATTCACCGTGATGCCTTTTGGAGCGAGTTCCCGTGCGACGGATTTTGTGATGCCGTCTATCCCAGCCTTGGAGGCGACATAATTCGTCTGGCCCGCGTTTCCAATCGATCCGACGATGCTGGAGATATTGATGATTCTTCCACCTTTTTGGCGAATCATCGGACGTGAGACACTTTGGATGACGTTGAACGTGCCTTTTAGGTTTACATCAACGACTTTATCCCATTCGTCCTCTTTCATGCGCATGAGCAGATTGTCCTGGGTCACACCGGCATTGTTGACGACAAGGTCGATTGCCTTGTACCGGTCGGTGATGTCTTTGATCATCGCTTTGACTTCTTCATGGTCCTGGACCTGACATTGAATCGCCTCAGCTTGACCGCCTTCTGTTTTGATGGCTTCTACAACTGCTTCGGCCTTATCCTTCGATCCTGAATAATTCACGATTACATTGTAGCCGGCCTGCCCGAGCTTAAGTGCGATGCTTTTTCCGATGCCTCTTGACGCTCCTGTTACAAGTGCTGTTTTAGCCATTTTCTAACTCCTTTACATGTGCCATTGTATCAATATGTGAAACGCTGATCGAGCGGTCGATTTTCCTGACCAGACCACTCAAAACTTTTTTCGGGCCGACTTCCACCGCCTCACCGACACCCATCTCAGAAGCTGTCTGAATCGATTCGGTGAAGCGCACAGGATGGGTAAGCTGATCGATCAGTTGAGCGCGTATCGTCTCCGGATTCATCTCTGATGCTGCCGATACGTTTTGGATGACCGGTATGGTCGGCGTAGCAAACGGTATCTCTTTAATGAAGGAGGCGAATGCCTCCCGTGCATCTTCCATAAGATAGGAGTGGAATGCACCCGACACATTCAATTTCATAACGCGTCTTGCCCCATACGATTTGCCCTGTTCGACAAAATCATCAATCAAGCTTTCATCCCCCGAAATCACTATCTGGTCAGGCGCATTGATGTTTGCCGGCTGTATCTTCCTTTGATCATCCGACAATGAGTCGCACAATTCTTTTAAAGGGGCATACTCCATGCCGATCACTGCAGCCATGCCGCCTCCTTCGCTCTGCGCCATAAGCTCACCGCGCTTTGACACTATGGAAATTCCGTCCTTAACTGTGATGACCCCAGCATGTACAAGGGCAGGCAGCTCCCCGAGGCTGTGGCCGAGTACAACATCCCCTTTTAAGCCTGTAGCCGCAAGTACCGCAAGACTGTGGGCAAATAGTGCCGGTTGAGTATACTGTGTCATGTTGAGGCGCTCGTCTTCTTCGAACATTATCGACTTCAAATCAAAATCAACATTCAAAAAGACCTCATCCAGCAATGTCCGGCCTTCCGGTGACTGCTCATATATATCTTTCGCCATACCTGCGTACTGGGAGCCTTGCCCCGGGAATAAAATCATCTTCTTCATTCATTTCCCACCTTCTCTTTAATTTTGGCGATTGCATCGGATTCAGCCATTTTTTTTGCTTGACGGATTGCTGAGACGATTGCTTCTCCATCACTTGAACCATGCGCCTTCAGCACATTGCCATCGAGGCCGAGCAGCGGTGCTCCGCCATATTGCCTGTAATCCAGAAGCTCCCTGACGGATTGCACATCCTTCTTCAGGATAAGGGCAGCCAATTTGTTCTTGGCATTCTTGAGGAATGCATGCTTGACTTCCCCCATCAATGCCTTGGCAGTACCTTCAATCGTCTTCAGGATGATGTTGCCCGTAAATCCGTCGGTGACAGCGATATCGACGTCACCTGAGAAGATATCGCGTGTCTCAAAATTCCCTGTGAAGTTCAGGTTGCTTTCCTTGAGACGCTTGAAAGTCTCTTTGGTGAGCTCGCTTCCTTTGTTATCTTCACTGCCGTTGTTGACGAGGCCGATCCTTGGATTGCTGCGCCCTTCATTCTCGCGCATATACAAATCAGCCATCACTGCAAATTGATGGAGATGTTGGGGTTTATTATCGACGTTCGCCCCCATGTCCAACAGCATCATGCCATTCCTTTCGCCACCGGTCGTCGGCAGCAAAGTGCCGATGGCAGGCCGCTCAATCCCTTTGATGCGCCCCACCACGAACAGTCCCGCACTCATCAGGGCACCCGTGTTTCCTGCCGATACACATGCATCCGCTTCTTTATCCTTCACTGCTTTACACGCACGCACAAGGGAACTGTCCTTCTTACGGCGTACTGAGCGGACCGGGTCGTCATCCGATTCAATCTTCTGCGAGACCGGTATGAATGTCACCCTCGGATGGTTTCCCGAATAGGAGCCTTCAAGCCCGTACAGGAGAATTTCAAGGCTATCATCCGCTTCAACAGCTTTTAGTACGCCTTTCTCTATCTCTTTTGGAGCGTTGTCTCCGCCCATGAGATCCACCGCAATTCTAACCATCATATTCACCTTCACCTGTATAATACATTTCAAAACGTCCTTTAAAAACAAGGCGTTGTTCCACTTTGGATACTACTTGAATGGTGGCGATCCGGCCATCCATCTTCTCGACCACTGCCTTTGATATCACCTTATCACCCAGTTTGACGGGTCGTACAAAGTCGATATGGGCCGTTTTCGTCAATGCCAGCGGCTGATCTATGACAGCCACACATAAGGAGTTTGCCTGTGCAAACAGATAATGGCCGCGGGCGATCTTGTTCTTTTTGAAGACATGGCCTTCCTCTGCTATAAACAGGGACAAGGCATGATCATTCAATTCAATGTCTATGATTTCACCGATGACTTCCTGCAATGACAGGCTCCGTATCTTATCGGTCTCTTCCCGTGCTACGTGCTTGATGCGCTCGCGCACTTCCGGGATATCGAGTTCCAGGCGGTCGAGCCTTATGGTCTGGATGCTGACTTTGAATATTTCAGCCAGACGCTCATCAGTCAAAAACGGGTCTGAAGATACCCTCTCAAGTAACAGTTCCTGCCGTTCCGTCTTTTTGTATTTAACCATATTCAACCTCGTTTAGTAGTTGGTACTAGAATCAGTATATATAAGTGCTTTGTGGATTTCAAACACTTTGTGGGCCTTTCAAAAAAAAGCACTGTATGGTTTATACAGTGCAAGCTTCAATCTATTATTACAATTTTATTGGCCACATGTTTCCATATAGTGAATTGTCTGGAGCTTGAGTTTCGCGGCCGATCAGCGCAAGGCACCGACCGTCGCCCCCTTCGAATTCCATACGGAATGATACTCTACGAGCTCAGTTTTTCTGCGTACTCTATTGCACTTTGGCGTGCATGTTCAAGCACTCTGTAATCTTCCGCCAAATCTGCAACTTTGAATTGGGGCAGACCGCTTTGGCGCACACCAAAGTAATCACCAGGGCCACGCATATCAAGGTCACGTTCACTCAGTTCGAAGCCATCTGTCGTGCTGGTCATGATATCCATCCTGAGTTTTGCATTTTCTGTCTTCGGATCACTGATGAGTACACAGTAGCTCTGCTTATCGCTCCGACCGACCCGGCCTCTTAGTTGGTGGAGCGTCGAGAGTCCGAAACGTTCCGCATTGAAGATCACCATGAATGTCGCACTCGGGACGTTGATGCCCACTTCTATCACTGTCGTTGAAACCAGTATGGGTTTTTCGCCCGATTCAAACCGCGCCATGCCCTCTGCTTTTTCATCCGGTTTCATCCGGCCATGCACAAGTTCGACATCCTTTTCACCAAAACGGTTCTTGAACAGTTCGTGGATTTCCTGGACATTCTTCAAATCAAGCGTTTCAGATTCTTCTATCAGCGGTGCCACGATATAGGCACTGTGTCCTTTTTTGATTTCCTCTGAAAGTTGCTGAAGTACTTCATCGGTCTCTTCAAAGCGGCGCCAGTATGTCTGTACCGGTTTACGGCCCTTAGGCATCTGCCTGATGACTGAAATATCCATATCACCAAAAGTGGTTATGGACAGCGTCCTTGGTATGGGCGTTGCCGTCATGTACAGGACATTTTTTCTGAGTGCCTTATCATTCAGGCGTCTCCTCTGGTTGACCCCGAAGCGGTGCTGTTCGTCAGTGATGATCAGCGATAGGCTTTTGAATACGACATCGTCTTCTATCAGTGCATGGGTGCCGATGATCAGGTCTATTCCGCCTCGTGCCAATTCAATGAGTATCCGATCTTTTTCCTTACGTGATGTATTGCCTGTCAGTTTTTCGATATTGAGCTCTCCGGC
Organism: Salinicoccus siamensis; assembly: GCF_055391965.1. Taxonomy (NCBI): domain Bacteria; kingdom Bacillati; phylum Bacillota; class Bacilli; order Caryophanales; family Staphylococcaceae; genus Salinicoccus; species Salinicoccus siamensis. Next base: position 1,482,011 of record NZ_AP043765.1, read on the forward strand.
GAATATTTCAAGGAAGGATTGATAATGCTGATTGGCCAGCACCTCAGTAGGCACCATCAATGCGGTCTGTTCCCCGATGGTTTTGACGGCATAGCTCGCCAAGCCCGCTACAATCGTCTTGCCGCTGCCCACGTCCCCCTGGAGGAGCCGGTGCATCGAGATGTTCTGCTTAAGGTCCCTACAAATTTCATTCACACTGCGCTTTTGATCTCCCGTCAGTTCAAAAGGCAAAGTAGCGATGAACGCCTTCAGGGCATTGATGTCATAGTCGATGATGTATTGTTCGTTGCGCACCCTTTCCCGGCGGCGCTTTTCCATAAGCTGCAGCTGGAATATAAAAAGTTCATAAAATTTTATGGTCCGCCTCGCTTCGTTGATGTCGTGCGGATTTTCGGGAAAATGCAGATGCCACAAAGCTTCCTTGATAGACATCAATCGATATTTCCGCCTATATTCCTCCGGCAGATCGTAGATGAACTCAGCATCTTCAAACACCTGGGCAACAATTCGGCTGAATGTCTTTGAATGCATGACCCCGCCGAGGGGATACTTTACGCGATAGCCGCCGGAAGGGTCGAAAATCATCCTCTGACCGTTTATTTCAAGCCTGTTCCTGTCGAATTTACCGGTGAAATTGACGGTTTCTCCAACGGTCAGTTTGTCCTTCAAATAAGGTTGATTGAAGAAGATCACTTTTATATTCAAGCCATCAATTTCGACAAAGACAGTCAGGCGGCTTTTCCCCCGCCGAAAAAAAGAGATGGTGGGTTCAGTCCTGACCCTCCCTGAAACGGTCACTTTATCATTATGCTTGGCATCGTTGAGGTTCATCACTGCGAGATTCTCATAGCCACTCGGCAGATGGAACAGGATGGTGTCTGAATCAGTCAGTTCCAGTTCATTGAGCTTCTCATTCAACTTCGGTCCGACACCTTTGAGCTTTTCAACCGGCCGCGAGGATTTTGACACCCGGTAGAGCTGCATCATTACTGGCCACCGAAAATCTCAGCTTTTAGCCGCTCTCCAGTCGGCGTACCGGCAAGTCCGCCACGCCCCGTTTCACGAAGTGCAGAAGGCATGGTGAGCCCTATTTTATACATTGCTTCCACCACTTCATCAGCAGGTATTCTGGATTCGATGCCGGCAAGCGACATATCCGCCGCCGTCAGAGCATTGCTGGCTCCGGCTGCGTTCCTTTTGACGCAAGGCACTTCCACCAACCCTGCCACCGGATCGCATACAAGACCAAGCATGTTCTTCAGGGCGATCGCAAAACCGTGCCCGCTCATCTCAGGCGTGCCCCCTGCCATTTCGACAAGGGCGGCCGCTGCCATGGCACTCGCACTGCCCACTTCTGCCTGGCACCCCCCTGCAGCTCCGGAGATGCTCGCGTTATTCGCTACAACAAAACCGAAGGCACCTGAAGTGAACAGGAATCTGACCATCTCTTCGCGCGAAACATCATGCTTTTCCTTCATCGCAAACAGGACGCCTGGTACGACACCGGCAGAGCCGGCGGTCGGTGTAGCGCATATTTTACCCATCGCAGCATTCACTTCATTTGTGCTCACGGCGTGGGCGATGGCGTACAGAGTAAGATCTCCGCTCAAGCCTTTGCCGCTGTCGATGTATTTCTTCATCTTTACAGCATCCATGCCGGTCAGGCCTGTAGTGCTGGTTACGCCGTCAAATCCTTCTTCAACGGCATTCTCCATCACTTCAAGATTGCGTTCCATATCTTTATAGACGTCAAGATAGGAACGTCCCGTCGCTTCCATTTCCTGTTCGATCATAATGTCGGCGATGGCTTTGTTTTCGGCAGTTGCTTTATCTATCAGTTCCTCTATCGTCCTAAACATATTCGTCCCCCCTAGCTTTCTTTCATTTCAATTACTCGATCGACACCTTCTGCCGCAGCTACTTCGTCAATGACCTCCTGGCTGATCTTTTCATCAAGCTCTATCGTCATCAGTGCAATATCCCCTTTTTCCTTGCGCGCGACATTCATCTGGCTGACGTTGATCTGATGGCCTCCGAGAATTGTCGTGACTCTGGCGATGGTCCCGAAGGTATCCTTATGGAAAACCAGCAGGGCCGGGTAATTGCCGGATAGACTGATTGGGTAGTCGTTGATGCTGACCACTTCAATCTTGCCGCCACCTATCGATATCCCCTCAACCGTCAGTCTGTCTGAGCCCTTGACCAGGTGCAGCAATGCAGTATTCGGATGGGAGCGTTCCTCTTCCATTTCGATGAACTGTATATGCATACCCGCTTCATCTGCATGATCTTTAGCGGTGATGATGCGGTCATCATCGGTATCAAACCCAAGCAGTCCGCCAATCAATGCAACATCCGTACCATGTCCCCTGTAAGTATCCTTAAAGGATCCATACAGATAGATATCCGCATGATCCGGCTGTTCTCCAAAAAGACTGCGTGCGAGCAAACCAATCCGTGCTGCTCCTGCCGTGTGTGAAGAAGACGGCCCGACCATTACCGGTCCGATGATGTCAAAAACACTTTTATACTTCATTCGATCCCCTCCATAAAAAAATCCATCGGTCCAGGCGAACCGATGGGGTCTCATGACTATTCTACAGAAAGTAGATAACTGTACACCGGTTGATGTCCTTCGTGGACTTCAAATTCCACTTCGTCATGTTCTGCTTCAACTGCTTCAATGATGCGGTTTACTTCATCCTGATCTCCTTCGTCGCCGATCAGTACAGTGACGATTTCAGACTCATCATCAATCATCGATTCAAGCAGCTGCTTCAATGCCGCTTCCCTGGAATCATCTGCGCCGGTTATCTTGCCATTGTTGATGCCCATGTGCTGATTTTTTTTGATGTCGACGCCGTCTATCTTGGTGTCGCGCACTGCATATGTGACCTGTCCTGTCTTGACGTGCTCAAGTGCTTCCTTCATTGCAGTAGTGTTGTCTTCCAATCCAGCATCCGGGGAATACATCAGCAGGCTCGCCAACCCTTCAGGTATCGATGTACTCGGTACTACGGCAGCCGGGATATCAAGTAGATCACGTGCCTGCTCAGCTGCCATGATGATGTTTTTATTATTGGGCAGGATGATGACATTTTTGACATCCTCCCCTTCTATCGTCTTCAGGATATCCTCCGTAGCGGGATTCATCGTCTGGCCGCCGTTTATGATATGCGTCGCACCGATGCTCCTGAACAATTCATTGATGCCCTCTCCGGATGAAACGGTTATGATTGCTGTTTCATAAGTTTGCTTGTCCTTCGTCTCGGTTTTGGCCGGACCTTTCTTGTCCTGTATCTCCCTGAACTGTTCACGCATGTTCTCAATCTTCATCTTGATCAGTTCACCATACTCGGCGCCATAAGTCATCGCTTTGCCGGGTGTTTCAGTATGGACGTGGACTTTGACGATCTCATCGTCTGATATGACAAGCAAAGAGTCGCCGAATTCACTCATCTCATCGCGGAACGCATCTTCGTTGAACTCACGGCCCTTCTCATCGAAGCGCACCATGAATTCGGTGCAGAAGCCATACTCGATGTCGTCTGCCGTCATGAACTGATCGAACTCGTGATGATCATCAACGAAATCCTTCATATTTTTCTGCTCATCCTTGGCTTCAACCTTTTCGCCCTTCAATGCAGAAAGAAAGCCTTCATATACATATAATAACCCCTGTCCGCCGGAATCTACGACGCCCACTTCCTTAAGCACCGGCAACAGGTCCGGTGTCCTGTCCAATGATGCTTTCGCTTCTTTGATGACGCCCTCCATCAAAGAGGTGAGTGACGTTTCTGTTTCAGCCAATTCCTCAGCCTTTGCGGCAGAATCTTTAGCGACTGTCAGGATGGTGCCTTCGACAGGCTTCATGACTGCTTTATAGGCAGTACGTACACCGGCGTTGAGCGCAGCTGTAAAAGTGGCGGCATCTATCTCCTCCTCATCCTCTATGGATTTGGAAAACCCACGGAAGAGCTGGGAGAGTATTACGCCAGAATTCCCCCGCGCACCCATCAGCAGGCCTTTGGAAAAATATTTGCCGATATCTCCGATATGGCTTTCACTTTTATCTTCCACTTCATTGGCTCCTGAAGTCATCGATAAATTCATATTGGTGCCCGTATCACCGTCCGGAACCGGGAAGACGTTCAATGAATCCACATACTCGGCGTGCTGCCGCAAGTTCTCAGCCCCACTTAAAATCATATTTTTAAACATTACACCATCTATCTTATCCATTGCTTAGTAAATCCTCCCTGATCAGTCCTCAGTATTGATGATTCTGACACCTTGAACATGAATGTTAACTGACTTTATGTTCAACCCAAGTGTCTTTTCGAGCTTATATTTGACGGTCGATTGCAGATTCGTCGCCACCTCTGAAATCTTGACGCCGTAGCTGACGATTATATATAGATCGATATCCACTTCGCCTTCATTGTTTTCCACGATGACACCGCGCGAATAGTTCTCTTTGCCGAGGAGTTCGGCAAAGCCGTCACGCACCTGGTGCTTAGAAGCCATACCGACGACACCGTAGCTTTCCACCACTGCACCGCCTGCAATATTCGCAATCACGTCCATGGCGATATCAATACTGCCCATTTCATTTTTTATTTCAAGAGTCATTGTCTTTCCTCCTCATACATCATTTAATTATAAGCGGAAACCGCATATAAATACAAGTATGCCTATAACACCATAGTGCCGGCCGCCTAGCGTACCCTCGGAATATCGCTTGTAAAATCTTTTCTTATCATGTATTATATTATAGTATGCAAATAAAGCTATAATCAATATTTATGGTAATCTTTATAAAGGGAGATGACAATATGTCTAAAGAATGCTACTTCACTGGCCGTAAAGCAAGCACAGGCAACAACCGTTCACACGCTATGAACGCCAACAAAAGGACTTTCGGCGCCAACCTGCAAAAAGTAAGGGTACTCGTCGACGGCAAGCCTAAAAGAGTCTGGGCATCAGCCCGCGCACTCAAATCCGGCAAAGTCCAGCGCGTATAATCTTGACAATATTGAATCCATCCGATCTGATCGGATGGATTTTTTATTTAGAATATGTTGACGAGATAAACCATCAGCATCGCTGTAAATATTGCCGGTATCATATTGCCCACCCTCATTTTAGTGATGTTTAGCATATTTAAGGCAATCGCAAGAAGTATTACGCCACCCGTACTCGTCACCTGCTGGATCATCTGATCGAGGATGAAGTCCGGTATGAACTTGGCTATCTGCTGGGCAGAAAGTATGATGCCGGATTCATAAAAGAATGTCGGCACGCCTGAGATGATGACACCGAGGCCATAGGTGGTCGTCATGACTATTGCGATGAAGAAGTCCATGATCGATTTTGTGATCAGTACTTCGTTGGAGCCCCTGAGCCCTGCATCCAATCCTCCGACAATTGCCATAGCCCCTACAATGAAGACCAGAGTACCGGAGACGAAACCTTGTGACAGGTTACCGGCATGTTTGTCGCCAAGCTTGATTTCCATCCAATGGCCGAAGCGGTTCAGCATCTCTTCAAGACGGATGACTTCTCCGATGACCACCCCAACAATCAGGCTGAGTAATGTTATGATGATATCATCAGCCTGGACGACCATCTGGATCCCCAGGGTCAGAATGATCAATGCCTGTATCTTCATTATGGAATCCTTTATGGGAGCCGGAATGAATGTAAATATCAAACCCAGCAATCCACCGACTATGATTGCCATACCATTTGTGAATGCACCTGCTAAAATCATCCTGTCCCTCCTTTAACGGTCATCTCTGGATTGTATCATAATTATTGTAGCATCCGTATGCACCGAAGCATATTCCTCCTTAAATTCGTTGCTTATCGTCAATGTCCGGCCAACTTCAAGTTCGGCTTCGTCCAAATCATATTCGAACCCCTCCAAGCTCAAGTTCCCACCTGCAGCCAATGGCAGAAAGGAGACATAGCGCATGCCTTCAGCTTTTGCTACCGTGTGCTGGCCTGCCGGGAGCAGCTGCATGATGTTCTGGTGATCAATGAGCCTGATGTTCGCCTTGCTGAAACTGCTGTGCGTCAACAGAAAGATGTTGGCAAGAGTATGGTCGAGCCGGCCACCCGTCGCCCCGTATACATCTATGCTCAAGTAGCCTTTTGCCACAAGATCTTTCAGGCATATCTCCAAATCCGTATCGTCTTTGCGCGTCGGCACAGGTGTCACCGCCATATGTCTGGTGATGAACGTCCATTCTCCATCATCTACAGAATCGAAATCCCCATAAGTATACTTCGGGTGGATGCCTTCCCTAAGCAGAAGATATGCACCGCGATCCACCCCGGCCCATTCGCCGGGCCTGATGGCTTCCATGATGCCCTTTTTAGATTCACGGACTAACACGTTGATATGCATGTCATCATCCTCTCAACCGGCTGATTGCTGCGGCAGGGTCCTCTGCTTTGAACAGATGGGAACCGCTGACGAACAGGTTCGCGCCCTCATCTCTGCATATAGCTGCCGTTTCATCATTTATGCCGCCATCGACTTCGATGTCAAATTGGTAGTTATGCGCTTTCCTCATCCCATCAAGTTCGGTGATCTTACCCACACACTGGCTGATGAATTCCTGTCCGCCAAAGCCTGGATTCACTGTCATGATGAGGACGAAATCAAGATCTGGCAGCAGGTATTCAAGCTCAGACACGGCACTATGTGGATTTAGCGCGATACCCGCCTTCATGCCATTTTGCTGGATCTTTTGGATCAGTCGGTGCGGATGATGTGTCGCTTCAACATGAAAAGACACCATAGCGACGCCCATCCGCTTCAGTTCTTCTATGAACTGGTCGGGCTGAAGGGTCATCAGATGCACATCGATCGGTATGTTGGAGACCTTACTGATGGCTTCAATCACAGGCAGTCCATATGATATGTTCGGCACAAACTGGCCGTCCATGACATCAAGATGGAACATATCGGCACCAGCTGCCTCCATCCTCCCGATATCGCGTCCTAGATTCGCAAAATCCCCGGCAAGCAGGGAAGGTAATATTTTATCCATTCAATATCTTACCTTTCTGTTTTCAATTTCATGATAAATCGTTACATAACTGTCATAGCGCGTCTTGGCCAGCATTTCGTTCGCCACGGCTTCCTTGACACCGCACTTAGGTTCCTTGATGTGCTGACACTCCCTGAATTTGCATTTTTCACTGTGTACATTGAAATCCGGAAAACAGAACTTGAGATTGTATTTATCGAGACCTGTGAATTCTATCGTGCTGAATCCTGGGGTATCTGCAATCTTGCCGCCGGCAATATCCATCAGCTCCACATGCCGCGTCGTATGTTTTCCACGATTTAAAGCGTTGGAGATTTCTGCAGTCTCAAGATCGAGTGCTGGCAGGAATGTATTCAGTAGAGTCGATTTCCCCACCCCGGACTGACCAGCCAAGACACTGATCTTATCCTCGAAGATCATTTCCAGATCCCGGGCGATGGAGCCCCGGTCGGTGAAATGGACCGGATAAATACCGCTATAGACCGATTTCAACGCTTCAGCATCGAAATCGTCATCAGCCAGGTCCATCTTGGTGATGATGACGACTGGCTCCATATCATGCGCTTCTGCGTAAGCAAGGAATCGGTCCAGAAGATAATAGTTGAATTCAGGGGATTTCATGCTCATTGTGATCAACAGCTGATCGATATTGGCGACTGGTGGCCGCGCAAGTGAGTTTTTGCGGGGATCTATCGCCGTTATATACCCTTCCATATCATTCTCCACCTGAAATGTCACAATATCGCCGACAAGGGGGGACTCCTTAGTTTTTCTAAACAGACCCCTCGCCCTTGTTGCGTATATACTCCCTTCAGCCTCTACATAGTAGAATCCGCTCAATGCTTTGATTATTCTTCCTTTAAGCATACGTCACCCCTGATTGATTTTACTTTATTATAACAGTTACCCTCTTTATGATAAAATATCACTAGCACCATAAAAGGAGGTACTACCATGTCAGAGTCAATTGAGGCTAGTGAACTGCAAGATGTAATCCAAGGTGAGGATAAAGTCCTGATCGATGTCAGGGAAAAGAATGAACTGGAAGAGACAGGCTTCGTGCCTGGTGCCGAACATTATCCGATGTCGGACTTCGAGAACGCCATTTCATCCCTCGATAAAGACAAGACGTATTATGTAATGTGCAGATCCGGCAAGAGAAGTGAGAAAGTACAGCACCATTTACTTGATAACGGCTACAAAGCGTTGAATGTCGAAGGCGGCATACTGGCTTATGACGGCCCACTCGATACATTCTAGCTATATGCACGAAGGAGTCTGTCCCGACCCGGGAGAGACTCCTTTTTCATTGCGCCACCATTTCTTGGTACAGGCAGGACCTAATGACAATTTGCCCATAAATGAATGCCCCCTTCCGCCATATGGCGGAAGGGGGCATTTGAATTTATTTGCGGTCGATGTTTTCCCTGACGTTTTCAATGATGAAGCCACTTTTAATATAGCCTGGAATGCTGTTCAGATCGATGCTGAGGTCTTGTTCAGGTACATCATATGAAACTTTGCCGGCAAAATATTTCATCGTCTCTTCCATGATGATGATTGTCATCCACTCGCCTGCACAACGGTGGTTCGTGTAGTAGTCGCCGCCGCCTTGCGGAATAAGGTCGAATGGGCTGCCATCCCAGTCGATGAAGCGTTCTGGGCGGAATTCATTCGCGTTTTCGAAGACATCATCGCGGTGCATGGTGCCATAGACATCGAGCAGAAGGAAAGTGTCTTTGTCTATATCATGTCCATCGAAGTTGAAGTCCGTCTTCGCTTTGCCCGGCAGGAATGGCACGAATGGGTAGAAGCGGCGCACTTCTTGTGAGAACATGTACGCATAATCTTCTTCGTTGTTGATTTTTTCCCTTGAAATTGGATGTTCATTCATCGCATGCAGACCGAATGATACAAAACGGTTGATCGCAATGAGAGGGCGGAACGTGTTCATCAGGTCGATGGCACAGAGTCTTGAGTCCATAGGGTTACCCTTGTAGTCTTCCCAATGTGCAAACTCATAGAGGGCCGTTCCCTCTGGCGGATGGATCTTGCCTTTACGGGTCTGGATGATCTGATCTTCAAGCCAATCCTCAACACGGTGACGTGCTTTGACGGACTCCCTGTAGCCTTTGAACTTGGAACCTAGGCCTTTGAAGGAATCGATCATGATATCCATATCCGTTGCGATTTCTTCAATCTTAGATTCCGGTGCCTGTACACCGGCCCACTTGGTACCTACTTTAGTAAGCAGGACGATGGATTCGCGATAGATGTTTACACGGCCCATCTGTTCCATGCGGTGAGTATTCATATACCAGTGGTTGCGTGTAAGTTCACGTAAGTATTTCAGGTTGCCTTCTGTCATAAGCGACATGAAGAGTGCTTTTCTGTCTATATGTTTTTTGCCGGTCGTCGTGTGGATGGCACCTTTACCGAATAGAGTGTTCACGATACGCTTTGGCAGAGTGCCGGAACGTTCGATCCTATCATTATCGTAGAAAGTTTCAGCAGCCTTTTTACCACTGAGGACGAGGATGCGCTTACCGCCGAGACCCCTTGTTTCAAAAATGTTTTCTGCACCAAGGCGCTTTCTTTGATTCGTGGTGTAAAGGTAACCTTCCTTCATTGCCTTAAGCGTGTTATCGAGACCTTTGTCTCTCTTTATTGTGCTCATAAGTTCTCCTCCAATTTCATTATTCCTAATCCATTATATATAAATGATTGGGCTTATGCCACCATTTCAATCATTTGTAGGGGACCTTATCCTCTTTGATGGTCTCACCATCGACATCGATGCGGTAGTGGCCGGTTTCATCTTCTTCAATGATCATATTGACCGTATACTCATGATCCGAATCGATTTCCAATGTATCGAATACATCATCCATATCATTATCTTTATCGTCAATGTATATTTCCACAGTACGGGCCGGGCGTTCTTCTTTTGAGTCCGCGTCCTGATCTTCATCGTATGGGATCAATATTTCTTTGGCGAATTGCTTCTCGTCTTTGGACTCGGGTCCGAGGGATTTGATTATATCGATTGTGGATCCTTTTGTGAATTCCCCATAATGCGGAGACTGCCCCATGACCTGACCCTCTTTAAAATCTGCGCTGTGGGCTTCCTGGATGATATCCACTTCAAATCCTGCCTCAATCAGCGCTGCCTCTGCCTCCTCCAGCTGCTGCCCCCTATAATCTTCCACTTCTATCATCTCTAAGCCTCTTGAAACGGTCAGCTTCAAATTGTCTGAAGACGGGTCGACCAGTACATCTGGTTCTATTGACTGTTCTATTATCGTCCCGGGTTCGGATGGGTCGTATACTTCTTCCACTTCAAAAGAGCTGAATTCCATCGCTTCGATATCAGCCCGCATATCATCAAGATAAAGTCCTGTCAACGATGGCATCTCCACTCCTGAAGACACTTCAAGCACTAACTCATGTTCTTCCGGGGTGACTTCCATGCCAGCTCCAATGGACTGTGAGAGTACCGTGTCAGGCTTTGAAGCGTCGGGTATCTTTTCGACTTCGACACTGCTGAACCCAAGTGCATCCAGATCACTTTTGATATCTTCATAGTATGCCCCGACAAAGTCCCCCATTTCATAGGGCGCTTCTCCACGGCTGACCATAATATCGATCGGAGTGCCCTTATCTACTTTCCCACCAGCTCCTGGTACAGTCCTGATGATCGAGCCAGTACTCATTTCAGGGTCATACGCCTCGATTGTCTCACCCATCTCCAAATCATTTTCTTCAAGTACCTGTCCGGCATCTTCAATCGGCATACCGGTCATGTCCGGGAGGGTGGACGATTGGTCCATGACAAGGAAAAAGAACAATGCCGGCAGCAGAAGCAACATTGCCAACAACGGAATGAGCCATAGCTTTCGATTCTTCTTCCTATCTCCGTAAGGGCTGATTGGGGGCTTTGGCCCAGGGTGGGGTTCAGATACTGTACCGGAATTGAATGCAGCGATGTCATTGAGTATTTCATCCACTTGACGATAACGGTTACGTGGATCCTTTTCAGTACACTTACCGATTATGCGGACAAGCGCTTCCGGCACATCCCTGAATTCCAGTATATCCGGAAAGGGTTCCGAGATATGCTTCAGTGCGACTGAAACCGGAGTTTCCCCTTCAAACGGCAGCCGGCCGGCAAGCAATTCAAACAATACGATCCCGAATGAATAGATATCTGTCCGTTCATCCGTCTGGTGGCCTTTTGCCTGTTCCGGGGATATGTACTGCACAGAACCCATGACCTGGTTGGTTTCAGTCATGCGTGTATCACTTAGAGCCTTTGCGATGCCGAAGTCTGTAATCTTCACCTGTCCCTTTTCATCCATCAGAATGTTCTGGGGTTTGATATCCCTATGGATGATGCCTGCACCGTGGGCATGCCTGATGCCACGCAGCACCATCCCACATATCCTCAGCACTTCAGCTACCGGCACAGGATGATTATCTTCGATGAACTGCTGCAACGTCGGACCATGGATCACTTCAGTTACGAGCAGGTGATACATATCCGTCTCATCGACGTCCAGAACGCTGACAATGTTAGGATGGGAAAGTTGGATCGTACTTTCGACTTCACGTTGGAACCGCGCCACGGATTTCTCGCGGTTATGATGATCCACTTTAATCAGCTTTACGACCACTTCCCGGTTCAGGATGATATCCTCAGCCAAGTAAACGGAGCTCATGCCGCCGCCGAGGTATTCAATCACCTTGTAGCGCTCTGAAACGATTTCTCCAATCACACCTGATTGCCTGCCTTCAGTTCAGCCAATACGAGGCTGATATTATCCGTAGAGCCATTTTTGAGTGCACGTTCTATAAGATGTCCCGGCTTATCCTCAAGCGGAACGTCCGGCTTTGATACGATTGTATGGATTTCTCCACTATCCATTTCATCCGTCAGGCCGTCAGAAGCAAGCAGGAGATGGTTATACTGTTTATTGCGCAACCTGAAGACATCTGCCTGGATGAGGCGGTCGGTGCCGAGTGCTTTTGTGATTATATTCCTTTTGGGATGCATTTTGGCATCCGCTTCGGTAATCTCTCCGGCATCGACCAGCATGTTGACGAATGAGTGGTCTTTCGTCACCTGTTCGATGGAGCGGGCGTTCATCACATACGCCCTGGAATCCCCCACATTCAAAATAAGCAGGGTTTCGTCAATCACCGCCGCTAGGACAAGGGTCGTGCCCATTCCGCGGTACTCTGCATATTCTTCCTGGTATTCATGCATCCTGCGGTTGACATCCATCACAAGATGCCTCAAAAATTCGACCGCCTGCTCGACGTCGAACAGATTCTGCTCTTCCCATGCCGCCTTCACCTCATCATGTGCGAACCTGCTGGCGACATCACCATACTCATGGCCACCCATCCCGTCCGAAACGAGCAGCAGCATCTGATCTGTTCCATTATAGAAGATGCCGGTGGCATCTTCATTCAAGCTGCGGTGGTCTCCCTTGATGCTCTCTTCTACTGCCTTCATTGCTATTCCCCCGTTTCTTCCTTGGATTCCTTGGCACGGAGCTGGCCGCATGCGGCATCTATATCGGTACCCTGCTCCCTTCTGAGCGTCGCGTTCACACCGCACTCATTGAGCGTCTCCAAAAATGTGAAGATATCATCCCTTGTAGTACGTACATAGTTCCGCTCCGGCACATGGTTGACAGGTATGAGGTTGACATGGCATTTCAGCCCGCTGATCAACTCACTAAGCTCGCGTGCATGTTCAGGCTGGTCATTGACGCCACCGAAAAGGCCATATTCAAAAGTGATCCTGCGGCCGGTCTCCTGCTGGTAATACTTCAAGGCATCCATCAATTTTTCTATATCATAGGCTTTATTGATCGGCATCAGCCGTGTCCTTATATCATTATCCGATGCATGCAGGCTCACGGCAAAGTTGATCTGTATATCTTCTTCTGCAAAATCATAGATCCGGGGCACTATGCCACTTGTGGATACCGTGATATGGCGTGCGCCGATATTGAGGCCATCGTCGTGATTGACGATACGCAGGAACTTCATCATCTGGTTGTAGTTTTCAAACGGTTCACCGATACCCATAATGACGATGCTGCTCACACGTTCATCCGTCTCGTCCAGTGCTTTTTGGATCTGGACGATCTGTGAGACGATTTCACCCGCTTCGAGATTACGCTTCAACCCCCCGAGCGTCGACGCGCAGAAACTGCAGCCTATACGGCATCCGACCTGGGTCGTGACGCACACGGAGTTGCCGTAATCATGGCGCATCAGTACAGTTTCGATGGTATAGCCATCCCTTAGGCGGAACAGGAACTTCATGGTGCCATCCTTGCTTTCCTGCCTGACCACCGTTTCCAGCGGCTCGATGCTGTACATCTCTGACAATTTTTGGCGCATCTCCTTAGGCAGGTTCAACATTTCTTCAAACTGGTCTACACGGTGAATATAGAGCCATTCGAATATTTGGGCACCGCGATACCGCTCTTCTCCCCATTCGACTGCCAATGCCTCCAACTCATCGAGGTTTAAGGTGTAGATCGACGGTCGGTCGAAGTTCGGCAGCTGAAAATCTTTAATCGGTTTCTTTTCTGGTCTTTTTATCATTTCTATTCCTTCTTCCTGAATCTGGCTATAAAGAAGCCATCTGTATCTGCTTCATGCGGCAGAATCTGGCGATATGGCCCTTCAAAATCGAATGCTTTCAACCTGAATGGATCAAACTCGATATCGTCATTTTCCTTTTTGAAAGTATAGGCCACATTCTCATTTTCCATCTGATGGATGGTGCATGTCGAATATATGAGCACGCCGTCTTTTTTCAAGTATTGTTTCACATTGGATAAAATTTCAAGTTGGAGTCTGACAAGCGCTTCTACATCTTCTGCCGTGCGCTCGTATCTGATTTCCGGCTTCCTGCGCATCACCCCGAGACCTGAGCAAGGAGCGTCGACTATGATTTTATCATATAGTCTCGGGTATTCATCACAGGCTGCGTCTGCCAGAAAAACTTCGAGGTTCGACAGCCCCAGGCGTTTGGCATGTTGGGTCACGAGCGGCAATTTATGCGTGTGTACATCACTCAGGTCGACATGGCCGCTGGTGGCTTTCTCAAGTGCGTGCAGCCCTTTGCCGCCTGGCGCACTGCAGGCATCAAGGATGACATCATCCACTGCTGGTTCAAGGGCTTCGTTGACGAGCATCGAACTGACATCCTGGATGCTGAACAACCCTGCTTCATAGCCCTCTGATTTCAGGATATCCCCATCCACTTCGATGGCGTCGGGATGAATATCTGAAGGGGTTGCCTCCAGGCCTTCTGCCGTCAATTTCGAAAGGAGCGACTCGCGTGTAATGCGTGATGTATTGGTGCGTATATACATCTGGGGCCGACTGTCCAATGCTTCCGCTATCCGGCGGGCCCCCTCGATGCCGTGGTGGGTCTTCCAATGGAAGATGATCCATTCAGGGATGCTCGTCTCTATGGACAACCGTTTTGTGGCACTTTTGATGGCATTGGCGTCCTGTCTCGGCGATCTTTCGAAATTCCTCAATATGCCGTTGATGGCATTGGCGTCTTTCGGTCCGCCTGATGCTTTGGCGATCTTCACCGCTTCATTGATCGCGGCATAGTTCGGCACACGGTCTAGCCATATGATCTGATAGACTGTAATCTCTATCAGATTACGCTGCCACCGCTTGAGCCTCGTGCGTATAAAAGGCCTGATCTGATATTGGATATGCAGCCGCTTTGCGATCGTGCCGTAGACGATCTCAGTCAGCAGCCCTTTATCGTTCGCCTCTAGAGGATGGCTCTTGATTATATCGTTCAGGACGATGTTGGAGTAGCCCCCCTCATCCATCACCCGGCCATATGCATCGAGGGCCAGTTTACGTAATGACATTAGCTGATACCCCCAAGTATTGTGCCTTCTAAGTTTTGCCTGCCTGCTGTGAATTCCGAGGCATCGGTCCGCTTTTTCCCAGCCAGCTGGACTTGTGTGACCTCGATGAGTCGATGGTCTCCTGCCACCACGGTGAAGCCATCTTCCGTCACCGAATCGATGGTGCCGGGTTGACGCTGTGAATGCTTTTCAAGAAGCCGCGCACCATATATCTTCAGACGTTTGCCATCCATTTCAGTATAGGCGCCGGGCCATGGGGACAATCCCCGTATATGATTGAACAGATGCTCTGCATTGTCCTCAAAGTCCAACAGTTCATCCTCTTTGGAAATGTTCGGACTGATTGTGACCTGCCCTTCATTCTGTGGTACCCGGGAATTCGTCCCTGCCAATAAGGCGGGAAGTGTCTCATTGAGAAGCTTTGCACCAAGGTGTGACAGGCGGTCATGTAATGTTCCTGTATCATCTTCAGGCGTGATGCCGGTCTTTACACTGGCGATGATATCTCCACTGTCGAGCCCTTCAGCCATATACATAAGTGTTACGCCGGTTTCTGCATCACCTTCCATGATCGCCCTATGGATTGGGGCGCCTCCCCTATGTTTCGGCAGTAGGGAGGCATGCACATTGACCGCCCCGAGACGCGGAATGTCTAGCAGCGCCTTTGGGAGGATCTGCCCATAGGCTGCAGTGATGATCAGATCCGGAGCCATCCCCCTGATCTGATCCACCGCTTCATCGTGCCTGATGTCTTGAGGTTGGAAAAGTGGGATATCGAGGGTTTTTGCTGCTTCTGCGACCGGTGGTGAGGTCAGCACCCTTTTTCTGCCGACCGGCTTGTCCGGCTGGCTGATGACCAGCGCGACATTATGCTTTTCGTGGAGCTTCTCTAATATGGGTACCGAGAAATCCGGGGTTCCCATAAAAATGATTGTTTCCGTCATTATAAATTCCTCCTACATGATGACTTGCGGATCCACATCTATCCGGAGTGAGACACCTTCCGTACGATATGCTTCATGATAATATTCATCCAATCCACCCAAAACTTCGAGCAGTGCCGGTTCCCTCTTATATTTCAGCATTATCTGGAAACGATACTGCCGGTTGATCCTCTCAAGCGGACTTGGGGATGGTCCCACTATGATGGACTTGTCCGAGACAGCGTCCACCAGGGCATCATGGATATGGCTCGTCGCTTTGAGACATTTTGAGATATCCTCGCTCGAAACGGTGAACAAGACATGAAAATAAAACGGTGAGTAGCGTGCCAGTCGCCTGAATGCCATCTCCTTTTCATAGAACTGCCTGTAATCGTTCCCTTTGGCCAGTTGGATTGCATAATGGCTCGGGTTGTAGGTCTGGAAAATCACTTCCCCCGACAAAGCATGGCGTCCTGCGCGGCCCGATACCTGAGTGAGCAGCTGATATGTCTTTTCATTGGCTCTGAAATCAGGAAGATTGAGCATCGTGTCTGCATTCAGCACGCCCACAAGCGTCACCTTGGGATAGTCGAGCCCTTTGGCGATCATCTGAGTGCCGAGCAGGATGGGGATTTCTTCTTCTTCAAACCGGTCAAGCAGCTTTTCATGCATGCCCTTCCGCCTTGTCGTATCGTTGTCCATCCTGACGATTTCAGTGTCGAACATATCACGCAGTATTTCCTCCACTTTCTCGGTACCCGTCCCCCTGAAGGTAACATCGTCACTTTGGCAGTTTTCACATATACGGCGGACTGCCGATTCGTAACCACAGTAATGGCACAGCAGACTGCTGTTTGATTTATGGTAGGTGAGCGAGATGTCACAGTTTGGGCAGATTGGCACATAGCCGCAGTTTTGGCATATCTGAAAGTTCGAATACCCGCGCCTATTGAGCAGCAGCACAGTCTGTTCACCCCGTTCGATGCGCTGGTCGATGGCTTCCTTGAGCGTCTGTGAAATGATCGAGGTGTTGCCCCCGCGATGCTCTTCCGCCATATCCACCACGTGGATTTCAGGCAGTACTTTCGTCCCGGCCCGCTGCGTCAGTTCAAGCCGCTCATAGACGCCCCTCTCACTACGGGCATATGTTTCGAGGCTGGGCGTGGCCGTCCCAAGTATCAGGGGACAATTATGGTACCGGCTCCTGAACTTCGCCACTTCGGTGGCATGGTACATGGGCCGATCCCCCTGCTTGTATGTCGTTTCATGCTCCTCATCCACTATGATGGCGCCGATATTCTCAAAGGGTGCAAAGACACTGCTTCTGGCCCCGACCGATACACGTGCACGGCCTTCTTTTATTTTGCGCCATTCATCGTATTTCTCCCCGTGGGAAAGCCCGGAATGGAGCACCGCCACATCATCACCGAACCGGCTTTTGAAGCGGTTGACCATCTGCGGGGTCAAAGCGATCTCCGGCACCAGCATGATGGCATTTCGTCCTTCATCCATCACCTTTTGGATGACCTGAAGATACACTTCCGTCTTGCCGCTGCCTGTAATGCCGTGGAGCAGGAAGGTTCTCGGCTCACCGGCATCCATCATTTCAGCGATGCGGTCATAGGCATGCTGCTGTTCTTCATTCAACACTTTCGGCGGGTCCAATGTAAACACCCTATCCGCATACGGGTCCCGTTCCATCTGCCGTTCGACCTTCTCCACATATCCTTTGCGGACGAGTTCATTAACCAGATGGTTGGAGAATCCTTCAGCGGCAAGGTCCCTGATGAAGATTGGTTCCGAACTCGATTCGATCACGTCGAGCAGCTCCTGCTGTTTTTTGGCGCGTGACAGTTCGACTTCAGGATGACGCAGGGAATAGACTGCAAGGGCCGTCTTCTTTTTCGTATGCTGCGTGATCACTGTCTCTTCCTTTATTTCCCCAGACGCGAGGTGGGGGGCAAGTTCCTCCAACACTGGGGCAGGCAGACGCCTCGTCTCCACCTCTCCGCCCTGCTGATGGGATTCAAGGAGTCTTTTTGCTGTCGCCCCATGCCCTTCAGCCAAGCGCAGCACTTTTTTGTAGTTTGCCTTCAGCGCTGCCGGCAAAATGGTTTCTATGACGCTTATATACTGATCGATATAGTAGTCTGCGAGATGTTTGGCGATGATCACCATCTCTTCTGTCAGCACGGGCTCGATGTCGAGCGTACGTGCGATTTCCTTGATCCGCTCCAGATCGAAGTCGGTCATTTCACTGAGCTTCATCACATACCCTTGGATGGTACGTCGCCCGAAAGGTACGAGTACGCGGTGGCCGACTTTGAGTATGTCCAACATGCCTTCCGGGACACGGTAGTCAAAGACTTGGTTTACGCTTTTACTCGGGATATCCACTATTACAGAAGCGTACATCAGTCCAGCCACCTGTCTTGCAGCGTATCCATGATGGCAGAAGCAAGCGACTGCTTATCCATCTTTTCGAACGGCACCGGCTCCCCATCCCTAAATAGCATGACCACCTCGTTATCCGGGCTGTTCATGCCGATGTCAGGATTGGATACATCATTCATGATGATGCAGTCGGCATTCTTGCGTTTCAGTTTATCCAGCGCATACGCTTCGACATTTTCCGTTTCTGCTGCGAACCCCGCCACATACATATCTTTGGCATGAAATCCGGCATGCTTCAATATATCCGGTGTCTTTTTCATCTCAATGGTCATCTGCTCTGTCCCCTGCTCCTTCTTCATCTTCTGGTCCTGCATGGAGACGGGAGCAAAGTCGCTGACTGCTGCGGTGAACAGGCCAAGGTCAGCGTCCATATGGCTGTCTGCTGCGCGCCACATCTGGTCTGCCGTTACAACATCGACGACTTCGACGCCCCGGGGCGCGTCTAGATTGACCGGACCACTGACCAATACAACTTTTGCCCCTCTATCAGCCGCCGCTTCGGCCAGGGCATACCCCATCCTGCCGCTTGAATGGTTGGTGATATAACGCACAGGATCGAGAGGCTCCTGTGTCGGTCCTGCTGTTATCAGCACTTTCTTGCCAGTCATCCGATCACCTCGTTCAAGCTGGGCTTCTATATAGGCTTTTATATCCGGTACATTTGCCATGCGCCCTTTGGCATTATAGCCGCATGCCAAGAATCCGGATTCTGCATCGATGAATTGGTATCCGTCTCTAGTAAGCACTTCCATATTCCTCTGTACGGCGGGCTGGTTATACATATGGACGTTCATAGCCGGCGCAAGCACCACCGGTTTTGGATTTGCCGCCAGCACATTGAGCAGCATATTGTCATAGATGCCATTGGCCAGCTTACTGATTGTATTTGCAGTCACCGGCACTACTGCTATGATATCCGCCCATTCTCCGATGTTGATGTGGGAAATCACCGACGGATCTTCCTCTTTGAAGGTATCGGTGTATACATGATTGCGGCTTATTGCCTGAAATGCGAGCGGCGTGATGAATTCAAGTGCATTTTCCGTCAGGACGACACGGACCTGGTGTCCACCTTGAATCAGTTTACTTGTTAAGTCGACCGCCTTATAGGCAGCAATGCCGCCTGTCACGCCGATAACGATATTTGCCATGCTCTCACCTCTTTGAATATAGCCCCGCTACCGCGATGGGCTGTTAAAAAAAGCTGACAAAATTTGTCAGCTAGTTTCTTGCCTTAACTTTATTTGCAGCAATTTCTTCAAGCGACCGGCTGACCGTCTTCAGAGTCTTATACTCTTCCAAGATAAGGTCATCCGGTTCATCCTGGAGATGACGTGCCCGTTTGGCAGCCATCGTCACAACCAGATATTTCGAGTCGACATTCTTCTTCAGATCGTGTATGGATGGATATAGCATTATTGATTGACCTCCAGTAGCATTTTTCTCAATTTGGATTCTACACGTGCCCGTTTCATATGGGACGCTTCGACAATGCATTGGACCCGTCCGCGCGCAGTGTCCACATCGTCGTTGATTACGACATAATCGTAAAGGTTCATCA
Organism: Salinicoccus siamensis; assembly: GCF_055391965.1. Taxonomy (NCBI): domain Bacteria; kingdom Bacillati; phylum Bacillota; class Bacilli; order Caryophanales; family Staphylococcaceae; genus Salinicoccus; species Salinicoccus siamensis. The sequence continues at coordinate 1,501,932 of NZ_AP043765.1, forward strand.
TTTTAAGTTCTCTTTTCGCTTCATCAATGCGGTGTTTGATGATCTCAGGAGAGTCTGTCCCCCTGTTCACAAGACGCTGCTCCAATTGGTTGAGGTCCGGTGGGGCCAGGAAGATGAACAGGGCTTCAGGGAACTTTTCCCTCACCTGTTTTGCCCCTTCGACTTCTATCTCCAGGAATACGTCATGTCCTTTTGACATGGTCTCCTCCACATAATCCACCGGAGTGCCGTAGTAGTTGCCCACATACTCTGCATACTCAATGAATTTATCTGCTTCAATCAATGCTTCGAATTCTGCTTTGCTCTTGAAGAAATAATCGACGCCATCCGTCTCCCCTTCTCGCCTCTCCCTTGTCGTCATGGAGATCGAGTACTTGAAGTCAGTATCAGGATGATCGAAAATCGCCTTTCTGACCGTGCCTTTCCCCACACCCGATGGGCCGGAGAGTACAATCAGCAATCCCTTTTCTGAAGTCATAACACGTAACCTTTCTATTTGTGATTATCTCCTAATGTACCATAACCAGGAGAAAAATTCATCATCAAATGACGGCCTGTGACAAACAAGGTACAATTCATGTTAAAATGTTCATTAGTCTAAAACAGGAGGATGAAACCATGGCATTCGACGGTAATTTTGTCCACGCCCTATTGGGGGAGTTGGATAGTCTCCGCAGCGGGAAAATAAATAAGATACAGCAGATGGATGACACAAGCATGATATTCAAAGTCAGGGCACAAGGTGCAAACCACAACCTTCTGATAAGTGCGCATCCCATGTACGCACGTTTTCACCTGACAAAACATAAATATGAATTTCCATTCGATCCGCCGATGTTTCTGCGTGTTGCCAGAAAACATCTTGAAGGCGGCATCATTGAAACCATCAGACAAGTCGGAAACGACCGCCGGGTTGAAATGCACATCCAATCGCGGAATGAACTTGGCGACCCGATCAGGCGCATACTCATCCTGGAAATCATGGGACGGCATTCAAACATCATCATAACGGATGCCGACTACATCATCCAGGACGGCATCAAACACCTCACACCGAACAACAACAGCAGGACCATCATGCCAGGCTTCCCGTATTCGGCCCCGCCGACTGAGCCGAAACTCAATCCGAGGACGGCGGATATAGAGTCAGTTACCGCACACATCGACTTCAACAGAGGGAAGATAGGCCGGCAGATCCTCCATAATGTAGAAGGATTCAGCCCCCTTTTCGTCAAGGAAGTCGAATACCTCGCCGGCTACTTCACCACTGAAACCATCGTACCGGCAATAAAAGAGGCCATGCATCAGGCCGAAGAGATAAAACCTGTGCTCTATACGGACGGGGACTCTGAAATATTCTATTTCACTCCACTCAGTCACCTCGGTGCACCGGATGCAACATATGATTCGCTCTCCGGATTGATGGACGACTATTACCATGACAGGTACAGGAAGTCACTCATCAGACAGAAGGCGCAGGATTATGTCCACCTGATCGAACGTGAATATGACCGTACAGAACGTAAGATAGAAAAGCTCAAGGCAGACCTTGCTGAAGCGGAGAAGATGGATGAATACCAAAAGTATGGAGAACTTCTCACTGCCTATATGCATCAGGTCAAACCATACGATGAAAGCATCGAAGTCATCGATTATTATACCGATGAGCCTCTGATCATCCCCCTCGATAAGAACCGCACGGCGAGCGAAAACGCCCAACGCTACTATAAGATGTACAATAAGCTGAAGACGCGCGAAAGCAGTGCCGCTACACAGCTGGAACGCTCATATGAGGACATTAGATACCTCTCTTCACTGCTCCATCAGATGGAAAGCATCAGCACTCAAGAAGAAGTTGAAGAGATAAGGGAAGAATTGGGTGAGCAGGGCATCATCAAGAACAATCGGAGACAGCCGAAGAAGAAAAAGCATAAAATTCAGCTTCATCCTTATCGGACGACGAATGGACTTGATGTACTGGTCGGCAAAAACAACAAGCAGAACGACTACCTGACGAGTAAAAAAGCTCAGAACAACCATCTGTGGTTCCATACGAAGGACATTCCAGGCTCCCACGTCGTCATCCTGCATACTGAGGGCGAAATAGAAGAGCAGGATATTCTGGATGCCGCGATGATAGCAGCCTACCACTCCAAGGCACGGGACTCGGAGTCGGTGCCTGTCGATTTCACCAAAGTTCGCCATGTGCATAAAGTCAGTGGCGCAAAACCGGGCTTTGTGACCTATACTGATCAGCAGACCGTAAACGTCACTCCGGACCGCGGAAAAGTGATGAAAATGGCACAACCCGAAGCATAGTGGAAAAAGCCACCTCCAAAATATTTTGGAGGTGGCTTTTCTTCAATAGAGGCTCATATAGCGTTCAGCTGATTTTGCCCAACTGTAGTCCGATTGCATCATGTTATGGATCAAAGCATCCATATGCGCCTTATCCTGGTAGATGGATCGGCTATACCTCATGGCATCGAGCAATTCGTGGGCATTATATTTTTCAAATGAAAAACCGTTCCCAACATGGTTGAATTCGTTATATGGCACGACCGTATCCTTCAATCCACCCGTTTCCCTGACGATTGGAACCGTTAGATATCTGATCGCGATCAGTTGGCCCAGGCCGCACGGTTCAAACAGGCTCGGCATGATGAAGAAATCACTGGAAGCATAGATTTTCCTGGCGTAGGATTCACTGAACCCGATCGTCGCATGCACCTTTCCGGGGAAATTCTGGAAAAGTGATCTGAAATAATCCTCATACTGCTGATCTCCTGACCCGAGTACGACGAGCTGGACATCCTCCATCAGGAATTCATGCATGACATGTGTGATGAGATCGAGACCTTTTTGGGAAACGAGACGAGTCACAATGCCATACATGGGGATGGCTTCATCCACTTCCAATCCGAGGGCACTCTGCAGCGCCATCTTATTTTTCAGTTTGGTCTTGCATGAGGATCGGTATCTATAGTCAAGTGCATCATCCCTCAGGGGGTTATATTCTGTCATATCCAGACCATTGATAATACCATGGAGATCATGCCTCCTGTATTCAAGCACGGTTTCCAGGCCTTCTCCGAAAAACGGCGTCAGAATCTCTTCGGCATATGTTTCGGACACGGTCGTAATGACATCCGCATGATGGATGGCTGCTTTCATCATGTTAAGCATACCCTGCCACTCGAATCCTGCGAAATGCTCCATGCCGAAGTTGAACATATCGCTGAAGGCGGAGGGCTCCATCCATCCTTGGTACTGAATATTATGGATCGTATAGACAATCTTCATGCCGGGCTGTGGCCGTTTGATGCTGCCGATTGCAACAGCAGCCCCAGTCTGCCAATCATGACAATGGAGCACGTCATAATTTTCATCTATACGGTACATAAATTCAATGATGGCATTCGAAAAGTAGACGAAGCGCTCCCCATCATCGATATATCCATAGAGGCCATCACGGTTGAAGTAGTATTCATTATCTACAAAATAGTAGGTGACTTTCCTATCCGTATATTTCAGGATACGGGTATACTGGTTGCGCCACCCCACCGGCGTATTGTAGATCATCACTTCCTCCATCTCCCGGCGATATTCGGAATGGATGATTTCCTTATATAAGGGGAGGATGACCGACACCTCGGCCCCTTCCTTGACAAGTGCCTGCGGCAGGCTGCCGATGACATCGGCCAACCCGCCTGATTTGATGAACGGTGTGCATTCACTTGCAGCAAAAAGTACATGTTTCATGCCGTCACTTCTTCCCATTTCAAATTAGATCTCTGTACGCTTGGCCAGGACATAAGGCTTTTCTTCAGAACCCATCAGCTGGCGCCCTTCTGTAATCCTGACGTCTTTATCCAATATCACATTCTCCAGATGCACGTCAGGTTCGATTGTACAGTTTGCAAAAATGATAGAGTTCTTGATGACCGCCCCTTTGCCAATCTTGACATTGCGGCCGATTATCGAGCGTTCCACTTTGCCCTCGACCGTGACGCCATTCGCCACGATCGATTTTTTGACGTTGCTGTCTTTTTTATAGAGCGTAGGCGGTCTGGTACTCACTTTCGTCTTCACTTTGTTCTTGCCGAAGAAGAATTTGCGGTAGCGGTCTTTTTCCAGCAATGCCATGCTGTTGTTGAAATATGTTTCAATCGAATGGAAATAATGTGTCTTTGCCGTTATATCGAAAAAACCTGTATTATACTCTTCAAGCTTCTCCCTTATGCCATTATGGAAGAAACTCGGCTTATAGTTGTTTATGCAGAATGTGACGATATTCATCAGGACGGTTTTTTTAATGATGTAAACGCCTGTGTAAAGGTGCGGATTTTCCTGGTCGTGTGTAAATCCAGCGACCTGATCCCCTTCTGTAATAAGTCGCAGAATCGGCCCTTCTGGAGGGGTTTCAACTTTTTCTGCAACGAATGTCACGTCCCTGTCATTTTTGATGTGCTCTTCCACCGCTTCAGAATAATCGGTATTCGATATGAACTGGGACCCTGAGATGAGCACGTGGTTCCCTTTAAAACGGCTGAACAGGTCCGAATGGTTGTGGAAGTGCTTCAGATCTCCCTCCGATACATCGGTTGGATCGTTCCAGTCAGGGGGCAGGACGAATATTTTGGATTGTCTTCCCTCAATGCCAAAATCTTCTTTGCGGTTCAGATGATCGAGCAAGGACCTGAATTTGTTGCCGGCAAATACTCCAATGACATTGACGCCTGAATTATTCATGCTGGTGATCGCGAAATCGATCAGTCTGTAGCGTCCCATGAATGGCACTGATCCGCCGCTCCTGAAATAAGTCAATTCATCCAGGTAATCCTGTTCGGGCTGGAGATTGATCAGCCCCAATATTTCATTATCCATTATGATTGCCCCCCTTTGGCAGATAGTCGTTTAAAGTATCATGACTGATGACGATAGGTTCTTCATCCTTGGCGAGTATTTCAGCGCCATCCGGCACCTCGACTCCCGAAGTGACGATCACCCGCTCAAGTCGGACACCTTCGCCGATCACAGCATCAGGTAGTATGATGGAATCTTTTATAATGGAGCCTTTACCCGTCTCCACACCGATGAAGAGTATCGAATTATCGATTTTCCCTTCAATGAAGGAACCCGGGGAGATGAGTGAATCTGTTATCTCTGATGTCTCTCCGATGTACTCCGGTGGTCGATTTTCTTCGTTAGAATAAGTGGGCCATTCTTTGGACATCAGCAAGGTTTGGAAATCGTCTTTCAGCAGATCCATATTTGCTTCCCAGTAACTTTTGATTGTGCCCACATCTTTCCAGTAACCTTTAAAATTGTAGGCGAACAATCTCTTTTCATCTGACAGCATCATCGGGATGATGTCCTTCCCGAAGTCGTGGTCACTGTCTTCATTCTCCTCATCTTCTAATAGGTACGGTCTGATCGTCTTCCATTTGAAGGTGTAGACTCCCATTGAAGCCATGTTGTTCTTTGGCTCCTCGGGCTTCTCATCAAATTCATATATGCTCATATCCTCATTCGTGTTCAGAATGCCGAATCGGCTGGCATCTTCCCAGGGCACTTCAATTGCCGAGATGGTGGCATCGGCATCATTGGCCTGGTGGAATTCGAGCATTTTGGTGTAATCCATCTGATAGATGTGATCGCCACTCAGGACAATCAGATCATCAGGTTCATATTGATCGATAAAATGCAGATTCTTGACGATTGCATCCGCCGTACCACTGAACCAGGCGCTACCCTCACGGTTGGAATGCGGCGAGAGCACACTGACTCCTCCATATTGCCTGTCAAGCCCCCAAGGCTTACCGATGCCGATATGCTTGTTGAGCATCAGGGGTGAGTATTGTACGAGCACTCCGACTGTCGAAATACCCGAATTGGCCAGGTTGCTCATTGTAAAGTCGATGATCCTATACTTTCCCCCAAATGGTACAGCTGGCTTGGCGATGTCTTTCGTCAGTTCGCCAAGCCGTGTCCCCTTTCCCCCTGCCAACAGCATGGCTACAGTATTAGATGTCATATTACTTCCTCCTGTCTGTGTCATCTTCTAGATCGAATACTTGAAAAGCAAGTGGTGCGATGGATACTTTTATATATTGGTCTTCACGGATATAATGTTCATCCATTGAAAAATGCCTGCCGTCATTTATGACGTGGGAACCTGAATATCTGTCTTCATCACTATTGAAGATTTCCCGGTAGACGCCGGGTTCAGGCACTGGAATCTTAAAATCATGATATACTTCCGGACGGTAGTTGAATATGCATATTTTAAAAGTTTCCTTATATCTGCGTACATAGCTTAGGACGGAATGCGCATTATCGTCGACAAGCAGCCACCTGAACCCTTCAGGCACATAATCCCATTTATGGAACTCAGGATGCGCCCTATATAACGCGTTCAGGTCAGCAGTATATTTCTGCAGGGAATGATGGTACGGATATTCGAGAAGGTGCCAGTCGACCTGTCCTTTATCCTTCCACTCATGGAACATCCCTATTTCCTGCCCCATGAACAGCAGCTGTTTCCCTGGTTCTGTAGTCTGATTGCCATATAACAATCGGGTCTGCGCAAATTTCTGCCATTGGTCTCCTGCCATCTTATCGACTATGGATTTCTTCCCATGGACAACCTCATCATGGGACAGAGGCAGCAAATAATTCTCATTATACTTATATGCCATCGAAAACGTGAGCTTATTGTGGATGTTTGCCCGTCCGTAGAAATCCTGTTCCATATAATCAAGCCGGTCATGCATCCAGCCGAGATCCCACTTGAAATTGAAACCGAGCCCGCCGGTATGGACCGGGTGGGTAATCTTCGCCTCATCGGAAGAATCTTCCGCCATCATAAGGAGCGCTTCATCATACAAGAAGGCAGCTTTATTCAATTTCTTCAGCAGCTCCACCCCGGCAATGTTGGTTTCGCTGCCATCTTCGTTATAGATTTTATCCTGGGCTTCATGGTTTTCGAAGTTCAGGTCTATCATGCTGTGGACAGCATCGATCCTAAGCCCGTCGATGTGGAATTCACGCAACCAATACATCGCCGAAGAGATGAGGAAAGATTGTACTTCAGGCCGTCCGTAATCGAACGTCAATGTCCCCCACTGACGTTTTTCAGCAATTCTCGGATCAGGATGTTCATAGACAGGCATGCCGTCAAACATCCTTAATCCATGCGCGTCTTTACAGAAATGGGCAGGTACAAAGTCCATGATGACACCGATTCCCGCTTCGTGCAGACGGTTGATCAGACGCTTCAATCCAGTCGGCTCCCCAAAACGGCTGGTCGGAGAGAAGTAGCCCGTCACCTGGTACCCCCAGGACAAGTCAAAGGGGTGTTCAGTCAAAGGCATGAACTCTACATGTGTGTATCCCATTTTTTCCACATATGGCACCAGTGCTTCGGCAATTTCATCATAGCTGAAATGGGCAGCATCAGTCAGCTCATCGACGGTGCCATAATTTGCACTGTCCACGGTGTGTCTCATCCAAGTCCCCAGATGGACTTCATAGATGCTGATCGGCTCCTGATAGACATTGCTCCGGCCCCTTTTCGACATCCATCCATCATCCGTAAAGGTGAAATCATCGTGATGGACGATGCTGGCTGTTGCCGGCCGCCGCTCATGGTAGAATCCGTAGGGGTCTGATTTCAGATGGGACGTGCCCTGAAAATAAATCTTATACTTATAGGCCTCCCCTTTTTTCATGTTGGGGGTTTTGAAGATCCAGAGACCTTGATCGCCAAAAGGCTCAAAATCCATGTCTTCACCGCTGTAGTCATTGTGCTCGCACGCGAGCTGCACGTGCGTAGCATTCGGCGCCCAGGTGATGAACCGCACCTCATCACCCAAAACGTGAGCCCCCATGAATTGGTAGGCATTGTAGTGGGTGCCCTGGTGAAACAGATATTTATCCATTTCCAACCACTCTGCACTCAAAATATCTCCCCCTTTACGTTATACTATGTCCATACCCATTTTTATGATGATGCAACTTATAAATTTGGAATGATACATTTACAGCAATTTCAGAATATTTATTCAAAGAATAATTATACATGCAAAAATCATTTACTACAACCAGATGGAGGATCTTTATGTATGACGCATATCTAGATGCATCAGATCAGATTACCATAGTCAAAAAAAATGCCAGTTCTAAAAATACAGACTCCATTTCTGTGATGCAGAATGACGAAGCACTTGAAATCCATCCGACCCATATCAGCAATAAGTGCACCACCGTTTCGCTGGCACACCCCTTGAACCTCAATCACTTCACTTTTCTGATTATAGGTGGGCAGCACACGCCACTCAAGATGGGCCGCTACACCTTTTCTACAGAATTCGACCTGAAATATGCAACCGATCAGCAGATGGGTGCCATCTATACAAAAGAACAGACCATTTTCAGGGTGTTTGCTCCGACAGTCTTCCAGTGCAGACTGCTTCTTGATGGCCAGTCTTATAACATGGATAAAATTGGCGGCTACTTTGAAAAAGTCATTTCCCAGGATTGTCACGGCAAGCATTACCATTTCGAAGTGAGCCACAATCATGTGACGCATTTCGTCATCGATCCGTATGTAAAGGCAGTGTCAGCCAACGCAAAAGAGGCGATGGTTGTCGATTTCGAACGCATCAACCCCAACTACCGGAAACATCATGTACCAGATATCCCGAATGATTCGGCAATCATCTACGAAACCCATGTAAGAGACATCACCAGTCATCCCAACAGCGGTGTCAGTGAAGCATGGAGAGGCCTCTATCTCGGGATGACGGAAGATACAAAGACCGGCCACCGCCTGAGCAGCGGGCTCAATTATCTGAAGGAGCTAGGGGTCACCCACATAGAATTGATGCCGGTCAATGACTTTTCGACCGTCGATGAATTGAACCGGGATAAAAGCTATAACTGGGGATATGACCCCCATTTCTTTATGGTGCCTGAAGGCAGTTATGCAACTGATCCGTCAGATCCAATCAGCCGCATCGTTGAACTCCAAAAACTTATACTTACATTACATGAGAATGGCATGAAAGTCATTTTGGATGTCGTCTTGAATCATGTATATAAGGTGGAACACTCGAGTTTCGAGAAATTGGTGCCCGGCTATTACTTCAGGCATAATGCTGAACTATCCTTGTCGAATGGCACGGGAGTCGGCAATGATTTCGCCTCAGAGAAAATGATGGCACGCCGCTTCATCCTTGACACGATGGAGTTCTGGCTCGATTTCTACCGGGTGGACGGTTATCGGTTTGATCTTATGGGGGCACTCGACATCGAAACGATGCAGGGTATAGAACACATCTCAAAAGCACAGGACCGGGAAATATTTCTGCTCGGGGAAGGTTGGGACCTGCCGACAGCCTTGGAGTATCATAAGAAGACACTCCCTGAATTTGCAGATCGTGTTCCGAATGTGCATTTCTTCAACGATCATTTCCGAGATGCGATCAAAGGCAGCAATTTTGAACTGAGCGAAAAGGGGTATGTAAATGGTGATGGTCAGGGCGCCCAGGCCATAAGAGAAATGTTTACAGGGAGTTTCAAGGCATTCAACCCGGGTATGAGCATCAATTACGTGGAAGTTCATGACAACCATACGCTATATGACCGCCTCAAGTACTCCTCGGACAAGCGGCAGTATGTGCTTGAAAGCCAGCATCAGCTTGCAACTGCACTGACCCTGCTATCATTCGGCACACCGTTTCTGCATGCCGGACAGGAATTCTTCAGAACCAAGTATGGTCATGGGAATACCTATAATCTAAGTGATCTGCTGAACCGCATGGATTGGAACCGCAGAGCCAAGTATCAGGACAATATTGAATTCATCAAAGCAGTGATTCGTTTCAGACTGGAAGAAGATGTCTTCCGCCTGAAAAATCCCGATGAAATCAAAAAGGCGCTTACGTTCATGACGTTCAACAACTTGCCGCAAGCCTTCGGGGTGCAGATCAGCTATGAGGCGAGCGAGTTTATGATCATCATCAACCCGACGGAAAAATCCGTCGAGCTCGGCTATGGCTCGGATGAGTCCTATAGGATCATACTCTCCAACCAGCGTTGGCATGATAAGGCCATATATGCCAACAGCCTCTACATCAAAGGGTATGAAATCGTTATACTGAGGAAGATGGCCGATGTCGACCAATACACAACAGACCAGGAAGGTGATTGAAGTGGAAAGAACACAATGGGAAAAGCATATCGAGGGAAGTTTCATCACACAGGAGCAGTACGACCGTCTACCAGAAGAAGAGAAGAGTGACGCATTTACAGGTACGCTTGCATTCGGGACAGCAGGCATAAGAGGAAAAATCGGCCTCGGACCGAACCGTCTGAACCGATATACAGTCGAGAAAGTGGCGCTCGGCATTGCACATAGCCTTAAAGATCATGATGGCCCACTCGTCGTCATCGGCTATGACACCCGCCACTTTTCACCCGAGTTCGCCCAGGCCATGACGAGTGTCCTTGCTGCCAACAATGTTTCAGTCAAGCTCTCGAAACAATATATTTCAACACCGGAGCTCTCGTTCCATGTCAGGGAACACGATGCGGACCTCGGTGTCATGATAACGGCAAGCCATAATCCACCGGAGTATAACGGCATCAAAGTGTACGGTCCGGATGGCGCCCAGCTGATCGATCGGCCTGCTTCACTACTCAGTGACAAGATCAATGCGATAGAGGATATATTCAACATTACCTCCACTCCATTTGAAGAAGCGTTGGAAAACGGAGACGCTGGATACATTTCCACTGAAATGGAAGAGCATTACAAACAGAAAATCACTGCGTTCATTCCAGGAATTCCAAAATCTGACCTTAAAGTCGTATTTACAAGCCTTCATGGAACGAGTGTACCGATTGTACCCGAGCTGCTCGATACACTTGGATTCAACGGTTATCAACTGGTCGAAGAGCAATGTCGCCCCGATGGTGATTTTCCTTCAGTCGAATCTCCAAACCCGGAGAACGAGTCTGCGTTTGAAGGGGCTCGGACACTCGGCAGCAAGAACGAAGCCGATCTGCTCATTGCAACAGATCCCGACGCCGACAGAATTGGAGTGCAGGTCCTGCATAATGGTGAGTATGTCCATTTGAACGGCAACCAGCTCGGTATACTGCTTCTCAATCATCGCCTGGATAACCACGATGGACCAAGTCCGGTCGTCATCAAATCGATTGTGACAAGTGACTTGGGCCGTAAGATTGCAGAAGACAAAGGTGCAGAGATGATAGAAGTTCTGACTGGTTTCAAGTATATCGGCGAGCAGATCAAATTGCTTGAGGACAATCCCGAAAAACAGTTCATATTCGGCTATGAAGAAAGCTACGGTTTTCTCCTTGAACCATTCGTGCGTGACAAGGACGCCATACAGATTGTACCGTACCTCGTCTCGATGGCAAGCGCGCTGAAGAACGAAGGCCGGACGCTTGTGGATGTATTGGAATCAATCTATGAAACATACGGCAGGCGCATGGAAGTCCTTTTCAGTCATACCTTTGAAGGGACCAGCGGCAAGGAGGAAATCAATGAAATCATGAGGCAGTTCCGGACCAACACCCCTAAAAAGCTCGACCGGAGGGAAGTGATCATGTCTGAAGATTTTAAGACTCAGACCCGGACATATCAGGACGGCCGGACAGAAAAGATTGAACTCCCGCAGGCGGATGTCATCAAAATTCATTTTGCGGATGGCTGGATCGCCCTAAGGCCGTCAGGCACGGAACCGAAGATTAAACTCTACGCCTCTTTAGACAGTGAACATATTGAACAGGAGGCAAAATTCATAAATGACATGATCTTTGGGGTATGATGAAAAAAGCTCAAAATGGAACTGAAGTTCCATTTTGAGCTTTTATTTTGATAATGATGTCTTGAAATCCATGATTGTCTTCTGTTGACCATCAGAAAGCGTGCCGCGATTGGCACTTACCTTGACCAGTGCATCGAGATTACTCAATGTATATAGGGTAAAGCCCGACTGATTGAACGCTTCTGTAGCTTGAGGCAGCCCGTAGGTGAAGATTCCGATCACCTTAAGCACATCAGCCCCACCTTCCTTCAAGGCTTCAGCCGCTTCAATGCTTGAACCACCGGTGGAAATCAGATCTTCGATGAGCACCACTTTTTTTCCGGAGATATCCGCGCCTTCAATCTGATTCCCCTTACCATGCTTTTTCTTGCTTCCCCGCACATAACACATCGGCAATTGCAGACGCTCACTGACGAACGCAGCGTGTGGAATTCCAGCGGTGGAGGTTCCGGCAATGACTTCTGCTTCAGGCATGTGTTCTCTGATCACTGAGGCGAATGCGTCCGCAATCTCGTTTCTTGCCTTTATATCCCCTATTATTTTGCGGTTGTCACAGTATATGGGAGATTCTATGCCACTCGCCCAAGTGAAAGGTGCTTCAGGACTCAGCTCTACGGCTCCTACATCAAGAAGTATTTCTGCAGTGCGTAATTCCATCTATTTGTCCCCACTTTCAAATTCTTTTTTGATCCTATGGTATTTTTCTGATGGATCCCGGTCCCTGGTGATGGAACGCCCCACCACAATATAGTCGCACCCGGCACTTTTAGCCCCTTCAGGTGTAATGATACGTACCTGGTCATCCTGCGTATCCGACTGCATGCGTATCCCCGGGGTGACGGTTATAAATTCTTTGCCACAGGCTTCATGTATAAGCTCTGCTTCAAGAGGAGAACATACGACACCATCAAGACCTGCAGATTGCGCAAGTTTGGCAAAATGAACGACGCTCTCATCGAGGCTCAACCTGGAACCCAGTTCTTCCCGGACCACTTCTTCGCTCATCGATGTAAGCTGGGTAACCGCAATGAGCAGCCCGTCAGGATTATAGTTCCTGAACGATTCGGCAGCGCGCTTCATCATCGCTACTCCCCCCTGTGCATGGACATTCGTCATCTGGACATCGAGTGCAGCGAGCCCTTCCATCGCCTTGCCGACTGTATTCGGAATATCGTGGAGCTTCAGGTCAAGGAAGACATCATGCCCCATGCTTCGCAATTCTTTTATGACTTCCGGTCCATTCTGCAGATAGAGTTCCATACCCACTTTGACGAACAGTGGTTCATCGAAGTGTTTTAAAAATGCGCGCACCTGCTCCATTGTACTGAAATCAAGTGCAACTATTGGTCTGTTCATTAGTCTTCCTCCCTTTTGTAGGCGCGCCCCTTCAAGTCATGGATATGATGGATGCCCATATCTTTCAAGCGTTCTTCCAACCCTGCAATTAGAGTTGGACAGATCATGGGATCAGTAAAGTTCATCGTGCCGACCGCCACAGCATCAGCACCCACTGAAATATAGTCGAGTATATCATCCACTGTTGAAATGCCCCCCATCCCGATTATCGGCAAATCAGGCATGTGCTGCCGGACCTGATAGATCATGTTCAGGCTGACCGGCTTGATGGCCGGACCGCTCAATCCGCCAGTGATGTTGGATAGGATCGGCCGGCCTGTCGTGTCGAGCCTCATGCCTACAAGCGTGTTGATCATTGTCAGTCCATCGGCTATATCCCCGACGCTTTTAGCCATTTCGACGATGTTTGTGACGTTCGGCGAAAGTTTTACATAGACAGGGACATCAGAGGCCTCTTTGACTTCAGCGGTCAGCCGGCGGGCTGTTTCAGGATCAGTGCCGAACTGGATACCCCCAGCTTTGACATTCGGGCATGAGATGTTCAATTCCAGCGCATTGACGTTATCCGCTTTGGATATTTTATCCGCGACCATCACATAATCATCTATCTCAGTGCCTGCAACATTCGCTATGATGGGCACATCGTACTGCTCCAGGAATTTGAGCTCATGCTGAAGGATGTGCTCGACTCCTGGATTCTGGAGTCCAATCGCATTCAGCATGCCGCTTGAAGTCTCTGCCACACGTGGGGTCGGATTCCCTTTTCTTGCTTCATGCGTTGCAGCTTTGATCATTATTGCGCCGAGTTGCGAAAGATCATAGAGCCGTGAAAATTCCTCTCCGAAACTGAAACATCCGGATGCCGGCATCACCGGGTTCTTAAGGTTCAACCCCGGCAAGGAGATATGCATTGCCTCTTTGTTCATAACACTATTTCTCCTTTCCTGAAGACCGGACCCTCTGTGCAGAGCTTGATATAGTCGCCTTGGGTTGTTTCACATACGCACGCGTAGCATACACCAAAGCCACAGCCCATTCGTTCTTCTAACGAAATATAGCCATCAATTTCCATCGTCTCGGAAAGTGCCCCAAGCATGACTTTCGGTCCACATGCATAAAAGCGGTCGAAAGGCCCATCAAGTGTTTCGATGACATCTGTAACGAAGCCTTTCATACCATAAGAACCGTCAGCCGTAGCAATATATGTGTCTCCGAGTGCGCTGAATCTATCTTCATAGAAAACATCTTTTTGTGAATTGAATCCCAATACATGGGTGGTTTTCACGCCACGGGCATTCAACTGCTTGGACAATTCATAAAGGGGCGGCACACCTATGCCCCCGCCTATTATGAGTACATGCCTGTCACGTTCCAGCGGATAACCGTTGCCGAGGGGCGATAGTATATCCAACGTCTCCCCGGCACGCTTGGCCGCTAATTTTGAAGTCCCTGCGCCATCCGCCCTATATACGATGGTAAAGCGTGAAGCTTCCTGATCGATGCCGGCGATAGAAATGGGGCGTCTCAACACATGCTCCGTCGACCCGTCGATGCGCACATGGACGAATTGTCCGGGCGTCTTCATATCTGATGTGAGCGCCCCTTCAAGTTCCATCTCGAATATCCGATCGGCAATCTCGTCATTGGCGATTATGGTCATGAGTGTCTTCATATGATCACCTACATCTTTTCCATATTGAATGTCATGCTTTCAATCACTTCAACCAAGGTACGTGCCGTGTCAAGTGATGTCAGGCATGGAATACCGTTCTCTACAGATTCCCTTCTGATCCTGAATCCGTCCCTTTCAACCTGCTTTCCTTTTGTCATTGTGTTGATCACGATCTGCACGCTGCCGTTTTGGATATCCTTAAGCAGACTATTTTCCTTTTCCCGCACCTTATCGACGGTGATGCAGGAAATGCCGCGTGACTCAAGCGCCTTTCCGGTCCCTTCCGTAGCCATTATCCTGAATCCACATTGCGACAGTCTCTGGGCGAGTGCCACTGCTTCTTCCTTATCCTTATCCGCCACAGTGAAGAGAACGGTGCCATGGTCCTTGACTTCCAACCCGCTTGCTGCCAGTGCCTTATACAATGCTTTGTTCAAGCTCATATCCTTGCCCATGACTTCACCAGTCGATTTCATTTCCGGTCCAAGTGTGATGTCCACATTCTTCAGCTTACTGAAGCTGAAGACCGGTGCTTTGACGTGATAACCGTCCTGGAATGGCGCCAATCCCATCGGGTGTCCAGTATCCTTCAAGTTCACTCCCAGTATCGCCTTCATGGCAAGGGCGGCCATCGGCACTTCAGTGATCTTGCTCATGAACGGTACCGTCCGGCTGGCGCGCGGGTTCACTTCGAGGACATACACTTCACCGTCAGCGATAACGAACTGGATGTTGATGAGTCCTATTGTCTTCAGTCCAAGCGCCAATTTTACCGTATAGTCCTTAAGCGTATCGATCTCTGTTTCGCTTAGTGTAACAGGTGGATAGACCGCGATAGAATCTCCAGAATGCACGCCGGCTCGTTCGATATGTTCCATGATTCCAGGGATGATGACATTTTCACCATCACTGATCGCATCCACTTCTATCTCCTTGCCCGTCAGATAGCGGTCTATCAGAACCGGGTGCTGCGGTGAAGCCTTGACGGCATCACGCATGTAATTTTTCAGTTCTTTGCTGCTGTGGACGATCTCCATCGCACGGCCTCCTAAGACATAGCTCGGACGGACGAGAACCGGATAGCCGATCAGTTCAGCGTTTTCAAGCGCCTCCTGTTCGTTCGTGGCAGTCTTGCCGAGAGGCTGGGGCACATCTATATCGCGCAGCAGTGCCTCGAAGCGTTTCCTGTCTTCGGCGCGGTCCAGATCATCAAGGGATGTGCCGAGGATCTTGACCCCTGCTTCTTCCAAGCCGTCAGCCAGATTGATGGCCGTCTGGCCACCGAACTGGACGACTACGCCTCTTGGCTGTTCCAACTCGATGATGTTCATGACATCCTCATGGGTCAGCGGTTCAAAGTACAGTTTATCGGATATTGAGAAATCCGTGGAGACAGTCTCGGGGTTATTATTGACGATTATCGCTTCATAACCGGCTTCCTGGATTGCCCATACTGCGTGGACGGTGGCGTAGTCGAACTCCACACCCTGTCCGATTCGGATCGGACCGCTTCCAAGTACGATTATCTTTTCCCTGGTGCTGACCGCTGATTCATTTTCAAGTTCGTAGGTGCCATAGAAATATGGAGTGTTGGACTCGAATTCAGCCGCACATGTATCGACCATCTTGTAGACCGGCATGATGCCTTCCTGTCTGCGGATGCCGAAGACTTCCTCTTCCTCCATATTCCAGCGGTGTCCGATGACCTTATCGCTGAAGCCATAGGTTTTAGCCCATTTGAGATGATCAAGCGACCCTGGGTTCTCCTTCAGCTCATGCTCTATTTCGATGATGTGTTCAAATTTCCTCAGGAAGAATAGATCTATCTTCGTCCATTCATGGATGGTCTTCTTATCTACGCCCCGCCTTAATGCCTCACCGATATAGAACAGTCGTTCATCACTCTGCTTCTTTATCATGTCGTTGATGTAGTCCAGTTCGAATTGGTCTCCGTTAGGCAGCCCGAGGTGATGGACGCCGTATTCCAAGGAACGGATTGCCTTCAGCAGGGACTCTTCATATGTCCGCCCGATAGCCATGACTTCACCGGTGGCCTTCATCTGGGTGCCGAGTTTCCGTTCTCCCTTTTCGAACTTATCGAACGGGAAGCGCGGAATCTTCGACACTACATAATCAAGGGTCGGTTCAAAGGCAGCATAGCTTGTACCCGTCACCGGATTGATCATTTCATCAAGCGTCATGCCGATGGCGATTTTTGCCGCAAGTTTTGCGATCGGATAGCCGGTTGCCTTGGAAGCAAGGGCGGATGAGCGCGATACCCGCGGGTTCACTTCGATGATGTAGTAGTCGAAGGAATGGGGGTCGAGTGCAAGCTGGACGTTGCATCCCCCTTCTATCCCCAGCTCGCGTATGACGTTGAGCGACACGTCCCGGAGCATCTGATGCTCTTTATCGGTCAATGTCTGGGTCGGCGCGACGACGATGGAATCTCCGGTGTGGATGCCGACGGGATCGATATTTTCCATATTACAGACGACAATCGCATTGTCGTTCGAGTCACGCATGACTTCATACTCTATTTCTTTGAATCCTGCGATCGATTTTTCCACAAGACACTGCCCGACAGGAGAGTATTTCAATCCGTTTGCGACAATCTCATTCAAGTCCGCATCGTTATGGCAGATGCCTCCGCCTGTCCCGCCCATTGTGAATGCAGGACGTACGATGAATGGATACCCTACACGCTCTTGGAATGTTTTGGCTTCTTCAAGCGTTGTAATGATATCCGAATCCGGTACTGGTACTTCCATCTGATTCATCAGCTGTCTGAAAAGATCCCGGTCTTCTGCCTGCTTGATGGATTCGAGTCTTGTGCCGAGCAGTTCCACCCCATTTTCCTCGAGGATGCCCAGACGATCGAGCTCGACCGCCATATTCAGACCAACCTGTCCGCCAAGTGTCGGCAATAGTGCATCCGGCTGCTCCTTGCGGATGATCCTGGCGATGAAGTCCGGCGTCAGAGGCTCGATGTATACAACATCAGCTATCTCCTTATCCGTCATGATGGTTGCTGGGTTGGAGTTGACGAGAATGACGCGGTACCCCTCTTCCTTCAATGCCAGGCACGCTTGGGTGCCTGCGTAATCGAACTCTGCAGCTTGGCCGATGATGATCGGACCGCTGCCGATGACCAGAATTGTTTTTATATCTTGACGTTTAGGCATGGTTGGCCTCCTTTTGTTTCATCAATTCCACAAATTCCTCGAACAAGTATTCAGAGTCATGGGGACCTGCGCCCGCTTCCGGGTGGAACTGCACCGAGAACGCCGGGTACTCAATGTGGCGCAGTCCTTCTATCGTCCTGTCGTTGAGTGCCAGGTGGGTGACTTCTAGGCCTGTACCGACCAGTGAGGCACCATCTATCGAAAAGCCGTGGTTCTGTGAAGTGATTTCAATCTTTCCGGTGGCCAGATTCTTAACTGGATGGTTGCTGCCACGGTGGCCGAACTTCATTTTATATGTCGAAGCGCCACATGCGATTCCGAGTATCTGATGGCCAAGGCAGATTCCAAAGAGCGGGATGCCAAGGAGTGCCTTGACGGTCTTGACCTGGTCGGGTATATCGGCCGGGTCCCCAGGACCATTCGACAGCATTATGCCGTCAGGTCTCATCTCGATGATTTCATCCGCCGTTGTATCGTGCGGTACGACCGTCACGTCACAGTCGAGTGCATTCAGCTGTCTGACGATGTTTTCCTTCTTGCCGTAATCTATCAGCACCACCCGCGGGCCGGTACCTGTGGAGATATACGGATTCTTGGTGGATGCCCGCTTTACCTGGTCGGTCCTGAAGGAGGAGTGCTGCAGAAGCTCGATCAGGTCTTCGTGATAGGCCTCATCTGTAATCACTGCCTTCATGACCCCGCCATCCCTTAGTTTCCTTGTGATGCTGCGCGTATCGATGCCGCTGATTCCTGGTATATCATGTCGCTTCAGGAATGTATCCAGCGTCTCCGTCGTGCGGAAGTTAGATGGGTCTGTACAAGCTTCCCTTACAACAACCCCCCTAGCCGTCGCCTTCAGAGATTCGTTGTCTTCTATATTGACGCCCGTGTTGCCGATCAGCGGATAGCTGAAGGTGATGATCTGATCGGTATAGGAGAGGTCAGTGATGACTTCCTGAGCGCCAGTCATGGCAGTGTTGAAGACGAGCTCGCCTTCTGCTGCCTTATTGGCGCCGAAAGGATACCCCTCATATACGGTACCGTCTTCCAAAACAAGATATCTTCTCTCTTTAATCATCATGCTTCCCCCTTATAAGTGATGATTCCATCGACGATTGTCATATAGATGTCAGAAGTCAGTTCAATTCCGTGGAATGGCGTGTTGCGTGCTTTTGATAAAAATTTTGACTTGTCTAGGACGTACGTCTTATTGAGATCTATGATCGTGATGTCGGCGGCTCTGCCGACTTTGAGCGCTCCCATCTCAAGTCCAAACACTTCCGCTGGCTTGACTGTCAACCAATCGACCAGCTGCTGCAGTGTGAACACGCCTGTCTTGACAAGCTTTGTATATAGGAGCTGGAATGCATTCTCACTGCCGGTGATGCCAAAAGGTGCCGTTTCCATGCCGACGGACTTCTCTTCCTCTGCGTGTGGAGCGTGATCTGTGGCAATGAAGTCTATAGTCCCATCCTTCAGGCCTTCAATTAGCGCATGACGATCTTCCGCTGCTCTGAGTGGTGGGTTCATCTTGAAGTTCGGGTCATCCTCCTTGATGTCCCCTTCGTCAAGCACCAGATGATGTGGCGTCACTTCCGCTGTCACCCGGATGCCTGCTCGTTTGGCGTCCCGTATGACCCGCACACTTTCTTTGGTGCTTACATGACAGACGTGATAATGGCAGCCCGCCGCTTCCGCCAGTAGCACATCGCGTGCAATTTGTACGGATTCGGTCACTGATGGAATCCCATTTAATCCCAACCTTTGGCTGACTCCGCCTTCATGGACTGCTCCGCCGTGGATCAGTGTATCCTCTTCAGTGTGGGCGACTATAGCCATATCTGTACGGGCAGCCTCCTTCATTGCCCGAAGCATCATATCGGCACTTTGGACACCAACACCATCATCTGTGAAGGCAAATGCACCGGCAGCTTTAAGTGCGTCAAAATCGACCAGTTTCTTGCCGAGTTGCCGTGTCGTAATGGACGCATAAGGCAGCACCTTTACATTGGCGCTTTCTTCAATCCGCCTGTTGATATCGGCCATCGTCTTTTCGTTGTCTGGTACAGGGCGTGTGTTCGGCATTGGGCATACTGCAGTGAATCCCCCGCGTGCTGCAGCACTTGTGCCGGTTTCAATCGTCTCCTTATGCTCACCTCCGGGTTCCCTCAAGTGAACGTGGACATCGACGAAACCTGGCGTGATGAGCTTGCCGCTACAATCGATGACCTCATCCCCCCGCTCGATCTGAGGGGCCATGTCAACTATCTCTCCCCCGTCAACAAGGATGTCCATCCTAGTCTCCCCATTTTCCGTCACCACTGTGCCATTCTTCAAAAGTACTGTCATTACCCTTCACTCCTAAGTATGTCTTGTATTACACTCATGCGCATGAATACACCATTATTCATCTGCTCGAAAATGACTGATTGTGGGCTTTCTATCAAACGCCCATCTATTTCAACGCCGCGGTTGACTGGTGCAGGATGCATGATTATAGCCCCCTGCTTCATCTTTTGATACCGCTTCAGGGTCAGCCCGTATTGGTTATGGTAGCTGCGTTTCGTAAAATCCGTCTGATCGCCATGGCGTTCGTGCTGGACACGCAGCAGCATGATGACGTCACATGATTCCACCGCGTCATCGAAATCCATGTACTCCCCATCCATCTCAGGGTCGCGCCATGCTTCCGGTCCACTGAAAACGACCGTAGCACCAAGCTTCTCGAGTGCCTGCTGGTTGCTGCGGGCCACTCTACTGTGTGATATATCACCAGCCATGACCACCTTCAGCCCTTCAAAAGTACCGAATCTATCATATATCGTCATCAAGTCGAGGAGCGACTGGGTCGGATGTGAGCCGCTGCCATCGCCGCCATTGATGATTGGGATCGACAGGCCATCCAGATCGTCATAGTAGGCGGTCATGGCGTGGCGTACGACGAGTGCATCACATCCTATGGCCTCCATGGTGCGGCAGGTGTCGTACAGTGATTCCCCCTTAAGCACCGAGCTGTGGTCCGCATTGAAGGGGACTGAGTGGATGCCGAGCCGGCTTTCTGCCATTTCGAAACTGGCCTTGGTCCGTGTGGAAGGTTCAAAGAACAGGTTGGAGATATACTTTTTTTCCTTAAATGGTTCAAAATTTCCGCCCTTTATCGCCTGGGCGCGTTTGATGAGCCGCATGATATCGTCAGTCTGCAGGTGTGTCATCGACAGCAGGTTGTCCATCATCAACAGGCACCTCCTTAGGTAGTATCGCATTCAACAGTATCCCTGCAACAGCCGCAAGCGCCATCCCTTCAAGGTTGAAAGGTATATTGCCGATCGTGAAATCAAGGTGCGCTTTCCCGATTCCTACAACAAGGATTACAGAAGATATGACCAGATTGCGTTTTGAATCCAAGTTCACCTGCTCATCAATAAGCATCCTCAAGCCGCTTGAGGCGATGATGCCGAACAGTAGGATCGATACCCCGCCCATGACGGGGGTCGGTATGCTCTGGACAATGGCTGTGAACTTTCCTATGAAGCCGAGTATGACTGCAAGAACACCCGCTCCTCCGATGACCCACACGCTGAATACGCGTGTAATCGCAAGCACTCCGATGTTTTCCCCGTAGGTTGTAGTCGGCGGTCCTCCAATCAGGCTTGAGAACATCGTCGAGATGCCGTCTCCAACCAGTGAGCGGTGTAACCCGGGTTTTTTGAAGAAGTTGCGTCCGACGATCTTATTGATGACCATCTGGTGGCCGATGTGCTCGCTCACTGTGACGAACACGATCGGCAGCATGACGGCCATAAGCCCGAGGTTCCAGGTCGGATTGTATGAAACGAATGGAAGATGGACGTCAGGCAGCATGAACCAGCCTGTCTCCACAATCTGGGTGAAATCGACGATGCCCACCAGTACAGCTGTAATGTATCCACCGATGATGCCAATCAGGATGGGGATCAGGGAGAGCACCCCGCGCAGGAATATTGAAGCGCAGATGGTGATGATGAGCGTCACCGCAGCTACAAATATGTAGAGCATGCTGTAGCCTTCCCGATTGCCCGAATCCGTATACATCGCCATATCGACCGCGACCGGTGCGAGCCCGAGCCCGATGACCATGATGACTGGTCCGACGACTACCGGAGGCAGCAGGTTCATCAGCCAATCGATGCCGAACCCTCTTATCGCAATGCCGATTATGATATAGAGTACTCCGCTGAAGAATAGTGCTGTCAGTACCTCACCTAGACTATTTGCCCCAAGTGCAATTGTAATGGGCAGTATGAATGCGAAGCTTGAACCGAGGTATGCCGGTATCTGTCCTTTCGTAATGAGTATGTAGAGCAAAGTGCCGATGCCGCTTGCTATCAGAGCCGCGGATACCGGCAGCCCCGTCAAGTACGGCACAAGCACCGTGGCACCGAACATTGCAAATAGATGCTGGGAACTGAGCATCAGCCATTGGGCAGGCTTTGGCTTATCCTGTACATCCAATATCGGGGAGACACTTTTCGAGTAGATTTCTTCTGGCGATTTTTTGGTCTGCATTTCAGCCGTCCTCCTGTTATCTGCTTAATAGAACTTCGTTGACTGCGTCATGCTCCTCTAGATGGACATCTATCTTCTCTTCTTTGGCAGTCGGGATATTCTTGCCTACAAAATCTGCCCGTATCGGCAGTTCCCGGTGCCCCCGGTCGATCAGTACAGCCAAGGAAATTTTTGAAGGCCTGACTTCATTCAGTATCGCATCCATCGCGGCGCGGATTGTCCGTCCCGTAAAGAGCACATCATCGACGATGACCACATGCTTGTCATCGAGTGACACTCCGATGTCTATGGCACTGCCTGCGCGTTCTTTCTTCCTGTCATCACGATAGCCTGTTATATCGATCGTCCCTGTCGGTATCTCCACACCGTCTATCTCGGTAATTTTCTTTTGAAGACGTTCCGCAAGATACTCCCCGCGCGTTTTGACCCCAAGGAACACCAGTCCTTTAGTCCCTTTATTATGCTCGAGTATTTCATGCGACATGCGGGTAAGCGAGCGTGTAATCTGCGATTCGTCAAGTATCGTCCGTTTTTCCATTTAAGTCCTCTCCTTTAAAAATATATAAAAAATACTCATGTCCAAAGACATGAGTATACACGTATCCTGATAAATATACACTTATCCCTAAGTGTACCCGGTTATATCACGTCTTTGAAGCCTCACGGGACTCCTTTTAAAGACATTCATATTCACTTTTCTTCAATAGTCTAGCCTTAATACAGAGTGAAGTCAAGCATTAATCTGATAAAGGTGTCAATGTTTCCAATACATCTTCGAATGGTTCAGGCAACGAATCGTTGAATTCCATATACTCCCCACTTGTTGGATGGATGAATCCGAGCGTCCCTGCATGCAGCATCTGCCCGTCTGTATTCAACGTCTTCCTCGGGCCATATTTCGGATCACCGACGAGCGGATAGCCGATATATTTCATATGGACACGGATCTGGTGGGTCCGGCCCGTCTCGAGGATGCATTCGATCAACGTATACCCTTCATATCTTTCCAGCACATTAAAATGCGTTGTGGCGTCCCGTCCAGAATCAATGACCGCCATTTCCTGGCGTTCCTTCGGATTTCTGCCGATCGGCGCTTCAATGGTGCCCTTATCATGTGGGATGGTACCGTGTACAAGTGCCACATACTTCCTGGTGACGCTTTTATCGACGAGCTGATCGACCAGTGCGCGATGGGCCACATCATTCTTTGCGACCATCAGCAACCCGCTCGTATCCTTATCGATGCGATGCACGATGCCGGGCCTCAACTCGCCATTTATACCAGAGAGGTCATCAAGCTGAAACATCAGGCCATTGACAAGCGTTTCCGAATGGTGTCCGGCAGCAGGATGGACCACCATGCCCTTTGGCTTATTCACAACGGCTACATCATCATCCTCATAGAGGATTTCGAGGTTCAAGTTCTGTGGGGAGATATCCGCCTCCACAAGCTCGCGGGGGTGGACTATGATGACATCATCGGTCTTGACCTTATAGTTCGGCTTGACGGCCTCACCGTTTACTTCAACAAGTCCATCCCGGATCCTGCCCTGCATATCACTGCGTGAAGTGTCGTCCAGTTTTTCTGACAGCAGCCTGTCGATCCTTTGGCCACTATCCATTTCATTTGCTTTAATTTCCTGCATCCGTGTCACCTTTTCCTATTATAAAGAATTCCAAGATCATCAATATTACACCAATTGTGAGTGCACTATCAGCAATGTTGAATATCGGGAAATCATAGAACACGATCAGCACATCGATGAAGTCCACTACTTCCTGGAATAATATACGATCGATGAAGTTTCCGAGGGCGCCGGCCAGCAGCAAAGTGAGCGCAAGCTGCAGCAGGGTGTTCCCTTTCGCTTCCTTGACATAAACGTAGACCAGTATGCCCAGAACCAGCAGCGTCACCAAGTAGAAGAACAGCATCTGGCCCTGGAACATGCCCCATGCTGCTCCGCTGTTGCGGTGAGAAGTCAACATGAAGTACTTGCCGAGGACTGGAATGGATTCCCCTTCCTGCATACCAGTCACGACAAGATATTTCGTCAGCTGATCGATTGCCAGTACAGCTAGGCCAATCAAGCTCATTGGAATGATTCTATATGATTTCATAACGGCCCCCTAGAGCTGATCCACCACTTTGCGGCAACGTGGACAGATGTCGTCTTCGCCACCATCGATGGATGGCGCTGTAGAATAGTTCCAGCAGCGCTCACAACGTGTGCCTTCAGCATGTACGACTTTGACTTTGATATTATCATACTGTTTACCATCTTCAAGTGACTCTACAACTTCCACTTGAGAGACGATGAAGAGCTGTTCGAGACGGCCATTGATGTCAGAATAATTCATACCGTTCGGCTGGGTGACATATACTTTCGCTTCAAGTGACTTGCCGATGACCTTGTCATTACGGGCTTCTTCAAGTGCCTTCAGCACATCATCCCTGACATCCATGAAATGCTTCCATTTTGCAGTGAGTGCCGTATCGACTTCTTTCGCCTCAGGCAGGTACTCGAGGTGAACACTTTCCATTTCGGTATATGGAGTATGCTGGTAGATCTCTTCAGCCGTGTGTACCAGAACAGGTGCAAGCAGACGGTTCAATCCAGTCAATATGGCATACAGTACTGTCTGCATGCTGCGGCGTATATGGGCATCCTGTTTCTCTATATAGAGGATGTCCTTACCGTAGTCGAGATAGAAGTTCGACAAGTCGACATTGATGAAGTTCTGGAGGGACTGGTACATGGTGACATAATCATAACGGTCATAACAGTCTCGCATCAGGTTCACCATTTCGTTGAAGCGCTGCAACATGAACTGATCGACTTCCTTCAATTCATCATAGGCGATTGCATCCGTTGAAGGATTGAAGTCAGATACGTTGCCTAGCAGGAAGCGGAAAGTATTCCTTATTTTCCGGTAGACTTCGGACACCTGCTTCAGGATGTCATCTGAAATTCTGACATCTTCCTCAAAATCAGAAGACATGACCCACAGCCTGATGATGTCTGCCCCCATTTGTTTCATGATCTTCTCTGGCAGGATGACGTTGCCGAGGGATTTGGACATCTTCTTGCCTTGGCCATCCATGACGAACCCATGGCTTAGGAGTTCTTTGTAGGGCGCGATGCCTTTAGTTGCCACACTGGTGATGATTGAGGAGTTGAACCAGCCACGGTATTGGTCGGACCCTTCGAAATAAAGGTCCGCCGGGTATGTCAAGTTATCACGTACTGTCAGCACACCGCGATGGGTGGAGCCAGAATCGAACCAGACATCCATTATATCCTTTTCTTTTGTGAATTCACCATTTGGCGAACCTTCATGTGTGAAGCCTTCAGGCAGGAGGTCTTTTGCATCCCACTCGAACCAGATGTTCGATCCATGCACTTCAAACAACGAGGCAACATGCTCGATGGCTGTTGCATCAACTATTTCCTGTCCATCTTCCGCATAGAAGAACGGCAATGGTACACCCCACACACGCTGGCGGGAAATCACCCAGTCACCACGGTTTTTAATCATGTTGTACATGCGTTTTTGGTTCCATTCCACTTGGAATTCAGTGTCCATGACCGCCTGGAGGATATCTTCACGGACATTTTTGATTGATGCGAACCACTGCGGGGTCGCCCGGAATATAACCGGTGTTTTAGTACGCCAGTCATGCGGATAAGAGTGCGTATAGAAGCCGAGCTTAACCAGGGCACCTGCTGCTTCAAGGTCCTCCGTGATCACTTTATTGGCGTCATCATAGAAAAGTCCTGAATACTTGCCCGCTTCATCCGTGAAGACACCTTTATCGTCTACAGGACTGATCACATCGAGTTCATATTTTTGGCCGATGATGAAGTCATCATCACCATGTCCAGGGGCCGTATGGACACATCCTGTACCTGCTTCTGTTGTGACATGTTCACCCAGCACGACAAGGCTTGTGCGGTCATATAGTGGGTGTTTGGTTGTGACGTATTCCAGCTCGGAACCTTTGATTTCTTTTGTACGCGTCACTTTATCCTTATCGAATTCAACTTCCTCACAGAAATGATCGAGCAGCGCTTCAGCCACCACATATTCCTGACCTTCATAATTGATTTGGACATAGTTCAACTCGGGATGTACTGCAATGCCTGAATTGGATGGAATCGTCCATGGCGTCGTTGTCCAGATGACCATCTGGACGCCCTCATCAAGTATGCCTTTGCCATCAGCCACATTAAAGCCAACATAGATTGAAGGAGAGCGCTTATCCTTATATTCAAGCTCCGCTTCTGCCAATGAAGACTCACTGACCGGGGACCAGTAGATTGGTTTTTTCCCCTTATAGATAAGACCCTTCTCGACCATATCCTTCAACACACGGATCTGTGCGGCTTCAAATTCAGGTTTATAGGTGACATAGGGGTTGTCCCACTCGCCATCGATCCCCATGCGTTTGAAGCCTTCACGCTGCTGATCGATCTGCGTGTCGGCAAACTCGATGCATTTGTTTCTGAATTCTTCGATCGACATGCTTTTACGATCGACACCTTTATTGGTGAGTGCCTGTTCTATCGGCAGTCCATGCGTGTCCCAACCGGGTACATATGGTGCGTAGTAACCGCGCATCTGCTTATTGCGGATGATGATATCCTTGATGATCTTATTCAAGGCATGTCCCATGTGCAGAGCACCATTGGCGTAAGGCGGGCCATCATGGAGCACATAAGGGGTGTTTCCTTCATTGAGTTTCAATTTCTTCTCATAAAGATTTTGTTCTTCCCATTTCTTCTGCATTTCCGGCTCTTTGTTTACAAGGCCGCCACGCATTTTGAACTTGGTCTTCGGCATGAGCAGTGTATCTTTGTAGTCCATTTTCCAAACTCCTTTTTCTATTTGGTAGATGATTTAAAAAAACTCTGGGCCAATGTCAATAGGGGCGAAATTCTCCGCGGTACCACCCTGATTGACTCTGGTCCAGAGTCCACTCGTCACAGTCATTAAAATACATCATTAGTGATTTCAGAAGCATCTTATGTGCCGGGGCTCCCACCATCCCCCGGTCGCTGTATCCATAATGCATGCTTCCCTGTCTAACAATACTATTATTATGCTAAATATCCTTCAATACGTCAACACATCATTATTCCTGGTTGCGTTCTGCATCCTCCAGATCATCGACACGGTGTTCCTGATTTTTCTCAAAATCGAGCAGGTAATCCCAGTCATCCGATTGCAGCAGGTCGAGCTGTGCCTCCACGAGCATCTTGAACCGTGCACGAAAAATTTTGGATTGCCTCTTCATATCTTCTGTCTGGCTGGCGATATGCCGGGCTCTGGCAAGCGCATCATCAATGATGCGTTCGCGTTCAGCTTCCGCAGCTCGGACGATTTCTTCTGAACGCGCCTGTGCAGTGCGCTTCGCTTCATCCCCTGCCCGCTGCGCCGTCAAGATGGCTTCGTTGATGCTTGTTTCGACGGTCCTGAAACTGTTCAGATTCTCTTCCTTTTCATCGAGCATGCCTTCTAGCTGCTTGATCTTCTCATCGCGACTGTCGATTTCAGACTGCATTGCCTGTAGATGCTCTCTTACTTCTCTTTCATCCAAACCACGGTAAACTGTTGGAAATTTACGATTCAGAGCTTCTTCTCTATCCATTTTCTTCACCTCAATTGACTAATACCCTACCCGTCCCTATATATCCGGGCCATAAGACGATATTTACCTTTTTTTGTTTCAGCAATTATTGATGTAATCTTAAAACGACCGAAATGCCGGACAGAAATGATGTCACCGGATTCGACCAGGAACGCCGGACTGGAAGTCAGGGTGTGGTTCACCTTCACCTTGCCTTTTTCCACGCGTTCCTTGGATTTTGAGCGCCCTTCACCGACGGCTTCTGAAATGATTGCGTCCAATCTGAAGGATGAGACGAGCATATGTTTATCTTTTCCTTCATCAACTGCTTCCATGAACGCGGCGTGCGGCACATCGTTAAGTGTGACTGGTGCATTTTTGATCCTCTCAAGCCCCTGTTCGAAGACTTGACGATACGGTGCTGCATAAGCGAATTGAATGCGGTCTGAAACGACTATATCACCAATCAGTGAACGGTCGACTCCAACTTTCATAATGGCGCCGAGGATGTTGCGGTGTGTAAGATTGACGAATTTTTGGGGATAATCGACTTCAAAGATGCCAATTTCAAATTCTTCAGGCGTGACTTCCAGAAATTCCGGAATAATCATCGCCCTTTGACGCTCGCGTTCACCTGGTCCACCATAAAACTCTACGTACAGATCGGGGTGACGCCCAGACAGACTCTCGACAATCAACCGCTCCCTCGGATCTAAAAAATCGAGGAGTACCGGATAATAATCCCTCGCAGCAATCTCGAACTTGCCATTGAAATACGTTATTTTTTCATATTCTTCTTTTCTGAAATGCTGGTAGACTTCCTTCAATCCAGAGCCCCTCCTGTAGAAATATCGGAAACGCCCTCATGATAATCATCGGGAAACGATTAGATCATAAGGGCGTCTGGCATCATTAGTAATTCAGGTTCTTCAGACCAATGCCTGTACGATAACCCTGAATATCGCATTCAGGCCGCTCAGGAAAAGATTCATGGTCAAAATTGCAATAATCGGCGACAAGTCCAACACTCCCCCGATTGGTGGGATGAGCCTTCTGAACGGCTCAAGTATCGGCTCATATATTTTTCCAAGGATTCTTCCGAAAGCAGACTCCCGGAGGCCCGGCAGCCAAGAGCTCAGAATATAGATGATCAACCCCCAGAAAAATATAGGAAAGATGGTGTTTATGAATCTTTGAACGAAAAATACTATATCTATTAACAGTTGGTTATCCAAACTCATTCTCCTTACATTTCTTCAGTCTGATTCTTTTCCTGGCTGATTTCCCCTTTAACACCGACACTATTTGGCGTACATAGGAAAATATCAGCGCCGACCTTTTGGATATCTCCGTCCAAAGCATAGACCGTGCCGCTCAGGAAGTCAACGATGCGCTTTTTCTGGCTGTGATCGACTTTGGAGAGGTTGACGAGAGCCGCCCGTTCATTCTTAAGCTCATCTGCAATATCCTGCGTTTCCGAGAACACTCTCGGTTCAAATAGGCATACTTTTGTATTGCTTGCTTCAGCACTCATCAAAGTAGTCTCCTTGTCCCTTGTATTGGATTGCTTCTTCTGGTGTCTTGGTTCTCCGGACCGGCGGTCTTTCTTCCTGAATGATGGAGAGACCGAGGCACTGCCTTGCTCCATCTGTCGAGGTTCGACAGACCCTTCATTGACTTTTTTCTTTTTTGAATGGTCAAGTTGCGTCACTTTGCTGTTCTGCTGTTTTGGCTTGTTGCTTTCTTCCACGGACTCCTCTTCATCATACTCCACAATGAAGATGTCCTTGAAAAACTTTTTTATGGCCATGGCATTCACCTGCTTCCCATTAGTTTGCTGCCAATGCGTACATAAGTCGCCCCGTGCTTTACTGCAAGGGTGTAATCGTTGCTCATCCCCATGCTGAGTTCGTCGATCTGGACGTTATCCCCATTGACTTCAGCAAGAGAATCACGCAACTCCGCCAGGCGCTGGAATACACCTTCTATCTGGGTCGCATCGTCCGTGTCCGGGGCCATGGTCATCAGACCGATGACTTCCACCTTTTCATAGGATTTCATTCTTTCCAGGAAATCGGGGACATCTTCCGGTGCCAATCCATGTTTGGATGATTCTCCGGATACATTCACCTGTAAGAAGCATTTTACAGCATGAGCGCTGTATTGTTCAATTTTTTTCGCGATGCTTTCCCTATCCAAAGAATGGAGGTAGTTGAGATGCGTAATGACTTCCTTGACCTTACGGGATTGGAGTGTACCTATGAAATGTATTTCAGCATCCTCCGGAAGTGCCTGGCGCTTTTCCAGGAAACCTTCCACACGGTTTTCACCAAAGTGACGGATGCCAGCTTCATAAGCTTCCATCGCCTCATCCACAGTGTGGTATTTCGTCACTGCAATCAAGTTGACGGCTTCACCGATTTCGTTTTTAATATCTTCATAATTCTTTTTGATCATTGTTCTTCCTCCCAATAAAGGCAAGGGCACGTCCCGTATTGCCTTGTTCAATCCTATATGAAAAGAAGGTGCTGGTATCTTCAGTGCCGAGAGGTGTAAGATGAATCTTTTCATTCGGTACACCAGCAAGCCGGGCCTGATGTCCATTCACCTTTTTCAGATCGAGCTTAAAGCCTTCCGCTGTCCGGGTGATGGCACCATCAGGCACACTTGTCCTCCCCAGTGCATCGATGACAGTTTCATCCACTTCATAGCAACTTCCATTGATTGCCACGCCTATAACAATATTCAAGTCTGTCGGATCACCACGATACGATCCAATCAGCTTTCTCGTTATTTCTGATGCAGTTCCCCGCCAGCCTGCATGGGCCAGCCCGATGAAACCATCCGTCTCACTGAAGGCATAGACAGGCACACAGTCTGCGTAATTCATGGCCAGCAGGGTATCCGCATCATATGTATATAGAGCGTCTACTCCTGTAAGCTTATCTGTGCGTCTACGAATATTGGATCCCCCATCTTCAGCATGGACTTCTTTGAC
Organism: Salinicoccus siamensis; assembly: GCF_055391965.1. NCBI lineage: Bacteria > Bacillati > Bacillota > Bacilli > Caryophanales > Staphylococcaceae > Salinicoccus > Salinicoccus siamensis. The sequence continues at coordinate 1,533,178 of NZ_AP043765.1, forward strand.
GGTACCGCCATGCTGTTGGATTGGAGCGACCCAATTTTCCGGGGGAAAGCCGATATGGCTGGCCAGCACATCCTGGTGATGATGAATGTTTTTAATATCATCATCGATGTATAGAGCCATATTGAACGCTCCTGATGGATAGGGGCTGGTGCCGCCGGTGCGCTTCGTATAGCCGAAAGTGACATTGCCAAGACTATTGCCAACATGATGGCGATAGTTATTGAACTTCATGGTCCACCTCACAAAACAAGTCAGAAAGGGACACCTTTCTGACTTGAAAACTTTTCTATCGTCTGCGTCTCGAACGGTTCCTTAAGAACGTAGGCACTTCGTAATCATCATCCTGCGGCGTGTTGTCTCTAGACTGGAAGTCACGCTCTCTAGGCTCTTCGTTTCTGGAAGGGTTCGGTTGGATGATTGGATCCTTCTTCTCTTCCCTCTCAGGAGAACGGTTGACAGATTTCTCGTTAAAGCCTGTAGCGATGACAGTTACGATGATTTCATCTTCAAGTTCTGGGTTGATCACCGTACCGAAGATCATATTGACGTCTTCATCTGCAGCGTCCTGTACAACGTCCGCCGCTTCTTGGGCTTCAAACAGGGAAAGGGATTCTCCACCTGTGATATTCATGAGCACACCTTGCGCTCCGACAATGGAAGTTTCCAATAATGGGCTGGAAATTGCTTTCTTCGACGCTTCTATTGCACGGTTCTCACCGCTTGAAACACCAATACCCATCAATGCTGAACCTTGGTTGTACATGATCGTCTTAACGTCCGCGAAGTCCAGGTTCACTTCCCCTGAAACCGCGATCAGGTCGGAAATACCCTGAACACCTTGACGGAGCACATTGTCCGCTTCCTTGAATGCTTCCATCATAGGAGTGGATTTATCGACGATATCAAGTAGGCGGTCATTCGGGATGACTATCAGCGTATCGACAGCCGCCTTCATGGCATCAACTCCAGCTGATGCCTGAGTTTGACGCTTCCTGCCTTCGAAAGAGAAAGGACGCGTGACGACGCCGACTGTCAGCGCCCCCATCTCCTTTGCTATTTTAGCGACAACTGGGGCAGCACCTGTGCCCGTGCCGCCGCCCATGCCTGCCGTTACAAAGACCATATCAGCGCCTTGTATCGCGTCTTCGATCTGTTCCCTGGATTCTTCAGCTGCTTTCTTCCCGATATCAGGATTAGCGCCTGCACCCAGTCCACGTGTCAATTTTTCACCAATCTGGATTTTCGATTCTGCCTTCGACAGATTGAGTGCCTGACCATCTGTATTGATGGCGATGAATTCAACATTCTGCATACCGTCGTCTATCATGCGGTTGACTGCGTTGTTACCGCCGCCACCGACACCGATCACTTTAAGTGTTGCCATATGGTTGAAGCCTTGCTCAAATTCTAACATTATTTTATTTCCTCCCAGTCATTCATCTTACTGATTCTACTCGAACAGATTTTTAAAGAGTTTTTTCATATAGCCACGATAGTTTTTGTCTTCACCCTGACGTTTGTCTCCACTATCCCGGTTGTCCAGGTCTTCCGATCTATCCTCATATGAATAATCGGCGTATCCTTCGGAAGTGTTTTTTGGTTGACCCACAGATCCGCTGTCCGCGTCGTGCGATTCCTGCTCTCTGCGCTTGTTGAAGAGTCCAGTGAAGAAGTTTCCTGATGACTCCTCATCAGCGGCATGCCGGACAGTATCCGACTCTGTATCATAATTATCAATTGTAACATATTCAAGGAGTTCATCAAACATTATTCCGCTTGAAACTGTAGCGATGGCGCTCGAAAACTCCGGTTTCCTGGCACCCATTTGATTCGGTATATGAACTCGGACTTTTTCTGATACGAGGTCCTGCATCAGTTCTTTGATGCCAAGAAGGTTTGCTGTGCCCCCTGTAACGACAAAGCCACCACTTACTTTGGTGATCTGATTTTCCTGGAGGACCCCAAAAACATCCATGAAGACTTCTTCCATCCTCATCTCTATGATGTCTGACATATCTTGAGGCGTAATCTCGATATCAGCTTCGCCATCGCGCTGAGGCAGACGCACGATGTCCTCAGCCGAGGCCAGATCATAGAAGGCATGCCCGTAGTGATGTTTCGCTTTTTCTGCAGCCTCCAGGGTAGTATTGAATGCTTCAGACAAATCCTTCGTTATATGCTTGCCGCCTACTGGAAGGCTGCCTGAGGTTTTCAGCGTACCACGCTCATAATACCCAAACTGCGTCAGTTCATGACCGATATCGATGACCACGCCCCCGAGCTCGACCTCTGACTCGCTTAGTACATGCGCATAGTTCACAGCATCGGAATAGACATCAAGTACAGTCAATCCAGCTTCTTCCACGCACTTCACCGCGTTCATTAAAACAGTCCGGCTGGAAAGCAGTATCCCCGCACTGACAAAGAGTGACTGGGTAGCCATCATCTCTTTCGGATCGGAGACTTCGTGGAGGTCGTCCACTTTGAAGTACACCGGGTAGACGGTCACTACTTCCTTATCACTTTGCACAACCCGTTCCCGGATTGTTTCAAGCATATCTTCGATATGGGTTCCGTTTATTTCGGTTGAATTGCCTCCAAAACGGATTTCTTCCTCTGCAAACTTCAATTCCATGCCCGCAATCGGCATTTTCAAAAAGACCTCATCAAAATCGACGCCAGATGAAATCTTTGCTTTTTTCACAGTATCTATAATTGCACTTCTCGTCAGGTCAAAATCTCTTATCGTCCCTTTGGATACGCCATCAGTATACGTCTGTCCAGTACCGATGATGTTGACACCGTCATGGAATTTCTCGCCGACTACGGCTTTGACGCTGTTTGAGCCGATATCCAGGGCGACATAATAATGTTCCTTCAACTCTTCTGCCTCCTAGTAAGCCATTTCACTCTCTTATATAGTTTACAGTATACTTTTTACATTGTGAACTATTTAAACATAATAGTCCAGTATAAATGCGGATCGGCAATCATTCATTTTCTTCGCCGATTGACGTCAGTTGCGACTTCAAGTCACCTAGAGTCTCCTCGATATCTTCGATGTACCGAGGCTTCACCGGGTTCTCATAGATTCCTTTTTTCACATCATCTGCCTCTTCGCTGCCATAAGGGAGGAAACTGCTGCCGATTTCGATATCGATTATGCCCCCACCAGGCTCCCCGATTTCTTCCTGCATGCTCAAGTAGTAATCCATCTTCTCATCGATTGTACGATAATCAGCGACGATTTCCTGGCCATTGTTCATGAAGATATGGATGCGGGTGTCGGTATTTTCTGAGGGGCGGTAATAGATTTCCGAAATCCCCTCAAGAACATCCCTTTCCATCTTGTTCAGATTATCGATTAGCGCATCGAATTCCTGACCTTCAAAAAAATGGAGGATAGGGGCTGTTTCAGGCATGGCCGGGTGGCCCCTCAACACTTGGGCATTCTCGAGGACAGGGTAGAACACATCGCCTGATGCTACATAGGCCACTGACTGGCGCTCTGAGATGGAAACATTTATTGTATTCAGCCACTGCCTCTCAATCGTCACTTCGTCAATTGCCGGAAGCATCGCAATGTTTTCCTCAGCCCGGGAAAGGTTGGCGCTGAACATCTTGTCGCCCTCTTCAAATTGGAGCCGCTCCATCACTTCCTGATCGCTGATCATTTCATTGCCTTCTAAGGCAATCTCTTTTACATCACTTACACTGCTTGCTGCATAATAGATCAGTCCACCAGCCGCAAGGAGCAGTGTGATGATGACACCCAGGAAGAGATGGGCACGGGTGAGTACCGGCATTTTTAGCTTTACTTTCTTTCTTTTCGGTACGCCCTTCCCTTTTTCGGACCCATCATTTTTTGTAGACTTTTCATCCATCCTAAAGGAGATCGTTTTGCCATGATGAAAGGTTTCTACTTCGTCATCTGGAAGAGCTGCTTTTCTGCTTGCTTTGCTTCGAGATGCTACTTTCCTCTTTCCGTTGCCAATGGCCTCTACATTTTTGTCCGCACTCTTTTTTGATGCTTCCACTGGCGGGGGGGGATCCTGCTGTAGCCGTTCTTCTGAGTCGCGTGAATCCCGCTCGCGCTCTCTATGCTTCAACTTCCGCTTCAGCTCATCTATATCATTATGATTGTCCATGGAGTTCCCCCTCTCTATCAGTTGTCGAGTGCTGTAAACCCTTCTTTGAAATGATCACCGCGGGCTTCGAAATCTTTGTACTGGTCCCAGCTGGCACATGCTGGAGAGAAAAGCACAACATCCCCCGGATGTGCATGAGCTGTTGCCCTTATGACACCATCATGCGGGTTTTCCGCCACAATCGAGTCAATGCCGAGTTCATCCGCCAATGAAACGAATTTTTCTTTCATCTCCCCAAATGCGATGATCAGGCGCACATGCTCAAGATCTGGCACGAGTGATTCAAGAGACTGCCCGCGGTCAAGTCCGCCAGCAATCCAGATGACGGGCGAACGGAAACTTTTCAGTGCAAAGGAAGTCGCCAGATTATTTGTCGCCTTGGAATCATTATAATAGCCTACACCTTGGTTAAGCCCCAAATACTCCATACGGTGAGGTATACTCCCGAAGTGCTTCAGGGTTTCGATGACTGCTGTGTCAGAAGCGCCATGGTTTTTAGCGGCCAGTAGTGCCGCCAATATATTCTCATGGTTGTGTTCGCCTTCCAGCAGCACTTCATCAACGCCTATCAGTGAACGCTTCTGGTAGGTGATCATATTATCTTTGATCATGGCTTCTGCGTCACCATCGGTCGAAAAGTATTCGATCGAGAGCCACGTCATATCTTCAACCATATTCCGTTGACGGCCGTTGAAGACGACTTTTTCTTCCTGTCCCATATTCCTGAGCAGATTCAACTTCGCTTTCACATAGTTTTCCTTCGACCCGTGATAGTCAAGATGCGCTTCATAGATATTTGTGAATACCGCGGTATCCGGACGGAAGTCCCTCACACCCATCAGCTGGAAGGATGAAAGTTCCATAACCAATATATTGCCGGGCACAGCTTCTCTTGCAGCCTGGGAAGCCGGGTAGCCTATGTTGCCGCACAATATGGGTTCGAAACCGGAACGTTCCAACATTTCCCCAATCAGGTGCGTCACGGTGGTTTTGCCGTTGGTGCCTGTGATGCCGATGATCGGCACTGGCGAAATATGATACGCAAGCTCCACATCGGTCACTATCGGCACATCTCTTGCCAGCGCTTCTTTTAAAAAATCGATGGTATAAGGAATGCCTGGATTCTTCACAATCAGTTCAATATCGTTCAGCAGACTCACAGGATGATGGCCATCGACTATCTCGACTCCCCAGCCCTTCAACTGCTGGCGGATCCCCTCATCAGAAATCACTTCATTTGTAGTAAGCGTCACATTCGCGCCTAATGCGAGCAATGCAGAGATGGCACTTCTGCCGCTTCTGCCATAACCAAGCACAAGTACTTTCCTATTCTGATAGTCCAACTTCTCCAATCTAGGCCACCCCCAGCAGGACGCCGATGATGCCTGCAACAGCACCAATCGTCCAGAATACGATGACGATCTTCCATTCATTCCAGCCACTGAGTTCGAAATGATGGTGGATAGGCGTCATTTTAAAAATTCTTTTCCCGGTCAATTTAAAAGATGCCACCTGCATCATCACAGAAGCAGTTTCGATGACGAACATGATTCCAATGAGCAGCAACAACAGACTTTCATTAAGTACGATGGATACTGTCGCAATGATGCCCCCGAGGGCGAGCGAACCAGTGTCCCCCATGAACAGCCTTGCCGGATATTTATTGTATAGAAGGAAACCAAGCAATCCGCCGATCAGTATCATCAGGAAGATGACGAGCGTCGTCTCCTCCCGTACCCACGCTATAGCCAGGAAACTTGAGAATGCAATGATTGAGAGGCCTGTCGCCAATCCGTCGAGGCCATCTGTTAGGTTGACCGCATTTGAAAATCCAACTTGCCAGAACACAATCCATACGACGAACAGCACGCCAAGGGGCAGTGTCCAATCTGTTCCTGGAATGCGCAAGGCTGTTTCTATATCCGGAATAGCCTGGGTCATAATGAAATAGACAATCACCGATAGCACAATCTGTGCAAGGAACTTCTGTTTTGAAGATAGGCCCCGGTTGTCCTTTTTTACGACAATGATGTAGTCATCTATAAATCCGATGAGCCCAAATCCGATGGTCACGATGATCATGACCAGCATCTTGTATGTGTCATCCACAAATAGAAGCGCAATCAACGATAATATGATTACCGGAATTAGATATGTAAGGCCACCCATGGTCGGGGTGCCCGTTTTGACCTGATGGCTCTCTGGCCCTTCCTTACGTATCGACTGTCCGAATTTCATCCGCTTAAGCAACGGTATCGTTACGGGAACGAGTACCGTCGTCAATATAAAAGCGGATATTAAAAATAAATAATCCATGATATCCTCCTCTAGTCTTCAGGGTCGTTGGACGACAGGGTGACTTTTAATTCCTGTCCATCCTCTAAAACGATGCCCGGGTCGATCGATTGTCCATTGACATACCCTTCACCTTCTACGGTTACATCCATTCCGGCAAAATCTCCGAACATGATGACTTCCCTCTTTGAAAGCCCCGTCAAATCAGGCATCTTCAGCTGTCCATCAGTTTTGATGAAAAATGTTTCATACGGTAACAGTTTATCATTTTTTGGGTAGTGGTCCACTACTTCTTCGCCCTCTCCCAATATGATCGTCTGTATAGAATCATTTGCCGCTGCGGGCACATCGGAGATCATCTTGCCGGTGTAATCTTCTATCTTTACTGGTTCAGGCGATTCCCCATCTTCTTCGCCGACCGTCAGATATTTCAAGGTCCGCTCCATAAGCGGATTGAAGCCGGGCATTACACCAATATCCCATGTATCCGATTTATTTTTGCTGGCAAGCTTGACGCCATAGTAGACGATGACTTCAGGGTCGTCTTCTGGTGCATACCCGATGAAGGACGTCAGGAATTGATAATCACCCTTCAGATAACCACCCCCATCCGGATCGATGACCTGGGCGGTGCCTGACTTCCCTGCGACTTCATAATCTTCGAGAAGGTATTGCGGATTACGTTCCATCGACCCTCCGACGAATGTATTGATTTCATCCTGTGTCCTATCTGCCGCTTCTTCCGATATCACCTGGCGCACGACAGTTTCGTCATTCTCCTCGATCACTTCACCGCTCTCACTATCAGTGATGGATTCGACGATGTATGGCTTCTTCATTTTGCCGCCATTGAGTATCGCCGTCATGCCTTGGATCATCTGTATCGGTGTCACAGTAGAGGTCTGCCCGAAAGAGGTCGTTTTCCTCTGCAGTTCAGCATCCCATGCCAAGGTTCCTGATTGTTCATTCGGGAATTCTGAGCCTGTCACTTGCCCAAAGCCGAAATCCTTGTAGTATTCGAGCATCTTATCTTCCCCCACTTTTTCCTGGAGGATCATCATCAAGGCGTTTGAGGAGTACTGCATCCCTTCATTATAAGTGATATCGCCCCAGCCCTCGGGCTCCCAATCGTAGATTGTATGGCCGTCGACATCATATGATCCGGATTCATATACTGCATTCGGGTCATAGACTCCAGAATCAATCGCTGCCGCCAGACCGAACACCTTAAAGGTCGAACCGGGTTCAAATGAATGTTGATAGAGCATGTTGAGCCAGCTCTCTCCAAACCCTTCCCGGGTCCTCGGGTTGAATGACGGTCTCTGGCCACTTGCGAGAATTGCTCCAGTCTTGGCATCTGCCACGACCGCAAAAGTCTCCTCAGGCTCAAAATGTTCTTCCATCGTATCGAGGGAATCCTCAAGATACATCTGAATGTTCGAATCGATCGTCAGTTGGACATCCGAGCCATTCTTCGCTTCGGCAACGCTGTCAGTCCCCGGTACGATATACCCCCATAGGTCCTTGAGGTAGTCGAGTCCGCCGTCCTGACCCTTCAGCTTCTCATCGTACGCCCGTTCAATCCCAAGCGATCCCTCGAACTCACCAGTATCCTGATTCTTTTCAGCATAGCCGATGAGGTGTGAGGCGAAATCGCCATTCGGATAGAACCGCTTCGTTTCGGCGATGAAGACGATGCCGGGAATCTCAGCCTCTTCGAGGGTCTTTTTATCGTTATAGGATAATTCGCGTCCTTCTTTGCCAAGCTCAATCTGGAAACGCTCTTCCTCTATACCTTCTTTGATGCGTTTTTCGATCTCATCTTCATCCATATCGATGACTTCTGCAATCTTCTCTGCAGCAGCTTCAGGATCGCTGACGTGGTTCGAGTAGCTGGAGTCCGTAATCAGGGCAATGCGATACGCCTCCATATCGCTCGCCAGAACGTTGCCGTCACGATCCAATATGCGCCCGCGCGCCGCTTCTATCTGTGAGGTGCGTGAGAATTTCTCCTCGCCGTGGGCGACCAGATCTTCATCATCCAGGGATTTGCCTATCATCAAATAGCTGAACTGCCAAAATATACAAACAAAAAGCACTCCTATACCCAGGTAGATTAGGAGCGCGCCAACAGATAGTGTTTTTGTTGTATTTCGTAGCTTGATTCTAATTCTTGCCATACTTCTCAGCAACCTTTACATTTCCATTATCCAGGTCAAGTCCAAGTTCATTTGCTTTTTCATAAATCCTATCGTAGGACGAGAGATCTGTGACCTCCGTCTTCAACTCACTTATTTCGCCTTCCTTGATTGCCGTTTCACTTTCGATTTGGGTAATCTGCGTCTGGACGGTATGGGCCTCCATCTTTAGTGATAAGACGTATATCGCAACAGTTGCGATCAGAACAAAAAGAACGAGATAGGTAAGCGTCTCGATTTTTCCAAGGCCGACGACGCGTCGCTTTCTTTTAGTAGCAGGCTGTTGCTCCCTATGGCTGCCGGGCTGGGACAGGGGTTGCTGATAATGTTCTACTGCCATGTTATCACTCCCTATTTCTGCTTCTCAGCAATTCTCAATTTTGCACTGCGCGCACGCGGGTTATCGAGCACCGCTTCATCGTCTGCAGTGATTGGCTTCTTGTTCACCCGTTTCAATACAGGTTCGTAGGCTTCCGGGATGACGGGCATATTACGCGGCAGTTCGGGCCCTGCTTCATATTCCATGAACATCTGTTTGCAGATTCTGTCTTCCAGGGAATGGAATGTGATGACGGATACCCTCCCATCCTTATTAAGGAGGTCGATCGCCGCTTCGAGTGACCTTTCAAATACCCCAAGCTCATCATTCACCGCTATTCTGAGTGCCTGGAATATCCGCTTGGCTGGATGCCCCCCTGTTCGTCTGAATTTATGGGGGATCTGGGATTTGATGATTTCAGTCAATTGTGTAGTGGTCTCGATAGGCGCCTCAGTCCTGGTGCGTTCTATCTCCCTAGCTATCTTTTTCGAAAATTTTTCTTCTCCGTATCTGAAGAAGAGGCTTACCAACTGGCTGTAGGAATATGTATTTACGATTTCATAGGCATCAAGCGACTGATCCTGGTTCATGCGCATATCGAGTCGCGCTTCCCTGGAGTGGCTGAATCCCCGTTCAGTTACATCAAGCTGCGGACTTGAAACGCCGAGGTCATACATTATGCCATCGACTCTACTGACGTCGAATTTCGCCAGTTCCGCTTTCAAATTCTCAAAATTGGAATGGATAAGTGTAATATTGTCGTTTCCTCTAAATCTTTCCTGTGCGTTCTCTATTGCCCAGGAGTCCTGGTCAAAAGCATATAGATGACCCGTGGTCAATTGTTCCAAGAGATAGGCACTATGGCCTCCGCCACCCAAAGTGGCGTCGATATATGTGCCGTCAGGGCGTATATTCAACCCATCCACTGTCTCTTTCAATAGAACGGTGTCATGTTTGAACATACCCTCACATCCTATAAGTCAAAATCAATCAATTCTTCTGCGATATCCTCATAATGGGCTTCTGAATCATCATAAAATGATGTCCATTTATCCGTATCCCAAATTTCAATCCTATGGGCAACACCGATGACGGTGCATTCTTTTTTCAATCCAGCATATTCCCTCAAGTTAGCGGGGATATTGATTCTCCCCTGCTTGTCCACTTCCACTTCGGCAGCGCCCGAAAAAAACATCCTCATGAATTTTCTGGCGTCTTTCCTGGTAAGCGGCAAAGTACTCATTTTTTGTTCCATCTGGGCCCACTCATCGAGAGGGTAGCCAAATAGACACTGATCAAGGCCTCGGGTGATGATGAAATGTCCTGCGAGTTCGTCCCTGAATTTACTTGGCACTATCAAGCGTCCTTTAGCATCAAGCTGATGCTTGAACTCTCCCATGAACATCTGATCACCTCGCCTATACAAATAATTTACCACATCTCCCCACTATGTACCACAAATAATGTGCTTTCCACTCCAATTAATTTGACACAATAAAAAAGACGGTCCTCATAAAAATGAAGACCGTCCAATATTCTAGATGCCTTTGATGATTGTAAGCTGCGTCGTATAGGCGAGGCGCCCCACTTCGAGATCGATCGGAAACATCCACGGATGATAGATGCGTTCCTGCAGCGATCCGCCCGGCATCAGCCTTTCTGATATTTCTTCCAGATCATTCAATTCCTTGCGCAAAGTACGTTTCACTTCAAGTTGGTACCGCCGTTTCAGGTAACTCAATTGTTTCTTGTGCACCTTCAGATTGGCCTCAATCAGATCACGGTGGGCTTCACGGCCCTCCTTATCCTTCAAGCGGCTGTAATCCGTATCCAGATGATCGGCTATGCTGTCCACTTCGTCGAGGAAAGTGGTATCTGTTGCGGACTCGATCAGGTTCTGCTTTTTAGCTTCGGCATCTGCTGCGAGATTCTCTGAAACCTCCAATCCGTATTTATCGAGAAGTTTGTTGAGCCTCATGTCCTCATGGATGATCTCCATTCTCTTTAGTACGATCGGCATGTTGATATCCATCACTTCAAACACTTTGTGGAGCTCGCCCCAATACTTCACTTCTGCGCCGCCCCCTGCAAATATGAGGGTGTTGAATAGCATTTCCTGCATAAGCGGTCTTGTTACGACATTATTGCTGAATGAGGCAGGATCCTGCTCAAGATATTCAAGTAACGCATCCTTGGATAGCGTACCCTTATCAGTCAGGTAGCTGCCGCCCTGCTGGTCTAATAAAGTACGCGTCGTCCGTGAGCCGGAGAATAGATGCACATTCGTTTCAGTGTCGATTGTTGGGGATAGGTCATGCGCTTCAATGAATTCCTGCTGCCCCTGCCTGAATGCTGCATCGATGGCTTCATGATTTTCTATCATCTTTTTGAACATCGGTGCTTCAAGCTTCCTCACCGCTTCATCATGGGAGTTGAAAATCAACAATCCTGCATCCGCGAAGACATCATGGACGAGCGCGTGGAACAGTTCAGTCCAATACTCATTTTGTTCAATCATCGCTTCTATCTCTGACTTTTTCTCCCTCAGGTAACCTGAATCTCCGCACCCCTCCACTATACGATCGAGAGTGTCTTTCATTGCACTTGGGTCATATCTGTAGAATCCCAGACTCATCGGCACCGTCAGATTCGGTTTATAGGTGATTTTGCGCCGGCGTCTATGGGTATGATCATAGATATGCGTATGGTTCACTTCTTCAAAATCATGGTCTTCGCCTGCTATCCAGAAGACCGGCACTGCCTGATAGTTGTAGTTTTTCTTCACTTCTTCAACCAGCACAAGCAAAGTGAGCATTTTATGCATGATCATGCTGGGACCCATGAAAAGGCCTGCCTGCTGACCGCCGACGATGACCCTGGCGCCTTCCCGGAGGCGTCTAAGGTTATCTTCCTGCTTGTCGCTCAGACCATAGGGTGCCATACCTTCGGCCATGATATCGGCAAGCTTGCCTGTATGCGGATGAATTGATCTTTCCATCACTTTTTCTATACTTTTTTCATCATAGGTCAAGTTTTGATAGAAGGACAGCGTCTGTCTGTCCCTACCGGCGAACCGGTGTGTAAAATCGTCCTGTGTGTAATTCAAACATTCAATTTCCATAATTCGACCCCTTCTCACTCTAATGCTAACTTGATTATAAATATTATGAAGATATAAAACAATTGAACGGTTTCAAAGAAATGTACTATACTAAAGAAAAGGAGAGAATGCAAAATGACAGAAGTGAAGCATCTGGCAATCAACTATAAGACAGTAGAAGAATTCAAAAAATTCCGTGAGTATGGTGCGCAGGAACTGCAGATGAAAAAAGAGCTGGAAGGCAATATCATGGATGCCAATACAGACTCACCGTTCTTTGGCATCTACGTAGGCGACACGCTGGCTGCGCGCATGTGCCTTTACCGAAAAGAAGATGATCATCAGCCCATATTCGATCCACCGCATGATTACATGGTGATATGGAAGCTGGAAGTGCTCGAGAAATATAGGGGCCGCGGCTACGGCAGCAAGCTCATCGACTTCGCCAAAGACTACGGCATTCCAATCAAAGCCATCAGCCGCCAAAATTCACGTGGCTTCTTCGAAGCCCATGGCTTCGAAACGCTGAAGTATGATATCGAGAGGGATATGGCGGAAGACCCCCTGATCTGGTATCCGGAAGGCTTCCATCTCCAATAGCGGCAAACTCCATAGGCCCCATGAAAAAGACGCTGGCAAAATTGCCAGCGTCTTTTTCTAAATCAATTATTTAGCTGTAACTTCTTCACCTTTATAGCTGCCGCATTCTTTACATACACGGTGGGAAAGTTTCATTTCTCCACAGTTTGGACATTCTACCATGCCTGGTACAGAAAGCTTCAGGTGGGTACGACGTTTTCTTTTACGCGTAATCGAGGTTCTTCTCTTTGGTACCGCCATTTCTATTCCTCCTTGTTATCACTGTCGTCCAACAGTGATTTTAGCTTTGATAGTCTTGGATCCACGCTCGCCCGCTCATTCTCGAAAGTCTCTTCATCAGTCACGGACCATTCATTGCCACCGCTCAGCGGTTCATCGCTTTCGGTGATGACAAAGGGTATGTTGACGATGATGAGTTCCTTGATGATCGGTTCCAGATCTAAAGTGTGGGTCACTGGATGAACATTTTCAGCGAGATCATCCGCCTCTTCCACATCCTCGTCGAAAATCTCCTCCGCTTCGATGTGAAGCGGCACTTGGATATCTTCGCTTGTGCGGCTGTCCAACATATTGACCACCGTCTCTATGGTTAAATCAGCCATGATCTGGCGATTACGGACATGAAGGACGCCTTCGACGGACACTTCGTCCACTGAAGTGACATCTTTCCGATCCGTCATCTCTTTAAACTGGACCTTTTCGTTTACAGCGATTGAATCCTGATTGAACTTTTTCAGTTGCGTCAATGACCATCTCATATAGTTTTCACCTCTTATGAGCACAAAAAATATTGTACCTTTCTAACAGTACTCTGTCAAGTTTTTTTCTTAACATCACTAATGATTCTGCCCCATTTCTGATACAATGGAATCGAATGGAAAGGAGCACTATTATGATTATCACATCTTTGATTACAGAGTACAATCCCTTTCATAATGGACATATCCATCATATTGAGGCATCGAAGCGTCTGACCGGAGCCGATGTCACCATTGCCATCATGTCGGGGAATTTCACGCAACGTGGTGAAATTGCAGTGACGGATAAATTCAAAAGGGCGAAAGCTGCAATCGGGCACGTCGATCTTGTGGTCGAATTGCCGTTCATCAACGCCGTCAGCTTTGCAGATGATTTTGCGTTGGGCGGCGTCCACATTGCGAAGCTGCTGAAGAGCGATAACATCGTCTTTGGCAGCGAATCGGGTGACATTGCGGAATTGTCGAGGCTGCAATCCCTGATGGAAGACGCAGACATCCGTTCATCCATGCAGATGTTGCAGAAGAAAGGCTACAGCTATCCAAGAGCCCTCGCTGCATCGCTGCAGACGGAGTTGTTTGAAGGGGCCAATGATATTCTCGGATTGTCCTACTTGAAAGCCCTGGAAAAGCTGCAATCGGATATAACCCCCCATACAATCAGAAGGGTCGGCAATGATTATAATGACCCTGCCCTGTCCGAGCGGCGCTTCTCCAGCGCAACCAGCCTGAGGAATGCCCTTTGGGAAGGTAATATAGAAGGTGCATCACGTTTCATGCCCGCCACACTTGCACAGGAGATCCACAAAGATGGCCCCCTGACCAATGAAGTCCTGTTCCCTTCACTGAAACTCCTGATCCATAGGAGCACACCGGAAGAACTGCGCAACATCTACACGATGACCGAAGGTCTCGAACATAGGCTGATTTCCAGGATAAGGAGACATTCGACTTACGCATCATTCCTGGAGGATGTCAAAACGAAACGATATACACGCACACGCCTCAACCGCCTGATGCTCTACATCCTCTTCAACCTGACCAGTACAAAGGTGGAAGGTTATTCCTTGCCGCAGGCTGTCAGGGTGCTCGCCATGAACAGGCATGGGCAGGCCTACCTGAAGACACTATCCCAAGACCTGGAGATCATCACCAATGTAAACAGCACCAACCGCCATCACATCCAAAATGAGATAACGGCGACTGATGTCCATAATATTTTCAGTGGCTCAAAGCACAACGACTACAACACACCCGTCATCATTGAGGATTGAATTTGCCCCGCAGTGCCGATTCCACCTGCGGTGGCACCACATCTTCTATTTTGCCGCCGTACTTCGCGACTTCCTTGACCATTGAGGAGGAAATGAATGAATAGTTGTTGTTGGTCATCATATAGATCGTCTCAATCGTACTGTTCAATTTCCTGTTCATGGAAGTCAGCTGCATTTCATATTCAAAATCACTGACGGCACGCAAGCCCCGCACGATTGCCTGTGCCTCCACTTCCTCACAGAAATCGATCAGCAGTCCGTTGAAGATGCGCACTTCAACATTCGGCAGACCCTTCGTCACCTCGTTGATCAGCTCCACTCGCTCTTGTGGCGTAAATAGTCCTTCCTTGGCAGAGTTCTTCAGGACGGAGACATAGACTACATCAAATATTCGACTCGCCCTTTCGATAATATCGATATGGCCGTATGTGATTGGATCAAAACTCCCGGGGCATACTGCAATTCTTTTCATGATTGTCCTCCTTCTTTCTTCAGTATATTGATTCGAATCGTACCGTATACTGCTTCCCTGATGCTCGTATAGCCTTCTTCTGCATATCTTTCATCCTTATGTGTCTCGACCACTATACGTCCTCTTGCATCCAACACTTTAAGCTCCTTTATGTACATGAGCGCCTCCTCGGCCATTCCCTTGTGATAAGGCGGGTCGAGGAAAATGAGATCGAACTGACGGTCGCGTTTGGCCATCGCTTTCAGGGCGCGCCGGTAATCATTCCTGTAGATTTCCACATCTTCATCCAGCTCATCCGTATTTTTTCTCACCATCTTGACTGCGTCGCCCGCTCCGTCTATAAACATGGCGGAAGAAGCACCACGGCTCAACGCCTCGATGCCGAGTGCCCCGCTTCCTGCAAACAGGTCGAGCACCCTCCCCTCTACCGGACCGAGGATATTGAAGATGTTCTCCCTCACCTTGTCTGACGTAGGCCTTGTATCCTGCGATTTCAAAGTCGAAATTGCCTTTGATTTATATTTGCCGCTGATTATTCTCATAGGTGATTCCTTTCTTTCCCTTAATCCTTCATTTAAAATGGAATCGGGAGCTGATTAATGATGCAAAAATTCATTGTACTTGGAGAAGGCTACGGGGATATATTTGAACTCGAAGCCATCATAGAACATAACCATCACCGGATCGATAAAGGCATATTCCTTCATGCGGATGAGCGGCCTGCTACATTCGTCCTAGTGATGAAGCCTGTCCGGGGGAATTTCCAGGCCCTATATACCATCTATCAGGGTGTACCATATAAAGATGGTTCCGGCAGGAAGTATCAAATGATATCCGAATGGTGTACGGCGCATGACCTGTCCGTCATTGAGTTCAAGACGCGCGATCCGGAGGACTTCCACGATAAAGAGCAGTTTTTCCAATATATCACCGGCGTCTTAAGGTTGAACAACTTGATACCGCCGCTCACCTGATGTATCAGATGACGCGGTAATCTTTAGGTTCATAGTTTTCAGCGTTGTACTCCCGTTGGATGTGCGGATATTCCGACACAAGGACATCTTCGACGTATTTCAGGCTGTTCAATGTCTGAATGGTTTGGTCAAGCTCTGATTCGTATATATATAGAAGTAGATACTTCTTATCTTTATTTACATATATCAGGTGGCCGTGCCGTTTCAATTGTCGGATGAACTTATTTTGTTTAAAATAAATATATATGCCGATGCGTTTCTCAAGCATATTACCCCACCTTATAAAATTTTATAAAGTTATGATACCATGTAAATGAGAAGTTTTAAATGAAACTATAACTGGAGGCAGTAATCATGAAGAAATGTACAAAAAGCCTTTTGACAACAATTGGATTAGCGGGCGGAGCGGTCGGTGGCCTGTGGATCGGCACAAAATTGACATCCGAGCAGGAAATCCGCGACATCAAGCCATACTTCAGGCATCGCTCACCTTATATCCTCGCGCATCGCGGCGGTATGGGACTTGCGCCGGAACACACAGTTGCAGCATTCAACAAATCTGCTGAGTTTGGTGTAGACGGGTTTGAAATTGACATCCGCATGACCAAGGATGAAGAAATTGTCGTCTTCCATGATGTCTATGTAGACCGTACGTCGAATGGTGCAGGCCGTATCAGTGAGCTGACTCTGGACGAACTGAAGGAACTCGATTTCGGCTACCATTTCAGAGATGCAGAAGGCAGCCACCCATACAGGGGCAGCGATGAAGCCAAAATCATGACACTTAGGGAACTCCTCAAGAAATATCCCGATATGCTCATCAACATAGACATCAAAGATGATCCGGATACTTATGAGGGTAGTCTGATACCAAGCCTGCTCTATCGTCTGATTGATGAGTCGGACGCCAGTGACAGAGTACTCATCACGAGCTTCTATGATGATCAGATCGATCGTTTCAGGCTCTATTCAGGAGACGATATCGCACTTGGTGCCGGCGAAGATCAGGTACGCAATGCCTACTTGGCCTATGCGAGCGGCTTCGGCCACTTATTCAATCCGAAAGCCGACACATTACAGATGCCGGCAAAGCACAACAATATCCCGCTTGATAAAGAGGGATTCATCGAATACCTCCAAAGCTTGAATGTCGCAGTCGGCTACTGGGTCATAAACGAAATGGATCAGATGGATGAACTGATTCAAAAAGGTGCCCATACAATCGTCACAGACTACCCGGACATCAGCAGCCATCTGTTGAAACAGCGTTACTGATTAAATGAGGGTTCCCCCGAAGCGGGGGAACCCTCATTTTTATTCTAGCCTGCTGTCTGGCAGCCACAACTGCCGCCTGTTGCACATCCCGATTCATTGGCCATCGAAAAGAACGGGTTGCTGCTGACCACATTGACATGATCGCTGATGCTGGAACTGATATGGAAAAGCACTTCATCCAGCATTTCCTGCAGTTGGAACTCTGCCCGTCTATATTCCATCACTACCGGGTGCATATCAAGCGTTTTTTTAAAATCATTGAGCTCACGGCGCTTCGCACTGAAATCAGGATGATATTTGCCGAAACGGCTGACTTCCTCGAAATCCACTTTCATTCTGTTGAATTCGGAAATGAGCGCAGCGACCTCGGTGTCTTCTTCGAGCAATCTACTGTATCGGCAATAATATTTATATATATCGGTCTCGCGGACCATCGCATTCAAATGGTCTATTCGATCCATTACTTCCATTTCTATATCTGTCGTCATATTGAACACCTCCCATACATAGTATCACAATGGTGCTGGGGGCTGCCACCAATTTTCAGGGTCTGTATAAATACCATTTGCAACTATACTTGGAATAGATTAAAATTAGATTAATGGTAAAAATGTTTAGGGAGGAAAATTCATGGTTTTTGAAAATTCTACTCTTGAGACGATGATCGTGTCTCAGGATATCTTACAGAATGTAATGAACAAGAACGGTCTAGTGCTTGGAGGGTCATGGGATTATGAACGCATGACTTTCGACTATAAGTATGAAGTGCCTGAAGGCATCTACTATCTCCGCATACCTGGATATGCCGTGGAAGGTGATGTTGGTGCAAGAAACGCTGTCCTCCAGCTCATGGATCCATATATGGGTAAACACTACTACCCTACGGGTGTTGAGTATGGAAGCGACGAACACTTCCCTGAACGACTGGTCGACCACGCTGTCAAAAAGATCCGTACAATTGCTGATGAACTGAAAAGCCTCATCTAAAAAAAGACTGGAAGCATTGAATGATCTGAACCCTATCAAGTTGACAGATGAAATAATATAAATGTTTCCCGCCTGAGAATGGAGATTCTCAGGCGCTTTTCTATGCCGCCAATGCCCTGAATTCCAGCGGACTCAATCCCTTGAATTTGTGTTGCGGTCTGTGGTGGTTGTAAAACTCAATATAGCGTGTAATGTCTTCTATAATTGTTTGATAATCCGCATAGTACTTCTGCTTGCGTCTGATGTGGAACCGTTCCGATTTGATTTTTCCCCAGAATGCTTCAATCGGGCCATTATCGATGCATCTTCCGACGCGGGACATGCTTTGTTGAATCTGCTGGACATCCAGAATCTTTTTAAAGCCGTAGGAGGTGTACTGGAAGCCACGGTCACTGTGCACAAGCGGCGTTGCCTGCGGGTGCTTGTGAATCGCAGAAGTGAATGTATCAAAAACAAGCTGATTATTGTTTGCACGGCTGAATTTGTAGGCCACAATACTGTTGTCGTACAGATCGATGATCGCGCTCAAGTAGGCTTTCTCTCCGTTCAGCGCTTTGAATTCAGTCACATCGGTGAGCCATTTCTCATTCACATGGGCTGCGTGGAACTCTCTGTTCAATACGTTCTCAGCGACCTGTTGCGGTGTGTGGGGGACGTATTGTTTCTTTTTGATCCGGGTCACCGATTTCAAGCCCATCCGTGTCATCAGCCGATAGATGCGTTTCCTGTTATACCCCGTCCTCAAGGCTTTGTTGACCGCATGGCACATCTGACGATCGCCATAGATGCCGTCCGTTTCGACATAGATTTCGGCAATCGCACTGGCCACTGTGTCATTCTCTGCTTCAGCGTGTGGCACGGGGCGTTTCTGATATTGATAATACGCTTGTCTTGAGATGCCTGCCGTATGGCATAATTCAGAGATGGCAATAGCCTTCATTATGCAACGTAGTGATGGCAGTGTGGAGCGTTTGACTGGGAACCCGGCTGTATTTTAATCCCTCTCGAGTGCCTCCAACTTTTTTAGCAGGGCGTTCTCCACCTCAAGCTTTCGTTTATCTGCTTTGAGCATGGAAATCTCTCTGTTCAAGCGGTCCGTCTCAGTGAGCTGGTCTTCTGATTTTCCTTTTCCGCGTCAGTCCTCAAGACCGGCTTCACCATATTCCTGATACTTCACAACAATGTTCCGGGCCTGCTGGTAGCTCACCTCGAATCTTTCGGCAAGTTCGCGATAACTGATATCCCCCTGTGCATGATACTGCGCAATCTCAACCCGTTCTGCGTACGTTGTTTTCCGTCCCTTGGTCATTGGTGAAGCCCCCGCTCTCGTCGTTCTTATTTCTTCACCACTATTGTAACGTATAATCCAATTCCGAACAGTTGTTTTCGACGGTATGTCATATTTGTGTGCGAGTTCGTGAGTGGAGAGCATTCCATTCATATATTCTTTTGCGACCATTTCTTTAAAGCCGCGGGTATATGTTCTATTTCTGTCCCGTTTCTTTAATCCCTCAGCACCATGCTTCTCATACTTTATCCGCCACTTTCTAAGTGTCTCCACAGACACCTGATGCTTTGTGGATATATGGCTTGGACTGATGCCTACCCTCACTTCCTGAATCATTCTCAGCTTTTCTTCAAATGAATAATATTTGTCAGTCATAAAAGAACCCCCTCCAGGTTTTACAGATGTTTTATTTCATCTGTAAACCTGGAGGGGGTCAGATCATAATGCTTCCAGTCTTTTTTATTTTATCCCTGCAGAATTGCCTTGATCAGTGAAGTCGTTTCTCCACCCGGATACAGGATATATAGCATAATGTATACCATGGTTCCCGTGATGGCTGTTGCAAACCAGATGGTCGACGCCCATGGGGCTAGCTTCCTATGCTTCGATAATTTATTTTTGTAACCTAAGTAGACTTGTATTCCACCTAGCAGACCACCAGCTGTCGCCAAGGTAATATGGAAGATGAGAAAAGCTGTATAATAGGGCACCAGCGCTTCAGGACCGCCAAAAGCCGTATTCCCTATGAAGGCCGTCCTTGAAGCGTAGATGATGAAAAACAGCAATGCGCTCGTAGCTGCCAATGTCATCATCTTCTGGTGGGCCTCCACTTCACCTTTTTTGACTCTGCTTATCCCAATAGCCATGAAGATGGCACTTAAGATGATGAAGAATGTGCTTAATGTAGGTAATATGTGCACAATAAGACGCTCCTAACTCTGTTATCTGTATTGGTTGAAAAGTTCTTTTTGCAGACGCGCCTCTTCAATCGAACGACGCGTTACTTCGTCTTCGTCTTTACGCTCATCCCTATACCATTTGAAGAATAGGTGGCCTAGCATGAAACCGAAGAAGATTTCCTGAAGCACTTTCATGATCACTCCACCTGTCTGCTGGTCCATCCGTGGTGAAGCGTTTGTGAAGTACTCGGGCCCAGAGATGAGTCCTTGCCCCTTCAGTCCATCCAACACACCTGAAGGTACACATAGTTCCATGGCAGATAGCCATGCGTCACCATCGGTATATGTTGAATACACTGCATTTTCGGCAAATATGATTAGACCACATGCAGGCGTCAACAACGCCCCGATGCCGAATATATAAAGGAGTTTGAACAATCCCCCCATATGCTTCTCCTCGGGCTCAACTTTGTTGAAGACCGGATAGAACATGAGCAGTGCCAACATGAACAGCAGCACGTTAAATGATCCATGTAGGATTGGCTCCTGTTTCAGGTAATCGAGGACGATCGGCAGATGGTATACCGAGAAAATCCCGGTGAATAGAATCAGCGGTACAAGAGGTTTTTTGGCAATCGCGAAAAATTGCCTGAAGCCCGGCAAGTTAACGAAATATGTCCAAAGATAAGCAGGCACACCGAAATATAGGAGCGGCGCTATCAGTAAGAATACAAAAGCCATCTGCAGCATATGGAAACTGAATAGGATGTGGCTTAGAATATCGACTGGTGAGCCATACATCGTGTAGAGCAGTACCATGGCAATGCCAAACGTCGTTGCCTCCCTGTTGGTGGATGGGCGTCCGCCTTCAAAATTACTGTACCACTTTCTTGTCAACAGAAAATAGACGACAGTCATAAATACAACGAAACTGAAATAGTACGGACTCCAGTTGGCAACGAAACCGAATATAGATATAGATGATAAATTGTCCATTTAGGATCATCCCTTTTTTTAATATCACTTACTGTTAATTATAGATTCCGATTAGCCTTAAGGCAAGGTGGGTGCATGACAATATAATGACAAAATAAAGGCCGGCATATACGCCGGCCTTTATTATTTAGATTGGGCTTCCAATCCAAGTGATATATAGGAAAGTTACAACGAACGCAATACCGAAGTACATACCTGTCATGATGAATAGTTTAGCGAACTCGTGACCTTTATCTTTCATATGCATGAAGTAGTAGAACTGAAGAATAACTTGTACTACAGCCATGAACAGCACGATCGGGATGACAAATCTTGAATCAAGATCCATTGCCACCATTCCAAATGCAACAAAGGTCAGGAAGATCATCATACCGAAAGAGACCATCTGCTGACGCATCTCTTTCGTACGTTGAGTGCGCAAATACTCAAGCTTCGACTTGGACAGCGGTTCCTGTTTGATTTCTGCCATATTACATCACTCCCAGCAAGTAAACTATTGTGAAGATGAATACCCACACAACGTCGATAAAGTGCCAGTAAAGTGCAGCTGTATTGACTTTAGCCGCCGTATAGACTGATAGGCCTCGCTTGGCGTTGCGGAGGATGAGACCAGTGATCCAGACCAAACCGATCGCTACGTGGAAACCATGCGTGCCAAGCAGGAAGTAGAAGGCGCTACCGAATGCACTGGTTCTGAATGTATGTCCAAGATGTACATACTCTACGAACTCATAAATTTCCAGGGATAGGAAACCGAGTCCAAGCAACACAGTAACGGCAAGCCACAACTGCATCTGCTTAAAGTTGTTGTTCCTCATATGGTAGACCGCATACACGCTTGTAAGCGATGAAGTCAGGAGGAACATCGTCATGACGAAAGCAAGCGGCAAAGCGAAGAGTTCAGCAGCCAGAAGGTGGTCGTCTCCTGGAACTGAATCTTTCAATGCGAGATAGGTTGCAAAGAGAGATGCGAACAGCGCAGTCTCACCTGCTAGGAAAATCCAGAATCCGACAAACTTGTTCTTGCCTTCAAGCGTCGCAGTTTCCGGATGGACAGGCCATCTTTCACTGGGTACATTATATTCCATGTGAGCCATTATTTCGCACCCCTTTCTTCTTCTTCAAGATCTCTTAATACTTCTTCCTTAGTGACATAATAACCAAGATCGTCCTTAAGTGAACGTGTAATCATCGCGCCAGCAGTGATGGCGAGTCCGATAATTAGAAGCCAAAGCGCCCAAGGATGCTGCGGCATATCTGAAACTGCCGAGATTGCCCATTCTTTACCGGAAGCGAAGTAGAGCGCTCCGAAACCAGCGATGAAAAGACCAAGTGACATTATAAATGGCAGGATTGAATTGTTAGGCATATGGAAGTCATCCAGTGACTCTGCCGGCATCATCTTGCCATCGTTCGCTTCCTTTTCAATCCAGAAAGCATCCATTCCGCGGACAAGTGGAATCTGTGCAAAGTTGTAGTACGGCACAGGTAGTGGCAGTGACCATTCGAGTGAACGGCCGTCGCCCCATGGATCGCGTCCAACTTGTTTGTTCTTCGCTACTGTGATGATGATGTTGATGACAAGTACTACAACTGCTATTGCCATCATTACAGCACCTATCGTGGAAATCATGTTTGCCGTGTTATATCCTTGCCCGTCAAGGTATGTGAACACACGTCTTGGCATTCCCCAAAGACCCAGGAAGTGCTGGATCAGGAACGTAATGTGGAATCCAGCCACGAAAAGTACAAAGGTGATTTTTCCAAGCTTCTCACTGAGCATTGTACTGAACATCAAAGGCCAATAGTAGTGGAGGCCTGCAAGCAGTCCGAATACCACACCACCGACGATGACGTAGTGGAAATGCGCAACGATGAAGTAGGAATCATGGTATTGGTAGTCTGCTGGTGCAGCACCCTGCATAACCCCAGTTACACCACCCATGACGAAAGTCGGTATGAATGCAAGTCCATAGAGCATTGGTGTCGTAAATTCAATGCTACCGCCCCAAATGGTCAGTATCCAGTTGAATATTTTAACACCGGTAGGGACAGCGATCGCCATCGTAGCAAGAGCAAATATGGCGTTTGCAGTCGGTCCGAGACCTACTGTAAACATGTGGTGCGCCCATACCATGAATCCGAAGAATCCGATAAGTACCGTAGAGAACACCATTGCTGAGTACCCAAACAGCCTTTTCCGGGAGAATGTGGAAAACACTTCTGAGAATATCCCGAACGCAGGAAGAATCAGGATATAAACTTCAGGGTGTCCGAAGATCCAGAATAGATGCTCCCAGATTATCGTATTACCACCCGTCTCCACCAGGAAGAAGCTGGAGCCGAACATACGGTCAAATATGAGCAGGAACAAACCGATTGTGAGCGGTGGGAATGCAAAGACGATCAGGACTGATGCAACTAATGTCGTCCATGTCATCAACGGCATCCTCATATATGTCATACCCGGTGCCCTCATATTGATGATTGTCGTTACGAAGTTGATACCGGATATCAGCGTTCCGGCACCTGTAATCTGCAGTCCAACGGCGTAGAAATCGATACCGTGTCCCGGCGAGTCGATGGATAGGGATGCGTAGCTTGTCCAACCAGCATCCGGCGCACCACCAAGGAACCATGATAGGTTGATGAATATACCACCCAATATGAACAGCCATACACCGAGCGAGTTAAGGAATGGGAACGCGACGTCGCGCGCTCCTATCTGCAAAGGTACAGTAGCGTTCATAAATGCGAATAAAAGTGGCATGGCAGCCAGGAATATCATGGTGGTACCATGCATTGTGATGACTTCGTTGAACAATCCTCCAGATAGGAAGTCGTTGTTCGGTACTGCGAGCTGAATACGTATCAGCATTGCTTCAATACCGCCAAGTACGAAGAAGAAGCCACCAGCAATCAAATAAAGTATTGCGATTTTCTTATGGTCAACCGTAGTCATATATTCCCAGATTACGGAACCGAAGCCTTTCTTTTTAGCAGTAGTTGCCATTACTAGTTACCTCCCTCTTCTGAATCTTCTTCAGGTTTTTCCCTCAGAGATTCAACATCTCCGGAACCTTCTTCAACTTTCAGTTCCATCAGATAAGACGCTACCTTATCGATTTCTTCATCTGACAGATCATACTGATCCGTCATCTTGTTTCCTGGTTTGAAGGATTCCGGATCTTTGATCCAGTCGACAAGGTTCTCTTCGTTATGTTCAAGGAAGCCTGCGATGAGATCGCGGTCTCCGAAGTTCGCCAAGTTAGGCCCTACAGCACCCGCGCCCTGCGGTGTTACTGCGTGACAGCCGATACATGAGTTGTTGAAGATTTCCTGGCCTTCAGCCGCATCGTCCGTCGATGCTTGGGCCGGTTCCTCAACAGCCTTCATGTCAGCGAGCCATTGATCATATTCTTCTTCCGGCAATGCCTTTACCTTAAAGTCCATCAACGCGTGGGATGGTCCGCAAAGTTCCGCACATTTTCCGTAGAAGAGACGGTTGGACTCTTCGGCACTGTCATCATCGAACACCAGATAGAAGCTGTTGATTCCATCTACGTTCGTATCCAGCTTACCACCGGCAGCCGGTACCCAGAATGAGTGTTTAACGTCGCCTCCCTTAAGGTTGAAGTAAACTCTCCTGTCGGTAGGTACCACAAGCTCTTGGCTTGTTACGACTTCCTCGTTGGGATATTCAAATTCCCACCAGTACTGATTGGCGGTGACATTGACGATTGTCTCTTCTGTATTGATTCCTCCATCTTCATTTTCCATGCCGCGGACATCACCTTGTTTGAAGACCAGGTAGACTGTTGGTACTGCAAGGATGATGATGAGCAAAATTGGGATGGAAGTCCAGATCACTTCATATACGTGGTTACCAGCCACATCTTTTGGTTTGTAGTCTTCACCTAATTTACTTCTGCGGCTTTTCAGCACTGCGAAAGAGAATAGGATTATGACTGATACTACAACGAGTAGCATGATGGCTATAGACAACACCATCAAATAGAATTGCTCTTGTCCAATTTCACCGGCTGGTCTCAGCGTACTGAGATGATTCTTCCCGCACCCGGAAGCAAAAGCCGCCAGGAAAACGATAAGACCAATCCATTTGGCGCTCATCCAACGATTTTTCATTTAAATAGACCTCTCTTTCATACTTGAGCTTTTAAAAATTCCCTAATAGGCCGGCAACAATGATCATTACGAAAAAAATGATGATGTAATTCAACGAGAAGATGAAGACCCTGCCGGCATGGCGGTAATCATCTTTGGCCGGGCGGAACTTGTTCAATGTTATGACTAACCAGGTGATGTTCAGTGCGGTCGCAAGAATCACGAACCATAGCCCAAGTTCCGTCATCATGAGCGGAGTAAACAGTAGCAGCGCCACCCAGAAGATGATTGACGCCTTAGCCCGGCGGTTTCCTTTCACAGATGGAAGCATCGGTATACTGGCTTTACTGTATTCCTCGCTTCTTCGGATAGCCAATGCATAGAAGTGTGGAGGCTGCCAGAGGAACATGACAACGAACATCGCCCAGGCGAGCACATGCAGACCAGGGTCTACTACTGCCCAACCGATGAGTGGCGGCATCGCCCCGGGTATCGACCCGATGACGGTGTTCGACACCAGATGCCTTTTCGCATAAATGGAATAGACGACTACATATCCAAAAGCAGCGATCAATCCAAGTGTTCCAGCAGTCATGTTGATCATGAAAAGAAGTATTTCTCCAATGATGAATGATCCAAATCCTATGTACAGTATGTCTCGCCCTGAGAAAGTGCCATCTACACTCGGACGGGACTGCTTCGATTCCATGATCATGTCTATGTCCCTGTCATAATAGTTGTTCAGTGCAGCTACACCGCCTATCACAAGAGCAGTCGCTGCAACCATCAGCAGCAGAAGCGGGACATTCGAGAAGAAAGACTGGTTGTAGTACATGACAGCCAGAAAACCTGCAGCAAAGGCCGGAATCAAATTCGCTTTGATTATACCATCCTTGACAAGAGTTTTGACCGCCTTATAGGTCATCGCCCTATTACCATGATGCACATCATTACCATATACATCATTTTGCATTCATACGCCTCCTTTCACCACAGATACATTACAAATAATGATAAATTAAACATGACACATTTACTATATATTTTTGAAATAAAATCGTTACATTTTATATTGTTCAAAAATTGTTCATCAATGTGCCACATTCTTATTCCGAATATGTTTTATACTGGGAATAGTTGTTTGTTGTACATAATCGATTTTACCATATATTCTAGAATTGTTAAGAGCAATTAAAAATATTAATGATTGCGAAGACAAGTTCTTTCATATATATTGAATACTTGTGGCTACTAACAGCATACGAGCTATAGAGGTGTTACCATTGTATAAAAACTTAAAAATACTTGCTGTCATCACCACACTTGCGATGGTGTTCGTTCAGATAGGCGGCGCTCTGGTAACCAAAACAGGCTCCGCGGATGGCTGCGGCCAGTCCTGGCCCCTATGCCACGGGCGTATCATCCCGAGCGATTGGCCAATCGAGACGATTATAGAACTTGCCCACCGCGGTGTATCTGGTATCGCGATCATACTGGTTGGTGTACTGAGCTTTATGGCCCTTAAGCTGATGGCCCATAAAAAAGAAACCAAATTCCTTGTCGGCCTGAGTATCGCCTTCATCATCATCCAGGCGCTCCTTGGCGCTGCAGCTGTGATGTGGGGCCAGAATGACTTCGTACTTGCAGCCCATTTCGGGATCTCACTGATCAGTTTTGCATCAGTCTTCCTCTTGACGCTCCTCGTGTTCGAAGTCGATCAGAAGTTTGAGGCGCAAACTCTAGTCATTGGACCTTATCTCAGATATCACACCATATTTCTGACAATCTACATTTACCTTGTTGTATACAGCGGCGCCCTGGTCAGGCATACCGACTCATCACTTGCCTGTTTGAGCTGGCCGCACTGTAGTCCCGATAAGCTATGGGCTGACACATTCTACGAATGGGTGCAGATGGGGCACCGGGTTTTGGCCGGGGTCATCATCATCTGGATTTTCATCATCATGCTTCATGTCCTTAAGCACTACAGCAAATATAGAGTCCTGAAATATGGCTGGATTATTGCATTCGTACTTGTACTACTGCAGGCAACCACCGGCATGCTCAGCGTATTCACGCTGGTAAACATTTTCATCGCCCTGTTGCATGCCCTGTTCATCACGTTGCTGTTCGGACTGCTCTGCTACTTCATACTCCTACTGTACCGCTCCAGGTGATACGGTGGTTGTAAACAGAAATCATAAAACAAAAAGCGTGCCCTTCATCTCCTGATCAGGAGATGAAGGGCACGCTTTTTATATGTTCCAGAATTTCACCTTACGCTTTTTCCACGGTCATCATAAGATCCATCGAGGTTACCTTATCACCCGCTTCGACGAATACATCTGTCACTTTACCGTCGAAGGGTGCCTTTACAGAGCTTTCCATCTTCATTGCTTCTGTAATTATGATGACCTCCCCTTTTTTGAATGTCTCCCCCGTTTTATACTTCACCGTACTCACGGTACCAGGCATCTGCGCCCCGATATCACTTATGCTTGCAGGGTCGGCTTTTTTGAGTTTCGCTTCCTTCGATTCGACACTTTCATCATTTATATAGACCTTGCGCGGGAAACCGTTCAATTCAAAATACATCCAACGGTAACCATCTTCATGCACATGTCCGATCGATAATAAGTTTACGATCAACGTCTTGCCCTTATCTATTTCAATCTCAAGCTGTTCATTCTTTCGCATGCCGAACAGGAAGGTTGGCGTATCCAACACTTCAACATTGCCCCACTTGTTGTTGGTCATGATGAAGTCTTTGAAGACTTTCGGATAGAGCGCATAGGACAATACATCCTTCTCGGTGATCTTGTAGTCGCAGAATTCGGCCACTTCCTCACGTAGCTGATCGAAGTCCACCGGCTCCATGACCTCACCTGCCCGTACACTCAATGGTTCGCTGCCTTTAAGCACAACTTTCTGCAAGGCTTCATTGAATCCCGTTTCAGGTCTGCCGATTTCCCCTTTAAAGAAACTGACCACTGAATCCGGGAAGTCGAGGTGCTGGCCGCGCTCGATGACACTTTCCTCATCGAGTTCGTTTTGTACCATGAACAATGCCATATCCCCCACTACTTTGGATGACGGGGTCACTTTGATGATGTCGCCAAACAGCATATTGACCTTCTGATACATCTTCTTGACATCACCATAGCGGTCACCAAGTCCAAGTGACTTAGCCTGGCTGTAGAGGTTTGAGTATTGGCCTCCCGGCATTTCGTGCCTGTAGATTTCAGTATTTGGGCTTTTGATGTCACTTTCAAAATCGACGTAATACTTCCTGACATCCTCCCAGTACTCGCTTAAGCGTTCAAGTCCTTCTATATCGGCACGGACTTTCCTGTTTTGATTGCTTTGTGCATAATATAGGCTGTTCGCACTTGGTTGGGATGTCAGACCGCTCAGTGATCCGAGTGCCGTATCGACCACATCCACACCCGCTTCAATCGCCTTGTGGTACATAAGGATGCCATTCCCGCTCGTATCGTGGGTATGCAGGTGGATTGGAAGATTCACCGTCGCCTTCAATTCCCCGATGAGCTCGTAGGCTGCCTGCGGTTTGAGAAGTCCTGCCATATCTTTAATCGCAAGTATATGCGCACCTTCTGCCTCAAGTTCTTGAGCCATCTTCTTGTAGTAGTCCAGAGTATAGACGGCTGAACGCTGTGGATCCAGGATATCCCCTGTATAACAGATGGCCGCTTCAGCCACCTTACCGCTTTTGAGCACGGCTTCAATCGGATGCTTCATTGCTTCCATCCAGTTCAGGGAATCGAATATGCGGAAAACATCTATGCCTGCCTCTGCACTTTCCTGTATAAATTTCTCCACGACATTGTCCGGATAGTTTTTATAGCCCACTGCATTGGAAGCACGGAGAAGCATCTGGAAGAGGACATTCGGTATTTCACTGCGCAATGTCTCAAGTCGTCTCCACGGATCTTCCTTAAGGAAGTTATATGCAACATCAAAGGTGGCCCCTCCCCACATTTCAAGGGAAAATGCATCCTTCAGATCATGTGCCGTATAGGGCGCAATCTTCTTCATGTCATAAGTGCGGATCCGTGTCGTAAGCAATGACTGATGCGCATCCCTCATTGTGGTGTCCGTCAAAAGCACATCTTCTTGTGCCTTCAGCCATCTGACCAAGCCCTCCGGCCCTTCATTATCCAGTATCTGTTTTGTTCCCTCCACTATTTTCGGTTCATAGTCTGGCATGCGTGGAGGATCGAAATGTGGCTTTTGGCGTTGTTCGACCCCTGGAAATCCATTGACCGTGATTGTCGAAATGTACTCAAGCGTCTTGGTTCCCCTATCCTTTGGCTTCTCGAATTCGAAAAGTGAAGGCGTGTTGTCGATGAATTTGGTCGAATAATCTCCTTTCCGGAAATCCTCATTGCTGATGACGTTGGCCAAAAACTGGAGATTGGTCTTGATTCCCCTTATCCGCATCTCCTTCAGGCTGCGCAGCATCTTCTCGTTTGCATCCTTATATGTGAGACCATGTGTAGAAAGTTTGACCAGAAGCGAATCGTAGTAAGGCGAGATGACCGCCCCTTGGAAACCATCTCCGGCATCCAACCGTACGCCGAACCCGCCGCTTGAACGGTACGCCATGATCTGCCCTGTGTCAGGCATAAAATCATTCAATGGATCTTCAGTGGTGATCCGGCACTGGACAGCATATCCCATCAATGGAATGTCTTCCTGCCGCGGCAGGTTGATTGCTTCCCCGAAAAGCGTATTGCCGTCGGCTATTTGGATTTGTGTTTTGACGATGTCGATGCCGGTAACCATTTCTGTAATCGTATGCTCGACCTGTACGCGCGGGTTCACTTCAATGAAATGGAAATCGTCTCCAGCCACCAGGAATTCAATGGTTCCGGCGTTGATGTAGCCGACTTTTTCAGCCATGTCCTTTGCCGCCCCGCAGATTCTCGCACGCATCTCTTCACTCAGACCGACTGACGGCGCCACTTCCACAACCTTCTGGTGGCGGCGCTGGACTGAACAGTCGCGTTCATAGAGGTGGAGGACGTTGCCTTCAGCATCTCCAATGATTTGGACTTCGATATGCTTCGGAGTGGCGATATACTTTTCAAGATAGACTTCACTGTTGCCGAAGGATTTGGATGCTTCACTCTTGGCCCGGTCGTAGCTGTCCCTGACATCATCGCCTTCATCGACGATACGCATCCCTTTCCCGCCGCCACCTGAAATGGCCTTGATGATGATCGGCAACCCATGCTTTCCAATGAACTGCTCGACTTCTTCGAATGACTGGACTGCACCGTCTGAACCCGGGATGATCGGGAGTCCGGCAGCTACGGCTGTGGCGCGAGCCTTGACCTTATCACCGAACATATCCAAGTGACGCTGTTCTGGTCCGACAAATATGATGCCCTCTTCTTCGCAACGCTTCGCGAACGTCATATTCTCACTCAAGAAGCCATAGCCTGGATGTATAGCATCCACTTCTGCTTTTTTCGCCACTTCTATGATGGCTTCGATATCCAGATAACTCTCTGTAGGCGACAGCTGTTCGCCGACAAGATATGCTTCGTCAGCCTTGTATCTATGTAATGCCCCTTTATCCTCATTACTGTATATCGCTACTGTCGTAATATCGAGCTCCGTACATGCACGGAAGATACGGATGGCGATTTCTCCCCTATTGGCAACCATCAGCTTGTTGATCTTATTCATGACATTCCTCCTTTATTATCATTTTAATTATAATAAATATTCAAAAAATATACAATCTAATTCATTCTTGCTCCTAAATTGGTAAATGACGGCAAAAGGACATAAACCAAAAAGACCAGAAAATGAATTCTGGTCTATAGGTGGGTCAGCGTCTTTTGTTTTTTGACATGTTTGGCCGAAATGATGAGCAGGCCGATTGCGATGGATATGCTGAGGAATGACGAACCACCGTAGCTGAGCAGCGGCAACGGCACACCGGTAAGCGGAATGAGCTTTGAGATGCCGCCGAGATTGACGAACAGCTGGAAGGTGATGTAGATAGCAACACCCACACAGATGAGGCGGTAGAACATGTCTTCTGAGACTGCTGCATACCATAATGCCTTCAGTACAAGAACCAAGTACAGGAGTAGGATGAATATTACGCCGATCAGTCCCAGCTCTTCTGCAACAACCGCAAATATGAAGTCAGTATGCGGCTCTGGAAGATAGCCGAGCTTCATTACACCATTGCCCAGCCCAGTGCCGAAAATGCCACCATGGGATATGGATACCAATGCATTCGTCAATTGGTACCCCGTCCCGGTCGGATCATTGAATGGATGGAGGAACGTGTCTATTCGGGCCTGCTGGTGTGGGGAGAGGATACTTCCCTTGATCATGAAGATGATGAGGCCTATCGCTACTGCCGCACTGGCGATCACCCCACCCGCCTTGGCGAGAAATCGGATCGAGATGCCGGAGTACAGGAATATCCCTGCAATGATGCCAGTGATGACGAGCCCGGTGCCGAAATCATTCGATATGACCATCATGGTACAGAAACCTATGAACAACAGAGGCACCAGATGACCTGCTTCAAGTTGCTTGAGGCGGTCTTTCTTCCTATCGTATATGTACGCCAGATATAAAATGGTCACTATCTTGAAAAACTCCGAAGTCTGGAAGTTGAAGCCCGCTAAGCGGATCCAGTTCCTTTCCCCATTAACTTCCGTGCCGAAGAAAGCAGTAAACAACAGAAGGATAAAAATGCCACCCGTTGCTGCGATCTGGAAGTATTTGTTGCGCAGAAACTCCCCGGACATGAAGTAGGTCATGATGAATACCACGATGAAGCCGAGAATTATGGAGAACAGTTGCCTGATATAATAATGTTCAGGGTTTCCGCCTGTAATATCGCTTTTCGATGCAATTACCATGCTCGCACTGTATACCATGATGAGACCGATGAGGCTAAGCAGGATATAGCTGATCACGATGACGAAATCAACGTGTTTGGAGTATACTTTTACGTAGTCGAAGAAGTCTTTTATGTATGACAATTTATCGCCTCATTTAAAAAAGTCTAAAGATCATATTTCTTTAGACTCGAATTTTTCCTTTTCCATATATGCTTCGTGCACTTTGGATACTTCCTTTTCCAGTTTCTCCAGTACAGCATGTCCGTCTTCGGGATCGATCAGGCCAAGTCTTGCAGCGAAATGGACCTCTTTTGATAATCCAAACATCTGTGTGTCCAGAACCTCTTCATAGACCGGGCATTGGGGCATTGTCAGGTTGTCCATCTGCACTTCGATCAGCTGGACAATCTTTTCGGCATCTTTTTCCAGCTGTTCATAAGCCTTTCTGCTCAAATCATCTTTAGTGGACACGAAATTACCCCTTTCTATAAACTCTCTATAAAATTTTATATCAGAAACAGCAAAAAAGCAAGTAAATACAAGAGTATGATACGATTGAAACGGCTTAAACAATACATATATTTCTGCTATAATTAAGCAGTAAGGAGAGAATGCAGATGATTATACAAATATTGGGTAATGTACGTTACCAGATTACACTCGACCCATCCACATGGATATTCGACGACCGCAAAGAAGAACTTGAAAAGGTGTTGGCCCAGGAACCCGACGAGGAACAGATCAATTTTTCGGACAGCACAGAATGGAACAGGCAGATCATTGAAGGTACGACTAAACCGCCTACTTTGAAAACCGAGAAAAAGTTCAAAAACAAAGAACTCTTGGAAGGCACTTTCATCATTTGCCTAAAACCTTTCCTGGAATATACCGAGCCCCATCAAGGCGAAGATGCAATGATTGTGTTCACACATGACGAAGGGACGACTACTCTTCCCTATAATGCACGCGATACATATTATGCCCATTTCAGTCAGGATGGGAAGCGCATCTACGATGATGGCATGATCGATGTTCTGGTCATCAAGGATGGCAATATGGAAGAAAAGCTCGTGCATGTTACCGGCATCGCCTTTGAATAATAAAAATCAGCCTATCCATCTGGATAGGCTGATTTTTATTTGCCGGAAGTTTTAATGTTTCCAGCTTTCCGTTCCTGGTGCAATCTGAAGCGGTATAAAGCCAAAACGGCCGTAGCGACTATCAGACTTTCTGCAACGGGGAGGAATGCACCGAAAAAAGTCAATATGATGCATCCTAAAAACATGACAACGTAAATGATGGCATTCTGCCACACCTTGACTTTACGTGCGAAACCAAGGTTATACACTAGGATCGACAGTATGAAGATGGTGATGAAAAGGTACCACATTCCACTTTCAGGGTTGGAATCCAACCCGAACAACCTGCCGAAGAAAGTCAGGCGCTCTGTAACATTCACACTCATCAAATCAGGGAGATACAATTAAATTCACTCCGATTCAAGTTTAATCTTTTCATGTTTTTGTGATTTTTCCCGCTCATTCTTGGCAAGTATGCTTTTTCTGAGACGGATGGATTCTGGGGTCACTTCCACAAGCTCATCATCATTGATGTACTCGAGCGCTTCCTCCAGGGTCATCACTTTAGGTTTTTTCATGGTCGTCGTCTGCTCTTTTGTAGCAGAACGTATATTGTTCGCTGCTTTCACTTTAGTGATGTTGACAGTCAAATCGTTGTCCCGTGAGTTTTCGCCGACAATCATGCCTTCGTAGACTTCAGTACCTGGCTCCATAAAGTTGGTGCCGCGGCTTTCCAGCTGTAGGATGGAGTAGGTCGAAGCCGCTCCTTTATCGATGGATACGAGAACACCATTACGTCTACCGCCTATGCGTCCTTTAATGAGTGGACGGTAATCCTCGAACGTATGGTTGAGGATGCCGTAGCCACGTGTCATGGACATGAATTCCGTACGGTATCCGATCAGACCACGTGCTGGTACAAGGAAAGTGACACGGCTTTGGCCATTGCCTGTATTGACCATGTCCACCATTTCACCTTTCCGTTGGCCGAGTGATTCTATGATGCTTCCGGTATACTCTTCAGGCACGTCGATCTGGACACGTTCAAACGGTTCACATTTGACGCCGTCAACCATTTTGACGATGACTTGCGGTTTCGAGACTTGAAGTTCGAACCCTTCACGACGCATGTTTTCGATAAGGATTGATAAGTGGAGTTCGCCCCTGCCGGAAACTGTCCATGCATCCGGTTGATCGGTTGGTTCAACTTTCAGGGATACGTCCGTTTCGAGCTGCTCTTCTAATCTTTCCTCTATCTTACGCGCTGTAACATGCTTGCCTTCTTTGCCGGCGAATGGCGAGCTGTTGACTGAGAATGTCATCTGCAGGGTCGGTTCGTCGATGTGTAGAAGAGGCAATGCCTCCTGGTTGTCGATCGGTGTCACAGTCTCTCCGACGTTGATGTCCTCCATGCCGCTGACTGCTATCAGATCGCCTGCTTTGGCGCTCTCGATCTCGAGGCGCTGGAGCCCAAAGAAACCAAACAATTTGGTCACGCGGAAATTTTTGACCGTGCCATCATTCTTCATGAGCGACACTTGCTGGCCAACTTTGATTTCCCCCCGGAATACACGTCCGATGCCGATTCTGCCGACATAATCGTTATAGTCGAGGAGTGCGACCTGGAACTGTAGCGGTTCGTCGCTGTTATCTACAGGAGCTGGCACATATTCCAGGATCATATCGAATATGGACTGCATGTTCTCTTCCTGCTTATCCACCTCGAGGCTTGCCGTGCCGTTTATTGCGGAAGCATATGCCACTGGAAATTCGAGCTGTTCGTCATTTGCGTCCAGTTCGATGAAAAGCTCGAGCACTTCATCGATGACTGCTTCTGCGCGGGCCGTTTCCTTATCGATCTTGTTTACAACAACAAGTGGCTTAAGGTCTTGGTCCAATGCTTTCTTCAATACGAAACGTGTTTGTGGCATAGTACCTTCATAGGCATCCACAACCAGGATTACACCATCCACCATCTTCATGATCCTCTCAACTTCGCCACCGAAATCGGCGTGCCCAGGAGTATCAAGAATGTTGATGCGTTTATCTTTATAGTCAATTGCTGTATTTTTAGCGAGAATTGTTATTCCACGTTCCCGTTCAATATCATTGGAATCCATCGCGCGCTCGGCGACATGCTCATTCTCCCGGAATATGCCGGACTGCTTCAGCAGTTCGTCTACTAGTGTCGTTTTTCCGTGGTCAACGTGTGCAATGATTGCGATATTACGGATATCTTCTCTTAAATTCATCAAGTCTTTCCCTTCGTTTTTAAAATCGTTTTGTAGCTTTCATTTCATAACTTATTTATTATAACACGACATCGGTGTCCTTTTCCACTCCTTGACAAGCATTGGGTGTAATAAAATGTTGTCTTATGCTATAATATTCATCAAATCCACTTCGAAAGGACCGTCAAAATGGAACAAAAGAAATCAAAAGCCATATTCATGGTGCTGGCTGTGCTGGCTGTCCTGATGATGCTTGCCTTCTCCGCCTTTGTCGCTGAAGCGATGCCGCTCATGGCCATATTATCCGTCGTACTGTTCATCGCGATATTCGGAATCGGTTTTACACTAAAAAAGAAATACCGTGAAAACGGTTGGCTGTAGGCTGCTGAATTTGATATTTTGCATAGCTTGTTGAAGGGCAGACGGGGATTTACTGGAACTACTCCCCCGTTTGCCCTTTTTTGTATGGATTGACTCTTTTTCTGTATTTTGACCCATCGTTTGATCTCACAGATAATGACGGCACCACCATTAAGGAGTTGTGCCATGAGGGAAAAACACGATCGCTTGAAAGTTTATGAGTTTTTGTACAACAGGGTGCCTTTTTCAGATGATGAAACGGCAGAATATCATTCCATGCAGAAGATGGAACACCTTGAGAATGAATTTGAACGTTATCTTATGAACATTAACACACAGAATATGTCCGTCCACTGGCATGCCGAAATGCACATCGGCAACGCGTTCGAAATCGTCAATGTCCTGATTGCCACCGACTACTGCTATTATCTTTTCGTACTGCATGATCTTAGTGGCCCGCACTACATTAATCAGTTCAATATACTATGTGCTGCTGGACATGAAGCTGTAATCGACCTCAACCGCAGTCGCGCGATATTCGAAATGTTTCGCGGGCAACTCATAGATGAAGGGCGCTATCAGCGTCCGATCATCCTCAAATATGTGATGATGGATCCGAGTTTCAAAATTGAACCGGCCCGTTCTGAACTGTTTTTGAAATTAAGTGAGCTCCCCCATTATTTGAAGACCATCGAACATTCCGCTGTAATCAGAAAAAAGAACCGTCACCCGGCCTCGCACTGATTACAGGCGGCCGGGTGACGGTCAGAATGGTCCACTTCAACTTCAAGAGGGGCATCAAATGTCCGTTCTGCCACAGTTTTGATTGGCAGACGATAGGCAGCAATTTCGGACGATGTGATGCATGTGGCAAAGTTGTTGGAATACAGGCGATAACAGCTGAATACTTCAACCGCCTCCACATGATCAGCCCTGATATACACTACAAACGCCGTGATATCATAGACCATCTCAAGCTCGAGCTATCGGAATACACGCTTCAGAAGATCATCCGGCAGAACTTTATAAAATTGGAGGGGCATACCCGCATCTATCGCTTCTCCCCGTGTACACGCCTGTGGCCGGCTATAAATGCCGCATCACTTGTAAAGTAATCTGTAAGTTCCTTGTGGATCGCTTTATTGCCAGTCAGGATGCTATCCTTCTTCAATATATCGATCTCTTCACCAAGCAGGTTGGTTGTCCTGCCGCCAGCTTCATCGATTATGATCATACCTGCTGAATAATCCCATGGGTGCAGTCTGAAGAACACAGAGGCGCTGAGGATGCCGGTCGCGACATATGCCATTTCGAGGGCAGCGGAACCGTATGATCGTGTACTCCTTGTTTGTTCCACTATTTTCTTGAATGCAGGTCCTATCTGATCTTTGATGACCCAATTGGCATTCATGCCGATGAGCGACCGGTCAAGCGTCGTGTCCCGCATTTCATCTAGGCGGATATCATCCTTGAAAGCACCGCTGCCGACCCTTGCATGGTACAGCACGCCTTCCATGACATCCAAAATCAACCCACAGTAAGGTTCTCCATCCACATAGACACCGATGGAGACAGCGAAGTTCTGGAGCTGGTGTACAAAATTCAAGGTACCGTCTATCGGATCAACTATCCACAGCACACCCGACATATCTTCAATATCTGTGCCGTGTCCTTCCTCACCAATGATGCGGTGGTCCGGGTAGCGTTCAAGTATCCGTTCATATATATATGTCTCTGTTTCCTTGTCGACATCCGTCACCAGGTCATGAGGGTTGAGCTTGGCATCAACCTTGAAATCCTCCTTCATACGGAGTTTGATGAAGTCCCCCGCTTCCCTGATCATACGTTGCCCGAATTCATATATTTCCATTGCATCCACCCCAAATGATTGATTGACATTATCACTTATTCTATCATATAGATAATGATTTGAAAGGAGAAGCCAAATGTCTAAGTACCATTTTACAAAGGAGGACTTCCGGGTTTTCGACATCGACGGTCTGGAGCCGCGGATGGATGCCCTGAAAGAGACCATACGACCTAAACTTGAGAACCTCGGTGAATATTTCAGTGAATATCTCACCACTTTGACCGGAGATGAGCATTTCGCCCATGTTGCCAAGCACGCACGTCGGAAAGTGAACCCCCCAGACGATACATGGGTCAGCTTCAGCACCAACCCAAGAGGCTATAAAATGATGCCCCATTTCCAGATCGGCCTTTTTGGTGATCATGCATTCTGCATGTACGGGGTCATATATGAGTCTCCTGAAAAACAGCAGGTTGCTGATAAATGGCTTGATATGATCGAGGAGATGCGCAGCATGCCGAACAATTACGTAATCTCTTTGGATCATATGAAACCCGAAAAGACAGCCATCGATGATATGAGTTATGATGACTTTGAATCTGCGCTCACCCGTCTGAAGGATGTGAAGAAGGGTGAGTTCCTGATCGGGAAGATGTATCTGCCTTCAAACCCCGTTTTGGAAAACGATGATATATTCCTAAAAGAGCTGGAGACGGTCATGACTGAACTGTTAAAGCTCTATTGATTCAAATGGAGCATTGGAAAAGCCTCGATACCTGCCGTGTATCGAGGCTTTTCCAATAGGCGGAAGATCAGGTCACCTGCACTTTCAGCTGATTTGCCAAAGACTGTATACGGGCGATGTCGGCGATATCCACCTTTCTTGAATATTTTTATAAAAAAAGACGCTCCAACCAGAGCGTCTTCTGTACTTATAGTGAATCGTTGTTGCGTCTGTTTACATTATCACGGCGTTCCTTCGTTGCATCATAGCTGTAATCATCGCCGGTACGGCGCTGTGATGCATCTGCGCGGTCATCAGACCTACCGGAGCCCGCAGTGCCCCCGCGCCTTGTATACTCTTCTTCTGATACCGGAGTGACGGGCTCACTGGAGTCGATATTGCGATCTACAAACCGATCGTCTTCTGCTGTCTTATCTGAACGTCTCGTAGTGTCACGTGCCGATGTCCTGTTGTCGTCATCATATTCACCGAGGCTGAAAGTACGTGTTGACTCGATATCTTCGTCATGGTGACTCCGCGGTCCCCGGCTGTTTCTGTCTTCATTGACTTCATCCCTATCGAGGGGGGCGTCATCTCGGCGCCTGGCCGCAGGCCTATTGTAGTCGAAAGCCTGATCTGATTCCGCTTCGTCCCGACGGCGTGGTTGCCTATCTGGCGTCCCAGCTTCAGTCATCCCGCCATCTTCAAATGTTCGGTTATTGTTCCTGCTGTGCCGCCGTTCTTCATCCAGGGGTTCAAGTTCATCATTTCGAATGACTCTATCCTTTCTGACAAAGAGCAGTATTGCTGCAATGATGAAGAATAATGGTATGATGCCAGTCACGACAGGCGCAATGAGCGGTGCTGTGAGAATGGCTGCCACCAGCAGCAGGAAGCCTGCCAAAATCCTTCTGCGCATCGTCAGAAGGCCGAACAGTCCTAAAATGAGCGGAATCATCAGATATAGTGCAATCATCCATACATTGTTCAACCACCCGACTACCATATCAGCAAGATCTCCGGGTGCGGCTCCAATATCCTGTCCCTGCTCCGCAAGGTTCTGGAATTCTGTTTCAAGTTGCTGTGTCATGTTCTGTGTAACCTGTGCGTCATTCATTGTGACGAGTGAAAAGAAAAGAAGCAGGGCCGTTATCGCCAGCAATCCAATCCAAGCCAGCCATCCGAATATCTTTTCAGGAATGCGGCTGACCGGTTTTACCGTTTGGGTATAATTTTTTTTAGCCATAGGAACCTCCTAGGTTATTTATGTCTTCATAATCAATATTACCCGTACATCGATTTTTTAACCAGATAAAATTTAGTTTAATCACTCTCTATGCTTTTTTATGTACGCATGCAGCCGACTGATCTTTAATCGTGAGTGTGGCTGCAGGATACGGTCCCGGATTGTATATGATCTACACTCTGATCATGCTGTCTGGTTCTGCATCCTTAAGCTTTTTGACTGCTGTATAGGCTTCAAGGCCGCTGTTTGATTTGAACTCACGAAATTTCGTCTTTTCCTGCGATTTCCCTGGTACAATTCTTTTGAAGGTTTCATACTTCCTTTTCAATTCTTCTGCAGGCACACCGCCATCATATGCTTTCTCTACGGCTTCAAAAAAAGCGACGGCGTCGATGATTTCATCTGTAGTCCAGTCTTCATCAATCGGATAGCTGTATTCTTCCATTCTGGTCTCCTCCTTTACGGCAAAGATAAAAAAAGGGCATCCGTTATGGACGCCCTTAAAATATGCTGTTACATAGTGTGGATTGGTCTACCCAGTACCACGTCCGCAGCTTCCATTGGAATCTCTCCAAGTGTCGGGTGGGCGTGGATGGTAAGCGCGATATCCTCAGCAGTCATTCCTGTCTCAACTGCAAGGCCAAGTTCTGCAATGATGTCGGAAGCGCCTGCTCCCGCAACTTGGGCACCGAGGAGTAGGCCGTCTTCTTTACGTGAAACAAGTTTGACGAAACCATCAGTTTCATTCAATCCAAGCGCACGACCGTTTGCTGCGAATGGGAATTTACCTGTCTTCACTTCAAATCCAGCTTCTTTAGCGTCTGCTTCATTATAGCCGACTGTAGCCAACTCAGGTTCTGAGAAGCAGACTGCTGGCATGCTGAGATAATCAACTTCAGATTTTTCTCCTGCAATTGCTTCAGCAGCAACTTTACCTTCGTAGCTTGCTTTGTGGGCAAGTGGCAGTCCAGGCACTATATCGCCTATAGCGAAGATGCTGTCAATTGAAGTACGGGATTGTTTATCGACTTCGATGAGGCCTTTATCGGACATTTTGATGCCGGCCTCTTCCAAACCGAGCTCATCTGTATTCGGACGACGTCCTACTGTTACAAGGACATAGTCTGCTTCGATTTCTTTAGTCTCGCCTTTAACTTCATAAGTGACTTTGACGCCATCGTCTGTTTCTTCAGCTTCTTTAGCCATTGCTTCCATCTCGATGGTTACACCTTTTTTCTTGAGGTTCTTTTTGACGACTTGCGTCATCTGTTTTTCGAATCCACCAAGAATATCTTTGGCACCTTCAAGAATCGTCACTTCTGTACCGAAATTCGCATAGGCAGTACCTAGCTCAGTTCCGATGTAGCCGCCACCGATGACGACCAATTTCTCAGGTTTTTCTTCCAACGCAAGCGCACCGCTGGAATCGAGGATGCGTTTACCGAATTTGAAACCTGGGATTTCTATTGGACGGGAGCCGGTAGCCACGATTGCATTTTTGAATTCATAAGTCTGTGACTGCTTTTCGTCCATGACTTTCATAGTGTTGCCATCGACGAAGTAAGCTTCGCCTTTGACGATCTCGACTTTGTTTCCTTTAAGCAGGCTTTCAACGCCGCCAGTGAGTTTTTTGACTACACTGTCTTTGAATGACTGCACTTTGGAGAAATCAAGTTTCACACCTTCAGTGATGACACCCATGTCTTCAGAGCTTTGTGCCTGCTGGAAACGATGGGAAGATGAAATCATCGCTTTGGACGGGATACAGCCGACATTCAGGCAGACGCCACCGATGTCACCTTTTTCTACGATTGTCACTTTCTGTCCAAGTTGTGCTGCGCGGATTGCTGCAACGTAGCCTCCTGGGCCTGCGCCGACTACAATAGTATCAGTTTCAATAGGAAAATCTCCAACTACCATCTGTAATTATCCCTCCATTAATAGTAATTCTGGATTGTTAAGCAGACGCTTAACATGGTTCAGGGCGTTCTGTGCCGTCATGCCGTCAATCTGTCTGTGGTCATAGCTGAGTGACAGTGCAAGCATAGGGGCCGCCACTATCTCCCCATCTCTCACGATTGCTTTCTCTTCTATGCGTCCGATGCCGAGGATTGCCACTTCAGGCTGGTTGATGACTGGTGTGAACCATTGTCCTCCTGCAGAACCGAGGTTTGAGATGGTCATTGATCCGCCCTTCATTTCATCGCCTGAGAGCTTGCCGTCACGTGCTTTGCCGGCAAGCTGGTTAATCTCGTCGGATATTTCGAACATGGATTTCTTGTCTGCATGTTTCACTACAGGTACAACAAGGCCACGCTCTGTATCGGCTGCAATGCCTACATTATAATAATGTTTCTGTATGACTTCAAATGTTTCTGAATCGATTGATGCATTGAATTCAGGATATTTCTTGAGCATTGACACAAGTGCTTTTACCACATATGGCAGGAAAGTCAATTTGATGCCTTGTTCTTCTGCGATTGATTTGAATTTCTTCCTGTGGTCCCACAGCGCTTTTACTTCTACTTCGTCGAGATGTGTAACATGTGGGGAAGTCTGTTTGGAGTTGACCATCGCTTTTGCGATCGCTTTTCTCATGCCGCTCATCTTTTCGCGCGTCTCCGGGAACTCGCCTTCAGAAGATGCTGGCTTGGCATCTTTGGATGTTGGCTGTTCATCAGTGGTGTCGGCAGTTTCTTGAGTCGCCTCAGCAGAACTCTGGTCGCCATTCATGAATGCTTCCACATCTGCCTTCACTACACGGCCGTTTTTGCCGGTGCCCGATACTTCTGTGATGTCAACATCGTTA
The DNA here is from genome assembly GCF_055391965.1 of Salinicoccus siamensis. NCBI lineage: Bacteria > Bacillati > Bacillota > Bacilli > Caryophanales > Staphylococcaceae > Salinicoccus > Salinicoccus siamensis. The sequence continues at coordinate 1,576,038 of NZ_AP043765.1, forward strand.
TCGCGTGCAAATTTACGTACACTTGGCATCGCGATGATGCGTTTGTCGGAAGAGCCGCCTTTTTCTGACTCGTCTTCCTTACCGGAATCTTCGCCTTTGCCAGAAGCTTGTCCTTCTTTCTTGGAATCATCCGTTTCTTTTTCTTCTTGCTTCTCTTCTTGCTTCTCTTCTTGCTTTTCTTCTTTTTCAGCAGGTTCTTCTCCGCCAGAGTCTTCAGAACCATCATCGATGGTCACAATCGTTTCACCAACAGTTGTAACGGTTCCTTCTTCGACATGGAGTTGTTTGACCGTCCCGTCTACTGGAGACGGGATTTCAACAACTGCTTTATCATTCTGCACTTCTGCTAGCACATCATCTTCTTTGATTTCATCGCCTTCATTGATGAACCACTTGACGATTTCACCTTCGTGGATACCTTCACCGATATCCGGCAGTTTAAATTCAAAAGCCACAGTATTTCCTCCTTTATACTTTCTGTTTAAAAGTCCATAACCTGTTTCGCACGTTCGATGATGTCATCTTTGGTAGGCAGCCATACACCTTCCGCTTGTGTGAATGGATAGACCGTATCAGGCGCTGTGACGCGCATGATTGGTGCTTCCAGACTAAGGATGGCACGTTCGGACAGTTCTGCTGCAACGTTCGCTGCAACACCTGCTTGACGCTGTGCTTCCTGGATGACCACTGCACGGTTCGTCTTCTCGACAGATTCGACCAATGTGTCATAGTCTATTGGCGAGACGGTCCTCAAGTCGATCACTTCTGCAGAGACGCCCTCTTCTTTAAGTGCATCAGCTGCTTTGATGGCTTCTTGAACCATTGCGCCGTACGCGATCAGTGTAATGTCGTCGCCCTCTTGTTTGACGCTTGCCTTGCCGATTTCGACAGTATATTCTTCTTCCGGTACATCTTCACGGAATGAACGGTAGAGTTTCATGTGTTCAAGGAAGATGACAGGGTCATTCGAGCGGATTGCTTCAATCAGAAGTCCTTTTGCATCTACTGGATTTGACGGGATGACCACTTTAAGGCCTGGCGTCTGTGCCATCAGGCCTTCCAGCGAATCCGCGTGGAGTTCAGGCGTGTGGACACCGCCGCCAAATGGCGCACGGATTACGACAGGCGTTTCCTTTGAAGCGCCTGAACGCTGTCTGTTGCGGGCGATCTGGCCGGCTACGCCGTCCATCGCTTCAAAAAGGAAGCCGAAGAACTGGATTTCCACTACAGGGCGGAAACCTTCCAGTGTAAGGCCGAGACCCATCGATACGAGCCCACTTTCTGCAAGTGGTGTATCGAACACACGATCTTCACCGAATTCTTTCTGCAGGCCCTCTGTAGCGCGGAATACTCCGCCGTTTACGCCGACGTCTTCGCCGAAGAGCAGGACATTCTCATCGTTCCTGAGTTCTGTGGCCATCGCGTCAGTGATTGCTTGGATCATTGTCATCTGTGCCATTGCTTATTTCGACTCCTTTTCTTTGTAGACTTCATACTGTTCCTTCAGGTTGCTCGGCATTTCATCATAAGTGAGCTCCATGAGTTTGGTGACAGTCTGTTTTTCTGCACCGTCTGCTTCTTTGATTGCTTTCTTGATATCTTCTTTAGCCTGCTCCATCACTTCATTTTCCTGATCTTCGCTCCATAGGTCCTTCTCTTCAAGGAAAGCGCGGAAACGGACGAGCGGGTCTTTCTTTTCCCAATCTGAATCTTCATCGGATGTCCTGTAGCGTGTCGGGTCGTCCCCTGCCATTGTGTGCGGTCCATAACGGTAACAGAGCATCTCGATGACAGTTGGTCCTTCTCCTGCAACTGCACGGTCGCGTGCATCTTTAGTCACCTTGTATACAGCAAGCGGGTCCATGCCGTCCACTTGAATGCTTGGTACACCTGAGGCTACACCTTTTTGGGCGAGCGTCTTCGCCGCAGTCTGCAAGTCCCGAGGCGTCGAAATTGCATAGTGGTTGTTCTGGATGACGAATATTGCAGGCGCTTTATACGCACTTGCAAAGTTGATGCCTTCGTAGAAGTCCCCCTGTGACGTACCACCATCACCCGTATAGGTGATTGCTACTGTGTCCTTTCCGCGCATTTTAATGCCGAGTGCCACACCAGCTGTCTGCACATACTGTGCGCCGATGATGATCTGCGGGCTGAGTGCATTCACGCCTTCAGGGAACTGGTTGCCTTCATAATGGCCTCTTGAGAAAAGGAAGGCTTTCGTAAGCGGCAGACCGTGCCAGATCAGCTGCGGCACATCACGATAGCCAGGAAGGATGTAGTCTTCACCTTCAAGGGCGAACTGGCTGGCGAGCTGGGATGCTTCCTGGCCGGCTGTAGGTGCATAGAAGCCCAATCTGCCTTGGCGGTTCAATGAAACTGAACGCTGATCGAGTACGCGTGTCCAGACCATGCGCTTCATCAGTTCTACAAGATCGTCATCGGATAGATCAGGCATTGCGTCTTTATTGGTGACTTTCCCGTCCTGATCGAGAATCTGGAACATTTCAAATTTATTTTCGATCTCTTCAAGTGTCTTGACCGGATCGAAACTTTTATTCTTTGGTGCCATAAAGTGTTCACCATACCTTTCAAATTTTTCATTTATCGTATATTATCTTACCATATCCTGTTACAACAGTAAAATAAACAGGATTGTAACAGATGCTCACAAAGCGCTTTAAATCAACGATTTCTGTACTAATACAGTTTTATCTGTTATATAATACAGCGCTTACATCATTCTCCTTCGATTATGGTCTCTATCTCTTTTTTGAGTGCGTTCACCTGTTCAGTGCGCTTGCTGAAAGTTTCTGCATTCTTCTGGACTTCCTCATATTCCTTGCTCAGGCTGTTAAGTCGTTCATCCACTTCATCCTGTGACACTTCTTCTTCACCAAGATATGCGAAGATATCCTTTTCGCTGTTCAATACAGACTTATAGCTGCCGATCATTTCCCCGTGGCTCATGTATCTCTCCTCCATCGCATCGATCAGCGACTGTGCCTGCTTGCGGTTGGATTCATCGGAAATCTCTTCTATATATTGGGTCGAAGCTTCCATACGGCTCCTGCTCTCTCCCATGATTGCGACTTCCTGATCCAACTGTTCGATACGTTTATCCGTATTTTCCACTAGCGAATCGCTTATCTCCCCAAGTTCTTTCTTAGTAGCGTTCTTAAGTGAGCCTTGCAGTTCCGCCTTCTCGCCCTCCAACTCTTCGAATTCAGCGTTGACATCCTCTATCTCCTTTTCCACCTCGACGGTCTCTTGAAACGCATTATAAAAATCGAGCAGTTCATCAGATGCTGACGAACACCCGGCAAGCACCATCGCCATCACCATGGCGCCACCTAATAATTTCTTCATTTCCATTCCCTCCGATTGTTGACTGGATAGTGTATAATTAAAAAATAATATGTTGAGAATTCCGGTTCTCCTGAGTATTATAGTATAATAAATCGCGACATATATAAACAGGAGGGTTTATTTTGGTAACAATGAAAGATATCATCCGGGACCCCGATCCATTTCTGCGCAGGAAGGTGGCCGAAATCGACACGATCGACGAGGAAACGGTAGACCAACTGATTGCCATGCGGGACTATCTGGTGCGCTCCCAAAATCCCGATATTGCAAAAAAACAAGGTCTTAGGCCAGGCGTTGGCCTTGCCGCCCCGCAAGTCGGACTTGATAAACGCATGCTCGCCATCTATATGGAAGGGGACGAGGGCGAAGTGCTCCATGATCATATGCTGATCAACCCTAAAATCAAAAGCCACTCGGTGACTGAGACGTACCTGCCCGGTGGCGAAGGCTGTCTGAGTGTCGATGAAGACGTTCCAGGCCTTGTGCATCGCTTCCAGCGGGTCAAGGTTTCAGCCCTCGATCCCGAAGGGAAGCCTGTAGAAGTGAAAGCAAAAGGTATGCTTGCCGTCGTGTTGCAGCATGAACTCGACCACCTTGACGGCATCATGTTCTATGATCACATCGATCCGGACGCTCCCATGGAGCCAAAGCCCGGCGCCAAGCCTGTAGAATAAAAAAGCGGCCGTATCAAAGCGGTCGCTTTTTCATTGCACATGGATCCCATCCAATCAGATGAAGTCATCGCGCCTCTCCCTAAATGGAATATTCTGCTCATACAACTCCTTCTTCAGTGCCGCAAATGTTTCATGGTCCATGACTTCAGGGTCATGGTCATGACGCTTCCTGTGGACATCATCTGCCTCTTCGTGGTCATCATAGATGTAGTTCATCACCACCATGTCAGGATGTGTATTGAATTCCAACATGATCATGTTGCGGTCCTGACGCGTCCACTCAAGCAGTACAGCTTCCAATATTCGCTTTTCTTTCATGCGCTTCCCTCCATTCCCTTCCATTATAAAGTCTTTGCATGTCCCCCGTCTATAATGTAAAATGAAGTTAAGCTGATAAGGGATGTGGTCATGATGCTCAGACGGTGGAGGAAGAGGCTGAAGCAAAGGCTTGGACGCATTCTCGGTAGGAAAGGGTTGCTGAACAACGAATATTTCAAACGGCGTTAAGTCCGTTATATTGTGTTGCTTTATGCAACACAAATTTTTTGTTAATGACCATCCATACAATCAAATCAAAAGGAGAAATCATATAATGGCAGTATTTAAAGTTTTTTTTCAAGAACAACTAGATAGCCGCATCATCCGTGAAGAGACAATATCACGTTACTTTGAGGCGGAGTCGGAGAGCGAAGTGCGCACAGCACTGAAGGAAAGCCGCCTCAACATCGAATTCGTCCAGGAATTAAGTCCCGCACACCTGGAGTACGAAAAGAATAACAATGCAGATTTTAAGGTTGAGGATATCTGATGACACTGGAAAAAGGTGAAGTTGGCGTTTTTGCCCTCGGGGGACTCGGGGAAATAGGCAAAAACACGTATTGCATTGAATATAAAGACGAAATCATCATGATCGACGCAGGCATCAAGTTTCCAGACGACGAACAGCTGGGAATCGATTATGTCATTCCCGACTACACATATCTTAAAGAGAACCAGGAGAAAATCAGCGCGCTCATCGTCACCCATGGCCACGAAGACCATATCGGCGGCATTCCTTTCCTGCTGAAAGAATTCAATGTGCCCATCTACTCCGGGCCTTTGGCTCTTGGACTCATCCGTAATAAGCTGGAGGAGCACCACCTCCTGCGCTCGACTGAGCTAAACCCGGTGGAAGAGAGCACTGTATTGAAGTTCAAGCACATGACGGTTGAATTCTACTTGACCACGCACTCCATCCCTGAAGCATATGGGGTCATCGTGCGTACACCTGAAGGTACAATTGTCCATACAGGTGACTTCAAGTTCGACTTCACACCGGTGGGCGAACCTGCAAACATTGCGAAAATGGCCCAGCTTGGGAAGGAAGGGGTCCTTTGCCTCCTGTCCGATTCAACGAACGCTACAGTGCCGAACTTCACCACAAGTGAGAAGGAAGTCGGCCAGAATGTAAAGGATATCTTCCGTAAATGTACAGGACGGATCATCTTCGCTACATTCGCATCCAACATCTATCGCGTCCAGCAGGCGATAGACGCAGCAATCAAATTCGACCGTAAAATTGCCATCTTCGGCCGCAGTATGGAAAACAACATCAAAATCGGCCTGGAACTGGGCTATATCAAAGCACCGCCTGAAACATTCATCGAACCAAAAATGATCAACAGCATCGAAAAGCATAAAGTGATGATGCTGTGTACAGGCTCCCAAGGTGAGCCGATGGCTGCCCTATCTCGGATAGCCAACGGCACGCACCGTCAAATCAGCATAATCCCTGATGACACGGTCGTCTTCAGTTCATCTCCGATCCCTGGCAACACATTGAGCATCAACCGTACAATCAACGCCCTCTACAAAGCGGGTGCAGACGTCATACATGGCAAGCTCTCCAACATCCATACTTCAGGGCATGGTTCTCAGGAAGAGCAGAAGTTGATGCTCCGTCTGATGCGTCCGAAATATTTCATGCCGATCCATGGCGAATACCGCATGCTGTATCTTCACAAGCAGCTGGCAGTCAACACAGGCATGGACCCGGACGATGTCTTCCTGATGGAAATCGGTGATGTTCTGGCATTGAAGAAAGATAGTGCAAGGCACAGCCACCGCGTACCGGCAGGCACAGTATTCGTCGACGGTACGGGTATCGGCGACATCGGCAACATCGTCCTCCGCGACAGGAAGGACTTATCCGAGGAGGGGCTCGCAATCGTCGTCGTTTCAATAGACTTCAATACAAAGAGGCTGCTTAGCGGCCCGGACATCATCTCACGTGGTTTCGTCTATATGCGGGAGTCCTACGGCCTGATCCGCGGTGCAGAGAAGAAGATAAAAGCGGATATCATCAACCTGCTCAACTCAAAAGACCATGTGGAATGGTATCACGTAAAGCAGCTCATCATAGAAGAACTCAGCAACCACCTCTACAAGCGGACCCACCGTAAACCGATGATCCTGCCTACCATCATGAGGGTCAATGAAAAGAAGAAGTAATGCATAAATAAGAGCACTTGTGGAAGTTTCCACAGGTGCTCTTCTAGTCTATGAGTGATTTTTCAAACCGGGTCAAATCCTGATCATCCCCTATTACAATCAGGATATCATCCCTCTGGATGTTGACCGTCGGGTCTGGACTGACAATGATGTCCTCATCCCGTTTTATCGCTATTACACTGACTCCGTATTCTGCACGGATGTCCAAGTCCAGTAAGGATTGGTCCGCCAGGTTCTCCTGTGCCTTGATCTCGACGATCGAATGCTCATCCGAGAGTTCAAGGTAATCGAGTACGGAAGTGGAGGCAAGCTTATGGGCGATGCGTTTCCCCATATCGCGCTCAGGGTGGATCACCATATCGGCGCCGATCTTATCAAGGACACGGGCATGGTAATTGTTCTGTGCCTTGACACTCACATGCTTGACGCCCATATCTTTAAGGAGCAGTGTCGTCAGGATACTCGACTGGATATTGTCACCGATTGCGACGATGACGTTATCGAAATTGCCAAGGCCGAGATTCTTCAGGACCCTCTCATCAGTAGTATCCCCGATGGCTGATTTGGTTGCGATATCAGCATATTCATTAACACGGTTTTCATCTATGTCGACCGCCAGTACATCCATTTCGAGTTCAATCAGTTCCCGTACAATGCTGGCACCGAAACGGCCGAGGCCGATCACCGCATAGTCCTTTTTCATCTTCATCACCTATTCGTTTAGGATATCAATACTTGTTGTCGCCCTTCCCCTGCACATAATCCTTATCGAACAGGAAGAGTCTGAGCAGCATACCGAGACTCGGTATCAATAATAGTAAACCTAATATGAAGGCCACTGTCAAACTGAATGCCATATTCTCGTTTACAACCGAAGTATTGATATCGATATAGGGATATAGTATATACGGTAGTTTACTGATGCCATAGCCGTAGAATGCGAAGGCAAACTGCAGCATGATCATTATGAAGGCCAGTCCAAAACGGCGCTTCCTCCAGATCAGGTACACCGCTATGCCCATCGCTGCAAGGCTTAGTCCGAACATATACCAGTAATCCTGCGCACGCAGGAAGTGTTCCCTATTATGTTCACGGAGCCCCAAGAAGACGAACTGCGAAATGAAGAGCATCGGCAATGTCCAGATCAGGAACCATCTGCGTACAAGATGGAGCGCTTGTGAATCTTTGGCACGCGCTGCGTAGAACGTCAGGAACCCGCTTGATACATAGAGTACTATGACTACAGCCAAAAAGACGACGGACCAGCCGTAGGTGCTGAAGAAGAGTTCTTCGAGCTGGAGGCGTACACCTTCTGCGCTTTCGATGATATAACCGCCTTCAGAAATGACGAGCGCCATCGACAGTGAAGCGGGAATCAGCAATCCTGTGGCACCATAGAGGAACGCCCAGGATAACTTCGGCTCCCTATTGTAGGAGTTGAAGGCATAGTAGCTCCCCCGTATCGCCAATAGGATGAGCGCAATGCTCGCCGGAATCAGCAACGCTGTACCATAGTAATAGGCGGTATCCGGATAGAATCCTACGATGCCGACGAAGAAGAAGACGAAGAAGACGTTCGTCACTTCCCAAACCGGATTCAGGTAACGCTTGATGATCGGACTGATGATGCTGTCGTCCCCCGTCAGCTTCGAATAGAAATTATAGAAGCCGGCACCGAAATCGATTGCGGATACTATGATGTAGCCGTACAGGAAGGTCCATAGGACTGCTACCCCGATGATTTCATAATTCATTGCAACCGACCTCCTTCATAGTCCTCTCCATAGATTTCAATGCGTTCTGCTGTGGCACTCTTATTTTTGAACATCTGAAGCAGCACATAGATTGTGGTGACCCCGAGCACTGCATACAGCAACACGAAGGCGATCAGTGTGATACCGAGCCCATCGGCCTGGGTGACGGCTTCAGAAACCCGCATGTAGCCGCGCAATATCCATGGCTGGCGACCCATCTCTGCCAGGAACCAGCCTGCTTCTATTGAAGCCATGGTCAGAGGACCGGTCAATACATAGGCATAGAGCAGTGCAGGATGGTGTTCGTCGAACTTCGAGAACTTCGCTATGAAGTATATGATCGAGACCATCAGTGCGTACATCCCGAAGAAGACCATGATATCGAAGAAATAGTGTATGATGAGCGGCGGCTGCTCGTCGTCCGGTATATCATTGAGCCCGGTGACCTCAGTATCGAACGAATTGCCTGCCAGGAAGCTGAGTGCACTTGGAATCCTGAGTGCATAGCTCACTTCATTCGTATCCTCATCAATGGTGCCGAAAAGGACCAGGTCAGCGTTGTCCTCCGTTTCAAAATGCCATTCCATCGCAGCCAATTTCTCAGGCTGGTGCTCATGCAGGAATTTGGCTGAGAGGTCTCCGGCCAGAACGGTCAGTGATGCTGTGACAAGCCCAAGCACCATCATGACTTTAAGGCCTTTCTTGTGATACTCCCTATCTTCCTCGAATTTTGAACGGAGAAGTTTGAATGCACCGATGGCAGCGATGATGAATACTGCCGTCGTATACGCTGTCACCACTACATGGAATACCCTGACCCAAGTGGACGGGTTGAACATCGCCGCAAGAGGATCAACGTTGATGAGTTCCCCACCGGCCATATCGAAGCCCGCAGGTGTATTCATAAATGAGTTCACCGTTGTGATGAATACTGCTGAAAGCGACGAGCCGACGACGATCGGAATATTCAGGAGCCAGTGATGCCAAGGGTTCTTGAAGCGGTCCCAGGTATATAGGAATATCCCAAGGAATATTGCTTCAAAGAAGAAGGCGAACGTTTCCATGAAGAGCGGCAGCGCAATGATCTGCCCACCGAGCCGCATGAAATCAGGCCATATCAAAGACAGCTGAAGACCGATGATCGTACCGGTCACGACCCCAACGGCAACCGTCACCGTATAGCCCTTGGCAATCCTTCTTGCCATCGTCAAGTACGCCGCGTCTTTCTTCTTCACCCCCAGGAACTCAAGTACCATGAAGACAATCGGTATACCTACCCCGATTGTTGCAAAAATAATATGGAACCCTAATGTAGACGCCGTCAATACACGCCCTAAAACCACATCTTCCATTCAATCACCTCTTTATAATCGTATCTTTAATTATAACGTTTATAACCAATTTATCCTGATAGATTTGACAATGATCAATGACAAATTTGTGAATAAACTATCATTCTCATGTCATAATTGTACGCTTTTACATCGTTGATTTCAAAGATTTAGTTCGGAGGACGCGCATGTTCTATACGGCTGTGGAACAGCAGGCCGATGATGATCATGAGCATCAGGCTTGAGAGGGCGACGCGCGATGCAATGACACCATAGTCCGCCATCAGCCAAGTGATTGAACCATACACCAATGGGCCGATCACCGCACTCATTTTGGCGCTGAAGGCGAATAGGCCGAAGAACTGTCCTTCCTTCCCCTCCGGTGACAGTTCAATGATCAATGTCCTTGAAACCACCCAGGTCGACCCCATGGCGATGCCGAATAGAGCTGCTGCAATCCAGAATGTCCACATCGGTAGAGGAACGGCCGCTACTGCCACTGCGAAGAGAAGCAGGGAGGCGATGATTGTAAACGTCTGTTTTGAACCAAGTCCCCGGGTTAAAAAGCTGAAGATGATTGCCCCGATGATGCTGAACACCGTAGCCGTCATAAAGATGATTAGGAAGGCACCTGGGGAGAACCCAACGACCGTCACCGCATAAGGCTGCATCATGGAGATGGCTGTAGCCAATGCATCATTGATGAAGAAATAGGCAATCATAAAATAGAATATGGAAGGAGATGAACGCGCTTCCCTGAAAGTGGCATATATATCTTTATAGCCTGTCAGGAAATGCTGTTTCGGCTTCTTTTTCTGCGGCTTATCTTTATAGACAAAAAAGAGTGGCAGACTGAATATCAGAAACAGCACCCCGGATAGCCAGAATGTATGATGGACTGGACGGTCGCCAATCAGTAGCAGGACTGAAAATATACCGAATAATGTACCTAAATATCCAAGTGCCACGCCGTACCCCGAAATGAGCGGTATTTCCTTTTTATTGCCAAGACTCGATAACATGCCATCGTAGAATACATTCCCTGAATTGAAGGCGAATTTGGCGATGACAAAGAGCACTACTGCCAAAACGAAGCCATTCGGCAAGCCAAACCATCGCGCATCCGCTTCCCCACCGAAGACTCCCATACCAATCGAAGCGGCGACACATGTCAATGTGAAAACCACGACATACCGCTTCCGCCTGCCGGTCCGATCCATCACCACACCATAGAGCGGGGCGAAGACAATCAGCATAAAAGCCGCCACCGCATTGGCGTAGGCGATGACAGTCGATGCTATCTGTTCGAGTCTTGGATTGGTTCCAACCGTTTCCGTGATGTATTGGGGAAAGAATAGAGTGACTATATTGGCGCTGAATATCGTGTTGGCAAAATCGAAGAGCGCAAAAGCGAAAATGGGCAGGGACAGATACAGTTCGACCGGGCGGCGCGTATGTCCGTTCATCGGAGCACACCTCTCATCATTTACTGCCATTATACCCATAAAAATATGCGCATGGCCACGGCCATGCGCATATTCATTATACTCTGCCTACATATTCTTCAACGAGGGCAAGCACTTCGTCTGTATCCTTACATTCAACCGCCCTTGCCGCCAAGCGCTCCATATCGGTCTTCTTGAGACCCGATATCTGCTTGCGCGCTTTCAGCACTGAGGAGGCACTCATGGAAAATTCGTCGAGCCCAAGCCCGAGAAGAAGCGGTATGGCGTGTGCATCCCCCGCCATTTCACCGCACATGCCTGCCCATTTACCTTCTTTATGGGCTGCATCGATAACCATTTTAATGAGGCGCAGGAGTGCCGGATGATACGGTTGGTACAGATAGCTCACAGATTCATTCATGCGGTCTGCCGCCATCGTATACTGGATGAGATCATTTGTACCGATCGAGAAGAAATCGACGACTTCTGCAAACTGGTCCGCGATGATGGCTGCAGAAGGTATCTCAATCATGATACCCACTTCGATATCTTCCTTGACCTTCTCGCCCTCTTCGACAAGCTTGTCCTTCTCTTCGATGAGCAGTGCCTTGGCACGGTTGAACTCATCGATGGTCGCGATCATCGGGAACATGATCTTAAGGTTGCCATGTTGGCTTGCCCGCAGCAATGCACGAAGCTGTGTTCTGAAGAGCTCCTGATTGTCGAGGGTCATGCGAATCGCCCTGAAACCGAGGAACGGATTCATTTCATTCGGCAGATCGAGGTAAGGCAATTCCTTATCGCCACCGATATCAAGTGTTCTGACGACGACCGGTTTGCCATCCATCTCTTTCAACACTTGACTGTATGCTTCATACTGCTCCTCTTCAGTCGGCAGTTCATTCCGGCCCATATAGAGGAATTCTGTACGGTACAGTCCGATTGCTTCAGCACCGTTCGACTTGACCCCCTCAAGGTCATCCGGCGTACCGATGTTCGCTGCGAGTTCGACAGTTACATCGTCCATCGTCTTAGAAGGTTCGTCGACAAGTTTTTGGAGTTCCACCTTCTCTTCCGCTACTCTGGCCTCTTTATCTTTATAGACTAGTACTTCTTCTTCAGATGGGTTCAGGATGACTTCTCCTGAACTACCATCTACGATGATGTCGCCACCGACCTGGGCAAGCTCCGTAATGTTCTTCGTACCGACTACTGCAGGAATCTCGAGTGAACGGGACATTATTGCAGAGTGCGAAGTGCGGCCGCCAACATTCGTGACGAACCCCTTGACAAAATTCTTATCCAGTTGGGCAGTATCAGAAGGCGTCAAGTCTTCTGCCACTATCACTACAGGAGTATCAATCTTGCTTGGACTCGGCAGCTCCCGGCCCAGCATGTTTGCGAGTGCCCGCTTTGAGACATCCTTGATGTCTGCTGCACGTTCCTTCATATACTCGTCGTCCATACTGTCGAAGATCGCCACAAATTGATCACGAGTTTCCAGAAGTGCCTGAGGCGCGCTCTTCTGGTCATTGCGGATATGGGACTCGATCGGACCCAGGAATTCCGGATCATCGAGTACGAGCAGGTGCGCATCGAATATGGCAGCATGCTCCGGCCCCACCGTCTGCTCCGCATGATTCCTGATCTTCGTGATCTCGACTTTTGATTGGTTGAAGGCAGCCTTGAACTTTTCGACTTCGGCGTCTTCCTGTCCCACTTCTATCGACTTATCATCGAATGACAGGTCAGGCTCCTCCAGTGAATAGACGGGGGCGATGGCCACGCCGTCGCTTGCACCAATCCCTTTTAGTATCTCAGACATCAATCGGTCAATCCTTCTTTTGAAAGTGTTTCTGTAATTGCTTCAATAGCCTCAGTTTCATCGTTGCCTTCAGCATAGACAGTCACTTCGGAATCTTTGCCGACACCAAGTGACATGACACCCATGATGGACTTCAGATTCACTTTCTTGCTGTTGTATTCAAGCTGGATGTCAGAGTCGTACTTGGATGCAGTCTGTACAAGTATTGTTGCTGGTCTTGCATGTATACCTGTTTCGTCTGTAATGAGATAAGATTTTTGTTCCATTGCGTTAGTCTCCTTTTATTTGCGTGATGAATTTACATGATTGTCATACATGTTTGCTGTTATTGTACCATGTACAGCAATGATATTCTAATATACCACAAGCATTGGAAAATAAACTTTGCCTGTCCATCTTCCACTTTTCACAAGTTGGTCACAGAACGGCCGCGATGCAATGAAAAATGCCCTTTTGGCATCGTTGCCAAAAGGGCATCATAAGTACGCCAGTCAAATTCAGGAAATTTTGGCGCAGCGCTCTATATATTCATAGCCGAGCTTCTTCATCAGCATATAGCTGATTGACGCCCCGATGATTTTACCCAGGATCGTCAGGAATGAAAAGCGGACTTTCCCGGATTTCTTGCCGAACGTCTTAAATAGGATCCCTCTCGCCTTACTTCCAAGGAATTCGCTTCCCATGCTGGTCGCCATTACTGCGGCGCGGTTCATGAGGTCATCCGACATCTCATTGACCTGTCTGTGGTCGAGCTCGAAAATTTCCTCGACCCCACTGCGGATGTCCCGCATCAATTTGACATCTGTACCGATATCAAGGAAAGGGATGGGCAGAATGGCTGCCACGGAAGAATACATCGCTTTTCTATCCACCATTTTACGTGCTTTCCTGCGCTTTTCTTCCACTTCGTTCGTCATCATCTCAGACATATCCAAAACTCCTTTTATTCATCTTCAAGTCACATTGGAATATACCCTCTTTAATGATGATGAAAACAAGACTAATCGTTCAGATCTACGGTGACGACTTTAAGGTACTTGCCCCGTTTATATCCTTTGGACGTCGGGAAATCCTTCGGTAACCCTTTGACGTCAGTCAGTGAGTAGGATCGCCCCGCCTTTTCGATTGTGCGGCCTATCTGTTGCTTGAACTGGTTCAATGTGAAGGTTTCAAGGTTCTGGCTCAACACCAGACGGCCTTTGGGCTTCAGCACCATAAGTGCCTGTTCGATGAGTTTTGGATAGTCGCGTTCGACTTTGAACACCTTTTTCTTATAGCGGGAAAAGCTCGGTGGATCTATCAGGATCTGGTCGAAACGTTTGTTGTTGCGGGCCGCATAATTCAAGTATTCGAACGTTTCCATGATATGGATTGTATGCCCATCGGTGGAAAGGTTATTGGCATTGAAGTTATCCGTGATCAGTTCGTTGGTCCGCTTCGCCAAGTCGACGCTTGTCGTCGCCATCCCGCCTTCTGCCGCTGCAATGGAGAAGGTGCCGCTGTACGCAAACAAATTCAGGAACGTTTTCGCATCCGCTTCATTCCGGACAAGGGCCTTGCGCGTCTCCCTCTGATCGAGGAACAGGCGGGTCATGGGTCCATCTTCAAGATGGATGCTGTAGGACAAACCGGCTTCCTTGACTGTAATCGGGAATTCGACATTACCCGTCACCCTGCGGTTGGCGATGTTCATGCGCCCCCGTTCGCTGAAGCGGGTCTGTTCTGTGATGGAGGCCGGCTTCAGCCTGACCATCAGCGTCCTGATGATCAGATCCCTTATTTTATGGATGCCGCGCGAATAGAAGGTCACAAGCAGGTGGCCATCATAGTTATCGATTGCCAAACCACCGATGCCATCACCGATTTCGTTGAACAGCCTGAAGGCTGTTGTGTCCGGTTCGTTGTAGAGTGGTTCCCTTCTATCGATTGCACTCAGGATGCGCGATTCGATGAATGCATCATCAATCGTTTCTTCACCGTTTGTCAATATCCAACCCTTTGTCTTTTGCTCGAAGCTGAGCATGGCGATGCCGATTAGTCGGCCGTATGTATCTTCGACACGGACGATTTCACCATCACCAAGAAAAGTGTCATCACTCAAATCTTCCCCGTCAAGATTCAACTGCCCTTTCAGATACGGTTTTTCATGTCCTTTTTTCAATTGCACTGTATTCATTGGAACGACTCCTTCTTGGTCATGAAGCTATGGAACAGGCTTGCAGCGAGACTGCTTGTGCGGTCGTCGACATCGAGCGGTGGCGATACTTCACTTATATCAAAACTCACCAGATTCGTAAGCTCAGCCATTTTCCCAACCATATCATGGATTTCTGCAGCCGTATATCCGTCAGCAGAAGGCGCACTCGTGCCTGGCGCCACTCCCTGCTGCACGGAGTCCATGCATAAAGTTGCAAAGACAGCATCATATTCTGCAAGTTCAGCCAGCATCTCCTCAAAAATGGTTGTTTTCCTGACTGTTTCCATCTCAGCATATTTCACTCCAAAACGATCGGCGGCATCAAACAGGCTTTTTGTATTGCCGGGTGGTTGGATGCCGACCACATAGTAGTCGATCGCCTGATCGGCAGATAATATCTGATGGAACATTGTACCGGAAGACGGCCGCTCATCCCTGAGGTCGAAGTGGGCATCGAAATTAAGCACTGCAATTCTTTTGTCGGGGTAGGCTGCCCGCACACCCAAGTAGTGTCCGTAGAGCGTTTCGTGCCCGCCACCGATTATCAGTGGGAACTGCTTATTATGGAGCACCCTATACACGGCGCGCCCCAATGCGGCTTGGGAACCTTCAAGGTCCGTGTCCCCGACGATGCTGCCATAGTCGTAGATGGGGGCCGTCCATGGCAGTGAAGCCAACTTCTCCCGCACTTTGACCGGCCCCAGATGTGCACCAGGCCGCCCCTTGTTACGCCTGACGCCTTCGTCGGAACGAAATCCGATGAAAACCGGGGCGTCGCCTCTGACGGTCTCCGTCCATCCGCTCATATGCTGATGGATGCGTTCTTTCATATCCGGGTCATCTACACGTCCGGTGTATTGGTGTGTTTCGATTTCCTTCATACTTATCTCCCCTTGTCGAATTCTTTGAATATGCTGATCAGGGCAAGTGGCGTAGTCAGCAGTACGAGCAGCACATTGAACGGCAGTATGAACAGCGACAACTCCACATCGCGGAATACCGTAATATACAAACTCACCGTGACCTTGAGCCATAAAGCGATTATGACGATCATCTGCGTATGGTAATACTTGTTCTGGGTCATGTTGAAGAATGTCGTAAACAAGTAGATGACAACTAGCGACAGCGCCAGGAACAAATTGACCCACTCATAGATGTACTGCATATCCGATACTCTGAAATGGCCTTCTGTAAAGACGCCGTTCCTGTTGTTGAATTCAATCAGTACAAAAATCAGGACAAGTGCGCCCAGCAACAATTCGATGTAATTCGGACGCAGCCACTTCGGAAAGTCGAATTCCATAAAATTTTTCACCCGGTTCAGCATGCCGTTGCGTAAATTATAGAGTTTCTGTGAGAACCTCAAATAATCATTCGGATTGAGCCTGCGCCCGGTGCTGCGGGAAAGGGTCGCTGCATCCCCTTTTTTCGGCTTCTTCAGCAGGTTTTTGGATTTGGAGAGGAACACGCCAACCCATAGTGCCATCAGGGACAGTACCCATATGATGGCAAAAAACATATTGATCGACAAAACATCCTCAGGCGCCTTTGTCCGCTCGATATCCGAATAGACTGCGTTTTGGGTGAAGAAATAGGCCAATCCATAGAAGAAGAGGATGACCATATAATGCTCCTTGCGGTGTTCCGGATCCAGATGCTCGTTGAATATGCTGTAGAGCATATGGACGGTAAAGGCCAGCATGAACAAAAGCGACAGCCAGCCATAGACCTGGAACATCAGAAGGGTGGTCATCAGAAAGAGCACAAAAGCGAGTGCCAGAAAGAAAAACGACAACTCTGTGTCAAACTCCGTAGTCCTGCGGATGAGTTTCGCCACCAAAAACATCACGCCACCAAACAGGATGATCAGAATGCCGGCTATAATCGGAAAGTCCCCGATCACCATGGCCAGTACGTTGACCACTTCAACGAAAAATGCATTCATCAGATCGAATATTGTATCTATCTGAGGCGTCTCGGCATCACCCTCGCCTCTTATCCTGCCAACATTAAAAAGAATGAATAATCCTGTAATTACAAAAAAAGTACCGAGAAGGATGCTGATGATCACTTCTCCCTGCTGCTTCAACCATTTCATTTTAGTTTCACCTCTATATCCCTTTCCATTATAGAGGAAAAGAGCATCAAATGCATCGAATGGCATATGACAGGATGAAATAAATCACAATAAATTGTGGAGTGTCGTGTTTAGCCTGTGAAATGCATGGGTACAAATCAACTAACAGCAGATAAGAAATAATGATATATGATATCAATACTTATAAAGCAGGAGTGATAATAATGGATTTCAGCGACAAGGATAGACAGGAAGAAACAAAGAAGGATGCTGAAGAAGCTTATAGGGGAGAAGACGCCAACGAACACCGCGAAAAAAATGAAGATGATAAAAGCGGAGAAGATAAAAGTACCAAGGACGATTCCAACACTGAAAAGACTAAAGACGATATTCAAGATGCTTTCGAATAAAAGAGATTGCCGGCACAATGCCGGCAATCTCTTTTTGCATGTACATAACCTTTAAAGATCCTGCTCAGCCCTTGAGTGCCCGGCCACCGATATCCTGTCTGTAGAACAGGTCGCCTTCAGTGAACGTGATTTGGGCAACGTTTGAATATGCAGCATCGACCGCCTCTTCAATAGTGCGCCCTTCACCGGTTACGAGCAATACCCGGCCGCCATCCGTCCGCCAGGCATCCCCGGATTGTTTGAGGCCGCTCACAGCGCAGTCTGCCCTGACGGTGCTGAAATCCACTTCGCAGCCCTTTTCATAGGCAGCCGGATAACCGCCGGAGGCCAGCATGACACCTGCCTTATAGCCGTCTCTGAAGTTCAGGCTGAACGGCTCCTTGGCCTTCACCTTCTCCAGCACATCGATGAAATCATCTTCCATGAGATCCAAAAGGACTTGGGCTTCAGGATCCCCAAAACGGGCATTGAACTCAATGACTTTGACGCCATCACGGGTGACGATCGCCCCCAGATAAAGTACCCCGAAATAATCGAGTCCCTCATCGACCATCGCCTGCGCCATGGGCTCTACAATTTTATCCACAGCTTCCTGCCTCAGCGATTCATCAATATGATGGACGGGTGCATAGACTCCCATCCCGCCTGTATTGGGTCCCGTGTCCCCATCATACGCCCGTTTGTGGTCCTGGGCCATGATTTCAAAGGAGTGGGTATAGGGGCCATTGACCAGCACCATCAGGGAGAACTCCTCGCCTTCTAGGAATTCCTCGATAACGACAGGGGCGTCCTGCTCCGGCTTCAATATCTCTATACCTGCTAATGCTTCTGCCATGTCCATGGCCACAATCACGCCTTTGCCTGCCGCCAGCCCATCTTTCTTCAGGACGACCGGTGCACCTGTTTCATTTATATAGTCCCGTGCCGAGTCCTGGTCTGTGAACATGCGATGGGAAGCGGTCGGAATACCGTACCGCTTCATGATGTCTTTGGCGAAAGCCTTGGAGCATTCGATTTTGGCCTCATGCTTCTTTGGACCGAATACATCCACGCCCAACTCTTCCAGATGATCCGCTAGCCCCGCTTCAAGAGATGCTTCCGGTCCGATGACCACCCACTGGATATCATTGTCAAGACAGAAATCCCCGATGCCCCGGCAATCCGTCTCGCTCAATTCCGGCACCGTAACTGCAAATTCTTTCATGCCATCATTGCCGGGAATGGCGTAGACGATATCGCTCCGTGTCGATTGGGCCAATTTTTTTGCCAGTGCATATTCACGTCCGCCTCCGCCGATCACTGCTACATTCATGGAAATGCCCCTCTCTGTTCATGTAATCAAAAGCCGGTCTCACTCCGGCCCTAATGCTTGAAATGCCGCATGCCTGTAAATACCATCGTCATACCATGTGCATTGCAGTAGTCGATGGATTCCTGATCCCTTTTCGAACCGCCTGGCTGGATGACTGCACGTATGCCGTTTTCATGGGCCAGTTCAACGGAGTCCGGCATCGGGAAGAACCCATCGCTCGCCATGACCACATCGTCCCCGAGCCCCACAGCGCGGTCGATGGCGATCTTAAGCGCCCCGACCCGGTTCATCTGTCCGGCACCGATACCTACCGTCCGGCGTTCATTGGACAGGACAATCGCGTTGCTTTTGACATGTTTCGATACTTCCCATGCCAGCGCCATCGCCGTCAACTGTTCCTTCGTCGGCTGCTTCTCTGTGACGACTTTGATATCCCTCTCGTCGAGAGCGCCGGTGTCCTGGCTCTGGATGAGGTATCCACCCGAGACACTGACCATCTCTTCAGCGTGCGCATCCTCATGGAAATCCACTTCGAGCAATCTGAGGTTCTTCTTCTGGGTCAGCACCTCAAGCGCCGCCTCGTCGAAGGACGGTGCGATGACGACTTCCAGGAAAATGGTGTGCAGCTGTTCGGCCGTCTCCCGGTCCACCGTCTTGTTGAGCGCCACGATGCCGCCGAAAATCGACTGGCTGTCTGCTTCATAGGCATTTCTGAACGCTTCCGCAATCGTTTCTCCCGTGCCCACACCGCATGGATTCATATGCTTTACGGCGACTGCTGCCGGCATAAAGAACTTTTTGGCCAGCTGGAATGCTGCATCCGCATCGCGGTAGTTATTGTAGGACAGCGCCTTGCCGTTTAGGACATCGGCGTTCAATATCGTGTTGCGTGCTTCAGTCGTCCGGACCAGACGCGCCGTCTGATGCGGGTTTTCGCCGTATCGCAGGGATTCCTCAGCCTGGCTGAAGTGGTTGACGATCGCCTGGTCATAATCATTGGTATGGCGGAACACTTTTATCATGAGCGCACGCCGGTAGGTATCGTCAAGCGTCTCCGATTCGATACGGCTGATGACCTCTCCGTAGTCTTCTGGGGAGACGATGGTCGTCACATGCCTGAAGTTCTTGGCTGCCGCCCGCAGCATCGTCGGTCCGCCGATATCGATGTTCTCAACCGCCTCGGCTTCTGTGACACCTTCAGTTGCGACCGTCTCCTTGAACGGATAGAGGTTGACCGCCACCAGATCGATCGGGGCGATATTCTTTTCATCGAGTTCCGCCATATGGGCAGCATTATCCCGATTGGCGAGTATGCCGGCGTGGACTGCCGGGTGCAGCGTTTTGACGCGCCCATCCAATATTTCTACAAATCCTGTCAGAACGCTGACATTCTCAACAGGGACCCCGAAGGATTCTATCGCCTTCAATGTGCCGCCTGTTGAATAGATTTCATAGCCATTGCGGGAGAGGCCCCGGACAAACGGCTCGAGCCCTCTCTTATCGGATACGCTGATCAGTGCTTTCTTCATCCTCTCTCCCCTTCCAAAAATTTTTTGAGTGCCTGTGGGTACAGCTTATACTCGAGCTGATGAATCTTCCTCTCCAGATCTTCAAGTGAATCTTCAGGATTGATGCGTACAGGCTCCTGGGCGATGATCCGGCCCGTATCGATGCCGGCATCCACAAGATGGATCGTCACTCCTGTCACTTTAACCCCGTAGTCATAGGCGTCCCGGATGCCATTGCGGCCTTTGAAGGCTGGCAGCAGTGAAGGATGCAGATTGATGATTCTATCTTCATATGTGCTGATGAACGCCGCACCAAGTATGCGCATGTAGCCTGCAAGCAGTATATATTCTACATCGAGGCGCTTAAGCGCCCTTATCATCGCCGCTTCCTGCGCCGCCTTCGATCCGTAGTCGGAGATGGTGCACACGAGGCTTTCTATGCCGAGGGCCTCTGCACGCCGTAAGGCGTAGGCTTCACGATTGTCGCTGATCAAAAGGACGATCTCGATGCCGATCTCTTGTGCGTGACGGGCCAGATTGCTGAAATTCGTGCCGCCACCGGAGGCGAATACTGCAACTCTAGTAGCCATGGACACGCAACCCGCCGTCCGCAGTCACGCGGCCAAGCACTGTCGGCCGCTCCCCTGCGTCCTCAAGTATCTCCATGGTGCGCGCTTCATCTTTGTCGTTCACTGCAATCATGAAACCGATGCCCATATTGAACACGTTGTATGCCTCCCGCATATCCATGCCGCCGAGTTCAATCAGCCATTCTATGATTTTCGGCACTTCGACATTCGCCACATCGATATCTGCACCCAGATGCCCCGGGAACGCCCGCGGTATGTTTTCGATGAAGCCACCGCCTGTGATGTGGCTCATCGCCTTGATGTCGACCTCTTCCCTGACCTTTTTGATTGCCTTGACATAGATGCGCGTCGGCTCAAGCAGATGATCGATGATCGGCTTGCCGTCCAACATCCCTTCGACGTCGACCGAATAGTCGGCAAGCCATTTCCTGACCAGGCTGTAGCCGTTCGAATGGATGCCGCTTGAAGCCAGTCCGATGATGGTGTCGCCAGGCTTTGCGGCTGTCCCATCTATATAGGCATCTTTTTCGACGGCGCCTACAGCAAAACCGGCGATGTCATATTCGCCTGCACCGTACATATCCCCCATCTCGGCAGTCTCACCGCCGATCAGGGCGCATTCTGCGTCCGTACAGCCATTTGAAATGCCTTCGACGATATCTGAGATGTGCTCAGGAATGACTTTATCGACGGCAATGTAATCAAGGAAGTACAGCGGCTCTGCACCGGTTGTGATGATGTCGTTGACGCACATTGCCACGGCGTCCACACCGATTGTACGGTGGCGGTTTGAATCGATCGCCAACTTCAATTTCGTGCCGACGCCATCAGTGCCGGAAACGAGGACAGGGGCCTTCATATTCAGCTGGGACAGGTCGAAAGCGGCACCGAATCCTCCGATCCCCCCGATGACTTCCGGACGCATCGTCCGTTTTACGTGTGCCTGGATCTTATCGACTGCCTGATATCCGGCTGTGATGTCGACACCGGCATCCTTATACTGTTCTGACATGCTCATACCCCTTTCGTCTTCTGATCCTTCTCCTGCGGCAGGAGCCGGTCGATAATCTCTATTGGATAGTTGCCTGTAAAGCAGGCATCGCATTGCCCTTTTGAACCATATGAATGGTACACATCATGCATCGCGTCCACCGACAGATAGCTCAAGGAGTCCGCACCGATCTCACGGCGGATCTCCTCCGTTGATTTCGATGAAGCGATGATTTCAGCATGTGTTGAAACATCGATGCCATAGAAGCATGGATTTTTAAGCGGCGGGGATGAGACGCCCATATGGACTTCCTTGGCGCCAGCCTTCTTCAACGCCTTGACGATATAACGGCTGGTCGTCCCACGCACGATCGAATCGTCGATGACGATGATGCGTTTGCCCTCGACGACATCACGCACCGGGGAGAGCTTCATGCGCACTGCCCGCTCGCGTGCTTCCTGCCCTTTCGAGAGGAACGTCCGCCCCACATAGCGGTTTTTCAACAGCCCCTGTTCCTGTGGGATTCCAGATTCTTCAGAAAATCCTTTTGCAGCGGCAAGGCTCGAGTCCGGCACGCCGATCACTATATCCGCATCCACATCCATTTCCCTGGCCAACTGCTGCCCAAGCGATTTTCTGATGGTGTATGTTGATGTATTGCGGAATTCGGAGTCGGCCCGCGCGAAGTAGATGTACTCCATCGAGCACATATTCGGGTGTGAGGCTTCCGTATAGCGGTCGAAGTCGATGCCCGCTTCACTCAATGTAATCAGTTCCCCGGGTTCAATATCACGTATGTACTCTGCACCGATTGCGGTGAAGGCACATGTTTCGCTGGCGACGCAATAGGCACCGTCTATCATGCCGAGCATGAGCGGGCGCACGCCATGATCATCCAGGGCGATGGTCAACGCCTCTTCGTCCAATATAACGAAGGCGAAAGCACCCTTGATCTGCCTGAGCGCCGTCTTGATGCGCGTCTTCCTGTCTGGGCTTTTATTTTTACGGATCAGATGCGCCAATGTTTCGGTGTCCGATGAGGTCTGGAAAATCGCCCCGTCATCTTCTAAAGCCTCACGGACGCTCATGGCATTGACAAGATTGCCGTTATGCGCAAGGCCAAGGTCCCCCTTATGGCTTTTGAATAGGAATGGCTGGACGTTCGACAGCTCGCTGCCGCCGCTTGTTGCATATCTTACATGGCCGATGGCGTGCGGAAAGCCATGCAGCGATGTCAGCTGTTCCCTGGAGAGCGCTTCGGTCAAAAGCCCCATGCCGCGTGCGCCGAAAAGGTACTCTTCATTCGAGCAGACGATGCCGCCCCCTTCCTGTCCCCTGTGCTGGAGGCTGTGCAGTGCGATATAAGTCAGTTCAGCGGCATTCGGATGGCCGTACACACCGAATATGCCACACTCTTCATTTAGTCCACGGATGTCATACATTTCGGGATTGCCCCTTCCCATGTGTTTGAGATGGCGTCCAGGCTACGTTCTATCGTCATATCACGAGTGGCTACTTTGAATGCATCTTCTGTCAGGACCCCGATTTCGACAGCGTCTTCAATATCTTGTCCACCTGCTCCGATGACGATGTAACGGGAGGCATTTTCTGCAAAGAGATCTTCCCCGTCCATATCGAGTGATGCATCCACTCCAAGATGATGGAAGGCTGAAAGCTGCGCTAGTTTGATGGCGATGCCGCCGCGTCCGATTGGCGCGATCTTCTTGATGCTGCCGTTCTTCAGACGCTCCCTGAGATCCATGCCGCGGCTGTATTCGAGTTCCAGGTCGATGTGGCGTTCCTGCTTCGAAATATCTCCATCAATCAGCTTTTCAAGCTGACTGCCGGCAAAGCTTTTGTGCGTCTCACCCACCAGATAGATTGAATCCCCCGCCTGTACATGGCGGTCTTCCATGAAGCGCACATCTTCTATCAGACCGACCATGCCGATGACCGGCGTTGGCAGTATTGTGCCTTTGGATTCGTTGTATAGGCTGACGTTGCCGGATACGACCGGTGTCGACAGCGTCCGGCACGCTTCTGCCATGCCGCGCGTCGAAGCATCGAGCTGATGGTAGATTTCAGGGTTTTCAGGACTGCCGTAATTCAGGCAGTCAGTCATGGCAAGCGGGAGTGCACTAGTCGATATGATGTCCCTGAACGCCTGCGCGACGACTTCTTTACCGCCATTGAACGGGTCGGCATAGACATAGCGGCTCTTGCCGTCGACCGTCATCGCAATTGCCTTATCCGTACCTTCCACTCTGACGATGCCTGAGCCGAAACCTGACTTCTGGACGGTGTTCGAACCGACCTGGTTATCGTACTGCTCATAGATATAGCGCTTTGAACCATGGTTCGGATGGCCGAGCAGGGCATCGAATGCCGCGTTCAGGTCTTCTTTGCTGTAGTCATATGTCTTATCGTCGACCCCTGGATCTTTGCCTTCCAGCACATAGACAGGTGCCTCATCGGACAGCGGCTGTACGGGAATATCCGCGTACTTCTCGCCTTCATAGAAGAGTTCGAGACGGTCGGAATCCGTCACTTCACCGATGACCGCGGAATCGAGTTCATATCCGTCGAACATCTTGAGGAATTTATCCTCTGTGCCGTCCTTTACGACAAGCAGCATGCGTTCCTGTGTTTCCGACAACATCATTTCATATGGGGAGATGCCGTCTTCCCTGACAGGCACCTGGTCGAGGTGGAGCGCGATGCCCGATTCACCTTTTGCCGCCATTTCGGCACTGGATGATGTCAAACCTGCCGCCCCCATATCCTGGATGCCGACGAGTTCAGGCTGGTTGATGGCGTCAAGAGTCGCTTCCATCAGCTTTTTGCCGGTGAATGGATCTCCAATCTGCACCGATGGACGCTTCGACTCTGATTCCTCAGACAACTCTTCAGACGCGAAGGTTGCACCGTGGATGCCGTCCCGTCCTGTCTTCAGACCGACATAGATGACTTTGTTGCCGACACCTTTTGCGGTTCCTTTCTGTATCTGGTCGTGGTCGATGACCCCGACACACATGGCATTGACGAGCGGGTTGCCGTCATATGAAGAATCGAATTCGACTTCTCCGGAGACGGTCGGTATGCCGATGCAGTTGCCGTAGCCGCCGATGCCAGATACGACGCCTCTCAGCAGCCAGCGGTTGTTCGCTTCAGATAGCTCACCGAAGCGGAGGGAATTCAATAATCCGATTGGACGCGCGCCCATTGAGACGATATCGCGGATGATCCCGCCGACACCCGTTGCTGCCCCTTGGTAGGGTTCGACTGCAGAAGGGTGGTTATGGGATTCGACTTTGAAGACGATGGCCTGGTTGTCGCCGATGTCGACCACGCCTGCGCCTTCACCCGGTCCCATCAGTACGCGTTCCCCTGATGTCGGGAATTGGCCCAGGAAAGGCTTCGAATGTTTATACGAGCAATGTTCACTCCACATGACCGAGAATATGCCGGTTTCCGTATAGTTCGGTTCCCTGCCGAGTATCTCCACTACATGCTTGTATTCCGCATCCGTCAAGCCCATCTCTGTATAGAGCTTGTCGTCTTTGATCATCTGTTCTGTCGGTTCATTGAATTTCATTATGAGCGGCCTCCCAGTTTGCCATATTTTCAAAGATTTTTTTGCCGTCATCACTGCCGAGCAACGCTTCGAGTGCGCGTTCCGGGTGCGGCATCATGCCGAGGACATTGCCCGCTTCATTGATGATGCCCGCAATGTCGCCGCGCGAGCCGTTCGGGTTATCCGTGTATTCCAAGACAATCTGATTGTTCTGCCTGAGTGTGTCATATGTCTCATCATCACAATAGTAGTGCCCTTCTCCATGCGCGATTGGGAAAGTGACCGTTTCATCAGGCTGATAACCCGTTGTGAATGCAGTGCGGCTGTTCGTCACCTTCAGCGTTTCATCCCTTGAGATGAAGGTGTGGGTGTCATTGAATATGAGTGCACCCGGCAACAGGCCGATTTCAGTGAGTATCTGGAAGCCGTTGCATATGCCAGCTACCGGCTTGCCTGCTTCTGCTGCTTCGACGATTGCTTTCGTCACCGGCGCCACAGCAGCCATCGCGCCACTCCTCAAATAGTCCCCGAAACTGAAGCCGCCTGGAATCAGGACGCCATCATAACCTTCAAGCGACGTTTCCCGGTAGTCGACATAGTCCGCTTCCCCGCCGGACTTCAGGATGGCGTTCAGCATATCCCTGTCACAGTTTGATCCTGGAAAGCGTATCACAGCGAATTTCATCATTCAGCCACCTCGTCGAGGATAGTGTAGGAGTATGTTTCGATGACCGTATTGGCGAATAGCTTCTCGGATAGCCGGCGGACGCTTTCATCGATTTTCGTCTCGTCTGTTTCATCGATGTCGAAGTAGAGCACCTTGCCGACACGGATGTCGTTGATTTCCTCATGGCCCAGTTCATGGACCGCCCGGTTCAGGGCCTCACCTTGTGTATCCAATACTTGCGGCTGCAGTGTGACGATCAGTTCAATCTTCTTCATTATATGAGTGCCTCCATCTTTTTATAAAATGCGCTGTAGGTATCGATCAGTGATCCCGTACTGTTGCGGTAGACGTCTTTGTCGAAATTCTCTTTGCTCTCCATATCCACGATGCGGCATGTATCCGGCGAGATTTCATCTGCGAGCATAATAACACCGTCACGATCTTTGCCGAACTCGATCTTGAAATCGATCAGCGACAGCCCCATCTCTTCCATCATTTCCTTCAACACTTCATTGATCTTAAGGGCCTGCTCTTTAAGGTGGGCGACTTCCGCCACACTTGCGAGGTTGAGCATGGCGATATGGTCATCCGTGAGTAGCGGATCGCCGAGCGCGTCTTCTTTATAGAAGAACTCGACCAAAGGTGGGCTCATCACCTGATGTGTCTTTAGGCCGAGGCGTTTGACGATGCTGCCGGCGGCATAGTTCCGTACGACCACTTCAAGCGGGATGATGTCAAGGGGCTTGACCAGCTGCTCGGTCTCGCTGATGCGTTCTATATAATGGGAGTCGATGCCGTGCTTCTTCATATATTCGAATATGCCTGAGGAGATCAGGTTGTTGAGCCGCCCTTTGCCTGTCATGTAGTCGTGCTTCTCCCCATTACCGGCCGTCACTTCATCCTTATATTCGATGCGGTATGCCGCATCTTCTGTCCTGTAGACGCGTTTTGCCTTACCTTCGTAGACGAGCATCATGATTCCCCCTTGATGAAATTCTCTTCCAGCCGATCGAGTGTTTCTGCGACATCGTCAGTAAGCACCGTCACGTGCCCCATCTTCCTTGCCGGTTTGCGCGCTGTCTTGCCGTATACGTGGACGTGCCACTCCGGATTTGTGAAAAGCGTCTGTTCAAGGCGGTCCAGATCGGCACCGAGCAGATTCATCATGACTGCATCTTGGTGCTGATGGACGGCAGGCATCGGATGGCCGAGGATCGCCAGTATATGTGCATCAAACTGGCTGATGTTGCATGATTCGATCGTATGGTGGGCCGAATTGTGGGGCCTTGGGGCGATTTCGTTCACATACAGCGAACCGTCCTGATCGATGAAGAATTCTATCGTGAACACGCCGGTGAAATGGAGCTTATCCATGATTTTACGTGCCGCTTTCTGCGCTTTGGCGGTATACTGCGCATCGATACCCGCTGGCGCGATCGTGCGGTAGAGGACCTGGTCCTTGTGCAGATTTTCCTGAAGCGGGAAATATTCAACCTGGCCTGTCGTACTTCTGGCGACAGTCAACGATACTTCGCGTTCCAACTGCAGGTACTTTTCGGCGACCCACTCTGCCTGGTCAAATGGAATGTCAATGTTTTCCATATGCGCCTGTGATTCGATCACCATCTGACCCTTGCCGTCATAGCCGCCCGTTGCGGTCTTGACGATGACAGGATAGCCATTGGTGGCGGCGAATGACGCGAGCGCGTCCCGTGTCGCTACTTTCTCATAAGGGACGATGGCGGCACCCGCCTCTTCGATCGCCGTCTTCTCGTAATCCCTGTTCTGCAGCGTCAGAACCGTCTCAGCGCCCTGGGGGATATGGTAGTCATCCACTAATGTGCGCAGTATATGCGCGTCGATATTCTCGAATTCATATGTGACGATGTCCGACAATCCGCATAGTTCCTTGAGTGAGGCAAAGTCGCTGAATTCCGCATGGATGAACGTATGGCACGTACTTCGCGCCGGCGCATCTTCTGAAGGATCGAGCACCGCGACTTTATACCCCATCCTCAAAGCGCTCTGTGCGAGCATCTTCCCGAGTTGTCCGCCACCTATTATGCCTATCGTACCGCCCATTTCAATCGAGCTCATTCTGCATTCCCTCCACTTTCTCTTCCAAAGTCTCCGTATAGGCTTCCAGTCGGCTGTAGAGGGCATCATCACCAATCGCCAACATCTTTGCCGCAAGTATGCCTGCATTCGTGCTCCCCGCCTTACCTATCGCCGTCGTCGCGACAGGGATGCCGCCTGGCATCTGGACGATGGACAACAGCGAGTCGAGGCCATTCAACGCCTTCGACTCGATCGGCACACCTATGACCGGTATGTGGGTCATCGACGCCACCATGCCGGGCAGATGGGCAGCACCTCCCGCACCTGCGATGATCACTTTGATGCCCCGGCCCTTAGCACCTTTGGCATAGTCCATCATCATTTCAGGCGTCCTGTGGGCGCTGACCACTTTCTTTTCATAAGGGACGGATAGCTGATCCAGCATGTCGCACGCATGTTTCATCGTCGACCAGTCTGAAGCACTTCCCATAATCACTCCTACTGTCATGAACGTAACCCTCTCTTTTATGCGGATGTTTATTTCTCAGATTCAGTTTAACAATAGAGGCTTATATAATCAACTCAAAAAACGAACAATAAATTAATTTTAATAGTTATAGTTTGTGTATGAAGTAAATAATTTTTATTTTTATAATTTATTATACGTCAATTCACTCGTTCAATCTCTTCTGATTTCAGAATTTTATGGTCTTCAATCTGGAAATTTATGCTCAGTTGTTGGATAATGAAGGAGAAATAGACAGAATCCAGGAGGGCTTTCACATGACAGCAGAACTATTGAACGGCAGGGAGATAGCGAAGGACTACCGCGCTGACCTTGCCGCCGAAGTCGAAAAGTTGAAGGAAGCAGGTACGACGCCAAACTTGACCGTCGTCATTGCAGGCGACGATGGCGCATCTCTCAGCTATGTACGGTCAAAGAACAAGGCAGCCGAGAAGATCGGCATGACTTCAGAAATCGTGCAGCTCGACGGAGCGGTGACTGAGCAGGAAGTGCTCGACATCATCACGCGGCTGAATGACGATGATACAGTCAACGGCATCCTTGTCCAGGTGCCGCTTCCTAGCCAGGTCAGCGAAGAAAAGGTGTTGGAGGCGATTGCACCGGATAAAGATGTTGATGGTTTCCATCCGGTCAACATCGGACGCCTCTACACCGGACAAGAGACATTCGTGCCATGTACACCGCTCGGCATAATGGAGCTCCTGAAGCATACCGGTCCACTAGAAGGCAAGGATGTCGCCGTCATCGGACGCTCCCACATCGTCGGACAGCCGGTCGCAAAACTGCTGACCGACCAGAATGCCACGGTCACACTCATGCACTCCCGCACCCGTAATATGACCGCTAAGCTGAAGGATTACGATGTCATAGTCAGCGCCGTCGGACAGCCAGGCCTCATTACGGGCGAGCATCTGAAGGAAGGCGCCGTCGTCATAGATGTCGGCAACAGCGTCGTAGATGGCAAACTCGTCGGGGACGTCGACTTCGATTCGGCCAGTGGCAAGGCAAGCTGCATCACCCCTGTGCCGGGCGGCGTCGGCCCGCTCACCATCACCATGGTGCTCAACAACACACTGATCGCCGCCAAAAGGCAGAACCAATCCAAATGATTTAAAAAACCCCGGCTGAACCTGATGACAATCAGATCCAGCCGGGGTTTAGTCCGTCACTGTCCATTATTCAATTCCGGATGATGATATAGATCAGATAGGCCGCATATGCCACAAGCATAAATGCCCCTTCCCTTCTGCCGATGGAGAAGTGCGTCCGCGAAAATATCAGAAGCAGCACAGTCAAACCAACCATGACGAAGCCATCCAGGAACAGCTTGGATTCCACAGCTATCGGGCTGACGGTTGCGGCAGTACCGGTGACGAAGAATATATTGAAGATATTGCTGCCGACCACGTTGCCGATTGCCATATCCCCCTTACCCTTCAATGCAGCGGTTACAGAAGTCATGATCTCCGGCAGAGACGTGCCGACCGCCACAATCGTCAGACCGACCAGCGCCTCGCTCATGCCGAGTGCCAAGGCGATTTCAGTCGCGCTCGACACGACCATCTCGCCCCCGATGATGATGGCGGCCAACCCGCCTAAAGTGGATAGGATATTCTTCCACCAGGGCTCACCGTAGTCGGTTGGAGCTTCAGCCACTGTACCGGACCGGTTTTTGCGGGCCATTTCAAATACATAGTAGAGAAATATCAGGAAAAACAGCAGGATGATGATGCCGTCCCCACGCGTAATCGCATTGCTCGGGCTATCTTGGAGGAATGTGTCCATCATAAGCACCAACATCACGACCGCCCCGAGCAAAGCGAAAGGAATCTCTTTGCGCACTGTTTCACTCTGTACCGTAAGCGGGGCGATTACTGCCGTCAAGCCGACCACAACAGTCATATTTACGATGTTGCTGCCGATGACGTTACCGAGGACGACGCCTGCACTGCCATCCAATGCCGCGAGGATGGCTACAGTCGCCTCCGGGGAACTCGTCCCAAGCGCGACGATCGTCAAACCGACAAGAAGGGGGGAAACATTGAGTTTGACCGCAATATTAGAAGCGCCCTGCACAAAGTAATCCGCGCCCCTGATCAGAAGGACGAACCCGATGATAAGTAGTATATAGGCCAAGTGGGCCACCTCATTTCCATGTCATGGATCAGATATGTTCTTAATATGCATTAAAACATAAAAAACTCCCCTCTGCCTTAAAAAGGGGAGCAATTATTTTATTTTTCCGTACGTGGTTCGACGAAGAAGGTGATGGCCAGGAACATCAGGAATGCAAGCAGCAGCACACTGCCGCCGACGATGAACAGAACTGTTGTAAACGTATCATTCATATTGAATGGATCAAGCATATAGAAATACATGCCGACAGTCAGCAGCACCGCCCCTAAAATTCCCGTTACACCGTGGATGTGCACAAGCACTTTATGCCGTACCGTGTAGATGCTGTAGAAGATGCCCCATGCAAACATGGAGAGCCACCCCACCAGAAGCACGTGTGTGTGAATCGGCCGGATGGCGTAATCCATCTCCCCTGCCATCTGTGAACCGATGAATACGCCGAGCAGCCCGAATGCCGCTGCCACCCTGATGAAATTAATGCCCCATTTTCTTTCCATTATGAATCCTCCTGTTATTTCCTTAATGTAATCGTGAATGTCGTGCCTGAACCAAACTCACTCTCGACTTCCACCTTGCCGCCAAGCATGTCAAGGGTCTCCTTGACGATCGCCAGTCCAAGGCCTGAACCATTCGTCGAACGCGACTGGTCCACGCGGTAGAAGCGTTCGAACAGCTGGTCCATATCCTCTGCCCTGATACCGGTACCGGTATCGCTGAAGATCACTTTCACCCGGTCTCCTGCATCAATGAGCCTGATGAATATTTCACCACCGGGTTCTGAATACTTGATGGCATTCGATACAAGATTATCCCAGACGTTGTAGAGCAGATGCGGATCGGATTTGACCGTTACCTCATCAAGAGTATAGGACAAGTCTATCTGTTCCTGATCGAGACGCCACGAAAATGCCCGGATGACTTCCTGGACCTGACGGTCAAGCCTGATGGCTTCATGCTTCACCTGATATGTCTGATCATCAAAGTGATTGAGCACCGTCAATTGTTTGGCCAGCGCAGACAGGCGCCTCGCCTCCTGATGGACCACTTCTGCCGGTTGACGGAGTCCTTCGGGCAAGTCCTGGTCCATCATCAGCTTGGAATAGCCTTGGATATTGAGCAGCGGTGACTGCAGATCATGGGTGACATCACTGATGAACTTCTGGCGCATGTAACGATTCTCACTCAGCTGTCCCTGCATGGCGTCGAGACTGACGGCCAGTTGTCCGATTTCATCCGGTGCATAGTGTTCCGGCTCGATGGCGTAGTCGAAATTCTCTCTTCTGATCTCATCCGCCGCCGTAGACAACCTCCCGAGCACCGTTGTCATACGCCGGGACATGATGATGATCGATATGAGTCCGACTATAAAGACCGTCAGGAAGAAAACCAATCCTATGATATGGAATTCGCTGAACATCAAGGCGCTGTCCTGCTTGATGAAAAGGGCATACTGATCACCTTCAATCTCGAGCGGGACGCCAACCGTATTCCTTACATCGTTCATGAAGTGGCCCATCATGAACCAATTGGCGAGCGTCGCCGCTTCACCTTGGTACACCCCACCATCCATGACATCCCGGACGATTGCCAAGGAGAGTTCCGTCCGGTCGAATGGATCACCTGCTGAAGTGACGGCAGCAGTGTCAAAATCGACCACCTCAGAGTCTTTCGCCTCTACATCTTCCCGCTTTATTAGGGCCCCCTGGTAACCGAGGGCTGTAAAAAGTTCCAGATGCTCGTCGATTGCCGCCCCAGTCATATCGGCCTTCTCCAGACCTGCGACGAAAGTTTCAGCGGTATCGACAAGTGCCTGGTCCATCTTCGGTTTCGAATGGAGCATATAGAGGATGTTTGCTACAAGCAATGCAGTCAATGCACTTAAAGCGATGACGATGACCAGCCCGATTATGAATTTCCTGTTCAGGGACTGTTTCATGACGCTTCCTCCAGCTTATAGCCGATGCCGCGTATGGTGACGATTTCCAAGGGCACCTCGTGCTTCTCAAACTTATGCCTGAGCCGGTTGATATGTGTATTGATCGTGTAGGCGCCCGATTCAATGTCGCCCCACACCGCTTCTGCGAGATAATCACGGGTCACCACCCGCTCCGGTGTCTCCATCAGGCAGGCAAACAGCTCAAGTTCCTTGACCGGCAGCATGAACGTCTTATCGTGGATTCTGATTTCATAGTGGATGCGATCAAGCACAACACCGTTATAGGTCAACACTGAACGGCTGTCCGGCTGCGTGCGCTTGAGCACGGCACGCACCCTGTAGATAAGCTCTTCCGGTTCAAATGGTTTGACGATATAGTCCTCAGCTCCTGCTGTAAACCCGCGCCCTTTATCTTCCAACTGGCCCTTGGCCGTGAGCAGAATGACCGGAATATCCAGATCACCACTCAGTATTTCAGTAAGCTTGAAGCCATCCATACCCGGCATCATGACATCCACGACAGCGAGATCCACTTCATCATCCTCGAGTTGGCCGAGTGCGTCGTCCGCCGATTCTGCCAATATGGCCTCATAGCCATCCTGTTTAAGATATATGGACACAAGTTGCCTGATATGCGGATCGTCTTCCACTACCATCACTTTCTGCACGTCTCCCCACTCCTTCCGTAAATATTTTATCACAACGATATAAACATAATATAAACAAACACACATACAAAAATACACCCATCCGATTGGGGGCGGATGGGTGTACAGGTCTATATGGAATGTGTTGGAGGATCCAGATTGAAATTCTAGACGGTCTGGAGACTCATTTTCGGACCGAATGGTTCGAAGTGGATGCGGGAATCGTCGATATCCAAAGCAGCCAGTTCTTCGATCATCGTATCCATGAAGCGCATGGAACCGCAGATGTAGACTTCACGGCCGTCGAGTTCTCCGAAGTCGGAGCGGTTCAGATAGCCGTCCGGCTCGCTGTATTTCACCGTGATGTCGGCACCATTCTCTTCAAGCGAAGCAAACTGGTCTTTGAATGGCTGGAAATCCTTGTTGATGGCGCTGTAGACGAATTTTACATCTTTGCCTTTTTCAATCGCATCTTCAGCCATCGCCATCACTGGGGTTGCACCGACGCCGCCTGCGATGAAGAACAGCTTATCATGGTCTTCCTCAACTTTGAAGTCTCCGGCAGGGGCAGAAAGATGGAGGACGTCCCCTTCTTCAATGCCATCATGCAGGTAGTTGGAAACAACACCTTTCTCTCCGCCTGCCATTTCACGCTTGACGGCAAAAGTGATGCCATCCTCAGTTGAATTGGAGCAGATCGAGTAGTGGCGGAGTGCATCATACGGATAGCCGGAAGGGTGTACTTTGACTGTGATGTACTGGCCCGCTGTAAATGTCTTGTCGACGTCTTCAGCATCTACTGTGAACCTGACGATTTCAGGTGTCATGACTTCTTTCTTCTTGACCATGAAAGGCTTGAAGCCATTCCATGCGGCCTCCTTATACATGTCTTTTTCGACATCGATGAATACTTGGGCGATCTGGTTGTAATACTCGCCCCACGCATCGATGATTTCAGGAGTCGCCTGGTCGCCGAGCACTTCCTTGATGCCTTCGAGCAGATATTTCCCTACGATCGGATAGTGTTCCGGCAGGATTTCGAGTGCGCGGTGCTTGTGTGCGATACCGACTACATGCGGCACGATCGCATCCAGATCATCAATATGCTTGGCTGCAGCAAGGACCGTCATGGCGAGTGCCTTAGGCTGATCCCCTATTTTCTGGTTCGTCTGGTTGAAGATATTCAAAAGTTCAGGATGTGCCTCGAACATTCTTCCATAGAATACGGATGTGATTGTAGTACCGTGCTCTTCCAATACTGGAATCGTCGCTTTGATGATATCTTTTTTAGTTTCGGTAATCATTTACAGAACCCCTTTAATTTTTAAAGATATATTTCTTATACATCTTTATAATAAAGCCCGCAACTGATTTTTCAAGTATATGTACGAATTTTCACAAATCGTTCACAGAAGTCTTTGCTTCGAACTCCTTCTGTTTATTGATTCTGCCATCCGGTGTATAATCATCAAAAGGAGTTGATTGCAGTGAAACTGACATTATATACGGACTATTCCTTGAGGGCGCTCATGTATCTTGGCATGAACGAAGGTAAAAAGGTGCAGATTGACGATATAGCGGGATTCTATAATATCTCGAGAAACCATTTGACGAAAGTGATTCATCATCTGGCAAAACTTGAATACATCAGGACTGTACGTGGCCGCGGTGGCGGGATTATGCTAAACTATGGACCAGAAGAGATAAATGTCGGCGAAGTCGTCCGGCGGACAGAAGATAACTTCCACATGGCAGAATGTTTTTCAGAGAACAATGAATGCATCCTGACACCTGTCTGTGGACTGCGCTTTGTCTTAAACGATGCCTTGAAGGCATATCTTGCAGAACTTGATAAACATACTCTGCGGGATATCATCCCTAAACCGATATTGAGGTGACCACGATGGATTCAAGTACAATCATAAAATTTTTGGCGGGACTCCTACCCGTCGCCCCCATCACCGGAGAACTCCTCGACGAGGAACTCCAGATGCAGCAGGCGGACTCCAACGAAGAAAGCAACGGAGCCGACTCAAGATACGCCGATTATAAGGGCCCAACGATGGAAGAAGAAATTGCCGCCCACACTAGCAACCGACCGGCCATTAAAGGGGTCAAAGGCAACTTCAACGTCCAGGTCGGCAGCCGATTCAACCCGAAGGCAGGTGTCTATGCGGTCGATCGATACGACGGCAACCTCACCGGCAATATAGAGGTAACCAAAAATAATGTCGACACGAGCCGCCCAGGCAGCTACACGGTCACCTATCGTGTGGAGAATAGCCGCAACTACTGGTCCACTTATACGAGGGTGGTGGACGTGGTGAATGGATCAGGGGACCGTGTCCCACTGGTCCCGCCGACAGAGGCGCAACTTGCAGGCGAGGATGAGGCTGAAGAATCAGAAGCGAATTCTGCAATCACCTTCCTCGGACTGGAAGATCAGACGATTGAACAAGGGAGCGAATTCGATCCGAAAGAAGATGTCCAGGTGATAGACGTCGATGGCAGCGATATCACTTACCGCCTCCATATTTCGGGCGAAGTCGATACGGAAACTCCAGGCGAATATACAATCGCCTATGCCACATTCGACCATTTCGGCGACCCGCATGCAAAAGCACGGAGGATTACGGTGGAATAGTCATCTTTGGTGCGCTGCTTGATAGCGGTCCAGGTTTCAAAAGCATCACGCAACATAAAAAAGGTGGATCCTTAGTGGATCCACCTTTTTCATTTGGGATATTTTATTTATCCAACTGTGCCTTTACTTCACGGTTGAAGTCCTCGAGATCATCCGGTTGACGGCTGGATACGAGGTTGCCACATACTACGACTGATTTGTCGTGCACTTTCGCACCTGCGTTCTCCAAGTCCTTCCGCACAGAAATGAAGGATGTGATGTTGCGGTCTTTCAGCATGTCTGTATCGATCAGCACTTGCGGACCGTGACAGATTGCGAAGGTCGGCTTATCCTCTTCAAGGAAGTGCTTGGCAAATTTGCCGAAACGCCCCTCTTCGTCTGAACGCAACAGGTCCGGCGAGAAGCCGCCTGGAATGAACACCGCATCATAGTCACTTGGTTGTACGTCATTTATGCCTTTATCGGCTTTGAATTTACCGCCTTGTTTACCTTCCAGTTCGCCAGCTTCCGGTGCGATGACCTCCACTGTATGGCCATCCGCTTTGATGGCTTCTACTGGATTCGTATATTCGATATCTTCTACCATATCCGTCATCAGTATAGCGACTTTTTTAGTCAAAACTGGATCACTCCTTAAATATCTTTCGTTACATTATATAGTATTCCACATGTCATCACGCCTTAAACATAAAATATGGCTTTTATATATGTAAAAGTGATTTGATTGACATCAGGAACATACGTTCCTATAATATTATGTCAGGAGTGATGACATGAATATTTCTTATGATACCGAGCTGGAATATAAAATATTATATAATGTCAAAAATGATCTGTTTGACTATCCGAATACAAGCATGGCCGAATATGATATAAGGACGGTCGACTTCCATATGCGGCTTATGGCCCAAAAGGGCTTGCTTATACTGACGCCATTCGACTATGACTTCTACTACAGCCATATAGAATTGACGGAAGCAGGAGACAGACTGCTCTCCAAAAGAGCTTCATGATAAACCCTCCGTCTTGGAGGGTTTTTTTGTCACTTAAGATTAAATGCATTACGCACACGTTGGACCATGTCGGCGTCCAGCTGTGTAACCGGGTCAGCCGTTTCATACTCGCCAATCATCAGACCATCGTCATCCGACTCGACGACCGTCACCCATTCGACGCGCAATACATATTCTTCTTTTCCAAAATGCGGATTGATGCGCTGGATTTCCTTGAAGGGATATTCATCGTACTCGATGAGTTTTCCACCTGAATGCATTTTAAATGCTTCAAAGGGGATGGCGGGCTCCACTACCCGCCCAATGCCAAGGAAACCTTGCCTGGTGCTATATAATGCGAATTCATCGCCTCGCTTCAGCTCTTTTACACTTTCTTTATGCCGGGAAGTCGTCAAACTGACAATCCCCAGCCTCTTATACGTATCAAATTCCCTAAAGGTCTGATTGAATCTTCCATTTATCGCAAACATTTCTCCACCCCTGTCTTTTATACCTTCCAAAACCATATACTACATGATAGCAAAGACAATTTCAGCGGATATAACAAGGAAATGTTTATTTCTTTATGGATTCGGGCATTGTAGTTGTGTAACGAAAAATTTCCAAGGGGTGTTAATATGGCTGAAGAAAGTAAAAAAGATCAATTGATGGGTAAAGCCAAAAAGGCTGCCGGA
The DNA here is from genome assembly GCF_055391965.1 of Salinicoccus siamensis. Classification (NCBI taxonomy): domain Bacteria; kingdom Bacillati; phylum Bacillota; class Bacilli; order Caryophanales; family Staphylococcaceae; genus Salinicoccus; species Salinicoccus siamensis. The sequence continues at coordinate 1,613,886 of NZ_AP043765.1, forward strand.
GATTTTATGAATGATGAGAAGACTAAAGAAGAAGGTAAACGCCAAGAAACAGAAGGCAAAGTGAAAGATGCAGCGAAAGACGTAAAAGATAAGGCAACAGACGCTTTCGATAACGATAACAAGTAATTATAGAAGTCGCTGCTTATTGCAGTGATTTTCCTGTTTTCATTTTTATGTTTAACAACCTGTATATATAGGTAGTGTTTAATGTAGCTTGAAAAACAGCTTAGATTCTTATAGAAGGAGTGGATCATTCATGGCAGAAGAGAAAAAAGGATTATTCGACAAGGCAAAAGACTTGGTCGACAAAGCAAAAGATAAGGATACACGTGAGAATGTCTCCGAAAAATGGGATCAGGCTAAAGAATTCGGAGATGAACATGCTGATAAAGTAGGTGCCGGAGATAAATGGGATACGATTAGTGAGAAAGGGGACAGCATCGTCGACAAATACGGCATCGACGGTGATGAAGGTGAGGAAGAAAAAGACAAAACGACACGTGCAGGCGATAATGCAAATGACAAGGGTAATGATGGCAATTAATCGTCACATATGACTAAAAAAGGGGGGTTCCGCTATCGGACCCCCCCTTTTTCTATTTCTCCGTCACGATATACCGGTCTTCGTCATGGAAAGCAGATTCCAGGTTTTCCAGATGATTGATCGTGTCTAAAGCGTTGGACATATATTTTCTGCTATTGCGCATATGAACGTCGAACATTGTTTCGTTCATATCGTATTCTGCTTCCTGATTCATAAGCTTGAACTCGATCAGTGCCAAGGTACGGTTTGAGATCGCCAATCCCAAATCCGACTTCAGTCGTTCAAAATACTCAGCATGGACCGGCTTCAGATATTCAGGAATCTGCATCCCTTCCAACTCCATCTCGAGCGTATTATAGGATTCATGCAACGACTCGAGTGCAGGTGCCAATTCACTGGAAGTAAGAGCCGCCCATTGATATTTTCTCTTAAGTGGGCTGAAATCATCGTCCCAGATCCCCGCCACATCCTGATGGATCTGTTCCAGATGATCAATCATTGCACTCAAATTATTCCGCTCTTCCTGCGTATAGAAATCATCGATGCCCTTTCCATCCGCTAGATGAACCACGGCTTCTGCATTCAGTTCTGCTGCCTCCACATCGTTGATGGAAGATTGGGCCAACTGTAAGTTTTCATGATTGAGTGTGCCGGGTATCGGCCGTTCAGCTTTGAATTCTTCAAATCCAATATTCTGCTCCGCCCTCGGTGTACATGCACTTAACAGCAGTATGGCGAAAATGGTTAATATCTGTTTCACTTGGGTCGTCTCCTCTGCTTAAGAGTCACTTATCTTCACACCCCTCCCATTGTAACACAACTGTAATATTCCAAAAAGCTTTTTCATCGCCTCAAAGAGCCAAAGAGCCCTCTGATCACATCAGAGGGCTCTTTGTATCATTCTTCTTCATTTAAAATCAGATAGTCAAGCTCTTCTTTAGTCAACGCGTTCAGCCTCTTATACTGGAACAGGAAGAACAGCAGTCCAAGCACCGTCCAGGCTGCCAGAGCCCAATAGGAAGGGGCAGAGAGCGATGCCGGGGAACCTGGATATAATAGTAGCACGAGGAAGACCAGCGATATGACGGCACCAAGTGCGCCGAATATGACGTAGAGGAGATTATAGTTCTCCTTCACCCTAAAGAACTTGACCGCGACCAGGCTGGTGATGAGAAAGGCGATTGACACCCCTGTAGATGACATATCCACAATCCAGCTCAAAGCGGTACGCCCAAGCCAAGGGGCCACCAGACAGACAGCCATTACAAAAAGGATGGCCACATACGGCGTCTTGTTCCTGCCGACCTTCATGAAGGCAGCAGGGATGAATTTTGCACGGCCCAACGCGAACAGCAGGCGGGATGATGACATATAGAAGCCGTTAAGGCCAGTGAACACACCGAATGAGATGGCGAGTGCGAGCAATGTCATGCCGATGCTGCCCATTGCACTCTGGACGACAGAGCCGGTCACCCAAAGTGCACCGCCCATCGTCTGCTCATCAGGATAGACCCATGAGGTCACCAGAATCATCAGAACGTACGTGACGATTGAAGCTACGATACCGAAGACGATCAGCCTGAATGTCTTATCCGGGCTGAAATTGAACTCCTCAGCAGCTTGAGGGATGTTGTCGAATCCGACATACATCCAAGGGGCGACGGCGACAATCAGGATAATCGAAGTCCAGATGCCATTGTCACTGCTGAACAGCGGCTCTGCGTTCGCCAGCTGGAATTCGCCCGAAAAGAACGACCAGACGAATAAGATTGTGACGACGATCGCCATGAATAGCGCAAAGATAAATTGAAGATTGCCGGATAATCCACTGCTTTTGATCGAGATGAATGCAAACAGGATCAACACGAGTGATGACAGTAAGACCTCCATGATATAGACGTCCCAGCCGGCGATCGTGTAGAGATAGCCTATTTCCAGGAAATCGGGTAAAATAAATTTAAACAGTAGGCTGAAGGCACTGGCATTCAAGGCGACGACCGATATGTAGCCGAGTGCCAGGAACCATGATGCGATGAAGCTTACATATTTGCCGAAACCGACGTAGCTGAAGGCGAATTCACCGCCGGACACCGGAAAGCGTGTCGTCAGTCCCCCGTATGCCACAGCGATGATGAGCATCAGGATGCCCCCGATGGTGATGCCGAGTGTTGAACCGAGCGTGCCGGATGACAACAGCCAATCCCCAGGCAGGATGAATGCACCCCAACCGATGCTTGACCCATAGGCCACCGCCCAGACAAAACGTTTTGACATCGTACTGTCAAGTTCCGTTCTTTCCATATCTGTTATTTTATTTTCAATTTCCATATGTATGTTAGCTCCCTTTTCCCTTTTATGTTTTATATCCTAACAGAAGACATGCTAAACGTAAAATTTACAATTGGCACACAAATTGAAGGGGATGATGAAGATGAAAAAATTCCTGAAATGTTTAATTGCTGCCGGCACGTTGTTTGTGATTTCTCACACTGATACAAAAAACGCTTCTGCTGCGGCCCCCTTCGGGGCGGAGGAATGGACGCAGTACCGGCTCTCACCGGACAATAATGCCGTCATCGATTCCGGCCATGAACCACTTGAATATATGATATTGGAGACAGAGGACGAAGTACGGGCGACGCCGGTGGTGGCAGATGGCAAAGTATTCATCGGCAACCATAACTCAGGGGATGTCATGGCATTTGATCTCGACAGTGGCGAGCGGATGTGGCGCAACACGGCACCAAACTGGATACACTCTGAGGCCATCTACCACGAAGGTTTGGTGTATGTGGGATACGGCAACAGGTTTTTCCAAAAAAACCGGGCCTACAGCTTCTTTAAAAACTTCGGACTCCAGGATCTATTTCGGCACAGGGCGATCCGCGGCACCGGGGAGAGCGGTGTCATGGCGCTTGATGCAGATACCGGCAAACTGGTATGGCGCCATGGGACAAAGGGCGAGGTCATGCCCACCCCTGCCATATACAAAAATCACCTCTACATCACGACCGGTGACCGCACCTTGTATAAGCTGACACTCGATGAAGGGGCGCTCATCCATAAGGAAGACATCGGATCCACCGTCAGCATGTCCTCCCCGAACATCCATGGGGATATGCTCTATGTCGGGGGCAGTGGACCCCTCCCCTACACCTTCTCGGCATATGATCTGAAGAAAGATGAAATGGCGTGGCAGACTGAATTTCCGGATGTCGTCATGGGGCTTGATGATGTGCCACCTGCAGTCAGCAACGGTCTGGTCATCACCACGGGATTGGTCTCCAATAAGGACGGGGAACTGGAGCATGAAATTTATGCATTGGACACTTCAACCGGTGAAATAGCCTGGCAAGATAACTGGGGGGCTGGCCAGTTCGTCAAAAACAATAAATCAGGCGCCCCGATCATCCATGAGGGCACAGTCTTCGTCGCCAGCCCCATTACCAAAACCTATTACGCCTACGATCTAAATAGCGGCGAACAGCTCTGGGCGCACGAGGATGCGGCTGCGAAAGCACCGCCGGTCGCCAAAGATGGCATCGTCTATTTCTCAAATGTTGAAGGCGAGATCGTCGGGCTGGATGTCACACGCGGTATACCCGTCAGAAGAATGGCGCTTGAAGGTGTGCTTGCGCCCGCCGGACCGGTCATTGCAAACGATACGCTATTCATCGGCAGCCAGGACGGCAACATCTATGTCGTGCCGCTGGACGACTTTGAAGACATCGGCAACTAAAAGACATGAAAGAGGCCCGGACCAGTTGGTCCGGGCCTCTTCTGATGTTCTACTGCGATTTCCAGATGTCACCCTTTATAGTCGAGCAGATTGATGCCGAAGATGAGCGGCATCACCACATAGACGAATGCCACTATCAGGATGACCCCGATGATGTTCAGGGCGAACCCGGTCTTCGCCATCTCCTGGATGCTGATCTTATTCGTCCCGAAGACAATCGCATTCGGTGGTGTCCCGACAGGCAGCATGAATGCGCAGTTCGCCGCCATTGCAGCCGGCACCATGAGCGTCAGTGGATGGACTTCAAGTGCAATCGACAATCCAGCCAGTACAGGCAGTATCATCGTCGCCGTCGCCGTATTGGAGGTGATTTCCGTGAGGAACAGTATCGTTACGGAAACAACGACCAGTACTAGGATGATATGGATGCCTTCGACACCCTCCAGCATCTCACCGAGCCACTGGTCGACACCTGTCTCGACAATCGCCGCAGCGAGCGCCAGACCACCACCGAACAGCAGCAGAACGCCCCACGGCAGTTCGCGTGAAACCGACCAGTCCAGTATGCGCTTCGACTTTTTGGCAGTCGGCAGCAGAAACAGTATGACCGATGCGAGCATAGCGATGGCACCGTCGGTCAGCATGCTTGTGAATTCGATCTTGCTCCAGATGAATCCGCGCGTGATCCACATGAATGCAGCAAACAGGAAGACGATGAGTACAAGCATTTCTTCCCGGGAGATCTTGCCGAGCTTGTTCAATTCATCCGTAATGATCTTGCGCCCACCCGGCAGCTCAGTCATATTGTGCCGGAAGGCGAAAAAGTTCATGAACGCCCAGGCGAGCGCCAGGAAGATGATGACAATCGGTACACCGAACATCATCCATTGTGCGAAACTCATATCATAGCCGAAGATCTCCTTCAGCTGTCCTGCCATTATGATAAGCGGTGGAGTACCGATCAGTGTACCCAAACCGCCGATCGTACCGGCATATCCTATGCCCAAAACGAGTGATTTTTCAAAGCGCATCAGATCATCTTCTAGTGCAGATGAAGAGAGCGACTGGGCTTCGTTTATGATGGCCATCCCGATCGGTATCATGATCATGACGGCAGCAGTGTTGCTGACGAACATCGACAGGGCCGCGGTTGCTATCATGAAGCCAAGCAGTATCATCGATGTGCGCGTGCCGATCGCATTGATGATCGTCAATGCGATGCGGGTATGTAGATTCCAGCGTTCCATCGCGAGTGCAATCAGGAAACCGCCGAGGAACAGAAAGATGATGTCGTTGCCGTAGGCACTCGTGACGGCCCCACTATCCATGACCCCACCCATCGGAAACAGAAACAGTGGCATGAGTGATGTTGCGGGAATCGGAATCGCTTCCGTAATCCACCATGTGGCGATCCATAATGTTGAAGCGACGACAAAGACGCCGCCCTCTTCAAGCCCCTCCGTATCGAGCAGCAGAAGTGTCAGGATAAACAGCAGAGGCCCCAATATGAGTCCTGTGAGCTGCATGCGCCCGTAGGATTTCTCCGGCCCTTCCGAGCCATGCGAGGAGCCACCCCCATCCGCGTGCTTCTTCGCCTCATCGACACTGAAGAACTTCAGCAAGGACTTTGTCCGCTTCGATTCCCGCCACATATTGCGGTACGTACGCCTTAATTTTGACATGTTACTTCCCCCTTTAATGGAAAACGGTTTCAACCGTATTGATTGAAAATAACACATTCTCTGAATACTCGCTATAGCGATGTGACTTTTGTAACTAAAAAAACCGGAATCAGAGATTCCGGTCCAATTACAGTGCCGATTCAGGGCCGAGGTGATGTAAAAGCGCCAAGATGAAGACCTTGCCGACTTCGAGCATCGCACGCTCATCAATGTCGAATTTCGGATGATGATGCGGATAGACTGCATCCACTGCCGGATTTTGTGCACCTGCAAAGAAGAACGTCCCAGGGACATGCTGGAGGTAATAGGCGAAGTCTTCTGCAGTCATCATGCGCCCCTTTTCAATAATCGTCACATCTTCCATATGCCTGACGGAGAGCGACTTGAGCATTTCCGTCTCCTCAGTCGGATTGATCAGCGGGATGCAGCCGTAGGTAAAGTCGACATTGACAGAGGCACCGCTCATCCTGGCGGTAAGGTCTGCAACATGTTTCACTTCTTCGGCAAGTTCATATTTGGATTGGATATCAAAGGCACGTAGCGTACCTGTAATCTGTGCAGTATCCGGGATGACATTCGGGGCGTCACCGCTATGGAAACTTCCTATTGAAATGACGCCCGGGTCATTCGGCCCGGTCCGGCGACGGGTGATCTGCTGCAGGTTCATGACGAGCTGGCTCGCTGTAGCCAATGGATCAATCGCCAGATGGGGCAATGCACCGTGCCCCCCCTTGCCCTGGACGGTGATGGTGAAGTTATCATCGCCAGCCATCGTCCCCCCTGACCTGAAGCCGAGCGTGCCGATCGGATCGTCCGTCCATACATGGGCACCGTATATGTAATCGACTCCTTCCAGGCAACCGTCGTCGATCATCGACGACGCCCCGCCCGGCAGCAATTCTTCTCCAAACTGATGGATGAAGACAATGTTCCCATGCATCTGGCTCCGGTGACCCGCCATGACTTTTTCAACGGCCATAAGTGTGGCCGTATGGGCATCATGACCGCACGCATGACTGATGCCATCATACTTCGAGCGGTACGGGACATCTTTTTCATCATGGATTGGCAGGGCATCGAAATCAGCCCGTAGCGCCACGGTCGGTCCCGGATATGCCCCCTTCAGATAGCCGACGACGCCATTCAGCCCTACATCACGCCTATATTCTATGCCGAGTGTTTCAAGGTGTGCAATGATATATTCCGGTGTATCCTTTTCCTGATATGATAATTCTGGATACATATGGAGATGACGACGTATTTCGACCATCTCGGGATACAGTGATTCGAGCTGTGCAAATAGAATGTCTTTCATCGGTTCCCCTCTTTTCACATCGTTGATACTCACATTATTCCATAAAGCATACCTGGAAGGAATGCCTTTTAGTGGCAGAGTATAATCAGCTGAAGTTTTCTGAATTGACACACTAATCGTTCGTGTACATGCCATTTTGATGGTATCATGGAGGGGACAATATGAAAGGATGTGTCTAAGATGACGAAGCAATCAGCTAGGCAGACGGTCTATGTAGACAAATTTACAGATGGCATCCTGGATCCGACGGAAGATATGTACTACAAAGTCAAAAACGGCGGCCATATCATCGCCAATACGGCACCAGGGTGCTGGGGCCCGATGATCACCCCTGAACTGAAGGGTGGCCATGAGGTGACGAAGCCGGTGTTCGTGGAAGGGGCCGAGGTCGGGGATGCGGTCGCCATCCGCATCAATTCGATACGGGTCACGGCCACAGCGACCGCTTCAGGCAACGATAAGCCCATGGAAGGCCGGTTCAACGGCGATCCGTTCATTGCAGGCGTATGTCCGAACTGTGGTGCCAAAAACCCCAAATCCGTCACAGAAGGCATCGGCCAGGGCGCCGTCCGGTGTGCAGAATGCGGTGAAGATGTCACCCCATTCACCTTCACCAACGCCTACACGATGGTATTCGATGAAAAGCGCTCTGTCGGTTTGACACTCGATAAGTCGGGTGCTGAAAAGGTGGCCCACGCAGGCAGGCATTACATGGCCACACCTGAAGATTCCATCCAGCATCCGGTCGTAACATTCGCCCCGCATGATATACCAGGCGTCATGGCACGGGTGATCCCTTTCCTTGGCCAGCTCGGAACCACCCCAGCCCGCCCGATGCCTGACTCCCATAATGCGGGGGATTTTGGACAGTTCCTGATCGATGCCCCGCACGACTATGGATTGACTGAAGCGCAGCTTGTCGACCGGACCGACGGCCATATGGACGTCAACCGGGTCCGCGAAGGCACTATTGTCATCTGTCCAGTCAAAGTAGCAGGGGGCGGTATCTATCTCGGGGATATGCACGCCATGCAGGGCAATGGGGAAATCGCAGGCCATACGACCGATGTAGCCGGTATCGTCGACCTTCAAGTCGACGTCATCAAGAACCTCGCCATTGAAGGCCCGATCCTACTGCCCCTTACAGAAGATCTACCGGCATTGGCCAAACCATTTACCGATAAAGAGAAGGAAGAAGTGCACCGGATGGCCGAAGCCTGGCACGTGCCGGAACTTGAAGAGAGCTATCCCGTATCCTTCATCGGCACAGGCGCCGATCTCAATGCCGCTACATTGAACGGCATGGAACGCGCAGCGAAGCTGTTCCGGACGGATGTCCCCGAGATCATGAATCGTGCCACCATCACGGGCAGCATTGATATCGGGCGTAATCCCGGGGTGGTGACCGTCACCTTCTTGGCGCCAAAGAGATATCTTGAACACGCGAAGTTGCTCAAGCAAACAGAATACATGTATAAATGACAAATACGCACCCTACTAGGGTGCGTATCATTTTATAGAACAGCTTGGGCAATCAGGCGATCGAACCGTCTGATGTCGACTTTGCGGCCCAGATTGATTTTGATGTTGCCGACTTTCGTCCAAAGTTCCACCTCGGCGTTCGCATCGAACATGCCACCGGCATTCTCCGTCGACCACATATGGATTGCATTGTACGGGAGGGAATACATTTCAACTTTCTTCCCCGTCAATCCTTGCGCATCCCTCATGATGATCCTTCGGTCCGTGAATATGGCCGAGTCACGCAACGTCTTAAAAGCAGTTATCGCACGTTCCCCGTCAACGAGTATGTCTTCAGCATCCTCGGGAATTTCAGTCTCAAACTGTAATGTCCAGGCAAATATATGTGCCGCTTCCATCCTATCCCTCCATTTTAATGGTGTTTCACCCTATCTATACCATCGTTTTATGCCTTTTAACCCATATGCTCCAATTTTTAATGGCATAAAAAAATATCCCCGCTTCAAGGAAGCGGGGATATTCTCTGTCTTAGCCTTGGCGTTTCACGTGCAGCCAGCCTCTCGTATAGGAGAAGATCAGGATGGCGGCACTCGCTCCGATTGTAATCAGGGCAAACAGCCAATGCTGGCCGCTCGCAATGAACAATGGCGCAAAAGTGATCAAAGCGATCTCAACCGGCGCAATTGGAATATAGGCGAGCCCATAGTCCTCGAGCGTATTGCTTTCGAGGCGTGGGTCAACGATGCGCAGCAATGCGATGCCCATCGCAACCGCGCCCGTTATCCAGCCGAATGTGAATATGCCCTTCTCGAACCAGTTTTCCTGGAAATAGTACTGGGAGACGAAGCGGTAGAAGACGTACGTGAACAATATGCCAAACGCCATCAATATACTGAACGGCACGATGTTTTGGGCCACCACAGTCAAGTTGATGGAAGCAATACCGAACGCCACCAGGACATCAGTTGCACTGCCGCTTATCTTGGACACGACGCTCTTATCGATGTACTTGTCCATATCAGCCGACTGCATCAGCAGGCTCAATATCAGACCGATCAGAAAGGCGATTGAAAAGGCAGGAATCGACAGGCCAGCATATAGCGACTCGCCAAACTTGCTCAAGTAGTAGCCGATCATGCTCACGAACATTACGAGTGCGATATGGAACAGGAGCGGATCGATCGAAATGGCCGACACCGTATCCTTGCCCATCCACTCGCGCTTATCTTCAGGAACGAGGCCTGTCCTCAACTCTTCGGGCAGGTCATCGAATTTCGAAATGTAGTTGGCATAGCCGGCGTCGGCACTCCTCTTTATAAGCAATAGACCAACGCTGATTGCGAGTATCGCCCCAAGTGTTGCAGAAGTCATCGCAAGTGATGTTGCCTCTTCCCATCCCTGCTGTTCGAATGCCCCGCCGATGGCTGCGGCAGTACCGTGCCCACCGACGAAGCCGGCAGCGAGTATCAGGCCGAATCCATTATGTAGATCGAACACCGGACCAAGGAGCACAAGTGCGAATACCAGCCCGAGGCCCCACATGAGGAGCATCGCAATCTGGGAATATGACCATAGCCCGCCCACTTTATTGATGGTCTTTTTTATATTGAAGCGGCCCGTCGTCAACGGGATTGAAGCAAAGACGATTGTAATCAGTACACCCGGATAATCTCCGATGAAATCGGAAAACGGTAGCCATCCGAGCATATTGGGACCGAGTATCAATCCCAAAATACCTGCTATGATGCTTGCCGGCATGAAGGACCGCTGCAGCAAACCGATGCGTGCGCGGAGGAACATGCCCACCAATAGCAGCATGGCGATGAGACCGACATCGGTCACAAGATTCCATACTGAAAATTCCATTTTTTCAACACCTCTTTCTAAAATCAGCTTCTGTAATATATCATGAATCCAATTGAAATTGGAAGCGGTTCATCATAAATTTCATGATTTATGAATATAAGCTATAGATAGAGGGCCGCTACACGCTCGTATGAACGCCGTTTTTCGTCCAAGTCATGTATATTGCATAAAATAAGCCAATCTTCACACTCGTAGTCTGTCCGCAGCTGATCAAGCTTATGCTTCACCGTGTGCGGGCCGCCGATGATCATGCGTTGCCTGTTCTGTTCGATCTTGTGTTGTTCCTTCTTATTGAGCGCACTATATTTCTCAGCCGCCTGTGTTGGAGTCGGCACTTGGCTGTCCAAACCCTTTTCCGTATTCAAAAGCCATATGTCCTGCGTCTTGGCCAGATGTTCTGCATGGGCATCATCCTCCCCGCAGATGACGAACACGCATGCCTTCACATCATCCTGTTCCATGAAACCCGGCTGGAACGCATCCCGATAGGCCCGGATTGCTGCAGTACCTCCTGCCGGCTTCAGGAAATGGCCGAACACGTAGCCGATGCCGAGAACACCCGCAAGCACCCCGCTGTTTGTGCCGAGGCCTAGGGAATAGAGCGACGGCCGGCTTATGGTCCGCGGTGCCGCTTTGACCCTGGCGCTGCCGTCCAGATAATGGATGAGCGCGTCCAACTTATCGGGATAATCCGCGAGTTGGTTGGGTTTATCGTCCGCGAGCCGTGTGCGGATGAACTCAGCCCCACCTGGCGAGCGCCCCATCCCACCCTCGATCCGCCCTGGATAGAGCGCCTCGAGCTGGGCAAGTTGGGAGGCGACCTTGAATGGACTGTATTGGGGCAGCAGGATGCCGCCGCTCCCCACTTTTATATGTGAAGTCTGTGAAGCGGCCGCCGCCATCATGATTTCGGGCGCGCTTGATACCATGCCACGTGTGCCGTGATGTTCTGCAAACCAGTATCTGGTATACCCCAGTGCTTCAGCACGCTGCACCATATTGAGCGTGTGACGCGCCATCTCTTCTGCACTGACGCCGACTGGTTTTGCCATCTGTTCCAATATTCCTAGTTGCATTACTCTGTATCCTCTCTTTCAGTAATCTAAAACCATACCGTGTAGATTATAAGCGTCGAAATCACCATCGTCATCGCCGACAGTGGCGCGCCGACCTTGATGTAGTCTGTGAATTTATAGCCTCCGGGGCCGTAGACGATCAGATTGGTCTGGTAACCGATCGGTGTGATGAAGCTCGCCGAAGCCGCAATTGCGATGGTCACCATGAGTCCGATGGGCTCAAGGGCCATCTGTTCAGCCATCTCCATCGCGATCGGGAACATCAATACGGCAGCCCCGGTGTTGGTGATCAGTTCAGTGAATATGTTTGTCATGAGATAGAGGATGACGATGATGCCGAGCACCCCGAACGGGCGCGCAGTCTCCAGCATGTTTCCTGCAATCATCTGTGCCAACCCTGACTCCGTCATTGCAGCACCGACTCCAAACGCGCTCGCAATCAGCAGTATGACGTTGAACTGGATGTAGGATAACATCTCATCCGGATTGATCAGCTTGAAGATCATCAGCAATACGACCGTAATCAGCATCGCTTCGAACATCGACAGGAAGCCGAGTGTCACTGCAGCGATCATGCCAAGCAGCAGCACGAGCCCGCCGAATCCTTTGGCCTTGCTCTGCTTGAGCACTTCCGGTGGTGTAAGGGTGGTCATGACGTAGAAGTCCCTTGCATGCGCATGACGCTGTAAAAATGTCTTGTCCGCTAGGATCAGGATGGTATCACCCGGTTTGAGGATGATGTCGCCGACCCGGCTTTTGATGCGCTCATTATTGCGGTGGACCGCGATGACGCCCGCGTTGTATCTGGAACGGAAGCGCGCTGATTTTATCGTTTTGCCGAGCAGTGATGACTCATGGGATATGACACCCTCGACTAGGTGGAATTGCTCATCTTTCAGGCTGTCGAGCGTCTTATCCGACCCCGTCTTCAGAGTGACGCCTTTCTGCTTTTGGATGGCGGCGATCGTATTCAAAGTACCGGAAAACACGAGATGATCGCCTTCCCTGATGACCGTCTTGGCATCCACTGGAAATATGCGGTCGTCCCCGCGGATGATTTCAATGATGTAGACACCCTTCAGGACAGCTTCCGTCGCATCCATGATGGAGCGGTCTACACATTCGAAAGTCTTCCCTATCTCGGCTTCCGCCAAAAATTCCTTCACTTCTTCACGGATCTGTTCCCCGGCGCCGAGCGTATCCGGCAGCAGCCGGTAGCCGATGGTCACGATATAGAAGAATCCTGCTGCAGCAATCGGCAGCCCGACAATCGTCATCTGAAAGAAGGAGAAGCCGCCATAGCCCGCTTCGATCAGGAGGCCATGGATCACCAGGTTGGTCGAGGTGCCGATGAGTGTAATCGTGCCGCCGAGTATCGTGACGTAGGATAAGGGTATCAGGAATTTGGATGGGGCGATGCCATTCTTCTGGCACCATTCCTTCAATACCGGCGTCAATGTCACGACAATCGGTGTGTTATTCAAAAACCCGGAAATGATGGACACCGGAGCCAGCAGCTTCAGCATCGAGCGCTTCGGCGTCTTATTGCCGGCAAGCAGGCGGTCGACATACCCTTCGATGATGCCATGCTTTTGGATCGCACCTGCCACTATGAAGAGCAGCAGTACAGTCAGGAGACCTTCATTCGAAAAGCCGTCCAAAGCCTGGTCGGTCGAAATGACGCCGGTAAGCAGGAAGACGACGAGGAAGAAGAACACTATGAGGTCCGCCCGTGCCAACTCGAACACCAGTGCAAGCAGCATGATGATGAGCATTACAGCAACAAAGATCATTTCAGCAGTCATCAGGTCACCCCCCATATGGTATTAGCAATATGATAGCATATTTCACAGCCATAAAATGTTAAACGGAATAAGCTCCGTCTAAAAACAAATGTGTCTAATTATTGTACACCGAAAACGGTTTAATTGTAATAATTCAATTTATCATGAATAAAACACCCCAAATGCGGTTATGTACAAGTATCAGCCGAATGGCTACAGTCACAATATGATGGTCATTCAGGAACAGTATATTCATATGAATGGAGGATAACCGGATATGGATAAATTCTCAGGCAAACAGATCAGATCTCTGCTTGAAGAGAAAAAGGCAAGCGGTGATTTGCAGGATCCGTCCCAATGCATGCATGCAGATATCGTCAAATGCTACGAAGACGGAGAAGCTCATCGCTATGTATGCATGGAGTGCGGCTATGCCGACAAGAATCGTGCCGCTTTTTTCGCACAGATCAACACAGATCAGCAAATGGGATAACGTAAATACGGTTATGAGCCAAAAGGATGCGCTCATAATTCGTATTACATATAATGATAGATATCTTCCGGAAAAGGAGCATCCATATGAATATATATGATATAGAAGTAAAGAAGGCGAATGGCGAAAGTTATTCACTTGAGGACTACAAAGGAAAGCCAATGCTTATCGCAAATACCGCAAGTAAATGTGGACTTCGTGGCCAGTACGACGAATTGGAGACTCTGCACAACGAATATAAGGATCAGGGCCTGGTCGTCCTCGGATTCCCTTCCAACCAGTTCAACAACCAGGAGCCAGGCTCTGATGAAGATGCGGAAGAGGCTTGCCGCATCAACCATGGTGTCACATTCGACATCCATGAAATCATCGATGTCAATGGCGATGCGGCCCATCCCCTCTTCAAACATCTTAAAGAAGAGTCAAAAGGTATGATGGGCGATAAGATCAAATGGAATTTCACAAAATTCCTGGTAGACCGGGAAGGCAATGTCGTCTCACGGGTTGCACCCACGACCTCACCCCTTAAAATGAAAAAAGATATCGAAAATGTGCTATAACATATAGTGGGCTCAGGTCTGGAACCGCGCCCGCTATTTATATGCATGAAAGGAAGATACAGATGTCTCACGGCGAACACATCCTTCAGGATATGTACGGCACCACCAGGCGTGCCCTCGCTTTTTATGACAACCAGATGCTCGACCATGTGAATGAAGAAATGCAGCATTTCATAGCCGCCCAGGAGATGATGTTCATCGCCACTGCCGATGCAGGCGGCAACTGCGACAATTCATTCCGCGCCGGCGACAGAGGATTCGTCCGTGTACTCGATGAGACGACTTTAATGTACCCGGAGTACCGCGGGAATGGTGTTATGGCAAGTCTTGGGAACATTTATGAGAATCCCCATATCAGCTTACTGTTCATCGACTTCTTCACCCATCATATCGGTCTGCACGTCAATGGCCGAGCCGACATAATCGAGAGTGATCAGATCCACGGTTACTGTGATGCGAAAACACTCTCCAACATCATGGAAGAAGCGGACGGGCGTGCCGAACGCTTTGTAGTCATCCGGGTCGACGAAGCCTATATCCACTGTTCCAAGCATATACCACACTTGGAGAAGCGTTCAGGCCCCTTGGACCAAAAGAAAAGCGGCGACTTCTTCAACGCCAGAAGAAAAAATGATAAGTAGAAGAAAAAAGGCATCCTCACAGAAGGGATGCCTTTTGAATTCACGTACCGCAGAATGTCATCGTGATTTTTTCATCATCTTCCGGTGGCTCTTTATATTCCTTGTCATGCCCGTCATCGAACGGCGTCGCAAACACCTCTATCAGTTTTGTGGCTTTGCTGTAGTCCCCCTGCTCGACCGCAAGGTTCAACGCCTCCTCCACAAGATGATTGCGCGGGATGACTGCCGGGTTGACTTGCCGCATCTGTTCATATGCCGATTCGACCACCAAGCCTTGTGCCTCAAGCCTCTCCTGCCATCTCCTGCGCCAATCTTTGAAGCGTTCACTGGCCATAAGCGCATCATCATTCCACCCATCAAGTGACAGCGTGCGGAACGTTTTCGTAAAATCAGCCTGGTGATGGCTCATGAGATCGAGCAGTTCCATGCCAAGCGCGTCATCCTGGCTTCCGCTGCCATCGAGGCCGAGTTTATCGCGCATGCCCTTCTGCCATTTTTCATTATACAGCTGGCCGAAATGGCTGAGCGATTGCTGGGCGATCTTCACCGCCTCTTCCTTATCCTCATGGAGCAGTGGCAGCAGCGTCTCTGCAAACCGTGCGATGTTCCACTGCCCGATTCCCGGCTGGTTCTGGTAGCTGTAGCGCTTTTGTGCATCTATCGAACTGAAGCATGTTTCCGGGTGGT
Source organism: Salinicoccus siamensis (assembly GCF_055391965.1). Taxonomy (NCBI): domain Bacteria; kingdom Bacillati; phylum Bacillota; class Bacilli; order Caryophanales; family Staphylococcaceae; genus Salinicoccus; species Salinicoccus siamensis. The sequence continues at coordinate 1,629,755 of NZ_AP043765.1, forward strand.
AGACATCCATGAAGGCACACGGGCCGTAATCGATGGTCTCCCCGCTGATCGTCATGTTGTCGGTGTTCATCACGCCGTGGATGAAGCCCACATGCTGCCATTTGCTGATCAAGTCAGCTTGACGTTCTATGACGGCATCCAGAAATTCTCGGTACTTGTCCGGCTTCGCTGCAAGTTCTGGGTAATGGCGGCGGATTGCGTAATCCGCAAGCAGCCGCACATTACCGTCCCCCTCGGCGCGGGCTGCATACTCAAATGTGCCGACACGGATGTGGCTCGATGCCACACGGGTCAATACCGCACCCGGGAGCATCTTGCCCCGGCTCACGGCTTCTCCTGTCGTAATGAGTGCCATGGCACGGGTCGACGGTATGCCAAGCCCATGCATCGCTTCACTGATCATATATTCCCGAAGCATCGGCCGAAGTGGCGCGCGCCCGTCCCCCATACGGGAGAATGGTGTACGCCCGGAGCCTTTCAGCTGGATGTCCATCCGTTTGCCTGACGGCGCCAATTGCTCACCGAGCAGTACTGCACGGCCGTCCCCGAGCATCGTAAAACTGCCGAACTGATGCCCTGCGTAAGCCTGGGCAATCGGTCTACTGCCTTTTGGCAGTGCATTTCCGGAGAAGACATCAGGTGCTTCCATCTGAAGGTTTGCCGCATCGAGACCCAATTCACCAGCCAATTTCCAGTTGAATAGGACCATCTCTGGAAACGCCGCGCGCTCCGGTTGTGTTTCTCTATAAAAGACTTCCGGGAGTTCTGTATAAGTGTGCTTCAATTGCCATCCGCTCTCAGTCATAATATTCGCCCCTTTTACGTGGTATTCTGTCTATCCATTTTATCAGAGTTCATACAACATTAATAACGATGGGAACATGCCTTTTGTGCTGACAGTTGACTTCTATAGTCATAATCTTTACAAAATAACCAACCAAAAAAGGCACCAGACCATATGTCTGATGCCTTGCCCCTGCAAAACTACTGGGCGGTATAGCCGCCATCTACAAGGAGGGTCGTGCCAGTCGTAAACCCTTTCTCCGCCAGGAATACCACTGCGTGTGCAATCTCTTCAGGCTTGCCGAACCTGCCGATCGGGTGCTTGTCGACGAGAGCATCATAAAACTCTCCTAATGCGTCCTTATTCACCATACTGGCATCGACATAGCCTGGAGTACTGCACTAGCGCGTGGGTTATTCTTGGCATACTGTAATCCAACGGATTTCGTCATTAAGTTTATTGCACTCCTGGGAGGAGTGTATGAAAGTTTGTAGAATACGCTGTCTCGATTGGCTTTGATTACTCTCTGAGCGTCCTCGTAGAAAAGCTTGTGCGTCTCGCCCCGGAGACCGATTCCGGCATGGTTGAACATAATATTCAGATGTCCAAACTTTTCCACGGCGGGAGCAACGCCTTTTTTAAAATCCTCTTCCACTGATACGTCGATCCATTGAAATGCGACGTCACCATGGCCTGCCAAATTTCCTTCTGCTTTCCTACTTGCGTTTCCATCATCATCTGCAATTGCGACTTTGACTCCTTTTCCCAGGAACGTTTGTGCTACTTTGTCCTTAAGTCCCAAAGCGCATCTCTTTTAATGACCGTATCCGTTCACGATACAGATACCCATTTGTTTCAATTTTCAAACTTTTAAGCGCCATTTATTTTTAATCATCTGAAGCTGTCAGTTGTAGTCGATGGCCGATCACATGTATGATGAGGGTGAAACTGCATACCGATGCACTGGGGGCGCTATATGAAGCTGAGACGGATCACCGGACCCCTACGACCCGATCTGGATAACACCAGCGTGGGGAAGTGCAGCTGATATACCTTCATGCTGCATTCCCATCGGACTGCAGTCTTTTTATATCAATATTCAGGAGGTATGGCATTATGGGAAACGCATACGGTTCAAGACAGCCTGTAGGCTGTCAATTCAATTTGAGTGTGATGAGCGATGACTTCGTGGATGTCATCCTATCGGCTTTGGAGAAGACCGAAACTGCTGAAGTCATGATGGAGACGGATGACGTGTCATCCTGGGTGCACGGCCCGATATCCGACGTTTTTGCTGTCGTGGAGTTGATCTACTTAAACGCCGCACAGACCGGTAGGCACGTGGCGATGAGCGGCACATTTTCAGCCGGGTGCCCCGGGGCTCAAGAGGAGGACGATTCCAAAACACCGGCCGGTTCGACAGCGCCGCGTAGAGATGTGGCGCAACAGGCCCGATGCAAATTCGCGCTCTATCCGCTGGGTACTGGGGACTACATGGAGATTATCCAATCCCGCATCAATACAGCAGCGGATGAAGGTGTAAAGGTGAGCGCCGGTCATGGTGCCACACGACTGGATGGGGACGTCCGTGACATCTTCAATGCCTTGGAATCCGCGTTTTTGAAAGTACAGGAAGCGGCAGGACATACCGCCATGACCTTCACCCTCTCATCAAACAGCCCTTCCAACCGCTGATTGACTACGGCCCACCTCAAAGAGGCGGGCCGTATTTCTATATGATCAGCATATCGTCATCATCAAACTCCCAGTCAGCACCATAGGCGACTTCCCAGTAGTAGCCGTCCGGATCTTTGAAGTATCCGCTGTAGCCGCCCCATGAGGTTGGACTCGCTTCCCTGGTGACGATGCCCCCTGATTTTTTGGCCCGCTCCAGTATGTGATCGACCTCCGCTTCAGACTTCGCATTAAATGCCAAGGTGATGCCGTTGAAGCCATGTGTCATGTCCATCGCATCCGCTCCGGTCTCTGTCGCAAGTGTGTCGAGCGGGTACAACGCCAGTTTCGATCCCTTCATCCTGAAAAAGATGATTTCCATCTCGTCCTCATCACCCATTATGATCGACTCCAATCCGAGTTTCCTATAGAAGTCGACTGAAACTGAAATATCTTTGACGCTAAGTGTAATCAGATTGATTCTGTCCATGGCCATCCCCCTTTTCAGATAAGCTAGTATATAAGATGTATTTTTACACTTTAAATATATCATATGTATTTGACATCCGGAGAATATGATTCGAAATATATTTTCGGTCCACCCTCTCCGCCATCCGCTTCAAACTGGTCAGCGGCGTCATTTTTATATAGAATGAGGGCAAAGAAGGGAGACGATCCATTATGAAACGATTACTGGACTGTAATGCATCTGATTTCAAAGGCATGTCCGGCCGGGATCTGAAACAATCCATCCAGGCAAGTGAAGGCCGGGTGATGCTCGCAGAGACGATGGCCACCGTGCCCCACTCTACCCGGACATCACCAATGCAGAACTGGCCGCTTCATTCGGAGCGGATATGCTGCTGTTCAACCTGCTGGATGTCTTCGATCCAACAGTAGAAGGACTGGTCCCATCTGTCCGCACAGAGGTCATGCAGGAAATCAAACAGCTTACAGGACGGCCGATCGGACTCAACCTTGAACCGGTCGACCTCGATGCCGAAGAGATTGAAGCGCTCGACACCATCAATCGCGGACGCATCGCCTCCAAGGAAGCATTAACGGCTGCCCAGACGCTCGATTTTGATTTCATCTGCCTTACCGGCAATCCAAAAACGGGCGTCTCAAATGATGAAATTGCCCTCGCCATAGCGCGTGCCCGGGAGATATTCGGCGAAGATACACTGATCATCGCCGGCAAAATGCATGGCGCTGGTGTCGCCAATGAAACAGGCAGTACGATCATCACCAATGAAGCCCTCAACACCTTCATCCGTGCAGGCGCCGATGTCATTCTGATGCCGGCACCCGGCACGGTCCCCGGCATCACCGTGGAAGACGCCCAGCAATATATCACCCATATCCATTCACAAGGTGCACTTGTGATGTCCACGATCGGGACCAGCCAGGAAGGTGCCGATGACGCGACCATCCGCCAGATTGCCTTAAACGCCAAGATGGCCGGGGCCGACATCCATCACATCGGAGACGCGGGCTTCTATGGCATCGCGGTGCCGGAAAATATTATGGCCTACTCGATCGCCATCCGCGGCCGCCGCCATACTTATGTGCGCATGGCCCGCTCCATAAACCGGTGAGGGAAACTGAGAATAAATATAATGAATACCCCCCAACATTTAGCGTCAGGGTCTAATTGTTGGGGGTATGCATAATATCACTCGTTTTTTCTACATTGCCTTTCTGACGCGTTCAAACAAGACATGATTTTCAAGATGGACATGATCGAATGTATCCTTCTCAATCTTTTCAAGTCGTGTATAGACGAGACGATATGTGCCACACGCATTGCTGTGTGGTGTGAAATCTGAAGTGACCTGGCGCAGTTCTTTTAGTATATTGCCTACCGTTTCATGTTCGCCTTCCAATTCACTGACGTGCGGCTGGAGTTTATCGCCTATTTCCGATGATGGATTTTCCATATATTGAATGATCATCGGGAAAACGACATGGTCTTCCTCTTCTGTATGGATCATCATCTCATTGCGCAGCTCCTTATAGAGTGCCTGCAGACGGACGAGATGGGGTTCGTTCGGACCATGCTTCCGTGCAAGCTTTGTGACATACGGACTGAGCGCCTGGAATTCGTCCATCAGCTCCTGGTGGTATCTGTTCTGGATGAAGGTGATGATCCCTTTCTCATCAAGATATTTCGGCTGTATGCCGGCCTCTTGGCGCGTCTCTATTGCGTTTATCTCCGCCATCACGCCTTCTAGATCAAGGCCGCGTGCCGCCACTGCTTCTGATAGTGAAATTTTCCCGCCACAGCAGTAGTCGATTCTATTTTTCCTGAATATATCAGCGCTTTTTGGAATTTCATTAACGATATCCCGCACCCACATTCCGTGATTTACAGTTGTCATGATAACCCTCCTGTTTTAAACATACATTTTTTATACATGTTTAATATAACACACAATTTTCAGTCGTGATTGCGTTTTTAATGTGATTCATTGAACGTTTAGTGACGGTGATAAGTCAACGAAATGCCCATAAGATTTCCAATTAAATAATATATTTTTACACTTGTATTATTCTCGTCTCACAGCATATTCATTCACATAGTTTCATTGATAAAAAAATCACGTCCTATCCCTTGTACGGTCTGGGATTACAAGTATATCGTGATAGCGCTTCCACTCACTTTCTAGAAATATTATTTCATTTATCATTAAAATAAATTTCATAGCAATATACTCTATGACCGTTTGACACTGTGGTGTGCTCTATGTTTAGTATAGTATTGTTGAAATATATTTCAGAATAATATTTTAAATTCTGTCATTCTGGTGTGCATTTCCAGAATGACCTGCAACTTCAAGAAGGAGAGATTTGTTTGAGTAATCAACAAGAACCGCTGAAAATCGGGTTCGCCTATGTAGGGGTGGTGCTCGGAGCAGGCTTTTCTACAGGTCAGGAGATCCTGCAGTTCTTCACCAACTACGGCATGATGAGTTATTGGGCGGTCCTGCTCTCAGGGCTGGTCACGATGTTCATCGGGCGCCAGGCATCGAAGCTCGGTAATCGTCTGGATGCAGATTCGCATCTTGAACCGATCAACGAACTGTTTGGGAAAAAACTTGGCAAGGTCATCGACTACATACTCGTCTTCTTCCTGTACGGCGTCATGGTCATCATGCTTGCAGGTGCCGGTTCGGCCTTCAATGAAAGTTTCGGCGTGCCGTCATGGCTCGGCTCGCTCATCTTGGCCATCGGAGTATTCATTACATTGAACATGAGCTTCAATAAGATTCTTGTGGCGCTTGGTGCAGTGACACCTTTCCTGATCGCTTTCGTCATGATCATCGCAGCCTACAGCTTCTTCAATCCAAGCGTCCCATTTACACAAGTGGAAGAATATACTGACGTGACGAAGACGCCTTCAGCCGCCTGGTGGTGGGACGCCCTGACCTACAGCGGCATCGTCCTTGCGATGGCATTCAGTTTGCTGTCCATCATGGGCGCCCAGGCATCGGGCATTAAAGCAGCCCGTAAAGGCGGGTTGTTCGGCGGCATCATGCTGATCCTATTGCTCGTGCTGATGAACGGTGGACTGCTCGCAAGGATTGACATCACCAATCCTTCTGAGATACCATCGCTCGTCCTGGCACGCGAAATCCATCCTATACTTGGAATCGGACTGTCGATCGTCATGCTGCTGGTCATCTATAATACCGCAGTCGGCATGTTCTATCCGTTCCTTTCCAGGTTTTCCGAGCCTTATACGAAACGTTACCGTCTGCTGCTCGGCGGCGGACTGATCTTAGGATATTTCCTGAGCCTGGTCGGCTTCGTCGGCCTCGTCAATTTCTTCTATCCGATCTTAGGTTATGTCGGACTGCTGCTCGGGGCGGCCTTGACCGTAAGATGGGTCGCAAGCAAAGTATCGAGCAAACAACCTGCACAATAGCAATATCCCCATCAGTGGACAAAAGCCACCGATGGGGATATTTTTTATCCTATGCTGCGGATCAGTACGGAAATGATGTAGACCACTATCGCGCTTAAGACGAATATGATGGTGAAGCGCCAATATTCACGGCTTGGATACTCCGTCACGCCAAGCTTTCTTAGTACCGTAGTGATTGTTGCTGCGGAAAAAGCGATGCCGCCGATGCCAAACAGCATAAACGAGAGGATGATGAGTAGATCTGTCATGGAAATCTCACTTTCTGGTTGGTATATCCATTACTCTATCAGATTCCAGGACTCAGATATAGTTCTTCATTTTCATATATACCTATATAATGAGGACTTCAAGAGAGCATCATCCGCGTTTCTAGTGTATAATTACATCAAAGGGCGCACCCATGTCCTAAAAGGAGTGGTAGCATGAAGAACTCGACCAGACTGCAGGAGTTTCCGACCATCCCCTACCTGTATGCCGAGCGCCATAACCCACCCGTCTCAACGTACGAGCACACTTTAGGCCAATACCGCGATGCCGAAGGCAGGCCGCAGTTTTTGGACGACAGGCCAAAGCGTAGTACAGATGAACAGAAGAAACCCCACTCAAAATAGCCTCATTTTGAGTGGGGTTTCATGCTTATATTACTACTGCTTCATGTTGACGAAGACGCTTTTGACTTCTATATAGTTTGAAATGCCGTAATCTCCGCCCATTTCACGTCCGATACCTGAGTTTTTATAGCCCCCGAAAGGCATCGTTTCAAGTTCCAGACCGAAGTCGTTGATCCACACGGTTCCAGATTCCAGCTTGCTTGAGATATAATGGCCCGCTTTTATGTTCTCCGTCCAGACGCTCGCAGCCAGACCGTATTCGCTGTCGTTTGCACGTTCTATCACTTCATCCACTGTATCAAAAGGCAGTATGGACATGACCGGTCCGAATATTTCTTCGCGCGCTATCGTCATGTCATCCTCCACATCGGCGAACACCGTTGGTTCCACGAAGTAGCCCTTACCTTCCGGACTGTTGCCGCCGGTGACCAGGCGTGCACCCTCTTCTTTTCCTTTTTCGATATAGCCCATTACCGTCTCGAGCTGCTTTTTGGACACAAGCGGCCCCATATCGGTGTCGGCGTCGAGTCCCGCGCCGAGCTTCAATGATTCAGCCCGCTTCTTCATCTCTTCAATGACCTTTTCATAGATCGGCCTTTGGACGAAGACGCGCGTCGTTGCGCTGCAGTTCTGCCCATGATTGTACATCGTACCGTCGAAGATGCCGTCCAGTGACGCTTCGAGGTCCGCATCGGCAAGGACGATGCTCGGCGATTTCCCACCGAGTTCAAGCGTGACGCCGGTGATATTCTCAGCCGCCTTCTCCATTATCGTCCGGCCCGTTGCCGTACTGCCTGTAAAGGCGAGTTTATCGACGCCAGGATGCGTGTTCAAAGCACCGCCCACTTCACGGCCGGAACCGGTGATGATATTGACCACGCCGTCCGGGAAGCCGGCCTCTTTGAATAATCTGCCTGTATAGAGCAGTGACAGCGGCGTCTCGGAAGCGGGTTTGATGACCACGGTGCAGCCTGCCGCAAGAGCTGATCCGAGCTTCCATCCCGCCATGGCAAGCGGGAAGTTCCATGGGATGATCTGGCCGGCGACCCCTACCGGTTCATGGAGGGTGTAGGTGATATGTTCTGTAGAGACATTCGTCGTCTTGCCGGATATTTTCGTCGCCCACCCCGCGTAATACCTGAAGTGCTGGATGGTGCCGTCTACATCATCTTCAAGGGCAACCTTGTAGGGTTTGCCGTTATCCAACGCTTCCAATTGGGCAAGTTCTTCACGGTTCTCTTCCAGCAGATCGGCGAATTTATAGATCAGGCGCTCCCTGTCGGCCGGTTCCATACGCGTCCACTCGCCATTGTCGAATGCATCACGCGCTGCCTTGACTGCCTGATCGACATCATCTTTTGTGCCGGCATCCAGCGACACTATCTTCTCCTCTGTCGCTGGATTGGTCACATCGAATGTATTGCCGCTGTTCGACTGCCTGTATTCGCCGTTGATGTATTGTCCGCTTGCATTGTCAATGAATCGTGTGACATTGTCTTTCAATTCCATCATCTATGACACTCCTTGTACTATTATAAATTTCTTAATACTCACATTATTGATTATACATATCTTTTTAAAGGATGTATAATTGAACCAGACATATCATACTAGGAGGCATGAATATGCTGACTCTCGACACTCATATTTCAAACGATCAGACGCTGGCTTTGAACCATTACCTTTTTCATGGCATCCAACTGTTTAAATTCAACCAGCAGGAATTGAACCGTTACATAAAAGATAAATGCGCTGCCAACCCCCTCCTCCTGATCGACGAGGAGAAGATGCCGCTCGATGTCTTGGCGTACCATCACGACGCATGTGGCCCGGACACCCTCAGTGAGATGCTTCTCGATTTCAGATGCACCCTCCCACAAGATGACTTCAAAATCATCCGCACACTGATATACTCTTTGGATTCAAATGGGTTTTTGGAAGCGGATCCATGCCATATCGCAGAGATGGAGGGCGTCCCGCTTGAGCGGGTGCATTCAAACCTCGAACGATTGAAGGCCTACGACATGCTTGGTGTCGGCTGCAGTGATGCGATGGATTACCTGCGCTTCCAGCTTATAAATGACGACCACTATGATGAAGCACTGTTCCAATTGTTTGCGAGCCATCTGTCATCGATCGCCCATGATGATTTCAGCTTCCTGGCCGACGCCTCTATCTCGACCGATGCGTTCCTTGACTATCTCGACCATATCAGATCACTCGGGTTATCGCCGTTATCTTCTCGTGACAACGCGTCAATCGAGCCCGACGCCTTCATCACCCTCGGTGCGGACGGTGACATCCAAATCGAAATCCCCGACCATCTGATGGGCAGCATCACATTCGAGCCGCTGGCATTGTCTGCAGATGACCCCGAATTCGACAAGCTGATGGATGGGTTCCAGAGAGAGTACGAAGAGCTCGTCTCCATAATGAATGCCAGAAGCCGGTATATGCATGAAGTCCTGAGCGTCATCGCCACCGTACAGAAAGACTATCTGTCGGGCAGGAGCAGTTACCTTGAGACGCTCGATCAGACCATCATTTCGGATAATACCAGCCTGAGCCCGGCTACAGTAAGCCGGCTTCTCGTCAATAAGTACATCTCCACCCCGCTCGGCACGATGCCACTTAAGGCCCTGCTGTCAAAAGAAGCCGTGTCGGGCGTCTCCCGGAGCAAAGTGATCAATATGATCCGCCAGATTGAAGGGTTCCCAGGAATGCCGGACGCCCGCATATCCAAAATTCTCGAACAGCGCGACATCCACATTTCCCGGCGCACCGTCAATAAATATAAAAATGAGATACTGTCTGGTTTGAAAGAGGCGTAGAACGCCTCTTTTTTAATTCAACTTTTCCATATATGCCTTCAACTGTGCCGTTTCCTCATCAGTCAGCCCAAGTCTCGGCTTCCTGGAAGGGCCACCGTTCAACCCTTTTAGGTCCATCGCTTTCTTGACGATCTGGACGAATTTCCCGGAGTTCTCGAGGAACTCGCATAGCGGCAATAGATCCTTGTTTATTTCCTTCGCCGCTTCGTAGTCCCCGGCCTCGACATGTTCAAGCATTTTCGCCGCGCTGTTTGGTGCAATGTTTCCGGCTACCGATACCCATCCTGTAGCACCGTGCAGGAATGATTCCAATGCCAGGTCATCGGAGCCGCAGAAGATATTGAAATTCGTATTTCTTGCGATGTCCCTGAGCTTCCTTATATCTCCGCTCGATTCTTTGATGTGCGTCACGTTGTCGAGTGTCTGATCGATCTTATAGATCGTTTCAAGATCGATGTCGATGCCTGAAGTGAAGGGATTGTTGTAGAGCATGACCGGAGTGGATACGTGGTCGTTGACATCCTTGAACTGGTGGTAGATTTCGTTTGATGTTGGACCCCCGTAGTATGAGTTGATCACAAGCAGTCCGTCTGCACCATGCTGCTCTGCATGTTCTGCGTATTTCAACATCTTATCCGTGCGTTCATCGGAGACGCCGACGAGCAGCTGGGTATCGGTGCCTTTAACCATTTCGCTGACCAGTTCCACAATCTGCGCCTTTTCATCATCGTCCAGTGAGACGAACTCCCCGGTGCTGCCGACAATGACCAGACCGGATACTTTCTGATCCAGATAATAGGAAACGTTCTCCTTCAACCCTTCATAGTTCACTGAATAATCTTCATGCATCGGTGTGATAAGTACTGGGAAAACCCCTTTAAGTTGTTTGTTCTTGACCATTTTCAATCTCCTCCAATTGTTTGTTGTCTTCCTTTTTCAATATGAACTTGCCTGTATAGCCGTAAATGAGTGTAATGATCATGACCAGGAAGCCGTACCAGAAGAACGGCAAGTATACGAGCGTCGAGACGCCGAGCGTGGTCGCCATGAACACCCCACCGTCAGACCATGGGACCATCGGTGTCGTTATGGTGCCCCCGGCTTCTGTATTCCTCGACAGCAGCGACCGGTCAAGATTAAGCCTGTCGTAGTTCTCCTCCGTTATTTTGGTACCCGTCAGGAGCGACACATAGGCCGCACCACCGAAGAAGACACCGAAGAATGACGCCATCATCGTCGTCAAAGTGACATTGCCCGTATTGGTCGCCCAGTTGGCCAGAATGTTGCCGATCACTTCAAGGGCACCGATCGACTGCAGCAGCCCACCGACCCCGAGTGCCAGTATGATCAGCAGGATCACTTCCAGCATGAAGGTGACGCCGCCCCGGTTAAGCAGATTGTCGATGAACGGTATGCCTGTCTCCAGGGAACTGCCGCTGTAGAGCGTCTGTATGGCTTCAATGAATTCATACCCTTGGAACCATGTCGCCCACAGGCTGCCGAGCAGTGCGCCGAACATGATGACTGGCACTGAAGGCATCTTCAGTATCAACAGCGCGATGACGACACCTGCAGGAATGAGCATCACCCATGAGATGTTGAAGGTCTGTGAGAGCCCTGCCATCGTCTCTTTGGCAACCGTCAGGTCCCCACTGCCCCGGGACAGTATCGCCCCGACCACCCAGTACAAAAGTGCTGAAATGATGAATGCCGGCACCGATACGTACAACATCGACTTGATATGCCGGAACAGATCGACCTTCGATAAGGATGCGGTCATGACCGTAGTATCGGATAGCGGTGACATCTTATCCCCGACATAACATCCTGAGATGACAGCGCCTGCCACCAGGTAGAGGGGCAATCCGAAGCTCTCGCCGATGCCCATCATCGCGATGCCAGCCGTCCCGGCGGCACCAAAAGATGTGCCAGTCGATAAGGCCGTAATCGTACAGATGATCATCGCCGCCATCAGGAAGATGCTCGGGCTGATGATGTTCAAGCCGTAGTAGATCAAGGTCGGCACGACACCCCCGGCGATCCATGAGCCGATCAGTGCGCCGACTGCGATAAGGATCAGTATGGCCCCCATCCCTTCATGTATGCCCTGGAGCAGGCCGCGCTCCATATGCAGGTAGGAGTTTCCGAGATAGATGCCGACGCCCATGATCATGAACCAGATGGTGAGCAGGGCGAGCTGTATCGGCAGTTCCAGTACGAGGATGAACGAAAACATGATGATGACGAACATCACCAGTATAAAAGCCAATATTTTGCCGCTTGGAAGTTTCCTTTTCCTTGTCCCCTTTGTCATATAAAAACCCCTTTAATTTATTTGATGACGAAGCCGCGCGTATATATATCCGTTTCATCAATATAGAATTGTGAATTCGATATGAAGAAATATGGATGGTGATACATGCCTCCAGCCACTTCGACTGCTGCGCCGTTGAAGGCGGTGGTTTCGTGGCTGCAGTGGAGCAGCGAGATCACTTCATGGACCGGATGGGCCACGATATCACCCTCTGCATCAAACACCAGATGACGGCCCCGATTGAGGTACACGGTATAGTCATGCTGGCCGTCACTGCCGAGTGTCTCCTTGATTTCAGCGAGGCGGTCTATCTCCAATGTGATATCCGTTTCAAGCAGCGTAATCGTTTTATCACCCGACCGGAAGGAATTGCCCGCTTCAGCCACCTCGGCAAGAGGGGTATAGGCAAGTTGTGAATGCTTCAAATCGAATGTGCGGCCGTCGCAGATGACGCTGTACGACGCCCGCTCCGGCAGTCGGCCGCGGTCGATCAATGTCCGGACCAGCGTCTTCAGCATGGTTGCCTGGTTGTGGACGCCTGAGAAACTGTCGATGTAGGTGTGGATCGTGTCCCCAGACAGATGGTAGCCCATCACGTTGACATATTTGCTGCCGCGGGGCTCCCGGGCCATCAGCTGCCTCATATCGAACCCGTCCGGGCCGTAGTCAAGCTGGTCGCTCTGCACAATGCGCATCAGCTGGCCATGGACATGTACGTCGTAACTGTCTATCACTTTAATCATCAATCCTACCCCCTTATATTTCCGGAATGAGCAGATAGCCTTGGCTGAGCGGATCATCCGGATCCATGTAGAAGTCGTGTCTCGCCATCAGCCAGGCTGAACCCGTTATCCTGACCTTCAGATAATCCACCCCATCCTGCGCCGCCACAGACAAGATCTGCGCTGAAAATTTCGACCCTGTTATGCTTTCATGGATGAAGGACTCCCCGACCTGCATGCGCCCTGCCTGATGCAATGTCGCTGCCTTGGCGCAGGTGCCGGTGCCGCACGGCGAACGGTCGATGCCCCCAGGTGGCACGACGACGGCATTCCTGACCGGGTCGCCTTCTTCGTAGAGTTCCATATGGGTCAATTTGTTGATGAAGGAGAATGACGGGTGCCTGACTTCATGCGTGTCATTGATGATGTCCCGGATCGCCATGGCCTTCATCACAATCTCTTCGGAACGGTCCACGTCAAGTGCCACCCCAATGTCAGATGCCTTGATGATGCCGTAGAAGTTGCCGCCATACGCCACATCGCAGCGGACATCCGTGTAGCCGCCGGCATCGACATGCACGGTTTTGAGGTGGAAGGAATCGGTGCTGACGAAACTGACCGATTCGACTTTGCCATCACTGACGGTGCATGTCGCCTCCACCATGCCGGCTGGCGTGTCGAGGACGATGGTGGTGAGTGGTTCCTGGCGTTCTACATATCCGAGCTCGACCAACGCCGTGCATGTGCCGATCGTGTCATGGCCGCACATTGGCAGGTAGCCGCCCGTCTCGATGAAGATGACGCTGAAATCTGCTGCATCATCCAGCGGCGGCAGCAGAATCGTGCCGCTCATGACGTCATGCCCCCTCGGTGGGTTGACCAGGAATTTACGGATATGATCGTGATTTTCCTTCATATCGAGCATCTTTTCCTGGATCGTCTCACCCTTTAATTCAGGCATCCCCGCCACGACTGTCCGCGTCGGGTTGCCGCCTGTATGCGTATCGATGGTGATGAATTGTTTGCTGCCATTCATGTATGTATCCCTCCTTTGAAACGGTTGATGTCAAGCGGCGACAAGTCTTCCTCTAGGGTGCCGGCGAGCATCTCGGCCATCCAGTGCCCCGTCACGGCACATAATCCAATGCCGTCCCCTTCATGACCTGCTGCCACATAGAAGCCATCTACATCAGTTTCCGATACGATCGGGAGATGGTCCGGTGTCCAGGGGCGCAGCCCCGAATAGCTGCGGATCATGGACATGTCCTTCATGCCGGGGAAGAAGTGTATTGCGCGCTTGGCGATCAGCTTGATGATACTGTGATCCACTGTATGGTCGTACCCGATGAATTCACGGCTGCTGCCGAGCAGGAAATTCTGGCTGTCTGTGGCCTCATGGACCAGCGCGATGCCGTAGGCATTCATCTCCGCATCCGCTGTCCGCTCCTTGCCGAATTTGGTCATCAGATAGCCGAATTCCTGGATTTTGCGCGTGCCCATCAACTCGGCGCGGCTTGATACGAGTATATGGCCTTTCCTCGGCGTGATCGGAATGTCGATTCCAAGCATCCGCCCGACATGCGGGGCGTATATGCCGGCTGCATTGATGACGTGTTTGGCTGTGAATGCCTTCTCATGCGAACGGACGGTAAAGGCATCCCCCTCCTTCTCGACAGCCGTCACCGGCGTATATTCATGGATATCACAATCCTTCTTTTCCGCCTGATGGGCGAAGGCATATGTCAGCATATAGGGATTGAGTGTCGCATCATTTGTGCATTCGATCCCACCCACAAGGTGATCCGAAAAATGTTTGGAATCATTCTTAAGGTCCTCACGGTCGAGCTTCCTGAAAAATACTGCCTTATCGTTCACTGCATTGTGCTGGTCCACCCAACTGTACGCCTGCTCAAGCTCCGCTTCATTCTCGCACAGGAATATGCTGCCTGGCTGCCTGTACTCAAAAGGCATATCCAGTTCATCGGGAAGCGCATGGATGAGCGCCTGGCTTTTTATCGCCATGCGGCTGTCGAAGCCCGGCTCCTTGTCGATCAGCAGCACGTTGCCGTCACATTTGGATGATGTACCGGATGCAAGCCCCCGGCTTTCCAGGAGTGCCACCTTGAATCCCTTTTCGGCGGTATGGTAGGCGATGCTTGCGCCGATGATGCCGCCGCCTATTATCAGGACATCATAATGTGGTCGATTCATTGTCTTGCCTCCCCTCTACTGTCTATAAAGAAAAAAGCATGCCACATTTAAATGGCTGTATTTCTTTTGTCATTTAATATAAACTGTAAAGAAACATATAATTTATTAAAATTTCTGATAAAAGGATGGGTGCAATGTTCGAAACACACTTGATTGATGAACTGATCAACTTCCATCATCATTCGTTTACCATCATCAACAAAAACGAGGAAATCATCTATTTCAGCCGGCGTGCAGAAGAGATATTCAATATGCGGGCAGAAGACATCACAGGGCGTAAAATCTCCGATGTATTCCACAAGGATAAACTGGTCATCCTCCAATCGCTGCGCAACAAGCGCACCATAGAAAAGAAGGGGCATCAGGCCACCCCGGAAATATTCGTCGACATCAAATCGGTGCCGCTCATCATCGATGGAACGGTGCAGGGGGCGGTAGTATCCGAGGTCGATGTGACGGAGGAGGTGCGGCAGAAGGAAGAGATCCGGAAGTTGCAGAGCCAGGTGGAGACGCTGTCGAGCAGCGTCAAAAAGATCCATTCCGAAGATCCGTTTAAAAGCATCGTCTATAAGAGTGCACAGATTGAAGGCGTCAAAAATCAAATACGCCAAGCGGCAAACACAAAAGCGAACATATTGATCACCGGCGAAACCGGGGTCGGTAAGGAGCTGTTCGCCCGGGCGGTACATGATCTTACATTCAAGGACAAGCCGTTCATCCCGATCAACTGTGGGGCGATCCCTTCGCACCTGTTCGAATCCGAACTGTTCGGGTACGCAAAAGGGGCCTTCACCGGCGCGAACCGGCAAGGCAATAAAGGCAAGATAGAAGCGGCCAAAGGCGGCACGCTGCTGCTTGATGAAATCGGTGAAATGCCCATTGATATGCAGGTCAAATTTTTGCGGGTCCTGCAGGAGAAGCATTACTTCAAACTCGGCAGCACAGTCGAAGAAGCGGCGGACTTCAGATTGGTGTCCGCAACAAACAGAAAGATTGCCGATCTGCTTGCAGGCGACGATTTCAGGTCAGACCTGCTGTACCGCATCAATGTCATCAATATACATATTCCACCACTTAGGGAACGGCCTGACGATGTGGAATCCTTGTTCTTCTATTATCTGCTTCAGATTTCGCAGAAATATGGCATTGAGATGCGCTACGCGGACCGCCAGCTCGTCAACTTGCTGAAGGAATACCATTGGCCCGGTAATGTCAGGGAACTCATCAATATCGTCGAACGCCTCGTCATCTTCTCCGGGGGTTCCCACCTCGATCCAGACATTTTCCTCAAGTATTTGGATGAAGTGGACGAAGCGCGTCCGCACACCTACCCTGCTCTAGACGGTGATACCGCATTGAAGGGGTTCATCGAGCAGGCTGAGTCGGAATATTTAAGGCACATGCTCGACAAGTTCGACTCCAATATCGAACAGACCGCAAACGCCCTGTCCGTCAGCCGCCCGACACTCTACTCGAAGATCAGGAAGTATGATCTGTAGACGTCGCTCAGGTTAAGTGCCAAGTCATTTTGGGCTGGCACAATTATTTCTTATCAATGGTATAGAAGCACAGAAACGATAGGAGGATCACAAATGACTGAAGATTTCATCGTCTGCAGGTGTGAAAACATCTACATGTCGGAATTACAGAACATCATCGAGGAAGGGGCGACCAACGCGCGGGAACTGAAGTTGAAATCCCGTGCCGGAATGGGCTTCTGCACCTCCCGGACATGCGGCCCGTTCATCGAAAAATTGACCGGGGACCATAGTGCGGAACCGACCTTCATCAATCTCAAATCGCAGCCCCCGATACGGACGGTTTCATTTTCAGAACTGATAGAGGGGGGATCGGAATGACGAGACGGATCACCCATCACGCCATCCTCGGGCCGGTTGAGGATGACAAGGTCCCGTTCAGCTGGGAGGGCCGGACCTTGTATGGCAGCAGCCGCGACAGCCTGACATCCGCCCTGCTCGCAAACGATGTCCGCATACTCAGGCGCCATGAAAAGGATGGAAAGCCGCGCGGCCTGTACTGCAACATCGGCCACTGTTCGGAATGCCGGGTGACGGTGGACGGCCGCCGGAATCAGCGGGCATGCATGACGCCGCTTGAAACGAATATGGCCGTAGAATCACAACGGATGCTTCCGTACCTCACAGAAGGAGGGAAGCGCGATGTTTGATACGATAATCATCGGCAGCGGCCCGGCCGGCCTGAGTGCAGCAGGCATATTGAAGGATGGGCAGAACGTCCTCATCATCGACGAATACTACCATCCCGGCGGCAGGCTGCTCGGCCAGCTCTACGAAGAAGAGAAGGATGTGTGGTGGAACGGTCAGGAGATCGCCGACTCCCTCTTTGGCGATGTCAAAGAAGCGGTGGCCTTCAGGCCATCCACTTCCGTCATCAATATAGAAAAGGATGCCCATTTCACGATCCATACGACCAGAGGCACATTCGAATCATATAACGTCATCGTCGCCACAGGCGCCCGTGAGAAATCGTTCCCCCTGCCGGGCTGGGACCTGCCCGGGGTCATGACGGTCGGGGCGGCACAGGTCCTGACCAACTTCCAGAGGGTCGCCCCGGGCGACAGAGGTGTGATCATCGGCATGAACCCGCTATCTCTGGTAATCGCACTCGAACTCGGCTATGCGGATATAGAGGTGGCCAAGATCTGCCTGCCGCCGGACAATCCTTTAAACGAACAGTCCCCGATGGATGCCTTTGAAACATTGTTGTCGCTCGGGGGTCTCGCGCCTTCAAAGTTCATCGCATCGGCCAGCCGGTTCGGTGCCAAACTGCCAGCCTCCCATAAGGCTGCGGTCAAACTATTCCCAAAAAGCGGCGTCAATGCCATGGGACTGCCCATTTCCATACGCGAGAAAGTCACACGCATCAATGGCCAAGAACAGGTCGAATCCATCACCGTACAGCAGGTCGATTCAAAGGGGCGTACCTTATCGAAAAAAAGCCGGACGATACCATGCGACTTCGTGTGCATTTCCGATGGTCTCGCACCGCTCAGTGAAATATGTTCCTTATTGAATATGAAGCATGTCTACATTGAATCACTCGGCGGCTACGTCCCCCTCCACGACAGCAGGATGCGGACCGAAATAGAAAACCTTTATGTGGCAGGTAACATCACAGGCATAGAAAACGCGAAAGTCGCCATGCTGCAGGGAGAGCTCGCCGCTTCCCAAATCCTTGGGGACGAGGCAAACAGCCGCACACTTCTTGGGAAGATCAACCATGAACGCCATTACGCTAAAGTGAAGTTCCATCCCGAACTCACCCGCGGCAAAGAACAGCTGGAGAGTCTATGGTACGAATACATGAAATGAAAACGAGCGGGCAGGCCGATTCAGGCCTGTCCGCTCGTTCAATAATGAAGCTACTCTCTCACCGGGTATAAAGCGTAATTTAATAAGATGAGTATTAATATATTGCTTCCACGTAATCTAAGTTCGCTGTCATATAAATGTTTTCTCCCACTACTAATCTCGGGGTCAGTTTCTTTGTGTATACAATATCGTTGACCTTCATTATTTCTCCGGGTTCCAACGTCCTTAATGGATCGGTTTTAAAAGAAACTGATTCGTATAGTTTGCATTTTCTAATTATCTTTACTTCTTTTGGAACCTCGAAGACATACCCGCCAATCAAGTCATCAGTTAGTTCCTTCACAAGTTTCTTATTAGCTGAAATGATGTAGCCTTCCTTAGTTTTAAGCCTCGGGGTGCCACGTTGAGATTTGACAGTATCATCAATGGAGATGCGTGTGCCCGCTTTAAATCTTTTTGGCGATATATTTTTGAAGTCTTCATCAAGATAGGTATTTATATCTTTTACTGCGACTATATACTGAGGCAGCACACTAATGTAACTGTCAGCTGGTAGCAACGATTTTTCGGATCTTTGTTTAAATTCAACTTTAAAATTTTGTCTTTTCTGCTGGTATGTCTCACTTGCATTTGGAAGCGAGGAGTTCACCAGTATCGACTTGAAACCATCGTATGCAATCCGCAGATTAATTCCTGCATCTTCATTAAACTTCAAATCATTGGTACGTATATAGATTTTGTTGTCCTCTATTTTATATTTTATACTTTGCTGCTTTGATTCGTCGGATATTTTTGACATGTATACGCCATTAATATCAACCTGCGGTTCTTTATAGAAGTGGATTATTTCGTAAAAATCGCCGTTAAGATAATGGGTGCCTCCATAAACGGCAAAGCATTCCGCTGTAACATCATTAAGTCCAGAAAATTTGGATGGGAACCTCTGATGCACTACACCATTTTCAACATAAAAACTTTTATGCCCTTCTACAACCAAATATTCAAGATATTCCTCCAGATTTGCTTTGTTGGTATTAAATAGACGATAAATATTTTTAAACTTGTCTATCTCAATATAATCTTCGATATTGAGGCCATTTTCCGAAAAGGTTTGAACAACTTCCCCAAAGATCTTATAATATTTATCTTTTTCTAAGCTGGCGAGGAAAGTTTTGGTATGAAAAAAACGACGCATAAAATCAACTTCGACCATTCGGGAAAGTATTGATTTTTTAGCTGATTGAGGTATCTCAAGTTTCATTATTTTTCTCAGCAAGGTTAAATTAATTGCTGCTTTTTCAAGGATGCTTGTCCCTCTTACCAAGGACACATTTTCTGCGTGACGATTGACATGATATACCGCCTCATTCGTCATGGAAGCATTTTCACACTTCGATATAAGCTCTGTAAAGAATAATTTATCTTCGCCAAACGCCATGTGTTCGAATTTTATATTATTATCTATTACTATAGAACGTTTGAAAATTTTCCCGGGTGGTCCTACTGCCCTGAATATTTTGTCTATCTCATATGGAACC
The DNA here is from genome assembly GCF_055391965.1 of Salinicoccus siamensis. Taxonomy (NCBI): domain Bacteria; kingdom Bacillati; phylum Bacillota; class Bacilli; order Caryophanales; family Staphylococcaceae; genus Salinicoccus; species Salinicoccus siamensis. The sequence continues at coordinate 1,649,721 of NZ_AP043765.1, forward strand.
AATTGATTTTCTTTTTTATAGGAAGTGAAAGCGCCCAGTTTAGTAATATTTTTGTTTGTGTGTTTATAACTTTGGCCAAAACCGATATCCGCTCCATTTTCTTCCATTTGTAACAGAAGTTTAGGGAATCCTTTACTATCCAACCAGTCGTCTGCATCTAAAAGAGCCAAGTATTTCCCTTTAGCTTCTTCAAATCCTATATTCCTCGGACGGGAAGGGCTCCCAGAATTTTCTTCTAATGGGATTACCTTTATGAAGTCATACTCCCTGGAATAATCATTCATTATTTCAAGTGACCCATCACTCGACAGGTCGTCCACACATATTACTTCCAGCGTCTCCTTGTCTATATCAAGATTTATTAAAGAATCTAGACATTGATGAAGATACTTCGCCTTATTATATACTGGAACTACGATGCTTATTAGTTTTTCCAAGTCATAACACCTCACATGGTATTGTGTCCACCCAACAATTACATTACTGTTCATTATACCCTAATATTTATTTTCCACACCATCTGCTGACAGCCACACGATGACTGATCTCAAATATTTACTTCATCATCTTTTTTCGAAAGCAGATATCATTATCGGTTCATCAGGACAATAGGACGGAAATTCCATAAGGGGGCCTCCCCGGATGGCACATGTTCATCAATAGTTTTTGAATCACACGGCAGGTTGGTTTAGATAATTTACCTACTTAACCTGATTTTTAATCGTCAGAACTGCTTGTTTTGAAATGCGCCCTTCGTAGGACCACCCTTCTCTGATGCCGGTACCGAAATGGAGTGCGTCTCGAGTGGGCGCCTCCATTACCCGAGAAACATTTTCTGTGTTCAAACCGCCCCCAGGCATGATTGTAAGAGGGTGCCTTTCTACTATCTCTATCAATTCCTTCAGTGTCGCTGTATTATTTACAGAGGCGCCTTGTCCGCCTGAAGTCAGGAGGGTTTTGATTTTAGGGTACCGCATGAGGATTTCAAGTGCCGCCAACTGATCATCCACCGCATCGAATGCTTTATGGAATGTCACATCCAAGTCACCGCTTTCATCCAGGAGGATTGCCAATGCTTCTTCATCGATTGTGCCTGAGTCTGTGAGACACCCGAGGACAATGCCAGCTGCGCCGCACTCCCGGACTGTTCTGATTGAGGACCGCATCTTCTCCATATCCTCCCTGGAGTAACAGAAAGACTCGCCGTGTGGCCGGATCATGACATTCACCGGAATATTAGAGTGCGCTGCGGCCTCCTGGATCAGGTCCGTGCTTGGCGTCAGACCATCCTGCTCCATATCTGTACACAACTCTATACGGTCCGCCCCGAAATCATTCAAATCCTGTACGTCCTGCATAGTTACCGCGATGCCTTCTATAATCACATTTTCCACCTCATTATCATCGTTGCTATCATCATACCAAAAGGCGCGCTTTGTGGCGCCTCAAACCATACATATAATTTAATATGTAAAAAAAAGCCATCCCGTGGCGGGATGGCTCCGTTCATGCTTCTACGCTTTTCTCAGTGCCTTCATGATGAATGATACGACTAGAATGAGGATGATCGCACCAAGCAATCCGCCGATGATGCTGACGCCACCGACTGTAGGACCGAAGCTGAGTCCGATTGCGTTCGCAATGGCCGCGCCTACAAGGCCTGCAATGATGTTTCCGATGATGCCGAATGGCACATCTTTACCGATGATGACTCCAGCGAGCCAACCGATGATGCCACCTACAATCAATGTAATAATCCAACCCATTATCAAAACCTCCGAATATCTTTGAATTATAACTGGATACAGATATCAGATACCACCTAAATGAAATTTTAAACTCAAATTCCTGGAATTTAATTTTGCCACCGGCAGTAGCCGTTTTGTCTATACCCCAATTCGGTTGATATGCAATCCTCTAGTCTTCAATCGATGAAATAAAGGCATGCCGCGCCGACATGCCTTGCTGATAATCTTGATGTCACTTGTCGAATACGATATCCACAACCTTCTCGGCCGCCCTGCCGTCATCCCAGCTGCAGAACCTATCATAGAAGGCATCGTACCGTTCTTCATAGTCCGCGACCACCTGGTCGATGTTCTCAACCGCTTCGAAAAGTGCATCGTTGTCCCGGAGAAGCGGACCGGGCAGTTCGGTCTCCATATCGATATAGAAGCCGCGCAGCTGGTCCTTGTACTTCTCCAGATCATAGGTGAAGAAGAGGATCGGCCGCTTCAAATTCGCATAATCGAAGAATACGGAGGAATAGTCGGTGATGAGCATATCGGAAATGAGATACAGTTCACTGACATCGTCATATCCTGATACATCATATGCGAATCCTTCCAGCCCAGTCAGATCCATCTTGGAGGCGACGACATAGTGCATCCTGAGCAGGATGATGTACTCCTCGCCGAATTGCGCCCTCAATCTTTCTAGGTCGAGCTGGAGGGTAAACCTGTATTTCCCCACCTTATAATATTCATCGTCCCGCCATGTCGGGGCATAGAGTATGACCTTCTTGTCCCTCGGCAGGCCGAGTTTCTCCTTGATGCTCCGGATGATGACCGGATTGTTGTCATTCGTCAATATATCGTTCCGCGGATAGCCCGTCTCGAGCATTGTATTGTTGAACCAGAAGGCCCTTTTGAAGATTTCCGATGAATAGGGGTTCGGGGCGATGAGATAATCCCATTTGTCCGTCTCGTTGTTGAAGTTCCTCTTATAGCGTACAGCATTCGTCCCCGGCATATGCACGGCTTCCATGTCGCCTGCGAGTCGTTTCAACGGCGTGCCATGCCAAGTCTGCAGATATTTCTGGCCGTTCCGTTTGATGTAGCTGTTCGGCATGCGCACGTTGCTCACGATATGCTTGGCCCGGGCGATATAATAATAATATTTTAACGAAAAACGCTTTACCGTCTTAGGATCGCCGGGTATCTTCTGATTTTTGTTCAGTACCCAAACGAGTTTATGACCCGGCCGTTTCTTAAGCATATATTCATAAATATATTTCGGACTGTCCGAATAGGCTTTGCCCTGGAAGCTTTCAAACATCACAAGGTCATCCATCAGAGCCATCCTATTGAATATGCGCTTATAGATCAGTTCTTTACGGCCTTTCTTGGATCTGATTCCTTTTTGTATATCCCTCAGCAGATGATGGAAATTACTCAGCCGTTTGAATATGCCGACTTTATTGGTGCGTATCGCCCGGATATCGTTCAGCAGAATCCTGTCCCGATTCTCGAGTGATGCTGGGTTGATCTTATTTATGCTGGCAGCAAGGTCATCGAAATATTCATCGATGAATGAATCATCTTTGAATTTCACTACAAGATGTTTTCGATAGAAGTTAAGCAAGGTATTGTCCAAAAACATCTCCGCTTCGAGGCTGAGCGGCTTCTCTTTCAGCGTGTTGTAGACTGTAAACAGATCTTGCATGCGCTGCTCCACCGGCAATTGTCTTAGGGAAGGATGGTTGATCGGATCGTTCCGCCTTCTTCTGAAGTAGATCGCTTCACTGACATAGGGCACCACTTCAACCGATTCCAATAGAGGGATCATGAATGTAAGGTCTGAGAAGCCCTCGACCGTTCCGTCAAAACGGAGGCCTAATTGCTCGACCTGTGCCTTTGAAATCAGGAAGTTCAAAGCTGAATGGTTCCGAATCAGATTGTATTTTCTAAGACTGAACATCTTCAACTTGTTGGTTCCAGGCATGATGATGGCAAAACTTGAACCGAAATCTGTACGCTTCATCTTTGCTCTGATGACGGGGTAGTCGCCTACATTTTCCGCCAGCAGCTGCAGCGTATTTTCTGAAATGTAGTCGTCGCTATCCAGGAAGTAGATATAGTCTCCCTGAGCCATATCCATGCCTATATTACGTGCTTCCCCTACTTTGATATCATGATCGGTCTCTATGAATTTAAACCGCTCGTCTTCTGTATATTTATCTCCCACCGCTCTTTTGAGGGCGCCTGTGTCAGAATGGAGAATCAGCACTTCATAATCTGCATATGTCTGCCGGTGTATGGATTCAAGCGTTTCATTTATAAAGTTTTCATTTTTTTCTGCTGGTGTGATGATTGAAATCATTTTATTTTTTAGCACCTCGACTTTCGTCCTGCTTCATTAAGTGATCGATTAAAGTAAACCATTTCTCCCTATAGCTATCAATATTGAATTTGTCGTCCATCTTGTATTGTGCTGCCTTACCCATCTCTCTTGTTTTTTCAGGGTCTTTGAGCATTGATATCATCCTTTCGGATAATGTGTCAATATCCCCTTTTTCAATTAGATAACCGTTCTGTCCATCATCAATCATGTCTGAAGGCCCATAACGGATATTGTAGCTGATGACAGGCGTCTCGTTGACCATGCTTTCCATTACCGATAAGGAGAATCCCTCCGCTTTAGAAGTAACGGCAGAAAGCGCACCAGAACGGTAGATTTTCGCTGGATCTTGAGTATATCCTTTAATGAAGACATTCTTTTTGAGTTCGAGTTCATCGATTAGATTAATATAATCCTTCTTCTTATCGCCTCCGCCCCAAATTTCAAGTTGAGCTTCCGGTACAGCTTCTACAACCTTTTTGAATGCCTTGATTACATGATCAATATTTTTGATGCTTGAAAATCGTGAAATAATCACTACTTTCTTCATGTCCCGTTTAAAGGAGGGGGGCTTGCCTCGAAGGAGATTTTTAGTTTCTCTAAAGGTCGTCTTGATAAAAGATTTTATTGTCTTCTCACTTTGGTGTGCTTCATAGTAATTTGGAATGACGTAAATCTTTTCCTCATGACCAAAACGCTTGGCAATATCCATCTTCTGCTTTTCAGTCAACACTATAAGGGCATCAACCTTATCTATATTTTTTATGGCAGATCTGTTTCGGATATTCAATTCCGATTTTGGGTCATCCGGATCTTTAAGGTGGTTCGAGTGAGGGCGGATGGCACGTTTTGCTTCAGTATCACCCAATAGTATCAATAGCTCATCGGTGGAACGTGTATCTGAAATCAGAACAGGCGGGGTATTCGTCTCCCCCACCACTTTTTTCAGCCACTCTGCCTTATGCTGATTAGTGTCACCATCAGTCTCAGATAAAATCATGTGGTTTTTCGCAAGGTTCGTGACACGTACCCTCTCCTCCGTGGCTGGATTCCACCACATAATCAGAAAACTGTCACCATCCTTGTCGAAAAACACATCTTTTCTCATCTTGTTCTCTTCCGAGCTGTAGTACTTTACTCTGGTCATATCACCATAATAATTATAGTGTGCCCTGTGTGTACGTTCACCCTCATTATTGAAGTAATCTATAAAATCTAGTGTGTCATCGGCTCTTAAGGAAATGTATTTCTCATACTTGCCCTCTTTATATAGACGATACGCGTTACGAGAGCCCCGTTTAGAAATTTCATATTCTTTCTTATAGTCGGATATATCCACCTTTATACTATCTGTCTGTATTCTTTCATCTTGATAGCCAGCCCGTTCATCAAATAAACTGCGAATACGCACGTTCTTGCTCACTTTATTTTTCTCTTTTAATTTACGGACTATCTCTGGAAAACGAGGTTCGTACCTGAAAGTCAATATATCTGTATCGTATCCCGCATCCGCAAAAGTGCTCGCCTGCCTTAAGGAAGCATGGGTCAATCCTCCCCGATTGAGATCTACAGAGTTAAGTAAAAAAATAATTTTAGGTTTCATCTTTATCATTCCTATTCTAGTCTATGATAAATGTATCTACGATGCTCAATCTATTATACATTAATGGTACCGATGCCTTCCACCGTTTAACGGCGCGTACCATGGGTATTAGTCTATTGATTGGGGCATCACTACCTAAACGATCAGGAACGGGGGAATTACAGATGGCGATTATAGAATCTTTTTCGAATGACAAGGATCTGCTCGGGCGCATCGAACACCTGAAACTGAAAGGGGTCGATGCGTCACGCATGACGGTCATCACCAAGGAAGATCCTGGTGAGCGGGCGTTCGACCACCTCGGCGTCAAACAGCGGAGTACGGAGGTGGACACATGGGACCGCATCGTCTCATGGTTTGCGGATGAGGATCCGGAGACCCAGGCGATGAACAGCCTCCGCCTGAGTGAAGCCCAGCAGGCTGAATACCGCCAGGCGCTGATGGACGGCAAGCTGCTCCTCCATATAGACGAGCCGGATCCCGTCAAGGGCGGTTTCTTCCACGATGCGGACAAGGCCGATTACATCGATCCATCGGACAGTGAATACAGCTATTGGACAGACAATGGAAATGATGGCCGTAAAAGGGAGGCCCGTTTTTCCAGAGACCACCAGGCAGAAGCGCGCACCGCTTCTCCAGATCACGATGAGGAGACCATTGAGTTGCGTGAGGAACGTGTGGATGTTAATAAGGAAACGGTCCAGACAGGAGAAGTCGAGGTCAATAAGTCCACGAACATACGGGTGGAAGAATTTGATGTGCCCGTCACCCGCGAGGAGGTCACGGTCGAACGCATTCCAGTAGAGGGCAGTCCATTGGCCGAGACCTATGAAGTGGCGAAAGAAGCTGGCGTCGAGCGTATTCCGATTACCGAAGAACGCGTTCGGGTCATCAAGGAGCGCGTCGTCACTGAAGAGGTCGTCATCCGCAAGCAGACCGTCGAAGATGTGGCGCACATCAGGGAACCTGTGCGCTACGAAGAGGCTGATGTTACTGAAAACCTTCCAAAAACCGATACGGACTACAGAAGATAGAAAAAACCCAGGCTCAAAAGCCTGGGTTTTTAGGTATCATTTTGATATCGTCCTGTTGTTTTTGATGGCCACGTGGAAATCTTCAAAGCATTGGAAATGGGCAGGATTCATATTGCGCAGCGTATGATTGCGTACTGCACCCTTCTCGTTCAGGACCTTTAGGAACAATGCCCCGGATTCATACTTTGGTTCGGTCAGACCATTTATCACTTCGTGGTCCAGATTTTGGATTTCAGTAAAACGGAAATGGCTGATTTCCCAATCGGCCTCCCCTTCTCCTTCCTTTAGGATGGAACGGTGGACCACCATAATTTCATCCTCGAGCAGGAAGTAGAGCCCGGTACGTGTCAAATTGATCAGGCATGTACCCAGACAATGGACGTCCTTCTTCTGATATGAACTGAAGATCGGCTCATGTTCAAGAAAATTGTTCGCCTGGGTGATGAAATCCAGTTCCTTTCCTTCCAATTCATATGAAGCACCAACGACTTCTGTCATGGGCTCCGGTAATTCTATATCATTTAAATATTCATTGACCAGATTGTAATGGATCATGTTGCGTTTCCTACCTCTCTTATGTCGTATCAGAAATATACCATGTTTAGGCATATTTTAAAATGCATTCATAACCCCGATGTCAACTAGTGCATGCGGCTGGCTTGACGTATCATCTGCAGGCGCTGGAATTGCTCGAGGTGGGCAGGGTTCAGGTTACGCAATGTATAGTTGCGGATCTGGCGCTTGTTATTGTTCACTTTCATGAACAGCACGCCTGACTCCTTGTCCGCCAGATCATCACGGTCGAGCTTTTCCATATCGAGCGTCTGCATATCATCGAATGAGTAGCGTACCATCTGCCACTGGGCGATGCTGCCGAACTGTTTCAAGAGGGGCGTATGTATGGCGGTTATCCCGTCATCCAGTAACGCATAGATGCCTATTTTGGACATGTTGATGACGCAGCTCCCGAAACAATGGACAGTAAGGTCCCATTCAGGAGGGCGTTCTGCGCGGGTCATGAGGAAGGAGAGTGCGCTGTCGATGAAGCAGCCTTCCTCCCCAGGGAGCGTGTTTTCGAGAGCCTTCAATTCGTTGATGCTTCTGCAGTCGGTCTGCTCTTCCAAAAAAGCATTTACAACATGATACTGGATCATTTCGATCCCCCCCTTGATTTGTAATGAAACGGGTGCAGTTCAGTGCATTGCGCATGACGTATAAGTGTCCGATAAGCATCTCACTTTGATTATACAACATATTAAAGGAATTATATATCATCCTCATGTAAATTTATAGTAAAGACATAGGCCTACAAAAAAATAGCGGCCCTCGGTCAGGACCGCTACTTTCGATTATTCAGCTTATGATGGCGTTGTTGACCACTTTTTCAGGTTTCGCACCGAGTATCATCAGGAATATTTCCGGGGAATCGATATGGCGGTTCTGCTTCAATATATCGAGGAACAGTTCAAACCCTTCGACGCGCCGGAGCTTCTCCACTTCGTCCGCCAATATCTCAAGCACAGAGGACTTGATGAATTTTGGTGTCGGTTCGTGTGCCTCCCCTGTCATCATGTCGGCCAAATACTTGTATTTGACCTGCAGCTGACGGGCAAAGCTCGTGACGTGTTCGAGCCTATGGTACAGGATTGGATGGTTTTCGCTTAAGTGCGCCAGGTCCCTTTCGATCTCACGTATTGTTTTGGTGCTCGCGTACATTATCGGTTCACCTCATCCCATGGTTTGTCGACACTGATCTTCGTCGTCAGTTCCTTGCTGTGTATGCGGCGGTCCTTTCGCATGGCCGTCCGCTTCTTGTTAGACTCATACAGATACTTCTCCTCATCCGTCTCCGGTATGATGCCAGGCACAGCGATTGGCCGTTTCGTCTCTTCATCGAGCGCCACGAATGTCAGGAAGGCCGTTGCCGCGACATTGCGTTCCTCGGTCACCAGGTCTTCCGTGATTACTTTGCAGAAGATCTCCATGCTGCGGTTGCCGGTCGATGACACGAATGCTTCTATGCATACTGATTCGGATTGCGTGATCGGGCGCAGGAAGTCGATCGAGTCGATGGATGCCGTCACGCATTCCCTGACCCGCGCGTGGCGCCTTGCGGCAAGTGAGGCGACGTTGTCGATGCGCTTCATCAGCACGCCTCCGAACAATGTGTCGTAGTTGTTCAAGTCATTCGCAAACACCTGATCGATGCTGATGACTTTACTGTCTTTTGGATTTTTATATTCAACCATTCAAGAAATCACCTTTCGTCTTACTGATGATTCCATTGTAGAACCTGAAAACCCTTTCTGAACAATAGTTTTATTAAATGTCGCATATAGCCTAAAACGATGAAAGCGGTCCCTCGCAATCAGGCAAACGTCTCCTGGAAGTGCTTCAGCCACTCTTTGGTGATGAAATTCATGTAGCGGTCCCGGTTCCAGACGATGCCGAGGCGCCAGCGCATGACGGGCTCCGTTATCTCGACCGCCACCGACGGCGCGCCGAGCAGCCGTGCTACGCTCTCAGGCAATATGCACACCCCAAGCTCCGACTGGATCATTTCTTCTATAAAATGCCATTGTGATGTCTTTGCGATCACTTTTGGGGTGAAACCTGCATTTTTGCATGCGGAATTTATGATTTCATTCAGATAGAAGTCTTCATTGAACATGATGAAGTCCGCATCCCTAAGTGCATCGAGGCCGATGGTGCGGGACTCGGCGAGCGGGTGGTTCGGATGGACGACCAGGCACAATGTTTCAGACAGGAAGGTAAAAGAATCGAAATCGGCGCCTTCAGTCGGCAGTACGGTGATGCCGATGTCGATATCATATTGCCTGAGGCGCTGTTCGATTGTGCCGCTGCCGCTTTCGATCAGCTGATAGGTAATCTTCGGATACTTGTCGTGAAACGTCTTCATGATCGCCATCAGCGGGCTGACGTCCATAATCGGTGGCAGGCCGATGCGGATATGGCCGTGCTGTACACCGACCATGTTTTTTAAGTCATATGCCAACGCTTCATGCATCCTGAGTATCTCCTCAGACTGGTCGTAGAACATCTGGCCGGCATCAGTCAGTTCAAATTGCTTACGGTTCCTGTTGAACAGCCGCACGCCAAGTTCCGCCTCGACATCATTGATCGCCTTGCTGATCGTCGGCTGGGATATGTAGAGCTGGTTTGCTGCCTCGGTCATGCTGCCATGCTTGACGATGGCCGTGAAATAGCGCATATGCTTGATGTCCATGGATGTCATTTCCTCCCCTAGGGTTTCATTGGCCTAATTATACAGCGGTTTCGTTCAAATGTGAAAGACAGATATCCGGACACGTAAAAAGCCCACCGCAACAGCGGTAGACTTCAACGTATGCTATGACATCTGTTTGAATGCTTCCGGTTCGTCGAAAGTGACATAAGTGCCGGCAAGCAGGTCATGGAGCGACCGCTTATCTTTCCGCACACTGACCATAATGGCTGACGCAATGGCTGCGAGACCGAACGTCACGCTGTAGATGAAGAACCCGAGTACTTCACGTATGATCATCGGCCACAGCCCCGCTTTTGAACCATCCACTTTGACGACCCGTATATTCAGCACGCGCTTGGCGATCGTGTACCCGTAGAAATAGGCAGGCAGCAGAATGAAATATGCTAAGCCTGCGATGCTCTCGCCCGTCTGGGTGCTCCCGCTTGTGGTATCGACCTGGAAAATGAATAGGACTGTCGCGACCACCATGCCGACAAGCAGCGCATCAAGCACCCGTGCCCCGAGCCGCACCCAAAATCCTGCTGGATTGGACATTTTTTCACCTCAAAATTTTTTTCTCTCCCTATTGTAGCACTGCACGGTGACAGAATGCATGTCTGATTACATATTCCCTTCACTGAGCAGCCATTCCCCAGGCAGTATACCGGGGAGCAAAACGGGGAACGGGTTAACGTGCCGCCGTCGATTGTGTTAAAATACTCTATATGTATATGGAGCCGCCGGGCAGCAACTGCCCCTATAAGAATGGAGGAAACGTATGGCTGAAGAAAACAATCGACAAAATCATGAAGGCAGCAGGTCCGCCCTACTCTTTGGCTGTCTCGGACTTATTGGAGTGGCAGTCGTCCTCTCAGGTATCGCCTATCTGATCGCCACACTGATACTCGGTGAACCCTCTGAACCGAAAGATGTCGATGAGATAAAAGATGAAGTCAGCTTCATGATGGAGACGGTACGCCCGTCCCTCAGCGAAAAATTCGCAACCGTCCGCACGACTATAGGCATGTAAGCGGACAGCCCCCCATATATCCATTATAGTAGAAGCAGATAATGTAAAGGGAGGCGTGAGAAATGGCAGTCATACTGCAGGTCGATTTCGACATGGACGGCCCTTTCGGCGAAGATATGGCCGAAGGGTTCAGAGAGCTTGCCGAAAGCATCAATGAAGAGTCCGGGTTCCTCTGGAAGATCTGGACGGAGAACGCAGAAGAGAAGGAAGCTGGCGGCATCTACCTCTTCGACACGAAAGAAGCGGCAGAAGCCTATCTGAAAAAACATACGGAACGGCTCCGCTCATTCGGCATCGACTCGGTCAACGGCAAGATCTTCAATGTCAATGAACCGCTTACTACCATCAACGGCGGACCGATTGTGCCATAAAAAAAGAAGACCGATATGGTCTTCTTTTTTTATGGTTTGCCAAGCCCACGCTGTTTAAACACTTCCGCTTCGACGGCTTCGTATGTCTCCATTTCACCCCGTCTTTTCATATCAAGCGCCATCTGTTCCCGCACCTTCACAGGCTCATGCGGGACAAACCGATCACGCCGCGAGTCATATTGGTATCCACGCTCCTCCATCACACGTTTGATCGTCCCCATATGAAGCATATGTTCACTCAGCAGATACATCTTCACCAGCCTGTCGCTTGGGAACTGGCGGTAATATACACAGCGGGCTTCCTCGCGTGCCCGCGCCACCGCTATCTTATACTGCCCCCCTCTATAGATCCGGGAGGCCGTTTTTTTAATGGCCGAGAAAGTGCCGCCTGCCAGCCACTTCATCTGCCCGGCATTATACTTTCTGACTTTATCCATCCTGACTGCCACCCGCTGTGCATTCGACCGTACCTTCCCCCAGTTCATCTTCATGGATGCACCCCTTTGCTTCCGTACTCATATATAAAAAGAAAAAATCATACAACATATGTAATATACATCATATTACCCATATTTTGTATGTCTAATCCTATTCGAAAAAAAATCACTTGGACTCTAGCGTCGGTTTGCTCTGATGCATAATCCCGGTCGCCGTCGCAGACATGCTTTTCATCCGGCCAATAAGACATTATCAGAAATGTATAGTCATGTTAATCCTGCTTCAGCCGATCGACATATTGTTTGCCTTCAACCAAGGATAAGCCAAATGTCTGCCGGGCTTTCTTGATGGCTTTGATTTCCTCGCCTTCCCTGACCATCTGGCGCAGTTCATGATTGACCGGGTGGCCTTCACCGTCTGGCGTAATGAATTTTTCCTGTCCATTCCTAAGTCGCCTGACTTCGCCATTCAATTTTGAATTTGTGTACAGCAGATAAACAATGATCCCGAGCAACAGGACGATGATAGACATCATAATGCATCCCCTCTTCCATTTCTCATATATACGCTTACGTTATACTTTGCCTTCCGCATTTTTCATCACTGCCAAAAAATGCTCGACGAATGCTTGCCCATCAACCTCAAGGCTGACGTTGACATTCGGTGCTTCGCCCCACAAATCCCCGAAGTCGCAGACGGTCTGCCCGTAGTTCAATAGGCTGACGGTATCGACATCGACATAGTGATGCTCGGTCTGGAGAAATTCACGGTTCAAGGCGAAACCGACCGCCAATGGATCGTGCAACGCGCAACCATCCAGCCCGAGTTTATCCATGCTGAAGGTACGGTAGATTTCTGTCGACTGCTTGATGAAATCATAATACTTGCTGCCCTTCAATGTTTCGATGTCACGGGCCGTCAGCACGGCTTGTTTTGTAACGTCCAGACCCACGAGCGTAATATCCGCACCCCCATGGAAGACGATGCGCGCCGCTTCCGCATCCGTAAATATATTGAACTCCGAGTTCGGCCCGCTGTTGCCCCGGCCGGCCTTGGAGACGATGCCGCCCATGATGACGATCTCCTTCAACAGTTCACCGAGCAAGGGCTCTTGCTTGAATGCCAGCGCAACGTTCGTCAGCGGCCCCACCGCAATCAGCGTCACTTCCCCCGGATGGCGTCTGGCAGCCTCCACGATGAAGTCAGGCGCAAATTGCGTCTCGCACATATTCTCATATGGGTAGTCGGCGAGCGCGCCGCCAAGGCCATCCGCGCCGTGTATATGATGGACATGCCGGGACGGTTTCATCAAAGGGCCCGCAGCCCCGGGGAAGACCGGTATATCGTCCCGACCCAATATGCTGAGCACCTTCAGAGTGTTGCGGTTGACCATCTCGAGCGGTACGTTCCCGTCCACCGTCGTGAGACCTAAAAATTCAAGCGCACCGCTTTCCAAGCCGTACATGATGGCCAGCGCATCATCAACCCCCGTATCGACATCCATAATCACCTTCTTCATGAAAGCCCCTCCTTTTTACGCCATTATATCAGAAGCAGTAGGGGTCGGACGAGCCCGGATCGTCTAGGATATGCTAAAATGGAATGGATATCTTTATTACAGAAGGAGCATCTGATAGTTATGAAACGCTATTTTGTTGCGGCATTGATTTTCTCCATGGCGATCCTTGCCGCATGCAGTGACGGCACACAAGACGCCACTGGAGAGGAGGCGTCGGCCGAGGAACCGAAGGTGGCGGTGACCGATGAGGAGCGCGAAGCACTCGAACGGAAATTCGATGGCATGGCTGAAGACCCATATATCGATGCGATCGAGCCGCAGGACGAGAATTATACACTCATCCATATCGTGGCGAGCGAAAAGTTCGATGAACTCGACGAGTCTGATGCCAAAGGCAAACTCCAGGGCTTCGGGGAAGCGGTGCGTGAGGGCGCTGATGGCATCCTCTTCGACAGTTCCGGCAAGAACTTGCCGATGGTCAAGTTCATGACCAAGGACGATGAACTGATCGGCGAATATGACAACCGCAACAGGGGTGCTGATATTCATTTCGAATCATTCGATTTCTAAAAGTGCCCATAAAAAAGTTCCGGAGCAGTGCTCCGGAACTTTTCATTTCTTTATTTGTCCGGCTCTGCCGGTTTGGAGATTTCCTCAAGTGCTTCTTCGGAATCCTCCGAATCTTCTTCATCCACCGCAACATCGCCGAGAGCCACGATGCCGACTACTTTGTTGTCCTCTATAATCGGCAGGCGGCGTACCTGTTCCTGGGCCATGATGTTGGCCGCTTCTTCAACGTCCATATCCGGCGTGCCGGTGACGTAGCTTGAAGACAGGATACGGTTGATCGGCGTCTCCAATGAGAACTGGGACGCAATGCCGCGGATGACCAGGTCACGGTCTGTGATGATGCCGCGCAGATTGCCGTCTTCAGTAACAGGGATGCTTCCGACATCAAGTTCCATCATTTTGGATGCCACTTGTTGCACTGTCGTTTCAGGTCCGCATGTTTCGATTTCAGTCGTCATGATATCTTTGACTTTCATCAATAATGCCTCCTATTCAATCTTAATGTTGCATTCATCTTACATATATCCACTACCCGCATGGGACGGATATTAATCATCATGGGGGAATCCAAAACATTCTAAATGTTTAAATAAATAACCAGGGGAAATTGAGTATAGTAAGAGCACCATCAAGCGCCGGAGAGTGACAGCAACGCCCCATCAATACGATTAAAGGAGGCAATGATATGAGTGAACGTAAACGAGTCTGGTTCGAAGAAAACAACAGCCGACTGGACCCCGCGCTCATTGAACAGCTGCGCCAAAGTGAACGGAAGACCTACCGCACGGCACGCACCGAAAAGATTCCGATCATCATCCGCTGCAGGAAAGACACGGCCAATGAAGAGATGGATCAGCTGCTCAAGCAATGCGCTGAAGATGCCCACAGCCATCTCGATCAGGAAATGCGCCTCATCAACAGTGTGAAAAGCCAACTCACCCCGAACAAGATAAAGGAAATCAAAGATCACTCAGCCGTTGAGCGCATCTATTATGACCGGCCCGTTTCCGCCTACCTGGACATCACCAATGAACAGATTGGCAGCGCCGCCATCAGGGAACGGCTTCAGATCAGCGGTGCCGGGGTGACCATCGCCGTGCTCGATACGGGCATCCATCCCCATGAAGATCTGACGACGCCGGGTAACCGCATCGTTGGGTTCCATGACGTCATCAACGGCGAAAGCGCACCGTATGACGACAATGGACACGGCACCCATTGCGCCGGAGATGCTGCAGGTAACGGGGCGATGTCGAACGGCAAGTATATCGGCCCGGCGCCAGAAGCGTCCCTGGTTGGTGTCAAAGTGCTTGACGCCGCCGGAGCAGGCAGCCTCTCAAGCATCATCCAGGGCATCGAGTGGTGTGTCGACTACAAGGACATCCATGGCATCGATATCCTGTCACTGTCGTTGGGCGCACCAGCCCAGGAGTCCTTCCGGCTCGATCCGCTATCGCTCGCTGTAGAGGAAGCGTGGCATTCAGGCCTCATCGTCTGTGCCGCCGCCGGCAACAGCGGCCCGACCCCGTCGACCATCGGCACGCCGGCCATCAACCCCTTCGTCATCACCGTCGGGGCAGCGGATGACCAGGATACCCTGGAGCGGGCCGACGATGAAATTGCGGAGTATTCGAGCCGTGGACCGACAATCGATCAATTCGTCAAACCGGATATCTACGCACCCGGCACCAACATCATTTCGCTGCTTGCACCCGGATCGACCACCGAGACGGAACTCGCCGATCAGATCATCGGTGAACATTATGTCCAGATGTCCGGCACCTCCATGGCGACGCCGATCTGTGCGGGTGTCATCGCCCTGATGCTGGAGGCGAACCCGAACCTCAGTCCAAACGATGTCAAAAGCATCCTGCAGGTCATCGGTGAGCCCGTCTTCAACCATCAGTGGGGCTACATCAACGCCCAAAGTGCAGTCGATGCGGCCATACGCTACCAGAAGGATATGAAGGCGCCGGTGCCTGACACTGATTCAGCTTAAGGCGCATAATATTATGATATAGAAATAGAGCCGGTTGGAGGCACTCGCTCTCAGCCGGCTTCGTCATGTCATAGAATTGCAATGCCTTTTATGTAAAAAAACGGGTGTGCACTAGCACACCCGCCTCTACCTCTTCTTCTATTGTCGCTGCTTCGCCCAGTTGATGATGCCCCCGGCGAGCAGGATGTCAAGGTCGCGCCCTGTCAGACTATGGTGGACGGTGATTTCTTCATCTGCGTCTTTCAGTCGGATGGTGAATGTATCCGTATCCCGGATGGTCTGATGGATATTGCGGAATTCCAATACATCCCCCTGACCAATATTCTGGTGATCGGCCGGATCATCGAATGTCAACGGCAGGATACCGAAGTTGATGAGGTTCTGCAGATGGATCCGCGCAAAATCTTTGACCAGGACGACTTTCAGGCCGAGGTAACGTGGTGCGAGCGCCGCATGTTCACGGCTGGACCCTTGTCCGTAGTTGTGCCCGGCGACGACCATATGGCCGCCTTCGTCGCGTTTTTCCGCCGCCCGTTCGGTATAGCCTTCATCCACGCCTTCGAAGACGAAGGAGCTGATTTTCGGAATGTTACTGCGGAACGGCAACACCCTCGAACCGCCTGCCAGGATTTCGTCCGTAGAGATGTTGTCTGCCATCTTAAGTATGACCGGCAAGTCGAAATTATCTTCTATCGGATCGAAGTTCGGGATGGATGATACGTTCGGTCCTTTTTCCAGCTCGATGTTCTCTTTATCTTTCGGTGGTGCTTCCAGCATTTCGCCTTTCTTGACGGCAGCCGCCTCCGGAATTTCCGGATAGTCCATTTCCAGTGTCCGTGGGTCGGTGATGACACCGAACAAGGCAGAAGCGGCTGCTGTCTCCGGACTGCATAGGAAGACACTGTCTTCTTTCGTGCCGGAACGCCCCGGGAAGTTCCGTGGTGTCGTCCGCAAGCTGTTCTGGCCGGTAGCTGGTGCCTGTCCCATGCCGATGCAGCCGTTGCAGCCCGCCTGGTGCATCCGGGCACCGGAAGACAATAGGCTCGCAATATGGCCGTTTTCGACCAGCTGCTGCAGCAACAATCTGGATGTCGGGTTGATGTCGAAAGAGATGCCGTTCGCAATCACTTTATCTTTGACGATCTCCGCCGCTATCGCAAAGTCACGGTACCCTGGGTTCGCTGAAGAACCGATGTAGGACTGGTAGATTTCCTGGCCGGCAATCTCTTCCACCGGCACAACGTTATCCGGACTGGTCGGTTTCGCGATCAGCGGTACCAGTTCAGACAAGTTGATCTCTTCATAATCATCATATTCTGCGCCCTCATCCGCCTTCAGTTCTACCCAGTCATCTTCACGCCCCTGCGTCTTCATGAAGCGCTTCACTTCCTCGTCCGACGGGAAGACTGACGTGGTGGCACCCAGTTCCGCGCCCATATTGGCGATGACATGGCGGTCCATGGCGGACAGGTCATCAAGCCCTGGTCCGTAGTATTCGATGATCTTGCCAACGCCGCCTTTAACGGTATGTCTACGGAGCATTTCCAATATGACATCTTTGGCACTGACCCAGTCAGGCAGCTTGCCTGTAAGCTTCACGCCCATGATCCGCGGCATCTCTACGTAATACGGCTCGCCGGCCATGGCCATCGTCACATCGATGCCGCCGGCCCCCATCGCAAGCATGCCCATACATCCGTTGGCACACGTGTGGCTGTCGGAACCGAGCAGCGTCTTGCCTGGAATCGATAGCTCCTGCATATGCACCGGGTGGCTGACCCCATTGCCCGGTCGGCTGTAGTGCACGCCGAACTTCTGCGCTGCACTGCGCAGGAACAGATGATCATCCGGGTTGCGGTGGTCATCCTGTATCAGGTTGTGGTCGACATATTGCGCGGAGACTTCCGTCTTCACTTCGTCAATATCCATCGCTTCCAGTTCCAGCATCACCATCGTACCCGTCGCATCCTGCGTCAACGTCTGGTCGATTTTCAGGCCGATCTGCTCTCCAGGGGTCATCTCCCCTGACACCAGATGATCCTTGATCAGCTTCTGTGCAACATTCATCTTCATGCATGTTTCCCCCTCAACTGATTTGATGTATTAAAAACACTTTATATAGTACTATTCACTAAAAACTTACATTTAAACTGGAGAATTGAACGATTATATCGTTTTACGATAAAAAAGCATCCTGTGACCAAAGATTTCTTGGTAACAGGATGCAGATAGCTGATAAATGTTACTTGTCATGGTTTGATGATCATGCTGCCAAGACCTCTTGGATATTCCGTTATGATCTCGTCCCCGTCTTCAGTCAGGACGACTGTGTCGGAATGCCTGAAGCCACCGACCCCGGGTATATAGAGTCCTGGTTCTACACAAAAGACCATGCCGGTCTCCAACACCAAGTCGTTGTCGAAACGCAAGGAAGGCTATTCATGTTGGTCGCTTCGATGGCATCCAAGGCCACCTGGTTGACTGCTTTTGCCGTCACCCCCGATTTGATGCAGCCCTGGTCATTGGATTTTATGTATCGATGATTACGGGTATGGACATAAGCGCGATCCCTGAAGAAGTGGTTTCATTAGTGACACAAGGCGGCATGCAGTCGATGACCAGCGTTATCCTCATCGCCTTCAGTGCCTTTGCAGGCATCATTACAAAAGCTGGCGCTTTGGAAGTGATCATGAGCGCCTTGCTGAAATTCGTCAAAAGGACCGGCGACCTCATTTTAAGCACTGTCGTTTCATGTATTACCATGGCTCTTGTAACCGGTAACTCATACCTGTCCATCATCGTACCTGGGGATCTCTTCAAAGAGACTTATAAAAAGAAGAATCTGCATGCCAAAAACCTCTCCCGTACATTGGAGGATTCAGGCACCGTAGTAGTCCCCCTCATTCCATGGTCATCTGCCGGCGTCTATATGGCAGGAGTGCTTGGCGTTTCAACTTTAAGTTACGCACCGTGGGCCATATTCTGTTATCTCGGATTCATTTTTGCGATAATATTGGGTTACACAGGCATCGGCATTACCAGGATTTCAAAGAATGCTGACTGAGAATTTTACTCAATAAAACCAGCACACTTATTATTTTCTTTTCATATGTTCAATGCCTCAATAAGAATATGAGAATGCTTCCTTGGAGTCCCGGAGATCCAAGGAAGCATTTTTAGTTACTTTTTTATCTATGTTCTAGATTCGCAAGTGCTGAACCTTCAAATAATGAAACTGCGATAGCATAGGCATAATAAAAAACAGGAGCTGCTCATGCAGCTCCCTCAATCAAATCTATTCTTGTGTTTCCAACATCAATTCCACTTTGATTTCATCTTCCACATCTTCACCGTTCTCCAGTTTTTCGACTGCATTGATGGCCGTCTCGCCCATCAGGTCCGGCTGCTGGGCGACCGTCGCATCGAGCGCGCCATTCTCGATGGAGTTCAACGCATCCTCCGAACCATCAAACCCGACGACCAGGACATCGTCCGGTGCCGCTTCGACAGCCCCAAGCGCCATTTCATCGTTATGCGAGAAGATCGCTTCTATATCCGGGTTCGCCTGGAGGATGTTCTGCGTGACGTTCAACCCTTCTGATCTGTTGAAGTTCGCAGTCTGGCTCGTCACCACATCAAGGGATTCTTTTGCAACGTTCGTGAAGCCTTTACCGCGCTCACGTGTGGCACTGGCCCCCGGCACGCCTTCCAGTTCTGCCACCTTGGAGCCTTCGCCGAGCTGGTCGACGATGAATGCCGCACCCATTTCGCCGCCTGCCACGTTATCCGACGCGATGAAGGCGGCCACTTCCCCGCTCTCCACTGAGCGGTCGAGCGTGATGACTGGGATATCCGAGCCATTGGCGGACTCGACTGAACTGGAAATCGCGGCGGAATCGGTCGGATTGACCACCAGATAATCGATGCCCTGCTGCATCAGGTCGGCAATGTCATTGACCTGCTTGGCGGAATCGTCCT
Organism: Salinicoccus siamensis; assembly: GCF_055391965.1. Lineage (NCBI taxonomy): Bacteria > Bacillati > Bacillota > Bacilli > Caryophanales > Staphylococcaceae > Salinicoccus > Salinicoccus siamensis. The sequence continues at coordinate 1,669,629 of NZ_AP043765.1, forward strand.
GGGCGTCCACCACTTTGACTTCATAGCCCTTCTCTTCGGCCGTGGCCTCGATGCCATCCTTCAATGTCACAAAGAACGGGTTGTTCAAAGTCGAGATGCTGACGCCGATGACGACATTATCATCATCACCCGCCCCACCGCTCTGGCTCCAAGCCGGTGGCTCAAGCGAACACCCTGCAGTAAACACAAACAGACTGAGGAGCACCAGTATTCTTTTCATCCGTAAAACCCCCTACTTATTCTTTCTGTCGATCAGCACCGCAACGACGATGACCAACCCTTTGATGATCTGCTGGTAGAATGATGACACACCGACCAGATTCAGCCCGTTGTTGAGTACACCGATGATCAGCACACCAATCAATGTGCCGACGATGCGCCCCTTACCGCCCATCAATGACGTGCCGCCAAGCACAACGGCGGCGATGGCATCGAGTTCATACGTCTCACCGGCGGTCGGTTGGGCGGAATCAAGCCTTGAAGCGAGGATGATGCCTGCGATCGCCGACATCAATCCGGATAGCGCATAGATCATGATCTTCCTGCGGTTGACCTTGATGCCGGAGAGTGCAGCGGCAGTCTCGTTACCCCCGATGGCGTATGTCTCCCTGCCGAAGACCGTCTTGTTCAGAATGATATACAAGATGACGAAGGTGATGAGCATCGTCACCGCCGGCACCGGAATGCCGAAGAAGTAGCCTTTACCGAACAGCTGGAACAGCAGGCTGTCGCCAAGGCCCGTAATCGGGTTGCCGTCCGTCACGACCAGAGTCGCGCCCCGATATATCGTCATCGTCGCCAATGTCGCAATGAAGGGTGCCATGCCGCCCGCGGTAACCAGCAGGCCGTTGACAGCGCCGGCAACGAGACCGACCACACTGCCGAGCAGCATCGCAAATATCGGATCGACGCCAGAAGTGATGATCAGTGCCGTCATCGCGCTTGAGAATGCCAGTATCGAGCCGACACTCAAGTCGATGCCGCCCGTCAGGATGACGAACGTCATGCCGAAGGCGATCAGGCCATTGATCGATACTTGACGCAACAGATTCAGTAGGTTATCCGGTGACAGGAACTGCTGGTTCATGATGGTGATGACGACGACAAGCAGCGTCAGGCCGACGATCGGCAGAAACCGATCTATCATAGTGTTCAATGTGAGTTTGCTATTCATCCAATTGTCCCCCTGTAGCCAGTGTCATGATATTTTCCTGGTTGATTCTACTTTTATCCAAAATGCCGCGGAGCCGGCCTTCCTGCATCACCGCCACCCGGTCGGACAGGCCGATGACTTCAGGCATCTCCGACGAAATGAGGAGGATCGACACGCCGCGCTCCGTCAATTCGTTGATCAGGTGATAAATCTCGCGCTTCGCCCCGACATCGATGCCCCGCGTGGGTTCATCGAGTATCAGAATTTTCGGCTGGCTGCCGATCCACTTGCCGATGACGACCTTCTGCTGGTTGCCGCCGGAGAGGTCCCCGACGATCGATTGCTTTTCGGACTTGATGTTCATCCGCCTGATCATCAGGTCTGAAAAATCATCCTCGTCCTTCTGCTTCATGAAGCCACCCTTTGAAAAACTCTGCATGGAGGGCATCGTCATGTTGTCGACCAGGCTGAAGTCCAGTATCAGCCCCTCACTCTTGCGGTTTTCCGTAATGAAACCGAAGCCGTGTCCAATCGCGTCGGACGGCTTGTCGATCTTCACCCGCTTGCCTTCGACTTCAATTTCCTTCGTCCCCGGGTCCGCGCCGAACAGCGTGCGCATGACTTCAGTGCGCCCCGCCCCCATCAGACCGGCGAACCCGAGTATCTCTCCTCTATGCAGATCGAAATTAATGTCCCGGACCGGGTGTGCCTTGTTTTCGAGCTGCCTGACGGTGAGTACTACGTCATCCGACAGATCATGCGAACGCTCCGGAAACTGGTCATTCAAGTCCCTGCCGACCATCGCCCGGACGATTTCGTTGTAGTTCGTCTCTTCCGTCCGGCTGTACAGCACACTCCGGCCATCACGCAGCACGGTGATTTCATCGGAAATCTTCGATATCTCCTCCATCCTGTGGGAGATGTAGACGATGGAGACCCCACTTTCCTTAAGGCTCCTGATGATGTCAAAGAGCACGTCAATCTCCCTGTCCGTCAACGCCGCCGTCGGCTCATCCATGATCAGCACTTTCGTGTCCATCATCAGGGCTTTGGCGATTTCGATCATCTGCTGCTGACCGACGGAGCAATCACCCGCGCGTCTATTGAGGTTGATATTGAACTTCAGCCGTTCGAAGACCGCTTCCGCCTTGCGCCGCATCAACTTATTATCAAGCAAGCCGAACTTCGTATGTTCATTGCCGATGAACAGATTCTCCAATACCGTCAGTTCAGGCCAGATGTTCAGTTCCTGATGGATGAAGACGATGCCCGCCTTCTCCGCATCCTTTAGGTTGCTGTACTTCACTTCCGTACCGTCACGGATGATGCTGCCCTGGTCATACGTATGCACGCCTGATAAGATCTTCATCAACGTCGATTTGCCGGCGCCATTCTCCCCCATAAGGGCATGGACCGTCGCATCCTTCAGCTCAAAGTCCACCCCGAGGAGCACTTTGTTGGCCCCAAAGGCCTTGTGTACATCTTTCATCTCGATCATCATCAAACCTCCTAGAAGAAAACATTGCTGTAGAGTATGACATTGGCGAACGGCGTCGTTTCACCCGTGCGGATCACTGCCTTGGCGTCTGCACACATGGCTTTCAGCGTTTCATGCGACACCTGTTCCGATGGAATGCCGTTACTGAGTACCTGCTTCACTCCCGCATCCGAAACCTCATCTGCAAACACTTGTCGCTCCACATACATGCTGTCGGTCAACAGGTTATATGTTTCTTCGAACGATGGTGTACCCGCTTTAAGGGCGATATCGATCCGTTTCACCCCGTCAGGAATCGGCAATCCACAGTCTGCGATGACGATGGCGTCCCCATGTCCAAGTGTACTGAGCACTTTCGAAATTTCACTGTTCAAAACCACCGACTTATACATGGTCCATCGCCTCCTGCCATTCTTTCAACGTCGGGATGCCACCTTGGGCGCCCATTGCACGGATCGATAATGATGCCGCCATGTTCGCACTGCGTATGGCCTCACCAAGATCCAGGCCCTTGACCAGGAATGCAGCCAATGCGCCGTTGAATGTATCCCCGGCACCGGTCGTATCCACAGGTGTGGTTTTAAAGGAAGGCACATGCACTTCCGTCTCTCCGTCGTGATAGAGACACCCCTGCTCGCCTCTTGTGACAATCAGCTGATTCGGGTGCTTCATGACCGCACTGGAGACATCATCCCCGAAAAGGGCATTGCATTCCAGTTCGTTCGGGGTGATGAGTGTACATTTCTCAAGGTATTCAATCTCAATTGGGATGAAAGGTGCCGGGTTGTAGATGAGCTTTATTCCCTTTTCATGGCAGAAGTCGATGACATGCTTGATGGTCTCGACCGGTATTTCATTCTGCAGCATGACATAGTCAGCTTCTTCCAGAAGCGGATGCGCCGATGCCACCACTTCTGGCGTCAGCAGGCGATTCGTGCCCGGTACGACAATGATCGAGTTGTCGTTGTCGTAGATGTTGATATGTGCCGTACCGCTCGCTTCACCTGTAAACGTTTCCACATTGCCGCAAAAAATACCGTTCTGTTCCAGATTCGTCTTCAGTTTCTCCCCGAAGCCATCATCACCGATGGCACCGACAAACGCCGTTTCAGCTTCAAGCCGCGCTGCCGCCACCGCCTGGTTGGCGCCCTTACCGCCGAATGCAGTACTGAAATTCGTGCCTAAAATCGTCTCCCCTTTATAGGGCATCCGCTCAGCCTCAACGATGAAATCCGTCGACAAGCTGCCGACCACTACGATATCCATTCTTTCCACTCCTTTATGTACTTTGCCTTCTGACCAATGCCACATTCAACACCTGACTCGGCGCCGGTTTGCCTGCCGCAAGATCCATCAGCATCCTGAAGGCGTTCCTGCCAAGCTCGTAGATCGGCTGTCCGATGGTCGTCAGGCTTGGATGGACGTATTCCGAAAAATCCAAGTTGTCGTAGCCGATGACCTTGACAGCATCAGGCACCGCTATATCAAGTGCCCGCAAGCCATTCAACACTTTGTAGGCCGTCACATCATTTGGGCAGATGATGCCGTTGAATCTGGTGAAATCGTCCAACTTATCGTTAGAAAGCAAGCTATCCAACTGCCGATACGCCAACGTTTCATATTCAATGCCTTGTGTCTCTAGTGTCTCGAGTGCCCCAACAGCGCGATCATCGAACGAACTATACCCTTCGTGCCCCTTTATGACAAGGACTTTATCCGCCCCCCGCTCAATCAGATGCATCGCCTGAAGCCGCCCGCCTTTCAAATTATCCGCTTCGATGGAAGGCAGGTTTTCAGCCACCCGGTCCAAAAGAATCAACGGCCGCTCTCCTGAATATGCTTTATGTTCAATCGACCATGTCGCAGAAATGATGCCTGCACAGTTGTTTTGGCGGAAGATCTCCAGATACTTCGATTCTTTTTTCTGATCATTATCCGTATTGCCGATGATGACGCGATAATCATTTCTGATCGCCTCATCTTCAATCCCCCGGATCACTTTTGGGAAATAAGGATTCGTAATATCAGGTACTAAAACGCCCACAACGTTCGAGCGGCTCGTGTTCAAAGCACGCGCCACCTCATTTGGTTTGTAGTCCAGACGCTCCGCCGCCTCAAGCACCCGCCGCCGTACATCCGGACTCGCATACCCCGATCCAGTCAACGCACGTGACACCGTCGCCACCGATACCCCCACCTCTTTAGCCAAGTCTTTGATTGTAACCATTTCTGCATCACCTGTGTAAACGTTTACACATATCTTAACATAGAATGGATGGGATGCAATGAAGAATTAATGAATGCTTATCACTTATGTAAGTGGCAGTATTAAAATGGCTCTTACGCTAAGTTGGGGAATGCTTATATATAGATTGTGATGAACATAGCCAAAATTTTAAATTTATAGTGGACGATAAAGCATACGCTGTCTCAACAGCCTGAAACCGGCCCGGCCATACATAATCCGTTTGATGGTCTTCAGCCGATTGACGTTCCCCTCGACGAAACCATTGCTTTCATTATACATCAGGGCATGCACCGTGGGCTTGAAATCAGTGAGCAGCCGCCGGATGAAGTGTTTCGTCAGAGGGTCACGGCGTTGTTGTTCAAATAGGATGAGTTCAGTAAATCCGACATGATCCTTCTCGGCAATGCATTCTCGAAAACCAGCCACAAACGCATAGACGGGCTGGAGTTTCGGGTACTGTTGGAGGATACGGTCAATGATGTCGCGCTCGGCGTCCACTTCAAGGTGGTTCTGCCACAGTATGCGCCGAATGTCCCGACGGCTGTGATACTCAATGTCCAATGGGGCCGCCACCCGTTTCCGTTTTCGAAGATCGGCGACAAAATTTTTCACTGAACCGTAGGCCCCTTTATATCCAATCTTCAGTAGTTTTTCATAGATTGCCCGAACGGAATCGCCGTCCGCCTCCCAGTGAATGACCGATTTGTGAAAGGCATCCAGCAGTTTGGGCCGTTTCTGGCGGGTCGTGTCCGGCACCCCTGTCATCCCAAGGTATCGCTCGACCGTCTTCCAGTGTAGATTGAACTGCCGGGAAAGCCGGGAGATTGAATACCCTTGTGCGTGGTACTTCTGGAGTGCCCGGGCCTGTGCCCATTTCCTTTGGGCATTTTCCAAGCGGTGATGCTCAGCTTTGGTCTGAGGCGGAGGAACTGGCGGCGGTGATCGCGTGCCGAGGTCAATGCGTACCGGCAACACTTTCCTTATAATCCGATCATGTAGGGTCCAGAGGTTCTGAATCAGATGGAACCGGTCATGGATCTGAATGACGGCCGGGGCATGGGTCGTGATGATGTCCTGAAAACGCACATATCTATCCCGGGTGATGTGGGTCAGCTCCGGATGCCCCTGAATCCATTGGGCCAATGTGGCCGTTTCCCGGTCGGGCAGGAGATCAATCGGATGATGCGTGACGGCATCGCAGATCAGAATGCCATACCGATACCCTTTTCGCCAGGCGAAATCATCGATGCCCACAAAAGGGGCTTTGCGGAACAGGCATCTCTGTTTTATGAATCAGGCGCAGCAGTGTGTCATGGCTGACCGGCATCCCAAGCTGCCGGGTGACAGTTTCTCCTTGGACACAGCTGCTGGAGAAAGCAATGGTCCGCAGTGCTTCATCCAGACGAATCGTCCGCTGGCCATAAGGGACCAGCCAGTCAAAGCGTTCCGTAAATACCTTTGTGGCGCATAATGCATTCGAACAGAACCATTTCCGGGCTTTCAGATACAGTTGAACGCGTCGCCCCTGGATGGGCAGGTCATCTATGACCCGCATGTAGGCACTGTGTCGCTGAGAGGTGGTGGAATGGCAGTGGGGACAACGGCCTGTGTGCGTATCCAATGTAATGACATATGATACAATATCCTCTGTTTTCACATAGGAGAGTACAGTCAAGCGAGGGTCTAAATCAGTGAACTGATCATACATGGTCACCATTCCTTTTTACTGATACATACCCGTTTCTCCCCAACTTAGCGTAAGAGCCCAGTTTAGTTTAGCAGTCACACCAAGTTCCAACATTACTCCATATGTATCAAAATGACTATATGCACGACACTGATGATCTGTCGCATTGGAAAATGAAATTATCGAGGGTAATATTAACCAGTCAAATATTTGGGAAATTATGTATCGCAGTCAACTTTTGTGCTACTGCTGTGTATGGCAAAATATCTTTTAAAACTTCTAGATATTCTACTAAGAATCTTAAAATAGCAAATAAATAAAAAAGAATGCTCTCTTTCAAAAGGGCATTCTCTATAAACTATGTATTAAACTGACCCTTTACCTTTAAGCACTTGCACAAAAGTCAGCCATAATATTTTAAGGTCTAGGAAAAAGCTTTCATTTTCAATATACCATAAATCATATTCAATCTTTTTCCCATGATTCATATCACTTCGGCCATTAACTTGAGCCCATCCTGTAATCCCAGGCTTTGCTTCTAGGCGCTTTCTTTGTTCAGCATCATAATGGGAAGTGATTTTGATAATTTCAGGACGCGGGCCTACAATACTCATTTCACCCTTCAAAACATTGAAAAATTGAGGTAATTCATCGATTGAATATTTTCTTATGAATGCTCCACTTTTAGTGATATTAGGGTTGTGTCCAGAAGCACTTTTAAACACGAAATCATCTGGTACTCTTCCGTTCCAATTTTCGTAAGGATCGCTGCTATTCTTTGAATGCGTGCCTATTACTTTATTATCCACTCTCATTGAACGAAACTTGTACATTTCAAAGGTCTGATTGTTCAACCCACTTCTTTTTTGTTTAAAGAATATGGGGCCACCATCTTCTTTTTTAATTCTATAAGAGGTATAGACGATAATTGGACTTATTGCTATTAGGCCTGCTGTACTTACTCCTATATCAAGTGTTCTTTTGGCAATCTTGTTCAATATACGACTGGATTTTTTTGATTTTCCTCTTTTCTTCATCGTTAAGATGTGATTCACCTTTTACACCTCCAATACCATTAGCTACACCTATTACTTTTGAAGGTGAAGAGATAGAATCTACAATCAATTCTCCTTCTCTTCCCATAATACCTCCAGCCACCACTGATACACTTTCTATTTCTGCACGTCCTATAATGGAATCAAATTGTGAATTGATGCGGGAGTTGATATAACCATCCATTATCTCTTGGGACTGTCGTACATCTAACCTGCGAACATCGTGCCCCTGCTTAAGCGCTGATTCAATAAATGATTTGGAGAAGTTTCCTATTCCACCATCCAAGCACAGTGATTTGGGATTCAGAGTTTGAATAAAATCTTCTGTAATCACTTCATCAGAACTCACAAGTGAAACGAGTACATCTAATTTAGAATTGGGAGTGCCATAATGGATAAGGGTTTCGTCAAAAGAAATCTGCTTTAAAGCATCTACACATACTTTAATCTTCTTCTCGTTTCTCCCATAAAGATAGATGTTAGCATTTCTTTCCGACAGCCTTAAAGCCAATTTAAATGCAATATTCCCAGTGCCGTAGACACCCACCGATTTCCCACTTATCTCCTGATCTACGTAATTCAATATAGTCAGATCAGCGGCCTCCATGGTCAGATCATTAGGTTTATAGTCAAGCACTTTTAAATTCTCTTGAACCAATTCATCGTATATAGATAAACCTTGCTTCTTCTCACAATCTGCCAAAAAAACACTATGTTCGCTTGATTGACTTATGAACTCCATAAGTTTTTTTTTAGAACTGATAAGAAAATTTTCACTCGTCTGATCCAAAACATTTCTGGAAGGAAGCCTTAATATATCACTATCATGTTTAGAAGTGGTGCTAATTAGAATGAACTCCATTAAAATCTCCCACTTATTTAATATTTGTTGAATGCCTTTCTACAGCTTGTTTCATATACTCCAATAAATCTTCTTTCATTTCAGACTTGAGTGCGTATTCTATAGTTGTTGTAACATAGCCCGTCTTATCTCCTACATCATACCTTTGGCCATCAAAATCAAATGCGTATACTGCCCTTTTATCATTTAATGCTTGAAGTGCATCAGTCAGCTGTATTTCTCCTCCAGCTCCTATATGTCCTTTCTCAAGTTCATCAAATATATCTGGAGTTAATACATACCTCCCCATTATTGCCAGGCGGGAGTCAGTGGTACTAGGGTCTGGCTTTTCGTAGAGGTTATTCAACTCATAGACACTATCATTATGTGACGAATATTCGACTATGCCATACCTGGATACATCACTTTCAGGTACTGTCTTCACCCCAATTACTGGTCCTTCATTCTCATCATATACTTCCATAAGTTGTTTGATTCCAGGCGTTTCACTTTCCACTATATCATCACCAAGCAATACGGCGAATGGTTCATCTCCAATAAATTGTTTGGCAGTATGTATCGCATGTCCTAAACCTTTAGGGTTCTTCTGTCTGACATAGAATATGTTGGCCAAATCCGTCGCATGCTCAACTTTTTCAAGAAGAGCAGTTTTATTTTTCTCCTGCAAATTCAGTTCCAATTCCACTTGATTATCAAAATGATCTTCTATTGCTCTCTTGTGCTTTCCAGTTACTATAATGATATCTTCAATTCCCGCTGCTACAGCCTCTTCAACAATATATTGAATTGTCGGTTTATCAAGTATTGGCAGCATTTCTTTTGGCATTGCTTTAGTGGCTGGCAAAAACCTCGTCCCTAATCCTGCAGCAGGAATTATTGCTTTTCTTATCTTTGACATGCATATCCTCCTCTAGATTCCATTGTTATTTTTATAATAATCAACATACCAATCGATGAATTTCTGTAAGCCATTCTCTATAGATGTTGTTGGTTTAAAACCGACTGCCTTATAAAGCTTATCCGTAGAAGCATAGGTGGCCGGTACATCACCCGGTTGTATAGGTTCAAAATGTTTTTCAAATCTTATTTCTTCACCAAGTTTATTTGATAATGCTTCTTCTAAAGAATTAATGAACTTCATTAGTTTTACTGGTTTATTGTTTCCAATATTATAGACTTCATGCTTAACATTTCCTGTAGGTGGTTTTGGTATGAGTCTTACTATACCTTCGATAATATCGTCTATATAGGTGAAGTCTCTATAGAGATCGTTATCAAAGTCTCCATTATTAAAGATTTTTATTGGTTCTTTGTTGAAGAGCTTATTTGTAAAACCAAAGTATGCCATATCAGGTCGTCCCATAGGACCGTAAACAGTAAAGAAACGCAGACCGCTTGATGGGATATCATAGAGGTGACTATAAGTATTAGCGATAAGCTCATTGGATTTTTTAGTCGCTGCATATAATGATACTGGATGGTCAACAAAATCAGTTTCTTCAAATGGAACTTTCTTATTAGCACCATATACTGAACTAGAAGAAGCATAAATAAGATGCTTCACATTAACCTCCTTGCACGCTTCAACTATATTATGAAAGCCAACAATATTACTTTGGATGTACGCATCAGGATTTTTTAAAGAATACCTTACTCCAGCTTGTGCTGCTAAATTAATAACAAATTCAGGACTTGCTTTTTTAAACACTTTCATTAGTTCATCTTTATCTGATATATCACATTTAACAAACTCGAAATCGCTATATTGTTCTAAAGTTTTCAAACGGTCTTTTTTCAAATTAATATCGTAATAATCATTGAGGTTATCGATGCCTATTACCTTATGACCATCTTCCAACAGCCTTTTCGATAGATAGAAGCCTATGAAGCCAGCACTACCTGTTACGAGAACTTTAATATCACTTAATTGGTTATAATCCATTAGACATCACCTTCTGTTTCGTAACTTGATTAGAAATACGGCGGCCAACAGAGTGATATTCGACACCAGCTGTTTCCATAACATCTATACTATAAATATTGCGTCCATCAAAAACCAGAGGTGTTCTCATAAGACCTTTATACAACTCTGCAGAAGTTTCCTTTATTTCGGGCCATTCCGTGAAAACGAAACATACGTTTGCATCTTCTAAAGCCTCTTCAACACTTGATACATATCGAATAGATCCATTACTCAACTTGCCTTCAGGATAGTGCTTGGAAAAGTTTTCTGCTCCTACGGGATCGTAAGCTACTACGTCAGCTCCTTGATCAAGTAGTAATGGTACATTTTCTAGAGAAGGTGCTTCGCGTAAGTCATCTGTTCCTGGCTTAAACGTTAATCCTAACACAGCAACTTTTAAACCATTAAACGTAATCAAGCGGTCATTCGCTTTTCTATAAAGTAAAGTTTTCTGCTTTTCGTTAACATCAATTGCTGATTGAATAGTTTTCAACTCGTAACCATTATGTTGGGCCAAGTGATTGAGGGCTTGGGTATCCTTCGGGAAGCATGACCCCCCATAGCCTATACCAGCATTTAAGAACTTGCTTCCAATCCTCTTATCATAACTCATTCCTTTAGCAACATCCTGTATATCAGCCCCGACAAGTTCGCAGAGGTTCGCAATGTCATTCATATAAGATATTTTCAATGCTAAGAAATCATTAGAGGCGTATTTAATCATTTCAGCCGTTCTCCTATTAACCGAGACGATGGGTATATTAAATGGCTCATAGATTTCTTTAAGAATATTTTCAGCCCACTCACTTTCAGTACCAATAATAAACCTTTCCGCTTGTAAGGTATCGTGAACCGCTGACCCTTGTGCCAAAAACTCAGGATTTGAAGCCACTTCTACTCTCACATCATTGATTAAGAAATCTTGAATAAATTGTTCCACCTTGTCATTGGTCCCTACAGGAACAGTTGATTTGACTACTACTAAACAATCCTTCTCAATAGACTCCGCAATTTGTCGAGCTACAGTTGCTATGTATGAAAGATTGGCTGATCCATCTGGTTGCTCCGGAGTACCTACACCTATAAAAATAGCATCAGCATCCTTATAAGCAGATTTATAGTCAGTTGTATATTCTACTTTCTTCGCCTTGTAATTTTTCCTCATTAATGCTTCAAGACCATCTTCATATATAGGAGACACTCCGGACCTCATCAACTCTACCTTATCTTCATCAATGTCTACACACGTAACATTGTGACCCTTTTCCGCGAATGTAACTCCTGCTACTAAACCAACATACCCTGTGCCCGCTACAGCTAATTTCATAAATTCCTCTCCTTCATTATTATTCAAAACAGACATTTCTTTTTTGTAGTGCTTAATTAAACTTTTTTAAGTTAATAATTTGTACTATTATATGAATGTATACATCCATTCATATCACAATTTTGGGTTTTCTAAATTAAGAATTTTCTTAATTTTAAATTTAATTATACTAGGATTTCTTACAAGCTCATCAATTTTATACCTCATTTTCCTGTAATTAGTTAAGCTATAATACCTTTTTGAAACTTCATCAACGTAATTCCAGTCTAAACTTCTCCATGAATTACTTATTGAATTAATTTCTTTCATATCTTCAATATCTTTAGATCTCATTCTCACATTTTTATATGCAATTTCTATCTCTGCCTTTACAAAATTATATCCGTTATAATGTTTATATAATTTTCGTTTAAAAATCATAGAATCATCTATATTAACTATTACATATCTATTTTTATAAATGTCTATATTATTCTCTACCTCGTGATGACCTGAATAATTTAGTGGTATCTTATTAAATTTTTTAAATTTTTTAAGTTTTGAGGGCCTTATAATAAAATCAATATCCTTATTATCTCTTCCTCCTTTTACAGCTAAGGCAGCACTACCTACTATGCATACATCTTTTTTTGTTAAAGAATTTCTATTTAAGTATTCTTCAAAATCATTTAGATATTTTACCATTAGGTTCCATCCTTATTTTAATAATGTTTATATCCGACTTAACTTGTTAATTAACGCTATTTTCTAGAAATTTCTCAGGTAGATTCTTTAAAATATAATAAACTGTTTCTTCACTACTTAAAATATCTGTGTCAATAATTTTGATATGTTTATTGTTTTTAAACCCTTCGTCATTTATACGTTTTAACCTTTCTAATTCTTTTATTGTTTCTTTAGAATCTATATCATCTTTTCTTTCAATTGATGTTTTTAAATCACAAGTCAAATAAAAACAATATTTGGGCTTAGGGAATAATTTTATAAATATTAGCTTATAAAGAAGTTTTTTTAGATTGAATTTTATGTTCTTACTATACTTACTCTCTATATTTAATACATTCTCCCACACATATCGATCATATATAACTATATTTGCACTAGTATAATGCTTTAAAACTCTGTAGTAGAATTCTACTGCTTTAATGATTACTGTTGGTATTTTATATTTTGAATGAAAGTATTTCATTTCTTTGCCTAATTTAGTTTCCCAATTTTTATTACCCATATATTGTACAGTTGTAGTTGGACCCAAAATATTACTTATTGCCATTATAGTGCTAGTTTTTCCCGCCCCATCTATTCCCATAATACAAATATTTTGATTATTAATAATATTTCTAGCAATATTTAATAAACCCATTAAAATAATCCTCGCTTTTCTGATAGATTCCTATTATATCCACTTCCAAAGTTATCCTGCTATTTTACTTATAAGCTATAAATACTAACTCAAATCAGTACTAAAATAAAAAAATTCCTTGATTTTATCTAATATTGTTAATATCTATTTATTATTAAGATTAATAAATATTTTCCTTACTCTCTAAGTAACTTAAAACTTTGAATATTTTCATGTAATATTTTTCATTAAGCTGTTGACCACCATTCATTTTTTTGTCTAATGCTATTCTTTCCAACAAGAACATAATAAAATATTGCTCCCTTTTGTCTATACAGAAATCTAAATCAAATATCTGAAAAGTCTTCTCCAAATTTTTATCATACTCACCATTTAAATATTTCATTAAATAGATAGGGTTTTTTCTATTAAACTCTACAAACAATATATTCATAAAGTCATAAAAAAATATATATTCATCAGAATATTCAAAATCTATATAATAGGTTTTATCAGAAGTTTTAAGTATATTAAAAAAGCACATGTCCCCTAATAGTAATGTTTGTGGAAATGTAATATCGAACATATTACTTTTTTTAAAGTGACTAACCAATTTATCATATAGTAGTATATTATTATTTTCTTCATAAAACGATGTCAATAAATTTTCAACTTTAATTTTCTTAAGATTACTTTTATCTAGTGATATAAAATAATTATTGTAATTAGTAAAAAACTCTTTAATGATATAATTTTTTTCTACTTCACTTACACTATTAAAACTTTCAAAATCTATTAATTTTTCTTTGTATGTTTTAGTACTATCATCAAAATCAAATATAGTTGAATTTATATAATTACTGAAAGAGTTATGCGCGACTTTAATCCGTTCGTACTTTTCTTTTTCACTAATAATATTTAAAATAATTTTATCTTTAAAATTGAATATCTTTTTATCACCTTGTCTAGTTAACATAATCAAGGACCCACAAAAATGTTCATTACAACTTTCAAGTTTGCTCACTTTAATCTTATTCGGTATAAAAATAAAGTTTATAATTTTTTTTAGGATATATTTTACCTGGTATTTTCCTTCTAATCCATCGGATAAATGTGAATTATTTAACCCTAAGAATCCCCTTGCATCTATAGAGTCTAAATAACAAATATTTTTCCCTTCAACTGTTAATGTATATTTACCTGCAACTAAATATTTTTGGAATGAAAAAAGATTTTTCTTTAAAACATTAATTCTTTTTCTTTTTGCATAAATATATTTTATAATAATGTTCACCGACTTTTCCTAATAGATTTTTAACCTATATAGATAAAATAATTATTTCTCAACGTCCTAAGCAATTATATACATATCGCTTGTCAAAATAAGCTAGACAGTTCTCCATCCCCCATGCAACTCAAAAACACTTCCAACGGCGTACGCCTGATCGACCGTATTAAAATCCATATCTTTAGGCAGTCCACCCCTCCTGAGCAGACCGTTGGAATGTTCATTCAATACCCGTTGGGACGGTGTCCCCGGGTTGGCAAAGTAGATGGATAGATCATTCCGGTTGCTCATTGACCGCCAGTTGGAAAATTCCTTACCACAGTCGAAGGTGATCGACTTGAATAGGTTTCTGGGCACCTGATGACACCACGTGTTGATGGCGGTTTCGATATCCTTGGCCGTCCGCCCTTCAGGCTTCCATGTGATGATGACTTTCGATAGCCGTTCGACCAGCGTGATGACGGCGCTTTTATGTCGCACACCGATAATGGTGTCGCCCTTCAGATGGCCGAATTCTTTATTAAACCCCGGGTAGCCAGTTGTTCTTTCGGAAATATTGGGTCTGAACGCCTGACGGCCCCGGCGTTCCTGGTGGCCATTCGGTTTTCGCTTACCCTGCATCGGTAATTTGCCCGCCTCAAAGGTGTCCCGTTGGAACATGCGATACAGTGTGCGGTCGGAACAGTCAATCGATATTTCCTGCCGACCGACAATCACATCCGGTGTCCAGCCTTGCGCCACCTGCTTTTCAACATGTTTCTGCTGATTGGTCGGTAGGACAATCCGTTTTCTACCACACCGGCTTTTGTTTTCCTTATAGCGCCGATAATACTCCAGCGCAGTGTGCCCGCCCTTGAGATATGCGATGACATTATGAGCCGTCTGCCGGGCACGCCCAATCCGTTTCGCAATCTGTGAAGTCGGGGGCTCTTGATGGAAATAGACTTCTATGATTACTAGCTCGTCCGTGGTAATATTGGTTTCGGTCATGCGTGATCACTCCTATGATTTTCTTTGGTCGGAAAACTCATTTTGAGTGTATCACGCGTGACCCTTTTTAGGTGTCTAGCTTAATTTTACAATCGGCGATATTTTTAGTTTCTATTTCTTTGTTAATTAATTTTTGCGCAATTATATAAATAACAAATGACATTACAGATTTAACAATTGCATATAGAAATATTGCTAAATAAGAATTGAAGTTGAATATTAATGAAATAGTAAATACTATTAATATGAGAATAATTTGGATAACATTCAAAACTAGGCTAAGCCTTTGCTTTTCATAAATTTCATAAACTCTACTTATTGGTGAAAAAACTAAACTAAATAAAAGCATTATAGCAATTATCCTGGCATACACACCTGCTTCTTCCCACGCCCTCCCAAAAATCAGGCCAAAAAGAAATGGTCCGAAAATCACTAAAATAAGAAAGGGAATAAGACCTAAAACAAGCAATTTGCCTATTAACTTATTTGATAAATTTCTAAGTCTTTTAGGATTGGTTTTAGCTATACTGGCTGCTTCAGCGTAAAAAACATTCCCGACTGAATTACCTAGTAAGTTTAAAGGCATCTTGACAATAGTAAAAGCTAAACCATACAAACCGGAAACTGTTAAT
The DNA here is from genome assembly GCF_055391965.1 of Salinicoccus siamensis. Taxonomy (NCBI): domain Bacteria; kingdom Bacillati; phylum Bacillota; class Bacilli; order Caryophanales; family Staphylococcaceae; genus Salinicoccus; species Salinicoccus siamensis. The sequence continues at coordinate 1,685,674 of NZ_AP043765.1, forward strand.
CCAAAAAATAATGTTATAAAGATAATCGGTAATCTATCGCTTAACATACGTATAAAATAGACAGGAACATTATACATAGGAAAACCTTTATATCTTTTCATGGCTTTTATTATTTCTTTAATTTCTATATTATTAAAGAGGATCTTTCTTCTAGGCACTAATTGTTTTGACAATCTGAGAACACCAGAGCTTTGGTTAATAATACTTCCTAATAGTAATCCTAAAGGGCCCAAGTTTAGTAAACCAAAGACAATTTTAAAAGTATTCCCCCACACGCTTTGAGTAATCGTAGTTGCAGAAATTAATTTAAAATTTTTATACCTAAAAGCCCATTGTTTAAAAATGCTAAACAAACCAACCATAAAAATTCCAACTGGAATTAAAAAACCATAATTATATAAAAACTCACCAAATAAGGATGTCATCCGCAAAAAAAATATAACAAACATCGCTAGAGTAGAATAACTGATTAATGCTAAAATCGATAAGGCTAATACATTTGTAGCAATATGTTCGTTTTCTGATATAGGAATTGCTTTTTCATACATTAATGCTCCTATTGAAAACAAGCTTAATATTGCAATATATACTGTTAATACACCATAGTCTTCTGGCGAATAAATTCTTGTAATCACTGGTGATAGAGCTGCCGTTAATAGTTGTGCAGAAGCAGTCCCACTAGCTATTATCATGATATTTTTTGCAAAATTACTTTTAAATACCTTTTTAAAGATGTCCACTTTACTTCACCTATAATTTAAATCGAGATAGAGTATATCCATAAATAATTATTAATTCTTTCATATATAGCATTTCAGTTTTAGACTTTCTTTATACAAAGCCCTGGAATATCTTATGCCATTTCTCTTCCCATAGTGTTTTATTAAAAGCATGTGAAACTGTACTATATGCATTAGTAGATAATCTATTTCGTAATTTTTTATCCTCCACTAATTTTACTATAGATTCATAGAGATCTGTTTCATTGGGTTTTATCAAAAGTCCATTATAATTATCTAAAATAATATTTGTCATTCCGCCAACATTTGTGGCTATAACTGCACAATTCGATGCCATTGCTTCTAGTAAGGATAGAGAAGTGCCTTCTGAACCAATAGTAGGTACTAAAGCTATATCATGGTCTTGATGTATTTCCAGACTTTGACTCTGATTGTATTTCATAAATTCTACACGAGGTTGATTTTTAAAGCTATTTTTTAAAAAGTCCAATTCAGGACCTTCTCCAGCAATTGTTACCTTAATATTATCGTAATTATTGAGAAGATGAGGAATCGTCTTTGCTATGAGACTAGTTCCACGCCTTTCAACAAGTCTACGGGCAAAAATTATTTTTAATACTTTTTCTTCTTTAACTTTACAAACAGGGATATCTGTACAGTTAGGAATTACATGAAAATCTACATCTTCATAGGCAACCTGTGACCTGTACCAATTAATAAAGTTATGATCTACACAAACTATTTTACTTACTTTTTGGATTCTTTTTATGAGTCTATTTGCTTTAATAGCTTTTTTAAATAAATAGATTCTATTAAGTGTGGAAGAATAATTTTCATGACTTTTAACATCCCAATGAATACCGTGTTGGATAGCAATAGATCTTTGAATATTATTAGCGACCACCATGGATTCACAAGCAAAAATTAATATGTCATTCTTTTGATCAAAATATTCAATACAACTATTAAAAAGTTTCTTTTTCTTATTACTTTCTTTTTTTATTCCATTTACATTAACTCCGATAACTTCAATGCCATTTATTATTTTTTTGAAATCCTTTTTAGCATATTGGTATACACGAACAGCTCTATCTTGTTCTAAACATAATTTTGATAACATACTAATGTATGTCTGAATACCCCCAATTGTAATTTCTTCTCCATCGTCACTTAAAAATTTTCGATATATAATATTTATATGCATACATTTCACCCTTTGGCTTCTTTGTCTTAACCGCTTATAACTAATTCCTTCAATCAATTCCTTCGTTTTGCTATAACATGTGCTATAACAAGACCAAATAATAACCAAAAAGATTCTCGTGACCACACGTTTGCAGAAAATAATAACCTAGGAATACCAATAGAACTCAATAAGATAATTAACATACTTATATTAAAATTATTAGTTTTCTTTTTATATAGCCATATAAAACCATATAAGATTGGACCCAAGACCACCGTTGTCAAAATAATCCCGCCTTCGTACAGCAGTTGTAGTAACAAGTTATGTGGGTAACCCCCATATTTTATCTCAAAACTTCCAATCCCATGGCCTATAATTGGTGATTGTTTTATCCCCTCCACTGCAAGGCCATAAATATATTCTCTATTATTCAAGGCATCACCTTCTAAACTTTTTGAATAAGTTTTATCGATGATATTTAATGAAAATCCATAATTATGTGTAAAGTGATAGAGGGAGCGAATGAAATTATTGAAATCAACTATTAAATATAGTATCCCAATTAACAATATATAAATTATCCATTTGTTTACTTTGTGATGACCTTTTTTATAACGATTTGTTATTAGTAATACAATTAGAAACGCAATCGCAAGTAAAGCACCTCTAGATCCATCAGTAACCACGAGCCAAAGCAGATATATATTAAATGCACATCCTATAAGGATAATAAGGTTAGATTCTTTCAAATAATAAATAAGGAAAATAATAGTCGCACATATACTTGGTAGAAAGGCATAAGAATAACTCATTGATATAGTACCACTCGTAGTTCTAGCACTGTTAATGAGCGTATTAAGATCAATGATGCCAATAATAGATAAAATAATAATATATATTAAAGTATGTTTAATAGATAGAGACTTTAATGAAACTAATATTGAAAAAAATCCATAGTACAAAAAACTTAGTACTGTAGCTTTAACTACCCCATCGTAACTGGCTGAAATATAGGACACTAAAAAGAAAATAAATATAACCATACTACACAGCACTAACATTATTGGCACTTCATATTTCCTGCTTCTAATCAAGGAAATTGCATAAATTAATATAGTTAATACACCAAATAACAGACCAGGTGATTGTATTGAAGCAAAACTTGAAAATATTAAATTTAAGTATGGAATAGTTAAAACTAAAGCTAGCAAAAAACTGTTAAGTTTTATATTATTTGGTACACTGTCTTTTTTTTGTTTACCATGGCTTATATTTTTCATAACTGTTTCATCCTATTACACTTCAATAATTTCATCTTATAGAACTATTGAATTAGTTTATTATCAACTTATTTTTAAACTTGGAAAAAATATATGAAAAAGTAGATTTAACTAATATCCATATACCAAATACTCCCGCATTTGCATTTCTATATTCTTCAATAAAGGTTTTTAGTTGGCCTTTTCGAAGATATTTAAATATCAATTGTAGTTTATTTGTAATTACAATCTCTCGTTGTTTTTTTGGACTATATTTAGTAATAAGGGGTTTCATTTTTATTAAATAATGGTTCCTATAATCTTTCGCTCTTTGTAGATTTTCAGGGCTATTTCTAAACATAAGATTTCTGATAAAACCTATATTTTCTACGACATGAATTTTATATTCGGAGGCTACCCTAGCAGTAAACTCCCAGTCTTGATGCCTTTTAAATGATTCATCAAATCCATTTACTCTTTCATACGCTTCTCTTCTAATTAATAATGAAGAACTACCTATTGTAACTTTATGTAGAAGTATATCGTATAATAAAGAACCACTTTTCTTTTTTCTAACTGTTTCAATATGCTTGCCATTCAAGAAAACTTTGTGTGAACAATATGACATTCCCCATGAGTGATCTAATCTCTCTAAGACTTCTGTTTGCTTTGTTATATTATTTTTTAAATAAGTGTCATCATCATCTAAGAAACCGATATACTCGCCTTTTGAATGTTTCACACCTGAATTCCGGGCGACAGCTCCATTGAAATTCTCTGTGTGTTTTATATATTTCACTCTATTATTTTCTTTAAATATTTGCATATAGTTTTGTGTCTTAATTTGATTGTCTGTGCATTGTCCATTATCATCTACTACTACAACTTCGATATTTTCGTAATCTTGGTTCAATACACTATCAACTGCTCTTATTAGATAATCTCCCCCGCCGTATGTCGGAATCACAATAGAAACTAACTTCATAATATCGACCTCTCGTAATTATTATCGGGCAATTCAAGATATTCTCCAAATATATAGTCGTACTTGACCGGTTCGAAAGGTTGTGTACCACTAAAGTGGAAGAATGTCATTTCTCCAAAAATAACTTGACCTCTTTCTGAGTAGAAATCAATTCTTACTTGAGGAAATCCTACAGCCAAGCTCCTTGCTATCCTTAACATTTCTTCCAAATTTTCTGGTTTCTCTATAATCTCATCACTAATAGGGTAATGTTGCTTTACTGGTATTTCATCCCATTCACAAGTGTAGAAATTAAACTTTGTTTCTTCGCCCCTATCCGTCGCAACAAATAAGAAACGCGGTATTCCATTAAAACAAAAAATTTTAAAATCTTTAGGGGGTTTATTATCTTCTGTTTCTATAAACTTTTCACAGACAATTCTAGGTTTCGCATTTCTATAAACCCACTCACCGTTTAAAAAGTAATAGTTAACTTTCATCCATCTATCTAATTTTTTTTTAGCGCTCTTCCAATTGAAATCATCTTTATTGGTACATATTATATTCATCCCTGAGCCATGAGAAGCTTTAAGAACAAATTTTTCAGGCAGTTGATTAAAATCAATCTCTGAAGTTTTATCATATACACCATAAATTGTATTTAAAATAGCTCCTTCTCCTTTTTTTTCTACGTAATCTCTAACTGCATATTTGTCAGCGCACTGAGTAGCATTCTCATCTCTCCAATGTAATTTTAACCATACAATTTTTTCATTAAAAGATTTGGGATTTTTCAAGTTTGGAATATATCCTACATTCTTGATAAACTTTTTTACTAATGGCCTACGTTTATTGAATCGAAAATGAAATCTATTTATAAGCATTTTCATTCTGAAGTACACATAAATTACAAAATCACTCTTTTTAATAATGCTTTTTAGTACTTTCACTTGAACCCCTCACATTACTTTATTTCATCATAATCTTGCTATCTTTGTTTTAATCTCTATAACTTAAATAAAAATTTTGATACCATTTAGCTACTGACTTTATATCATACCCCGCCTCAATAATTTCACTATGTTTACTTTCCCTTTTATAACTTCTTAAGGTCTCTCTTATCTTCTCTGACCAAAATATAGCGTTCTTTTCAAGGGATACATAGGTAACTAAGTCTGTTATTTTCACTTCCTTAGTTATTTTATTTGAAACAATACAAGGTAAACCTGCTGCTTGTGCTTCTAAGACTACGCCAGGAAGACCCTCATAAAAAGATGGGAACAAAAGTAAGTCTATAGCTTGAAGAAGTTCGTGGACGTCGTCTCGCACCCCTGTGAATATAACTTGTTTACTTAAGCCTAAACTATTAACTTTAGTTAAAATATCACTTTTTAATTCGCCGTCCCCTACCAAAACCAGCATTGTATTAGGTTCCTGTTTATTTAACTCATGAAAAACATCTATAACTAAATCATGATTCTTTTGCTTCGTAAATCGTCCAATGTGTCCTATAAGAAAATTTCCATTGGCCTTCAATTCTTGACGCTTATTTTCTCTTATTTCTTGATCATATTTATACTTTTCAGTTTTGATAGCATTTGGTAAGATTTCAACCGCGCCACTACGCACCTTATTACTTCCAAATGCACTATCTCCTGCTATTTTTGAGACTGCAAATTTATGGGTCACATAAAAACGAGAGAACCTTTTGAATAACTCCTTTGTAGCATTTTTGAAGTTAAACTCTGTTCTACTGCCACATCTTGAATGAGCAATTCTAACTGGTATATCATACTTTTTTGCATATCTCTGATATATAAATGCCGTACTGAGTATATGTCCATGAACGACCTTATAGCTCGAATGCTTTTTGAAAAAATTATTTATTGCTTTGAAATAAGAATATATTGTTGTGATATCAAACCTTGGCACTCTATAAATTCTACCACCCATATCATTTATCTCATCTTCAAAAAAACCCTTCTTGTTAGTATGAACTAGAAAATCAAATTGAATTTTAGTTCTATCAATTTCTCGGTATATATCCATTATCCTACTTTCGGCGCCTCCAGAATCTAACCCTCCAAAAACATGCAAAATTCTAAATGGTTGCATCTTAAAACTCCTCTAATATTGATTCATAAAATTCTTTACACTTTTCATTTAAGACTTTAATAGCGGTACCTTAAATTTCTCACCTAAAATGTAATCAAACTCATCCGGCTCAAATTCAACATAGCCACTCCCATGAAAAAAAGTCATCTCCCCGAAATATATTTTTCCTTCTATATTGTATAAATCAATCCTCACATGTGGGAAGTCTTTTGACAGAGCTTCTGCAATTTCAATCATTTTTTCATAATTAATTGGCTTGATGATACTATCGGTTGTTTTTTTTAGTCCTTTACGACCGTAAGGCAGTTTCTCAAATTTTTCATTATAAATTCCGAATCTTAATCCCCCATCAAAAGATCTGTCTGTATTGACAAAAACATAGGCCACTTTCCCCTCAAAACAAACAAATTTATAGTCAACCATATTCCCATTATCATCTTTAGGAAGATATTCTTCGCAAATAATGCGTGGCATAATATTATAGTAAGGCCACTCTCTTCCAGCCTTACTAGTTCTTTTGAATAACCAACTGTTGAGAGTTTTCTTTACACTATCCAGGTCGAGCTTTGATTTATCTTCACAAATTATGTTCGTTTGGCTACCGTTTGTGGTTTTAAGAACAAAGCTATTAGGAAAAGTATCAAAATCTATTTCTTCAACTTTTTCGTAAACACCATAAAGTGGAACAAGGATTTCTTTATATCCTTTTGACACTATGTATTCTCTAACCTGATATTTATCAGCACTTTTAGTCATTCTCGAATCTCTATAATAGAGTTTATACCATTGTAATTTCTCAGTGAATCTTCGTGGATTAATCAGATCTAGCTTCCTTCCAGTAGCAATTTTATATTGCAACTTTATCATCTGCTTATCAGGGATGAATTCTGTAACTTTCAGTAAACTTAACCTAAGTTCTTGATTGGGGATCAGACTTTTATAATTCATTATTACACCTCATATATTCATGATTTCTTCATAATAAGCCTCGATAACGATGTCCCTGTCAAACTCTTTCTTGACTTTTTCACGTGCCATAAGGCCCATCTGCTTCTTTTGATTATGACTATGTTCTAAGAACCTTTCTATTTTCTCTGCTAAATCTTTACTGTTATTTGTCTTAACTATATACCCATTAACCCCATCTTCAACAATTTCTCGGCACCCACTTCTATCTGTTGTAATGATTGGACGTCCACTTGCTGCACTTTCAAGTAGTACATTTGACATACCCTCTGGATAATAAGTAGGGTGAATTGTACAATGGGTAGTAGTTAGTATTGCTCTTACATCACTTACCATCCCATGATAAGTGATGATCCCTCTTTTTTCCAATTCTGTAAGTTTATTCTCATAATTCTCTTCACAAAATCCACAGACATGAAACTTTGTCATTGGATATTTAGCAGTTATCTCTTCAGCGACCTCTAAATACTCATCGATTCCTTTTTCTCTCATAATTCGTGAAATAAATACAAATTCAATTTTCTTTTCTTCAGGATACTCAATGTATGAAAAATAATCTGTATTAACTCCCGATCCCGGAATAAGCCTACGTCTTCTGCTCCCTATATTTTTCTTTTCAAATAAATTTTTATTTTCTTTATTTTGGAACATTATACAATTACTTTTCTTTAATGAAACTCTATGTAAGAGTAACATTATTTTTTGCATAAAACTTTTTTTCTCCACAGCGCTTCCTAAACCTGTAATATTGGGAAGATGAGGCGTATTTAGCATTCTACAGGCAAGGCCTCCATATATATTTGGTTTTACAGTATATGTAATTACAACATCTGGCCCAATATTTTTTATGATTTTGAAATATTCAATAAGCAACTTCAAATCTTTAATGGGATTAGTCCCTCTACGATCTAGAGGAAGATTTATACAATGACACCCCATATTTCTAAGTAGTTCTACTTTTTCTCCATAAGGTTGCACAACATATACTTGAAAGTTTTTGTCGATTAATTTTTGTATAATTTCTCTTCGGAAATTATACGTATAAGCATGATGATTGGAAAGAATCACTATTTTTTTCATTTGCCCCTCCGTGAGTTTTAGTAATCTGTGAGAATTGACAGTGTAGGGTTTCTATAGATTAGAAAGCTGTTTTTATAAAAGTTTAGTATAGCGTTAAAAAGGATTCTTTACGGAAGATGAAATGCAAGAAGTTTTTTACATAGAAGCCCAAGTAATGTAGAATTTATAATTTTTTATTTGCAAATTTTAGTAATAATTCTTTTATGCTAACTTCGTTTTCAAATCTTGCTATGGTTTCTTCAATTACTGAAATAGAATATGCGGTTGTTTTGCCTCTGTGAATTTTCGTATATACCTGTTCTGTCTGGATCTCATGCTCATCTAAGAGCTCTTCATATAATTTCTCGCCAGGTCTGATTCCACTAAATTTTATTCCAATTTCATCTTCTTTATAACCACTCAGTTTAATCATATTTCTAGCTAAATCTACTATTTTTACTGGATCTCCCATATCGAGAACGAAAACTTCACCACCTTCAGCTATTGCACCTGCTTGAATAACCAACCTTGACGCTTCGGGAATTGTCATAAAATATCTAGTCATACGTTCATCTGTGACTGTAACTGGTCCACCTGATTCAATCTGTTTCTTGAATTTAGGAATAACTGACCCCCGACTTCCTAAAACATTACCAAATCGAACCGCGACTAAGGTAGTGTCCATTGTTTCCTTATTTAATGCTTGTACTATCATTTCAGCAATTCTTTTTGTAGCTCCCATCACGTTCGGCGGATTAACCGCTTTATCAGTAGAAATCATTACAAATTTTTTACACTTATAATGACATGCTGCTTCAGCAGCATTCTTGGTTCCTATAATATTATTCTTGATTGCTTCTTTGGGATTAGCTTCCATTAAGGGGACATGTTTATGTGCTGCAGCATGATATACGATATCTGGTGTATACTCTTTAAATAGCTCAAACATCCTTTTCCGATCTTGCACATCGGCAATTATAGGAATATATTCAATACCATTATTTAGGGACAACATTTCTTCTAGAATATTATAGATGCTATTCTCTCCATGCCCTATTAAAACTATCTTCTTGGGGAGAAATTTCGTAATCTGTCTGACAATCTCAGAACCGATACTCCCCCCTGCACCGGTAACTAGTACTACCCGATTTCTAACTTGTTCTTCAATCCCTTTGAAGTCTAATTCTACTGGTTCCCGTCCGAGTAAATCTTCTACTTCAACTTTTTTCAGCTCATTCACTTCAATTCGACCTGCCATTACATCATCAATATTAGGCATTGTCAGCACCTCGACACTTTCACTGTTGGCAATGTCGTGAATGATATTGAGCTCTGATTTGCTTAATGACGGAATGGCGATTACAACTTTTCGAATATCATATTTTTTTATAAGCTTTTCAATGTCATCGCGCTTGCCTTCGACTTTTACTCCCCCAGCAAGTTCCATTCTTTGCTTAGTAGAATCATCATCTACTGCTACCACTGGCAGCATGTTCATCGCAGGGGTATCCAACATCTGCTTAATCAGTATTGAACCACCCTTTCCAGCTCCTACTACTAAAGTGCGGAGTTTTTCCTGGTCTGATGATTGTTTTCCAACTAAGTGATGACGTGCAACGCGCCACGAAAGGCGTGAGCCTCCTATAAGAATGAGGTGCATCATCCAAGTAATGATCATCAACCTTGTAAATGTGGTCTGGAACAACAAGATGTTCAATATGTATGTGGTAATAATCGATGCGGTAACCGCTTGGGCTATGGACATCAATTCCCTGACGCTCGCATACTCCCAGGCTCTATGATACAAGTTGAATACATAGGCAAATACATGATGACTGATCAAGAGGATGATTGAAGTAGTAATAAGAACCGGCATCGTATACTGAAGGAAGAAAGGTGCCAGTATGTAATAACCTATAAATACTGAAAATGTCACAATCAGTGAGTCAATGATAAGGAGGAGTATGTACCGTTCTTTTGCTCCCATAAATCAACACGCTTCTTTCTCAATTAAAATAGTCCTAAGAATTTCTTCTTTCTTCTTTTCTTACTGCTTTTATAATGGGTCTCTATCTTAGATGGCCGCTTCACCTTCACTTCTTTTCCAAGAAGCACGGCTTCTGCATTCTGCTTCAAGTCTTCCACATAAATGGATCCAAGTTCCTGTTCCACCACATCGTATGCTTCCTTCAACATGAAAGGTCGTAGTTCGGCATGGTGGGCATCACTCGCAATGATATGGACGAGGTGGGCTTCAATCATCTTGAGGCTCGTCTCTTTAAGGTTCTCTCCAAGCTCTCCAGCTACGGATCCTGCAGTGACCTGCGCCACTGCACCCTTCTCCACATATTCGTACAGCTTATCCGGGTCCTTGATGATCGGCTTGCACCGTTCCGGATGCGCAATAAGCGGAGTATACCCACTCATCTGCATGTCGTAGAACATCGGACACACGTAACTCGGTATTTCATTAAAAGAAAACTCAACCAGCACATACTGCGATTGGTTGAGTGGGATGCTTGTCTCGGACTTCAACTCTTCGCCGAAGTTCCCATTGATTCTCGTTTCCTGACCGGGATGTACGTTGATGTCCAATTGATGTTGTAGAATGATCTGGTTGAGTTCGTCCATTTTTTCTAAAATCTTACTTCCAGGGTTAACGAAATCCCCGCTGTAATGGTGCGGGGTCGCAATGATATCCGTTATGCCATTGTCGATTGCCTGTTTGAGGAGCAACACTGCCTCCTCTTCTGTCTGTGGACCATCATCCACGCCGATGAGTACATGGTTATGGATATCTATCATAATTATTCGCTCCCGTAGTAGTAATAATAGTCGTCCTTCTTCGTGTTCATCTTCTTATTGTTCATGACGACGCCGAGAATATTCGCATCGGCCTTCTTCAACAGATCCTTTGCTTCCAGCAGTCTGTCCCGGTTGTTTGCTGCAACGTTGGTGACAAGCACTGTGCCATCTGTAATCTTGCTCAGTACTTGGGCATCGGTCACCGCAAGCAGCGGTGGCGAGTCGATGATGACCATGTCGTAATGCATGGAGAATGTCTTCAGCAGATGGACCATCTTCTTTGAAGAGAGCAATTCTGATGGATTTGGAGGAATCGGCCCGGAAGTGATGAGGTCGAGGTTTTCAATTTCGGTTTCCCTGACGATGTTCTCCACCGGTACATCATTGACGATTGCGGTGGACATGCCGCGCTGGTTCGTCATCTCGAATGTATAGTGCATCGTTGGGCGGCGCAGGTCTGCATCAATCAGTACGGTACGCTTGCCGGACTGTGCATAGGCGACCGCAAGGTTTGCTGCGGTTGTGGACTTGCCGGCGGCCGGGGTTGCCGAGGTGACGAGGACCGTCTTGATTTCAGTATCGATGTTCGAGTACATAATGTTCGTCCGGACAGTACGGAACTGTTCACTGACCGGGGATTTCGGCTGCTTCTCCACGATAAGTTGTGTTGGCCCGGATACATAGTTGCGGGATTTGTTTTTACCAAACATGTCTAGTTTCCTTTCTGACTATCGAATTTAGCGATCGTACCGAGTACCGGCAGTTCCAGTTGCTTCTGTATTTCTTCATCTGTCGTAATCCGCTTGTCAAGAAATGCCCTGAGGAATGCGATACCGAGCCCAAGAAGTCCACCGAGGATCATCCCGATGGCGATGTTGATGAGCGGCTGCGGCGATACAGGTGATGGCTCATCACCGACATCTGCCGGTGCGAGGATGGAGACGTTGTCGACGTTCATCACTTCCTGCACACGCTCTTGGAAGACTGTGCCGATTTCGTTCGCGATGGTTTCCGCATCCTGCGAGTTTTCATTGGTGACCGTGACGGTCACGACCTGCGACTGGTCCTGGTTGTTTACCGTAATCTGGTTGGCGAGTGCCGCTGTATCCTGTTCCAGATCAAGGTTGCTTACGACATCATCAAGCACTGTCGGACTCTTGATGATGTCCCTATATGTATTGATCAGCTGAAGGCTGGCCTGTATATCCTGATTGTTGACGGCTTCTGATTCCTGAGATTGGCTGACGAGGATCTGTGTGTTGGCTTCATATTGCGGGGTCATGAGAAATGCGGTGGCGAATGCAGCGGCTGCACCAAAGAGCAGTACAAGGGCGATGATCAGCGCCAGGTTCTTCTTGATCACTTCAAGAATGTCTTCCAAATTCAATGTTTCTTCCATGTTGGCCTCCATATTTATATGTAGAAATGATATATATGTTTACAGTTTATTACCATATCATATTAGTGGGGATTTTTACATGAGAGAGCGTAAAATAGTTTGTGTAAATGAATAAATAGAAAAAGGGCGTCCTTTTCTTGTAAGATTAAGTTACCACACCAAATCCAAGAAAAGAGGACGACCCCTATGGATCATTTTACATCAGATATTATTCAAGCTCTAGTAAAAAAAGACGATGTCACAGAAATCTTCCGCAGCCACCTGGAAACGGCGGTGAACACATTACTGAAAACCGAATTGACTGCATTCCTGGACTACGAAAAGTATGACCGTGTGGGCTTCAATTCCGGGAACTCCAGAAACGGCGTCTATTCCCGCACGTTACATACCGAATATGGCGACCTTCAGATTGACATTCCCCGGGACCGGAATGGGGACTTCAAGCAGCAGACCGTTGCGCCTTACAAGCGGTCCAATGACACATTGGAATCTTTTGTCATCCCTATGTTTCAAAAAGGGGTGACGATGTCTGAAATCTCCCATCTGATTGAACGGATGTATGGGCATCACTATACGCCCCAGACCATTTCAAATATGACCCGGGCGGTCACAGAAGAAGTGGCGGCATTTCGCCAGCGTTCGTTATCCGAGCGGTATGTGTGCGTGTACCTGGATGCGACATTCCTGCCCGTCAAACGGGAGACAGTGACCAAAGAGGCTGTCTATATCGCTGTGGGCATCCGGGAGGATGGCTCCAAGGAAGTGCTGGCCTATACTGTCGCGCCGACGGAATCTGCGTATGTATGGAAAGAATTGATTGGAGATATCCATGCACGGGGCGTGACGGAAGTCCTGCGCTTCATTTCTGACGGGCTTCCAGGTATCAAAGACAGTATTCATTCGGTGTTTCCAAAAGCGAAATACCAGACATGTTTCATTCACGTTGCACGCAACATTTCCCACAAGGTCCGTGTGTCGGACCGGAAGGCAATCTGTGAGGACCTGAAGTCCCTGTATCGCGCCACGGATAAGGCCGAAGCTGAGCAGGCTTTGGACGCGTTTATCGAGAAGTGGAAGAAATCTTACGCCAAAGTCACGCAATCGTTGAAAGCCAATCCGGATCTGTTCACTTTTTATGATTTCCCTGAAGCAATCAGGAGAAGCATCTACTCCACAAATCTGATTGAGTCATTCAATAAGCAGATCAAACGGTACAGTAAGCGCAAAGAGCAGTTCCCGAACGAGGACGCCCTTGACCGTTTCCTGGTCACTCAATTTGAAGCATATAACCAACAGTTCGCGACACGGTGCCATATTGGTTTTGACCAGGCCCGTGCAGAATTAGCTGAAATGTTCAGCGGGTAATGCACACTACAAGAAAAGGCATGCCTTCATTTACACATAATTATTGACGGTCCCGTAATGGTTTAATAAGTGGATTTTTGTTATAGTATAATTGTTATGTATTTATTTAAAAACTTATAAAATGTTCGATGGTAAAATATTTTTTACAAAGGAGAAGATGACTATATGATTTATGCTGGTATATTGGCTGGGGGAATAGGTTCGAGGATGGGGAATGTCCCACTTCCTAAACAATTTTTAGATTTAGATGGAAAGCCTATACTTGTTCATACAGTTGAAAAATTTTTACTGACAAGTGAATTTGATAAAATTTTAATCGCCACACCTCAAAAGTGGATTGCCCATACAAGAGATACATTAAGGAAACACAATATTAACGATGAGAGAATTAATGTAGTTGAAGGTGGCTCTGATCGAAATGAAACAATTATGAATATTATCAATGTAATAGAAGACCAGGATGGCATTACTCCTGAAGATGTAATTGTTACCCATGACGCTGTTAGACCATTTCTGACCCATCGTATTATTAAAGAAAATATTGCAAACGTATTGGAGCATGGTGCAGTAGATACTGTAATCACTGCAATAGATACAATCGTTACTTCAACAGACGGGGATTCTATAAAATCAATCCCCGTAAGGAATGAAATGTATCAGGGACAAACACCTCAATCTTTCAATATTAATCTATTGAGAGATTCTTATAACAGATTATCAGATGAAGATAAAAAAATAATGACTGATGCATGCAAAATTCTAGTTGTAGCCGATAAAAAAGTAAAATTGGTTGCAGGCGAGTTATTTAATATTAAAATAACGACACCTTATGATCTTAAAGTCGCGAACTCAATCATAAAAGGAGGGATGTCTAGTGATTAACCAGCTGTACCAACTAGTGTCTCCAAGACAGTTCGAAGTCACTTATAATAATGAAGATGTTAAAGGTGATAAAGTTGTTGTAAGGCCATTATACTTATCTATTTGTGCAGCTGATCAGAGATATTATACAGGCACCAGAGATAAAAAAGTTTTGAAAAAGAAACTTCCAATGTCCCTCATCCATGAAGGTGTTGGGGAAATAGTTTATGATAATAAAGGTAAATATGAGGTTGGGACAAAAGTCATTATGGTTCCCAACACCCCTATTGAAAACGACCCTGTTATAGCTGAGAACTACTTACCTAGCAGTAAATTCAGGTCAAGCGGTTTTGATGGATTTATGCAAGACTATGTCTTTATGGAGCATGACAGAGTTGTTAGATTGGATGAAAGCATCAAAGATCTAAGTACTGTCGCTTATTCTGAATTGGTCAGTGTAAGTTGGCATGCGATTCAACGTTTTGACAGCAGGTCCAATGCTAATAAGAACAGTTTTGGTATTTGGGGAGATGGCAACCTGGGATATATTACAGCTATTCTATTAAACAAACTTTATCCGGATGCTAAAATTTATGCATTTGGTAAAACGGCCTATAAATTAAGCCATTTCTCATTTATTGAAGAAGTTTATAACATTCACGAGATACCTGAAGACGTCACATTTGATCATGGTTTTGAATGTGTAGGAGGTAAAGGCAGCCAATCTGCCGTAGATCAGATGATTGAATTAATCTCACCGGAGGGAACAATAAGTCTTTTAGGTGTAAGTGAATATCCAATAGAAATAAATACACGCCTTGTACTCGAAAAAGGCTTAACGATGTTTGGCAGTAGTCGTAGCAGTGCCCAAGATTTTAGGGATGTCGCCAAATTTTATAAAGATCACCCTGATGTTATTGATAAATTATCACTTCTAAAGGGTAATGAATTCGAAGTTAAAACTATTAATGATGTTGTAATGGCATTTGAGGAAGATTTATCGACATCTTGGGGTAAAACAGTAATTAAGTGGACCATGTAAAACATAGAGAAGGAGTGAAATAGTAGGTTGAATCATTACAATGTACAGATAGATAATATGTATTGGGAGAGAATTCAGCTTTTCATCGAAGGTCATACCAATGACATTGATATAAGAGATAAAAAAGTAA
Organism: Salinicoccus siamensis; assembly: GCF_055391965.1. Lineage (NCBI taxonomy): Bacteria > Bacillati > Bacillota > Bacilli > Caryophanales > Staphylococcaceae > Salinicoccus > Salinicoccus siamensis. The sequence goes on from NZ_AP043765.1 coordinate 1,701,565, forward strand.
TATTAAGAAATTTAACTGAAACAAAAGAAGTGGAAGCAAATGATGTGATGATTGACGGTAACAATTATAAAGCACGTTTTAATATAGCAATCTTGGATGATGGTAATTATTTACCTACAGGGCAATATTTAATGATTTTTAAAGGGGATCTTGATCATATTGCTCATGTAAACCAAGAATTACTTGACCCTTTAAACTATGAATTGGATGAAAACCAATTAGAGCGTTATGTTTCATTTGTAACCGTCAACGACAAGAAAAACTACCTTTTAAATAACTTTAAGCATCAATTTAAAAAAGGTGGTAATTCCAAGACGATAAGTTACAGTGTGACACCAAAAATTTCTAAAGAAGTTAATGAATTTGTGCTAGATATTAAGTTTAATAAACCAAGACCTAAAGAGAGTATGCTCTCATCAAAAATCAAGAATATCAAAAAAAAATATAATAAAAATTCTTTCAAAATTCGAGATTTTTTATTCAAACTTATATTCAATGTTACTAAATTCTTTAATATGAAAAAAGGTAATACAGTGCTATTCACTTCGGACTCTAGACCAAGAATGTCTGGAAACTTTGAATTTATTTATAATGAAATGCTTAGACAAAATCTAGATAAAAAATATAAAATCCATTCTATATTTAAATCAAGTATTTCAGCAAGAAGGAGATTTATAGACAAATTCAGGTTCCCCTATTTATTGGGGAAATCAGATTATATATTTTTAGATGATTATCATCCATTACTTTACAATATGAAATTCAGAAACAATCAAGAAATCATACAAGTTTGGCATGCTGTAGGTGCATTCAAAACTGTTGGTTTCAGCCGTACAGGTAAAAAAGGCGGACCCTTCTTTAACTCAGTAAATCACAGGAACTATACAAAAGTAACCGTATCTTCTGAAAATGATGTCCCTTTTTACGGAGAAGCATTTGGAGTAAAAGAAGAAAATATAATTCCAACTGGTGTACCAAGAACCGATATTTTCTTTGATGAAAACTACAAAAAGAATATAGTAGCTCATATGGAGAATGATCTCCCTATAATAAAAGATAAAAATGTAATTTTGTTTGCCCCTACTTTCAGGGGAAATGGTCACAATACAGCACACTATCCATTTTTTAAAATTGATTTTGTAAGACTTGCTCGCTATTGTCGCGAAACTAATACAGTTGTATTATTCAAAATGCATCCATTTGTAAAGAATAAATTAAATATACCCACAGAGTATGAACAGTATTTTGTTGATGTCTCAGATTACAGAGAAGTGAATGATTTACTGTTTGTCACTGATATCCTAATTAGCGATTACTCATCCCTTGTTTATGAATTTGCATTATTTAAACGTCCAATGCTTTTCTATGCATTTGATCTAGAAGACTATGTAACGTCACGTGATTTCTACGAACCATACGAATCATTTGTTCCTGGGAAAATTGTTGAAACATTTGATGAATTGATTACTGCCTTGGATAATGAAGATTATGAAGAAGAAAAAGTGGTTCCTTTCTTGAATAAACACTTTAAGTATCAAGACGGAAAATCAAGTGAAAGAGTTATACGCAATATTTTTAACTATTAATGTAATTTTTAAACTATTAGTTTAATGATGATTCGAATAAGGCCAAATTCACCGAAAATATATAATTATTTATTTACCCCTAAAGCAGTTATTTGAAAATTACTTTAGGGGATTATTTTAGGTTTATTAATGTAATTTCATTGCTATAATATTTATTATTTATCAAAAAGGACTTGCCATTTATCCATGATTTTTTCGCTAGAATATTTTTCAATAATGGTATTTCTCGCTTCTTTACCTAACTTTTTTGTTAAATCATCATCATTTACTAGTTCTAATATCTTATCTGCCATTTCTTGAATATCTAAATTAGGTATTAAATAACCATTGATATCATTTTTGATAAATTCATTTGGACCATAGTTAATGTCAAAGGCAATAACAGGTCTTTGAAGTAACATAGCCTCTATCATGCTAAGTCCTTGCCCTTCATACTGAGAGGTAGACAAAACGCATTGAAACTGATTGATTACTTGCTGTGGTTTAGAAGTATAACCTAAGAGTTTCACATTATCATTTAAATTTTTTTTGTTGATAAGTTTCCTAACTCTATCTTTTTCTGGGCCTTCGCCATAAATATGAAATTCAACTTCTTCATCTTCTTTGACAACTAATTCTGCTACATCAATTAAATGATGAACACCTTTTGTCGCAACTATCCTAGAGATATGCCCAACTATTTTATTATTTGCAAAATCACTTTCTTTTTCAAAATTATTTATAAAGTTACTGATTGCATATATATTATTAACTGAGTATTCTTCCTTTATATCTTTTCTCTGAGCATCAGTTAGCACAATCACGCCATCAATATTGTCAGCATTATTAATAATATAATCTTCCTTTATCTTTTTAGACCCATCAGTATTAAAATTTTTATAATGATTAACATGTATGACTGCAAATTTTTTCGCATTTTTATGGCTAGTATTTAACATTCTTGGAAAACTTCCTGGCCCATCACAAATCATTATGTTCTCTGAATTATCTTTAACTATCTCTCTCAAGAAATGAGAACACACATTCAAGTTACTACTGAATTGTATTTTATCAACGAGTAGATATGTCACTCCTACATTTCCATTTTTAGGGTTAATATTCCTTGAAATATATGGAAATCCTTTCCTATCATAGAATGTTTCAAATAAAACTTTATTGTCGTAATTAAATATATTTATGCGATGAATTTTTTCGTTTTTTAAATGAACTCTTCTATATCTTTTATTATTGTTATATAAATCAACAATTGTTTGTTCTGAATCCAATAATTTTTTCCTAGCTTTATATTGTCCTGTCGTCTTATCTAAGAATTTTGAAGTTTTTTTATCTTCTTTAATTTCTATTGTGTCTTTAAAAAAATTATTAAACAAATTATATAATTTTTTATTATGTTTAATCTTTTTTGATGAAGATTTCTTTTCATAATACTGAAAAAGATTGAACATTTTAGTATTTTTGCTCATTTTATCTTGTTTCATTAGCGAATGAATAATATTATCATAATTGACTTTATAATCAAATGTGACGATATTAGCATTAACATTATTAGCATGAAACATTTTGCTTCTGGTTAACATAGCTGTGGTCATACCACCTTTGTTCACGTTTAATTCGTGAACGATCATAAATACATTATTCATAATTAGCCCCCTATTGGTTTTTTGTACTCAGTAACACAAAAGCTTTCTAACTACATAGTTTCTTAACATTAATGAAGATATAAAGATAGATTAATTTGAATAGAGCCCATGGTTTAAGCAATATATGCTTTCGCAGTAATACATTGATTTGTTATTAAGTCAGAGGTATGAAAAGATAATAAAAACAGTATAACAATTTAAATTTTTAGTATAAATGCCGACTAATATTCTTTACTTTGATTAAGTCAGAATCACTCGAAAAATATTGTAAAATAGTCTTTAAAGTTTTCAAGATAACAACAATGTCATGATATCCACTGAAAACTCTTGTAATATTTTTACTAAAGTCCACTATTGTACTTCTTGTTATCATTCTCTCTTTTATAGTTATTCTATTCAAAAATTTCTCCGACTACACGTTCTTTGCAACAGTTTATTATTTTGATAGATAGAACAAATAAAGCTTTATAATATCATTTGACAATAACAAGAACTACTTAGTGTTTATATTTTAAATATAAAACTCTCTGATGATTAGGGTACGAGATTATTAATTTATATGTACCCATATAACTATTGATATAAACTGTTACTGAACTTTTAGTTTAACTCTGTAAACGACCTATATATTCTACTATTTTAATAAGGTTTGCATAGTCCATGTCGCGCTTGAGAAACTATCAGGATAATGTTTCTATGGTCTGACATTTTGAATCCTTGAAAGACCGACTACTATAAATCTTGGGAATTCCTAGATGAACTCAAGCATAAAGTGAATGAATATATTAATAGGTATCATAATGAATGCTATCAACGATACTAAATAAGATGATCCCAGAAAGTTAAATTTTTAGAGCAGAGAAATCTGCTCTAATTTTTATACACCTATCAACTGGCGCGCTTGTTGTTCCCTGTACTGTACCGGACTCAGCCAGCCCATTTTCTCTTTCATCCGTTCTCTATTGTAGTATGTGATGTCAAGGGCAACTTAAAATTGTAGGTTAAGGGCAAAATAAAAATGGCTCTTACGCTAAGTTGGGGAGAAACGGGTATGTATCAGTAAAAAGGAATGGTGACCATGTATGATCATTTCACTGATTTAGACCCTCGCTTGACTGTACTCTCCTATGTGAAAACAGAGGATATTGTATCATATGTCATTACATTGGATACGCACACAGGCCGTTGTCCCCACTGCCATTCCATTACCTCTCAGCGACACAGTGCCTACATGCGGGTCATAGATGACCTGCCCATCCAGGGGCGACGCGTTCAACTGTATCTGAAAGCCCGGAAATGGTTCTGTTCGAATGCATTATGCGCCACAAAGGTATTTACGGAACGCTTTGACTGGCTGGTCCCTTATGGCCAGCGGACGATTCGTCTGGATGAAGCACTGCGGACCATTGCTTTCTCCAGCAGCTGTGTCCAAGGAGAAACTGTCACCCGGCAGCTTGGGATGCCGGTCAGCCATGACACACTGCTGCGCCTGATTCATAAAACAGAGATGCCTGTTCCGCAAAGCCCCTTTTGTGGGCATCGATGATTTCGCCTGGCGAAAAGGGTATCGGTATGGCATTCTGATCTGCGATGCCGTCACACATCATCCGATTGATCTCCTGCCCGACCGGGAAACGGCCACATTGGCCCAATGGATTCAGGGGCATCCGGAGCTGACCCACATCACCCGAGATAGATATGTGCGTTTTCAGGACATCATCACGACCCATGCCCCGGCCGTCATTCAGATCCATGACCGGTTCCATCTGATTCAGAACCTCTGGACCCTACATGATCGGATTATAAGGAAAGTGTTGCCGGTACGCATTGACCTCGGCACGCGATCACCGCCGCCAGTTCCTCCGCCTCAGACCAAAGCTGAGCATCACCGCTTGGAAAATGCCCAAAGGAAATGGGCACAGGCCCGGGCACTCCAGAAGTACCATGCACAAGGGTATTCAATCTCCCGGCTTTCCCGGCAGTTCAATCTACACTGGAAGACGGTCGAGCGATACCTTGGGATGACAGGGGTGCCGGACACGACCCGCCAGAAACGGCCCAAACTGCTGGATGCCTTTCACAAATCGGTCATCCACTGGGAGGCGGACGGCGATTCCGTTCGGGCAATCTATGAAAAACTACTGAAGATTGGATATAAAGGGGCCTACGGTTCAGTGAAAAATTTTGTCGCCGATCTTCGAAAACGGAAACGGGTGGCGGCCCCATTGGACATTGAGTATCACAGCCGTCGTGACATTCGGCGCATACTGTGGCAGAACCACCTTGAAGTGGACGCCGAGCGCGACATCATCAACCGTATCCTCCAACAGTACCCAAAACGCCAGCCCGTCTATGCGTTTGTGGCTGGTTTTCGCGAATGCATTGCCGAGAAGGATCATGTCGGATTTACTGAACTCATCCTATTTGAACAACAACGCCGTGACCCTCTGACGAAACACTTCATCCGGCGGCTGCTCACTGATTTCAAGCCCACGGTGCATGCCCTGATGTATAATGAAAGCAATGGTTTCGTCGAGGGGAACGTCAATCGGCTGAAGACCATCAAACGGATTATGTATGGCCGGGCCGGTTTCAGGCTGTTGAGACAGCGTATGCTTTATCGTCCACTATAAATTTAAAATTTTGGCTATGTTCATCACAATCTATATATAAGCATTCCCCAACTTAGCGTAAGAGCCATTTTATAACTGTCGTTTACATGTGATAAACTGGATGATTGTTTGTTTGAATGAATGACTCAAAGATATGGTAGATGTTGCCCTGATAGATTTCTACTTGATGATACTGAAGAAGTTTTCCATCGGTGTGTTATCCAGGCAGTTTTACTTCCAAGACATGCTCTGAAATATGTCATGGGTTTCAAGTGACCCTCGATATGCTTGCATCTGGTAGGTCCATCCCTGGTCTGAGTAAAAGGTCCGTCAGCAGGGACAGTCTGTATTTTCCCTGGAGGTCGCGGAAAAGTCGTGAGATTTCTTCTTTTATCGTCGTCTTTTCAATTCCGTAGCCTCGGTAGTTCATTTAAAAATCGTTTTCATTCTTCAATCGTTTCAAATTATCCTTGAGTGTACAGATTCGATCATCTTCCGATTGTGCCTCCTGTGGCTGCTTCCATTCATCAGGCATTTGCAGTCACCATCCCCTCACTATGGAGAGTCCCGATACACTCGCATCCCTTTATTGTCTAATCCATCCGGCAATCAATGTTGGATGGATCGTCTCTCATTATGCGGCAACATCGGCTTAGGACATCCCTGTATTCAGGTACAACTCTATCGCATCCATTTTAAATTGAAAAGAATAATGCGTGCGCTTGCGGGATTCGTATAATCCAACCACTCCCAGATGATTATAGGCATTGACCCATTTCAAGACTGTTTTATAACCGGAATATTATATTTTCTGCTTATAGCTCGTAGACTGTACCTGCCTATCGGTTACTCATTCAATACTTTCATGTTCAACTCTAAATTGTATTTGCACATAAAAGTGACCCCCGAAAGTTAAATTTTAGGTCTAGCTTTCGGGGGTCGGCTCAAAATGCCAGGGCCATCTACTCATAGCGTACTGATTTTATTGAAATGTCTATTTTATAGATTAGAGTTCATATATTAATTGACTGTCTCTTTTATATAATGCCTACTTACACTTTTCTAACTTCTAAATTTTTTCTTAGCTGCTACTAAAACTTCTCCAAATTTCAAACCGATTTTTACCGATTTTCTTTGTAGTTGTGTGTTCAAGTAATTAATCTTATCTTTCTTCTTTTTCATTTCTTGTTTTTGTTTTTTTACAGTTTCTGATAAATTACTATTCATTTTTTTTAATTTCTTTATTCTCTCTTCCTCTAACCTTGTATATTCTGTGATCCTTTCGGAGATCTCGAGAGGTGCTAATGCATTAATGGGTGTCAACATATTTGGTAGCTCAATATCATCCATTTGCTTATCCAAAGGTGGATACTCATGATAGTCATAATTATAAATATGATCTAGGCTATTCTTTTCCAAGAATTTTATGAAGTGATTAAAATTCTGTTCTTGCACTTTTTCTGGCGAATGAAAATCAAGTGTATTTATAACTTCTTCTAATGTTAAATCTTCAGTTATGTCATGTTCGGATATATGGGTTAACTTATGATAGTCTGCCAATTCTTTCATTCTAGCATCTTTAGTTAGCAATAAACTAGGAGTTCCTGCAATTGTAGCAGTTATATTTCCATGTAGACGAGCTCCGACCGCAAAGTCCATTTCTTGCATGAAATTTATCCATGATTTTGCATTAAGAGGATATCTAACGCGATTTTCTTCATAATAAGCCTCCTTAATAGTGTTAGGATAAAACTCAGTAGTTTCACCAAGAGCTTGATTGCCAAGATAAGTCATACGAAATTCTTTCAACCATTGAGGAATAAAATAATAGTTTGAATAGTTGTTGGAAACTGATGTGATAAATTTTAAGACATGTTCAGGTGAGAGTTTTGAGGAGTTTAAAGCAATGGTTGATTTTTCATTTAAATTTAAGTCTCTAATTTTCAACTCTCCTCCAAATGCATACATTGAAGGGCAACCTATAACAGTATGATCTACTCCCTCAACAAAGCCCAGATAATTCAAATAATCCGCAGTTATTTGACCTCTTACACCTATCATATTAGAACGTTTTAAGACTGCAGTTACAAAATCTTTAACTTCTTTATCAAAAGAGAATCCATCTTTGATTCTTTTATTAATTGGAGCCTTTACCCCTACCCCTATGACAATAACTGGAATTGTTAGTTTCTCAAAAAGCTTAGTATATTTTTTTAAACTATCGACAAATGAATCTCTAAATGCGTCAGCTAACGGGATAATGTAAGCATCATAGTACTTATTTATCATATCTGCATCATTTTCATTGATGCGGTATCGATCTGGAACTATCTCTACATCCTCAGTCATCAAATTTCTATAGATACTGTACGCATAAATTAAATTACCAACATTACCTCCAATTGAATTTTTAAAAATCATTTCTGCTGGTCCTTGTAAATCTGTAGGGGCTATCCCCGATCTAATTAAATATCTTTTCATTACTAATTCTCCCTTGAAATTAATTGGTACTTTAACTATCAAAATTCACTTCTTATATCTAATCTGGGTTAATAAAATAAGTTAGATATCATTTCTTTTCAACATACTTTAGAATGACTGACCACGAGGTACAGCAATTAAGTGATTTTCTTAAAACGCCACCCTCTTCCTGATAGTAAGCGATAAAACACCAGTCTATTGTTTTCTCATCAGTATCTCAATGTTATATTTTCATTTAGAGAGTTATTATGGAGTAGCCAATCAGACTCATCCACCATCAGATGATATTCAATCTGTAGCCTTTAAACAGTTTTCAATGTATTTTTGCTAGTTCCTAAGTCATATAATCTTCTCACTTTCATCATTACTTATTTCAGCAATAATTTTAATAATGGTGGATTTTATAATCAACTTAGCCACCTTTGATGCAAAAAACGCCATGTGAATTTCATGTTATATTGAAGTTAACCACAACTCTTAATAAAGGAATGAAATCACATGACGCAACTTCATGATACCACTGGATCCATCAAAGGAAAACACCTGACGCAAGATGAACGGGCACAAATCGCAATATTGAAGAGAGAGAACTACTCCAATCGTCAAATCGCAGAACGATTGGGCCGTGCGCCTCAGACCATCAATAATGAAATCACCAGAGGCACTGTGAAGCAGATGCGCCGTCAGAAACAGAACGGTAAAACGTATGATTATTACCATACCGTTTACAATCCCGACTCCGCACATGCCGCCTATATGGAAAACCGCAAACGCTGTGGCCGGCGCCCGAAATGGAGCCTGCTGGATGCCTTTCACAAATCGGTCATTCACTGGGAGGCGGACGGCGATTCCGTTCGGGCAATCTATGAAAAACTACTGAAGATTGGATATAAAGGGGCCTACGGTTCAGTGAAAAATTTTGTCGCCGATCTTCGAAAACGGAAACGGGTGGCGGCCCCATTGGACATTGAGTATCACAGCCGTCGTGACATTCGGCGCATACTGTGGCAGAACCACCTTGAAGTGGACGCCGAGCGCGACATCATCAACCGTATCCTCCAACAGTACCCAAAACGCCAGCCCGTCTATGCGTTTGTGGCTGGTTTTCGCGAATGCATTGCCGAGAAGGATCATGTCGGATTTACTGAACTCATCCTATTTGAACAACAACGCCGTGACCCTCTGACGAAACACTTCATCCGGCGGCTGCTCACTGATTTCAAGCCCACGGTGCATGCCCTGATGTATAATGAAAGCAATGGTTTCGTCGAGGGGAACGTCAATCGGCTGAAGACCATCAAACGGATCATGTATGGCCGGGCCGGTTTCAGGCTATTGAGACAGCGTATGCTTTATCGTCCACTATAAATTTAAAATTTTGGCTATGTTCATCACAATCTATATATAAGCATTCCCCAACTTAGCGTAAGAGCCCTCAATATCCAGTGCGGTTCTGCCTTTGGGTTTTAATGTGATGATGGCTTTTGACAGACGCTCAACCAGCGTGATGACCGCACTCTTGTGACGGACACCGACAATGGTGTCGCCTTCGAGATGGCCGAACGCTTCATTGAAAGTGGGATAGTCATCCATTCTTTCAGAGATATTACGCCTGAAGGCTTGTCTGCCCCGGCGTTCCTGACGGCCATTCGGTTTTCGCTTGCCCTGCATTGGCAGCTTGGCCGCATCAAAGGTTTCCCGTTTGAACATGCGATACAGCGTGCGACCCGAGCAGTCAATTGACATTTCCTGCCGGCCGACGATCACATCCGGTGTCCAGCCCTGAGCGACCTTCTCTTCGATGTACTTCCGTTGACTGGTCGGCAAGACACTTTGTTTTCTACCACATCGCTTCTTATTTTCTTTATAGCGCTGATAGTAGTCGATGGCGGTGTGCCCGGCCTTGAAATGCGTGATGACATTGTGGATAGTCTGCCGGGCACGTCCGAGCCGTTTCGCAATCTGAGCCACGGTAGTTCCGTGTCGGAAATAGGCTTCTATGAATACTAATTCATCCGTGGTAATATGGGTGTCGGTCATGCATGATCACTCCTATGATTTCTTTTGTCGGAAAACCATTTTGAGTGTATCATGTGTGACCGTTTTATGTGTCTAGCTTAATTTTACAATCGGCGTACAGTAAAAAAACAGGCACTTAAAAATTTTCTATTATGTAAGTTAGACATACATACTGAATATCGTAAAACGCTTTAAATTTAAGAAATACAGTTGAGAGCGTAAAATAGTTTGTGTAAATGAATAAATAGAAAAAGGAAGCCCTTTTCTTGTAGAATTAAGTCACCACAACCAATTCATAGAAAAGAGGCCTCCCCTATGACTCAGTTTACAACAGATATCATGCAGGCTCTAGTAAAAAAAGAAGACATCTCCGAAGTTTTCCGTACGCATCTGGAGACGGCGGTCAATACGCTCCTTCAGACAGAACTCTCTGCTTTCCTGGATTACGAAAAATATGACCGTATCGGTTTCAACTCCGGGAACTCACGGAACGGCACCTACACCCGGACCCTCCATACGGAATATGGGAACCTGGAGCTGTCGATGCCCCGGGATCGGAATGGCGAATTCAATCAGCAGACGGTCGCTCCGTATAAGCGTGCGAACGATACGCTGGAATCCTTTGTCATCCATATGTTTCAAAAAGGCGTCACGATGTCGGAGATTTCGGATCTGATTGAGAAGATGTATGGGCATCACTACACGCCTCAGACCGTTTCCAATATGACGAAAGCGATGAGTGAACAGGTGGATGCGTTCAAGCACCGTCCGCTGGCTGCACGCTATGCCTGTATCTATCTGGATGCGACCTACATCGCCCTCAAACGCGACACGGTCTCCAAAGAAGCCGTCTATATCGCCGTGGGCATCCGGGAGGATGGATCGAAAGAAGTGCTGGCCTATACCGTTGCCCCGACAGAATCTGCATTTGTCTGGGAGGAGGTCCTCCAGGATGTCAAAGCGCGTGGGGTCGAAGATGTCCTTCTATTCATCTCTGACGGTTTGAAAGGCATCACCGACCGGATCTTTGCGGTCTTTCCAGACGCCCGGTACCAAGCGTGCTGTGTACACCTGTCCCGTGGCATCTCCCATAAAGTGCGTGTCGCTGACCGGGCTGAAATCTGTGACGACTTCAAGTCAGTATACCGGGCAGAGAGCCGGGCATCGGGCGAGAAAGCGCTACAAGCTTTTGTCGACAAATGGAAAAAGACTTACCCGAAAGTGACACAATCACTGGCATCCAATCCCTATATCTTCACCTTCTATGACTTCCCAAAATCCATTTGGAGAAGCATCTATTCAACGAACCTCATCGAATCATTCAATAAGAAGGTGAAGAAATACAGTAAGCGCAAGGAGCAGTTCCCGAACGAAGATTCATTGGACCGTTTCCTGGTCTCACAGTTCGAAATCTATAATCAGAGCTTCTCCACCCGTTGTCATTTGGGATTCGACCAGGCACGGGCAGAACTGACGGCGATGTTCAAAGAATAGTCGCACGGTGATTACATACGAGAAAAGATTTTATCTATTTACACATAATTATTGACGGTCTCATACAGTTTAAATCCTTTAATATAAGGAGGCATGTAATGAAATTAATATTAAGAATAATCGGGATATTATTTATCGCTACAGCAATTATCCTACTTTTCTGGAATGATATACGTGAACACTTTACAGATAAAGTAAATGAAAAGATAATTGAAGCCTTTAAGAATGATGGGGATGATGTAGAAATCAATTCATTTGAAACCTTCATTACAGGGATTGAACCCTACACATCCAATAGTGCAGATGATAATGATCAGTCTCCACAAGATGTCAGTCTCACTGATGATATGGCCGGCATATTAAATATAGAAAGTGCAGATATCAGTGAACCCTTATATTATGGAGAAGTTACCGACCAAAAATTGCGCAACGGCATTTCACTTGTCCATGAGAAAGACCATTTGGACATGCAGAATCTTCCAATTGCTGGACACCGGGTGGAAGGGGCAGGCATCCGTTTTAACTACCTAGATCGTGCTGAAATTGGTGATGCTATAGAATTGATTACACGCGACGAGGTGAGGGAGTATGAAATTACAGAGATATTCGATGTGAATCCTTCGCAAGTTGAGGTTATGGATCAGACCGAAGATGCGCCTCAGGAACTGACACTCATTACTTGTGATGAATATAATCCGGAGACATTATTATTTGAAGAGAGAATGATTGTTAAAGCACAAATTGTTGAATAACTTAAAATATAAAGGAGTCACAGCATTAGATCCAAGTGACCATCAATACTGACAAGAAAAAATAAACTGGATAGTCTATGACTATCCAGTTTATTTTGATGTTCAAGAATAAAAAAGAGCATCCGACAAATTAGTATGCTCTCTTTAAAATAGCCATTTTATAAACGGGCTACTTAAAAACATATCACAATAAGTCGGATGCTCACGTATAATGTTTAACTTCTACGTCTTGTAAAGTATAGAATTGAAGCACCAGCTATTAGCAGGATTGCAGCTATAATTGCAATATTACCGCTAGAAGCAATACCTGTATCCGGGAGACCTTCCTGGTCTCCAGTGCTATCTTTGTCTGGAGTATCTGCTTTATTTCCATTACTTCCTTGATCTCCAGCATCTTCTTCTGCTTCGGTACTGCCTTCATCTTGAGTGCCATCTTTGTCTGGAGTATCCTCTTTATCCCCATTACTTTCCTGATCTCCAGCACTTTCTTCACCATTGTCTGAGCCAGAGCCTTCGTCTTTGCCGTCATCTGCTGACTCGATTGGATCTAACGTATTGGTAATGAATGTTGTATTTGGAGACTCTTCATTTGACTTAGAATCAGCTGTATACCCTTTAGGTACTTCAACTTCTTTCGCTGTATATGCGTATGCTTCATTGTTCTGATCGTACTTCTCTAGGCTCTCCCACTTATGAGTCCAGTTATTGTCTTCTGATAATGTTACTGGCTCACCTGTGGCTTCACCATTTTGGAATAATTGTACATCGATTGAATCTGGACGTTTATCATGCTTATTATCTTGATCATCCCAATTTTTAACTACCTTATGGTCCGTTTCATATGTCCTGGAGTTTGTAATGATGATATTACCTTTCTCTTCATCATTAACTGTCACTTCATATGAACCGTGCTTCTCTTCAATCATTTCTTCTACTGTGTAATGAATTGGTTCTCCATCAGCATTCTTGTCTAAGCCCGTCCATGTATATGTCCAGTCAGTTTCAACTGAGACTTCCACAGGACTTTCAACTGCCTCACGTTCACCATCCACCACTTTAATCAGTTGTAGTTTGATTGTATCGGGACGATCATTTTCTTGATTGTCAGCATCTTGCCAGTTCTTTGTAGCCGTGACACTCGTTTCTTCTGGTGTATATGAGTTCGTAAGCTCATGCACTTCAGTTTCTTCGTTAAATTCATTACTAGTCAACGAATAGTTGTCAACACTATTTTCAGTCAATGTGTAAACAATTTCCTGACCGTTTTCGTACTTTGGCAAGTCAGTAAATACATGCTGCCAGTCAGTTTCTTTAGTGATATGAGCTTCTTTTACTTTTTCGCCATTGGCCAGTAAATTGACCTCGACTTTATCAGGACGCACTCTATCCTGATCATCTTTATCATCCCAAACTTTTTGGACAGACATCTCAATCAGTTCAGGAGCGTAGCTGTTTTTGATGATTAGGTTTCCATGATCCTCATCGTCTACAGACACTTCATACTCTTCTGGAACATTCAACTCTGTCACTGAATACTTGATGGCCTCACCATCTGAATTCATATCCAAATCAGTCCAAGTGTATGTCCAATCATCTTCTGCAGTCAGAACGACTGGCTCTTGATGGTTTTCACCATTTGCTGTGAGCTGCACTTCGATTGAATCTGGTCGATTACCGTCCTGGTTATTTGAATCCTCCCAAGATTTAGTAACCGTAACACCCGTTTTGTCTGGGGTGTGGGAGTTTGTCACTACAAATTCGTAACCAATCTCTGAAACTTTACGAATCTCTCCAGTGTAGTCTGGCACTGCGTTTTCAGTGACTGTATAATTAATCTCCTCACCCTCTTTGTATACAGGCAAGTCGGTAAATGTATAAGCCCATTCTTCCGCCCACTCACTAGCTGGGCCAAGCACGGATGTCTTAACCACTTCGCCATCTGCCAAAAGATTGATCTCTACATTATCTGGTCGAACACCATCTTGATTATCCGCGTCATCCCACTCTTTGGTGACCGATACTTCAGTCACTTCAGGTGTGTAAGCATTTGTGATCATCAAGTTACCATGGTCTTCGTTGTTTACACTCACTTCATACTCTTCTGGTGTATCTAGTTCTTCAACTGTGTAGTTGATGTTCTGGCCCTTAGATTTCAAATCGAGGCCGGACCATGTATGCGTCCAGTTGTTCTCTTTTGTGACTGCCACAGGATCGCCGTACGCTTCGCCATTCGCTGAAAGCTGGACCATGACAGAGTCTGGTCGGTTGCCATCCTGGTTATTGCCATCTTGCCATACTTTGGTGACGGTCGCAGATGTTTCTTTCGGTGTGTATGTGTTGGTTATGACACTGTTGAACCCTTTATCTGTTTCTGTGGTTTTGATTTCAGTCGAATACTGTTCAGCCGTGTTCTCAGTCACACTGTATTGGATTTCTGTTCCATTGGCGTACTTCGGCAAGTCACTGAACGTATGTGTCCAGTCATTTTCTTTGCTCAATACTGCGGACGTTTCAATTTCACTGCCATTTAACAGATTGATTGTCACTTCGTCCGGTCTGACACCGTCCTGGTTGTCCGCGTCATCCCACTCTTTAGTGACCGATACTTCAGTCACTTCAGGTGTGTAAGCATTTGTGATCATCAAGTTACCATGGTCTTCGTTGTTTACACTCACTTCATACTCTTCTGGTGTATCTAGTTCTTCAACTGTGTAGTTGATGTTCTGGCCCTTAGATTTCAAATCGAGGCCGGACCATGTATGCGTCCAGTTGTTCTCTTTTGTGACTGCCACAGGATCGCCGTACGCTTCGCCATTTGCTGAAAGCTGGACCATGATAGAGTCTGGTCGGTTGCCATCCTGGTTATTGCCATCTTGCCATACTTTGGTGACAGTCGCAGATGTTTCTTTCGGTGTGTATGTGTTGGTTATGACACTGTTGAACCCTTTATCTGTTTCTGTGGTTTTGATTTCAGTCGAATACTGTTCAGCCGTGTTCTCAGTCACACTGTATTGAAGCTTTTCGCCATCAGCGAATTTTGGCAAATCGCTGAACGTATGTGTCCAGTCATTTTCTTTGCTCAATACTGCGGACGTTTCAATTTCACTGTCGTTTAACAAGTTGACCGTGACTGTGTCTGGGCGAACACCATCCTGGTTATCCGCATCGTCCCACTCTTTGGTGACCGATACTTCAGTGGTCTCAGGTTTATGTGTATTTGTAACAACGATATTGTTGTCATCATCCTTACTCACTGTTGATTTATAACCTTTCGGCACGCTAACTTCTTTAACACTATAGTCAATTACTTTTCCACTGGACTGGTAGGCGTCTAGATTTGTCCAAGTGTTTGCCCATTCGTTATTTGCTGATAAAGTTACAGCTTGTTCCACTGGTTCTCCATTCGCAAGAAGCTGAACCGCAATAGTGTCTGGGCGCAACCCATCCTGATCTTTCGCATCGTCCCATTTTTTAGTTACAGAAACATCTGTCTTCTTTTTCGTATTTTTAAACTTAGCATCATATGTTACTTTTTCTTTACCATATGGCTGAGTGATCTCAATGACTTTTTCCGTTTCATCGATGATATAGCCCGTCGGTGCTTGTGTTTCAACAAGATAATATGTTCTAAGTGGCAAGTTCCCAATTTGGACTTTACCATTCTCGTCCGTTTGAATTTCATCAGCGAAGAGTACCCTCTCCCCGTTCAACTCATAGTACAACTCAAACATAGCTGGATTGTTTGCGATTGGTTCTCCTGTTTCAGTATCCAGTTTTACGATTTCCAGTGCACCACGTTTTGGATTGAATTCTCCTGAAGCCCAACTGAATTGCTCTGCAGTCAATTCTTCAGTGGACACCGTTCTTCTTTCAATACTATTACCATTTAAGTCTACTTTATTATTTACAGTGTCTCCGTCTTCAGCGGTCACTGCCGTGGTATAGTTAAGCACTAGTGTTTGGTTTAAAGTTTCACTCAGCTCAATATTAAGCCTTGTTTTACCGTCCTCAGTCTTTGTGGTGGAAAAAACATAATCTTCGCCTTCACTTAATACATTCCCGTCTACTGTCGAAACCTTTAAACTACCCTGTATATATTCCAGGCCGGCGCTTATGATATCTGTAATTTCTGCATCTTCTATAATTGATAAACTGTCATTGACTTGAACTTGCCAATCAATGTTTTCACCGATATAGATATTCGAGCCTTCATGTCCAATTGACGATTTATCCAAGAAATCATTATATTTTTTGTAACTTACAGTACCGCTGTAAGGGTAATCCTCACCATCTACTGAAACCGTCGCTTTGTTGGTGTAGTTTTCCTTAGATACATTTGGCACTGTCGTTAAAAATTCTATAACATATCTCTCTGATACTTCCTCATTAAAAGTCAGCGTAAATGTTTTACCTGTTACGTCAAGGCTATAGGTGCTCGGATCTAAAACCTCATTCGTAATGGTAGTTTTACCGTCTGAAGAAACATTATATGTGGATACTTTAATACTATCTGCATCAATAGTCCCTTCATACTGCAGAGTATCTGTAACCACTACATTTTCGCCTAGATTTTGTTGCTGATAGTTGGTGTACAGTTGCCATGCAACTTTACGATCCGTACCATTCTTCCAACCATTTACGACGTTATTTTCATTGTCTATATGAACAAGTTGACCTTCCTTTTTACCGCTGTTCCAGGAATCAGTTCTTACAGTAGTGTTAGCATTTCTATTTATATCAATGTTATGGCCACTTGTTGTTTCACCTGAGAAATTCGCCTTATTTAAATATAACTTCGCTTGCCCTTCTCCATTCAGATGTGGATCCAACGTATTGCCTTCCACTTCAAATTGAGGGTCGTAAGAAGTTTTATAGGAAACATCTAAAGATCCGCCGTCCAAAGTAGAGTAATTGCCGATCATTTTAATGATGAATCCTTTTTGATATCCAGTGTCGCCCTCTTCAGTTCTCGGCTCTAAAGTATAATCTTCGCCAAGTGTCAACTCCCCATCTGCAGAATGACTAACTTTCACTGTTTCAGGAATTAGAATCATCCCTTTATTCGGGAAATCATCTTCTATTACAAGTGACTTTATACCTTCTCTGATCGGGTTGACTTTTAAATTCCAACTCATTGTTTTTAAATTGTAATCAATGCCTGTGAATTTTTTATTGAAGCTGTTTGCAGGAGGGTTCACGGGAACGGTATTACTGTGCTCTTCATCACCAATTCCGTCACCTGCAATCCCAATGGTATTTGAGAATTTGTTTTTACTGAAATCCGTGATTTCAGTATTATATTGAATAATTATATGCTGAGTACCGATATCCCCAAAATTAAAAGTGACTTCGCCACCCTCACTATCTTTAACTCCCTGAGCTATTGTCATGGCTACATCTACATTTTCGCCTTCACTATTTTTGATGACGATATCGTCTTTTGTAAGTGTCAACCCAGCTGGCAGCGTATCTGTAACAACTACATCCTTCAGTTCGTGCTGTGCTTTGTTTAAATCAACAGTCCAGCTCAATTTTTTATTTTCGTAATCAATCCCACTGGAAGATGCTTTTTTCTTCAAGAGCGGCTGCCTATTATATTCGACTACAGCCTCATCCCGTCCGATTTCTTCATCGCCATCACTCAATGTTGCGATATTTTCGAAGCTGTTATTAGACTGATAGGCACCGCCATTGACTTTACTGTAATCTATATCTGTACTGAATCTGATTTCAAAGTGCTCGTTAGCAGCTACAGCACCGAGATCAATTGGGAAGCTTTTCGGATCCACTGATATTTCTCCAGCACTTGAACCATCAACAAACTTTTTGACTGTAAACTTCCCTTCGTCTACAGACAGTCCTTCTGGTAAAACATCATCTATAACTGCGTTTTCTATAGCAGAACCGTTTTCGTTGACGACTACAGTCCAATCAATTTGACCGGTATTTTTGTTATATGAGCCTGCTTTTTCGATTGGGTTACTTGCCGTGAGTCCTGTAACAGTAGCCTCTGCAGGCAAATTTGACTCCCCATCATAGAACGTGGCGTCGTTTGTAAAGGCTGTTTGAGTCCTATCAGTGATAGGTGTCGTATATTGTACACGGTAACCTTGGTAAGCTCCGAGGTTATCAAAAGCAATCTCAAAACCTGTTTCACTGATGTTAGGCGTAATAGTATCAACGGCGACGCCTAATACTTTATCTCCACTTAAATTTGTAGACAATTCATTTATAACAAAGTTTTCTGGTGTACCAAGCCCTTCCGGCAAGATATCTGACAGTGTCGCCGTAGTCACTGCCTCGCCGCTGTTATTTATCACATCAATTGTCCAAGTAATTTCTTTTGCATTATGGTTTCGGTCAGGGTGGCCTTCTTTTGTAATACCACTTGCTAAATTATTCGGCTTGGCAAGCACCTTTAATTCTGTACCTTTTGTGTCATTAAACTTAATGATTTGTTCGATATTTTCTTCAAACTTTTGCAGGTCAAACTTTAAGTTCAATCCCAACTCACCGTTGGAAACATACCCTTCTTCAATGTTGTCATTGAAGATTATTTGCAGTTGTCCATTTTGAATCTGATATGTTCCAACCTTTACACCATTCGTAACAAGCTCAATTTGGGGCGTAGAGACCTGTTCAAAAACATCTGGTATTTGAATCGTTGCAGTATCTCCACTTTGTGCATTCATCCCTTCAGTATTCCAATCATAGATAAGCTCCACTTCAGTGCCATCACTAAGATCAATGTTAGAGCCATCTACAATTTCAACACCGTTATGGGTTAAACTCCTAAACTCAAAAATGTTTGGAGTCAATTCGGCCAAAGGCGCAACTTCCTTCTTTCTCGCTTCTTTTTTATTCGCTGACCCCTCTTTTTTCGCTTCCTTTTTTGGTTCTTCTGTTGATTCTTCAGTTGTCTCTTCTGTTGATTCTTCAGTTGCCTCTTCTGTTGATTCTTCTGTTGCCTCTTCTGTTTCTTCTACCGCAAGTGGAACGATAATTGCATCCTCATTATTTATTGGATCAATAATCGCTTCTCGTGCACCTTCTGCAATATGATTTGAATCAAATGCCACTTGAACAGTAAACGTCATGTTTTCATTTCTTGACACTGCAACCGCTTCTAAAAATTCAATTTCCAATACTCCATTGCTGTTGACGGTGTAACTCGCAACGTTATTAGTATCAGACGCTACAAAATCATTGACAGTCTCAACAACATTAAGAGAAGCGGGCAAGTTATATGTAACCTTGTCTTCTACTCCATAATTATGGTTTTCGGATAGATGAGCTTCTAATTCTAATATGAATGTTTCTTCTGCTTTAATTGGATTTTTACTACTAATGGATGTTCCTTCCAAATTTAATGCTTTTTTAGTACCCACTGAAAGTCCACGCTTTTCTTCAACGACCTCTTCTTTTTGGGCTTCTGAACTTTTCTTACTAGTGTTGTCCTTTTCTGCTCCTTCTTGTTCCGCTTCAGATGAATCGACTGCACCAGGAGCAGGTTCTTTGGACTTCTCAGTAGATTCTTCTGTTTCTGTTACGTCTGTTTCCCCCTCATCATTTGGATCTACAGATTCAATCTCCACACTTTCCTCATCATTAGTTACCTCAGCAGCTACCATAGATAAAGGTGATGTAAGGATTGAACTTAAAATTAATAGTAATGCAACATAAATAAAAATAAGTTTCTTCACATTTTCCCACTCCTTAAATATATTTATTTTTGGCTCTCCCTAATCATGTGTGCTTGACATTGAAAAAAGCAGAATCTTCCTCTAATGTTTAAAGTACCAACCCAAAACATTGATAGAGAGGAAGTTCTGCTTGTATAAACAGTTTACTACAGATATCCTGCACCTACCAACCTTTATATTGAATAATGAAGGAGAACGTGTGAAAGATGGCTGGGTTCTCGGCGTCGAGCCGAAGCCACAGAACCATCTCTGTCCGTTATGCTTCCAGGAAAGTATCAATCATGCCAGAAACAAGAATCGCTTCCTGCGTCACGCCTGGGTTTCTACCCGGGAAACCATCTATATTCGTGTCCCGGTCCACCGCCAGCGTTGTGAAGACTGTGGCATCACCTGGACGGTCGAATGGCCGGAGGTTCCCGTGCGTGGGAACGTGACGACGCATTTCAAACAGATGATTGCGAGAAAATGCATCGGTCAGTCCTTCGAGGCGGTAGCCAGAGAGATGGCCGTGCCACCATCGACCGTGGCTTCCTGGTTTTACACCTATGCCGAAGAAACATTGGCACGGCCGGCTGATTACGAAGCACCGCCAGCGCTCTGCATGGATGAATTCGCCCATAAACGGGGCCACACCTACAGTGTCGCTCTTCAGGATGCACACACGGGCCACGTGTGGCAGACGCACCCGGGAAAGAGCCGGGAGCGTATCCAGGAAGGGCTGCGCCGGTATCCGTTGCAGGCACCTGAAGTCATCGTTACGGACCTGGCTCCCGGCATGGCGCAGACCGTCCACGAGATATGGCCGGAGACAGCCATCGTTGTCGACAAGTTCCACGTCATCCAGTTGTTCACGCAGGCTCTGGATCGTGCGAGGAAGCTGGAAGGAAACAACGGGACCAGCCACAAGAACATCAGGCATCAGCGCAGGCTTTTGATGGCCCGTCCCAAACACCTGAAGTTAGAAGAAAAAGAGACGTTACGCACTTGGCTCGGAGAAAATCCTGAGTTGAAAAAGCAGTGGGTTGCGCTTCAGAAGTTCCGGGACATATATTGTGCCAAAAGCTACAAGAAAGCGCAAAAAACCCTTGAAGACTGGTGCAGCCACTACCTTTTTGAAGGAGCGAACGCCACAAAGTCTATAGTCAAAACCGTCTTGAAGTGGAAACAGGAGATTCTGAACCACTTCACCTACGGACTGACAAACGCACGACTGGAAGGTACCAATAACCTGATCAAAACGCTGAAACGACGCAGTTACGGATGCCCGAATATGTATCATTTCGATCTCCGGATCCGTATGGAGTGTCGTCCCCCAGCTTAGAAATAAAAAGAGATCCTACGTTAGAGGAAGAAATCAACACACTTCACTGGGGAGAACCAAAAAATATCGTTTATACTTACATATTACCACAATATACAAAAAAGTAATTAAAATTAGGAATAAATTTGGAGCCGGCTTGACCATCCGTTGGGTAGCCAATAAATTTTCGAAGAAGCAGCTCGTCTGAGCTCAAGTTTTAGCGTCTTATTTTAGTGGTACAACTAAGCAATGAAGAAAATGGAGGAGAGTGTATGGCTCTAAAAGCAGTGATATTGAATGCCACCCTAAAATACGGTAAGGAACAATCGAATACCGAAGCTTTGGCACGTGGGGTTACGGATATTTATGAAAGGGAGGGCGTCGAGTCTGAAATCGTGCGCCTGAACGACTACAACATAAAATACGGCATCACGGACGATGCCGGTGAAGGCGATGAATGGCCGCAAGTTTTTGAAAAGATTAAAGCAGCTGATATCGTGCTGATCGGCACGCCTCTGTGGCTCGGCGAGAAGAGCAGCATCGCGACACTGGCCATAGAGCGTCTGTACGGGAGCTCATCACTCACGAACGACAAGGGCCAGTCGATCTTCTACAACAAGGTCGGCGGAGTCGTCGTGACAGGAAATGAGGACGGTGCGAAGCATGCGGCACAGTCGATCCTCTACGGGCTCTCCCACATCGGTTTCACCATTCCACCGAACGTCGATGCCTATTGGGTTGGCGAAGCAGGTCCCGGCCCGTCCTATATTGAAGCGGGCCAAGATAACGACTTCACTAAAAAACATGTTGAAATGCTCGCCTACAACACCATCCACCTGGCACGCATGTTCAAAGAAAACCCGATTCCGGCACAAGGCAACACACTCGAGTGATAATCCTTGGAAACTTGACGAGGGATTGGCTATGATTGAGATACTACCACTTAGGAGGATGACACAATGGAATTGACAGTTTATCTTGCAGGACAGATTCATGATGATTGGCGCGAAGATGTAAAACGTCTGGCGAAAGAGAAGGACCTGCCACTCAATTTCGTCGGTCCCCAGACGGTCCATGACCGTTCGGATGATATCGGCGAAGCGATTTTAGGCGAACAGCCAAGCGGCTACTATAAGGACGATGCCGCTTCTGCGATCAACAACCTTAGGACCGAGGTGCTGATGCAGAAGTCAGATGTGGTCATCGCCTTGTTCGGCGAGAAGTACAAGCAGTGGAATACGGCAATGGATGCGAGTGCTGCCGTCACGCTTGGCAAACCACTCATCATCGTGCGCCCGGAAGAATTGATCCATCCACTTAAAGAGCTTTCCAACAAAGCCAATGTCACGGTGGAAACTGTCGAACAGGCGTTGGATGTGCTCGCCTACATCTACGAATAATGCAGGTGTTCAGAGTAAGCCCGGATCATGACATCAGTGCCCGGTATTTGGATAACCGCCGGCTGTCGAAACAGGTGCTCGAACTGTATCAGATACTGCGCGTTACCCTCAGCCTGATCGGGGTGCTCGATACCAATACGCGGTACCGGCACCACCCCATCGTCAAGCACATCTATAACGAAGGACGTCCGTACATTACGGACACTTACCGTCTGCTGGATGCATGCGACAGGGAACACCAGCGCCGTGGGGGCAAGCGCAGCCCGGCGTTCCGTGAAGATTTGGACGGCTTAAAGCGCCTTATCGAACACCATGCAGGAGACGGGTTGTGGCACGATGGCCCATTGCCCCCCTACTATGTCTATGGGGATGTCCGCATCGAAGGGGATGCAGCGTATTTGGCCTACATCGAGCTGTTGAATGCCAAATGGTTGGCGGATACGATTGCGCCACGATGCGGGGTCAATCGAAAGAATATACAAGACATGAAGTCCGAATCCTGAAAAGGATGCGGGCTTTTTTATGCAATCATTTATGTGCTACATAAAAAAAGCAGATTGGGCATATGCTCAATCTGCTTTATATATTGCTTTGACGAGTCGAGATGTTGCCTGGCCATCTGCATATTTGTTCCAGGTGGCGTCGAACACTGTAACTTCCGCCTCATCGAATCGATTTTGCTGGATGGTTTCTATTAGCGCGTCGGTCGTCTCGACGACCGGACCCGGCATCGTTTTCTTGTAGTCAAACCAGATGCCGCGCGTCCTTTCATACTGTTCGAGATCATAGGCGAAGAAGATCATCGGTCGTTTGAGCATCGAAAACTCAAACGGAATCGATGAATAGTCCGTGATGAGGATGTCGGTGATACTGAGCAGTGACGCAATATCATATTCACCTGAGGCATGGGTGACAAAGTTCGTGTCCTGCACATCTTTGAGCTCAACGGTACGGTGCAATTGAATCAGCAGATGATACTCCGAACCCAGTGCCGCTTCCATTCTTTTAACATCAAGTGGCAACTTGTCGAGTGTAAATCCATCATCCCGGAACGTCGGTGCATAGAGGAGTACCTTTTTACCATGGATCTGCGGCAATGCCTCTTTCATATTTCCCTGTGCCCGAGTCACGCATTGTTCAAAACGATAAAAGTCCGTCCTTGGCACGCCCGTCTTCAGCATGTTGGCATCACTGAGATTAAAAGCACGCTTGAAAATATCCGCCATTTCGTCTGAACTTACGACGACTTTATGGAACCGGCTGTAGACTTGCTTGAAGCGCCGGACGGCCGATCGTGGTCTGTCCCTTGCTGTCTTATCGTATAGTCCAAACATCTTGACTGCCCCATTGGCATGCCACAGTTGGATGCACAGTGCTTCTTGGCGGAAATCGCATGAGGCAAGAAGCAGATGATAGTTGTCGACGAAGACAATCTCGGCTGTAGCGAGATGGTACAGGCCACGCAGCCAGTTTCCGGGCTGGGCTGGTGAAAAGCGGATAATGTTCTGATCTGAAATATCATCGAACTGATGTCGGCAGCCGGGTTCCTTCAAAATGAGGATGCGTGAATCCGTCTGCGCCGATACTTCACTGGCCACTGCCTGGATATTGTCGCCAAATGATGCCAACATGACCGTCTTATGCTGAAGGGGCGCGATCCGGAATAGGTGGAAGATGATGCGGGCGACTGTCAGATAGAGGGTGAGCGCCGCCTCCCTGATCATTTCCGATTTGATAGGTCCTGTTTTATTTTCGTTGTGGATACACCTTCAGTCCTTGGCAGATAGATGACCTCGCAATAGTCTTTCAGGAAGTCAAATTCGCCTTCCCAGTCATGGCCCATGACGAAGATGTCAACGTCATGCGTTTTGACATCTTCAACCTTCTGGTCCCAGTTATGTTCTGGAATGACTTCATCGACATAACGCACCGCTTCAAGAATCTGTTTCCGCTGTTCAAATGGGTAATAGGCTTGCTTATGCTTGAGCATATTGAATTCATCGGTGGAGATGGCCACGATGAGATAGTCGCCGAGCGCCTTTGCGCGCCTCAAAATATTGATGTGCCCGGTATGGAGCAGATCGAATGTACCGTAAGTGATGACTTTCTTCATAGTGTGCCTCCCTACTATACCACTATGATGGTATAATGTTTTTGTATACTGGATATGATGGTAATATAAATAATTACATCATAAAAGATTATATCATATACATAATACTATTATTAACGGTGTGGTGACTATGAAAATATTAAAAGTAGCTCTGTTGAAAGTCTACAAAATGCTGTTCTGGCTGCTCGGCAAATCTTTCCATAAAGATTATAGGCTGATCATGTTCGAAAGTTTCCTTGGTAAACAGTACAGTGATAATCCGCGCGCGATTTATGAATACATGAGGGCACATTATCCGGATTACCGCTTGCTATGGAGTGTCGATCGCCGCTACAGAAAAATGTTCAAGGCGCTCGGCATCCCTTATGTGACACGCTTTACTCCAAGTTGGATGATCTATATGAACAAAGCAGCCTTATGGGTGACGAACAGTCGGCTGCCGTTATGGATTCCAAAGCCTGCCGACACGTTATACCTACAAACGTGGCATGGTACCCCACTGAAGAAACTCGGCACGGATATCGACAGCGTCCTTATGCCAGGGACTGATACGGAAAAATATAAGAAAAACTTTACAGCCGAATCAAGCAAATGGGATTATCTCATTTCACCAAATCCCTATTCGACTGAAATCTTCAAGCGCGCCTTCAAATTCTATGGTGTAATGCTTGAGACTGGCTACCCAAGAAATGATCATCTGTTCAATAACGATAATCCTACCTTCCAGGATTATATCCGTACTAAGCTCGGACTGCCCATGAATAAGAAAGTCATTCTCTATGCTCCCACGTGGCGTGACGATTCCTATCATGAACGCGGAAAATATAAATTCGATCTGCAGTTCGACATAGCGAAGATGCAGGCAGAATTGGGAGATGACTACATCATCCTGTTGCGGCTCCATTATCTGGTTGCTGAGAATCTGGACCTCTCCGGATATGAAGGCTTCCTGTATGACTGTTCCACTTACGAAGATGTAAGGGATTTGTATCTGGTGTCGGACATACTTGTCACAGATTACTCTTCCGTGTTCTTTGACTATGCCAATCTCAAGCGCCCCATGATCTTCTACACATATGATATCGAACACTACCGGGAGAATATCCGGGGCTTCTATTTCGATTTCGAAACAATGGCACCCGGCCCACTTGTTGAGACGACTGATGCGCTGATTGATGCTATACAGGGAACTGAAATTTCGGACTTCAACGAAGAATACGAGACCACCCTCTTCCGGCAACGTTTCTGTGCTCTTGAAGATGGAAATGCTGCAAAACGTGTCAGCGATAGGATTATTTGTTATTTAGAATCTTAAGTTGTATAATTCAACAACGATGAAGGAAATGGTTGTGAAAAAAAGATGAAATCAATATTAATAGTATTGAGGGAACAGCTGAATCATTTTTATCTTGTAAGACGGCTGTCTGTATATGATGTCAAAAGTAAAAATCAGAATAACTATTTAGGTACTGTGTGGGAAATTCTGACTCCTTTGATCAGTGTATTAATATACTGGTTTGTTTTTTCCACATTGAGAGAGAGAGAGCCGATAGAAATGGGGGGGGAAGAAGTCCCATTCTTCTTCTGGTTATTTGTAGGATTCATAGTATGGACTTTCTTCTTTCAAGCTACGATACAAGCTTCTAAATCCATCTATACTCGTTTAAAATTGTTATCAAAAATGAATTTCCCGCTTAGTTTAATACCTAGCATCGCGATATTCTCAAAGTTCTATACACATATCATCATGTTAGGCATTGTATTTGTTGTTTTTCAAATAGCAGGGTATTATATCAACATTTATTATTTGCAACTGCCTTATTTCATACTCGGTACATATATGCTCGTATTTTCATTTTCATTAATCACTTCTACGCTATCGACATTGGTCCGAGATGTACACATGCTGCTTAGCTCTCTACTACGCATGGGTTTATATTTATCAGGCGTTTTATGGCCTCTATCACTTCTTTCGGAGTTCCCACTTTTGATGCAGTTGATGAGATTGAACCCTCTCGTTTACCTTATTGAAGGATATCGCTCAGTATTCTTCGGCACTGAGTGGTATATGATTACGCATTGGGAGTTGACGCTGTATTTTTGGAGTCTCATTTTCGTTATCTTAGCGATTGGATCAATGTTACATGTAAACTTCAGACGTAATTTCATAGATTATCTATAAGAGGGATATACATGACAAAAACCATCATAACAAAAAATCTAGAGAAACATTATAAGCTATACGAGAATCAAAAAGAACGCATATTGGATCTAGTTTCACCCCGCTCTCACGGAGAAGTCTTCCATGCCTTGCGTGGCATTGACTTCGAAGCGGAAGATGGAGATGTCGTAGGATTCATCGGAATCAATGGTTCTGGCAAGTCTACCTTGTCAAATATTATTGCAGGTATAGTGCCCGAATCCAGGGGTGAGGTTATAGTAAACGGGCAGACTTCATTGATAGCAGTCGCTGCTGGCCTAAACAATGATTTGACCGGACGCGATAATATCGAGTTGAAGTGTCTGATGCTCGGTTTTTCACGCGATGAAATTCGTGAAATGGAACCTGACATCATTGCTTTTGCTGAACTCGAAAGTTTTATAGACCAACCAGTCAAATCATATTCAAGCGGAATGAAATCGCGACTTGGCTTTGCCATCAGTGTCAATGTCGACCCGGATATTCTGATCATAGATGAAGCATTGTCGGTCGGTGATCGTGCTTTTTCAGAGAAAAGCTTAAGAAAAATGAACGAATTTAAAGAACAGGGCAAAACAATGATTTTCGTCAGTCATTCCATCAACCAAGTCAAGAATTTTTGCAATAAGATATTATGGCTTGAATTTGGGCGCGTCAAAGCCTTTGGTGAGGTAAATGATGTCATTCCTCTATATGAAGCATTCCTCAATAAATGGCAGAAAATGTCAAAAAAAGAACGTGATGCATATCGTGCCCTTATGACTGAACAGGGCGGTAATGATACTGTTTACAGTCAGCAGGGTAACCTACTAGTCATGAATTCTGATAAAGAATTAAATGCTTCCAATGATTACAAGGTGCATTTAACAAGTAGGCTTGCGCACTTACGAGAACACAGTACTTATATATATCAATCCCCTAATACCGATGAAAATCGTAAAAACGCAGACGAGTATAAAGATAGAGTGTTCTATATAAAACGAAAAACTATATACCAATTTGAACACTATTATCTACTCAGTACTAAGCCAAGTGGCATTGAGGGGGTTATTGGATGGATGAAAGCAACAGAGCTCGCTTCTCACACCCATACTTTCGTCGATAATGACAATAAGACACTATTCTTACTTGGCAATGGCCTCGCTCGAACAGAACCATGGGGTGGAAAAAAGCAAACTATATCATCTTCTCTGGAAAATCTTAAAAATTCGAAATTTCATATTAATGAAACCATTCTAGTAGGTAAAAATATCTGGTATAAAGGTATTATAGATGATCAAAACTCTACGGTATGGCTTCATGAAGCTTCCTTATCGGATAAAATCGAAAACTGATTTTTTATAAGTTATTATTATTAGAAATAGAGGTTTATGATTGATGAATAAACATTACGGAACAGTACTAATAATGGGTCTCAATTTCATCAACACCACAATGCACTCCTTTTTAAACGAAACAATCTATCCGCTTCTTGAGAGTAAAGAGAAATGTTTCATCGTTACGGCGAATCCCGAACTTGTCATGGGGACACGGGAATCTTCAGAGTTCAAACATCATGTGGATTCAGCAGACTATGTTTTACCAGATGGCATCGGCATTATCAATGCTGCCAAAATTAAGGGGATGCCTCTAAGGGAACGTATCAGCGGTGTGGACCTTACTCAGGCTATGCTGGAGTACGCTGCTAAAAATGATTATAGCGTGTTCTTCCTCGGCGCTAAAAAAGATTCCAATCAAAAAGCTGTAAAAAATGCCAAGAAAACATTTCCAGGGCTCATTGTTGCAGGTCATGAACATGGCTATGCAGATATCACAAGCGAATCTTTTATAGACTCAATGGTTGCCACTAGACCGGATATCATCCTTGTGGCACTCGGTATGCAGCGTCAGGAGAAATGGATTTTTGATAATATTAATCGCTTCGATAAGGGAATCTTCATAGGGGTCGGTGGAACTCTGGATGTGATGTCTGGTAATGTAAAGCGGGCACCTAAGATTTGGATTACACTTCAACTAGAATGGCTGTATCGCCTTATTCAAGAACCAAAACGCTTTTTTAGAATCCTAAAAGTAATGGAGTTTATGCTTTTGCACGTGCCAATTGTTGGCCCGATAATACAAAAACTAAAGTTTAATGAAAATAGAAAAAAGCGCTGATATTATTTAATATCAGCGCTTTCGTCATGCAATTTAGCTCCTGACTCTTCATACACAGTAATGATTCTACTAAACAACAGAAACAACAGGATGATTGGTGAGAAGTAAGTAAACATGAAGAGATAATTATATTCGAACATGCCAACCATTGTGAATACCGCAAGATAGATTGCAGTATTAAACATACCTTTTATAAAAGCTAAAAGAAATGTAATGCACAATATCAATGCAAGCAGGATAGCCGCTCCTAAACCATAACGGCCAACAGTATCTAAAAATATATTGTGCGCATGGAGAAGCTCGGTAAATTCAATATAAGCATGCCCTTCTCCAAAGAATTGACGGTTATCCCATATTACTTTCCATACTTCATAGCGTCCTGATGTCAAAGCATTCCACTGTATGCCATTTTGACTGAGTGCGCCCCCCTATAAAAAATTGATAGAGAGGCTGGGCAAATCCAACCAGTATCAGAAGTATGCCGCCGCCCGCAATGATCGCAAAATGCTTCTTTTGTTTGATAGGTGTGTTATAGAAATTAATCCAGGCCAATTGAATCACTGCTATAAGTAGATACACGCCTATAGCTGTACGGCTCATCGTAATGATATTGAGTAGCAAGAACGTGGGCAACATGTAATAGATCATCGCCCGATTTGTTTTAGGTATAATCAAAAATCCTACAGTGAAAATAAGTACTAGAGTTGCTCCCGATTCATTTAGCGTAATATCAGCTAATAACAATGAAGGCAGACTGATCCATGCAGCTATTATGAGTATAGTGATCATACGTTCCGGTATCCTATACAACAAAATGATGGTAATTAGTATAAAGATGATGGCCTCCACCCAAACAAAATGATCTTGGATTAACATGCTGTAAAAAATTACCGATAGATAAACACACCAAAGCGATAAAAATAACAATCTGATGTTGCTTATATGAATATAGGAATTTTTATGGAGATAAATCCATATAGCTATAAAGGTTAAAATCATAAATGGGTTTTGGGAGTCGATCATCGCGTGCCCATCACCATTATCAATCATGATGTAATTGGCTAGCATAAATAGCAAACTGAAGACGCTCGCGAACATAACATTCTCGTAAGTTAAAATGGGAGCCTGCCTTTTCTTAGTTACCACGTCATTGATGCCTCCTGATTAATGAATAGCTATTCTACCATTTTTTCAAAAAAGTTATAGGATATTTGAATGAATAAAGTGGAATGTTACATTCTATTTCCATTTCACCCCACTTTCATATTATACTTATTGGATAGTAACATGAATCAAAGAATAAAATTAAAAAGAAATGAGTCAAATCTATTATGAAAAGCAAAATTTTTTACGGTATTCTTATCGCGCTTGTTATAGCGCTCGTAGTAATAGTCGTCTACATCTACAATCTTTTCAATTCATTCGAAAAGGGGGTTTCAGAATCATTTGAGGCCACCGAACGTGATCGGTCAGAATTGAGACTCGACGATATCAATCCGGAAATGGATAGCTTCACAATCTTAATCCTCGGCATTGACGAAAGTGAGTCACGCAATAAGCGAGAAGATATAGGAAACGGGGATTATCGTACAGATACGATGATCCTGGCCACTTTCGATAAAGATCAAGAGGAAGTAAAACTAGTCAGCATACCGCGCGATACACTCACCTACCTCCCGGAAGAGAATTATTTCGACAAGATTACACACGCCCACCGTCAAGGGGGTCCAGATGGCTCTATGCGTGCCGTTGAGTCATTGCTCAATGTGCCTGTCGATTTCTATGTCCGGGCCAATATGGATGCTGTCGTGGACATGGTAGATGCACTCGGTGGAGTGGAATTCGATGTGCCATTTGAAATCAGTGAACAGAATTCAAAAGATAAGGGAAAAATCGAACTGAAAGCGGGTAAACAAACTTTAAACGGGGAAGAAGCATTAGCAGTAGTCAGGAACCGTAAGGTCGACAGTGACTTAGGTCGTGGCCAACGTCAATTGGAGCTGGTCCAGGCCATCCTATCGAAAGCCAAGTCGACGGGTGCCCTCTCGAAACTCGACGAACTGATAGAAGTCGTCGCGGATAATACAAAGCACAATATGGAGTCGAAGACGATCCGCAGCCTTGCTGCCTACTATTCCTTCAACGACATCAACTTCAACACGACCCAGATCAAAGGCAGCGACTTCTGGTTCCAGCAGAACGGCGCCTACTTCTACTGGGCGAACGAAGAGCATCTGTACCGCATTTCAGAAACGCTTAGGGAAGTACTCGGCCTTGAAGCGCCTGATCCATATGACCTGATCAACATCCGGCTGTCAGACATGATCGTGCCCTACCAGTTTATAGAAGGCACGGAGCTTGAAGACTACCAGCCGGCAGAACCACCCTACTTCATGCGGGAAGGTTATGAGAGTAGGCTCGGCAACGGCTTTAATATTAAAGAGGATCAGGACGAAAAATCAGTCGAAGAGCCCGACAGGGATATGAATCCGGAATTCACCGATGAGGAGCCGACTACAGAACAGCCGCCCGTAGAAAACGGCACACCGCCTCAATATGAAGAAAGTACACAGGAACCGTACTACGAAGAGGAGACGCAGGAGCAGTACCAGCAAGATACAGTCCCATACTATGAAGAAGAAACACAAGAGCCTTATCAAGCACCATACTATGAAGAAGAAACACAAGAGCCTTATCAAGCACCATACTATGAGGAGAACACACAGGAAACCCCTTCATATGATGGGGTCTAGGAGGGATGATGATGCGCAGGACTTACGATAAGGAGACGAACATCAATGAGATGTTCGACTATCTGGAAGATCAGATCAAGCGCAGCGGCGAAGCACAACCGGAGGATAGGTATTTTTATCAGAACCATGACCATAAAGAGATGTACCTGTCGATAAAGGGCTATTTTGCGGAGTCCGAATCCAATGCTGAAGTGGATGCGGCGTGCTATCTCATTGCGTTGCCTGAAATATACAAGCAGATCAACATATTCGAACTCACCTTCCCGATGGATTGGATTCGCGGGGAAGACGGCAGGTTGTCCGAGCCCTTCAAAAATCTGCGGCCCCATATCCAGTACTTGGCATTGGCCGCCGCCGAGGCGAGCGGGTTCAAGTTCAATACTCCACCTGCACTCTCCCTTGGACTGGAATACTGGAATCTCGAGCAGATGCGGGTATTTTGGCAGTTCACTGCCATCAGAAGAAAAAATGCGATGTAAGGAGAATGTTGATGGAAATAAAAGTGGCGGACAGCCAAAAGATGTACGATCAATGTCTCGAAATCCGTAAACGCGTCTTCGTCGAAGAACAGAATGTGCCGATGACCCGGGAAATAGACGCATATGAAGACACTTCGACACATATCCTGCTGACAACAGATACACCCGTCGGCACCGTCAGATACCGCCCGGTAGGCGACGGAATGATCAAAATCGAGCGTATGGCAGTACTGCCAAAAGCGCGTGGATTGAAATACGGCCGGGAGCTGATGGCTTTTGTGCATAAGCACGCCCGTGAAGCCGGGTATGTCAGAGCGAAACTCGGCGCGCAGGTCCATGCCGCCAATTTCTACAGGAAGCTCGGCTATGAAGTGGCTTCAGAGGAATTCGAGGATGCGGGCATCCCGCATATATATATGGAACGCACACTGTAGACTGACCCCCAAGGGATATCCCTTGGGGGTTTCGCATTGAAAAACCCGTTCCACCTCTGTGGAACGGGTCATTGAGCTTGCATTTTACGTAAGGCGTCCATCAATGTGCGTTTTTCATCATCATCCAACTCTTCCACAACATGTTCACTGAGTTCGCAGATTGAAGGTTCCAACCCTGCCAACGCTTCCTTCCCTGCATCGGTCATTTCCAGATGGGAAGCGCGCATATCGTTCTCGTTGCGTCGTTTGGCTATATAACCCTGGTCAACCAAAGTCTGGACGGCTCTTGAGACTGAAGTCTGCTCCTTCTTCAATCGACCTATGATTGTTTTTTGTGTAAGTCCCGGCTCTTCTGAAACCATTTCAACGATATAGAGCTGTTCTCTGGATAAAGTGCCCAGTTCGGTTCTGAACTCGGCCAAATGATCAATTTTCGCATTCAGCATAAAGATATATCTGCACACATTCCGTATGTTTACATCATTTGTTGTTTCGCTCATATTATCTGCCCGCCATTCCTAACATTTACTCAGACACTTACCATTATACACAAAACTATATTGTGCACAATATAATCAGGTGAAAAATTCACTGTCTTTCTCAGTGATTGTGCCTGAGAAACGTGTACTTTGTGTTTCAACCCTATTGGCACTACAGAAAAAACGGCAAATGGTGATGATTCAGTTATAAAATGGTGTACACGCGGTTTATCCCAAATACTTTTTCTGACATTTTTCATTACCCGAATATATGCATATTCATTCATTTATTTTTTCATGATCCACCATATTTTCAAGTATCGTCGTCCGCAGTGCGACCAATTCCGGATATTCATACAGCGTCCGTATCTTAACATCTTTCAGCTGCTGTCCTTCCGGCATCGGTTCGGTGACGAATTTGACGAAGGTCACCGCGAAATCCTCTTTCGGATTCGTCGCCTGATACGGCTCATGGAAATGGGTGATATGACTGTTGTAGAACGCTTCCCGTTCAGGATCTGATTTATACTTGTTTTCAACCCATTCCTCACCATACTGGGACCAGAATCGTTCGGTATAGGCGTTCATGAAAGTATCTTCTTTCAACGATGCCACGTCAGTACTGTCATCCTTGAAGTCTTCGGGCGGCAATGACCAGACGTGGGCGAATTCATGGAGCAGCGTCCGGTATTCGTCCGGCTTCGTCTGATTGTCACGTATATCCATCGCCAGCGTGGTGCCGGAAGGCTTGACGTCTACATAGGCAAGCGTATTGCCTTCACCATCCGAAAACAGCCGGAAGGCATCGACGTCGGCGATCTCACGGGCAGGAAAGAAATGCGTGAAGCGTGTCCATATCTCCCTGAACGCTGCTTCATCCCCAAACGGGAGCGGCTTGTGCACTTCCGGCGCCCCGAGCGTCACATCTTCAACCGGATACGTCAGGTAACCGATCTGGCTCCGGTTTTCGATGAATAGATGTTTCGTATCTTCTATATCGATGTAGTCATCGAGCGCATCGAGATATTGATCGCCAAGCGTCGTGCATGCCGCCACTGTACTGCAGTCTGGATGATCGACAGGCTGTTTTGGCGCTATCTCCGCCTGATGGCCGCCATCTTCGCCGGGCAGTCCAAGCAGATATAATATGCCAAGCAGCACCGCGCCGGTCAGCATACCGAACAGCAGAAGCTGGCCGATGGTACGGAGGATGGCAGTGGACGGATGCGGCACCTGCTCTCTGCGGCTTCTGGTCACAGGGTGATCATATATCCATCCGCGATTGATGAGGACGGCTTTTATTTCCTCCAAGTGGTGCGCGTAGTCCGGGATGCCGGAATCATCGAGATGAATGATTTCAATGCCCCCTCCAGTACGGACCGGGTACTCCCCGCATGTAAAGACGAGGACCGGAATATTACGGTTGTTCGCTTCTGCCGTCAGCCACCTGAAGTCACGCTCTGAAATGTCGGTGGACAGGATGACACAGTCATGGTTCATCTGCTTTTGCATCCGCTCCCGGCGCACTGTTTCAAAGACATTGCTTGATGGCGTGACGCCATCACCGGTGATGGTACCGTATGGTGCCGAAACCCGTGCAGCCAGCCTCGGATCCACTCCGTTTTGGCGGAGGTGTTTCAACAGTGGAGGCGTCTTTGTGGAATCACTGCTGAGGTTGGTGTGCAGCCGGACATGGTGGGCCGAATGGCTGCCGAGGCAGATGCTGATGACATGACCGCCTGTAAAGGTCGAGTCCTCTTTCGTGTAGATGCCACCCGCTGCGAGAATCTCCATAGCCTCCCCCTTTCCGCCGATCGCCTGCATCCTCCAGCAGGAGCCGCGCCCCTTCTTATCGTGTGATGTAGAGCGCACTCTGCTCCCGTATTTTAGTGGAGCGGTCGAGTACTTTCAATGCTTTGGCATATTGTTTTTCGCACAATCTGTAATCGGCTTCTATCCATTTCATCATACCATGGTTGAAGCGTATTTCCGTACCTCCCACCCCGGGTCTGAATTCAAGCAGCTGATGCAAGTTCACCCAGCAGGGATTGCGGCGCCGTGAGACCGTTACGGGGAACAATGTAAAACCGATGCGTTCATCGATGACGATCGGACCGAGCCGGTGGATGTCATGCGCGGCCTTCAGATGGGCCCGTCTGGCTTTTAAGTTTGTACCATGGCAATAGACGAGCAGTTCATCGATCAGGTCCTCGCTCGGTTTGACCGAGGGCAGTACACGGTCATGGTAGACCGCTTCGCAGAGAAACTCGGGGTGGTCTACTGGTTCAATGCAGCAGATCCCCGGGTTGAGTAGTGATGGTATCATGTGTCACCTCTTCAATGTGTTGATCTTTAAATTATACATTAAAAGCTAATTATTTAACATATAATTAACAATATTTTATATTATGTTAATATAACGATAAGTTAAGTCGACTTATTAGGTGTTGTCCCCCGGGCAGATTGCTCAGTTTCATCATATGATTGGCTTATCCGGAAATAACTGATGCATCGATGCGTTATGGGACACTCCATATGAATGAACAAATAGAACGGTATGAACCGATGATCCACAGCATCATGAATAAACTGAACATCCAATACGATAAAGATGATTATATGCAGGTCGGCCGGCTGGCCGTCTACTCTGCCCTGACTGCCTTCGATGCCGTCAAAGGCAAAGGGGCGACCGAATCCCAATTCGTCTATACGCGCATCCAGCAGCGGATGATCGATGAAATCCGTAAAGTTTCGCGCTATACTTCACATGTAAGTGCTGACGGCGATGCCGGGATGGATACCGGGACCGATGATGACATGCCGACACTCTACTATGAGAGCGCCCGCCGGGTCCTTGATGACCGGGAGATGTTGTGGCTGACCTATACATTGAAAGGCTTTACGGTGCGTGAAATCGCCTCTGTTGCTGGTTTCAGTGCATCGAGCGTCAAGAACTGGCGGGCTTCGGCACGGGTGAAGTTAAGGGAGATTTACGGCATTGAAGATTGAATTTTATGATTTCTGATAAGATTCTCGTATAATGACAAGAA
The DNA here is from genome assembly GCF_055391965.1 of Salinicoccus siamensis. Taxonomy (NCBI): domain Bacteria; kingdom Bacillati; phylum Bacillota; class Bacilli; order Caryophanales; family Staphylococcaceae; genus Salinicoccus; species Salinicoccus siamensis. The sequence goes on from NZ_AP043765.1 coordinate 1,738,217, forward strand.
GCATGTTATCCTTATGCCATAAATACCAACAGGAGGCTGACCATGGCTAAAAGCGACAAGAACGAAGTGTCACTCGGCGTGCATGAAACGCTGGAACTGCATGAAATCGTGACGCTCAGAAAAGCATCTCTGATGAAAGCGCACGTATTGGAATCCCTGGCGGATGATCCCAAGCTCAGATCCCTGCTCAGAAAGGAAAAGCAGATATCCGAGAAAGCCATAGAAGAAATAGAAGCACTGTTACCATAGAAGGCACATGTCCTTTATCTTTTAGGGAGGCTGCAGTAATGGAATTTGATGATATTTTGGAACACACCGGCAACAAGAAGGATGAACTGATCGTCCATGAAATGCTCGTCTCGTCCAAATCGGCCGTTCGGGCCTACTCGGTCGCGTTGACGGAGACGATTTCCCCGGAAGTGCGCGATGTGCTGAGGCGGCAGCTTACACAGGCAATCAATCAGCATTCACGTATTGCGGACTATATGGTCGAAATCGGCGCCTATCACCCGTATGACCTCAAGAAACAGGTCAAGCAGGATAAGAAGAAGGTGAAGAAGACGCGTAAGATCATAGCCAAGAGCAGACAGCCGGAGAACAAGCTGAAAAAGCGGCGGCCTGACGACTCGGAAGAAGCGTCAAACGCCACCGTTTCTAAACAGGAACCTGAAGCGGTCGTGGCGTCGGACGATAAGGCGCAGGGTACATCGGATGCCTGACAGGTGATGGATAGCCGAACGCTTTCAATATTGCCGAACATCTAGTATAATGTCTTACATCATTGGTAGTGGAGGTTTGACGCATGGATGAAGAAACAGAAGTGGTAGCAGCACAAGTAGGGAATATAATAGAATTCCAAGGCATGAAAGGAAGAGTTGAGAAAGTCAACGACAACTCTGTCATTGTTGATATTACAATCGATAAAAATTTCGACGAGCATGAAATGTTCGAAAAGACTGTAGTCAACCATAAAAGATACAAGATCGTCGAAGAATAATCCCCGACCCGTTATACTGCGAGACGCAGTGTAGCGGGTTTTTTGTGATCTGGGGTGGGATGTGTGTGGTGCGGCCAATTCGCCTTCGTTGCGCGGACGAACGAGAGTTAGACGGTTAATTCGCCTTCGTTGCGCGGACGAACGAGAGTTAGACACCCAATTCGCCTTCGTTGTGCGGACGAACGAGAGTTAGACACCCAATTCGCCTTCGTTGCCCCAGACCAACGAGAGTTAGACGCCCAATTCGCCTTCGTTGTGCGGACCAACGAGAGTTAGACACCCAATTCGCCTTCGTTGTGCGGACCAACGAGAGTTAGAGAGCCAATTCGCCTTCGTTGTGCGGACCAACGAGAGTTAGAGAGCCAATTCGCCTTCGTTGTGCGGACCAACGAGAGTTAGACATCCAACACTCCTCTCCCCCCTATAAAACAAAGAGCAGCATCCCACACAACCTGCGGGGCGCTGCTCTTTTATCGTCTGTACCGTCTTTCTACAGGTGATAGTGGACCAGATCAAGGAGACGGTGGTCTTCTTGGAGCTGGGACACTTCGCGGTCGATGCGTGAGACGGAATGGCTCAAATATTCATATGTGCTGGTGCGGGTCTTGAAATTGAGTTCGACATGCATCACCTTGCCGGTGTGATGGTGATGATATCTCGGGATATGCCGGTCGTCTTCTGCAGAATAAGACGCGTGGTGGTTCTCCTCATATGATGCCGCGTCACAGCTGCCGGTGATGAGGAGGCCGACGCCTTCCATATCATGGATGACGCGGCTGATCGTATCGTCGGCATCGGCGAGGCAGACGATGACGTAGTCGGGATTTTCGGTATCATAGATGTATCTGAGCCAACGTTTGATGGAGCTGCTGAGGTTCGATATATGGAGATCCCGCTCACCGCTTGCCTCTGATGGATCATAGGTGCCGGCATAGCCGCCGAGGATGGCGAGCTTCATGCCGTTGGTCCTGTAGATTTCGTACGGCTCCCCGAAAAACGGTTCCTTTGTCGCCGGATGGGTGATGTTGCAGCTCATCCAAGGGAACTTCGAAAAGCTCAAGGAACGCCTGAGCCGTGAAATGTTGGCCATATCCTTATGGTTCAACACGCCGAAGCCGTAATCCATATAGTTCATCGCCGTGATGGCAGGGTTGCGCGGGGTGATGTAGTCCAGATCGATGCCGATGGTGCCCCCGAGGTCGGCGAGGATGACATGGTGGTTCTGCTCAAAGAGCAGCCCCCGCCTATATTTGGCCACCTTCGACAGCGTCACGCCCGGCGCACTGCCGAGGTTGCGTCCAAGATGCTGGGTCAGTATGAGGCTGACACTGAAAAATTCCTGCATGTCTGGATACTCCTCTCATTTGAAGTTTATCAGCCGATCAAGATGCGTTCTTTCGGATAATGGAAAGACAATTCCTTCTGCTTGCCGCCCATCGAGAACAGGAAGGAGATGAAACCGATCCGTCCGATGAACATGAAGATCATGACAACCACTTTACTCCAGTTGGTCAGATCCCCTGTAATGCCGGTCGATAAGCCCGTCGTACCGAATGCACTGGTGACCTCGAATATGATATCGATCAGGTCGAAGCGGCCGCCCTCAAACAGGACCACTGAAATGATGCCACTGAATACCAGGAAGACTGCCAGTATGATGACGGCGAATGCACGGCGCAGATCCTCACCGTCGACTTCACGGTTGAAGATGCGGATATCTTTGCGTCCCCGGCTGAACGAGATGAGGAACAGGATAAGCAGTGCGAATGTGGTCGTTCTGATGCCACCCCCGGCGGAACTTGGAGAGGCGCCGATAAACATCAGGGCACTCATGACGAGCTGTGTTGCATCACTGAACAGGCTCGGGTCGACGGTCGTCAACCCGGCGCTCCGGGTAGTCAATGAGGCGAACATGCTGTTCATCAACGTTTTGAACCATGAATCCTCCGAGAAGTAATTCGCTGATTCCATGACGAAGATAAAGAACGTCCCCACCAGGAACAAGACCAGGTAAGTGAGTGTCGTAATCTTGGCGAACAGCGTAAACCGGAAACTCCGTTTGCGCGACCGGAGGAAGCGGCGGACTTCTATCAATACTGGGTAACCGATAGCACCGAGCATGATCTGGATCATCACCGGCACCTGCAGTATGTAACCTTCCTCATAGCTGATCAATGAGTTGCCGAACAGGTCCATACCGCCGTTCGTTGTGGCCGAAACCGACAGGAACAGGCCGTTCATCAGGGAATAGTAGAAATCATTGGACTCTGCCATAAAATAGATGAAATACATCACCGCGCCGATCGTTTCGATGATCAGCAACGTCTTCAGTATCTCGATGACCAGCTTGACCGCTCCCGAGAATTTATACTGGTGGTTGTCGACGGCAATCTGCATGCGCTCCTTCAGGCCGATATGACGGCCGAACAGCACCCACAGCATGGTACCCATGGCCATAATGCCGACCCCACCAAGGTTCAGGATGACCATGATGACCACGTAGCCGCTCGTATTGAACGTTTCGGCGATCGTAATCGGGGTCAGGCCCGTCACCGACAAGGCGGAGGCTGCGACGAAAATCGTGTCGATCAGCGCCGTATCCTTCTCCCCACGGTAGAGGAAAGGCAGGCTCAGGACAGAACTTGCCACAAAAAGCGCAATCAGATAGTACAGAAAAATCCCGCGTTGGGGGGTGAGCGAGTCGAGGAAACGCTCCAACGATTTGAACATTGCAATCCCTTCTTTCAAAACCGTGCGGTTCTCATAAATACATCTTATTATCACGCACCCGATCAAGCTGTGTCAAGGTGACTTTCATACTGTTTGACAGTACCCTATCCACTACATTCCTACTCATATAAAAAAGCACCGGTCACCCGGTGCGCCACACTATTCCAGGGTGACGGTCGTTTCCTGCAGATTACCGTTGCGGTAATAGCCGACCGTCATCTCCTCTCCCTGTTCCTTTTCGTAATACAGATACTTCCTGAGTTCTATCATGTTCGCAATTTCATTGCCGTCGAACGATACGATGACATCGAACTGCTTGAGGCCGCCCGCGTCTGCCGGACTGCCATCCTCAACGTTGCTGATGATCACACCCGACTCCACATCATCAGGCAGGTTCATCTCATTGACCAGCACTTCAGCCGGTACCGTATAGAGGTCCTGCAGCAGGACGCCGAGGAACGGCCGGGAGATTTCTCCCTGCTCTTCAAGCTGGGTGGCAATCTCCTGCACTTCGTTGACAGGGATTGCAAATCCGATCCCTTCCACTGTCGGCATGCTGATCTTCATCGAGTTGATGCCGATCAAGTCACCTGACTGGTCGACCAGCGCGCCGCCCGAGTTACCTGGATTGATGGCCGCATCGGTCTGCAAAACGTTCGCCTCCCAGTCGTAGTTGCCGTCGTTGTCTATATCGACGGGCACACTGCGGTCGAGACCTGAGATGATCCCCTGTGACACCGAGCCTGAAAATGCCTGGCCAAGGGGCGAACCGATTGCGATTGCCGTTTCACCCACCTGGAGATCCGAACTGTCGCCGAACTCGATGGCATTTTCGATTTCACCGCGGTCCATACGCAATACAGCAAGGTCCGTCCATAGGTCGGTACCAACAATTTCAGCCGATTTCTGGGTGCCGTTCTCAAGTGTCACTTCGAGCTCCTGGGCCCCGTCAACCACATGGTTGTTCGTGACGACGTATGCATCTTCTTCCGTCAGCTTGTAGATGACACCAGAGCCGGTCCCCGCTTCTTCCGGTTCACTGTCAGTCTGCTGCTCAAGTCCAGGGAGGATGTCGCCGATCTTCTGGAGGTTGACGATCGAGACCACAGACTTGCGCGCCTTCTGGATGGCGGCCGTCGTATCCGAAACTTCTGCGTCACCGCTATTGTCGCCTTCCTGTTGATCGCCTCCCTCTTCTTGCTCACTCTGGTCATTCCCTGAGACGCCTCCAGCAGATTCATCCTGGTTCGTGTCGTCAGTGAATGCACTGAATAGGGCAAGTGCAATCAGGGCACCGATCAATCCGGCGATAAGCGGCAGGAGGATGGTGCTCAAACAACCACCCTTTCCACCTTTACGGCCGCCTCCGCGGCCTCCACGGCGCTCCCCCGGGGCAGTGGTCCCAGTCGGGCCCGGCTCAGGCGCCATATGCATGGTGTCTCCCACGTTCTCCGGACCGTTCTTGGCATCGGCACTTATGCCGTCTGCCGCATGATCGCGTGTATCAGGCCCCGTGTCTGCCTCTTTAGCGCCGTCGTCTTTGCCCTTGCTCCGCCGTGCACTTCCGGACCTGACATAGCCACCTGAAGGCGCCATATGCATGGTGTCCCCCATATTCTCCCGGCGAGCCTGCATATCTTCTGTGTTGCCGTCATTACCATAATCGTGCGGATTAGGTCCTTTGTACTCGACTGTGCTTTTATGGTCATCTATCTGACCCTCTACTTGTCCTGTCTGCTTCTCTTCATCACGTCCATCGCCGGCGTTGAATGTTCTTCGCTTACGGCGGTACCGGTCTTTCGGAATGATATGCTTCCTAGACTTGTCCAAAGGCGACCCCTCCTCATCAGTATTGCTTCAATTATAGAACGTTTATCTGTTTGTTTCCACTGATTCACCATCTTGATTGGCCCTATCGCTGCTGAGGAACCAGCCTGCAGCGATGACAACCGCCATGACGCTCCAGAAGATCAATTTCCAGGTGACTGAATGCGGAAAGGCTTCCGGTATGACGCCTAGTGCGTCGTGGGCGAGCGTCAGAACCGATAGTTTGACGCCGACCCAACCGACGATGACGAAGGCGGCGATTTCAAGGCCTGGCTTCTTGTTGAGCAGTTCGACGAACCAGTTGGCGAAGAACCGCATGATGATGACACCGATCAGGCCACCGACAAGCATTACGGTATACTGTCCGGCGTTGACGCCAAAGAAGTCGCCGCCGACTTCCGGGAGCGCCAGGGCAATTGCCGCTGCCGCCAAAATGGAGTCTATGGCGAAGGCGACGTCAGCGATTTCCACCTTGAAGACCGTCAGCCAGAAACCCGCTTTCTTCTTCGGCTTTTTGCCTTCGGCCGCCGCTTCATGTGCTGCTTCGTCCTCTCCCCCGCGCCAGATGGCATAGAGGTGTGAGATGGACACATAGAACAGGTAGATGGCACCGAGCGCCTGCATCCACCACCACTGGACGAGCCAGACGAGCAGCAGTATGGCGACCATCCTAAAGATGAAGGCCCCAAACAATCCATAGAACAATGCCTTCTTCCGTTCCTTGAACCCGAGGTGCTTGACCATGACGGCGAGCACCACCGCGTTATCTGCTGCGAGCAGCCCCTCGAGCACAATGAGGACGATCAACACCCATGAATACTCTAAAATTACTGCAAAATCCATTGACTTCTCTCCTTTTCCGAGTGAACGAAAAAAGACCTTGGTCGCATATCTCCGTAGAGATGCGGCCAAGGTCTCACGATACAATACAAAGTATTGCTCGATGCACCGGGAATTTCTCCGTCATGACGATGCATCGATGGGTCGCCCCATTCGTTACTCCCCTTTTCCGATTGGAAAGGTATGTTCTTTTAGTTACTTATTGAATATAGCCGATTCCGTTCCTGATGTAAAGCGAAAACCTACATCAGCGAATAGAGCCTGATGTCCGGGAATTTATCGCTGAACCAGCGCATGGCGAATTCGTTTTCGAACAGGAACACCTGGTTATCATAGCGGTCGAGCACAAGATTCGAACGGGATGAGTGCATGGCATCGGTGATGTCTTCTTCATTTTCAACCCATCTGGCAATCTTCTTGCCGATCGGTTCCATAATGACGTCTGTATTGTACTCGTTCTTCATGCGGTGCTCAAACACTTCAAACTGAAGCTGTCCGACCGCGCCGAGTATCGGCTGGTTCGTATGCATCGTCTTGTAGTACTGGATGGCGCCTTCCTGCACAAGCTGCTCGATTCCTTTGTAGAAATGCTTCTGCTTCATGACGTTCTTTGCCGACACCTTCATGAAGAGCTCAGGCGTAAACTGCGGCAGGTCTTCGAAATCGACCTTCTGGCCGGCGTACAGCGTATCTCCGATCTGGAAGGTTCCTGTATCATAGAGGCCTATGATATCGCCGGGATAGGCTTCATTGACCGTTTCAGTGTCATCTGCCATGAACATCGTGGCGCGTGCGACTTTGACTTTGCGGCCGGTGCGTGCCAGCCTGGCTTCCATGCCGCGCGTGAATTTCCCTGAGACGACCCGCATGAATGCAAGGCGGTCGCGGTGGCGGGGGTCCATATTGGCTTGGATTTTGAAGATGAAACCGCTGAAGTCTTCACTCTTCGGCGATACAAGCGACTCTTCTTTGGTCTTACGTGGCGTCGGCATTGGTGCATAGTCGACGTACGTATCGAGGAATTCCTCGATGCCGAATGTAGACAGCGCGGAACCGAAGAAGACCGGCGTCAGATCACCACGGGCGATTTTTTCATCATCAAAGTCATCGCCCGCTTCTTCAACGAGCATAAACTCCTCGATCGCCGTCTGGAACGCTTCATCTTCTTCGATGGCGTGTCCGCCGACCGGTGCGTAGTCTTCATCAAGCTGAATCGTATCATCTTCCCGGTAAGGGTTGATCGAGTGGTCTTTACGGTTGATGATGCCGAAGAAGGATGGCCCCATGCCGACCGGCCACGTCATCGGATATGTTTCGATATCAAGCGTCGATTCGATCTCTTCAAGCAGTTCGAACGGTTCCTTGCCGACACGGTCGAGTTTGTTGATGAACGTAAAGATCGGAATGCCGCGCATCTTACAGACTTTGAACAGTTTCAGGGTCTGGGGTTCGATGCCTTTCGCCGCATCGATGACCATGACGGCCGAGTCGACCGCCATCAGCGTACGATACGTATCCTCCGAGAAATCTTCGTGTCCCGGGGTATCCAGGATGTTGATCTTATAGCCGTCGAAGTCGAACTGCATGACGGAGCTGGTGACACTGATGCCCCGCTCCTGCTCGACCTTCATCCAGTCGGACGTGGCGAACTTGCCGCTCTTCTTGCCTTTGACGGTACCCGCACTGCGGATGGCGCCACCGAACAGAAGCAGCTTCTCGGTGAGCGTCGTCTTACCGGCATCCGGGTGGGAGATGATGGCGAATGTCTTCCGTTTTTCTATTTCTTGAGTAAAATCCATAATGGTCTCCTTACTTTCGCAAAATTGCGTGTACAATGTCCCGGGCGACTGCTTCAGCCTGATTTTCGTCCATCATGCTGAACAGATGCAGGACAAGTGTTTCGATCTGCTCTTCACTGGTCAACGACTGCGGGTATTCGATGCTGAAGTGGATATCCGGGAGGCTGATGATGAATGTTCCGCGCGACTCGGACTCATGGATGAAGACAGGCATGTTTTGCCCCTCAATCGATGATGTCGTCTGAAACATACTCATCCCTCCTGTACTTGCGGTAGGCGCAGTCCAGTGCAATCAGGTCATCGCGGTGGGGCACCTTTACATAGTCTTCCATGATCTGGTATGGCTCGCGGCCTTTGCAGGCGAGCACCACCGTATCCCCGGGCTCCGCCAGGGCGATTGCATATTCGATGCCTTCAGCCCGGTCCAGGAAGGTTCGGTAATTGTCGTGCGCCGCCCCTTCGGCGAGCGCTTCGACCAGCATGGCAGGGTCATCGTTGGCGGGGTTGTCGGGTGTGAATATCGCCACGTCGGCCCGCGTCGATATGTGGCCCATTTCCTTCGCTTTCGACAGATCACGTTCGCCGGTCATGCCGACCAGGAAAATCAATCTGCCGGTGACGAACGGCTCGATTGTGTCGATGATTTTACTGAGGGCGTCCGGTGTGTGGGCGAAATCGATGATGATGTCGATCGGCAGCGTGCGGTCGAGCACCTCGAGCCGTCCTTCCACGGGTGCCATGTCGCTGACTGCGCGGATGATGCGCGGCAGCTTATAGCCCTGCAGCCATTCGCTGATGATGGCGCACATCAGGTTCTGAATATTGAAGTGGCCGATGAAGGGTGATTCGACATGATACTGCCCTTCTGGGGTATTCAATGTGAATGTAAAGGCTTCAAGTGTGCCTTGGATATCCGATGGGTAGAAGTCGGCTGCGTCGGTCATGCCGTAGGTGATGACCTCATGCGGCGTCATCGCGCGATAGCGCGCCGACCAGGGATCGTCCTCATTGAGGATCGCATATTTCGGATCTTTGACATTCTGGCCCATCTGGGAGAACAGCAATCCTTTCGTGTAGCCGTATTCATCCATTGTATTATGGAAGTCGAGATGATCCTGGGTCAGGTTGGTGAAGATTGCGATGTCGTAGTCGATGCCGAACGTCCGGCCGAGACCGAGGGCATGCGACGATACTTCCATCGTGAAGACTTCGGAATCCCGTTCGCTCGCTTCCTTGATCCTTTTATGGAGCCGGGTCGTTTCAGGCGTCGTATTGGTGCTGGCATAGCGGTCGTCATTCACCACGAAACCGTTGGTTCCGAGGTAGGCGCTGTTCTTGCCGAGCGCACGGCTTAGATTGTGGATCATCGTAGCGACGGTGGTTTTGCCGTTCGTGCCCGTCACCCCGATCATCGTCTGGGTTTCATGGGGGAAGCTGTAGATGTATTCCGAGAATAGGGAAGCCACCTTGACGGGGTCTCTGACGACGAGGAGCCCGACATTTTCTGGCAAATCGGCATAACGGTCTGTTACGATGAAGCGGCACCCTGATTCCATAGCCTGCGGAATGAAATCGAAGCCATCGACCTGATGGCCCCGCACCGCTACGAATATGGCATTTCCATCCACTTCACGGGAATCCATGGAGATGTGCGCTACCGTTTCTGGAAATTCCCCGTATGTCTTTTTAATTTTCAGTAGGGAAATCAATGTCTTCGAATTCATTTTTCCTGCCACCTTTCAACTTTTATATTATACAATAGAAGAATGTTCTTTAATAGTGGGAATTGACAGAAGGGCAAACCGTTCCGTATCATCTGAACAATGATGACAACCATAAAATGCAGCGTCTTCATGCCCGTACAGGAGCTGACGGCGTTATAAAAGGTGACATAATGACAACCAATACAAAAAAGAAACGATTCTGGAAACTCGCTTTCATACTGTGCCTGACGGAAGTCGTCCGGGGCATGTTCATACTCAGCTACCTACCGGCCCTGCCGACGATCGGCATCATTTCACTGAGCCTATCGTCCATCGTCATCACGATGCATTATGTATTCGATGCCGTGACCAACATCTGGCTTGGTTTCATCATGCGTAAGATCGGTGCCTGGTGGACGATGTTCCTGAGTTACCTCGTCGGCGTCGGTGCCATGGCGCTCGTCATGTTCGATCAGAGCTTCTACTCGCTTTTGATCGCAGCATGCCTGCTCGGCATCAGCGTCTGTCCGATCTGGATCATCGCATTATCCAATGTGCAGGATGAAAACCGCGGGCGGGAAATGGGCCTCATCTTCTTTTCCTGGCTCTCCGGCCTCGGTGCCGGCATGGTCATCATGAACTTCCTGATCGGCATATTCGATGCTGCGGCGGTCGTTGCGATGGTGATCGTCTTCGCCCTGAACTTCATCATCTTCCTGATCCTGCCAGGCGACTACAAAGTAGAGACGCATGGGGAGGCCACCGCGAGCCGCCGCAAGCGCCGGCTGCCGCTTGGCGAGACGTGGGAGATCCTGCGCCATCATATGCGCAACATGCCCGGCATCATGCTTCAGGGGCTCGGCGTCGGCATGCTGCTGCCGGTCCTGCCGACGTACATCACCTCGCTGCTTGAATTGAACTATTTTGAATACACGTTCTTTATCCTGATCGTGTTCGGCCTCGTCGGATTTTCAATGACCGTGTTGAGCCGGGCACTCGATGCCCATACAGAGCGGTTCACCCGCACCGTCATCGTCGGCGGCTTCTTCATATACGCAGCTGGCGTCATCTGGTTCAGCACACTCGAAACGGTGTGGCTGATCTTCATCATCGCAAGCTTCATCGGGCTTTCCTACGGCATCATGCTGCCTGCATGGAACAAGTATCTCGCCGGCAGCATCGGTGCAAGCAGTAAGGAAGAGTCCTGGGGTGTCATCAGTTCCATCCAGGGAATCGGTGCAATGATCGGTCCGGTCCTTGGCGGCCTGACGGCAGATATATTCGGGACGGTGACCGCCACACTTACGGCCAGCGGATTGATCTTCATCATCCTCTTCCTATACTACGGCGTCCTTTTCTTCACAAATTGGCGCACAGCCCGACAATAGTGTCAAAATGACCCTTGCCAACTTCCAAGACGCATGATAATATGAATGGTGTTTGGCGGACCTAATCCGACCAACCCATCCAGCCGGTATAGTTTAATGGTAAAATACCGCCATGGTAAGGCAGAGCTGCGAGTTCGATTCTCGCTACCGGCATTTGTGACTTCCCATCCATTTTAGGATCGGGAAGTTTTTTTATGCAATCACTGGTTATATATGTGCCTTCATTGTAGAATCAATATAAAAGACAAGGGGGATTTATATATGTTGAAGATGATGATGCTTCTGATGCTCAGCCTCCCTTTTGGTGATGCTGACTACGAGGCGCATGCTGTATATGATAAAACGCTCGAACAGATATCCGGAGACGCGATACATAACGTGGTCGAGACCCATTTCGACCTTGAGACATCCTTCAACTTCGCCGCAACGGGTGATGTGCTGATACATGACCACCTCTATGAAGATGTCGAGACCGAATCAGGCTACGACTTCACCTCACGGGTCGATGAGGTTGCGCCTTATCTGCAGGATAAAGATCTCGTATTCATGAACCAGGAGACCCCGATCGGCGGCGAGGAGTTGCGATTGAGTGGCTATCCGATGTTCAACGCGCCGCTTGAGGCTGCCGATCTGCTTGAACATCTGAATGCAGACATCGTCTCACTCGCCAACAACCATACGCTCGACCGCAGCACTGAAGGAGTCGAACGTACAACTGATATTTTGAAGGAGAAAGGGATAGAATATGTCGGGGCGAATGTCAGTCCAGAAGACCGGAAGCGCCAGCGCATCATCGATGTTGAAGGGGTGTCGGTCGGCTTCCTCGCCTACACCTACGGCACGAACGGCATCCCGGTTCCTGAAGGGGAGGACCACCTCGTCAATCTGATTGATATGCTGACGATTTTATCCGATATGGAAGACTTGCGGGATGAAGTCGATATGCTGGTTGTCAGCATGCACCAGGGGAATGAGTACGAGGAGTTCCCGAGGGATGAACATGTCCAGCAATTTGAGCAGATCGCCGATGCCGGGGCCGACATCATACTGGGCCACCACCCACACGTGCTTCAGCCCGTCGACATCTATGAGCGCGAGGACGGTGAGGAGACTGTGATCGCCTACTCGCTCGGCAATTTCTTCAGCGCCCAGCAGAGTCTGGAGACGAAGCTCGGCGGCATAATCGGCTTTGACATCACCTACAGTGGAGGCGATGAAGACATCTCCGTCGATGCGGTGAAATTCATGCCTACCTATATGCACAGCAATGAGTTCGATGACTTTGAACTCGTTCCGCTGACCGACGCCACCGAGTACGGCCTCAATGACGCCGACGGCGTCTATCAGGATGTCAGCGACCATATGAAATACTATACCGACGAAGTCGAAGTCGTCGAATATTTGGAATAGACATATTGAACCACTTCCATCATGCGGAATGCGCCGCTTGTGGGAGTGGTTTTATTTTGTTGCGGGGTGATTGATTAGGTAACTCGCCTTCGTTTGGGCGACGAACGAGAATTGGAACGTTAACTCGCCTTCGTTCCGGCGACGAACGAGAATTGGAACGTTAACTCGCCTTCGTTCCGGCGACGAACGAGAATTGGAACGTTAACTCGCCTTCGTTCCGGCGACGAACGGGAATTGGAGACTCAACTCAAATTTGAGAGGGTTTCTTCTCATATCTTGATTTATACTGCTTGATTGCCAATAATTCTTCAAGATAGTGTGTTTCGACAGTGTATGCTGCATGTTTGCCTCTTTTTATGGCTATGCAATATTTCGTCAGGGCGTGTTCTATACATCTGAGCCCAACCTGATCGGCAAGCATCCACCGGATCTGCTTTTTATCCATGGAAGCATCGGGAAATAGATTGGAATGATCGACTATAGCGCGCACGACCAGCCGCTCGGTGGTTTCGTGGTGGCCGCACTGCCGGCATTCGACTGCATACCTTTTAATCGATAAATCAACGGCGCTACAGCGGGCACAGCGAATCCCTGGCTTTATACGGCTGGGATCGAGTTCTGGGACGCGCATCGGGTCATCGATGATACATGACTTGATGGTCTCGGCGACGTCCGATGCTTCTCTACTGGCATACCCTGCTGCAATATCCGCCATATAGGGTTTCAGCATTGTCCGGTTGATGATATGCCGGTCATCTGTTTCTGAATCAGAGGTGAGGTTAAAGTCGGGATTGATGAAAATGACTTTCCCGTCAATCTGAAATGAATGCCCGCCTTTCGACCTTATATGTGTCAGCTTGCCGACAGTCCGCCTCACCTGGGCGACCGGGTCTTCAGAAATACGGTAGCCGTTGACTGACCATACAGCATTTTCCAGCCGATATAACCCTGAATAATTTTTTATCTCATTCACAGTCACTTGGCCGTCATCAATAATAAGCACATCTGCCTGGAGCACTGCATTTCCGACCTGTAGCCAGATGTCCCGGAAAATCAACAGGTGATCATGGCCGGCCGCTTCCCACAGCGCGTCATAGGCCCTCTCACCTTCGAAGCCCCGACGCAATGCCCTAAGCCTTTTCACTTCCTGTCCCGTCAAGCTACAGCGCACTTCCAACGCTTCGTAAAACAGGAGCTCCTTTGATTTTCTTCTATCTGTTATAAACATGACATGCACCTCCTACATAATATATGGAGGAAAATGCCTGATTTGCTCTTTTTATTTTGACTAATTTTACACTTTGAAGATAAAAAGCGGCACCCCATGCGATTCCCCGGAATTTTGGGGCATGGACTGCCGCAGTTTTTCTATTCTCTTATCCTGTCGTAACGCTTCAGGGAGTCTTCCATAAATTCAAGCAGTTCATCGCGCATATCGGATTTAAGCGCATATTCCATCGTCGTTTTGACGAATCCGGCCTTGTCGCCGACGTCGTAACGTGTGCCTTCGAAATCAACGGCATGGACATCGCCGCCCGACTCGATGATCGCCCGGATGGAATCGGTCAGCTGGATTTCACCGCCTGCTCCAACTTCCCCTTTTTCAAGATGATCAAAAATCTCAGGCGCAAGAACGTAGCGTCCCATGATGGCGAGTGTGGAATCCGTTACGCCCGGGCCCGGTTTCTCATGCATATCGGTCAGATGGTAAAGGTTATCCTTTTGGCCATCGTATTCGACTATCCCGTAGCGGGAAGTCTCCTCTGCCGGCACCTGCTTCACACCGATGACCGAACTTTGGCATTCTTCGTAATGGGCGATCAGCTGGCCGATGGCGGGCTTTCCGCCTTCATTATCGGCGATATCATCCCCGAGCAGCACGGCGAACGGTTCGTCCCCGATGAACTGCTTGGCAGTATGTATGGCATGTCCGAGCCCTTTAGGGGATTTTTGTCTGACATAGAAGATATTTGCAAGTCCGGTCGCATGCTCAACCTTCTCAAGCAACTCGTACTTCCCCTTCTCTTTCAAGTTCATTTCAAGTTCCAGCTGATGATCGAAATGATCTTCAATGGCACGCTTGTGCTTGCCGGTGACGATGATGATATCTTCAATACCCGCTTCGACCGCTTCCTCCACTATATACTGGATCGTCGGCTTATCGAGGATCGGCAGCATTTCCTTTGGCATGGCCTTGGTCGCCGGCAGGAACCGGGTACCGAGTCCAGCCGCTGGGATGACCGCTTTTCTTACTTTTTTCATTTATGAAGCCCCTCCTTTTCCTATATTGTACTATACCAGATATTCACCTTGCAGGTACATTCTGGATAAAATAACTAGGCACAAAAAAGAAGGCTCCTAGAGCCTCCTTTTAAGCTGCTTCTGCCTTTTCCGCTTCTTTTTTGGCGGTGCGCCGTTCTTTGCGCCTGACCAGTACAATACTCACTTCATAGAGGCCGATCATCGGCAACAGAGTGATGATATGCGTGAAGAAGTCGGGTGGTGCGATGATGGCTGTGACGACCATCAAGGCGAAATATGCATACTTCCTTGATTTCCGCATGAACTCTGAGTCAAGCAGTTCAATATGACTCAGGAACAGGACCACTATCGGCAGCTGGAAAATCAGACCGAAGGGAATCGTGGTAATAAGCAGGAAGGACATATATTCATCCGCCGTCACGAGCACATCGAAATTGACCTGCCCCATCTGGATCAGGAAGAAATAGCTGATCGGGTGCACGACGAAATAGCCGAACGACACTCCGATAACGAATAGCACGAGCATGATCGGCAGGGACCCCTTCAGGAATTGGGTCTCCTTCTCGACCAGGCCCGGCCGTACAAACTGCCATAGGAACCAGCATATGAACGGAATGCTCAGCCCAAGGCTGATGGCTGCTGAGGTCTGGATGTAGAAGCGGATTACTTCAAACGGTCCAAGCACCACGATATCTGCGCCCTTCGACACGATCGGGAACCACCAGCCGACGGTGGAGAATATGGTGAAGAACCAGACGACGAACACGATCGCCGACTTGAGGAGCATAGACCTCAGATCTTCGATATGATCCATGAGAGGCGCAAAAGGCTCTTCATGCGTCACCCGTTTCCGCTTCCGCGACGGTTCTTCCGGTGGTGTCGGCGTATTATTGCCAGACCCATTCCCATTTCCACCATTGCCCCCCGCATCAGCGCTTTTATTCTTTTCCGCTTTGCGCTTATCGGTGGGGCTGATGTTCATATTCTGATATGGATCCATTTATATCACCTACTTATCTTCAAGACGTCCGCCTTCCTTGGCGAATCGGATCACCCCTTCAGCACAGCGGTATGCAAGTGCACCCACAGTACCGGTTGGGTTATATCCACTATTATGCACGAAATTTCCCGCGCCGACCACAAAAAGATTATCACGATCCCAGTGCTGCAACCAGGTGTTGACGACACTCTTCTCGGGATCATCCCCCATGATCGTACCGCCTGTGTTGTGCGTGGACTGGTAAGGTACGATGCTGTAGTCGCCGAGTTCTGCAGCTTTCGATACTTCTTTAGCCCCCATCTCCTCAAGCACTTCAGCCGAACGTTCGGCGAGATGCTGATGGCGGGCACGATCCTGGTCTTTGAAGTTGTATGTCAATTTGACGAGCGGCACACCGTAATCGTCCTTATACGTTTCGTCAAGATCGATGTAATTATCCTTATGCGGCAGCGTTGCGCCCTGGCCTGAAACACTTAATGTACGCGTATAGTTTTCGATGGATTCCTTCTTGAACTCGCTGCCCCATGACGGTGTGTCCGGGCGGAGCGGGTTTGTCGCAATCGGACGGTTGCCTGTTTGTGTGACCGAGATGTTGCCGCCATGCAGGAAATCGAGATCCGAATGGTCGAAGTTATCCCCATTGTGGTCATCAAATGCCATTCCTAATGCACCGGCTCCCATGAATGTATTGAATTGCTCATCGAAGAAGCCTGTGGCACCACCAAATATCTGGTAGCAGTAGCTGCGTCCAAGCGTCCCTTCCTCCGTCTCAGGATCATATTGCTTGCCGATGTCTGATACCCTGAGGAGCTTGTAGTTGTTGAATACATAGCTGTTCAGCACAACCACGTCCGCTGGCTGGATGAATTCCTCCCGGGTGCGTGTATCGACATATTTGACGCCGGTCACCCGGCTGTCGTCGTCTTCGTCCGTCAGGATTTCAACGACATTGGAGTGTGTGCGCACTTCAAAGTTGCCGGTCTCCCGGGCAGCTGGTATCACCGTGATTTCAGGAGAGGATTTCGCGCCGTATTCACAGCCGAAACGTTCACAGAACGCACAGTATTGGCAGGCCTGGATCTTTTGGCCGTCCGGATTTTCGAATGCTTCGCTCAAGTTTGCCGAAGGCATCATGATTGGGCTGTAGCCAAGCCCGGATGATGCTTTTTCGAATTTCTTAAGAATCGGTGTCTTGATCATAGGGGGTGTCGGATAGGCATCCGAACGCTTGCCGCCGAGTGGGTTCTCTTCACCGGAAAGGCCGCACGTCTTCTCAAACCGGTCAAAATAAGGTTCCAGCTCATCGTATGTAATGCCCCAGTCCTGGAGTCTGTAACCGTCATCTTCCATCAGTTTATCCTCACCGTACTTCTCTTCCGTCATGCTGCGGATTTCGAAGTCGTACGGCAGGAACCGCCATGTCTGCCCATTCCAGTGCGTCCCCGCTCCACCGAGGTTTTCACCAAGGAGGAACGAGCCGAGCTGGCGCATCGGCAAGGCCCGCTGGTCAGGTGAATTTCTGAACGTCAGCGTCTCTTTGGAGACATCCTGCATCAGTTCATAGCGTATCGCGTATTTGTATTCGTCATGGATATTCTGGTAATCTTCCGTACCCCGTTCCTTACCGCGCTCAAGGCCCACTACTTTTAAGCCTTCTTTGGCTGCTTCAGCTGCTATGATGCCGCCTGTCCATCCAACGCCGACCGTCAATACATCCACTTTATCAAGTTCTTTTGCCATCAGCTTTTACCTCCATATAGAGATTGCGGTTTGATATCCTCAAATTCTCCGCTGTCGATCTTATCGATATACTGGTGCTGGTGTCCCGGGAACTGCTTCATCTTCCATCCTTCCATACCACGGTTGCCGCGGTACATCGGATCGCAGTAGACCCCTTCGATTGTCGCGGAACGCAGCAGGTTGAAGAAGTCCTCCGGTTTTGCTGTCGCAGAAGGCACGCCCATATCCGCTTCACCCTTTTGGAATTTCGTCAGCACTTCATCCATATCTTCTCCGTCA
The DNA here is from genome assembly GCF_055391965.1 of Salinicoccus siamensis. Taxonomy (NCBI): domain Bacteria; kingdom Bacillati; phylum Bacillota; class Bacilli; order Caryophanales; family Staphylococcaceae; genus Salinicoccus; species Salinicoccus siamensis. The sequence goes on from NZ_AP043765.1 coordinate 1,756,192, forward strand.
AGCTTTGAAAAATCATCGTCGAATGCCTCGTTGGCTTCCGCATCCAGGCGCTCTATGCCTAAAGTGAACAGTTCCGCCCGCGTCAGGCGCGACTGATAGCCTTGGGTTGGTTCCCCTTCATAGAATGGCCCTTTCATGTATTCTTTGGAGTTGTTGCCGTATGCGCCTGCCAGCTGCATATCAAGGAAATACGGTGCACCGAGCTTGATTGCGCCGGGCCCCATATCATCTTCCGGATAAATGCGCTCCATGGCCTGTGAAATCGTTTCGAACTGTGCATCATTATGGAAGAAGATCCGGCCGGGGTTCTCTGACCCGCCGTCTGCCGCGCCCTCACCCTTGTTCTCGCCACTGGTGTCTGAGGCGGTGTCGCCATCGTTCAAATTATAGCCGACAAAGCCGCCGATCAGGGAACCTCCGATAATGCCTCCCGTGGCCACACCGGTCGTCTTAAGGAAATCGCGTCTCGAAAACTGCTTGTCATCCGATCCTTTCTGCGCCATCTAAAACACCCCTTTGAATTAAATATGTATACAGTATATAATAAACGCACAATCTTTTGAATAGTTAGGAGGAATATTGTGAATTTTTTTAAGTATCTGACATGGAACAACAGTCATATGGATCTGCGTTATGTTGAAAATCCATATGGTGGAGATATCCGGATAACGAAACTTTACCGGGACCCGTCTGCGATAGATCTCGAGCGCATCAACCGTGAATATAGCGAGGAGGTCGCCACAGCCCAACGGGCGATAAGCGGCAACCGTTTGGGTATGCTCCTCATCTTCATGGCCCTCGTCTTCATGCCGGCGCTTGTTTTAAGCGTCATCCAATCGAATGTGCTGCTGATTGCGGTTATCATCATCTATTCCATCATTGCGTACTTCGTTGTGGAAGCGATCAACCAGGTGGAGATCAACCGGGTATTGTATCAGATTGATTCAGAGGAGCGGCGCACTTCAGATGCCGCATAAAAAGGATGGACCCCAAATGGGTGCCATCCTTTTTTTGTCAGGAATCTACACTCTACGTCTCCTATATTTCAACTTGCATGCCGGCCTCGGCCAGCCTAATTTTTTTTACCCTGTGCTGCTTGGCACTGTCAAGCAGTACTTCCAACGCGCCGTGGTGAGGCAAATTTGTAAGTATCGTCTCGGTAGCGTCTGCCTTCGACGCCAGGCGTCCAGCCTCTTCTGCATTCATATGGCCTTCCACTTTGCCGTCATAGCCTTCATACAGTCTACAGTCGGTAATGAGCAGGTCGGCCCCGAATGCAAAGCGCACCAGGCTGCCCCGGTAGCATGTATCCGACGTATAGACGAGGACGGCACCGGTATCATCCGTCACCCGTATTGCATAAGTTTCCGTACTGTGTTCGTTGCGGTGGAACTCCAGTTTGAAGGGACCGACTGTATAAGTCTTTTGAGCCCGGATGGGCTGGAATGTGCTATATCGTGCACGGCGGATCTCGCGTACGGGCAGACCGCCTTCCGGCCCGTACACCTTCAGATTGCGGTCGGTTTTTTTATGTTCCCGTGCCAGTTTCCGCGCCAGTACAAAAGCTTGGATGTCCCCTGCGTGGTCATGGTGGTAGTGTGTCAGGAATATGTGGTCGATGGTGTGGATATCAACATACTTCTGTACTTGGCCGGCTACGCCACTGCCTGCATCGATCAGCAGATTCACTCCATTCTTTTGCATCAGGCAGCCGGATGTCGGTTCCGAATACTTCGGAAAACTGTTCCACATCCCTACTATTGTCACTTTCATGGCATCATCCCCCATCAGGATTATTCCATTACTTATACCCGCTTTTCATCTCGGGCAAGCGGCAATGAGCCATTTCATCATCAAAAAAGACGGGGAAAGTCCCCGTCCGGTCTAGGTATTGCGCGGTTCCGACAGCATCGTATTTCTGATGTTTGCACGGTAGTTCCATATATTTCTGATGACGGTCTTGATTACTGCATAAGTCGGTATCGCAATCAGCATGCCGATGAACCCGGCGATATTGCCTGCCGCAAGAACGACTGTTATGACAGTAAGTGGATGAAGGTTCAGTGTCTGGCCCATTACATTCGGTGTAATCAGATTACTTTCAATCTGTTGGGCGACTAAAGTGATCAGGGACACCCACACCAGCATGATGGGTTCCTGGATCAATGCAAGCAGCGCAGCCGGGATGAAAGCCATCCAGGGCCCGATGAACGGAATCAGGTTCATGAACAATGCGAATATCGCAAGCAGCAGTGCATATTCAAGGCCGATGGAAACATAGCCGATGTAGAGGATGATGCCAAGGATGAAGCTGACAAGCATCTGACCTTGGATGAATGCACGTAAAGTATTGTCTATGTCATGCAGCAGTTCGGTCAGGAACTGCTTGAATGTCCCTTTGAATGGAGACACCATCGCCGGTACGAATTTCTCATGATCCTTCAGCAGGAAGAAGAAGAAGAACGGAATTAGAATGAACGTGATCAGCACGCTGACCGTACCTGATAGGATCGCCATGACATTGCTCGCTACGTTCGACAGCATCTCCGAACCGCGGTCCAGGGCATCCTGGATATATTTCTGCGGATCGAACGGCAATTTATCCCGCTGGGAAAGTGCATAATTGAACAGCTGTTCTATCTCATTCTGAATTACTGGGGCACGGGAAATCAGATTCTGAACTTGCTGCGTCACCATTGGTACGATCAGGATGGTGAGGAGGGCAAGCAAAAGCAGAATGATGACGAAAACCGCCAGAATGCTCGTCAGGCGCCCGGCACGCCGTTTTTCCAGAAAGCGCTGTATCGGCTCAGTGATATAATACAGGAGGCCACCCAGCAGAAGCGGGAAGAAAATCGTCGCGACTACCGTGAATATCGGTTCAAAAATGACCTGGACCCTGATGACCAGCATGATGATCAGCAGTGTAATGATGATTGCAATACCAGTTTGGAACCATACTTTATTAGTCATTGGCATAATCTCCTTACGGGTTGTTAAAGTAGAACCCATTGTATCATAAATTAGAATACCTAATAATATTTATATGGACAAATGAATTGTATACAAGTAAAATTAAAGTTGTCAGAATCTTCAAGACAAAGGGGAAGGGGAAATAGTATGCAGACAATCGTTGATTTTCTTAATGGCCTCGTTTGGAGCTCGCCTCTTGTATACGGTCTGCTGGCCGTAGGACTGTACTTCAGTTTGAGGATGCGCTTCTTCCAGATCAGGCACTTCAAGGAAATGATCCGGCTTATGTTCCAAGGTGAAAGATCACCAGTCGGAATTTCCAGTTTCCAAGCCTTGGCTGTATCTTTATCCGGCCGTGTCGGTACGGGGAACATAGTCGGGGTCGCTACAGCCATCTACATCGGGGGGCCAGGTGCGATATTCTGGATGTGGCTCATTGCCTTCCTAGGGGCAGGCAGCGCATTTGTGGAATCCACTCTGGCGCAGATCTATAAGCAGAATGAAGACAATCAGTACCGCGGTGGTCCAGCGTACTACATAGAAAAGGGGATAGGTGGGAAGTTCGGTAAAATCTACGCCGCAGTTTTCGCACTTGTAACGATTCTTGCCACTGGCTTCCTGCTTCCGGGCATCCAGTCCAACTCTATAGCAGGTTCCATGACGAACTCGTTCACCATGCCACACTGGGTGATCGGCGCGATTCTTGTAGTACTTGTCGGCCTGGTCATCTTCGGCGGGATCAAATCAATCGCCAATGTTGCAACGGCAGTGGTGCCGTTCATGGCTCTCGTATATGTATTGGTGGCCATCATCGTGGTCATCATGAACATCCAGGAAGTACCTGCCATGTTCGCTCTCATCTTCAAAAGTGCCTTTGGCATGGAGCAGCAGTTCGGCGGCATCATCGGCGCGATGATCGCAATCGGCGTCCAACGCGGCATCTACTCCAATGAAGCCGGTCAGGGTACCGGACCTCACGCAGCAGGTGCAGCTGAAGTTTCACATCCTGCCAAACAAGGACTTGTACAGGCATTCTCCGTATATGTCGATACACTTTTCGTATGTACGGCGACGGCTCTCATGATTCTTATGACAGGCATGTACAATGTTTCAGATGGTGAAGGTGGCCTCCTCGTAGACAGTGGTGTCTATCAGGAAACGCCGGGTGGCGAGCAGAACGTAGAAGGCACAGTGGCCTATACACAGGCCGGCCTCGATAAGGCATTCAGTGGCCAGGATACTTTCCAGGCTGGTTTCGTCGGATTCGGTTCTTATTTCATCTCATTTGCACTTCTATTCTTCTGTTATACTACAATACTTGCATACTACTACATCGCAGAGACGAACCTCGTCTATCTGACGAAAGGCCGCTGGCCGATCGTAAAGACTCTGCTCGGCGTGCTGCTGATCGGTTCGGTATTCTACGGCACGATCAACTCGGCTGGATTGGCTTGGGATATGGGTGACCTCGGTGTAGGCCTCATGGCCTGGCTGAACGTCATCGGCATACTCATCCTGCAGAAGCCGGCCATCGCTGCACTGAAGGACTTCGAGAAGCAGAAGAAGGAAAAGGGCTCAGGAAAGTACGCAATCTACTCTCCAGACCCAGCTACAGTCAAATCGGCAGATTTCTGGCATGTGGACTATCCGAAACGCCTTAAGGATGAACAGGAATATAATATGAATTACGGCGATGATGAGCGTTAAATACCATCATTGATGTTTCACACTTGCCCCCTTGTTGGTAGAATAACCAAGAGGGGGTAATTTTTATGGAAATGACACCAGGGAAAATACACAGTATTGATTTCAAATCGGAAATTTTAAATGACACTTATGAAATCCAGTACTATATACCAAAAAACTTTTCAGACCTTTATAAACACAGGGTCATCATTACATTCGACGGCCAGGACTTCTTCCGCTTCGGACAGCTTGAACGGACGTATGAGAAATTGCGTGAGGCAGAAGAGATAGACCGGGCCATCATCATCGGGGTGCCCTACCCTGACGTCGACTGGCGTTATGACCACTTCAGCCCGAACGGCAAGCACCATGAAAAATTCGTTTCTTTCACTGCCCATGAGTTGATGAGTTGGGTTGATGAACACTTCCCGACACTAAAGGTCGGCACTTCCCGCACATTGATGGGGGAATCGCTCGCTGCAAGCTTCGCATTGTCGGTCGCCATCACCTATCCGGCCACATTTTCCAATGTATTGGCGCTCAGTCCTTATGTTGACGATGATTTCATCGCCCGCTTCGAATCCCAAAGTTCACTCATGCATCTTGACATGTATCATACTATAGGGTTGGAAGAGGATGATTTTGAAAGCATCTCGAAAGATCGTGCCGATTTCCTGATGCCGAACCGCAAACTGCATGAGCATCTTTCCACCCGGCTGCTTGAATATAAATATGAAGAGTTAGACGGTGGCCACATCTGGAAAACGTGGAAACCAATCTTGGAACCGGCGATGAAACACTTCTTAAGTTAGAATATTATGGCATTTTGAGAAAACTTTGATATACTTAAGGTATAACAAAGCAGGGAGGAATTACGATGAATTTCGGAATAGCAATGTTTCCATCTAAACAGCTGCAGGATAAAGTCAACCAATATAGAAAAAGATATGATGCGCATTATGCACTGATCCCCCCGCATATCACTCTAAAGGAAAAGTTTGAAGCGGATGAATCCGAAAAAGAAAAAATTTCACAACATCTAAAAGAAATTGCTAAAAAGCACAAACCAACTGACATCGAAATCAAGAAAGTTTCAAGTTTCTCACCGAACTCTCTAGTCATCTATTTCAAAGTAGAAAAGAATGACGAACTTGTCGCTCTGCATGACGATTTGAATGATGGCGAATTCTATGGCGAAAACAGCCATCCTTTCGTGCCACACTTGACGATTGCCCAAGGACAGACTACCCAGGAGTACGAAGACATCTTCGGCCAACTCAGCATGGTGGGCATCGATCACCAAGAAACACTTGATAAAATGAGTCTTCTTTACCAGCTCGACAATGGCGTCTGGCAGGTATATGAAACATATAAACTCGGCGAAGGCTGAGTGTCAAGGAGCGTTCCAATATATTTGGAACGCTTTTTTTTATTGCCCGCTTAAGCTGGATGGTGGTCAGTTTTGATGTAACTCTCGTTCGTTTGTTGCGACGAACGGGAATTAGCACCCCAACTCGCCCTCGTCCGCTCGACGAACGAGAATTAGCACCCCAACTCGCCCTCGTCCACGCGACGAACGGGAATTAGCACCACTCTACTCAACAACGGATACAGCCCGAAATAAAAAAGCAGCACCTTCGGGTGCTGCTTTTTCAGCTATATTAAGCCATGATGTGGTAACCGGAATCGACATGGAGGACTTCTCCTGTGATGCCGCTCGCCAAATCACTGAGCAGGAATGCGACAGTGTTGCCGACTTCAAGCTGATCAACGTTGCGTTTAAGTGGTGCACGTTCTTCAATTTCCTTCAGGATGGATTTGAAATCTCCGACCGCTGAAGAGCTCAAGGTACGGATCGGGCCGGCTGAAACGGCGTTGACGCGGATGCCGGACTCGCCGAGGTCGAGTGCAAGGTAGCGTACGCTGGATTCGAGGGCTGCTTTGGCAACACCCATGACATTGTAGTTAGGCATTGCGCGCTCTCCGCCGAGGTAAGTCATCGTTGCGATGCTGCCGCCTTCATTCATGATTGTTTTAGCATGTTTTGATACCACTGCCAGGGAATACGCACTGATGTCGAGAGCGTTTTTGAAGCCTTCACGGGTAGTATCGCTGTAGCCGCCTTGGAGTTCATCTTTTCCAGCATATGCGATTGCGTGCATCAGACCATCGATGCCGCCTGTCTTCTCGCCGATTTCCTTGAACGCTGCTTCTACCTGCTTGTCGTCCGTGACGTCACATTCCACGATGATGTCGTGGTTGCCTTCTAGGTCACCCAAGATTTTCTCCAGTTCGCGCCTGAAGCGTTCATTCAATATTGTAAATACCAGTTTTGCACCCATTTTATCGAGGGCCCGCGCGGCACCCCAGGCGATGCTGCGCTTATTGGCAACGCCCATGATAACAAAAGTTTTACCTTCGAGATTCATAAGTCATAAACTCCCTTTTTCATTACACATGGATCCATATCCACGTGCTTATGATTTAATGTTAGTACCTACTACTAATCTACAGTTTTTCATCTCTGATTGCAACAAAAAAGAAAGCACCATCTTATAAGAAAAAATGCACCCCGGAGGGTGCATTCGTTAATATAGTTCCAGTTCCCGCTTCAATTCTTCCACATACTCCCTAGATCCCGTCATGAATATACGGTCATCCACCTGGAGTCTGGTATCCCCGTGGGGCACAATCGACTCCTGTCCACGCATGATCCGAAGGAAGATGATATCTGCAGTGAACGGGAAGTCACGCAGGATCATTTCATCGTAGCGGTAGTTGTTCATCTGTATCTCATAGATGGCCGTCTCTTCATCCGTCAGGAGATCCATCATGTGCGGAGATTCGATCAATCCGCGCAATAGTGTCTTCGAGCTCAACAGTGCAGAGAATGGCTCGTATCCAAGTCCTTTGATGGCCTGTTCCCTTGTCGGGTCTTCGATTCTGTAGATGATCCGTTCCACTCCCCGATTTTTAGCCATTTCCGCGACACGCCAATTGATGTCCGCCGCATTGGCTCCGACGACCACGATATCGCTGTCGAATGCATCGGCTGCGTCCAGGGCTTCTTCGGAATACTCCGGTATCTCCTGGAATGAGAGGTTCTCTGTATTCCTTTCCCTAGAGTCGGAAAAATTCTTGTGGAAGATGAGCCTGACATTATACAGACCCCCGGCGACGCTGTGCGCCACCGGCACTGTCAGCTGGTTGTTGCCGAAGATCGTCACATTGATGACACGGTCTTCATTCTCACCTTCCGGGTAGAGCTGCTTGAAGACGACCGGGGTGATGATGCAGGCGATGACAGCACTCAATATGAACATGCCGCTCTCGGAATTCGTTATCATGCCGATCTGTTCGGCGATGACTGCCGCTGCGATGATGAGCGACAGTGTCGAGGTCAACAGGAAACCGGCTGCCGTGACGCGCTTCAAGTCAAAATACCGCAGCAGGAACGCCACCGGTATCAGTTTGCTGAACAGAAACGCAAACAGCAGTACCGGAATCAGTACGAACACCCGGCTGTCCGAAAACAGCGCAGGCAGATTCAACTCAACTCCGACCATGATGAAAAATATCGGGATGAAGAATCCATAGCCGAACGAGTCCAACTTATGGACAATATCCTGGTCCGGCTTCAGCAGGCTGACGATACAGCCGGCGATGAAGGCACCGAGTATATTCTCAGCCCCGACACCTTCAGCCAAAGCGACAAGCATGATGATGAGGGCGAAGACGCCGCGCATCCCGATCTGCATCGTACCGTTATTCAGAGATTTGATGAACTCCGAGCCGTTCATGACACGGCCGAGGAAATAGAATAGGATGGCAAAGGCCACAAGTATCCCCATCAGCCACAGCGGCTTGCTTGCATCCGCGTAGAGCTGGGAATAGAGGGCGAGCATTATCATCGTCGTCAAATCCGCAATGACTGCAATCAGCAGGATGATCTGCCCCATCCGGGTGCTGATCAGATTCGCCTCCTTCAAAGTCGGCACTACGACACCAAGCGAAATGGTTGAGATGATGATGACGAGCAGAAAGACATCGTCAAATATCCCAAGGCCCCGCATAAGCAGCGCAAACAAGAGGCTTAGGCCGAGCATCGCTGCAAATATGCCCGTCGTCAGCATCAGTATGTTCGGCAACGGCCTTTTCAGGATCTTTGATTTCTTCTGGCGACTCGCTTTCTGCGTAAACGCGTCAAAATCGATTTCAAGTCCACTGAGGAACATCAGAAAGATGAATCCAAGTGTAGACAATACCTTCAGCCAAGGGTCGTTGCCGTCGACGATATCGAAAAAGGAGTCGCCGATGATGACGCCTACGATAATCTCCGCCACAACGACCGGCAGGAAGCTGACTTTCAATCTGCTGATGAGTATAGGGGTCAGTAATGCCGCCAGCACAACGATGGCCAACGACACTACGGATGGTCCGTGTTCCATAAGCTACTCCTTATATGAGGTAAGACATTAGTGCGTTAGCAAGTGTGAAATAGATGAGCAGACTGATGATATCGTTTGACGTGGTGATGAACGGCCCGCTCGCCACCGCCGGATCAATATTCAAGCGATCCATCACCAGTGGGATGAGTGTGCCGAGCAGTGTCGCCAACGTCATCGCAATCAGCAGACTGACGCCCACGATCATACCAAGAATTGACGAATCATACAATAAGGTGATGATGGTGAACAAAAGAATCCCGCAGACCGACCCTGTTATCAAGCCGGAACCCATCTCCCGGAAGGCAAGTTTAACCTTGCTCGATTCCTTTATTTCACCGGTCGCAATCCCCCGCACCGCAACCGCCAGAGATTGTGTCCCGCTGTTTCCCGCCATCCCGCCGATGATTGGGATGAATGCACCCAATATGGCAACCTGCGCCAGCGTATCTTCGAAGCGCGTGAGCATTGTAGCGGTGATCATCCCCATGAAAGTCAGACCGATCAGCCACGGCAGGCGCTTTTTGGCTGTGGAGAAGGAAGAATCCGAAGTCGGCTCGATTTCACTCATACCGGCAAGCCTGGAGTAGTCCTCACTTGCCTCTTCATCGATGACGTCCATGATGTCATCGGCCGTGATGATACCGACCAGATGACCCTGATAGTCGACGACCGGCATCGCCAGGAAGTCATAGTCACGCATAATCTGCGCCACTTCCTCCTGGTCGTCCGAAACGCGGGCGGAGACGACACGTTCGATCATGATATCGCCGATATAGGCATCATCATCTGCTATGATCAGTTCACGCAAAGAAAGGATCCCCGCCAGCTTGCGTCCTTCATCGACGACGAACAGGTAGTAGATCGTCTCCGAGTCCGGCGCCTTCAGCTTGAGGTGGCGCATGGCCTCCCTGACGGTCATCAGTGAAGTGAGGCTGACGAACTCCGTTGTCATGATACCACCGGCGGTATCTTCTTCATAATTCATCAGCTTGCGTATTTCCTGCGCGTCCTTCCTCGGCATCAGCGTCAGAAATGAGGTCAGCTTTTCCTTTGAAACGCCGCTCAATATATCCACTGCGTTGTCGTACTGCATCTCTGCAAGCATATCTGCAGCGTAGCGGGCGTCCATCGTTTCGAATATTTCATCATACTCGTCCTCATCAAGTTCTAGGCTGTCGAAGAACTCCCCTACCTCCTCCGGGCTGAGGAAATGGTAGAGCCGCTGCCGATCTTCTTCTTCAAGCAGAAGATAAAATTCACTCTGATCATAATTATGCAGGTCCAGGAAAGCTTCCCGGAAGTCATCTATACGTTCATTCCTGAGGTGATCCAGGAGCACATCGTACTCCATCTCCATCTCAGTCTTCTCGATTGTCTCAACCAATTTTGCCACCACCTGTTCATATTGAATTTCATTCTACATCAAAACAAAAGAAAAAAGCACCCTGCGAGTGCTTTTCCTACGATATGAAAGAATCGTGCACCCGTTTCCAGAATGGGAACGGACGGAAGCGGGCGAATCTCACTTTTTCATCAGCAACCCTGAATTGTATCGATTTGACGCCTTTATGCACAAGATTGATGTGGTCGATCGTCATCTTGTAGACTTCGCTGTTGACCGGCAGCACCTGACAGGTATGGTGTTTAGGCAATACCAGCGGTGAGCCTACGGTCCGGAAGACCCGGTTGTTGATCGACGCGATTTCAGTGATCTGGATTGCTTCCAGCGAAGGATGGATCAGTGCGCCGCCGAGTGCCTTGTTGTAGGCTGTCGAGCCGGACGGGGTCGAGATGCACAATCCGTCTCCACGGAAGCGTTCGAAATGCTGATTCCTGAGGTCGACATCCATCACCAAGGTGGTGCCGTCATCCGTCCTCAAGGTCGCTTCGTTGAGTGCGAGGTACCGCGTTTCGGTTCCTTCCGACTCATACCGTATAATCGTTTCAAGAAGTGGATATTCGATGACCTGGAATTCATCATTTTGGATGGCGATGATGAGCCGTTCCACTTCGTGGGGCAGCCAGTCTGCATAGAAACCGAGATGCCCGGTATGTACACCGACGAAAGCCGTATGGTCGAGCAGGTGCTGATAGCTGTGGAAAGCCTGCAGCAGCGTGCCATCCCCACCGACGGAAATGACGATATCCGGCTTCTTGTCATCCAGTTCCATGTTCATGTCAATCATATAGTTCATCATCTTATCTTTAAGTGCGTTCGATTTGGTGTCCCCCTTGGACACTATGAAGAACTTCATGTCTCACCCCGCCTTTCCATAGAGCGCTAGCGCATGCTGCGTTTCTTTGTGTAGTATTTTTGTGCATCCTGTATCTCTTCACGGATTTCAGACATCTCCTGGTCGAGCAGATACGCCGCTTCTGCTGCATTCTGCAGACGCTTCTTGATTTCCGGTGGATATTCCCCGCTATACTTATAGTTCAATGTATGCTCAATCGTCGCCCAGAAGTTCATCGCCAAAGTGCGGATCTGAATCTCCGCCAGTATGATCACCGGTCCACCGATCCGTTCGACCGGATATTCCACGATGAGGTGGTAGGAGCGGTAGCCACTTTCCTTGGTATTCGTCACATAGTCCCTTTCTTCGACGACTTTCATGTCGGTCCGGTTGCGGACTTGACTGCATATCAATTCGATGTCGTCGACGAACTGGCACATGATCCTGACACCTGCAATGTCATACATCCCCTCTTGCAGCTTGTCGTAAGGTATGTTGCGGGCACTCGCCTTTTCGATTATGCTCTGTACTGGTTTAACCCGCGCCGTCACAAATTCTACAGGGGAGGCTTGGCGGTTGAGCTGGTAATCCCGCCTCATGCCTTTGAGCTTTATCTTAAGTTCCTCCACTGCCTGCCTGTACGGTGCGAGGAACTTCTCCCATTGTTCCATCCTCTACACTCCAGTCTTAAAACGCTTCTATTGTTTGAATGTTTCCTTGACTGCCCTTTCGAATGCTTCCCCGTAGCTGTTGCCTTCGATGGTATCAACCAGGTGATCCAGCTGATCCCAGAAGTCAGTCAATATGACATCGGTATTCAAAATGATTTCGCTGCCGTGGTGATCGCGCAGCATGCGCCATGTCTTTTCCCCAAAATGCACTCTACCGGCTCCTTCGCCGTCGTCCAGAAGATAGATGAAGCTCTTCTCATCCGGGTCGACAGTCATGCGTGCCGTCGCCTGGAGGCCTTCCGTCCGTTCCTCGGACAAGCATTTGAGCGCTTCATCTTCGAATTTGATTCCATTAACATAAATGTCCATTTCCTCACTCCTTGCGCACTTTATTCTACCATAGTAAATGGTATTTGATAACGACATAAACTGTTTACTTTACAGTCCTTTTCAATTTATAGATAATATACACTAAGGAGTGGATTTAATGAAAGAACTCGAGATTGAATTCAAGAATCTATTGACAGGCGATGAATATGGCCGGCTGGATCAGGCATTCTTCCAAAATGCCGAACCGGTCATACAGACCAATTTCTATATAGATACCCCGGATCTGGATCTTAAACACAACCGCCTGTTGCTCAGGATACGTGCAGTCGGCGGCAACCAGGTCATGACCCTTAAAGAACCGACCGATAAAGGCGTCATGGAATACCATGGAGAAGTTGATAACGACCTCAGCTTCGACCAGAACATCCGACGGGATGAACTTCCCGCAATCATCTGCAACGAACTGGAGCGCTTCAATATCGATACGACGCAGCTCAGGATATATGGCGCTTTATCGACCAAGAGACGGGAAGTGCCGTATAAGGATGGGCTGCTTGTGCTGGATAAGAACAATTACCTTGATACAGAAGATCTGGAGTTGGAATATGAGGTGTCGAATCGGGACAAGGGTGAGACCATCTTCCAGGACCTGCTCAAGGAGTATGATATCGAACAGCGCGAAGAGATAACCAAAGTGGAACGTTTCTACAATAAACTGACGGAAATCAGGACAGGTGACAATTATGCCAATACCCTATAACGATATCGGCCGTGAAAAGCTGTATGAAATGATCGATATATTCTATGGTTACGTGGGCAACGATGAGCGCATCAACCACTTGTTTCCGGAAGATTTGACAGAAACGGCCTACAAGCAGAAATTATTCCAAACACAATTCCTTGGTGGTCCGAACCTTTACATGGAAGAATATGGACATCCAATGCTGAAGGCACGCCATAATCCATTCCGCATCACTCCAAAAGCAAAGGATGCGTGGCTTGAAAATATGGATAAAGCGATGGATGATGTCGGACTTGATGGTGATTTACGCACATTCATCATGAAGCGTTACGAAATGACGGCCAATCATATGGTGAATACGATAGAAGAATAAGCAGGGTGAGGACATGAATAGAACTGGAGAACAGGCACTTGTATTAGAACCCGTATCCCATCAGATTGAGATATTCTACTTTTTCGATCCGTTCTCAGAAGACTGTCGCGCCCTGGAGCCCGTCATCAACCGGCTCCAGATCGAATACCGCGGGCATGTGACAGTCAAAAAGATACTTGCACCTTCCCTTCAGGTCCTGACCAAATGTCAGGCCCAATCCACAACAGATATCGACAATATCGCACTGGCCTACAAAGCTGCCGAAATCCAAGGCCGCAACAAAGCCCGCGCATTCATGCGCTATGTGCTGAACCGCATAATGCCGAACCGCAACATCTGCACGATTGAACATATGGAAGAGAGCGCGCGCCTTGCGGGGCTCGATGTCAAGTCGTTCACGGCAGATGCCCAATCAGGTTCGGTACGGAGCCTCCTCAGACGCGATCTGATGGTCTACCGTGAAATGGATGTCGAATCCCTTCCATCACTCGTCTTCTTTTCAGGAGATGTCGAAGCGGAAGGCATCAAAGTGGAGGGTGTATACCCGTACCATATCTACACGTATATCATCAATGAACTCATCGACCATGAAATAGAAAAAAACCCGTTGCCAAGTATCCACGACTACATTGAGACATATGAAGTCGTCAGCTTCCACGAACTCAAGACAGTTTTCGAATGGCGTACCGGTCTTTTGCTAAATGAATTGAAAAAACTCAGACTGCAGCGGCTGATTGAAGAAGTCGAGACGGAAGCCGGCTTCTACTATCAGATCCGCGGCGGATCGTCGGCATTGAGAGAATAGTTTCATCAGTATACCCCCTGTCAACTGGATAAAGATCCGGTTCGCAGGGGGTGTTTTGCTTTTACTAGACGGGACGAACGAGAGTTAAACCGCTAATTCGCCTTCGTTGCCCAGACGAACGAGAGTTAGACTGCTAATTCGCCTTCGTTGCCCAGACGAACGAGAGTTAAACCGCTAATTCGCCTTCGTTGCCCGGACGAACGAGAGTTAGACACCCAATTCATTCTTCCTATCTCTCCGCCAATAAAAAAACACGGAATCCAAAAGGATTCCGTGCTTCATATATATTATCATCTTTTTTTTAAAAAAAGCAGCACACCTTCTTTAGTGTGCTGCTCAAACAAAGGGGATGGGAGAAATTTTTCACTGTTACAACAAAGGGGTATGTTTCAGTGAGAAAAATTCCATATACGTAATATACCACGGTTAAAGGCTTCAAACAACACTTTGCATGTCTTTTCACAATATAGACAAAATGAAAACGCATTCATATCATACTTGTATAACTTTAATCTACATGTCTACATAATTAAAGAAATCCGAACCTCAAAGGTCCGGATTCCATCATCATATCTCCTTGAGCAGTGCCTCGAACTGATCGAGCTGTGATTCGAATACTTTCATCGCGTTCTCAACTGGTTCAGCAGTTGTCATATCGACGCCTGCATTCTTGAGGACGTTAATCGGGTAATCCGAAGACCCCTTCTTCAGGAATTCGTTGATATAACGCTCAGCTGTCTCAGACCCTTCCTCAAGCACCTGCTTTGAGAGGCTGGCTGCAGCTGCGTAACCTGTAGAATACTGATAGACATAATAGTTCATATAGAAGTGCGGGATGCGCGCCCACTCCACTTCAATATATTCATCGTACTCCATCACATCCCCAAAGTATTTGCGGTTGAGCGCCCCGTACACTTCGTTCAGGCTTCCGGCAGTCAGCGGCTCACCCTCTTCCTTCATCGTATGGATCTTGTGTTCGAATTCAGCAAACATCGTCTGCCTGAATACCGATCCCTTGAATCCTTCCAGCTGCTCATTCAACAGATATAGTTTCTTCTTTTTATCCTCAAGATTCCTGAACATATAGTCTGCAAGCAACGCCTCGTTGAAATTACTCGCCACTTCGGCGATGAATATGGAGTAGCCGGACATGTTCGACGGCTGGTTCTGCCTGCTGTAGTAGCTGTGGACACTGTGTCCGAATTCATGCGTCAAGGTGAACAGGTTGTTGACATTATCCTGCCAATTCATGAGGATGAAAGGATTTGTGCCGTAGGTACCGGAGGAATAGGCACCGCTTCTCTTGCCTTTATTCTCATAGACGTCGACCCAGCGGTTCTCCAGGCCTTCCTTGACGATGCCTACGTACTCTTCACCCATCGGTTCTAATGAATTCAGCATCCATTCCTTCGCTTCCTCGTACTCCATCTTGAAATCGACATCTTTCACCATCGGTGTATAGACATCATACATCTTCAGTGTATCGAGTCCGAGCAGCTGCTTGCGCAGTTCAGTATACCGGTGCAGCAGGTGCAGGTGCTTGTTGACGGTTGCAACCAGATTATCATACACTTCCTCCGGAATGAAGTTGTTTGAAAGCGCCTGGTGCCGCGCCGATTCATAGCCGCGTGCCTGTGCTTCGAAGACGTGTGTGGATACTACACCCTGCAGTGTCTGGCTCAATGTATTCTTGAATGAACCGTAAGTTTTGTATAGATTTTCATAGGCTGATCTACGCAGTTCACGGTCGCTCGATTTGAGTAGATCAATGTAAGTGCCTTGTGTGAGTGTATGCGCATTTCCTTCAGCGTCGATCGCATCCGGGAATTCCAAGTCCGCGTTATTGAACATGCCGAACGTCGATGTCGGGTTGGACAGCACTTCTCCTGCCTGTGCCATAAGCTTCTCTTCCTTGTCGCTGAGTATATGTTCCCGCTTCCTGTTCAATTTTTCAAGATCGAAGGAGAACTCGGAAAGACGCTCATCCTGGCGCCATTCTTCGAGCGCATCTTCATCAATCTGCAGGATTTCAGGCACCAGGAAACTCCATGCCGTATTGAATTTGACAACCAGTGTGCGCGCCTTGGCTTCCATACCGCTATAGGTGTCATTCGATGTATCCTGGTCGTGCTTAAGGTGTGAGTAGACGAATAACTTGCCTATCTCTTCCGTCAACTCGCGCTGGGTATGAAGCGCTTCCGATAGTCTTTCCAGGGAGTCGATGTTCCCTTCGAATTGTTCCGCTTCGCCCAGCCTGCCTTCCAATTCCTTATACTTCTCTTCGAACGCTTCGTCCGACTCGAAAATATTTTTGAGATTCCATGTATACTTCTCCTGTTGTTCTTCACGTGTTATTACTTTTGTCATTATATACCCTCCAATTTTCAGATAGTCTAATTTTCTCAATATTGCGTATAAATTTCAAGTCTCGAAACTTATTGTGAATTGTATAACGTCTTATAGTCGCCAAGCAGCCTGTGGATCACCTGCTCGCTTTGAGGCGCCCCTTGTATTTCCCGGAGGCGTATGAAGTGTCTGAAACCTTCAATCGTCAAGCTCCCCCGCTCCAGGGCAAACATCAAATACAGTTTCCATTCAAGGGGACTGTTCATGATCCAGCGCTCGGATTCTGTAATGTACAACAAGTGTTTCGGCAGATCAGCCGGATTGAGTCCAAGCTGATAAATATATGTAAGTGTGGGATTCAACCGACTTTTCTGCCGACGTTCATGCTGGATGAGCCGTTTGATATCCTGTCTGTTCATCTGGTGCATCTGTCTAGTCATCACTTCATGGTCTAGCATCAGTGCTTCTGCATCCATACCCTCTACATGGAACAGCCAGCGGCCTGTACCGATATGATGATGCAACGTCCATTTCTTCAATTGCCTGTTCCTGTCCTGATATGTAAACAAGGCATGATGGAACTGTGTCGACAACTGGAAATGGGTTGGAATCACATGAGGTCCATTGATGCGGAGCGCCGTTTCATCAAGCACCCATATGACATCCATACCAAGTGTACGGTACCCTTTCGAGCGTTCGATGATGAGCATTGGAGAAATCGGAGAATATTGGATTTCGATGGCGCGCTTCCCTACAAGCAGATCTGGAATCTGTTCTATTTCGGGCAGATAATATTCCATTGCAGCAGTGTGATTTTTGTTGAGGCTCAAGTACAGTTCATGCTTCGCCGACAAGTGAGCCAATGATTCCTTTTTGTAGAGATGCCTGATGCAGTCTACTATGCGATGGTGGGAGAAATGGGGTGTCTTTACATTGCCTGATTTCAATACGACCCGCTCCAGGCAGACCGGACAGAAATATTTCCTGTTCTTGACCGCTTCACTTGCAGTGACGTTGCCACCAGTTTCATCGTGGGCTATAAACATAAAAAAACCTCCTCATCTATATATGGATGAAAAGGTTAAAAATGATTTATTTTAAATGCAGATAATTTAATTTTCTTGAAAAACTTTTCTTACTTTGCCCCTCACGTTCATACTCATGATGATATTGCCGTATTCTTCGACAATGAGGCTGGATGTTTCAGCAGGCGCGCTGTACTCGAGAAGTTTTGCTTCAATCCGTTCTGTATCCATATAATCCATACGGTAATCGAAGAATATCTGATAGTAATATCTGCCTTCATGGACAATCAGCAGATCTTCATACTGTGTTTCATCGACTTCGACTTCATAGGAATACTTGATGAGGTCTTCCAAGTCTGCGAACCTGACCATTACTGGCTCTTTCGTAACAGGCGTCGTCTGGTCTTTCTCGCCTGAAATATTTTCAAGGAATGATTCAACATCTTTATTATTTATATCCATAGGGTTCTGCTCCATTGAGAATGGTTTGTCATCCTGAGATTTGGACACGACCACTTCGATTCCTTTGTCATAGGCATGCACTTGAATCCATAGCGGCCCGTCCATTGAAAATTCTTCTTCGTGCTCGTGGTTCACTTCATCCATGATCGACCAGAAGAATTCTTCTCCACGTTTACGGTTCAACCACAGATCTTCTTTATCGTAGCCGCGTTTTTCAATATCCTGGTAGGTGATGAAAAATTTGATTGTAGACTCATCGATCCTTTCAATCCTCATGCTCCTCACTCCTCTCCATAAAGTATGGGCTTACTTATACTATACCTTAATGTGCCAGGGTAAAACCACTTTTGGAATTGTCATATCATTATACGCCAAAATACCCACAGTTTTCAAGCAATCTGCGGGCATAACACTTTAAGTATATGGCTGATCTCGGGTGCTCTTTTTTAGAGTTCGGCGAGACGTTTTGCTTCCTTGAGGTGGAATGTCCTTACCTTGCGTGGAAGGAAACGACGTATTTCATCTTCGTTATAGCCGACTTGGAGACGCTTTTCGTCCATGATGATCGGCCTTCTCAACAGTCCAGGGTTATCCATGATCAATGTGTACAACTCCTGCATCGGCATGGTGTCGATATCCACATTAAGCTTTTGGAACGTTTTAGATCTGGTGGAAATGATTTCATCCGTGCCATCTTCAGTCATGCGAAGAATTGCCTTGACCTCCTCCAATGTGAGGGGTTCAGAAAATATATTTCTTTCAGTGTATGGAATTTCATGTTCTTGTAACCATGCTTTCGCTTTACGGCATGATGTGCAGCTTGGAGAAGTAAATAATGTTACCATGGGGCTCACACTCCAATTTCAAAAGATTTGTAATGTTAGTCTTTACCCGGTTCCATCAATTTTTAATCCCGATTGGTTAAATTTAATGGAAAACCGACTTCAACTTCATCTACACTTTGTATTATACTGCACGAACATTAAAATAAAATGAGAATTCCTTAATAATCCCGCAAATTTTCAATTAATTTATGATATTTTTATATTTATACAAGGCTATCTGCTTTATTGCAAGCTTTCGGAAAGTCTATTATTATAGGAGTAATGACTAACTTAAAGGTGATGACACATGAAAACATTATTTTCCGGAGTCCAGCCGAGCGGGATTCCTACAATCGGCAACTACATCGGCGCCTACAAGCAATTCGTCGAGCTGCAGGATGAATACGATGCCTACTTCTGCATCGTCGACCAGCACGCCATAACCGTGCCCCAAGACCGTCTCAAACTGCGGGATAATACAAAAAAACTCGCAGCAATCTATCTGGCTTCGGGACTCGATCCGGAGAAGATCACACTGTTCATACAGAGCGAAGTGCCGGCCCATGCGAAAGCGGCGTGGATGATGCAGTGCGTCGGATATGTCGGGGAACTTGAGCGTATGACGCAATATAAGGATAAGGCACGTAAACAAAACCAACGCGACGGCATCAGTGTGGGTCTCCTTACATATCCTTCACTGATGGCGGCTGATATTCTGATCTATGGAACCGATATCGTACCCGTCGGCGAAGATCAGGGCCAGCACCTTGAACTCACCCGCACACTCGCGGAACGTTTCAACACCAAATACAATGATGTCCTGACCGTCCCTGAAGTCAAGCACCCGGAATACGGAGGCCGCATCATGAGCCTGAATGATCCCACCAAAAAAATGTCGAAAAGTGACGATAACCAAAAGGGGTTCATATCACTTCTCGATGACCCTAAAGCAGCTGCCAAAAAGATACGCAGCGCCGTTACTGATTCGGGCAGTGATATAAAATATGATAAGGAAAATAAACCGGGCATCGCAAACCTGCTGACAATCTATGCTTCCCTGACCGACAAAAGCATCCAGCAATTGGAGCGGGAATATGCAGACAGCAATTATGGTACATTCAAATCGGATCTTGGGGAAGTGGTGGAGCAGTTCCTCATCGATTTCCAGGAGAAGGTCAACCACTACCTTGAAAGTGGCGCACTTGACGATATCCTTGATGAGGGCGCCGTCAAGGCATCCCGCAAGGCGGATAAGATGGTCGCTAAGATGGAGCGGGCCATGGGGCTCGGCAGAAAGCGGAAATAGCTCTCATCCTCCCCATATAACAATGCTTCACCATCATAAAAAAGCGCCTCCCTTCATCGAAGGGAGGCGCTTTTACATTTGAACATCAATCTACATATTTTTTGAACACAAGGCTTGCGTTATGCCCGCCGAAACCGAAGCTGTTGGAAATTGCATATTCCAAATCTGCTTCCACCATGCCCCGAGAGACATAGTTCAAGTCACATTCAGGGTCTGGAGTGTCCAGATTGATGGTCGGATGGACTTTGCCTTCTTTCAGGCTGAGTACCGTAATGATCGCTTCCATACCGCCTGTTGCGCCGAGCAGGTGGCCCGTCATGGATTTTGTGGAGTTTACGAGCAGTTTGTCTGCGTGATCTGCAAACACCGTACGGATTGCCATCGTTTCGAACAGGTCATTGTATGGTGTGCTTGTCCCGTGGCCATTGATGTAGTCGATCTGCTCCGGTTTCAGACCTGCATCCTTCATCGCTTCCTGCATGGCACGCGCTCCGCCTTCGCCGCCTTCAGCCGGTGCTGTGATATGGTGGGCGTCGCCGGTCGTCCCGTAGCCGACTATCTCTCCATATATTGTGGCACCACGCGCTTTGGCATGTTCCAGTTCCTCAAGCATGACGACACCTGCCCCTTCGCCGATGACGAAGCCATCACGGTCCTTGGAATAGGGTCTGGATGCTTTGTCAGGGTCTTCTGCCGTAGTCAATGCTTTATTGGCCTGGAATCCGGCGATGCCCATACGTGTAATCGGTGCTTCAGTACCGCCTGTGACCATCGCATCAGCCTGACCGCGTGCGATGAACTTGAACGCTTCACCGATCGAGTTCGTACCTGTGGCGCATGCTGTGACCGTTGCACCGTTCGGTCCCTTCAAGCCATGCTTGATGGACACCTGGCCACTTGCCATGTCCGGGATCATCATCGGTACGAAGAACGGACTCACGCGGCGTGGTCCCCGCTCATACAGGACTTTGAAGCCATCTTCAAGGGCCTGGATGCCGCCGATGCCGGAACCGATCCAGACACCGATGCGTTCACGGTTGTCATCTGTAATGTCGAGGCCGCTGTCTGCGACTGCTTCATCAGCAGCCACCATGGCATATTGGGTGAAGCGGTCCATGCGGCGCGCTTCCTTTCTGTCAATATAGTCCTCGACGTTGAAATCCTTCAGTTCCCCTGCCACATGGACATTATACTCGCTGTTGTCTATCCGTGTGATCTTATCTATACCATTTACTCCCTTCAGGGCGTTCTCCCAGGTTTCAGGCGCTGTGTTTCCGATTGGCGTCAGCGCTCCAATCCCTGTTACAACTACTCTTCTCTTATCCATGAGTCTCCTCCTTATTGTCTCCCCAGGTCAGACAGATTGCACCCCAGGTCAGTCCGCCTCCGAAGCCGACCAGGACAAGGGTGTCTCCGTCCTTTATCTTACCATTTTTAACTTCATGATGGATACTTAACGGTATTGAGGCAGCTGAAGTGTTGCCGTACCTATCAACTGTCACACTCATACGGTCTTCAGGCAGCCCCATGCGCTCGCGCGCGGCATTCATGATGCGTATATTGGCTTGATGAGGCACCAGCATACCAATATCTTCCTTTGTAAGACCTGCTTTTTCTGTAACATTGACACTCGATTCGCCCATCTGCCTGACCGCAAATTTAAACACTTCCCGGCCGTTCATACGAATGTCGCCGGTGTCCTCATCGTCATACAGATAAGGCCCCCCTTTGCCGTTGCTGCCGAGTTCAAAGGAACGTATGCCATATCCTTCAGATACTTCTCCCATAACTACAGCCCCAGCTCCATCGCCGAAGAGCACTGCAGTGGAGCGATCATCGAAATCGGTGATGTTGGACAGCTTGTCCGCTCCGACTACCAACACATTTTTGTATGTGCCGGTTTGGATGAATTGGCTGGCTGTCACCATGGCATAGATGAAGCCGGTGCAGGCAGCGAGCTGGTCCATTGACGGCACTGCCTCGAGACCGAGCTTGTTTTGGATTGTCGTCGCTACCGTCGGGAATTTATGATTCCCGGTCGATGTCGCAACAATGACCAGACCGATATCTTCTTTGGCGACTCCGGAGTTTGCTATCGCTTCTTCCGCAGCTTCGTACGCCATATCACTTGTTTCCATGCCTTCGGCGAATCGTCGTTCTTTTATACCTGTCATTTCTGTAATCCATTCATCTGATGTATCCAAAATCTTTTCGAAATCATGATTGGTGAACACTTTTTCCGGTACGTAGGTTCCGAGCCCCAATACGCCAACATTTTTCATTAGACCACACCTTATACTCTCATATTATAACTAGGTACTAATTTATCACAATCGATTATCCTGTACAACAAAAATGCACCCATGCTATGCATGGGTGCAACTTGAGTGTACTCTTATTCAGTTACGCCCCATTTGTAAGGAAGCGTCTCTTCATCGTATCCAAGTTCAATGCCGAAGTTTGTCACCCTTTCGTTGACAGGTACGACATATGCTCTGTAAAGAGTCGGTACGACTGGCATTTCCTCGACCATGAGCGCCTGCCATTCATTGTAGATCTCTTTCCTCTTCTCTACATCTAGAGCCTCAGGAGAGTTACCCTTTTCCATCAATTTAGTGCTTTCTTCAGTGGCGTAACGTGGATAGTTGAATGCCACATCCGGGCCATATAGACCATATGGGTCTACATCGGAGCCTACGCTCCATGCGCCTTGGTAGATGTCGACTTCAGGATCGTCGTTTTCAAGCATATCGTAGAATGTATTGAATTCTATCAGACGATCGTTCGTCAGTTTGACGTTCAGGCCGACATCCTTCCAGGATTGGATGTAGTAGTTTGCAAGTGGTTCCGCAGTATCCCCACCGGACATTGAAGCGAAGTTCAATTCGAGTGGTTCGCCTTCTGGCGTTTCACGGAAACCGTCGCCGTCTGTATCTTCATAGCCTGCGTCATCCAGAATCTGTTTCGCTTTTTCCGGATCATATTCTGGTGTTTCGATGCTGTCATCATGCCACTCGGCGTGATAAGGCGTGATCAGTGTAGTTGCTTCCCAACGAAGACCGTTGTAGAAACGTTTACCTACAGCTTCGTTGTCCATCGCATGCCACATCGCGCGGCGCAGTTCTTTATCGCCGACTTTGGATTCTTCAGGTTTGTAGTCCACTCTGCCTTCTTCTGCGTTCCATTCACCTAGTTTGAAGCCGATGTAGGTATAGGCACCATCGATATTGGCAAGCCATTCGACGCCTTCCATCTCAGCTACGTCCGGATATTGGTCGGTCGGGAAGTTGATTGCATAATCCACTTCTCCTGTTTCCAGAGCATTCGCGATTGATGATGGTGATACGACGCTCAACTCGATGCCGTCAAGATTCGGTTCGCCTCTCCAATAATCTTCAAACTTGGTCATTACGACTGATTCTCCAGGTGTAACGGAATCCACTTTATACGGCCCTATGCCCAGCGGATTTTCACGTGTTTGAGGCGCTTCAGCCATATCGGCGATCTCAACACCTTCATAGTGGTGCTCAGGCATTGCATAGTACCAGAAACCGCCCGCTGTAAGTGATGGTGCAATTTCTTTATATGTGAAGACAGCAGTCTGGTCATCGATCACTTCGATACCTGAAATGGAGTCTGCTTCTCCCGCTTTGTACTCATTATACCCTTCAATCAGCGTGAATCCATCGGTGGCACCACGGATACCCGGATAGTCAGGATGGCCGATGACTTCATATGAGTATACATAGTCATCTATTGTAACTGGTTCCCCATCGTGCCATTTGACGCCTTCTTCCATTGTGAATGTCACTGTTTTGTCATCTTCATTGACTTCAAAGTTCAGTGCCCCATCATTTGTAAACTGGAAATCTTCATCCATCGTGAGCAATGGCTCATCGAACAGACTTAATACTTCGGCATCTGGATTACCCTGATACAGGTTCCAGTTCAGTGTGCCTTCAAAAGGCGTATCTGAAGTCAGGCCGACTTTCAGTGTGCCTTCCCCAGTTGCTTCTCCATCGTTGGAGACAACTTGGTTGAAATCTTCATAATTATATACTTCTCCAGACTCTCCTTCTTCCCCACCTTCATCTTTCGATTCTTCTGATGAGCCTTCAGAACCGGAGTCGCCGGAGTCTTCTGACGTTTCTTCTTCCGATGATCCCCCGCCGCATGCGGCAAGTGCCAATACAAGTACCAGCATCATGAAGAACATCAATTTGGACCATGAATATTTCCCCATCTTATTTCCTCCCTATTGATGAAATTAAAACACTATATACTCAGTTCAGCTCTCGGCTGAAACTTAGTATCAAAAAACGTCGCGCATTCGTGGATATGTAATGTAACATCCACAATATTATCACAATTATCTGAAATATCAATGGCTACCAGTTAAAGTTTTCCATCATAAGTGTATTATTGCATTATTTTTTCATCTTTTTTTAAAATTTTCCGTTAACTATTTGAAACCGCTTACATAGATGCTGGGGATAAACCCCCAAACCAATGGGGATTCAACTTAACTTATGCTTTACGCTGTCTTGCGTCTCCAGCGCGTCTCATTGCTTCTCCTATATTACGCACACAAAGCATGAGGACCAAAATCATGATGGCTGCCGGCACCCATATCCAAGGCCTGTGCTGGAGTGTCTGGGAGTTGGTTGCATAGGCCATCAGTGTCCCAAGTGAAGGGTAATCTTCCGGAAAGCCGAATCCAATGAAAGACAGCCCTGATTCTATTCCGATGTTTGCCGCCAGAGACAACGTACCATTGACGATGATGATACCGACAAGATTCGGAATCAGCTGGGTGAAGACGACTTTCATATGGGAACTGCCAAGTGTCTTCGATGCGTTGATGTAGTCAAGCTCCTTCTCCTGCATGGCCAATGAACGCACCAGCCTTGCTGTACCCGTCCATAAGAATGCCGCCATTATAAGGGAGAATGAAAAGATATCGTAGGATGGTGAGATTGTTACAAATACGATGATGATCATCAGGAATGGCAATACCATGAAAAAGTCAACGATACGCATCATGGCATTATCAATCTGTCCTGCAAAATATCCGGATACTACTCCATAGATGATACCGAATCCGACACTCATTAAGGTGACCAGCATACCGATCGCCAATGAATTTCGTGTGCCTATGATCAATTGGCCGAAAATATCCCGTCCACCATAATCTGTCCCCAGCCTGAATGTATCGTTTGGTGGTTCATTGATGGCGAAAAGGTCGACCGTGACGATTTCCTGACGGTCTAAAAACATCGTCAGGCCAAACACATAGGACGTGATGATGACGAACAAGATCAATGAGAAGAGTGCGAGTTTATCTGCAATCACTTCCTTCATGATCACTTTCCACCCTGGTGGACTCTTCGGCAGGTTTTTGGAATCCAGCGCACCATGTCCGGATGCGCCATGTGGGATGTCGGCTTTGACCGTCATGTCCATATCGCCCTTTTGGTCCTCATGTGGGCCTTCATCATGCGCTTCGAATGGATCGCCATGGATCGGCCGTTCTTCTCTTTGTTCATTATTCAAGCGGGACTCTTCATTTTCATGATCTATATTTTTATTGTAGTTATCTTTATTATCCAATTTTTACGCTCCTTCCTATTTTATTCGGATCCTAGGATCAACGATGCTCAAAATGATATCGGACAGCAGCGCACCTAAGATTGCCAGGATGCCGTAGAACAGGATCAGAACATTCGCTACACTGAAGTCGCGTGTCGAGATGGAGTCCAGGAACAGCCGGCCCATGCCAGGGTAGCTGTAGATCATTTCAATGAAGATTGAACCGCCGAGAAGAGCCACTATCTCATAGCCGAAGAATGCAGCGATCGGCAAGATTGAGTTTCTGAAGATGTGCCTGTTGTAGACGGACGATTCTTTCACGCCTTTCGCACGCGCGAGTATGATGAAGTCCTTCTGCTTCGTTTCTATGATGCCACTCCTCAAGTACTGCACCGTGCCGACAAGGCCGATCAGTGCTATTGCGAAACTCGGCAGTACGAGGTGGTTTATCTTGCTCAGTATATAATCTATCGAGCCTGGTTCAAGCCCTGGACCGACTGAACCGCCTGTCGGGAACCAGCCAAGGCTGTAGCCGAACAGCCACAAGATGACCAGACCGAAAATGAACTGCGGTGTAGCAAAACCAAGGTATGTATACCCGGTGATTGTATTGTCAAGGAGAGAGTCATTGTAGCGTCCTGAAAGAAGACCGAGCGGCAAGCCGATCAAGTAGATCAGGATGGTGGAGAACAGTGACAACCATACTGTGTTCATCAATCGGTCCCCTATGACGTCCATGACAGGTCTCTGGTGGAATATCGAAGTTCCAAAATCCCCCTGGAACATGGCGAATATCCAGTCCCTGTATTGGATGTACCAAGGGTTATCAAGTCCGAGCTCCTCCCTTTTGGCCTGGATCGCTTCTGCAGGAATGTTCGGGTCAAGCAGACCTGAGAGTGCATCCCCCGGCATGAGCGAACCAAGAAAGAATACTAGGATACTCAAAATGACCAGCTGTGGGAAAGTGATCAGCAACCGTCTAATTGTAAATTTCAGCATTTATTCATCAACCTTTCACCGGTAGCGCAACTCTGTGCGTCTTTGAAATCGATTGCAATGGGAATGCCCGACCTTCTTCGTCGAGGTTTTCATCGAAATTCTGATCGTACTCTTCTTTGATTTTCTGACGCAAAGCCAAATTCCTTTCCACTTCATCCACGTCCGTATCCGGAATTGCGGCAATCAGCCGCTTCGTATAGATGTGCTGGGGGTTGCTGAATATCTCTTCAGTCGTACCCTCCTCTACGAGACGGCCATGGTACATGATGCCGATATGGCGGCACATATGACGGACCACGCCCAGATCATGGGCGATGAACATCATCGTCAAGTCCATATCCTTTTGGATGTCCTGCATGAAGTTGAGCACTTGTGCCTGCACGGATACATCCAGTGCCGATACAGGCTCATCTGCAATGATGAGCTTAGGGTTTAATGCAATCGCCCGGGCCACACCAATTCTCTGGCGCTGACCACCCGAGAATTCATGCGGATACTTATAAAGCGAGCCTGGTGGCAGGCCGACCCGGTTCAACAGGCCGAGGACTTCGTTGATCAGTTCTTCCTTAGATCTTTTATGATAGTTCCTGATGGGCTCTGCCACTATATCGAAAACGCGTTTGCGCGGATTCAGTGAAGAGTATGGATCTTGGAATATCATCTGGATATCATCACGTACGTTCACTTTACGGCCTTTTTCGTTAAGTTTCTGGCCATTAAAATGAATTTCTCCGGCAGTGACATGGTTGAGCCCCATGACCGCTTTGCCGGTCGTGGTCTTGCCTGAGCCGGATTCTCCGACCAGACCGTATGTCGTACCTTCCGGTATGCTGATGCTGACACCATCGACTGCTTTGACATAGTCTTTGACCGTATTGAAGAATCCACCCTTTATCGGGTAGTGGACTTTCAGATCTTTTATCTCCAGTAGATTCATTACGCATTTCCTCCCCGGGTGGCCATTTCATACTCATGGGTATCGGCATCGATATAGGTCGTTTCTGCATCTTCCAGGCTGAAGTGCTTATAGCATGTGCAGCGTACATGATGGCCTGGTGCGATCTCACGCAGCTGTGGATTGTATTCGTGCTCTGAAGCGGGCACCCAAGGAATGCGCGGCGCAAACCGGCAGCCTGTGCGGTCCATCTTGTCGAGTGCAGGGACGACGCCCTGGATGACATGCAGCTTCTTACCGAGCATATCTTCAGTCGGCAAGGAGTTCAGCAGTGACTTCGTATAGGGATGCTGTGGATTCTTGAACAATTCCCTGACAGGTGCAACTTCAACGATTTGACCGGCGTACATGACCGCAACACGGTCCGCCATTTCTGCGACGACACCGAGGTCATGCGTAATAAGTAGGACACCCGAATTCAACTCCTCCTGGAGTTCCCTGATGAGATCCAATATCTGCGCTTGGATCGTGACATCAAGCGCCGTAGTCGGCTCATCCGCTATCAACAATTTCGGTCGGTTTGCTATCGCAATGGCGATGACCACGCGTTGGCGCATGCCACCAGATAATTCATGGGGATAGGCTTCCGCGACCCTCTTTGGCCGTGGTATACCCACACGATCAAGTAATTCTACCGCATAGGACTCGCGTTGGTCCTTTTGCTTGGTGTTATGTATCTTCAACGTTTCGATAATCTGCTGTTTGACCTTCATGAGTGGATTCAATGCCGTCATCGGATCCTGAAAGATCATCGCCATATCTCCACCGCGTATTTTATTCATCTTGCCGTCGCTTAGCTTCAGCATATTGCGATCGAGGAAATTCACTTCGCCTTCTATACGCGCCTTGGTATGGAGCCCCATAAGCGAAAACGCAGTCGCGCTCTTCCCTGAGCCGGACTCGCCCACTAGCGCGAGCACTTCATTAGGTTTGATATTCAATGAAACATCGTCAACTGCCGGAAAGTACTCTCCTCCTATTTTAAAGGAGGTTGTAAGATTCTTGACCTCTAGTAAATTTTCAGACATTCTATTTCACCCATTCTTTCTCTGTTTCATAATGTACTCCCTATCGTTTTACTGCTTTTGCGACTTTAATTCTTAGACCATTTGAGATAAAACTACAGTAGTTTTCATCAAATCTGTCGCTCACATGTCATTTTATTCCGAAAAAACGATGCACATGCTGTAACAGGAAATGGCTCTTTACTTACTACTATCACCATTGTAAATGGCGATATTTCAAAACGCAATAATCATTTTTTGAATTGTAGCAATTTTTAAGTATTTACAAGAATTAAATATACACTAGTAAATAATGCTTTTCAACTGTATTCAAGTGGAAAAAAGCTTTTTTGAAATCGTTTTCATTTATGTATGTTTTCAGCACAAAATTTACTTTTTTGAAAAGAAAATTCATGGAGTGTATTTTCGATCATTTGCCACTATACATGTAAATCTATTTAAGGTATCATTAAACTATATAAATTTGTAGTGGAGGCAGGACCATGAAGTATCTTATCAGTTTCATCTGGGCATTGATGCTGACCCAGATGGTTAACTTCGTAATCAACAGTCTTGGCGGCGGTGGCCCTCTGAATGTCTGGAGCGGTGTACTGCTCGCGGTGATCGTCACACTGACGATTTTCGTTCTGGATGCCATGCTCAAGCCTGAAGATACAGAGGAAGTACAGCATAACCATTAGACATTAAAAATGACTGGCCGCATGCGGCCAGTCATTTTTAATTCCTCAATTCAAATTTCAATATTGAATGTTTCCGTCTCCCCGACCAATTTTGCGATCAGGGACTTTACCGGCAAATAGCGTGCCATATTTTTACCCTGGCCGGCAAGGAGCATGGCATACTCTGTTGATCCTTCTTTCTTTGAGGCATCTTGAATCGGCTGAGTCAGTTTTCTGTGCACTGGATACTCGACCACATGCTCATCACGTCCAGTCATTTCCTGGATGAACCGATTCCTGACTGCGCGCGCCGCACGTCCTGTAAACAGGCGCGTCAGAACTGACGGTGTGTCGCGGTCTTTTGAAAGTGCCTCCTTGTGCACTTTATGCGCCCCACTCTCTTCTGTAGAGAGGAACGCCGTGCCGAGCTGGACACCTGAAGCGCCAAGAATACGTGCAGCCGCTATCCCCCGGCCATCCATTATGCCACCTGCCGCGATGAGCGGAATGTTTATGTGATCCCGAGTCTCCGGTATCAGGCTGATGAGGCCATTCAGGCTCTCTTCAACTTCCTGAAGGAAAGAGCCACGATGTCCACCCGCTTCTGCTCCCTGCATGACAACCGCATCAAACCCCGCCCGTTCGATGGCTTCCGCTTCCCTGACGGTTGTGGCAGTACCGAGCAGGACGATCCCAGCTTCCTTCAACCGTTCGATGTGATGGTTATCAGGAATCCCGAATATAAATGAGCAGACCGGAACCCGCTCTTCAATCACAGCATCAATCTGCTGTTCGAACCTTTCTTCCACTGTTTCCGGTGCCACCGGGGCGATTGGCTGCTGTTCAATCCCCAATTTATCGTAGACCGGTTTCAGCGTGTCAAAGGCGCGCGCCATGTCTGCGGTCGTCACTTCGAAATGCCATGGAACGAAAAGGTTCACTCCAAACGAATGGGAAGTCTTCTTTTTGACTTGCCGGATCAGCTTGCTGAGCGCCGGTGCTTCCAGGCTACCGCCGCCAATCACGCCAAGCCCGCCTGCATCAGACACCCCGGCCACCAGCTCCGCTGTTGTGATGCCTCCGGCCATCGGAGCCTGGATTATCGCATGTTTGATGCCAAGCATCTCCTTAAGCATCGCATTATCACGTGTGTCGATCATTTATCAGCCCTCCTGGCAGTTGCCTGAAATATCTTTCAGTCATACTTTGAATGTCTATACCCCGTTTTCCTATCTACTATACAATAGTGGGCCAATACTTTATCATTAATGCAATACCAATTTTTATTGAAGGGGGAAAATATGAAGATTCTTCCAGCAATCCGCTCCTTAAAAGATTTTGAAAAACTGATTGGAAGTCCCTATAGATCATGCGTAGTATTGGATATCCACATCGGTCATCTCGACAGTCATATCCGCACCATCAAAAGCCATGGCTTCGAGGTCTATCTTCATCTGGACCTCATAAAGGGATTGGCAGTCGACACCGCTTCCCTTGAATACATCCATCAGAAATATAAACCGACCGGCATCGTCACCACGCGAGGCAGGATCGTCAAAAAAGCACGGCAACTCGGCATGAAGACCATTTTGCGTGTATTTGCCATCGATTCCTCGGCCATAGAAAAGAGCATCGAACTCATCGATCAATGTCATCCTCATCTCATAGAGGTGCTGCCCGGCGTCGTGCCAAAAGTCATCCACCTCTTCAAGCAGGAGGTGGCAGCTGATGTCATCGCGGGCGGGCTGATTGAAACGCAATCCGAAGTGGATGATGCCATTATGGCAGGTGCCAGTTACGTCACGACAAGTAAAACTTCGCTGTGGTTCGATAATATATGAATACGGTACCAACAAATAAGTTGACAGTTCCTGTTCATTAGGGTAATTTTAGAAGTAAGTTAATATGACACGGAGAAAAAGAGCCCGCACTTGTAGCTTTCCACATAGCTACCAGTGTGGGGTTTTTTATGTTCTATTAATGAAATGACAGACAAAGGAGGGGAAGCAATGAATGAACTCGTTGCGGAATTTGTAGGGACAGCCATATTGATCATCTTCGGGGGAGGTGTCGTCGCCAACGTCACTTTGAAGGGGACGAAATCAAATGGCGCCGATTGGGCAGTCATAGCATTCGGATGGGGATTTGCCGTCACATTCGCCGTCTATGCCATCGGACAGTTTTCAGGAGGCCACATCAATCCGGCAGTAACCCTGGGCTTCGCCGTCGCCGGCGCATTCCCATGGGACCAGGTCATCCCTTACATGATCGCCCAAGTACTCGGCGGACTGCTCGGGGGCATCATCGTCTGGCTGCATTTCATGCCGCACTTCAAAGCAGAAGAAGACGCCATGACGAAATTGGATGTATTCTCTACATCCCCGGCCCTACCAAACTATGTCGCAAACTTTGCCAGTGAAATAATCGGCACTTTCATACTGGTTATGGGACTGCTCTTCATTGGAGCCAATGATTTTACAGAAGGGCTCAACCCGCTGATCGTAGGTTTCCTGATCACCGCAATCGGGCTGAGTTTGGGCGGTACGACGGGCTATGCAATCAATCCGGCGCGTGACCTCGGTCCCCGGCTTGCCCACCTGCTGCTGCCGATACCTGGGAAGCGGGACTCCAATTTCCGCTATGCAGCCGTACCGGTTGTTGGTCCGCTGGCCGGTGGCGCACTCGGAGCCGCGGTCTATAATAGTGTTTTCTTAGGAAAATCCGATATTTTTCTTTTCTTAGCCATTATTGCCGTTGTTTTGGTTCTCGTTTCAGGGGTATTTCTTAATAAGAGCATCCTTAAGGATGATGCAGCGAAGATGATGTAGTAGTACGCAATATATACTCATATAAAGGGGTTTTATAATGGAAAAGTATATTATGTCACTTGATCAGGGGACGACAAGCTCACGAGCCATCCTTTTTAATAAGGAAGGTGAAGTTGCCGCTACAAGCCAGAAGGAATTCAAGCAATATTTCCCGCAGTCCGGCTGGGTGGAGCACAATGCAAACGAAATATGGAGTTCCGTACTTTCGGTTGTAGCAGGCGTCCTGTCAGAAAACGACATCAAAGCAGAACAGGTTGAAGCGATAGGCATCACCAACCAGCGTGAAACTACAGTCGTATGGGATAAGAATACGGGTCGCCCCATCTATAATGCAATTGTCTGGCAATCGCGCCAGACCGCTGATATATGTGATGAGTTGAAGGCCGAGGGCCATGAAGAGCTGTTCAACCGGAAAACCGGATTGCTGCTCGACCCCTACTTCTCAGGAACCAAAATAAAATGGATATTAGATAATGTCGATGGCGCCCATGAAAAGGCTGAAAATGGCGATCTGCTCTTTGGCACGATCGATACATGGCTCATCTGGCGTTTTACAGAAGGCGAGACGCATGTAACTGATTATACAAACGCGAGCCGTACACTGCTCTACAACATACATGAGCTCGAATGGGACAAGGAGCTGCTTGATATACTTGAAGTGCCGGAAAGCATGCTGCCGGAAGTTAAATCTTCCAGTGAGGTATACGGCAAGACTAGCAAAAATCACTTCTTCGGTCAGAACGTGCCGATTGCCGGGGTCGCAGGTGACCAGCAGGCAGCCTTGTTCGGTCAGACATGCTTCAATAAGGGAGATGCCAAAAACACCTACGGTACAGGATGTTTCCTGCTTATGAACACCGGTACTGAAGCAATACAGAGTGACAATGGGTTATTGACCACCATTGCATACGGATATGACGGCGAAGTCAATTACGCATTGGAAGGTTCCATATTCGTTGCAGGCTCAGCCATCCAATGGTTGAGGGACGGCCTACGCATGTTCAGTGACTCCAAACAGTCCGAATCCTATGCAAATGCAGTGGACTCCAACGGCGGTGTCTATCTCGTTCCGGCCTTCACAGGCCTTGGCGCTCCTTATTGGGACTCGGAAGCACGGGGTGCTGTATTCGGACTCAGCCGTGGTACAGAAAAAGAACATCTTGTACGCGCCACACTCGAATCCCTCGCTTACCAGACGAAGGATGTGCTGGACGCAATGCAGAAGGACTCGGGCATCAATCTCGAAACATTGCGCGTCGATGGTGGCGCAGCAGCAAATGATTTCCTCATGCAGTTCCAATCTGATATTCTCGGCACCCCGGTAGAACGTCCGGAAGTGCTCGAGACCACTGCGCTCGGTTCCGCATATCTTGCCGGCCTCGCAGTAGGATTCTGGGATTCCACCGATGAGATCAAATCGGTTTCTGATACTGACAGCGTATTCGAACCTGATATGGACCAGGATGAACGTGAATCATTATATGATGGCTGGCAACATGCTGTTGCTGCCACTCAGGTATTCAAACCTAAACAAGGTACAGCAGAGGACGACACAGAGTAGAACAGTCACCAGCCTTTACTTCAATCAATATAGGAGGTAAATCAATGTTAAATACTTTAACGCGTAAAAATCAGCTTCAGCATATGGAAAAAGTCGATTATGACATCGTCGTAATCGGCGGTGGCATCACAGGGGCAGGCATCGCCCTGGATGCTGCCAAACGGGGCATGAAGGTCGCACTTGTCGAGATGCAGGACTTTGCAGAAGGGACAAGCAGCCGCAGCACGAAACTTGTACATGGCGGATTGCGCTACTTGAAGCAGTTCCAGGTCGGCATCGTGCGTGAAACGGGCCTTGAGCGTGCCATCGTCTATGAGAATGGTCCGCATGTCACCACACCGGAATGGATGCTACTCCCTTTCCATAAAGGTGGTACTTTCGGCAAGACGACTACAAGCATAGGCCTCCGAGTCTACGATATGCTTGCAGAAGTTAAAAAAAGCGAACAGCGTCAAATGCTCAGCGTCGAGGAAGTTCTGGAAAAGGAACCCCTTGTCAAGCAGGAAGGTCTGCTCGGTGGTGGCTATTACGTCGAATATAAGACAGATGATGCACGCATGACACTTGAGGTCATGAAGAAGGCGGCAGAATTCGGTGCCGATCCAATCAATCATGTCAAAGCGACAGGTTTTGTCTACGATAAGGGCAAAGTAGTCGGCATCCATGCTGAAGACAACATCGGCGGCGGCACCTATCAGATTCTCGGCCGTCGTGTAATCAATGCCGGTGGGCCTTGGGTTGACGAAGTCAGATCAATGGACACGGTTTCCGAAAAGGGCAAAAAGCAGCTCTATCTTTCTAAAGGTGTCCACCTAGTTTTCGATCAGGAAGATTTCCCGCTCCGCCAGGCAGTCTATTTCGATGCGAAATCCGATGGTCGTATGATATTCGCGATTCCACGCGACGGTAAGACCTACGTCGGCACGACCGACACCCATTATAAAGGGGATAAGCAGAACCCGGTCGCAGATGACGAGGACCGGAAATATGTTCTCGATGCTGCAAACTATATGTTCCCGGGACTTGACCTCGATGAGTCGAACATCGAATCCACTTGGGCCGGCGTCCGCCCGCTCATCCTCGAAGAAGGGAAAGACCCTTCAGAAATTTCTCGTAAAGATGAAATATGGGAATCAGAGAGCGACCTGATTACAATTGCAGGCGGAAAACTCACTGGATACAGGCATATGGCTGAGGAAATAGTCGACCTTGTCGCTAAGCGCCTATCGAAGGAATATGGGCTGAAGTTCAACAAGGCCGCTACCAAAAACCAGCCAATGTCAGGGGGAGACGTCGGCGGCAGTGAAGGTTTTGATGATTACGTCGCCCGAATTGCAGAACGTGCGCCATCCTATGGCCTCTCCATAACGAATGGACAGCGCCTCGCCCGCCATTACGGCAGCAATACAGAGCACCTCTTTGAAATTGCCGGTGGTCTTGGTGAATCATCCGAGCATTACAAACTGCCAAAAGATGTGCACGCCCAAGTCATCTACAGTATACAGCATGAGATGGCAAACACCCCTCTCGACTATTTTGTCAGACGTACAGGCGACTTGTACTTCGAGATTGCACACGTCGATAAATATAAAGAGGGTGTCATCGAACTGATGGCTGATATACTGGATTATGATGAAGACAGAAAGAAAGAATATGCTGAAGATCTAGAACAGGCTTGCCGCGAAGTAAGAGGCGAGACCGCTGTAGAAATGGCATAGCATAAATGGGGCCCGCCTTTTTGAAGGCGGGCCCCATTTACGTCTCATGCACAATTTCATCTGACCTTAGGATGTCCTGAAGCGTTTTAGGAAGTCCTGAAGTCTTGGATTTTCAGATTGGTTGATGACTTCTTCCGCGGTACCTGATTCTGCAATGACCCCGTCATCCAAAAAGAGCACACGATCTGCAATCTCGAGCGCAAAGTCCATTTCATGTGTGACGAGCACCATCGCCATCTCGTCATGCTCAGCCAGATCCCTGATCACTCCAAGCACTTCCCCGACGAGCTCCGGATCCAAGGCTGACGTCACTTCATCAAACAACATGATTTTCGGCTTCATGACCAATGCACGCGCCATCGCCACACGTTGCTTCTGTCCCCCTGACAAGTTTGCGGGATAAGCCTCATACTTATCTCCAAGCCCCACGCGGTCAAGCATCTTCTTGGCCTCGTCCTCTGCTTCCTTCTTCCTATATTTTTTAACTTTCACAAGAGGCATTGCACAATTGTCCAAAATCGTCTTATGGGGGAATAGATTAAAATGCTGAAACACCATGCCGATGTTTTTCCTGACTGAGCGCAGATGTTTTTCATTAGCCCGTTTCTTTTTTCCGCCCACTTCCATCTTCCAAAGATTTTCACCTGCCACGATGATATCCCCGTCCGTCGGCTCCTCCAAAGTCATAAGCAATCTTATGATTGTCGTTTTCCCGGAACCACTGGGTCCGATTATCGCAATTTTTTCAGAAGGGTAAATATCCAGATTGATACCTTTTAGAACGTGCGTGTCCCCGAATGATTTATGGAGATCATCGTATTTTACAATTGGTTCCATTACTCACTCACTCTCATTTTCTTCTGCTTCTTCTCAAATCGTCGATTCATTTTGCTCTCAAGTCTGTTTATCAGCAATGCTGATGGATAGCTGAGCAGCAGGAACAGAAGTGCCACGATGGTCAGTGGTTCAATGTAGGACCAAGTCTGTGCGCCATAGCTTCTTGCGATACTGAGTATACCGACTACTCCTATCGTTGCGGCAAGTGGCACTTCCTTGAACAGTATTATCAAATAATTGCCAAGCATCGGGATCGTTGGTGGCAATGCCTGGGGCAGGATGACATTCAACCACCTGTCTTTCGTTGAAAGGTTAAGTGCTGTAGATGCTTCCCGCTGACCTTTTTCCACACTGTCGATACCTGAGCGGTATACTTCACTGATATAAGTGGAAAAATGGATTCCCAAAGCCAGCATGGCGGCTACAAATGGTGTGAATGACATCCCTACATAAGGCACCATCGGCCACGCAAAATACAGAAAGAATATCTGCACTATGGGAGGTGTGGATCTTATGAATTCCCTGATCCAGTAAATGATGAGGTTAAATGGCCGCCACGGCGTCGATTCCAGCACAAGCCAGATGAAGCCGACCAGCATTGCCAACAGATAGCTTACAACAGTCAGGCCAAGCGTTATTTTAAGCCCTTCCAAGATAATCGGAAATGCTTCCAGAAATGTTCCCCAACTCCAATATTGTGAACTCATCAGCTCGCCACTCCTTTCCTGGCGATTTTCTCACCTTTTTTAGATAGCCAGATCAACGGCAGTGCAATGATGAAGTACATGATGAGCACCATGAAATAGGCGATTGGCCCTTCGGAAAGATTAGAAGATCGATAGATATCCCCATAGTAGAGAATGTCGCTCAAACCAATCAGTGAAACAAGCGCTGTCCCTTTGAGTATTTGAATCGAGTAGTTTCCAAACTCAGGAAGCATCAGCCTTAAAGCTTGAGGCAGGATGACTTGATCATTCTTTGGAATCTCGAAAAGTTCAAGGTAATTGATGCTTCAGCCTGACCTTTATCGATGGATAAGACCGAGCTGCGCACCACTTCAGACATATACGCACCGTAATTCAATCCGATTGCAATGACACCGACCCACCAATTGCTGCCGAGATCGATGTTGAAGAGCATCGGGACTGCGTAGTATAACCAGAATAGCTGCACAATCAGCGACGTACCTCTGAATATTTCCACATAGAGGGCTGTAAACCCTCTAAGCAGCGGGTTCGTTGATAGACGTGAGAGCCCGGCGATGAAGGCCATCACAAAAGAAAATAAAGCCGCCATAAGAAATATGCTGATTGTCGTCCATGCACCCTGGGACAGATAGGTCAGTATATTCACCCAGTTTTCAAACATATTTCCCCACTCCTCTATTATATTAAAGGCCCAGAGGGTTATCCCCACTGGGCCTGAAAAGATTATTCAGCTTCACAGAGTTCTTCAGTCGTCATTCCATCGACTTCAACTCTGTTGCTTTCTGCTTCAAAACCTTCGGCATCATCAAGGATCTGATCGATCGTACCGTCTTCTTTAAGTGTTTCCAGTGCTTCATTGTAAGCATCGCGCAACTCAGCATCATCGAGGTTGAACGCCGCAGCACCGAAGCTTGGAATACCTTCGATATCCGGCTGTTCGAAATCATCGACGATCTCTACATCATCACTGTCCAACGATTCATAGGCAGCTCTTAGAGTCGCTTCAGTCGCTGCCGTGACATCGGCGTTGCCTGATTGTACAGCAGAAAGTTGACCTGGGATATCACCTACCGACATGATCTGGCTCGGGTCTACTCCTTCCTGATCGAGGAAATCAAACTGTGTCGTCCCCTCCATCAAAGCGACCTTCACATCTGGATTATCTGCTATGTCAGCATAGCTTTTAATATTTTTCGGGTTGCCCGCTGTCACGACCAGACCCTCCCCATATTGCATTTCAGGTTCTGCAAATAAGGCGTTTTCACATCTGTCCGGCAAGATCGCCATACCAGCAGTGATGACATCGTATTGTCCAGCCTGCACGCCCGGTATCAATTCACCCCAGTCTGTGAGATGGCCTTCGACATTGTCGATGCCCATTTCAGAGAATACAGCCTTGGCGATTTCTATTGCTGCGCCTTCAAGTTCTCCGCTCTCTGAATTTTCGTAGGCATATGGAGGTTCATTTGCAAACCCGATATTTACAGTACCGCTTTCTTTCAGTTCATCCAGTTTACTTGAACCGGAATCGGATTCTTCCGAACCGCCATTGCCGCATGCACCCAATATAAGTATAAATCCAAGTACGAGTAATAGTGGAATCTTTTTCAATGAATTTCCTCCTAATAATTATTTGGATTATTCTACTATATAAGTTGTACATTTTTAGTATACAGAACTGAGTTTCCTGTCAAATTCAATAAGTGCTCCTTAAGTATCGATTGCCTCCTGCAGCAACTATCACTATTAGTTTTTCAAGGTGGAAATTTGTCATTGAAATTATTCCATAAAAAAAACGCACCCATCCGGGTGCGCCCTATTACATATCAAATTTAAGTCCGTCATCGCCGTAATCGATCTTGACATGAAGTCCTTCGCTCAAGTCGGCTGCAATGAGTTTTCTTGCGAGCGGTGTCTCGATATGCCTCTGGATGAAGCGTTTGAGCGGCCTTGCACCGAATTGTGGTTCATAGGCCTCCTCGGAAATCCAGTCTTTGACGGCTTCTGTGACTTCGATCGTCATATGCTGATCATCAAGGCGCCGGTTCAGATCGTCAAGCAGTTTCTGTGTAATCCGCTTCATATCTTCCCGGGATAATGGTGTAAAGATGACGATATCATCCATGCGGTTGATTATCTCAGGCTTGAAGTATTGATGCACCTCGCGCATGACGATCTGCTTCGTATCCTCTGAAATTTCGCCTTCTTCAACGACGGTATCGAGCAGATGGTTCGAGCCGATGTTCGAGGTCATGATGATGATTGTATTCCTGAAATCGACGGAACGGCCTTTGGAATCTGTGAGTCGGCCTTCATCAAGCAATTGGAGCAGAATGTTGAACACATCGCTGTGCGCCTTCTCGACTTCATCGAGCAATATTACAGAATAGGGTTGACGCCTTATTGCTTCAGTCAGTTGGCCGCCCTCTTCGTGTCCGATATAGCCAGGCGGGGCACCAATCAATCTGGAGACGGCGTGTTTTTCCATATACTCGCTCATATCGATCCGTATCATATGCTTTTCTGAATCGAACATCGTTGCGGCAAGGGTTTTTGCAAGCTCGGTCTTACCCACACCTGTCGGTCCGAGGAAAAGGAAGCTGCCGATCGGTCGGTCCGGGTCTTTGATGCCTGCCCGGGCACGGATGACTGCGTCCGATACGAGGTCGACCGCTTCGTCTTGGCCGACGACCCGCTCATGCAGTATATCTGCAAGTTTCAGCAGCTTGTCCTTCTCGGTTTCAACAAGCTTCGAGACTGGAATACCGGTCCATTGGCTGACGATATATCCTATCTCGTCTTCGGTGACGACCTCGCGGATGATACGGTTTTCGCCGGCACTTTCTTCCTGCAGCGCTTCTGCCAACCTATCGAGCTCCTTCTCGAGTTGCGGCAGTCTGCCGTGGCGGAGTTCTGCCGCTTTCTCAAGCTCGTAATTATTTTCTGCTTCTTCAAGTTCCTGGCGGACCCTGTCGACTTCTTCACGCTTGTCGTTCACTTTTTGGATCTGATCTTTTTCACGTTGGACGCGTTGGGCCAATGTCTGCTGCTCCTCGCGCACTTCCGACAGTTCCTTCTGGAGCTCTGTCAGGCGGTTTTTGGAAACCGCATCATCTTCGGATTTAAGTGCCTGTTCCTCAATTTCAAGCTGCATTACACGACGGTTGATCTGATCGAGTTCCGTCGGGTTAGAACCCATTTCAGTCCTGATTGTGGCACTTGCCTGATCCATCAGGTCAATCGCTTTGTCTGGCAGGAAACGATCTGTAATATAGCGATCTGACAGTTCTGCTGCAGCTACCAGGGCACGGTCTGTGATTCTGACGCCATGATGCACTTCGTAGCGTTCCTTAAGGCCCCTCAGTATGGAGATGGTATCCTCCACATCAGGTTCCGGCACCTGTACTTTCTGGAACCGGCGTTCCAGGGCCGAATCCTTCTCGATGTACTCACGGTATTCATTCAGCGTGGTCGCACCGATGCAGTGCAGTTCGCCGCGTGCAAGCATAGGCTTGAGCATATTGCCGGCGTCCATCGCCCCTTCGGTCTTGCCTGCGCCGACGAGCATATGGATTTCATCTATGAAGAGGATGATGCGCCCTTCTGATTCCTTCACTTCCTTCAGGACCGCTTTAAGGCGTTCTTCAAATTCACCGCGGTATTTTGCGCCTGCCACCAATGCTGATAAATCGAGTTCGAAGATCGTCTTGTCAAGCAGGCTGTCCGGCACATCCTTGCGCACGATGCGCTGGGCGAGGCCTTCAACGATGGCTGTCTTACCGACTCCCGGTTCTCCGATGAGCACCGGGTTGTTTTTGCGCTTACGGCTCAATATGCGTATGGAGTTGCGGATTTCCTCATCCCGCCCGATTACGGGGTCTACATTCCCGCTCCTGACTTCTTCGACGAGGTCACGACCGTATTTTTCAAGCGCTTCGTACTGCACTTCCGGGTTTTGTGTGGTCACGTGGTTTCCCCCTCTTGCTTTATTGATGATTTCCTTGATCACTTCCACCTTATTGCCGACCGCTTCTTTCAGTATCTGTTCCTTTTCCATGCC
This sequence comes from Salinicoccus siamensis, assembly GCF_055391965.1. NCBI lineage: Bacteria > Bacillati > Bacillota > Bacilli > Caryophanales > Staphylococcaceae > Salinicoccus > Salinicoccus siamensis. The sequence goes on from NZ_AP043765.1 coordinate 1,797,355, forward strand.
TGCGAGCAGGACGTGTTCGATGGAGACGTACTCATCCTTCATTTCCGTCATGATTTTTTCGGCGCGGTCCATCACTTGGGTAAAGCCGTTCGACATATATTGTCCGTACTGCACATTATCGCCTCTGACGACATTGTACTTCTTCAATTTTTCATCATACTGTGCAATGATTTCGCCGGTATTTATGGACGCCCGCTCCAATACATCCTTGGCCATGCTTTCGTCCACTGTGAGCATGGCCTTCATCAGTGCTTCCGTTTCAATCGACTGCAGCTTCAGATCGACCGAAATGGATTGTGCCCGCTCTATAACCGACTGCACGGTATACGTCATTCTGTTGATATCCATATTGTTCACCTCTCTAATAATAATTTGCAGTGATGCTGTACCATAAATGTGTTTGACCTTTTTTGACCTTAACTATATTATACACCTATGTAGTCCTTTTTCAAGCAATTGATGGCTTTTAAAGCAAATTTATTCTATATTATAGTATAGGAATTTTAGGAGGGACAGTTTTGGATATCATTGAACTTATACGCTATATCTTTCTGGGTCTACTTCAGGGTTTCACCGAGCCGATACCCGTTTCATCGAGTGGCCATCTTGTCATTGCACGTGAATTGCTCGGCGTCGAAGCCAAGGGACTTTCTTTTGAAATATTACTTAATACGGCCTCCCTCATCGCAGTCCTTTACATATACAGGGCGGACATCACTGAAATCATCGTCAATTTGTCACGCTTCATTTTTAAAGGGGCACGTGATGAAGAGGCGGCAGAAGATTTCCGCTATGTCATATATCTTATCATCGCCACCATTCCGGTTGGCATTCTGGGCATTCTCTTGAAGGATATCATAGGGGACAACGCCTCCATGCTGACAGTGGGCTTCATGCTGTTTGTCACAGGTCTTGCCCTCTGGTTCATCAAAAATAAGCGTGGACAGAAGAAGGATGGGGATATCCGTTTCCGGGATGCCATCATCGTCGGGGCGGCGCAGTGTGTGGCACTCATGCCCGGCATCAGCCGCAGCGGCGCAACACTTGTCGGTGCCATGGCGGTCGGTATGAACCAGAAGAATGCTCTGCGTTTTGTCTTCCTGCTCTATATCCCCGTCTCCCTCGGTACAGCGCTGATATCGGTCGATGACCTCGTCAACGATCCGAATCTGTCCGCATTATGGGTGCCTTACCTGCTGGCTTTCATCGCCAGTCTGATAGCCACTTATATTGCCTTGAAATGGCTTCAGAACATCATGGAGAAAGGCAATCTTGCACTTTTCAGCTACTATTGTTTCGCAATCGGTGCGTTTGCCATCATCTACCATCTTGTTGCATAAAAAAAGCACTCTGACGAGTGCTTTTTTTCATGCCTTTAGCTGACGCCAAGCGCAATCTTCGCGTAGCGGCTCATTTTATCTTTATCCCATGGTGGGTTCCAGACGATGTTGACTTCAGTCTCTTCCACTTCCGGCAATTCAGAAAGCGCCTGTTTGACTGAATCGACAATCTGAGGCCCCATCGGACAGCCCATTGAAGTCAGTGTCATCTCGACACCGGCATTGCCATCTTCATCGAGATGTACGCCGTAGACCAGGCCAAGATTGACTATATCGATGCCAAGTTCCGGGTCGATCACGTTCTCGAGTGCGCCCATCATGCTTTCTTCCATCATTTTATCCATTTATCTCACTCCTTCCAGAGTATATACTATTAATATATCAAAAAAACCGCACTAGATAAACATAAATGATATGATAGTTCTATGAATATTAACAAGGAGATTTTGCATAATGGAAAAACATCTTATATGTCTCGACCTTGATGGGACGTTGCTGACAGACGAAAAGGAGATCAGCCCGTTCACTAAAAAGGTCCTGCTCAAACTCAAGGAGAAGGGGCATGAACTGATGATATCGACCGGCCGTCCCTACAGGGCGAGCGAACCTTATTACAGGGAACTGGACATGGATACTCCGATAGTCAATTTCAACGGGGCGTTCGTCCATCATCCAAGCGACCTCTACTTCCGGACCGTCCACGAGGAACTTGATCTGGGAGTCGCCCAGGAGATCGTGCGCCGGGTGCCTGACCTCAACATCCAAAATATCATTGCTGAAGTCAAGGACAACGTCTATCTCCACTATCATGATGAGGTCCTCTTTGAAGCTTTCAGCATGGGCAACCCCGAGATAAGGATCGGTGATCTGACTCAGACAATCGAATCAGGCCCGACCACAATACTGATTCAGGCAGAAGAGCCTGAAGTGCCGAACATCAGACAAGCGCTGGATGACCTTTTTGCGGACGCCATCGAACATCGGCGCTGGGGTGCACCCTACCCTGTAATAGAAATCGTCAAAAAAGGCATCAACAAAGCAGTCGGCGTCAATTACGTCCGTGGCTACATGGGCATCGATCAGAAGAATATCATTGCATTCGGCGATGAGGACAATGATACCGAAATGATCAAATATGCCGAACATGGCGTGGCTATGGGCAACGCGATAAAAGAAATACAGGATGCAGCAGATTATACGACAGACACAAACAACAATGACGGCATCGGACAATTCCTGAACGATTTTTTCAAATTGCATCTATAAAAGGAAGGAGCGGTTAATATGAAATTATTAGTGGACAGCTGTTCGGACATCCCTGTGCAGCAGCTCAAGGAGATGGAGATCGAAATGATTCCGCTGCGCATCACCATCGACGATACCGATTACCATGACCAGTATGAAATCTCAAGCTCGGAAGTGCTGGAAGCCATCACGGAAGGCAAGCGTCCGTTGACAAGCCAGGCAAATCCGGAAGATTTCACCAATGTCTTCCGCAAATATGCAAAAAAAGGGGAATCCATCCTCTACATCGCATTCTCAAGTGAACTGTCAGGCACTTATCAGAGCGCCCTGATAGCCCGCGACACGATCATCGATGAGTTTCCGGAAGCGGATATCACGATCATCGACACCAAGTCGGCGAGCTATGGCCTCGGCATGATCGTGGAGAACGCGCATGGATACTTGAAGGACGGTATGGAAAAAGACGCCATGATGGCACAGATAGAACAGGATGTGAAGAATATCCGCCATTTCTTCACAGTAAACGATCTTGACTATCTTGCTAAGGGCGGCCGCCTGTCGAAAGGTCAGGCATTCCTCGGAGGACTGCTCAACATCAAACCACTCCTCCATGTCGAAGATGGGAAACTTGTGCCCCTTGAAAAGCACCGCGGCATAAAAAAAGTGTTCTCAAGCATGACCAAGCATCTTCTTGCCGACAATGTCACCCATGAAGTGCACCTGACCCATTCGAACGCGGAAGCCCAGGCAGAACAGCTGAAGCAGAAGATACTTGAAGACACGAATGTTTCCGATGTGAAAATCTCAACCATCGGCCCTACCATAAGCAGCCATACCGGAAACGGTACTGTGGCAATGTTCTATTTCAACGAAGGAGTGTAAAAATGACACAAGTCATCATCGTCGGAGGAGTCGCCGGCGGCGCCACAACTGCCGCCCAACTCCGTAGGCTCGATCCCGAAATCGATATTACCATCTATGAAAAGGGGCCGCACATCAGTTATGGGAACTGCGGGATGCCCTATCATATAGGAGGGGAGGTGGAAAAGCGCGATCAGCTCGTCGCCGCTACCCCTGAATCCTTCAAGGAGCGCGATGTCATCGTCAAGACACGGCATGAGGTAGTGGGTGTCGATCCTGACGGCAAGACAGTAAGCGTCAAAAACCTGGAAGACGGCAATACCTTTGAAGCATCGTATGACCATCTGGTGCTTTCTCCCGGAGCGACTCCAAGGATCATCCCTGCCCTTGAGAATGTCCCTCAGGCATTCGTCCTCCATGCCCTTCACCACTTGGACGCCATCAAATCGTATATCGAAGAAAATGATATTGAGCACGTGGTCGTCGTAGGCGCCGGTTATATCAGTCTGGAAATGGTTGAAAACCTCGTCCAACGCGGCATCCATATCACGCTCGTGCACCGCAGCAGGAATATATACAAACACCTCGAATCCGACATGAACGACTTCTTCCAAGAAGAACTTGACAGGCACGGCGTAGAAGTGAAACTCGAGGCGGAAATTGAAAAGGTCGAGGGTGATACCGCTACGCTAACGACCGGCGAGGAAATCTTCGCTCCAATGATCATTGCAGGCACCGGCATCACTCCATCGACTGGGTTTCTGGAAGATTCGGGCATCACATTGAATGATTCCGGCCATATATGCACCGATGACCGCGGCCGGACGAATAAAGATTGTGTCTATGCGCTCGGAGACTCAATCGAAACATTCTATCAGCATGTGAAAGACCGGCGCGTAAACGTCGCCCTGGCATGGGGGGCGCATCGCTTGGCCTTCGTCATCAGCAACCAGGTCAGTGGCAATGGATCAGTGCGCTTTGAGGGGTTGCTTGGCACCAACATCATGCGCTTCTTCGATTATGATATTGCAAGTCTTGGCTTATCTGAAGAAGAACTGGAAGACTTCCCTTATTTTGTTGTCGATCACACCCAGAAAAACAAAGCCGGCTACATGGCAGACAGTAGCCCGATACGGGTCAGGATATATGCCCATAAAGAGGATGGCCGTATATTACGTGCCTCAGTCGTCGGCACTGAAGGTGTCGATAAACGCATCGACATCCTTGCCGCCCACATCAGACTTGGTGGGTCCGTCACTGATTTGACCAACATCGAAGTCGCCTATTCGCCGCCATACTCGAGCCCTAAAAGCGTCTTGAACATGTTGGGATATAAAGCCATCGAAAAAATGAATGAATACCGCTGAAAACAAAGGCCAGCCGACTCCATTTTAGGGAGCCGGCTGGCCTTTTCCTGATTTATTTTCCATTTATTTCCCATGCTGATTACTTTCTTTCATTTGGCCGGCGCTTTCTTGCAACCAACCAGACGAAGATGCCGAAGCCTCCGAAGATAAGCAGGCCTACGTATATATAGCCGTTGTTCATCCCGGTTTCCTCAATGATGGCATAGAGTTCACTCTCTTCCCGATCCAATACCGCAAGAAACGCATCATTTTCCATGTCACTGCCACGGATCAGGTCGCCGATGAGCATACCGCTGAGCATCTTGCTTTCATCTTCACCCTCAAACGGCACTTCTACATTTTCAGTCACAGAGGTGCTGTTTATGTTCAATACAAAATCCACATCTGATGTATAATAGCGCTGCACGAAGTGACCGTCCTCATTTTTGATCACTTCGGTCTCCCCCTGATAGATCTGGGGATGTTTTTGCGTCACTTCATTGATCGCTGCAATTTCATCCACCAGCTCCTGGTCCGTCCATAGATCCATCTGCCTGTGGACAATCGGGATTTCATCGCCGTTCAATGCGATTTCAGTACCATATTGAAACGCGATAGGCCCCTGATAGGCATACAAGTAAGTGGTCAATTGATTGATGCGCGTACCGGGGAACATATTTGCCTCCACTACATTATGGGTGAACCGCTCACTGAACCAATGGTCTGCAAGAAGCAGGGTGCCATCTGTCGGATAGGCAGGGGTTTCACGGTCAGGCTTACTGAAGCCATATGATAAAGCCTCCTGCAGATCGTTTGGAGCAGCATGGTCGAAGCCTTCCAATGAAATATCATCGTCTCCACTTATTCCATAGGTCGTGACATCTTCAGGCAGAAATTCCTTGGCGTCTATGCCATCTTGGATTACTGTCATGCTGAGTCCATCGATATTATATTCCCCAGTGAATTCACGCGCCATTTCCTTGTATCGTTTCTGGTTGTCAGCATTGCTCAGGTCTATGAATTCTGCATCGATCATGCCGTAATAGTCCTGTTGGATATTATTCAATATGGGCCTATCCAAAGCTGTATAGCCTTCAGCCAAAGTGGCCGGCATATCGACGATGACATCCATCCCCCGCTCATGCGCGGCATCTATCAGGCTTTGAAACGCTTCCGGTCCCCCGAAGGCTTCTTCAATCTCACCATATTCCCTAACGGCATAACCCAGATAATCATCTTCGGCCCGGTCGAATACAGGAGACAGCATCAAGGCGTTGAACCCCATATCCTTTATGTAGTCCAGATTGCTTTCGATACCTTGGAAATCACCGCCGAATGGCAACGGTGTTTCTTTCTCATCAGTTACATTTATGTCATTTCCGTCATCCCCACTCATGAACCGGTCGACAACGATGGTATAGATTCTGGTGTTGGTCGTTTCTGCAGATGCCGTGTCATAGGTCAAACCGAATGCCATCAACAGCATCGCCATATATATCATAGTTTTCTTCATTGCGATCCTACCTTCTGCTTTTATAGGTTCAGTATACTAGATAACGTTTTAAAAAAGGTTCATTTCAATAAACGTTCACAAATTTCCATGAAAAAAGGCACCCCTAAAGGAGTGCCTCTGCCATTACTGGAACATTGCGCTCAAAGGACCCATCGGCAAGTAGATGCCGAGTGCAATCGTGATGATCAGGAATACGATGAGTCCGATCATAAGATTGCGGCCTGTGCCTTTTTTACGCTGCTTGATGATGGCCATTTCCATCAGGCCGATCGTCACCAATCCAAGAAGGAATTTGATGCCGTAGAGCATCTGGTTGCCGCTGCCGAAATCGAGGAACAGCATGAGGCCACTGAATAGGATGATCAGGTAGACCAGCCTCAACACCATGTGCAGCGGCTTCGAGTATTTCGATTCGCCATCCGGATAGTCGATTGAATTATAAGTGATGAAAAACAGGATGATCGCAAGGACCAGTGCCGTCAAGTGCAGATGTATCACATAAATCTTCCTTTCAAATATGAATCATCAATATTCTATCATATTTAAGAGGAAATTACTTCCCAATATGTGTCGTGAGGGTGCCGATGCCATTGATTGCGATGCGCACCTCGTCACCCGGCTTGAGGAATTTCTGGGGATCCATGCCGGCACCGACGCCTCCCGGGGTGCCCGTTGCGATGACATCACCCGGCTCAAGCACGACAAATTTGGAGATTTCCGCAATGAGTTCGTCCAATTTGAGGACCATTTCCTTCGTGCTGCCGTCCTGGCGGATTTCATCGTTCACTTTAGTCACGATGGATGTCTCTTCCGGATTCGGAAGTTCATCTTTAGTTACAACGAAGGGCCCCATCGGACAGCCGCCCTTCAGACTCTTCGACAAGAAGGCCTGCTTATGCTGCTTCTGAAGGTCGCGTGCAGTGATATCATTGATGATTGTATAGCCATATATATAGTCAAGCGCCATTGAACTTGGAACCTTCTCGGCACGTTTACCGATGACTACACCGAGTTCCCCCTCATAGTCGAGTTGACTCGTGATGTCCTGATGGTTCGGTATCGTTTCCCCATCTCCCACCAGACTCGTCGCCGCTTTGGTGAAGACATAGAGGCTTTGTACCTCATTGTTCATTTCGTCAGCATGGGACTGGTAGTTTCGCCCGAAAGCAATCACATTATTCGGAGGGGTTACAGGCGCTTTGAATGTAATTTCATCGAAAGGCGCTTTATATTGGTCCGGATTTTCGGAAGCTTCCGCTTTTCCCACGAGTTTACGGACTAATTCCTGGAAGTCGAGTGTGTGATACTTTGAGATGCCTTCCAGAAGTGTTTTTGGATATGCCTCCTCCGAGCCGAATGCCTCAAACAATCTTGGCAGGATCCACGCACTCTCTTCACGCTTTACTTTGACGCCGTAATACGTATGGTCCTGGTAATAGAATGTTAGAAATTTCATGGAATACGCTCCTCTTATTATGTGTATTTATTATATTATAACATGTCTCTCTTGTTTTTCATGTCATTTTCAGAATTATTCGCAAACAAATGCTCGATTCCTTTCACATTATACTTTTCCATGACAGCAGAGAGCACGAGGAGAAAGATGTAGGCTGCTGAAGCAAGCCATATCATGGAAGATATCTCCATTTCCCCATACATGCGCATGCCAATACCATAGAAGACAAGCATGAACAAGATATTCGATAACACATAAAGCGTGACGATGTATCTACCGGCACGGCTGAACACGCCGATGATCCTCCCAGGCAGGACTATAGTGGCATATGCCAGCAGGAAGAAATAACCCAGGGCAAGGACAGGGCCCCCGAAGTTTTCGGCAAGCAGCCGTCCGCTGTAACTGCCAAGCGTCAGTACTTGGGCCATCTTCATTGCGATGCCACCGCCTGCCAACACGACGAAAAGTACGATGGCCATCACGGGGCCATCAGCAATCATCCGGACAACATCAAGCTTTCCGAAGGACAGCCCGATGAGCAGCCATGGCAGGACGGTGAATATAAGGCCATACAAACTGCTCAATGCATTCTGTGAAAATATTTCAATATTCATCGCGACAATCGCAAAATAATCCGTGTCACGGAAGACGGAGGTATACTCGGTCACATCCTGCATCGCCGTATAGATGATATCTGTCGGAGACCCTATATTTGTAAAGAAACCGACAAGTACATTCGTTGTCAGATGTACAGCAAACAAGGCTAAGCCGCTAAACAGCGGTGCGCTCCAGTGCGCCCTCACGAATAACACCGTCACCAGGCCCATCAGCGCCAGTCCGGGAAGGAAATCGAATGCGTGGACGAAAAACGTATGCACTATCCCCAGGGCCAACAGAAATCCGAGCACCTTGGCCAGGTTCCCCACCCCGATCCCGCTATAGGAGTGGATGAGGTAACCGCCTACAAGCGCAATCAGAGGGACGACTGCCCCTCCGATGAAGATATCGAGCGCCAGGAAAGTGCTGAGGTTGATTCCGTGCAAGTATTCGTATGGGTTCACTGCATCATAGGGCATCATGAAATATAATCCGTTCATCAGGAGGGCAAGGAGCAAGGCAAAACCAAGTATACTCCTGGCCCTCATATTATCAGTCATCAATTTTAACCGCTCCATACTCAAAGAAATATAGGTATACAGTAACATTTTTGCTTAGGGCCTGCATGATGGATCGCCTGTATATATCCATCTGTGTACGGTAACGGTCGATCAGATCGTCCACTTCATCACCCGGACGCAGCCGGTCCGTCTTGTAGTCGATGATGACATAGCCCTCCTCCATCTCAAGCAGTACATCGACGATCCCCTGGACCATCTGGCTGCTGAAGTCCGAATATCCGATTGCTGCCTGGTTCATGATGAAAGGCGTCTCCGTATATATCTCCAGGCTGTCATCCAAGAGCTGGCGCATATCATCATCAGACATGAAGCGCTTCATGTTGATCATCATCTTGTCGCGGTGGGTATCCGTAATCAGGGGATCTTCTTCAGTATGCACCCTGATCATATCGAGCATGAAATCTTCAAGCGGGCCCTCTTCGGCTTTATCCAGCCCGCTTATTTCATCATACCGGTTCAGAAGATGCATCATCAGTTCGTGCATCATGGTACCAAAAACAGGCGCTTCCATCGAGCTGCTCCTGAAATTGGGGGCTCTCAAATTCGGCGTACGGTCATGCCGGATGACCGCACTATCGTCTGGAGGCGTTTCATTCCGCCTTTTTATTTCCGTTACCGATTCCTTATATACAGTATGCGTCGCTGCCCGATCTGGATAACGGTAAAGGATGCGTTCCTTAAGCAATTGGTTTTCGTTTGTCTTCAACTGTTCGATGTCATCAAGCGTAATATGCTCCCTCGATTGCCTGACTTCCTTGATTTCTCCAATCTCCGCCATTTCAAGTGTCTGGCTTGGGATCTGATCCAGTACCGGGGCCAGCAGGTCCCTGATGTTCTGGATGGCCAGACGGTCATCTGCATGGACCATGCCGCCTTCATAGCTGAACTTATCCTTCCGTTCGTCTTTATAGACAAGCGGGATGATGAGCTGGTGGACTGCCCGGGTCAACGCCACATAGACGAGGCGCATCTCTTCACTGATCCGCTCACGGCGGACCATTCGCCTGAGGACTTCCGAGTGGATGCTTGGAAGCACTGCCTGATGTTTTGGCATATAGCGTTTGAATGCTATCCCCGCGTCAGGATGCACTGCTGCTTTCCTTGACAGGTCCATCATATTAAGCTGACGATGGAGACCTGCATAGATGACATAGCCGAACTCCAGACCTTTCGATGCATGGATGGTCATGACGCGTAATGTGTCATCTCCGTCTGAGACTGTATTCTCCTCACCGAAATCCTGCCCATCCTGGATCATGCGATGAATGTATGCAATAAAGTCGTAAAGTGACAGATGCGACATCTTTTCAAATTCCATGGCTTTTTCGATGAAGCCGTTCAAGTTCGCCCGCCGGGTCAGGCCGCCACGCATCCCTGCGAAGTATTCCAGTATATTAAGTTCGGCATAGATTTCATCGATGAGTTCCGGCACGCTCATATACCGTGCGTGGGAACGGAACATTTCAAGTGCCTCACTCAGAATCCCTATCTTCTTCATGACGACTGCAGACCCTTCGTATGTCAACACCGCCTCATACAAGTAATCCTCGTCCGAACGTGCCCGGATTTCAGCGATGTCATCTTCCGAAAAGTCGAACATGGGCAGCCTCATTACACCGACGAGATGGTCATCCTGCAGCGGGTTGTCGATGATCGACAGCAGGCTGATCATCGTGCGGATTTCAAGGGTATCCAGATAACCGGAACGGTTGTTGACAAAAACAGGCAGCTCAGCTGCAGACAGCAGTTTGCGGTACGCTTCATTATCCCGCGTATTGCGGGTCAGAATCACGATATCCTGATAGTCGACGCCTTTCTTCCTGAGCTTGCGGACGATTTCTGCAATATGGAGGATTTCTGCATCACTCCCCGCCCCTTCCGCATTTTCTATAATGTGGCATTCCGACGCAAGCGGTGGGGCATCCAGATAATTCCCTTGAACAAGCCGATGGGTTTCGTCGTAATCCACTTCCCCGACCTCCTTGTCCATAATGCGTCCGAACACATCATTCGTCACATCAATGACTTCCCTCCGTGAACGGAAGTTATGGTTCAGACTGATCAATCTGCCGCTTCCAGGATTTTTGAAGCGTTCCGCCTTCTCGATGAATAGTGAAGGGTCTGCCTGCCTGAATTTATAGATGGACTGTTTCACATCCCCTACCATAAATAGGTTGCCGTCCTGTTCGTCCCCCGACTTCAGCGATTGTATAATCGCTTCCTGCACACGGTTGACATCCTGATATTCATCGATCATGACTTCCTTGAACTGTGCACGGTAGCGGCGTCTGATGTCACCATCTTCAGCCCCCAATATGGCCAGGGCATAATGTTCATAGTCCGAAAAGTCCATTTCATTACGCGCACGCTTTTCGCTCTGGAACCGTTCGAGCACTTCCAGTGCGATTTCAATCAATGTGTTCCTCATGCCATTGAGGGGCGATAACTCCTCCTTGACGAGGGAGAAGGTATAGGCAGGTAGTTCACGTATTTCCTGATACCGTTTCTTGATCCGGTTCTGGACGTCGAGCAGTCGTTTTTTCTCATCTTCATCTTCGATATTGCGGATGAACGCCGAGCGACCGTCTTTGAGCATATAGGGCGGCAGCTCGACCGGATCACCGTTGCGGTTGGTCTCCATCGCTTGGCGCACGCTTTTCTCAAGTGTTTCCAGGCCGTCAAAGGCATCCCGTACCTGCGTTTCTTTTATGGATGTGTGTACTGCTGTCCTGTAATGCTCAAAAAGCCGTTCGATATCCGGGTACAGTGCCGCGAGCTTCAGCCTGACATCGTGGTTGTGGGAGGCTAATATGCCCCCGAGATAACCTTCATCCTGGTACCGATCGAGGTTCTCCTCCAGATACCCTCTCGGATCTGGACTCGCCACAGCGGTATGGTACAGATCCCGTATCGTGTTCTGGAGCCCATCATTGCTCTTGTCGGATGACAGCATCATGGCCAGCTGGTTGAAATCCGGATCCGCTTTTTTATAATAGGTTTCCAAAACATTCGAAATGGCCTGCTCAAGCCTGATCTTCATTTCGACGTCACCCAATGTGCGCATATCAGGCGGCAGTCCGATTGCATTATAATGCATCTGTATAAGATGCAGGCAAAAGCTGTGGAGCGTCTTGATATGGGCTTCCTTGAGCTTCAGGATTTCTGCATATATGGCCGGATCGCGCTTATCATGGTAGGCGGCCTGGAGTGCCGCCTCGATTTTATCCTTCATGTCACGGGCGCTCATATTGGTGAATGTCGCCACGAACACTTCATCGATGCTGTATTTTCCGCTGAGCACCTTACGGATGATGCGTTCGACGAGGACGGTCGTCTTACCGCTTCCGGCTGCCGCCGCCACCAATACATCAGACCCCTCATATTCAATTGCCTCGAGCTGTCTATCCGTCCACTGGACCATCTATGGCCACCTCGCTTTCAAATTCACCTATCGACTCTTCATCATAGGCGCTGACTCTTATATCTTCACGGTTCATCAGGGCATCGATATGGCATGCCGACTTGAAGTCGCACATCTCACAAGGCAGCCGCCCACCGTCCATCTCCATCGGGGAGACGCGGACGTCACCGCTGTAGATTCTGTCGGTGGCCTCCCGGTACATCTCCAATACGTGCGTCGCATAATGGGTGAACAGATGGGGGCTCATATACCGGTGCCGGGTCCGCCCATTGATCTTCCCGTTTTTCGTGACTGATACAGGGAGATAGCGGCCGTACTCCTTGAAATCCTCAAACTCGGACAGCATGCCCTGGATGCCGATGGAATGCTCGTCGATGATGCCGTCATATTCCGGGTGCTCGTTGATGAATACGCCGTCCGGGCGCATGCGCCTTCGGCGTTCCGCTTCGACCGTCTCGAGCGATGCCTCATCATCAAGCGCAATGAGCGGATCCCGCACCGGGAAGAACAACATGCTGTTCGGCATTATCTTTTCTTTACCGAAATAATCGGGACCGTGCTTCATCAGCACGTACATATAGGTGATCATCTGAAGCTCCAGTCCGTTCAAAATGCCTGCACGGGATATGCTCCTCGTACTCGACTTGTAGTCGATCAGATTAACGTATGCAGAATCCCCGATGTCATACATGTCGACCCGGTCGATCTTGCCGCGCAGAAGGATGCTGTAGCCGTCATCAGACGTCAGCGTCACCGCTTCCATTTTACTGTCCCTGAAGCCGAACGACAGCTCTGCATCCTTTATGTCATATTCTCCACTCGCTTCCATGTCCTTCATGAAGCGCAATAGGCGCATGATGGCATCGCCGGCGCGCTTTTTTAAGGACTGGTAGTAGCCCGTGCGCTCGAAGATGCCGTATTGGATTGCTTTGGAAAACCGTTCTATCCCTTGGGCCACGGCGCGTTCTATAGTCTCTTCTTCATGCAGCAGCGTATAGTCCAGCTGCTTCACGACGTCATACAGCACCTCGTGGTACAAGTTGCCGAGCTCAAGTGGTGCCACCTCATATGGCTTGCGTATCCTAAGCTTCAGTCCATAGCGGCTGAAATGTTGGAATGGACATCTGAAATACGATTCGAACCTCGACACACTGGCCTTCATCTCATTGGAGTAGAGCGCTTCCGCCGTTTCCCGTGAAAGCGGCTCTGCCCGGTTGTCATGGGTGAGGTTGCGCCTGAGGCGGGGGTAGACATCATGCCAACGTTCCTTGGCCACTATCTGATAAGCCTCGATCCACCCCCTGTACTCCGGCAGCGAAAGGAATGCTTTTGGCCCGTCGACCGGAGCCGTCATCATTTCACGCATCTTAAGATGCAGTAAGGGCTCCATGCTGTCGATCGAAGTGATCAGGCGGCTTGGTGCGAAGCGGTCATATTCATTGGTCTTCCGGTATTCATAGTGCCTGACACCTGTTTCCCCCGGCAGCAGTTCCGCCATGAAGGGGCTTATCTTGGTGCCGTCCCCTGACGGCAAGGTGCTCGACCAGCTCAAATACAGCCCTTCAGTCGCCCGTGTCACGCCCAGGTAGAAGACGAAACGCTCATCTTGCGCCAAAGTCCGGGAGCTCGGTGACAGTTCGATATCAGCATGCTCAAACACCACTTTCTCCTCATCTGTAATGATGTCCGTGCTTGTCGTCTCACGTGGCATGACGTCACGGTTCAACCCGATCATGAAGATGTACTTCTTGTTCTCCACCTTGGAGAGGTCGAGTGACCCCACCATCACCTGGTCGATGGTGGAAGGCAATAGACTGAACTCGGCATTCTTCAGGCCATCGATGAAAGTTTCATAGAAGATGGTGAAGGAGACTTCTTCGTCATCAAAGACGACGTAGGCGTCATCGAGTAGGCGGATGAACATATTGTAGGCCTGTTCCGTCTCGTCCCGCCTTCCGACTTCACCTGCTGCGTCAAGCTGCTCCATCTCGCCGACCAGCCTGTCTGCGATTCCTTCATCAACGACGAAATCATAGATGATGCCGATATAACCGCGTACTGTATCCGCCTCCCTGAGTGCCTGATAAAGCGTTTCAAGCCGTGTCAGCATACGATTCTTGAAGTCGATCATGCCAGCATGTTCTTCCCCTCTATCGACGCGCCGCACCCCAAAGTCGGTAACTTCAGTCTGATAGCGGAAATGGTCGTCATCAAACAGCTGGAGCCCTTCGATGCCGCGTTCCAATATAAAGTTCTCAAGCAGGTCGACATAACCGCGCTCAACGTCTTCATGCAGGTATCCTGCCTTCAGCACGTTCATGAAGGCGGAAGCTTCGTAGTGCTTCATGTAGCACTCGAGAAGCCCCATCACAAACTGGATGAATGGGTGCTTATACATTGGTATCTTGCGGTCCATATGATAGGCGATATCGTAGCGCCTGAACACAGACTGGATGACTGGTTCGTAGTTGGGATCCCGGTGGAGCACACCTATATCGCTATAGGCCGCTTTCCCCTCAAAGACGAGATCCTCTATTTCACGCGCCACATCGTTGACTTCCTCGGTCACCGTCGGCGCCTCGGTAAAGATGACACCGTCATAGTCGAACAGCTTCTGACCCTGATCGAAGTAGCGCTCCATCTGGATCAGTCCAGCCTTATCCGAGCGTCTGAAATCTTCACCGAAGTGCGTAAAATCAAGCTTGGCATCCCCCATGTAGTAGCGTAGGCGCTCGATCACCGCATCAGTTTTACGAAAAAGCTGTTTATTCGTGCCTTCGTGTGTAAGCAGCAGATTGATCGTCCGCACCCTTGTCTCAAGTGCCTGGATCAGCGCAAATTCACTTTCTGTAAAGTTATGGAAGCCATCTATATAGATGACGGCATCTTCAAGTGAACGGATCGGCACATCTGAATACAACAGTTCGATGAATTGATCGGCTATGTTGATATCCTCTATCTGGAGTTCGTTGATGCGGCCTTCCCATCTGCGGTAGATCATCTCCAAGTCGTGCATCTTATCGGCGACACGGCCGGCCGGTGCATCTATCCGCTCGAAATCATCAGGCGCCACGCGGTAGGCCCGCAATTCACTCAGCATATCCAGAACCTTATCCGAAAACTTTATGTACTGTGCGCTGTTTTTATAGAAGCGGAGCGCCTGCTTCATTTCATTCATCATCTTGTGCAGGAGCATGATGTGCCCGCCTGACGATAGGGCATCACGCGTCGAATGCCCCGTTTCATTAAACACATGCCACATGAGCCGGTTGAAGCTGAAGACAGCTGTACGCAGGCTGCCGACGCCTGGATGCTCCGCTGTCGGATTGGTGATGATGTTCTCATACCGCAATGTATTCTGGGTAGGTGTCACTATATATATACTGGAGCCAAGAGGCGCCTTCTCCGTAATCTGCCCGATTTCATCGAACATCTGCCTGGTCTTTCCCGTACCGCTCACTCCAGTCCAGATATTGATTCCCATATACTCACTCCTTCAAGTAGACAAAAGACACCCGAATAAGGGTGCCCATCAATCGAAATTAGTGCCAAACCTGTTCAGTGGCCAAAAACGCAACTGTACTTCACCTATAATCTGTTCCCTATCGACCATCCCGAAGTCCCGGCTGTCACGGCTGATGGGACGATTATCCCCAAGTACGAGGAATTGATCTTGCGGAATCTCCCCACCTTCCACGCCGAGATCGGAAAGTGTAAAATTATCCATATAGGAATCCCCGGTATTCACCACATAGTCCTCTTCAAGGGGCTCCCCATTTACATATACCTGCTTGTCTTCCATCTTCACCGTATCCCCCGGTGTTCCGATGACCCTTTTGACATAGGCTGGCCCCACCTCAGAATTGAAGACGACCACATCCCCAGTTTCATATCCACCGAAGTATTCCACGATTTTATTGGCTACGACCCTATCTCCGTCTTCGAATGTCGGATCCATACTCAGGCCATCGACCGAGTAGGATACGAAAAGAAAGGATCGGATCAGAACAATCAGGATGACTGATACGAGGATGGCCATCAGCCATTCTCCAACTTCCTTCTTCATCCGCTTCCCTCCTATTTCTCCAATTTACTATTGATATACCTCTGGTACCATTTTGAAAAGAAATACAGCACCACAAGGAAAATGATTGATAGCGTCAACTGCAGCGGCGAAGTGAAGAATGATGTAATATCATATCCGACGATGGACATAAGCAGTATCATAATCGCCTTGGACACCAGCAATATATATAAGTATACGACTTTTCTTATGTTCGATAAAGCAGCTATAAGATTGATGACTGAACTTGGCGTAAAAGGCAGGGACAGGAGGATCAGCAGAAAGGAGAACCCCTTCAGATCGATGAATTCAAGCATCCCCTCCAACCGCTTATGCCTGTGGATATATCTCTGGGCAGGCGCACGGAGGAAGTAACGGATCGTCAGAAAGACAAGGTAACTGCCACCGACCGTCCCCGAGTAGCTGAGGAGGAAGCCGATTATGAAACCGTAGGAATTGATGTTTATGATGACAATCGCAAAAAGCGGAAGGAACGGCAGGAACGATTCGATCAGTGTCAGAACGAACCCGACTAGCGGCCCGAGTGCTTCCACTTCAGCAAACAGGGATTCCAGACCTTCCTGGGTGGTCAAATTCTTGAGTAGGGTTTCGAGTTCCAATACGCATAACCTCGCACATTTAATAAAGGCTATATTACCTTGTAATATAGCCTGATCTTCCCTTGATTATATAGTTTTTATCGGAGTCTGTCATTCAATTGTTCTCTCAATGAATCATAACCTGATTTGCCGAGCAGCGCGAACATGTTCTGCTTGTATGCTTCAACACCTGGCTGGTTGAACGGGTTGACCCCAAGAAGGTAGCCGCTCATCGCACATGCCACCTCGAAGAAGTACACCATGCTGCCGAACGTATAGGCATCAAGGCGGGGCACTTCCACCATCATGTTCGGCACGCCGCCGTCGACGTGGGCCAGGATGGTCCCGCGCATCGCCTGACGATTGACTTCATCGACGGTCATGCCTGCGAGATAGTTCAGGCCATCAAGGTCCTGGGATTCTTCTTCGATGGTCAGTTCGCTGAGGGGAGTCCCGATGCTTATGACGGTCTCCATGAGCGTGCGCCGGCCTTCCTGGATATATTGTCCCAATGAGTGCAGATCAGTGGTGAAGTGGGCACTGTGCGGCAATATGCCTTTGTTGTCCTTCCCTTCACTTTCACCGAACAGCTGCTTCCACCATTCCGCAAAATACTTGAGCCGTTCATCATAGTTGATCAGCATCTCCACAGTGTAGCCTTTGTCGTAGAGGGCGTTCCTGACCACAGCATATTGGTATGCAGGGTTCTTTTCAAGCGCCGGTTCAGCCAGTTCCTCCATGGCATCGGCAGCGCCCTGCATCATGGCATCGATGTCTATGCCTGAAGCGGCGATCGGCAACAGACCGACTGCAGACAATACCGAGTATCTGCCACCGACATCATCCGGGACCACGAACATTTCATAGCCTTCTTCACGGGCGAGTGTATTCAAGGCACCCTTCTCCTTGTCCGTAGTGACATAGATGCGGCCCTTTGCATCCTCATGTTTTTCCTCAAGGAGCTGCTTGAAGATGCGGAAGGCGATTGCCGGTTCCGTCGTCGTGCCTGATTTGCTGATGACGTTGATCGAGAAATCCTTGTCTTCGAGATAGGTCTTCAATTCATTCATATAGTGGCTGGACAAGTGGTGGCCGGCAAATATAATTTCCGTCCCTTCATGTGAAAATGTCGGCTTCAACATTTCAATTGCAGCTTTGGAACCCAAGTATGAGCCGCCGATGCCGATTACGAGCAGGACGTCGGAATCCTTCCGGATCTTCTCGGCAGACGCTTTGATGCGTGAAAATTCTTCCTTGTCGTAGTCTTTCGGCAGCCCGACCCAGCCGAGGAAGTCACTGCCCGTCCCCATCTTGTCATGAATCATCTCATGCGCTTTTGAGACGAAAGGGGCAAGGTTCTCAATTTCTTCCTGGTTCATGAACCCTGCAGCATTGGAATAGTCAAATTTGATATGTGTCATAGTAGCCTCCAGAATATTTTATCCTTCGCTACTATTGTAGATAAAACACAGCGCGCTTTTCAATCAATTTGTCGCACCTTTTCGATTCCGGCATTTTCAGGGATCAGGTCGGCTATCTCCTCGGCCTGCCCGGCATGCAGGAGTTCGACGATCCGGCTGCCGACTATGACACCATCGCAATGCGCACCGATCTCTCTAGCCTGCTCCCGCGTCTTGATGCCGAAGCCGGCACACACAGGGACCGGGCTCACTTGGCGCACAGCTTCCAGATGCGCACCCAATGAGTCATCAAAGCCGTCCCTGATACCGGTTGTACCATTGACCGTAACGGCATAGACGAAGCCTTCCGCCGTCTTGAGCACTTCTTCCATGCGTGCTTTTGAACTGGTCAGCGTGACGAAGCGAATCAGTGCAATGTCCACATCCTTCAATGGAACTTCGAATTCTGCCGATTCCTCATAGGGCACATCCGGAATGATCACTCCTGATATGCCCGCTTCTTCACACAGCGCGGCGAAATTCCCGACACCAAGCCGCAATACCGGATTCGCATAGGTCATGATGACGATCGGAATGTTTATCTCATCCTTGAAGCCTGCAACTGCCGTAAGCACTTCCTTCAGCGTGACGCCTTCGGCCAATGCCCGCTTTCCGGCTTCCTGTATCGCCGGACCGTCCGCCACCGGGTCGGAGAAGGGGATGCCGAGTTCAACGATGGATACACCAGTCGATTCGAGCTGCAGTATCTGATCTTTAAGATTCGCCAGCCCGCCGTCTCCAGCCATGATATACGCGATGAAGGCCTTACCTCCGGCTGATTCCAGATTTTCGAATTGTTGTGCGATGCTTTTTCTGCCCATTAGGCTTCACCTTCCTGACGTGCTTTGATTTCCGCTACATCCTTGTCGCCACGCCCGGATAGGCAGATGACGAGAATTTCATCACCGGTCATCTGACCGGCCATCTTGATTGCATGTGCTACCGCATGGGCACTCTCAAGTGCCGGTATGATGCCTTCTTTATGGGATAGTATCCTAAACGCCTCCAGTGCTTCCCCGTCCGTGATATGTGCATATTCTGCACGGCCGATCTCCTTTAGATGGCTATGCTCGGGCCCGATTCCGGGATAGTCGAGGCCTGCTGAAATGGAATAGGCCTCCTGCACCTGGCCCGCCTCATTCTGGAGCAGGTGCATCTTGGCACCGTGCAGGATGCCGACACTGCCTTCGTTTAAGGAAGCCGCATGGCGGTCCGTCTCTATGCCATCACCGGATGCTTCCACACCAACAAGGCGGACATCTTCATCGTCTATGAATGGATGGAACATGCCGATTGCGTTACTCCCCCCACCGATGCACGCCACTATGGCATCAGGCAGGCGCGCTTCCTTATTCAGCATCTGGCGCTTCGTCTCCTTGCCGATTACGGACTGCAGGTCACGCACGATCATCGGGAATGGGTGCGGCCCCATCGCTGAACCTAAGACGTAATGGGTATCTTCTACATTGGCGACCCAGTATCTGAGCGCTTCGTTGACCGCATCTTTAAGTGTCCCCCTGCCCTGATCGACACTGACGACCCGGGCACCGAGCAGTTCCATGCGGAAGACGTTCGGTTCCTGGCGCCGTATGTCTTCTTTGCCCATGAAAATGACACAGTCCAGATCAAGTAGTGCACAGACAGTCGCTGTGGCGACACCGTGCTGGCCAGCGCCCGTTTCTGCAACCACCTTCCTTTTGCCCATCCTTCTGGCAAGCAATGCCTGACCGATCGTGTTGTTGATCTTGTGTGCCCCGGTGTGGTTGAGGTCTTCGCGTTTAAGATAGATCTTCGCCCCGCCTGCATATTCCGATAGCCTTGCGGCATGATAGAGCGGCGATTCCCGTCCCACATAGTTTTCCAGGTAATGGTTCAGTTCTTCACGGAATGCTTCATCATGCTGCGCATCCTCATAGGCTTCCGTCAATTCTTTGAGCGCGTGCATAAGGGTCTCCGGCACATAGCGGCCCCCGTATTCTCCGTAGTGGCCGTCAGCATCGGGCTGAGTATAGATTTTTTCCACTTTCCTCTCCACCTTTCATTGTTCTGATCAATTCAAATATCTTATCTTTGTCCTTCACGCCATGTGTTTCGACGCCACTCGACACATCGACGGCTGCAGGTGCAACCAGATGTTTTGCTTCCCTGATGTTGCCTGCATTGATGCCACCGGCCAGCACCAGACGGGAATGGTCGAGTGCCCTACCCTCGAGTGCCGACCAGTCAAACCGCCGTCCGCTGCCACCGCGGTATTCTGCCGGTGGACTGTCGATGAGTATGTGGCGGGCATCATACCGGAACATTTCCGCAATGGGCATGCTGCCGATGGAAAACGCTTTGATCACCGGCATTTTCAAGCCTGCCGTATATGCGCGCGACTCATCCCCGTGCAACTGTACATAATCGAGGCCGACCGCCTTATGGACATATTCGACATCTTCAGCCGGTGCATTGACGAAAACACCCACACATTCGACTTTTCCTCTAACTGCTTCTGCCATTCTTTTGGCCGTGTTAACGTCGACCTTCCGAGTACTGGGTGCAAATACGAACCCGATCATATCGGCCCCTGCTTCTGCAGCCCATCCGGCTGCTTCGACCGTCTGGATGCCGCATATCTTAATCTTCATCTACAGCACCCCTTTTAGGGCGCGGATCGTTGCGGCCGGGTCTTCTGCAGCCATCAACGTCTCCCCAACGAGCAGTGCTGCGGCACCGGCCACCCGCATCCGCCTGCCGTCTGCTGTTGTACGTATGCCGCTCTCGGCAATGAAGTGCACCGGGTGATGGCCATATGTTTCAAGCAGTTTTTCTGTATCACCCAAATCCACTTCAAATGTCTTCAGGTTGCGGCTGTTGATGCCGATAAGTGCAGGGTGAAGCTTCAAAGCACGCTCCATTTCATCTGCAGTATGTACCTCCACTATGCATTCAAGGCCATAGCTGGAGGCATATGCGAACAGTCGCTCCAGCGCTTCGTCGTCCAATGCTGCCACAATCAGGAGGATGACATCTGCTCCATGCCGGTATGCCCGGTCGATCTGCCGCTCGTCTATGATGAAATCCTTGTTCAGTACAGGCAGCGCGACTACTTTCCGGACCGCTTCGAGATCCGCCATTGACCCTTTGAAATATTTGTCATCGGTCAATACTGAAATGGCGTCAGCACCGCCTGCTGCATATTTCTCTGCCTGCTCATCAGGCTCCATTCCGATGTTGATGTCCCCCTTCGACGGAGAAGCCCGCTTCACCTCCCCGATGATGCTTATCGTTCCGGCAACGTCAAGCCTATCCTTCAAGGAAATGGGCGTTCTGTCCGGCCCTTCTTCCTCTGCTGTGAGCCGTGTCACTTCCTGCTGTTTATATGCAATGATGTCATCTAATATCGTAGTCATTCAAAATCCCCCTCTTTTTGAATATGCGACGAGCCGGTCGAGTTTGGCCAGGGCTTGTCCGGATGAAATGCTTTCCTGCGCCATTTCAATGCCTGCCTGCACGGAGTGGGCCTGTTTGGCGCAGTATAGCCCGATGCCGGCATTCAACAATATGGTGTCGCGCTGGGCTGGTGTCGCTTCGCCAGTCAATACATTCTTCAAAATCTGCGCGTTCTCTGCGCTGCTGCCACCGTTGATTTCTTCCCGTGTATAGGAGGGCAGGCCGACCGACTCCGGAGTGAAGGTCGCATCTTCAATTGTTCCCTCATCGAGTATGGTCATATGATTTTCACCGAGCAGCGAGGCTTCGTCCATTCCGCCCGCTCCATTGATGACCACCGCCCGGCTCCTTCCGAGCCTTTTCAGCACTTCTGCCATCGTTCTCAACTTATCCTGCCGATAGACACCGAGAAACTGGTAATCGAGTGCCACCGGGTTGATGAGCGGCCCTATCAGATTGAATATCGTCGGTACTTTAAGGTCGTTGCGCACTTTCATGATGCGCTTTATTTTTGGATGGACATGGGGGGCAAAGAGAAAAGTGATGCCATTGTCATCCAACAGATGATCGATATCACTCGGCTGAAAAGACAGTGATACACCAAGTTCCGCCAACACGTCAGAGCTCCCGGTCCTGCTTGTAACGCTTCTGTTGCCGTGCTTTGCAACTTTTATGCCTGCCCCTGCAAGGACGAAAGCGGAGGTCGTCGAAATGTTGAAGCTATTGGAACCATCCCCGCCTGTCCCGCAGTTATCCATGACACCTGGAACATCGCGCAGTATGGGCATCGCATGCCTCCTCAACACCTCTACAAGCGCTGTGATCTCGGCCACGGTCTCCCCTTTGGCCTTCAAGCCCATCAGAAAGGCGGCTATTTCGCTGTCGCTCACTTCGTCCGTCAGCAGTATGGAGACTGCCTCCGTCATTTCCCTGCCGGTCAGATCAGCGCGTTCCGATAATTTTGCCAAGTGTGGTTTCATACTGCCGTAATCTGTTCTTGCCAGTACTTCTGCCGTCATATTTTTCCCTCCTTGAAATAAAAAAACTCCATAGACCTATTGTCTATGGAGGACGATTCACCGCGGTGCCACCTCGCATTGGACGGACTCGCCGCCCCTGCTCTTGCCGCGTAACGTGCGGCGGACGGATGCATGCTGATCAGGCCCATTCATCGACGTTGCACGGACCGGTTTCCAGCTCCCCCGGTTCTCTGTACCATGCAATACGCCACTACTTGTTCTGATATACATCTTCTTCAATTTTTAAATACAAAAAGCTCCCCTGTCACTGTAAAAAGGACGGGGAGCCGTGGTGCCACCTTTATTGATCGGCTAAGCCGATCCGCTCAAGATGCAGCATAATGCCGCATCGTCCATGTAACGTTGGAAATACGCCGGGGATTTAATCGTCCACCGGTTGCACAGAAGTCCATTCACACTGCCATTGCACCGGTTCACACCACCCACCGGCTCTCTTTTGCAATTCGGCAATTGCTACTTGTCTTCATCAATCAAAGTGATTCATTTAATTGAAATTCATGTTACTACAATCAAATTATGATTGCAACCCTATTTCTGAATTATTTTATGGGTCCAATTATTTCTCCACATCTTTGAACTCATCTTTTATGCGGTTCATCGCTTCCTCCAGGACAGATCTCGGAGAAGGGACGCATATCCTCTGGAACCCTTCCCCCTCCTTGCCGAAATTACTGCCGTCCTGCAGCAGGACATTAGCCTTATTGTAGATGCGGTCATGCACTTCTTCATCCGATAGGCCATAGCCGCTGAAATCCATCCACAGCACATACGTGCCGGCAGGGTGTTCCACTTTAACGGTTGGCATTTCCTCTTTCAGGAAATTGATGACAAAATCTATATTGCCATCGATATATTCCCTCACCTGTTCCAGCCATTCATCTCCCTCATTATATGCTGCAATCAAAGCAGATACAGTGAATGGACTCGGCATGCTCGTCCCCTGCGCCTCCTTGAACTGCTGCCTCTTCGCCTCATCGGTGATGACGACATTGGTGCAGTGCAGGCCGGCCAGATTGAATGTCTTGTTTATCGCAGTCATGGAGATGATGTGATCTGTATGATCGGACACTTTCGCAATCGGCGTGAATGTTTCCCCGATGCGTATCAGATCTCCATGGATCTCGTCGGCGATGATGATGATGTCATTCTCCCGGCAGATTTCAGAGAGCCGCTTAAGATCTTCTGGACTGAATATGTTGCCCGTCGGGTTATGCGGACTGCATAGGATGAACATGCTGACCTCACTCTTTTTGGCCAAGGCTTCGAAACCATCGAAGTCGATATGGTAATGTCCCGCTTCATCCCTGATAAGCGCATTGTTCTCCACGACACGTCCATTGCCTTCAACAGCAGCAGTGAATGGTGGATAGACAGGCCGTTGTATGATGATTCCGTCCCCTGGTTCAGAATAGGCTTTGACGGCGACATTCAACGCATGGACCGTACCCGGGGCATAGATGATTTCTTCTTTGTCTATAGTCCAGTCATACCTATCTGAAAACCATTTCTGTATCGCTTCATAATAGGCATCCGGCGCCAGTGTATAGCCGAATATTTTATGGTCGACGGTCCTGTGCAACGCCTCGATGATCGGCTCTGCCACCTGAAAATCCATATCAGCTGTAAATAGCGGGATGGTATTTTCATCATAGTGGTCCGTGAGCCCCATTTCCTTGAGCAGTTCGCCACCGTCCCATTTAATGGCATATGTTTCCCTTCTGTTTACAGGTGTATCAAAATTATATTTCATCAAAATCGCTCCTTGTTGTAATTCTAGTAATTCTTTTATCACTCATCTTGTAATTATAACGCTTCAAAAGATCAGTTTGAAACAATTGAACTGAAACCCCACAGGCTTGTCACCTGAAGGGCAGGTTGAAATCAAACTGACTCGTCGACTGCCTTGATCAACTGATTTTCCGCATCACTCAGCATGCTCAGTTACTTTTCAACGAAGTAACCATCTATTCTACAGATTTGTCTGTTCATTTGGTATAATGGGAAATAATAGTTACCTCTACTTAGATTACAACTCTCTGTTGCTGTATCCTTCTATACTGAATGAAAGCACCTAACCGCTTTTTTTCGCTGCTCTGAACATCTCGGTTGTAATTCTCATCACACCTTCATTGAAGACACGTTCATATATCATGCCGAGCCTCTCTTCAGTGATGTCCTCTTCATTTTCGACCCAACGCTGACAAATGCCGATCATCCCAGATACCTGGTATTCAATGATGTATTCATAGTCTGATAGCTCCTGGATGCCGATATCGTCTGCAAAATCCAATATCACCCGCCTGAAGCGCGCCTTCAGTTCATACTGGAAGCCGGGGTCCCCCTCCGGCCCCAGCAATATGGCGATGCGCGCCCTGTTTTCCCTGATGCAATGGGAAACATCCTCGAACGACCCCTCAAGCGGAGCCTGATCATCACTGAGCATCTTCAGACGCTCGATGATGGTTTCCTCACTTGGGAGGAGCAATTTCTTCTCCGTCTCCAGCACTTCGTAGACGTCTGCAAAATAAGTGTAGAATGTGCCACGGTTGTATCCGGCGAGGTCCGTGATTTCCTTGACGGTAATCTTATCAAGAGGCTTCGAGACGTACAGGGTCCAGAATGCTTCAACGAAATTATGGCGGGTTTCTTCTTTACGACTTATTTTGGACATAATATTCCCTCCTTTCCAACACTCCACATTGGATTGTAGGTTGAATCATATATATAATTTAACTAATATTGTCATAGTACAACACGTTGTCGGGTTACAATATACATCTCATATTATACAGGAGTGAAGCCACTTGAAGCTAGCCGATTTTTCAATAAAAAGACCAAAATTCACCATCGTCATCATGATCATACTCATCCTCCTCGGAGCCGTTTCCCTGACCAGGCTGCCGCTGCAACTGCTGCCGAATGTCCAGCCGCCGATCGCTGCGGTGGCGACCAGCTACCAGGGGGCTGGACCTGAAGAAGTGATGAAGGATGTGACGAAGCCGCTCGAAGCAGAACTCTCCACAGTCAGCGGTTTAACCAATATATCCTCCCAATCCCAAGAAAGTTCCTCGGTGATCCTTCTTGAATTCGGATATGACATGACGATTGATGAAGTCGAAAATGAAATCGTCCGCACGATAGAAAACACAAGTCTGCCCGAGGAGGCAGGGGACCCATCCTTCCTCGAGTTCGACATCACGATGCTCCCGAGTCTGACGCTTGCCGTATCTTCCGAAAACAAATCAGTCAGTGAATTCCAGGATCAGGTCGAAGATCTCATCAATGAACTCGAAAACATCAATGGTGTGGCCTCGATCAGTGAGACTGGCAGCATCACAGAAGAAATTTCCGTGGCACTCGATACTGAGGCACTCGAAGAGTATCAGCTGAGCCAAAGCGATGTGGCCAACATCATTGAAGCCAATAACATCTCCATACCAAACGCCACAATCGTCGATGAAGAAGAAAAAGAATCCATCACAACCCGGACGGTAAGTGAGATCGACGGAGTGGAATCACTCGAGGAACTGGTCTTGGCGGATCTGCCCGAGGGTGCTGGCACGCTCACTCTCGATGATGTGGCAGATGTCGCCATAACGGAACAGGATGACGCTGTCATCAGCCGTCTGAACCACGAAGAAGCCATGCAGATTGAAATGAGCCTCGCGTCCGATGCAAACGCATCGACCGTCAATGGAGAATTCCAATCTGTCCTTGACGAGCAGCTAGACAAGGAAGAATTTGAGGATCTCACTGTTGAAACGCTATACGATGAAGGGGAATATATAGACCTCGCCATCAACAGTGTCTACCTATCATTGATAAGCGGTGCGATACTTGCGATGATCGTCCTTTTCGCATTCCTGCGCAACTTGAAATCACCACTCATAATCGGTATCGCCATACCGTTTTCCGTCATCACTACATTTGCCCTCTTGTTCTTTACGGACATCAGCATAAACTTGATGACGCTTGGTGGCCTGGCACTCGGCATCGGTATGCTCGTCGATAACGCCGTCGTCGTCATCGAAAATATATACCGCCATCTGTCGATGGGCAAAACACCGAAACAGGCGGCAAGTGTGGGGACGAAGGAAGTGGCGGGTGCCATCACCGCTTCTTCAATGACTACAGCAGCAGTCTTCCTGCCTGTTGTCTTCGTGAGCGGCCTGGTCGGCCAACTGTTCACGCCATTTGCTGTAGCCGTAGTATTCAGCTTGTTGGCTTCACTTTTTGTCGCCCTGACCGTGGTGCCTATGCTTGCCAGCCGCATTCTGGAAGCACCAGATGACAACGAAGAAGAGAAGCGACGGGACCGTCGTTATATGAAGGGGCTCAGGAAACTGTCGCACTGGACACTCACACATCGCCTGACTGTCCTTATATTGACCGCCCTGATTCTTATAGCCGGTGGCGTAGGCATCTATATTCAAGGCTTGGATCTCCTGCCTGAGAGCGATGAAGGGACGCTGACTGTTGAAGTGGAAATGCCGCAGGATGCGATCCTTTCCGAAACAGAAGCGACCATTGCCCGAATAGAAGAGAAATTTGAAGATTATCCGGAAATCGATACCTACATGAGCACCATCGGCTCCACCTCCACGATGAGCCCGGTCGACGAGAGCAATGTAGGCAACATCATGGCTACATTGGTTGGCCCGGGTGAACGTAGCGTCACGACCAATGAATTCATTGAAGATATCGAAAATGAAATTGAAGGTGTGGAACCCTCTGCTGAAATCAGCGTCAACCCGATGTCGCAGGCAGGCACAGGTTCCGACCCGAACACACTCGCGCTGAATATTGCAGATGAAGACCCTGAGAGGCTCGTCGAATCCGAAGAAATCATTATAAAGGCTTTGGAAGATGATGCAGATATAGACAACGTCACCTCAAGCCGCGAGGACATGACCCAGGAGCTCCAGGTGCGTGTAGACCGCGCAGCTGCCAGGGAAAATGACCTACAGCCTGCAGAGATAGGCTCAGCAATCTACGAGGCGACTAACGGAGTCCCGGCCTCCACTGTCGACGAAGGCTCCGAGTTCCTGACGATCAATGTCAAATATCCGGATGAGGTCACAAGCAGCGTCGAGGCCTTCAAGAATATCCAGATCGCCAATGGCCAAGGCGACTACGTCACAGTGGAAGATGTCGCTGAGCTGGAAGAAGCTGAGATGCTTTCGCTCATCAACCGCGATGACCAGAAAGAAACGACGGAACTTACTATTTCGTACAAACCTGAAATGAGCCTCAATGAGGCGGGCAGTCACGTTGAAAGCATCATTGAAGATACAGATTTCGCAGATGAAACGGAAACGTCGATCGGCGGTGACCTGGAAATGCTCAGTGACGCAATTCCTCAGCTGTTGCTTGCGATAACACTCGGCATCATATTCATCTATCTCGTGATGGTTGCCCAGTTCGAATCCTTCAAACACCCATTCGTAGTCATATTCTCATTGCCGCTCAGCATCATTGGGGTGATGTTCTCATTGATCATCACAAATAATCCACTGAGCGTCATCGCTGTAGTCGGCGTCATCCTGCTGCTTGGCATAGTGGTCAACAACGCCATACTGCTGGTCGACTACATCAATCAGCAGAAAGCCAAAGGCATGACTACGCTCGAAGCGATCGAAAAGAGTGTCCAGGACCGCTTCCGCCCGATAGTCATCACCGCGCTGACGACCGCACTCGGCATGTTGCCGCTTGCACTTGCCATTGGTGAAGGTGCAGAACTCATTGCACCGATGGGCATTGTAGTGATAGGTGGTCTGATCAGCAGTACGTTCCTGACGCTGTTCATCATTCCAATCATCTACAGCTACTTTGATTCTGAAACACGCAAGATGAATAAGAAGTACATGACACCGGATGGTGAAATCATCACCCAAAGAGAGATTGACGCGCAAAAACGTAAAGAAGAAGCTGCTTCACCAGAAGATGAATATGGCTATACTTCTGATGACGATGTTCCAGAATACGGCGATGAAGCGCCGAACGTCCAGGAAGATACCCCACCGCAGGATACTTCCGGAAACGATAGGGACTATATCAAAGAGATGGAGTCGCTCATCAACAGGATGAAAAATGACAGACGGAAATAAGCATACGAAAAAACGATTGCCTGTTTAGGGCAATCGTTTTTTTATTGATGATGTTCAGGCCCACCCCCTGAACCTTACTGCCTCTGATACACGCTTTATGCCTAACGTGTAGGCCGCGAGCCTCATATCCATCTGACGTGATTGGTGCAGCTTGTATATGGCTTCGAAAGCGGCTGTCATCTTACCTTCCAGCAGCTCTTTTATTTCTTCTTCTTCCCAATAGAAACCTTGCTTATTCTGAACCCACTCAAAATATGACACGGTCACACCGCCGGCTGAAGCTAGGACATCCGGAATGATCAGCACACCTTTTTCAGTCAATATTCGCGTTGCTCCCTCCGTAGTGGGGCCATTGGCCGCCTCACATATGATTTCCGCCTTAATATCCCAGGCATTGCTTTCAGTAATTTGATTTGCGATTGCTGCTGGAATGAGGACATCGCAGTCCACTTCGAGCAGTGCTTCATTTGTAATGGATTCTGCAGGTAGTTTTTCCGCCAGATTAACTTTCCCCCGGTTTCTCAGTACATAATCGATGTCTATCCCTTCAGGGTTATAGAGGGCGCCCGAAGATCTTGATATACCGATGATCTTTGCCCCCTTATCATGCAACATCTTTGATACGTAACCTCCCGCATTACCAAATCCCTGTATGACGATGCGTGCACCCTTCATGGATATACCCACTTTCTCCATGGCCTGCTCGACACACATCACCGCTCCCATTGCGGTCGCCGTTTCGCGTCCTTTCGACCCTCCGACTGCAAGTGGTTTGCCTGTGATGAATTCGAATGGATCATCAGAGTGCTTCACACTGTACTCATCCATCATCCACGCCATCGTCTGCGCATCGGTATAGACATCAGGAGCCGGAATGTCCTTTGTCGGCCCTGCAATCTGAGAGATTGCCCTGACATATCCACGCGAGATTTCTTCTTTTTCCCTACTGCTCATACTCCTCGGATCGCAGACTACCCCGCCTTTACCACCACCGTATGGTATATCGACAATTCCTGCCTTTAGTGTCATCCACATCGCAAGGGCAATGACTTCTTCTTCCGTGACATCAGGATGGAAACGGACGCCCCCTTTAGTTGGACCCGCGGCGTCATTATGTTGGGCACGGTATCCGGTGAACACTTTTACAGAACCGTCATCCATTTTTATGGGTATACACACTTTGAGCATCCTGAGCGGTGCTTTAATCAATTCGTACATTCCTTCATCGTATCCAAGATTATCCAATGCCTTATGGATGACTGATTGTGTTGATGTAATCAAGTTCGAGGTTTCTGTCATGATCAGTTCTCCTTTTTCTCTTTCACCCTATTTTATGGCAAACTGAGCTAGCCCCTAGCCACACATATTTCAAGTGAATATTCGAATATTCATAATAATACAAAAAATTAAGTAAATCAACATGTTTATGAATATCCATACAAAAGAGGCCGGACAGATAATCTGTCCGGCCTCTTCCTTTGTTCGCGCCTATTCTATGCCCAACCTCTGTAGCGCGCAGCCTCGGCTGTTCGTTTCAGACCTATGATATAAGCTGCAAGTCGCATATCGATATGGCGGTTTTCATGCAGGTCATAGATATCATTGAATGCTTTTTTAAGCTTGATTTCAAGCTTTTCATTGACTTCATCTTCATCCCAATAGTAGCCCTGGTTGTTTTGGACCCACTCAAAGTAGGAAACCGTAACACCACCGGCCGACGCCAATACATCAGGCACGATGAGCTTACCGTTATCAGTCAAGATTTTCGTCGCTTCTTTAGTGGTCGGGCCATTGGCCGCCTCACAGATGATCTCCGCTTTAATATCGTCTGCGTTGTCTTCTGTGATCTGGTTTGCGATCGCAGCAGGTATGATGACATCACAATCGATTTTGAAGAGATCTTTACCAGGCAATGCGTCATCGAACAGATTCGTCACTAGGCCAAAGCTGTCGCGTCTGTCGAGCAGATAATCGATGTCAAGGCCCTCCGGATCGTGCAACGCACCATTGGCATCCGACATGCCGACGATTTTAGCGCCCCTGTCAAACAGGATTTTTGAAAGGAAACTTCCAGCATTACCGAAGCCTTGGATGACTACGCGAAGATCTTTCATCTTCATGTCGCGTTTTTCCAAAGCCTGCTCAAGACAGATGATGACCCCCATCGCAGTCGCACGGTCACGACCTTGCGAACCACCGAGGACGATTGGCTTACCGGTGATGAAGCCAGGTGAGTTGAATTCGTCAATCATGCTGTATTCATCCATCATCCACGCCATGATCTGCGAGTTCGTGAATACATCAGGTGCCGGAATATCTTTTGTCGGCCCGACAATCTGAGAGATTGCACGGACGTAGCCACGGCTTAAACGCTCTACTTCCTGGATGCTCATCTCACGCGGATCACACACAATTCCGCCTTTACCGCCACCATAAGGTAGATCGACGATGCCTGATTTCAAGGTCATCCACATTGAAAGTGCCACGACTTCCTCTTCATTAACATCCGGGTGGAAGCGTATTCCGCCCTTAGTCGGTCCAACAGCATCGTTGTGCTGGGCACGGTAGCCGGTGAATACTTTAACTGAACCATCATCCATGCGCACCGGGATGCGCACTGTCAAAAGACGCATCGGCTCTTTGATCAGTTCATACATACCCTCATCAAAACCGAGTCTATCCAAAGCCTCATGGATGATCGCCTGTGTGGAAGTGATAAGATTTGATTTCTCTGACATTTTTATCCGCCTCTTTTTTTGGAACTGTTTTCATAATCATTGTATCACATTCGTTACTTTTTAAAAGCGTTATTTCCAAGTACTATTTTGCAAGCACTTTTTTGATTTGAACGATGGCCCAGTCGAGATCTTCCTGGGAGATGATCAGTGGAGGCGCAAAGCGGATGACTGTTTCGTGAGTTTCTTTGCAGAGCAGTCCGAGTTCTTTCAGTTCTTCGCAATATGGTCTTGCTGCTTCAGTCAGCTCGACACCGATGAAGAGTCCGCGACCGCGCACTTCCTTGATTACAGGGTTATCGATCTTTTCTAGTTCTGCTTTGAAATATTCACCGAGTTCACGTGATCTTTCAACGAGGTTTTCATCATTCATGACATCAAGCGCCGCTTCCGATACTGCACAAGCAAGCGGGTTTCCTCCGAATGTGGAGCCATGGGAACCTGGGTTGAACACACCAAGCACTTCTTCGTCAGCCAATACGCAGGAAATCGGGAAGACGCCGCCACCGAGTGCTTTACCGAGGATATATACATCCGCATCCACGTTGTCCCAATGTGTTGCAAAAAGCTTACCGGAACGGCCAAGGCCTGCCTGGATTTCATCTGCCACAAAAAGTATATTGTTTTCATCGCAGACTTCGCGTACCGCCTTCAGGAAACCTTCAGGTGGTATGTTGATACCCGCTTCACCTTGAATCGGCTCCAGCAGGATTGCTGCCGTGTTTTTGGTGATCGCTTCCTTGATCTGGTCGATATCGCCGAAGTCAACGAGTTTGATGCCGTCAAGCAGCGGACCGTAACCGCGACGGTACTCCGGTTCAGAAGAAAGCGATACTGCTGCCAATGTACGGCCATGGAAGTTCTGGTTCATGGCGATGATTTCCGCTTTATCATCTTCCACACCTTTTACATCATATGCCCACCGGCGTACTGCTTTGATTGCTGTTTCCACAGCTTCGGCACCCGTGTTCATCGGCAAAGCCATTTCCTTGTCAGCGAGCTTACATACTTTTTCATACCAAGGTCCGAGGCGATCTGAGTGGAACGCGCGGGAAGTGAGCGTCAACTTATCCGCCTGATCTTTTAGGGCCTTGATTATCTTAGGGTGCCTATGCCCCTGGTTGACTGCGGAGTATGCACTCAGCATGTCCAGATATTCATTGCCCTCAGGGTCCTTCACCCATACGCCTTCAGCTTCTGAGAGTACGATTGGCAGGGGGTTGTAGTTTGGTGCCCCGTATTGTTGTGTCTGCTTGATGATTTCCTGTGATCTAGTCATTCTATCTCCCTTTCTTAAAAAGGCGGGTAAGCGTCCCGCTCGCTTTTTGTAATCTTTATGATCATGCTGTCAAATTACATTATAACATTTCAGAAGTCGTTTTGCCTTGCATATGGAGCGTCAGGTAGTCCGGACCACCCGCTTTGGAATCCGTACCGGACATTTTGAACCCACCAAAAGGCTGGTAGCCGACGATGGCTGCAGTACATCCGCGATTGAAGTACAGGTTCCCTACGTGGAAATCTTCACGCGCCTGTTCGATGTGGTGGCGGTCCGTTGTGAATACCGCTCCTGTCAGGCCGTAGTCTGTTGCATTGGCATATTCGATGGCCTGCTCGAAATCCTTGGCTTTTGTGAATCCGACCACTGGACCGAATATTTCTTCCTGCATGATGACCGCATCATGCTTAAGGTTTGAGAAGACCGTTGGATGGACGAAATGTCCTGTTTCATTCTCAGTTTTGCCGCCGATCTCCAACTGCCCTTCTTGCTTACCAATCTCGATGTATTTCGAAATCTTTTCAAGGGAGGCATCATCGATGACTGGTCCAACATTGACATCTGTTTCCGGATTACCCACTTTCAGATCCTTCGTTTTGGCTACAACCTTCTCAAGGAGTTCATCATGTATATCTTCAAGAGCAACTACACGGGAGCAGGCGGAACATTTCTGCCCGCTGAAACCGAATGCAGAGTAGACGATTGCCTCTGCTGCCTCTTCAAGGTCCACGGCGGAATCGACGACTATCGTATCTTTACCGCCCATTTCTGCAATGACGCGCTTCAAGTGCGTCTGGCCCTTTTGGACGACGCCTGCCTTTTCGTAGATTTTCGTGCCTACCTCACGGGAACCCGTGAAGGAAATGAAACGCGTATCCTTATGTTCGACAAGGTAGTCCCCGATATCCTTCGATGATCCTGGGATGAAGTTCACGACGCCTTCAGGCATACCTGCTTCTTCCAGCACTTCAATGAACTTGTATGCCACTATCGGCGTTCTTGAAGATGGCTTGAGGAGCACTGTGTTGCCTGTCACCAGCGCAGCAGCTGTCGTGCCCGCCATGATTGCGAAGGCGAAGTTCCAAGGAGAGATGACAAGGCCGACACCAAGCGGAATATAATGGAATTGGTTGTACTCGCCAGGGCGTGATTCCACATGTTCGCCATCTTTTATCTTAAGATGATTGCGTCCGTAGTATTCCAGGAAGTCGATGGCTTCCGCTACATCCGCATCCGCTTCCTTCCAAGGTTTTCCTGCTTCTTTTATAAGCAGGGCTGTAAATTCATACTTGCGCCTGCGGACGATCGCCGCTGCTTTGAACAGGACGTCGGAACGGAACTCGAACGAATATTTCCTCCATGATTCGAACGTCTCCAGTGCGGTGTC
This sequence comes from Salinicoccus siamensis, assembly GCF_055391965.1. Classification (NCBI taxonomy): domain Bacteria; kingdom Bacillati; phylum Bacillota; class Bacilli; order Caryophanales; family Staphylococcaceae; genus Salinicoccus; species Salinicoccus siamensis. Next base: position 1,831,820 of record NZ_AP043765.1, read on the forward strand.
CATCGCTTTTTGTGCATGCTCTTGATTGGCCTGGTACATATAGCCGATTGTCTCCGCTTTATCAGCAGGGTTGTAGGATTCTTTCTTGTCTTCGGTAGTGATGCGTTCCCCGCCGATGATCAACGGATAATCCTGACCGAGATAGTCTTTGACTGTAGCCAGACCTTCTTCCAGTTTTTTACGGTTTTCTTCTTTCGAGTAATCCATAAAAGGTTCATGCTTGTACGGTATCATCTAAAGATGCCTCCTTTAATATTAAATGCCTATCATAATAATGGACTTAAAGCAGGACTTTTTCAACCCTTTTAGAGCCTATTTTAAAAGCGCTTACACATAGCCTGCAAACGTATTCACCACCACGTATAAAAATACTCGGATAAGGTCCATTACAGCTTGGTGCTGTTGGCCCAACCAAAATATGGATGTAAAGGTTATACAGGTTAAAATGTAGGTTTCCACAAAAAAATGTCCGGGCCACTGCAGCAGAAGTTGCAGTGGCCCGGACATGCTTCTTCTAGGCCCTTCATTTGTCCTTCAAATGTCTTTTCGCCGTATCTATCCATTCCGGCATCTTTTGTCTAATGGACTCGAAGCCATATTCTTCCGTGTCCTTGATCTGATCCAGGACAGAACGTCTATCCCGTTTCCGCTCCTCGTTTTTGAAGTATTCATTTTCCTTCAATGTAAGGTTCAGCTTCCCATTCTTGTCCACGCTGAGCACTTTGGCCCTGACGATCTGGCCCTTGGATAAAAATTGGTTCACATCGTGTACATAATCATTCATCACTTCTGAAATATGGATGAGTCCTTCTTGATTATCAGGGGTTTTGACAAAAGCACCATATGGCTGGATACCAGTTACTTTGACTTTGATGAACTGGCCTTTCCGATATTTCTTTGCCAATTGGATTACCCCACTAACTTTTCAGTTATCATACGCATGAACCATTTTATCACAAGCAACCGTGTTTATCGAATCAAACACTGCCAAAATAAAAAACCACAGGATAGAACCTGCGGTCATGCATCATTATAGAGTCGTTTGAGCACCAGGGCCTGTTCAGTCATCGGATCGATTTCCGCCAAGGGTATCACGGTTTCAAACGACTGGTTGAAGATCTCCTGGATCGCCCGGCTCACAACGTGTACATCATCACTTTCATATATGGCGGATATGGCGTCATATATTTCCGGGTCATAATCAAAACCCGCTTGCAGTTGAAGCGGGTTCCAGTCTGAAATAAGTCTGTAGAGTTCAATACCTGCTTCCGGGCTCATCGCTCTCCTGCTCCATCCGCTTCATCACCTGTTCTTCGAACTCCTTCATCTTCTGTTCCTGTTTCTCGGAATACCGCTTGATCAGGCGATATGCCAGATAGGCCAGAAGCATGCAGATCGCCAAAGTGATGAAGGCGGGTATATATTCACTTTTATCTTCAGGGAAATATAAAAATGGCATCATAAATATTCACTCACCTTTGCTCCATACAGTATAACAAAGGTCTATTATGAATCGAGACCCTTTTAGTGACTATTTTGTGAGCGTTTATAATAAACGTCTTCATGGGAACCTAAGCCTACTCTGCCACTTCGATTGTTTCTATCTTGACGTCTTCTTTCGGCCGATCTTGTGCACCTGTCTCGACATCTGCAATCTTCTCCACTACATCCATGCCTTCAATGACATGGCCGAAAACCGTGTGGCGCTGATCGAGCCAAGGTGTACCGCCTTTTTCCTTATATGCTTCGATGATCTCAGCCGGATACCCTGCACCTTCAAGCTGGTTGATCATCTGCGCCGGCACTTCAGATGCCTGCACAATGAAGAACTGGCTGCCGTTCGTACCAGGTCCTGCGTTCGCCATGGATAGGGCGCCGTAGAGGTTGAATGCCTCTGTTGAAAACTCGTCTTCGAACGTTCCGCCGAATATGCTCTCCCCACCCATGCCTGTGCCGGTCGGATCTCCGCCCTGCACCATGAAGTCCTTGATCACACGGTGGAAGATTTGACCATCATAATAGCCGTTCTTTGCATGTGTCGTAAAATTTTCGACTGTCTTCGGGGCGATGTCGCCGAACAACTTGACTTTAACGTCCCCATGATTGGTGCGGATGATTGCGGATGTTTCGTTATTGCCTACCTCTGTCGTCAATTGTGTAAATGCCATGAATAATATGCCTCCTGATTTCATTTATTGCAATTTTAACATTGAAATTATGAAAATATAAAATGAATTTTCTATGAAAAATATTCCCTTTTTTCCTATTTAACACTATACAGACATTCTATATTTTTTCAAACCCTATACATTTATTTAGGTGCCGCATTGCTGTATAATTGCAATATATATTGTAAAAATGAAGGAGGATATACTTTGACGCTGATACATATGGCGATATTACTGCCCCTGGTCGCTGCTGTGGCGATCGGCATCATCTATAAATATTATAAACGCATTCATCTGGGCTGGTTCGTATTGCCGGTCCCCGTAATAATTGCCATCTACCTGGCAACATTCATCCCGAAGGTAAGCAGCGGTCCGATACTTGAAACTATGCAGGTGATGCCCCGCATAGGGATGAATTTCGATGTCTACATAGACGGCCTCGGCCTCCTGTTTGCTCTACTCATATCCGGGATAGGTGCGCTGGTTGTACTCTATTCGATCGGCTATCTGTCCCACCGGGAAGACCTGGGCAATTTCTACATCTACCTGCTCATGTTCATGAGTGCGATGCTCGGTGTCGTCCTGAATGATAATGTTTTGATGCTTTATCTATTTTGGGAATTGACTTCCATATCAAGTTTTCTTCTGATCGCTTTCTGGTTCATGAAGGAACGTTCACTATATGGCGCACAGAAGTCCATGCTGATCACCATGTTCGGAGGGTTCATGCTGCTTGGTGGATTCCTTACTCTTCATACGATTACGGGCACCTACAGCATCCGCGAGATGCTGGCACAGGTTACGCTCATCCAGGAAAGTCCGGTGGCACCGACCGCCATTGTACTCATCCTGCTCGGTGCTTTCACCAAGTCGGCACAATTCCCGTTCTACATCTGGCTGCCTGACGCTATGGAAGCACCGACGCCCGTCAGTGCCTATCTGCACTCAGCCACGATGGTCAAAGCCGGCATATATCTCGTTGCACGCCTGACGCCATTATTTGCATTCTCCGAATTATGGGTATGGATAATCCTGCTCGGCGGGTTGATTACACTTGCCTGGGCATCCTTCAATGCAGTGCGTAAAGACGATCTGAAAGCAGTACTGGCCTTTTCCACCGTCTCCCAGCTCGGCATGATCATGTCGCTGCTTGGTCTTGGTGCATTGAGTGTGGGCACCGGTGCCGGTGAGACATACTTCTCGATTGCCGTTGTGGCGGCGGTATTCCACCTCATCAACCATGCGACCTTCAAAGGTGCACTCTTCATGGTCACTGGAATACTCGACCATGAGACGGGCACAAGAAGTCTGAAGCGCCTTGGCGGCCTTTTGACCCTTATGCCGATCTCATTTACGTTGACTTTCATTACAGCGTTATCGATGGCAGGACTGCCGCCATTCAACGGGTTCCTGTCAAAGGAACTTTTCCTTGAGGCGATGATCCATGTGACGGAGGCTGATTTCGCTTCACTAGCGAATATCGCTTTCGTATTCCCTCTGCTTGCAATAGTCGGAAGTATATTCACTTTCATCTATTCCATACAGATCATCTATGGCGTCTTCTTCGGTAAACGTACCCATGATACACCGAAGGAACCCCACGAAGCGCCTGCCCTGATGTGGATATCCCCGGCGATACTTGCTGTACTCGTCATTACATTCGGACTGTTCCCGAACGTATTGTCAGGTTCAATAATCGATCCGGCCGCCATGAGCATAATGGCGACTGATGCGCCGCTCGGCACCCATATCTCCATGTGGCATGGGTTTGCGAATCCTGCTCTGTGGGCGACGATTGCCATCGTCATTACCGGTTCATTGTTGTTCTATTTCCGGGACAAATGGATGTTCATATATGATTACCATAAAGAGCGCTTTACCTTGAACTATGTCTATGACCAAGGGCTCATGCACAGCAGGTTCGCTTCAAGGAAAGTGACCGACAGCTACATGACAGGCTTCATCCGTTCCTATCTGGCCTATATCTTCATGTTTTTCGTCGTGTTGGGCGCCATCTCCCTATGGAACACGGGTATAGAGCTCAACTTTTCGGATATGGCACCTGTCGGCATCCAGGAAATGATTCTTGTGATGATTGTCCTGATATCGATTACGGTCATACTCGCCACCAAATCCCGTATCGTTTCAATCATCATGCTCAGCGCGATCGGTTTCGTGATGGCCCTGTTCTTCGTGTTCTTCAGGGCACCTGACCTTGCTTTGACACAGCTGGCCATCGAAACGGTAACGACGGCGTTGTTCCTCGTATGCTTCTACCATCTTCCGGCAAGAAGCAAGCATCCGGAACGCATGCGCTTCAAGTTCACCAATTTCCTTGTGTCCCTTGGGGTCGGCATCATCGTCATCATGATCGGCCTGATTGCATACTCCAATCAACTGTTCGACCGCATCAGCCAGTTCCATATCGATAATGTTAAAGAACTCGGCGCCGGCGGCAACATGGTAAACGTCATACTCGTCGATTTCCGTGGCTTCGATACCTTATTTGAAACATTGGTATTCGGCATCGCCGGAATCGGCATCTATGCTCTGATGAAATTAAGACTAAACAGAAAGGATGAGACAGATGAAGCAGACCCTGAAGAAAACCGGGCATGATAAAGCGGATAGACAGATGAACGACGTCTTTTTGCAGTTCACTGCGAAACTGGTATTCCTCATCGTCATCATGTTCTCATTCAACCTTTTCTTTGCCGGCCACTATACACCAGGCGGCGGTTTTGTGGGAGGATTGCTTGCTGCTGCAGCATTGATATTGCTGTTGATCGCATATGATAAAAAGACACTGCAAAGGATGGTTCCGATCGACTTCAGGCTGATCATCACATCCGGATTGACGTTTGCAGTCGGCTTGCCTACGCTATCATTCTTCTTCGGCACGCCGTTTTTCACGCACCAGCACACTCATATAGAAATACCCGTATTCGGTGATGTGGCCCTCCACTCCGCCGTCCTGTTCGACCTTGGGGTGTTCCTGACAGTGGCTGCGACTGCGCTCTTGATCATAGTACTTGTCGGGGAGGCGGAAAACTGATGGAACTGATAACAATTCTACTGAGTGGCATTCTGATCGGTTCTGCCGTCTACCTCATGCTATCAAGGAGTGTCATCCGCATCATCATCGGCACAGCTTTGTTGAGCCATGGGGTGCACCTCATGCTGTTGACGATGGGTAAACTCAAGCGCGGCAACGTGCCTGTGCTTGATGAGGCAGTCGAAAACTATACCGATCCCCTGCCGCAGGCGCTTATATTGACCGCGATAGTCATCGCCTTCGCGCTGACTGCATTCATTCTGGTCCTTGCCCTGAGAGCCTACGGAGAGTTGGGGACAGATGATGTTGAAGAAATGAAAGGAGTTCCACATGACGACTAACATATTGCCATTGCTGCCCATCATCATTCCCTTCTTCACCGGGATAGTGATGCTGTTTACAGGCAGACGTCCTTTGGCACACAGAGTAATGGCGGCAGTAGGCAGCCTGCTTGCCCTCATCGCCACCATCTGGCTTACAATCCATGTTTACCAGAGCGGCACGATCGTCACCTACATCGGCAGCTGGGTCGCCCCGTTCGGCATCAGCGTCGTCATCGATATGGCTGCTGCCCTGCTGCTGTTAACGACGGCTATCATCACCATGTTCACTGTCATCTACTCATTCCAGTCGATCGGCATCGAACGGGAGAAGTACTATTATTATGTCATGGTAATGTTCATGATCACGGGAGTGAACGGTGCATTTTCCACCGGGGACATCTTCAACATGTTCGTCTTCTTTGAAGTGTTCCTTCTTGCATCTTATGTACTCATCACTCTCGGCGGCACAAAGATTCAACTTCAGGAAGGCTTCAAATATATACTGGTCAACCTGATTTCTTCGAACTTCTTCGTCCTTGGATTGGCGTATCTCTATTCTGTGACCGGCTCATTGAATATGGCGGATATCTATAATAAATTATCAGCTTTTGAAGGGAACTACAGTATCATGACGCTCGTCGCCGTCCTGTTCATCTTCGTATTTGCGACAAAAGCCGGTGTATTTCCGCTCTACTTCTGGTTGCCTGGCTCCTATTACGCGCCACCTATGCCAATCCTCGTCCTTTTCGGGGCACTTTTGACCAAGGTTGGTGTATATGCCATTGCACGGACATACAGCCTATTCTTCATCGACAATGTAGATTTCACAAACCAGATACTGTTGCTAATTGCTTTAGCGACGGTTGTAATGGGGTCGATCGGTGCCCTCAGCTACACTGATATGAAACGCATCATCATCTATAACATACTTATTGCCGTCGGCGTCATTCTTGTGGGCGTGGCAATGATGGATCAGACCGGCCTTGTCGGGGCCTTCTACTACCTCATCCACGATATGCTCATAAAAGCGGCACTTTTTATGCTCGTGGGTTATCTGATCTACCGCACGGGTGAGACCGGCATCCAGAAACTTGGTGGTCTGATCAGGCTGCATCCGTGGACTGGATGGATGTTCTTCATCGCTGCGATGGGGCTTACCGGAGTCCCACCGTTATCCGGATTCTATGGCAAGCTTTTCATCGTCCAGTCGACCTTTGAAAATGACCATTACATTTCTGGAATCATTGTACTCCTATCGAGTCTTGCCGTACTGTACTCCGTAATCAAGATTTTCATCGGGGTATTCTGGGGCAGCGACATGGACTTCTCGAAGCTGCGCCCGATTAAAAGCGATAAGATATTATTTGCATCCTTCGCAATGGTCATACTGTCGGTTGTATTCGGACTTGCTGCTGATGCCCTCTATCCGCTCTTTGATATGGCTGCGCAATCTTTCTATGATCCGGCTTCTTACTCCAACTACTTGACGGAGGTGGAATAGATGGCTCTACAGATACTCATAAACCTGGCACTTGCTTTCCTATGGATGTTCATCGGTTCGAATTTTACCGTTCCCGCCTTTACGACCGGCTATCTGCTTGGTCTATTGTCAGTCTATATACTGAGGGGATTCCTTCCGGGTTCGTTCTATCTGAAGCGGGTATATGCGATAATCCGCCTCACCTTCATCTTCATCATCGAGTTGATCAAGTCGAACATTGAAGTCGTTAAAATCGTACTGCGTCCAAAAATCGATGTGAAGCCTGCATTTTTTGCCTACCCATGCGATTTAAAGGATGAATGGGCAGTCAGTCTGCTATCGGCTCTCATCACTTTGACGCCCGGCACACTAGTCGTTGCAATTTCAGATGACCGTTCCATCCTCTATATCCATGCCTTGGACATTGAGGATGCAGAGTCCGAGATCAAATCCATCAAAGAGAGCTTCGAGCATTCGATAGAAGAGGTGAGGAAAGCATGACAACTTTTTTGGACATCATCATAATTATCAGCATCATCATCCTAGCTTTCGCCATGCTCGGTATGATCTACCGTATGGTTAAAGGACCTTCGCTGCATGATAAAGTGGTGGCGCTCGATGCGCTTGGCATTTTGCTGATGGCCATGATTGCACTAATGGCTATGACGCTGCGCACCACCTATCTGCTCGTTGTCATACTATTGATCGGCATTCTCGCCTACATTGCAACAATCGCGTTTGCGAAATATCTCGAGAAAGGCGTGATCTTCGAAAATGATAGACATGATAATGACTAGCATCATCGCCTTCTTCATCCTGGGTGGCGCCTTCTTTGCAGCGGTCAGTGCCATTGGGGTCATCCGCCTGCCTGATGTGTACTCGAGGCTGCACGCAGCTTCGAAGAGCTCCACTCTTGGAGTGATGATGATGATGACCGGTACTTTCCTGTACTTCTGGTATATAGAGGGTCACGTGGACAGCAAGCTGTTCCTGGCAGTATTGTTCGTCTTCATCACCGGCCCGGTTTCGGCGCATATGCTCTCCAGAAGCGCATTCCATGCGGATGTGGAACCTGCCGAATCGACTGTATTGAATGAATTGAAGCGAGATGAAATGCGGGAGGAATAATCCGCACAATAAAAAAACGATGGATAAATTATCCATCGTTTTTTTTTATCTTTTCTTTTTGACTGCCATCGTACACCTTGATAGGCAGACAATTTCATCTACTTCATCGGTGATTTCAATTTCCCATATTTGGGTCGTCCGGCCTTGATGCCGGCATTTGGCTTTTGCCGTGAGCGTGCCGGATTGTTTGGTCTTCATATGATTGGCGTTGATCTCCATACCAAACGTTATTTCATCGTCTCCGACAAGGGAGGTGGCCCCCATACTCGCTGCGGTTTCGGCAAGGACGACACTGGCGCCACCATGCAGGTAGCCGAAAGGTTGGAAGACCTTTTCGGTAACCGGCATCTCCATGATCATCAAACCAGGTTCCTCATGCACCGTTTCTATCGACAAGAGCGCTATCAATCCGCTATTCATGTATTTCCCCCGTTTCAAAAAGTTTAACGATGGTACGTATCATGACCCCAGTGGCCCCTTTCGGACCGAACGCGGTCGGTGAATCTACAGTGCCCGTCCCTGCTATGTCGAAATGGATCCAAGGTGTGCCGTTGGCGAACTGTTTGATGAAGCATGCTGCGAATGAAGCCCGCCCCGGCTTCTCAACATGGTTGGTCAAGTCAGCTACAGCTGATGCGCGGACATTGCGCTCTTCCACGTCAGAAATCGGCAATTGCCATACTGCTTCACCGGTCTGTTCCGACACCTCCATCAGCGGTTTTAGGAATTCATTCGATTTATTTGTAAATATCCCCGTCCGTTCAGTACCGAGCGCTGCCACCACCGCACCCGTCAATGTGGCGAAATCCATAATGATTGATGGGGAATACTGTGAAGCATGGAATACTGCATCGCCCAGCACGAGTCGGCCTTCCGCATCCGTATTCTTCACTTCAACCGTCTGGCCGCTATAGGAAGTGTAGACATCATCAGGGCGCATCGCATTGCCATCAACCATATTTTCAGCCAGGGCCACGACGGCTATGACGTGGACCGGAAGCTTCATTTTAGAAATCGCATGAATCATGCCGATGACATTCGCAGCGCCGCTCATATCGTACTTCATTTCAGGCATCCCCGTCTTGGATTTGATAGAGTAGCCTCCAGTATCGAACGTGATACCCTTGCCGACCAATGCAACCGGCTTATGGTTTTTCGCCTCAGGGTGCGCATATTCGATCGTGACCAGCCTTGGCTTCGCCTCGGAAGCCTTACCTACGGCCATGATCAGACCATACCCTTCCTCTTCCAGCACCTGCTCATCTTTAATTTCTCCGGTGACATGTTCATGGGTACTGAAGATATCCGCAATCTTCCCCGCCATGTGTTCAGGCGTCATGATGTTTGGCGGTGTTTCACTGAAATTGCGTGCCAATGCTATACTTTCCCCAACAGTGCTGTAGTACGCGACATCATTTTTGATGTCGCGTGTGCCGGTCAATGAGAAATGGGCTGTCTCAGCAAAACCCGGGCCTGCATTTGTCTTATAGGAATAGAACTCATATATGCTCGCTTCTGACATTATTGCAAGCGCCTCTGCCGAATTCTGTCCCTTAACCTCGAACGTGTCCATTAGAATCTGTCCTTCGGCGATGTCACACTGCTTCAGATATTGGAACAGCGTCCCGAACACTTCCAGCATCCCTGTACCTTCAGAGGCCTCCTGATCGCCTAGGCCGATTGCGACTACCTTTCTGTAGTCCTGCTGAATATGGACGCCTGTCGCGGTGATTTTCTTGAATTCTGCAGACAGGATGCCCTTCTCGACCATCTCTTCAAGCTGGCCATTAAGTAAGGTATCCACTTCTTCAAAATTCAACAGTGTTGCCGGGTCCTTCGGCAGGCCGATGATGATCGGCTCATCCGTAGCGATATATTTATCACGATATTGAAATTTCATTTTATCCCCCCTAGAACATCTGATACCCGGCGTTGCGCAGATAACGTATCGTCATTCCTGCAAGTATGGTCCCGACAAGGCCGCTGCCAAGCATCAGTATATCTGCAAGCTGCAAATTCACGAGGTGTTCCCCAAGCGTACTGAACGCCCCCGCAGTATTCGTCAGATACTCGGTCGTCGATATGCCATCGACGATGAGCAATACAATGATTGGGTAGATCCCCACCATCAACCATGTCATTTTCAGGATCATATTGAGGATGAAGCTTATGCCGTAGAACAGCACAAAAAATAACAGCATGGATATGGCTAGCTGTATTATTGACATTTATTTGACCTCCAACTGAAAAAGGCATGGGCATAAAATACCCATGCCTGTACTATCGATTTATCAGAACATTTTACCTTTCGAATACGCGAGGAGCGGACCGCCGATTTTGAAGACTGCCCTTGTATCGACTACGCGTTTCATGAAGGCTGCTTTCTTGCCTTTTATCTCGCGTCCCAAAACAAGGCCTATGCCATCGTTCGAACCGAGTGAACATACCGTGCCTTTATCGGAAAACACGAATGGTTCCTTCTTCTCGCCCTTCAATGTCAATTCGATGTTTTTTGCAGTGTGTTCCCCAAGCTGCATCGCGATCTGCGCAGTAGTTGGGTAAGGACGCGCATTTTCACCTTCACCGTTCATGACAGCTGCAACGTCACCTATGACATAGATGTTGTCGTATCCTTTTGCCGTCAGGTCAGGTTCCACTACAAGACGACCGCGCTTTACGCCTTCGAAGGTTTCATCCATGAGCTTACTGCCGCGTACACCTGCAGTCCAGATGACACTATTCGCTTCAAGCTGCTGTTTTTCGTCATTCACTTCAACTACAAAGCCATCTTCGTTGGCAGCGACGATAGGTGTATTGACCATAAATTTGACGCCACGGTCTTCAAGGAATTTCATTGCATACTGTACGAGATTTTCCGGGAACATCGGCAGCATTTTCGGTGCCGCTTCAACGCAGGTGATATTGACTTTGTTGTAGTCGACGCCGTATTTCTCACACAGTTCCGGTACACTTTCAACAAGCTCGCCCAAGTATTCGATGCCTGTGAATCCAGCACCCCCAACCAGTATGGAGAGATCCTTCTGGTCATTGGAACGCTTATAGTTGGCGATGTTTTCTTCTATCTCGCGGTAGGCCTTGACCGCAGTCTGAGGATTGACGATGGAATGCGCATGGTCTGCCATGCCATCGATGCCGAATGTTTCGCTTTCGAACCCAAGTGCGACCACGAGAATATCATAATCGAAATTGCCATGTGTCGTTTCGACGGTCTGTTCATCTTTATTGATGGCAGTCACTTCAGCAGGTACGAAAACCACTTTCTGGGCATCAATCACCTTATTTATAGGATAGACGCCGTCCTGCCACTCCATGGTGCCAGCAGCCGTCTCGTGTAGCCAAGTAGATTCATAATGATACTCATTCTTGTTGATCAGCGTAATGTCGGCATCTTGGAAGGATAGCTTCTTCTGCAAGTCCGAAACCATCTGCAATCCTGCATAGCCTGCACCCAACACAAGAATCTTCTTTCTTTCAAAACTCATTGTAACGTCACCTTTTCTCTCGTTATTTATTCCGATAAACATTGCCACAACTAAAATCGCTAATATTATTCTTATATAATATTAGCGATTTCTTTCACATATTTCAAGTGATTCAGTGCAGATTCTAACAATCTCCCGGTTCCCCGGCAACTTCTTTGGTGCGGAAGGAGGAACCGCATCCGCAAGACAGCGTGGCATTTGGATTTTCAATCGTGAAGCCGCCACCCATCAACGACTGTTTGAAGTCTATTACCGTCCCGTCGATTACTGGGATATCATATTTGTCCACAAGCACTTTCACGCCATAGAATTCGTATACTTCATCTTTATCAGTCTGCTCGGTTTCGGCACCCATGCCATAGGTCAAGCCTGTACAGCCGCCACCTTGCACTTTGAATCTGAGGTATCCGTCTTCCATATCGTTCTGCTCGAGCATATCCTTCACTTCGTAGGCTGCGCTTTCAGTCAATGTTATATGAGACATACCGTCACCTCTTTAGTTTCTATTATATTATACTGTTGATTATAAAGCACTGGGGCGATCAACTCAAATCATCAAATTCCTTTTCCAGCTTTTCATTGTTCTTCTCTATGCGTTTATATATCTTCTCAAGCAGCTTATCTGCCGTCATTGCACTGACTATCTCGCCATCAACCAAGACGAAGAACGCCTTACTGCACAAACCGCAATTGTTGAGGCAGCCGTAGTCGAGCACGTCTATGCCTGGATCTTCATCGAGTTTTTGGTAGATGTCTTCGGTGCCCTTCAGCATATTGGATGAGCAGAATTCGACGAGAGTGAACATTATTATCCTTCTTTCCACTATATATTAGTTCCATTCATTGTAGTTTATATACTTAACTATTATAATGGATATACTAGAATTTAAAAACAAGGCGGTACTGACTATGAAGAATATCGTTTGTCTTGGGGGCGGTTACGGAAATATGCGCTTCATCCAGCGTATAGCTCCTAAGCTCCCTTCCGGATATACCATCACATTGGTGGATGTGAATCCCTTCCACGGGATGAAGACCGAATACTATGCGCTCGCGGCGGGCACCAAAAGCGAGACCAAAGTCCGGATGGACTTTCCTGACGACAAGAACGTCAAAGTGCTCTTTGATACAATAACCGGCATCGATCTCGAAAAGAAGGCTGTGACCCTTGAAAGGGAGACGATCCATTATGACATGCTCGTCATCGGCCTTGGCTGTGAAGATAAATACCACGGGGTGCCGGGGGCTGCTGAACATACGTACAGCATCCAAAGCCTCAGGCAGTCCCGTGCCACCTACGAGAAGATCGGCGACTTGGAACCCGGCTCGAAAGTGGGCATCATCGGTGCCGGCCTAAGCGGCATCGAGATAGCAAGCGAACTTCGTGAAGCACGTGAAGACCTCAAAATCCGGCTTTTCGACCGGGGAGACCGGATCTTGCCGATGTACCCTGAACGTCTCAGCGCGTACGTCAAAAGATGGTTTGACGATAATGACGTTGAAGTCATCCCGAATTCCAACATTGTTGAAGTGGCAGCCGATACAGTCTACAACAATGACGCCTCCCATGCCCTCGACATGTCGATATGGACTGCAGGGGTCCAGCCTGTTGAAGTCGTGCGCAACCTTCCTGTAGAGTTCGGGTCTGGGGGGCGTGTGGTATTGAACCAATATCACCAGATACCAGGTTTTGAAGATGCGTATGTCGTGGGAGACTCGGCGGCACTCAAGCACGCACCTTCGGCTCAAGTGGCCGAAGGCCAGGCAGAGCAGATTGCCGAAATCATCGAGGCAGTCGTCAAGGATAAGCCGTTGCCAAAGGAAATGCCCGACATCAAAATGCAGGGAATCCTCGGCTCGCTCGGTTCAAAAGAAGGCTTTGCCTACCTTAGGGAAAGGACCGTCACCGGACGTATCGCCCGCATGCTGAAAAGCGGTGTGCTATGGATGTACAAGCTCGGGGTCTAGACTCATGGACAGCTAAATGAAACAACAGCCCCCGCGAGTGCAGGGGCTGTTGTTATTTTAAAAGACCTGTTCCACTTCTACAAATCCTGGAACTTCTTCAAGGAGAGCACGCTCGATGCCTGCCTTGAGTGTGATTGTGGAACTTGGGCATGTGCCGCATGCACCCAGAAGGCGCAATTTGACGATGCCATCCTCAACATCCACAAGTTCGCAGTCCCCACCATCCCTCAGCAGAAACGGACGCAATTTATCCAGTACTTCATCTACTCGTTCGTACATTGTATCTTGTCCTGTAGTCATTCCATTCACTCCTATTCTTCTTACGCAATTAACTTATATATGTATTATAATGGATTTGGAAAGAAAAATCCATCATCAGAAAGGCGGATGTTATTCAATGAAATATGCTATCAACGTCTATGGCCGCGATGTCATCTGTGCCAGCTGTGTGAACGCGCCGGGGTCGAGGGATACCTACGAATGGCTCCAGGCGGTGCTGAACCGCAAATACCCAGATCATGACCTCCACTTCAATTATATAGATATGGACCATGATGAAAACCTTTCGGATTATGATGCTGACATCATCGAACGGATAAACGATGATGAGCTGTTCTATCCACTCGTCACAATCAACGATGACATCATCCAGGATGGCCATGTCCAATTGAAGCCGATCCAACGGGCAATCGAACAGAAATGATGCTAGAACAGGGTGCCGGAGCGGCACCCTGTTTTCTTATATTGCAATATTCAATCCACGACTTACTAATGCCTTCGCAAATAGGAACGTCGCCGCCCCAACTGCCAAATCTTTCAGGATGAAAGGCAACACCGCCAACTTGAAGGCTTCGGCTGCATTCACCGGAGTCTCCAAAAAGATGTTCATCGCGAACATGAAATACAATAACCCACTCAAAAAGATTATCAGGATGGCTGCAAATGTAAAGCTGAGGCTTCTGAGGGTGGTTACTTGATGGACACGGCCAAACCCTGCACACCAAGCGGCGGGTATGTATCCCACTATGAAGCCGAATGTGGGCGAAAATATGCTGCCGATGCCTCCACCCCCGGCGAAGACCGGAAGGCCAAAGAGACCCATGAGCATATAGACGAAGGCGCTCAAAGCTCCTAATTTCGGGCCGAGCAGCAGCCCCCCGAGCAGAACCATTGGAACTTGGAAAGTCAGGGGCACCGGCCCCAATGGGATGCGGATTTGGGCACCGATTGCGATGAGTGACGCGAAGACTGCGACATAGACAAGATGTTTTGTAGACATGATTCCCTCCTCTTCTTTATGAGTATGATACCACTTCCGCCGAACAATTGTTACCCTTTAATTAAAATTGGTTGACGATATGTCTAAAATAAAAAGCCCACAGGCTTTTTATCTTACTGGGGTGATCGGTTTACCGCCATTTAACACTTCCATGATGTTGTTGACGCATAGGTTCATCATGTTGTTCCTCGTGTCTACTGAAGCGCTGCCGATGTGGGGCAGGAGTGTCATGTTCGGAATGTCTGTAAATGGATGGGCGTCACTGATCGGCTCATTCTCGAATACATCCAATGCTGCGCCTTTGATATCACCATTTCGGACAGCCTGAGCCAAGTCTTCCTCCACTACATGCGCGCCCCGGCCGATATTGATGAAGAAGGCGCTGCGCTTCATCTTATCGAAGGCCGCTTTATCGAAACGATGCCTTGTTTCTTCGGTGAGCGGTGCTGCACATAGGACGAAATCGGATTCTGCCATAAGTTCTTCAAAAGAGACCAGCTCAGCCCCCAATTCGTCGGCTGCTTCTGAACGGCTGCGGTTATGGTAGATGATCTTGGTACGGAAGCCACTCAGGCGACGTGCAAAAGCAGCACCGATCGAGCCCATCCCGAATATGCCAACCGTTTTGCCGAAGACATCTGTGCCTGCCATATGATAAGGACTCCATCCCGACCACTCCCCGGCCATCAGCTCGCGGTTCGCCTCCAGCACGCGCCGTGCCGAAGTCAATATCAACGTGAAGGCAAGCTCTGCCGTCGTCTCCGTCAAGACGTCAGGGGTATTGGTGATGATTACACCATGGGACTTCGCAGCTTCGAGATCGATGTTATCATAGCCGACCGCCAAGTTTGCGACGACTTTCAAATTCTGGGCGCCGTTAAGCATTTCTTCATCGACTTTATCGCTCAGCATGGTCATGACACCGTGAGCGTCCTTCGTCTCCTCCAAAAATCTCTGCCGCGGCATCGGTGTGTTGTCCTCGTCCCACACCACCACTTCAAAGTCCTTTTTCAGCTTGTCGACCATAGCCGGATTGATCCTTCTTGTAATGACGATCTTCTTCATCTATTCAACACTCCATCCCTTGAGATTTTCAATCATGAAGGTCGGTTGTATGGGCTGTTGCCTGACCTGTTCGCTCGAGGTCACCCCTGTGTCCACGTGGAGCGTGTCCACACCACCTTCCAGTCCTGTCTTGATGTCTGTATCGTAATTGTCTCCAACGAGTAGTACACGCTCCTTTTGAAGCCCCAGTGCCTTTATCGCCGCTTCCAGTATAATTCCTGATGGTTTGCCCACAGTGACTGGTTCTACGTCCGTCGCACTGGTGAGTACAGCAGCCAAAGCGCCATTCCCGGGCACAAGACCTCTTTCCGTTGGAAATTTGCGGTCGGGATTTGTGGATATGAATGTTGCGCCTGCAGCAATCAACAAGGCGGCTTCCGATAACTTTCCGTAGTTGATGTCTATATCCAGGCCCATGACGACGTAATCGGCATGCTCATCTGCCGATTGGATAATCTTGAATCCGGCTGATTCCAGTGAATATTTAAGGCTATCTGAGCCAACAACATAAACCGCAGCCCCCGGGTGGGCCGCACTCAGATAATCGACAGTCGCCATGGTTGAAGTGTATAGCGTTCGGGGATGAATATCAAACCCCATGTCAATCAGCTTCTGGGCAGCCTCTTCCTGTGTCTTCGTCGCATTATTGGTCAAAAATACATAAGGGATCGAGGCTTTGTTGAGCCTGTCTACAAAATCGATTGCACCTTCTATGACCGTTCCACCATTATACATGGTGCCATCCAGGTCAATGAGGTAGCCTTCATACGTCATGGTCATCCCCCTTGAACGCTGTAATAGCCTGTCCTTCGTTTTCAAAGAAGTTCAGGACATTCTGCTTAAAATCACTGTATGCGGATAGATTACTGGCGAAATCCCGTTTCATCTGGTCATGGTTGAGCCGCGTATAGTTACGTGTCAGCTCGCTCCGCCATTCGAACGTAGCACGGAAACGTTCGTTATCTTCTTTGGGGATCACGCCTTCGTTTTCCATTATATCCATGACATCCTGGTAACTGCCGGGGTCCCTCAATATAAAAGCGTCAATGATCATATTACCGACATCGACCGACGCTTCGATCAGCATATGGCACGTGCGTTCCAATGCCAGCCCATCTACTTTCTCGAATGTTCCAGTCAATTCCTCTACGTACATGAGGCGTTCGTTCAGTATATCCTTATCTACAAAATACATGTTCCAAGCCACTTCCAATCACGATAATTTTGTAACGTCCTTATTAATATGATAGCATAATCCCAATAACTTTAACTGGAGGATACCCCTTTGATCGACTTCTTTCTTTATGATGATGTAGAAGATACCCAGACGCGATATGTCAGTTTCGTCGGTGAGCATGGCCGTTATGACCTGGCCATTATACAGACAGGCCGCTATTTCGGCAAAAGTCTTGTGCTGAATACCCAAAGTAGCCGGTTTGGAATAATCGGCAGTGATGACCTCGAGGAACCGGGATATATCGCCCATATCCTCGACTATGATGACGATCAGGCGGCTGAGGTCGAGTCTTTCCTGTCGGAAGTCATCGTCTAAATGCCTGCATTGCCTAAAAAAGCCTGCTTATCCCCTAAGGGAAGCAGGCTTTCTTGTTGTCTGTCTCATTCCTCAGGCGTCAGGTGGCCTGCCAATGTCTTTTTATCCGTCTCATTTTCTTCAGGGTCTGCGGGCCCAACATCATTTCCCTGTTGCCCTTCCTCCACCTGCTCCTTCAGTTCGGACTTCGGCACTTTGCGGAGCACGAAGTAGGCGCAGCCGAAGTTGCAGTATTCACTGATGTAGTCTTCAATGGCACTGAATTTCTTGTCAGGCTCAACCTTCTTTTTACTGTCCCGATAAAAGCCGGTCAATCTCAACTTCTCATAGCCGATATCCCCTACTATATAGTCGTATTTGTTCAGGACCTCGCTGTATTTCCCTTCGAATTGAGCCTCATCGAATGCTTCACGGTAATCTTCTATAAGTTCAAAATGCATATGATCGATTGTAATCATTTGAATCACCCTTCAATACTTCATCACTTTCGGCTTGCCTCGGCATCACCTGGCCATCCATATGATGAACAGAGCACACCGCTTGTCCTGCCTGACAATACTTGCACGCTTTTCAGAGAGCCGTGCATCCTCCTTATAATTCAAGCATTAAATTCATATTATCATATTAAGCGGGACTTCATGTGATGCTTCAGGATATTTTACCAGATTGATGGAATCCTCTTCTTCAGGCTGAAGACGGGGATTTTTATGTGCTAGACTTCAGAGCCCCTTTCTTCTATTGGTGAATTGGTCAACTTCGATACGGCCACGACCAGTATCAACAGTACTGCAATGACTCCGAGTGATAGCAGTAGACTCGATGTGAATCCGAGCACCAGGTAACCCACTGTCGCAATCAATGCAGAACCGATTGCATATGGCAGCTGGGTGAGCACATGGACGATATGGTTGCATCCGGCACCGGTCGAGGACAGTATGGTCGAATCGGATATCGGTGAACAGTGGTCCCCGAACACGGCACCTGCCAGTACAGCCGCGATGCTCGGCAGCAACAGCTCTGTTTCATTCAGGGAGATCATGATCTCACCGGTAATCGGAATCAGTATTCCAAAAGAACCCCAGCTCGTACCGGTGGCCAATGCCATCAGGCATGCCACAATGAAGACAACCGCCAAAAGTACACTGGTCGGCATATTGGAACTCTCAACCATGCCACCAAGCAATTCCCCTGTACCGATTTGACCGATCAGATCCCCTATCATCCAAGCGAGTGTGAGGACCAGAATGGCTGGAAACATCGCCATGAAACCCGTTTTGATGCCCAGCCAAATTTCAGTTTTGCCGAAATGTTCGTCTTTTCTTGTGTACCTGAAATAATAGAACAGGCTGAGCACAAGCCCGACGATTCCCCCGAGGACGAGGGAGTGTGTCACCATAGTGTTCTCGAATATGCTGAAGACGTCAAATGATCCACCTGCGATCACCCCTGTTATGAACATGAATACGATGACTGTCGCAGCAAGACCCAATATCGGTACGATGAGCGCCTTGGCCGACCCTTTCTCATAGACCGGCAAGTCTTCATCCGTCTCACCCGGAACCTCACGTGTACTACCGAACAGCTCTCCATCCTGGATCGCACGGGTTTCATGCTTCCTCATCGCACCGATGTCGAACTTGACAAAGATGACGATGAACATCATCGCAATTGCCGTGATGACATAGAAATTCATCGGGATCATATAGATGAACGCTTCAAATGGCGTGACACTGACCATCCCGGCTGCAGCTATCAGGGGCGCCACAAGTCCCATTATGCCTGCCCCCCAACTGGAGATCGGTGACACAACAGAAACGGGAGAGGCTGTCGTGTCGATGAAATAGGCCAATTTCGCGCGTGAAACCTGATATCTATCAGTGAGCGGCTTGGCTACCTGACCCACGATCAATGCACTGAAATAATCATCGATGAAGACGATGATCCCAAGTAGCGCTGTAGCAAATGTCGCCCCTCTTCTGGATTTCACTTTCGTCAATGCCCAGGCCGTGAAGGCTTTCGCACCACCGGACATGTTCATGAAGGCAGTCATGATGCCAAGGAGGCTTAAGAATATAAGGATGAAAGCGTTCCACGTATTAATGCTGCCTCCGTCTATGAAGATAAGCAGAAAAGCGTCCCATATGACACCTAAAGTGCCGGTCACGTCAGCACCTGCCACGACAAGTGCCGATGTTATTATGCCTATCCCCAGACTGATGCCCACCTTACGCGTCAACAAGACCAGCAGTAATGTAAGTAACGGGGGAATCAGTGATATGTACTCCCAATTCAATATGCTCTGCATATTTTTAACCTCCAATTAAAAATGTGAATGTGATTTTACGATGATAAAGAAAAAGACGCCACAGCAGCATTACAGAATCAGCCACTGTGACGTCCCTCACAATTACGTAGCGCATCATCGTAATGATAGTACCTGGTCTATTGAACCGGATCCCAGAATACCCCCCTACCAGGCGGTTTCTTCGGCAACTTCCCCTTTCCCGGAACATCAAAGCATGTCTGCTCCTTTCCGGTACTATTGGTCGTTGCAACCTCTACTTTCGGTTATTAAGTTAATACATGACATTATAGCACATACACATCATATTACAACTACAGTTTATCGGCATACATCTTTACGATGTCCCTCAGGAATTCAGGCATCTTATAGACTTTATTGGAATAGCGGAACTGGGGGAATATCCTGCCGAACGTATACATATCCAATGTTCCAAGCTTGTAGGTCTTACGGTCCTGTATTACTTCACCGTTGATGTAGTATTCCCGTTCAGATTGTACGTATCCGATGTTATCCATGACGAAACAGCCGAATATATCCCCCCTGAAGCCAAGGCCACGTACTATTTCATCCTTGAATTCATTTTGGGCGGCCTGGTTGAACACTTCCTTCAGCTCACGCCCAGTCAATTCGATCTGTACAGCATTAATGGCATGGGGCAATACTTTATGCAGATCGTATTCGGTCAGATCACCGCCGGCAAACGATTTCGCAATCAACCCCGTATGCAGAAGACCGACATCACTATCTGTGAATATCCGCAGCATTTCGGCAAGTCTGGAGATGAATCTTCCTGTCGAATAGAGCCGCCTTTCTATAGGCGCCACATCATGCCTGACGACTGTCGACAACAGTTGGCGCCCCCTGTCATAATACTTATCTTCCGTTCCCGTCAGAAGGTCAGTGCTATACAGACGAGCCTGCTTATCCACCAATTTGCCTGCTTCAAAATCGAGCGTAACTTCTCCGACGTAATCACCGAACCGTCCGGCAGCCGCAAGCAGCGTATCGCCGACCCACTCCCCTTCCTCAAGGTGGTGATGGGTGTGGGAACTTAATATCACATCGATTTCAGGGAACATCATAGCAAGGGATTCATCATCGTAACGGCCAAGGTGACTCATCATGATGATGCAGTCGACTTCAGTGTTCATTTCCCGGATTGCATGGAGGATCCAGTCGAAGGCTTCGGACACTTCCCACCCGAGTGCCTTATAGAAGGGCGTGAATTCAACTGTAGCCGCGATGAAACCGAATTTTATCCCTTTAATTTCCTTGATGACGTAAGGTTTGAAGTAAGGGTGGGCACTGCCCACTTCCCGCAAATTGGCACAGATGACGTCGAAGGTAGCATCATCATATAGCGTCTTAAGTTCCTCTTTCTGCAAGGTGATGCCTTCGTTGTTGCCGATCGTCGCCACCTCGCAACCCGCTTCATTCAGCAGCTCGACATTTCCTTTGCCGAGTGTCGCTTCGGTATATGGATGGGCCCGATCGGTATGGTCCCCAAGATCGACGTAGACCATGTGATCTTTATATTGTTGTTTTTTGTTGATCAGAAAGTCACTGATCTTTTTATAGTTATATAAGTTGCTGTGTATATCATTAGTATGGAAAAGTTTCAATTCCATTGAATCACCTCTATAGGATGGTCTTTAGAATCATGTAGACACCAAGCAGCAGCAGCACTGTACGTAGGACGACAACCAGCGAGTCGGAGTTGAAGTGCCGATTCGCCATCACCCCGATCTTGGCACCGAGGAAGGCAGCAGGTACGATGAAGGCAGCATACCAGACATCGACGTTGCCCTGCAGTATATGGCCGAATGCGGCCGCACTTCCAGAGAAGAACACCATCATCATGCTGGTCCCGATTGCGATTGTTGCCGGCATACGGAAAACAAGAAGCATCAATGGCGTCATGAGTGCACCTCCACCGATACCGAAAAGGCCGGTGAAGAATCCTACTATGAAAGTTGAAATGATTGCGATATAAGCCGGAAAACCATAATGGTGCACATCCCCCATATTATCCACATGTGGTTCCATGTAACGTTCATCCTGAAAAATTGAAATTGGCTTGATGCGGTCCCTGACGATAAGTAAGGTGCTTAAGAAGATGAGAAAGATGCCAAAATATAGGTTGAAGCTATCCACTGTGAAGAAACGACTCGCATAGGAGCCGATGAAGGCTCCCGGCATGATGCCGATCAGGAACAAGCCGCCGTTTTTCTTATCCACCTGATTACTCCGTCCATAGGAAATCATCGCCGACAAGCCGATGACGATCAATATTATGCTCGAAGTACCAACGGCACTCTGTGGTGTTATCCGGTCAAGGATACCCATATTGATGCCGAAGAAAATGAGCAGCGGCACTATGATGACACCACCACCGATGCCTACAAGTGCACCAAGGGCAGAGGCCATCAGACCAATCATTATAAGGATGATATATTCCATAAGCATCACTCCTTCAAGGGCCCGAAGGGCAACCTTGGGCATTATCATGACATGCTTGCTCCAAATCAACTAGAACAGTTTCAGCTGCCTGGGGGAGAGTCCCTCGTAGCGTATTCCCATCAGTTCCATGAACTGTTGGGCGTTTCCGGCAGCATGTCCGCCGGAGTTATTGTTGAAAATGATATGGATCTCCCTCGTCTTGTGGCGCAGTATCTCTACCTGCCTTTTCAGCCACTCAAGTTCTACACCGTTATAATTATAGAGGTAGCGTACATTGCGCCATTCCTCACTCGAGCGGTCCTTCTGGGTCCACCCGTGTACATTACGGCCGTGCAGACGGATGAACGCTGTCTCATCCGTCACCCGGTTGACGAAGGGTATGCTGCCGATACCTGCCTGCGGTTCATCACAGATTGTATGGATGGCTTTATTGGCATGCAAGAATGCCAACGTATCCTCCTTGAATTGTTCCGTAAACCAGGATTGGTGCCTGAATTCGACAGCAGTTTTATAAGGGGCCAATTGTTCTTTGGCATACTTGACGTATTTAATGTTTCTGCTGGTGCAGTCAAACCATGGCGGGAACTGCAGCAGGACAAAGCTGAGCTTACCAGCCTGCCCCATCGGCCTCAACATGTCACGAAAGGCTGCAAATACATCTTTTATGGAATCGTAATGATCGCGGTAGTCACTGTGTCCTGTCATGTACTGGTGTGCTTTGACGATGAATTTGAAGCGTTCCGGGGTTTCATTGCACCACTTCTCAATTGTCGTATGGCGTTGAATGGCATAGTATGTAGCATCAAGTTCAACAATGGGAAAATGAGAGGCATAAGCCGTTAATTTATCTTTTTTATTTGTCAGGTCGGCATATAGGCTATGATGGTCGCCCCACCCTGTCAAACCGATATAGATCATAAAATCACCTTACCTCATTATACCATATCCCCCACGCATAATTATATTAGGCGTAAGGTGAAAAAATTCAATACCGACATTTATAATCACAGCAAATCATGTTATCATTTATTTTATAATGATTATAAATAACAACGGTGCTTCACTAAGTTGGCGAAATCCAGTACCATAAAGTAAACTGGGAAACTGTTCTGTCACCCGACGATAATAACAAGATACCGCCATATCTGCCCGACGCGCGGTCCAGTCTTTTCTTCATGATAATGATTACGGTTCATAATTCTATAATACAAGGAGCACAATCCAATGAGCATAATAGAATTCAGCAACGTCAGCTATAAGGACATTCTGCATGACATCACCGGCCACTTCAAAGAAGGGCGCATCACCACTTTCGTCGGCCCGAGCGGCGCCGGCAAAACGACGTGCCTGAAACATATAAACGGATTGTTGTCCCCTGACTCAGGAGAGATATTCTTCAGAGGCGAAAACATCCGTAACATGGATATGATAGAACTCAGGAAGAAGATAGGGATGGCTTTCCAGAGCGCACCGATGATCGGTGGCACAGTGTACGATAACATCAACCTCCCTAAAGCGATATTCAATGAATCCCTGGACAAAGCGTACGCCACTGAACTCCTTGATGGTGTCGATCTCGGCGATATTCCGCTGGATCAGGACATCCGCTCCTTATCAGGTGGGGAGAAAAGCCGCATTTCGATTGCCCGTACATTGGTCAACCAGCCGGAAGTTCTGCTTCTCGATGAAATCACCTCAAGCCTCGACTACCGAATGGTGAAAGAGGTCGAGCGCATGATCATCAAACTCCAGCGGAAACATGATGTGACCGTCATATGGATCACCCATGACCTGGACCAGGCAAGGCGTGTCAGTGACGATATGTGGTTCCTCCGTAAAGGGGAACTCATCGAATTTGGCGATGCTTCATTCATCGACGAATCCAGCAATCCGCTGGTACAAAAATTTGTGGAAGGGGAGGAATTATGACATTCGCCCAGCTTTCTCTGTCCCTGGTCTTTATCGCAATCCCTCTAGTTCTTACGCTTTTCCTTAAACTTGGATTAGAGAAGGATATCATAATCGCCACCATCCGTTCGATCATCCAACTGCTGATCATCGGCTATATATTGACCTTCGTTTTTGAAAGTGGCAGTGTCATATTCATCATTCTGATGATCATGCTGATGATTGCGGCCGCAACGCAGAACGTCATCAAAAAAGGGGAAGGGATACCAGGCATCACCTTGATGATCGTCATCACGCTCGTCCTGGTCGAACTGGTCACGATGGGAATCATGCTCGGCTTCGGCATCATCCCCTTTACTCCTGAAGAAGTCATTCCAATCAGCGGAATGGTCATCGGCAACTGTATGGTACTGTCTCTCCTATTTTTAAATAAATTTAAAGATGAAGTCGAACGCAGCGATGAAACAATCGAACTCATCCTTTCAATGGGCGGGAAACCTAAGACGGCTATAGACAAAAGTCTGAAATCCGCCATCCAGACAAGCATGATCCCCACCATCGAAGCCCAAAAGACCATGGGACTCGTCCAATTGCCGGGCATGATGAGTGGACTCATAATCGGCGGCGCCGATCCGATAGAAGCGGTCATGTACCAGTTGCTGGTCCTGTTCCTGATATTGACTACAGCTTCACTGTCTTCCGTCATGGTAGGCTATATGTCCTATCCGAAGCTGTTCAACCAGAAGATGCAGTTCATAGGTCTCACATACAACTCGAAATAAACGTAAAAGGGCACACCTAGTGGGTGTGCCCTTTTGTCATCATAAGCTCTTCTGCAACTCTGCCTTGATGCTGTCATATGTGGCGTGCCAAAATTCAGCATCAGAAGTAAAGCGTTCTGTAAGCTTGGTGATGAGGCCATGGAAGGCTTTCTCATGTTCTGGGTCATCTTTATCCGGAAGTTGGCTTTTCATCTCTGACACTTCCTGTTCCACCGCTTCTGCCCGCGGCCCCCAATGTGTCACTTCCTGACCATTCTCGTCGATGAAGATGAATATCGGAATCGAACGCGACTTTCCATTCGTCAAATATTGATCCATCAATTCAAGGTTCGAGTCCCTCAGTATCATCTTGACCGGCATATGACTCTTCTCGGCTAAATGCATCAATATCGGTATGTTCATCATCGCGTCCCCACACCAGTCTTCGGTGATGGCGATCACCCGTAGATTCTGTTTCTCCAATTCCAGGAAAAATGACGCGTCATCAGGTATGTCGAAGGCATCATATACCTCCTGCAGGTTCTCTC
Source organism: Salinicoccus siamensis (assembly GCF_055391965.1). Taxonomy (NCBI): domain Bacteria; kingdom Bacillati; phylum Bacillota; class Bacilli; order Caryophanales; family Staphylococcaceae; genus Salinicoccus; species Salinicoccus siamensis. The sequence continues at coordinate 1,857,323 of NZ_AP043765.1, forward strand.
TATGCTTCTGCATCTCTTCAATATAGGTTTCAGCTGCAATTGCCTGGCTGAACCACTGATCAAGTGCCATGTTTACCCCTCCATTTTAAATGATATATCTGCAGTATATCATTTAAAATGCTTTTCCTATTGAATTTGGAAAAATGTTGGACTATGCTTTGCATAATGCAAAAGGAGGCAAGTGTAAATGGATTCAGAAGTAAAACATATAAGAGGTTTAATATTTGTTCTGATCGGGGCCGCTTTATGGGGGCTCGGTGGCACGGCCGCAGACTACATATTCAGGAACACTCCGGTTACGGTGGAATGGTATGTATCATTCAGATTGACTGTAAGCGGCATCATCCTGCTTAGTGCCTATTGGTTATTTTCGAGGAAGCATCAACCCGTAAGGCTTGATTGGAGAACATTGTTGATGCTGATCATTTTCAGTCTATTCGGGATGACTATGGTGCAGTATTCATTCATGGCGGCAATCGGTTACGGTAACGCCGCTATAGCGACCGTCCTTCAATACACCGGCCCCATCTACATCATAATGTGGCTGATCATCAGAAAGTATGCCAAGTGGACAACGGCAGATGCCTTCATCATTATTGGCATGATTACAGGTGTAGTACTGATTGCCACAAACGGTGATTTGACTACACTCATCGTACCGCGGCCGGCACTATTTTGGGGCATCGTCTCCAGCATCGCGCTCGCCTACTACACATTGCATGCCCAAGTGCTGCTCTATAGGCTGCACCCCCTGCAACTGGTCGGGGGATCAATGCTCATCGGCGGCATAGCGATGAATTTCATCCATCCTGTATGGGATTTCGACTTCAGCTTTGATTGGACACCTACTCTCATGATCATCCTCCTGCTCTCCGTCCTTTTAGGCACTACCCTTGCCTTCTTGCTCTATATCAGCAGCCTGAAGCACCTTTCTTCGAAGGAAGCGGGAGTCCTTGGCATAGTGGAACCTGCTTCAGCTGTGGTGAGCTCGGTCCTCTGGCTCAACATAAGCATGGGCTGGTACCAGGTGGCTGGCATCATCATCATACTAGGGGTCGCCATCTACATTTCCACAGGGAGAAAAGAGGCAGCATGAACGCCCATTACAGCTTGAAGAAAATCGGACCATCAAGGTCCGATTTTTTTATGTCCATACCCATAAGGCAGAGCAGCTGCCGATGATTCGTTATCTTCCATATATCAATAGAATATTCCCAACCATACCGCAGTGCTCATGGCGAGCAGAAGCAATACCTTTTCACGTTGCGTAACTTGTTCGATATCTTTTACATCCATGCTTAAAATCAGATAGATGGCATACCCGAGCATCAATAATGCACCAACTGCCCCAATCGGCCGACCTGATATCATTGTCGTGACGATGATGAAAACCAATATGAGATAAATCAGGGCAGGAAGTCCCGCCCGATAAAGGCCATAGCGTTCGACCGACCAGACGACCGACGTCCGCTTCTTTGGAACAGCATTCCTGTCAGCATTCAAATCAGGGATGTGGTGGACCATCACCCATGCCATGCACCAAAGCGCGTTTATCGTGGCATTCTGCCAAGCCCATAATGGAACGGAATCCAGCATGATCCATGGCGCTGCAAAACCAAGCAGCAGCATGGACGGGAATAGGCTGACCCATTCTCCAAGGAACGGCCGATAGGCAAAGATGAACGGTCTGGTTGAATAGGTTACAGCACCCCAGATGCCGATGAGCGTCAAGATGACAAGCTTGAATTGGCCCAGCACCATAAAAAGGAGCCCGGCAGATAGAAGTATGATGGTTGCTAAAACCGCCATCCGCCTCAGACTCCCAAGAGACATTACACCATCCTGGATGACGCGGCTGCCACCGGACAACAAGGCAGGACTGGCCTGATCGGTACCTGATTCGAAGTCCATCAGATCATTCAATACATGGGCCAGCACACCGTGTACGAGGAGTGCACCTGTGACAAGCAGCAGGGATAGACCAAATAGGCCGAGTACCGTGACATCATAGCCCAGCAGAAGCGGCAATGCTGTAGAGATGATTGCTGCTATGCTTGAGGTCACCACTGCTATTGCTCTGACCACCATTTTAAGTCCTTTGAGACTGAAGCCCCTTTGCGTCATCTGAGTTCCCCCTTTATTTTATCGAATCACTGAACCTGCGGTGGGTGAGCGCCTCCTCTATATGCTTTTTCCATCTCTTCCTCCCGTTTACTACGAATTTCAGATCTCTCCCGTCTCTCAGTGTGATCTGCAGGCCATTAGTGATCGGTATCAGCTTCAACACCCTAAAGTTGATGACTTCCACTTGCTCTATTTCATCCAGCATTATCTTGGTCTCTTTACGGTCCAGATTCATTGCCTGAGGAATATGATAAATGGCTTCAGACGTCAGGTGCAGCTTGCCGGTGGTCGGCACATCATTTTTAAAAAGGTTGCCGTTACCACTCTTTAATGCCTTCTCCTTCATTTCCCTACCTCCCATTCCTTCATGATATATCTGATTTCGGCCATCACATCTTCTGGGGTCACGCTATAATGGGATAGGCGGATGGCTGCTGATTCACCGGCTGTTGCATGAAGGTGGACAGCTGCTGTCATGGCATCCAATAGGCTGGCCCCCTGTCCAAGGAAAGAAGCGATCATACCAGTCAGCACATCACCACTCCCCCCTTTAGCGAGGCTGTCATTACCATTTTGATTGATCAGCAGGGCATCAGGTGTCGCAATGACGGTACGATGGCCCTTGAGGACCAGATTGACACCATATTTTTGGGCAAATTCATGAGCGATGCCCAACCTATCAGCTTCTACTTCTGAAACTTCCTTGCCAAGGAGCATGGCCATCTCCCCCGGATGCGGGGTCAGGACGACCTCGCCTGCGTATTCGGAGATTCTACCGAGCTGATCCTTTATATGGTAGAGACCATCGGCATCGATGACGATAGGCTGTCCTGTGCACCCTTCCATTAGACGCTGTAGAAATTCTTGTCCACCAGTAAAGCGGCCAAGGCCAGGACCGACCGCCAGGACGTCCAGATCTTCGAAGGGGATACCTTCCGTAACGGTACTGCTGAAATGGCCGGCTTCACTAGGTAGTGTGCGGAGCAATGCATTCTTGTTCTGACTGGCTACGGCCGTATATATATCCTCAGGCACAAGCAACGTTACAAGCCCGGCACCTGTCATGAAAGCACTCTCGGCACTGTGCAAGGGGGCTCCGATATAGGGCTTTGAGCCGCCTACAACAAGCACATGGCCAAACGTCCCCTTATGTCCAAACTGATAACGTGCCGGCAGTGCCTTTTGCGCGCGTTCGGGGGTGACGACTTCAGGCAGATTGGATTTGACGGTTTCTGCAATGGAGCAGGGGATGGAAATATCTTTCACCTGCCATCTGCCTATAATGGACGGTCCCTGTTGCAGAAAGAAGCCGCGTTTTGGAAAACCGAACGTATATGTAATATTTGCCTGTATGGCAACATCCGTTACCTCGCCCGTGTCGCATGACAGGCCCGATGGAATATCCACTGCAATAACTTCTCCATCCACTTTATCATTCACCGCTTCAATGACATGTTTGATCGGCTCGCGCACCGGGCCTTCTCCACCTGTACCGAGCATCGCATCGATGACGACTTCAGCTTTCCTCAGGTCCGCCCCCATACGCTCCTCTCCGTCTTCCAAGTGGTGTAGGGACAATTCTCTCGCTGAATAGACCTTATATTGTAGATGGGCATCCCCCTTAAGCTTTTCGGGTTTCTCGAGAAGCCATACCATCGGCTCATATCCTGCATCAAACAGGCGCCTGGCAATGACGAACCCATCGCCGGCATTGTTCCCTGAACCAAGCAGTATCATGACGGAAGTGTTCTGGTCGGGATAGGCTGACTCTATTTCTTCAGCGACATGATTGCCGGCAAGCTCCATCAGCACCTTACCCGGCAACCCTATATTTTCAATGACGTGGCGCTCGATTTCCTGCATTTCCCTTCTGCCTACTATCTTCATCAGATCCCTCCTCCATCTTATATGCCATTATACACTCCTAAAGGGAAAATAAAAATTTACATATAATCTGAACTCATTTAAGTTTTCCAATAGCAGTATTTCAGCTACCATTACATTTTCATTACAATTCTATATAATTTATCAGAATACATTGAAATCTCCAATCACTATGTTAACGTAAGAAAGGATAAACAACTAAACAAAGGAGAATTACACTTTTATGAGAAAAGGCATCAGATCTTTGTCATTTGCGATTGCGTCACTTTTTACCATCACTGCATTTTTACTTAGCGCCCCATCAACAGCATCTGCTGAACAGTGGCAGGAAACAAGACAACCTCAAGGCTTGCATCCAGTAGTTGCAGAGCACGCAGAGCTATTGAGGCAGCACGCTGCTGCACGCGGCATCAACATACGCTTTACAGACGGTTTCCGGTCATTTGAAGAGCAGGACAGACTCTACGCGCAGGGACGTACTACAGCAGGCTACATAGTGACTAATGCCCAGGCCGGGGAATCCTACCACAATTATGGTTTGGCGGTCGATTTCGCGCTGGAAGTCGGTCATGATGTCATCTGGGATTTAGAATATGACGGCAATGGCAACGGCTACCCGGATTGGTTCGAGGTCGCACAGATTGCTAAAAACCTCGGGTTCACCTGGGGCGGGGACTGGGAATCTTTCAAGGATTACCCGCATCTCCAGATGGACTTTGGATATTCCATCCATAATCTGATCAATGGCAACCATTATCTATTCTAATGATATTGAAGAAAGCATGTAACCATGCTTTCTTTTTTTGTACTGTATTTGGTAATATGGAGAGCGTATGTCCATCCTTCCAATGGTGGTTGCTGTTATAATGGTATGGAAGGTCATCAATATATTATTTGCGAGGGAACTTGTTTGGAAGATAAAACATTAATAAAAGATCGGAGCTATACATACCAGCTCCTCTCCTTTTTTTCTGATCTGAAATATCTGCTTAAAGGTAAAGTGCTTCTGGCTAATGTGCTCCCTGTTTTTACTGCATATTGGCTCGCGCTATACTTCAATGGAGAACATTTCATAGATCATCTGGGCATATTTTTTCTGATGATGATTGGCAGTACGCTTGTCATTTCGGGCGCGTTGATGCTCAACAATTGGTATGAAGCAGATTTGGATCGCGTAATGGCCAGGACACAAAACAGACCAACTGTGACAGGTGCTTTTACATTAAAAGCAGTCCTATGGTCGGGTATCATTTCCACTCTACTTGGTTTGGCCATCATGTCTGCTACAACGGCTGAAGCCTTCATCTATTCGTTTGCCGGCTGGTTCTTCTATGTTGTGCTTTATACATTCTGGTCGAAACGCAGATACACGATGAACACGATCGTCGGCAGCATTTCAGGTGCCTTCACCCCAATGATAGGCTGGGCTGTAATCGCCCCCGCCTACCATATTGTACCGTTGGCATTGTTCTATCTCTTGCTCATCTGGCAGATTCCACATACTTATGCCATCGCCATAAGAAGATTAGCTGATTACTCACGCGCTGGCGTACCGATGCTGCCGGTAGTGCGGGGGGTGGATGCCACCATCAGACAGATTGTGGTATATGTCATTCTGCTCCTGCCCTTCCCCGTTATCCTTCTCGATTCGATGGGATGGCTTTTCTCCATATCGACAGCAATACTGACCTTCTATTGGATTTTCATCGCTTCTCGGGGGAATGTATCAGAAGATAAGAAGATCTGGGCTAAGATGAACCTCCGCTACTCCATCCTCTATCTTGTCCTGATATTGCTCATGATGATTATCCTCACTTCTCCGTTGGTGCAGCCTTTCGTCTAAGAAATTTGCATAACAAAAAGCCTTATCACCGATGTGATAAGGCTTTTTTGAATTGTTATTGGTATTAACCGATGGAACCTTCCATTTCGAATGAAATCAGACGGTTCATCTCAACTGCATATTCCATAGGCAGTTCTTTCGTGAATGGTTCGATGAAGCCCATGACGATCATCTCTGTCGCTTCCTCTTCTCCAATTCCGCGGCTCATCAAGTAGAAGAGCTGCTCTTCGGAAACTTTGGAAACTTTAGCCTCATGCTCGAGGGAGATGTTATCGTTCAGGATCTCGTTGTAAGGAATTGTATCTGAGGTGGACTCGTTATCCATGATGAGTGTGTCACACTCGATGTTGGAACGTGCACCAGTGGCTTTCCTTCCAAAGTGGACTTGGCCACGGTAAGACACTTTACCACCCTGTTTTGCAATCGATTTGGAAACGATTGTAGATGATGTGTTAGGTGCCAGGTGAATCATCTTAGCTCCGGCGTCCTGCAGTTGACCTTTACCTGCAAGCGCGATGGAGAGCGTCATTCCACGTGAGCCTTCGCCTTTTAGGAAGATTGATGGATACTTCATCGTGATCTTGGATCCAATGTTGCCATCTACCCATTCCATCGTGCCATTGGCATCGACGAATGTACGTTTTGTAACAAGGTTATACACGTTGTTAGCCCAGTTCTGGATTGTAGTATAACGGCAGTAGGCATCTTTTTTGACGATGATCTCAACAACAGCTGAGTGCAGGGAGTTCGTCGTATAGACAGGCGCTGTACACCCTTCTACATAGTGGACGCTCGACCCTTCGTCACAGATGATCAGGGTGCGTTCAAACTGTCCCATATTTTCAGAGTTGATTCTGAAATAAGCCTGGAGTGGCGTATCGAGTTTGACGCCTGGTGGACAATAGATGAATGAACCACCTGACCATACTGCAGAGTTGAGTGCCGAAAATTTGTTGTCTGTTGGAGGGACAACTGTCGCCCAATATTCCTTGAAGAGTTCTTCGTTTTCACGGAGGGCAGAATCTGTATCTTTAAAGATTACACCTTTATCTTCCAGGTCCTGCTCCATATTGTGGTAGACCACTTCTGATTCATACTGTGCAGAAACACCCGCAAGGTATTTCTGTTCTGCTTCTGGGATACCAAGTTTATCGAAAGTACGCTTGATTTCTTCTGGAACTTCGTCCCATGAACGCTCTGACTGTTCAGATGGTTTCACGTAGTACGTGATTTCATCAAAGTTCAATTCTGAAAGGTCTCCGCCCCATGTCGGCATTGGCATCCTATAGAAATGTTCCAATGATTTGAGACGGAAGTCCAGCATCCATTGCGGTTCTTCTTTCATGTTCGAAATCTCTCTTACTATTTCTTCTGTCAAACCGCGGTCCGAACGGAAAATGGAGACATCTTCATCATGGAAACCATATTTATAATCTTCCATTTCTAGCTCTTGTTTAGCCATTCAACTCACTCCTTCTCATAGTTTGCTGTCAGAGGATTTGACACCTTTTTCAAGGGCCTTCCAAGATAGTGTGGCACATTTGATGCGTGCCGGGAATTGGGTGACTCCGGACAGCGCTTCGATATCCCCCATATCTTCAGTGATATCATAGTCTTCACCCAACATCATCTTGCTGAATTCATCCCCCATGGCAAGTGCTTCATTAATATTTTTACCGGTGATCGATTCAGTCATCATAGACGCACTGGCCATTGAAATGGAACAGCCCTCGCCGTCAAACTTGACATCCTCGACTATTTCATCGACGACGTTCAACGTCAGGCGAATGCGGTCTCCGCATGTCGGGTTGTTCATGTCTACCGTCATTGTACCGTTTTCAATGACCCCTTTGTTGCGTGGGTTCTTATAGTGGTCCATTATGACTGACCGGTATAGTTGATTCAGGTTATTAAAATTCATAAGAGAAAAACTCCTTCGTACGCTTAAGGCTTTCGATCAAGCTGTCAATCTCTTCTTTCGTGTTGTATATATAGAAACTCGCGCGTGCTGTAGACGATACGCCCAGCCATTTCATGAGTGGCTGTGCACAATGGTGTCCCGCTCTGACTGCAATCCCCTCTGAATCAAGGGCGGTCGCAAGATCATGTGGATGCACATCGGTCAAGTTGAATGTAATCAACCCGGCACGGGAATCCGGACCATAGATTTCTATGCCCTCCAATGACTTCATCTGCGAAAGGGCGTAGTCTGCAAGTTCTTTTTCATGAGCCAGAATCGTTTCCGGACCGATTTCCCTTATATAGTCGATAGCAGCCGCCAAACCAATCGCTTCAGCAATCATTGGCGTACCGGCTTCGAATTTTACAGGTAAATCTGTCCAAGTGGATGTTCTGAGATCGACGAAATCGATCATATCGCCACCATATTCTATAGGCGGCATTTCGTCAAGGAGTTCACTTTTGCCGTAAAGGACGCCGATGCCGGTTGGACCAAGCATCTTATGCCCGCTGAACGCATAGAAGTCAACATCCAGATCCTGTACATCAACTGTCATATGGGGCACTGCCTGCGCACCATCAACTACAATATAGGCACCGTTATTATGAGCCGTTTCAGCGATGCTTTTGATGTCGTTGATCGTCCCCAACACATTGGACACATGGGTGACTGCGACAATCTTCGTCTTATCGCCGATAGTAGCTTCGATGCTGTCTTTAGTCAATGTGCCGTCCGCTTCCATCGGGATGAAGTTCAGTTCAGCCCCTGTCCGCTTTGCGAGCTCCTGCCATGGGACAATATTAGCGTGGTGTTCCATTTCAGTCACTACAATTTCATCACCCGGTTCAATGATCATATCACCGAAGCTCCGTGCTACAAGATTGATTGCTGCAGTCGTGCCTCTAGTGAAAACAATCTCTTCGAACCGTTTGGCATTGATGAAGGATTTCACTTTCATCCTGGCCTGTTCATAACCTTCAGTTGCATGAGTCCCAAGTGTATGGACACCCCGATGAACATTCGAGTTATATGACTGGTAATATTCGGTCATCGCATCGATGACAACCAATGGTGTCTGACTTGTCGCTGATGTATCCAGGTAGATGAGGTCTTTGCCGTTGACCTGCTGATCAAGGATTGGGAAATCCTTTCTGATATCATTCACGTTCATTCGGGAAAACCCCTTTAAAGCTTATTTTGAAAGTACTTTCAATTCAATAACATCCCTGAGCTGGTTCTTGACGGATTCTATCGGCAAGGCGCGTACGACTGGATCCAGGAAACCGTGGATGACGAGCCTTTCAGCTTCCCTTCTGGAAATGCCACGGCTCATGAGGTAGAACATCTGAAGCGGATCTACACGGCCGACAGATGCCGCGTGGCCTGCAGTAACATCGTCTTCATCTATCAGGAGGATCGGGTTCGCGTCACCCCTTGCACGTTCACTCAGCATAAGCACCCTTGATTCCTGCTGTGCATCACTGCGTGATGCGCCATGCTTGATGTACCCTATGCCGTTGAATATGCTTGTTGCACTATCTTTCATTACGCCATGCTTCAATATATGGCCCTCTGAGTCTTTGCCGTAATGGATGATCTGCGAAGTGAAGTTCAGTATCTGTTCTCCGCGGCCAACGACAACAGTCTTCAGATCTGATTTTGAGTTGTCTCCCATCAAGTAGGTCGTGTTATCTATAATGACGTTGGAGTCATTCATCTGGCCCAATGCCCAATCTATATATGCATCTCTTCCAGCTACACCACGACGGTTGTTGTAGCCTGTAAACCCTTCAGGCAGGAAATCGACTGCACCGTACGTGATTTTGGCATTATCTTTAGCGATGACTTCAGAAATGATGTTGAACTGTTCATTGGAATGTTCGACTGTAGACAGGTAGTTTTCAACATAGGTCAGTTCCGAGCCTTCATCCGCCACAATCAGTACGTGGTTGAAGAGGGAGGCTGATTCATCATCATGGAGGACTACCATCTGCACAGGGTCTTTCACCTGAACATTCTTTGGAATGTACACAAACAGACCGCCATTCAACATTGCTGCATGGTAAGCCGCGAGTTTGTGTTCATCTATTTTGACCCCTTCGGTCATAAAGTACTTTTCTACGAGTTCCCTATGGTTCTCGCTCGCTTCAATTATATTTTCTACAATGACGCCCTGATCGAGCAGTTCGTCAGAAACCTGGAGGTAGGCAGGGGTATTATTGTGCTGGACATAGATGTTTTTAGTGTGTTCCTTGTCCAGAAGGTTTTTGACTGATTCAGGCAGCTCTTCAAGTGAACCATAGACATCACTGTCCACTACCGGCTTCGAGTTCGTGAAGAAGTCCCACCTGTTGATTTTGGTCTTGTCCGGTTTTGGCATTTCAAGCGTTTCAATCTTATCGAGTGCTTCTTTCTTCTTGCTGATCAGCAGTTCAGACTCACCGCGTTCCTTTGCACGTGAAAGAACTTCATCAGCATTGATAACATATTCATTCAAATCAGTAGCCATGGTCATCCTCCTGTCTTATTCTGCGTCTGCAGCAATTGTTTCATCTTCGATGCCGAGTTCTTCCTTGATCCAGTCGTAACCCTCTTCCTCAAGACGTTTCGACAGCTCCGCGCCGCCTGACTTGACGATACGGCCTTGCATCATTACATGAACATTATCTGGTTCGATGTAGTTCAATAGGCGCTGATAGTGTGTGATGATCAAAGCACCGAAGTTTTCTCCACGCATTTCGTTGATGCCTTTAGATACAATCTTCAATGCATCGATATCAAGACCGGAGTCTATTTCATCCAGGATGCCGAATTTCGGTTGCAGCATCATGAGCTGAAGGATTTCGTTGCGTTTTTTCTCACCGCCGGAGAAACCTTCGTTAAGGTAGCGTGTGGACATGTCCAGGTCCATCTCTAGATGGTTCATGTTTTTGTCCAATTTTTTGATGAACTGCATCAAATTGATTTCATCGCCCTCTTCACGTTGGGCATTGATTGCAGAACGCAGGAAATCGGAGTTGGTCACACCGGAAATCTCGGATGGATACTGCATGCCGAGGAAAAGGCCTGCCTGGGCACGTTCGTCCACTTCCATCTCAAGTACGTTTTCACCATCAAGGAGTACCTCGCCTTGAGTCACTTCATACCTTGGGTGGCCCATGATCGCCTGGGCAAGCGTGGATTTACCTGTACCGTTTGGCCCCATTACAGCGTGGATTTCACCTTGCTTCAATACAAGATCCACACCTTTGAGAATTTCCTTACCTTCGATTTCAACATGCAGGTCCTTGATTTCTAGAACAGATGCCATTTATATTACCCTCCAACAGATTATTTTATAATTTATTTCTCCTTACTAGTTTATAATAATTCCAATTAATAGTCAAAGACTAGCAAGGGTTTTCCAATACTCCTATATTATAACGTAAACTTACCCGACTTTAAACCTTTGCACCCTCCCAAACATGCATATGGGCAAAAATATCCCCCACGACCGATGCGGATCGTGGGGAATAAGCAGAACGACTTCTATTTTATGATGTCCAAGGTGAATGGCGGCTTGTAGATTTCCCCTTCATTTGCTTTAATGGCCCCGATTACGATGAATACATAGAATGCGATGGTCAAAATAGGGCCTAGGATCAGACCAATCAGGATGAATGATGTCAACCAGGCTACAAACATATAGATCGTGTATGAAAGACCGAAGTTGGCAACTACCCTCAATGCCTCTCCCGTCGCTTCATCCTCATCCTTCTTCAGGACCCATAGGATGATCGGGCCGATTACTGCTGTAAAAGCCGCGACTAGAAATGAAACCATGACGATGGATTTGTCGAATACTCCCTTTTCTTCACCGTTCATTTTTACCCCTCCCTGTAGAGCGTATTTTATTCAGTATACTTTTACCCTTATTCTTAATATATGTAACATCATATGCTTTATACATGTTTCTGCTTCATAAAAAGCTTTCCATTGAAAATGAGCAGGGTATTTTCTCAATTAAAAAAACGACAGTCTATGCTGCCGCGTCTGTGTTTATTCTGCCGGAATCACTGCTCCTTCATAGTTGTCTTCAATATATTGTTTGATTTCTTCTCCTTGCAGCACTTTAATCAATTTCTTTATATCATCGCGTTCTGCATCCCCTGAACGTACTGCCACCAGGTTTGCATATGGAGAGTCACCCTCTTCAATGGCGATTGAATCATCCACTGGATTCAAGCCTCCGTCAAGCGCAAAATTCGAATTGATGATTACTGCGGGTGCTTCATTATTATTGTACATTTCAACCAACAGTTCTGGTGCTGTCTGGTTGTTGAATTCGAAATTCTTTTCATTTTTGGTGATGTCATCAAATGTTGCATCTTCGATATCGATGCCTTCTTCGATTTCGATCAATCCTGCATCTACAAAGAATGACAGGAAACGTCCCTCTTCAGCCGGGTTGTTGGAAACAAGGATGGTTGCGCCATCTGGTAAGTCTTCTAGGGCATCATAGTCTTTCGAATAGACGGCCATAGGTTCTATATGGACATTCCCTGCACTTTCTAGATCATAATCGTGGGATTCTTTTTCCGTTTTAAGGTACGGTGTGTGCTGAAAGTAGTTTGCATCGACTTCCTCATCCGCTAAAAGACGGTTTGGGGTAGTGTAGTCATTGACGATTGAAATATCAAGTTCGATTCCTTCTGATTCAAGCAGGCTGGCTGCCTTTTCAAGAATTTCGGCATGTGGGGCGGGAGAAGCGGCTATCGAGAGTTTTCCGCCAGCCTCTTCAGTTTCTTCGTTTTCACTTGTTTCAGCATTCTCTGCACTTTCCTCGCTGTCATCTGAAACGGCATCTTTGGAACCACCGCATGCTGTCAGGAGAACTGCAAATGCCAACAGGGTAAAAAACAATAGATATTTTTTCATGATCAATTCCTACTTTCCAATTGTATTTATAATGAGGGCTATCTTTTATCCACAGTTTTGGCGGTGAAGTCTCCAATGAACTGGATGATAAAAACGATCGCCAATATTATTATCGTTGCGACCAGAGTGACATCGCTCTGGCTTCTGGTGAAACCGACCATGTAGGCAAGGTTGCCCAGCCCGCCGGCTCCGATGACTCCTGCAATCGCAGTGGACCCGACCAGCATGATCGCCGTGACTGTGATTCCTGATATCAATGCCGGCAGAGACTCCGGCAGGAGCACTTTCCTGATGATTGTCCAAGTGCCTGCCCCCATGGACTCCGCTGCTTCGATGACACCTTTGTCAATCTCTTTCAGTGCTATTTCCACAAGTCTTGCATAGAAGGGGGACGCCCCAATGATCAATGCCGGCAAGGCACCTTGGGAGCCCATGATGGTGCCCATCAACACTTTAGTGAATGGTATCAGCAATATGATTAATATGATGAACGGTATGGCCCTGAACAAATTGACGAGGAAAGCCGTTACGCCATAGATCGGCGCACTTGCTGCATGCTCTTTCTTGGATGACAAGAAGAGTATGATGCCTAGCATCAGGCCGAAGATGAAGGTGAACGCGGTTGAAACTACCGTCATATAGAGGGTTTCCTGTGTAGCTGTCCACACATTCCCCCACCTGACATTCTCAAAAGAGAGCATTTCCTGGAATGCTGCCACAAAATTCATCATTGCTGCTCCACCTCCACTGTTACATCGTGCTCGGCAAGCTCCTCACCAAGAAGTCCCAACTTCTCTTCGTCCGCTTCTATGGCAACGTAGAGGTGCCCGTAGGACTCGTTGTTGGTCCGCTTGATGTTGCCAGACAATATGTTCAAGTCCAAGTTGTATTTTTTGATGACTTGGGAAACGATCGGCGCCCTGGACTGGGACCCGACAAATCCAAGCTTCAGAACCTTTGAAGCTGGGAACATTTCTTTCACCTCTTCAAAAGACAGTGCTGATTCTTCATCATTGATATCGTCTTTGACAAATCGTTTCGTCACGCTATGTTCAGGATTCTGGAACAATTTTATGATCGGTCCTGTTTCGACTACCTTGCCGTTCTCCATGACAGCGCCTCTATCACAGATTTTACGGATCACATGCATTTCATGGGTAATCAGAACAATAGTCAAGTCCATTTCATCCCGAATCCTGATCAGCAGATCCAACACCTCATCGGTCGTTTCCGGATCGAGCGCGCTTGTCGCCTCATCGCACAGCAACACTTCGGGCCGATTGGATAATGCGCGGGCGATCCCCACCCGTTGCTTCTGGCCTCCAGACAATTGGCTCGGATGATTGTCTTCTCGTCCCGTCAATCCGACCAGAGCAATCAGTTCAGCGACTCTCTTCTCACGCTCCTTTTTAGGCACACCGGCAATTTCAAGCGGAAAACTGATGTTTTCAGCGACCGTCCTAGACCAGAGAAGATTGAAATGCTGAAAAATCATAGAAACTTTCTGGCGTTTTTTCCGAAGTGCAGGGCGTGTCATCGAAGTAAGGGTATCTCCGCTGATCACCACGTCACCTGAAGTTGGCCGTTCCAGACCGTTGAGCAGCCGGATCAGTGTGGACTTCCCAGCCCCGGAGTAGCCTATCACCCCAAATATCTCGCCCTGACGGACATGCAGATCTACCTCATCCACTGCTTTTATATCTGCGGCTTTAGTCTTAAATGTCTTGGTCGCTTTTTTTATATCTATCATCATGCTCCACTCCTGCCTATAAAAATAAGAAAGCCTACTCAAAAAATGAGTAGGCTTCTGGTATCATCCGCAGCCTCTCATCTTCGATCCTAGGATCTAGTGAATTAGCACCTTGTCATAATGACGGTTGCCGTGGCTTCATAGGGCACTTCCCTCCACCACTCTTGATAAGAGTCTTGTTATTCGATTGTTAACCATGATAGCACCAGTCGGTCTAGGCGTCAACAAAAAATTCTTCTAATTTTTCAGTTAAATGGGGGACGGATTGAAATGCATAGATTTCTTCCTTCAACTTCCCATTTTTAAAAAGGAGGAGTGCGGGTGCAGAACGGATCTGATATTTTTCAATCAATTCCTTTTCATAATTCAGGTCCACTGCTGTATAGGAAAAACTTTTCATCTCCGCTACTACATCCAGCATCTTCTCAGCAATCCTGCAATTGGCGCAGATTGGCGCATAGCAGTACAGGATAAAGGTGTCTTCAGCTTGAATATGGCTGATTATATCGATTTTTTCGGAGGATTTCTTCATTTTCGAACTTACCTTTCATGAGCAGTCTTTCATCGACGTAAAATCCATGATGGGCGAGCAGCATCGCAAGATAATCGAGGGGACACCGGCTCACTTCACCATAGTTAGAATCTATATAAACGTGCGTGCCCTCACTAATGTGCCTTTTGAACCACTGTCTGATCTTTCTGCCTTCCCTGTCTGAATCGGTCAGGATATAGACCTCAGAACCATTTGATTCTTCCAGGATTTCATCCAATTTGGAGATTCCCATGGTACCATGCGTACATATTATATGTACAGGCTCCACCAGTACTTCTTCGATGCGGTGCTTATCTGTTTTTCCCTCTACAATGAGTATCTTATCAGAAACATGCATAGCCATCACCTCTGGTCCATGATAGATTTTAAAAAAACTCTGGACAATGTCCAGAGTTCAAGTATTCTATGCGTCCACCATTTCATCATAAGCATCCGCATCCATCAGCTTATCGACCTGTGAATCGTCGGAAAGTTCGACAACAAGCATCCAGGCCTCTTCATAAGGAGATTCATTGACGAGTTCAGGGCTATCTTCCAGCTCTTCATTTATTTTTACTACTGTACCACTTACCGGCGCATATAATTCAGATACGGTCTTAACTGATTCTACGCTACCGAATGATTCCCCAACTGTAATATCGTCACCTTCAGCAGGGAGCTCGACGAATACGATGTCCCCGAGTTCTGATTGTGCAAACTCAGTGATGCCGAGTGTTACCTTGCCATCTTCCACCTTGACCCATTCGTGATCTTCTGAATACTTGAATTCTTTTGGTGATGCCACAATAAAAACCTCCTTTTTCTTATACACATATATATTCTCACATACTTTGCCATTTAAGCAAGGTTAATCATTCGTATCAAAGGTTCTCCTATACTCTGCCTCTTTAAAACCGAGCAGTACGGTTTCTTCGCGATAGAGCAACGGTCGTTTTATAAGCAGCCCGTCAGCTTCCAGCAAGCCAAGCTTCTCATTGTCGGATAAAGTATCAAGACGTGTCTTAAGTTCCAGTTCCTTGAACTTTTTTCCACGTGAATTAAAGAATTCATCCAAACTTCTTCCGGATTTCTTGGCCATCTCTGATATTTCTTCTCCGGATGGAGGGGTTTTCACGATATCGATGTCCTCAAAAGGAATGTCATTCTCTTTCAGGAAGTTTTTGGCCTTACGGCAAGTCGTACATTTTGGATACCCATATAATATAGTCATCAATTTCCTCCAGTTTAATTATAAGGTGATTCTTCAAGTTTTCCATGGATGTTGGGGTCTGGCATATTTTCATATTATAAAAAAAGATGGTAGACTGAAACATATCGATATATAAAGGAGTAAGATTATGAAGCCGATTACTGCATATGATGACTACAGCCAAAAGATTCAAGGTGATGATAAGATCATCATCAAGTTTTTCGCAGACTGGTGCCCGGACTGTACGCGCATGAACATGTTCATCGATCCCATCCTGGAAGAATACAACCATGTTGAGTGGTATGAACTGAATCGTGACGATGTGCCCGAAGCTGCGGATGAGAATGATGTCATGGGGATTCCGAGCCTGCTCGTTTTCCAGAACGGCAAGAAGCTCGCCCACCTGCATTCTGCAGATGCCAAGTCACCTGAATCCGTCCAGGAATTCCTGAAATCAAACATATGATCAAGTAAAGTGCCCTTCTGCGGCACTTTTTCTATTTACCTTCCTCAAACAACCCAAGGTTTTCCTTCAAATCCTCTGCAAGGATTTGTCCAGGTGCAGCTTTGTGAAGTATATAACCGTAGGTCAGGCATGAACCGAATACTCCGCCGGCTACCCTGGTAATCTTTCCAAGCTCCCCCATTGCGATGCCGACCACCCGGCAATCAAACTGTTGACGGGCATCATGGACGGCACTCAATATGCTGAGGACGTCACGCCCCCCGGCCGGTTGGTAGGCCAGCTTTAAAATGTCTCCGCCACTTTCGAGCATATCTCGATATGTTGCCATCATTTCGTCAAAGTGGGGAGTGTCCTGAAAATCGTGCTGACTGAGGATGACGCCTATCTCCTTGGATTTTGCGCGCGCGACGAGGTTATCGATGATGTCTTCATACATGAAAAATTCAATATCCACCATGTCGATGCTGCAACGTTCCATCACATCAGCAAGCAATGATTCATATTCAGCTGCCGTCTTTTGGCCTTTCCCCCCTTCTTTCAATGTCCGGTACGTATAGATGATCGGATACCCGGCCATATGGCTCGTAATATATTCGACCATTTCTATATGGTCTTCACGGCTCAACGCATCAAATGCATCGCTCCTGATTTCAAGGATATCGAATGCACTGGTATTCATCCTTGCCGCTTCCATTTCTTCATCAATCATTTCCTTTGAATTACCCGAGAAGGATACAACCACCTTCGGCATGCCCGCTCCGATATCTACACCTTTAATATTCATAGTAATCCCCCACGTTATCTTCATTTACCTATACATTAAATAAAATGCATAAAAATTTCAATTATATATCCATTTCATTTTTTATTTGTTTGCCCCCATACAATAAAGGGCACGATCATAATGAGGTGATATCATGTTGAAAACAAAAAGGGTGTATGACGATTCTTCCTCCCAGGATGGAAAACGCATTCTGGTCGATGGAGTGTGGCCAAGGGGCATCAAAAAAGAAGATCTCGACCATGATGAATGGTACAGATCACTCGCTCCTTCAAATGACCTTCGGAAGTGGTTCAACCACGACCCGGAAAAATGGGAGACATTCAAGCAAGATTACTTCAAAGAACTCAAAGAACACAAAGAGCTTCTCGAAACACTCCGGGAAGAAAGTGATGGTCATAATGTCACCCTGCTGTACAGCGCAAAGGACACACAGTACAATCAGGCTGAAGTCATCAAGGAATACGTAGAAAATATGCGATAGGCCCTTCAATGGAGGGTCTATCTTTTTTTATTCTACTTCCCGCTGATATATTTTGAAATGAACTCCCGATCATCATGCGCCACCATGGCGCCCCGGTAATTCTGGGGCTCGTTGATCCCTGTCAATAGAATCAGGGTATCCTCTCCTGCATGTTCAATCGCCTGCACAATACCTTCCTGCCTTGAGAACGCGGTGATTATTTCCATATCCTTGTAGCTTTCCGGCAAGTGCCTCTCCATCATCTGGACAATCGTTTCCTCATCTTCGTAGCCGACTTGCTCTGCTGCCAGGATAAGGCAAGGGACATTTTGCGGCACCATTTCCATAGTCTTCTTGATTTTATCCTGCCCCCTTAATCCGATGCCCGTCACCATGACCATCAGATTTTTGCCCTTTGCTTCTGCATACTTCATCGCATTCGATATGGACTCATTGATGGCGACGGGTGTATGGGCAAAATCCAGGATGAAGTCATAACGCCCTTCTGAAAACATTTCGAACCGATGCACCGGTGCCTGGATGCCTCTTGAAGCGCCTATGACAGCATCAGCTGAAAAACCTGCCTCCACAAGTCCGAAGATAGCAGTAGCCAGATTGATGTAATTATGTTCTCCAATGAATCCTGGTGAAACCGTGTAGCTCAATCCGCCGATGTTTAGATTGATGTGGTCAGGCTCTGTCCGATAATGATAATAGGCGCCTCCAAGCTTGGAAAAATGCCTCCCTTGGCGCGTCAATGAAGCATACTCCGGTACATCGGCATTCGCCATGATACATGTACTCCGTTGAGCCAATTTCAACTTCGCTGCCAAATATTCCTCTACAGTTCCATGATATTCGAGGTGTTCCGGACTGAAATTATTGAATATGGCCATATCATTCCAGATAAAATCAGTACGCCGCTGCTCCAGGGCGATTGACGTCGCTTCATAGACGATGTAGTCATAGTCACGATCGGCGAAATGTTTGATGATTTCAGCGAACTCCAGATGCATTGGTGTGGTTGGAGTAGTATGTCGAAACGGCACTTTCTGATAGGCATCGTCAAATATTCCAAGAGTACCCACAGTTGCCGTTCTGCAACCGAGGTTGGACAGTAGCCTGCCGATGAAGTGGCTGACTGTCGTCTTTCCGTTCGTACCAGTGACTGCTATATATTTAAGTTTTTTTATAGACTTACCATAAAAAAATTCTGCCATCTTATTCGCGGCCTTCATGAAGTCTTCGACATATACTACAGGCACGTTTCTGTCATCAAAACGGCCGACCTCAAAATCCGTAATGATGAAGGCAGGAGCATTGGCTGAAGCAGCATCAAAATAATGCTCTGAAGTTGCAGAGTTTTTGAGCATGAATACATGACCCGGTTCAATGTCCTGGTACATTGATGTAATCCCCGAAACCGACTTCTCCACCCTATCCTCCATATTTATACTTTTTAACAATTGACCCCCTAAAGCATCGACTATTTCATTTATCTTCATCTAAGACCCCTTTGTCTTTCCTATTTACTCATTTTACAACAATACCCCACTTCGTATTGGCAATAAACGGAATTTGCTCAATTGGGGGCTGGAAACAGCAATGTGGAATCAAGCAGATATTTCTGTTGATGAAGAACCGCCAACGACTTCAGATGGTCCAGCATTTCTTCTTTAGGAAGATTGCCTGCCTTAAATTCCTGTTTCATATTTGCATAGCGGTCGCGTTCTGCATTTGTGCACCCCTTTGTGAAATATCCCCAAATGTGGTCGAATGCATTCATCATCGACCCTTTGGTCGGGGGGATGGCTATTGCGTCTTCTATCAATCCCTTCACTTCCGCAATTCCGGCATCTCTCTTTAATGCTTCCCTTAAACGATCATAATGCTGTTGGCTATGATACATGACCCGATATTTTTCACGGGCCCACAGCCGCTCGGTTTCTCTCCTTTCCTTCATAACGCATCACCCTCCATAGATTTTGGAAAAATAAAAGCCTGCCACATATAGTTGACAGGCTTTTAAATGGTTTTCCCGGCTTTTTTAAGCCTTCATTTTACAGTATGGATCATTTGATGATCAGCACTGGCGTGTTCACGCGTTTGGCTATCTTATGGGTAACGTGGCCGAGGACATGCTTTATATCCCGTTTAGAGCGCTTGTTGCTCATGACCACTACTTCATAATCATTTTCTTTTATTTCTTCGAGCAGTTCATGGATGATCCGCCCTGCCCTGAATGTCGTGGTATAGTTCAAGCCACGCTCATCCAGCTCTTCCAGGAAAGGCTTCAATGCCTTGATTTTATCTTCGGTGATTTCGTCGAAATGCTTACCATGATATTTCACATTATCTGCCATTTCACTATCGGGGATCACATTGAATATTGTAATGTTAGCGTCTTCACTGTTGCCCGTAAGTTTCGTCAACTGGTCAGGTACGTTATTGAAAGAGTTTCCAAAATCATACGGGAGCAGAATTTTTTTATACATGTTCATCCACCTTTCTGGTATATCAAGAATGACTTCTTTATTATAATTTACCAGTTTTCATCAGATTATTCCAAACATTCCCCACTATTTGCGCAATGTAATTTTTTGCAGGCGTAAAACAGCAGTTTCCGACTATGATATCCATCATTTAAGAAGAAATATATTTGATTGATTAAAAAATGCTTCTACCTCGTTATAGGCAGAAGCATTGCTTCAGTGTATTTCCAGATATGGAGACGGCGGGAGTCGAACCCGCGTCCAGGGACCTTGGCACAACTCTTTCTACGTGTGTAGTC
Source organism: Salinicoccus siamensis (assembly GCF_055391965.1). Classification (NCBI taxonomy): domain Bacteria; kingdom Bacillati; phylum Bacillota; class Bacilli; order Caryophanales; family Staphylococcaceae; genus Salinicoccus; species Salinicoccus siamensis. The sequence goes on from NZ_AP043765.1 coordinate 1,878,044, forward strand.
CATTTCTTAATTTCGCATGGCTGTTGGTAATGGACGGACCACAGATCCATGCTAGCCTGATTGATCTCTTCACCGGGTTCTCCAGGCGGAAGAACCAGATGCGTATCCTGTTAAGGTTGAATCATCCAATCAAGACGCACAGGAAACGTCATGGGATGATGCAGTGTGCTCTTAGGCAGCTACTGCGAAGTTGTCTTGTTTGCCAGTTATTATAAACTGTGTATCGTTGATGACGGAGCCGAAACCTCCGACACGCTTAAGTTGCTCAAACAGCCCCTGTCGAATCCGGAACGTCCCCGGATTTTAACAGTTCGCCTTCATCAGACGTATACTATATAATATCAGAATCCATACGTTTTTTCAAGGATATCACTTCATACGGTCCTTCAAGGCACGATCTACATCCCGCTTCATCTGTTTACGTTTAAGGTCTTCCCTCTTATCGTACTTCTTCTTGCCTCGTCCCACTCCAAGCAGGACTTTACAGAAACCATTCTTGATATATAATTTCAGTGGAATCAAAGAGTAGCCTGTTTCCTGTATTTGCCCGGCAAGCTTATCTATCTCCTTTCGTTTGAGCAGCAGCTTGCGCGAGCGGAGCGGGTCATGATTATGGCGGTTCCCTTCTTCGTAGGGGGCGATGTGCATATTATAGACATACATCTCCCCCTTGTATACACGCGCATAGGCATCCTTCAAGTTCGCTGAACCGCGTCGGATGGATTTGATCTCTGTACCCTTGAGCTCTATACCCGCTTCTATCGTATCTTCGATATGATAGTCATGGCTGGCCTTCCTATTTTGGGCTAATGGTTTATCATATGTTTTATTCATGGCTATTTCTTCTTCCTCTTACTGTTTTTTGCGCCTTTATAGAATGGTTTTTTATTGGTCCTGCCCTTATCAAAGTGCTTCTTGCCATCCTTACCTTTTTTCCCGTTTCGTTGACGGTTGCCGGATTCGGATTTCGCCTTGATCTCAACCGGTCTGCCTCTTCTCTCGCGCGGTTGGCGAGCTGGCATTCCAACTATCTTGAAATCAATGAGACGCTCATGAAGGTTGACATCCAGCACTTCCACCTCAACGGGATCCCCGATGCGGTATACTGTGCCGGCACGGTCACCGATAAGCGCCATATGGCGTTCATGGAATTGATAGTGGTCATCCGTCATATGGGAGACATGGACAAGCCCTTCGATTGTATTCGGCAGTTCAACGAACATGCCAAAATTCATGACGCCCGAAATGACACCTTCGAAAGTTTCCCCGACATGCTGTACCATATACTCTGCCTTTTTAAGGTCGTCCGTATCCCGCTCTGCTTCCTGTGCCCGTCTTTCCCTGTTCGAAGTATGTTCAGCGATATCAGGGAGTTCTGCCTCCATCTGCCTTTGTGTCTTCTGATCCGTCTTGCCTTCAATCAGATATTTACGGATCAGCCGGTGCACAACAAGGTCGGGATAGCGTCTGATCGGTGATGTGAAGTGGGTGTAGAAATCAGCCGCCAGACCGAAGTGGCCCAAGTTATCTTCTGCATAGCGAGCCTGCTGCATCGAGCGGAGCATCAGTGTACTGATCACCATCTCTTCAGGACGCCCTGCGACTTCCTCAACTATCTCCTGCATGGCACGCGGATGGATTTCATTGCCTTTCCCTTTGACTACAATACCGAAATTCGTGATGAATTCGAAGAACTGACGCAACTTCTCCTCTTTCGGGTCTTCGTGTACCCTATAGAGGAAAGGCACTTCCATCCAATGGAAATGTTCAGCTACAGTTTCATTGGCGACAAGCATGAATTCTTCAATCATGCGCTCGCCCACTGAACGTGTGCGGAGGACGACGTCGGATGGCGTGCCATCTTCTGCGACGAGCACCTTTGCTTCATTGAAATCAAAATCGATGGCGCCGCGTTTTTCACGTCGCTTGCGCAATATCATGGCGAGCTCGCGAGCTTTCTTGAGCATAGGATAGACATCCGGAAATTCTGAGATGACCGCCTGGTCTTCATCATCAAGCATCCGGTTAACTGCATCGTACGTCATGCGCCTATCGGAATGGATGACGCTTTGGAAGATGTCATGGTCAACCACTTTACCGTTGCCATCGATTTCCATCCTGCAGCTCATTGTCAGGCGGTCTGCACCAGGATTCAGGGAACAGATGCCATTAGACAGACGATGTGGAATCATCGGTATGACCCGGTCTACCAGATAGACACTTGTGCCGCGTTCATAGGCCTCTTTGCCCATCTGGGATGCCTCATCGACATAATAGCTGACGTCAGCAATGCTGACTGTCAGTTCGTGGTTACCGTTATCCAGTTTTTTGACGGCGATTGCATCATCCAGGTCCTTCGCGTCTGCCCCGTCTATGGTGATCGTAAATTCATCACGCAAGTCACGCCGGCCGTCCAGTTCATCCTGACTGATGGTATCCGGTGTCGCTTCTGCCTCCTTCATCACTTCTTCAGGAAACTCGATCTCGATGCCATGCTGATAGATAATGGAGAGTATATCGACCCCTGGATCATTCTTATGTCCCAATATCTGGATGACATGCCCCTCTGGCTTGTCATCGCCCTCCCGGTATTTAGTCAGCTCAACAAGAACCTTATGGCCGTCTATGGCACCCAGGTTATGATTTTTCGGGATGAAGACGTCGTCTATCATCTTTTGTGAATCCGGTTCGACGAAACCGAAGTTCTTGCTTGCATGATACTCGCCGACGACTCGTGTTGTACCCCGGGTCAGGATAGTGGTGACCTGACCTTCCTGGTTATCCCCTTTTGAATGTTTCTGCACTTCCACCAGCACTGTATCTCCATCAAGGGCACCATTGATTGAAGTGGGTGGAATGAAAATATCCTCCATATCGCCTTCTTCGGGACGCAGGAAACCAAACCCGCGTTTGTGCATGGAGAGCTTGCCCTTGAGCATGTCTGTTTCACTCATCTTGATATATTTGTCTTTTTTCGTCCTGTGAATCTCACCTTCTTCTTCAAGGGCCACAACGGCTTTCACCATTTCCTTGAAGTCGTCTGAATCATGAGCTGAAAGTTCCTGTTTGAACTCCTCCATCGTCATCGGACGATAATCGTCAGCTTCAATAACATTTAAAATGCGTTCTCGATAGTTACCCATTACTTATCCCCCTATTACTCATTCCAATCCAGCTGATCCATGAAGGCATGCATATCCTCAAACAATTGCTGCTTTTCTTTATCGATCGTCAATACATGCCCTGATTCTGGATACCATTCCAGTTTCTTTTCATCACTTTCAGTCGAAGTTTCATTAAAGATGATGTTTGCCGAGTCTGGATTGATCATCTCATCCTGTTCCGACTGAGCCACAAACAACGGTGCATATACATCCGGGAGATGGTCACGGACCGCTTGAATCACATCCCGCACCTCGTCCAGCATGCCGGTCGGGCGGAACGCCTCCATTTCATTTTCTATTTCTTCATGTGTCTTGCCTTCCATTTTCTTGAATCCCCGTGCATATTCCAAAACGCCCTCATACATTGTCTCACGATCTTTGAGGTACATCGGACTGCATATGGTGGCGACCCCTACTACATCCCGAACAGTGGCCAATTTCAGGGCATAGACGCCACCAAGAGATAGGCCTGCCACAAAAATCTTATCGTAGCCTTTAGAGACCAGGAAATCGTAGGCTTCAGTCACTTGCTTCCACCAGATATGTGGACTTGATTCCAAAAGATTTTCAGGAGGCTCTGCATGCCCTTCGTAATGCGGCGCATAGGAAGTTATGCCGTGTTTTTGGAGATAGCGTCCAAGTTGCCTGACATCTGATGAGTTGCCTGTGAACCCATGCAGCAACAGGACTGCCTTCTCGCCTTCCTCAAAAAAGAATGGTTCTGGTAATTGTATCTTCATTATTTATACCCTACTTTCTGCACATTAATTTCATTGTACGACAATTTAAGAACATAGAAAAATAAAAAGAAACCTCCTATCAACAATAGGAGGCCATTATTTCTAATTTAGATATGTCAGCAGTAGCATGATCAGGAAGAACAGTAACGAAAGTATGACTGTTGTCCTATGCAGTACAAGATCCATGCCCCGCGCTTTTTGTTTACCGAATAATTGCTCAGCACCGCCACCGATTGCACCTGAGAGGCCGGCGCTTTTCCCTGACTGTAGCAATACCACTGCAATTAAAGATATACAAACGACAATCAACAATATGACGAGCAGTGTTTGCATGTGGTAATCCCTCCGAATATTAGTAACACAAGCATTTTATCAGATTAAAGGGGGGATTGCAAATGCTGTCCCGACTAAAAAGCCTCCCTTAGGTCAAGGGAGGCTCGTGGATTATTTTAGATCCAGATTATAGAAGGATGCAAGCCCTTCATATTTTGCCGTTTCAAACAGCTCATCTTCAATTCTGAGCAGCTGATTGTATTTGGCGACACGGTCTGTACGTGATGGCGCGCCGGTTTTAATCTGTCCTGCATTAACAGCTACCGCAATATCTGCAATCGTCGTATCTTCCGTTTCTCCGGAACGGTGGGAGATGACTGCAGTGTAGCCTGCACGCTTCGCCATTTCGATTGCTTCGAATGTTTCAGTCAAAGTACCGATCTGGTTGACTTTGATGAGGATGGAGTTTCCGACGCCTTCTTCAATTGCGCGTGCCAGCTTCTCAGTATTGGTGACGAAAAGATCATCTCCGACCAATTGTACTTTAGAACCAAGCTTTTCAGTAAGGAGTCTGGTACCTTCCCAATCATTCTCATCCAGCCCATCTTCGATGGATATTATTGGATATTTTTCAATCATTTCAGCATACCAATTGACCATGTCTTCAGAAGTATAGGATTTGCCTTCTCCTTTTAGTTCATACTTGCCTGTTGAGGCGTCATAGAATTCACTCGAAGCTGCGTCCATCGCCAAACGGATTTCTTCACCTGGCTTATAACCTGCTTTTTCAACCGCTTCAATGATTGTCGACAAAGCCTCTTCATTGGAACCGAGGTTCGGTGCAAAGCCCCCTTCGTCTCCTACACCAGTATTATAGCCTTTTTCACTGAGTACTTTTTTCAGGTTATGGAATATTTCCGTGCCCATGCGCAGTCCTTCCTTGAATGTTTCAGCACCCACAGGCATAATCATGAATTCCTGGATATCCACGTTATTATCTGCGTGCTCGCCTCCGTTGATGATATTCATCATCGGCACTGGGAGTTGGACTGCGCTGAATCCGCCTAGATATTTGTAGAGTGGCTGCCCCATGAAGTCGGCAGCTGCTTTTGCTACGGCCATAGAAACGCCCAGAATAGCGTTTGCACCCAATTTACCTTTATTGGTAGTGCCATCAAGGGCAATCATCATTCTGTCGATCGACACTTGTTCAAGGACACTGAAATCACCCTCTACAAGCTCAGGCCCAATAATTTCATTAACATTTTCAACTGCTTTTTCGACACCTTTGCCAAGGAAGCGCGCATCATCCGCATCCCTCAACTCAACTGCTTCATGCTCTCCCGTTGAAGCACCGGAAGGTACAAGCGCACGGCCGAAGGCACCGCTGTCTGTCAATACTTCGACCTCAACTGTCGGATTTCCTCTTGAATCAAGCATTTCACGTGCGTACACATCTATAATTAATGGCATAACGATATCTCCTTTTTAATTGATTTCTATTTTTATCATTTTCAATCTTATCAGCACAATCTACTCCAAAAGGCTTTTGCCCGTCATTTCTTCCGGCTGTTCCAATCCCATCAATTCAAGTAGGGTCGGCGCCAAGTCAGCCAGTCGTCCACTTCCAACCGTAACATCTTCTTTCGTTACGATGACAGGAACCGGGTTTGTAGTATGGGCAGTCATCGGTTCACCGTCCAAAGTGATGACTTCGTCCGAGTTGCCGTGATCGGCGGTTATGATGGCTGTACCGCCCTGCGCGATGATTTCATCTACAATAGGCCCAAGACATTCATCCACTGCTTCTATTGCTTTGACCGTCGGCTCCATTTTACCGCTATGACCTACCATGTCAGGGTTTGCAAAGTTCATGAGGATGAGATCAAGGTCTTCTTTTTCGAGTTCTTCAAGACAACGTTCCTTCACTTCATACGCGCTCATTTCAGGCTGTAGGTCATAAGTTGCCACTTTAGGAGAATCTAAAAGGGCTCTACGTTCTCCCTCAAACTCATCATGCTGCCCACCGCTCATGAAGTACGTTACATGCGGATATTTTTCTGTTTCTGCAATCCTCAGCTGCTTCTTGCCTGCTTTGGAAACCACTTCGCCTATTGTGTTGATTATGTCTTCTTTTTCAAAGACTACATCTGCATCCACTTGGTCACTGTATTTGGTGAAAGTGACGAATTTCAAATCTTTGATTCGCTTTTCAATATCAAAGCCCATGAATTCCTCATCTGTATATATTTCAGACAACTGGGCTGCACGATCCGGACGGAAGTTATAGAAGACGATCGCATCTCCGTCGACCACTCCTTTATCATAGCTTTCTTCTGTATCGGATATGATGAATGGTTTGACGAATTCATCATATTCGCCCCTATCATAGCTTGCCTGGATCCCTTCTTCAGCTGAAGCAAAGCGGGGGGCTTTTCCGTATGTGATGGCATTGTACGCCATTTCTTCACGATCCCATCGCTTATCCCGATCCATGGCATAATACCTGCCGCTGACAGTCGCAAATTCCCCGATGCCGATCTCTTTGAAACGCTTCTCCGATTCCCGTACATATTCGAGTGCTGAATCTTGCACAACATCCCGTCCATCCAGAAATGCATGTACATAAACTTGTTTAAGGCCTTGTTTCTTAGCGATCTCCAGTATTGCGAAGAGGTGTTCATAATGGGAGTGTACGCCGCCATCACTGAGCAGACCCATGACATGAAGGGTACTGTCGTTGGTGTTTACGTGGTCCATCGTATCCAGCAGTACCTCATTCTCATAAAAATCCCCATCTTCAATGGATTTATTGATTCTTGTAAGGCTTTGATAGACTACGCGCCCCGCGCCAATGTTCAGATGACCGACTTCAGAGTTGCCCATCTGCCCTTCAGGCAGACCAACGTCGAGACCGCAGGCGCTGAGTGCATTATTTGGGTATTTCTTGAAAAAGCGGTCATAGTTCGGCTTATGGGCTGCTTTAACAGCATTACCTTTCGTTTCGTCCCTGTTGGCAAAGCCATCAAGTATGATGAGAGCAACTGGTCTAGTCATTTTTGGCACCTTCCAATAGCTGCACAAAAGATTCAGGTTTGAGTGACGCGCCGCCTACAAGAGCGCCGTCAATATGCTCCTGCGCCATGTACTCTTTTATATTTTCTGGTTTGACTGAGCCACCGTACTGGATACGGATTGCTTCTGCAGTTTCTTCATCATAAAGTGATGCCATCGTCTGGCGGATGACACCGCACATCTCATTTGCATCATCGCTTGTCGCGGATTTCCCTGTGCCGATCGCCCAGATAGGTTCGTAGGCGATAACAGAGGTTTTAGCCTGTTCCTTGCTTAGACCCTCAAACGCTTTGGAAACTTGTTGTTTCACTTTATCTTCTGCCTTGCCAGCCTCGCGTTCGTCATCCGTCTCACCACAGCAGATGATCGGCACGATGTCTTTTGAATGGAGCGCATGCGCTTTTTTGTTGATTGCTTCATCAGTTTCATTGAAGTGTTCACGGCGCTCCGAGTGTCCGATGATCACATAATCGACTCCAAGGTCTTGGAGCATCAATGGGGAAACTTCTCCGGTGAAGGCACCCTCATCTTCATAATGGCTATTTTCAGCACCTATGCCGAGCGCCATACCTTTTGCCTTTTCCACGAGCGACGGCAGATGGATGAATGGAGCGCAGATTGCACTCTCCACTTCAGTTTTGTTTGGCAGTTCGCCGAGTGCATCTATAAATGCCTCACCTTCTGAAATGGTTTTATTCATTTTCCAGTTTCCTGCAATAAATGGGGTTCTCATAATATTCCTCCTTGTTTTTGTATAAGGCTCTAAACATTACTTCTCGTCAATTACAGACAAGCCTGGCAATTCCTTGCCCTCCAGATACTCGAGTGAGGCGCCGCCACCTGTTGAGATGTGGGAAAAATCCTCAGCATAGCCAAGATCCATTGCTGCAGCTGCGGAATCGCCTCCACCGATGATTGTCTTCGCATCTTCAAGTTCAGCAATCGCCTTGCATACACCAATCGTGCCGTGTGCAAAGTTCTCCATTTCAAACACACCCATCGGTCCATTCCATACGACTGTCTTCGCGCCTTGCAGCACTTCTTTAAAGGCAGCGATTGTATCCTCACCGATATCAAGGCCCTCCATGTCGGATGGTATTTCATCGACACCTACGGTTTTATGTTTGGCATCTGCGGCAAACTCTTCTGCGACGACTACATCCTTTGGCAGAACAATTTTATCTTCTGATTTCTCAAGAAGTTCCTTTGCCAGCTGCACTTTATCTTCTTCAAGGAGCGAGTTGCCTATTTCTTTGCCTTGCGCTTTTAGGAAGGTATACGCCATGCCGCCGCCTATGATTACTTTGTCAGCTTTTTCGAGCACATTTTTGATTACGCCGATTTTATCCGACACTTTGGCGCCGCCTAAAATGGCCACGAATGGACGCTCCGGCGAATCGATGGCACCTCCGATGAATTCAATTTCCTTCTGCATGAGGAATCCTGAAACTGTTTCGATATTGGATCCGATGCCCACGTTTGAAGCATGGCTTCTATGGGCTGTACCGAAGGCATCGTTTACGAAGATATCACCAAGAGAAGCCCAGTATTTACCCAAGGATTCATCGTTGCCGCTCTCCTTTTTGCCGTCGACATCTTCGAAACGTGTGTTTTCAAACATCAGGACTTCGCCCTCTTTCAAATCATCGATGGCACCTTCAAGCATTTCACCTCTTGTGTGGGGGATGAAATTGACATCCTGCCCAAGCAGTTCCGATAACTTATCAGCGACTGGTTTAAGCGTCTTATCTGCCTTATCCGCTTCTGTCTTCACTTTTCCCAGGTGGGAGAAAAGTATCACTTTCCCTCCAGCTTCAATGATATGCCTAATTGTAGGCAACGCCTGGACGATACGATTGTCATTGGTGATTTCGCCCTCTGACATCGGAACGTTCAGATCAGCGCGCAACAATACCTTGCGCCCTTTCAATTGTACATCTTCTACAGTTTTCTTCATGGCTGCGCCTCCTATACTTTTCTGCTCATTCCCATTATACCCATACCACTGTACGAATAAAATAAAAACGGGCGGAAAGTCCGCCCGTTCATCTATGATTTACTTCTTATTGGTTGCCATGTGATGAAGTGTTCTGACCAGTTGGGCAGTATAGGACATTTCATTGTCATACCATGAAACGGCACGTACAAGCTGTTTTCCATCCACATCTACAACACGTGTCTGCGTTGCATCGAACAGGGAACCTTCTTTGATGCCGATGATATCGGAAGAAACGATTTCATCTTCAATATAGCCGAATGATGGGCTCACCGCATCCTTCATCGCCTGGTTCACTTCTTCAACTGAAACATTTTTGCCGAGTACTGCTGTAACTTCTGTAAGGGAACCTGCCTTAACCGGTACACGCTGGGCACCGCCATCAAGTTTACCATCGAGTTCAGGCAATACGAGACCAATGGCTTTAGCTGCACCTGTAGAATTCGGTACCACGTTTTCAGCTGCTGCACGTCCGCGGCGGAAGTCACCTTTAGCATGTGGACCGTCCAGTGTGTTCTGATCAGCTGTATAGGCATGTATCGTCGTCATGAGGCCGCGTTCAAGTCCAAACTCATCATTGAGTACTTTAACGACAGGCGCAAGACAGTTCGTCGTGCAGGATGCAGCTGATACTACTTCCTCTGACCCATCAAGCACATCTTCGTTGACACCGTAGACGATTGTTTTCATATCGCCTTTACCTGGAGCTGAAATCAATACTTTTTTGGCACCTGCTTCGATATGCTTCCTTGCGTCTTCTTCATTTGTGAAGAGACCCGTACATTCGAGAACGATATCGATATCCAAGTCTCCCCATGGGAGTTCCGCAGGATCTTTGGTGTTGAAGGATTTCACTTCGTTGCCGTTAATCTTCAATCCACCGTCGATCGCTTCAACATCACCTTCGAAACGTCCTTGGCTCGTATCGTATTTTATGAGGTGTGCAAGAAACTCGTCATCTGTAAGATCATTGACTGCCACCAATTCGATATCTTCATAATTGAGGATTTCCCTGGCTGCGAGTCTACCTATACGTCCAAAACCGTTGATTGCTACTTTAACCATAATTTATGGCCTCCTTGAGTTTATATATATTGAATTAATCAATCATTCTTCAACAAAAATTCCCCGATGGCTTCATCGATGAACAGAATAGTATTCTTCGGAGCCATCTTCATATACGCACGGACTGCTTCCTTCTTGCTGCTTCCACCTGCCACTGCAAATATTGCTTTTTTTGATGCGAGATCTTCCAACTGGATACCGATGGTTTTGACCTTACGCACGATATCCCCTTCAGCATTGAAATAGTAGCCGAAGGTTTCGCCAACTGCGCAATCGGCTTCCAGTTGGGAGAGGGCGGCAGCTTCCACATTTCTGCGACGCGCCATCATGAATGCTTCGCCGATGCCGTGCATGACATAGTCAGAACGGCGGTTGAGTTCAGTAATTTCTTTAATGGATGGCTCATCCTTCAAAGATTCATATACCGAATCTCCTACACTATCAGGTGCATAGAGGACCCGGTGCTCACCGCCCGTCGCTTTTGCAAGACGACTCGCAATCGAGTTCGCCTGGTTGCCCACTTCTTCACCGAGCCCACCCCGGGCCGAAACGAACAGGAGATTCTCCTCCGCTGGTTTCAGATATTGGCTCACATTGGCCATCGTCGAACCACCTGCCACGGAAATAATGGCATTGTCGAAGATCATTTTCTGGAATTCTTCGGCCATGAGCTGGGATAGCTCCTGCTGGAGCTCGGGATCTTCATCAGCATCCCCCCGGATGATATGGCAACCTTGCAGATTATATTGCCGCTGAAGCTTAAGGGCCAGTCCGGAACGCCGATCAAGTGTTGTCATGAACGGTGAAAGTTCATCCAATACTTCAATACCCGTTTGGGAAATCGATATTCCTTTTTTATCGATATCGATCAGATCCAAATCATGTAATGCATCGACTTCCTTACGTAAAACCCTCTCGGTCATATTAAGTTGCCTGGCAAGTGGCCGTCGACCTATCGGTTGGTAGGTCCTGATTTGTTTCAGGATGGTTGAACGCTTCTGCAATTCCGACACTACTTCCGGTGCGATACGCTTTTGGATGTCTAAAAGTTTTTGCCACATGAGTTTCGATACCTCACCATCATGAGACGTATTGCGTCCCACATGGGACAAAAATAATTACATTCTAAATATATCATAAATATTCAAGAATGCAATTATTCGGCTTCAGCTATTTTATTGTACCCAGATACTCCTTAAGGTAATCATAGACATAGACAAAATCAATGATGCCTTCTTGAATCACCTGACTTTTATGGCACAAGACCGGGACGCGCATCATATACGCCTCCTGCAGGGCATCGTCTTCATCGATATCTATCGCCGTCATCTTGACATCGCTATATCTCAATTCAGACAAGGCAAGCTTGATCTGCTCCATCCCTTCATCACAAAGCGGACATCTATTCCTCGTATAATATACCAATTCGAGCATACTCATACCTCTTTCTTCAATTTCTTCCTTATGGTCTGCAGAACCTGATCCGCCATTTCTGTACTGATGATGCCGGTTGCGATCGCCAAGGAAATAAGCGCAGCTTCAAATCCATATTCGAGGGCCGTCATATACTCCTGCAGCACAATCTGCCGCATTGAATCGTACGCCATGCCTCCTGGGACAAGTGGGATGATTCCACATGTAATGTACAGAATGACAGGCATCTTCTGACTTCTCGAATTCAAGAGTGCCGCTGCCGATAGAACGAGAGCGCCGATATAAGAGGCAAGAACAAGGTCGGCGCCCCCTTCCCTCAATATATAGAACACCATCCAACCGACTGCGCCGGTCAGCCCACATCTGATGATGGCCGCCCGTGGCGCATTGAAAAGTACGCAGAATCCTGCAGAAGCGAAAAAGCTAAGGATGAATTGATAGACATAAATCATCAGCAGCCTCCTAGATCATCAAAAATACAAGTCCCACACCAGCACCGATCGCAATGGCAGTCAGTGCTGCTTCAGTGCCTTTCATGATGCCGGCCATCAAATGCCCCCGGATCATCTCACGTATTGCATTTGTAATGAGGACACCGGGAACAAGCGGCATTACACTGGCGATAATGATGGTATCAAGCATAGTGCCAAAACCCGTATCGACAAAAAATATAGCCGTCAGCGCGATATATAAGGCGGCAAAAAATTCTGTAAAGAATTTAACTTTAGTGTAGCGGAGGATACCTTCCATTACAAAGACTCCCCCTGCGCCCCCGACGAAGGCGGCAGGCAGATCAGCCGCCACACCGTCGAACAGCAGCAAGAACATCATCCCTATGATGCCGCCCGATAATATGGTCAGCCAGAACGGGAAGAACCTGCTGTCGTGAATGGCCTCCATACGCCGCAAAGCCTGATCGAGGGGCATACCGACGGAAATGCGCCTCGAAAGTTCATTCACTGCCACAACCTTCTCCAAGTTGTTTGCCCTTTCTTCAATACGCAGCGTCTGGGTCAATGCATAATCATTCAAGGAAAAAATAATGACCGTGGGGGTCGCGAACACTTGAGCATTCTCTATACCATAACTGGATGCGATGCGCAACATCGTATCCTCTATACGGTAAGTTTCCGCTCCACTTTCCAACAGCATCTTGCCACAATTAATGACGATATAAAAAACATCGCGCACAAAATTTTCGCTAAGGACTTTTTCTGGAGCTTCTATGATCTCAAGTTCGCCACTCACACGGCCACCTCTATTTACACCCCCGGAGAGGATCGAACTCCCATCTCAAGAACCGGAATCTTACGTGTTATCCATTACACCACGGGGGTATGATAAAATTAATATCATTCTTCATAAAGCCTTATTCAGTATAGCAATAAACTTGAATAAATTAAAGGCCTAAATTAATCTTTATACCATAAACGTTTTCTTTTGACCTTATTTGACTAATGTGGTATAAATGAATTAGCCAATTAAGAGTACTATAATATCAGGAGGTAACACAATGAATTTAATTCCTACAGTTATTGAACAGACGAACCGCGGAGAACGCGCCTACGACATCTATTCCAGGTTGCTCAAAGACAGGATCATCATGATTGGTACGGGCATCGATGACAACGTGGCGAACTCCGTCGTCAGCCAACTGCTTTTCCTGCAGGCCCAAGATCCAGATAAAGATATTTTCCTCTATATCAACTCTCCTGGTGGCAGCGTGACTGCAGGCATGGCAATCTATGATACAATCCAGCACATCAAACCTGATGTACAGACCATCTGCCTTGGCATGGCCGCTTCAATGGGGTCATTCCTGCTTGCAGCAGGGGCAAAAGGCAAACGCTTCGCCCTGCCGAACGCTGAAGTGATGATTCACCAGCCACTTGGTGGTGCGCAAGGTCAGGCTACAGAAATTGAAATAGCGGCCAAGCATATATTGAGAACACGCGAAAAACTCAACAAGATCCTTGCAGAGCGCACGGGCCAAACGCTCGATAAGATTGAAACGGATACCGATCGCGACTTCTTCATGACAGCGGAAGAAGCCAAAGAATATGGTTTGGTTGATGACGTAATGGAGCCTGAAAAATTACAGGGCTAAAATTATTGGAAAAGGGATGGAATATCGATTCCATCCCTTTTTCTATTTTCCCATTGCGTAACCCTCAGGCAAATTTTAAATTTCCGGATTATCATCACTACAGACAGGCTATAGTGGTATTAAGGAGCGTGATGACATGAATGTATTAATTACAGGTGGATCTGGTTTTGTAGGTTCAAGACTGACAAAAATTCTCCGGGAGGAGAATGATCATGTGTATATATTGACACGAAGCGACAGAAAGTCGGAACATCCTTTTGTACACTTCATCAAATACAATCCTGACGACCCGTCAGACGACAGGTGGATGCAGGAGTTGCCATTAAAAGTTGATATCATCTATAACCTGGCGGGAGCCTCACTCCAGGAGAAATGGACGGATTCCCACAAGACGGCCATTTATGAATCAAGGATGAAAGTGACCCGCATGTTGAGGATGTGGGCTGAGCAGGCTGAAATTACTCCTCAGGTTCTTGTAAACGCCAGTGCAATCGGCTATTATCCAGTCAGCGAGAAGGTTCAATATGACGAAGGCGATGCCTTTGCCGAACATGATTTCCTATCTGAAGTGGTTGTGGCGTGGGAGGCTGAAGCCAAGAAGTTTGAAGATCTCGGAACCCGTACCGTCTTCACGCGATTTGGCCTGATTCTCGATAAGGACGAAGGCGCCCTCCCCCAAATGGCCCTGCCATATAAAATGGGAGTGGGCGGCCCCATTGGAAGCGGAAACCAATGGTACAGTTGGATCCATATAGAGGATCTGTTGAATGCTCTGCTGTTCGTAGGCGTGCATTCGGAAATTTCAGGCCCGGTCAACCTTACCGCCCCAATGCCACTCAGACAAAAACATTTCTCCAAATATTTGAGCACTGCACTCGGAAAACCCGACTTTTTCCATACACCTTCTTTTCTGATCGAAAAGCTTTTGGGTGAACAGTCCATGCTCATATTGAAAGGGCAATACGTGCTCCCGGAAGTACTGATGGAAAATGATTTTAAATTCCTCTTTCCTACACTGGAAATTGCACTTGAAGATCTATATGGCCAATAGAACGAAGAAAGCGTGCACTTTGGTGCACGCTTTCTTCGTTAAAAAGTGATTTCTTCACCGCTTCTCACCTGCTCCGCTATCTTATCCAGTTTCCTTAGGCGATGATTCACCCCGGACTTCGATATCGGACCTGTCGACATCATCTCCCCTAGCTCCTTCAGGGAGACTTCCTGGTGCTCAACCCTTAATTTCGCGATTTCCCTAAGGCGTTCGGGCAGCTCTTCAAGCCCTATTTCTGAAGCGATGAAATTGATGTTCTCAACTTGACGCATTGCAGCGCTGATTGTTTTATTCAGGTTTGCTGTTTCACAGTTCACCAGACGGTTTACAGAATTGCGCATATCCCTGACAATCCGTATATCTTCAAATTTCAAAAGTGCCTGGTACCCACCGATCAGGCTAAGGAATTCTGCAATCTTCTCGGCTTCTTTGAGATAGGTGATGTAGCCGCGCTTTCTTTCAATGAATTTCGCATTCAACTCATAACCATTCATTAACTCAGTCAGATTCCTGGCATGCTCCTCGTACAAGGAGAATATCTCCAGATGATAAGCTGAGGTTTCCGGATTATTCACCGATCCGCCTGCAAGGAACGCACCCCTCAGATAGCTTCTGATGCAGCACTCCTTCTCTTTGATATCTTCACTTATGGCATGTTCAAGCAGACCATCCTTCATGATTTCCAAGTCTTCCAGTACTTTCTTACTTTCTTTCTTTATCCTTGAAATATAGACGTTGTTTTTTTTCAGTTTCATTTTCTTACGGACCAGAAGTTCTATCTCAACTCCATACGTAGTCCGAATCAATGAGAAAATCCGGCGCGCAATCGCCGCATTCTCAGTCTGTATATTAATAATCCATTGTCCATTGGAATGGCTGAGTGCCCCGTTCATTTTGATGAGCGCTGAAAGCTCACTTTTCATACAGCACGTATCCACTTCGATTCTGGTCAATTCATTCTTCATCTCAGAAGCAAATGACATGCGATCACGCCCCATTCTATTTTTTCCTATACTGCAACGTACTGATTTCCCTAAGCGCAATGTCATAGATCATCTGCGCCAGTATTTTGTTGTTGTGCCGTACTGCCCCATCTTCATCGATCTGGACAAGGCGGTGGTCTGTCATTACTTCAACTTCCATCTGTCTGAGCCTCTCTCTGTCACTCTCGACGATCTCCATATCATTTTCATGGTAATAATTAGATATGCGGCCTTTGATATCTTCCTCATTCAAAATAATGAAGTCTGCAATATTCTGGCCGACGTGGTGATGGATGGCTTCAAGATGATCTGCAGCGCTGTAATCTATCGTTTCGCCAGCCTGAGTCATGATGTTTGAAATATAGACCTTAATGCCGCGCGCTTTAATTATCGCTTCCTTCATGCCCTCAGGTATCAGGTTGGGGATGATGCTCGTATACAGGCTCCCCGGTCCAAAGACGATGACGTCAGAAGACTCGATGGCTTCTATGGCCTCGGGGGTTGCTACGGTATCGTCCGGAATCAAATACATTTCCTCTATCTTCTGTCCAACTTCCGGAATATAGCTCTCTCCGACGATAATCGAGTTGTCAGCCATACGTGCAGCCAGCTCCGGACTGATATTGGTCGACGGAATGACGGTACCCTTGACGTTCAGTATCTTGCTTAATTCCTTGACTGCCACGGCAAAATCACCGGTCATATCATACATCGCAGCCAGCATGAGATTGCCGAGTGCATGACCATCGAGTGCATCTTTATTGAAGCGGTAAGAAAAGAGATTATCCAATTTCGTCTCCACTTCACTAAGTGCACTCATTACATTTCTGATGTCCCCTGGTGCCGGCATATCAATCTTATCGCGGATAAGCCCGGTCGAGCCGCCGTCATCTGCTACAGAAACAATGGCGGTTATATCCACCGGGTATCTTTTCAGGCCTCTGGCTAAAACACTCAGCCCGGTGCCGCCCCCGACTACTGTAATCTTAATCTTCTTCATGTTCTGCACCTTCTACCGGTGCATCTCTGTGGACCGCCCGGATGGTAAAATTAAAGTCTTCACTCAGGTCTTCTGTGAGCTTCTCTGCAAGCGTTACAGACCGATGCTTGCCACCTGTGCATCCGATGGCGATGACCAGTTGCGCTTTCCCCTCTTTTATATATTGGGGGATCATATATTTAAGGAGATCATACAGTTTTTTATAGAACTTTTTGGTCTCCTTCCATTTCATGACGTAGTCCGAGACCGGTTCATCGAGTCCTGTCAAAGGCCTCAGGGCATCAATATAATGGGGATTCGGCAGAAAACGCACATCGAACACCAAATCCGCATCGATTGGCAGGCCATGCTTAAAGCCAAAGCTCAGCACATTTATATTAAAGGCTGGACTGTTTTCTCCAGAGCATTTTTCGAACATCAGGTTCCTTAATTCTTTTGGAGTCGTTTCGGTCGTGTCGATGATATGGGAGGCATGGCCGCGCAGAACACTCAGAAGTTCACGTTCCTTCATGATTGCGTCCAACAAGACCATCTCTCCATCGAGCGGGTGTGCCCGTCGGCTTTCCTTATAGCGTGAGACGAGGCGGTTGTCATCTGCATCCAGGAATATTATTTCCAGGGCAATATCCGGATGATCCCTCAGCTGTTCTATTTCAACAAGTAGCTGGTCAAAGAACTCTTTGCCCCTGAGGTCTATGCCCAAGCCGACCTGGTCCATCTGTCCTTCTGTCGTTTCCATCAATTCCAGGACTTTTTTGAGCAGAATCGGGGGAAGATTATCAATGCAGAAATACCCCATATCTTCAAGCGCTTCAATCGCTACAGACTTTCCGGCCCCGCTCATGCCCGTCACTATACTCAGTTTTTTCATAGATCCACATCCTCTTAAGCGTTAATTGCCTCTTTCAATTAAACCATCTCGCATCTTCTCCCGCAACACTCAGTAAGTTTCCTGCCTCTAGGACTCTATTAAAAAAACCCAGGGTGACGTGGCCAATGGCAGTTGGATAAGACATCCTACTGCCATTGGCCCAAAACCCTGGGGTAACATTCCTATTTGCTTTCCTGCATATCTCCAAGCTTCTCGATATAGTGCTGGGCGTTCTGGGCAGCTATACTGCCGTCCCCGGTTGCTGTGACGATCTGACGCAGGGTCTTGTTACGTACGTCTCCAGCTGCAAAGATGCCCGGGACTGATGTCTCCATTTCATCATTGGTGACCACATATCCCATTTCATTCAAGATGCCCAAACCTTCAAATGGTGCAGTCAGTGGCTTCATGCCCACATAGACGAAGACGCCATCTGCTTCATAATCGTACGTTGAGCCTGTATTCTTATCAAGCAGCGTTACGCTCTTCACTCTACCCTCACCGTTGATGGACTGGATCTCAGTATCCCAGATGAAATCCATCTTGTCGTTTTTGAACGCACGGTCTTGGAGGATTTTTTGAGCCCGCAACTGATCACGCCTATGCACTACAGTTACTTTGCTTGCGAATTTCGTCAGGAAGACCCCTTCTTCTACTGCAGAATCCCCGCCGCCGATTACGACGAGTTCCTTCTCCTTGAAGAAAGCGCCGTCACATACTGCGCAATAGCTCACGCCGCGGCCGCCGAGTTCTTCTTCACCCTCGACTCCGACCTTCTTATATTCGGCACCTGTCGTTATGATGACAGTGCGCGTGTAGATATCCTCATTGCCCGTTTTAAGCACTTTGACATCTCCCTGATCTTCAATGGATTTAATGTCGCCATATTTATATTCGGCACCAAACTTTTGGGAGTGCTCAAACATTTTGGTGGATAATTCAGGACCTGTTATGAAGTCAAATCCAGGAAAGTTCTCAACTTCTTCCGTATTTGCCATTTGTCCACCCGGCATACCGCGTTCAAGCATCACTGTCTTAAGGTTTGCCCGGGAAGCATAGACGGCAGCTGTCATTCCTGCCGGCCCTGCACCGATGATGACGACGTCATAAATATTTTTTTCTTCAGTCATGGTCAAAACTCCTTTTCCGTATTATCAGCTGTTAAATATTATAAAGGGATATTTACATTATTTCATCATTTCTGCTCGATATGCCCCAATGCCTTATTCAAACGGTAGAGTGTAGTGCCGAATGTCTCGACGAGATATTTTTTGGTGAATTTCCTTTCGCGCTTATGGAAATACATTGCCGCAGCTGCAAAGGCATCAATATCTTCCAGCTCCACTTTCTGCTCATACAGTTCGTGAAATAGTTCTATCCAGGACATCTGGTCCTCTTCATCCGTAAAACCGGCTTGCGACAGTGCCTCAAGTCCTTTATGCATCCGTCCCAGCCTGACCAGCTTAAGCCCCTGGAAAAGGAATGAGATATACAATTTCTCGTAATCTTCCAGATTTTCAATCGTGTCCCACACATCATGACCCAATATGACGTCCCTCGGAACGACATTGTAGATCTTATAGAGGCCTAGAAGACGTCTGTACGGATCGTCATCCTTCAAGTAGGCAGTTTCTATCTCTGTTACTTTCTCAGATGCCCGATGACGGTTCCAAGGGCTATATATTTCCTTTACCTGATGAAACGTCTGCATACGATTCCAGAACATCTTGGATTCTTCCGCACGACCAGTATGATAGCTTGCATGGCTCAATGCATGGAGCAGCTGGAAACTGATGAACGACTGTTTTTTGAATAAAGGATAAAGAAGCTCGTATGACCTTTCGTACTTCTGAAGGAAATTGAGCACGAGTCCCACTTTGAACCGGGCATCATCATCCAATGGTTGCACCACTTCCAACTTTTTAAGGAATTCATTGAATTTATCCTCTTCCCCCGTATGATAGTACAAGAGTGTCATATGGCTCAATGCATGCATATCCGTGCGATCTTCCAGAAATAGCTGCTCCAATAGTTCGTGCGCTTCATCATAACGGTTCAGGAATAGGAGCGCCATGGCCTTCTGATTTCTGAATTCGCGTTCCTTCCGGATGTCTTCAGGTACTGTGAATAGAAATTCCAGAGCCTCTTCTATCCTGGCGTTCATAAAGAGATGCTGGAACAGATGCTGCGCTGTAAATCTCGCCGCTTCCCGCTCCACCTCTTCTTCATCATGAATACTCACTTCGAACATCTCTTCCAGTTCCTCATCATAGCCGGAGTCCGGCTCATATTTGACATACTGTACACCGAACAGAAACGCCTTATTCGCATCATTGCTGATGATGTAAAGCTGACTTAATATAAAATAAAATTCAGCATCATACTGATGCTGAATGAATGCGTTGATCAATATATGTTCAGCTTCTGCACCGCGGCCATTTTCAGCAAGCAAGTATGCATACTGGGACAGATATGCCAGATTATTCCGGTCAAGTTCATAGGCTTTCTGAAAGCTCCTGAGCGCCTCCGGTTTTTTATTCTGTTCTGTTTTCTTCAGACCTTGATTAAAATGGAATTCTCCATTCTGATCGAACGGAATCACTTTCCTAGTCATTATCCATACTCCTTATTATAAGCGGATTACCGTAAGCTGCCGAGTGGTCGGGGACATCTTTTGAAACGACGCTTCCCGCCCCTATTACAGCATGATTGCCGATACTCACCCCCGGCAAAATAGTGACGTTTGCACCCACCATAGTATCATGCCCGATGTACACATTCCCGAGACGATACTCATCCACGAGGTATTCATGAGTCAATATCACTGTATTATACCCGATTATACTGTTTTTGCCAATGTGGATGCGCTCTGGATGCATCAGGTCCGGCATGGCTTTGTAGGCAAGAGAAACGTTCTCCCCAAGCTTCATACCGAGCCCTTTCCTGTATAGTACGTGCTTCCATCTGGTCGAGGGACAAAACCGGCCAAGTTCTATTATGATGAAGTTCTTGGCAACTTTAATGCGTGAGACTGTCCTATATAGATGCCACAGCGGATTTATCGCACCCGCCTTGAATTTTTCAAGTTTCCTCATTTTCGTCTTCCTTTATAGATGCCTTGTACCTCCCGGTATTTCGGCAACTTATATTTCATTTCCCTATAGATCCAGACACCCGCTGCCACAACAATCAGGATGATTGAAATCAGCTGTGCGGTACGCAGCTGTTCTCCTATCATCAAACTATCTGTGCGCATTCCCTCTATGAAGAAACGGCCGAGGGAATAATACATCAAGTATAGAAGGATGGTCTGGCCCACTTTCAGTTTTTTACGGAGCATGAGGAGAAGGATGAAGCCTACTATATTCCATACGGATTCGTACAGGAATGTAGGGTGGTAATACGCACCGTCTATAAACATTTGGTTGATGATCCAGTCTGGGAGCATCAAGGATTCCAGGAAGTTTCTGGAGACCTCTCCCCCATGCGCCTCCTGGTTCATAAAGTTTCCCCAACGGCCTATAGCCTGTCCCAAAATAAGGCTCGGGGCCGCAATGTCCGCCAACTGAAAGAAACTGAAGCCTTTAACCCGGCAGTAGACGATACCAGCGATGAAGCCACCGATCAATCCTCCATGAATCGCCATACCCCCTTCATTGATCAGGAGTATGGAAAATGGATTCTGGCTATAGTATTCCCATTGGAAAATAACATAATATAATCTTGCACCTATAATTGAAGCAATGATGATGTAGAACATCAAATCCATGAAAAGTCCTTCAGGAAGACCTTTTCGGTTTGCTTCACGGTCTGCTATGTAGTATCCAAGCAGCATGCCGGCTGCTATGATGATGCCATACCAGTGGATTCCTATCGGGCCGAGTTCAATTGCGATCGGGCTGAACGGTGCGCTATAGATCATCAATCATCCCTCCGTTGATTTGGATTTGACGGTTCAGACGATCATTGAATTCCTGGGCTGCATCATATCCCATATACTGCATGCGATAATTCATGGCAGCCACTTCAATGATGCCCGCCAGGCTACGCCCCGGACGGATGGGGATGGTCTTCTGGTCGATCTCAGTATTCAAGATCTTCAGCTTATTCTGATCCAGGCCGAGACGTTCATAAGTTTTTCCCTTCTCCCAGGCCTCAAGATTCACATTGAGCATGACGCGCTTCTCCTCCAGGATGCTCCCCGCTCCAAAAAGCGTCATAACATTAATGATGCCAAGGCCGCGTATCTCAAGCAGATTGCGTATGATCGGCGGCGAAGCACCAATAAGTACATTCTTCGACACTTCTTTTATCTCAACATTATCATCAGCTACGAGCCTATGACCATTCTTGACAAGTTCCAGCGCCGTTTCGCTCTTTCCTACGCCACTTTCTCCGGTGATCAGGACACCAATCCCATATATATCCACCAGTACACCATGCATGTTGGTTTCTGGCGCTAAAGCTTTTTCCAGATGATTGGAGATTCTACTCGTAAAATTAGTCGTGTTGTCCTCAGTGACCAGAAGAGGAATTCGGCTTTGGTTGCACGCTTCTATAAATTCAAGCGGCGGATTCAGATTACGTGTGATGATGATGCAGGGCGTTTCTTTACGGCACAACTTTTTCGGCCGATCTTCCCTTTCTTCTTCCGTAAGCATTCTCTCAAAGAATGAAATTTCCGTCATCCCAAGTATTTGTATGCGATCGGATGAATAGTGGGAAAAATAACCTGCCATCTCAAGGCCCGGACGCGAGACATCGATATTGGTGATTTCCTTGTTGATGCCATCATTCCCGGAAATCAATTTCAGTTGAAATTCGTCTATGATCTTTTTAACTGTGAGCATTGGGTCACCTCAGACATTTAATAATTCAACTATAAAGAATCGAGCTGCCCTTTTCAATGAAACGGAACTTGATTACATGGGGCAATTTTTCAACTATATACAAAAACACACTATAGCCCGGCAATTGCTGGACTATAGTGTGTTCTTTAACTGCGGTGCAGTGTAACACTGCCAAATTTGGTTCCCACTTCAAGAAGCAGTGCTTCTTCTTCCGTATCATTGAGGAGCATCAATTCCTTGAACCCGATATCCTGCGATTTCATGAATCTGACATTCAGGTCCGGAGGATAATTGATCTGCCCGATGACGGTGCTCAAGCGTCCTTCCACAGCGCGTGCGTGCGGGATGTTTATATTGATGCTGCCCATGTTGGCATTGACTGTGGCTGACTCGGTCCCTGGCTCCAAGGAAACATTCACTGAACCATTTGAAGATATTGTAATATCTTTTGCATTCAACTTATCGGTGTTGATTGTCCCAAGCATGGAAATCATCTCTATCGATCCATGGGAACCTGCTTTAACGGTTATATCGCCCCTTGATGTTCTGATGAATGCATTGCTGCTCACTGCATCTTCGATGGAGATATTGCCATTCAAAAGATCGATGGTAAGATCATTGAAGGATTGGGATTCAATCTGAACATTGCCGTTAGACCCTGAGATGATGAGTCGTCTGAGCGTTTCCCGATTCACCTGGAGTTCAATATTCACCCGGGCTGTACGGATGTCTGAGACGATGAGAAGTTCTTCATTCTTGACTTCACAGATGATGTCCTGGAAATAATTACGTTGCTTATCAAGTTTTCTGTAGAAAGGAGTGACTTCAAATCTCGCTGTAGTGGAGCCATCTGTTGGCACAACCTTGATATTGCCGTTCGCAATATCGATTGATACATTCGAATAGTCGTCCTCGACCGTTTCGATGAGACGATTTTTTGAACCTTGTGTAAACATTGCATCAATGGAACTGTTTTTGACACTGTCGAATGCCTTCTCGAAAGTGCGGTAGACTTGTGCAGTCTGCTTCTGCCCTTCCATTTTGTTTTTGACTTGATTCAATGCTTCATTTGCCTTTTCAGGGTTTACATACTTCTGAAATTCATCCATGAATTGGTTGAGGATATCCTTCGATCCATTTTTAGTCGAGCGGTTCCGATTGCTTCTGTCTTCTTTTGTGTCCTGTACTGGATCATCCTGTTTCTCTTTGGATTCTATCGCTTCCATTAAACGGATTGCTTCTTCTGACGTAATTTTTCCTTCTTCCAACATTTTCAGAATGCGGTCTTTGTTATCCATTTCAATCCCCCTGATGGTTTCTGTCCAACCATTTTTTTAGGTGCTGTCCCGTATAGCTTTCCGGTTCTGCCATTACGTCCTGGGTTGAGCCGCTGACTACGATGGTCCCTCCCCCATCGCCGCCTTCCGGGCCAAGGTCGATGACATGGTCGGCCACTTTTATGACATCGAGGTTATGTTCGATGACAATGACGGTATCCCCGTTATTGACAAGACGCTGGATCACAGTAATCAATTTGCCTATATCCTCCGAATGAAGGCCAGTAGTGGGTTCATCCAATATATACAACGTTTTCCCCTCAGATCGTCTGTGCAGTTCGGAAGCGAGTTTGACTCTTTGTGCTTCCCCGCCTGACAATGTCGTAGCAGGCTGACCCAATCGTACATAGCCAAGCCCCACATCAAGCAATGTTTTCATCCTGCGTTTGATCTTCGGAATATTTTCGAAGAAATAATACGCCTCTTCCACTGTCATCTGCAGGACATCTGCAATGCTCTTATCTTTATATTTAACTTCCAGAGTCTCTCTATTATAACGCTTTCCATCACATACTTCACATGGTACGAATACATCGGGCAGAAAATGCATCTCTATTTTGATGATGCCATCGCCTTTACAGGCTTCACACCTTCCCCCTTTGACGTTGAAGCTGAACCGTCCCTTTTGATACCCTCGCACTTTTGCTTCATTCGTCTGGGCGAAGACATCCCTGATTGTATCGAATACGCCTGTATAGGTTGCAGGGTTGCTGCGTGGTGTACGGCCAATCGGCGACTGGTCGATATCGATTATCTTCTCGATGTTTTCTGCGCCTCTTATCTCTTTATGGTCCCCGGGTATCTGCTTTGATTTATACAGTTTGGTATGAAGTCCTTTATAGAGGATTTCGTTGATCAGGGTACTTTTACCTGACCCCGAGACCCCGGTGACCACATTCAAAACTGACAGCGGAACTTTAACATTGAGATTCTTCAAGTTGTTCTCTTTGCCTCCGCGTACTTCCAACACCTTTTTCATGTCAGGTTTGCGGTACTCAATCGGCAGTGGAATTTCCTTCTTGCCGCTCAAATATTGACCGGTGATCGAATCTTCATTCGCCATCACTTCTTCCGGTGTACCTTGAGCCATTATACGTCCACCATGCTCCCCTGCCCCAGGGCCGATATCAATGAGGTGGTCACTTGCAAGCATGGTGTCTTCATCATGCTCCACCACAATCAGAGTATTACCGAGGTCGCGCATATCCTTTAGTGTATTGATCAGGCGATCGTTATCCCTTTGGTGGAGTCCAATCGAAGGCTCATCAAGTATATACAGCACTCCACTGAGCCTTGAGCCAATCTGTGTCGCAAGACGTATGCGCTGGGCTTCACCCCCAGAGAGTGTGCCGCTTCGTCTATTTAGCGTCAGATAGTCCAAGCCGACATTATGAAGGAAGGACAGGCGCTCGTACACTTCTTTAAGGATCGGTGCAGCGATTTTTCTGTTTTGTTCAGAGAGGGAGAGTCCATCAAAGAAATCTATCGCCTCTTTGACCGGCTGATCCACTGCCTGGCCTATATGCCGCCCCTCTATCCTTACAGCAAGGGCTTCTGCATTCAACCGGTACCCCTCACATGTCTTACATGTGATTTCCCTCATGTATCTGCTCATTACATCCCTTGTGTAATCAGATGGGCTCTCCTTGTAGCGCCGTTCGATATTATTTATGATTCCTTCATAAGGCATCTTGCGATTGCGGACTATACCGTTGCTTTGGGTGAATCTGTAGCTGACCATCTCGCCTTTAGATCCATGCAGTATCAGGTCTTTTTCTTTCTTCTTCAGGTCTTTAAAGGGGGTGTCCATATCTATACCAAAATGCTCGCAAGTCTGTCTGAGCAGGGTTGGGTAATAGTCGGAGCTGATTGGTTGCCAAGGGAGAAGCGCCCCCTCCTTTAATGATAGTTCTGCATCAGGGATGACGAGGCGTTCGTCCACTGCCATTTTCATCCCTAGGCCATCACAGTCCGGACACGCTCCATACGGGGCGTTGAAGGAGAACAGTCTAGGTTCCATTTCGGATATGGTGAAACCGCATATTGGACAGGAGAAATGTTCGGAGAAATGCATGTCTTCCCCATCGATGACATTGACGGTGATGTTCCCCTCCCCTTTTTCAAGTGCGGTCTGCATCGAATCGCTCAAGCGCGCTTCAATGCCTTCGCGAATGGCAAGCCGGTCGACGACGACGTCCACATCATGCTTTTTATTTTTGGAGAGTTCCGGTACGGATTCGATGTCATACATTTCGCCATCTACGATGACCCGGGCATACCCTTCCCTAGCCAAATCTTCAAACACCTTTTCATGCAACCCTTTACGACCCTTTATGATAGGGGCAAAAAGCTGTACTTTAGTCCTTTCTGGGAGCTCCATGACCCGGTCGACCATCTCTTGAACTGTCTGGGACGTGATTTCGACACCATGGATTGGACAGAACGGAGTGCCCGCCCTTGCATAAAGCAGTCTGAGATAATCATATATCTCAGTAATCGTAGATACGGTCGATCTTGGGTTGTTGCTTGTTGTTTTCTGATCGATGGAGATCGCAGGTGACAACCCTTCTATCGAATCTACATCTGGCTTCTCCATCTGTCCCAGGAATTGCCTGGCATAAGAACTCAAAGACTCCACATAGCGTCGTTGACCCTCAGCATATATGGTATCAAACGCCAAGGAAGACTTCCCGGAACCGGACAGTCCGGTCATAACCACCAGGCTGTCCCTTGGGATGTCGACATCGACGCCTTTTAAGTTATGCTGTCTTGCACCCCTTACACTGATATACTTGTTCTTCAAAATATCACCCTTCTGCTTTCAATTCGAATAGTGCGTCCCTGAGTTCTGAAGCGGTTTCGAAATCGAGATCCTTGGCAGCCTGTTTCATATCTTCTTCAAGCTGGACCATCAATTTCTCTTTGTCCTTTTTCGTCATCTTGGTCTTGGTACGCTTATCCGATCCGTCACTTCTGCTTTCTGTCTTAACTTCCACTTCCGCACTGATCGAATCTCGTACTTCTTTCTGTATAGTCTGAGGCGTGATGCCGTGTTTTTTGTTATATTCAATTTGAATTTCGCGTCGTCTTGCGGTCTCTTCAATGGCGTAGTTCATCGAATCGGTCATTTTATCCCCATATAAAATCACATGTCCTTCACTGTTACGGGCTGCGCGACCGATTGTCTGGACAAGTGACCGACTTGAGCGCAGGAACCCTTCCTTGTCGGCATCCAATATTGCGACCAGTGAAACTTCAGGGATATCCAGACCTTCCCGGAGTAGGTTGATTCCAACCAGTACATCGTGGACACCCATCCTGAGTTCCCTGATTATTTCAATACGCTCAAGCGTCTTGACTTCGGAGTGCAGATATTGAACCTTTATTCCGGACTCTTTTAGGTAGGCAGTCAAATCTTCTGACATTTTCTTGGTCAGTGTTGTGATCAGGACACGCTCATTCTTCTCGCTCCGGGTCACAATCTCTTCAAGCAGGTCATCAATCTGATGTTCCGTCGGTCGGACATCGATAGTGGGATCCAGCAATCCGGTCGGCCTTATGATTTGTTCGACCATCTTCTCAGTATGCTCCATCTCGTAAGGTCCAGGCGTTGCTGAGACATAAAGCAACTGCTGTGTCTTCGCCTCAAATTCTTCGAATTTCAAAGGCCTGTTATCGAGTGCACTCGGTAATCTGAATCCATGGTCCACCAAAACTTTCTTTCTTGCCTGGTCTCCGTTATACATGCCTCTTATCTGCGGTACGCTGACATGGGACTCATCTATCATGACTAGAAAATCATCGAAATAATCGAGCAGTGTGTATGGTGTCGAACCCATAGGGCGCAGCGTCAGGTGGACAGAATAGTTTTCTATCCCTGAGCAGAAGCCCATCTCCCGCATCATCTCCAAGTCATAGTTCGTCCGCTGTTCGAGACGTTGTGCCTCAAGCAGTTTGTTATCATCGCGCAAAATCTTAAGTTGCTCTTCAAGCTCTTTTTCTATGCGGCCGATGGCCACTTTCATCTTTTCCTCGCGCGTGACGAAGTGAGAGGCGGGAAAGATTGCGATATGCTCGCGCTCTGCCAACACTTCACCAGTCAGATAGTCCACTTCCCTGATGCGATCTATTTCATCGCCAAAGAATTCAACGCGCACGCATTGCTCATCGCGTGAAGCTGGGAATACTTCGACAATGTCTCCCCGCACCCTGAAAGTACCCCTTCTGAAATCGATATCATTTCGTGAATACTGGACATCCACGAGCTTACGCAGAAACTCATTACGGTCCATCTGCATTCCAACCCGTGCGCTCACCACCATATCACGGTATTCTTCCGGGTTACCAAGACCGTAGATGCAGCTGACAGATGAAATGATGATCACATCGTCGCGCTCAAACAACGCACTCGTTGCAGAGTGCCGCAATTTATCTATTTCATCATTAATCTGTGCATCCTTCTCTATGAAGGTATCCGTTTGAGGGACATAAGCTTCAGGTTGATAATAATCATAGTAACTCACAAAGTACTCTACCCTGTTATTCGGGAAGAATTCCTTGAATTCGCTGTATAGTTGTCCTGCCAAAGTTTTATTGTGTGCAATTATTAAAGTTGGTTTCCCCACTTTTTCAATCACTTTACTCATGGTATATGTTTTCCCGGTGCCTGTCGCACCAAGTAGTGTCTGATGTCTATTTCCGGACTTGATCTGGTCTGTAATCTCTTCTATCGCCTTTGGCTGATCGCCGGCAGGCTCAAATTTGGAGACCACTTCGAATTTGGCCATTCATTCTTCCCCCATTAATATGTTCGTAGACTATTTTACAAAATAAAAATAGAAATGGCAAACATTTGTTCGGTTCTGGCTAATCGTCTTCTTCTTTATCGACTTGGTAAACTTCCACTAGCATGTACCCTAAGACTATCGACAGCGAGTCAATGAATATCACCCATTCAGAATGATAGAAACCACGATAGATGGAGACTCCGAAGATTATGAAGGTCAGGAATACTGCGACGAACTTGTTGCGTGTCAATCTTGAAAAAATCACCACTGTAAGAGCCGGGACCACCATTCCCATCATGTACCAGTAAAGGGACATTCATCAGAGCTCCTTTTCCATTATGGCTTCAGTAATATCCATTAGTTCCGTTTTCGGTATGAACCTCTCCCGCAACATATCCGGAAGTATGTTCTCAAGGAAGTCGGTTACACATTCCAGATGGGAATATTTTCTGATGGTCAG
Organism: Salinicoccus siamensis; assembly: GCF_055391965.1. NCBI lineage: Bacteria > Bacillati > Bacillota > Bacilli > Caryophanales > Staphylococcaceae > Salinicoccus > Salinicoccus siamensis. The sequence continues at coordinate 1,907,237 of NZ_AP043765.1, forward strand.
TAGGGACATTTCGTAGATTTCAAAAAATAGAGGCTCGGGATTACGTTTTTGTATTTCACCGAAGGATTCATATAACAAGTCGATCTTATCCGCTACGGCCAATATCTCACCTTCCACAGTACCATCCTTGCCCTCTTTGAAACGCCTTAAATAGGTTTCCTGATACTCGACTGGAAATTCTTCCATCACAAACCGCTTAGTCATGCTCTCTTCAACTTCTTTGAACAGCACATTGAGTTCATCAGAGGCATATTTGACAGGTGTTTTGATATCACCTGTGAATATTTCCGGATAATCATGGTTCAACGCCTTCTCATAAAGGCTTTTCCAGTCAATACTCGTTCCATTATGTTCTTCTACAGTGCCTAGGTACTGGGCGATTTTAGTCACTTTAAAAGAATGGGCTGCCACATTATGGTCCTGGTATTTAAATTTCCCGGGACACCTCACGAGTTTTTCCAGATCATTTAGACTTTTAAAATATTGGTGGACTCCCATAATTATTCCTCCTTGACGTAGTTGATGTAATCTTGAAGCAGTTTACGCTCGACCTCCCCGACATATGCTCTGATTATTTCTCCTTCAGAATCCACAAAAAATGTCGTAGGCATCAGATGGATATTGAAGGTCTGGAGGGCAGAATCTTCATCCGAAAACTCATAGACTGGGTAGGAGACTTTGAATTCTTCCAGGAACTTATTTCTATTGGATGCCTTATCGTCTACATTTATTCCGATGATGCCAACGGCTTGGTCCTTATGCGCCTGATGGAATTCATTCAATTCAGGTGTCTCGCGACGGCATGGGTCACACCATGAGGCAAAAAAGTTGATGACAGTCACTTCATTATCTTTTATGATCGCCTTCATTTTTTTCCCATCATTCCGTACACCCTCCATTTTCTCATCGATGATGTTCATGCCAACTGCATGATGGTTGTCCTTACCTTCCGACTCCTGGAGTGTTTTTAAAGATTGTTCTTTCAAGCCCTCTTCCGACATGTTGATGACAGCAGTGACGCCTGCCCCGACTGTCAAAAAGAATAAGCCCAATATGATTATGATGACGATGTTTTTAAGTTTCATATTTCAACAAACCTTATTATTTATTTAGATTAGTTTAACATAACTTATAGAGACTTACATTTAATAGAGCATGCTGAAGTGCATGAAAAAAGGCCAGGACCGAGTCCTGACCTAACATTATATTGATTAATATCTGAAGTATCCATCGATTGAACCGTGCACATAACTCACAGCACGCTGTCCTACACCTTCAGATGGATTCAATGCGTCGACCATTTGGCCATTGCCGATGTAGATACCGACGTGTGAACCACCATTGAAGAATACAAGATCTCCCGGTTGAGGGTTGGACACTTGTGTACCTGCTGCCATTTGACCTGCGGCAGTTCTTGGAAGGTTAACGCCCTTAAATGCTTTCATGAACTGTTGGGAAAGGGCTGAACAATCTACTGCTGTAGAAGTATTTGCACCGTATACATAGCTCTTGCCTGCTGCTACCGAGTGTGCAACAGAGGCTGCATTGCCACCCACATTTGATACTTGCTGGCTTTGAGCTTGTTCAGCTTCCTGCTTTTGTGCTTTTGCTTGTTCAGCTTCCCTTTGCTCAATTCTTTGCTGACGTTCTGCCTCAGCTTGTTCCGCTGCACGATCATTGTTCTGTTGTGCCGCTGGTGCAGAAGGCTGCTCTAATGTCGTTTGTTCTGCTTCAGCCTGCTCTGCCGCTGCTGCCTGTTCTGCTCCAGCCTGCTCTGCCGCACGCTGTTCCGCTGCTGCCTGATTCGCCTCAGTCTGCTCAACTGCAGAAGATGTTTGATTTTCAACGGTTTCTTCTACAGCAGGTGCTGTCTCGACAACTTCAGTCTGTTCTTCTACAGCAGGTGCAGCTTCAACGACTTCAGTTTGTTCTTGTACAGCAGGTGCAGCATTACCGGAGACGATCAATGTTTTACCTGCAAAGATAAGATCGGAAGATAGGTTATTCCATTCCATAATCTGTTGGTAGTCGACATTGAATTTCTGTCCTATTTTAAAGAGGGTATCGCCTGGTTGGATGACGTATGTGCCATCACCAGCCGTCTCATCTTTTTTAACTTCTTCTTTCTCATCAAGGCTCAGCTGCTCGCCTTCAATAATAAGGTCGCTAGAGAGTCCATTTACTTCTTTAAGCGCAGAAACTGTTGTTCCGTGTTCAGTTGCAAGGCCCCAAAGCGTATCTCCACTCTCTACCGTGTAATCTGCTGCAGATATATTGCTGGATGCGACACCTGTGAGTGCAGTGACTGTTGCGACTGATAATAGCGTCTTTTTCATAAGTAAATAAATCCTCCTATTTTTTAAATCTATATGTACGTGTTTATGTTTATATCTATCCCACTCAGGGTAGATTTAGATTGTGGCTTAATCTTGAAAAGTTTCTTGGTGACTACGTTGCACACTATAGCACAGAATATCAGCCATTTGTGCCTTTGTAATACACTTGTAATGTAAAAGAAATCACTGAAATACAACATAATATAATGTTAAGCAGTAAAAGCGCCTGACTGGCATATGCCAGTCAGGCGCTTTTACTCATAGTTCTATGTTTTGGGTTTTTAAGGCAATATCACTGCACGTCACCTTCTATGCGATGATCGAACAGCCTACTCACCTGTTTGGCTGGACAACCATTTTACAATGGCATCCATTTCCTCTTCATCTGAAATGAGGCCAGCAGGCATGCCGTCGCCACCTTCTTCAATCTGTGTACGTATCTCGTCTTCCGACAGCTTACTGCCGACATCTGTAAGTGCTGGACCGGATGCGCCTTCAAGATTTTCACCGTGACAGCTCATACAGTTATTTTGCTCATATGCTTGCTTGGCAAGTTCTGTATCTCCGGAATCTGCACTGCTTTCCTCTGCACTACTTTCTTCCTCAGTACTTGCTTCACCAGTCGATTCTTCTGTGGATTCCTCATCTCCAGACCCTCCACAGGCGCCGAGAACGAGAACCAATGCAAAACTCATAAGTAACCAGATCTTTTTCATTACACTGTCTCCTTTACATATGATATAGACTATATAGGTCTCTTACCCTCTACAAGAGTGAGATAAACATTAATTGAATATTTAAAAACGCCCATACTGTAGGGTATGGACGCCGGAACTTAATTTTCATCCATCGTCATGCGCAGGTAGGCATTGATGAAGGGACCGATATCCCCATCCATCACCTTTTCGGTATTGCCCACCTCCATGTTTGTGCGGTGATCCTTTACCATGGAATATGGGTGGAATACATAGGAGCGGATCTGACTACCCCAGCCTATTTCCTTCTGTTCTCCTTTGATGGCATCCATCTCCGCGCGGCGCTCCTCAAGTTCTTTTTGGTAAAGTTTGGACTTGAGCATATTCATCGCCTGTTCCCGGTTTTTGATCTGGGACCGTTCATTTTGACAGGTCACGACGATTCCGGTTGGGTGGTGCGTGATTCTGACAGCTGAATCGGATGTATTGACATGCTGTCCCCCGGCCCCGCTGGAACGGTACGTATCCACATTGATGTCATCTGGTTTAACTTCAATCTCAATATCCTTATTGTCGAATTGTGGTGTGACTTCACAGGAAACAAAAGAGGTGTGCCTCCTTCCGGATGAATCAAATGGGGATATCCGCACTAGCCTATGAACCCCTTTTTCAGCTTTTAGCAGCCCATAGCTGTTCAACCCTCTGATGAGTAGTGCCACACTTTTCACGCCAGCTTCGTCCCCTGACTGATAATCGAGCGTCTTGACTTTGAAGCCCTGTTGGTCGGCATACCGCTGATACATCCTAAGCAACATCTCGGCCCAATCCTGGGACTCGGTGCCTCCTGCGCCGGGATGCAGCTCGAGAATCGCATCCAGTTCATCATGTTCATTGTTCAGAAGCATGTTAAACTCAAATTTATCGATTTTGGCGCGTACTTGATCAACATTTTCTTCAAGCACCTGATACATTTCCTCATCATCTTCTTCTTTGAGCAGCTCGTGGGATACTTCCATATCCTCAACGGCTTCCTCGATGGCATGGAACTCATCTACAACTTTCTTCAAATTGTTGTTATTATCTATGACTTCCTGAGCCTTTTCCTGATTATCCCAAAAACCCGGGTCGGTCATCTGCTCTTCATACTCTTTTATCTGCGTTTCTTTTTCCTCTAAGTCAAAGAGACCCCCTAAAGTCATCTAATTTACCGTGCATCTCCGTAATGAAGTTCCTGATTTCATGTATTTCCATAATTACCCTTCTTTCTCTTATTTGCCGTGACAATTCTTATATTTTTTTCCTGATCCACAAGGACAAGGGTCATTCCGACCCACCCTCATCTCTTTCTTTACTGGGCCTTTTTTCGCTTTTTCCTTACTGTCCCCTGCATGCATTTCATTTTTTGCAATGACTTGTTCACGCTTGATCTCCTCATCAGATTTGACTTCCGTCTTCATGACATATCGTGCTGTATCGTCCTCTATCGCGACAAGCATGTCTTCAAACATCTGCAAGCCTTCATTCTGATATTCCCTAAGAGGATTGATCTGCCCATATGAGCGCAGATGGATGCCCGTCCTCAACTGGTCCATACTATCTATATGCTCAACCCATTTCTGGTCGATTGTACGCAACATCATCATACGCTCGAATAGCCGCATCTTTTCTGAGCCGAGCTTCGCTTCCTTCGCTGCGAGATCCGCCTGTACTTTTTCCAGGATAAGGGCTGTGATTTCTTCATTTTCACGCCCACGTATTTCATCAACAGTAATCTCTTCTTCCCACAGATACATATCGGCGACAGTCTGGACAAACTGCTGATAATCTATAAGCTCTTCGTCTTCCAGAATATAATAGTCTACGGTACGTTCGACGGATGATTCAATCATCCCCATCAACTGGGCGCGCACATCTTCTTCATCTATCACTTCATTACGTTCTTCATAGATGATTTCCCTCTGACGGCGCAGTACATCGTCATACTCAAGCAACTTCTTACGTGCATCGAAGTTGTTGCCTTCTACACGTTTCTGCGCCGATTCGACTGCCCTGGAAATCATTTTGGAAGTCAATTCCTCTTCGGCCATACCCAGTCGCTGCATGGTATTCTGCATCCGTTCAGACCCGAACCGCTTCATCAAATCGTCTTCTAGGGATAAGTAGAATGTGCTGACTCCAACGTCCCCCTGACGGCCTGCACGGCCACGCAACTGGTCGTCGATGCGACGGGATTCATGCCGCTCTGTCCCTATAACGGCGAGTCCACCCAGTTCAGTCACACCTTCACCGAGTTTGATGTCCGTACCACGTCCGGCCATGTTCGTGGCGATTGTTACAGCGCCTTTTTTACCTGCATTGGCGATTATTTCAGCTTCCCGCCCGTGGTTCTTCGCATTAAGTACGTTGTGCCTGACTCCTTTTTTGCGGAGCATCTCCGAGAGGTACTCACTTGTCTCGACAGCGACCGTACCTATCAGGACCGGCTGCCCTAATCGGTAGCGTTCAACCACTTCTTCTATCACATTCTTGAATTTGAATTCCTTGGTCGAATATATCTTATCGGTGCGGTCAATCCTGGCAAGTGGTTTGTTGGTCGGGATGACCGTTACTTTCATGTTGTATATATTGAGGAATTCCTCTTCTTCCGTTTTGGCTGTACCGGTCATGCCTGAGAGCTTGTTGAACTGTCTGAAAAAGTTCTGGAAAGTGATCGATGCCATCGTTTTTGATTCATTTTGGATATCGACACCTTCCTTGGCTTCGATGGCTTGGTGCAGCCCATCGGAAAATCTGCGTCCCTTCATCTTTCTTCCTGTAAACTGATCGACTATGACGATCTTTTCGTCTTCGACCACATAATCGATATCGTTTTGCATTGAGAAGTGGGCCTTCAATGCCTGATTGATATGGTGCAGAAGGTTAACATGTTTGACATCGTACAGGTTGTCGACTTTAAACCATTTCTCGGCTTTTTCCATACCTTCATCATTCAATTGGATGTTTTTCGATTTCACATCATATGTGAAATCTTCATCTTCCTTCAACATCTTAACGAAAGCATTGGCCCTGATATATTGTGTATTCGACTGGTCAGCTTTACCGGAGATGATCAGTGGTGTACGCGCTTCATCGATTAAAATGGAGTCGACTTCATCGATGATCGCATAATTCAGTGTGCGTAGGACACGGTCTTTCTTATATGTCACCATATTATCCCTTAAATAGTCGAAGCCAAGTTCATTGTTTGTCGTATATGTTATATCGGCATTGAAAGCTTCCCTTTTTTCTTCACTGTTTTTGGCATTCATGTTCAATCCTACACTCAGCCCGAGGAAATTGTAGAGGACGGACATTTCTTCCATCTGGGTGGCGGAAAGATATTCGTTGACAGTGATTACATGAACCCCTTTTCCGGTCAGTGCATTCAGATATACGGGCATCGTTGCTGTGAGTGTTTTACCTTCCCCGGTCTTCATTTCAGCGATATCGCCTTTATGAAGCGTCACGCCCCCCATAATCTGTACTGGATACGGCTCAAGGCCAAGCGTCCGCTTTGAAGCTTCCCTGACTGTTGCAAATGCTTCAGGAAGAATTTCATCAAGCATCTTGTCTTCTTTATCATCTTCAACTTCGGAAAGCCTTGCTTTGAATTCATCCGTCTTCGCCTGCAGTTGGCTATCCGACAATCTGGCGAATTCTTCTTTATACGCCTCGACTTTCTCTGCGATCTTCTGGAGAGAACGCAACTCCCGTTTATTGCCGTCAAAGACTTTGTCCAAAATACCCATGGATTTCTCTCCTCACTAATTTCACTCTATATTCATTCAATAATAATAGCACTAAATGGGCTAAAAATAAAATGAAGGAATCAAAAAGGATCCCTGGCCGACTATAGCCGGGGGATCCTTTTCAACAGGTCTCAAAAAAACATGGAACCACTCTTTAATTGGTTTCGATAAGACCATATTTACCGTCTCTGCGTTTATAGACAATGCTTGTACCATCAGTTTCCCTATCGTTGAAGATGAAGAAATCATGGCCGAGCATATTCATCTGCAACACTGCCTCTTCAGAATCCATCGGTTTAAGCTGGAATTGCTTTGAACGTACTATTTCAGATGTCTCTTCCGCCTCTTCATCACCGTTATCTGCCGCTTCAAGTGTTGCCAGGAAATCCTGCTCCGGATTCTTCTCCCTGAACTTACGGTTGATTTTGGTCTTATGTTTCCTGATTTGCCTTTCCAGCTTGTCGATGATCAGGTCGACGGCTGCATACAGGTCATCATGGCTCTCTTCCGCCCGCAGAGTCAGGTCTTTCATAGGAATTGTGATTTCAACTTTAGCCTTCTTGTTATTATAGGTCTTGATGTTGACATGAGCGTGTGTATTGGGAGCATTGGTGAAGTAACGTTCCAGTTTGCCCACTTTTTCCTCTATGTGGCTTCTGATGGCGTCGGTTACTTCAATGTTCTCTCCTCGAATTTCACATCTTATCATGATGAAACCCCTCCTTGAGTACGTTATTCTTACTACTTTCATTATATCAGAATGTTCATGCTTTGGAAAACGTTAGCACATCAACTGAGGATGGGGAAATGGTGTAGAGTTTCTCGAGTGCATGATGCACTGTCATGCCGGTCGTATATACATCATCGACCAGCAGAAGGCGTCGGTCGCGGAATTCACTCCCGTTCAAGACACTGAAAGGGTTCTCCCCATTGACCCTCAACACCTTACTCAGTTCCGATTGTCTCGCTCTATCGGTGGTGGCAAGCGCTTCTTTATAGACTATCCGCTTCTGCTCAAGCACTGCTGCCGTCTGATTGTATCCGCGTTCTCCAAACCGATTTTCAGACAACGGGATGGGGATGACGGCATCGTACCCCTGCAGATCTATATCCAGCAGCTCCGCGAGAACTTCTGACAGTGCGTAATCGCCCATGAATTTATATCTATGGAACAGCATTTTAACCGTTTGATTGTATTCCAAGAGGCAAGTAATCTTGGCGGGTGGCGTGAAACGCCGCTTCAGAAAGTCACAATCCATGCATTTATGCCAATCTTCTTCCATCAGGCGGTGGCAGAAGTCACAGCGCAGACCGGTACGCCATTCTGTCAGCAGTTCCCGGCAAACGAGGCATAGAGGGCTGGGTTTCTTGAAAAGGGTGATTATATCAGGCTCCTCCTGGATGTTTGAATGACAGTATAGGCAGATCATATCTTGATGCTTCCTGCATTGAAGGATTTGAGCATCTTCTGTGCAGCCGTGATGGAAGAGGTCCTATAGGCAGCCATGAAGCAAATATTACCGATTGGATCGGTCCGTTTCCTTCCAACCCTGCCGCACATCTGCACAAGGCTCTCTTTACTGAATCTTTCTGCATGGATGATGATTATATCCAGCCGATCGAACGTCACGCCACGTTCCAATATGGTGGTCGTAAAGAGAATATCAGTCTCCCCCGCCCGCATACGGGCCACTTTACCGTCGCGGTCAGGATCAGCACTATACACTGTCTCGATTGTTGGGAATTCGCGCTGCATCAGCTGATGCATCTTCTTCATCAATGCAATGTCCGGGAAGAACACCATCACTTTCCTCCCGGCATTCAAGACACCTTCCAGTTCTTTTATGCAGACGGCGGGCACCCTGTTCCTGTAGACACCCTTTCCAACGTCGATATACCGAATATTCGGTATGGCGAGCTTATAGCCATGATAGCGTTCCGGTAGAATCACCACGTTTTCTTTACCGACCCGCCTGATCAGTTTTCGTGACGGGGTCGCAGACATATAAATGATCGATGCCCCCTCCCTGCACGCCCGGCTGATCGATTGCATGAGCAGCGGATCTTCCGGCAAGGGGAAAGCGTCAGTCTCGTCGACGATGACAAAATCAAAATGATCGATATAGTTATAGAGCTGATGGATGGTACATACGACGAAATGATGACCGCGCACCTGTTTGACGCCATCATACATGAGGCTGATGGCACTGCCCGAAAAGGCCCGCTCCAACCGGATGTATACTTCTTTTACCACATCGATTCTCGGGGAGACAAAGGCAACATTCATCCCATTCTGCCTTGCCCGTGAAACAGCCGCAAACGTCATCTCAGTCTTGCCCGCACCAGTCACTGCATATAAAAGCAGATGGTGACGCCCCTCCAAGGCCCCGATGATCCTGGCTGAAGCATATACCTGCTGTTCCGTCAGTTCAAAATCCAAAATGTACCCGGCACTGTCGCAACGGTCTACGGATGTGCTGCAGTATAATGGTGTCATTGTGTCTGCACGCCCTAGATTCACGCATTTCAAGCAGTAGGATACCTCTTTTTCGTGCAGAGGCGATCGATATGTGTAAAAATGCTCACGTCGCCCATTGCCACAGCGATGACACTTTGGAATGGTGATGTCGACACCTTCATTTTTAAAGAGTATTGTACCTGTCCGCTCCAATATCATTTATCCACTCCCTTTCCCATTAAAAAAAGACGCAGTAAACAAACTGCGCCTTCTCACTAATATTCTGTATCCACCTCAAAAGTGGTATAACCCAAGCCCAACGCACCCTCACCAAGGTGCGTCGCAATGACAGGGCCAAAATAACTCAATCTAAACGTAACATCCGGATACTCCGACTGGAGCTTCTCCATCCAACGCCTACCCTCTTCTTCTGCGTTGCTGTGGATGACCACAGCAGTCACCGGTTTACCTTTATGCTTTTCCATTTCCTTCGCAAAGAGTTCTTCTACGCGTTTTAAAGCCTTCTTTTTAGTTCGTATCTTTTCGAAGGGTACGATCTTCGCATCTTGGAATTCCAGTATCGGCTTGACCTGCAGCAGGCTGCCTAACATTGCTTGGGCGTTCGATAGGCGCCCTCCCTTCTGAAGGTTCGTCAATGTGTCTACTACGAAATAAGCATTCGTATGCTTTTTCCGCTTCATGTCCTCCAGCCGATCCATCAAACCATCCAAGGGCATGTCGTCCTTATGCTGAGCCGCATAAAGAGCCATGAAGCCCTGCACATAGCAGGCAATCTCTGTGTCGACGGCATGGACTTTGATTCCATCGACACTCTCTCCGGCTGCCATGGCGTTCTGATAGGTTCCGCTTATCTCACTCGACAGATGCACACTGATGACGTCTGTATATCCCTCGCTCCTCAAAGCTTCAAGGAGCAGGATGTAGTCGCCTATCGACGGCTGACTGGTGCCAGGCAGGTCGGCCATCTCGTTCATCTTTTCAAAGAATGCGTCTGCATCTATATCTTCATCTTCCCTATAGGCTGTATCTCCAATGACTACATTAAGAGGGATGGTACGGATATCATACTTCTTTTTTAGCCCTTCGGGCAGATAGGACGTAGAGTCCACAACCACCGCTATTTTCATACTCGCCCCTCCAATTACCGATTCACACTTGATAACAGTTTACTACATTCCAATCGCTTTCGTCCATGTGTTAATATATTTTTAAGAGGTGAAATGGATGGAACAAGAATATATGAACAGAACCGATGAATCTGTTGAAACCGTCATCAATAAATCACGCTTCATCACATACATTGCACGCACCGATACAGAAGAAGCAGCAAAGGCATTCATCGCTTCAATCAAGGCAGAGCATAGGGATGCGACCCATAACTGCAGCGCATACATCATTACAAAGAGTGCAATGGTCCAAAAGGCGGATGATGATGGTGAACCTTCAGGCACAGCAGGCGTCCCCATACTGGAAGTGTTGAAAAGAGAAGCTCTTTATAATGTCACGGTGGTAGTCACCCGCTACTTCGGCGGGATAAAGTTAGGGGCTGGCGGACTGATACGTGCGTACTCCGGAGCTGCAGCCAAAGCAGTTGAGGCAGCAGGCAAAGTGATCGAAATCGATGTAGTGCCATGCAGAGTGACCATGGATTATACCTATACCAGTAGGTTCGAGCACACAATTGCTGATACGGATATTGAAATCAAGGACATTTCATATACCGATAAGGTTGCATACCTACTCCACGTGAAAATTGATGATATGGAGTTTTTCCGCACCCGTCTCAAAGAAATCACAAAAGACACTTCCAACCTGGAAGAGATGGATATCATCCAAACTGAAAGTGCCGTCAGCTGATTATGGCAGTATGCGGTGGAAAATCTTTCTGGCAAAGTTAAGGACCGGCTTCCAGTCACTGTCCACCAGATTGATCGCCTCAACGATTATCTCGGTTGTGAGGATCAAAAGCAGCGACATGATGATGGCACCAGGTATCGTAGAAAAATAGAGGATGATGCTTGCACCGGAATAGAGGAGCGCGATGAAATAGATCAACACTACACTTTCAGCATGCGAATACCCAAGATTCTGCAGCCGGTGGTGGATGTGGCTACGGTCTGCTTTGACCAGGGAGACATTACTGCGATACCTTCTTAACGCAGCGAAGAACATGTCGATGAAAGGAACTGCGAGAATGATGATCGGGAAGAACAGTGAAATGAGGGTGATGTTCTTAAAGCCCATCAACGATACCACGCTGATTATGAAACCAAGCAGCATCGCCCCGTTATCACCAAGAAATATCTTTGCTGGATGGAAATTGTAGACCAGAAACCCGATACACGCTCCGATAAGGATTGCGCAGATCATCATAACAAAAATATTGCCCTGGAGAATCGTGATGAACGCGATACTTGAAAGGGCGATTACGGAGACTCCTGTAGCAAGCCCATCCAACCCATCTATCAGATTGATCGCATTCAGGATGCCGACTATCCAGATGATGGTTATCGGAATGGAGAATATACCGAATTCGATTTCGATGCCAAATGGAGTCACACTGTCGATCACCACATCATAAAATACCGGGACCAGACTTGCTGCAATCTGCCCTACTAGCTTAAGGCCAGGTTTAAGATCATATTTATCATCAATGATGCCTACAATCACGATGACGATTCCGCCGAATATGATTGCCTTGTATTCAGCTTCTATCGGACGTGAGATGATGACACCAATAATGAACGATATCAAAATCACCACACCCCCAAGGTATGGAATTGGGGTCCGGTGGACTTTTCTGTTGTTTGGATAGTCGACAAAACCAAATTTACGACTAACCCATATGAAGAGCGGTGTCAGAATCAATGAAATAAGAAACGAAACCGTCAATAAAAATAGAGTATACATTCCATCACCATCACTAGTTATCTCCAACCCACTATATCATACTAACCTTCAATTATGTATCGGTCATCAATCTTACTACATATATAATTTTAATTACACTCAAATTCATTGTATAATTATCTTAATCAAGAAAAAGGAGATCTAATATGAATAGAAGAACAGGCGGGATGCATCCCGTCCTCAAAATATTACTTACTCTGCTCATAATCTCAGTCATCGTATTGATCGGTATTTTCGCTTATGTATATCTGCAGTTGAAAGGTGCTGCAAATGACATGTATGATGATGAGTTCACATCAGAAACCTCAGACCTCAGGGAGACGGATGTAAGCTTCAAAGACGGCGACCCCATCTCCGTCGTCCTCTTCGGAACCGATGATGATGAGTCGCGGAATGCAAGTGGCATGGGCCAACGTTCCGACACCATCATGGTGGTGACGCTCAACCCGAACACTGATGAAGGCCGCATGCTCAGCATACCGAGGGACACACGTACAGAGATTGTAGGCCGCGACACAGTGGAGAAGATCAACCACGCCTATGCCTACGGTGGCCCTGAGATGGCTTCCCGTACAGTGGAAAACTTCCTCGATATGCCGATAGACCATTTCCTCTCGATAAATATGGATGGGTTCACCACCATAGTCGATGAACTTGGTGGCATCACGGTTACAAGCGAAGACACCTTCGAACAATCCGGCTACCAGTTTACAGCTGGCGAAACCTATGAGATGGACGGGGATATGGCTCTCGCCTTTTCCAGAAGCCGTAAATCCGAAGGTGCGGGCGGCGACTCGGGGAGACAGAAGAGACAACAGCAGGTAGTTGAAAGCATCGGCCAGGAAATGCTTAGCCTTAAAACAGTAGCAAACTTCGGTTCAATCCTGGATGTCATGGGTGAGAATGTCCGTACTAATATCCCGTTCAAGGAAATGAATGCTCTTCGTTCCAACTATCAGAAGGCTGCGCAAAATATAGAACGTCTGACTCTTGAAGGGACGGATCAGAGGCTGGACGATGGTCTATGGTATTTTATTCCTGACGATTCTTCATTTAATTCGACTAGAAATGAATTACGTGAAAATCTAGATCTGGAATAGTTAAGATTTAGGAGGGACAGGCATGCTCATCGATTTCGTACTCAATATATCCATCACGATCAGTGGTATCTACCTGTTCCATCGCCTGCAGTATATCGAAGATCGCAAATTCATGGATTCCGATGTTTTCCAGGCGCTGCTGATGACCACCATAGCTGTTCTGCTGTTGATGGTGCCGCTGCACTTGGCGGGGATGACGTTCAGCCTATATTTCATACCTTTGTTGATCCTGATCAAGTACAGCGCCACACACCTCATCATCGGCGCTGTCGGGGTCGTCTACCTCTTTCATCATATTATCTTTGATTTCGAGTGGCAGATCTATCTGATATTCTTCATCCTTTATTTTTTCATCATGATGATTCTGCCTTTCGTCCGTATCCGGAAACTACAATCACTGACAGCAACCACCGTCATCTTTACGCTGTTTTACGTAATCAGCATTCATATGTTCGTTCAGCCCCTTACCTTATGGCAGATGTTTCTGTTCATCGGGGCAAGTACGGTGGTGATGTTTACTGCCGTGATGATGTATGAAGACGTAAATGCCATCCTTGCCCTTTTGAAACGGTATGAAGAAGAAGAGTACAAAGATTTCCTGACCCAACTCGGCAATGTTAAATCCCTTGATAATGCGGTCACCGAACTCATGGACGAATCCGATACACTCAGCCTTCTGCTTATTGATATAGACAATTTCAGTCTGATCAACGATAAATATACCCATACTTCTGGCGATGCCCTGATTAAACAGATGGCCCATCTACTGGATAATCATGTACCGAGTGGCGGCACTTTATACAGGAGTAGCGGAGAAGAGTTTTCGATGGTGATGAAAGACCTCTCATTCGACCGTACGGTGCGCCTGGCTGAAGCGATTCGCAATAGCGTAGAGCGGGCGCGTTTCCATGTCAGCGAAACCGAGAATGTCCGGCTGACGGTGTCCATAGGCATCGCCTATCAACCCGTGATCCCGGAAACGAAAGGCAGGTTGTTCAAGGAGGCAGATGATATGCTTCACGCCGCGAAGAAACAGGGAGAGAATAGAGTGATGTTCAATCCATTATAAAAAAACCAGGACATTGTCCTGGTTTTAATCTTCAACGGCAGAAAGGTTTTTAAGTGTAATGTTATTATGCGAATCTTGCCATCTCACTTCTTCATCCTCAAAATAGAACGCCTGCGGCGATTCGTGTTTTACGTTGAAGTTCTCTGCAATATAATCGGAGAGATCACGGTTATTTTGTACGATAAGATAATAGCCGTCCATATCCCTTTCATAATGGAATTTTTGGAACTCTTCGAAGGCAGCTGCTGAAATTGGACAAGTACTGCTATGCTTCATGAAGAAAAAATTCTTTTTTTCCTGCAACAACTTTTGAAATGACTCAATCGATGTTGTCTTGGTTATCATTTCATCACCTTCTCATTAACTTCTCATTAAGCTCTTAATAACTTATCATTTATGCTACTATTTGGCAAATCCGATTATGGATTATGTTATAATGACTTCGATTGGAGGATTCATATGAATAACAAACCACTGAAAAGATGTACATTTCTGGATACTATAAATGCATCTCTTTTGATCATCGTCCTTTTGTTCATGCTTGATTTTGAAAATAATGCGACTGTTACAATCATTCTTCTTGCTGTATTCGCTTTCTGGATTGTTACGGTAATCCTACGGAACATCTTCATTTCAAAGATTGAAAAGGATCCGAACCATCCTATGCATGATAACCAGTCTGAAGAGAATAAGAAATAGAAGACGGGCTTTTAGAGCCCGTCTTCTATTTCCTTCAGACCTTTCCAGTACTGGTCGTCCAACTGACTGTAGGTGCTCTTATAAGGTAGGATATTCTGGAGCTGAAGTTGTTGGAGTTGCTCGTTATACTCCATGGCCTTCGTGCGTTCCTGATAATATTTTTCGAAACCGTAATACATCTCCAGAGTCAAACTCCTCACCTGCATAGCAATTTCAGTTTCGAGGTTCACTTGGTTGAGGGAGCGGATGTGCCTATCTACAAGCGGCAATATCACTTCGTTGATGTAGGTGGTCCTATCATCACGCGGTTCATTTTGTTTAAGCTGCTCTGATTTTCCATCCAGTTCTTCACTGTTTGAATTTATCTGTTTGATTAATTCATCAGTTTCGCCCCCCTCCTCACCCTTTCGGAGGTCTTCAATCACCTGATCCCGCTCTTCCTGATTCTCCATGAACGTCTGGCTCAACTCTATCAATGTCTCATTTGACAGCGCAGATTTATAGTATGTTTCGACATATCCATTTAACTCATCAACAAATTTCCCTTTCAATTCCAAACTCTCTTTGTAGGTTTCATGAATCTCCCGTAAATCCTCTTCTACCACTTCGACTTGCTCCATTTCCGTGTTCATCTCTTCAATGAGCGGTTCCACTTCTTCACTGAGCATGTCATTGAGGGAAGAGAGTTTGTCCAAATCAACCTCCGGGTCCCTTGCTGATGTTTCTTCAACCAAGGCTTCAAGGTCAATCTGATTTATTTTTTCGTTAAATTCTTCGTCTAATTCATGGATGGTACTCATATCACCCATATACTCGTCATAATTTGCTTGAAATCCTCTGTCGCAACCGCTCGCCAACAGGAATAAAGCCATGAAGATTATGCCTATGATACCTTTTTTCATATGCATGGAGGCCACACTTTCCTATAATTATGGATTCTTAAGCTCGCACAACAAATAAAATATAGCACATAATGGAAGCGCCCGCCAATTCCATTGGCAATGTGTGAGCCATTACATTATAATATTATGTAGGTATTTTCTCTTGAAAGGACATATTAAGGTGGATTACAAAAAAATTGCAGAAAATTTAAGTGCTTTACTTGTCAAAGGTACGTTTAAAACTGATGTGCCCCTAAAAAAATATACATATACCGAGACTGGCGGAGTAGCAGATTTCTATGTCACAGTATATGATTTTGAGGAAGCTTCCCGCGTTCTTGAATACAGCTACAATAATGGTATCCCGGTTACCTATTTAGGCAATGGTTCAAATATCATCATCCGTGATGGCGGCATCAGAGGCATTGTTCTCAATATGCTTAAGTTGGACCATATAGAAGTCGATGCGGATGTTTTGACGATCGGCAGCGGTCGCGCCATCATCGATGCTTCAAACTTTGCCAGGGACTATTCGCTGTCAGGCCTCGAGTTTGCATGCGGTATTCCAGGTAGTGTCGGTGGTGCTGTCTATATGAATGCCGGAGCATATGGCGGAGAAGTGAAAGATTGTCTGTTGGAAGTTACTGTCCTTGATGAGTCTGGTAAAAAGATCGTCCTTAAAAATGGCGAACTTGGACTCGGTTATAGGAAAAGTGTGGTGCAGGAAAATGGTTATGTAGTGGTGGAGGCTAAGTTTGCCTTGAGCTCGGGAAACAAGGATGATATACAAGCTGTCATGGATGATCTTACGGAACGGCGGGAACGGAGGCAACCCTTGGAGTATCCCTCCTGCGGTAGTGTCTTTCAAAGACCACCGGGGAATTTTGCTGGTAAACTTATCCAAGATGCCGGTCTTCAGGGCTATCGCATCGGTGGCGTGGAAGTTTCAAAGAAACATGCTGGCTTCATGGTCAACGTCGACAGCGGCTCTGCCAGTGACTATGAAGAACTGATACAACATGTACAAGACAAAGTCTTCAGTGAATTCGGTGTCTGGTTGAACCGGGAAGTCCGGATTATCGGCGAACCTGTCTACAGACAATCCAAACGCTATGAACAATAAAAAAAGACCCTAAGGGTCTTTTTTTATTATTCCAAAGCTTGTTCTACTTCTTCTAGCTGGCCGATGGTCGTCATTACGCCACCTGAAGCAAGATACCAAAGTTTCGCATCAAGCTCTACGACCTTGTCATTTTCAATCGCATCCACGTTCTGCATGACTGAATTATCCAATACGTCGCCAGATGAAGATTCTCCACCTATGGCACTTCCTCTATCCAACGCCAAAATGATGTCTGGGTTCTTATCATTAATATATTCATAGCTTATTGCTTGTCCATGTCCTTTATCGGCAGTCTCATCATCTGATGGTTTGATGCCAAGATTGTCGTATAGGAAACCATAGCGTCCTCCAGGACCAAATACTGAAAGTTCTCCTTCATTAGCCATAACGAACATCATCGATTCATCAGCATTTTCAGCTTTTTCTTTGACTTCTTCAATTTTTGCATCAAAGTCTTCTATAAGTGCTTCTGCTTCAGAAGATTTATCATAGATCTTGCCGAGCATTTCTGTATAATGACGGATATCATCGAAGTAGTTCTCACTGGATGGAGAAACATATAGAATTTTAGCATCCGGTGCCGCTTTTTCAAATTCGCTTACCATCTGAGAAGTCGCCTGACGACCTGAAATAAGAATTACTTCAGGTTGAAGTTCTGCGATCTTTTCAAAGTTCGGATCTTTCAGAGTACCCAGATTCTCGTATTTATCATCAGAAAATTTATCGAGTTGATCTGGTATGGTACTTGTTCCTTCACCTTTAGGTAGGCCGACTACACTATCGGCTTCTCCGAGCTCATCGATTGTAGAGAGTGCACCATAATCGAATACAGCTACACTTTCTGGGTTTTTCGTCACTTCAACCGTTTCGGAAACTTCCTCACTCGCTTCTTCGTCATCGGAAGACTCGTCAGAAATCATATAATTATTCTTGACCTCAACTGTTTCCTTATCTGAACTTGAACCTTCGGCTGCTTCTTCTTCCGATGTTCCTTCAGTATTGCCGCAAGCGGCAAGGATCATGATCATCATGATCGCTAGCAATAAATAAAATTTCTTCATTTCCATTCCTCTTTCCTATGTGTCTTTAGCCCCCACTAAAAACATCCATATATCCGGTAAGAACCCATCACCTCCCTTAATGTCTATGTTCGTATTAGGCACGTGCCTGGTCCTCGATGAAATCATCTACAGTTGCATTCTCATGCTCATCGAAATAGACGCATATCTGCTGTCCATAGATGCATTCTATATTGATATCCATCTCATAGATGTCTTCTAGAACCTCTTTTCTGATGACATCATCTTTTTTGCCACTGACTGCGATTTTGCCATCTTTCATTGCAACAATGTTATCTGAATAGCATGAAGCAAAATTTATATCATGTATCACTATAATAATTGTTTTGTTGCGTTCACGCACGAGACGCCTTAAAATCTGCATTATCTGCACAGAATGCTTCATATCAAGGTTGTTAAGGGGCTCGTCCAGGAAAATATATTCTGTATCCTGGGCGATTGTCATGGCTATATAGACACGTTGCCTCTGCCCACCTGACAGTTCGTCGATATAACGGTCTTCAAACTCTTCCAATTCCATATAGCTGATGGCTTCATCTATGATTTCATTATCTTTTTGCGTAAGACGACCTTTTGAATAAGGGAAACGACCGAAAGAGATCAGTTCCCTGACAGTAATCTTCAGATCCATATTATTGGACTGCTTTAGGATCGCAATCTTCTTGGCTAGGGCATCGCTTGGAGCATTGAGTATGTTTTTACCTTCCAGGAGAACTTCTCCACTATCATGGTTCAAAAGACGTGTGACCATGGACAATACTGTACTCTTACCTGCACCGTTCGGGCCAATGAAAGAGGTCACCTTACCCTTGGCAATTGAAACGGATACGTCGTTGACTACTTTTTTCTGGCCATAGAATTTGGAAATACCTTTAAGATCGATCATCTTCGACTCTCCTTAAGCATTAATATGATGAAGTATACGCCACCTACAAGATTTATGATTACGCTGATTTCGACTGCCTGGTTGAATACATACTGTGTCAAAATCTGTCCGACCAGCAGTGTAATCACTGCAATGAGTGAACTGCCGATAAGCAGGTAACGGTGTTTATATGTCTTGAACACCTCGTGGGCCAAGTTTACGACAAGCAAACCGAGGAACATTATAGGACCAACCAGCGCGGTAGATACCGAGACCAACACCGCAATGATGAGAAGCAGCTGGGACACCTTCCTATCATAGTTGACACCCAGGTTTATTGCATGATCCCGGCCTAATGTGATGACATCAAGTGAATGGAAGTCCTTCAGTACTATAAGAAGCATAATCAGCACGATGCCACCGGTAATCCAGAGCAGCTGTTCATTGATTGCATTGAATGAGGCAAACATTGAGCTCTGCAGTACGAGGAAGTCATCCGGATTGATGAGCATCTGCATGAATGTCGACAGGCTGCTGAAGAATGTACCCAGAATGATGCCGATCAGCAGCAGCAGGAATACATGGTTCCCTGTCATCTTGAACAGGTACCTGAAGACGAATACAGTAAAGATTACCAACCCGATCATGCTGACCAGATAATTCACATTGTCGTTCGTAATCAGAGGAGAGCGTGCGCCTGCAACAAATACTATTACCGTCTGTATAAATAGATAGACGGAATCGAGCCCCATTATTGATGGAGTCAAAATACGGTTTTTGGTTATGGTCTGAAAGATCACGGTTGACAGGGCAATCGCTACGCCCACAATGATCATAGTAGCCACACGGTTTAGACGTGACGGCAACTGATAATAGAGTATATCGAAGTTCAACTGATAGAATGTGTAGAGCCCTGCAATGATGAGTGCTGCAGCTGCAAAAATGATGAGTCGCCTGTTGTTCTTCTTATCATGCATTGGATCTCACCCTCCTGAAGACCATAATCAGGAAGATGAAGCTTCCTATGACACCAATCATCAAGCCGATGGAAATTTCATACGGGAAGATGATGATGCGTCCAAGGATGTCACAGATCATGACAAAAACGGCACCAAGCACAGCAGTCAGAAAAATTGTGTTCTTCAGGTGATCACCCCGGAATAGTGAAATGATGTTCGGGATAATCAGACCAAGAAATGGTAACATGCCCACTGTGACCACCACTAATGCTGTAATTACAGCAGTGATAAGCAACCCAATATTCATCACGCGTTGATAATTGAGTCCCAGGTTTTTTGAAAAGTCGCGACCCATCCCCGCAATTGTAAATTGATTCGCATAATACAATGCAATGATGAGAAAAGGAATGCTTATGTATAATACTTCGTATCGTCCAGAAATGATTATGGAAAAATCACCTTGCAGCCAACTAGATAATGACTGAATCGAATTCGTCCTCAGGCTCAGGAATGTCGCTACACTGGCAACAACGTTACCCAACATCAGACCAATTAATGGAACGAATACCACATCTTTAAATTGGACCCGTTGAATAATCTGCATAAAAAGCATCGTCCCCAAAAGACTGAGTGCCGACGCGAAAATCAGTTTGACGAGCAGACTGGCAGTCGGAAAGAACATGAGGGCCAATAATATACCGAGACGTGCCCAGTCCATAGTACCAGCCGTCGTTGGAGAGACGAACTTATTGCGTGTCAATTGCTGCATAATCAGGCCGGAAACACTGAGTGATGCACCGGAAATGATAATCGCAACTGTTCTCGGCAAGCGGCTTTCCATAATGATATTCTTCTGGTTCTCCGTCAAATTAAATAGATCTCCCGGAGAAAGTTCAACCACCCCGACAAACATCGAGACAATCGAAAGTACTATCAATAATATGATCATGATGTCTAGCCTGAACAGTTTATATATCATTTTAATCCACCTTAATTGATAATGATTATCAGCGATAACCACATGTTCAATTATACACGTCAATGCTCCAATTTCAAGCATTCAAAATCCAATATAATAAAAAAACCACCCGATTGGCATCAGATGGTATCCAGTTGTTTAATTGATTATAATGGTTTCTCCATTCGGCATGTTCTCTTCCCCGTATAGGATGGCCATTATTGTGCTGAGCGCTTCGTGATAAGAGCGCCCCCCTGATTCTTCATAGCGGATGGAAGGCCTGTAGCTTAAGGCGTACACATCCACATCTTCCCTCCGCAGTTCGGCAGCGGTAGAATGTGTCAATGCCTCGATTGCGCCTGTAACTGTGTAGTAGAGGTTCCTTTCGAAGACATCTTCAAATGACGGTTCAATCACATTGATGATCTTCGCATCACTCTCATCCTTCAGCATCGGCCGTAATGTACGTATGCCGAGATAAGTCCCCCATACATGTTCATACATTACCTGGTTGAATTCGTCGAATGATACATCATAGACGGAACGGTTCTCCGTAAAGATCCTATGAACCAATACGATGCCATTCAATGTATTGTAATCCTGTTGGATCTCCTCAACCGTCGCTACCCAATCTATCTCTTTCGCCTGTTCCAAAAACACCACTTTGTGCGTGCCCTCAGAACTTTGATTTAGACCTTCAAAAAGATTTTCCAACTCAGCGTAATCCACCCCCGCCAAAATGACGTTGGCCCCCTCCTGCGCAAGATGCATCGACAGTTCCCTGCCTAGGGGAGTAGCAGCATCCGACACTACATAAGTCTTCTCTTTCAAATTCATCTTATCCTCCTGATTAAAGCGCCATATCTAGATAAATGCTACCTCTATTGTAAACCTTAAACAGCTGCTTTACAAACTGAAGGATGGCACCTCAGACGGTCTATTCCACCGTCACTTCCTCTTGCGGCATCGTATGGAGACTGAAGGCGTCGACGTGTGATATGACTACATAGTCACCCGGTTCATCGAAGGTATAGTCAATCATATATGCACCTGCTTCTGAATGTTCAGCTTCAATCTTCTCTATGCTTTCCTCATCTTTTTTGACTTCAAACACAACCTTGTCGGCATCTGTCACATCTTCATCATTGGACGTGACATGCGCGATAAATTCAGCCGTTTCACCAGCTTCCACCGTTTCAGGCACTTCCAAACTGGCTTCCAGTGATTTAATTTCATCACCACTTGAGTTTTCGTGGCTCATTCCATGATCGTCGTCTGCACCGCCGCCACAGGCGGAAAGCAACAGGACTCCTGAGGTTAAGGCCGTGAAAAAACCTACTTTCAAATTCATTCGCTACATCTCCTTATTTAGTATATATTTTACAGCGTACCATGGAAAGAAGCGCTTTAGCGTCCATAAATATGAACGTTATCTGAAATATATCGGTCCATTCAGGAAGTCTGTGGAATGATTATATTATCTTCTTCATCAAGTTAGCCATCTCAATTGCGCCGAGTGCTGCGTCGGCCCCTTTATTGCCTGCTTTTGTGCCGGCCCTCTCCACTGCCTGCTCAATCGTTTCGGTAGTAAGCAGCCCGAACATGACTGGTATACCTGAGGATATAGAAGCGTTTGAAATGCCTTTGGCCGCTTCATTGCACACATAGTCATAATGGGTGGTGCTCCCTCGGATTATACATCCCAATGCTACAATCGCATCATATTTCCCCGAGTCGGCCAGGGTCTTGGCGATGAGCGGGATTTCGAAAGCCCCCGGCACATGAAACAGTTCGATGTCTTCAGATTTGATGCCATGGCTGAGCAAAGCACCTTCGGCACCGGTAACGAGGTTGGAAGTGATGAAATCATTGAACCGTCCCGCGACAATCGCGATTTTCAGATCAGTCCCTATCATATTGGCTTCTATTTTATTCATTATCATTTCCTCCTAAAGCATATGTCCAAGCTTCGTTTTTTTGGTCTTCAAGTAATCCTGATTGATTAGATTCGATTCAACGATATGGCTTTTGTGCTGTACTTTTATCCCTTCAGCCTCAAGCCCCTTGATCTTGCTTGGATTGTTGCTGAACAGGGTAACATGGTCGATGCCCAATTGCCGGAGCATTTCTGCAGCTGCATCATATGTGCGCAGATCTGCATCGAAGCCAAGATGCTCATTCGCACTGACTGTATCATAACCATCTTCTATCAATTCATAGGCCCTCATCTTATTGATCAGACCAATGCCCCGGCCTTCTTGCCTCATATATAATATGACACCATCTTCACGGCTCATGATATTCATGGCTTTTTCGAGCTGCGCACCGCAATCACAGCGAAGGCTGCGGAAAACATCACCAGTCAGACATTCCGAATGGATTCTGACGTTGGTCTTATTGCCCACCTCTCCATGTACCAGCGCAAGATGTTCCTGTCCGGTCCCTTTATCGATAAAACCGTAAACTTTAAACGTACCGTATTCGGTTGGCATATTTATGCTTGTTTCCAGAGTGACCGCTCTTTTCCTTTCAACATATTTTCTCAATGCCTCGATTGTAATCATCTTGAGGCCATGTTTCCCTTTATATTCAACTAGGTCGTCAACGCGTGCCATCGTGCCATCCTCATTCATGATTTCACATATGACCCCGACTTGGGAGGCGCCTGTAAGGCGTGCAAGTTCCACGGAGGCCTCGGTGTGTCCCATGCGTTCCCGGACACCTCCTCCCTTTGCTATGAGCGGAAAGACATGGCCCGGCTGATTGAACTCAGTTGGATTGACAGTTTTGCCGGTCAGGGCCTGGATTGTCTTGAAACGTTCATGTGCACTGATGCCAGTTGTAGATGATTTGTGGTCGATGGATGCCGTAAATGCAGTTTTATAAGGATCGCTGCTATCCTCAATCATCAGGGAGAGTCCTGCCTCCTCAGCAATGTCGGCTGAAATCGGCGCACATATCAGTCCGCGGCCGTGAGTGGCCATGAAATTCACTTCAGCTTCGCTGATGAATTCTGCAATACCGATGAGATCTCCTTCGTTCTCCCGGTTTTCATCGTCTACTGCGATAATCAGTTTTCCGTCCTTAAGATCCTGTAGAGCCGCTTCAATCGAATCAAACATGGGGTGCCTCCTCTTTCCTCGTCCCTCTAGCCTCTAAAGTTTCCCAGGATAATAGATGCTCTACATGCTTCATCAGCATATCTGCCTCTATATTAACGGCATCACCAGGCGCCTTGCCTCCAAGTGTCGTACTGGATTGTGTTTCAGGTATCAGGCTGATGATGATTTCGGAACGCTCGGGCTGCACTCCAAATAATGTCAGGCTGATGCCGTCTATTGCGATAGAACCCCGGTCCGTCATATATTTTATCAACTCCCCAGGACATTGGATATACATATTAACCGCGCTGCCATCGGCTTCTTTATGCATCACCTTGCCGACACCATCAACATGGCCTGAAACGAAGTGTCCGCCAAGTCTCGTGTTCATGGTCAATGCCCGCTCCAGATTCACCATGCTCCCTGGGTGTATCGGGCCGAGATTTGTAATATTTTTGGTCTTGTTGATCATTTCGACTGTGAAACATTCATCATCCAGATGGGTTACAGTCAGACAGACACCGTCAATGCTTATGGAGTCGCCGATTTTCAGATCATCAAACATGCCTTTTTTTACCCTCATTCGGGTATGCTGTCCTGTATCTTCGACTTCTTCCACTTCGCACACTTGTTCAATTATTCCTGTAAACATATCCTCAAGCCTTTCTATAAGTCAATTTAAGATCAGATTCGAGGCTTTCAACTTTCTCCAGGTCTAGCTGCACAGCAGCTTCCATTTTTGAAATCTGGGATTGATACAACCCATGACCGGATTCACCAAACAATTTCGGGGCGATATATAAGATGATCCTGTCGTATAATTCCTGTTCTATAAAAGAAGTGAGGATGCTCCCACCACCTTCTACAAAAAGGGTTGATATGCCTGCTTCATACAACACTTCCAACACTTCTTCGAGTGGTCTCTCGCCCACTCTGAGGTCACATCGGTCGCTGTATTTCATATTCATTTCGTTCGTCGTAAAAATAATCGGCCGGCTATCATGATCGAATATATGCAGATGGTCATGCAGCACCCCATCCCCAAGCAGAATGATCGGTACAGGACTGTTCCCGCCCCCGTACACCCGGGCAGTGAGGCGTGGGTTATCCCGGAGCAGGGTCGTGCCGCCGACCAGTATGCCGTCGTGGACATGCCTTTCTTCATGGACATTATACCTCGCAGACTCTCCCGTTATCCATTTGCTTGTGCCATCACAGAGGGCAAGCTTACCGTCCAGACTCATGGCGCATTTCAATGTGATTATGGGAGACTTCCTTTTCAAATGTGTAAAGAAAGGATGGTAGAAGCGGTCTATCTCAGCTTCCTGTTGATGTGCGACTTGGACACCGGCCGCGCTCAATACTTCATGCCCTCTTACCTTCACATTCTCATCCTTCGCGGCATAGTACACTTTTTTTATGCCTGCCGCAATTATCGCCTCTGTACAAGGCGGAGTTTTACCATGATGTGAACACGGTTCAAGCGTTACATACATGTCTGAACCTGCAGGGTCTGTATTGCATGTTGCCAGCGCCTGACGTTCAGCATGAGGTTCGCCATATCCCAAATGGGCTCCCATGCCGATTATTTTTCCATCCTTCACTATCACTGCACCGACAGCCGGATTGGTTCCAGTCTGGCCTGAGGTCATTTGGGCAAGTTGTAGTGCCATTTTCATATAATGATTCAATTTCTACCTCCTCAATATAAAAGCGCCGATGAATAGATTCATCGGCGCTTAAAGGATTGTATGCAGAAACAGACA
The DNA here is from genome assembly GCF_055391965.1 of Salinicoccus siamensis. Taxonomy (NCBI): domain Bacteria; kingdom Bacillati; phylum Bacillota; class Bacilli; order Caryophanales; family Staphylococcaceae; genus Salinicoccus; species Salinicoccus siamensis. Next base: position 1,933,045 of record NZ_AP043765.1, read on the forward strand.
TCCGGATATGCGCACGTTTGCTGACACGCGTAATCGATGCCTCATTTTAAGGTATGCCAAATAAGCATACTTTAATCAGTATGTTCCACATTTCTTTCTCCCATCCAGACTTTCACTGTCGGCTTCAGGTTTCCACTGAATCAGCCACATCAATTATAGATGCAGGTCGCGGGCTCTCACCGCCGGTTGGGAATTTCACCCCACCCCGAAAGAATGCTTGTATTAAGTTGAAAAACTCTACTACCATCATAAGATACACATAATTTTTGTCAAGTCGAATTATCTGTTTTAATTAAAGGCAAGGATCTTACGGGGCTACGTTACAGGACAGGATCGTTTTTACCCCAATTATTATTTGAATATTATATGTTTTCTGATTATATTTTAGAATAATAGTGATAATCGACATTAAGTAATGGTGTCGATTCAATTATGGGGAGGGGAGAAATTTGACCGATAACGAAGAATTGGATCGTGCAACTGGAGAAAGGACTGTAAAGAAACTGGATTTCCGTTTGGGACCATTCGGTGCAGCAGTCCCTTTACTGTTTTTTGTGATATGGGCAATAACGATCAGTGTAATGCAATTATCATCAGAAGTGGCGCTTGTGTTGGGAGCCGTGATTGGAGTGACATTGGGGTTGCTCCTGTGCAAAAGCAAATGGGAAGACTATGCCCAAGGATTGTTTGACGGTCTGGCACAACCAGTAGGCCTGATTGCGATGGTGGCCTGGTTCTATGCCGGCATGTTTGCACAGGTGCTGCAGGTCGGGGGCCTTGTTGAAGGTTTGGTGTGGATCGGTCCGTGACAGGTGTTGAAGGTGGCCTTTTTGTCGCACTCACTTTTCTATTGGCAGCAACTTTCTCGACTGCCGTCGGTACCGGATACGGTACAACTGTTGCCTTCTGTACGCTGATGTATCCGGCTGGGGTCGCTGTCGGGGCCGATCCTACTTTCATGTTCGCGGCCATTCTGGCCGGAGCGGTATTCGGTGACAACCTCGCACCGGTATCCGATACGACGATTGTTTCTGCAACTACGCAGCATGCAGATGTACCAGGGGTCGTGCGCAGCCGCTTCAAGTATTCGATTGCTGCAGCGATTCCTGCCGTCATATTATTTGCCATATTTGGAGGCGGAGGTTCTTCTACATCTGAACAAGTCTCAACTGCCTCCATATTGGAATCCGTCACACCGGACGGCCTGATCATGCTGGTACCTTTCGCTCTCGTACTTATACTCGCCTTATCCGGCCAACATCTTCTGACGTCTCTCACATGGGGCATTTTATCAGCCATCTTACTGATATTCGCAGTAGCACCTGGAACACCTGGAGATATTTTAAGGTTCAACCCAGAGGCGGACACAGTCGTTGAAGGGGCACTGGTTTCCGGGTTGACCGGATATTTTAACATGGCCATCCTCATCCTGCTTATAGTCGGTGCAGCGCATTTGATGAGACTCGGTGGAACAATGGAAGCCATAACTGACGGTCTGGTCAAATGGATCAAGAATTCCGTCCGTAAAGCAGAACTTTCCATCTGGGCGATCGTTTCCATACTGAACAGTTCAATAACGATCAATACTGCTGCAGAAATTGCTGCTGCCCCATTCGTAAGGGAGATTGGTGAGAAGTATAAGATCCACCGTTACCGCAGGGCGAATATGCTGGATGCTGTGACTTCAGCTTTAGGGTATATCTTCCCGTGGGGCGCACCCGTCCTATTGGGGTGGTCAACGATACAGACGATAAAGAACCAGTCATATGATTGGTTGCCTATTGTTGAGCCGACAGCAGTGTTCCCATTTGTATTCCAAGGATGGTTCCTTTTCCTCATTATGCTTTTCGCGGCAATAACAGGATGGGGCTTGAGATATGAAGGGAAAAACGGTGAGGAGGTCAAGGAGAAGCCGGAAGACTAGATATTCCGGCTTCACGACTTCCTCGATTAAACAAAAAGGCGGCCCGGAGATCTATTGGAATCTCCGGGCCGCTTTCTTATGGATCATTTCAACCTTATTTAGGATACTTCTATTTCACATCATCAAATATGAAGTCTTCATCCTGGATTGGCTCAACATTAAGCGCAATCACATAACCATCACCCTTGACACTGAAGAAGTCATGGTTTTTGGTCGTGGTATCCAGTGCGTTCTCTATAATCGGGTTGAAAGCCTTCTCTTCGAAGTAGGGTTCGAACCCTAGATTGGCGAGTGCCTTATTGGCATTATATTGGATATAATTCAGCACATCTTCAGTCAGGCCGATCTTATCGTACAGGGCTTTTGTATAGGCTTCTTCGTTTGCATAAAGTTCTTTGAGCATTTCGTACATCTCTTTATCGGCACGCTCCTGCTCTTCTGCAGACATATCCCCTTTCATGGATTGGGCATCCAGGCCAGTGAAGACGCCGTGGATGGATTCATCCAGCAGGATCTTCCTGATGATTTCCCCACTTGTCGTCATACGTCCCTGTCCGGCGAGATACAATGGATAATAGAAGCCGGAATAGAATAGGAACGATTCCAGGAATACGCTCGCGACGCGCGCCATATACTGATCGTATACAGATGCTTCGCTGTTGAATAATTTATGGTAGTATCCCACTATTTTAGCTGCCTTGAATTTAAGATGTTCATTCTCAAGCACCCATTCATCGAGGAGCACATTGGTCTCTTTGGAAGGGAGCAGCGTCGAAAATATATGGGAATAGGATTTCGCATGAATCTGCTCCATCATGCCCATGAAAGAGTACACCGCTTTTTTGCGGAGGTCATCAGTATGGAGCATGATGAGCGGCATGCCATCATCGGCCTGATGGGTATCGAGGCCGGTCAGTCCCGCCAATACTTTTTTGAAGGTATCCTTTTCATCTTCCGACATTCCTGCCCATGAAGCCAAATCTTTTGAGACTTTAAACTCCGACTCCACCCACATCTGGGATATATTTTGCCGCCAAAACACATTGGTCATGTCATCTTCTTTGTTCCAGTTAACTGCAATCATTTTAATGACTCCTTTATCCTTGCTCTCTTATATTGAACAGCTGGTGCACTCTTCGACACTGAGCAGTTTATTCCTTGTGTAGTACAGGGATTTCAATCCTTTGTGGTGTGCATATATATAAAGTCTGGCCAATTCTCTAGTCGAGATGTCTGAGTTTACATATAGGATCGTACTGATGCCCTGGTCGATATGCTGCTGGATTGTAGCAATCATGTCAATCAGCTTCATCTGGTCGGTATTGAATGCACTCTTGTAGTACCACATGGTTTCCGGAGACAGGAATGGCATTGGGTAGAATGTTTCAGAATTACCGTAAGTACGGCGCTCGATTGAATCTACAATCGGCATGACTGAGCTCGTTGCATTCTGGACATATGAAATGCTCTGGGTCGGGGCAATCGCAAGACGATAGGCATGGAACAGACCATGTTCTACAACCTCATCGCGGAGCGCCGCCCAATCCTGTTGCGTCGGGATATGGATATCAGTGAAAAGTTCTGCCACTTTATCAAATTCAGGTTCCACAACATCGTTGATGTAGCGTTCGAAATAGGCACCGTTCGCATACTCGGATTTTTCGAAACCTTTGAATGTCTTTTTGCGTTCCTTCGCAATCATCATTGATTTTTCGAGGGAATAGAAGTTAAGCAGCATGAAGAAGACATTCGCAAAATCCCTTGCTTCCGCAGACTCATAATTGATCTTGTTTTTAGCGAGGTAGCCATGTAGGTTCATTGCTCCAAGACCAACGGAATGCAATTCGTCATTCGCCTTTTTGACACCTGGCGCATTGGCGATGGCCGTAGAGTCACTCACTACAGTCAGTGCTTCAATGCCATCATGGACTGATTCCCGTACTTTTCCGGACTCCATCACATTCGCGATGTTCAAGGAACCTAAGTTACATGAAATATCTCTGCGGATCTCATCATCTGTACCATAATCATTGATTGTAGACGTTTCCTGCAGCTGGAAAATCTCAGTGCATAGGTTACTGATTTTTATCTGTCCGATATCCTTAAGCGGGTGCACTTTGTTGGCGTTATCTTTAAACATGATATATGGATAACCCGACTGGAGTTGTGTCTGTGCGATTGTATTGAGCATGTCGCGGGCATCCAGTTTGCGTTTTTTGACGTTGTCATTAGCCACCAGATCCTCATACATCTCATCAAGGTTCATGTCGTCCAGTGATTGACCGTATTCACGTTCTACCGTATGAGGCGCGAACAGATAGAACGGCTGGTTATCCTTAGCAAGATCAAAGAACTTGGATGGGATTACAAGGCCTGTTGAAATCGTAGCCAAACGCAGATCTTCATCAGCGTTCACTTTTTTCGTGTCCAGGAATTCAGGAAGATCATAATGGAAGATATTGAGATAGACGGCACCGGCCCCAGGTCTTTGTCCCAGCTGATCTGCATAGCCAAACCCATTCTCCAGTGATTTAGCTACAGGGAGCACCCCTTTAGCGACGCCTTCGATGCCTTTGATCGCTTCGCCGCGTGCCCGAAGTTTGGAAAGGTTGATCGCAACCCCGCCCCCTATTTTAGATAACTGTTTTGCCGTTGAATCGATATAGTTGATTGAGTTCAGGCTATCGTCGACTTCAAGCAGGAAACAAGAAACCATTTCTCCGCGTCTGGCCCGGCCTGCGTTCAGGAAGGTCGGCGTTGCCGGTTGATAGCGCTGTTCGATCATCGAGAGGATGAAACGTTTCGCACGCTCCTTATCTCCTTTAGCCAAGTAGAGGCTGACGATTACCACATGCTGTTTATAATCTTCAAGATAATATTTTTTATCATTTGTCTTCATTGTATAGTCTTTGAAAAACTTGCTGGCAGCCATATAGCTTTTAAACTTGAATGGAACACTGTCTGCGTATGCTACGATTTCAAGTACATCTTCATCTGTGTACTCCTGGAACAGATCGTAGTAGAAGTCATTGTCCACCAAATAATGCATCCGTTCCAATTCAGAATCGAAATGAATGGTGTTAGCCTTCACTTCCTCCATGAACACTTCAAGTGCTTCCTGGTCCTTATACAATTGGTAAAAGCCCGTTTCATCGCGCTTCGTCACTTCGTTGTTCAACTCAATATGATTGAATTTCTGATCGTCCATAACTTTCATATATAGCTCCTGCCTTTCCAAAGAATTCTTCCCTATCTTTTTGGGTTCCGTGCAGTTCAAACTTCATCAGCAATGGAACATTGTAATTTTCACTTATATCTTCACCTGCACGCGCAAAATTCTCGCCCCAGTTGCGGTTGCCGCTGGATGCGACTGCCATCATAAGGTCGTTGTTGACTTCAAGGAAGGCTTTCACCTCGTTCGGCACTCCCCCGAAACCATAGGTGCTGGTTACCAATATAAATGGCTCATGTATGCGTTCATCTTTGTTTGAAGCACGTATCTCATAAGTATCATAGTCTTCAGCAATTCCAGAACCGTTGATGAAGCGTCTGACGTTTCCAGTCATCGAATAGAATGCAATGATCATGCCACCCCTCCTTTTCCATGCTATCGTAAAAACGGAGCGGACGAACTGGAGTTCGTCTTCATCCATCCTGCATCATTATAATTTTACACGTTTAGTGTTTAAGTTAAACACTATATATTGTGTCTTAGTATTATTCGGTACACAATATATACGTATGACATATCCTATGATGCCATATTGGCATTTAATTTACAATGGCATTAAAAGGAATTTCATTGCGCATAATATCACCTTGACAACTCCAAAGGTGCACCATAAGTATGTTATACTATATCGGAAATTCTTCTAAATTTTTTTGTGTAAAATTCCAGAATGTAAAACCTTGAAATAAAATATAAAGATGGAGTTGGCATAATAATGAACAATACCGTAAAAGGCATCATTGCCTTGCTTATTTCTTCACTTGGATTCAGTCTGATGGCTCTTTTTGTAAAATATAGCGGTGACTTGCCTACTGCCCAAAAAGCATTTTTCAGAAACTTTGTGGCGATGCTCGTCGCCTTGCCCTTTGCATTGTACTACAAAGAAAGACTTTTTGGTCATGGGAGGAACCAGGGGCTTCTGCTCCTCAGATCGTCGTTTGGACTGCTTGGAGTTCTGCTGAACTTCTTTGCCATCGATAAGATGGTGCTTAGTGATGCGGATATACTCAACAAGCTGAGTCCGTTCTTCACCATCATTCTCTGTGCGATCTTCCTGAAGGAATATATACGCAGATATCAGATGACCTCCATCATCATCGCTTTTGCTGGAGCTGTTTTTATAATCAAGCCTTCCCTCTCAAGCGAGACGGTATATGCTCTGATTGCTGTGCTCGGTGCTCTATCTGCTGCAGGAGCCTATACTGTTCTTCGTGTCCTTGGCAGCCGGGAAAAATTCTACACTGTAGTATTTTATTTTTCATTCTTTTCTTCGGTCGCCCTGCTCCCGTTCTTCATATGGAATTTTGAACCAATGACCACTGTGCAGTTTTGGCTGCTCGTATCGGCAGGTATATTCGCTGCGCTTGGCCAATTTGGTCTTACCATCGCCTATAGTTATGCCCCGGCACGTGAAATTTCGATTTTCTTCTATTCCACTATCCTGTATACTGCAATCTTCAGCATCATCTTCTTCAAAGAGGTGCCGGATATGCTCTCCATAGTCGGCTACATCATCATCTTCGGGGCAAGCTACTACATGTTCATGAAGAACAGACCGCCGAAACATTCTAAAATATGACAAGAAACAGCCGGCCAATGGGCCGGCTTATTTATTTCGCCTCTTGCATCTGGCGTTTATAGCTGTTGATTGTTTCAAGAAAATCGGGGCAGTAGTGCTTGAGCTTGTAATTGCCCACACGATGTATATTTACCATGTCCTGCTTGGACTGTGGCGTTTTTTTGGCAAACTCCCGCAGTATATTATCCGTAAATATGTCTTCTTCCCGGACGCCATGCTTTTCAGCAAGATGATACCTCGTTTCTGCAAGCTTGGCAAAAAGAATTTCATTCGGCGAAGATGTGGTACTGATATCGACTTTTTCATTGAAGTGTTTCCTGAAAGGCATGGTGTAGAGGGTGCGTTCGCCTTCCAGGACTACCTTGCTCCTCTCAGCGAGTTCGAGTCCACCTGCCTCCATATGGAGATAGCCCCTGTAGATGAGCTCTTCCAATATATGATTGAGCTCACTCGTCAAATAGTGCGCCATGGTACCGAAAGCAGCTGATTCATCTAGCTGGAAGGCAATCACGTTTTCTGCCATTTCCCCTCTCAACACTTGTATGGTCTGTTCTTTAGTCATCCTCACAGCATTTTGTGACACAGCCTGCATGACAAGCTTGGCTTCAGCTGTCATGTCATATGTGCGCCCCTTCTCCCTGCAGTTTGAACATTGGCCACACTCGACCACATATTCATCTTCATTAAAATATTTGATGATGAAGCTGCTCAGACATTTGCTTGTGCGATTATATTGAATCATGCGGTCAAGCTTAGCCCTCATGTGATCTTTATACTGATCCGTCGAGTTGGAACGGTCTATGAAGAATTGGTGCAGACCGATATCCCGCGGGCTTGACAGCAGTATACACTCACTCGCTGCCCCGTCCCTTCCCGCACGTCCAATCTCCTGGTAATAGCTCTCAAGATCGCCAGGCAGATTATGATGGATGATGAACCGTATGTCGGGTTTATCGATTCCCATGCCGAAGGCGTTCGTCGCCACCGCCAAATCCACTTCCCCATCTATGAACCGCTGCTGATTGCGGTTTCTTTCATCTTTTGCAAGTCCACCGTGATAGATGATGTTATCGATGCCATATTCTTTGAGATGGCCAGACAACTTCTCCACCTCTGCACGTGTTGCTGCATAGATGATACCCGACTCACCACTATGCGCCTCGACATAGGTACGGATGAATTGCTCCCGCTGGTAGGTCGGATTGACACTGAGTTGCAGATTATTGCGGGCCACACTTGTCGTATAGACATTCTGCGGAGCAATGTCCAACAATTCCATTATATTAGTTTGTACTTCTTCTGTTGCAGTGGCGGTCAACCCCATCGTTACAGCATCTGGTATCAATGATTTCAATACGGGTATGATGTTTTGGTAGCTCGGTCTGAAGTCATGGCCCCATTTGGATATGCAGTGCGCTTCATCGAAAGCGACAAGGGACACATTCATGCGTGTAATCATCTGCTTGAACGCTTCATTATTAAAACGCTCAGGAGCCACATATAGAAATTGATAGGCGCCTGCTTCAAGGCCCGCATTTATATGCTCCACTTCCTGTCTTTTCAAGGTGGAATTCAGATAGGCGGCTGGAATACCTTGCCTATTCAACGCTTCCACCTGATCCTGCATAAGAGATATCAACGGGGAGATGACCAACGTCAAACCTTCGAGCTTCAATCCCGGCACCTGGAAAGTAATCGATTTTCCTGAGCCGGTCGGAAGCACTCCAAGGGTATTGTTTCCATGCATTACAGATTCTATGATTTCCCTTTGCTTAGGCCTGAAGTTTTCAAATCCAAAATATTGCTTTAGAGTCTTTTCCATTTCCATAATAATACCATTCCCATTTTTTGCCTTGGTCGGCAACCCTTATTTCTGATATATCATTATACCTTATTTTGCATCCCATTTGTTGTAGAACAAGTCTGCTATCTTACCCGAGGGCAGAAAAAAATCCCAGGCTGCAGCCTGGGCAGAATTCTACATTTTCTCTTTTATCAGTTCTTTTGATAATTTATAGTCAATCGCCTTAAACAGGCTTTTCACCCAAAGATGATGCGCATATAGATTGGCATGGGCATCTTCTGCAGATATGCATTTGAATTGAATTTTAGATCCCGGACGTTTCTGCACAAGTTTGTGCAGATGATAAGAAGGAATCGTCCCTATGTGCGATGCTTTAATGGACGCATCGAAATCGTTCAATGCAAGAAGTGGCTGTTCCTCTGAAATATAGACACCGCCCCGGATACCGGCATGTTCCATATTTTGAGGGGACAGATTGATTCGTCGCCCTTCAAGATGCAGTGCGATGCGATACTCTTCATATTGTACCGTATACTCTCCCTCCTCCAATGCTTCATAGACTGAATCAGGAATATCCGGACGCTTTACAAGATGGTATGTATCCGATATATACACTTCAACCAGGGCGTAGGTGTCGACTCCCCAATTCACTTCGTTATGCCGGTTCAACTTATTGAACAGTTCGTCATGTTGCTGTGTATACTCACGGCACATGAGAACCTCATCCCCAGATTCCAGGATGTTCGAACCCTCAACTTTAATTCCACCGGCTACTGCAAGATACACCCTGTTTCCTCGCGTTGCTTCTTGGAATACAAGTTCGTCCCCTTTATCGAATAGGTATATCCGGTTTACGTAAATGCTACGGTCGCCTGATTTTGCCATAAATTCCGCTCCGGAGAATGCAATTATGGTCGGTTCGGTGAACTTTATCGTGCCTGGGCGTAACGTCATCTCTATCGTCGGCTGATCGACACGATTCCCCACAAGCTGGTTTGCAAGCCTATGTGCCAGACGGTCACATGCACCGTTATAGTGATTATTTTGGTCTGAAGGTCCTGGATCCAAAGTCTGGAGCAACGTCAACATTCCACTATCCTTTATGATCAGACTCATATGGAGATCTCCATCCTTTCGAGAAATTTCTCTGCTTCAATCATGGCTTTATGGCCAGGTTCTATCGTATTCTCCGCTTCCATGATGACTACGGGTGAATATTGAAAGGTAATCGTATTTTCAGTCGTCGACACTTTCGTCAAATATGCATGCCCCCGATCTTCGAACAACCGGACTGCTTGTATCCGCACGGCCTCATCCAGCGCTTCTTCGCTCTGATAGGTGATGTGGCAATCTCCATTGCAAAAAATCATGGTTGCACCTCCTAAAGTTTTATTTATCCTTGTAGAACATTCCTAATTCATCTGCGACGAAGTCCGTCATGCCGCTGATGATAAGTTGAACCAAAAGAATCGCTATAGCTACTCCGATAAATGCAAAAAGTACGCCGATTATTTTAACATTATTTTCAATCAGATACGTCACAATAAAATGTGTGCCAATTACAATCGCAATTATCAATATCATCCATAAAAGGACCATCATGCCTTCACCTCTGAACTTCAAGTTTGACCTCGACCCATTCCCTTAGGCTATTGATCATATATATTTCAATTTCACCTTGCTCATATCGACGGGTGAACTCATCTAAATCATAATCCCTTTCCGATATGACACCATCGTTGATGAGAGATGTGCGCATGACCCCCTCAAGCAGTCCTGTATCGGCTGAAGGAGTGAAATAACCATCCTTTTCCATCACAACCAGGTTCCCGAGATTGAACTCTGTGATTTGACGCTTTTTATTATAATACAAAACGAGAGGAAATTCATTGCTCGCCCCCCCATAGTGATGGCGTATGCTTGTCTTGTTTGATAGGAATTCAGCCGGGCTGTCGATTGCTTCATCGTGGATCTTTGCCTGCATGCGCTCCGTGGCCCCCCTCTCTTCATGGGTGAACGATATTTCTCCACTGTCATCTATCAGCGCCCGTACTTTAAAGACAATGCCTTCTGTTAATGCGTGATGTCGCAAATAGGCGGCGAGGGCTCTTTTGAAATCAGGCTGCCGGAAGCCAAGGCTCCTACTGGAGTGATCTACACGCGCCTCGTGAAGATCTAGTCGCGCTATTTCACCTGACTCAAAACGCATCGTTTCAATCAATTTGTATCTGCCCGCTTCCAAAAAGGCGGTTTTCGCAACAATCTCATCATATTCAGCGGTAGGCAGTGAATCATATGTAATGCCTCCACCTGCCCCGTATTCAAATTGCCCTTCCCTGATATGCAGTGTGCGTATCGGGACGTTGAACACTTGGCTCCGATCTGGATGGATGATCCCTATTGCGCCACAATAGTACCCTCGAGGCGTGCTCTCGAGACGGCTGATGATATCAATCGTCGAACGCTTGGGGGCTCCTGTGATCGAACCGCATGGGAACAGGGCATCGATGATATCAGCAGTACGGCGTCCATCCGTGAGCTGGGCTTCGATCTTCGAAGTCATCTGATAGACCGTTTCATACTGTTCTATTTTAAATAGTTCAGGCACCCTGACACTCCCTCTTTCCGCCAACTTTGACAGATCATTGCGAAGCAGGTCGACAATCATCACATTCTCGGCCTGGTCCTTCTTCGAATACCTGAGAAAATCATAGCTCCTCTGATCTTCCTCGGGATCTCTATACCTTCTTGAAGTCCCTTTCATCGGCCGGGCGCTGATTTTGCCATGTGCATCCTTCTCAAAGAACAATTCCGGTGAGCAGCTGACGATCGTGTCTTCACCATGGTGGATAAAAGCAGCATAATCTCCATTGTTGCGGGAAGTCAATTGTTCAAACAAAGCATGTGCGTTCCCGCTGAAGCCCCCTCTCAGCCGGGTGGTATAGTTGACTTGATATGTATGTCCATCCTTGATGTAATTCCGTATTTCTTCGATGTCCCTCTTGATTTTAGAAGGGGAATCGATGAATTCCGGTCTTCCCATTAAGTAGCCTCCATATTCACCATAGGCGGACTGGAAGACACTCCGTTCCACAGGCGACTCGAACACTCCGATGATGAACGGCCCCCCTTCTTTGGCTTCATAGCTGAGTGACGGGATGATGTAACACCCTTGATCGATATATCTTTCGATGCTTTGGAGTGCTTCCTGCAACGACATATCTTTCTCTGTAAACACTGCTTTTGGATGGGCAAAATAAAGCGGCCGACTATCCGCCTTTCTTTTAAATTTTATATGGACTTGCATTTTCTTCACCTTTCTCCATTTCTTCAATGAAGAGTCTGAGCTGATCAAGACCCCATTCTGAAAGTATCGATTCCGGATGGTACTGCATCCCATAGATCGGCAAACTCTTGTGCCTGATCGCCATGATGTCGCCTTCATCGGTCCACGCCGACACCATGAGCCCCTCCGGCACTTCTCCCAGGCATGTAAGCGAATGGTAGCGCGTTACAGAAAAACGTTCAGGCAAGCCTTTGAAGAGGGTCCCGCCATCATGCGAAATTTCAAATGTATGGCCATGGATGGGACGCGAACCATGCGCCACCCTGCCACCGCACATGTGCCAAAGCATCTGATGCCCAAGGCATACGCCGAGAATGGGCATAGTGCCCCAATACCGTCCGACGAAATCAATGACCTCGGGGCGGGCTCCCGGGTGGGAAGGCCCAGGGGAGATGATCATACCGGCAATGTCTTTCATATCGATGAAGTCTAGCATGGCTGGTGTGATGGTCACAACTTCGATATCCTGCCTCGCCTTTTCCAAATAGTGGATTATATTGTATGTAAACGAATCGTAGTTATCAATCATCAGCAGTTTCATCGGGAGAAAATTCCTTTGCATTTATTTTACATTATTTTAACACACTATCTTTTCTCACAGAAATCCAAAGATGGTCCCTCCAAGCTGAAAAAAAGTGTCATATGTTGTAGAATATATAATAGTATTCCTTTCGAAATACGAAGTAATATGGACTTCACCAAATCTAAAAGCGAGAAGGTTGTAATTTTATGGCACATGATAAAAATAAAATATGGACCAGAGATTTTGTACTTATCGTCATCGTAAATTTCTTCATCTTTACTGCCTTCCAGATGACCCTGCCAACATTACCGCTTTTCGTCAAAGAGATTGGCGCAAGCGATAGATGGGTCGGACTTGTTGTGGGCATATTCACATTTTCTGCTTTGCTCATCCGTCCAAGCGCGGGCAAAATGCTTGATACAAAGGGGCGCGCCCCGGTCTTTCTGACAGGGCTGCTGCTATTTGTCCTCTCAATGTTCTCACTAGCTGCAAGTTTTACTATCGCACTATTGCTCGCAGTCCGCATCATGCAAGGTATAGGTTGGGGACTGTCAAGCACGTCAGCCGGCACCATCGCCACAGACCTTGTCCCTAAGAAAAGACGCGGGGAAGGGCTCGGTTACTATGGCCTCAGTGGTAACATCGCACTCGCTTTCGGGCCGGCTCTTGGACTCTTTCTCGTCGACCAGATATCATTCACTCTGCTCTTTTCAATATGTGGCGTTCTCGGACTTACTGCGCTTATCCTTGCAATAAATATCCGCTATCAAAAGCCCGAAGCTCCCGATAATTCCATAAAGGAAAAGAGCACCTATGTGCCACGATTCGATATTGTCGAGCGTCAGGCATTACCCGCAGCTTCGCTCCTATTCTTCATAACTGTAACATTTGGCGGTATCGCTGCATTCCTCCCCGTCTACACTTATGAGCGGGGCTTCGATCCTACTTTCATCCAATTCTACTTTGTCATCTATGCAGCCTTTCTTATGCTCTCCCGCATAGTCGCGGGAAAATTGTATGACAAAAAAGGAATTACAATCGTGTTCGTACCGGGTGCGCTCGCAATCATTACTGCCATGATACTACTTGGCATTATGGCCACCCCGTATTATCTGTTCATTGCTGCAGCATTATACGGGTTCGGCTTCGGCTGTGTGCAGCCTGCCCTACAGGCTTGGGCTGTGAACCGTGCTGACAACAATCGCCGTGGCATGGCCAATGCGACCTTCTTTTCAGCTTTTGATATGGGGGTTGGACTTGGTGCAATCAGTTATGGATTCATCGCTGAAGCGTTCGGCTACAGCACCATCTATTTCACCAGTGCATTCAGCGTCACATTGTCATTGATACTTTTCCTGTTCATCATGAGACATTACAGGAAAAAAGATAGGATGGCTGCAGATTAATGTTTGCTTTCGCCAACGCGGGGTATATTCCAACTAGAACGATGCATTATTTAATCTGTTAAATTAAATTTGAGCATTATAAGGAGGAAATATCCATGGGTTGGATTATTACATTAATTGTCGGTGGTATCATTGGTTGGCTTGCTGGCCTTATATTAGGTAAAGATGTGCCATTCGGCATTATCGGTAACATCATTGCAGGTCTTGTGGGCGCTTCGATTGCAAATGCGCTGGGACTAAGCTTCGGCCCACAATTGGGTGGCGTCAGCATCCTTGGTGGACTGATCGGTGCAATCATCCTGATTTTGATTGTATCATTCATCATGAAAGCGCTCGGAGGCAACAAAGCATAATAACACTTATGGAAGATCCCCTGTAACGGACGTTACAGGGGATCTTTTTCCTCGTCTTCAATAAGCCATCTTGACTCTTTTGATTCCACTAGCCGCTTCTGTTCACGTTCCTCTTTTATACGGTCAAGCTCCATCTGCATCTGTTTATTCTCAAGAAGGAAATTTTCTTGCTTCAAACGCTCTACTTCCTTCTCCTCCTGAAGTTTCCTTATCGCCATCTTCTCTTTCTTCTGTCTGTGACCGACGTTGATCGCATAAAGTGGAATCGAAAACACTAAGACGACGGGTAATGTTGCTACTATAAATTCTAATATACCCATAGGGCCACCACCTTCATTTAAAACCATCTTATCATATACTGACGGGAATTTTATCGATTTAGCAGTCGATCTTGGAATCTGTTACCCCTTTCAATATAATGGGATGAAAGAGGTGGATGTCCATGGAACTGAATGAAATGAATCTATTGAACGCCTATGAACGAGGATTTATCGATCAAGATGCAGAAAAGGTCGCCCATCATCCTCCACAGATGATCATCAATTCAAAAGAAGAAAATGTCCTGTCTTCCATACTCGATGAGATGGAAGGGTGTGACGCATTCTTCATTTCCGTCGCTTTCATCACTGAGGGCGGCCTTGCTACATTAAAAACAACGTTGCACGAGCTCGCGAAAAGGAATGTAAGAGGAAAAATCATCACCTCTACCTATTTGAATTTCAATAAACCGAAAGTTTTCAAAGCACTACTCAATATTCCGAACATAGATGTCAGAATAGCTGATAAACAGGGATTTCACGCAAAAGGATATGTCTTCAGCAATGCAGCCTATTCCTCCCTCTTCATAGGGAGTTCAAATTTGACGGACTCCGCACTGAAAAAGAATTATGAATATAATCTTAAATTGACAAGCCTTGATAATGGGGCGGTCCTGAACCATTTCAGGGATCAATTCTATTCCTTATGGAATGAAGCCACTCCTGTTGATGCCACTTGGATCATGGAATATGAGCGCATCTATAAAGAACAGCCAGACAAAAAGAAAGTGCTCGAAATCATCGAAGACCGTTCCAAATATCAATACAGGACGTCAGGGGCCGGAGGAATAGCGCCGAATTTCATGCAGCAGGAAGCACTGCACTCCCTCAAACAGCTTAGGGTGAAAGGCCATGATAAGGGCCTTGTGGTATCCGCTACAGGAACCGGCAAGACGTATCTATCCGCCTTTGACGTAAAGCAATTCCGACCAAAACGTATGCTTTTCTTGGCCCACCGTGAGCAGATCCTTGAAAAAGCCAGACAGGATTTCATGACTCTCCTGGAAGACTCGCCTTCCTCATTTGGCGTATTCAGTGGCAATCAAAAATCAACCCACAGTAAATATCTGTTTGCAACGGTCCAGACGATGTCGAATGAAGATACTCTGAGTCAATTCAATCCAGCGGAGTTCGACTATATAATAGTAGATGAAGCACATCGTTCAAGCGCGCGTACATACAGAAGAATCATCAATCATTTCAAACCATCTTTCCTGCTTGGCATGACAGCAACTCCTGAGAGGACTGATGATAATGAGATCTTCGGTCTATTCGACTATAATATCGCTTATGAAATACGGCTCCAAAAAGCTTTAGAGGAAGAAATACTCGCACCCTTCCATTATTTCGGGGTGACTGATTATGAGACGGAAAGTCTCAAAATCGATGATACAAGCGCGTTGTCGGACCTCACCGATACTGAGCGGATCAGGCATCTCCATGAGAAGATCCAATACTATGGATATTCGGGCGAAACGCTTTGTGGGCTGATGTTCGTTTCCAATAAACGAGAAGCCGAGGAGATCAGCCACGCACTCAATTTGCTCGGTTATCGTACTCTTGCATTGACTGGAAGTGATTCACAGGATACACGGAGGAATGCTGTAAGGAGTCTTGAGGATGGTCACCTCGATTACATCGTTACAGTGGATATATTCAATGAAGGAATCGACATCCCTCCGGTCAATCAAGTCGTCATGCTGAGGCAGACACAATCAAGCATCATCTTCATCCAACAACTCGGGAGAGGACTCAGGAAGCACGATGATAAAGAATATCTTACCGTTATAGACTTCATCGGCAACTATAGAAACAATTATATGATTCCGATTGCCCTAACAGGAGATAACTCCTATAGTAAGGATAATTTGAGGCGTTCACTGATTGACCGTACCCCCCTTCAAGGGGTTTCGACCATCAATTTCGAAGCCATCGCAAAAGAGAAAATCTATCAAGCCATTAATGCGTCTTCTTTGGACAACTTGAGGCACTTGAAGGAGATGTATGTATACCTCAAGAATAAAATCGGGAGGAAACCTACACTAGTAGACTTCTACTACGATAAGGATGTGGTCGATCCGATGATCATCCTCAATAAATACAGGCATTACCCGGAATTCCTCCAGAAGATTAAAGAAGAAGATAGCACTCTAGAGGACCGGATGGATAAGATGCTGACTTTCCTTTCGAAAGAACTGACCGGTGGAAAACGCATCGTCGAAATGCATCTGCTAACAGCCCTCATGGAAGGTCCTGTAGATAAGGATGAATTTCAGATGGAGATGCACAAACAAGGATATTACATGTCTGATGCAGTAATGGATTCTGTCATAAGGGTATTTACACTCGAATTTTTCAGGCAACAGGATATCTTGAAATACGGTTATCCCCTCATTCGTCTGGACAACGATTATATACATCCTTCGGCGACACTCGAGTCCGCTCTCCATTCAAAGGTCTTCATGAAGCATTGCAGACAAATCATGGAACTTTCCTTATTGAACAGCAATCAATATGATCAATCCCGGCCATTGACCCTTAACCAGAAGTATTCCAGAAAAGACGTCTGCCGTATGCTGAATTGGCAAAAGGATGAAGCTTCCACAATGTACGGCTATAAACAAAAACACGGGACATGTCCGGTGTTCATCACCTATCATAAAAATGAAGCGGTGGAAGACACCATTAAATACGACGATGAATTCCTTGACCGCCATACGCTCAAATGGTTCACAAGAAGCAACAGGACATTGGCTTCGAAAGAAATCAAATCCATACTCGATGGCCACAAAAATGGGATGCCGATTCATATATTCGTCAAAAAAGATGATGATGAAGGCACTGCCTTCTATTATCTTGGAAAAAGCCGGATTGATTATCGGACTCTGCAGGAAACTGTGATGCCTGGAGCATCCGGCAAACCAGTCGTGACAATGCATATGGTAATGGAATCTCCCGTGGAATATAATATCTATAGATACCTCGATGCGAATGTCGTGAACTAGAACAGCGTCCCCCATATATGGGGGACGCTGTTGTATTATGTTTCTTCATCGTCTTCAATGGTTCGGTTGTGATCTTTTAGGAGTGCCACTTTTTTAATCAGATGGTTATCCATATCAAGGACAATCCATCTATCGTCAGCCGTATCTATCGTATCGTCGATCTCAAGGTCGGTATTGATGCTCTGCAGCCAACCACCTATGGTATCGATATCATCACTATCATTGAAGTTCAGATCGAATTGTTCTTCCAAATCATCAATCAACACCCGCCCAGTGATATGATAGATGTTTTCCTCAACCTTTACAATATCCGGCTGTTCGTCCTCATCAAACTCATCCCGGATTTCCCCGACTATCTCTTCTAGGATGTCTTCCATTGTAATCATCCCGGCCGTGCCACCGTATTCATCGATGATCAACGCGATATGCACACGCTCGCGTTGCATTCTGACCAGTGCATCACTGATGCGTGACACCTCTGTAATCATCGGGATTTCATGTATATGGTCTGCCGGGGTCACTTCTTCATCGGAAACATGGTTCGTCAAAAATTCCCTAACATTTATGAAGCCGATAATCTGATCTTTATCTCCGCTTTCTTCCGTTATGGGGTAACGCGTAAAGTTGTGCTCCTTGATTGTCGCGATGACGTCATCTATATTAACAGGGTCTGCCATTGTGATCATCTGAGTCCTTGGCACCATGACGTCTTTCGCCAACCTCTCATCAAATGAAAATATATTTTGCATATAGGCGAGTTCAGTCTGGTTTATTTCCCCACTCTGATAACTCTGTGTCATTATGATCTTCAGTTCATCTTCTGAGTGAGCTTGCTCAACGGGCACATCTTTAAGGCCAAAGGTCCTGACGAGGAATCTCGCAGTGCCGTTCATCAACCAGATGAATGGTTTCATGATGGCGCCAAAAAAAGCAAGCGGGCCGGAGAGGGCAAGCGCCAACTTTTCAGCACACTGGACTGCAATCGTCTTAGGCGCAAGTTGTCCTATGACGACGTTCAGGAATGTGACTATTACAAAGGCCACACCAATAATCAATGGCGTCGTCAATTGATCGGGCACCCCCAACATTTCGAAGAGCGGCGCCAACACACCAGCAAAAGTGGATTCACCGATCCACCCAAGTGCAAGTGCAGTAACAGTAATACCCAATTGACACGCGGACAGGTAATAATCAAGTTTCCCTGTCATCTTGCGCAAACGCTGTGCTTTTTTATCCCCTTCTTCAGCTAGTTGTTCAATACGCGACATCCGGGCTTTGACAAGTGCAAATTCAGAGCCTACAAAAAACATTGTGAGCAATATAAGTATTATAAAAAAAATCAAGTTCCATAATGTGGTTATATCCAATCAGTTCCCTTTTTTAAAAGGGATTCACCTCCGGTAATATGTGACTGCAATTCTGCGCGGTATGCTTTTTGAAACTATATTTCTGCAGTGGGCCGGCTTTTCAATGGACATATTAATGTTCAGATTCGTCTTCCCAATTGCAGTCACCTCCCAAAAGTTATAATTATGATTATTTTACCATACATCATTTTATGATTGCTACCGTACTTCATTCCTTATCCTTTTGATCAAGGTATAAGGGCCCTTAATATTTATATTGAATTCGCATATAATTGCTTGTATAATAACTGAAGGGACACATGATAAACAGAATGGAGGTTGTCTTTAATGACTAAACCCTCTTTGGACAAGCGCCTCTGCTTTAATGTATATAGTCTGCACCACCAGATCAGCCGCTTCTACAATAAGTCCGTGCTGACAGAAATGGAGATTACTTATCCACAGTTTTTGGTTTTGAATATTTTACTGGATAAGGAACAGGTCAACATCAAAATGTTGGCTGAAACATTGCGGCTCGACACCGGAACCATTTCTCCCCTGATAAAGCGGATGGAACGGCTTGGACTTGTACATCGTTTTAGAAACCCCACTGATCAACGCCTTGTAATCTTGGAGCCTACAGAACATGGTAGAAAAATGGGAAAACAGTTGGAAGAAGCTTTTGAAGCTTTTGATGATGTAATCAGCCTGACAACTGAAGAGGAGTCCCTCTTTCTTGAATATATACAGCATCTCAATGTGAGACTTGCTGAAAAAAATGCAGCCCGGAAATGATTCCGGGCTGCATTTTCTTGTTTGTTCCGACTTACTCATCTTCCCTTGGTAAAGCCAAATCCGATGGTGCCATGACCGGCATGGACACCTGCCACAGTGACGAGTGGTTCTATAACCAATTTGACATCCGGCAGATGTGTTTCCAGTCGTTCTTTCCATTCTTCGGTCAAATCGATGCCACCTGCATAGACAATCGCAATGGTACTTACCGATTTTTCCTTGACATATTCTTCCAATTTTTCCATTACATTATTGATGATTTTCTTTTTTGTACGGATCTTTTCTCCAATGACTACTCTTCCATCATCGAATTCAAGCTTCAAATGGATATTCAATACAGAAGCGAGCATCGATTGTGATGCCGATACTCTGCCACTCTTCCTCATCTGGTTGAAGCTTTTAGGCAACAGATATAATTGAGTGTGGTCGGTCATTCCTTGGATTTCCTTTACCACTTCTTCAATTCCTTTGTCAGATCCTTTCGAGTCGACAGCATGCTCCACCATCTGCTTCATAGGGTAGCTTCCAATACGGGAGTCAATGACATGGACCGGCTTGTCGATGTTTTCAGAAGCACTCAGCGAACTTTGGTAAGTCCCGGTAAGTTCGCTGGATGCATGGATTGCAATGATCGAATCAAATGAGTCATCCATTTCTATCTTCTCATAGATCTCCATGAACTCACCGATTGTCGGCTGCGACGTTTTAGCGCCCTCCCCACTCTGCTTCAGCATATCGTAAATCTCTTCAGTTGTTGCATCAACGCCGTCCCTATAGGCGACTCCGTCGATGATGACAGACATCGGCAATACGAAGACATCATGTTCTTCTGCATACTCTTTTTCTACACCTGAGGAAGAATCCGTCACGATTGCTGTTTTCTTCATCGTCATTTTCCCACTTTCTCTATAAAATAACTGCCATGATTCTATCATGCATATGATTTTATGACTATAAATAATCATTGAAGCGCTGAACAGCCTGAAAAACATGCCCTTTTTCAGCCATCAGACGAGAATAGCTGCCTGATTCTATTATACTGCCCTGTTCCATATAATGAATGTAGTCAAATTCCTCAAGGCGACTTAAGTCATGTGTACTTACAATTACTGTCGGCTGTGACAATATTTGATCCCACATTTTTTGCTTGAGCCTGTCATCTAGCCGCGCTGTCGGTTCATCCATAATCCACCATGACTTATCTTCGGCCAACATTCTTATGAAGTGCAGACGCTTTTGTTCCCCTCCCGATAGCCGGCCGGTGAACTCGATCATTTCTTCTGGTGTATAGTAAGACATTTCCATCAATTCGAGATCTTCGACAACTTCTTCTCTAGTTCTGTTGAGATGACCGAAAAGAGTGACGTTGTCAGTGACTGAAGCATTGTAGAAGTCGAGATGTTGGGGCATGATGGATGCATTTTGAAGTAACGCCTCCTGGCTGACTTCCTCAGAATCGTGACCTAGACGGATTGAAGGACCACCCTCAATGATGCGTTCAAGCAAGGTTGTCTTGCCGGATCCACTGCTGCCGATGATTGCGTGCTTTTCACCACGCCTGAAGTTGGCCGTGATGCCTTTTAGGACATCGACTGAGGCAGTGGCGTAACGATAATCAAGCAGCGTCACATCTATTTGGTCGAGGGAGACATCGTTCGTTATTGTCGGTTTGGGTGACGTCTCAGCGTTGAGTACCCCTACCGCTTCCTTGACTGATCTGTACCGGCTTGCAGGTTGCATGACCGGCATGACGAGATCGAAATAGCTGAGCACCAGCAACATGATCATCGGCACAAGGAGTGGCATGTCTTCATACAGCCAAAATATGATGAACAGGAGTGCCGCAATCTGAAGCAGTTGGGCGATAAACTGCATTGCAGCGTCCGAGAAGGCAATCTTATCTTCTGTTGCTTTTACCCTGGAGATTTCCTGGGAAATCTCTTTTTTCTTATCTTGCATCCTTCCTGTCACAAATAAGTCCGTAAAGTCGTGGATATAGTGGTAGAGACGGCCATAGAGCGCGTCTTCAACACCATTTCTGGCACGCAGATCATTTGTTACCCGCTTTTCAAACATTTTCGGTATGGCATAAAGAAGCACCAGCGCCACAACTGTCGACATGATTACAAATACTGACCCGAAATAGATGGATAGAATGATCAGCAGCATTGATAACAGCAACGCTACTATATACGGATAGACAATGCGGATATAATAATTTTCGACCTCTTCAAAATACTGGTTCAGCCGCTGTATGAATTTAACGCTATGGGTGTCCGCATGATGTTGTATGGCGGCTTTGAAGTAATTCAATCTAAGGCGCCCGATGAGCCTGAATGTCGCATCATGCGAGAGTAGACGCTCAATATATTTGAAGGCGCCTTTCATCATCCCGAAAAACTTGATTACTGCAATGATGAGGACGATTATGAAAAATGGCGGGTCGAAGAAACTGAGGCTGATCATATAGCCACTGAGCCCGAATAGAGAGACCCCCACCAGACCACCTGCAAGGCCGAGAAGGATGCTGTAGAGGATATTTTTCCTTTCACTCTTCAAATATTCCATTACAAAGCCCCTCCCCTTACAATGTTACGGTCGGCGAACGTGTAGTGTATATCAGCAATGTTGAGCAGTTTCCTACGGTGTACCACTGCTATGATGGCACTTTCATGCTTGATTTCATCCAAGTATGAGAGAACCATCTCTTCCGTCGTTGCATCGAGGAACTCTGTAGGTTCGTCCATAATGATGATTTCAGGCTTTCTTATCAGTGCACGCGCCATCTTGAGCCTCACCACTTCCCCGCCTGAGAGGGGGATGTTGTGGTTTACGATTTCAGTATGGATGCCCTGCTCCAGATTGTTCAAGCTTCCCATCAAGTCAAGGCGATTCAATATACTGACGACGTCTTCCTCGCTGTAACGCCCATCAGAAACATAGTCATAGATGGAAGTGTCCGAGAAGTAGACTTCATCGGATATATATCCGATATCATCCGTATGAAGATATAAGGCACCTTCAGTAGGGCGGTGGAGTCCAAGCAACATACGCATGAAGGTACTCTTACCGATGCCGGAAGGACCTGTTATGGCAGTGAGCCCTGTTTTCGGCAAGGATAGATTAACATTTTCCAGAAGCGATAGCTCCCCGTAGCCCATTGAAACACCTTCAAGTCTCACTGCACTCGTTTGAGCATTGAAAATGCGGTACTCTTCGGTTGGTTCTTCCTGGTCGATTAGCACTTCAATACGGTCCAAATGCCCTTGGGCAAGCTTACCATTATGAAATTCGATGCCGAGTACTTTTAATGCATTATAGAACTCAGGCGCCAGCAGCAACGTGAAAAATGCCGCATAGAATGTAATGCCATCAAAAATTATGATCTGCAACCCAACTTCAAGAGCAATGAGTCCAATCCCGAGAATCGTAATGAACTCAAGCATTAAAGTGGATTGGAAGGCATATTTTAAAATATTCATCGTTTCTTTTACATAGCCCGAATTAAATGATCTGAGCCTATCGATGACAGTTTGCTGAGATTGTGTGTAGCGTACCGTATCCTTCCCCCTTATCAGGTTGAGGAAAAGCGTACCAAGCTCGTCGAACTGCGTGGCCTGAGCTTCCGATTCATCCTTCGTACGCAATCCCACAAGGATGTAATACAAAGGTACGAATGGTGCTGTGAATAACATGATGAAAGCAGCATTTTTATGGACGAAGAATGATGCTATGATAATTACTGCTAGTTTGACAGCAGTCTGTATGACAGTGGGGATGAAGACCTTTTCGAAAGGGCGGTATTTCTCCATATGGACAAATACTGCATTGAGCATCGCTTCTGATTGCTTTTTGGTGCCATCCCCGATCTTCTCAATCAACTCGGTGGTCAATGCCTCTATACGGCTGTTTGCAATTTTAGCCGAAGTCACCCTATAGATCATCAACAGCATTGCATAGATGATGAAGAAAAGGCCGGCCAACGTCATCCCTTTAACAGCTGGAGTTTTCTTTTCTATTACAATTTCTTCAAGCACTAGCGAAAGGTTATGTCCAAACAAGACGAAAGCCGCCACGCCCATCATGGACATCAGTGTATACAACAGGATATATTTCTTTGGTATGTTCAGCTTCATAATTATCCTTTCCATCGACAAAGAACGTGAAGTCACACTTCACGTTCTTTGTCAGCCACCTATATAGCTCATATTGATCTTATTGCGCTTCCGGCGGTTTTCTGCAGTAATTTCCGTCCTGAGATCTGAGTAACGGTCGTCCCGCCTGTTCCATACCCCAGTCAGTATCTCTTCCAATTCCTGGTCGGATACACCTTCTCTAAGGTGCTTCCTGACATCAAAACCTTCCACAGCGAAAAGGCAACCATAGAACTTTCCATCTGAGGAGAGTCTGGCACGGGTGCATGTCGAACAGAAGCTTTCAGACACGCTGGTGATGAAACCAAGGTGCGAATCTGCGTCATTATGACGATAGACTTTTGCCACTTCCCCGTAGTATGCCGGTTCCAAAGGTTCAATATCAAATTCATTCTCAAGAATTTCCAGTATTTCTTTTTTGGTGACTACTTTATCAAAATTCCACCCATTATCGTTTCCGACATCCATAAATTCTATGAATCTCAATGTTACAGGCATCTTTTTGAAGAAGCGGGCCATTGGCAGTATTTCATGGTCATTCAAGCCTTTTTGCACAACCATATTGATTTTAATCTTAAATCCGAGTGAAATGGCATACTCAATCTGCTCGATTATCCTTGAAGTGCCGATACCGCGATCATTGATCTGTCCAAACAATTCGTCATCCATCGCGTCAAGGCTGATATTGAGTCTCCTGAGCCCTGCTTCATAAAGTTTCTTGCCATGTTTCTTCAACAATAGACCATTTGTGGTCATACCTATATCTTCAATACCCTCTATATCATTAAGCCTTTTTATCAATACATCGAGGTCCCGTCTAAGAAGCGGTTCCCCGCCAGTGATCCTCAATTTTTTGATGCCCAGGGACGCGTATATTTTTGCAATGCGTTCAATTTCCTCAAAAGATAAGAGCTCGTCCTTCTTCATAAACTCGAAATCATCCCCGAAAATCTCTTTCGGCATGCAGTATCTGCATCGGAAATTGCAACGGTCAGTCACTGATATCCTCAGATCCCGAATCGGTCTGCCAAATTTATCCGTTATACTTCCCGCCATCGTACCCCTCCTCAGTGAAGGTCTGCTTTTCTATTGATGTTCAGGAAACTGGTTACATCAATATCATAAAGTTTACTGTCCACTTCGATTGTCTTTCTTTCTGCGAATAGTGCTTTCATGCTTCTTCGGTCTGTCGTCAATAATCTTTCAATGTCTGAAGCGAGCCCGCCCCCCTGATAGATGCCAACAAGTGGGTGTAACCTGTCTCCAGACCGTGTCACAACGATTGACTGGTCATCAAGAGCCACTTCATGCAGAGTCCTGATCCACTCTGGGCTAATGTAGGGCGTGTCACATGATATGATGAGCAATCGCTTATCCGGATAGGCATCGGCAAATGTATATATGCCGGCAAGCGGCCCCCTATCCCTGAACCTTTTCACATCCACTTTTACCGGCATATCATCAAATCGACCACTTAATCTCGAATTAGTGCTGACCATGATATCATCGCACACGCCCGATTGTTCCAACGCATCTACTATATGCCGATACATCGGCTTACCGTCTATTTCAAAGAAAGCCTTATCTTCACCAAAACGGGTCGAGTTCCCTCCTGCCATGACTATGCCTATAGTGCCTGTCATCCTCCACTCACTGGTGGAATCAGAGCAACCTCATCCGTTTTTGAAAGTATGTGCGTATCCTTAACGAATGATTCGTTGCAGGCCACTTGGAAAACATCCCCTTCGAGGGCGGGATATTGCCTATATACCGTTTCTTTCAACTCTTTGACCGTAGGTTCATTTTTGATGTCCAATGTGATGTGGGTACCCCCAATCTTCTCCTTCAGCCCTGCGAACACCATGATATCCATCATTATTCCTCCTCCACACTTGAATGGTACTGACGCTGATGCCCCATCCATTCTTCACCGTCTTCCCATACTTCTTTTTTCCAGATTGGAACAACTTCCTTAATCCGTTCTATCGCATATTCATTGGCTTGATAACTATCTTTCCGATGTGGGGCACTTGTTACTATGACGACAGCAATATCTGATATTTCAAGCTTGCCCACCCGATGGGCGATTGTTGTAATGACCCCAGGCCAACGTTGTGCAATCTCATCCCCAATTTGGGCCATTTTACTTTCCGCCATAGGTTTATAGGCTTCATACTCCAAGTGGACAGTTCTAGTCCCTTTTGTCCACTCGCGCACATGACCTGTAAACATGCATACAGCCCCTTGCACTTCGTTGACCGTATAACTATGGTACTTGTTGATATCTATTGGTGTATCCACTATTTCATATTGCTTCATATTCCAGAACTCCATTCGTCAAACCATTGGAAAACCTTAGCCTCATCATACCTCATATCCGCTTCCATTAAAACATTCCGCATCCCTATTTCACTGACATTAGTGTGTCCATCGGAAAAGGAGTAGGTCAGTACTATTTTAGGGTACGCTTCATGTTTGTACCCTTCTATCAATACGACATCCATTGCACCTTCAAATTCTGCCAGCTGTTCGGCCAGATTGGGGTGTTTCCTTGTCTCAATGGTTATGGACGGGGTATTCAATATCGTCGTATCGGCACCTTCAAGCAAAAACCTCTCCGTATCGGTGCTTCCGGCTTCTTCTTCCAGATGATGGTGCTTTATCACTGCAACTTTCTGTTGTTGCTGTTTCAGTCGCTTTACAAGCTTCAATATCAGGGTGGTCTTGCCAGTGTTCTTGAAACCGGTTATCTGCAGAATCTTCATAGATTGAACTGCCTGGCCCCGGTAGTCATATCAGTCATCATCACCTTGATTGGATCTCCTTTTTGGTACCCCCTTGAACCGCCCGGCAAAACGATGATGCCATTGCTTCTCGCAATGGACGTGACCGCATTCGACTTATTGAAACCAGCCGGTTTTGCGTATATGCCTCCGGCACGATAGTCAATCTCTGCCCTGACGAAGCGTGTGAACGGATTGGCTTTTTTAAAGTCACCGTCAAGTACACCATCCACTACAGGTGCATAGATTTTATCGTGCCCCATCATCTTAAGCAGTGACGGCCTTGCAAACAATTCAAATCCTGTGTAGCATGCTGAAGGGTTGCCGCTCAAACCGAAGAGAGGGACTCCTCCGAGCATGCTCACTGTTGTGACACTCCCTGGACGCATACCCACTTTATTGAAGAGTTCCTCAGCGCCAAGGGACTCATACAGCTTGGGCAAGAAATCGTAATCGCCTACGGAAACGCCGCCAGTTGTGATTATGGCATCCACTTCATCCAACATATCTTCAACGCGTTCGAGGAGTGTGTCAAAATCATCGGCTTCCAATGCATACATTTTCCCGGTGATGTTCATCCGCTTCAGTTGACTCATGATCATCGGGCCATTGGAATTTCGTATCTTACCTGGACTGAGTGGCTGGTCAATCTCTATCAATTCACTCCCTGTAGCCAAAATGCCGACGACGGGTTGTCTGTAGACCTCTACGTTTTTATAGCCGAATGTCGCCAAAGTTGCCACAGTACCAGGATTGATGAACGTGCCCCGAGGTACGATCACTTCACCCTGTTGACACTCCTCGCCTTCTATCGCAATATTTTCGCCTGGATCGAACGCTTTCCTTATCGTAAAAGCCTCATCATTCATCTTCGCCTGTTCAAACATGACAACTGCGTCAGCGCTTGCTGGTACAGGCGCTCCGGTCATTATACGGAAAGCCTCATTTTCTTTAAGTATATAATCACTTGTCGAGCCTGCTGGCACTTCTTCTGCCACCGTAAACTCGATTCTATCATCACCTGAAGCCCCTATTGAGTCCTTTGAACGTATCGCAAATCCATCCATAGCTGATTTGTCAAAATGAGGCACTGGCATGGTGGCCTTCAGATCTTCCGCTAAAATACGCCCATATGTTTCCCTATAGGAAACCGCTTCACTCTTAAGAGGCGTTACTTCAGCAACGGCACGATCCACTGCCTCCGGTACAGGGATCGGCTTACGGTTCAAATTCATATCATCCCTACTTTCCTATCATGAACTCTGTTATACTCATTATACTAGAAAGGAAGTTTAAATTGTCGAAATTCACTCACTTCAACCAAGAAGGCAGAGCCCGGATGGTCGATGTTTCCGATAAAGAGATAACCACCCGTACAGCGCTCGCCAAAAGTACGCTCATTGTTTCTAAAGAAATACACGAAGCCATTACAGGCAAGACTGTAGAAAAAGGTGATGTGCTTTCTGTGGCTCAGGTTTCAGGCATCATGGCTGCAAAGAACACGCATCAGATCATACCAATGTGCCATCCGCTTCCTCTGTCCGGCATAGATATTTCCTTCACTTGGGATTTATCTGATGGCTACGCACTTCATATTGAAGCAACAGTTAAGACTTCCGGTCGCACTGGTGTCGAAATGGAAGCATTGACAGCAGCAAGTGCAGCTGCCCTGACCGTCTACGATATGTGCAAGGCGATCGATAAGGGGATGATCATCCGCGAAACCGCCCTGGTCTCGAAGACTGGCGGGAAATCCGGTGATTACCATATAGACAAGTAAAGCGTGCCATACGGCACGCTTTTATTTATTCAATTCGTGGACGATATGGTTTAATTCAGGGACAATCAACCGTTCCATCGCCAACTTGACCGCTCCTGTCGATCCCGGTAATGAAAGCACCACTGCGTTGCCGATGCTTCCGGCTATAGCCCTTGAGAGTATACTTCGTGACCCGATATCCTCTGTAAAGCTGAGCATACGGAAAATTTCTCCGAATCCTTCTATCTCCTTATCAAAAAGAGGCCGCACTGCTTCGATGGTGACATCTCTAGGTGCTATGCCCGTCCCCCCCGTCGTTATGATGGCATCTGCGCCATTATCCAAAAGCTCATGTACCGCATCTACAATCTCTTGCTGGTCATCTTTGACGATGCTGTACCACTCCGGCTTGATTTCCACATTCATTCCTGACACGTAATCCATGACAAGGCGTCCGCCTTTATCGCTTTCCTTAGTGCGTGTATCACTGACCGTTATAACGCCCATACGAATTTCGCGATCTATTTCTCCCACTAGACTCATGATGATCCTCCTATCCGAACAATTGGTTGATAAGGGTCTTCGCACGATTCATATCATGCAGGCCATGGATCAGAATGCGTCCATTATTGAAGCAGACGAACCTTTGGCCACTATAGTGGAACTCCTGGAAGTACGGCGTGCGGTTCACTTTCATATCCAACCGAGTCAATGTATGGTTTACAACTTCCGCAGTCAGCCGACCATCGATCACCTGGACGGTGTCGCGGCCGCATAACCGCATGGCATTGTCCGTATTCTCTTCTTCAAATGCCGGATAGACAGGGGCACATCCACATGTCATACAATTTGAATCTTTCATTGCATCGACCTTATACTTCATATGTTCCATATCCCAGACGTTGCCGATCCGTAAGTAATAGGGTGCCTCATATTGGTCTGTAAGTATTTTAATTGCAGTCGTGACCTGCTCGGCCACTGCCATCTGTACTGCAGGAGCGATGATGCCGGCAGTGTCGCACGTTAATGTGGTGCTCGGCAACACTGGCACCAGACAGCGGTAGCATGGTGTAGCGTCAGGCACAAAACCGCAACTGCTGTAAGAGGCCTCTACACAAGCTGCGTAGACCCAGGGTTTTGATGCTTTATATGCAACGTCATTGATCAGCAGGCGCGTATCGAAATTATCTGTTCCATCCAACAGAATATCTGCATCCATGGCGAGCTCCGTCAATAGCGGGCCATCGCAATGCGCAATATGTGCATCTATCTCGAGGTCCGGACGGATTGATTGTAGACGTTCTTTCGCAGCAATTACTTTCGGTTTCTTATCATCTGCATCCTGTTCGGTAAAAAGGGTTTGGCGCTGAAGATTGGAGTGTTCGACATAGTCACGGTCAATCATGATCAGCTTGCCGATACCTGCCCGTGCAAGCAGTTCACTGGAAAGGGAACCGAGCGCCCCGGCCCCAATGATGAGGACTGTGCGTGAGCCGATCAGGCGCTGGCCTTCTGCCCCTATTTTATTAAAAAGCATCTGCCTCGAATATCGTTCCATATCATCCCTCTTATGCAAGTTCATTTTTCTTAAGGTTACTATTCATGTAGAACATTGTAAACAGACTGATGATGCAGAAAACTGACAGTAGGATGAACCCAATTGCATAGCTACCCGTCAAATTGTGCGCCTGATCGATTACAATCGGCGGGAAAAAGCCACCCAGGCCACCCATCATTGCAACGATTCCATTACTGATACCCGCCTGTTTCGAGAAGTATGTCGGCACGAACTTGAAGACAAGTCCATTTCCGATCCCCGCGCATACCGCTGCAAGCAAACTTCCCAGGGTAAACAAGAAGATGAAATTATATGTGAAGGCAAGCAGTAGTCCTGAAACGGCCAGCCCGATAAATACAATGATCAAAGAGTGCAGCGCATTGAACCTATCACCAATCAGCCCGCCTATCGGCCTGAGCACCGTCGCGATTATAATGAAAACCGCAGTTCTGACACCAGCATCCAAGGTCGTCAGTCCAAACAAAGCTTCATCCGTCAGGAATGCCGGTAAGAAGAGGCCGAAAGCAACGAAGGCACCAAATGTAATGAAGTATCATAAGTTGAAGAAGTAGAACTTATAGTCGCGCATGACTTCCTTGAATTGCTTGCCAAGAGGCAGACTTACTTTCTTTTCATTTCTATCGCCCATTATGAACTGCAGAATGGCAAATAACGCCAATACCATAAGATATGTCTGGACAGCTGCCTGCCACCCACCAAGTGCGAGAACCAGCAATGGCGCTCCGAAACTTGTCACGGCAGTCCCGATATTACCCATGGCATATACACCATTTACAAACCCGTGTTTTTCTTTCGGGCAATACTTTGGAAGACTCGTAACACCTACACTGAAAATCGCTCCGCCGACGCCGAGGAATACCGCTGCTATCATAAGGTCCATCGGTGTAGTAGCGATAACCAGATAGAAAACTGGAACCAAAAGGAAAATGAAGCTGAACAGGAACACTAGGCGCGCTCCGATCTTATTGGCCAGTATGCCGAATGGTATGCGCAGGACAGAACCCAAAATCACCGGGAGGGCAACAATCAAAGATTGTTGCGTGGCCGCTTCCGGGATATCTTCGACGATTTCAGGGAAGAGTGGTGCAAGCAATGTCCACACCATGAAGCCGGCAAGTAGACTGAATGTGTGGAGAAGCAGTTGCTTTTTACCCATTTTCTCATTCATAGGAATCAACCTCTTTTATCTTATATTGTGATTTATTATACATACATAGTATAATTCAAAATCCGCAATATAGTTAAGAAGGGAAAACCCTATATTTAGCGTTGGGCACTCATGCCAGTTCAGTGATGAGTGTATTCACTTGTTCAAATAACACTTCTTCGTCGACTGTCTTCAGCATCTTATCTGCCATTTCAAAAAGGACTGACTCCTCTTTCACCATATGTACCATCAACACTTCATAAGCCTCCATGACGTCTTTCACCATTTCATTCATGCTCTCAAGGGACATCTCGTTCATATCATGCATGGAGTGATGAAAAAAATGGGCGATATATGAGTCTATCTCTGCATGCTCCTCCTCAATCGACATGATCGGTCCCTGCTCCAACCCGAAGTATGCACCGAGCATCGGAAAGAAGAACCTTTCCTCCTTCTCCTGATGCCGCTTCAAAGGTTTTTCGAACGCATTCAATTTCTGTCTGAGATCTTTGATGACCATCAGCCCTTCCAATCTGCTTTTCACGTCATCATGCTCAAACTTCAATACCAATCTAAACCAATCATCCATCAGATACTTCAGGTAGCGATGTTCGTTTTCCAGCACCCTCAATGCTTTCACTTTAAACTGAAACGTGTCCTGTGCCACTCCATTCCCCTCCAGTTAAAAATCCATCAGTTTTTTCTTCATTGCATATTCAACAAGTTCCGGACGTGATGTCAATTCCAGTTTCTCCATGATTCTTGATTTATGGGCCTCAATCGTTTTAACGGAAACAAAAAGCATGCCTGCAATATCTTTGTTTCCATACCCTTTGGCGATAAGTGGCAGGATTTCCAACTCCCTCTTTGTCAGGATATTGAATGGTTCATTCGAATGTTCCGGATACTGATCATTGTTCAGCAGCCGCTCCATATCTCCATCCATCAGCACTGGATCAATGTACCGTTTACCGTTGTAGATAGTCCTGATTGCTGAAATCAATTCGTCGTCTGGTGAATTCTTCAATATATAGCCGTGTGCGCCGCTTTTGAAAGTATGGGTGATATATTCCTCATCATCATACATGGTCAATATCAATACTTTGATTTCTGGAAAAGCTTCTGTAATACGGCTGGCTGCAAAATGATCTGAACCCTATCAAGTTGACAGATGAAATAATATAAATGTTTCCCGCCTGAGAATGGAGATTCTCAGGCGCTTTTCTATGCCGCCAATGCCCTGAATTCCAGCGGACTCAATCCCTTGAATTTGTGTTGCGGTCTGTGGTGGTTGTAAAACTCAATATAGTGTGTAATGTCTTCTATAATTGTTTGATAATCCGCATAGTACTTCTGCTTGCGTCTGATGTGGAACCGTTCCGATTTGATTTTTCCCCAGAATGCTTCAATCGGGCCATTATCGATGCATCTTCCGACGCGGGACATGCTTTGTTGAATCTGCTGGACATCCAGAATCTTTTTAAAGCCGTAGGAGGTGTACTGGAAGCCACGGTCACTGTGCACAAGCGGCGTTGCCTGCGGGTGCTTTTGAATCGCAGAAGTGAATGTATCAAAAACAAGCTGATTATTGTTTGCACGGCCGAATTTGTAGGCCACAATACTGTTGTCGTACAGATCGATGATCGCGCTCAAGTAGGCTTTCTCTCCGTTCAGCGCTTTGAATTCAGTCACATCGGTGAGCCATTTCTCATTCACATGGGCTGCGTGGAACTCTCTGTTCAATACGTTCTCAGCGACCTGTTGCGGTGTGTGGGGGACGTATTGTTTCCTTTTGATCCGGGTCACCGATTTCAAGCCCATCCGTGTCATCAGCCGATAGATGCGTTTCCTGTTATACCCCGTCCTCAAGGATTTGTTGACCGCATGGCACATCTGACGATCGCCATAGATGCCGTCCGTTTCAACATAGATTTCGGCAATCGCACTGGCCACTGTGTCATTCTCTGCTTCAGCGTGTGGCACGGGGCGTTTCTGATATTGATAATACGCTTGTCTTGAGATGCCTGCCGTATGGCATAATTCAGAGATGGCATAGCCTTCATTATGCAACGTAGTGATGGCAGTGTGGAGCGTGTGACTGGGAACCCGGCTGTATTTTAATCCCTCTCGAGTGCCGCCAACTTTTTTAGCAGGGCGTTCTCCACCTCAAGCTTTCGTTTATCTGCTTTGAGCATGGAAATTTCTCTGTTCAAGCGGTCCGTCTCAGTGAGCTGGTCTTCTGATTTTCCTTTTCCGCGTCTGTCCTCAAGACCGGCTTCACCATATTCCTGATACTTCACAACAATGTTCCGGGCCTGCTGGTAACTCACCTCGAATCTTTCGGCAAGTTCACGATAACTGATATCCCCCTGTGCATGATACTGCGCAATCTCAACCCGTTCTGCGTACGTTGTTTTCCGTCCCTTGGTCAATGGTGAAGCTCCCTCCCGCGTCGTTCTTATTTCTTCACCATTATTGTAACGTATAATCCAATTCCGAACAGTTGTTTTCGACGGTATGTCATATTTGTGTGCGAGTTCGTGAGTGGAGATCATTCCATTCATATATTCTTTTGCGACCATTTCTTTAAAGCCGCGGGTATATGTTCTATGCCTGTCCCGTTTCTTTAATCCCTCAGCACCATGCTTCTCATACTTTATCCGCCACTTTCTAAGTGTCTCCACAGACACCTGATGCTTTGTGGATATATGGCTTGGACTGATGCCTACCCTCAATTCCTGAATCATTTTCAGCTTTTCTTCAAATGAATAATATTTGTCAGTCATAAAAGAACCCCCTCCAGGTTTTACAGATGTTTTATTTCATCTGTAAAACCTGGAGGGGGTCAGATCAATGGTCCGCCCCAGTCTTTTGCAAATGCTACCTGGCCCCATCCTTCAAGCGGCCTTACTTTTTCCTGGCCGACATAATGGGCCCAGCCACCCCCATTTTTACCTTGGCATCCGCACAGGATGACCAGGTTCAGGATGGCCCTATATATTGTATCCGAGTTGAACCAGTGATTGATGCCTGCTCCCATGATGATCATCGAGCGTCCATCTGTGTCTACAGCGTTCTGTGCAAACTCACGGGCGATCTGTACCACAAGTGATCGTTTGATTCCCGTTACTTTCTCCTGCCATGCTGGGGAGTAGATGGAAGATGCATCATCATATCCTTTTGCTTTGTGTTCAGTACCGAAGCGGTTGATGCCGTACTGGCTCAACATCAGGTCATATATGGTTGCTGCGTAACGCTCTGTACCGTCTGCCAAGGTCACTTTGCGTGCTGCGATGGGACGGGTGAAAGTGCCATTTCCAGCATTATCAAAATATGGATAGACAATCTCAACTACTTGCGATTCTGGACTTTCAACCATCATCCGCGGGTCAATCGGAGTTCCGTCATCCTTTTCGAGTTTCAAGTTCCATTTCTTGCCTTCTTCCCACCTTTGGCCCATCGTACCGTTTGGAGCGATCATTTCGCCGGTATTGCCGTCCAGTATGACCGGCTTCCATTCTGCGTGCTCTGACTCAAGGCCAATATCGCTCTCCCGTAAAAACCGGCCGGCCTTCAAAGTATCCTCAAATTCATCCAACAGGATGAGGAACGGCATGTCTGTAAAGCGTTTGGCATAATCGATGAACATCGGTTCTTTTCTTTCATGATAGAACTCATCCAGGATGACATGCGTCATCCCCTGTGCCAGTGCCGCGTCTGTTCCTGGATTTGGTGCCAGCCAATTATCGGCGAATTTGACATTTTCTGCATAGTCTGGAGCAACGGATACGATTTTAGTCCCTTTATATCGGACTTCAGTCATAAAGTGTGCGTCCGGCGTACGTGTCAGCGGAACATTTGAGCCCCACATCATCAAATAATTGGAGTTATACCAATCTGCAGATTCGGGTACATCAGTCTGGTCCCCCCAAATCTGCGGAGACGCATTCGGAAGATCGGCGTACCAGTCATAGAAACTGAGCATCTCGCCCCCAATTAGGGAAATGAATCTTGAACCCGCTGCATAGCTGAGCATGCTCATGGCAGGAATTGGAGTGAATCCTGCAATGCGATCCGGTCCGTATGTCTTGATTGTGTATATGAGCTGAGCTGCTATGAGTTGTGTGGCGTCTTTCCAGTTGACTCTCACATGACCGCCCATCCCCCTTGCCTGCTTATAGGATTTCGCCTTCTCTTCGTCTTCGACGATGCTCGCCCATGCTTTCACCGGGTCCTGCTGTTCTTCCAATGCTGTTCGCCATAGGCGCCATAGCTCCCCTCTCATGTAAGGGAACTTTATGCGCATCGGACTATACTCATACCATGAGAATGAAGCACCACGAGGGCATCCTCTCGGTTCATACTCCGGCATGTCGGGACCACATGAAGGGTAGTCCGTCTGTTGATTTTCCCAAGTTATATTCCCATTCTTGACGAAGACCTTCCAAGAACAGGATCCCGTGCAGTTTACTCCATGTGTCGTTCTGACTACTTTGTCGTGACTCCATCGTTGACGGTACATTTTTTCCCATTCGCGACTCTTTTCTTCCAGAATCGACCAGTTACCATTGAACTTCTCAGTAGGCTTGAAAAACTTAAGTCCAAACAAACCATCCATCTGTGCCACTCCCATCAAAATTTCTGCTATTTGATTAACATATATCTATATTATCTGGCTAAAGCGCCTATAAAGATATTAGGGAATTTCCTACTTTTGGGATGTATTAATATGAAATTGATGATGGTCATAACCCTCAAGCATATATGTATCGTTTACATAATATAAAAACCCTGACCTAAAAGGCCAGGGGACTCTAGTGAATCACTCATAGTGTTCCTCTCTAACATTCTTGAATAAGATATTGTTTTCTAGATGGACATGGTCCAACGTATCTTTTTCCAACTTTTCCATCCTTTGATATACAAAGCGTATGATTCCGGAGTCTCCTTCTTCCGGTGTGAAATCATTCGTCAGATCGCGCATTCGCCAAAAAGCCTCTACCGCGTTCCGATGTTCATCTTCGAGTTCTGTCAAATGAGGTTTTAAAGCCTCTTTCAACTCGGCTGATGGTGTCGCCATGAATTCTTTAAGCATTGGAAATACATTGTCGTCTTCATCCCTCGTATGGTCGAGGAGCGCAGTCTTCAAGTTAAGGAAAACAGTTTCCACTTCCTCAAGGGCACGATTTTCTTTGGTCATTTTTTCAACATATTCTTCCAATACCGGCAATTCGTCTTTCAAGTCTTCATGATACTTCCGTTGAATATATTTGATGAGACTCTCTTCGTCCATATACTTGACATCAATGCCATCCATATTTTCAGTATCGTATTGATTTATTTCATACAAGAGGTTTTCAAGTGGCAATTGCTGCGCTTCTCCTATACTCTGCAATGTCCGTCCACCCTCATTGGCAAAATCGACTCTCAGTTTCCGCATCATATCGCCGGCTTTTGGGACTTCTGTCACAATCTCGCCTAATGTCATCTGTGCTGTTATATTTTTCAACCTGCATTCCTCCCTGTTTTATTGTAACCATACCTTTATAGCGCATCATCTAAACGATTTCTCCACCAGTTTAATGAAACATCGGCTAGGGTATATTATAATCATCATATATGAAGACCACGGAGGTTGAATCTAATGAATGAAAATGTGAAAAAGGCAGTAACGCTCCTGCCGGTTATCCTCGTTCCTCTCCTAAATGAAAGAAAGCGGATTAAACAGCACCCTGACGTACAAAAGCTCGAAGAGAAATCTTCTCATGCTTATCATGCTGCAAAAGACAAGAGCACCAATGCATTAAGTACGGTAAAAAATGCCGGGGCCACGACGTATACGACTGGCAGAACGGCGTTGTCCAAAGTGTCCGGGGCCATAGAGGAGAAACGTAGCGAACGCTTACACACCAAAGAAATGAAGCAATATGAAGATAGTCTGAAAGAAGCAGAGGCCTTGGAATCCCGTTTCCAAAAAGATAAAGAAAAACACCGCAAATCCCGTTTGAAAGAAATCCCAAAGTCCGAAGTCCCTAAAATAATGCAGTCCCAAGATGAAAACAATGATGGGGTATCATACGATTCCCAAGAAGCAGATCCTGTAGCCCCTGAAATAAAAACCGATATGAAATCCAATCCTGATAATTATGGGTTTGCATTGGCATATGAAGATAATCATGCATCAAGTCGATTGATTGCTGATGAAGATGACCAGGATGATGTATACTCTACAGAAGATGGTGGTACATCTGACCGCTCGTCATCGAGAGAGGATGACAACCTTCGGGAAGTACCACCCAATAATGAAGAACAGGAGAGATTAGACAACATGAACCAAAATATGAACCACTACATCGAGAAGAATGTTAAAGGACATGAAGAGGAAACTTACGAAAATGGCCCACTCTTTACAAAGCATAAAAATATACTGGACCCAAAACACGCAACCTCAAAATCTTCATCCTCAGCGGACGACCAGGACTCCCTCTTTAATCGCCACCGTACCATGCAGGAAGAAAGAGTCTCAGAGATAGGACGCAGAACTGGTGAACCCAGTTCAATGACAAAATCAAAGAAACAGATGAAACTCGAGAAGAAGATAGAGAAACAGCGTAGAAAACAATATAAGTAATTATCCATACCATTCATACAAGAAACACGAAAAGGCAGGTGGCGCAGTTTGAAGGTAAATAGCGTGACGGTTTTTTGCGGCGCAAGCCAAGGCAAAGGCAATCTCTACAAAGAAAAAGCATTCGGACTGGGAGCCGCGTTGGCTGAACGCGGCATCACCATCGTGTATGGAGGAGGCGCCGTCGGACTCATGGGGGCTCTTGCTGACGGTTCTTTGTCAAAAGGGGGGACCGTAAAGGGTGTGATCCCTGAATTCCTCGTCAATAGGGAAATGGCCCACCCTGATGTTCAACATATGAGTGTTGTGGAGTCGATGCATGAGAGAAAAGCGTTGATGGAAGAATTGGGAGACGCAATCATTACCCTGCCCGGCGGGGCGGGGACTTTAGAAGAGTTTTTCGAAATGTTCACATGGGGCCAGATAGGATTGCATAGAAAACCGATTGGCATCCTTGATATCAACCAATTCTTCGACCCGCTCGTCAACCTGTTTGAAAATTTGATTGCCGAAGGGTTCCTACAGGAAGAATATTTAACCCACCTGTTCATTTCAGAAGATATAGATGAAATATTGAAAGGGTTTGATGATTTCGAACCTGTTGAAATCAGATCATATGACTCAAAAAGACATCGATGATAACATCGATGTCTTTTTGGTTCTATATTGTCATCTTATAAACGATATGTGGTTTCAATGAATGGCCATCTTCTACCAACGGATGCGAAATTTCACCAACTCTATCCATACCGATTTTTTCCATTACGTTTATGGAAGGCTGGTTTCTCTGAGCCGCCAATGCATATATTTCTTTAATGTCTGTATGCCGTTCAGCAAATTTAAGGACTCCAAGTGCAGCTTCCGTTGCAAAACCCTGATTCCAATTTCTTTTTGAAAGTCTCCAGCCAATCTCAATGCACGGTAGAAACTCTAATCTGAACGGCCCATCTTCTTCGAGAACCTGCATACCAGCAAAGCCGATAAACGCCCCATTATCGCGTCGCTCAATCGCAAAAAGACCAAACCCTCTGTCCTCTATATCCTTTTGCGCTTCTCTTATAAAATTTCTCGAATCCTCTTCAGATAATCTACTGGGGAAATATCTTCTGACATCTGGATCCTGGTTCATTTTTATAAAAGGATGGATGTCACTATCCTGCCAATCTCGTAGGATAAGCCTTTTGGTTTTTATATATTTCATCCGCTCTCACAACCACTTTCCATCTATATTATAAGCGTTTGATTTCCTTTATACGGCTGAAGTAATATCACCAAAAAAGAGCAAGCACTGGGCCTACTCGCTGATTTTATCACTCTCATTCTCTTGTGGCGCACCTTCCCTTTTATAGGTGATGAGTTGTACCGTCACTTCAGCTTCATCAAGATTGTAGTCCTCCAAAGACCTTTCCTTCTTGACTGTAAACACTACGTCTACAAAGTCGTTTGATTCTTTGAAGTCATACCGGACGTTGAATGTCTCAAAATCCTGATCTTGATTTGGTTTAGTGGCAACAGAGCGTGATGCATCACCTTTGAAGTCCCGAACCGATAAACCTGTTATCTGTTCCAATTCATGTCCCAGGGATTCAAGGGTCATCTGCTTGCCTTCAATGATATTGAACTTCTCCTCATGCATATTAAATCTCCTCACTCTCAATTATTTACTGTATATATTCCCAAATCAATTACCTTTAATCAGTATCATCTGCCTCTGTTTTGCTTTTATCCTGAGATTCTGCGTTAGAATCCTGAAGCGCATTAAGCTCTTCTTGCTTCGCCTCAATATTTTCTTTCAACTGGGCATTTTCATTCTTTAGATTTTGCACTTTGTTTTCTATCGACCGATTCTCCTGGTTTACTTCCTCCAGATCTTTTTCAGCCTGGCTATCTTCTCCAGAACACCCCGCAATGGAGAACAGCATTATGATTGCCATCATACGTTTCATCAGATCACTCTTTCCATTCGTCTATAATCATATCATTTTTTAATGTCACTGGTGTATGCAAAGGGAAGGATATTTTTAAAATAGAAGTGCATCAAGCAGGAACCAGACAACCATAAGCACATAGACGACAAGGTTGAAAACAGCACTCGATACAAAAGCGAGCAATGAACCTACAGAAGCTTTCAAAGCTTGATTGATGTCTTTTGAGTTGAGAAGTTCCACAACGAGCACAAAAACAAACGGGACAAATATGATGCCAAATGGGGGGTAGAGGAACATACCGATGATGACCCCGGCTATAGAGGCATACTCCCCCCGTTTCGTCCCCCCATATCTTTTAACAAAATAACTGTTTGCAATAAAATCACTGAACAACACCAAGAGTGTCAGTACGAATATGATAAGCCAGAACATCCATGATAACGCTTCTCCATCTATTGCAAATTGGAATACTAGAAAACCCGCCCAAAACATCAGGATAGAAGGTATAACCGGGAAAACAAGGCCAAGAAAACCCAATATGAATGATGCAATGACGATGAGCCACCAGACGATTTCCATCGAATCTCTCCTTTTTAATTTCATTTTAACAAACATAGGGTGGAAGATACTCCCATTGCCCCGTATGAGACATGGCAATTACCCTGAGGGACTGGATAACATAGCAGTATCACAAAATATAAGTTTCTTCCTTTTACATTAAACCCATCTACTTATTGTTGTCACCTGAATTCTACTGAATCTGCATTCACAAACGTCCGCACTAATTTCAAAAATGCTTCGACTTGTGGAAGTGCCATGACACTCTTATCAAAAGCAATATAGGTGTCGCGGGTTATCGCACGTTCTTCATGTAATACTTCGTCGATGTTGAATTGACTTTTATCGAAATCCTTCAAGACTATCTCGGGTAAAACCGTCATGCCTATGCCCTCAAGGAGAAGAGCCCGACAAGTTGCAATCTGGTCGACCTTGATCTGTGATTCATATTTTCTTTTGAAGCGTTCTTCAAAAAAACGTTCAATTTCACTAATATATATCGGGTCTGCCTGAAATTCTATTATAGGTAACCGCTTTTCCTCTTCTTTTCCAATGGGGGTGACCAAGTAATGCCTATCGACGAACAACAATTCATTCTGCTTGTTGAGAATGCGGCTTCCTCTGACGATCGATATATGGAAGTCATTCTGCTCATCGATGATCTGCTGGGATGAGCCCACCTTTATCTTTATATTTACATTAGGGTATAGTTTCAAGTATTGGGACAATATTTCAGGCAAGATGGTGTGTCCTATGAGCGATGATACTCCTATCGATAAGTTGCCCTGGATGGAATTTTCATTACTTCGAATATATTCTTTCACCAATGCCTCTTTTTCAGTAACATCGCGTGCATGCTCGATGATTTTTTCGCCTTCCCCTGTTACATAAAGTTCCTTTTTGGTCCGGATGAAAATTTTGACGCCCCACTCATCTTCTATCGATTTCAGCCTTTGACTGACAGCTGGTTGAGATATGAATAGTTTTTCAGCAGCCTTCCTCAAGGTGCGTGTTTCATCCAATGTGACCAGAAGTTTATAATCATCGACCTTCATCTATTCATTCCCCTTTCACTGATAAGAAAATCTTATCATAAAAACTTTATTTTACAATCATCAGCTTTTGGGGTGTAGATGATGAAAATAACGGGTAGATGCACATTACATTAAATATTAGGGAAGGAGATTTAACATGAGTAGCAAGAACAAGTATGAACGCATTGACGAAGAGATAAAAGGATACACCCAGGAAGAGCAACCTGGCACTGAACATACTATGGATCCAGCTCCCATATACGACGCAGAGTATTATAAAGGCAGCGGTAAGCTAAAAGGCAAAGTCGCCATCATCACCGGTGGAGATTCCGGTATAGGACGTGCCGTGGCAGTGGCTTATGCTAAAGAAGGTGCAGATCTGGTCATTGGTTACCTCGATGAGGACAAGGATGCTGAGGAAACTAAAAAAGTTGTGCAGTCATATGGTGTGAAGTGTGAAATCAAGTCATTTGACGTCACAAAAAAATCCGAATGTAAAGAACTCGTAGAATTTACAGTGGATAATTTCGGTAAATTGAATATACTGGTCAACCATGCCGGTGTGCAATATCCGACTGAAGATCTCCTTGAAATTACAGAAGAACAGCTGAAGACCACCTTTGAAACAAATGTATATGGTTTCATATTCATGGCTCAAGCCGCTCTTCCACATCTTGAGAAAGGAGATGCCATAGTCAACACAACGAGTGTAACCGCATATAGAGGTTCTCCCGAGCTAATCGAGTACTCTGCAACAAATGGCGCCATCACATCACTCACACGTTCATTATCCGCCAATCTTGCGGATAAGGGGATTCGTGTAAACGGTGTGGCCCCAGGCCCTATATACACCCCACTCATCCCTGCCACTTTCGATGCCGAGAAAGTCGAAAAGCATGGTCATGAAACACCGATGGGCAGGCGTGGGCAGCCGAGTGAACTTGCTCCATGCTATGTGCTTTTGGCCTCTGAAGACTCAAGTTACATGACGGGACAGGTCCTTCATGTCAATGGTGGGGGCTTCACGACAACTTAACAGAAAGGCAGCAGGGAAATGATCACTTCCCTGCTGCCTTTTTCATTTCATCATTTTTTTACAGTATTCAGCCAAACTGATGAACCGTTCAAAGTTCCCATCAATTTCTCCCATTAATTCATTTGCAGCCTTATATGCAAAATCATATTGTTTTTTTGATATATGGCCCCTTCTTACGGCACGTGCTATATCCTTCTCATCGACCAGTTCATAACGACCATCTGGAAGAGCCAAGACAT
This sequence comes from Salinicoccus siamensis, assembly GCF_055391965.1. Classification (NCBI taxonomy): domain Bacteria; kingdom Bacillati; phylum Bacillota; class Bacilli; order Caryophanales; family Staphylococcaceae; genus Salinicoccus; species Salinicoccus siamensis. The sequence goes on from NZ_AP043765.1 coordinate 1,975,517, forward strand.
CAAGATAAATATCCTTGCGTCTGGCATTGCCGAGTTCGAGGATGTGCTTGATATTGATATCGAAATAGTATTGCAGTACTTTGCCACGGGCATCATACATCACAGTTATGCTATACTTCCTTTTTTCAGGAAGAATCTGCAACCAACTGTATCGATTGTCGCACACCTTCACCTTCTCATCCAATATCGATACGGTCAGGGGTGAGCGGACCTTATGGATGTCCAGCAGACCCACCAATATCTTTTCGTCTTCATAATGGATGATCTTTTCTCTATAATCAGAGCGGAGAAGACGTCTCCATCCTCTTTTATCGAGATATTTGGTTTTCATCACGGTCATCTCCTTCCCTCAATTATACAAAAATCAGAGGAAGAATGTGAAGGATTAAATTCTACAGACACAGCTGATCATTCGATTCCCAGAATATTGAATTCCTGATTCATTGAAATTGTAATTTCTTCTGCATCCATCATCTGGTCTATAGATGACACTGAGTAGTTTCATGAAAGTGGTCTTACCTGCCCCATTGAATCCCAAAAGCCCATGGATTGTTCCAGATTCAACAGACAAAGTGATTGAGTCTACCACTTTTTTCCGGTAAACGATTTATCAAGTTGTACCACTTCAAGGTTCATATACCTCACCCCCATTTTTAATCGATATCCAGTCCAATCATCTTCTTGCTTACATTCTATTGTATTATTCTAAATAATATAGCTGGTGTAATTTTAAAGCAATAAAAAAACGCCCGTAGGCGTTAATACTCTATAAGGCATGGCCTGAGCCACCATCTATATTGACGGCGTCCCCACTAATGTAGGACGCAAGATCAGAGCAAAGGAATGTTATGACATTCGCTGCTTCCTCGGTCTCTCCTATCCTGCCGAGTGGAATATTATGGCGATCGAGTTTCGAATATTCCTCCCAAGTCAGCTCAGGTGCTTCATTTTGCCATTTCTTTTCTATTTGCGCACTCCTTATGAGGCCAATGCACACTGTATTGACCCGAATGCCATATTTTCCAAGGTCTTTACTCATTGCCTTTGTCATTGCCATGCCTGCGGCACGCGAAACAGTCGTCGGCAATGAAGATGACGGCGGTGTTTTACCGAGGACAGCCGTCAGATTGAGGATTGCCCCACCGTCTTCCTTCATATGGGGGAGGGCAGCTTTGGACATTCTGACTGCTGCCAGCAGTTTCAAGTCCAGATCATCTTCCCAGTCTGAAATTGCCACTTCTTCAAATGGTTTCGCAAATGACCCTCCTGCATTATTGACCAATACATCCAAACGGCCATAACGTTTGATTGTTTCTTCGATGATCCGTTCTGCTGAGTCGTTTTCTTTCACATCGGCAACAATGTAATCCACTTCCCCAAATTGTGCTATTTCTTTTTTAGCTTCTTGAAGTTGATTCTCACCTCGAGCGACAAGCATGACTTTTGCCCCAAGTCGAGCCATCTGTTCGGCAGTTTTTCGTCCTATCCCCTGACTGCTTCCTGTAATTACAGCAACCTTACCTTCATAGCCAAAGTTCATTATGCTTCCTCCTCCATTTATTTGCTTAAATCAACATTGTGATAGATGTTAGACACATCTTCCAGTTCATCCAGTGCTTCGATTAATGTCTCAAATTGATCCTTTGAAGTTTCGTCCAATGATACTTCGTTTTGCGCAATCATCGTCTGTTCTGCCACTTCATAGTCTTCAACCCCCATGCCATCTAGTGATTTCTTCAAATCATGGAAAGCTTGAGGCGGTCCGTATACAACTGTGAAGTCGTTCTCTTCTCTCACGTCCTCCACATCGAGATCCTTCTCCATCAGTTCCATCATTATACTTTCCGGGTCGAATCCTTCAAAGACGAACACAGATTTCGCATCGAACATATAACTGACTGCACCACTTACCCCCATGTTCCCACCATTTTTCCCGAAGGCTGCACGGACATCGGAAGCTGTGCGGTTCACATTGTTTGTAAGTGCATCGACTATAATCATCGTGCCTTCCGGTCCAAAGCCTTCATAGCGGAGTTCATCAAATGCCTCTTCATTACTGCCTTTTGCCTTATCAATCGCCTTATCTACGATGTGCTTTGGTACGGAGTATGTTTTGGCACGATCCAGGACAGCTTTCAACGCCTGGTTGCTCTCAGGGTCAGGCTCGCCTTTTTTGGCGGCCACATATATTTCCCGCCCGAATTTGGCATTGATGCGGCTGGTATCCTTATCCTTCTGAGCTTTTTTCTCTTTAATGTTATTCCATTTACGCCCCATACTTCATCTTCCTTCATTAAAAGTTTATATGCTATTATATATCATTCTATACCATCTATCTCCTATTGTTAACATACCGATATAGCCTGAGGAGCCTTTTTATGATGACGAGCAGATTGATGAACAGGTTGAACCCCATTTCCCTTGGGCTGAACTTACCATTCTTCATCCTGTTGAAGTCATAGATTGTGTAGAGCAGATATAATATCAGACCTACAATTGTAAGAGACAATGTCAAATAGGGTAAGTCAATAAAGAAGTTAAGCAGCGTTGCCACAATTAAAACCAACAACGCGATAAATAAATACTTTCCCCAATGCCTAACATCCCTGAGAAAAAAATAACCAATAACACCGAAAAAGATGAATACAATTATTCCCATCAGGATGATCCGGTAGAAAGTACCAGCCCCAAAATCGTTGATGAAATTTTCAAACACTCCATATGACACAAGCCCTATAAGAACCGCGTACAAGTGGCTTATGACTGGCCCACTACGGTTAAAACCCCGGACGAATATTGAGATCATCAATATTCCAAAAACCATTGCAGACGCTGTCGGTCGCCACTCCTCTGGCAGATACTGTCCAAAGTACGCACCAATCCCAAAAATCACCCAGTAATAAAGGAAATAGAGCCAAGCCATCCGCTCATCGTATTTTCTTGCCATTCTATCGTCCCCCTCCAAATCAACACGATTCATATACCCTCTTGTAGGGAGTTTATCCCCCTATCGTTACAAGAATATTCTGAATATATTAATGTTATTGAGTTTATATTACAGTTTTATTACATTCCACTATTTGTCCTCTTAATTTGGTACTATATGTTTTGTAATCACAGACAAGGAAGTATCAGAACATTCAAATCATATACCACATATTCAATTATACATCTTAGGAGGTCAATATATTCATGAAAAAAGCCATCACAGCTCTTACAGCTACAGCTGCACTCTCTACATATGGTCTCGCAGATCAGGTTGAAGCATCATCATACACAGTACAAGGTGGAGACACACTTTGGAAGATTGCCAACCAGAATAATGTATCCGTGGCCCAACTCAAATCTTGGAACAGCCTATCTTCAGACATGATCTACATTAACCAAAAACTTACTGTAGAAGGCGGTTCAAGCAGCTCTAGCTCTTCGAGTTCAAGCTCATCATCAAATTCATCAGCAAGTACGTCCAATTCATCCAGCGGCACATACACTGTGAAACCTGGTGATACACTTAGCAAGATTGCATCTGCACATGGCATGAATTACCGTACATTAATGAAAAATAATAATATTTCTTCACATATCATTTATCCGGGTCAGAAACTGAGTGTCGATGGAAGTTCTAAACCTTCTAGTAGTTCCAGCAGTTCCAATACCTCCGACTCCAGTTCAACGTCAAGCTCAGACTCCAGTGCAAGCTCTAATGGTACATATACCGTAAAATCCGGAGATACGCTAAGTAAAATTGCCAATAAATACGGTACTACATACAGAAAAATCATGAACTTGAACAACCTATCTTCAACTGTCATCTATGTTGGACAAAAGTTGAGCGTCAGTGGAAGTTCAAGCTCTGTAAGCAAGCCGGATTCCAATAACGATACATCAATCTCTGATAAAATATCGGCGCCTGCTCCTTCAGGCACATCATACGGCACGAACTACTACTACTGGGGCGATTGCACATGGTACGTCTTCGAACGCCGCAAACAGCTCGGAAAACCTGTCGGAAACAATTGGGGTAACGCCTACGACTGGGACAATGGAGCAAGAAGCGAAGGGTATAGGGTCAACAATTCACCTTCAGTCGGCGCCATCATGCAGACGGAAGCATGGACGAACTATGCATGGAGCTTTGGACATGTAGCCGTAGTGGAACGCATCAATTCCAACGGTTCCATCCTCATTTCCGAAATGAACTTCGGTAGCGGTAAAGGTGTTAAAAGCTTCAGGACCATCAGTTCATCACAAGTATCCAACCATACATTCATCCACTAATATGAAACGGGACAATCGGTTAATCGATTGTCCCGTTTTTTCATCGTTCCAGATTAGGACGATTATGTGAGCCCGGTGCCTGGTTATTTATGATCATCTCCACTTGATATATGCGGTTGATCAATGTGTATAAAGGGGCCTGTACGATTTGGTAGATGCCCCAGGAAAGCTTGGGTTCAAAATCATGCAGTGCCATAAGGAAATCTTCCCCGCCCGGCAGTGCTCTGAATTCAAACCTGGGTGTTTTATTCATTAATTTTTTCGATAGGCTGCCGCCCTTTATCCTATAGATTTCAAGACCGTTATAGCTGCTTTTTGCATCATATTCGATGACGAGGATAGGGCGCGCCTTTTTGGGGAGGTACATGTTGATTGTTTGTTTTTCATATCTGATATTGATGAGCCCGTAAAGTATATTATCGAGCCAGTCAAAATAATATTTCCCAACATCTTCGATGTTCCAGCCACGGGGCAGGCGAGCGCGCTGTACACTCCGCACACTGTTATAATCGGTTGTTTTGTAGGATAGGGTCTTGCCGTATCTTTTAATTGGAGTCTGTGTGACCCGCACCTTTGCACCAAACGCAGCCAGCACTTCAACAATATAAGGATCACTGACCTCATCTGCGATGAATATTATCTGTTCGACTTCATGTAGTTGCGCAGCTCTGGCGATATTGTCCGCTATCAAAATATAAAAGTCCTCAAAGCGTCCTTGCGTCTGCCTGTTCAACCGCATTATTGGGTCTTCGAAAAAGAGCACCGTATCGATTCCCTTCAGTGCTTCTTCCACTTCAGGTAAAATAAACAGATCTTTTTTCAAAAACGTGATATCCATCTCGTTGTTTATTTGATTCGGACTTGAAAACGCAAAAAGATTGAAGTCACCTTTCAATTCTTCATAAAGATTTCCCCCTATTCTACCGTTGGTACCCATAAGCAAAACATTTTTCACATAACCACACCCTTAGTCCTTATGCTTCTTTGACTGGAGATATTAAACGCCACTTTTCTTATGTGCATACTGGATGCCGCTCAGCAATATGATGAGTATCATTCCAATGAAAAGGAAAGGAGTTGTAAAATACGTAGCAAAGATTCCCGATAAATAGGCACCTGCTACAGATCCCAGGGAAAAGAATGAATAGAATATCCCATTGGCTTTCCCCCGCTCATATATTTCCGTATTTTGCCCAATTATCTTATTCATAGAAGGGAAAATCAGGCTAAAGCCAATACCATAGAGGATCATCACAAGATAGATCAGCAAAGCTGTAGGGACGATGTGGAGAGCCATCATGGAAAAGCCTACAATCAGAACCCCAAAGGATACAAGTGACACCGGACTATAGTCTGTGTATATCCTATTGAGCGGACTCGCAAAAATAACGATGGCCGTGATGCCAAATACACTAAGCATCGCGCCTGTTGATTGGTCCGATAATCCAACCTCAGCAACTTTAAGCGGCAGGCCGAATGCTAGTGAACCATTTGAAACCATTAGAGTGAACGCAGAGATATAAGCCACTATCAGGGAGGGCCTTATGATGATTTCACCAAAGTTCGTAGTATAGTGCTCTTCACGACTCTTCACTGTTGTACTCTCATTGACAGTCAGGAGAATCAGCAGAATACCAAATACGAATATGCCCGACATGACAAGATATACCATCTGGTAGCTAGCCTGGCTGGATATGATGCCGCCGAGTGCGGGCCCAAGTACTGCAGCAACCCCTATGGATACTCCAGTCAACGCCATTGATTTACCAATTGCTGACCTACGGGATATATCAGCTACAAGGCTGAATGCAGCGGGTGTCAGTAAACCACTAGAAAAGCCATGTATAACCCGTATGACAATGAGAAGTCCTACAGTCGGCACTACGGTATACAACAACAGAATGAAGATCTGTAAGCCCATTCCGAGAAGCAGCATGTTCTTTCTCCCGAGTTTATCAGAGAAAAATCCGCCAAATATATTGCCCACTATATTAAACAAAGAATATATCGCTACAATGATACCTGCCGCATATTCATCAGCACCAAGTGATAATGCGAATGGGGTGATGATTGGCAGCTGAATGAACAGATCCAAAAAGCAAATGACGATGATGAAATACAAAAACTTATTCATAGAGTGCATCCTTTATCCATATAATCATAACTACTATTATAAACATATTTCCAGTCGCTTGGGGATTCTATGACTCGTAAATGTTACAGATCATCCAATTCTGGCCGTACAAGTGATATAAACCCGAAATCTTTTCATTTCCCTCTCTTATTGCCTACAGAAAAGCCCTCCAAACTCTCGACTTTCTCAAGTAGAACATTTGAAGGGCAATCATTCATATGCAATTTTTCCCGCTATTTATTCAATTTTCTTTCGTAGGCATCGACAATGGCACTAACCGCTCCGTCACCTGTAATATTCGCTGCTGTACCAAAGCTGTCTTGTGCCATATACAGTGCAATCATGAAGGCAACAGCCGCTTCTGTAAAGCCGAGGTTGGTGACTAGGACACCACTTGCTGCCATGATTGCACCACCAGGCACTCCAGGCGCCGCAATCATGATTACTCCAAGGAGCATTATCGTACCGAGCATTGCGAGAAAACCTGGCAGCTGATATTCGGGCAATACCGACATGACTGCAATTGAACAGCTGACTATCGTTATCGTACTGCCCGAGAGATGAATATTTGCACAAAGCGGGATGACAAAGTCTGCTATCCGCCCCCGTATGCCATTATCTTTCGTCTGCTGCAAGGTGACCGGTATCGTCGCTGCACTGCTCATCGTACCGAGCGCAGTAAAATAGGCAGGCATCATCGTTTTAATCATCTTGAAAGGATTTTTGCCAAGTAATGCACCGGCAATCGTATATTGGATAGTGATCCAGATCCAGTGAAGGGCGACTGCCACAAGCAGTACAAGTCCAAATACAGATAATGTGTTGAATACCGTCCCCTGTGAAGCCATTTCTGCAAACACGCCAGCTATATAAAACGGCAGAATTGGAATGACAACTTTCTGGATCAGAAACTCAACGATATTCTTTCCTTCCTCAAACCATTTCTCCATCACTTCTGAGCGCGTGAGAGTAATGACTATACCGAAGGCGAAAGCCAATACAAGCGCTGTAAGTATATCCATCAATGGTGCTATTTCAAATGTAAAGAAGGGTTCGAGGCCGGCTGCCTCTTCTGGGACACTGCCTCCATTAGTGATGCGCGGCATCACCATCATTGCCACCATATACGCAAGAAGTCCTGCACCAAGTGTCGATATGTATGCTGTACCCAAGGTGACCCCGACAACTTTCCCGGATCCTATACCTATCTTTGAAATTCCATTTGCGATAAAAAAGAGTATAATCAATGGAATCATGAAGAATATGAAGCTTCCAATAATAGACTTTATCGTAATGAACAACCTGACCAGGAATTCAAGGAAAGCTCCAAGACCACCTGCTCCACCCACCCCATAGTATAGGGCACCCACGCCAATACCGACCACGATGCCGGTTATCAGCTTCAATAACAATTTCACAATAACTCCTCCTATTCAATTGTTGTTCCCTCTTATATACTACACCATCTAAGCGCGTTAAAAAAACATTAGAATGCATTCACTAGTGCTAAAATGTTATTTCATAGGCGATATACCAGTCCTCTATATTATCATCGAGATGGAGCTTCCCTCTGTAATGATAGCCATTACGTTCAAATTGTTTCTGCATCCGTTCATTTTCTAGTGATGTGTCTGTATGAATGCCTTTGATACCTTGCTGCTCTAGTATCTCCGCTATCGATTCCATCATTTTTCTGGCGACTCCCTGTCCCTGTGCCCCAGGATCGACTGCCATACGATGCATTGCTTTCGCCTGTGAAGCTTCCACTTCCCAGGATATTTCTTCATAAGGTTTGGGGTGCTCATCATCCACCACCACAAACCCGACTATCTCTTCATCCGATTCATAGACATACAAAGTTCCCGCCTCTATATCTTTGGTGAAGCGCTGGGCATTGGGGTACTCCGGACTCCACTGGGTATTCCCTGCAGCAACCATCAGGGGGACGACTGCTTCTTTTATTTCCATAACCCGGCTCAAATCTTTTTTTCTTGCTTGTCTGATCATATTATACCTCCTAATATTTCCATAATTCATCATTTTCACTTTTTTTATATTCACATAGCCCTATTATAGTGTATAATGTCTGTAGAATGAATATAGAGGGGTTTTTTTAATATGTTTAAGTTCGATAAGTACACCATGCCCTACCATATCACCAATATGATTTTCTACATACTCACACTTGCAGTCATTACTTTAATCTACATTTTTGTATTCTATCCGCCGCTGGAGGATGTTGCTACGCAGGAGTTTTTCTCGAATTTCGGTTTGCGTGAATTTGGAGGCACTCTATTTTTCCTATTGCTCATCATCACACCCTTACTAGTACTTTACGGAGCGATATATCATTTGTATAAAATCATTACATTCAATAAGTCCAACAAGACTGTATCTGAATAAGTAAAGCGCCCTGGATGGGCGCTTTATTTATTCTTATCGATTATCTACCTTTTCAGGGTACATGTCGTGATGCATCATGCGGTAGTGCGCCATCTCTTCATACTTGGTTCCTGCACGGCCATAATTGCAGTATGGGTCGATCGAGATCCCTCCCCGCGGGGTGAATTTGCCCCACACTTCTATATATTTCGGATCCATCAATTCAATCAGATCATCCATGATCAGATTCATACTGCTCTCGTGAAAGCCACCATGGTTTCTGTAACTGAATAGGTACAACTTCAATGATTTGCTTTCAACCATTTTCACGTCTGGTATATAGCTGATATAGACAGTCGCAAAGTCAGGCTGATTCGTGATGGGACAAAGCGTAGTGAATTCAGGACAATTGAATTTTACAAAGTAGTCCCGGTCAGGATACTTGTTATCGAACGTCTCCAAAAGTTTAGGGTTATAATCGAAGTCGTATTTCACTTCCTGATTCCCCAGGAGACTCAGATCTTTAGTGTTTTCATTATGCATTGTAATACTCCTTTTTGCATACAGCCATCCGCTGTATGCCTCAGTTTTTTATAGAGGGTGGTGCTAAGAACCTCTCCATCTCATTATACGCCTTGTTTGTTGCTCCAGAGTAATGTGTGAAGCTGCGGAAGTACTCTGGCATCATTCATTCTTTGGTCTTTCATAGTCATGTCCACTAGATTGTTATAACGCTCAAGTAATTTGTTGGTATGGTCTGCAACATTATCTCCAAGGAATGGATTGCCTACTTGCAGGTAGAATGCAACATCCGGATATTTCTGATGGATATGTGCCGCATATTCAAAATCCTGTTCATCAAAGACCACTACTTTAAAATTATAGCAAGCCCCACCAGCATCCAGCCCTGCCATTACCTTCTCCAGTTTTCCATAATCTGTCACCATGCCGGAGCTTGGCGGTTTTGGGCTGATGGTGACATCGTCAATGTCTTTCATCCACTCTTGGAAAACGGTACCTTGTGTTTCTACAGCCATCTGAATATTTCTTTCTTTGGCAAGTTCCACAAAGCCAGACATGTTTTTCAACAGAGCAGGATTCCCCCCGGAAATGGTAACGTGGCTATAGTTGTTTGGCGCAAGGCCATCTAGTTCTGCTAAAATTTCTTCTCCCGTCATCATTCTAATACGATCCTTTTGAGACCCATCCCAGGTAAATGCCGAATCGCACCAGCTGCAGCTATAATCACACCCTGCTGTTCTGACGAACATGGTCTTCTGTCCGATTACAGCACCTTCCCCTTGGAATGTGGGGCCAAAAATTTCCAGTACTGGGACTCTCATCATCGCATCTCCTTTTTAGGACGGTATACGACATAACTTGTTGGTGTCTCCCTCAGAATAACTTGAAGACATACCGGATTGTTATCCAATTCGGATATATATTCCGTCACCATTTCATATATCGTTTTAGCCATCGTTTCTGAAGTTGGGGGCACATCCCTAAAACGTTTATGGTCATTAAGGAGCGTATGATCAAACGCACTACTTATCAGTGATTTGAGCTCCCCGAAATTGACCAGGAAACCCAATTCATCCAGTTCGTTTCCTGCAATCGTAATATTCACATGGTACGTATGGCCATGCACATTACTGCATTTCCCTGCCCGCTCATCAGGAATATAGTGTGCAGCAGAAAAATTGAAGTCTTTATTTAGTTCAAATGTATAGTCATGCATCGGAGTATTATAATTCATTATCTCAATCCCTTTCGTTCAAGTAGGCATTCAATCCTTCATTTCTAAGCCTGCAGGCCGGGCATTCTCCGCATCCATCGCCGATGAACCCTTCGTAGCAAGTCAATGTCTTTTCCCGTACATATTCCAATTTGCCATAATCGTCTGCCATCGCCCACGTTTCCTTCTTATCGAGCCACATGAGCGGTGTTTCTATGACGAAGTTGCGATCCATGGCAAGATTTGCCGTTACATTCATCGATTTGACAAAAATATCCCGGCAATCAGGATAGCCGCTGTAATCTGTCTCACAGACGCCCGTGATGACTGTACCTGCGCCTATCTGATAACCCAGCGCCGTCGCAAAGGATAAGAACAGCATATTTCTGGCTGGAACGAACGTATTCGGCATCTCTTCATCTGCTTCTTTCGTAATTTCCATGTCATGTGCCGTCAAGGCATTAGGACTCAATTGGCCAAGCAATGACATATCCAATATATGATGTTTAAGCCCCTGCTCCTCCGCTATACTTTTTGCCACTTCAATTTCATTGCTGTGACGTTGCCCATAATTGAAAGTGACTAACTCTACTTCATCGTAATGGGCAATTGCATAGAACATGCAGGTCGTACTGTCCTGGCCTCCCGAGAAAACAACAAGTGCCTTTTTCCTATTCATAGCCATCTACCTCTCATCACTAAATATCCAATTATATGATTTTATCAATTTTTATAGGAAATTTCCACTATCCAAGCTATCGGATCATGTCCAAGATGTTAATTCTATCCCTTCATCATACTGCCGCTTTCATGAATATCCACTTTTACAAGGGAGGCTTTAAAATCAGACGGGTTATTGGTATAATGAAGTATTGCATGAAGTGTTCATGCAACTATCAGGTATATCCTGCAAATATAATTGATAGGTGGAAAAGACAATGAAATATCAAGTATTACTGTACTACTATTATGTTGATATCGAGGACCCGGAAGCATTCGCTTCAGAACATCTTGAACTATGTAGAAGCATGGATCTTAAAGGCCGCATACTTGTAGCCGAAGAAGGTATCAACGGTACTGTGTCCGGCACAGTGGAGGATACTGAGAAGTATATGGCATATATGAAGGAGCACCCACTCTTTGAAGGAATCACCTTCAAAATTGATGAGGAAGAGGGTCATGCTTTCAAGAAGATGCATGTGCGTCCGAGACCTGAGCTCGTCAACTTGAGTCTGGAAGATGATATCAATCCACGTGAGTTGACAGGTGAATATGTGGCGCCTGCAGACTTTCTTGAGCAGATGCAAGACGAGGATACAATTGTGCTCGATGCCAGGAATACCTATGAATATGACGTTGGTCATTTCCGTGGTGCCATCCGCCCCGAAGTGGAAACATTTCGCGACCTACCTGACTGGGTAAGAGAAAACCGTGATATGCTTGAAGGCAAACGCATACTGACATATTGCACGGGGGGCATACGTTGCGAGAAATTTTCTGGATGGTTGAAACGTGAGGGTTTTGAAGATGTCGGGCAACTCCACGGAGGCATCGTTACCTACGGAAAAGATCCTGTCGCAAAAGGTCAAAACTGGGACGGTATGATGTATGTCTTCGATGAAAGATTGACAGTTCCAGTCAACCAGGTGGAGCATAACATCGTAGGGCGCGACCATTTCGACGGCACGCCTTGTGAGCGCTATATCAACTGTGCCAATCCGGATTGCAACGATCAGATTCTTGCCTCAGAAGAAAATGAGGCGAAACATCTTGGTGGTTGTTCATTGGAATGCAGCAAGCACTCAAGGAATAGATATATCATAGAAAATGACCTCTCACCCGAGTATGTCGAAGCACAAATCAAAAAACTTGAAGAAGAGGCCTATGCTCAATAGATAAATGAAAAATGCCCTTCATCCTACACCAGGATGAAGGGCACCCTTTTATAACCTTACTATGACGCGCCCTCTCACTTTTCCATTTAAAATATCCCGCAACGTATCAGGCAATTCTTCAAGCGTCACCTCATGTGCGATATGTGTGCCAAGAGCGGCTGGCTTCATGTCACTGGCCAACCTTTCCCACACTTCCAAACGTTTTTCCATCGGGTACTTCACCGAATCGATACCCAACCAGTTTATTCCCCGGGAAATGAATGGGAGCACTGTAGTCTCGACCTCGATACCTCCAGCAAGCCCACATGTCGCAACAGAACCACCATAGTCCAGACTGCTTAATATATACTGGAGCGTTTTGCCCCCCACTGGGTCGATTGCCGCCTTCCATCTTCTTTTGCGTGTAGATTTTCCGTCTGTATCAGTCACTTCATCCCTGTGGATGACCTTCCGCGCTCCAAGAGACTTCAAATATTCTGCTTCTTCTGTACGCCCTGTACTTGCAACCACCTCATATCCTTTGCCTGCAAGCATGTTGATGGCGATACTACCGACGCCCCCACTGGCACCATCGACCAGTACTTCACCATCTCCTGGAGCAAGCCCGTTATCTTCAAGCCTCTGGATCGATAATGCTGCAGTAAAACCGGCAGTCCCGATTTCCATTGCTTCTTTTTTAGTCAATCCTTCAGGAAGCGGCACCACCCACTCAGCAGGTATGCGTGCCACTTCACTGAATCCACCACTATGGCGTGTGCCGATGTAATAGCTTGTCGCAATCACTTCGTCCCCTTTTTTGAACCGATCATCTTCTGAAGAGATAACGGTGCCTGCGAGATCTATACCGGGTATGATCGGGAAGGTTTCAGCTATAGCACCAGTCACACCCACCATGCCATCTTTATAATTGACGCTTGAGTAGGCTACTCGGATGACTACTTCTCCTTCTGATAAATCTTTTATGCCTAATTCTTTTATGTTCATTTCCATTTTATCGTTTTGTTTATCTGCAACAAGTGCCTTGAATCTTTCCATATGTATTCCTCCTTATTGGATAATGCGTTTTTTAGGTTTCAATACATCTATACCCGTTTGCTGCGATGTCATGTATATTTATTTCATCAGTCCGTCTTTTTTATGATCCTTTTCACTTTAGCTTCATTTCCATAGTGATGTCTTGTCATTTTTCTTGCTTCTGCCTGACTCCTTGCCCCGATTTCTTCGACAAATGTCTGCTGGTCCATCTCTATAGTGACGATAAAACATTTCGTTCCGCAGCGCATATTTATCTCCTCCACGTAAGTCTATCTGCTTGTACATATCATATATACATAATATTATATTGGAATGTACCCATAGACTGAAGTAATTTGTTCCAATACATAATCAGGAGGTTGACCATGACGAACGACACTAATTACGAATATCTTTCCGAAAATCCTGATGTTAAAACGCTCCCGATAATGCTGTCGCTCATCATAGGTGCTTTTTTTGCCATACTAAATGAAACACTTCTTAACATCGCGTTTACGACCCTGATGGAAGAATTCAACATCACGCTACCCACTGTCCAATGGATGGCTACAGGCTTCATGCTCGTCATGGGCGTAGTCATCCCCATCTCTGCACTGGTGATACAGTGGTTCCCCACCCGCCAGCTGTTCTTAGGGACGATGGCCATATTCACTTTAGGAACGTTGATAGCAGCTTCTGCGCCTGTATTTAGCATACTACTTCTTGGGCGTTTTATTCAGGCCATTGGAACTGGCATGCTGATTCCCATACTCTTCAATGTATTCCTACTCCTCTATCCACCCCACCGCAGAGGGAAAATCATGGGTATAATTGGTCTGGTGATCATGTTTGCGCCAGCACTCGGCCCAACGCTATCAGGTATCATTGTAGAATATCTTGGTTGGAGATTCTTATTCATCTCTGTTATTCCGTTTACTTTATTTTCAATAATATTTGCTTATTTCTTCTTGCTTAATGTTTCAGAAATTACAAAGCCCAAAATTGATTTGCTTTCCATACTTTTTTCTACAGTCGGGTTTGGAGCGACAATTTATGGTTTCAGTTCCGCTGGACAGAGTGAAGCTGGTTTTTTGACCCCGGAAGTAGTCGAAACCATATTGATCGGCTTCATTGGAATCGCCCTATTCGCGTGGCGGCAATTTAAATTGGATGATCCGATTATGGACTTGAGGGTCTTCAAATATCCTATGTTCCGTCAAGCCGCCTTCATGTTTCTGATCATCATCATGACTATGTTTGCGTCAGAAATCATACTCCCAGTATATATGCAGGGGCCACTTGCGCTAAGTGCGGCGACTGCAGGAGTGTTGCTGCTGCCAGGTAGTCTTCTGAACGGTGCCTTATCCCCATTCATGGGCAGTCTTTTCGATAAGTTCGGGCCCCGGCCGTTGATGATACCTGCCTCCATCGTACTGGCTGTAACCATGTTCACGATGAGTCGACTGGATGTGGATAGTTCAATTTGGACCATCCTCATCAGTTTCATTCTATTGATGGTTTCGGTTTCTGCGATTATGATGCCAGTCGAGACAAACGGTCTCAATCAATTGCCTAAGGATCTATACCCTCATGGTACAGCCGTCATCTCAACATTACAGCCGCTGGCTGGTGCCATTGGAGTATCTGTATTCATCAGTATATTGAATGCGAGACAAGCTGCCTACCTCAATGTTGCAGAACGACCTGATGATCCTGTAACTATTGCCCAGGCCATGGTTGCCGGAGTGGAACTCGTCTATTTCATCGCCTTCCTCTTCTCACTCGTTGCCATATTCCTTGCATTCCGCGTCTACCGCGGATCCCCTGATGACTTTGATCATATATGACTCTATAAAAATAAGCGCCTTTAGGGGCGCTTATTTTTACGATTCGATTTCTTTGACCCTACCCACAGTCCCATCTTCAAGCTTTACTTTAATGCCATGGTGGTGGTTTGGAGAATTGGTCAAAATTCTTGCTACTTTCCCTTCAGTCAGCTGTCCAGACTTCTGGTGATGTTTCTGAACCACTTTAACTGTGCTGCCTATATTGATGTCCGCTCTATTTGTTCCTTTCATATTATAATGCTCCTCCTCTATTGTTTTGCCAGTCTCCCCTCAAATTTATATTTCTCCAAGGGGGCCTCACTGTTCCTGCACTTCCATACTTCCTCACGCCTGCTTGATGATCAAATCGATTTCCAGGATATTCGTACTTTACATTCCCTTCAAATCGATAGGATAAGCTTATTATACGTCAATGGACATAAATCACCTTAGATTTTTCTGCGTTTGCCGGGAAAATAACCTTAGATTGTATTATAATATTTATCTGACTGCATTTAGGAGGTAACAGCCATGACTGGAAAAACACATTTAATCGGGGGGATCGCAGCAAGCCTTGCAGTGTCCTATGGCATCGGCGAGAGCCCTTTCATCATAACAACCGCAGGTATAGTGGGCGCGTTATTGCCGGATATATGTCATAGCGGTAGCAGGATTGGGCGTCAGTTCCCATTTCTATCGAAACTCATCAACCTGCTGTTTGGGCATCGTACCGTCACACATAGCCTACTATTCCTTGTCCTGATATCACTCATCACCGATCAGATTTTCTCGGATGATCTTATAAAGTACGGTCTTCTTGCTGGGATGATCAGCCATTATCTGCTTGATATGGCTACCCATAATGGCATTCGTTTATTCTTTCCGTTGCCGATCGTAATACGCTTTCCCATCACTGTAAAGACAGGTGGGCGGATCGAGAAGTTTTTCCTCAGTATACTCACCCTCGTATGCTGGTACTACATATTTAAATATATAGCATGGTTTTATCTATAGGTTGCTTAATTCTACTTGAGCCATCCCTTATCATGTGCTTTCGATATTGCTTCAATACGATTTTTTGTGCCCATCTTATCCAATATGATTGATATATAGTTTCTGACCGTCCCATTCGAGAGATACAGTTCCTTAGCGATCACTTTCGTACTTTTCCCTTCCCTGAGGCGTTGGATAATCTCCTTTTCTCTGTCAGTCAATGGGTTGGAAGCCTCAAACGCTATATCAATAAGTTCAGGGGAATAGACCTTCTTCCCCTTCATAATCTGCCTGATTGAGTGTGCCAGAGTCTCACTGGAACTATCTTTCAATAAGTAACCGCTGACCCCTGAACGCTTCGCCCTTTCAAAGTAGCCCGGCCGGGCAAACGTGGTAAGTATGATCACTTTACAATCTGCTTTCTGGAGTTGTTCTGCAGCATCGAGTCCGGTCATGACAGGCATTTCAATATCCATCAGACAGATATCCGGCCGTTCACGTTCGACTATATCCAGTATTTCCTTGCCATTTTCTGCTTGGCCCACTACTTCTACATCTTCTTCCAGCTCCAGTAATGCGCTAAGCGCACCTCTCAATAGATTCTGGTCTTCAGCAATTACAATCCGGATCACGCTTGACCCTCCCCGATCTGTTTCAGTACCTTCGGCACTGTAATATTGATTTCAAATCCGTCCATGCTATTGATTATCTGGAGGTCGCCATTTATAAATTCCAAACGCTCACGCATACCACTGATTCCATGACCTGTTTCAAAAGTTCCTCCTCTACCGTCTCCGTTATCCATAACTTTAAGGAAGATATCTTTGTTGGTTTCAATGACTTCTATTGCGCAAAAATGTGCGCGGCTATGCTTAACGACATTTGTGACGGCTTCTTTCAGACACATGCTCAACACATTTTCCGCTAGTGTGGGAATATCTCCAAGATCACCATCAATATTGATATCGTAACTGATCTGGGCGGCATCCATAAGTTCCTTGACATGGGCGATTTCTTCCAGCAGTGTGACATTCTCCATATTGCTGATCATCTCACGCACTTCCTTCAATGCCTGCCTGGATGCAATTCGAATATCATTCAACTCCTCTTTAGCCGCTTCCTTATCCCTTGTCATCAACTTTTGGGCGAGTTCACTCTTCAACCTGATCATGGATAATCTCTGTCCAAGCGTATCATGGAGGTCCCGGGCAATTCTATGACGCTCTTCGACGATTGCGAGTTCAGCTATCTTGAGATTTGCATCTTCCAACTGAGACTCCAACTCTTCCTGCTTAAGTCTATTATATTGATTGATGGGAAGGAGCGTGACTGCAAGCACTGTCATAATCAGGAATGGCAGATGACTGAAAAGGAGACTATAGTTATAGAAAAAACCTGTTACTATGGCTCCTGCTGTCATCACCAGATGAATGACATACATGGAGACGAAGCCCGCTTTACTTTTTATATTACCTACAAAAAACGCGATAAAAAGTGCAAAGTATACATAGCCATAAAGAATCGTCATGATTATATTGATGAGTATTTCTATACTTAGCCCAATATATACGAGCGGACCTTTTGTGTTGAATGTCAGCCAATATACTGTGAAGAAAAGCAATGTCATGACACTACCGAACACTATTTCCGTCAATAAGTTCGAACGGAATATAAAATAAAATGGGAGTATGCACAAAATAATCCATATATATAGGCTGAGCCCCGTGTTTTTTGGAAATATATGATACCAGTCGCGCATGCTGATCCCCCTCATTTTATTCAAGTGTAACAGTTTTATTGGCATTATATTAAAAAATTCCCCCATAAGGGGGAATTCGTTTCTACTGGAGGCTCGCACGCTTCTGTTTCAACCTCTCTTCAATTTCATTGAAACCGACGAAGGTCTTATTTTTTTCGTCATATAAGCGGAATCGGATCGATTCCAAGCTGGACTTCAGTGTGATGGTTGTCGCCTGATGCAGCGGCGGTGTACTTTCGTGTGCTTGCTCGAGATGATAGTTTGGTACTCTTGGAGCGAGGTGATGAACATGGTGATAGCCAATGCTGCCCGTCATCCACTCCAACCATCGTGGCAGTTTATAATACGAGCTGCCATCGACTGCCGCTTTAACGTAATCCCATTCGGATTCATTCTCAAAGTAGGAATCTTCAAATTGGTGTTGGACATAGAAGAGCCAAATACCCAGTGCACCTGCAAAATAGATGATCGGAAGTTGCACAAGCAGAAGAACATGCCGGCCTAAAGAGAAACCAATCAAGGCATAAATGGCTAGGAGGGAGAGATTGATGATGTACGTATTCATACGTTCTTTCTTCTTCGCTCCCTTACGATTGAAGCGGTTGGCGTACAGGAACAGCGATAAGGGGCCAAGCCCGAACATGACAAGTGGATTACGGTAGAGGCGATACTTGAGCCGCTCACTCCTGCTTGCTTCCTTATATTCTTCAACGGTCATGACCCAGATGTCACCAATGCCACGCTTATCGAGATTCCCACTGGTTGCATGGTGGATGGAATGTTCACGTTTCCATTTTTCATAAGCGAAATGCGTGATTATACCGGTGAACGTGCCCAATATACTATTCCATTTCTTACTTTTAAAGAAAGATTGGTGTGCACAATCATGAAAGATGATGAAAGTTCTAATCATGAAGCCTGCTGTAGCGAGACTAAACAGGAGGCTTAACCAGAAAGAAACACTTAATGATTGGTAGGCTAGGAACCACAATACAAAAAATGGCACGATTGTATTGAGGATCTGGATGATGCTGGTCTTCGTCTGTGATTTTGCATAAGGCATGACCGCTTTTCTGAGTTGAGCCTGTTTTTCTTTAGTCATACGTGTACCCTCTTTCCCATTATTCCAATTACCTTCATTTTATAACGGGGGCAATCATATAAATAGAATCAAGTGTCAGTAAAAATATATGACATTTGTCATTATTTTATAACTTTCTTCATTTAGCGAATGCTTATACGAGGATATATAAAAAAATGGGGCATAACTTCTTATGTATGCCCCATCCCATTTAGATCTATTCATGATTTTCTTCATCTGATGCTCCGCATAATATGCTCTCATCATGCGGATTGTCCATACTTTCCACTTGTACCGTAACATGTCCTATTCCTTCATCCATCAGTTTTTCCTCCAGTTCATCAAGCAACAGCTGGCTCTCCGTTATCGTTTTGTCCCCATCTACTGTCACATGACAAGACAGAGCATGCTGATCACTTGTAATGCTCCACACATGAAGATCATGGAGATCTACAACCCGGTCATCCTCTTTTAGGATTTTAATGATGTCATCGACATCTATATCAGCTGGTGTACCCTCCATCAGTACATGTACCGATGACCTCGTTACTTTCCAACCACTGAAAAGGATCAAACCTGCTACAATTACACTTGCCAAAGGGTCTGCAATCCCCCAACCGAAGAACAGAATCAGGAGTGCAGCTATGATTGCTCCAATTGAACCGAGGAGATCCCCCATCACATGTAGAAACGCGGCCCTGATATTAAGATTGCCCTCGGTATCACCGCCGCGCATCATCAGCCAGGCCACAGCTAGATTGACCAATAAGCCTATGATGGCAACTATAAGCATACCCGTTGAAGCCACTTCAGGCGGATCTATAAAACGCTGGTAAGCTTCATAGAATATATATAACGAAACAAGGATAAGCGTTACACCGTTGAATATGGCTGCGAGTATTTCAAAACGCTTATAGCCATAGGTTTTACTGTAATCTGCAGATTTACTGCCAAACCTGAACGCCAACACTGCCACTCCTAGGGAGATGGCGTCACTCAGCATGTGTCCAGCGTCAGATAACAGCGCAAGACTATTTGTCAAAAAACCACCAATTGCTTCCACAATCATAAAGCCTGCAATGATAAAAAAACTAATCTGGAGCACTTTTTTATTGGCATTATGCGTATGATCATGCGCCATCAATACACCTCCTTTAAAAAGAGCCTATGGATGTCTAATCCACGGCTCCCCAATTACTGCTGGTCATCAGTTTTATATTGCATATAGACTGCCTGAGTCACCAGGAAATCCTCCATTCCGTGCTTGCCGTCCGCACCTCCAAGTCCGGACTGACGCATTCCTGCATGATAGCCCTGCACCGCTTCAAAGTTCTCACGGTTAACAAACGTTTCGCCGAATTTCATTTCATTGACTACGCGCATGGCCTCATTCAAATCATCTGTATAGACTGAAGATGAAAGGCCATATACTGTATCATTCGCTTTTTCAATCGCTTCATCCAATGTGGTGAACGTAGAAATGGGAATTACTGGACCGAATATTTCATCGCTCATTATATTCGACTGATGGGTGACATTAGTCAATATGGTCGGTTTATAGAAGAACCCCTCGTCCATCTCGGCAGGTGCGCCTCCAGTGACCACTTCAGCACCACCTTGGATTGCTTGCTGCACCATTCCATCTACAGTTTCGAGCCGCTCCTTATTAACCAACGGTCCGACTGAGATTTCCTTGTCTGTGCGTGGATCACCCATTTTCTTAGATTCGAATATTGCTCTTAGTTTTTCAGTCAACTCGTCAGCTACACTTTCATGTACATAAGCCCTCTCTGCGTTTGTACATGCCTGACCATTATTCGCAAGCCGTGATGCTGCTATATTTTGTGCTGCAAGATCTAAATCTGCGTTTTTCGTCACAATCGCTGGCGCCTTCCCGCCTAATTCCAAATTGACTTTCGTGATGTTCTGTGCAGCGGCTTCCATCACTTTCGAGCCACCTGGGATACTTCCTGTCATGGTCACCATGTGAACTTTCTTGTGAGTAGCCAACGCATTGCCTATTGCGGAACCGACACCTGTCACAACATTATATACACCATCTGGTATATCTTTCATTTCATGCACAAGTTTTGTAAATTCCATTGTTGTATTGGGCGTGTGCTGACTCGGCTTCACTACAATTGTACAACCGGTTACAAGCGCGGTGGCAACTTTCCTTGCCAGGATGAAAATTGGAAAGTTCCATGGTATGATTCCCGCTACAACACCGATCGGCTTTTTATAGATGAAGATGTTCTCATTAGGGCGATCGCTTGGAACTATCTCCCCTTCAATCCTTCTCGCCCATTCAGACATATAGCGGAAATAGTCTATGGCAAGATCTACTTCTCCGCTTGCCAACTCATAATCTTTACCTTGCTCTTCTTGAAGAATATCGATAAATCTTTCCCTGTTTTTTTCAATCTCATCGCCTAGCCTGCGTACAATTTTACCGCGTTCAATGTTTGGGGTCATTTCCCACTGTTTTTGGGCATTGAATGCCGCTTCTACAGCTTTGTCTACATCTTTTTCAGTACCTTTTGGTGTTTTGGAAATCTTTTCTTCTGTTGCCGGGTTGATGATGTCGAGCCATTCATTACCGGATGATTCGACGTATTGTCCGTTAATGTACAATTTATGTTCCTGCACAACGACGCCTCCTAGAAATATTTATCTTTCATCTTCCCTTAACCAGGAGGCCTTAAACTTTATAAGAATTGGTAAGCTTATCGTCAATAGTCATTGATGGTCTGCTGTTTATTGAACTCTTCCTCGTCATCGCCTGTACCACATGCGGTCAACAGCATGAGTGTCATACCGGCGGCCACCAATAGTTTGATTGCTTTCATGAAACTACCTCCTCATCTGGACTCCATCTGTCTTCACCCATCCTTCTCCATTTCAATGGCTGCAGACAAACTTCTAAAACCATTCTAACAGCGAGACCGGGTTGTGTCTAAGCGCCGCATGTCTTGATTCGATTGATAAAAGTTCCATATATGAAAAAGACTCCCGGGATTCCCCGGAAGTCTCTTCAGCCGATACTCATCATCTGTTTTCATGCTTTCATTTCAAGAAGTTCACATATCACATGTGTCCGTCTCAATTTTTAGACCACTGCAACTTTCACTTCTCCTTCTTCTAGTCTTACTTCAACATTGCCTACTGATTCCTCTTCCAGTATAAGATCTGTAAGTTGGTCCTCAACCTTATCCTGGATGACTCTTCTTAATGGTCTTGCTCCAAATCGTTTGTCATATCCGAGCCTTGCCAGTTCATATTTCGCTTCATCCGTAATCGTGATTCCGATGTCGTTGTCTTCGACAGTTTCCCGAAGTTCTGCCAACATGAGATCAACTATCAGGAATAGATCATCTTCAGAGAGTTCATTGAAGTTGATGATTGAATCGAAACGGTTCAGGAACTCAGGTTTAAAGTAGTCGCTCAGATTCTCCAGTGTCGATACAGACTCATGTGCATCTGCGTTGAATCCTACACTCGCTGTATTGGCTCCTGTACCTGCGTTACTTGTCATGATGATGACTGTATCCTTGAAACTGACCATACGGCCATGCGAATCTGTCAAATGGCCATCTTCCATAATCTGAAGGAAAGTGTTCTGTACATCAGGGTGTGCTTTTTCTATCTCGTCCAACAGGATGATGCTGTACGGGTTGTGCCGCACTTTTTCAGTCAGTTGTCCAGCTTCCTCGTGGCCAACATAACCCGGAGGGGAACCAATGATCTTAGACACTGCATGCTTCTCCATATACTCACTCATATCAAGGCGTATCATGGACTCTCGGGAACCGAACAATTCTTCCGCCAACGCCTTAGTCAGTTCTGTCTTGCCGACCCCAGTCGGTCCGACGAAGAGGAAGGAACCTATCGGACGGTATTTCGATTTCAGACCTGCCCTACTACGGCGTACTGCTTTCGCAACTTTTGCGACAGCTTCTTCCTGACCGATGACTTTGCTGGTCATTCTCTCTTCCAGATCACGCATCTTCTCTTGCTCATCTGCCTGCAACTTCGTTACAGGAATGCCAGTTTTCTCCTCGATTATCAATTGGATATCAGAGACATCAACGTCGATGGTCTTCTCTTCATCCTTAACTTTCTCGAGCTGTTTCTCGAGCTGGATTTCCACATACTTCAAGTTTGCTGCTTTTTCATAATCTTCTCGTTCTGCCGCCTCGGTTTTTTCTTTCTCGATTTCATCCAAATGCTGTTGTATGGCATGCGCATCGTTTTCTGCATTTGCCAAGTTCAGCCGTGAACCGACCTCATCCATCAGATCAATCGCCTTATCCGGCAAGAACCTGTCTTGGATATAGCGGTCAGAAAGAGATACAAAAGCGTGAATCGCTTCGTCGGAATAACGTACTTCATGGAAGTTCTCATAGCGATCCTTAATCCCTTGAAGAATTTGTTCCGCTTCTTCCAGCGTTGGTTCTTTCACTATAATCGGTTGCAAACGACGCTCCAGGGCCGCATCTTTTTCAATCTGACGATATTCTTTTAACGTGGTCGCCCCAATGAGTTGCATTTCCCCACGGGCGAGCGCAGGTTTCAAAATATTTCCCGCGTCCATCTGTGAACTCTCCGCTGTACCTGCTCCAACCAGCAGATGAATTTCATCAATGAATACGATGATGTCATCCCTTTGCTGTATTTCTTCGATCAATTGCTTCATGCGTTCTTCAAATTGCCCGCGGATGCCTGTATTGGCTACAAGCGAAGCGACATCCAGTATATATATTTCTTTGCCTATCAATTTTGTCGGCACTGCACTTTCAGTGATTTTCAATGCCAGTCCTTCTGCGATGGCCGTCTTACCTACCCCTGGTTCACCAATTAATACCGGGTTGTTTTTGTTGCGCCTGTTTAATGTTTCGATTACACGCTTCACTTCTTGATCGCGACCGATGACAGGGTCGATTTCTCCAGCTCTGGCCGCTTCTGAAACGTTTTTGCCAAGTTGCTCTATCAGGCTGTCATTACCCTCTTGGCCTTGCTTGACGGTGGTGCCGGTATGGCCAGATCCATTTCCTTCATAATATCCATCATTATGCCCTTCACCATTGAAAGGGAATCCGGATTGGAATCCATCAGAGTTCATCATTTGTTGTCTGATATCCCGGAAACATTGGTTGCATAAGTGCATCTGTACTTTTTTATTGTTGAGTTTCATTGCAACATTAACGTTTGCATCATTTATCCCACAATTTTGGCATTTCATGAGTCATACCTCCTATATAATTGACTTTGACTAACTTTGACTATATACATATTATAAAGCTCCTCAGACATCATTTCAAAGAGTTTGCTTGAAATTTTATTTGAACCCTTATTTGTTTGACTAACTTTGACTATATTATTATTATACATTGACCTTGTTTGACTTTCAAGTGTTTAACCTTAAAATCGTGATATAATAATAAGCCTCTATCGTCGTTGAACCTCTAAACTTAAAACCCCTGCACCGGTATTGAAACCCGGATACAGGGGATTGTAATGTCGTTTTTCATTTACTGGCATTTTACAGGTGTATAGTGATATCTCCATCCTCACGAAGTTTTTCGGCGAGTTTCTGGACGGCTTCACTCTCTTTCTGCGACTTGATCTGGGATTCCAGTTCAGGCTTAAGTTCTTCAAAAGATGGGAGTTCCTCGGCACCTTCCATTTGTTCACGCTGCTCTTTCGCATCATCATAAAGTGACTGCAATTCCTTCTCTGTCGGTTTAATTTCGCCCGTTTCTTCAGCAATCAGCTTATCTACTTTCACCTGAGTTTTAATCTGGGAGGTGATTTCCTCTTTAGACATGCCTTGTTCTTCTACTGCAGCATAGAAATCTTCTTTGGATTCCATGCCATTACGCTCAACCAGGTCACTAAGCATATCATCAACTTCTTTATCGGAAGCTTTATAATCCCGTTCTTCAGCTTCTTGAACAAGCAGCTTCTGACCGACTATTCCATCTGCTATCTGCTTCTTCAATTCATCCTGATCTACTTCTTCACCGGCCATCTGCTGCTGAATCGCAAGCTGTTGAAACTGTGCTGTATAAGTTTTTTCAAACTCATCTTTCTTCACTTCTTCGCCATTCACTTCTGCCACGACGTCTGGCACATCATCAAGCTCAGGTTCAGGCATTTCTGGCTGTTCTCCTTCACCCTTACTTGCTGTTTCTTCTTGTTTCTTCGCATCATTATTCTTATCTTCAGCTGACTCTTCCCCTCCGCATGCTGCTAAGGCAAGAACCAATGTGCCTAGAGTCAGAGCCATTAATATTTTCTTCATGATTATTTTAGAACTCCTTCCAATACTTACTGTCCGTCATTTTAACACACCATGGACTTATTTCCATTTTTTAAGGGGGCCACATCGCTTAATTTTTTTGAAATGTGAACATTACATGAAGTACATATGACTTTTTAGCTCACCGAAAATATAAAATAATGCCCTTTACAGAAGTTTTTTATCCATAAGGGCATCATTAAATGTTCTGCTTTCTATTCCACTGTCACTGATTTTGCGAGATTTCTCGGTTTGTCCACATCGTTGCCACGATGTAGCGCAGCATAATAGGCAATAAGCTGGTAGACCACTACCGAAACGAGAGGTGTCAGCATCTCATGCACTTGTGGAATGACATAGGTGTCCCCCTCCTGATCCATTCCTTCCATGGATACCATGCAGACTTTAGCCCCTCTCGCCTCGACTTCCTGGGCGTTGCCTCGGATATTCAAATTGACCCGTTCCTGTGTCGCTAAGGCAAATACTGGTGTATTCTCTTCAATCAATGCGATGGTGCCATGCTTAAGCTCACCACCGGCAAAGCCTTCTGCTTGAATATAGGATATTTCCTTCAATTTCAAAGCGCCTTCGACACCAACATAATAATCCATAGTGCGGCCGATAAAGAAAGCATTTCTTGTTGTTTCAAGGTATTCGTTGACGATCTGTTCGATTTCAGGCGCATCATCGATAACAGCTGTAATGGCTGTTGTAACTTTAGCGAGTTCACGCATCAGATTGATTTCAGTATCTTTGCCGAGCTCCCTTGCAGTGACTTGAGCCAGAATCGAGAGTACTGCAATTTGAGCCGTGTAGGCTTTTGTTGAAGCAACGGCGATTTCAGGCCCCGCATGCAATATAAGTGTTTCATCCGCTTCCCGGGCAAGGGTGGATCCAGGTACATTAGTCACAGTCAGGGATTTGTGCCCCTGCTTTTTGACATCAACCAGTACTGCCCGGCTATCTGCCGTCTCACCCGATTGGGAAATGAAGATGAATAGCGGTTTTTCTGATAGGAGCGGTGTATTATAGACGAATTCCGAAGCCACGTGCACTTCAGTCGGCACCCCCGCCCATTTTTCAAAGTATTCTTTGCCGATCAGACCGGCATGATAACTTGTTCCGGCGGCTATAATGTATATGCGGTCCGAACTTTTGAGTTGATCTATCACTGCACCGTCGATTTTAAGGTTTTCGTCCTTATCCTGATACTCCTGTATAATTTTGCGCATGGTTGCTGGCTGGTCATTGATTTCCTTGAGCATGAAATGGTCGTAAGTCCCTTTTTCAACTTCACTCTCATTAATTTCGGCTATAAAGGATTCCCTTTTAATTTCTTTACCCAAAGCATCTTTAATGATGATTTCATCTTTTTTCAGAAGTACGATCTCCCGGTCCATCAATTCAACAAATTCATTTGTCTCTTTAAGCATTGCGATTGCATCAGAAGTGATGACATTAAAACCTTTGCCTTTGCCCAGTAGAAGTGGGGATTTATTTTTTGCCGAATAGATGACTTCAGGCTCCTCTTCATCCAGCAGACCGATGGCATATGATCCATGAAGAAGATCCAAAGTTTTCGTGAAAGCTTCTTCAGTAGTCATTCCTTCCGCCGCGAACTTGGCGATGATCTCGACGATGATTTCAGAATCAGTGCTCGAGACCAATTCAACCTCCGGAATGTACGTTCCTTTAATTTGTTCATAATTTTCTATGACACCGTTATGGACCAATGTAAAGCGTTTATCCGTACTTTGATGAGGGTGGGCATTTTTGACATTCGGTACCCCGTGGGTGGCCCATCTTGTGTGACCGATACCCGCTGTCGAAGCAAAATCCATATCGACCTTTTCTGTCAAATCCTTGATCCTACCCTTTTCTTTGAAGACCTTTACTTCCTGTTCATTTCTGACACCGATACCTGCAGAGTCATAGCCGCGATACTCCATCTTTTCAAGGCCGTTGAGCAATATGTTTTTCACATCTTTGCTTCCTATATAACCAACAATTCCACACATAAAAAACACCCTTTCCAATTTAGTAGATTTATGCCAACGTTCTGTCCCACCAGTCACCCGGCAGTTTTATCAATTGGCTTCACGAATACTTTAGTATCCGGGACAGCATCCGCCGATTTTCGATAACTGTCCTCCTCGTCAACAGGAAACCCTGTCCAGGCGCTATTCCGATTTCTTGAACTCTCTTTATTCTCCTTTACTGTCAATGCTTTCATTCTAATGGAAATGCTTTACTGCCGCAATATAAATATGGATAACAGATATTGTCTCCTCGAAAAAACAAGCTTCCGGATTATTCATCCGGAAGCCTAAGATTTATTCCAGTCCCATTTCCTGTTGAACCACCTCAGCTATAGCATTGGCATAACCGCTTGAAAGCTCTTCTGTTTCCGCTTCAGTCATTACCCGTACAAGTGGTTCTGTACCTGAAGCCCTGACAAGGACACGACCATTGCCATTCATTTCCTTCTCAACTTCTTCAATCTTTTTAGACACTTTTTCATTTTTGACGACATTATATTTGTCGGAAACCCGGATGTTCACCAATTCCTGAGGGTACGTCTCAACTTGTTTTGCAAGTTGTCCTAGCGTCTTGCCGGAGGATTTGATGATCGCTGCGAGGTGGGCACCTGTCAAAAGTCCGTCGCCCGTTGTATTGTAGTCCATCATGATGATATGGCCGGATTGTTCGCCGCCAAGGCTATATCCTCCTGCTCTCATCTCTTCAACAACATATCTATCCCCGACTTTAGTCTTGTCACTTCTGAGCTTATGGGCTTCCAATGCTTTGTAGAAACCTAGATTACTCATGACTGTCGATACAACCATATCATCTTTCAGCATGCCTTCCGATTTCATATGCTGAGCCAGGATGAACATGATCTTATCACCATCTACAATATTGCCCTTTTCATCCACTGCTATTATCCTATCGCCGTCCCCATCGAAAGCGAACCCGAAATCACAACCTTCTTCTACAACAAGCTCTGCAAGTTTTTCAGGATGGGTTGAGCCTACGCCCGCATTTATATTCTTGCCATCAGGGTTACAGCCGATAGTCACTGTATCTGCTTCCAAATCACCAAAAAGATAAGGTGCCAGAGAATACGTCGAACCATGTGCACCATCCAGGCCAATCTTCATTCCTTCGAGATCGATATCCACTGTGGACTTCAGATAACTTATATATTTTTGCCCACCTTCGTAATAATCCGATTTGCTGCCAAGTTCAGCACCTGTCGGTCTTGGTAATGTATCCTTATCTGTATCCAGAAGTTTTTCTATTTCAGCTTCCTGGTCGTCGCTCAGCTTAAATCCATCGGACCCGAAGAATTTGATGCCGTTATCCCCTACAGGGTTATGTGAAGCTGAGATCATGATGCCTGCATCGGCATCCATCTCTTTGGTCAGATAAGCGACGCCTGGAGTCGAGATGACACCAAGTCGCATCACTTCTGCTCCAATTGATAAAAGTCCGGCCACGAGAGCGGATTCGAGCATTTCCCCTGAAATGCGTGTGTCCCGCCCTACCAGCACGGTGGGGTTGGTGTTTTCATTTCCCGCTAATATATAGCCGCCAAATCTGCCAAGCTTAAACGCCAATTCGGGAGTGAGTTCAGTGTTTGCAACACCTCTGACTCCATCAGTTCCAAAATATTTACCCATCTCTTTCTCCTTTTTAACCCAAGATTTAACTGTTTTCCTCAACCTGTATTTTTGCCTGCAGAACCGCTGGTTCTGTGCGGTCCACATTTTCCGGTAGATCGATTTTCACATCTTGTGAAGTAGATTGGCTTAAACCGTCTATATCTACATCTACATTCATTTCATCGATTCCTGATAATACATCTTCTGAACCGAATACTTCTACCGTTTCATAATTGAGGTCTACACTCTTCAATGAATATCCTTTTTTGACTTGGCCATTCACCTCAAAGCTTACCGGTACTTCCTTGCTTCGTTCATCAACCTTGATTTCAACCCGGACACGCCCTGGATCTAACTTGACGTCCAGTTTATTGAATTGGGCATCGAATACACTGACTTCAGCTTCTTCAACGCGATCTTCAGTAATTTTTGAATTGTCACTTAAGGTGGCACGTACATATTGTATACGATTCATCTGACTTTCTCCACCCACGACAGTGATTGTTTCAGGTTCCACCGTAATTGATTTAAGTTCATGATCTGATCCTATGCGACTGTCACTGATTTCTGCCTGTACTTCAAACGTTTTCGTTACAAGCTCCTGTATATCTACATTCGCCGCTTCTGGGACTATTTCTGCCGTCACATTTTCTGGCAGACCTTCTATTGTAAAATGTTCTTCATATTCTCCGATATCGCGATTCCTCAAATCCAGATAGACAGCGAGATCCCTCGTAGTCTGGAGCCTTTTGATGTTCGAAGCATTACCAAATAATTGTACATTGACTTGTTCAGGCGCACCTGACACGTAATAATCTTCTTCTTCATAGAGGATTTCTACTGGGACATCCTCAATTATTTCCATATCTGCTGTATCACTGTCCGCATTCAATAATTCATCAAATACATTATTGACCGATAAGAACATGAACAGTGCCAATGCCAAGGCGACAAATCTGAGCCCCCATTTACTTTCTAGCAAATAAACCGCCTCCTTCCTTCACAGGTGGAAGTATATGCCAATGTGTCTTCAACAGGTCATCTAGCTCTTCGAGTGTAATTTCTTTAGTCAGGTTGCTGTCGTATGAAACAGATATGTTCCCTGTCTCTTCTGACACAACTACCGTGAAGGCATCGGTCACTTCCGAGATACCAACTGCAGCGCGGTGTCTCGTTCCAAGATTTTTAGCTATTTTGTTGCTGTCGGATAATGGAAGATAACTCGCTGCCGTAGCTATCTGGTTCCCTTGGATGATCATCGCCCCGTCGTGTAGCGGGGTGTTTGGTATGAATATATTGATCAGCAGTTCTGAACTTATGTTTCCGTTTATGGGTATGCCTGTTTCTATATAATCCTTCAATCCAGTCTCCCTTTCAAAAACAATCAGTGCCCCGATGCGCCGTTTGGCCATATAACGCACTGATTTCACCATTGCTTCCCTAAGTTTATCGTGTTCCGATGTAGAACTTCCATTACCATTTGTACGGAACAGGCTGCCCCGTCCAAGCTGCTCGAGGGCACGCCTTAATTCAGGCTGGAAGATCACGATTATTGCCAGGAAACCCCATTCTAAAACTGTATCGAACATCTGAGTGGTCGTGGTAAGATCAAAATAGTTACTTATCGACCGGCCGATGAGAATGAAGAATATACCTTTAATCAGCTGAATTGCTTTTGTACCTTTCATGACTGTCATCAAAAGGTAAATGACATACCATACGATCAGCAGATCGACAATACTTGTAATTATAGTAGCTGTTGTGAAATTTCCTAAAACACTGTCCATCTGCATAATATGTCCCTCACTTAATCATTCATATACTGTCGAATTCTTTTTCCAATTCCCGATGAATTAAAGCCAGCACTTCATCATTTCCCACAGGCCGGATATCAGATTTGATATCACCAAAAAGTGCTGCGGCACTTTCAATGTCCCCTTTTTTAAAAAAGGCATAACTCATCAATAATTTTGCCTCTGGAATGTTCATGTTTTCCACTCTTTTTTGAAGCAGCTCATAATTGCCAATCATCGCAAAATTTTTTCCTTCGATCAGAGCCAACTCACTTGGTTTGTATTGGATCTGAAGCATTCTGGACTGCTTTTCCACCCTTTTAAGCATCCTTAATGATGTAAGATACTCTCCGCATCTCTGATAACAGTCCGCCACGGCAAACATGATACGGATCACTCCGAAATTCTGATCGGAAAACCGGAGGATTGTGAATAAAGTATCTTCCAACAAATCCAGGGCAGCCTCCACCCTTCTTTCTTCGACCATTAATTCCACCTTGAGAAGAATCGCATCAATATAGGTTTGATTGAAGGAGACAGCTGAAAGGAGTGTTACAGCCTGACCGATATGTACATTAAGATTCTTTCTGTCCCCGATATGCCTATAATACTTAGCATATAATAAATGGATCCTGCCATTATCCGGTGCTGGGACCTCATCCACCCTATGATATTCTTTATCGATGAAGTACTCAAATGAGGAAAAATCGCCCTGATCCACCTTCTGTTCATAATAAGAGATTTCGCGCAGTATCTCCACATCATTATACCTGAAATGAGAAACTTCCTGCATGAAATCATTGACTGAACAATTCAACCGTTCACTCAGTTTGATCAAAACGTTTGTGGAAGGATGGACACTGCCTTTTTCAATAAGACTTAAATAGGTTCTGGAGATGATTCCCTCGGCCAATTCTTCTTGAGTCAAATTATTATTGTTGCGGATTTCCTTGATACGCTGTCCTATCATAAAGGTGCCCCCTCCACTTACTTAACAATTCCATCATATCAAATTGCCCTTTATGCAACAAATGTTACAAGTGTTATCAGTCAAATAAATGAATGTTTATTCCGTTGACATAACAATTTCACTTAATCATACTATAAACATACATTATAAGGGGTGTTAAATGTGAAAAAACTGCTTGTAATAGATAATCTCGCTCAATTAAAAAGTGTCAGCGATCCATTTCGCATCCAACTCCTCACCATGCTTGGAGAAAAACCAAAGACAGGACAGATGCTTGCTGACGAACTTGAAATTCCTCGTGCCAAAATCCATTATCATCTGAATGAACTGCTCAAAAACGGAATTATCCATGTAGTGAAGACAGAAGAGAAGAATAGTATTGTACAGAAGTTCTATGAGCCCATCGCCAAAAAAGTAGTTCCTAATATAGATCTTCTAAAATATAGTTCAGATGAAAAGAAGAAGGATAGCATGTCCTATAACTTAAGAATCAAGGAAGATGATCTCAAACCCTTTAAAAAAGAGCTGAAAAAGTTCGTTAAAGATAATTCAGTAAAGAAAAGTACGAAAAACTCAAAAGATTATAAGGTCCAGATCATGCCTATAGGAGAAGACTGAAGGCAGATAAAAAAACCTGTGCCGGAAAACGACGTGACCCAAAAATTGAACGTTTTGAGGTCATCTCGAACGGCTACAGGTTTCTTTTTATTAAAGCTGCTTTTTTCCGAATAGGCTTTCTGCAATCTTCACGGCTTTTTCAGCTGTTTTATTCTTCTCATCAAGTAGAGGGTTCACTTCCACCAGATCCATCGAAGTGATCCTCCCACTATCGTTCAGTATCTCCATAGCGAGCTGTGACTCAGAGAGCGATAATCCTCCATCTACTGGAGTGCCTGTGCCCGGTGTTTCCAGTGGATCCAAGGCATCTACATCCACTGATAGGTGAATGCCATCTGTACGTCCCTCCAAATGGGTTAAAGCTTCTTTCATGACACTTTCTATACCTTTTGTTCTGATGTCGCCCATTGTAAATGTCAATATACCATTCTCTTTAATATATAACTTTTCCCCTTCATCCAGATCCCTCATACCTATAAGCACAACATTTTGAGGTTTTACCTTTATGCCTGGATTGTAGAGATTGACCAAATCCTCGTCGCCCACTCCGCATGATATGCCTAACGGCATCCCATGGATGTTGCCTGAAGGCGATGTGCGGCTATCATTGAGGTCACCGTGCGCATCGTACCAAATGACTCCCAAATCTTCATAGTGCTTGCTTATGCCCGCTAAAGAACCAATCGATAAAGAATGATCTCCTCCAAGTATCAAAGGGAACTGTCCTGAAGAGACTGTGTTGTCCACTTCAGCCGCAAGCTCGAGGCTGAAATCCATCACTTCCCTATAATTTAATAGATTCGTTTCATTCTTAATGGAATGATTGGAAGCATTAACCCGGTACTTACTTCGTATATCCCCCGCGTCAGTAACTGTATAACCTAACGAAGAAAGCGCTTTATCAAGACCTGCATATCGTATTGCGTCTGGTCCAAGATCTACTCCTAACCTGGGTTGTCCAAATGTTGTCGCAGCACCGATAATATGTATATTCTGACTCATAACAATCCCCTTTTCAGTCAATTCTCACAACATATATAATATACAACATTGGATTTTTATGCAAATATAAATAATATTTCGCATAAAGTATAAAAAAAAGACACTTCCCGTTAGAAAGTGTCTTGATGATGAGCCATAGAGGATTCGAACCTCTGACCCTCTGATTAAAAGTCAGATGCTCTACCAACTGAGCTAATGGCTCATGGCTGGGCTGACAGGATTCGAACCTGTGCATGACGGTACCAAAAACCGTTGCCTTACCGCTTGGCGACAGCCCAATAATAGAATGGAGGAGGGCAGATTCGAACTGCCGAACCCGAAGGAGCGGATTTACAGTCCGCCGCGTTTAGCCACTTCGCTACTCCTCCGTAATGGAGAATGACGGGTTCGAACCGCCGACCCTCTGCTTGTAAGGCAGATGCTCTCCCAGCTGAGCTAATTCTCCTAAAGATAAATGACCCGTACGGGACTCGAACCCGTGTTACCGCCGTGAAAGGGCGGTGTCTTAACCGCTTGACCAACGGGCCAGGATAATTTTTTATTTAAAACAAAAAAATGGCTCCACAGGTAGGATTCGAACCTACGACCGATCGGTTAACAGCCGATAGCTCTACCACTGAGCTACTGTGGATCAATCTATAAATTGCCCGGCGGCGTCCTACTCTCACGGGACGTCAGTCCAACTACCATCGGCGCTGGAGAGCTTAACTGCTGTGTTCGGCATGGGAACAGGTGGAACCTCTCCGCGATTGCCACCGGACAATATGGCATGCTTGAATGCCCCTTGGACATTCAAAACCGGATAGAAGCAATGCGTTGCGTAGAAGACCATACACGGTTTTCTTCATTTGAATAAGTCATCGATCGATTAGTATTCGTCCGCTCAATGTGTCGCCACACTTACACGCCGAACCTATCCACCTCATCATCTCTGAGGGATCTAATGGGGAAATCTCATCTTGAGGGGGGCTTCATGCTTAGATGCTTTCAGCACTTATCCCGACCATACATAGCTACCCAGCGATGCCGTTGGCACGACAACTGGTACACCAGTGGTATGTCCATCCCGGTCCTCTCGTACTAAGGACAGCGCCTCTCAAATTTCCGACGCCCACGACGGATAGGGACCGAACTGTCTCACGACGTTCTGAACCCAGCTCGCGTACCGCTTTAATGGGCGAACAGCCCAACCCTTGGGACCGACTACAGCCCCAGGATGCGATGAGCCGACATCGAGGTGCCAAACCTCCCCGTCGATGTGAACTCTTGGGGGAGATAAGCCTGTTATCCCCGGGGTAGCTTTTATCCGTTGAGCGATGGCCCTTCCATGCGGAACCACCGGATCACTAAGTCCGTCTTTCGACCCTGCTCGACGTGTCTGTCTCGCAGTCAAGCTCCCTTATACCTTTACACTCTATGAATGATTTCCAACCATTCTGAGGGAACCTTTGAGCGCCTCCGTTACTCTTTAGGAGGCGACCGCCCCAGTCAAACTGTCCACCTGACACTGTCTCCCACCCGGATTACGGGTGCGGGTTAGAATCTCAACATCACCAGGGTGGTATCCCACCAGTGCCTCCACGTAGACTGGCGTCCACGTATCTTCAGCTCCCACCTATCCTGTACAAGTGAGGTCGAGGTTCAATATCAGGCTACAGTAAAGCTCCACGGGGTCTTTCCGTCCTGTCGCGGGTAACCTGCATCTTCACAGGTACTATGATTTCACCGAGCCTCTCGTTGAGACAGTGCCCAAATCGTTACGCCTTTCGTGCGGGTCAGAACTTACCTGACAAGGAATTTCGCTACCTTAGGACCGTTATAGTTACGGCCGCCGTTTACTGGGGCTTCGATTCGCACCTTCGCTTACGCTGAGCGCTCCTCTTAACCTTCCAGCACCGGGCAGGCGTCAGCCCCTATACGTCACCTTTCGGTTTGGCAGAGACCTGTGTTTTTGATAAACAGTCGCTTGGGCCTATTCACTGCGGCTCATTTTCATGAGCACCCCTTCTCCCGAAGTTACGGGGTCATTTTGCCGAGTTCCTTAACGAGAGTTCGCTCGCTCACCTTAGAATTCTCTTCCCAACTACCTGTGTCGGTTTGCGGTACGGGCGGTAATGTATTCACTAGCGGGTTTTCTTGGCAGTGTGAACCCACAGCTTCGCCTACTATTTTCGGCTCCCCATCACACCTCGTCGTTACACAGGGCGGATTTGCCTACCCTGACGACTCGATGCTTGGACGTGCTCTTCCTTCCGCACGCTCTGCTTCTCCTCCTGCGTCACCACATCGCTCAAACACACATCACCGGTACAGGAATTTCTACCTGTTATCCATCGCCTACGCAGTTTCGCCTCGGCTTAGGTCCCGACTAACCCAGAGCGGACGAGCCTTCCTCTGGAAACCTTAGTCGTTCGGTGGACGGGATTCTCACCCGTCTTTCGCTACTCACACCGGCATTCTCACTTCCGATCGCTCCACATGTCCTCACGATCATGCTTCACTGCCATCGGAACGCTCTCCTACCATCAATATCATTGATCCACAGTTTCGGTAATATGTTTAGCCCCGGTACATTTTCGGCGCAGCGTCACTTGACTAGTGAGCTATTACGCACTCTTTAAATGATGGCTGCTTCTAAGCCAACATGCTAGTTGTCTGTGCAACGCCACATCCTTTTCCACTCAACATATATTTTGGGACCTTAACTGGTGGTCTGGGCTGTTTCCCTCTCGACAACGGACCTTATCACCCGCTGTCTGACTCCCGTGCATCACATAGGTGGCATTCGGAGTTTGTCTGAATTCGGTAACCCGGGATGGGCCCCTCGTCCAAACAGTGCTCTACCTCCACGATGCTAACACGAGGCTATACCTAAATATATTTCGGAGAGAACCAGCTATCTCCAGGTTCGATTGGAATTTCTCCGCTACCCACACCTCATCCGGTCACTTTTCAACGTAAGTCGGTTCGGCCCTCCATCCAGTGTTACCTGGACTTCAGCCTGGACATGGGTAGATCACCTGGTTTCGGGTCTGCAACCCCATACTAGACGCCCTATTCAGACTCGCTTTCGCTACGGCTCCACATTCGCTGCTTAACCTCGCATGCAATCGCAACTCGCCGGTTCATTCTACAAAAGGCACGCCATCACCCATTAACGGGCTCTGACTACTTGTAAGCACACGGTTTCAGGTTCTATTTCACTCCCCTTCCGGGGTGCTTTTCACCTTTCCCTCACGGTACTGGTTCACTATCGGTCACCAAGAAGTATTTAGCCTTGGGAGATGGTCCTCCCGGATTCCGACGGAATTTCTCGTGTTCCGCCGTACTCAGGATACACCGCCACGCCTCCTCGCTTCGCATACGGGACTGTTACCCCCTATGGTGCGACTTTCCAGTCGCTTCTGCTCGCTCGAAGCCGCTTTTTCGGTGTCCTACAACCCCAGTCAATGACTGGTTTGGGCTCTTCCCGTTTCGCTCGCCGCTACTCAGGGAATCGATCTTTCTTTCTCTTCCTCCGGGTACTAAGATGTTTCAGTTCCCCGGGTCTACCTCTCTCAGGCTATGTATTCACCTGAGAGTCGCACTAATGTGCGGGGTTCCCCCATTCGGAAATCTTTGGTTCAACGCTTACTTACAGCTCCCCAAAGCATATCGGTGTTGGTTCCGTCCTTCATCGGCTCTTGGTGCCAAGGCATCCACCGTGCGCCCTTCATTACTTAATCGCAATGAATTTGTGAGTGTGTCCCAGTCCAGCTGCAGTGGATGTCCACTTTCGCTTTCTTGCGACACAACGCGTGTTTTTATGAACTCTTCAGTTCTCGGTTTCTACGCTTGATTTCGGTTAAAATCATTTTTCGCATTGCTTCTATACGGTTTTCAATGTGCAAGGGGTTGAATCGTCAATGAAGACCATTCAAAACTGAATACAATATGTCAATCGTCAATTCCGCCGCCCCAAAACGGGGCGTTCCGTTATATTCCTTAGAAAGGAGGTGATCCAGCCGCACCTTCCGATACGGCTACCTTGTTACGACTTCACCCCAGTCATCGGTCCCACCTTCGACGGCTGCCTCCATAAAGGTTGGCCCACCGGCTTCAGGTGTTACCGACTTCCGTGGTGTGACGGGCGGTGTGTACAAGACCCGGGAACGTATTCACCGTGGCATTCTGATCCACGATTACTAGCGATTCCAGCTTCATGGAGTCGAGTTGCAGACTCCAATCCGAACTGAGAACAGTTTTATGGGATTCGCTTGGCCTCGCGGCGTAGCTGCCCTTTGTAACCTGTCCATTGTAGCACGTGTGTAGCCCAAATCATAAGGGGCATGATGATTTGACGTCATCCCCACCTTCCTCCGGTTTGTCACCGGCAGTCTCATTAGAGTGCCCAACTGAATGCTGGCAACTAATGATAAGGGTTGCGCTCGTTGCGGGACTTAACCCAACATCTCACGACACGAGCTGACGACAACCATGCACCACCTGTCACTCTGCCCAAAAGGGAAGCCATGTCTCCATGGCGGTCAGAGGATGTCAAGATTTGGTAAGGTTCTTCGCGTTGCTTCGAATTAAACCACATGCTCCACCGCTTGTGCGGGTCCCCGTCAATTCCTTTGAGTTTCAGCCTTGCGGCCGTACTCCCCAGGCGGAGTGCTTAATGCGTTTGCTGCAGCACTAAGGGGCGGAAACCCCCTAACACTTAGCACTCATCGTTTACGGCGTGGACTACCAGGGTATCTAATCCTGTTTGATCCCCACGCTTTCGCACATCAGCGTCAGTTGCAGACCAGAGAGCCGCCTTCGCCACTGGTGTTCCTCCATATCTCTGCGCATTTCACCGCTACACATGGAATTCCACTCTCCTCTTCTGCACTCAAGTTCGCCAGTTTCCAATGACCCTCCCCGGTTGAGCCGGGGGCTTTCACATCAGACTTAACGAACCGCCTACGCGCGCTTTACGCCCAATAATTCCGGATAACGCTTGCCACCTACGTATTACCGCGGCTGCTGGCACGTAGTTAGCCGTGGCTTTCTGGTCAGGTACCGTCACCCGATGGACAGTTACTCCCACCGGCGTTCTTCCCTGACAACAGAGTTTTACGAGCCGAAACCCTTCTTCACTCACGCGGCGTTGCTCCGTCAGACTTGCGTCCATTGCGGAAGATTCCCTACTGCTGCCTCCCGTAGGAGTCTGGGCCGTGTCTCAGTCCCAGTGTGGCCGATCACCCTCTCAGGTCGGCTACGCATCGTCGCCTTGGTGGGCCCTTACCCCACCAACTAGCTAATGCGCCGCAGGCCCATCCATCAGTGGCAGTCAAAGACCGCCTTTCAACTCATCCCCCTGCGGGGATCAGGGTCATCCGGTATTAGCCACGGTTTCCCGCGGTTATCCCAGTCTGATGGGTAGGTTGCCTACGTGTTACTCACCCGTCCGCCACTCGCAGACCCCAGAGCAAGCTCCGGGGCTGCGCGTTCGACTTGCATGTATTAGGCACGCCGCCAGCGTTCATCCTGAGCCAGGATCAAACTCTCCATAATTGGAGTGCTCTGACTCGTTGCGGTTTTACTTGTCGCCCAAGTTGGATGGATTAACCATCCGGTTTATTGGAATTAACGTTGACATATTGTCATTCAGTTTTCAATGTTCTCTCGTTGACTGCTTTACTATTATAGCATTCGCCCTACATATTTGCAATCGTTAATATCTCTTTTTCAAGATTACTTTTGTAGTTTTTAAATGTTCGCCTGCTGTTTTCAGCGACTTCTCTACTATACCATCTTACAATTTCGCTTGCAACCTTTTTTTATTTTTATTTTAAGTTGCTTGCTGTTGGTAAGTTGCCATCTGTTTTCAGCGACTTTTATATCATAGCAAGTCCCCTTTAGGGTGTCAACGGTATGCAGCTTTTTTATCGTGCATTGTTACACCAATTGAAAAGGCAGTGCTATGCACCGCCTTTGTCATTTCTTATTAGATGTATTCTGTCTCGTCTTATTCTTATACTTCATCTTGTTGTTCACTTTAACCTGACCAGCTTCTTTTTGTTTTTGGCGTTCATCTCTCTGTGCCATTGCTTTTCTCTTTTCTTCGTTGCGTTCTGCCTTTGTCACCCTACCGCGTTCTCGTTTTTCCTGCTCTGACGCTTCAATATACTTTGGTAACATTATAAGTTGGAAAGCATTCACTGCCACCAATGTAAAGATTGAACGATAGATCCAAGATGTATCCTCTACGTTTAGGAAAGGAATCAGGGCGATCGAAGTCATGAATACCATATAGAAGAGTGATGGGATGAAGACTTGGGTACCGCGCGCTTCGCGGTCTTTCCACCATGCGACTATAAAGCCGGCAATGACTACAATGATTGGAATCCATATATAATCAATTACCTCACCCGCTTCTTTGCCAAAGCGGTAAAATCTGACATAGAAAAGGTCGAATACAGCATAGATTACCAACAACAATTGTATATAAGGCCATAGCTTCCTGAAAAGCCCCATCCCTAATGGATGGATGAACAGATAGATGAAGAATGCCACTTGACTTACTGTGGCAATCAACAATCCATATCCAAGAAACCAGATTAGGCCAGCAAGAAATTCACCAAACTGGCCTGCAAAAAGGTATCGCGTTACATTCTCATACTCTGTAACCATACTCACCAGAGCTGTGATGATCATGCCGAGAAGCAGTGTCCTGAAATAGAACCTCACAAGATACTTAGATGTCATACTATAATCCCCCGGCTATTTACTTTCATCGATTACATTGTCTGCAATCTCACGATAGATCTTTCCTATCCGATGGTCCGCCCCGTAGACTGAAGGCGCAAAATCCTCTTTGTCCCACTTAGGCTGGCCGAGAGGCAACTGGCCAAGTAGCGGCACACTTAGTTCATCAGCAAGCTTCTGTCCGCCACCCTGTCCAAAGACATACTCCTTCTCTTCTGTAAGTTCACTCTCAAAATAACTCATGTTTTCTATGACACCAATGATGTCGTGATCAGTATGCTGTGCCATGGCACCTGCCCGGGCAGCCACGAATGCGGCTGTCGGGTGTGGTGTGGTTACTATTATTTCCTTACTGTGCGGCAACAGCTGATGGACATCAAGTGCCACATCTCCGGTACCAGGAGGAAGGTCCAAAAGAAGATAGTCAAGGTCGCCCCAATCGACTTCATTAAAGAAGCTGCTGATCATCTTGCCGAGCATAGGGCCTCTCCAGATCACCGGTGTGTTCTCTTCGACAAAAAATGCCATGGAAATAACTTTTACCCCGTATCTTTCAACAGGAATGATTGTTTTATCCTTAATTCCAGGTTTTTCGGTGATACCCATCATGTCGGGCACACTGAACCCATATATATCCGCATCTATGAGTCCGACTTTTTTGCCTTTCTCCGCCAATGAGACCGCTAAATTGACTGCTACAGTCGATTTGCCGACCCCACCTTTGCCGGAAGCGATAGAAATGAACGCTGTATCATTATCTTTGAAGCGATTCTCCACTTCACTGCCTGAAGTGCCTCTACCTCTATGGCGTTCGATTGTCTCTTCGTCGAGTTCATCGAACCTGAGACCGACTGTATCTGCGCCTGCTTCTTTGACTGCATTTACGATTTTCATCTGCAGATCAAGCTGCTCCTGTCCGCCGAGCCGGCCAATTGCCACTTTTACACTTACATGGTTCTTTTCCTCTTTGATGCTTATTTCCTGGATGCCCTCTGTTTCAGATATAGGTACATTCAGAATTGGATCATTTATGTTACCGACGATTTCTTCCACTTGCTCTCTAGTAAGCATTTAAAAATTCTCCTTTACGCCTTATGGTTAATACATCCATGATAACACAACATATTCTATTTATAATGAAAAAAACCAAACACTTTATGGCTGAAGTGTTTGGTTACTTTACTCATATTAAGTTGTAGGTCAATGGATATTACTCTTTCTCATTTACTTTATTTTCGAATTTCTCTAGCTGTTTTTGAGCGAACGGTTTACCACCCATGCCAAAGCTTATTGCGAAAGCAACAGCTACAGCGCCTAGGATGATCAGGAATGCTAGATTTACGATGCTCTGGGCGAAATTCAATTGATCGAGCGTCATAAATACCGCAACGATTATAATCAGATACTTCGCAATCTCACCGATAAAGGCATTTCCTGTACTCTTAGTTATTACAGTAGAAAGCAAATTGCCTCCGACAAATCCTAGAGTCAATATAATGAGGGCTGATATAACAAGCGGGATATAGGCGATAATCGCTGTTCCAATCGTATTGAAGACTTCCAGGTTCAATACTGTCAACGCCTGTACGACGAAGAACAGACCTACTAGTACCGATATGACTACACCGGAAGCTTGTGGAATGTCGATCCCTTCTTTTGTCTTATCGCCAAAGTTTACGTATGAATTGAATCTGCTCATATTTAAGCCCTGGAGTAGATTTGTAACCAATCTACCTAGAATCTTAGCCAGGTACAGTCCCAATACTATCAGGACCGCAGCAACAAGCAGTTTCGGGATGAAATTAAGCACTGCAGTCATCATTTCCTTAATCGGAACTGATACCGACTGCATATTCAACGCGTCGAAAACTGGCGGCAGGAACAAGATAAATACTAGAAAGTATGCCAGCTTTCCAAGTGTAGTAATGATCCCTTCGGATTCCTTTTTAGCTTCGTCCGGACTGCTCAACTCTTTTTTCTGCAGCCATTTATCAAAGCCGACTGCCTTCAAACCTTTTACAATAATATTTTTCAGTACTACTGCGATAATCCACGCTAAAAGTAAAAGTAAAAGTGCACTGATTAAATTAGGTATAAAAGCGATGATCTTGTCTAATACCGACATTAGCTGATCTCCTACGTTACCCAAAAAATTACCTCCTTAAAATGTATTATGGTTAGCTACTATCTCGTTTTATGGCACCCAAACACATTTTTCCATTTCATTTCAAAACTAAAATATTATATTTGGGGTTAACTATCCTCATATTGGCTATAAAGAGAGTATTACAATAGAGAGGAACGGGATGATAAATGAACTTAACAATCATGCAGTATTTCGAATGGCATCTCCCCGATGACGGCGAACATTGGAACCGTCTCAAGGATGACGCCCAAAGAATAAAGGGTAAAGGCTTTGATGCCGTATGGCTGCCACCACCCACTAAAGCGGATAGTACGACAGATCCAGGGTATGCAGTCTATGATGTGTACGACCTTGGTGAATTTGATCAGAAAGGAGACGTCCGCACCAAATATGGTACGCGTGAACAACTCGAAGCGGCGATAGCAGCATGTAAGGAGGCCGATCTACTGGTCTATATCGATCTTGTGATGAACCATAAGGCTGCCGGAGATGAAGCTGAAACATTCAAAGTCATCGAAGTGGATCAGGAAGATCGGGAAAAGGATATTTCTGAGCCTTTTGATATAGAAGGGTATACACGGTTCTTCTTTCCCGGAAGAGATGGAAAATACAGTGACTTCGTTTGGAATTTCAACCATTTCAGTGGAGTCGACTATGATGCACGAGAAGACCGGACAGGGATTTTCCGTATCTTGGGTGACTACAAGGATTGGAACAGTAATGTTGATGACGAATATGGTAATTTCGACTACCTCATGTTCTCAGACATCGATTACGATCATCCTGATGTCAAAGAAGAGATGATCGGTTGGGGCAGATGGCTCACTGATACTTTGAACGTCGATGGATTCAGGTTGGATGCCGTCAAGCATATCGACAGTACATTTATCGCAGAGTTTATAGAAGCGCTGGAAGCACATGCTGATCGCGACTTATATTTCTTCGGAGAGTTCTGGAATCCAGATGTAGAAGCAAAA
This sequence comes from Salinicoccus siamensis, assembly GCF_055391965.1. NCBI lineage: Bacteria > Bacillati > Bacillota > Bacilli > Caryophanales > Staphylococcaceae > Salinicoccus > Salinicoccus siamensis. Next base: position 2,018,821 of record NZ_AP043765.1, read on the forward strand.
GAAGGATTTTTGAAGGATGTGGAATTCGATATAGATCTTTTCGATGTCAAATTGCACTATAATCTTTTTGAAGCTGCAAATGAATATGAAGGCTATGATCTCACCCAGATATTCGACGGCACACTTGTGCAAGAAGATCCTTGGAACACCGTCACCTTCGTAGACAATCATGATACGCAGCCTGGAGAATCTCTTGAGTCATTTATTGATGACTGGTTTAAACAGTCCGCCTATGCACTCATTCTTCTGAGGGAGGATGGATTTCCTTGCGTATTCTACGGAGATTACTATGGAATGGATGGTGAAGAGGGGGTGGGAGAATTGATCGATCCTCTTCTATACGCCAGACATAACAAGGCGCTTGGAGAACAACAAGATTACTTCGACCACCCCAATACAATAGGCTGGGTGCGTTTTGGAGAAGATGAAGTCGAAAATTCCGGATGCGCCGTCCTCATTTCAAATGGTGTGGAAGAAGGGGTCAAAAAAATGTATGTGGGCGACGAGCATAGCGGTGAGGAATGGGTTGACGTTACAGAAAACAGGGAGGATGTCGTCACCATCGATGAAGAAGGCAATGGGGAATTCTTCGTCGATAGTCAGAGCGTCAGTGTATACGCTCTTCCAGACGCATAATATATAATTAATCAAAGGGGGTAAGCCATGGAGAAATTAATAGAATCAGTGACAGCCATTTCATCGTTCCTTTGGGGATACCCGATTATCATAATGTTGTTTTTCACTAGCGTCTACTTAACTTTCAGGTTGAAGTTCTTTCAGTTTGTCTACCCTTTCTATATTTTCAGGCAGACTTTTGGAAGCATCGGCAAAAAACCGCGGGGAAGAGGGACTGTCACACCTTTCCAGACACTTACCACAGCCCTATCTTCAACAATCGGCGCTGCGAATATCGTAGGTGTGCCGGTGGCAATAATGCTTGGCGGCCCGGGTGCCGTTTTCTGGATGTGGGTCATCGCCGTGTTCGGCATGGCATTAAAATTTGGAGAAACTGCACTCGGTGTACACTATAGGGAGAAAAATAAAGCAGGCGAATATGTTGGGGGCCCCACTTATTATATGAAAAATGGCATAAAATGGCCCATGATCGGTAAGTTTCTGGCAGCATGGTATGCCACCTTCCTATTAATTGAGTTGATACCAAGCATCATGGTGCAGAGTAATTCCGTCGCCAGTACGATAGCTGAGTCCTTCTCATTCAACCCACTGGCAACCGGCGTCATTATAGCCATTGCCGTCGGCGTCGTTGTCTTTGGTGGTGTGAAACGCATCGGCAAAGTGTCTTCTTACCTCGTCCCTTTCATGGCCTTGTTTTATATTCTGGCAGGGGTCATCATTCTTATTTTGAATGCCTCGGCCGTTCCTGCAGCCTTTAGATTGATTTTCACCGAAGCCTTCAATCCGACAGCGGCTCTTGGCGGCGGAGCTGGTGCGGTACTCGCTGAAACAATACGGTGGGGCTTCGCACGCGGCATCTACAGCAATGAAGCGGGGTTAGGTACTTCTCCAATTGCACATGCCGCTGCCCAGACAGATCATCCGATTCGTCAAGCTTTTTGGGCCGTGATCCAAATTCTGGTTGATACCCTGATTATTTGTACAGTTACAGCGTTGGTCGTCCTAACGACGGGTGTATGGCAACAGAGTGATGCACATAAGGAAAGTGTCAGGGAAGCTTTGACGGCCCGGGCCTTCGAAGAATCTTTTGGACCGATCGGAAGTTATGTAGTATCGATAGCCTTGGTTATATTTGTCTTCTCGACCATAACGGTAGTCGTTTTTTATGGCGCACGGCAAGCAGAGTACCTCTTCGGCCTATGGGCCGGCACAGTCATGAAGAGTATCTACGTCATTTCGATCGTTGTCGGGTCGATAGGAGGAGCGACTGCCTTATGGGCCTTCCTTGATCTCACCTTATTCTTTGTAGTGTTACCGAATATCATCGCCATAATATTGCTTTCTCCAAAGGTCATCGAATTGAAGAAGGAATTTTTCAGTGATCCGAAGTATTACCAGAAAGATATAAAAGATGAACATGCGTGATTAAAGAGATTTCGTTTCTGTAAATATTGTAAAAACCCCACTTAGCGATATTAAACTATTGCTAAGTGGGGTTGCCTATTTTTAATCTTCAAAATATCACGTGCATCTGATGAGTCACGAATTAATCTCTAGTATGGTTGTATTTCATGTCTTCATTCAGTTGTGCCGGACTGCTATCCTCTATACCTAGCTTAGCCAAAGTCACACCTTCCTGGAAATAGTCACGTTCCAAAAGGACTCCCGCTAATGTAATGACCGAGTCCATTACCGGTGTTTGGACCCCAACCATCTTTCCAATGCTTGCCCACAATACTAGCCCGTTGGATACATCTTCTGTGACATAACGATTGTCAAGTTCTATCGGTCCCTTTATATCCTTCAAAACCTTCGAATTGTTGTACTGCTCATCTAAGGTAAGCCCATCTTCAAAATACCCACTCCTGAGGCTTCTTTCTGATTTCGAAAGTGCATCAAAACCAAGCGCTCTGCAGATCTCCTGACGTTCTTCATCAATTTTGTGCACCACGTTCACAGTGTGCTTGGTGATTCCTTCTTTGTAGAGATAGAAATCATCCCCAGCGTAATCGATTCTCCCCGCATTTAGTATGGAAGGGCCTGGATGACTCTCAGGATTACCATTGTTTAAGGTTGTTTCCAGTATATTTTCGGCGGGTTCGAGGTAGTCGTACATGCGATGGAATACCTCGAGCATCTCCTCGGTATGTCTCGCCGGATATGCGGCAAAAAGATTATATTTATTATAGGCGATGAGCTGTGCCTCATTATTTTCAGATGAATAGCGTGAGGCGTAGGTCAGTGACATCGTCTCGCCTACTTTTACATCGACGTCAGCCTTCATATTATGCAGTACACGCCTAAAACGAAGGCTGGACATTGCACTCGCTCCGTTGATCAGTATATACTGTCCATCCTCAATATAAGGTGCAATCGTTTCGCCAACCGGTTCAATTGCAACAGAAGGTATTGTAAGCATTATTACATCCTGCCCCTTGACGGCCTCTTCCGCTTCGCGTGTAAATTTATGGAGTGAGATTGGTTTTCCATTGAATGAAATTGTCCCACTCTCCTCAATTTGGCTCAAATCCTTCTTCGATTGCGGCGACTGAAAAAGTGTCACCTGGTGCCCCTTCTCAGTCATATCAGCAGCCGCGGTGATCCCACCATTGCCGGCACCAAAAATTCCTATTTTTAAACCCATCAAACCCCTCCTTCTATAGTTGTCCATCATAGACGACTTCGCCGTCGACGATTGTTTTTATTACTTTTGCGGTTAATAATTCCTCAGACGATATCTGCATGACGTCACGCTCAAATATCGCGAAGTCAGCGTAATAACCTACGTCAATCAACCCCGCCCTGTCACCTTTATAGATAATAGCGGCAGCATCATGTGTATACATTTTAAATGCTTCATACCGGCTGATGCATTCACTTTCATTATAAATCCCGCTCTCCCCACGACGCGTGACAAGTGTATAGATTCCCTGCATCGGATTGGCTGTTTCGATAGGGGCATCCGACGATCCGCCAAGCATCAAGCCATAATCAAGCATTGTCTTGAATGGATAAAGGTATGCTGTACGTGTTTCTCCGAGATATTCCTCTACCCAGGGCATATCAGATGTAAGGAATGTTGGCTGTACATCGCATATGATACTCATTTTAGCCATTCTCTCAAGCAGTGGTTGGTTCAACAAACTTGTGTGGATCAATCTGTCGTGTTTACCTTCAGGAGCTGGATGTTTTTCAATGGTGTCCACCACAATCTCACACGCCCTATCTCCTATGACATGTACTGCTACTGCATCCTTATTGCAACGGGCCTTCACAATGAGCGATTCCAGATCTTCCCGGGAGTGGATCTGCAGTCCATGCCCAGCCGTGCCTTCATAAGGGTCTTTAACCAGAGCGGTCTTCCCACCGAAAGCGCCATCCATGAAAAGTTTCATGGCATCAGGTTCAATCCAGTCTTTTCGGTAATCCGGCGCATCTGCAACCATCTCATCGTAAACTTGTTCGTGCCGAAGCAGATTGACCCGGATCTTTTTACCCTCAGGCCCCACCGTTTTGAGATATGCCCCGAGGGGCACTTGATAAGGACCATGATAAGACATATCCTCTGTATGAACATTGGTGATGCCATACGAATGGAGGTGATCTACTGCTGTTGATATGTCATCGCTTATTGAATCGATATCATCTTCCACAGTTTTCCCCCTAACCATTTCAAAAGCCTTATCATAGACCCAGCCTGTCAATTCCCCGTCCGCATCCCTTTCGAAATATCCACCTTCCGGATCCTCTGTCGTACGATCAAGACCGAGAAGCGACATCGCTGCCGTGTTGATCAATCCGGCGTGATGGCATACACGAGTGATCAGTGTCGGCTTATGGGTCAGCATATCCACCTCTTCGCGCTTCATTTTATACTGACCAGGAAAATTATTCTCATCATAACCCAAGATGACATTCCATTTATCCTTCGAATCAAATTCTGAGATCACTTCTTTCATCATATTGATATCGTTGACGTCATTGAGTGCGAGTGATTTTAATTTCTTCCCCAACATAACCAGATGCATGTGTGTATCAGTCAATCCCGGCAACATTGTAGCACCTTCCAGATCTACCAGTTTATCCGCTTCATGCCTAAAATCCGAGAAAATACCCGCGCCAAGAATAATTCCATTCTCTACAAGAACCGCCTGTACCTTATCTTCCGGACGCTTCATCGTATATATATTCCCGTTATAATATAATATCTTCATTCATTACCTCCAGAAAAAATGCTTCATATATACATTATATATGAAGCATTCATCATTATCTTACAAAATGGTTGAATCAGTCATCCTGGCTCAGTTCTTCACTGCGGTTAGCTGCCGCATTTAATGTTGTCATCAAGATGCTCTTAATCCCTTCGCCATCTAAAGCGTCCAATCCTGCTTCAGTCGTTCCCCGCTTTGAAGTGATATTCTTCCTTAGTTGACTGAACGACAGATCGGAATCCTCCACCATTTTACCAGCGCCGATAACAAGGTTTGTCGTCAGGAACATGGCTTCGTTTTCATCGAATCCTAGCTCCATGAGACTCTCCGCATACTTCTCATAAATATAGTATAGGAAGGCCGATCCTGAACCTGTTGCAGCAGTAATATTATGCATTGCATCTTCTTCCACTACCACGGTCGTGCCAAAACTCTCCATCAATTCCACAAGCTCGTCCTTATCTGGAAAGTTTTCAGAGTAGCTGATACCGCTGACCGAATGTTGGACCATCGCATTAGTGTTCGGCATCAACCGAGCTATTGGATTGTCACTTTTAAGTTCTCTTCTGATTGTTTTAATCTGCGTGCCTGCCATAACGGAAATAATCTTCGTCGCTTCCTCAAGGTAAGGCCGCAACCTCTTGGCCACATCAGGAAAACTTTGCGGTTTGCTCGCTAAAATGACATAATCTGCATCCTTCAACAGTTCTGAATCATCATAAGAGATATTGACTCCCAATTTATCCTGAAAGAATTTTATTTTCTCTTTCTGGCTTTTGCTCGTCAAATATATCTCTTCTGGTTTTACCACTTTATTTTCAATCATCCCTATAAAGATGGCACTCGCCATATTACCTGCGCCATAAAATACGATTTTCATAAGATCAGCTCCATTTTTGATTTTACGGACAGTAACAATCATAACAAACTGAAAAGAATATTTAAAATGGCGCTCTAATCAAGGTTGGATATAGAAAACAATGCCAATATAGTGGAGGAAACTCGCTATTATGATGAAGAAATGCCATATCATATGGAAATACCGGCGTGTCTTCTGTGCGTAAAACCAAGCTCCCACCGTGTAGCTCACGCCTCCCAATGTAATCATAAGTAAAAACATCCAATCTGTATTCGCTAATATTCTCGGGAAGAAGATGACGGCCATCCATCCCATGATGAGATAGACTGTCAGACTCACCCTATTGCTCACTTTTGGACTCAGCACTTTATATAAAATACCCAGCACTGCCACCGTCCATTGGATAATCAAGGTGGCTATGCCCCAAGTGCCGCCGATCACTGACAAGGCAATAGGTGTATAGGTGCCTGCAATCGCAACAAATATAAAGCTATGATCAAGGAGGCGCAGGATATATTTATGTTTTGTGTTATGAGCCATGGCATGATAAAGAGTAGAAGTCAGGAACATGGAAAATATGCTGATGACATAGATGGAGCCGCCCACAGCATGCATCACGCCACCACTCTCATACATATAGACTGCCGTAAAGGGCAACAGCAATATAAATATGATGGCTGCTACGCCATGGCTGACGCTATTGCCGACTTCCTCCCCGAAAGACAGCGGAATCATATGTTTCAATGAATCCACGACTCTATCCCCCATATCGTGCTGTTTTCTGTATAAAGGGCCGCGTGTACCTGTATGCTTCAAAAACATTATATCAAGCCTTCATCCATCAAGTCCCGTCTAGCTGTTTCGACACTGTCTTTCCCTATCTTGTTTTTAAGCGGCGAAAATTCCCCCGTCCGGTCGACTTGTAGTGTCATATGAGTGTTTGCAATCTGGAACGCATCAAAATAAAATTTTTCGAATTTAAGGGCCTCCGCCTTAATGATCTTCAAGTCATCATCGAGATGCTCCAATTTTTTCAATGCAAGATGATAAGGCATTTTTACGTCAGCTACCTTTTCAAGAAACTCGATATTGAAAACATGTATACCGATGTTCCCATTCTTGAATTTTTCCTCTTGACCTTCAGGCAATTCAGTATATTCAACTACGCTCTTCTGATCTTCCACTAGGCACAGACGTCCGACACTTTCCCCTGGCCTCGGTTCTATTGACTTGGATGTCACTTCATTGTCATTTTGAATATGAAGTCCGACAAGCAGCGGGTCCGCCACCTTGACCACCACATTATCGACGTTGTTCATAAATACATGCCTGATACCCAACTCTTTCATATGCTCCAGCATACCTGAATGCTTCAGCGCACTGAATATTCCTCCATTGCCATTTGGGGTCACCAGTATATTCCTGTCAGCATCAAGCAGCAGTTCCCCATCTTTTGATAACGCCGGGAAATGTTCCTGTTTAAAGAAATGGATATTGTCTGCCTCCAAATCGAAATGATTATGCGTGGAGAAGAACTGCTTGGTTTCCTCGTGGTTGATGTCGCTCGTCATGATGAACCATGGTACAGACACATTCACTTCTTCCTGGAATGCTTTGAGTTGTTTTGCCTGCAATTCGAATAAGGAATGGCCATCAAACGAGAAAGTGCCTTTCGGTCCTGTGTGCTCAAGACGGGTCCCTTGACCGCCTGCCATCAGCAGGACCCCTACCTGGCCATCGGCCATTGCATCAAGCGTCATCTCATGCAACATATGTTCATCCAGTTCTTCCGGTGTGGTATAAGGGATTTCAGTGATGTTTCCCATATCCACTGGTGTCGGATTTTGGTAGACCTCCTTAAACACTTCCTTGATTTCATCCGTATCAAGTGATTGGAATTGATGTTCCACTTCTTCCTGTTCATTTCTTTCCAGTTTGTCGTATTGGGGTATCATTGCCTTCATCATCATTATCCTCCACAAATCATTTTCTTAATTATAATGTATATCTATGGAACTGTAAAAATATAAAAGATAATGATGAGGGTATGCTCTGGGCAAATGAAGTATAGGAGCAGTTGTACCCACAAGTTGATGAGCATCTCTATAAGGCTAAAGCGAGGGGACGTAATCAAGTTTGCTGCGACCTTCTTTGACTGATAGACATCATTGGTCTGTTTAATGAGAGCAAACAAAAAAACTCCCTGATAGGGAGTTTTATCCGGTGATGACTTGTCTTACAAGTTCAATATTCACCTTGTTGTCGCCAATTTTATAATCCTTGAGAATCTTGGCTTCAACCTCTGCCACATCTTCTGTATTGCTGTGGATGACAGCAAGTGTTTCGCCAACTTCCACGGGATCTCCAACCTTTTTCTTCAGCACTAGGCCTACAGCCAGATCAATGACGTCTTCCTTGGTCTGACGCCCGGCTCCAAGCATTGCTGAGGCAATACCGATTTCTTCAGCTTTGATTTCTTCGACGAACCCACTCTCTTTCGATTTAACCTCATATTGATAATCTGCTTGAGGCAGGCGCGATACATCGTCGACTACAGTCGGATCTCCGCCTTGATTCTTCAGGAAAGTTTTGAATTTCTCAAGAGCCTGTCCATCATCAATGACCGCCTGGAGCTTTTCTTTCGCTTCATCCAAGCTTTCTGCAGCACCCCCAAGAACCGCCATCTGTGCCCCGAGTTCCAAGCATAGTCTGGTCAAATCTTCAGGCCCTTCGCCTTTAAGGGTTTCAATGGCTTCTTTGACTTCCAGGGCGTTACCGATGGCATAGCCGAGCGGCTCTGACATGCTGGATATGATCGCCATTGTATTGCGTCCTACATTGTTGCCGATTGATACCATTGCTTCCGCAAGTGCCACGGCGTCTTCTTCATGCTTCATGAAGGCGCCATCCCCTGTTTTAACGTCAAGGACGATTGCGTCAGCGCCTGAAGCAATTTTCTTACTCATGATTGAACTTGCAATCAGGGGAATCGAATTGACTGTCGCGGTGACATCACGCAACGCATAGATCTTTTTATCTGCCGGGGTCAAGTTGCCGGATTGGCCTATGACCGCCACTTTGTCACGATTGACGATGTCTGTGAATTCCTTATCTGTAATCTCGACATGGAACCCTTCTACCGCTTCAAGTTTGTCGATTGTTCCACCTGTATGACCGAGCCCCCGCCCGCTCATTTTGGCTACAGGCACATCCAGGGCCGCCACTAACGGTGCCAGGACGAGTGTCGTGGTATCGCCTACTCCACCTGTCGAGTGCTTATCCACTTTAACGCCATTGATTGCTGAAAGATCGATTTCATCTCCGGATTTGACCATTGCCATTGTAAGATCTGCCCGTTCTGCTTGAGTCATGTCATTGAAGAATACGGCCATCAATAGGGCTGAAGCCTGATAGTCAGGGATGTCCCCTTTTGTATAGCCGTCTATAAAATACTGGATTTCCTCTTTAGTAAGTTCTCCATTATCACGCTTTTTAGCGATTATATCGACCATTCTCATACATATCTTCCTTCCACACTATATAGTTTTACTTCCAACAGAGTGTCGGTTACGCGCCTCCATATAAAAATCTATCAATCTTTGGGATGTCTTATCCCATGCAAAGTCCAGCGCTTCTTTTCTGGCATTTCTGCGCAGCAAGTCAAGATGTTCTGGATCTTCAAGGACAGATACCGCCTCGAGCATACTTTCAATATTTTCATTTTCAAACAGCATTCCATTGACGCCATGTTCAACTTGTTCATTAGTCGGTCCACTTTTCGCGGCAATGACAGGTAGGCCTGAAGCCATCGATTCCAAAATGACAAGCCCAAGGGTTTCAGAAACTGATGGGAAGATGAATGCATCTCCAGAAGCAAATGCCTTGGACAATTCTTCTCCATGGATGAAGCCGGTAAATACCGTATTAGTGCCCTTAAAACGCTTTTCGATCTCCGCCCGTGCTGGACCGTCGCCGACCATGGCTAAGCTTATATCGGGGCGCTTTTCAAGTAGTGGCACCAATTTATGCAGTTCCTTTTCTATTGCTATCCTGCCGATGAACACCAGCAACTTATTGGACGGCTTCCCTCCGGTCAGCCATTCCCTCATCTTATCATCACGAAACCGTGGATGCCGATGGTCTACATCCACCCCGCGCGGAATGACATCCAGACGCTCGATGCCCTGGGCATCAAGTTCCTCACGGATGGCTTGTGAAGTGACAAGGTTCAAATCCGCATTTTTATGGTTGCGTTTGATATACCACCATAGCAGCGGTTTCGCCGGCTTATACGCTTTATAGAAATCCAAGTACTTTGGCAGATGAGTGTGGTAAGAGGAAACAAGCGGAATATCAAGTTTCTGTGCAGCCTTCACTGCACTCGTTGCAAGCAGGATCGGATTGACTGCGTGTACTACGTCAGGCTGGAATTTCTTCAATTCATGGTACACTTTACGAGAAGGAACCCCCCATTTACGGTATCTATAAAAAGGGAAAGTGATCGGTTTGATACCGATCACTTTTGCACCTTTATAATCGTATACACCAAGGTCTGGAGCAATGACCAGAACTTCGTGTCCTTCCCGTATAAAGTAATCTATGGCTTTCGTCAATCTCGTCACTATCCCATCAGTCGATGGTAGAAATGTTTCTGTGACAATTGCTATCTTCATACGGTCTTACCTCTTTCTATTTCCAAGTCACTTGAGGAAGAACATTATCTACAATGATACGATCCTTATGTTCCATTGCTTCCTGGAGGATTTCTTTAAGGACATCCTGCGTCAACAGGTGTGGTTCAAGACCAAGGTCGATCAGGTTTGTATTCACTGCATTGTAGTAGTGGTCTTCATTTTCAACACGCGGATTTTCTATTGATTTAACTGTCGCTTCAACATTCAGTTCTTCTGCTGCCTTTTTAGTCTTCTCAGCAAGTTCTTGAACGGAGAATGACTCTGTGAATTGGTTGAAGACACGGAACTCACCTTGTTCAGCCGGATTTTCCGCAGCAATTTCAACACAGCGGACAGTGTCCTGGATATTCAGGAAGGCCCGAGTTTGGCCACCTGAGCCATAAACAGTGATATCATGCCCGATCGCAGCCTGTACCAGGAACCGGTTGAGAGCAGTACCGAAAACAGCATCGTAGTCAAGACGGTTAGCCAACACTGGATCTTTCTTTGTCTCTTCAGTGTTCAAACCATAGACAATACCCTGGTTGAGATCAGTTGCACGAATACCCCAAATCTTACAGGCGAACATGATGTTATGAGTATCATGCACTTTTGTCAGGTGATAGAAAGAACCCGGTTGTTTAGGGAACGGTAGAGTATCTTTTCTGCCTTTGTGTTCGATTTCTATGTACCCTTCCTCGATGTCTATGTTCGGCTGTCCATATTCACCCATCGTTCCGAGCTTTATGAGATGGCAATCAGGTTCAAATTCTTTTATTGCATAAAGCACGTTAAGATTTCCCAAAACGTTGTTTTGCTGAGTATAGACCGCATGCTCACGATCAATCATGGAATACGGCGCTGACCGTTGCTCGGCAAAATGGACAAAGGCTTCCGGACGTTCATTTTTGAAGACCAGAGTCAAGAAATCATAATGGTTAAGGTCCCCTTCGTACACTTTGATCTCTTTGCCGGTGAGTTCTTTCCATTTATCCACGCGCTCCTGGAGCGAAGCAATTGGTGTTACAGAGTTGGAATGCAGTTCATTATCGATTTTGCGTCTCACCAGATTGTCTACAATCGTCACATCATGGCCCTTCTCAGAAAGGTACAATGCAGTAGGCCATCCGCAGAAACCGTCTCCTCCTGCTACAATAATTCTCATTTAAAAATCCCTCGCTTCAAGTGTTATTTACAATACTCACAGTATACCACTAGTATACAATACCATTATAAAGATGTTTATGGCTTCGGACAAACTTTTAATGACTATTTGATGAAATGCTAAAAAGAAACCAGATCCTGATGGATCCAGTTCCTGGTCAAACCGCTTCAGGTGCTCGTTGCTGCTTTTTCTTCTTATAATATTGGAAGGCCACGAGTAGGATGAACAGCCCGATTGCCACTATGTCCGTCATCAGACTGCTCTGTATGAACAACAATGCAGCAGCGACCGCTACCCCCCTCTCTACGATATTGTAGCGGGTGAGCATATAATTTTGGATGAATGACGCAAATGTCGCCATTCCTATCGCGGCAGTGAGGACGGCCCATGCCATTTCAAGTACCGTGGCATCTGTAATCAGCAATATAGTAGGATTTATCGCAAACATAAACGGCAGAAGAAGCGCCGCAGAATCGTATTTGAAGCCCTGCACGCCTGTACGGATCGGACCGGCATTCGCAATACCGGCCGTTGCATAGGCGGGCAGGTTTATCGGTGGTGTGTCATCTGCAAGCACGCCATAATACAGGACAAAGAGGTGGGCCACAATGATTGGCAAGCCTAAATTGGTGAGCACTGGCGCAATCACTGCAGCAAGTACCACATAAGTCGCTGTAGTCGGCAAACCAAGTCCTAACAGCAGACATGCAAACACAGTTAATACCAACGCAATATAAATTTGGGTGTTATCGGTAATCATGAAGGCTGGCAATGAAGATTCAATGGTGTCTGAAAACTCTATGACGATACGTGTGAATTTCGTAGACAAACCGCTTGTCGTGATGACCCCGATCAGAATCCCCGCAGTCGCACACGCTACTATGATGCTCAGCGCATTCCTCGAAGCGGTGTCGAAGCCTTCCAACAACTCTTTGGTTCCGTATTCCGACTTCACCTTGTCATGTTTCATCATCCTTTGGAAAATGCCAAATAGAAATGCCACAAGGATTCCACCCAATACCATGGTGAATATCGAGTCCCTCCATCGTATCGTCTGGTTGTTGAAGACTCTTATTCCAAAAACATCATTCAACGCAACCAGCCCCTGGTTGAGGTATCCAACCAGATACTGCATCGCAAACGTGAGTGCAAGCAATATCGCCGCATAAAGTATTGTTCGTCCCAGACGTTCCTTGAAGCGGTAGGTGAAGAGTGCTATGACGATCATCGCTATGATTGTGTAGAATGCCGAAGCATTGACTGATGCGCGTTCAATAACGAGATAGTACAGCAGAATCAATATCGGCACCAGCATATACCCCTGCCTTATAAGCAATTTCCGTGCCGAGGACATTTCAGAACGTTCCATCCCGGAGATATTATGTTTACCCGCTTCAAAATGAACCATGAACAAAATGCCGACGTAAGCCAATATCGCAGGAATGAATGCACTCTTAATGATTTCATAATAAGGGATTCCTGTGAATTCCACCATGATGAAGGCGGCAGCCCCCATGACAGGCGGCAGGAATTGCCCGCTTGAAGAAGCTGCTACTTCGACGCCACCTGCCACATGAGAGGGGAATCCTACCTTCTTCATCAAAGGTATTGTGAATGTACCTGTAGTAACTGCGTTTGCTGTAGAACTCCCGGAGATACTCCCCATCATCCCGCTTGCCACTACGCTGGCTTTGGCGGGACCTCCCTTGTATTTACCGAACCCTCTGATGGCGAGATCGATGAACATCTTACCTGCCCCAGTCGATTCAAGTATGGCGCCGAACAAGATAAAGATGAAAACAAATTGCGCTGAGGCGTAGATCGGCGTGCCGAATATGCCATTGCTACGATAGACAATTTCATAGACAAATCGGGAAAAGTCCCCTCGATTATGGTAGAAATCCCCCGGCATGAATTGACCCAAAAAGAAATAACCCATAAAAATGGCTGCTATTATAACTAGAGGCAGGCCGACCACACGTCGCGTGGCTTCAATGACTATGAGTACAAAAAGCGCGCCTACCAACAAATCCACTTCGGTAGGGCGGGCCGACATTATAGCTTCAGCCGTCTGCCTGTTGATGAGATATATCCCTATACCCAAAGTCAAAACCGCAAGGCACAAATCATACCAAGGTATGGTCTTCTGATTCAAACCTTTTTTTATCGGAAAAATCAGGAATGCAAGGACGACCCCCAATATAAGGTGGATGACCAGGAAAGTCCTGGATCCGATGCCAGGCAGGCCAAACCCAGCCACATAGAGGTGGAAGAATGCCAGAGATAGAGCCACAATACTGACCAATCGGCCCATCTTCTTCCCGAGTTCCCTGTCACTTCCTTCCAGTTCCTGGAGCAATTTTTTTTGTTCTTTATCTTCCATTGATTTCACCTCTCTCAAATAAGGTCCGGGTGACATTGACCTCCAGATTTCTGCCTTTGAACGGCGGTTCGGAAATAAGTATGTCATCGTCTCCTATCATGATATGATGAGGAAATACAGAGGATGGGCGTATCCTCAAGGCCCCTCCACGGACAGGTCTGTTGATTTCACTGATGATGAACTTGCCATCCTCGAGTTCCATCACTTCCCCTTCATAAGGCATGCCCGCCCCAAATGATTCCGTATGGCTCTCCATCGTATATATATCTGTACCACGCACTTCAAAAATTTCCTTCACAGGCGAGCGTTCGACTGAATGTATGTATTCAACAGAGAAACGTCCCCCGTCATCAATCCGGGTCCTGTATAAAACCTCACCTGTTTCCATGTCAGAGATCGAAATACCCAAAGGCGCTGTTATATAAAGAATGACGAGTAACGCTACCACTGAAATTCCAATAAGGGAGAAAAAGACATTGCGGCGACGCAATGTCTTTTTCTTATTACTAGTATCCATTCAATTACTGCTCATCATAATATTTTTTGGCACCCGGATGAAGATCAATCGGCATACCATCCTGTGCAGTGTCGAGCGTCACTTCTTCACCACGGACATGAGCATTGCTCAAATCATCAAGATTTTCAAACAGCGCCTTCGTCATTTCATACATCTGATCTTCAGGAATATCATTGGAGGCAATCACCATAGCTTGTACAGCTACCGTAGTCGCTGTACTGTCAAAGTTTTCATAAGCATCTTCAGGAATATCCTGTTGCGTATAATAGGAATATTCTTCTGTCAATGAATCAATTGCATCCTGATCGAAGCTGACCAACTTCACATCTGCACTGGCGCTCAATTCCTGAATCGCACCGGTTGGTGTGCCGGCTGTAACGAATGCCGCGTCGACGTTACCATCTTGGAGGTTCGTCGAAGCATCCGCGAAATCAAGATACTGTGCATCCAAGTCGGATTCGCTCAAGTCATGGGCTTCGAGAATCTGTTTGGCGTTTGCTTCTGTACCCGAACCAACATCTCCAATCGCTACACGCTTGCCTTCCAAATCCGCTACGGATTCAATTCCAGAGTCTGCAAGTGTGACCAGCTGGATAGTCTCAGGATAGAGTGTGAGTACACCGCTGTAATTTTCAAGGGGTTCTTCAAACATGTTCGTCCCCTCTACTCCGTAGTACGCAATATCATTCTGGACAAGAGCGAGCTGCGCTTCACCATTATTCAACTGCTCCGTGTTGGAAACGGAGGCACCTGATGAAACACCAGTAGCCGACACATTTTCCAATTGGGAATCAATGATATCCGCCATCGCAACACCAATCGGGAAGTATACCCCTGCTTCGCCCCCGGTCAACACAGTGACATTTTCAACCCATCCTTCTCCAGAAGAGTCCCCTTCACCTGAACTGGACGCCTCCTCTCCTTCACCGCCACAGGCAGCTAAAGCAAAAGATAGAGACATCATCAATACAAGCAACCATGAAAATTTCTTCATAATCCCAGTCCCCTTTGTATTTTTTATCTTACTTACTATATATTGTAACATAATAGCGCTTACATTGGCTTGATATTTTAGAATATTCTATTTTATTTGCATAAAAAAAAGACCCCTCAGGAGCCTTTTATTTCGGAGTCGTCGTCCATACTTTGCTGTTTTTATGCCGTTTGGTATGTGCATAGACATTTTCACCTGCATAATCTTCATTGGTATAGACCGTAATATCAAAGTATTTTCCATCTTCCGAGAACGCCTCTTCCAGATAGACGTCTTTTAAGTGTTCGTATAAATTCTTCATTCCTTCCATTTTAAGGCCCGGGTACTCCCGTAGGACACGCTTCTGCAATCGTGCACCCGACCCGGCCACTTCCTGCACAACAATCACAAACGTCTCATCTTCTCTTATCACATCATCAAATATATTGGTCTGCCCAAAGTCCCGCATCAAAAGACACCCTTCCTACAATTCAGTACGCAATTCCCAAAGTTCTTCGAAGAAATAATCATCTATGACGCGTTTCAGATAGTTCACACCAGAGCTCCCCCCGGTGCCTTTCTTGAAACCGATGATCCTCTCGACAGTCTTCATATGCCTAAATCGCCATTGACTGTACAGGTCTTCCACATCAACCAGTTTTTCGAGCATCTCGTACAGTTCAAAATAATCTTCAGTATTGAGGTATATCTGCTTGAAGGCCTCTTTGACGGATGGGTCAGGTACATATCTCTCCATTACATCACGCTCGAGGACTTCCTTGTCTATATTGAATCCCGCCCTATCCACTGCGCGTATAACTTCATCATAGATGCTCGGTGTCATGATCTGCTTTTTCAACTTCGCATGGATGATAGGATCTTTTCCATAAATTTTTAATGCATGTGTCGTCTTGTAGCCGAGACTGAATTCCATCATACGGTTTTGATAGGATTGAAATCCGGAGGCATTGCCTAGTGCATCCCTGAATTTTAGATAGTCGCTTGGAGTCATTGTTGAAAGTACATCCCATGCAGCAATGATCTGCCTTTGTATATTGGTGACCCGCGCAAGTTTTTTGAACGATTCCCTGAAATTATCCTCCCTTATATCTTTAATGGCTGAATTTATTTCATGGATGATGAGTTTCATCCACAATTCGGTCACTTGGTGGATGATGATGAACAGTGTCTCATCGTGCTCTTCACTCATAGTATCCTGAGCAAACAGTATCTGCTCCAGATTGAGATATTCGCTGTAAGTCATATCTTTAGAAAAATCAGTCTTCACTTCTTCTCCGTCCAGTGTATGATCCTGATAATCAGTCATTTAAATCCGCCTTATACTGCAGCGCAGCACGCACCGGCGAACCATCTGCCCCTTTAATCTTCAATGGCAATGCAACGAATTCATAGTAGCCTGGAGCGACATCGTCCAGCACTGCATTTTCAAGAATCATGATGTCCCTCTCATGGAGTAGATGATGAATATCAAGGGTTTTGGAGTCAATCGGATCTACTGAAGTGACATCTGTCCCGAACAATTTGATTCCTTGGGCAGCCATATATTCCACTGCCCTTTTTTCAAGCACGGGTATACTTTCCGGAAAAACTGTAGTGTCGGATTTTCTTTTAGTTTTTATAAGCAGTATATTCCCTCTGATATCAAACTGCTTGATTGCCTCAAATCCCAGTTCTTCCGAGTTTTCTATTGCTATTACCGTCGCCTCTCCAATATACCGGTTGATATCCAGCTGATCGACGGTGTCACCGTCTTCCTCAAAATGAAAAGGCGCATCAATATGGGTACCGATATGGGTGCTTGTTGTGATTTTGCCGATATTCACAGAACCACTCTCTGCCTTGGTGACAGTACGTTCATAGCTAAAAGGCGTGTCTTCGGGCCAATGTGCGATATCCTCTTCAAGCATCTGGGTAATATCCATCCACATCAGGCAATCACTCCCCGCTTATTCTCAAACTTTTCGTACAGCCGTCCATCCATAATTTCTTTTAATATCATTATCGTATGATAAACATCTTCAAATGAGTTGTATAGGGCAACGGGTGCAATCCGGACGTAGCTTGGCGCTCTGAAATCGGGAATGACGCCCTTGGATTTCAATGCTGCATTGATACCTGCCGCATTGGAATGGCCAATGAGGATATGCCCCCCTCTTGCCTCATGATCTTTCGGGGTGACGATTTCAATTTCACCCTCTTCGAACATATCTTCAATCATTGTAATCATGAAATCCGTCAATTCGAGGGATTTTTCGCGGATGGCTGCAATGCCTGCCTCCTCAAATATCTCGAGTGAACCAAGAAGCGGTGCCATCGAAAAGATATGTGGGGTCCCGACTTGGTACTGGCTGATGTCGGAAGCAGGATCAAACGTATGCGACATATCAAACTGGGTTTCTTTATTGTTGCCGAACCATCCCCTCAGAGAAACTTCCCGAGAATGGTGTTTTTCATTCACATACAATCCGGCAACAGAACCCGGACCACCGTTTAGATGTTTGTAAGTACACCAGATTGCAAAATCGACCCCCCACTCCTTTAAATCATGAGGGATGGCACCGATTGAATGACACAGGTCGAAACCGATAATGATGTCATGCTTTTTTGCATGCTCCGTTATCTGTTCCATGTCCAAAATCTGCCCGCTCCTGTATAGGACGGAAGGCAAAAGAACCAATGCGATACTGTCATCCATCATATTTATAATGGTCTCCGTAGACAACGTATGCCCGTTCGGGGATGGCACTTTGACCATACCGTCCGAGTAGCCGAAATCATCGAGGGTTGCTTGCACAGCATAGATATCAGAGGGGAAGTTCAATTCATCAACCAAGATCTTATACCGCTTCTCTGTCGGTTTATAGAGCGTCCTTACCGTCTGATGGATATTCATTGTAGTTGAATTCGTCGCGAGCACTTCGTGGTGCCCGGCTCCAATGAGATCAGCCATCATTTCCCCAATGCGTTCGCTCATATAGAACCACGGCCGTTCCCCTTCGGTCCATCCATCGATGGCATGGCGTTTCCAATCTTCCATGACCGACAGGAGGCTTTCCTCAGCTGCCTTGCTCATCAGTCCTAGGGAATTGCCGTCCATATAATAATTGCCTGAACCGATGTAGAACTGTGATCTGAATTTCGCCAATGAATCATTTGAATCTTTGTCGCGTGCTGTCTTCAACCATTCTTCCATAATATGCCTCCTCTTTATATATGTAAGCCTTTTCTCCATTATACAGTGAAATCCCCACAATTAAAGTCTCTTCCATGTCTGTTCCTTCTCTCTTTGTTATAATGACGTTATAGTAATGAACAAGAAGGAGAATTGTATATGCAGGATATCACAGGTAAATATGCAGTCATTACCGGCGGCACACGAGGCATTGGATTGGCGACGGCCCATGCTTTGGCCGAAGAAGATGTAAACGTAGCAATAATTGGAAGAAATGCCGACACTTTGGCCGATGCTGCCGATTCACTCAGAAAACATGATGTACAGATTGTCGCTTTAAACGGAGATGTTTCGCGTAATGAGGATGTAACACGCATGTTGAACGAAGTGAAGGATGCATTTCCTCGCATCGATATACTCATCAATAATGCCGGCATCATGAAACATATGCCTTTCCTTGAAAGTTCCGAAGATGACTTAAGTGAGATGATGAATGTCAACCTGTTCGGCATCTACAATATGATGCATGGTGTCCTCCCGATGATGCAGGAGCAAGGTCTTGGTGATGTCATCAACATCTCTTCCATGTCCGGCTTGAAGGCTTCTTCACACAGCGCACTCTATTCTGCCACTAAATATGCTGTCATAGGCATGACAGAAGGCGTGATGCAGGAAATGCGCAAACATAATATCCGCGTTTCCTATTTGACACCGTCAGCCGTGCTGACTGACCTCATTGGAGAATCCAGCCTGAAAGAAGAATCAATGACCCATCCGGAAGATATTGCGGACATCATTGTCAGTCAACTCAAGCTGAATCCGCGCACTTTCATCAAAACAAGTCAAATGTGGGCAACCAATCCCATCCACAAATAATAAACGTTAAGGAGTGGTGACATGGCAGGACCTGCCCTGAAACAATTGCATGCACATAGAGCCATCCACGATGCAAGTCTAGGAGGTGCAGAGGATCACGTAGCCGATATGAAAATCATGCTGAATAAAATGGAACATAAGGAACTTGCTGAAGAAATGCAATCGTTCATAGAGTATGTTGAACAGCGTATATTGACGCATGCCGACAGTGAAGAGGAAGAGTCAGGACTGTATGAAGAAACTGTACGCAACAATCCCGATATGCATGACAAGATTCAACATCTGACCCGAGACCACGATCTGATGCGAATCATGATCGATAAGATGAAGGAAGAGCTTGCCAAAGATGAAGTCGATTTCCAAAAGCTTGTGGATTACTCTGTTTCAATCGTCATTGTAGATGAAATCCATTCCCGCGATGAAGAAGCTTTCCTGTTGTCCGAATAATAATAAAAAGTGCCCAGCCGTAACCCGGCTGGGCACTTTTTATGCATTCATCCTTTATTGACAAGCCATATTTCTTTTGCATACTCTTCAAGCGTCCGGTCGGATGAAAATTTACCGGCGTTCGCCATATTGATGAATCCTTTCCTGTAAAACATCTTCGGATCTTTAAAATCACTTGCTATCTGATCCTGCGCCTCACGGTAGCTTGCAAAATCTTCCAGCACGAAGTACTGGTCGTCATGGATGAGGCTGTCATATAAGTCTTGGAACATACCGGTGTTATTGTCGTTGAAAGTCCCGTCAACAAGCGACTCGACTACGTCCTTCAACCCTTCTGTCTTCTTAAGAGCCTTTTTGGGGTCATATTTACCACGTTTTTCTACAACTTCTTCAACTTCCATTCCAAAGATGTAATTGTTCTCCCGACCCGCTTCTTCTACGATTTCCACGTTCGCACCATCCATCGTGCCGACTGTCACGGCTCCATTCAGCATGAATTTCATATTACCTGTCCCAGAAGCTTCCTTCCCTGCCAGGGAAATCTGTTCTGAGACGTCGGCTGCCGGGAACAGCTTCTCTGCATAGGAGACACCGTAGTTTTCCACGAACACGACCTTGATGATAGTGTTGACCTCGGGATCTTTATTCACCCTATTTGCAAGCTCATTGATGAATTTGATGATGGATTTTGCAGCATAATAGCCGGGAGCCGCTTTTGCTCCGAAGATGAAGCTCCGCTTGGTCCAATCGGCATCAGGTTCTGCTTTGATGCGGTTATATAAGTCTGCTATATAGAATGCCATCATAAGCTGACGCTTATATTCGTGCAGTCGTTTTATCTGGATGTCGAAGATGGAGTCGGGGTCGATGTCGACCTCCTCGTGGAAGCGTATATAATCGGCAAGCTCCACTTTTTTTTCTTTTTTGACATCTATGAAACGCTCCAGCACCTCCTCTTCTTCAAATCTTTCCTCAATACCTTTCAACTTCATCAAATCAGTGATCCAATCTTTTGAACCAATCAAATCGGTGATCATTTCACTTAGTTGAGGATTCGATTGCAATAGCCATCTCCTTTGAGTAATGCCGTTAGTCTTGTTGAGTATGCGGTCAGGAAAAATATCATGCCACGCTTTGATGACATCCGTTCTCAGCAGTTCGGTGTGGATGGCAGCTACACCGTTGACAGCCCTAGTTGCATAGATGGACATAAAAGCCATATGAATCGAGTTGTTTTGGATGATCAGGTATTTATGCCAATCTGACTCATCTATCTTCCACTCTTTCAGTTCGCCGATCAGACGTGCATTGATTTGTTCAATGTAAGGGTAGAGATTCGGCACTGCCGAGATGAACAAATCCTTTTCCCAAACTTCCAGTGCCTCTGCCAGTAGTGTGTGGTTCGTATACGCCATCGATTTTCGGGTGATATCGAAAGCTTTTTCGAACTCCACACCTTCATTTTCAAGCAGTCGGATTAATTCAGGTATCGCCATGGCCGGATGGGTGTCGTTCAACTGTATGGAATGCATCTTGGAGAAGTCATCATAATTCTTATGACCTTCCGCCTTATACTTTTCCATAAGATCCTGCAAAGAGGCCGATGTGAAAAAATACTGCTGCCTCAATCTGAGGCGTTTGCCTTCATATGTCGAGTCATTGGGGTAGAGGATGCGCGAAATCGTTTCTGCTTCGTTCTGGGCGCGGACAGACTCGATGTACTTTCCTTCATCGAATGCATTGAAATCGAATTTATTGATGGCTTCCGCTTTCCATAGACGCAGCGTATTGATTGTCTCCCCTCCATACCCTACAATCGGCATATCGTAAGGGACCGCTTCTACTTTGTCCGCTTCGCTGAATTCAACAACCCTCGTATCATTGCTGTTCTTTATAAGCCACGGATTGTCATGCTCAAGCCACGGATCCGCTTCCTCCACCTGAAAACCATTAACAAAATTTTGCTTGAATATGCCGTATTGGTAAAGGATGCCATAGCCCGACAAAGGATAATCAAGGGTTGCCCCTGAGTCGAGGAAACAAGCAGCCAGACGGCCCAATCCTCCATTTCCGAGGCCAGCATCATCCTCGGCTTCCTCGAGGGCATTATAGTCGACCCCCATCTCTTCAAGTGTGCGTTTGACTTCATCTTCCATACCCATATTGACAAGGTTATTGCTGAGTGCGCGCCCCATCAGGAACTCTGCAGACAGGTAATAGGCCTGTTTCTTCTTTTTGAATTTATTCTTTGATTCTATCCATTTTGGCACAAGCTGTTCCATGACTGCATTGCCAACCACGATGAACTGTTCTTTTTCATTCAATTCATAGAAGGATTGCCCATGGCTCTCATACGCCTGGCCTTCGATTCTTTCTTTAAGTTTTAATGATGTCATAGCGACCTCCCGTATCGTTCGTTCATATTTTTCAGATAATCTTTATGCGCCTTGGTGAGCGACCCCGGTGTCAGACGCCATTCCCAATTGCCGCCAATTGTGGATGGAACGTTAAACCGCGCAGCATCGTCCAGGCCCAGAAGATCCTGCACAGGTATTATTGCAAGTTTCGAACTGGATGCGAAAACGCCTCTGATGCAGCCGTTGACGTGCCCCTCTGCCTCAGTCAAGTTCAAATATGCTTGGACTTTGTTGAAAGTATCACCATCTGCACTGTCAAGCCATCCCTTTGTGGTCTGTGTATCGTGGTTGCCTGTATAGGCAATTGTATGTCTTGTATAGTTATGAGGAAGATATTCCGATTCTTTGCCCCCGAAACCAAATTGCAGCACTTTCATTCCTGGATAGCCGGTCGATGCAATAAGTTCATACACTTCCTCGGTAAGGAATCCAAGATCCTCAGCCAGTATATCCTTCTCCCCTAGTTTTTCACGTATGGCTTCAAAGAGAGGCAGTCCAGGGCCTTTCACCCATCTGCCATCTTCAGCCGTTTCGTCTTGGGCTGGCACTTCCCAATATGCTTCAAATCCTCTGAAATGGTCAATCCGCACAGCATCATATAATTCGAAGCTTTCTTCGACACGTCTGATCCACCAATGGTAATCCTCTTCCTTCATCTTCTCCCAATCATAGATGGGGTTCCCCCATAGCTGTCCGGTATCGCTCATCATATCGGGTGGGACTCCTGCCACCACACTCGGATGCAGGTTTTCATCCAGTTTATAGAGATCTGGTCGCGACCATACATCGACACTGTCTGCAGCCACATAAATAGGTATGTCGCCAATGATCTTTATACCTTTGCCATTGGCATACTCCTTAAGATCGTGCCAATGTTCAAAAAAGAGGTATTGGGTGAATACCCAAAACATAATCTCCGCTTCATGCTTCTCATAGAAGCGTTGCAGCGTCTTAGCATCCCGTAAGCGGTAGCGTTCAGGCCATTCCGTCCAGGCCGCATTATCATGGGCCCGTTTAATCGCCATAAACAGGGCGAAATCAGGCAGCCAATCTGAATGACGCTCCATCATAGATTCCAATTCATTTTTCACATCCGGATACGCACGTTGAAATGCTGTATCCAGCAACGCCATTTTACCCTCATATAATTTTGCATAATCGACTGTATCATCATCTTCACCCAGATCCGTCCTCGTGATTTCAGACTTCCTCAGCCAACCGGATTCAATGACCCTGTCCAGATCGATAAAATAAGGATTGCCGGCAAAGGCGGAAAAACTTTGATAGGGCGAGTCCCCGTAACTCGTAATGCCAAGCGGCAATATCTGCCAGTATCGGGTTCTCGAAGCGCTGAGAAAATCTACAAAATGGTATGCATTTTCACCAAAATCCCCAATTCCGTATTTCCCGGGTAATGAAGATATATGAAGCAATATTCCACTGGACCGCTCTTCCATATGCATCCTCCTTTTGTGTGCAAACGTTTGCAATTCCACTTAAATATACCATATGCATTTACACTAAAATAACTTTATAATTGTTGATGTTACCACACATTGTAGGGAGGCTAAAACTTGAAGGACTATAAGACACTACTATTCGATTTGGACGATACACTATTGGACTTTGGTCATGCTGAACATACTGCTCTGAAGAAGGTGCTTGAATATTACGGAATCAAGAGTATCCCACAGCACTTCAACATGTACAAGAAAATAAACAGAAAACATTGGGAGTTGCTTGAACAAGATCTCATCTCAAAGGAAGATGTCTTGAAATTGCGTCATGAACGTTTCTTTTCCACAATTGGCTTTGAAGTCGATGGTCATGAAGTCGATAATCTGTATCGCCGCAATATCACTGAGTATGGTACTCGGCTGTTCGACGGAGTCCTGGATCTCCTTCATAGTTTGTCAGATCACCATAATCTGTATATCATCACCAATGGCGTTAAGGAGACTCAAGAAGCCCGGCTTTTGAAATCAGGTTTGCGCCCTTATTTTTTAAATGTTTTCATCAGTGAGGATACGGGGTATCAGAAACCTATGAAGGCTTTTTTTGATCATGTGGCTATGAATATTCCAGGATTTAGGCATGATGAAGCACTCATCGTCGGTGATTCGTTGACATCAGATATCAAAGGAGGCATCAATAGTGGAATAGACACATGCTGGTTCAATCCTGACAACCATACGAATCCTCATTCTTATGCTCCTGATTATATAGTTAGCCGGTTGGATGAACTTACAGGAATACTGAATTACTAAAGGGGATGTTTCGTGTGAAACAGTATGATGCATCCTGAACCTCGGTGGATTGAGCACAAAAAAGGACGACACATTCATGTCGCCCCCTTACCATGGAGTTCATATCAGCCGCTGGCATTCTTACCCAACTTCTTCAGTAAATCAATCAACTGAGCCTTCTCTTCTGCATCCAGTCCTCCGGACACCTGCTCAAGACGCTCCGCATGCTCCGGAAAAGTGTGTTTCATCAATTCCTGACCATTTTCCGTCAGGCTGGCATAAGTGATGCGCCGATCGCCACTGTATTGCTCTTTCCTGACGTATCCTTCTCGTACAAGATTGTTCACGACATACGTAATTGAACTTGAAGAAATCAATACCTTTTCCCCAATATGCTGAATTTGTTGGGGACCTTTACTATACAACAATTCAAGCACCGCAAAAGCCGTCGGTTTCAAACCATGCTTCCGCATATCCCTGAAAGCTTCAGTCTGCAAGGCATGGAAAGCGTGGTGAAGTATAACATATAATTTCAAAGATAGTGCTTGGTCATTGGATTCGTCCATGGTTCATTTCTCCATTCGAGTTTATATTATCTTCATAACGTGTATTGTACTACAAAACATTTTAGGGAGTGAAAATATGTTACACTATATGCATTACGCATGCATATAGTGTAACAATTTGATGACAAGGAGGAAAATAAAATGTCGAACAAACCAAAACTCACTGGATGGAGGGCGATTGATTGGAAAATATTTCTACCTTCCGTTTTACTGATCATTGCAATAAGTATACCCTTCTCATTCTATGAGTCACAGTCTCTAAAAATACTTAATGGGATTTTCGATCAGATCATAGCTTCGTTCGGATGGGGGTACATCTGGTATGCCACCATTCTACTCGGACTTGGCCTTTACCTCTCTTTTTCAAAATACGGGCAGGTCGTGCTGGGGGATCCTGATGAGAAACCACGGTTTTCATTATTATCCTACGCTTCGATATTGATTGCAATGGGACTCGGTTCCACCATAATGAGAACTGGTATGATACAGTGGGCCGAAGTTGCAAACAATCCCCCTTTCGGTATAGAAGCTGGCTCCAACGAAGCCCTGTTATGGGGTAACGCCTATGCGATGTACATGTGGAGCTTCCAGATCTTCTCCATATTTGTCATGACTGCTCCTGCAGTCGCTTATGTCATCCACGTAAAGAAACGTCCGATGATGCGCATCTCAGAAGCGACACGCGTCATTTTTGGAGATAAATTCACTGATGGCATCGGCGGTATACTTATTGATATACTCTTCCTTGTCAGCATCCTTTCAGGTGCTGCCGTCACGTTGGGGTTAGGCACACCGATCATCACCTCCAACCTGGCTGCCCTTCTTGATACGGAAGTGACATTCACCATGACCATGATTGTCACTCTCATCTGGGTCTCTTTGTTCTCGCTCAGTGCATACCTCGGCATCGAGAAAGGCATCAAACGGTTGAGCCTGGCGAACATGTATCTTGCAGGCTTGCTTGCAATTTTCATATTGATCGTCGGACCGGGTGTCTTCATTTTTGATTATTTTACCGACACGGTCGGTCACCTGCTGAACAACTATTTCGCCTATTCCCTATTTACGGATTCATTGGCTGTAGAACAATCTGCACATATGCGTGACCACATGATATTCTGGATTGCATACAGTTCTACTTGGGCGATGCTCCACAGTATCTTTGCCGCCAAAATATCCAAAGGAAGAACGATAAAGGAAATGATTCTGACTTATCTTCTTGCACCGACATTGCTGTCTTGGATTGCTACAGGTGTGTTGGGAGGCATCGGAGTCTACAGCCAACTGAATGGAGAACTCGATGTGTTGGCATTGGCAAGTGAACAGGAAGCGGTGCAGATAATACCAAATATTCTTCAGACATTGCCGCTCTCAAGCATAGTGATGGTCGTCTATATCATCATAGCGATGATTTTCCTTACTACGACACTCGATTCTACAACATTTACAATTGCTGCCTATACAAGCAAGAATGACATGAGTAAACAGGATCCGTCGAAATTCTTGAGGATATTTGTTGCTCTCGTCATCACAGGGTTGGCCCTTGTGCTCATGCAGATCGGAGGCCTCGGCCCACTTGAGATTGTTTCCGGTTTGATGGGATTACCGATCATTTTCCTGCAGTTCCTGACGGTCTACGCTGTAATAAAGATGATCGACAAGGACGAGGCTTGGAAATACAATACAAAAGAAGCTGCGAAGAAACAGAAGAATGCCTCAACTGATTCATACCAGTAGCGCCGGCCATGCTGTAATTTAATGATTCCGCGCCCTCTATTTCGCCATTTAGTAAGACAGAAGCACCCTATGGATTGTTTGCACAATACCAATAGGGTGCTTCTTCATGTTGATTATCCAATTTATGGCTATTGCTTAACCTCTTTGCCCAAGAATGATTTAAGCATCCAATTATTTTTTTCTATATCCGTAGTCATACTGATGAATGTATCCGCTGTACGGTCATCTCCCGCTTCCTCAGCTACCTTTCTGCCTTCATCAAGCTCCTGGATGATATTATCATAATCCTGGACAAGCTGTCTGACCATCGCATTGGCCTCTATATCATATTCCGCTTCCTTTACAGTTGCCCTCTCAATTGCTTCAGACTGTTTGCCTATAGGCTCTCCTCCAATGGCAAGCAGACGTTCTGCAAGCTCATCCACATATTCTGCTGCAGTGTCATACAGCTCTTCAAATTTGTCGTGTAATGAGAAGAAGTTGTTTCCCTTAACATACCAGTGGTAGTTATGAAGTTTTGTCCATAATACTGTAAAATTGGCGACTTGTAGGTTAAGTGCCTCTCTTACTTCTTGTTTACAATCTGAATTAGCCATTAATAATCACCTTTCCTGATTGATATCATTATTAAATATACCCTAGTCCCCCGTCTATAAACTTCTTACAGTATGCTGTAGTCCAACAGAATGTAGGTTTTATGGTCGACCCTTTCTAATATCTCGTCTTGTTCCAATTTTTTGAATAGCCGGGTCAGTGTCTCAGGCTGCATACTCAAGTAGGACGCCAGATCCTTTTTCGTCATCGACAGCTTCAAACGATCGTTCTCATCCACATCCGTGCGTATAAATTCAATCAACCGCTCTTCACTGCTAAGCAATGAAATATTGGTGGTCTGCTGTTCGACTTCACTCAAACGTTCAGAAAATCGTTCTATTATTTTGATTCCGATCTCTGGATACTCCTTAAGAAGCGTGTACAATTCTTTCTTTTGAATCTCACATACTTTAGACTCTTCTGCTGCTTCAGCATAGGAGTCATGCATTGCCTCCCCTCCAAAAAGAGCCAACTCACCGGTAAAGTCTCCCGGCAGAAGGACGCGGATCAACTGTTCTTTGCCTTCTTCGTTCAGACGATATATACGAATCTTTCCGCGATGAAGGACAAACAGAGCGTTTTCAGGGTCTCCTGCCATATAAAGATGCTCTTGCCTTTTGTAGGTTTTTGAATTAACTTGGTTGAATACTTCATCCATTTCCTTATCGTTAAGATGGTTAAAAATCGGGACTTTCCTGACACACATCTTATGATTGGCGTGTTGTTCCATTACATAATGCCTCCTAAACCATGCTCTCTTTCATTTGTACGACCTTCAGGCTACGCTCCCTCAATTTTCTCAGACGCATCGCATTCAGTATGACAAGCAGTATGCTGACTTCATGTATGAGCATACCAGAAGCGAGATGGATATATCCATAAAGCACTCCGCCAAGCAGCAATGCCACCGTCAACAACGCAATCGCTGTGTTTTGAAGCATGACTCTATAAGTTGCTTTCGAAATCGTAAATCCATGAGCCAGCTGTTCCATCCTTGACCCCATCAACACTACATCTGCTGTCTCCATTGCGATATCCGTACCGCCGTGGCCCATGGCGATTCCAACATCTGCAAATGCCAACGCTGGGGCATCATTGATGCCATCACCAACCATCATCACCCGCCTACCCGCTTCTTTTTCATTCTCTATATACCTCATTTTATCATCGGGCATCAATTCTGCATGATATTCATCCAAACCGAGTATACCGCTTACCTTTTCAGCAGAATATGCGTTGTCACCCGTCAACATGACCAACTTCCCAATCCCTTTATCACGCAAAGTTGTGATTGCTTCAAAAGCATCTCTCCTGATTTGGTCCATGATGGATATGATACCGACGACTTCGCCATTCCTTGCTGCAAATATCGCTGTATTACCCAACTTTTGTTGTTTGATGTAATCTTCTTTAGCTCTCACCCCTACATTCACCTCATAATCCTCCATCAGTTTGAGGTTGCCGATGACAAAATCATTTCCCTGATATTTTCCGGTGACTCCTCTACCCTTCCATGCTTCTGCATCAGTCACACCTTCCATATCCACTCTCAAAGATCGCTTTTTAGCTTCTTTAACGATTGTCTGCCCCAGATGATGCTCACTGACCATTTCAATGTTCGCAACCTGTTCAAGCAGTTTGTCTCGATTTGTATCATCAAATACCATGATATCTGATACCGAAGGCCGTCCTTCCGTCAAAGTGCCTGTCTTATCAAAGATTACTGTGTCGATTCTTGCAAAATTATCTATAATTTCGCCACCCTTGATGAGTGCACCATTTTTAGCACCATTGCCTATACCTGCAACGTAGGCTACAGGGGCTCCGATAATCAATGCACCTGGACAGGCGATGACCAAAAAGGTGATGGCGAGATGCAGGTTTCCTGTAAGCATGAAAACCAACACCGCGAGCACTACGATTGTTGGCGTATAGTACTGGGCAAACTTATTCAGGAACCTTTCCGTGCCACTCTTGCTTTCCTGCGCTTCCTCTACCAGCTCAATGATTTTAGAGAATGTTGTATCTTCTCCGACTTTAGTTGCCGTCAGTTCAATATAACCTTCGTCTAGCACACTCCCACTAAACACTTCAGCCGCTTCATTTTTGAACCTCAGATTCGATTCTCCGGTTATGGCAGACTCATTGATGTGTGCCTGGCCACTTGATATGATGCCGTCAACTGGTATTTTACCCCCGGGTCTGACGATTACTCTCTCCCCCTCCTCCACCTCATCGACATCAACTTCGTGCTCCTGTCCGTCCCTTGACACAGTTGCCGTTGCAGGCGCCATATCTACAAGTGCCTGAATTGAATCCCTTGTTTTGTTCAGAGTCCTTTTTTCCAAATATGCGCCAAACAAGAATAAGAATGTTACAATTGCCGCTTCAGTGTATTCCTGTATCAACATCGCCCCAATTACTGCAATGGTGATGAGGAGTTCTATGCTGAAACTTTTCATCCTGAGGGCCATCCATGCTTTGTTGACGATTGGACCGATTGCTGCAATCGTTGCAGCAATGAATGTCATGTTCATTATTTCGGCATACCCCGCCACTCTGAATATTATCCCCACTATAATCAATGCCCCAGAAGCATACATCATGTGATTCAAATGCTTATTTAGCCATCTCATCATAATTGCCACCTCGTCTGTTTTAATTTTGAATGCCGGTGCCTTGTTTAATTCTTATTATAGACTCTGCCGGATGATTAAAAATTGATGACCGTCAATATTCGAGACAAAAAAAGAACTGCAAGCTTCTGCTTGCAGTTCTTCTATTCTATAAGGCAAACCATTTTCAGCCCATGGAGGAGGCCGTCCTCATCCACATCTTCAGTGACATACTTGGCATACGATTTAACTTCGTCGGCCGCATTGCCCATCGCTACACTGTGATGGACGGCGCTCAACATTTCCAGATCATTCGGGCCATCTCCGAATGCATACTGATTCTCTTCGGGAATACCCAATTGAGTAGTTATCTTTTCGATGCCGAGCGCTTTTGACCCGCCCTTCGGTAAGACATCAATGCTGACTGGATGCCATCTGATGAAGTCAAATGCGCCATGCTTTTCTTCATACTGGGCGCCCTCACCCTCCGGGCAGAAGAGCAGCGTTTGATAAAGTGCCCGTGTCTCATGATATGTGGGATCGTGACCAGGCATCATGCCGAGCTTCAGGGTCGATATCCCTTCTGTGATATATTCATGTTCAGGCACGTTCGACATCATATCTTCTTCATCCAGATAGACGACCGGATGCTTATTGCTGAGTGCATCTTCCGTCAGAACTTCTAAAGCTTTTGAGTCAAGAGGATTTTTATATATCGCGCGTCCCTCCAATACGACGTATTGACCGTTAAAGCTGACATATGTATCAATGCCGAGCGACTTCCTCAATTCCTTGAACATGAACGGTGCACGCCCTGTTGCGATTGCGACGATATGACCCGCTTCCTTCAATTCTGCAATTGCCTGCCTGGCTGAAGACGGCAGATTTTTGTCATGATCCAACAAGGTCCCGTCAATATCAAAGAAAACAATGCTTTTATCCTTCATTCCCTTGCACCTCATCTATTATTTACATTCAAAAGCATAACCATCATACCTTATGAAAAGCCTTTCATGTCAAAGAAAGGCTCTTATTGAAGATGCTACATCAAGGTATCATCCATATGGCACTTCAAATCGCAAGCACTCATTTGACGATCATCACTGGGATTTCTGCACGTTTAGCTACTTTGTGGCTGACACTGCCAAGCACCATCTCCTGAAACCTGCTCAGTCCCCTGCTGCCTATGACTACAAGCTCATAATCTTCCAGTTCAGCTTCTTTAATGATTTCCTTGGCGGGCAGACCACGGCGCGTCAAATATTTATGGCCTACATTCTCCCTGTCGAAGAATGCAATGATGGAAGACACTTCATCCTTCTTTTGCTTATTCCAAGCACGCTCATTCGTCGACCTTACTACGTCCCCCTGGTTGTCATCGGGATCCATCACATGGAGGAGGGTGATCTGGGTTTCACCATCTGCAAGATGAAGCGTCTCTTCTGCTGCTCTGCGACTATTCTCGGAACCATCTATCGCCAATAACACTTCCTTATACATCCACTCATCCTTTCTGGTTAGAAATATTTGAACACTAATTAGACCGGGTGACGTTCCCCAGTTTCGTCGTCCTTTCCATCAAGGACTATAAAAGCTTGATATACGGCGCATGACTTATATGAAAAGATTTACATATCCCGCCTTGCCCAATGCTGCATGCAATGTAGAAACCCATGCAGTTTCACATTTCAATTTCCTTGACCTGACCTCCCGCGTATAATGGAGTTAAAAAGAGGAGTTGAAATCATGGTCACACCCCAAATGATTGATGATGCAGCAGAAAGGATACATGGATATATAACTGAAACGCCTCTCATCCGCGCTCTGGCACTTGACGAATTTTTAGGGTGCCGCGTCCATTTGAAGCTAGAAAACATGCAGGTTACAGGATCCTTCAAATTCCGCGGAGCCATGAACAAAATATTGAAGTTGTCTCCACGTGATAAGGAAATGGGCATCATTACCGCTTCATCGGGCAATCATGGGAAGGCGGTTGCATATGCTGCGAAATCACTAGGGATAAAAGCGACAGTTGTAGTTCCGGATACCGCATCCCCATTCAAGATTCACTCCATCGAACAATATGGTGCGGCCATCATAAAATGCAATGTCTCAGAACGCTTCTCCCTCAGTGAAAAATTAGCTGAAAAACATGGTTACACACTGCTCCACCCTTATGATGACGCCGATATTATCGCAGGTCAGGGGACTGTCGGATCTGAAATCATAGATGAATCGCCGAATATCGACAAGATAATAGTGCCGACGAGCGGAGGCGGCCTCCTCGGAGGCATTCTCTCAGCGGTAAAGCCTGTCAAGGAAGGAATCAAGGTGTATGGAACGGAGCCCGCTTCCATACCACGCTACACCGCAAGTCTGGAGGCAGGGGAGAGAAAAAAGGTTGAAGATCGGTATACTATCGCAGATGCACTCGTCACCAATCAGCCAGGCATGGAAAATTTTCCGGTCATCCAGAAACATGCCGATGGTATACTCACTGTCCAGGAAGACATGTTTCTATCGGCTACCAAATTAATGCTTATGGAAGGTAAGATCTTTGCAGAACCTTCAGGCTGCGTCGGGATTGCCGCAATACTGTCGAAACAACTCGCAGTGGATGCTGATGATGATGTATGCTTCGTCATTTCTGGCGGAAATGCCGGTGCTGCGTTGCTCAAGCAGCTGGATAACATTTGAACTCAAAGCAAATGTACAGCCGCAGACAACTATCTGTTTGCGGCTTGCTCTGAAATAAGTTGATAGGATTTCCATTTATCTTCAGGCGAATGCGTAATCGTGATAATCATGAATTCATCAACCCCGGTGGTGTTCTGAAGCCTTTCTAGCTCATCCACAACGTCAGCCGGGTCGCCGATAATCATCTTCTGCTTAGCCGCTTCAACCTTCTTTGGGACCTCCGCCGTTTCCATATAGATGTGGGCCGTTTCAGAAGACGGCACTTTTGCTGTTGTACCCTCCGACTGCATCAATTGCCATACAGCCCAACTGTCGGCGATATCATGTGCTTCTTCCGAAGTATCCGCACACACGACGGATATGCCCAGCATTGCGTGAGGCCGATCCTGTCCACCGCGCGGTTGGAACTTCTTCCTATACTGTTTCACCACTTCTGCTCCGTCTTCATCACTCATGAATTGGCCAAAACAATAGGACAGCCCGTTTTCTGCTGCAAAACCTGCACTTTTGGGACTGGTGCCAAGCATCCATAGAGCTGGTGGGGTACCCGGGAGCGGATTGGCAGGTGGTAAACCGGTGATGTTCTCATTGTATTGAATCAATTCATCCACCAACTCCGGCATCTTGAACACTTGAGGTAAAAAGGCATCCGTCAAAGCTTCGGATGCTTCGGACGGCCCACCCGGTGCCCGCCCGATACCGAGATCTACTCGTCCTTCAAATAGCGTGGCCAGCATATTGAAATTTTCTGCTACTTTGTATGGTTTATAATATGGAAGCAGTGTGGCTCCCGATCCAATTCTTATTCGTTTCGTCTGCGCCCCTACATATCCCAAAAACACTTCCGGCGTACTGGAGGCTAAGCTGGGTAGAGCGTGGTGTTCAGCCACCCAAAATCGATTGAACCCATATTCATCTCCGACTTGGGCCAGTTGGCACGATGCTTCCAAGGCCTCTTTTGCAGATTGGCCTTCGGAAATTGGGGCCTGATCCAAAATACTCAATTTCATGCTCTTCTCCCCCTATACAACCTCTTGCAGCGTGACACGATATTCTGCCGTTTGTCCTGGCTCATATAAGTTATCTAGCGAAGTCGAATAATTTACGATCGTCCCCTTGAAACCCAAAGATTCAGAAGGCAATTTGATATCGAAAGTCCGCTCGTATAACAGCACTGCAATATCATGATATTCTTCACTGTGGACATTGAAGACGATGGTCAACTGTCGCGGGCCGCCTTCATTTTTCAAGATGTACTCTTCTATCGGTATTTGTGTCTCATTCAAAATTACTTGTTGTGGCATACTATCATCCTTTCTCATCTAGAATAGCATATTCACATCCGTTGTTAAGATTGATTGCTCAGTGTTCCGCGCTACGGTTGATCTGCAATATAAAGCACGTAATCTATGCTTCTGATTACGTGCTTCCCATTTGATATTAACTCGATGTTGGACTTGAAGCATACTTGGCATATCTGGAATCCAGCATGTTCGCAAGCACTCTCGTCTCTAGCCCGAATGCCTTCATGACCAGGAGGTGGATTTTAGCCTGCGTCAGTGTATAGACATACCACGGTAGTGTGGGTTCGTATTCGTGGATGGCGATAAGCACTTCATTGGAATCCAGGATTCGCCTGAATTCAAGACGGGCTCGACCATCCTGGCGCTCCTGTGAAAACTTGCCGCCTTTAATATAATAAAGGATACGGTCTTCATAGGAACGTTCTTTGGAACGTTCAAGAATAAGAATTGGTGATTTGAATAACGGCAAGGTAATCGATGTTTCAGCATCTCTCACACGGGTCGTGATGAATTTACCACCGATTCTTGACAACCAATTGATGTAATAGTCAGCGGCATCATCAACCGACCATTTGGCAGGAATTCGAATACGCTGTACGGATTTCACATCATTTTTTTCCAGATCCTGCTTTTTTATCACCTCAGGTTTTGACATCCCCGCTGTGTCCATTTCGCTATCAAGCGCAATACGTACACTTTCCTTAAATGTCGTTGGTGCATCTGAGATGCCTTCTACGCGATTGGCATCGTGCATCACCATGCTGTGCGTTAGACTCTCCAGTAGAGGATAGACCATTTCTTTAGGTTTCTGGGCAATCAGCCTCACCCAGAGTTTTGACAATGTTATGGGAACGATCGGCACATCAACCATCGGCAGTTTTTTCCCCATGACTTCAGCCGTTTCTTCAAATAGCTGTTTATAGGTCTTCTCTTCAGGTCCGCCTATATCGATGGATTCATTATTTTCCGGTTCCCGCTTAACGATTTTACCCAACCCTTTAATGACATCCTGCAATGCAACAGGGTGCGTACGATTGTAGGCCCAAGAAGGCAACACCAACCCTGGCAGTCGTTTCACAAGATTATGCAGAATTGGGAATGATGATCCTTTTGGGCCTACGATAAGTCCTGCTCTTAACGTTGTTACAGGTATTCCATAAGCTCCCAGAATCTCTTCACACTCTAAACGGCTAGAGAGGTGATCAGATAAATGAGCATCATCTGGAATGATCCCGCTCAGATAAATGATTCTCTTGACGCTCTTCTGTTTGGCAGCCCATGCAAAATTATCAGCTAGAATTGCATCCATGTCCTTAAACTTCCCTTGAGACAATTTGGAGGAAGGTTGCATGGAATGGACGAGGTATATCGCAATGTCTATATCTTCCATCACTTTTTCAATATCAATCTGTGAATAAAGATCTGCTTCCTTCCAGGTTACGTTTTCTTCATTCTGTTTATTCGATATGTTTCTCGACACTGCGACTATTTCGTTATCCTCTTTAAGACTTTCTAAAAGGTTGCCCCCTATATATCCTGAAGCACCGGTCAATAATATCTTCATTAAAACACCTCTTCCGCAATTATTTTCTGTATTTTTACCCATACCCTTTTTTTCGGAATATAGTCTTTTAAAAAGTACGTAGGTTATATGACAATATTCAAAAGTTTGTCTATTCTAAATTTGACAATTTTATAGAATTTATAGATAATATTAAAGGCAAGCGTTTTCAAATGGTGGGTGCATTTGAGAAGTTTGTCATATTACACAATTGAAGTGTTGAAATACTTCGTTAATTAGCTTTATAATTAGAATAATAAAAAAGGAGTGAATTGTATGAAAAGTTTTAAGGCTTTATTGCTTTTCCTGACTTTGACACTCGTCCTTGCCGCATGTAACTTTGGTGGAGACGACAGCGGAAATGGCGGCGGCGAAGATGGCAGTTCCAGCAGTGAAGGATCAGATGGTAAAACCATCAATCTTTCAATCGCTTCTGACCCACCTTCTTTCCACCCAGCACTCGCGACTGACACGACTTCCGGTGCCATCATGGCAAGTGTTTTCGAAGGCTTGACACGCCTTGATCCTGAAGGTAACCCTGAGCCCGCAATGGCTGAGAACATCGATGTCAGTGAAGACGAAAAAACGTACACTTATACTTTAAGGGATGCCCAATGGTCCAATGGCGACCCTGTCACGGCAGAGGACTTTGAATATGCCTGGAAATGGGCGCTTGACCCTGAAAATGCTTCAGACTATGCATACCAACTGTACTACATAGAAGGTGCTGAAGCGTATAACTCAGGCGAAGGCTCAGCAGATGATGTAGCAGTTAAAGCAGTTGATGAAAAGACGCTTGAAGTGAAACTTGTCAATCCAACACCTTACTTTGACGAATTGACGGCTTTCTACACCTACTACCCTATCAACTCTAAAGTAGCAGAAGAAAATCCAGATTGGCACACAGATCCAAATGGTGAGAACTATATTGGAAACGGACCATTCAACTTGGAGAGCTTCACAAGTTCAGATGAAATCGTCCTTCAAAAGAACGAAGATTACTGGGATTCTGAAAATGTAGCACTGCAGACAGTCAATATCGACATGGTGGAAAGCGAATCCACTGCCCTTAAAATGTATGAAGGCGGAGACCTTGACTATCTTGGTTCACCATTCAACTCGATTGATTTGAACGCTCTAGATAAGTTCAAGGACAATGGTACGTTGAACGTCAGCGACCAAGCCGGTACTTATATGTATGTATTCAATACACAAGACGAAATCATGCAGAACAAAAATATCCGTGAGGCGCTCACAATCGCAATCGATCGCGAAGGACTCATCAACAACGTCACTAAAGGTGAGCAGGAACCAGCAACAGGTCTCGTACCTCTGACGATGGAAGGCTTTGAAGAACCTGAAGAATACTTCGAACCAGGCAACATGGACGATGCGAAAGCAGCCCTTGATGCTGGACTCGAAGAACTCGGTATGGAAGATCCTTCCGAACTCAGCATTGCACTCTCATACAACACAAGTGAAGCACACGCTGCGATTGCACAGTTCGTCCAACAAGGTTGGAAGGAGAATTTGGGCATCGACGTTACACTCGATAACTCAGAATGGCAAGTCTACCTTGAAGCACTTGACGCCGGCGAACACCAAGTTGGCCGTTACGGCTGGCTCGCTGACTTCAACGACCCTGTCAACTTCCTTGAAATCTTCAAAACAGAAGAAGGCAATAACAATACAGGCTGGACCGATGAAGAATACATCAGCCTCCTAGACCAGGCATCACAAGAAACGGACGAAGCAGCCCGTACAGAAATGCTACAGGAAGCCGAAAGTGTCTTCATGGAAGACTTCCCGATTGCACCAATATATTTCTACACGAACCTCTCAGTGCATGAGGACAAAGTTAAGAACATGACACCAGATCCACTTGGTAACGTACAATTGAAATACGTAGACATCGAAGAATAGACTTCATAAGATAAGAATTACACTGTCAGGTGAGTATATTTATACTCACCTGTCATTTTTGAGGAAGGAGCGCTAAAGATGGTCAAATATATTGGTCAGCGCCTTATATACATCATCATTGCTTTATTTATCATTATCACAGCAACATTCTTCTTGATGCGCTTGGCTCCAGGAAACCCCTTTGCTTCAGAAAGGACAGTGCCCCCAGCCATCCAGGAAAGTCTAAATGAAAAATATGGGCTCGATGATCCATGGTATGTTCAGTACGGAGAATATTTAGTGAATACAGTTCAAGGCGATTTTGGTACCTCAATGAAATATCGATATCGCGAAACGAACGATATGATAGCAGAAGGATTCCCAATTTCAATGACACTTGGTCTTGAAGCCATGTTCATTGCAGTAGGCATGGGAGTACTGATTGGTACGATTGCTGCATTATTCCACAATAAGTGGCCCGACTATTTGATGAGTGTCATCGCCGTCATCGGTATATCGGTACCATCCTTTGTTATGGCCTCGATACTTCAGTATTACCTTGCCCTAAAAGCCGGATGGTTCCCAATCGCAGGTTGGGAAGGGTTCATCTACAGTATATTGCCGGCCGTGGCTTTAGCTTCCACGCCTATGGCATTTATAGCCAAACTGACGCGTTCCAGTATGCTGGAAGAAACGAATAGTGAATATGTCAAAATGGCCAAAGCAAAAGGCATATCAAAATGGGTGGTCGTTTTCAAACACGCCCTAAGAAATGCATTATTGCCTGTCGTTACATATTTGGCTCCTCTCACAGCAGGAATCATTACCGGCAGTTTCGTCATTGAAGAAATTTTCGCAATCCCTGGTATGGGTAAATATTTTGTCACAAGTATCACAAACCGTGATTATACAGTAATAATGGGTACCACAGTCTTCTACTCCATCATCCTACTTCTTGCTGTATTACTAGTCGATATCCTTTACAGCTTTATCGACCCGCGCATCAAACTGAGAGGAGGAAAATCAGGTGGCAAATAAAGATATTCCGAAACTCAACGATTCAGATTTTGAAGTCGTCGGTACGCGTTCCGACGAAACAGAAATACTTGCCAAGAAGTCCATTTCCTTCTGGGGGGAAGTATCCAGAAGATTCCTCAGAAATAAACTGGCGCTAGTAGGATTTGTCACACTTTTCCTCATCATTCTTGGTGCCATATTTGCACCCATGATTTCAGAGTTCTCCTATAGACAACAGAATGGAGATTACAACGTCTCTCCAAATGGGACATATTGGTTTGGAACTGACGATCTTGGTCGAGATATATTCACCCGGGTGTGGATAGGGGCACGAATCTCAATATTCATCGGTTTCGCAGCCGCTATCATCGACCTTATAATCGGTGTGGCCTGGGGCGCAATCGCCGGATTAAAAGGCGGACGGACTGATGAAATAATGATGCGTATTGCTGATATATTGACAGCAATTCCGTATCTTCTCGTGGTCATCATACTCCTTGTGGTCATGCAACCCGGACTATTTCCTATGATCATTGCCTTATCACTGACAGGTTGGGTGAATATGGCTCGTATTACACGCTCGGAAATACTTAAACTCAAGAATCAGGAGTATGTGCTTGCAGCCAGGACACTTGGGGCAAAAAATCTTCATCTTATCAGAAAGCACCTGCTCCCTAACGCACTTGGCGCCATACTCGTCACAATGACACTTACAATACCGAATGCGATTTTCACTGAAGCATTCCTCAGTTATTTGGGGCTTGGTGTACCTGCACCGCTTGCCAGTTGGGGTACCATGGCCAACGATGGCTATCCGGCATTGGCTAACGCACCTTGGAGACTATTTTTCCCAGCGTTATTCATCAGTTTGACAATCTTTGCATTTAATTCGATTGGTGACGGACTGAGAGACGCTTTGGATCCTAAGTTAAGGAAGTGATATTGATGAATGAACCAGTTCTCCAAATGAAAGACCTGCATGTAGATTTTTCAACTTATGCAGGTACTGTAAATGCAGTAAGAGGCGTAAGCTTCGATGTATATAAAGGGGAGACGCTAGCGATTGTCGGTGAGTCCGGATCGGGTAAAAGTGTCACAAACCAAGCTATAATGAAGCTGCTCCCACAACCCCCGGCCATCTACTCCAGCGGTGAAATACTTTTTGATGGTAAGAATCTGCTGGACCTTTCTGAGAAACAGATGGAAAAAGTAAGAGGGAAAGACATAAGCATGATTTTCCAGGATCCCATGACTTCTTTGAACCCGACTATGAAGATAGGTAAACAGATTACAGAAGTGATGCTGAAACACCAGAAAATTTCTAAGAACGACGCTAAAAAACGTGCACTTGAATTGATGAAGATGGTAGGCATTCCAATGCCGGAGAGACGCCTCAATCAGTATCCACATGAATTCTCGGGTGGGATGAGGCAGCGTGTCGTCATTGCGATTGCACTTGCAGCCGACCCAAAGCTATTGATCGCCGATGAGCCTACAACTGCCCTTGACGTAACCATCCAGGCTCAAATACTCGATGTGATGAAAGAAATACAAAAATCTTCACAGACCTCAATCATTTTCATCACCCACGACCTTGGAGTTGTGGCCAATGTTGCTGACCGGGTAGCTGTAATGTATGCTGGCGAAATCGTTGAGGTCGGTACGGTCGAAGATATCTTCTATAATCCTCAGCACCCTTATACATGGGGCCTGTTAGGGTCCATGCCGGACTTGAACGAAGATAGGGATCAAAGATTACGCACAATAGAAGGTTCACCGCCAGATTTGACCGACCCTCCAAAGGGAGATGCCTTCGCACCGAGGAACCCGTACGCCATGAAAATTGACTATGAACAAAATCCGCCTATGTTCAAAGTAAACGATCAGCATTTCGCTAAAACGTGGCGGCTGCATCCTGATGCACCAAAAACAGAGATACCAGACATCATTAAAAACAGATACCTTCAGTATACAGGGGGTGACAACTGATGGCGGCACCTATACTTGAAGTAAAGAACTTAAAGAAATACTTTGGCGCAAAAAATAATCCGCTCAAAGCTGTAAATGATATCACTTTCCATGTGATGCCGGGTGAGACTCTTGGCCTCGTTGGGGAATCTGGCTGTGGTAAATCAACTACAGGCAGAACAATCATCAAACTCTATGAGAAGACCGGTGGCGAAGTCATATTCAATGGCAAGCATACAGATCAGTTGTCCACTAAAGAACAAAAGAAATTCAACCAGGAACTCCAGATGATATTCCAGGATCCATATGCATCCCTCAATCCGAGAATGACTGTCTTTGAGATTCTTGCTGAAGGGTACGATATACACGGCATGTACAAAGACAAAAAAGAGCGTCGTATAAAGATATATGAACTGCTCGAATCTGTAGGATTGAACCGCGAGCATGCCAATAGGTATCCACACGAGTTCTCAGGTGGTCAACGTCAGAGAATCGGAATTGCACGTGCACTCAGCTTCGATCCGAAATTGATAATAGCTGATGAACCAATTTCCGCACTAGATGTGTCCATCCAAGCCCAAGTCGTCAATATGATGAGGGAGATCCAGGAAGAACGGGGGCTTGCTTATCTGTTCATCGCCCATGATCTATCAATGGTCAAGTATATATCAGACCGTATCGCTGTAATGTATATGGGCCAGCTCCTTGAAGTCGGGAAAGCGTCGGACCTTTATAACAATCCGATTCACCCTTATACAAAATCATTGCTTTCGGCAGTCCCACAACCCGATCCGCGTACCGAGAAGAAGCGTAAGAGGATCGACTATGATGCCAGTCAGCATGATTATAGTGAGGATGAAGAAGTGACACTCAGGGACTTCGGCAACGGACATTATGTGTTCTGCTCAAAAAAAGAGTTCGATAACTGGAGCTGAAGAAACAGCTTTAGTTACAACAG
The DNA here is from genome assembly GCF_055391965.1 of Salinicoccus siamensis. NCBI lineage: Bacteria > Bacillati > Bacillota > Bacilli > Caryophanales > Staphylococcaceae > Salinicoccus > Salinicoccus siamensis. Next base: position 2,060,339 of record NZ_AP043765.1, read on the forward strand.
AGATTTTGAAGGCTGTTCGTTTCCTTTCCGAATGAATAGTGAAAATCAGTAACGCCAGGCCCATGCTTAAATTTAAGCATGGGCCTGGCGTTTTTATATATTCCTGACATGAAGTCAGACGGTTATGACAAAGGTTTGCTTTCCTTACAAAGGTTTGCTTTCCTTACTTATGTTCATCTAAAAATTTCAGTATCTGGTCATTGACGAAATCAGGGTACTCTTGATGGACCCAATGCGTAGCACCATTCACCCATACCACTCTTTGAGTCCGGGTATACTTAAGGCTCTCCTCTGCTAGCCGTTGCGAAAGAAATTGATCTGAACTGCCCCAGATGATTTTTACAGGCACCTCCACTTTGGATTTCTTGTCGATGCTTTTTATACTATGGGAGATCGCCCGATACCAGTTCAACATACTTTTCAACGCATTATCCTTAGACCAGGCAATATTATACGCACCGAGCTCCTTATCGGAAAATGTACCTTTTCTACTCGTGACCTTCAATGCTTGTTCCATGCTACTGTAGTCTTTAAAACTCATGATGGCTTCGGGAAGACGTGGAACCTGGAAAAAAAGCATATAGGCGCTCTTCAGGATTTGGGTGGGCTTAGTCATTATGACTTCTGGAAATACACCTGGATGGGGCATATTGATCGCAGTAAAACACCTTACTCTTTCGGGATTGACACTCGCGAGGTGCCACCCCACTGCACCACCCCAGTCATGGCCAACAATCGCCGCTTTATCTCGATTGAAATAATCGATGAGCCCGATTACATCTTCTTTGAGTATCTCTATGGCGTATGATTCCACGCCTGCAGGCTTATCACTTTTGTTATATCCGCGCTGGTCAGGAGCGACCACCCGATACCCTGCCTCGGCCAATACACGTATCTGTCTCCTCCAGCTGTACCAGAACTCAGGGAAGCCATGGAGTAATATTACCAGTCTACCTTCTTCGGGACCCGCAACAGCGACATGCAGGTCAACACCATTTGTGTGTATATATTCGAAATCAATATCCATCCCGAACCCCCTTACTTTACCACCAGCTATTCCGGCTGATCAATTGGACAGTGCGATTTTGATGTGGGCAAGATGGTGTTCTTCATGCCAGGCAAGTTTTGCCATCTTTGTGGCAACCGTTATTTCACCATTCGTATCATGCACAAAATAACGGTCCAATTGAGCTTCAGTGAGACTATGTCCAATCGAAGCAATACGCGCATTCATACCTTCCAGCATTTTGATTGAACTTTCCACTGGAAGATCCATATCAGGCAGGGCTATCCATTCCTCTTGAAGAAATTCTGGTACTTTAGGCGCGTCATCCGTTAAGGCGAGTTTCAGACGCTGGTACATATTCAACTGGGAATCTGCTATATGGTGGACCAATTGGCGCACATTCCATGCACCTTCTCTATACGTCTTTCCAAGTTGCTCCTCCGTCAGCCCATCCACTTGTTCCCTCAGACGTTTGGTGTACGTTTCAATTTGGGCAACCCACTCTTCAACATCCGCTTTGCCAACCTTATCTGGTACACTCAATTCACCGATTGGAAATTTAACATCCATTTATATACATCCCTCCTTATTCTATCAGTTTTGCTATTACTATAAATCTTTTAAGTTAGTATAGTCATCTACTCCATGGCCAGCTGTTCAATCTTTTGAAGAAAAAGCTCCGAAAATGCCTTACGGTCCTCTTTGGATAAAGGTTTAGGACCTTTCGTTCGGCCACCTCCTTTTCGTATCATAGCACCCATATAACGGGTCTCAAGAAGATAACCGATATTATCACTGGTGTACGTAAACCCTTTGTGATGAAGAACTGTACAGCCTTTAGGCAGCAATAATGAGGCTAAGCCATAATCCTGGGTAACAACTATATCTTCACTCTCAGCCAATTTTACAATGCGGAAATCCGCTGCATCTGGTCCCGCTTCGACATAGATGCTCTCAACATGGGCAGGAAGATCTTTTGATGAATAATGGGATAAGCTGGATACCAGTACGACCGGTAAAGATTTGCGGGCGGTCACATCAATCACGATGTCTTTTACGGGACATGCGTCCGCATCAACGAGTACTTTCATGGCGTCACTCTCCTTGGCTCCATTATATCAGAGCGCGTATGCCCAACATGTCTTCCTGCGCCGTCTTCTTCATCGTAATCATCATCCATACTTCTTTTGATGTTCTTTCTTAAGTGCAAGATATTCTTCATCTTCCCTGACCTTTATCCATTTCTTCTCAAAAATTTCAGCCGCTTCTGCCTTTTGTGAATCAATCTCCCTCTCTTTTACATGGCCCTCTTCATCGTACTTGCGTCCCCCTTTATAGTTTGCATAACGACGCGCGCGAGTATATCCCATCTGCAGAAATTTTCGTGACATATCCATTCCGACGAAATCCCCTGACTTTTTATAATCCAGATACATGGCATATATTTTTTCAGAAGAATCTTTTGCGATATCAGGCGTTTTAAAGCGCCAATGAGGCAATATCTCACTCTTATAGGGCTCGACCATCAGTACGCCCTGCTCTCCCCTGCCGACCCTATATAATTCAGGCTGTTCCCTGAAATCGATCGAGTCAAAATCCATGTCATAATCAAACGCCATACGCCTTCCTCCCTTCTATTATTACTATATCTTTTCCCCATAGGTAAAGGTTCAGACATTTTCTGGCTATAAATCAAAAGACATCCTAGTAATTGAAGATAAAATTTAATCCTCCAATTGCTTCAGATGCCTTTAATCTACATGATAGAATATGAAATTGTTTAAGGTCACATTGTCAAACTGCCTTTTCCTTCATCACATTCATAAGATTATGGCTTGAATATGATCTTGATGCTGTCGTCGTCTTTCCTGTCGAAGATATCATACGCTTTTCCTGCATCATCGAGATCCATCTTGTGGGTGATGATATCAGTCGGGTCAAATTCATTGTTTTCGATCTTCTCATAAATTTCAGGCATAAGGTGGATGACAGGAGCCTGACCCATCGTGAGCGATACGTTGCGTGTGAAGAAATCACCAAGCGGGAAAGCATTGGCTTCTGATGCATAGACACCAGTAAGCTGTACTGTACCGAACTTCCTGACAGACTGCGAAGCAGTTACTATCGGGCTGATGGTACCGAACTGGTTATCCATCTCTGAGCCGAATTCTGTATTCGGCGGTACCGTGCCGTCCATGCCGACGCAGTCGATGACTACATCCGCGCCACCTTTCGTCTCTTCATGAAGAAGTTTGCCGATCTGTTCATTATCCTTGAAGTTGAATGTTTCAACATTGTTTGTTTTCTTCGCATGCTTGAGCCTGTAGTCCACCTGGTCTACAGCTATGACACGTTCAGCGCCTTTCATCCATGCGAACTTCTGCGCCATAAGTCCAATTGGACCTGAGCCCAATATAATGACAGTGTCGCCTTTCTTCATGCCGCTATGTTCCACGCTCCAATAGGCTGTCGGCAGCACGTCAGAGAGCAGCATGACCTGCTCATCTTTCAACTCACTGGATTCAGGCACTTTGAATGAAGTAAAGTCGGCGTATGGCACGCGTAGGTATTCCGCTTGGCCGCCTGGATGATTACCATTGGGCTCCGCGAACCCAAACAACCCGCCTACTTCTCCATGAGGATTGGATTCATCACATTGACTTTCCATCTGGTTCTTGCAGAAGAAGCACTCTCCGCAACCGATATTGAATGGAATGACCACACGGTCGCCTTTTTTCAGATGCTTGACTTCAGAACCCACTTCTTCCACGATACCCATCGGTTCATGTCCAATGACATAATCTTCTTCTGGGACTATTCCACCATGGTATAGATGAAGATCTGATCCGCATATTCCACTTGCAGTGATACGGACGATCATATCTTTGTTGTCTTGTATATCCGGTGTCGCCACGTCTTTTGTAACCATTGATTTCTTACCTTGGAATGTTACCGCCTTCATTGTATCCCTTCCTTACCTTTGTTTATATAATGTATACTGTTATCATATATAGCAATAGCCTTTCCCGTTCAGCCTTAAACATATAAACAAGAAATTGGGAGTTATTTTAAATTCTCGTAACAAAGTAAACAGAAAAACCCCTTCAACCTTAAATGGTTGAAGGGGTTGTAAAATAATATTAACGTTTTGAGAAATATACAGATAAATTCTAAGGGTGTTGAATGCATCGCAATCCATTTATATCAATGTTTTGGAAATTGTTATATGGATAAAAATGTATGAAAATGGATTAAAAATGATATCACTTGAACCAATTTGAACCAACATGATAGATGTTAGTTGAATACATTTTGTTAATATATAATCTACTGTTATATAAAAGTTTGTGGATTTAAATAAATCATATATTAATTATTAAAAATTCATAATTTTAGACCCCTAGACACAATAGTATATAGCAAAGCCATCCTGTTTTTTTACATTAAGTTTTATCTATTTAATAATCAGGATCTTTTTGATAGTGTGAGTTTTCCATGATTTTTGTTATTGGTTGGATCATTAAAATAATGCCCTTCCATTGAATCTTCATTTATTTCTAAACTCGCATAACCTCGGTGGTTGCTAGTACCTATTTCATAATATTGAGGGTCTTTATCATTATAATAAGAATAAAGTAACTTAATTCCTCCACCTTCATTAATTTTTAATGATGCTGTATTACTCGATGACTTAGAATGATTAAATTTTCCTCTAATACAAATCTTTGACCATGTTTGTTCGATAATCAGAATAACCGGAAAACTCTCGTCAAAATTATGAAAAGAAGATCGAAATTCTCCTTTCCATTTACCATTCAAATCGGGAACTTTTACTATTCCGATTGTTTTAAGAAACTTCCATTTCCAAATAAATTTATTGAATAAAGAATGTAAAATACCAAAAATACCTATTGCAGTAATCGACACAGTAAACTCTATGAAAGGAATTTTTTCTATTAATACATTTAAGAGGGTAGCGATTATACCTGAAAATAAAATTGATAATGCTGACAAGTAAAAAAGAATTTTGTTATGTTCTACATCAATACTGTATTCATGCATACTTACCACTCGTTCCAAAGATTAATAGTTTGTGTGAGAAATGTATATGCGTCCTCTTCATTCCATTGTTCTTGACTCTCCCCAAACAACTTAATTTGTTCATTTTGACATATAAATTGTGAAAATGAACCATTGTTATCTTGTAACCATTTAGTAACATCGTAAACTCTTGTGGAAACGTTAATGTTATCAAAACATTTATCTGGTACATTATAAAGTAAATTCTCTATAAAATACGAAGGGGCTTGCTCTTTGTTGATCATATCTTTTTCGATCAACTTTCTTTTAATGTTTTTAAATATTCTTACCACAGGTTTATACTTCTTATTAACTCGTTGATTTTTAGCAGCACCTTTTGAATAGTGTTCTTTTGGATAATTAACTACGTCACGATTTTCATTAGTGGTATAGAATTTTATTCCAGGAATATATTCTCTATCTTCTTCATTTTCACCAAATGAAGTATATTTACGATACTCAAAACAAGGAACTACATCAGCTTCATAACTTCCGTTGTCTATTTTTATAGATTTGTTACCAACTTCTACATTATACGAACCAAAAGCATTTTCAAGTGTCTCTATCAATTCGTTTTTAAAATCCTGCCAAGTGTAAGTAGCATTACTGAATGTACGTTTATAAATAGTCGTCTCATATGCATCTAAATCGGAAATATCGCTAAAAAAAGTAGCATTATGTTGAACAACGACATCAACATCACTATTCCCATATATATTTGTATTATTTCTATATGAGCCTTGAAGATAAATATCAAGCTGATTCTTTCTTGTAATTCTCGAATCAGATTCAGTAAGTTTTTTTTCTATTTTTTCTCTTAAAGATTTCGGTGTTTGCGTGGCTCCTTGGTTTGACCAAGATTCTAGTGTTGATATAGGTATAACCATTATTAACCCCCCTTATTTTTTTACAATTCAATAAGATAAGTATAACATAGCCTTACTATACTATTAATTAGAAAAATTCAGTTTAAGGATTATCTATTACTTCTATACATTCTATTGTTCTTATTAAAGAAAACCAGGACCGGCTGGGTCCTGGGTAGAATCGAGAATAGTAGAATCAACTAGAGCGAGCAAAAAATTTTGGAAGTCACTATGATTGCACTATGCTGGTATTTTTGTAATATATTACTATGTTATTTAAAATTCTTGGTATTACTTAAATATATTATTGGCTAATCCATTGGTTTTACATTGTCTTCAATAAATCTTATTTCTTCTTTGATTAAAGAATACTTTTCATAGAGTTGTTGATCAATTTCAGAAATAGATTTTGACCAATCAATTTTCGATGTAGACGTAAAGTCCTCAATTGGAATGTTTTTCCAGACTTCTTTTGTTTGATTGTGTTGAGTTATTTTCATAGAACCAAGCAACGCTCGCACAAATTTTGTCTTAATATACTTTAATACATTTTCTGCTGTCGACCTTTCATCGAAAGATCCGAAAGAAATAAATGTTTGTGTATAGCCAATAAATGGTTCGCCTATAATAGGAGTAGATAAGGTTTCGCCAAATGCCCCTGTACCATTTGTTGCAGGAAGAATAACTTTATATTTTTCTAAATTAGGATGACTCTCAATATAATCTTTATTAATCCAATTAAATATGCGCAATCCATTTTTACGACCTAAAATTTGAATTTGACCATTACTTTGCTTCGTATCAAAGAAAATCTCAGGAATCTTTTCAAAAACATTAGAACCAATAGCTTTTTCCTCATTTTTTGACACTCTACCTTTTAAAGAAGGGTTATCTTCATAAATTTTAGATGTGAATTTATAACTACTTTTTCCGTAAAGAAGGTTATTAAATGAATAAAAATTCTCGTTTAATACTTTATCTAATATTGAATTTAATTCTTCTATATGAGTAAAAGTGCCTATAGCACCGAAATCCTTATTTGTATCACGGTAAGTTACTGCAATTCCACCTTTTATATCAGTATTGGAAAAAACATTAGCTGAATTCTGTTCGTAGTACAAAACTTTCAAATGTTTATCATTTAACATTTTTTCATTCCATTTTTTTGGAGTTTGGCCTGCATTAAATAAAAATCTAGCAGGGGTTACAAAACAGACTTTGCTTGCTATTTTATAGGATTCTTCCATAAATTTATTATAAATTGGTTCATCTCTTGCTACCTCTCCAACGCCTTCATTCTGGTAAGGAGGATTTCCTATTATAACATCGAACTTCAAATCACCATCTCCAAATATTTTATCAACACTTGATGCTAATGTTTCTTGTCTTGCTAATTCCATTGTATTTTCTAAAATCAAGTTTTGATTTGATACATAATCTACCCCATTAAATATGAAATTCTTAACTATATTGTAAATTATATTGTTAGGTGCACACACGTATATTTGATTTTCCATAATCCATCTAATACGTTCTTGCTGGTTAGGGATCTGTTCTTTCAATCCAATGTTTAGCTTCTTCACTATCTCTGTAATGTACAATCCACTTTTAGCATATAAATCAGCAAATTTCATTGTTTTGATAGAGAATATACCCGGATTCTCTTCCTCTAATTTATTGACCATTTTTTTAACTACTCTTTTTGGAGTGAATATTTGATTCGTTTTCTGTGGTGGAATATAATCAAAAATATCTTCTTCCAAACTATCATCAAAGTAATTTGCCAAACGTTTCTTAGTATCTAAGAACTCTTGTATACTTGCATTGAAAACTACTTCGTTGAATAAACCATGAACGACTTTTATTTCTCCTTCATCATCCTCGTATTCAAAGCCATCACGGAGCTTCTTGAATTCTTCAATTGTGATACTTGTAAGGTCTTCAAAGGTAGCTTCATCGATATGCTTTTCAAAGTTTGCTAATTCCGTATTTTCATCACCATACGCCATTAAGAACGCAGGTATTGTACGGGCAAAACCTCGTAGATGATCCCGTACATCATCTTCTGTTGTTTTCTTTTTCTTTTCTTCTACTTTTTCTATTTGCTCTTCTACAACAGTATTGATTGTATTTTCTACTTCTTTGTTAATTTCCTTAGAGAAAGTTTCTTCAATCTTTTGCTTTTCTTCTTCATATTGTTCAATTACTACTTTTAACTCTTCTTCATCTTCTCTCTCTTCTGCTTCTTGCTTCCGTTTTTCGTATTTTGCTTTTATTTCATTAACCTGGTTGCCCAAAGACAGACTTTTCTCAGTTATAACGTCCTCAATAGAATTATTTACTGAATTTTGTAATCGATCAGCTTGTACTTTGTTCAGCTTGAAAGAGTTCTTTAAGTTACTGAAACCATCAGAAAATGATGTGGTTATATCTTCTGCAAGCTTTTTAATGGATTCTTTTTGTTTTTCCTCAACCTCTTCCAAGGATGATACCACTTCATCCACCACTTCAATTGATGAATATATTTTATCTCCAAACAGTTCATTTGATTTACCCAATACAACTTCTTTTGGTATCTCTACTTCTCCCTCTTCATTTAAATGAGGATCAGTGATGGAGACATCACGCGGCTTATCCAATCTTTTATTTTTTTCAGGCGGTATTTTATCTAGAATTTCTTTAAATGGTGAATCTCCTGAAAAAATGCCTGATATATTAGCAAATAGTAAATTGCTCATGAATCCTCTTTTTACTACTTCCCTTGAGGTGATACGAGTTGGAATCGTTAAAACTTCAGAAGCGTTTATTTCATGCATTGAACCATTTTCATCTTCAGCAATGACTGGAAAGAAATTTAATAGCTTCTTAATTTTACTCTTTCTTTCCTCACTTGTCTTAGAACCTCCACTAGATAAGTTGTTAGCAAAATCATCATAGAGTCTTAATGTTCGATCTGGTGAAAAGTCAAATATATAAGCATTCTCTTTACGAAAGCGTGCTCCCTCTTTGTCGTATTCAAAAGGGTTCTGTGACCTGAACGCAGCTTGAAAATACAAACTAGGAGATTCAATATTGTTTAACATGAATACAGCTGTCCATTCTGGTATCGTTACACCAGTTGTCAGTTGTCCTACAGAAAGTGTTATTGTCTTATCATTTTGTTCAATTGCATTTCTCACTTTATCAAAGCTTTTTGTATTTTCTTTTAAATCAAGCGCCTCTGCTTCTACTCCATCATTTAGGCTCACACCATCTCCTGCTGCAAGGACGATATTATAATCTTTAAAAGTAGGATGAGCATTTAACAGCTGTTCAAGTGCTTTGGCTGCATTAACACGAGGTAAAAGCCAAAATGTATGATTTAATTCATTACGATATTGATTTTCGGAAAACGGAAATTTGCCAGAAGACAGATTGTCTAAAAAGCGAATCACGCTTTTTTCATACTCAAATCGGCCATTTTCTTTCACTCTAAAAAATTCGTTTAAATCAAATGCATAATCGACATTTTTCTCTTCTTCTATTGTTAGTCCTGCAGACACTTCATCTTCAACCATTTTACTCATTTGGTACGTAAACAAATTTAACGTAGGCAAGCTTTCATAAGGGTTGCCGCCAATTGTTGCATCCCAATTTTCATTAGCCTCTTGTTCATCTACATAGGACCAATTGAATATTTGTTCTTGAGAAAAATCACCTTTGGCTAAAGCTTTAAACGGAGTACCTGATAAATGCAGGGTAAAGTCTCTTTTTAATTGACTAAAAGCTATGTCAGTTTTTCTAGTATCTATTCCTTCGTGAGCCTCATCAATTACGAGCAGATCCCAGTTCAGGCCAGCTAGCCACTCTAATTTTTTATATACGCCTCCTGCAAACTCTGCACCTTTTAAATCCTGCAATGAAATAAAGGCAATTTGTGTAGGATTATCATGATTAGTTGTATTTATATATTCAAGATACTGATCTCTCGTCATCCCTTTTCCATTCAATGCATCTGTTTCTGACACGAACTTCATCTGTGGTTCTTGCCAAGCGATAAATTTTTGGAAATCATCATACCACGAGTTAGCGATTGCTGGTCTATTCGTTACAATTAAGACATTCGTTGCCTTAAGGTTTCTAATAAAATCATATGTTGTTAGTGTTTTCCCAAAACGTGGTTTTGCATTCCATAAAAACTCTCTGGGTCCCTGCTTACTTTGATAATATTCATATGTTTTTTCAACAGCTTGCTGCTGTTCATTTCTTAGTATATAATCCGAATGCTTATCATCAATTTGTACCTCATCGTAATCACGGTTAATAAACTTATTCGTTAACTCTTCAGCTTTCTCCAATCTTCCATTAAAATAGAACCACTCACTAGCACGATCATTAAAGTTTTTCTTTGGGATGCCATTTTGAATTAGAAATCTATGTAAATCTTTATCACGAAACCATTCCCCATCTGATTTCTGTGCTTTTTTCTCAAATAAAACTTCAGGGTTTAATCCAGCGGTGCCTACTTGCTCAAAAATCCTTGTAACTGCTTCACGTGTCGTGTCTCCTATTTTTACGTAGCCCTCATGAGTTGGAACTTCAGGTAAGGTATAACCATACACTTTATATTCAATTTCACTAAAAGGTTTAATTATTGTCTTATCCATCATTTTCCTCCATTTCTGCTTTATATACATCTACAATATTAACAGGTATATAACGCATTTCTTTTGAAATTTCATCATCAATATCTTCTTCTAATAAATCAAACATGTCCATTTGCTCAGGTTGATGTATAGATTTATTTGTTAATTTATCAAGAACCTTCCCTGATTCCTTCTCTATATTTTCATATACCTCATCCAAGGTGTATTCTGTTCTCTGTACTTTTATTATTTTGGTTGTTTTCTTCAGGTTGATTGGAACCCATTCACTGAATACCAACGGCTTCCCATCTACCGCTTCTCTAGTTAAAAAGTTCCCTTGGCAAATGTTAGATGAAATGATTTCTTTTGCACTATCTAATACATTTTTTCTTACCTTTCCATTATGATGGTTAGCTTGTTTTTGATATACTTCATAATATTCTTGAAACATATTTAAAGCGCATGTCTGTGCATTATCTTCTAGCAACTCAATACCATAAAGACTTGATAAAGCTAACAGGGAGTAGTTCTCGAATTGCCTTAAATCACTATTGTATTGTTTGGCAACCATATTGAGTTTCCTATTAAGAATAGAAACTAGGAAAACACCTTCCCCAGCAGAAGGTTCTAGAAATGTAGACAGTAAGTTTTCACATGCTTCTTTTACTCCTGGTGTATCCAACATTTGATTTACTATCCTCTTCGGTGTGAACACTTCTCCATGCTTCTGTACACGAAGCTTACATTTAATCCCTACCTCTATTTCTTCCACTTTTAACATTCCCTCTTTCTTGGGTACCTCTATTTATAAAATGTCGTCTTTCTATCTATTTTACCATATAACAAAAATATGGAAATTTATTCCTATTTTAAATGGCTATAGCTCAATTTTACTAAAATGGCTTATTAAATATTATACATAATTTATCACGCCTTAAGAACTATATACAACCTCACTCCCAAAACAAAAAAGCACTCCCCAATCTTTGGGGAGTGCTTTCCAATATATATAAATATATTAACGTTTTGAGAACTGTGGTGAGCGACGGGCTTTCTTGAAGCCGTATTTGTAACGCTCTTTCATACGTGGGTCACGTGTAAGGAGGCCTGCTCTCTTAAGGGGACCGCGGTTTTCCGGGTCTGCTTCCAGAAGTGCTCTGGCGATACCGTGACGGATTGCCTGTGCTTGTCCTGTGAAGCCGCCACCTTTAACGTTTACCAATACATCGTAGTTACCTTGTGTTTCAGTAACCGCGAATGGCTGGTTCAAGTCCAGTATAAGACTTTCGAATGGGAGATAATCCCTCATGTCACGACCGTTAACTGTGACATTGCCTTCACCTGGTACGAGACGTACACGCGCTACTGCATTTTTACGACGACCTGTTCCTGTATATTCTACTTTAGCCAATGAATTAACCTCCTATCCTTAACCGCGAAGTTCGTATTTTTCTGGTTTTTGTGCTTCATGCTTGTGCTCGCTTCCAGCATATACATGAAGTTTCTTGCCCTGTGCACGTCCAAGTCTGTTCTTAGGCAGCATGCCTTTGATGGAATTTTCCAAAAGACGTACCGGGTTCTTTTCCCTAAGGTCGCCTGCAGAGATGGATCTGATTCCACCTGGGTGACCTGTGTGTCTGTAGTACATTTTATCCTGGGCTTTATTACCCGTCATTTCAATTTTTCCTGCATTGATGATGATGACGTTGTCACCTGTATCAACGTGTGGTGTGTATGTGGCTTTGTTCTTGCCACGTAGTATCGCAGCGACTTCAGAAGAGAGACGGCCGAGCGTCTGTCCTTCTGCATCGACAACATACCATTTACGTTCAATGTTAGCTTCATTAGCCATGAATGTTTGACGCATTTCCAGTCCTCCTAAATATATCAGTAGTGCGCGTTAATTGCTCTTAAAATTTTTAAAAAGCTTCGTTTGCTTTATATCTGTATGCACAATAAGTTTCCGGGGCTTATCGTGGGTGATATAAAATTATACCGTTGTCTATGATAACCCTAATCGCTCATTTTGTCAATGTGTCACCGGGGGATTTTTAAATTTTCCAATGCGTCATTGCGTGCTTTTTCATCTAAAAATACCCTCTCCAAATACAACCCTTCCGCGGGGGCGGTCTTCGGCACCAGCGTGCGGTCTTTTGCCGCAATTATGCTTGGAGTTTTCTCAGCTTCCCATCTGCCTTGGCCGACTTCAAGCACATAGGCGACGAGGATACGAACCATATTATAGAGGAAACCGGAGCCGATTATCAGGAAATCATAGCCATTATCGGTCTTTATCAATTCAAAAGCGTAGATGTGCCTGACTTTGTTTTCTATGGGTGATTTGGCGCTTGAGAAGCTTGTAAAATCATGTGTACCGATAAAATACGACATCGCCTGTCTCATCTTACTTTCCGAGAGTGCATAAGGATAATATGTCTTCAAGCCTTTCTCAAAAGGGTCGCGTACTGCTCCCTGATAGATGCGGTAACGATAGATTTTGCCGTGTGAGTGGTATCTCACATGGTAATCGGAATCGATCGCTTGTACGCGATGGATGGCGATATCATCAGGCATAGCACTGTTCAGTGCATGTTGCCACTTTGTTTCAGGGATTTTCAGGTCTGAGTCGAAGTGAAAGAACTGTTCTCGTGCATGTACACCGCTGTCTGTACGGCCGGCTGCATGAATCCTGACAGGTTTTTTATGCATACGTCCAAGAACCTTCTCCACTTCTCCCTGTACCGTACGTCCTTCCAACTGGTATTGGAAACCATTGAACCGGGAACCATTATAGCTGATTTTTACCAAGTATCGCATTCTTTACTCCTTACTGTCTGACTAGCCATAGTACGATGCCGAACAGAACGATGCATATGAGTGCTGCTGTGTCTTTGAACTGCCAATCGAGGATACGGTAGTGGGTGCGTCCTTCTTCGCCCTGATACCCCCTTACTTCCATTGCTACCGCCATTTCTTCTGCACGTTTGAAGGCAGAGATGAACAGGGGTATGAAGATCGGAAGCAGAGCTTCGAGCCTTGACTTCAGCCCGCCTGTCATAAATGTAGACCCCCGGGCGCTCTGAGCTTTGATTATTTTTTCCGTTTCATCCATCAGTGTCGGAATGAAACGGAGGCTGATTGACATCATCAATGCAATTTCATGTACAGGCACCCTAAGCTTTTTTAAGGGTTTGCACAATCGCTCTATAGCATCTGTAAGCTCCAGAGGACGTGTGGTGAGAGTCAGTATCGTCGTGATCAGTACAAGAAGCGCCAGACGGATGGTGATATATACCCCTCTGATGATACCTTCTGACTCTATTGTGAAGAAGCCACCGTCGATCAGGACTACTCCTCCTTTAGTCAGAAAAAGGTGCATCGAGAAGGTAAACAGAAGTATCAGGAATATAAGTTTCAATCCGTTGAAGAGGAAACGGAAGGAGAGCGCAGCGAGTTTGGTTGTGAATGCTACAAAAGTGACCAGCAGCGCATAACCTGTCCAATGGTTGGCGAAGAATACAATAATCATGAACAATACTACCGCCAAAATTTTTGCTCGGGGGTCCATCTTGTGTATGACACTCGAGCCGGGGATGTACCTGCCCAATAACATTTTACTCAGCATCCGCACTCCTCCGTTCTTCATAGAGGGCAATAAAATCTTCTATGTTGCGTGGCACGCTTTCGAAACTCCGGCCTTTCTTTTTCAGATCTTTCATGAGCCTGACAATATCCGGTGGTTCAAGTGCATTATTCTCAAGGATGCCAGAGTCCATCAAAAGATCTTCTGTGCGTCCCTCACGGACAAGATTCCCGCCGCTTAACAATTTAACTTGGTCGGTATATTCGAAGACGTCATTCATATCATGTGTGACGAGAATGATGGTAATCCCCATATCCTTATGAATCTGCTGAAAAAGGCGCATGGTCTCACTATGACTTTTTGGATCGAGCCCTGCTGTCGGCTCATCCAGGATAAGGACTTCAGGCTCCATTGCCAGTATACCGGCTATCGCCACCTTCCTCATCTGACCACCGGAGAGTTCAAACGGCGACTCCTTAAATAGGGAATTGTCTACATTCATCAATTCCAAATAATATTCCGCCTTTGATTTAGCCTCCTTTTCGCCTAGACCCATATTCTTCGGACCGAACATCACATCCTTCAGAACAGTCTCCTCAAACAACTGATGCTCGGGAAACTGGAAGACCATCCCTACGTGTTTTTTGACTTCGTGCACATATTTGTATTTCGTCTTTTTCCTTAACGCAAGGTCACCGGCGTATACCGTGCCGCTACTTGGCAATAATAGACCGTTTAAAGTTTGGATAAGCGTCGATTTGCCGCTCCCGGTGTGTCCGACGATCCCATAATATACGCCCTCTTCAAATGTCGTCGTAATATTGTTCAACGCCAAGTGTTCAAACGGAGTACTTTGGTGGTAGACAACTGTCAGGTTCTCTATATGGAGCTTCATAGGCGCGCCACCAGCTCTTCATATGACATGAATGAGCCATCCAACAGACCGTGGGATAACTTCATATTAAAAGGGAGTTCAAGACGACTCGCCACTAATGTATCAATGTCTCGATATATTTCCTCTACGGTCCCCTCACTGACTACTTTGCCGTCACCCATAACTATGGCATGATCACTGTGCTCGATTTCTGCCAGATCATGAGTGATGAATATAAGGGTCGTCTGGCGCTCCTTATGAATAGTCCTCAAGATTTTCATCACTTCCCGGCGCCCTTCAGGGTCGATCATCGAGGTTGCTTCATCCAAGATGAGGACATCCGGCGCCATGGCAAGCGCGCTGGCTATGGCGACCCGCTGTTTTTGCCCTCCTGATAGACGACTGGGTTCATGGTTCCTGAAATCGAGCATATTGACTGCTTTCAAAGCTGCCTCAGTCCGGATGATCATTTCCTCACGCGGCACCCCATCATTCTCAAGACCAAAGGCCACATCGTCCTCGACGGTCGCCCCCACAAATTGGTTGTCTGGGTTTTGAAAGACTATGGCAAAACGCTTACGAAGTGCCGATGCATTCGTATCGTCAAGCACTGTGCCGTCAACTGTAATGGTCCCCTCATACTCATTGATAATACCCATGAGGATTTTAACGAGTGTGCTCTTCCCTGAACCGTTGTGCCCTATGACGGATATCCAATCTCCTTGACGAAAGGATAGGGAGACATAATCCAATGCCTTATGTTCACTTGTCTTGTAGCCGTAAGCTACATTTTCCAGCCTGATCATATCTCCACCGCCATATTTATGTAATAAAAAAGCGCGTACCCTGCATAGGAGTCGCGCATATCTTGTGTATTGCCTGCAGGGTACGTTGAGCTAGACAATATGATGCAAATCACATTATCGTAACACTCATTCTGCTTTTATAATTTATGCTTCTTCAGCTTCAACCGCGCCTTGTACGAACTCGATAACTACCAGTTCTGCACCGTCGCCACGACGTTCACCAAGTTTCTTGATGCTTGTGTATCCGCCTTGACGGTCTTCAAAACGTGGTGCAATGTCTTCAAAGAGTTTTTGAAGCGCATGCTGGCTTGTCCCATCTTCTTTTGCAATCTCTACATTACGTACCGTTTGGCCTGCACGGCGTTTTGCCGCCAAGTCTCCACGTTTGCCGAGAGTAACAAGTTTGTCCACGATTCTGCGGAGTTCTTTGGCTCTCTGCTCAGTAGTAGTGATGCGTTCGTTGACGATAAGGGATGTCGCCAAGTCACGAAGCATTGCTTTTCTCTGGTCGGACGTACGTCCTAGTTTTCTGTAGCCCATTGAAATTTACCTCCTTTATCAGTCTTCTATCAGTCTTCGTTGCGGAGCCCCAAACCGAGGTCCTCGAGTTTGAATTTGACTTCTTCAAGAGACTTTCGTCCCAAGTTTCTTACTTTCATCATATCAGCTTCACTCTTGTCGGTCAGTTCTTGGACAGAGTTGATGCCTGCACGTTTCAGACAGTTGTAGGAACGTACTGACAGATCCAGTTCTTCAATTGACATCTCCAGAACTTTTTCTTTCTGATCTTCTTCTTTTTCAATCATGATTTCTGCATTCTGAGCTTCATCAGTAAGTCCGACGAAGATATTCAGATGTTCCGTCATGATTTTAGCTGCAAGGGACACAGCCTCCTGAGGTGTTATTGATCCATCAGTCCAGATGTCGAGAGTCAGTTTATCGAAGTTCGTCATTTGACCTACACGTGTATTTTCAACAGTGTAGTTGACACGTTCGACAGGTGTATAGATCGAGTCGATAGGGATGACGCCGATGGACATTTCGCTCTTGTTATTGACTTCAGCAAGAGTATAGCCTCTTCCACGGTTCGCTATCATGCGGATCTTCAACTGGCCTCCGTTTGAGACTGTCGCGATTTTCATGTCGCGGTTCAAAATCTCAACGTCACTATCATGGGTGATGTCACCTGCTGTAACAATGCCTTCACCACTAAAATCAATCTCAAGTGTTTTTTCTTCATCAGAATAGATTTTAAGTGCAAGCTTCTTGATGTTTGTGACGATGGTTGTAACATCTTCTACGACGTTATCTACAGTCGAGAATTCATGCAGCACATTTTCGATTTCTATCGTTTTGACTGCCGCACCAGGTAATGAAGATAACAGAATGCGACGTAAGGAGTTTCCAAGTGTTGTCCCATAGCCTCTTTCTAGAGGTTCGACAACAAACTTACCAAACTTAGAATCATCCGACATTTCAACTGTTTCAATTCTAGGTTTTTCGATTTCTATCATTTGTCTACTTATCCTCCCTTTAAACGTCGAAAATATTATGCAGCCACGTATATTACATTACACTCGGATTTTTCCTGTGACCAGTAATTATACACGGCGACGTTTAGGTGGACGGCAGCCATTGTGTGGTACAGGAGTGACATCTCTGATTGCTGTGATTTCAAGCCCTGCTGATTGCAGTGCACGGATTGCAGATTCACGGCCTGCACCAGGACCTTTTACTGTAACTTCAACAGTTTTGAGGCCATGCTCCATAGCAGCTTTTGAAGCTGTTTCAGAAGCCATCTGTGCAGCAAATGGTGTAGATTTCTTGGATCCTTTGAAGCCAAGTGCACCAGCTGAAGACCATGACAGTGCGTTACCGAAATCATCAGTAATCGTCACAATCGTATTGTTGAATGTTGAACGGATATGCGCTACGCCTGATTCAATATTCTTTTTCACTCTACGTTTACGTGTTTGTTGTCTACGAGCCATTTTTTCTCCTCCTTTTCCCTAATTATTTCTTCTTGTTAGCAACTGTTTTAACTGGACCTTTACGTGTGCGGGCATTGTTTTTTGTATGCTGTCCACGCACTGGCAGTCCGCGACGGTGCCTGATTCCCCTGTATGAGGCAATTTCCATCAAACGCTTTATGTTGAGGCTTTGCTCACGGCGAAGGTCACCTTCAATTTTGTACGTGTCGATGACTTCACGGACTTTATTCAGTTCGTCATCAGTCAAATCTCTTACACGCGTGTCTTCAGACACACCTGCTTTACCAAGGATTTCCTGTGCTGTTGATTTACCGATACCGTAAATATAAGTGAGTGAGATTACGATGCGTTTTTCACGCGGTACGTCTACTCCTGCAATACGAGCCATATGTTACACCTCCGTTATTATATATTAGCCTTGCTTCTGTTTATGCTTAGGGTTCTCACAGATTACCATAACTTTGCCATTTCTGCGAATGACTTTGCATTTCTCACAGATAGGTTTGACTGATGGTCTTACTTTCATGTGTTTTACCTCCTTAGAATGTGGAGTCCATTATTTAAAACGATAAGTGATCCTGCCACGTGTCAAGTCGTACGGTGACATTTCTACTGTTACTTTATCTCCAGGAAGGATACGTATATAGTTCATGCGGATTTTGCCGGAAACATGTGCGAGAATCTCATGCCCATTTTCCAGTTCCACTTTGAACATGGCGTTCGGCAGTGTATCCAGCACTGTGCCTTCCAGTTCGATAACATCTTGTTTACTCATTGCAAATTCCCCCTTTACAGCTTCTAAACTCTTTTAGAAATTCACTTCAGGTGAAGATTGATCTACACTTAACGCCAAAATATGAACTAGGATATTTTCCGTTATCATACAAGTAATATTCACCCAAAGCGTCTGTAGAGGTGAATATCCCTATATACTCTGCAGAATCTCATCGACATCATCAAATACTTCATCGATATCTTGTGATCCATCCACTTTAACAAGAACACCTTGATTTTCATAGAAATCAAGCATCGGTGTTGTCTGATTGATGTTCACTTCTAGACGATTCGCAACTGTTTCAGGATTATCGTCTTCTCTCTGATACAACTTACCACCATCAAGGTCGCATACGCCTTCTTGCTTAGGTGGGTTGAACACCAGGTGATAAGTCGTGCCGCAAATTTCGCAGATGCGGCGCCCAGTCAAACGATTCATCAGTTCTTCTTCGGTCACTTCCACAAAAATCGTCCTATCGATCTTTGTCCCAAGCTCCTCCATGATGATGTTCAACGCTTCAGCCTGCTCCACGGTACGGGGGAAGCCATCCAGCAGGAAACCTTCCTTCGCATCGCTTTGGGCTAGACGTTCTTTTACAATGCCTATTGTAACTTCATCAGGCACCAGTTCACCCGCATCCATAAATGACTTTGCTTTTTTACCGAGTTCTGTTCCGTTTTTGATAGCAAGACGGAACATATCCCCAGTCGAGATGTGAGGGATCGGGTATTTTTTAATAATTTTGGAAGCCTGGGTGCCTTTTCCGGCACCAGGTAATCCCATCAAAATGATATTCATACGATTTCCTCCTACCTGCGCTTTCTGAAGCCACGATATTCTCTTTGGTTCGCCTGTGCTTCCAGTTGCTTCATAGTCTCAAGTGCCACACCAATCACGATCAGCAAGCTTGTTCCGCCAATCTGGATTGCCTGAGGCAGATCCATGAATTTGGTGATGAGCAGTGGAAGGATCGAAATTCCTGCAAGGAAGAGAGAACCTACGAATACGAGCCTGTAAAGCACCGAAGTGATGTACTCCTGAGTGTTTCTACCTGGGCGTATACCTGGGACATAACTCCCTTGCTTCTTGAGATTATCAGCCATTTTTTCAGGGTTGACCTGAACGAATGAATAGAAGTAAGTGAACGCGATAATCAGTGCGACATAGAATATCATGCCTATCCAATCGGTGGGGTCGGCGAGTCTCGCCACAGTCTGTGCCCAACCTGCATCAGGGAAGAACAGTGTCAAAGTCTGTGGCATCATGAAGAATGCCATAGCAAAGATAACTGGTATAACCCCTGCAGGGTTGACTTTAAGCGGCAGGAACGTTGACTGCGGCCCAAGTTGGGTCGAAGTCCTCTGGCGCTTGGCATATTGTACTGGGATTTTACGCACAGCCTGCAGTATAAAGACTGCGAATGCTGTAATAAGAACCAGCAATATGAACAAACCGACCATCTGTAGTACAGCCACTGTTGTGTCATCTGCACCTAAAAACTTCTGTTGGTACAGCTGTATGATTGAACTTGGCAGTATTCCGAGAATACCTGCAAATATGATGATTGAGATGCCATTGCCGACCCCATGGGTCGTAATCTGCTCCCCTAACCACATGAGGAACGCTGTTCCTGTAGTAAGGACGAGCGCAATCAGAAGATACGATGCAATGTTGTTGTTATCAAGAAGCATACCTTCAAACATCTGATTAAAAGCAAAGGACATTCCCAATGATTGAATGAACGCAAGTATTATTGTGAAATAACGAGTAAACTGACTCAGTTTACGCCTTCCTACTTCACCTTGACTGGCCCACTCGGCAAATTTTGGCACTACATCCATCTGTAGAAGCTGGACGACGATCGATGCCGTAATATAAGGCATGATCCCCATTGCCAAGATCGAGAAGTTCATCAGTGCGCCACCACCGAAGGTGTTCATTAGATCAAGCACGCCCTGTTGTCCTGCTCCGGCATCAAATACACTCGGGTCCACACCTGGAACCGGTATATAAGTGCCGATTTTGAAGATCACGAGCATTGCCAAAGTAAAGAGGATCTTACTTCGGATTTCTTTAATCCTAAAGAAATTGGAGATCGTGCTGATCATTAGATCACCTCGTAGCTTCCGCCCTGTTCCTCTATTGCTTTAGCAGCTGAACCAGAAAACTTATGAGCTTTAATTGTTAACTTTTTCTCAAGAGTGCCATTGCCAAGCACTTTGATACCAGATTTAGCATCCTTAACAATACCATTTTCTTTCAGCATTTCAGGTGTTACTTCAGTACCATCATCGAAGCGATTCAAATCGCTCAAATTAAGCACTGCATATTCTTTACGGTTGATGTTCGTAAATCCACGTTTAGGTATACGACGGAAAAGTGGTAGCTGTCCACCTTCAAACGTCGGATTCACTCCACCGCCTGAACGGGAGTTCTGACCATCATGACCACGTCCAGCTGTTTGTCCATTACCTGAAGACATACCGCGTCCGACGCGATGACGACTTTTACGTGCGCCTTCAACCGGCTTCATTTCATGTAGTTTCATCTCCGCACCTCCTATATAATATAATTATTTCTCTTCAACTGAGACCAGGTGATTAACCTTTGCGACTTGGCCTCTGAGTTGAGGTGTATCTTCCAACTCGACGGAATGATGCAGCTTTTTCAGTCCTAGTGAAGCAACTGTCTGCCTTTGTGTTTCAGTCTTTCCGATCAAGCTTTTTTTGAGGGTGATTTTAATTTTTGCCATGTCTGTAAATCCCTCCTTAATTTTGTAACTCTTCTACAGATTTACCACGCAATTTAGCAACTTCTTCTGCACTTTTAAGTTCAGAGAGTCCAGTCATAGTCGCGCGGACAACGTTAATTGGAGTATTCGCACCAAGCGACTTGCTTAGTATATCAGTTACACCCGCAAGTTCCAATACCGCACGAACCGGACCACCGGCGATAACTCCTGTACCTGGCGCAGCTGGCTTCATCAATACATTACCTGAGCTGAACCTGCCGATCACTTCATGAGGCAGCGTACCGTCTACGAGCGGTACTTCGATGAGGTCTTTCTTCGCTGCTTCGATCGCTTTTTTGATAGCTTCAGGCACCTCTTGTGCTTTGCCTGTACCAAAGCCAACACGTCCCTTTTTGTCCCCTACAACAACAAGTGCAGAGAAACGGAAACGACGTCCACCTTTTACGACTTTAGCGATACGGTTGATTGTAACAACACGTTCTTCGAACTCTTGTACTTTTTCTTCTCTACGAGCCATAAGTGTGATTCCCTCCTTCGATTAGAATTGTAGACCATTTTCGCGGGCTGCTTCTGCTAGTGCTTGCACACGTCCGTGATACAGATAGCCTCCACGGTCAAATACTACGCTTTTAATATCTTTGTCTTTAGCACGGTTCGCAATCAAAGCTCCCACTTCTGCTGCAGCTTCCTTGTTGGATCCAACTTCACCTTTGAAATCTGGATCTTGTGTGGAAGCACTTGCAAGAGTAGTCTGCTGATTGTCGTCAATCAACTGAGCATAGATATGCTTGTTCGAGCGATAGACGTTCAGACGCGGTCTTTCTGCAGTACCGGAAAGTCTGCTGCGCACGCGTTCGTGTCTTTTTTGACGGACTTTATTTTTATCGATCCTTGCGATCATTAATGTTCACTCCCCACTTAGTTATTTACCAGTTTTTCCTTCTTTTTGACGAACCAGTTCGCCTTTATAACGGATACCTTTGCCCTTATATGGCTCTGGTGGACGTACAGCACGGATCTTAGAAGCAAGTGCTCCAACAGATTCTTTGTTGATGCCTTCAACTTTAACATTCGTGTTGCCTTCCACTGTAATGGTAAGGTCCTCAGAAGGTTCGAATTCAACCGGGTGAGAAAGCCCAACACTCAGTACGAGTTTGTTACCTTGCATCTGCGCACGGTAACCAACACCTACAAGTTCGAGTTCCTTAGTAAATCCTTGCGATACGCCAACGATCATATTGTTGATAAGCGCACGCGTTGTACCATGATTCGTACGGTTTTCTTTAGAATCATTTGGCCTGACGACCTGAAGTGTATTATCTTCAAGCTCATAAGTCATTTTTTCATTGAAAGTATTGACAAGTTCCCCTTTAGGGCCCTTTACGCTGACTGTATTGTCATTGATTTCGACTGTTACGTCGCTAGGAATTTCAATAATACGTTTACCTACACGGCTCATTTCTTTGCACCTCCTGTTAATTCATTACCAAACGTATGCGAGTACTTCCCCGCCGATATTTCTTTTGCGTGCTTCTTTATCAGTAAGTACGCCTTCTGAAGTAGAGATGAGTGCGATTCCAAGTCCGTTAAGAACTTTAGGAAGCTCTTCTCTTCTTGCATATACTCTAAGTCCTGGTTTGGAAATACGTTTCAAACCAGTGATGACTTTTTCATTTTTGCTGCCGTACTTGAGGAATACACGGATGACGCCTTGTTTGTCATCTTCAATGTATTCAACATTTTTAACAAAACCTTCTGTTTTCAGAATCTCTGCAATTTCCTTTTTGATGTTGGATGCAGGGATTTCTAGTGAATCGTGTCTCACCATGTTCGCATTTCTGATGCGAGTTAGCATATCTGCAATTGGATCTGAGAGTGTCATTACTAGTTGCCTCCTTTCAATTTATGGCGCTTACCAACTTGCTTTTTTAACGCCAGGGATCTGACCTTTGTAAGCAAGTTCACGGAAACATATACGGCAGAGCTTGAACTTGCGGTAGACTGAGTGTGGACGCCCGCAACGCTCGCAGCGTGTATATTCGCGTACTTTAAACTTTTGTTCTTTTTTCTGTTTAGCTATCATTGATTTTTTAGCCACAATTTTGCCTCCTTATAGCTTACTTTTGAAATGGCATTCCGAACTGAGTGAGCAGCTCACGGGCTTCTTCGTCTGTGTTCGCTGTCGTAACAACAACAATATCCATACCTCTTACTTTGGAGACTTTGTCATAGTCGATTTCAGGGAAGATCAACTGCTCTTTTATGCCGAGTGTATAGTTGCCGCGGCCATCGAATGCTTTCTTGGAAATACCTCTGAAGTCCCTGACACGTGGTAGAGATACTGAAATCAGCTTATCCAGGAAATCATACATCCTATCGCCACGGAGAGTGACTTTGGCACCGATAGGCATACCTTCACGAAGCCTGAACGTTGCGATGGATTTTTTAGCTTTTGTAATTACTGGCTTCTGTCCTGTGATCGCCGTCAATTCTTCTACTGCCGTATCGAGTACTTTAGCGTTTTGAACAGCATCACCAACTCCCATGTTGACTACGATCTTTTCGATTCTCGGAGCTTGCATAACAGATGTGTAGTTAAATTTATTCACTAGTTCGTTTTTGATTTGATCATTGTATCTTTCTTTAAGGCGTATCATTAATATGGACCTCCTTCCACTGCTTAGTTATTTTTTTCGTATGCTGCTTTAGGGATTTCTTTACCTGATTTTACTGCTACTCTGACTTTAGAACCGTCCTCTTTTACTTCTTGACGGACACGAGTGCGTTCGCCTGATTCAGGGTCAACGTGCATGACGTTGGAAACATGGATGGCCGCCTCAGTTTCAAGGATGCCGCCTTCAGGGTTCATCTGGGAAGGCTTCTGATGTTTCTTCATCATATTGACGCCTTCGACGATTACACGGTTTTTTGCAGGGATCGCTTTTAGGACCGTGCCTTCTTTACCTTTATCTTTACCGCTGATTACAACGACTTTATCTCCAGATCTTACGTGCATGGGAATCGCACCTCCTTAATTTAAATGTAGATTAAAGTACTTCTGGTGCCAGTGAGATTATCTTCATGAAGTTGCCTTCACGCAGTTCACGAGCAACGGGACCGAAGATACGCGTACCTCTTGGACCTTTATCATCACGGATGATTACGCATGCGTTCTCATCAAATTTGATATAGGAACCATCTTCACGACGTACACCGGATTTGGTTCTAACGATTACAGCCCTTACTACTTCACCTTTTTTAACAACGCCACCAGGTGTTGCATTTTTTACAGTTGCAACGATGACATCGCCAATGTTTGCTGTCTTACGGCCTGTTCCACCTAAGACTTTGATAGTCAGCACTTCACGTGCGCCTGAGTTATCTGCCACTTTCAAGCGGGATTCCTGTTGGATCATGCGAATAGACCTCCTTTATCTTCGATTGTTTAGACGATAACTGCTTCTTCCACGATTTCCACTAGACGGAAACGCTTAGTTGCAGACAATGGGCGAGTTTCTTCGATTCTTACGATATCGCCAGTCTTAGCAGTGTTATTTTCATCATGAGCTTTATATTTTTTGGAATATTTGACACGTTTACCAATGATCGGGTGTCTTTTCTGAGTTTCTACGACTACAGTGATGGTCTTATCCATTTTGTCGGATACGACGCGGCCCTGGTAAACTTTACGTTCTGTTTTACTTTCCACTATGTGAGCCTCCCTCTATTATTATTGGTTCGCTTTAGCTTCGCTGAGCTCTCTCTCGCGGATAGTTGTTTTCATTCTTGCGATAGCTTTTCTAACCTCTTTGATACGAGCAGTGTTCTCTAGCTGACCAGTAGCTAGTTGAAAGCGTAGGTTGAAGAGTTCTTCCTTAAGGTCTTTGACGTTATTTTCAATTTCTGAAGTTGTCAGTTCGCGGATTTCATTAGCTTTCATTCGTATCACCACCTAATTCTTCACGTTTAACGATTTTAGTCTTTACAGGAAGTTTGTGGCTTGCAAGGCGAAGTGCTTCTCTCGCTACTTCTTCTGGCACACCTGAAACTTCAAACATTACGCGGCCAGGTTTAACGACTGCCATCCATCCTTCGACAGCACCTTTACCTGAACCCATACGTACTTCCAATGGCTTCTTTGTATATGGTGTATGCGGGAAAATATTGATCCATACTTTACCGCCACGTTTCATATAGCGTGTCATGGCGATACGGGAAGCTTCAATCTGTCTGGAAGTTACCCATGCTGTTGTTGTTGCCTGTAGGCCATATTCACCAAAACTTACTTCTGTTCCGCCTTTAGCACGTCCTTTTGTGTCCGGACGATGTTGACGACGGTATTTCACTTTTTTAGGTAATAGCATTGTTATTTTCCTCCCTTACTTTTTGTCATTCTTGACAGGAAGAACTTCTCCACGGTAGATCCATACTTTAACACCGAGTTTACCGTATGTTGTATCAGCCTCTTCATGTGCATAATCTATATCTGCACGGAGAGTGTGAAGTGGAACTGTTCCTTCGCTGTAGCCTTCTGAACGTGCAATGTCAGCGCCGCCGAGACGCCCTGAAACTTGCGTTTTAATGCCTTTAGCTCCAGCTCTTATCGCTCTTTGCAGCACTTGTTTTTGTGCCCTACGGAAAGATACACGGTTTTCAAGCTGACGTGCGATGTTTTCTGCAACAAGCTTTGCATCCATATCAATTTTCTTGATTTCTACAACGTTGATGTGGATTTTCTTGCCTGTGAGGTTCGTCAACGCTGTGCGGAGCTTATCTATTTCACTACCGCCTTTACCGATGACCATACCTGGCTTGCCGGTATGAAGTGCGATGTTCACACGATTAGCCGCTCGTTCGATTTCCACTTTGGAAATGGCTGCGTCTTTAAGGTTTTTTTCGATATATTCACGAATTTTAAGATCTTCATGCAAAAGGTCTGCGAAATCTTTCTCTGCGTACCACTTCGCTTCCCAATCACGGATGACTCCTGTACGAAGTCCAATAGGATTTATCTTCTGACCCAAATTAATTCCCTCCTTGTGGTTTTATGCGTTTTCTTCTGTTTCAGCTTCTTCAGTCGTTTCCTGTACTGCTTCTTCTGCAACTTCTGAAACAACTATAGTGATGTGGCTCGTGTGCTTGTTGATTTTAGTCGCACGGCCTTGTGCACGCGGGCGGAATCGTTTCAATGTCGGCCCTTCATCAGCATAAGCTTCTGAGATGAACAGGTTTTCGACGTCCATGTCGTAGTTGTGCTCAGCATTGGCTACAGCTGAATGAACCAGTTTTTCAACTACCGGCGATGTTCTTTTGTTTGTGAGTTTAAGAATTGCGATGGCTTCTCCAACTTCCTTGCCGCGAATCAGGTCCAGGACCATTCTCGCTTTACGAGGAGCAATTCTTATAGTTTTAGCAACTGCTTTCGCTTGCATCTTTCGTTCCTCCTTTATTCCGTCTTATCACTTTTATCTTCTTGTTTTCTTATCGTCAGTTCCATGGCCTTTGAAAGTTCTTGTCGGAGCGAATTCTCCAAGCTTATGACCGACCATATCCTCTGTGACATAAACCGGTACATGCTTACGGCCGTCGTATACAGCAATAGTATGTCCGATGAAGTTAGGGAATACCGTGGAACGGCGTGACCAAGTTTTAATTACACTTTTTTTGTTGCCTTCGTTGAGTGCTTCCACCTTTTTCATGAGGTGATCATCAACAAAAGGTCCTTTTTTAAGACTGCGTGCCATTTTGGCGCCTCCTTCCAATAATGCGTGCGGATATTTTATCCGCACACTATGGTTTCATTTATTTCTTCTTGCGTCCTCTTACGATCAGCTTGTCAGAACGGTTTTTGCCTCTACGCGTCTTCTTGCCAAGGGTAGGTTTACCCCAAGGAGACATAGGTGACGGCATACCGATTGGGGCACGTCCTTCACCACCACCGTGCGGGTGATCGTTAGGGTTCATAACAGAACCACGAACTGTAGGGCGTTTCTTCTTCCATCTGGAACGACCTGCTTTACCGATATTGATCAATTCGTGCTGCTCGTTGCCGACAGCACCGATTGTTGCACGGCATGTTGAAAGAATCATACGCACTTCACCAGAACGCAGTTTAACCAGTACATACTTACCTTCTTTACCAAGTACTTGAGCTCTTGCGCCTGCAGATCTGACCAACTGGCCGCCTCTGCCTGGCTTAAGTTCAATATTATGGATTGTAGTACCGACAGGGATGTCTGTAAGCGCCATTGCGTTACCTACTTTGATGTCGGCTTCAGGTCCACTCATCACTTCTTGGCCAACCTGCACACCCTTAGGAGCCAGGATGTAGCTTTTCTCGCCATCAGCATAGATGACAAGTGCTATGTTGGCTGAACGGTTCGGGTCATACTCTATTTGAGTGATGCGCGCAGGCACGCCATCTTTGATGCGTTTGAAGTCGATTGTTCTATATTGACGCTTGTGTCCGCCACCTCTATGACGCACTGTAATCTTACCTTGGTTATTACGTCCCGCTTTTTTCGGAAGCGGCTGTAACAATGACCGTTCCGGTGTCGTTGATGTGATTTCTGCGAAGTCGGAACCAGTCATATTACGACGAGCATTGGTGGTCGGCTTATATTTTTTAATCGCCATCTCGTTTTACCTCCTTATTGGTAACAGCTCTTAGAATATATCAATAGAGCCTTCTTTTAGTGTTACGATCGCTTTTCTTCTTTTCTTAGTATAGCCGCTGTAACGTCCCATACGTTTTTTCTTCGGCTTATAATTCATTATGTTGACTTTGCTGACTTTTACATCAAAAATGTTTTCTACTGCATGTTTGACTTGTGTCTTGTTAGCTTTCACATCTACATCAAAAGTGTATTTGTCAAATGACATCAAGTCAGCAGAACGCTCAGTGATGACTGGGCGTTTAATGATATCGCGTGCATCCATTACAGAAGCACCTCCTCTGCTTTTTTGATAGCACCTTCTGTGAAGATGACACGATCTGCAGAAAGAATGTCAAGCACATTGAGCTCTTCTGGCGTCAACAGTGTGACACCTTGCAGATTGCGGGTTGAAAGTTCGATATTGACATCTTCTGCTTCAAGAACAAGAAGTGCTTTCCTATCCGCTTTGAGGTTGTTGAGAATCGCAAGGAAATCTTTTGTTTTAGGTGCATCAATAGTCAAGTTATCGACTACTGTGACTGCCTCTTCATTCGCTTTTGCGGAAAGTGCAGAGCGCAATGCAAGACGACGCATCTTCTTAGGCATTTTGTAGGAATAACTTCTTGGAGTCGGTCCGAAAACGACTCCGCCTCCACGATAGTGCGGCGCACGAATCGTACCTTGTCTGGCGTTACCGGTACCTTTTTGCCTGAATGGTTTCTTACCGCCACCACGTACTGCTGCGCGATTCTTGACGGAATGCGTGCCGCGTCTCAGTGATGCACGTTGCAGGTTTACAGCTTCAAACAGCACATGCTGGTTCGGTTCGATGCCGAAGATGTCCTGATTGAGTTCTATAGAGTTAACTTTCGTTCCTTCTTTAGTCAATACATCTATGTTTGCCATGTGTTAAATCCTCCCTTCCTGAATTACTATTTATTTAACACCTTTTTTGATTGCTGTTACGACTTTTACATAGCCTTTACGTGGACCAGGTACATTACCTTTTATCAATAGAACATTACGTTCTGCGTCCACTTTTACGATTTCAAGATTCTGTAGGGTGACAGTTTCGCCGCCCATGCGTCCAGGCAATTCTTTGCCTTTAAATACGCGGGATGGGTCAGAGGCTTGTCCCATTGAACCAGAGCTTCTGTGGAAACGGGAACCGTGTGACATTGGTCCGCGGCTTTGGTTATGGCGTTTGATTGAGCCTTGGAAACCTTTACCTTTGGATGTTGCCGTCACGTCCACTGCGTCTCCTGCTTCAAATGTATCTACAGTGACTTCTTGACCTACCTCGAATTCATCTGCTGCGAGATTTTTGAATTCGCGTACGAAGCGCTTAGGAGCTTTGCCGGATGCTTTGGCATGGC
The DNA here is from genome assembly GCF_055391965.1 of Salinicoccus siamensis. Lineage (NCBI taxonomy): Bacteria > Bacillati > Bacillota > Bacilli > Caryophanales > Staphylococcaceae > Salinicoccus > Salinicoccus siamensis. The sequence continues at coordinate 2,089,729 of NZ_AP043765.1, forward strand.
CGGTTTCTGCTTTGTTTGCATATTTTTTGGTTCTTGCACCTTCAAAATATTCACGCTTGTCGTCAAAACCGATTTGTACAGCGTTGTACCCATCAGTTTCTTCCGTTTTCTTCTGCAGTACTATGTTTCCTGCTGCTTCAACTACTGTTACAGGAATCAACTCTCCGTTTTCTCCGAAAACTTGAGTCATTCCTACTTTTTTACCTAAGATTCCTTTGGTCATCGAAAGTCGCACCTCCTACTATAATTTATAATTTAATTTCGATGTCTACACCTGATGGCAGATTGAGTCCCATGAGGGCATCTACTGTTTTCGGTGTAGGGTTGACGATGTCTATAAGGCGCTTGTGTGTGCGCTGCTCGAATTGCTCACGGGAATCCTTGTACTTGTGCACCGCGCGGATAACCGTGTAAACAGCCTTTTCTGTAGGGAGTGGGATAGGACCCGATACATCCGCACCAGAACGTTTTGCTGTTTCTACAATCTTCTCTGCCGACTGATCCAACACTCTGTGATCGTAAGCTTTCAAACGAATACGAATTTTTTGCTTTGCCATTATTTAACCTCCTTTTGGTCGTCATCATTGTGTGATAGACTTCTCCACGAAAATTCTCTTACACGCAGCCATGGCAATGCGGCCTGGCGTGTCAGTAACCTCTCGCTTCATCGATTCGAAAAACACGCGCCCACTGTAGTTGTGGCGTTTGTCTTTCAGCATGGGTGGTTGCCACCCATTTCAGTCCAACGCTAGATATATTACACGAAAAAAGCGAAAAAATCAAGGGTTACCTCGAGATTCTTTCACTATTTTCACTTGATCATGATCAAGATGTATAATATTACATCATTTTTCCGTGGTTTTCAATGGTTATTCCGTCATGAATATGAAGTATAGAATGAACACCACAAACAACCCATACATTATAGGATGGATCTCCTTTCTCCGCCCTGCCATAATCATTGTAATCGGGTAGAATACGAAACCGATCGCAATACCCGTTGCAATACTATAGGTCAATGGCATCATGAACATAGTCAGGAAAGCAGGTACCGCGACTTCAAACTGATCCCACCTCACCTTAGACAGATTGGAGACCATGAGCGCTCCTACGATGATCAGGGCTGGGGCCGTCACTTCTGAAGTGAATGTCACTATAAGAGGCGATAGGAAAATTGCAGATAAGAAAAGAAAACCAGTCACGACACTCGCAAAACCAGTTCTTGCACCTGCTGCCACCCCAGCTGTCGACTCGATATATGAAGTCGTAGTAGAAGTACCGAAGATTGCACCTGCTATTGTAGCAATCGAATCGGAAAGCAGTGCACGTCCTCCACGCGGCAGTTTGTTGTCCTTGATCATATTCGCCTGACTTGCTACACCTACCAATGTGCCCGCCGTATCAAAAAAGTCTACAAATAGGAATGTCAGGACCACAATCAGAAACTGTACATTAAAAATATCCGCCGGATTCGAAAATGCTTCGAATGCTGCACCAAAAGTCGGCGCCATGCTTGGCACAGGTCCAAAGACACTTTCAGGTCTCGGTACAAGCCCAAGGACGAGTCCTGCCACGGCCGTCAGTATCATACCGAAGAATATCGCACCCGGGACGCGTTTTGCCATGAGCACTGCTGTAAGGAAGAGACCGCCTACCGCCAAAAGTACTTTAGGGTCATGCAGTGTACCCAATCCCACAAGTGTCGCTTCATTCATCACTATAATACCGGCGCCTTGAAGTCCCACAAAGGTAATGAAGAAGCCTATACCTGCACTGACTGCCATCTTCATCTCCATAGGGATTGAGTTAATGACATATTCCCTCAACCCACTAATCGTCAGCAAGGCAAAAATCACACCTGAGAAGAGGACACCTGTCAGCGCGGTCTGCCATGGTATACCCATCGTCAGAACCACCGTAAATGCGAAGAATGCGTTAAGCCCCATGCCAGGTGCTAATGCAATCGGATACCTTGCATATAATCCCATGATGAGACAGCCGATGAAAGCTGCGAGTGCAGTGGCCACAAATACTGCGTTCATATCCATGCCCATGGAATCAGGTATCCCCTCTATCCCCTGAAGTGACAATACAGATGGGTTGACGGCTAGTATGTATGCCATCGAAAGGAATGTGGTCAATCCTCCGATGATTTCGCTGCGGTAAGTCGTGCCATGCCCTTCAAAGTCAAAAAACTTTTTCATAATCTACTCCATTCATTTGTCATATTATAAAAACTAGATCACTTTAATGATGTTCTTATCTTCAGCGCCCAAAAACAGTACCAGTAGACGACGCGTTAAAGGTAGCCACGCTTCTATTAATTTACCAAGCCCAAATACAATCACAAGGGTGCCTATGAATACCGGGCCACCCAATAGATAGCCCCCTACCGCTGCACTGAATTCCATGATATTTCGGGCAACGGAAATTTTTAAGCCAAATTTTTCGACCATTAGAAGCATCAGTGAATCACGCGGCCCGGCACCGAGATTTGGGGTGATGTAGAATGCCACACCAAATGACATTACTAAAAGACCGATGGAAAAGACGATTGTATGTTGCGTCCAACCTTCAAAATTCGGCAGCAGCCAATTGAAGAGGTCGATGAAAATGCCGATGGAGAGCATATTGACGTAGACTCCGAGACGAGGCCATTCACGCGTCATCACCGCAGTGAATATGACAATTACTGCACCGACTATAATGGACCAGCTTCCGATTGTGAGGCCGAATGTCTGCCACAATCCATAATGGAAAACATCCCATGACCCAAGCCCCAAGAGATGACCCTTGATTGTCAGCGTAACACCTAAGGCCAAAATGACAAGACCCATCATATAAAATATCCAGCGTTTCATTATATTGGTTTTCACAGGGCACCTCCATACCTATTATTATCTAAACTAGTGTACGCCCGGCCACAAAAAATTGCAATATGCTTTACAGACCCTATTAATAGTTTTAACATTGGCTGGTACGGGAATATGATACTAAATGTTTTATGGGAGGCGAAGCAATCTTATGAACAGACGATACAAGTTAGCAAGTTTACTCCTCGCGACGTCACTTATAGTCGGGGCATGCAGTGATGACTCCGAAAGTGAGAATGCGGAAACCACAACAGAAGAAAGTACAGCAAACGAAACGACAGAAGAAACTACGACAGAAGAGAGAACAGATGAAAGTTCCAGCAGTAATAAGGCTACTACTGAAAGTAGCTCGGCGAGCGGAACTACGGACGAATCCTCCGGCACCACCAGCAATACCATATCTCCTGAGGAAATAAAACATAGTGCGGATGAAGCGGTACAGACGGCATCTGATAATTTCGAAGGGGAGTTGAAAAGTCTAGAGTTCGAAAAAGAAAATGATGCGTGGGTCTACAAAGTAGAATTTGAGAATGAAAGCGAAGAATACGAAGCGCACATCTCAGCTGATGACCTTTCCGTAATTAATGAAGAAAACGAAAAAGACAGCGACTTCGATACGGATGAACATTTCAATTACCAAGATGCCATCCCAGCAGAAGACGCCATCCAGACCGCAATGGACGAGAAAGATGGCAAGCTGGAAGGATGGAGTCTAGATAAGGATGATGGTCAGCTGGAATACGAGGTAGAACTGAAGAAAGACAGCAACAGTCATGATGTTAAAATCAATGCAGAAAATGGAGAAGTCCTGAAAACCGATGATTAATCAAATAAAGATGCCCGGGTTGCACCGGGCATCTTTATTTGTTGACTATAAGTTTTTCAAACTGCTCGAACTTTCCCTTTTCAACCTGATCCTTTATGCGGTACCCCTCGTAGAAACTCTCTACATAACCCTCACCCAACTTTTCTTCTATATCCAAAGCCATCGACACAATGTCATAGTAACGGTCACGTATACCAATCCCGACCATATCAACGCTTCCGGTAATATAGTTCTCATTGACGATCACATTGGATAATCTAAAATCACCATGGCTGAAAACCGGGTCCTCATCCAATAGTCCATTCCTATGGTCAAATGGGCACTCTTCAACCTTTTGCTTATGGAAAAAACTCAAATATCTTCCAATCTGCTTAAGGGTCTCAGCTGTCGTCTTCTCGTCCTGATGCTTCAGGAATGCCTGGGCATCTACGCCCGGTAGGGCGAGATAGAACATATAAGCCCCTGCTTCCTCATATAAGGTGACCGGCTTTGGCACGCCATTCACATTATTGATGTCCATCCAAAGGAGTCTTTTGTATTCACGCCTTGTTTTCCTGATATCATTTAAATATGATTTCGCAATCAACGGCTCTTGGGGCTGATACATATTGGGCGGGTCCTCTCCTCCATAACTCAGCAAGTGCACTTCTGCATCAGAATCGCCTTTCAGCTGTTCCCAATCATAATATTCTTCGTATATTTCAAATGTATGCATCAATGTCCCTCCATTCCCTCCCATTTTACTTCAATCATCCTTCAGATGTCATCAGTGTTTCCCCTAATATGCAATATGTTATGATAAGATACAACTATAATTTCAAGGGGGGTGAGCACAATGGATCTAGAGTATAAATTGAGAGAATTGAAAAATGAATATGTGCGTATCCAAGGTGATTTGGAAAAACTCGAATCTACTGGAAACAGTACATCCAAAATGGACGAAAGGCTTGCTCAGATAGAAACAGAAATTGCTGAGACGAAAAAAGAGGTCAGAGAACAAAGTAATAAATAGGAAGTGCAGACTATGAAAAAAATGATTCTATTCATTATGATCATACAATTCTTGATCTACTTTGGTTTTAGTATGGTCATACCCGTCATACCTGAGTTGGTGGACACGCTTGAAGTCTCTACTCTCCATATGGGCGGACTGCTTGCTGTGTATTCAATAGCCAGTTTTATATCCGCCCCGTTTTTTGGAAGGCTCAGCGATAGGCATGGCCGTCGTGCCATCTTGCTGTATGGCCTTCTGGCCTTCAGTTTCAGCTTCCTTCTTTTCGGCATGTTCATCGATGTATTATGGATTCTATACATAAGCCGGGTAATAGGGGGAGCCGCTTCTGGGGCACTCTACACTGCAACGACCAGTATGGTTGCAGACTTGACGACCAGGGAGGAACGCACCCGCTTCATGGGCTTGATAGGAATGTCAATCGGGCTCGGATTCATCTTCGGTCCAGGTGTAGGTGGCCTCTTGGCGGAAATCAGCCTGAGTCTTGCCTATTATATGACTGCTGCTGTAATCATAGGGGCACTACTCTTCAGCATGTTTAAAATTGAAGAGACCTATCAGCCGGGTGCATCTTCAAGAGAGGAAATTACTGTTGCCAGCGAGTACTTCCTGAAACCTGTCGGCATTCTTCTGATCTCCACATTCTTCATCATGTTCACCATGAGCGGGATGGAGAGCACTTTCCAGCTATTGGGTATAGACCGGATAAATATCACCCCCGCTGAGATGGGACTTCTTTTTGTCATCGGTGGAATATTCAATGCAGGCATTCAAGGTGGTGTCATCAGCCGATTGAAAGATGGCCAGGAGTATCCGATGATGCTGCTTGGCCAAGTTATGACCATCATCGCTTTCGTTTTGCTGCCGTTCATGTCGAGCCTGCTGTTTGCTGGATTCTGCATTGTGCTCCTCATGACAGGAAATGCCTTAGTAAAGACGCTCCTGACTTCACAGATCACCAAGGAGGCACGTCGAGCGGAGATGGGACGCATTACAGCGACCACATATTCGTTAGATAGTCTTGGGAGGATTTTTGGTCCCCTGGCCTTTAATATACTATTCCTTATGACTCCTGGGCTGCCCTTCTGGTTCGGCGCCATAACTACTGTATTATCGACATACTTTATATTCCAATACTTTAGAAAGAGGAGGAAAGTTGTATGATTCTAGCAGTCCTCATGCTCCTCATGTACCTTGTAGTCGGTGCCATGACCATCCTATATCAAAGAAGTATGCTATTCGATGTTTTCCGCATCATTGCAGGAGTGGCGTTCCTCCTAATGATCACCACTCTCGCCCTAGCAATACCCAACCCAGATGGTTACTTGATTTTTGCGCTTGCGCTCAGCCTCTTCATCTCTGTGGAGATAACTAGCTACAAGGAATACAAGGGCGATCGTAACCGGTTATTTCTCATTCACGCGTTCACACTCATGATTTCTGCAGTACTTATACTCATGTTGCTGACAGCGTAACAGGAAAGAGGTGTTTTGATGAGACGTGTCATCCTCATTCTTCTCATTCTCATGCAAGCGATGTTCTTCATAAATTATATCGTCAACAACGGTGTCATCTTCTTCAGCATCTATATCTGGGCACTGCTTAGTATAATCTCATTCATTTCATCCTGGCGCGCTGTCGTTGCCGAACCAAACCTATATGAGAACAGAAGCATACATCTTTCGTTGTCTCTCACACTTCTCATAATGTCCTTGATGTCACTGATATTCGTTGCGCTTATTGCAGCGACGAGGCCGTATTTCCTATAGAATATAAAAGCTGCCCTTTCAAGGGCAGCTTATTTTCTTTCTTTGAATGCTTTAATCTGCTGGTTCAATTTAACCTTTCCTTTTTGAAACAGTGGAACGCCCACTTCAGCCAATGTATAGAGTGGTCTATTGATCACATAGTCGAATTCGCCGACTTTCTCACTTACCTCCGTACCCCATACTTTCTTGAACTGCCATAAGCCGAAATGCCCTGAGTCTTGAGGCGGATCGACACTGACGCCACCAAAATCATAGGTCAGCGCTCCTACATCACGCGCGTACTTCATCATCTCATACTGCATATGATGATTTGGCAGATATTCCCTGTACAAGTCAGAGGAGGCCCCGTAGAGGTAGTACGCTTTATGTCCCGAATGTGCTAAAAGCGCACCGGATAAAATAATGCCTTCTGGATGATCATGGGCCATTTCTTCAATTTCCTGTTTCTGCTTCTCCAGTTTCTCCGCTCTGTTGGCAAGGTCTTTAAGTTGATTTTCCTTTTTGTTGCTGTCTTTCCTCTTCTGGGCTTTCTCCAGTTCTTTGGCTACCTTGCTGATATCAGAGTCAAGCGACGCGGATACGTCTTTTGGCACAAGTTTAACAAGGAACAATTCCATATGGCCGTTCTCATGCAAGTTATCATATAAGGACTCGAAATAAGTGATATCCCGGGTCAAGAAGCCATCTCTTTTCCCTGTGACTTTCATCAGTTCCACAAAAATCGGCAGATCCTCTCTCGTAGCTTTATATACCTTCGTCCCTTTTCTTATTGCGTTGCGCACTCTCGTCCGGTTATTCCTTTCGAAACTTCCAAGCAGATCTTCATCCGACTTATCGATTCGTGTCACCATTGTCTGCCTCGGCTGGATGTTATCTTTACTCATGCCGTCCTTTAACCCACGATGCCTGAATCCAATCTGCTTGAGGAATTCTATGGTCCCTCCATGTGTCTCAAGTGGTATATCGGGATCGATTTTCAGTACATAGGCCTTCTCTTCTTTGGCGATTTTCAATGCTTCTTCAAGCATGAATTCCACGAGTCCCTCATCATCATAATCACAGACGAACCCTCTTGAGGCATAGCACAACGTCTGCTTCAGTTTTGGCAGCCTTTTGAACATCAGTACCGCAGCGCCTACGGTCTGATCACCATCGCTGACCGCAAACCTTCTGGAGTACCATCCTGTCAGCCGCTTTGACTGTGCCCAGTCAGTCAGTTGAAGTAAATCGCCATTCGGGTGGTGTTCTATAAATTGATTGTGTTCTTCTTCGGTCAGATTGATTAGTTTAAGCATAATAATCTCCATTCGATTAAAATCTGATATAATAATTGCAAGAAAGGTGGTCCTTTATAAATGAGACAAGTCATTTTAATCCTACTTATCGTTCTCAACGCAATCAGCATGTTCCAATTGAATCAATATGGACATGGTGACCTCATCGCGCTAATGAGCATGAGGATAATACTTGGCGTTGTCACTGTTATGCTGAGCATTGCCTATATCCTTGTACGCGGTTCGAAGTCCCTTGTCATCCTGAGTGTGGTCACGGCGCTTTTAGCCTTGGGCCATCTGCTCATGATTCTTTATATAAATCTATAGTCCGCTCCCCTGTAGTGGGCTGAGGTGCCCTCCATTTCTATCTGTAGAGTAATTGAAGGTGCCCCGGTCTCCTTGAGGGAGACTGTAGTCCGAGAATCCAACTGGCCCTCCCACACGCCAACCACATCATAGAACGCTTCCCATCTCTTCAAATCCACTACATTGTTATGGATGACGATTTCCGGGGAGATGATTTCTTTTCCCATCGCCTCTATACGTGATAGCCGTATGTCGTCACTCTCTTCCCATTCTATAAAGAATGGAAATGTTTCAACATCATCCTTTATATAAAGTAATTTCCAACGGATGGTTTCACCTGCGGTCTCCCGTTCCATATCAACCGGACCTGATACGTTGAATCCTTTGGCACGGTATCGTTCTGCAAGCTGTTCAATTTTGTCGGTGTTTATCGCATACCTGATAAACCCTTCCTTGTAGCCTTTGTCCACAATGGTCCTGGCAAAGGACTCTGTTCCGTCCTCAAGATGGGTATTGAACTGCTTTTCATCGCTTATCGTCAAATACTCTATATATCTCAAATCAAAGTAAGACAGTGCATTTTCAGTACCGAAGGCAGGGTGCTCCCCACCTGAATGGATGGGCAGTACTCCTTCGGATTTTACAGCATCCAAATCATCTACATAGTGTATGATATGATCAAATTTAATCATCTTCTTCACCTCACTTCAACTATATCATAATACCATGGCATCAGATCGAATGAGCAAAAAAACAGTCCACTGAATATGGGTGGACTGTTTTTTGACCTTATGCCTCTATTACATTCGAAGTCTGATTTTTGGATGCCAAAGTCTTTTTTTCTTTCGCCCGATCGTCTTTTGTGACGATGCGCTGCTTAGTTTCCCAATCAAAGAAATGACCCTTGTTCATATCAAAAGCAAATTTGACGACATCACCCGGTGCCAGATTGTTCCGCGCATCTACACGAGAAATGAATTCCTGGCCTTCTAACTCTGAGTAGAGCATGATTTCTGATCCGAGCAGTTCACTCACCTTCACCTCCGCCTCGAAAGCAGTCGATAGACCGGATTCCACAAACACGGTCTCTTCCCTTACATCTTCGGGACGGATGCCGAATTTAATCGGTTGATTGTCGTATCCACCGTTAATGAGCATGCGGCGTTTCGCTTCAGGGATTTCTATTGTGGTATCTCCGATCATAAGCACGCCATCCCTCATCTCCGCATCAAATACATTCATTGCCGGAGAGCCGATGAATTGTGCCACGAAGACGTTCTCAGGGTAATCATATACTTCTTTCGGGGAGCCCACCTGCATGATGTCCCCTTCATTGAGGATGACGATTCTAGAGGCCATAGTAAGCGCTTCGGTCTGATCATGCGTCACATAGACGGTCGTAGTTTTGAGTCGTTTATGTAGCTTGATGATTTCAGCGCGCATCTGCACCCTCAGTTTTGCATCAAGGTTGGATAAAGGCTCATCCATCAGAAACACACTGGCTTCCCTGACAATCGCACGGCCAAGCGCCACACGTTGACGTTGGCCACCCGACAGTGCTTTTGGCTTACGGTCAAGATAATCTGTCAATCCCAGAATTGCCGCTGCTTCTTCCACACGCTTTTTAATTTCCGCCTTCGGGGTCTTGCGCAATTTGAGGCCGAACGCCATATTGTCGTAGACGCTCATGTGGGGATATAAGGCATAGTTCTGGAAGACCATCGCAATATCCCTGTTCTTTGGCTCGACATCATTCATTCGTTTATCGTCGATGTACAAATCTCCTCCTGAAATCTCCTCCAACCCTGCAATCATGCGCAACGTCGTCGACTTGCCGCATCCTGAAGGGCCGACCAGAACGATAAATTCCTCATCGTGTATATCCAGGTTGAAGTCATGGACGACTGTCGGGCCTTTGTCATATGTCTTTTGTATATTGCTGAGTTTTAGTTCTGCCATATTCCCACTCCTTTAAGCCCACCACATGTCAGTCGGCTTCTCTTTTATAATGACATTCTGCAGGTTCCTGACAGCAGTACGGAACCCTTCTTCTATAGACATCAACCCATCTTCGTGCTCAATGGAGACGACGTAGTCATAGTCATACATTCTGAGGGCACTCATCATATCAGCCCATTCATCCATACTGTGGCCGAGTCCGACACTCCTGAATGTCCAACTCCTATCTTTGATGCTACTGTATGGGTTCATGTCCAGGTAGCCGTACATATTAAGGTTGTCCTGATCGATATAGGTATCTTTCGCATGGAAATGATGAATGGCACTCCTACGACCCAGAATTTTAATGGCGGCTACTGGGTCGATGCCTTGCCACCACATATGACTCGGGTCAAGGTTCGCTCCGATATATTCATTCGTCGCGCGCCTCAGTTCAAGCATGGTGTGGGGGGAGTGCACCAGGAAACCACCGTGAAGCTCAAGCCCGATTTTGACACCCTTTGACTTTGCCAACTCCGCGATATCCTGCCAATAAGGAATCAATCTGTTTTCCCATTGCCACTTCTTTATTGCAGAGTATTCCTCCGGCCACGGCGTCACCGGCCAATTGACTGTCGTATCTGTTTCATTGCCTGCAGGCGTTCCGCTGAAAGTGTTCACGACAGGCACATCCATGAGTTCTGCAAGTTGTATGCTCTTTCTCAGATTCTCATCAGATTGCTTACGGAATGCTTCATCCGGCGATATTGGATTGCCATGGCAACTGAATGCGCTGATGATGATATTGCGCGAAGCGAACTTCTCCATATACTCGGCTCGCAACTCTTCAGATTCGAGCAATGCATCAACATCGCAATGTGCATTTCCCGGATAGCCGCCTGTTCCTATTTCAACCGCTTCAAGTCCTGATGCTTCGATGTACTCCAACATTTCCTCAAGCTCCATGTTCTGGAACAGAGGATTGAATACTCCTAGTTTCATCCGTTAGCCTCCTAAAGTCTGATACTGCGCTGTTCTTTCGAGCTCAAGTATATTGCTTCGATGATTTTCGATACTTCTTTCGCCTCTTCTGAAGCCACTGTCAAGGGGGTCCCGTATTTGACAGCCGAAATGAAATCTTCAGCTTGAAGCCGGCTGAATGTTTCGTCGACTTTGATATAATCAATCCTCATAGTCGTCATAAGGTCTTCATCAGCCTGGTTGACTTGCATGTTGAATACATCAAGCCCCGCTTTTGTGCCAGAGATGCTTATATGATTCTCATCTTCAGGAATATTCGCTGCCCAACTTGTTTCAAAGAGCATAGTGGCACCGTTGTTGAAGCGGATGAATGCACTGACGTGGTCCTCCACTTCGAAAGTATCCCGATTGAAGTGCCCCCATTCATTGACAGTGTTTGTACGACTCAGATGGTTATAGGTGGTACTCGACACTTCCACTGGCTTGACATCCCCCATAAGATACATGGCCATATCAAGCAGATGGCATCCATAGTCGATCAGAGCACCTCCACCCTGCAGATCATAATTGGTGAACACACCCCATCCCGGGACTTTCCGCCGTCTTAATCCGCGCACACGTACCACCAATGGATCCCCGATCATTCCACGTTCAATTACTTTCTTGGATGCAATGGCTTCTTTCATATAGCGGTAATGGTAAGCAATGTGAAGCCTTACACCATTGCGTTTTTCCGCTTCAATCATGGCATTGCATTCCTCGGTCGTCATGGCCATCGGTTTTTCGCACAGTACATGTTTTCCGTTATCCATCGCGTCTATACTAAGCTCGGCATGGAATTTATTCGGGGTGCAAATGACTATGGCATCAACGTGTGGATACATATCTTCAATTTCGGCGAAGACACCGGGGATCCCCAGTTCTTCTGCTACCTTCTCTGCCCGTTTTATATCCACATCATGAACAGCGGCAATCTCCACTTCATCAAATGTTCTGAAGGTTGGTATATGGCGCCCTGTAGCTATCCCACCTACCCCGATGAAACCCAATCTGATTTTAGTCATGTTCAGCACCTATTCCTCCATCATAATCTTTTTGGTCCGGTCCGATTCAAAAGCCGCCAAAATGATTTCTACGGATTTCTTTGCATCATCAGCAGTCACTGGCACCCGCTCATCCATTACAAGTGCTTCGATGAATGCATCCATCACAAATGATTTCTTTGCTTGCCCTTCCTCATCATTCGTCTGGATGCCTCCGTAGTTTTCCTGTACAACTGTGCCGTCTCGTCCTGTGAATACAAAAGAATGTTTCTCGTCGCCAAGGAGATGCAGCACTCCTTTTTCACCATATATCGTCGTGGAGTTATCCTCCAATCCATAAAAGGACCAGCTTGCCTGAAGTGTGCCGACGGCATTGGACGCTGTCCGCAGGATACATACTGCATTATCATCGACATCCGAGAAACTTTTCGCTTCCTTGGAGATCAATCCACCTACCTCAACGATTTCTTCGTCTAAAATGTAGCGGATCAGATCTGCCTTGTGCACCCCAAGGTCCCCCATTGCGCCCATACCCGCTTCGTCCTCCTTGAAGAACCAACTTTCCTTTCCATCTACGCTCCACTCTTCGGGTCCCGGATGACCGAACGTCGTACGAAAGGCATAGACCTTTCCGAGTTTTCCTGTGGCTACATAATCACGTGCCACCTGATGCTCTTTTATCAACCGCTGATTATGGCCGATCATCAATTGTCTGCCTGACTCTTTTTCTGCTGCAATCATACGGTCCATCTCTTCAGTAGATAGCCCCATAGGTTTTTCGCATAGAACGTGCTTACCCGCTTTCAGGGCAGCAATGGAAATTTCGGCATGTAGGTGATTAGGCACCGTGACACTTACAGCATCGACGGAATCATCTTCTAAAAGGTCCTGATACTTTTCGTAGGATTTTCCTCCATATATCTTCTGTTGTGCCTCCGCACGCGAGACTACACGGTCGCAAAAGGCTGTCAGCTTTACATTATCGTTCTCTTCATATTCAGCGATATGCCGCTTTACACCGATACTGCCGCAACCGATAATGCCAACATTAATCATGTTCATTCTCCTTTATCTCTTCCAGTGGTTCGGAATTTCCGTAATGATGTTTCCTGCCATGTCCGCTTCCTGCCCAAACGACACCATTTTTGATGACTGTCTGAACGTTTTCGTTATAGTACGTCGGATGTGTTTCATGACCTGGGCGGAAATAGAATATTTTGCCGTTCCCTCTTTTGAACGTGCATGCGCTTCTGAAGACTTCTCCGCCTTCGAACCAACTGAGCATTATCAACTCCTCGGGGGTTGGAATATCGAAGTGCTCACCGTACATCTCTTCTGCTGGCAGTTCGAAATACTCTCCCAGACCTTCCACAATCGGATGGGTTGGATCTACCACCCAAAGACGCTCCTTTTCCCCAGCTTCACGCCACTTCAAATCGCACGAGGTCCCCATCAAAAGCTTGAATGGTTTTGAGAAATGAGCAGAGTGCAGCACCACCAGACCCATGCCGTCCCAGACGCGCTGGCGTACTTTATCAGCCACTTCATCGGACACTTCGTCATGGGCTTTGTGCCCCCACCATATAAGGACATCAGTGTTGTCCAGCACTTCATCAGTCAATCCGTTTTCAGGCTCGTCCAGTGTAGCCGTCTTCACTTCGTGGTCTCCCAGAAAACTGGCTATCTGATTATGGATGCCTTCCGGGTAGACACGCTCTACAACTTCCGACTCTCTTTCATGACGGTATTCATTCCAAACTGTTACCTTCATCCTTTATCCTCCTCCTTTTTCGTCGATTGGCGTTCTATGATACGTGTCGGTACAGTAATATTGCGTTTTAGTCTGTTGTCATCCTTTATCAGCATGATTACTTCGTTACTTGCCTCTTTCCCCAATTCCTTGGGATATATGTCCACGACTGTCTGGGGAGGTGCTGCAAACTTGGTTAGAGGTGATTCACTGAAAGTGGCTGTCGCCACATCCTCTGGTATCCGAATCTGCATTTGATACAGCCGGGAGATGATCCGTGCATTCAATACCCCATCGAGTGTAAGAAGTGCTTGCGGTGGTGTGTGGTCAAAGAGATCAACCAGCATCCTTTCAATAGAAGACTCATCCTTGTCGCATTGCACGACTTTGCATTTACTGCTTAGCCCGTTAGCTGCCATCGCCTGTTCAAAACCGGCTATCCTATCTTGGGAAACAGCGAAAACCTCATTATCGACCACCATGACGATATCTTCATAACCTTCATCAATCAACAACTCCGTCATCTCTTTTGCAGCCTGTACATTATCATTATCGACATGGATGGCATCACCGCTGTTCATTACATCTTTTCCGATGACTACGAACGGGAAGTTGATAGTCATCAAATAATCCATGATGGCGTCCCGCTCTTTCGAGTACAGTAGGATGAAGCCATCTACCTGCCTGGAGTTCACCAGTTCCCTCACTTCCTCAAGCAGTCTCATATCGTTGTCTTCAACCGTCGTAAGTGTGGAAAACCCCTTGTCTCGGCATGTATCAGACACACCTAGGCTCACTTCCGAATAGAATGGGTTCAAATTCACTTCGTAGACTCCACTCTTTAGTATAAGACCGATTGTATTCGATTGATTGGTCACCAGATTACGCGCCGCGATATTTGGAGTATAGCCAATCTCCTCCATTATCTTTCTAACCCTTTTCTTCGTTTCCCGACTTATACCTTTATGGTCTTTGATCACTCTCGATACCGTAGACGGTGATACTCCGGCGATCTTTGCCACATCTTTTATTGTAGCCATTTAGTGCTGTCCTCCTGCTCTATTTCACTGCCCCATCTGAAACGCCTTTGATGATATGCTTTTGGGCAATAAAGTATCCGATGATTACTGGGATGATTGAAATCGTCAGACCAGCCAATGCTAGCGTCCACTGTTTAGTATATTGACCAAAGAATAAAAATAATTTAAGCGGTATGGTCTCATCACCTTTTCCTAATACAAGACTCGGAAGGAGGAAATCATTCCAGATCCAAATTACATTCAGTATAGCTACCGTCACGCCAATTGGACGTAGCAACGGAAAAATGACATGCCAAAATGTTTGCCATTTAGTGGCCCCATCAATCTTTGCGGCTTCGTCCAATGATAAAGGAATGTTTTTGAGCGCTCCGTGATAAAGGAATAGCGAGAGCCCTGAACCAAAGCCGATATACATGATGATCAATCCCCATTTATTTAAACTCTGGAGATCACTGAAGACCTTAACAAGTGGAATCATCACGGATTGAAATGGGATGAGCATAGAGGCGACAAACAGGAAGAAGATGATGCCGCTCACTTTACTTTTATTTCTTGATAATGCATATGCGGCCATCGCAGAGAAGAAAACAATGCAGACAATGCTCAGTGACGTAATGAGAAAGGAATTGAAGAAAGTCCTTAAGAAATCAAGCTCCTGGAACGCTTCCACAAAATTTGAGAATACCGGTTCTTTTGGGGGCGCCAATACATTTCCGAACATCTCCCTTTTAGTTTTGAACGCATTCACCAACATGATATAGAAAGGGGAGAGCCAAAGAAGCGCGAGTAGAATGCCTATGATTTCAAGAGTGATACGACCTTTAGACTTATTCTTCTTCATTACATCTCCACCTCTTTCTTCTTATTGTAATAAACTTGTGTCAGACTCAGAATGGCTACAATTATAAAGAATATGACTGCTTTTGCCTGGGCGAGGCCCATCGTATTCATCGCGAATGCAGTGTCTACAATATCCATGGCTATCATTTTCGTGGAACCACCCGGCCCTCCTCCTGTGAGGGACAAGTTCTGATCATATATTTTGAACGCTCCTGAGAGTGTCAAAAACATGCTCACTGTAAACGCTGGCGCTACAAGGGGCATTACGACATTCTTAAGCTTCTGGAAATAACTTGCCCCATCCATATCCGCTGCTTCAAGCAGTTCATCGGGGAGGCTCTGCAGATATGCGATATAGATAATCATGATGTAGCCCGCCATCTGCCATACATGAAGGATCACCAGGCCCCAAAAGCCGGTAGCAGGGGTTGCAAGCCAACCCTGCAGCATTTCAACCCCCATCGCGTCACCCAGAGCATTAAATATATTCGTAAATATGAACTGCCATATGAAGCCCAGAATCAATCCTCCAATAAGATTTGGCATGAAAAAGATGGTTCTGAGGAAGTTTTTGGACTTTATGTAGCTTGTTACTATAAGTGCCAATGAGAAGCCAACGATATTTATAATGATTACCGTAACGATGGCGTATTTAAAGGTGAACCATAGAGCGCTCAAGAATGTGGGGTCCGAGAGTAGACTTTTATAGTTCTCAAATCCTGTGAAGATCGGTATCTGTGCCATATCCCCGGACCATTCTGTGAGGGAGTAGTAGATGCCCCAGACGAATGGTATGACGACAACAATGAGGAGGGCTGCTAAAACCGGCGCGATAAACACCCAGTACATGATATTTCTAGTCTTCATATATACACCTCTTTTAAGAAATGATGGAGCAATATGATCGCTCCATCATTTAAATACTATCTATTCTCTTCCCAATACTTCTGAGAATTCTCCATGGCTTCTTCCCAAGTAATTTCATCTGATATATACTGCTGTACATTATTACCGTAGACATCTTCTGAAAATCCTGTCGGATATCCGAGGAATACCCAACCACTGGTGTTGCCCTCTTCAGAGTATCGATAGATCTCCTCCGAGAGAGGGTCAGAGATCTGACTTGTGTCATAGCCTTCATACGCCGGGATGAAATTAAACTCATTCAACACTATATCCATACCAGCTTCTGAAGTATACATCCAGTCTAGAAATTCAACAGCGGCTTTTTGGACTTCATCTTCAGCTCCTGAATTTACTACCCAGTACTGGGGAACGCCTACTGGCATTTTGGATTCTCCGTCTACAGGAATAGGAATAATTCCAGAATTCTCAGCAACTTCAGGTGCAATCTGCTCGATAGATGGATAGGCCCAGTTGCCTTGCTGGATCATCGCCACTTTTTCCATTGAATAGAGTGCTTCTACTTGTTGTGAATAATCCAGGCTCAAAACCGGTTGTTCTGAATAATTGACCTGCATATCAATATAATTCTTCAATTCTTCTGATAGTTCGAATTCCACTGTATCTGCTTCGAAAGCTTCAGTGACACTGTCATTGAACTCAGGTGCCAGGAAAGAACTGCTGGAATGGTTCCCGTAGACCCATCTTTCTTTACCAGGGAACGCAAAGACTGCTTCCAGTCCCAATTCTTCCTTCATGCCATCAAGCTCCTCCACTGCGCCCTGAAGATCTTCCATAGTCTTCAATTCATCTGGATTGATGCCCGCTTCTTCAAGGATTGCTTTGTTGTAGATCAATCCGTAACCTTCCAGATTATACGGGAGACCATATACTTGATCATCTACCGTCACAGCATCGAGTGTGCCTTCGAGTGCAGTATCGGCCGCTTTTGAATCTTCTATTGGTGCAATGCGATCTTTATGGTCTTCATAGTCCTGAGGACCGCCTATATTGAATATATCCGGCTCATTCCCAGAGGCGATTTTAGACTTCAATGTTGCGCCGTAGTCATTTCCACCACCGACGGTCTCGACATTGATCTTGACATTTGGATTTTCTTCTACGTACTGTGCCACCATTTCTTCAAATTGTTCCTTGAATTCTACTTTGAACTGATAGAGGTCGATTGTGACTTCGCCGCCTTCCTCACTGTCCTGCTCGTTGCCGCTACTTGCCGTCCCACCGGCATCGCCACTATTTCCACAGGCACCTAAGACCAGAACCGTAGCCACCAGAAATATGTAGCCCCATTTGAATTTCCTCATTCAGCTTCCCCCTTCATATGTAAGCGTTAACAAACGCTCTTATATCAATATTAATTTTTCTGATAATAATTGTCAATGCTCATTTTGCAAACGATTGCATTAAATTGATACGCTCATAGAAAGTTTTTATGGAGGTGCGAAGAAATTTCTATGCAAACGATTGTCGCAAAAAAATACACCAGCAAATGCCGGTGTATTTAGCGGTGGTATTTTATGACTTCGCGCGCAAAATCATTCATGTCCCCCGCGTATCCGAAAGTCCCTTTTAGGACCGGATAGATGTTTTTGATTCCCATTTCACCCAGTGAAGATACAATGAACGTCACCACGTTTAATTTACGCATTTTGAATACCGCGCTGAATAATGACGTAAGGTGAGTGATGTAGTCTGCTGGACTCTTCTTATCAGTGTCTTCCGCTTTTGCGCGGTTGATGTGATCGACTGCTCTTGGTATTTCGCGGCCAATGACATCGGCATCAGCCTTACTGACTTGATAATGGTCTTCGGTCATCTCTTCAATCGACTTATATGACCGGTTCAATATGATGTCTTTGAAGCTTGGCGAAAGGAGCTTCTTCGCCAATGTATTCATCTTGCGGGTCAGGAACTTCTCCAGATACCCTGCACTTTTAGCCCTCTTATCAAAAAGTGCATCCTTCTCCTCGAATACGGATGATATCGTCTGTTCCAGTTCATGGATGCCGACATCGTCCTTAACACTGACAAATTGGTAATGAAGCGGCTGGTCGAGATGCTTCTTGAAGGTGACATGCAGCTCAGTATCCTTGTCGTTCATCAGTGTTTTTTGCAGTCGCTCGCCGCTTACATCAATCAAGGTGTCGCTTTTATTGTAGACGAAGGTGATGCGTACTCCTTTTTTCGCCAAGTACCGGATCACCGCTTCATCCGCTTCTCTTATCTTGGAGGAAAAGACATACAGTACATGTTTTATCCCTGTTTTTGAAATCAGTTTTTTGTACTGTTTTGGGGAATACTCTGTAGTACCGACGCCCGGGAAGTCCAATATCTCACCTTTATCCCCAAAGGGATAGGCACTTACCTCACGTGTGGCATCAGTCTGTGTCGAGACGGCTGAATCCATTCCTGTCAGACGATTGACGAGTGCGCTTTTTCCGGCATCAACCTGGCCAATTATCGCAATACGATAATCTAAAGTGCTTTTGATATATTCATGATAGGACTCCAGCAAAGGATGTTCTTTCTCCATGCCTATTCACCTCCTAAACGCCATCTTCATTTCTTGATCCCATGTATAGGCTGATGATGAATCCGATAAATGCTGTTATGACCGTTACAATCCATGCGCCAATAGTGTCAGGCAGCCCTGGATATATTGCGAATACAGAGCCCGTCACAAGCCCCAAAATCATTGCATAAGTCAAGTAGGTATAATGTCTGAGCATATATTGTATGATTCTGCTTGCTGCAAGCAGCCCCAATACGATGCCGATGCCCACAGCGATGACGACCGGCAGTATGCTGAAGTTCAGATCCAGAAGTTCACTGATTGAGAATATGACGACCGAATAAGAGCCGAGTATCAATAGTACCAATGATCCCGATATCCCCGGCAACAACATGGTGGTGGACGCGAGCAGACCACTTGCGAACATCTTCAACAGCAAGGGACCAGTGATGACAATTTCCGTAACAGGTGCGCCTTCTCCCCTGGCCATACCCGTTATGAACAACACCGCGACCGCAGCTAGGAAGATGAGGTAATGAGCCGTACGGAATTCAACCTTATAGTTTGAAATCCTCAGCAGCATCGGCACCACACCCAATACTAAACCGATGAAAAACCAGTGGGTAGGTACGGTATGCGCCTTCAACAAATAATCAATCAATGAAGACAGCGTTACAATGGCTATACCCATGCCGACCACAAGCGGAACCAGAAACAAGATTGCTTTTTTATAGTCCTTTGATACTATCCTTGAGATGGCTCCTAAAAACTGGTCATATATGCCGAGGAGCAAGGCCATGGTGCCGCTGCTGACACCGGGTATGAGTTCACATGTACCCATCAGAAACCCTTTAAATATATTTATCCATCTTATCATTTCATTATCCCTCTACTTTTCATTTTGACATACTGATTGTAGCATAAATGGGATTACGGCCGCCTGATGATTTGATAAACAAATTTTATACTGATATAACTATTTTAACACTGAAACAGTTAGGAGCTAGTTCAATGAGAGATTTAGGCATCTATTTTGGCACTTTCGCCCCTTGTCACGTTGGTCACTTCGAACAGGTCATACGTGCAAAACGTGAAAACCGGCATGCATTCGTAATCGTCAGTGGATATGAAGGGGACCGGGGTCAAGAACACGAAATGACGCTCGACAATCGTGTTAAGGCAATGCGGCAACTGCTTACCCCGGATGACAATGTAACCATCCTTAAACTTGATGAAACAGATATACCAAGATACCCCCATGGATGGCGCTCTTGGTTGGATCGGTTATCCGATATCATCAGTCAGGAAGAAGCCACCCTTCCATTTAAAGTCGATAGCTTAACCTTTTATGCGGGTGAACAGGAGTATCTCGAACCGTTGAAGTCATTTTTTGAAGCTGAACGCCCAAACTCAGCCATCCATATCACCATGGTAGACCGTAAAATATTAGGCATCAGCGGTACCAGTATACGCGAAGAGCCTATTTTGAATTGGGATTATGTAACACGGCCTTTCAGAAAGTTCTTTGTTCAGAATGTGTTGATACTTGGTGCACCGGGGACGGGCAAAACCTCGCTCGTCCAAGATCTGGCGCGCAGATACTCCACCAGTCATTCGACGGAATATGCTAAAAGTTACCTGATGGAACAGCGCCTTCATAAGGATGAACTCGATGTTAAAGATTTTCATTCAATCGGCATTGGTCAATTTGAAAACAACAAACAGCGTATCCATTCGACAGGGACAAGAAAAGTATTTTTTGCTGACACCGATGTAATGTACACTAAAGTGAACATGAAGATACGTGCCGACGGCGAGGAATTCAATCGTCTGAAGTCGGTGTTCGACTATTATATCCATCTCCAGCACTGGTCGCTGATCTTGCTGCTCCCGCCAGAAGACCCTCATGATGCGACTAAGCATCGCATACACTCAATGCTGTGGGATGAAATCAACAAAAACGAGCTCTCTTCAATCACCCATGTTTTGGATGGAGATTCCTACCGCGATAGATACCAAAAAGCACATTCCCTCGTCGACGGGCTACTACAGGATGGTAAAGATAATTGAAACGACATTATTTTTTAGTGATGAAGGGCATTTGAAATAACGAATATCTTCATAATTTATGTAAAATACTGAAAAATTTGATACTATAGATTTACTATATGCCATGGAGGCTGATAATGCATGGAGCCTAAACTGCTTCTTACACCTGGACCTACACCTATTCCACCTGAAGTGTCACAAGCCATGTCGCAAGGAATGATCGGACACCGCTCTTCGGATTTTACAGAGCTGATGCAGCATGTACAATCCAATATTGGGGAGGTCTTCGGTTCCAAATATCCAGTCGCAGTGCTTACTTCCAGCGGAACCAGCGCACTTGAAACTGCCATGATCAACCTTGTCGGAAAAGATGAATCGATCATTATTATAGCCAGCGGTGCATTCGGTGATCGCTTCAAAAGTATCGCCAAAGCCCACCCATTCCACGTACATGTATATGAAGTGCCCTGGGGGGAGGGGGTCGACATTCAGGAATTTGAAGCTTTCCTAAACAGTAAGTCTGATATCAAAGCCGTCTTCAGCCAGGCATGTGAAACTTCAACTGCAGTTCTGCATCCAATCGGGAAAATTGGCAGGATAGTTAAAAACTATGATCCATCCACCCTCTTTATAGTGGATGGCGTGAGCGCTGTAGGTGGCACCCCTTTCAATCTCGAGGCGCAATCCATAGACTGCCTGGTGACCGGCAGTCAGAAAGCTTTGATGCTTCCGCCGGGCATCGCCTTTGTCACCATGAATGAAGCAGCGAGAGTACGGGCCTCACAAAACAGACTGCCAAGATTTTATCTGGATATCAACCAATACTTCTCTGCCTTGGAAAAGCACTCCACCCCCTTCACGCCGGCTGTATCTCTTATGCAGGGGCTGGACAAGGTGCTGTCCATCTATAAAGAAGAGGGGATGGATAAGATCTTTGCCCGCCATATGAAAATGAAGGACATGATCCGAGCCGGACTCACAGCCCTTGACCTCGAACTTCTGGTCGAAGAAGCATATGCCTCTCCAACTGTTACAGCATTTAAAGGAGAAGAAGCAGAATTATCCCATATAAAAGACACCCTTCAAAAAGAATATGGCATCTCCATAGCTGGTGGCCAGAAGCAATTAAAAGGGAAAATCCTTAGGATCGGCCATATGGGTTATATGTTCCCTAAAGATATGCTCACCGTCCTTGCAGCCCTTGAATCTATATTGACCCGATACCGCAATAAGAACTACTACGGCACAGCATTGACTGCCGCACAGGAGGCCTACCATGAATCAATTTAAAGTGCTTGTACTAGACCCGGTAAATGAAGAAGGTTTAAAAGAACTCGTCGATCATCCCAACTATGGAGTCGATGTCCATATTGGTCTTGCTGAAGAAGAAATTTTGAATATCGTACATGGTTACCAAGCCCTTATCGTCCGCAGCCAGACGCAGATTACTGAAACAATCATTCAATATGCACGCAACCTGAAGGTGATTGCCCGTGCCGGGGCTGGCGTTGATAACATTGATGTCGATGCCGCCACAAAATATGGGGTCATCGTCATCAACGCCCCTGATGGCAATACAATATCCGCGACAGAGCACACAATGGCCATGATGCTCGCGTTGACACGCCAGATTCCAGCTGCACACAAAGCGCTTTCTGAAGGCAAGTGGGACCGTAAGAAGTACAAGGGTACAGAAATGTACGGAAAAGTGCTTGGAATAATCGGCGTAGGCAAAATTGGCTTTGGCGTCGCTAAAAGGGCGCAGAGCTTTGGTATGCGGGTTATTGCATTCGACCCTTACCTTTCTGATGAGAAAGCACAAGAAGCGGAGATAGAAAAAATGGAAGTTGAAGAAATTGCTTCAAACGCCGATTTTTTGACTGTACATACTCCTCTTACTCCTCAAACAACAGGTATAGTTGGAGAATCCTTTTTTGCCCGTGCAAAACCCGGGCTTAAAATCGTAAATGTCGCGCGTGGAGGCATCATCGATGAAACTGCATTGCTGAGTGCCTTGGACGAAGGTAAAATCGAAGGCGCAGCCCTCGATGTCTTCGAAGAGGAACCCCCCTCTAATAAAAAGCTTCTTGGACATCCACGCATCGTAGTCACCCCACATCTGGGTGCTTCGACTGTAGAAGCCCAGGAAAAAGTCGCAACAAGCGTTTCCCGGGAAATCATTGATATTTTGGAGAACGATACAGTCATCCATGCCGTGAACGCACCGAGGATGGGGGACACCATCAATGATGAGCTTAAACCTTACATCAATATTGCCACCCATATGGGTGGTGTTGCCATTCAACTGATGAACCGCCCTCCATCAGAAGTGAAGCTGAAGTACCATGGGGAATTGGCTTTGGACGATACCAGCCTCTTAACGCGCTCATTTGTCGCGAACATGTTAAAACCCCATTTGGGGGAGACCGTCAACATCATCAATGCACTCTACCTCCTTCAAGAGCAAGACGTCACCTACAAGGTCGAGAAGAGGGGCAAGGCACATGGATACAGTAATTACCTTGAAGTAGAACTCCTTAATGGAGAAGAGTCGCTCACCCTTGGGGCCAGCGTACTCAATGGTTATGGTGAGCGCATCGTCAAAATAAACGATTTCCAAGTCGATATAAAACCCACTAATCATCTCCTATTCATAAACCATCTGGACCGTCCGGGGATCATCGGTGAAATGGGAATCACTTTAGGCAGATACAACGTGAATATCGCCTCAATGCAACTTGGCCGGACTGATGCCGGAGGGTCTGCACTCCTCTCCCTCTCACTTGACCAGAGTGTCAATCAAGAGGCTATGGATGAACTCGGGCAGATCGAAGGGTTCCATAACTTGAAACAAGTAGATTTGTCATAGCAAGAGAAAAGCCATCACTTAAGCGTGATGGCTTTTTAAAATGATTTCTTCAACATCAAGCACTGTCCCGGTCATTTGGGACTCATCTACCCCAAGGGCCTTAAAAGTGGGAATCACTTCACGTCCCGTCAGACCTGTTAAAGTCGCAACGAATCCGGCGCCAATCGCTTCGGCACAATAATAATCCGCAACAGAATCTCCCACAATGATCACAGTATCATCGACATTATTCTTCTTGTTTACCGCATCGAAAAAATGATTTTCGTCATGGCCATAAAGTGTCCATAAGTAACTGTATGGATGCGGTTTTGCCAGAGATATCCCTACACCTTCAACTGCTTCTGCAGCCAGCACTTCAGATGCTGTAGAAATTTTGTTGCTTCTGAAAATATCCATCAAACGCTCCTGATTGAAAGGGATTAACGTCTCCTGACGTGGTCTTCCTGTAGCCACTCCAATCTCAACACCTGCGTCTAGAAGTCTGTTCAGCATGCCCCGGATCTCTTCTGGCGGTACAATCCATTCTTCATCGTGAATGAATCCGGTTTTATCCATTTCCTCCGCTTCAATTCCAGTTGAAGTTTTGACGTCCCTGCTCCCCAAATACCACTCTTGATATTTATACTGGCCTGTCCTCCAAATGGACCCGGATATACCGAATGCTGATACGTCTTCAACACCCAGATGTTCTTTTGCATATTCCTGCAAAGCATCAAAGGTGGTATCTTTTTTGAACCCTTCCTTTTGTAGGAAGGCCAGTACCTTGGAATAATCAGGACGCCCGGACCCTAGCATCTCACCCATCCCTTGGAGGTCTGAAAGGTCTATGTTTGATAGATTGATGCCGGCTTTTTCAATCAGATCTATATATACAATAGAGAAAGTGATGAACAGCATATCCCAGTTGGAATTCAATCCCATCTGTTTAAAGCGGCTCAAAACTGCATCGTCGATGAATATTTCATTACGTATCTGTTTAATCTGATGATCATCATAATCCGTCTTGAATTCTTGTTGGTCAAGGTTAAGGTACCTTGGGCTATAAAGCATTTCATGGATCGCAAGTGCTGATACATCAAAGCACCTTTCCTCACTTAAAAACACCCCATCTACATCAAACAATACAACAGTCACAATTTATCCTCCCCGTCTCTATTCAGATGATATAAGATTAAGTTTCTCATATCATCAAGTAGTTGTCGACGATACTTCAGATGATCTGAATAGTCTCCATCATTATAGCTTTACCTTTAGTAAAAGTATAATTTAAGATACCATATACACGTGAGTATTTTTCCTAGTTTGAATATTGGCTATATTGACTTTTAATAGGATGAATTCGCGCTTCCCTTCAAATGCAAGATTTTAACTCAGGTTAATTTTTTTATCCTAATGCATTTTAATATCTTTCATTTTATAATGTAAGGCGTAACCACAAATGGGTCAGCACTCTTAAAAGAAAAAACTTTGTAAGGTACTATGTACCTGGTTGGAGGAATAATTATGGAACTCAGTCCGGTGGAAGTCATCTTCCTATTCGCAGGCGGACTTGGTATTTTTCTTTACGGCATCAAACAGATGGGTGACGGCTTACAAGCTTCAGCCGGAGACAGGCTACGGGAGATACTCAACCGCATGACTTCAAATCCTATAAAAGGTATCCTCGCTGGTATAATCGTTACAATCTTGATTCAAACCAGTACGGGGACCACAGTTTTGACCATCGGCCTGGTATCAGCAGGTTTCATGACATTGCGTCAATCCATCGGTGTCATAATGGGAGCTAACATAGGGACGACAGTTACAGCATTTATCATCGGATTGAAGATCGGTGATTACGCCTTGCCTATTCTTGCAGTGGGCGCTTTCCTTATCTTCTTTCTGAAAAACAACCCTAAAGCACATAATATCGGACGGATACTTTTCGGATTTGGTGCTTTATTCTATGGGCTTGACCTGATGGGGCAGGGAATGAAACCATTGGCGGAATACCCATGGTTTACAGACCTCATGATCGACATGTCATCCAATTCGCTCCTCGGTATAACAGTAGGAACAGTATTGACGGTCATCGTACAGAGTTCGAGTGCCACTATCGGTATTTTACAAAGTTTATTCAGCAATGATCTGATTGATCTAAGTGCAGCATTGCCGGTACTGCTCGGGGATAACTTAGGGACAACTATTACAGCTGTACTTGCCGCACTCGTCGGTTCTATTGCAGCAAAAAGAGCTGCCGCTGTGCATGTTATATTCAACTTGATTGGGGCAGCAATATTTCTGATCATCATGCCGCTCTTTATCGGCTTGGTATCTTACTTGCAGTCATTGCTCCAACTGAATCCGGAAATGACGATTGCATTTGCCCACGGCTTCTTCAACGTCTCCAACACGCTTATCCAGCTGCCATTCATTGCCATCCTTGCCTGGATTGTAACCCGCATCGTACCGGGCCGGGACTTTTCCGAGGATTACAAACCGAACCATCTTGACCCACTATTGTTGAAGCGGTCTCCAGGTCTCGCTTTGCAAGGTGCCCAAAAGGAAGTTCAGAACCTTGGAAACCTCACAATAAGCATACTGGATGACGCGAAAAAATTCAGTGAAAATAATGATCCAAAGATGTATAAGCAGATCAAAGAAAAAGTAAACGTAGTTGATACACTTCAAGATGCACTCAGAAAATATCTGATAGATGCATCCAAGTACGACATTTCCCCTGAAGATGCAGAGCGGCAATCAACGCTGCTTGAAGTAACCCGCATCTTCTACAAGGCGACAGATCAGATCAATGACTATACAGACCTTTACAACAAAAAGTTCCGTGAAAAGATCATTCTGACCGAGCCGGCACAAGAGGGCTTGGAAGATCTATTCAAACATGTCTATAAATCTTACAGCAAGGCTGTCCAATCGCTCGATATATACAGCCCACAAGATCTCGAGGAAGTCATCAGACTCAGCCAGAAATCCTATAAGATCGAGAACAAACTTAGAAAGCAGCACGTCAAGCGTCTGAACAAAGGGCTATGTTCAACTGATGGTGGCCTATTATATGTAGACCTGATCAGTACTTTAGAACGTATAGGGTATAATGCACGCAATATTTCTGAAACAAATCTTAATGATGACGTTGAAGATTTGGCGGAAGATTTTACAATCTTTGAATAGAATAAACGCACACCAGCAAAAGTCGGTGTGCGTTTTTATTTTATATTCTCCCTTTTAGCAGCGCATGCCAATACATGAATGGCAGCATATCCTTTTTGAATTTATAGAAAACCCTTTTATTATCAGACTGATCTAAAAACGCGAATTTCAAGTTTAACTTAGCCACCCGGGGATCATCCCAATCCAGAGTTTGTGAAACCACGCTGGTGGCTGGGCTTCACCTCCCCCGAGGGGGAGGTGAAGAAATTTACACTAGGCACTTTGTGCCATGTGTGTTTGATTGAGTGCCTTGGCGAAATGCTCATGCGGTGTCTGGTAACCCAGGATTTTACGTGGATAATCATTCATCCATCGTTGGATGCGCTGGATCTGTCGATCACTGACGGCAGAGATCGGCTGGCCTTTCGGGATAAACCGGCGAATGAATTTATGCTGATTCTCGCTGGTGCCCCGTTCATATGACGCAAACGGCCGGGCAAAGTAGACGTCTGTCACATGTTTCAAGGTGTCATGAAGTGCACTGAATTCAGAGCCATTATCCGATGTGATCGTCTTGAATAACGACGGCATGTAGTCGCCGGCACGGTCAACGAGCGATTCAATCGCCTCAGTGACGGGGTGCGCCGCCTTGCCATCTACTTTTAATAGTACTTCAAATCGGGTCTGTCGTTCCGCGAGTGTCAACAGCACCGCATCATCCTTGTGTTTTGCACCGATGACGGTGTCGATTTCCCAGTGACCGAATGTCTCTCGGGATTCGACAGCTTCCGGCCGGTCTGCGATGGACGGCCCCAGATCGCGGTTATGTTCACGATTCTTGCGCGTTTTTGATTTTGTATTGCGGCGCATCTTCTCCGATAGGTTAATGTTCTTCGTGCGCATGATATGCCGGTCAATCCAGTGGTACAGTGTTGTCGTACACGGCATCAGCTCAGCAGGGAACATATCCGCCTGTTTCGCAGGACGACCGCATCCGGTGACCAGTGGTGATCCAGCATCTGTGCATCTGCCCAGTCGACAAATGCATCGGACAAGCTCCATTTTGGACGTCTGCCACAGTGAAGTCGTTGCATTTCATAGCGTGTTTGGGCATGGTCTGGATCATAGACATAATACGCGTAATCATATGTTTTTCCATTCTGTTTCTGACGCCGCATCTGCTGGACAGTGCCGCGATGGATTTCGTTATTGATCGTTTGCGGCGCGCGTCTTAAACGGCGGGCAATCGCACGATTGGAGTATTTCTCTTTCTTTAAAACCTCAATTTGAGCCCGTTCCTCTTTGGTGAGGTGTTTGTCTTTGATGGATTCAGTGTTATCATGAAGTTGCGTCATGTGATTTCATTCCTTTATTGAGTGTTGTGGTTAACTTTCAATATAACATGAAATTCACATGACGTTTTTTGTATCAAAGGTGGCTAAGTTCATTATAAAATCCACCGACTGATCTAAAAATGTTGTTTCTTTCGGGAGGAGATCATAACCGAATTCTGCCATAATAAGCTCTCCGTAGCCTGTTGCGATTGGGCATGCTGTCTTACCATCATAATAATGCGACGGGGCCTCATCCTGCATCCTTTGGAGCAGATTATCCACCAGTATCGGCACCTGTTCTTTGACGGCTGCCCCCATTTTGACCGTCGGCAGGCTGGAAGCATCTCCCAAAGAGAATACTGTTGTATATTTATTATGCATTAAAGTGTAGGGGTCAACATCGACCCATCCTTCCGGGTTCAACAGTTCTGTATCTTGAAGGATCGAAGGTCCGTGCATGGGTGGGGTGATGATCAGCATTTCAAATGGCACTTCATGATGCTCTCCAGTCAATCGATCTCTGAAAATTGCCTGTTTCCCTTCCCCATCCACTGAAATGAGTTCACTATTCAACTTATAATCTATATTTTTTTCATTGAATTGACCAATCAGATTATCATTGTATTTAGCTACAGGAAACAGTTCCTTTCTTCCGCTACGAAATACCAGTTCGACATTTCGATTACGCCGTCGGATATAGTCATTCATTGTAAATAATGAATTTTCCGCAGATACCCCTCCCTTGATCTCAGAAACTGGTTTTGAAATGACAATCTTCCCTTCTTCGACTTTCTGAAGGCATTCGAAAGTATATTCTACGTAATCATATAGATAATTGGTGCACACCCCATTTTTTCCAAGCGACTCAGGTGCGCCTTTGATGGCGTTATAATCCAATTCCAGGCCCAAGGCGATTATCAGAAAATCATATTGAACCGTCCTTTCATCTGTTCCCACCTCGCGCTTGATTGGATCTACTTGCTCTACATTCTCCTGAATCCAGTCCATGCCTTTTGGAATGACATCCTCCATTGCTTTCCACGTTTCTTTAAGTTCCATTTCCCCGCTTCCTACAAGCGGCCATTTAGGTTGAAAATAATGATGGGATTCCCGTTCTATTATAAGAATATCATTCTTCAAGCTTTTATCTTTTTTTAGAAGCCGGTTGGCTGAAGCTATGCCGCCTGTACCGCCTCCCAAAATCACCACTTTGTATTGACGCTTCATATAAATCTCCCTTTTTTCTTAACCATTCCCTGTCAGAACATATTCAAGCACTTTTCTTCCATTAATTTGTCTATAACGATGTAATATTATAAATTTCCTATATCGCATCACGTTACCGTGTAAAACCCCATATTATTAGGAAAACCAATAGATATTTATGCCTGTTATTATGCCTGCCATTATAACGGATGACGTTATTAAATGAAAAAATACGGGGCAGGAGCCCCGTATTTCTAGTATTGGTTTAAATAATGCTTCAATTCCCATGTTGTTACTTGTGAACGGTACATTTCCCATTCCAAACTTTTGTTTTTATCAAAATGCTTATGAATATGGTTTCCAAGTGCCTCTTTCATAGTCTCGTCTTCATTCAATGCCTTCAAAGCTGTATAAAGGGTGGAAGGCAAGTCTTGGACTCCTACAGCTTCCCTCTCAGCACGCGACATCTCATAGAGATTTAAATTGACCGGCTCTGGAAGTTCCACTTTATTTTTGATTCCTTCCAACCCAGCTTTTAGGATAACCGCCAATGCCAAATATGGGTTGGCTGCTGGATCTACAGATCTGATTTCTGCACGTGTTGAGAGCCCTCGGGAAGAGGGGATCCTCAATAATGGAGATCTGTTTTTACCGCTCCAAGCTACGTAGCTTGGTGCTTCATAACCTGGCACCAATCTTTTATAGGAGTTTACAATAGGATTGCAGATGGCTGTGAATCCGCGTGCATGCTCTAAAATCCCTGCCATGAAGTAGGACATATCCTGACTAAGGCCCGAAGCCTTACTCTCATCATAGAAAGCATTCTCCTTGCCTTTAAAGAGCGATACATTAAAATGCATCCCATTACCATTTACGCCAAATATCGGTTTCGGCATAAACGTTGCATGAAGGTTATGCTTCCTCGCAACAGTTTTGACTATGAGCTTGAAAGTCTGTATGTTGTCGCATGCAGTAATGGCATCCGCATACTTAAAGTCGATTTCATGTTGTCCTGGAGCACCCTCGTGGTGTGAAGCTTCTATTTCAAAGCCCATGTCTTCCAATTCAAGCACGATATCCCTTCTACAATTCTCTCCCAAGTCCGTCGGCGCTAAGTCAAAATAGCCTCCTTGGTCATTCAGTTCAGTGGTCGGTTGACCCTTATCATCTAGTTTGAACAAAAAGAATTCAGGCTCCGGTCCCAAGTTGAACGCACTATAGCCCATCTCTTCCATTTCTTTCAACACACGTTTTAAATTAGATCTCGGGTCTCCTTCAAAGGGTCGGCCTTCTATCGTATAAATATCACAAATGAGTCGTGCGACCTTACCTTTTCCAGCGGTCCATGGGAAAACACTCCAAGTATTCAAATCTGGAACAAGGTACATGTCAGACTCTTCAATTCGAACGAAGCCTTCTATTGAAGAGCCATCAAACATCATCTCTCCATCGAGCGCTTTACCCAGTTGGCTTGTCGGCACTTCAACGTTCTTGACGGTTCCGAGAATATCTGTAAACTGTAGACGGATATACCTGACGTTTTCTTCTTGCGCCATGTCGATGATGTCCTGCTTTTTTCTTTTACTCATTATTCACTCTCCCATAAATTTTAAGACTTTATCTGCATTGAAATTTGAGCATATACGTCATTACAGCAGTTGATGTTCTGCCAAAAATGTCCGATTCCCAAATCATATTAATATACTAGCACATGATTTTTCAGAAATCTAACATAAATTCAATCTAAAACTGATGTCATTAAAAGATAAAGACCGTTGGTTGTTCTCCTGAACTGTAACCCATAATTTAGACAGTTTAAAAAAAGCGTTATGCTGCGAGTAGATGACCTCGGTATTGTACCGGGGTCATTCTTTTTAACCCCCATTGGTATCTTTCATTATTATACTTATTGATATAATTTCCAACCGCATGCTTCAATGCTTCAAAGGACGGGCAGGCTTTATGGTCCACCATGTCTTTAAAGTGACCAAAGAAGGATTCCATGGGTGCATTATCCCAGCAGTTTCCCCGGCGGGACATGGATTGACGGAGACCCAGCTGTTTGACTCTGTTCTGGAACTCGAGGTGGGTATAATGGACGCCCTGATCGGAATGTATCATTGCTTCCGGATGAAACAACTCTACGGTTTCATTCAGCTGTTTGAGGGTTCTATAGACGATATCCATCTTTAGAGATCGTGAGACGACATGGGTAATGATTTCTTTCGTTGTACTGTCTTTGACGCAGGAGAGATATGCTTTTTGGCCGTTTCCATAGTAAATATAAGTGATGTCGGTCAGATACACTTTGCCCGGTTCATTTTGATTGAATGCCCGGCCCAACAAGTTCTTGCATGTGCTGTGTGCCTTTGTCGCTTTCAACATATGCCTGTACGGTTTGGCCTGTCTGATTGTTGCGGTTAAATGATATTTTTTCATCAATCGCCGGATCTTTTTGTGGTTCATGATGATGCCGTAATCATTCTCCAAAAACAGTTTGATTTGTAGTGCACCGACCTTTCCTTTTTCCGCATCAAAGATCTTTTCAATCAATGCCGCATCCTTATCGTCATTTTCCATTCTCATTTGCCTGCCTGCCTCTCCTTTTAACCACGCGTAATAGCCACTTCGGCTGACGCCCGAGAGCTTGCATAGGTGGGACACCATATTTTTAAGTGGATGCTTGCGATGGAGCTGTTCAATCAGTTCATATACTTCAGACGGTTTTAGTCTCGTCTCTGATGCTTCGCCTGCCTTTCGCGTGTTTCGAGCTTTTTTAGGAATTCATTTTCTGCCTCTAAATATTTAATCCGTGCTTCTGCCCGCTTTAATTTTTCTGCTGCTGAGCGCGCCGTGTCGGATGGCCGTCCTGTAGCCCCTCTGCCCCGGAAATCATTTTCCAGCCCGACTTCACCATACTTTTCATATGTTTTTCGCCACCGTCTGAGGGACCGGCCCGGTTGTTCTTTTCCAATAATAGCCAGGTCAAATCCATGGTCAATGAATATCCGGGTCGGTGTCCCCCCTGAAAGATAGGTTTGGACAGCCACCTTCTTGAATTCCGGATGATAGGTGATCGAACGCTCTGAGACTCTGAGAATGTTTGGATTCGTTTCCAACTGCTTTATTTCAAATGCTGAAAAATGCCGTGCCATAAGATGCCTCCGTTCCAATACTTTGTTTCATTATAAACAAGATCATTGAGTGGGCACAGAAAAACCCGAATAATGGACGTTTTTTATTAACTGTCCATTATTCGGGTTTTAGTTCATCCAATCAACGGTCTTTATATTATTTACCCTACTAGGCTGACTGCAAAGACTATCAATATTATGATAGGCAGTACAAATCTGAGCATAACCATCCACAATTTATAGAAACCATACATGCTACTAGTTTTATCGACATTGAGCTGGTGCATGATGACGCGGCGGTCAATTACAAATCCGACGAATAGAGTGGAGACAAGCGCTCCGATCGGCAACATGATATTTGAAACCAGGAAATCCACGCTGTCGAATATCGACTTGCCGAATATCAATACATCACTCAAAACTCCGTAGGAGAGGGCAGAAGGTATACCGGCTAGAAATACAAAGAAACCGAATATATAAGCCATACTGCGGCGCTTCCTCTCGTTGCCCTTTATCGCATTTGCCACATTTATCTCAATCATGGAAATTGAAGAAGTCAAAGTCGCAAACAGAAATGCCCCAAGGAAAAGAATATAGAATAGAAATCCAAGAGGAATCTCGCCAAATACTTGAGGCAGCACTATAAATACAAGCCCTGGCCCTTCTGCTGCTTCCATGCCAAGGGATGCAATGGCTGGAAATATTGCCAGTCCCGCCATTATTGAAATTGTGATATTCATAAGGACAATGGAAAGCGCAGACTGGGTCAAGTTATGTTCTTCCCCTAGGTAGGAGGAATAGGTAATCATAGTCGTTGCACCTATACTCAAAGCAAAGAATGATTGCCCCAATGCATATAATATTGCGGTCGAATCAATTCCACCCAAATCTGGCGTCAGAAAAAATGATATTCCTTCCATAGCTCCCGGTAACGTTACAGAACGGATGATTACAATCAAAAACAGAATGAACAATAAGGGCATCATCACTTTAGATGCGCGCTCGAGACCTTCTTGTACACCCTTTGCTACTATAAAGGCTGTCAGGAAGATAAAAACACCTTGCCCGATTACAGCATAGAGCGGGTTGGATATTATGCCTTCGAAAGCTGCTCCATAATTGTCAATCTGAATCAAATTGATGCTCTCTCCGAGTGCTATGACCAGATATATCAGAATCCAACCTCCAATGACACTATAGAAAGATAAAAGCAGGAAGACACCAATATTACCAAGCCAACCGAATATACGGTAAGATTTTTTGCCTCCGAGGTATTCGAATCCTTCAATGGGATTACGTTGACTGGCTCTGCCTATAATGAATTCTGATAGGAGAAGCGGCATGCCGATAAAAAGTGTCATTAGAAGAAAGACAAGAAGGAAAGCGCCGCCCCCGTGCTCAGCTGTCATGTACGGAAACCGCCAAAGCGCGCCCAAGCCAATTGCTGAACCTGCTGCAGCGAGCACAAAGCCTAATTTGGATCCCCATCTGGAACTATTCATACACTAACCTCACTTTATAGGTATATTTAATATGATTTTACACATACAGTTCCTAATATATTAGCACATATTCCATATGTTTGAATACTCTGCATCATAAATTGACTGTTAGAATCCAATGAATATTCTATTGCCCGCATCTTTTTTTGATCATCATATTGAACATTATCCACCCATTCCCTAGAATATGGTTTATAAATTTATCAGGAGTAGGGGACTCTCTCCACTAGCAAATGATTTTATGTATGCGTATGATTGAATTTCATTTATGATGATAATAAGTTATGGCTATTCTAAAAGAAGTGAAGCAATGGTGACAGATCGATCATGTTTTGCATGAAGATAAAAGCGCAGTTCAGTTACTAATAAATCCATTTGTGCTTTAAACTAGTTATAGGTATACTAGCTTTCACACCAAAAGAGCAGTGTTCGATAACAGGTAATAACGTGGAAAATATGAAATGGCAAAGTTGTTGATGCAGCAATG
Organism: Salinicoccus siamensis; assembly: GCF_055391965.1. Taxonomy (NCBI): domain Bacteria; kingdom Bacillati; phylum Bacillota; class Bacilli; order Caryophanales; family Staphylococcaceae; genus Salinicoccus; species Salinicoccus siamensis. The sequence goes on from NZ_AP043765.1 coordinate 2,124,548, forward strand.
ATTTCGTTTTTAACATGAAGATGAGGAGGGTGCTGCCTTGAAAATTACGACCAGGCGAGCCATTACCCGCTATGACAGTGCAGGGATGACAAGCATCGAGGATACACTCGTTGAAGAATTCCCTCTTACAATATATATAAATGATGTCGAATTTGCCACATTGGTGTGCTCTCCCGAGTATCTTGAAGAACTGGTGGTTGGATTCCTTGCCTCCGAAGGTGTGATCCGGCATTTCAATGAAATCGAATCAATAAACCTGGATGACAGAGGCGGCTTCTGCCATATTCACCTGTTTCGTGAAGTCGTGACCGATCACTTCACATATTCAAAGAGGGTGCTCGGCTCATGCTGCGGCAAAAGCCGTCAATTCTATTTCCAGAATGATGCTGAAACGACTAAAACCTCAATGTCCCGGACCACACTCACCCCTTCTGCCTGCATCAGTTTAATGCAGGAAATGCAATCTAGCAGTATGGTCTTCAAGAAGACCGGTGGCATCCATAACGCAAGCCTCGGCACCAAAGATGGCGCCTTTCTCCATCGGGGGGATATCGGTAGACATAATGCACTGGATAAACTATATGGTCATTGCCTCAGGAACCGAATTTCCGTAAAAGATAAAGTCCTCATATTCAGCGGCCGCATCTCATCGGAAGTGTTGACAAAAGCTGCTAAAATCGGTGTCGGTATCGTTTTAAGCAAGTCCGCTCCTACGAATCTAGCCATAAAGATGGCTGAAGATTTGAATATTACTGCAGTTGGATTTATCAGAGGAGATTCTTTCAATATTTACAGCCATCCTTGGCGAATAGAAAAAGAGTTCAGCTACTAGGCTGGACTCTTTTCTTATTCAGCATAATAATCTTGGATGAAGTTGTGCCCTTCCAGATCCAACCGTCTATAATGACCCTTCATGATATCCCCAATCTTACTCGCCCACTCAATATCGGAAGCATAGAGATGATCACCTGGGGACTCAGGGTTCCACCGCATTGCATAGAGGGTATTTTGACCCTTATCCAAATAGTTGTTTTTAATGAAATCAGCCCCACCTAGAATTGCTTTTTCCGGTTCATTCCATCCTGCGCGTACTGCATAGCTCGTTCCTGCTTCTACAGCTTCAAAATCAAATGCCCCAATACCGAAGAAATTATAATAGCGCTCCCCTTCCAGTTCCTGGCCTTGGGAAAGCTGTGAACGTCCATTTCCTGTCTCCAATTGTGCATGGCTGATGAGATATAATGCGTTCACGCCATACTTCGACTGGGCTTCCATGAAAGCTTCGCCTTGTCCTTCCAATATCCCTTTACCTTCTAAAATTTCATCCAGTTCCTCTGCTGATGTCTCCACAGGCTCTGTCAGCACCAAAAACTGGTAATGAGTGCCATCTCCAGGCAATCCCATCGCTGCTTCGATTTCTTCCGACGTTGCTTTTCGAGTGGTTCCCTCCTGCAATTTCAAATGTAGTGCATCGCTTGAAAGTTGTTTATCCAACGCGTCTTCGAATGAATTTGAATCTTTATTTTTTTTGATAAGGGTCATCTCCGAATCTACAAAAGACAAGAAAAATATCGCTATGATACCCATCAGTATCAAAATAGGTATATTCTCTCTTTGTTTTTTGCTCATTTATTTTTCTCCATACATCCAGTTTAGCCATCTAAAAAAGCATCTGAAGATCAGATGCTCACTCTCTCTGAATTAGATTGTTTAATCAATCCATCAACCATCACGCTCAAGCGCTCCCTGAGTGCTTCATTCTTAAGTGTATACCCTGTTTCAGTCTTTTCAAAATCTTCGTTGCATGTACAGACTTGAGTCGGAATCACCATCGCATGGACCCCTCTCATGACCATTCTGAGTTGCGTAAGGGGATCGGAATTGCGCATGCCACCGCTGTTGCAATATAGTGCCACCAATTTCATCTCGAACTCATCAATCGATAAATGGTCCAATGCGTTCTTCAATATCCCTGAAAATGAAGTGTGGTAGTTTGGCGTACCGATAATGACCGCATCCGCATCTTCTACAAGCCGCTTCAAATACTCTGTATCATCCGTCTTACCTTGCCCGAAGATCGGCATATTCAGCTCCCGCAAATCTATATGTGCCACTTCATGTTCTGGTTGTCCTACGAGACTTTCAATAGTTTCTGCAACTGAACGTGTATGAGAACCAGGGAAAGCACTCCCTGAAAGAATCAATAAATTCATCTCGAAAGACTCCTTTGCCCATTATTTTGCATTTATACATCATGATAGCATCATAGGCAGTTAAATTATACCCGCCGAAGGTTGTATTAAATAAACTGAGATTGGCAGCGACCGACCTCAGTTCATCAATTTATCGTTTAAATTTTTTAGTTTTGCTACTGTCTCTTCATCCAATTCATCAACTTTTACATCACCATCTATTATTGATTGAGCCTGATCAACAGAAATGTCGACCGCCCTACCGATTTGATATGCCGTCAATTTTTCGGTCATCAGGTCGAAGTTTAAACCAATGTCCATATATTCACCTTCCCCAATCAATTTCGTATGATTATAATTTATTATACCACAAGTCCATCTATATAGGGTAATTTAAAGGGGGTACATCTATTAGGAAACCACAAGATAAAGTCACATGCCTCCATATGGTGTACATGTTCCCGGAAAACAACACCTTAATGTGATAAATCATATAAGTGCAGTGGAGTTCGAACAGGGTGTACGTGTTCCATATATACAGAGTGGTTGTCTTAATGGAATATGACTGACTGAAGGTCCAAACGGGTAGGGTTTAAATATAAAGAAGGAGTGATCGAATGATTGAATCATTGTTCGCAAAGCAAAGACAATTTTTTCAAAGCGGAAAAACACTACCGATACCTTTCAGAATAGAAGCGCTCAAACAATTAAAACGCAGCATCAAATACCATGAGGAAATGCTCCTTGAAGCTATGAAAGCTGATTTCAACAAGGGCGAACCTGAAGCATATCTGACTGAAATCGGCTATGTCTACAACGATATCAACTTCACCATTAAAAATCTTAAAGAATGGGCAGAAACGGAGAGAGTTAAGACACCACCGACTCATATCGGCTCAACCTCCAGAATACACAAAGAACCTTTCGGCGTAACGCTGATTATTGCCCCGTGGAATTATCCATTCAATCTCACCGTATCACCACTTATTGGCGCTCTTGGAGCCGGTAATACAGCAATTCTGAAACCGTCAGAACATACACCTCATGTCAGCCGGGTCATCAGTCATATAATGGCATTGGCTTTTCCAGAAAAGCACGTTGCTTCAGTTGAAGGCGGAGTGGAGACCAATCAGGAACTCCTTGATCTTCCTTTCAATTATATCTTCTATACCGGTAGCTCACATGTCGGAAAAATTGTAATGGAGAAAGCGTCGCAGCATTTGACACCCGTCACTTTAGAATTGGGAGGGAAATCTCCTGCTATAGTAACTCGGCATGCAGACATCAAATTAGCCGCTAAGCGAATTGTCTGGGGCAAATTCCTAAATGCTGGCCAAACTTGTGTCGCACCAGATTTTGTCTATGTCGATTCGAAAGTAAAAGAACGACTAGTCACCCACATGAAGTATTACACAAGGAAGTTCTATGAAAAAGACTTCAATGAAGGACGTTACATGAGCATTGTAAACAGAAATCATTTCGATAGGATAAAAGAGCTTATGCAGGGTGATATCGTATACGGCGGACGCTCCTTAAGCAACACCCTTGCCATCGAGCCTACCATCATAGATAATGCCGATTTTGATCACCCGGCGATGCAGGAGGAGATATTCGGCCCAATACTCCCTGTCCTTGAATTCAACTCCTTGGATAAAGCGGTATTGGATGTAAGGGACCTCCCCGATCCGTTGGCATTCTATATATTCACTGATAAAAAAACTGAAGCCAAGCATGTAGTACGTGCTGTTCCTTTCGGCGCCGGTGCAATAAACGATACCGTCTTCCATCTGGCCAATCCACACCTCCCGTTTGGAGGACGCGGTAATAGCGGTATGGGAAATTATCATGGCAAATACTCATTCGACACTTTTACACATAAAAAGAGTGTGCTTGATCAGACTACCTGTTTCGACTTCCCATTCAGGTACCCAAGTTCAAAATTGTTCTCAAAATTCATTAAGTATATATGGAAATAAAGGAGGATGCCTAGGCATCCTCCTTTATTTTCTTATCCTCTATTTCAATTGAATACCTATAATCCCTCTTGTAGATGTTCTTGTAATTTCTTCTTCTCAATAAGCCTGAGACGTATATAAAATCCAATAGCTGCACAAGTCAGCCCTGCTATGATTCCAATCCAGAGCCCATAGAACCCAAACGCTGAATATGCGGCAAGAACATATCCTGTAGTCATTCCTATCAACCAATAGGATACGATTGCAATGATCGAGGGCCACACTACATCTTTATAACCCCTCAATATACCTTGAAAAGCTGCCTGCAGAGCATCAGAGAATTGATAGACGATGGCAAAGAGGAATAACGGCATCGTTATCATAACCACATCCGGATCTCTGGTGTACAGGTATGAAATGGGCTCCCTGAACAAGTACAGTACGATGGAAGCCACACCTACCAATCCAAGACTCGAAGCAACCCCCATCGTCCTATAAAGTTTTGCTTCTTCAAACCGTCCTCCACCTGCACTGAAACCAACAACAATAGTCATGCTCATCGAGATGCTGAGGGGCAGCATGAAGAGCATCGTTGTAAAATTCAAGACAATCTGGTTTGCAGCAATGATTTCCGTCGTGAACATGATGCCAATCAGTAACGTCATCATTGAAAAAATGCTCGTTTCTACAAATATAAGTATGCCAATCGGTATACCGACTGCAAGATGATGACCTATAACGCTAAAGTCAGGCAGAGTGAACCGCTTTAAAACTTGAAAATCCTTCAGCTTCTCGACTTTCAAGACCATGCCAGCTGCGATGAATAGTATCAACCAATAAGTAATCGCTGTGGCAACACCTGCCCCTACACCACCAAGTGCCGGTAGTCCAAATTTACCGAATATGAATGCATAGTTGAAGAATACGTTTAACGGCAATGATGTCGCTATAACGTATAGCGATATGCGCGTTAAACCCTGTGCATCAATGAAATTGCGCAGTACACTGAATAGAAATAACGGTAGTACACCAGTAGAAAGGGCCGCAAGGTATTTGTACGCAATATCATGGACTGAAGCATCCAATGACATCAGAACCAACAAGTCATCCAGGAAAAAGAAACCTAATACAGCCACGGAAACAGTCAAAGCACCGGCTATATACATCGCTTGGTTCACTGTGTGATTCACTTCATCTTTCAAACCAGCACCTAACAGTTGTGCAACAATTGCTGTAACGGCTAAAAGAACGCCATTGATCCCGGTGGAAACAGGGGCCCAGAAGCTGGAACCAATTGCCACCCCTGCCAAGTCAGCCACTCCTGCCCTTCCCGACATCATCGTGTCGACCAAGTTCATGGAATATAGTAGCACCTGCGTCATCAGTATCGGCCATAATATCGTGATGAATTGCCGCCACATCTCTCTTTTAGATTCTGTATGATACATAATGTCACTCCTCAACTCTCCATTAATCCACTATTAGAAAAGCAGACACTCTCCAACCTATAGCACCATTCCTGCAACAAATCCGGCAATGAGGACTGGGATATTAAGGAAAACGAAGGTAGGTACACAAGTATCCCATATATGATTGTGCTGGCCATCTGCACTTAAACCTGCTGTCGGACCAAGTGTCGAATCGGAAGCGGGTGAGCCTGCATCTCCGAGAGCACCAGCCGTGCCAATGATTGCAATAATGGCCGTGATCGATAGTCCAAGTTCCATCCCCATCGGAATAAAAATACTTGAGATGATCGGTATTGTAGCAAATGACGATCCTATCCCCATAGTGACGACCAGTCCCACGAGAAGCATTGAAATGACTATCAGAACCTTTTGGTCTTCCAGTGCACCTGCGATGCCATCAACCAACGAATTGACATGTCCGGTTTCTGATATGACAGACGCAAATCCGTTTGCTGCAAGCATTACAATGCCGATATATGCCATCATTTTGATGCCGGATACCAATTCATCATCAAGCTGTTGCCATTTGAACTGGAAAGATAAGAAGAAGACCATTATTCCAGCCAACGCCCCAAATATCATGGAATCGGTCATTATTTGAACGCTGAACGTTATAATGATTGCGATTATCGCAATGGCTATGGTCTTGCCGTTGATTTGTTTAGGCGTGTCGCCACCAATTTCAAGCGTTTTATAATAACGGCGTTTCCTATAGAAGAACAGTGCAACAGCCAGTCCTGCCACGAAGCCAGCCGCGGGTATGATAAGCGCAGGAGCGACTTCGCTAAAAGCAATTTCAACCCCTGCTGATTGGAACCCGGTCACGATGGTATTTTGGAATATCTGTCCAAATCCGATCGGCAGCACAACATAGGGGAAGGTCAATCCGAAAGTCAAAACGACTGCGATGAGACGACGGTCAAATCCAAGTTCATTCATCAGGCTCAGCAAAGGCGGGATTAATATGGGGATAAAGGCAATATGTACCGGAATCAAGTTCTGACTCATTATGGAGATTGCCAATAAGGCAAAAATAATCGATACTTTGGCGACAATCCGTGCTTTTTTGGATTGTTCTTTTTTCAGGATTCTGATGATGAAACCCACCAGCACTTCCGTGATGCCGCTATAGGCGATTAAAGCTGCAAATCCGCCAAGCAATGCATAGCTCAATGCTATTTCTGCACCACCAACGATTCCTTCCGTAAAGATGCTGATAACCTCTCCATACCCCATGCCGGCCACAAGACCACCAGCAAGTGCGCCTATGAAAAGGGCCAGTACCACATTCAATCTAAATAGGCTCAATAATATCATTACCAGTACTGCAATCAGAACTGCGTTCACAATCAGACACCTTCCGTTCTTTGGGAATTATAATATTGTAATACTAAAGAGTGAGCAAAGTTTTGTCAATGCTTGTATATAGCCACGCTTTTGCAAATGTAGCTTAAAATTATGGTAGGAGCCCTTATGTTTAGTTGAATTATCCACCGGGAACTTAATAGGGATTATGTAAATGGATTGGAGGAAATTTCATGAAACCATTCATTAGACTCTATAAAGATCAGGATGTCTTCCAAAAAGCCGTAGACACGCTTATCACTAACAATGTAAATCGCAGTGATATCTATATCCTTTCATATGATTATGATTACACCAAGGAAATTGTCAGCAAAATGGGTATCAACACAGCCGGGGTCATTGAAATGGGAGTCAAAGAAAGTATAAAAGCTGCTTTAGAAGAAAGGGATAAAACCATGAGAAAACAATTCCAGGATTTCGGTTTCAGCGAAGGTGAAGCCGAGCGCTATGCAACTAGTTCCAATGAAGGAGAGACAGTTTTAATCGTGACAAATAACACCGATCTGGAAAAATACCTGGACTGATATGTAGAAGCCGCTTCTATCTAAAAGCGGCCTCTACTACTTCTAACAATCTTCCACAACAGCCCTCTCTAAGCCGGAACTGCTCCTAGGAAATGAGTTTCAACCCTACAACCGCAGAAATAATCAATAGTATGAAAAAGATGCGTCGCCAATCTCTGGACTCCCCGAAGAAGAACATCCCAAGAAGTGCGCCTCCGGAAGCCCCTATTCCCGTCCACACAGCATACGCCACGCCCATCGGCAATGTTTCCAGTGCGATTGCCAGGAAGAAGAAGGATAACCCGAAACATAGGAGTAAGAGGGCCAAGGCAGTGAGCGATTTGTCGTTATGCAATTTATTGATGGAAAGCACACCGCATACTTCAAACATTCCAGCTACTATAAGTGATATCCAAGCCATACTACTCCCCCTGCCTTTCCTTGTCATCTGTTACTATCTTCAAGCCTATTACGCCCACCAATATCAATGAAATCAAAGTGATCTTCAATGGTAAAAAGGGCGCGCCAAACAAGATGATTTCAGAGAGTACAGTCCCAAATGCACCCAGTCCTACGAAAACTGCATAGACTGTACCTACAGGTAGATATTCTCCTGCATTAATCATCAAGTAGAAACTGACAAAAATCGCAATGCCTGTAAACAGCCAATGATACCATGAGGTTGAGTGGGTCAAACCAATCACCCACCCTACTTCAAAAGCACTCGCAATAAATACTTTTATCCATTGTATACTCATCATTTTCCTCCTAATCCGTAAAAAAGCCTGGGAGAGAATAGATTTCTCTCCCAGGCTTTTGTCCCTCCGTGTCATGATCCGCTCATGCGCCATCTCTCGGACCAGTCCCATTGGATGGCGGAACCCTAGATGGCTTTATATGAATTTACTATAAAGTTTAACTGGTTTTCTAGAGATTCTCAAGCACACAATCTTTGGAGTCATTCACACTGTAGCTACATCGTCTACATCTTTAGCGCTTCCACGAGAGACCGTCCACAAATCTGGTAATATCTTCAAAAAGTGTTTCCTCTTCCCGGCTACGTGTCATGAGATGGCTTGTATCTGAATATCCTTTGACATGTTTTTCTTCGATCTGCAATTCATCAAAAATCTGCAGCGCACTATCCCTATATGACTCAGCATCTCTCTCACCGTATTTTACCGCTACGGGCACATCGATTTCCGATAACCGCCCATGTACTTCATCAATCATTGTTTTGAAATCTTTTAGGCCCTCCATAGGCGCTTCTTTGATTTCCTTAACCTTTTCTTCTATCTCTTCATCTGAATGCCCAACGAACTTCATGAAATTGCGCGTGTAATTTATCATTCTTTTATTGATGCCATCATTATCCTTATCCATAGGTACCGACATCGCCACTATTCCTTTTATACCTTCAAGCTCCTCGCCCGCTTTCAAGGAAAGGAGCCCTCCAAGAGAGACCCCAGCAACCGCAATTTCGTCATGACCGTTTTTCTTGAGGTCATCGTAAGCTTCTTCTACATCCTGCCACCAATCTTGAGGGCCCACCTTTGCCATTGCATCAGGACCCGTACCATGTCCTGCCAGACTGGGTGCCGATATTGTGTAGCCTTCATCCTTCAAATGTTCTGCCAAGTTCTTCACATCCCTTACTGTACCCGTAAAAGAATGCAATAGGATGATCGCCCTATAACCACCTTCATGATATATCGGAGCAGGTTTGACAATCTTCATGCTCATTCCCCTTTTCGTTGTTTCATTTTCCTTATTAGATACTTTGCCAAACATCCTTAAAATTTTTTAAAATATTTGACAATTAAATGTTCCCTATAGTATTATAGCTCTTAATTCAATATTCACTTATCAAGAGCGGTGGAGGGATTGGCCCTATGAAGCCCGGCAACCTTTTAGGTAAGGTGCTAAATCCCACAGGCATGTCCTGAAAGATGAGCGACTCAAGAGTCTCCCTTTATCTTTGGGCAGACTCTTTTTTAATTTTAATATATTATCTGGAGGTATGGAAATGTCGAAACACTATCGATTTGAAACAAAACAGTTGCATGCAGGCCAGGAAGTAGATACGGACACCAAATCACGCGCGCTCCCAATCTATCAGACCACTTCTTATGTATTCGATGACACTAAGCACGCGGCCGAACTATTCGGTCTTCAGGATGCCGGCAACATATATACGCGCATCATGAACCCTACGACTGCAGCACTTGAAACACGGGTCTCGGATCTTGAAGGCGGGGTTGGGGGTTTGGCTGTCGCATCAGGCATGGCTGCAATCAACTATGCCATCCAAGGTGTCGCTGGTAACGGAGACCATATCATTTCAACGACCAGCCTGTATGGAGGCACACATACGCTATTCAACCATACCTTCAAGAAATTCGGCATCGAGACAAGTTTTGTTGACACAAAGGATATTGATAACGTTTCACGTAAAATTAAACATAATACAAAAGCGATATTCATTGAAACAATTGGCAATCCTGAGGGCAATATAGAGGATATTGAAGCATTGGCTGAGATTGCTTCAACTCATGGTATTCCTCTCATTGTCGATAACACATTTGCCACACCTTACCTTTGCCGTCCACTTGAGCACGGAGCTAATGTTGTTGTCCATTCTGCCACCAAATTCCTCGGCGGGCATGGCACTTCCATAGGCGGCGTGATTGTGGACGGTGGGAATTTCAATTGGAACAACGGCAAATTCCCAGGTCTTACTGAACCCGATGACTCTTACCATGGGCTTGTTTTTACCGAGGCATTCGGTCCGGCCGCTTACGTGTTCAAACTTCGAACTACATTATTACGCGATACAGGTGCTGCGATATCTCCTTTCAATGCATTTTTACTGGTGCAGGGCATCGAAACATTATCTTTAAGGATGGAAAGACATGTTGAAAATGCAAAAGCCGTAGCAGAATATCTCGAAGATCACGAAAAAGTACAATGGGTGGATTATGTGGGCCTTAAGTCCAGTAAATATAACGCTCTGCAGAAAAAATATCTTCCAAAAGGCGCCTCCGCCATATTTACTTTCGGGGTGGCGGGCGGGTATGAAGCCGGAAAATGTTTCATTGAATCTTTGGAGCTCTTTTCCTTACTCGCTAATGTCGGTGATGCAAAGTCCCTGGTGATCCATCCCGCCTCTACGACACACTCGCAGCTCGACGAATCTGAACAGTTGAAAGGCGGAGTGAGACCTGAGGCCATCCGCGTATCTATAGGCTTGGAACACATCGATGATATCATTGGTGACCTCGAAAAAGCTTTGGATGCGATTTAAATGCCGATAAAAATAATTGAAGGCCTACCTGTCAAGTAACACTTGCACAATGAAAATGTCTATACGATAGAAGAGCATCGTGCACATACTCAAGATATTCGCCCGCTACGCATTCTTATTCTGAATCTGATGCCTAAAAAAGAAGAGACGGAGTTACAGCTTCTCCGTCTCTTGGGCAATACACCACTGCAGGTCGATGTGGATTTCATGCATATGAACAGCCATATCAGTAAGAACACACCCACCAGCCACCTTCAGAAGTATTATCACACATTCGGGGAAATAACTGACAGACAGTATGACGGCATGATTGTGACTGGCGCGCCAGTCGAAAAACTGGATTTTCACGAAGTGGATTATATAGACGAATTGCGCGATATAATGAAGTGGTCTGAAACCCATGTATTCTCAAGATTCTTCATCTGTTGGGGAGCCCAATTCGCATTGAACCATTATTTTGGCATCCAGAAGTTTGTGCTTTCAGCCAAAATATTTGGTGTATTCGACTATGATAACATCAAACCGTACCATCCCTTACTGAGAGGGTTCGATGATGTCTACCGAGTCCCTCAATCTAGGCATGCCCAAATAGATTATAGGGCGGTTCAGCATACAGAGGGGCTTGAGGTATTGACTAGCCATGACCGCTTCGGCCCGGACATAATGTGTACTGATGACCAGCGTGATCTCTTCGTCCTCGGTCATCTGGAATATGGCCGCACCACTTTAGAAGAGGAATATGAAAGAGATTTGCGCACGGGTGGAAAAATTCTGCCACCCTCCAATTATTTCATCGAGGACGACTCTGATTCCAGACCTGTGTTCTCCTGGAAGAGCCATGCCCATCTCCTTTTCAATAATTGGATCAATGAAACATACCAAAATACCTATTACGACCTCACACGACTTGAGGAATAATAACGGAAAAGCCTCTGAAACTGGATCCAGTTTCAGAGGCTTTCTACGTAATGTGTTTTATATTTCATGGGAGATTTTACTTGTTTCAAAATTTTCCTGTTGTTTTTTTCTGGAGAGCGCCATGAGATGTTTGAAAAATGAGTCGGCGTATTCTTTCAAGGCATCATCCTGAAGTTTATTTACATTCCTGCATATCACTTCTTCTTCACGTGTGCCATCAAACACTGGTATGCCTTGTGCAATTTTACATTCTGCTATTTCCTCTGCAACTTCCATACGTGCTTCAAACAGAGCGATCATTTCTGTATCTATCTCATCAATTTTCCCTCTCAACTTTCCATGAGTGTTCATGGCGTTCCCCTCCTTTATCCTATTGTTGGATAACTTGTTGATTATCAGCTGTTTTCTTTTCGATGTCGAGCAGCATATTTATCGATTGCATCAAGTCACCGAATTCATCAGGCGTCAAACACTGCTGGCCGTCACTCCATGCATTCTCAGGTTCTTCATGGACTTCTATCTGCAGCCCATTGGCACCTGCCATGACAGCTGCTTTTGCCATTGAAGGGATGACATGTCTGACGCCCGCAGCGTGGCTAGGGTCAACAATGATTGGTAGATGGGATTCTTTCTGCATGACTGGCACTGCCTGAATATCCAAAGTGTTGCGCGTGGCCGTTTCAAAAGTCCGGATTCCCCGCTCGCAGAAAATGACATTGTCATTGCCGCCGGCCATGACATATTCTGCAGACATCAACCACTCCTTCATCGTTGCCGACATTCCTCTCTTCAACAATATAGGTTTATCGGTCTCACCTACTGCTTTGAGAAGGTCGAAATTCTGCATATTCCGCGCCCCTATCTGTATAACGTCCACCGTATCTACAAATTCATCGATGTATTCTGTAGACATGAGTTCAGAGACGATCGGCAAGCCGGTTTCCTTCTTTACAACGTCGAGGATCCTCAATCCTTCGAGACCAAGCCCTTGGAATGCGTATGGCGAGGTTCTTGGCTTGAACGCTCCGCCTCGGAATGTGTTTGCACCAGCTGCTTTAAGCTTTTGTGCGAGTGCCACCATGTCATCTTCATGTTCAACGGAACATGGGCCGGCACAGACCATGAAATTCTCTGCACCTACCTTCACACCATCTATATCAATGACACTGTCATCTTCGTGAAACAGCCTATTGGCTTTTTTGTATGGAGCCTGTATACGATGGACACCATCCACAATCCTATATTTCGCGAAATCATTTTCTGTAACATTGGATGTATCCCCGATCAGCCCGATAACAGTCCGGTTTCTCCCGTCAGAGCGATTCACACCGAAACCTGCATCCTCTATATTACGTATAAGCTCCTGTATCTCACTTTCTTCTGCACCTTGTCCAACATGAATGATCATATTGCCAACCTCCCATTAGATAAAATCTTGATAAAAAAACCGCCACCTATTTATATAAATAAGTGGCGGTTCAAGTTGAATAAAATTATATTGCCGAATTCTAGCCACTTATTTTATATAAATGGCTAGACATCACAAAATGCTTTAGCCATCATTGATACAAACAGAATATGTTTTACGTTTGTACGCAATGATGAGTACAAACGGCATCAAAAATAGCTAAAATAAAATCGATTATGTTGTTGGTGTTTTATGTGTCCCATTATAATCGCCTCTTTTGAGATGTGTTGAGAGCAATTATAACCACCTATGATTTATTTGTCAATACAGAATTGTCAGAATTATATGGATTGATTTGGAGCCCTTTTACGCTTATACTACTTTAATACATTTAAAATGGAGGTATTCAATGAACATAGTCATCGTCGGCCTTGGCAACATCGGAGGGTCTTTCGCGCTCAATCTGGCTAAACATGCACCGGAGCATGAGGTGTTCGGTATTGATGTCGATAAGGAGGCACTCCTTTATGCAGAACAACAGAATATAATTTCTAAAGGCTATCAGAACCCGGAAGAGATAATTCCAAAAGCAGATCTCATCATATTTTCAGTCTACCCTGGAATTCTAAAATCGCTGATCGAGAAATACATCCCTTACATGAAAGAGAATACCATCATTACCGATGTAACAGGCGTTAAACGGACATTGATCAACCAAATCGAGCCGCTTTTGCCGGCCACAGTCGACTTCATCTTCGGGCATCCCATGGCTGGGCGTGAGAATCGGGGCCTGCATTTTTCAAGTGCTGAAGTTTTTGAAGGTGCAAACTACCTTCTAACCCCTACAGAACGGAATCACAGCAGGAACATCAACACCATTAAAGAACTGGTTCAACAGATGGGGTTCAAGGAGGTTTCCTTGATTACGCCCGAATTCCATGACGAAGTCATCGGCTTCACGAGTCAACTTGCACATGTCATAGCACTCTCGCTCATCAACAGCGACGACCCAAAAAGAGAAACTAAAAGATATACAGGCGACAGCTACCGGGACTTGACACGCATCACCAACATTAATGAAGCGCTTTGGCCTGAACTTTTTGTGATGAATAAAGATTACCTGATGGAGCATATAGAACGCTTTAAAGATCAGCTAAACCATTTATCAGATGCCATTGAAAATGAGGATTTCAATGCAATGAAAGAAATGATGATTGAAGCACGAAGCAGGTATCATGATCTGCACAATTAAATCACATCCCTGAATAACAAGATTAAGTGCCATGCATTCAATGCATGGTTTTTTCATCAGTCACTTCAAGTAGAAACATGAAACAACACAGATATATTTATCGTCCCACAGCCTATAAATTAATTATTATGCAATATAATAAATATTTATTTGATTAATATACAATTTTATGTATAATTACCTTAATAACTTTAATTAGGGGATGATTACTTGGGACGGCAAAACAATTAGAAATCATACAGTTCCACAATAGAAACTTTTTAAAGGAGCGCGACTTCTCAAAGGAACAACTGGAATTACTCATTGATTTCGCTGAACATCTGAAGCTTAAAGAAAAACACGGTATTCCACACCGCTTCATGAGCGGCAAACATCTCGCAATGATTTTCGAAAAGCAGTCGACGCGTACACGCTCAGCCTTCACAGTAGCTGCCGGCAAACTAGGCGCGCAAGTGGAGTATTTAAATAAGGATGATATTCAGCTTGGGGCTAAAGAGTCTGTAGAAGACACTGCAAAAGTACTAGGTTCGATGTTTGACGGGATAGTGTATCGCGGGTTTGATCAGGCAACGGTCGAATCACTTGGAGAACATGCGGGGGTGCCTGTATGGAATGCACTCACCAATGAGTGGCACCCTACGCAGATGCTTGCCGATTTTCTGACTATCAAAGAACATTTAGGGGACTTTCATGGGAAGACCGTAACATTTGTTGGAGACGGTCGAAACAACATCTCACATTCCCTTCTTATAACGGGCGCGATACTCGGGGTGAATATCAATATAGTAGCGCCAAAAGCACTGCAGCCGAGCATCAGTATTCAGAAACTAGCCTGTGAAATCAAGGAAGACTCTGGAAGCAGCATATTGGTCACTGAAAATATTGAAGAGGGTGTATATGGCAGTGATATCATCTATACAGATGTCTGGTGCTCCATGGGGGAAGAAGATGCTCTTGAGGAACGATACACCCTGCTCCACCCTTATCAGGTAAATCAGTCATTGATTGATATGACAGGCAAAGCCCATACCATATTTCTTCATTGCCTCCCGGCCATACACGATACAAAAACGGACATGGGGCGCACTGTTTTCGACAAATTTGGGATGGATGGTTATGAAGTCACTGATGAAGTTTTCAGGAGTCCTTATTCAAAAGTGTTTCAGCAGGCAGAGAATCGCATGCACACGATTAAAGCACTGCTGGCAGCGACATGCGGCGACGTATACTGAAGAAGCGGTTATTTCACCGCTTCTTTATTTTATCCAGTTTTCCCACTTGACGCGCACACCTGACCTTGTGAAGTCACCCTCCTTTATACCTACAGGGGTATTTGACAGATCTGGTTATAGTACCTATAATATATATATAATTAATTAAGAAGGTGATGGTTTGACTTCAATCCAGGAAAAGAAAGTTTATGATAAAGCTGTCATGAATCGTATACATCGCTTGCAAGGACAGATTAATGGTGCTTTAAAAATGATGGAAGAAGGCAAAGACTGTAAGGATGTAGTCACGCAATTGAGTGCTGCAAAAAGTGCCTTAAACCGTACTATGAATGTTATTGTCAGTGATAATCTCGTTCAATGCGTAAAAGAAACGATGAATGATCCAGATGAAAATACAGATGATCTTGTTAAGGAAGCAGTAGAGCTCCTGAATAAGAGCAGATGATTTCATCTGTTTTTATTCCCCTAAAATATACCCTGTCGGGTATTTGACAACTCCCAACTTACTTGTTATTATACCCCTATAGGTATTTAAAAGCGAAAGGATGATCAGTAATTATGAGCAACACGGCTACAAAGTATCATATTAATGATGCAGATCAATTAGTTGAAAAAAATGAATATCTGCTCGATGTAAGGGAACCCTTCGAGTATGAGATGGGGCATATCGCCAACGCCGATAACATTTCAGTAAATGAATTGGAATCGCGCTTGGACGAGCTTCCTAAAAATCAGAGAATCCACGTATATTGCCAAAGAGGCAAGCGTGGTGCTGATGCAACAGATATCTTGAAGCGCAATGGTTTTGATTCAATCAACCTTGAAGAAGGTTACAGCCAGTATAATGGAAAGTATGACAGCGCTGATGAAACGACTGCTGTTGACCAGACTTCAGGGAAAAATCTCACCATCGATCCCGACAGGGTCAAAATAGAAGCAAGTGGCCTACAATGTCCGGGTCCACTTCTCAGGGTAAATGAAGTTATGGATGGATTAGAAGATGGTCAACAGATGGAAATGACCGTAACTGATTTCGGTTTCTGTACCGATGTTGAAGCTTGGGCGCGTAAAAAGGGACACTTTATCCTTAAAAACGAAAAGGTCGGCGAAAAAGTGGTAGTAGTACTTCAGAAGAATGATTCCGAAGATAAAACTGCTTCTGAAGGGCATCAGATGGTTGAAACTAAAGATGGGGCCACTATGGTCGTATTCAGTGGAGACCTCGATAAAGCATTGGCCTCCTTCATCATCGCCACAGGTGCCAAAAGCATGGGTAAAGATGTCACGATGTTCTTCACGTTCTGGGGACTAAACGTCATCAAGGACCCGAATGCCCCAAGAAAGAAAAAGACGGGACTCGATAAAGCTTTCAGCATGATGATGCCGAAATCAGCCTCTAAACTCCCGATATCCAACATGAATCTATTCGGACTCGGTTCCAAGATGATCCAGCACGTCATGAAAAAGAAACGCGTCGATGCACTCACCGAAATGATAGACAAAGCAGATAGACTCGGCGTCAAAATGGTAGCATGTACAATGAGTATGGATATAATGGCAATAGAGGAAGACGAACTGCTTCCCAATGTTAATTTCGGTGGAGTAGGCACCTATCTTGGCGATGCCGAGAATGGAAACTTGAACCTGTTCATCTGATTAGGAGTATACGATGCATTTAAAACAATCAATTCAAGGAGTGTACATTAATGTTCTTTAAACAATTCTTCGACAAGAAACTTGCACAGACATCCTATATGGTAGCTTGCCAAAGAACAAAAGAGGCTATGATCATCGATCCAAAACGCGTCGTTGATGAATATGAAGAAGTTGCAAACGCAGAGGGATTCAACATTACACATGTAGCTGAAACCCACATTCATGCTGACTTTGCTTCTGGTCTACGTGACGCTGCGAAAAGGTTCAATGCCACTGCATATGTATCCGACGCGGGCGGTGAAGATTGGAAGTACGAGGATATGCCTGCCGATACTGTATATGTAAAAGATGGGGATATCATCAATGTAGGCAATGTAGAACTGAAAGTAATGCATACCCCTGGGCATACACCAGAAAGTATTTCATTTATACTGACGGACCGTGGTGCCGGCAGTGAAGAACCAATGGGCATATTTACTGGCGACTTCCTATTCGTTGGTGACATCGGCCGTCCTGACCTATTGGAAGAAGCAGCAGACATGGAAGGCACTACTGAAGAGGGTGCCAACGCAATGTTCGATTCCCTTAAAAAATTGAATGACTTCCCAGATTTCATGCAAGTATGGCCTGGCCATGGCGCGGGCAGTGCATGCGGTAAATCATTGGGCGCAGTCCCCTTGTCCACTCTCGGATATGAGCGGAAGAATAACTGGGTATTCGATTATGAGGACAAAGAGGATTTCATCAAGGAATTGACGAGCGACCAGCCCGAACCACCTAGCTATTTTGGACAAATGAAGAAAGTCAACAAAGAAGGTCTTCCAGAGTTTAAAGTGAAAGATGTGGAAATAGGCACACCTGATGAACTGCCTGGTCAAGTGTTCGATCTCAGAAGTAAGGAAGCGTTTAAAAAAGGCTTTAAAAAAGGAGCCATAAATATTCCCTACAATGATAAATTCCTACAGTTCGCAGGATGGTATGTCGATTTTGATCAGCCAATGACCGTTATCGCAAACCCTGAAGACAGCAAGGCGTTACAGAAAGATCTAGCATCCATCGGTTTTGATGACTTGAAACTGATTGTGCCTGAAGATAAAGCTGATAAATATTCCGATGACTCCTACGATAATATATCTCCTGAGGCGTTTGCCGAAAACTATAAGGATAAAAATGTTCTTGATGTCCGTTCGACTTCAGAATATGAGGGCGGTCATTTGGAAAATGCACACCATGTTCACTTCGGCCACCTCGAAGAAAAAGAAGTGCCGTTCAATACCGACGAGCCAATCTATGTGCATTGTCAATCAGGTGTACGTTCAGCAATCGCTATGAGCGCATTGAAAGCGCGCGGTTTTGAAAACGTAGTGAATATAGAAAAAGGCTACGCCGGCATCAAAGAAGCGATGAAGTGATGGATATATCTTTCATCATAGTGATATTTCTGATTGGATTCATCGGTTCCTTCATATCAGGTATGGTTGGAATCGGGGGATCCATCATCAAATATCCTATGCTGCTGTATATCCCCCCTTTGTTGGGGGTGACGACTTTCACTTCCCATGAAGTTGCAGGTGTAAGTGCCGTTCAGGTGTTCTTTGCAACAATAGCAGGAGTGTGGGCTTATAAAAGCAGTGGCTACCTTAACATGAGATTAATCGCATATATGGGGGGCGCCATCCTGATTGGTAGTCTGATAGGTGGATATGGTTCTGAGTTCCTTACAGAAACCCAGATTGATATCGTCTACGCTATCTTAGCAACTATAGCCGTTGTCATGATGTTCCTTCCAAAGAAGGAGGCTCCCTTCAGCCCAGGAGATGACCTTCAGTTTAATGGTCCACTGGCCGCTGGCCTGGCTTTGATAACCGGTGCGGCGGCTGGCATTGTAGGTGCAGCTGGAGCATTTATACTGGTACCTATAATGTTGATTGTCCTTAAAATACCCACACGGGTCACCATAGCCACCAGTCTAGCAGTGACATTCATTTCTTCGATTGGTGCTACTATAGGTAAAGTCGTTACCGACCAGGTGCTCTACGGCCCTACGGTCATTATGATTGTTGCTAGTCTTCTTGCAGCACCGCTAGGAGCAAAAGCCGGACAGAATATGAATACTAAAGTCCTGCAATGGATTCTGGCCCTGATCATTCTAGGTACAGCAATCAAAATTTGGACAGAAGTGGTTATGTAAAAAGGTCTGCCTAATAAGGCAGACCTTTTATCTTTTCTGATTTATTGTATTATTGGTAGTGTTATATTGATGTTATATCAGCGCTAAAGCAGTTATACGCACGATGAATTCAGGAAGCGATATAGTCGGTCTGGTAAGCAAGCTGCTTGTTGAATAATACATTTGGCGTTATATTGTCCCAGATAAAAACTGTGGTAGCTGATTACTTAATTCGTTTAAATGTTTCTGAAATTGATGTTTCTGTCATAGGTCCCGTGTATTTAGATACTATAATTCCTTCCGAGTCTATGAAATACGACGTCGGAATCGACACAACCTGATAGGTGGTGCTCACCATCCCATCTTCATCAATTGGTACAGGAAAGTTTAATCCATATTCTTTATAAAACTTCATCATATCTTGCTCACTGCTTTCCTGATGCATCATGTTCACAGCTACGATTTCAACCTCATCCTTGTTCTTCTCATAGAAATTCTTCATATGCGGCATTTCCGCTTTACAAGGTGGGCACCAGGAAGCCCAAAAATTAAGCATTACAGGCTTATCTATGGCATTAAGCGAGATCGCTTCGCCATCATAACCCTGCAATGTAAAATCAGGGGCTTTAGATCCTATATCAAGCCCTGTTTCCGGATCCGACTCCAAAGATTTGCTGACACGTGCGTCTTCTGTAATAGCTTGATAGATGGTAAAAAAGAGCGCACTTAAAATTATCGCAACGATAATATAATGTCTATATTTCTTCATCTTCTCCTCCTCTATTCACAGTAAGAGAAAGATAAAGGATACTTAGGACGATGAGCCATTGCAGCAGGCTGAGGCTGAATATTTCAGCACCGTTATAGATAAAGAAACGCATGATCAACTGCAGTACGAGTAACGTTATGGCAGAAATTAATATGATTCTTATATGCTTCCATTTGAAATATATGAAAATAAGCACAGCAAGTGACATCACGGTCAGGAAAATGTAATGCCATTGGCCGAAAGCCCGAAGTTCAAGAAGACCATAGAAGGTATAGAAGGCAACGATGAATATAGCATATGCTTCTGCATGAAATAATGTCTTCATCGTATAGAACATGTATATGAAAGCAGCCACCATAGCTATAAGAAGACCAAAGGGCCCACCATCAAAATAGAAGATGCCCAATGGGTTATCGAGGAACTCACTCCAGCTGAACAATATATAGGTTCCTTTATGGACTAGAAAGACAATTATAAGTGCATTTACCCATTCATTGAACAGTTCCTTCTTATACTCAGCTTCCCACAACATCAGGTAGCTGACCAGCAGGCTCAATAGAAGTACAATATATATCCCCGGTATTGATATTGTGCCAACATTAAATGATTCGATCATACCATCAACCCAATTCTTTATGATTTATCAAGACGATTTCAATCATCCCATGAAATAACCGGTGAATAAAGTACATTGCCTCATTTCAATTTCCTGACCCCAAATCCCACTATATTGTCGTAAATATTTGCAGAGAGCAGTTTACCGGCTAAGTTAAGTGAGAGCGATCCACGCGTTGTCCTATATACAGATTTAACACGGCTGTTTAATAATGCATCATACATTATATCCCGCGTTTTCGTCATCTCCGGCGCACGGTTGAAAGCTCTCATCATAAATGCTTTCATGTTCTCCATCTGTTCACTATAGTCCGCCCCTCCATCTTCCATATGATTCCGGTTAAAGGCAGTTTCTCCAAACGATGTTTTCACGACTCCAGGTTCTACCATCACAACCTCAACACCCAAATTTTTCACTTCCTGCCTGAGCGCAGTGCCTATTGCTTTTATACTGTGCTTAGTTGCGGCATAGTAGCCCATGCCAGCACTCGAAATATGCGCTGCAGAAGAACTGGTTATAACGATTCTGCCTTTTCTACGCTGACGCATCGAAGGCAAGACTGCCCGGATGGTTTCTACCGCACCGAACACATTCACTTCAAACTGTCTCCTCATTTCACTCCCGGGCACAGCCTCTATAGGCCCATAGATACCGTATCCAGCATTTACTAGAACTGCATCCACGATACCAACCTTCTTTTCTATCATCTGATGGGTCTCTTTAATTTCCTCTGGATTGCCGACGTCCATAGGAAAGGCAAGCGCGCCTTCCTTAACAAGGATGTCCAATAGATGAACACGTCGTGCGCTTACACAGATTATATGCTCCGTCTTCTTTAATAGCTTCAAAGCAGTTGCCATTCCAAAACCACTCGAAGCGCCTGTAATCCAAATTATCTTCTTCACAGCTGGTCTCCTAACCCACTAAACGTTATTTACCTTTGAATATATTAAATAATTTATTTAAATACCCACCTTTTTCTTCTCTCTGTTCATTTTCAGAGCGGCTTTCCGCTGATTGTCCATGTACTTCATGGTTGCTGTACTGGTTCATATCTATGTTCGGAGAGGCATCCGAAGCTGGCGTTTGAGTATCATTATCAACTGCTACATACGTATCAGAAGATCCTTCTTCCTTTTTTTCAAGGTTCTCATCCACTTCAATATCCTCATAATCTTGGTGCTCCTCAATTGATGTAGCAGTACCCTGGTTTTCGTAGGAATTATTTTCGTCATTATAATTCAATGAGAGCGTTTGTGGTTGTGTACCGTACTCATCTAACCGCTCTACCAATCTATGTACATTGTTCTTAAGGTCCCTATTTTCCTGCTGCATGGTTTCCAACTTTTCCATGACAATTCCCAGCATATGATTGATGTCATTATTAGTGACGCTGGCAGGCATGTTGTTCTCTTTTTCAGTGACGATATCCGATACTTGCGAAATTATTTCATCAGCAGCTGTTTCAAGTGTATATCCTGGTTTTTTAGCTGTCTTGATGAACTCTTGCAGGACAGCAATATCATTCTGCGAAAATAATCTTCTATTATGCTCGTCTTTGGCAACTTCATAGTTCCGGTCTTCCAGTAATCTGACATACTTACGGACGTTCTGATCCGAGAGTTCCACTTTGTCCTTAACTTGTGCAGTCGTATAAAATATCGCCTGGTTTAATTCTTTCATGATATCTTCTCCCTAATATAATGTCAGTATGGCTGAAAATCAAAATGATTTTGACACCTTATGTCAATAACAATACCATATTTCGCCGTACCGTTTCAATAACGATAGTGCTACATACGTTGTTTATTATTTGAAAAACCCTAAATGCAGGTTTTTAAAGGCGTTATAATAGCATTATAATTAAGTTTAGTGATGATTTTTAATAACGTTGGTGATCCTTTTGAAAAATTGCTCTTAATTGTTTTTAAACTTCAGGCTTTCTATTTTCATACTGTGTTGATTGGCATTATACTGTATATATATTTTGATTCTAGTGTCACGAGAGCGTATCAGAATTTAAATTTTATCTGCAAAGGAGTACTATATGGGCTACAGAAAAGAAACTGAAATGATCGTAGATAATAAACGGGGATTGGATTATAGCACCGCAAACCAACCTTTGTATTATTCAACTGCCTTTCTCAGACCTGACCTCAACGCAGAGGATGGCTACCTTTATGTAAGGCATGGCAATCCGAATAGGGATAAACTTGAAGAAAAACTTGCCGAACTAGAAAATGGGAGATACGCCTATGCATTCAACTCTGGGATGTCAGCAATAAGTGCCGCTTTGATGACATTTTCACCGGGCGATCATATTATAATGCCTGCTGATATGTACGGTGGCACATACCAATTGGTGAAAACTATTTTAAAACGGTTTGGGTTGAGTTTTACTGAAGTGGATCAGACCAATATAAATAATGTAACTGATGCGGTCAACGCAAACACTAAAGCAATTTATATTGAAACCCCGTCAAATCCAACGCTTAAAGTGACAAATATAAAAGCAATTACCCAATTCGCTTCTGCTAATAATATTAAAACACTGGTCGATAACACTTTTATGACACCATTAGGACAAAACCCTCTGGATTTGAGTGCTGATATAGTCATCCATAGTGCAACCAAGTTTTTAAGTGGACACAGTGACTTGATTGCCGGAGCAGTCATTGTAAACGATGATGACATAAGTATGCTTCTTAAAGAACTTCAAGTCGTCATGGGACTTGCACTTGGCACATACGATTGTTGGACATTGAACCAACACTTGAAAACGTTGGGCATACGATGGGAACAATCCATTAGTAACACTGAAAAGATCCACCGGTTCCTCACTGCTCATCCAAAAATCGAAAAAGTATATTATCCATCAGACAATGCGGTGCATATGAGTCAGGCCAATCACGCAGGGGCAGTAATCAGCTTCAAATTGAAGAATGAAGACCAGGCACAAAAATTCGCCGATCATCTCAAAATTCCATTGATTTCGGTAAGTCTTGGGGGAGTAGAAACTATATTGTCTCATCCTAAAACTTCCAGCCATAAAGATTTATCGGAATCAGAGCAGAGAGAAAAAGAAATCACCGATGGCTTGTTCAGATTATCTGTAGGCATTGAAAATTCAGATGATCTGATAACTGACCTTCAAGCTGCCCTTGAAACAATCTAGAAATGACTATCACCAACAATAAAAAGACCTCTATGTCTGATTTTTGAAAATCAACAATAGAGGCGTTTTTGTGTGTGAGCATACTTCACCATTTTCTCATCCATTGTATTCTATTTATTGTTGGCTTTATTTATTTCTTCCATTGACTGAATGATGCTATCCCTGAAACCAAGGCTTTCCAATTTCATGACACCTTGTATCGTTGAACCACCAGACGTCGTAATCTGATCTTTCAGCACTCCCGGGTGCAATTCAGTATCTATCACCATCTTTCCAGCTCCGATAAGTCCAATTTTTTTGTTGATATATGTTCCTTTTGACCTTTAATAGGCTACGATTGATAGTTCTTTTTAGTTGTTGGCGTTACAATATATTGCTATGTGTTATAACAATGTATCGCTATGCAATACAAATAAGCAGACCGTAAATATACCGGTCTGCCTATCCGACTCCATCAACTTAAGAGGGCGCCATCCTCTTGGGATTTAAGATTTAATCTCTCTGAAACGTCATCATGTATTTCTTTGTACTTGTCCGGATGTTCAGCAAGTTTCATGCCATAGGAAGGTATCATACTTTTGATTTTGTCTTCCCAATTCGGATATTCTTCGGGGAAACACCTTTTCATGATATCCAACATCACATCTACGGATACTGACGCACCTGGAGATGCTCCAAGAAGGGCTGCGATGGAACCATCTTCAGCAGTTATGACTTCTGTACCAAATTGAAGTGTCCCCTTGCCACCTTTTTCTGTATCCTTTATAACCTGAACACGTTGCCCTGCCACTACGATATCCCAATCTTCGCTCTTGGCTGTAGGTATGAACTCCCTCAAATCCTTCATCCGTTCTTCACTTGACTGCAACACTTGTTCAACAAGGTATTTGGTCAAGCCCATCTCCTTAGCGCCTGCTGACAGCATGGTCAACACATTGTTTGGTTTAACAGAACCAATAAGATCAAAATAAGAACCAGTTTTCAGGAATTTAGGTGAAAAACCTGCGAAAGGCCCAAACAATAATGACCTTTTACCATGTATGTGCCTCGTATCAAGATGTGGTACTGACATTGGTGGAGCGCCGACTTTCGCTTTACCATATACTTTCGCTTCATGCTTCTCCACAATCTCAGGATTTTGACATACCATGAAAATACCACTCACCGGGAAGCCGCCAATGTTTTTAGACTCTGGAATGCCTGTCTTCTGAAGAAGTGGCAGACTGCCTCCGCCTGCTCCAATAAAGACAAATTTCGATGTATGATACTCTACTTTACCAGTATCAAGATTTTTCACCTTAACTTGCCATTCTCCACCTTTTGTCCTACGGAGATCTATGACTTCATGTCTTGTATGCATAGATACATTTTTCTCCTCAAGATTTTCAAACAACTTTCTAGTCAAATTGCCGAAATTGACATCAGTACCTGATTTGATTCTTGTAGCAGCAACAGGTTTATCAAAATTACGCCCTTCCATCATCAATGGTAGCCACTCTTTCAACGTTTCCCCATCGTCAGCAATTTCCATTCCTTCAAAAAGTGGATTTTCAGAAAGCGCTTCGACCCGTTTTTTGAGAAATTCAACATTTTTCTCGCCTTCGACAAAACTGAGATGGGGCACCGGCATTATAAAGTCTTGAGGCCTCTCCAGGTCTCCTTTTTCTACAAGATGAGCCCAGAACTGTTTGGAAATCTGAAACTGTTCGTTGATATGTACTGCCTTTGATATATCAAGCGATCCATCCGCCTGCTCAGGAGTGTAGTTGAGTTCACAAAGCGCTGAGTGTCCTGTGCCAGCATT
Source organism: Salinicoccus siamensis (assembly GCF_055391965.1). Lineage (NCBI taxonomy): Bacteria > Bacillati > Bacillota > Bacilli > Caryophanales > Staphylococcaceae > Salinicoccus > Salinicoccus siamensis. Next base: position 2,150,336 of record NZ_AP043765.1, read on the forward strand.
ATTCCAGGGATCGGAACTTTCTTGCGCAAGAGCATCTAATTTTTCGAAAACTTTCATGTTCCATTCAGGTTTCACTTCTTTAAGAAGTGTACCCAAAGTCGCACTCATGATGCCGCCGCCGATCATAATGACATCACTCTTGTTCATTACACTGTTCATAATATCTCTAAGCTCCTTATCAATATCAATAATATTGTTGTTAAAACGATAACATCATTTCAATCATCCATCTCCCGTGTCTAGGGGTACCCACTTGAGCAAAGATGATATACTAAAATGCAATTGTAAATTCACTATTCATCATATATTGATTATACTCCTTTTATAAGCCATATAAAAGGGGGGGGGGTTATATATGACATACAATTTATATTTATGACATACTTTTGGAGCTGTTATCATGGCTTTTAAATTCATATATGTTTTTCTGCCTCTTCTTCTTTTTGCTTTCCTCATTCTGATTACAGATATACAAAATGCGGCTGGGGGTATTTTCATATATTTTCTTATCATGGCAGCACGTTTCGTGTATGACAAGATAAAAGAAAAGAATAAAAAATAAAGACGCCTAGGAGGTTATTTCCTAGGAAGCCCTTATCAGTCAAGACACTTTTTCATTAACATATTCCACAAATGTGTGGATGTCCCCTTCAACGACATCTACCATGGCTATTTTACCCATTCCTTCTGGAAACTCTATGAACAGAGTATCTTTCTCAGAAGTGGCTCTTACAATATCATTATAGCTGAAGACCCTTCTATAGCTTTCTCCATTCATATCCACATTCATGATCATCCGCTCGTTGGTCGTTATATAGGCACCCTTGAACTGGGTCTGCCCCCCCACTTTATAAATGAGCGTACCTTCGACATGCGGTCCGAATTTTTCCGTAGGATACAATTCATCCTCGTTTATTTCTGTCAGTCTCATTGACTTTCACTCCTTGAAAGAATTTATGATGATATAACCTCATCTGTTCGACATTCGAATAATTCAAGTTAATCTTGATGAACTTTCCAACCCTTGCGTGTCGCTACTGCAAGTAATCTCGGATCGGGCTTTACAGCTACTGGGTTCCCTACCAATTCAAGCATTTGCAAGTCTGCGTAACTGTCACTGTATGCTTCGCTGTTCTGCCAATCCACTTTTTTATCTGCGAAGTGTTTTTTGATGATATCAATTTTGCGTTCAGCATAGACACGTTCAAACTTGGACTTCGAATCCAGATGTTCGCCACTATAATTAACTTGAGAGCCTATTACACAATCTATATCAAAACCCTTGAACACAGATTCCAGCAAAGGTTTGAAGGCTCCTGATATAAGCATGATATAATAATTATCCTGTTTCAGCTGCCGCATCTTAGCCAAAAGTGGCATTCTCAAATCTCCGACCATATCATCCGCTACGTCTCTAAAGAAAGATTCAATCTCTTTTCTCGAATTCCTCTTAAAGGACCTCAGATAGTATTCCATGGCTTTATGCTGCATTGTATGTTTTTTGACGAGTTTCAGTTTATAGCCGATATATACAGGTGCGAATGCACTAATGAAACGCCTATGGTTTTTTTTGAATTGGGGATGAGTTTTCAAGCGTTCCATAAGTATATTAAAAGTTTCGTATGGATACAAAGTACCATCAAAATCAAAAAGGGCAACTTTCATCTGAAATTTCCTTTCTCCTGGAGTCATTACCTATAATGTATTTTAACATATGAGGCACTTTTCCTGTCCTCACATGTTTCGTGTGAAACACTCATAATTTTCCATACTTTTAAGCTTATGATATCTCATATGACACATATTATGTTGACGAATGATCAATCCTACTATTCACCTGGTTCAAATGCCGGTTCCAAATGCCCTTCCTCACTCAAATCATCCAAAAAGTCATATACTTCCTGTGAGGTGAATGCTTTCTTCGCTGCCTGAATTGCTTCTGTATCCTTATTATCTTCCCTTGCTACAAACTGAATTGCAAACGTATCATTCTCATCTTCCTCAAGCAATATTGCATCTTCTGTAGTCAAATCGATACTCGCTATATAAGTTGGATAATTGAAGACCAGTTCCACGCCATCTTCATATGCTCCTGTAAGATTGAGCAGATCTATATGGGTAAATTCTAGATTTTTTGGGTTCTCTTCAATATCATCGACGGTGGCGGTATGTTCTGCCCCATCTGCCAAGCCAATGATGTCATGCTGGTCGAGGATCATCAGGGCACGTGCTTCGTTCGTACCGTCAGAAGGAATTGCAACTTCTGCACCTTCTTCAAGTTCATCGATGGAGTCATAGGTCGGCGAATAGAAGCCCACAATGGCGTTATAAATGGGTTGTAACGCCACCAGATCGCCATCCCTCTCCTCATTGAAATTTTCCATGAATGGCGTATGCTGGGCAAAATTGGCATCAACTTCTTCATTCAGCAGGGCCTCATTATATTGGATGTTATCAGACACCTCAACCAACTCTATTTTATACGGTTCTTCAATCGCTTCTCCAGCAATCTCGACTACATCAGTCATTGGAGGCAGGTGTGAGGCGACCTTCACTACCTTCTCTTCTTCCGATTTCCCACCATCTGCCGAGTCTTCAGTACCGCTTCCCCCATCACTACATCCAGCTAGAATCAAAGCTAAGCTACCCAATAAAATACTTTTTTTAAACATGATATATCTCTCCTTTTATATGATTCATCTCTTATCCAATCTTTTTGCGGTATACATGCCAAGCCATTGCACCATGATGACGAAAATAACTATGATTACTATAGACGTATACATGATGTCGGTCTCATATCGCTGATAACCATATCTTATGGCAAAATCACCAATACCGCCACCCCCTACGACTCCCATAATCGTAGAGTAGGAGATAAAGCTGACAAATGCCGTAGTAAAGCCAATCAGCAATGAACTCCTTGCCTCTACGTAGATGAATTTCCATACGAGTTGTGGAGTGGATGCACCCATCGATTCTGCTGTTTCCATGACACCTTTTGGTACATCATGCAGAGACTGTTCGACGAAACGTGCATATAATGCTATAGCAATTAACATCATTGGAAATGATGCTGCAATTGGATCTCCAGTAGCCCTTCCGTATACTCCACGAATTAAAGGCTGCATGACAACTACGAGCAACAGGAAAGGGAACGAGCGTATGATATTTATAAACACATTGGACAGTTGCTGTATGTACCTGTTCTCTAGGGGATTCCCTTTGGCGGAGAGGAATAGTAGCGTCCCAAGCGGTAAGCCTAATAGTATGGCTGCGGCCATCGCAAAACCCATCATGATGCCAGTCTCATACAGGCTAACAGCCAGCTTTGGTGCATACTCAATAAGTCTCTCGATATACCGGTTGAATTCATTCATTCTTCAACACTTCCAATATCCGTTCATGGTATGATTTGATGTTTCTCTCACGCGTTTTGTTCACTACTTCTACCGTATCGATTAGTTTTCCTTTTTCCAAGACTGCTGCCCTATGGCATAACGCTTTTATAACATGCAATTCATGGGTCACCACGATGATTGTCATATCATACTCCCTCTGGGCTTTTCTCAACACATCAACTATTTCGTATGTAGTATTCTCATCCAGCGCAGAAGTCGGTTCATCACAGAGAAGCACTTTGGGACGAGTGATTAGGGCACGAGCGATACCAACGCGTTGTTTCTCCCCTCCTGAAAGTTCCGCTGGATAATTTTTACGTTTGTCAGCCAAACCGACAAAATCGAGCACCTCTTCGAGCGATAGAGACTGCTTATAATTATGGAGCGTCAAGGGCAACCGTACATTTTCCTCAACCGTCTTGTTGCCTAATAGATTGAAATGTTGAAAGATCATACCGATATCTTTTTGATGATCTCTCAGCGCCTTTCCTTTCAAGCGACCTACATCGACCCCTTCCATCTTGACTGACCCCTCGTCTGGTATTTCCAAAGCATTGATGAAGCGCATCAATGTCGACTTTCCAGCGCCACTCTCTCCGATTATGCCAAACACTTCGCGCGCCGCAATCTTCAAAGTCACGGCATCGACCGCCTTGAATGTACCCTCTCTCCCTGTAAAGGATTTTGAAACAGTTTCGATCTCGATCATTTCTCAAGCCTCCTGATTGATTCTCCTAAACATCGCCGATATAACGTTGTCTTCATGATCTAATCTTCGTCACAGAAAATATTTCAGACAAGCTCCAGTCTTTCCTTATAACATTTTCTGCAGACGGGCACATATTCTTCGTCCCCGATTAAAATGCTCTCCCCTACATTTACGGGACGGTCATCCAACAGGCGCATGTTCAAAGTTGCCTTTTTATTACAGTATTGGCAGATCGTCTTCAACTCATCCACTGCATCCGACAGTTCCAACAGCGTACGGCTTCCTTCAAAGAGCTGATTGCGGAAATCAGTCTTAAGTCCAAAACAGATTACCGGTATGTCCAGGTAATCCGCGATATCACTGAGGCGCATGACATCATTCTTGGACAGGAATTGAGCTTCATCCACTACAATCGCATGGACTTCTTCTTCCATATGGGTCTTATGCACTTCATCGTAGATATTATCAGTTATATACTCACACATCAGTTCCAATCCGATGCGCGACTTGATCATTTTATATCCGCTTCTCGTATCTACTCTTGATGAGTACGCCAAGCAACGTTTCCCCTGAGTTGTATATTGGTGATGAGTGGTGATGATCTGATTGCTCTTATTGCTTTGCATCGTGCCGTAACGATAATATAATTTTGCCACAGTGCACCCTCGACTTTCTTCCATTGATTTCCGTATACCCCGGCGCACATTATAATACCACATTTGTGTGTACTTCAATAACCTCTTTGTCATTGTAGGGATCATTATCTTGACTTATTTACTATGATATATTAAAGTGATTTAAATTCCTACTTAAATAATATGAAAAGAGGCGTATTTTATGAACACCATCGCTCATCCTGTAAATAAGATGAGAAGTTCTATAGCCACACAGTCATCCGCCATGAATCCAGTTCAAAAATCACTTGTTGGCGGAGGCATAGCAGCAAGTCTTCTGCTCTTCATATATCTCGCTGCTACACAATCGATGATGCAGCCGGTATTGCTGCTCATCGGATTAGCACTCGGTTTTACATTGTTCCACGCGCGTTTTGGGTTTACGTCTGCTTTCAGAAGAATGATGTCAGTCGGCAATGGCCAGGCCATGAGAGCCCATATGTTGATGCTAGCCGCTGCGGTTACACTGTTCGCCCCCATCCTGGCGTTCGGCATATCGTTCTTCGGCGCTGATATAGCAGGTTATGTTTCGCCGGTCGGAGTGAGCTTGATAGTCGGTTCCTTCCTGTTCGGCATCGGCATGCAGCTTGGGGGCGGGTGTGCCTCCGGGACACTCTATTCTATAGGTGGTGGCCGTACCGTAATGTTCATCACATTACTGTTCTTTATCGTTGGTGCTACAGTCGGTGCGTATCACCTGCCGTTTTGGACAGAGGAACTTCCAGCATTCGAACCCATTTCCCTCGCTACATCCACAGGCCTCGGATATGGCGGGGCATGGGCTCTTTCCATCGCCCTTTTTGGTTTGATCGCATGGATTACGTTGATTGTAGAAAAAAGGAAAAATGCACCTAAAATGGCGCCATTGCCGACAGAGCACGGATGGAAACGCATCTTTAGAGGCTCATGGCCCCTGTTTACAGCGGCCATCATTCTCGCTGTATTGAATGCCTTGACCTTGATGACCCGCGGCACGCCTTGGGGAATAACTTCTGCATTTGCATTATGGGGTTCAAAAGTTGCCGATTTCCTTGGCTTCGATGTAGCCCAGTGGGGATATTGGCAAGGTGCAAACGCGACTGCACTCGAATCTTCGATATTTGCAGACAGCACAACTGTACTGAATTTTGGTGTTATTTTAGGGGCGTTCATCGCTTCAGCATTAGGCGGATTATTCAAATTCACCAAAATAACTCTAGGGAACTTCTCCGCATCAGTCATCGGCGGATTACTGATGGGATACGGTGCGCGCCTTGCGTTCGGCTGTAATATCGGTGCATACTTCGGAGGAATTGCATCTTTCAGCATGCACGGATATATCTGGGGCATCATGGCACTCGGCGGAACGTTTCTTGCATTATATTTAAGACCTCTATTTGGTCTCTCCGTCCCTAAATCCAATGATTCAGTCTGTTAAACCAGCAGCAAGACATCGCTGAATGATGTTTTGCTTTTTTATTTCAGTTTTTACCACAATAATGGAAATTGAATACCGAAAATAAGGGTAAAGAACAATATCACTTTAAAGAAGGAGCATCTACCAATGAGAAATCAAATAAAGCAATTCATCAATGGAGAATGGGTTGAGAGTGCGAGCGGAGAAACTCTGGATGTCATCAACCCAGCTACTGGAGAAGTTTTCGGAAAGATAGCAAAAGGTAACGCAGAAGATGTCAACCGTGCTGTTGAGTCAGCCTATGCCGTTTATCTGGAATTCCGGCAGACTCCTGTTGAGGAACGGCGAGCCATGCTGGACCGCATCGTTGATGAATATACAAAACGTAAAGATGATTTGATAGAAACGATGACCGATGAGTTGGGGGCGCCACTCGGTTTATCAGAGAAGACCCACTACCAAGCCGGAATCAATCATTTCACTGCAGCACGCGATGCACTTGATACATTCGAATTTGAAGAACGTCGTGGAGATGACCTCATCATGAAGGAAGCTGTTGGAGTTTCCGGGCTCATCACCCCATGGAACTTTCCGACCAATCAGACTTCGCTGAAACTTGCTGCTGCTTTTGCTGCGGGAAGCCCAGTTGTATTGAAACCATCAGAAGAAACACCTTTTGCCGCAATTATCCTAGCTGAAATATTTGAAGCGGCCGGCGTCCCTAAAGGCGTCTTCAACCTTGTAAATGGAGACGGGGAGGGGGTAGGCGAGCCGCTCAGTTCACATCCTAAAGTACGCATGATGTCATTTACAGGTTCTGGTCCAACTGGGACCAAGATCATGAGGAATGCCAGTGAAGACTTCAAAAAAGTATCCCTTGAACTCGGCGGCAAATCCCCGCTCATCATCCTTGATGATGTCGACGTAGACGAAGCCGCTGAAGTGGCTGTCCAGAAAGTAGTTCGCAATTCCGGTCAAGTCTGTACAGCTGGTACCCGCACACTGATACCCGCCTCCATGAAAGCAGAGTTTCTAGAAGCAGCGAAGAAAAAAATGGAAGCAGTCAAGGTGGGAGAACCGCGTGCAGAAGGCGTTGAAGTTGGACCACTTGTAAGCAGCAAACAATTTGACACGGTCCAATCATATATTGAAAAAGGGCGCGAAGAGGGTGCAACCCTTTATCATGGCGGCGTTGGTCTTCCAGATGGTCTGGACAAAGGGTTCTATGTCAGACCGACCATATTCTCCGATGTTCAAAATGACATGGTCATCGCCCAAGAAGAAATATTCGGACCGGTGATGTCTGTAATCACCTATAATGACATCGACGAAGCACTTAAAATCGCAAACGATACAAAATATGGGTTGGCTGGCTATGTATACGGCAACGACCAGGACACACTCCAGTATGTAGCACGCCGCATCGAAGCCGGAACAATTGAGATCAATGCTGCTAAAGGTCGTACCGATCTGCCATTCGGCGGCTATAAACAGTCAGGTCTCGGCCGGGAGTGGGGAGACTACGGAATAGAAGAGTTCCTTGAAGTCAAATCAATCAAAGGTTACTTTAAATAAGGTTAAAGCGCATTGCGTAGAAAAGGGGATGTAATCATGAAAAAATTGATTAATGACAAGTCACATTTTCTGGCAGATATGATGGATGGCCTTAAATATCGCGCTGAAAATATAGAGGTCATCGAAGAAACCGTAATCGTCAGGCGCATGAAAAAAAACAGTGGTGTCGCACTCATCTCCGGCGGAGGGAGTGGGCACGAACCGGCACACGCCGGCTTTGTTGCTGAAGGCATGCTTGATGCCGCAGTATGTGGAGAAGTATTCACTTCGCCCACACCTGATAAAGTGCTGGCCGCAATAGAAGCTGTCGATAATGGAGACGGTGTGCTGCTCATCATCAAAAACTATGCAGGTGATGTCATGAATTTTGAAATGGCGCAAGAAATGGCTGAAGCGAATGGACATAAGGTGGAAGCCGTAGTAGTGCGTGATGATATCGCCATTGAAAACGAGGAACAAAGAAGAGGGGTAGCCGGCACAGTGCTCGTGCATAAATATGCAGGATTCTTGGCGAGTAGCGACCATAGCCTGAATATCATTAAAGAAAGGGTGGAGGAGATGATGACTTCACTCCACTCCATAGGCATGGCGATTCATCCTTGCATGGTTCCGACAACCGGAGAATATGGCTTCGATCTGCAGGATGATGAAATGGAGATTGGCATCGGCATTCATGGAGAGAAAGGTATATATCGTGAAAAGGCCGAATCCGTCGATAAAATCATTGAAAGATTGTTGGATGAACTTTCCAAATACAATGAACATGACGAGCTTGTTTTGATGGTCAATGGTATGGGCGGGACGCCTCAAAGCGAACTCTCCATTGTTGCAAAATATACTGTGGAAAGCTTCAAAAGAAGAAATATGAAAATGACGAAACTGTTTGTCGGAGATTATATGACTTCCCTTGATATGCAAGGATTCTCTCTAACTATAGTCAATGCAACCGATGAACTGTTGAAAGCATTGGATGCAGAAACAGATTCGGATTATTTCAATTAGGAGGCTAAAGATGATGGATGCTAAGAAATTAATTTCACAACTCCACGGTCTGAAAACAGTATTTGATGACAAAGAAAGGGAATTGACTGCGCTAGACCGCGAGATTGGTGATGGCGATCACGGCGTCAATATGAAACGCGGCTTTGCCGCCGTGGCAGAAAAAGTCACTGACGGATCCACACAAGAGATCTTGAAGCAAACTGGCATGACACTCATGAGTTCAATAGGAGGGGCAAGTGGTCCTTTATATGGTTTCAGCTTCGTTAAAATGAGTGAAGTGGCGAAAGATACTATAGACTCAAATAATTTGGCGGATTTGCTCGATGTATTTGCAAAAACAGTGGGTGAGAAGGGAAAGGTCTCAGGCGGTGAAAAAACAATGTACGATGTCATCTCAAAAACTGCAGATCTGCTTCGGGAGGAAGGATCGCTCGATTTGGAATCGCTACAGGCTTTAGCCGATGATACCGAGGATATGGTTGCAACTAAAGGGCGTGCTGCCTATTTCAAGGAAAATTCCAAGGGGACGATCGATCCTGGCGCCCAAAGTGCAGTCTACGTCATTCAGGCCTTGGGAGAAGGTGTAAAAAATGGCTGAAATACTTATCATCAGCCATAGTGCTGAAATAGCGGAAGGTACTAAAGCACTCATTTCACAGATGGCCGGGGACACCGTCATTCATGCTTCAGGCGGCGTGGATGGAGGAATCGGTACCAGCATCGATCAGATCACTGAAATGCTGGATAAAGTCAATGATGATGCTCTTTGCTTCTATGATATCGGTTCAAGCAGGATGAATCTTGAGATGGCTATTGAAATGTATACAGGCCCCCACTCGGTTTATCTGACTGAAGCTCCGATAGTCGAAGGCAGCTTTTTGGCTGCTGTTGAAAGTAGCATAGGTTCTGATGTAGACCAAATCCGTGAAAAACTCCAGGCAATGAAAAAATAATATTTATCTATATGTGAACAAGCCCGTTACAGAGACAGTACGGGCTTGTTCACTATTCTTTAATCTCCCTGTAGATTTTTTCAAAGTCTGCTCGCCCGAATATGGCCGGCACGGGATAAAGTGGGTTGGCTTCGCGGTGAGCATTGTCAATCATATGTGGAATGTCGGCGTCTTTTATACCGGCAATCTTTTTGGGAATGCCCATGGAAGCATTAAGTTCCCTTATGGCAAGAATAAACTTGCGCGCCTTTTCTTCATCATCATCGCCAGATTGCGTTATATTGACGATGTCCGCCAATTCAGCGAGTTGGTAAGTGGCCACATCAAGTTCACTGTAATATTCAAGTACATATGGCATTATAACGGCATTAGCCAATCCATGTGGCACGTTATAGAAGCCTCCCAGTGTATGCGCTACAGCATGGATATTACCTACAAATGCGCGTGTGAAGGCAAACCCTGCTTTATATGCGGCCTCCTGCATATTGCTCCTTGCCTCTATATCGCTCCCATCATTATAGGCCTGATATAGATTATTGAAAACAAGTTGGACCGCTTTTCTGGCATTCTTATCCGTCTCTGCAGTACCGCCGTACCCGATGTATGCTTCAACAGCATGAGTCAATGTATCCATCCCCGTCATTGCTGTAACTTTTTTGGGGAGCCCAATTGTAAGTACTGGATCGAGTATTGCTACATGGGGTATCAGCGATAGATCCATCAAGGCATACTTTTCGTGTGTATCGCTGTTGGTGATGACAGCGGCTAATGTGGTTTCAGTGCCGGTCCCAGCTGTGGTCGGGACGACAAAAAAAGGAGGCATGTTTTTTCTGATCTTGAATATTCCGCGCATGTTGCTTATCGGTTGATGCGGTTTTGTTACGCGTACTGCTGCAACTTTGGCGCAATCTATGGGGGACCCCCCTCCGAAAGCCATAATTCCCTGACAATTCATATCCTTATAGAGGCTTGCTGCGGACTCGGCATCTCTGATGGTAGGGTTTGAGTGGACATCATCATATATATGCATTCTTATCCCCATCATTTCCATTTGATGAAGAAAATCATCAAGGAGACCAGATTTCGAAAGCCCTTCATCGGTGACGACGAGTATGCTATCCAAATTGGCCGCTGCAATCATCCGAGGCAACTCTATAAGGCTGTCCTTCCCTTTTACGACTAACGGTTCACGCCACGGGAGACGAGCCATTATCCGCTTTGCAACAAATTGATATGTTCTATAATATAATTCCATCATCCAATCACTTCCTATATCTACGACATTATTATTGCTATTACTTCAACTTAAATATAGCATATACTTATCATCAAATTCCGAAAAGGGGATGTCCCATGAAACCAACCATCCAGTTTATATTTCATCTAGTTACTCCACTCATATTAGGGAAAACAGTCGGTAAGCTATCTACTAGATCCGCTCCAAGACAATATAAGAAACTGAGACAACCGCCATTTGCCCCACCGCGTAAAATTTTCGCGCCGATGTGGACTTTCCTTTATCTGACGATGGGTCTGTCTCATGCCCTCATCAATAGAAAAGGTAATCGTCAGGCAAGCAAGCTGTTCAAGGTTCATCTTATGATCAACTATACTTGGTCGTTCCTATTTTTCCGACTCAGAAAGCGTCAATTGGCATTAGTCAACAGCGTTATGATCTGGGTTACCATGTATGCCGTATTAACGAAATTCTTTAAAATAAATCGGCTCTCCGGTATCATATTGCTTCCATATACATTATGGACAACATTTGCAGCTTATCTGACACTGGGAAGTTGGTACCTAAACCGTGCAAAATGACAAGAATTGGCCTCGAAGCGATTGCTCCGAGGCCAATTCTTATATTTCAGATCATATTCATTCCAATGTTTCATCCATTCTGATATAAGCGGCGATACCCGATAGAAATGGCAATATTGCAACGATACCTATCGCCGCGCCCACGCCAAGTAAATCTGCAGCGATACCTGCTAATAATGCGCCAAATGCATAGCCGCTATCTCTCCAGAAACGATAGACTCCCATCGAGGAGGCCCGCCAAGTTGGCGCCGCAACATCACTAATCGCAGCCTGTAATGTCGGATATACCATCGCTGTACCCATCCCCAAAATTATGGCGCCAATGAACCATAATCCATATCCTTGTGCAAAAATAATGAACCATAGGGCTACAGCTTGCGCCCCAATCTATCGCTTAAAGTTCCAGTGAAGAGTTGGAACACACCCCAAGCTGCAGGGTAGATGGCCACAATCATACCCACTTGCGGCACAGTCAGTCCTTCAGCCGCAAAGTAAATCGGGAAGAGACCCCAGGCCATGCCATCCTTCAAATTGGTCGATAGTCCTGCAAGGCTTGCTGAGGAAAGGTTCCGGTCCTGCAGTGTCGTCCGTTTAAAAATCTGCTTTGCAGTCAGATGATTGCTTTCTGTACCTGACTTTCGTTCCTCGAGTTCTAGATGCTGTCCAGTGTCCTTGGTGATGATCGAGAGCAGCAACCCCACCAGAGCAATTCCTATACCAATATAAAACGGTTCCGGACGCATTCCGTAGTTTGAAGAGATGGAGGCTGATACCGCCGCGAGCACCGCCACTCCCGTGTAACCAGCAAATTCATTCAATCCCACTGCAGTGCCCCTCTGGTCGCTTCTTGCCAAATCAATCTTCATGTTAACCGTCATGGACCAAGTCAACCCCTGGTTTATGCCGAGCATCATGATCGCAAGGACTATAATCCACCAGGACCCTGCCGTGATGATAAGAACCGGGACAAAAAGACCTATGATCCACCCCACTATAAGAACGCGTCTCCGTCCGTAACGGTCTGCAATCCCACCTGCAAAGTAATTGATTATCGCCTTAGAGAAACCAAATGTAATGATGAAGCTGAGTGCTGCACTTGTAGAAATCAAGCCAAACTCCTCTTCACCGAGTAGAGGTAAAACAGTTCGTTCGATTCCTACCATGGAGCCGACAAAAAAGCTCATTACAACCAAGAAAGTGAACTGCATCAGATTTTCCTTTATACCTATTTTGATCTTATCCATAACCCTGGCCCTCCCGAACAAAATTATCATATTATATTTTGATATCATACCACCAGGGGTATATTTCTGAAAACCGATAGAACTCGGTATAATGGAATCATCCACATATATCTGGTTCGAGTGGTTGCCAAACGATAAATCCTTTGTTACTATTTATAAGTTGTTGAACTAATATTACACTTGCAAAAGAATTTCGGACAATTGAATAAGTATATATAAAGGAGCTTAATTAATGGCAAAGACCAAAAAAGGTGGAAAGAAAGCATCTAACGTTTTTATTTATGCATCAATCATAATTGGCATCATGGTTGCTATAGGTGCCGTGTTACCTGAGGAGTTCGGGGCATTCACTGCAAGTGCCGGAGCATGGGTTACGGATTATTTTGGCTGGTATTATCTCATCATTACGGCAGGGATAGTATTCTTCTGTATCTTCCTCATTTTTAGTCCTATCGGTAAGTTGAAACTCGGCAAACCGTATCATGAAAAAGAATTTAGAACCATCCCGTGGCTCGCCATGCTATTCAGTGCTGGAATGGGTATCGGTTTGGTATTCTACGGAGCGGCAGAACCGATCCAGCACTATCTTGCACCTCCCACTGCAGATCCGGAGACAGATGCTGCCATGATCGAAGCAATGCGCTCAACGTTTTTCCACTACAGCTTCCATACATGGTCAATGTACAGCATCATCGCATTAGCTCTTGCCTATTTCCAGTTCAGAAAAGACGAAGTTGGATTGCTCTCCAAAACACTCCGCCCCCTACTTGGTGATCGCGTAGATGGGCCGATTGGTACCGCTGTGGACGTTTTAGCAGTATTCGCAACAGTTATCGGAGTGGCAGTTTCCCTTGGACTTGGTACATTACAAATCAATGGTGGTTTGAACTATCTGTTTGGAATTCCGATTAACATCGGTGTTCAAGGTGCAATTATAGCTGTCGTAACATTCTTATTCCTAATGAGTGCCTGGAGTGGCCTGAATAAAGGCATCCAGTATTTAAGTAATCTCAACTTAGGCCTTGCGACCATTCTATTTATTGTCATACTCATCATCGGCCCAACAATGCTGATCTTGAATATGATGAGTACATCGACAGGCGCACTGCTTGATACTTTCCTTTTCAACAGTCTGGACGTTGCACCGCTGAATGAGCAGAAAAGCGTATGGCTCGATTCATGGACGATCTATTATTGGGCTTGGTGGATGAGCTGGAGTCCATTTGTAGGGACCTTCATTGCGCGGGTGTCCCGTGGACGCTCAGTCCGTGAATTCGTCATGGCCGTCCTGCTTGTCCCTACTGCCGTAGCCATCGTATGGTTTAGTGCATTTGGTACTACAGGCATCGAGATTGCTAAAGAGACGCCGCAAATTTTTGAAATGCCTGCAGAGACAATGCTGTTCGGGATATTCAATGAGTTGCCGATGAGCATGATCCTGTCGGTCATTGCGCTGATGCTTGTCGCATCATTCTTTGTAACATCCGCTGACTCAGCTACTTATGTCCTAGGCATTCAAACTTCAAACGGCTCTCTGCAGCCTTCGAATAAAATTAAAATAGTCTGGGGGGTTGCGCTTTCTGCAATCGCCTTCATCCTTCTTCTTTCAGGAGGGGAAACTGGGTTGTCAGCATTACAATCGGCCGCCATCGTTTCAGCATTCCCATTCAGTTTCGTGATACTCTCCGTACTGGTTTCCTTCTATAAGGACGCCAACGAAGAACGTAAACATCTGGGACTTTCCATTACTCCAAACAAACATCGCATGCAAGAGTATGTAGAACAATCTGAAAAAGAACGCGACGAGGAATTGGAAGCGGAACAAAAATTGAATTAGATTAAACTGAAAAAAAGACATCAGAATCTCCTGATGTCTTTTTTTCATTTATTTCCAGTATGTTTGCAAAATACCTCCCAATCATTGATAATCGTACTAATACACATCAAAGAAGAACCATCTTTACAAGTTTTGACCAATATTCCCATATAAGGAGCAAGTATGAAGAAACAGCTCCACTATTTCCAGTATGTTTGCAAAATACCTCCCAATCATTGATAATCGTACTAATACACATCAAAGAAGAACCATCTTTACAAGTTTTGGCCAATATTCCCATATAAGGAGCAAGTATGAAGAAACAGCTCCACTGCTTACTCTTTTTAGGGTGCTTTACAGCATATAAAAACTGTAAATTTCTCAACCCTATCTAAGAACAGCCCATACACCCGGAAGTAAAGCGACAGGATGGAAGGAATGAATCTCTTGAGCAAACCGACTGATAAACGTAGCCAAAGAAAAAACGAACATGTTCAGCACGCCCTAAACCAATCTCTGCAAACTGCACCATCCGACTTTGACGGTGTGCATTTCATCCACCAGTCTCTTCCTTCTTTCAACCTGGATGATGTCAACCTTTCTGCAGACCTCGGTCCTTTTCGTCTTGATTTGCCACTCTATATCAATGCAATGACCGGAGGCAGCGAGTGGACGCGCTCCATCAATGGAAAGCTTGCTGCTGTTGCTGAAGCTACGGGGATTCCCATGGCAGTCGGTTCTATGCATGCTGCAATAAAGCAACCAGAGCTGTCGGACTCTTTCACTATTGCGAGAGAAACTAACCCAAATGGCCTTCTCTTTGCCAACGTAGGTGCGGATGTTTCAATGGAAGGGGCAAAAACAGCTGTAGACCTTCTCAAAGCAGATGCACTTCAAATCCATATCAACGCGCCTCAAGAATTGATCATGCCTGAAGGGGACCGTAATTTTAAAGCTTGGCGCGACAATATCCAGCAGATTGCAGAAGAAATTGATATGCCTGTAATTGTTAAAGAAGTAGGCTTTGGCATGAGCAAAGAAACACTTCAGATTTTGAAGAATATCGGCATCAAGTATACAGACGTCAGTGGTAAGGGAGGGACCAACTTCGCGACCATTGAAAATTCAAGACGTAAAAATCAAGAGATGTCCTATATGGATAACTGGGGCATTTCCACAGTCACATCGCTTCTCGAAACAAAGCCCTTCCAACATGATATGCATATACTGGCTAGCGGAGGGGTACGGACCCCGCTTGATGCGATGAAGTGCCTAGCCCTTGGTGCCCGTGCTGTAGGAATGTCAAAAATGATGCTGGAACAAGTCGAACACTCTGGTGTTGAAGCTGCTATCGAGTTCGTGGATCAGTTCCACCATCAGATGAAGAAGATTGCTGTAATAACCAACGCTAAAAATATTGAAGAGCTGAGAAACCGGCCGATTGTCCTAAGCCCTGAATTGATTTCATGGCAGCAGCAGCGGTCCATGGAACAGCAAGGGAGATTTTGATATGAGAAAGACGATTACTGTTATAGGTGCTGGAGTCGCTGGGCTTGCAAGTGCCATCCGATTACAGAATGAGGGGTTCCAAGTCACTATATTGGAGAAGGAGTCGACGCCTGGGGGCAAAATGAACCGGATCGACCTTGAAGGATATGCGTTCGATCTTGGCCCGACCATCGTGATGATGCCTGAACTATATAGAGAAGTATTCGAGATTACAGGCCGTAATCCTGATGACTATATTCCGATGGTGCGCCTTGACCCCATGTACAGTGGATACTTTGACAATGGGACCAAAGAATATCAGGTAACAAACGACCTTGTTAAAAATATGGAGATGTTTGAAGAAATCAGCAATGAAGATGCAGAAGGTTTTCTACGCTATCTGACAGATCTGTACCAACGTTTCAATGTTGCCAAGAACCATTTTCTGCAGCGTCCCTTCAGAAACAAGAAAGATTTCTACAACCCATTCATGATCGGTCAGGGCATGAAGTTGAAAACTCTGAACAATGCTGAAAATCTAATGAAGAAGTATATCAAAAACAAACGCATGCGCCAGATGATCAGCTTCCAGACCCTATATATCGGTATATCGCCTTTTAAAGGCCCTTCACTATACACTATCATCCCCATGATCGAGTTTCTATACGGCATCTGGTTCATCAAAGGCGGGATGCGCACCATGGCGTCTGGCATGGAACGTCTATTTTTGGAAATAGGCGGGGAAATCACATATGACACCAACGTTGAACAAATTGTCATAGAGGATAAAAAAGCAACGGGTGTCATGGTCAACGGTTCATTCCTTGCTTCTGATTATGTGATGTGTAATGCAGACTTTCCTTATGCCATGAAAAATCTCGTCAAAGAGCCGGAGCATAAAGGAAAGTATCAGGACAAAAAAATTGATAAGATGGATTATTCATGCTCCTGTTTCGTTCTATATCTGGGCATGGATCGTAAATACCCTGAACTTGATAACGTCCATAACTTTGTTTTCTCTGAAGATCTTGATACTAACATCAATCAAATCTTTGAGGGTGATGTCATCGAGAACCCATCACTCTATATGTATATTGCTTCAAAGATCGACCCTTCTCTCGCCCCTGAAGATAAAGATGGTATATATATCTTGATGCCTGTGTCAGACACAAATACATTGAAATATGAGTGGACGGAGGAAACTTCTAATATGTACCGAGACAAAATCATGTCGAAAATCAGCCAGCTGCCTGGTATGGAAAATTTCGAAGAAGAAATCGTTGTAGAAACCACTATGACACCAGCAGAGTTTGAGGGGCGTTTCAACGCCTACAATGGCGCCACATTCGGACTTAGACCGACACTCACCCAGAGCAATCACATGCGCCCCCAGAGTAAAGCGACGCATTGCGACAATCTGTATTTTACCGGAAGCAGCACTCATCCAGGAGCTGGCGTACCGATTGTATTACTCTCATCAAAAATAGCAGTCGGAGAACTGCTGAAAGATGAAAATCACCAATAGGAGACGTGAAGCATGATGGCTCATTCCAAACCTTCATTAAAAAATGATTACAACCATTGCCAAAATATAATCAAGCATCACTCGAAGAGCTTCTATTATGCTTTTTCCACCCTTCCCGAAAAAGATGCTGATGCAGTGTATGCAATCTATGCATTTTGCCGCACAGCTGACGATGCAATTGACCATGCCAAGAACATGGAGACACGTATCGTAAATTTGGAAAGGCTGGAGAAGGAACTGGATAACTTCTTAAGCGGAAACGTCCCTAAAGCTCCCATGTGGCGTGCTTTGTCCGATGTGATGGCTCGGTATGATATCGATCCATCAATGCTCTACACCCAACTGGACGGCCAAAGAATGGATATCCGCTTTAAACAGCCTGAAGCCATCGATGACCTGATCAATTACAGTAATCATGTTGCGGGGTCTGTCGGGAGGCTTCTTCTGCCTATACTATCCAATGACCTTACAGGTCCGCGCAGGCAAAATGCAGAAAAGCTTGGTGTTGCTATGCAGATCACCAATATTTTGAGGGATATAGGTGAAGACAACAGGGAACATGGTCGTATCTATATTCCAAAGTCGGTGTTGAAAAAGCATGGTTACACTGAAGAACAGCTTGCCTCAGGCGAAATCAATAAAAATTTCAGGGCTATGTGGGAGGATCTTGCCGGAACCGCTGAACAGTTATATGACACTGCCCGTGAAGAAATTACATACTATAAACCGGAAGCCAGGCTGCCGCTTCTCCTCTCACTTTCCATATATCGTGAGATCTTGAATGAAGTTCGCCACAATGAATATGACTGCTTCTCCAAGCGAAATTCAGTCTCTTTAGCCAAAAAGATAAAGATAAGGGAAGCGGAAAAAATATATATCAAGACACTTGAAGACAAATGATTGGGGGAGCATCATGGAAGAATCTCGAACAGTGATTGTAATAGGTGGCGGCCTCGGAGGCCTCTCGGCAGCAATCTCCCTGAGACAAAGGGGATTTGATGTAACACTATACGAAAAGAATACGCACTTTGGAGGAAAGCTGAACCGTCATGAACAAGACGGATTCGGTTTTGACCTCGGGCCATCACTGCTGACGATGCCCCACGTGTTCGAACGGCTTTTCACTGGCAGTGGGAAAGTTATGGATGATTATGTCCAAATTGAGGAAATACCCCTCCAATGGCGTGCCTTTTTCCCTGACGACTCCCATATCGACCTATATGGAAACCTTCAGAAGATGGCGGAAGAAAACCCTCAGCTCGGGAAAGAAGACATACGCGATTATAGGAACTTCCTTGAGTATGCCAAAAAAATAGATAGAACCACGGTCCCTGGATATTTCGAAAAGGGACTTGATGATCTAAAAGATGTGCTGCGTTTTCATGGTCCAATCGAAGCATTTAAAGGGTTCGACTACTCATCCACGATGCAGCACGGCATAAACAAGAGGGTTAGAAATCCGCAAATGAGAGATATGTTGGGTTATTTCATAAAATATGTCGGCTCAAGCTCATACCGGGCACCGGCTGTGTTGAATATGATGGCACATATGCAACATGAGCAAGGAGTATGGTATGTGAAGGGCGGGCTTCATCGTCTAGCTGAAGGTATCACCCAGTTGGCCCGAGATATAGGCGTCAAGTTATATACAGGTGTATCTGTAGAAACAGCCCTGACTGATGGACAGAACAATATAGACACTCTGTTGATTGATGACGGAAGCCGTGTAGAAGCAGATTATTATGTTTCCAATATGGAAGTGCTGCCCTTTTATAGGCAAGTGCTTGATCGGATGCCGAAAAAAATCAAGAAGCTGGAAAAGCAATTTGAACCAGCAAGTTCAGGGTTGGTGTTGCACCTCGGAGTCAATCGGGAATACCCACAATTGAGACATCATAACTTCTTTTTCTCAAACGATTCAAAACGCAACTATAAAGAAGTATTCGAAAAGAAGATCTTGCCGGGTGATCCTACAATCTATGTGGTGAACACCAATAAAACCGACCCTTCACAAGCACCTGAAGGCTCAGAAAACCTAAAAATATTGCCCCATATCCCACCTCTTCAAAATGAACAATATACAAAAGAAGATTATATGAACTTCCGACGCACGGTTCTTGAGAAACTTGAATCGATGGGACTTGAGAATTTAAGGGATCACATTGTTACAGAATACATGTTGACACCTCATGATATCGAGAAAATGTACAATTCCGATCATGGTGCAATATACGGCACGGTATCGGATAAAAAGAAAAACAAAGGATTTAAACATCCAAAAAAAGATCGCAAGATCGGGAATTTATATTTTGTCGGTGGGACCGTAAACCCAGGAGGGGGTATGCCGATGGTCACATTGAGCGGCCAGCAGGTGGGCCGTATGATTTCCGAAAATGCAGACCGCGGATAATGTAACCATTTCCGCAAACAAATCATTCATCATCTTCTTCAAATGTTTCGGCTGAGAGATAATCTAAATTGACTTTAGATTTCCCGGGCAATAAAAAGAACGGAGGACTCATCCTCCGTTCTTTTTTTCTTCCTTGAAAGTATGAGCGCCCTTCAATACGCCTACTACACCTTCTTCACCATAGGTCAAATCTTCTGTGATGGTCTTGAATGTCACATTCTTTGCAGAATCGATGTAATATAGAATGATGTCGTCTTCTGTAATGCTCTCTACTTCTGAAGGGTCCAATTCTGTAATTTCATATTCATCGATGAATTGATTGAACCAATAATACGTAAAATATTCATCAAACAGAATGTGATGTCTAATGACTTGCTCAACCCGATTTCGCATCTCCTCATGATCTACTGGATAAGGGAACATCTTAACGCCCTTTAAGCCAAACTCTTGGGACAATTCATTAAATGCCAGGTGGTTGAATGTGTAGGAGCGTGTCATCAATAGACATTGTTCATAAGGAGTGAGGTCAGCCTGTATGCGTTCATCTTCAGACAGCAGGTTACCGTCGAAAGTTTCCAAGCCTAGTTCTTTAGCGCGTTTTGCATCGGAATTCAAAAGGTCGGATACCATTACCGGAATCTCATGTTCCTGTAATTTCGAAGCAAGTTTAAGGGAGAAACGGTTTTCACCGATAATTATGATACCGGGTGGTTCTACGCTCGACAGCTTCAATAATTTACTCAGCGGCTTAAAACTGAAGCCATAAAAGACGACCGTCACAAATACGAACCCAAATGTAACAGGCGCGATATATTCCGCCATCGGCACATTCTGATTGTTGAAAAGCCCCGAGAAGAACTCCGCAACCGCCAGGGCGACAATGCCTCTTGGTGCCACAAATGAAATGAACGCCCTCTCCTTAAAAGTAATCTCAGTATTTATTGTGGAGAGCAAGATATAAGCAGGCCTTACAATTATGATCATGATAAGGCAGAACAGCACCAACTCCCAACTCAACACCTCATTTAAAACTTCACGCGTAAGAGAAGAAGTGATAAGAATGAAGACTGTAGAGACAAGAATCAACGTCATCTCATCAATAAAATGATTGGATTGCTTATAAATGAGGCTGTGATTTTTGAGTCGGGCCATCACCAATCCGAATATCGTCACTGATAATAACCCAGATTCATGCAGTACAGCGTCGCTCAGACTGAATAAAAGCAGGATGAACACAAACTGGATGGGAGCCATGAGGTTCTGGGGTATGAAATCTCCTTGAATCATCCATTTAAATAGGTAAGATGCTCCAAAACCAAGTGCAAATGCTACGCTGAATCCAATGATATATTCGAGGAAATACTCAAGACCGAAGTCCTGCCCTAAAATCTGAAAGACATAGAATGCAAATAGCGCCAACATAGGTCCCACAGGGTCCAGGATAATACTCTCCCACTTAAGTATCGAGTTCACCGAGTCTTTAACCTTAGCCTGCTTAAGCAACGGCTGGATGACCGTAGGGCCGGTCACAATGAAGAGGCCTGCGAGTACAAATGATATCGATAGTGGGAAGTTCAATATAAAATACATGGCCATAGCACCGAGTAGCCATGCGAGCACAGCACCAACTGTGATGATCCTTGCTATCGCTTTGGATACTCCCCTCAATTCACGATAATCCAGATTGCTGCTGCCTTCAAAAAGAATTATTGCAACCGCTAGTGAAACAATTGTTCCAAAAAGCTCGCTGCCCATCATTTCCTGGGGATTCACTATCTGAAATATCGGACCTACAAGGAGTCCTACTATGGACATTACTACTATTGCCGGCCATTTGATCATTGCTGCAACCCATTGACTCGCAATGCCAAGTGTGATGAATAGGGCAACAATGAGCATGAGTGGTATCTCTATATTCATTCTGCTCACCCTTCCTGTTTCCTTAAGACTATATCATTAATTTCAAGAGTTCAGTATTGATATATAAATAAAGCGCAGAACCCCGTTTGATCCTGCGCTTTTATCCATTCTCCTACTTAACGATGATCACTGGAATCTGTGCGCGTTTGGCCACTTTATGGCTGACACTGCCGAGCATCATTTCCTGAAGACTATTGAGTCCTCGGGTTCCGAGGACGACTACGTCATAATCCCCTGAATTTGCCACTTTCACCACAGTCTCTTTAGGCTCACCATGCTCGAACAGTACTTCATAGGCGATATTTTCCGACTCGAAGTACTCTGTGATATTTGATATCTTCGCCAGGCGCTCACGTTCCAGACTTCTATTATTGGACCCATGAAGCACATCTGTTTTTGAGTCGCTATAGGCTATGACATTAAGAACGGTAACCACTGTACCTTCGAAATGGAATTTGCTGATTTCCTTGGCGGCCCGATAGCTATTATCTGAACCATCAGCTGCCAGCAGAATCGATTTATACATGTTTTATCCCCCCATATTAAGCTCTTCTTTATTTATCATACTCAATTCATTAATGATTTTCCGGCTGTCTTTGTTCAAGTTTTTGATCCGCACTTGATTATTTCTTCGTTTAAGTCTTGTAATCATCGTATCTACAGCATCTACACCAGAGTCATCCCAGATATGTGCTGCAGTGAAATCAAGCTCTATTGTCTTATCATGGTCATCGAGGTCGAGTTGATTCATCATTGTATCAACTGAAGCAAAGAATATCTGTCCATTGAAACGATAGTTTACTTGGTTCTCTGATTCTGAACGTTCTACGGTGATGTTGGAGATTTTAGTTGCAAAGAACAGTGCACTCAATACCACTCCTGCAATCACACCCATTGCCAAATTACTGGTGAAAAGGACGATCACGACTGTCACAATCATCACAAGAGCGTCAGTCCGCGGTGCTTTTACAACGTACTGGAAAGAGCCCCAATCGAATGTACCGATTGCTACCATCACCATGATTCCTGCCAAAATCGGCATAGGTATCTGAACAACCAGATCTCCAAGGACGATTATAAGGAAGATGAGCACCATTCCCGCCGTAAAAGTCGAAAGGCGTGTAGTCGCCCCCGACCTCACATTAATTATTGATTGTCCTATCATGGCACAACCACCCATGCCTCCAAAGAAACCTGCAATGATATTCGATATGCCCTGTCCGCGGGATTCCCTATTCTTACTGCTGTAGGAATCTGTGGCATCATCGACAATTTTTGCAGTCAGTAAGCTCTCAACTAATCCAACGATAGCCATGGATATGGAAAATGGCAGAATGATCCTCAACGTTTCCATCGTATAAGGTACGTCAGGTATAATGAAACTTGGTAAGGACCGTTCTATCGCCCCCAAGTCTCCGACAGTCCTCAAGTCAGCCCCCATAAAAAGATAGACAGCAGTCAGCACAATAATCGCGATAAGTGGTGCCGGTATCTCCTTGAAGAATCTTGGGACAACATAAATAATCAGCAAGGTGACACCAACATAAACATATGTCGATATTGAGATGCCGAAAATATGTTCAATCTGAGACATGAAGATCATAATGGCAAGCGCATTGACAAACCCGAGCATAACGGATTTCGGAATGAACTTCATCAGTTTGCCGATTTTCAAGATGCCAAGGACCAGTTGAATCGCTCCCATCAGCAATGTTGCAGCTAGTAGATACTCTACACCATATTCACTCACAAGCGGTACAACAAGTAACGCTACTGCACCGGTGGCGGCAGAGATCATCGCGGGACGCCCGCCTAATATTGATATTGATACTGCTATTATGAATGAGGCATATAACCCAACCATCGGGTCGACCCCGGCAATTATGGAAAATGCAATCGCCTCAGGAATAAGAGCAAGCGCCACCAGTATCCCCGCCAGAATATTGGTTTTGGGGTCGGTCAGCCATTCTTTCTTTAATGTCTCTATCATTTTCTACGCTCCTATTCTATAATTCTATAGAGCTTATTATAATCATCAAAGTTTCATAAGTATACCCCTTTTTGGAATTATGACCACTTTATAGAGAGGAGGAGGCCCAGGCATGATCTATGGGTATATCAGAGATGTTGGACTCAACGACTCGAAGATAGAACAGAAAAGGAAGTTGGAAAAGCATGCTGATGAAATATTCGAGGAACAGCACGCCAAGAACAAAAAACGCACACAATTAGATCATTTGTTTGCCATACTTGAAAGTGGAGACTATGTATATACCACTGACCTTTTCATACTGGCCGATTCCACGAAACAGTTGGTGGATCTTGTAGATATTATCGTAGAAAAAAATGCATCCATCATCATCCTCAACAAGTCGTTGGAAATCAACAGGCACTCCACGCATAACTTTCGGGAGACGCTCCACCTCCTATCTGAATTTCAAAGTGATGTCATCAAGTTCAGGACGCGTATCGGGGTGTCAGCGGCAGCGTCCAAAGGCAAGCCTTCAGGAAGACCAAAAAGAAATGATGATAATATGAAAAGGGCTTTGGAAATGTACATGTCAAAAAAGTATACCTTGGACGAAATAAAGAACGAAACAAATATCAGTAGGGCGACATTATATCGCCATCTCGACCTATAGATAAGGGACGAATGTAGTCATCCCTCCATTTCATTTTTTCTTAAGATGACCCTCGATAACCGCACTTCTACCCCGGTGCATAGTCCCTTCGTGACGTTCCACGATTTTTTCGCTTAAGGAAATGATTTCTACGTCACGATGCGAGAACTCTTCCTCCAGCTCTCTCAGATTATAGAGCATGTCACTCTTCTTCGGTCCACCGGTCTGGAATTCCAATTGCCGCTTGGAATAGAATTCGAATATAATCCTTCCTCCTGGTTTCACACAATCTATAAGATTTTTAAGCATATTCTTCTTTCCCTCTGCTGGAACATGTCCAAATATGTTGACCGCGATGTCATAGAAGTTTTTAGGAAGGGCATCGGTTATTGTGATATCCTGCAGATGAGTTTCTATTTCGACACCTTCTGATTCTGCCAACCGGATAGTTTTATCCAGTCCAACTTTAGAGTAGTCATATGTTCCCGCCTCGTGGCCCAATTTCGCCAAATACACTGCATTGCGTCCCTCTCCCTCAGCAAGCAAGGCAATCTTCAGACCTCCTTTTTCATAAATATTTTCTTTTAACCAGTCGTTTGGTTCTGTGCCGTAAATATAATGTGCTTCATCAAATTTTTCATCCCAACTGTTCAAACTGATCCCCCCAATATTTGAATATATATACGAGCATATCACTCCAGATCCATTTCATGAAATCGAACTCCTCGCATTAGTTGATGCTCGTCAATTTTTATTTTGTGCTCTACTTATATACTATAGATAGAAAGTAATGATACAAACTTAACAGGAGGAGATATCAAGTGAAAACCAATCTGAAGACAGAGACATTCACCTGCCCGAGCTGCATCAAAAAAATTGAGGGCAACCTATCCAAAAGAGCTGGTGTCGAAGTCGCAAAAGTGCTGTTCAATTCAAGTAAAGTCAAAGTTGAACATGACGAAAGTAAAATTACTGCCGATGAGATAAGAAATGTTGTAGAGAATTTAGGCTACGAAGTTCACACTGTTAAATCAAGCTAGATGAAATCTCCCTGACGGGGGATTTTCTTATTCAATCAGATTCTTTGCCGTCTCAGTATCCGACAGTTAAAATGAGTATGTAATTCTAATTCATTTTGAATGGAGGCAATTATAGTGAAAAATGAGCAATTTGTACTTGCAAACCGCCCAAAGGGCACACCAGACGATAATACTTTCCGCCTGGAAGAGATATCAAAAAAAGACCCCTCAGCTAATGAGGTCATGATCAAACCACTATATATATCAGTCGACCCTTATATGAGGGGACGCATGTCTGATGCAGAATCGTATATCGCGCCATTTGAAGTCGACCAACCTTTACATGGTCATGTAGTCGGTGAAGTCCTTGCTTCGAAGGCAGACGGTTTTGCTGAAGGCGACTACGTAGTCGGTATAATGCCTTGGCAACGTTATATCACCATTACGACGGATAATATCCAAAAAGTGCAGGATGCTAATGTCCCCCTACACCTTTATCTAAGCACGTTGGGGATGACAGGACAGACTGCTTATCATGGTCTTCTGAAGATTGGGCAGCCGCAATCCGGTGAAACAGTCGTAGTCTCTGCAGCTTCCGGTGCAGTCGGTTCCGTAGTCGGCCAGATCGCTAAAATAAAAGGTGCCAAAGTCGTTGGTATTGCGGGCGGTACAGAAAAAGTGACTTATTTGAAGGACACACTCGGTTTCGATGCTGCGGTCGATTATAAATCGGATGATTTCGAAAAATCCCTCGAAGAAGCTGTACCTAATGGAGTGGATGTATATTTCGAAAACGTCGGTGGCAAAATCTCAGATGCTGTGTTCAAGCACTTGAATACTTTCTCACGCATCCCGGTGTGCGGCACAATTTCAAACTATAATGATGTTGAACAGGATATCGGTCCCCGCATCCAGCCTATACTCATTAAAAACCAAGCTTTGATGCAGGGCTTTGTCGTCGCCAACTATTCCGATGATTTCCAAGAAGCCGGTCAAACGCTTGCTGAGTGGGTAAAGGATGGCAAGATCCACACAGAAGTAAGCGTTGAAGAAGGATTTGAAAATCTGCCGAAAGCGTTCAATAACCTTTTTGAAGGTAAGAACTTAGGTAAGCAGGTAGTTAAGATATAATGCATTGCGATACAAAAAAACGCCCATTTTATGGGCGTTTTTTTGTATCATCATTGTCATCTCGATAATGATTCCATTATAAGCTTTAATGCTACTCCGGCCGATGCTGTACATAGACTTCATAAATTGACAGCTCTGCCCCTAGAATTGGATTATTTTCCTCTTTCGA